>NZ_KI911563.1:1628055-2442154 GCF_000515335.1 Cohnella panacarvi Gsoil 349 | reverse complement strand
GTGCGGAAGGGATAAGCGCTGAAAGCATCTAAGCGCGAAGCCTGCCTCAAGATGAGATTTCCCAATTCGTAAGACCCCTTGAAGAACACGAGGTTGATAGGCTCGGGGTGGAAGCGCGGCAACGTGTGGAGCTGACGAGTACTAATCGGTCGAGGGCTTATCCTAATGACAATGGATGGCCAAGATGTTTCAAACTTTCACCAAACGCTTTGTTTCGCATCCAGTTTTCAAGGCGCAAGCCTTGAGATAATCGTGTGGCGGTGTAGCTCAGCTGGCTAGAGCATTCGGTTCATACCCGGAGGGTCGGGGGTTCGAGTCCCTTCGCCGCTACCATTCTTACTCAACTCAATATCCCACGGAGGCTTAGCTCAGCTGGGAGAGCATCTGCCTTACAAGCAGAGGGTCGGGGGTTCGATCCCCTCAGCCTCCACCATATCGCGGAGCCGTGGTGTAGTGGCCTAACATGCCTGCCTGTCACGCAGGAGACCGCGGGTTCGAATCCCGTCGGCTCCGCCATTCATTATTCGTAAGGCTCGATAGCTCAGCTGGTAGAGCAGAGGACTGAAAATCCTCGTGTCGGCGGTTCGATTCCGTCTCGAGCCACCATTCGTTTAATCCGATTTATCATTAATGGGTATAATGGTATCGGTACTTATCGTGGAGGCTTAGCGAAGTGGCCAAACGCGGCAGACTGTAAATCTGTTCCCTCCGGGTTCGGTGGTTCAAATCCATCAGCCTCCACCATTTCTTTACCCGATCCGAGCCATTAGCTCAGTTGGTAGAGCACCTGACTTTTAATCAGGGTGTCGTAGGTTCGAGTCCTACATGGCTCACCACTCGAACAAATCAAACAGACGCGCAGACGTCTGTTTTTTTGTATGCCGTAACCAAATAAAGGAGACCTTAAGATCATCCCGTCGTGATCGGAGGCCTCCTCTAGCTATGATGTATCTATACGCGCTCCTCTTCGCCTTTACCGTCGTTATCGTGCTCGTGCCGATCGTGCGGCAATTCGCCGTTCGCTACGGCTTCGTAGACCGTCCTTCCAAACGCAAAATCCACGACGAACCGGTCCCTCTGTCAGGGGGAATAGCCATTTTCCTAGGCGTTATCGGAACTTCCCTCCTCTTTTTAGACCACTCATCCATGTTTCGTACCCTAATGATCGGCGGTACTGTCCTCGTTCTCGCCGGATTGATCGACGATTATTACAAGTCTCGAAGCCGGGAGTTTCCCGTATGGCCGAGATTGGTCGCCTACATCATGGTGGCCCTTGTTCCCGTATTTCAGGGAATCGTCATACAGGGCGTGTCCGCTCCATCGTCCGCGGCGATGATTCTATTCACGCCGGCGATCGGCAGCATTGCCACGGTCGTATGGGTGTTTGCTCTCATTAATATGTTGAACTTCATCGACGGCGTCGACGGACTCGCTTCAGGGGTATGCGTCATCTCGTCGTTGACTCTGTTCGCCGCGTCGCTGATCGGGAATCAACCGAGCACGGCGATCGTTGCCGTTGCGCTCGCGGGTTCATGCCTCGCGTTCCTGACGTACAACTTTCATCCCGCGCGTATTTTCATGGGCGACGCCGGAGCGACGTTCCTAGGGTATACGCTGGCCGTGACCGCAGTCGATGGAACGCTCAAGGGGGCGACGATCCTATCGCTGTCCGTTCCTTTATTAGCGCTCGGGGTGCCGATTCTCGATACGGCGATCGTGTTCATTCGCAGATTAACCAAAGGCCAGGGCTTACATAGAGCGGATAATATGCATACTCATCACAGTTTAATGAAATGGGGACTCACGCAGGTTCAGACGGTTTCATTCCTCTATTTAATCGCAGCCGTATTGTCCTTGTTATCGATCGTCGTTCTGCTTGCCTTGCGTTAATAAGTGTCCAGGATCGCCATCCATTGCGCCAAATATGGTACAATGACCGCAGAGATCGCATCCTTACTGAGCAAGGGGCACGAGCAATGAACAAGACCAGACTGCAGCAATTGGAACAACTGCTGGAAGCGCCGGTCGTGCCGAAGACGGTGACGGCAGCGGAATGGGAGCGCGAAGGCGGCAAGCGGAATCCCGAAGTCGGGGATACGCTGCATGCCAAGCAAGGCGTACGTATCATTACCCGCGTGAACGGGACAGAATTGCAAGTGTTAGAGACGGCTGCCAGCCTGACCCCGTTAGAGGAGAGGCTGCTCGGATACGTGTTGCAGCACAATAACGCTAAGCCGGTTTCCTCATCCTCCGATCTGGAGCGCCAAGCGAGGCGTCTCGGCGAATGGATCCAGCAATCCGTGACGGCGGGCGAATGGCGGGCGGAAGTGCCGGATCGCATGGAGCTTCGCAACCGGCTCTTCGATGGAATGGTTCCGTTCCTTCTCCTATGCGAGCAATTGGACGACAAAGAGCCGAATTATAACGAGCTGGAAAAGACGATTCGAACTTATATATCCGATGAGACGCTGCTTGTTCCGCTTCGCGAGCATGAGTGGCTGATTCTGAGCACGGACCGGGTGTTGACGGAAGCGGAAGCCGACGGCGACGAGGCGCTTGGACACGAAGAAACGAAGGAAGTGCTCGCTTCCCTCGCCGAAGGCTTGCATCAGCTAGTGACCGGGGAGTGGGGCGGCGAATGCCATATCGCGGTGGGAGAGCCGATCGTTCCTTCGGAGAACGTCGTCCGCATCGTGGGCACGTTGCGGGAAACGATTTTTCTAGGCCGCAAATTTCACGTAGGCATGCAAGTCCATTTGCCTTGGCTCGTCCATCTGGAGCGGCTGCTGAGCGGAATTCCCGAGCAGGTCAGGTCCAGGTTCGTGGAAGAGATGATGGGAAGGCCGGATCTCTTCACCGATTCGGAGACGATCTCGACGCTCGACGCGTTCTTCTCGATGGACTGCAATGTGAGCGAGACGGCCAAAAAACTGTTCATCCACCGCAACACTTTATTGTACCGTCTAGATAAAATCAAACACGAAGCAGGGCTTGATGTCAGGTCGTTTAACGACGCGGTGCTCGTACGCATTCTATTGCTATTGTACAAAGTCACGAAAAGGAAATGAATTTTTTGTAGCCTTTGTGCATAGTCAGTTGGCTTGGGTCTGAGGTAATATAAACGTGTACCTTCAAACGAAGTTTAGGGGGAAATATAATGGCAGGCGTACGTTTAGAGCATGTGTTCAAAAAATATGCAGGCAGCGACAAAGCATCCGTTACAGACTTCAACTTGGATATCCAAGACAAAGAATTCCTTGTACTCGTAGGTCCTTCCGGCTGCGGTAAATCCACGACATTGCGGATGATCGCCGGTCTCGAAGAAATCTCCGAAGGCAAACTATACATCGGCGACCGCGTCGTTAACGACGTAGCCCCGAAAGATCGCGACATCGCGATGGTATTCCAATCCTACGCTCTTTACCCGCACATGAACGTGTATCAGAACATGGCTTTCGGTTTGAAACTGCGTAAATTCCGCAAGGACGAAATCGACCGCCGCGTTCGCGAAGCAGCACGCACGCTCGAAATCGAGCACTTGCTCGACCGCAAACCTAAAGCATTGTCCGGCGGTCAACGCCAGCGCGTTGCTCTCGGCCGCGCAATCGTTCGCGAACCTCAAGTATTCTTGATGGACGAACCGCTTTCCAACTTGGATGCTAAGCTGCGTACGCAAATGCGCGCTAACATCTCCAAATTGATGAAACGTCTCGAGACGACTTGCATCTACGTAACCCATGACCAGACGGAAGCCATGACGATGGGCGACCGTATCGTCGTTATGAAAGACGGTTACATTCAACAAGCGGCTACGCCGGACGTTCTGTACAACCATCCAACGAACCTGTTCGTTGCCGGCTTCATCGGCGCGCCTGCGATGAACTTCATCACCGGTCAACTCGTAGAAGAAGGCGGATCCGTACGTTTCCGCGCTACGGGCTTCAACCTTGAAATCCCTGAAGGCAAAGCGAAATCGCTTCGCGCTAAAGGCTACATCGGCAAAGAGATCATTCTTGGCATCCGTCCGGAAGATCTTCACGATGAGCCGGTGTTCATCGAAGGTTCCCCTAACAGCATCGTGAACGCATCGATCGAAGTTAGCGAGAACCTTGGTCACGAGGCGCTCTTGTACCTGACTGGCCTGGGCAAAGACAACATTATCGCTCGCGTTGACGGCCGCTCCGCGCTTCGCGAAGGTCAGAACGTTAAGCTTGCTGTCGATATGAACAAAATTCACGTGTTCGATAAAGATACGGAAGATAACGTACTCGAACACGAATAAGAATGTGCCAATAAACCGGAAACCGTTCGGCAGTCTAGCCGGGCGGTTTTCTTTTTTGCGTTACGCTTGAAACTCTCGTTGCGTTGTCGGTTTATTTTCGATACGATGGGAAGAGGAATTTTGGAAAAAGGAGCTGTACGATGGCTAAAAAAGTGAGAGTATCCGAACTCGTGCAGCAATTTCACCTCGAAATCGTTGCGGGTGAAGACGGTCTGCGCAGGAAGATCGTTACGGACGACTTGAACCGTCCCGGCTTGGAGATGGCCGGTTATTTCAACTATTACCCTGGCGAACGGGCTCAAATTCTCGGTAGAACCGAGCTTGCTTTCTTAGAGACGCTGACAACGGAGGAACGTCGCGACCGCATGGAGCGGCTCTGTCACGAGGAGACGCCGTGCATTATTATTACGCGCGGCTTGGATGCGCCGAACGAGCTCATCGAGATCGCGAACGAACGACATTGCCCGGTGCTGCGCAGCAGCGTGGCGACGACGATCCTGCTCAGCCGGATTACGAACTTCTTGGAGAAGAAGCTGGCTCCGTCGGCTACGATCCATGGAGTTCTCGTCGACGTGTACGGCGTCGGCATGCTGATTACCGGAGGAAGCGGAATCGGGAAAAGCGAGACGGCGCTGGAGCTCGTCAAACGAGGACACCGGTTAATCGCCGACGATGCGGTGGAGATCCGGCAGACTTCGGACAATCAACTGTTCGGAACCGCCCCCGATTTGATTCGGCACCTGCTCGAAATTCGCGGGCTCGGCATTCTGAACGTCATGACGCTGTTCGGCGCGGGCGCCGTTCGCAACCAGACGAACATCAGCTTGGTCGTGAAGCTGGAGAACTGGCAGCAGGACAAGCAATACGACCGTCTTGGGCTGGACGAGGAGAAGACCAAAATCATCGAGACCGACGTACCGCTTCTCACCGTGCCCGTAAGGCCAGGCCGAAATTTGGCCGTCATCCTGGAAGTGGCCGCCATGAATTATAGATTGAAGCGCATGGGTTATAACGCCGCGCTGCAATTCACGAACAAGTTGACCGAGGCGATTGCCGAGGACGAATTCGAATAACGGGCTACGGAGGATGATTATGTTTCGTTTATTGCTGGATCCGATCGCGTTCGAGCTCGGACCGATTTCGGTGCATTGGTATGGGATTATACTTGGACTCGCGGCGTTGTCCGCGTTGTTAATCGCCATACAGGAAGGCAAGCGATTCGGGATTATCCCCGATTTCTTCTTGGACTTGATGCTGTACGGCGTTCCTTCGTCCTTGATCGTCGCGCGCCTGTATTATGTTCTGTTCAAGTGGGACTATTACTCGGAGCACCCCGGGGAAATCGTCCAAATTTGGAACGGCGGCATCGCTATATACGGCGCGCTTATCGGTGCGTTAATATGCGGGTTTTTCTACATCAGGGCCAAAGGTTATTCCTTCTGGCGGATCGTGGACGTCTGCGCTCCGTCGCTTTTGATCGGCCAAGCGATCGGTCGCTGGGGCAACTACGTGAACCAAGAAGCCTATGGCGGGGAAGTCGAGGAATCGTTCCTTCGCGACACGCTGCATATCCCTTCTTTCATCGTGGATCAGATGAACGTGCAAGGCGTCTATCATCACCCTACGTTCCTTTATGAATCGTTGTGGAGCTTCGTCGGGTTGGCGATATTGTTCATCATTCGCCGTCGGCGTTTCCTGCGCGCGGGAGAGCTGTTCTTCAGCTACTTCATCTGGTATTCTATCGGGCGATTCTTTATCGAGCCGCTGCGGACGGACAGCTTGGCGTTCCAAGGGCCGGATTGGCTCGCGTCGTTGATGAACGGCTTATGGTCGCCGATGAAGGCGCTGTTCGACCAAGGTTATCTGAATCCCGCAGAGGGCAACGTGCGGGTCTCGCAGCTTCTCGCGTTGTTAATCGTCATCGTCGGCATCGTCTTGATCGCGTTACGTCGCAAGATGGGCTGGGCGAAGGAGCGCTACGTCGATCCGATCGTGAGCACGAAGACCGCGGGCGCCTCGCAGGCACAACCCGCGCAACAAGCAGAGCCAAAGGCGGAATCCTCGGATTCCGAGCCGCAAGCGGAAGAAACGGAGACATCGGAGAATGACGGCAAGCCGGAAAATCGAAGCGGTCCTGTTTGACCTAGACGGGACGATCATCGATACGAACGAACTAATCATCGAATCTTTCCTTCACGCCTTGAGAGGAATCGTGCCGGAGAGCTTCGGAAGAACGCATATTATCCCGAGCATGGGCCAGCCTTTAACGATGCAATTACAGCAATTTTCCGGCAGGCAGGACGTGGAGGATCTAACTCGCCTTTATCGGGAGTACAACCACCTTCGGCATGACGAGATGGTGTCGTTATTCCCGGGTGTCGAGGAAACGATGCGAACGTTGCATGAAGCAGGATTGAAGATAGGAATCGTAACGACCAAAATGCGTGCCGGCTCCATCCGCGCGCTCGAGCTGCTCGGAGTCTATAAGGTTGTGGATACGCTCGTGGCTCTTGACGACGTGGAGCATGCGAAGCCGCATCCGGAGCCGGTAGCGAAAGCGATCGCCGCGCTCGAAGTCGAGCCTTCGGCTACGTTCATGGTCGGGGATAGCTCGGTCGACATCCGGTCCGCGATCGCCGCGGGAGCAGTGCCGGTCGGCGTCGCCTGGTCGCTTAAGGGCGCGGACTTGCTGTACGAATCCGGAGCTGTGCATATGCTGCACGAAATGAACGAGCTTCTTACCTTATGCGGGATTGCGGGTGGCGGCGATTGAGAAGGGTGGAGCGGTATCCGGTTGAAGGGCCGAACGCGCTCTGGCAAGTCTATCGAACGGTATCCCGCTTGAAGGCGGTCCGTAACTTTATCTTCATCCAGATCGCGCGTTATTGTCCGAGCTTGCCGGTGAAAAATTGGATCTATCGGCGAATCCTCGGCATGAAGGTCGGGCGGCATACTTCGTTCGCGCTTATGGTGATGGTTGACGTGTTCTTCCCGGAGCGGATATCCGTCGGGGACAATAGCATCATCGGCTACAACTCCACGCTGCTTACGCATGAATACTTAATTAAGGAATATCGTCTTGGCGATATCAAGATCGGCTCGGAAGTGATGATCGGAGCGAACGTCACGATTCTTCCGGGAGTAACGATCGGGGACGGGGCGGTCGTTGCCGCGGGCTCCGTCGTCCACAAAGACGTGGCGCCTGGCGCTTTCGTCGGCGGGAACCCGATCAGAGTCATCGAACGTACGAAAGACGCCAACGAATAGACTGTTTACCGAAGAGAGCCGCCGACAAGCGGCTCTTAAATATTGACATTGTGATCGTACTCCTTAAACATTACAATGGTAGGGGTCAACAAGGATTGATAGGAGTGGGAGTAAATTGAAGTCGATTTGGGTTAACTCTATTCGTACGCCGTTCGTGCTGACTTTCCTATTGCTCATGCTCAAAATGATGCTGTTCCGGCATTTTATTTTCGATAACGTTCAATTAACCGGCCTTTTGGCGGACGCTGCCGCATTGTTAACGCTGCTGTGCGTATTCGAGCTCGCGGTGCCGGCTAGATGGAAACCGCTCGGACACGGGATCGTCAACGCGATCGTCTCGGTGTCGTTATTCGCGGCAACCGTCTACTTCAGCTATTACGGGACGGTTCCGATCTATACGGCGCTGTATGGGCTCGACCAGGTCGGGCAAATACAAGATAGCGTAGAAGCTTCTATTCAAGCGTCGTATTATTTGTTGTTGGTCGACGTCGTCGCGCTTGCGATCGTCGGGCTGTGGAGCCTCGTCAAGGGAACGAGATTGTTCGCGAAGCACCCTATCGCGAGGCCGGAGAACGTTCTTATCTCTCTCGTTGCGTTCGCCGTAATCTCAGGGGGATTCATCCGTTATAATCACGATATTCCGAACGAGCTCGTGCAGGCGGAGAGCCTCGGCTTCCTGAATTACGAAATTACGGCAGGCTATAAAGCAAGCCGTAACGGATCCGTCTCCGTAGAGGCTTTCGCCGAAATTGCCGCGCTGCACGAAGATTTGGAGAAGTCGTTTGCGACCAGCCACGGAGGTGCAACGAAGGGGAACGGAGACACTCCGGCACTCTTCGGTACGGCGAAAGGGAAGAACGTCATCCTCATTCAAATGGAGGCATTCCAGAACTTCGCGATTCATCTGTCCGTCGACGGACAAGCGGTTACGCCGAATCTGAACGCCTTAATCGACGATAGCTTGTACTTCCCTCGATTCTTCCAGACGATCGGTCAAGGCAATACGTCCGACGCGGAGTTTATGTCGAACGCATCGATCTATCCGACAGGCGTCATCGCGATGTCTACCGGGTACGGAGACCGGGAAATTCCGAGTATGCCGAGAATGCTGGCGCAAGACGATTATGTCTCGAATACGTTCCATATTAACGACGTATCGTTCTGGGACCGGAATCAGTTGTATCCCGCGCTCGGGTTCACGCGATATTATGACAGGCCTTCGTTCAACAACGATAAGTTCAACGCCTTCGGAGCTTCCGATATGGAGTTGTACCGCGTCGGTCTGGAGAAGCTTAAAGCCTTCCATGATGCCAACACGCCGTTCTATGCGCAGTTCGTAACCGCCTCGAGTCATCATCCGTTCAAGGTGCCGAAGGACTTGCAAAGAATGAAGATGCCTGAAGCCTTAGAAGGAACGCAGCTTGGCAACTACTTGATCTCGTTGAATTATACCGATTACGCCCTCGGGGAATTCATTCATAATCTGAAAGCGAACGGCATGTGGGACGATACGGTGCTTGTCGCTTACGGGGACCACTTCGGCCTTCAGCCTAAGGACAACGATCCGGCATGGGTGAGCGAGCAACTCGGCATCACTTACGACGAGCACGTAAGCCGATTCAATATTCCGCTCATTATTCGCGTTCCGGGAGTGAAAGGCGAAATGAAAGAGCAAGTCGGCGGTCAGGTCGACATCGTGCCGACGCTTGCCAACTTGCTCGGGGTTAACATCAAGAAACGCGGATACTTAGCGTTCGGCCACGACTTGCTGAACGTGGAGCATAACGTTGTCGGGATGAGATATTATCTTCCTACAGGTTCATTCTTCAATAACGATATTCTGTTCGTGCCGGGCAAAGGGTTCGACGACGGCACGGCTATCGACCTGAAGACGTTGCAACAGGTGACGGACTTCAGCAAGTATCGCAACGATTACGAATATATGCTGTCCTTGCTGAAGCTGTCCGACCAGTACGCCCAGTCGTTACCCGAGCGGTAGCTCTTCCGCTTACTTGAACGTAATCCCGAAGTTGCCGAGCACGTCGTTAATGATCGTGAACAATTCGCCTCTTGTCAGCTGTTTGGCATCGTCGATGTTCTTAAGCGTATGCGCGCCGATCCATGAGCCGTTCGATAATGACGCAAGCGCGGTGTCGGAAGCGGTCTCGAAGCCCATAGCCATGGCTAGGATATAAGCCGTCTGTTCCAGCGAAAGCGGGCCAGGCGGTTGTTCTTTGTCCAGGGGCAACAAATCGTCGATATTCGTACCGAAATACGACGGGTATATTTTCTGCAGTCTGTGCACGCTATTGAGGAGCAAGACGGAACTGGCAGGGCCGTCCAGCTTCCAAGCATCGTTCTTGTAGCCTCCGGCGGTTAAGGAAAGACTAGTGGCGGCAAGCAATCCGGCATAGTCGGGATGGCTTGCGTATTCCGGCTTCGCGAAAGGTCTCATTCTCAAATCCATGCCTTGCTTCGTCAGGCGGGAGCGCAACTCGGTAATGGCGCTCCAAGAACGGGAAAGCTGCCTGAAGTTCATGTTGCGTTCTTGGGCCAGCTTAACCGCGGCGCCCGCTGCTTGGCCCGTCGCCATGCCTAAGGGAATAACTCGCGCGCTGCCATGCGGCAGCGAATCGAAGCTGGCCGACCTGCCGACGACAAGCAATCCATCGATGTTCTTAGGCACCAGCGTCCGGAAAGGCACGCCGTATTGTTCGGGCAGCATCATCACCGCTCCGCCGGCGGTGGCGCTCAAGGATTGAATATCGACTTCGTAGGAACCATAAGCGATGGCGTCCCAGAAGTTCCGGTTCTCCATCAGGTCTGTCATGCGAAGCCGATACTCGCCGATCAGGTGCCTGGACTCGCGCACGTAAAGCTCGGGCGCGACTCCGACGTACTTCAGGCTTGCGAACGGCTTGAAGTTCTGCTTCAAATAATCGACGATAAGCGGAGCTTCCTTGGCGCCGATCTGCATTCCTTCCCGCACGGAAGCGGGATCGAGCGGATCAATGCCGTAAATTTGCATCGAATTGATCAATATCGTGTTATCGTCCTGGCGACCGATGTTCAGCCCGCGCATTTTGACGCGGGTCGGGTTGGAGGACGGGTATTCTCTAGCTTCCGAGTATCCCCATATGCTTCGGGCGTCGGAGCCTACCCCCGGATATTTCTTCAGCTCGTTCCAGACCTTGTCCGTGACTCCGCCAAGCTTAATGACGAGCGTTACGGCCATGCGGGCTTCGGGCTCGCCGATATCCTCCCGTCCCATCGTGAAGGGAGCACCCGCCAGCGCGGCGATATCCGCGTCCTGCGTGGCGTCGATAACCGCGCCGCTTCGTACGTCGTACGAAGAATTATCGGCATTCACGATACGCATGCCGGCGACTTTAAGATCGTACATGATCGGTTCGAGCGATTTGACGTTCATGAGCACGTCGATGTTCTTCTCGTTCTGTACGAGTTTCTGGAAGGCGCTCGCCGCGCGGTTAACGTCGAACGAAGTCCCCTCGATCAGACGATACCACTCGTCGAAGATGCCCTGGTTCAAGTAAGGCGAAGGGTATTTGGAATTAATCAAGGGCGCCTTGTTGTTATCGAGCGAATTGAGCCAGCCTAGCGTCATTAGCCCGCCGAGAATGGTACGCTTCTGCCGAGGCTCGACCAGCAGTACCTTCAGACCGTTGCGCGCAGCGGATACGGCGGCGGTAACGCCTTCGGGGTCGGTGCCCGCCACGATCACGTCGTAATCGCTTTGAGGCTTGGATACGGACGGAATCGGAGCAAGCGGTTGCAGCGAAACCTTATACGATGCGGCATATAGATGAGGCGTTCCGATCGTATTCATAAGCAGCGTTAATAACATGAGGGCGCAAATAAACGGAGCGAGGCGGCGGCGTAGTCGTTGTCGGCAAAACATGCGGTGTCGTCCCCCTATGAATCTAAGTCAATAGCACACAAATGGTATCTAAAATCTAGTAAGATGTAAATAGATTGAAAGGCTCAATGCTCGAAATATGAGCCGTTGTATGTTATTCTGTTATGAAAATCCGACATATTAGTGGGAGAAATAGAGAGAAAGCGAGAAGGGTTATGAAATCAAAAAAGCGTTCCAACGCCATCCAAGTCCTGAAATACGCAAGAACGCTGCTGGTTCTCGCCATTGTCATTTTCGTGCTCATGCCGCAACCGTTCGCCGCTTCCTATGACGTTAAGATTAAGCCCGTCCCATTGGTCCAGGCAGGATCGCCGTCCGCGACGTACGACGTTATCGTGGTCGGCACGGATCCGGAGGGAATTACGGCGGCGGTATCGGCTGCTCGCAACGGGTTGAAAACGCTGCTTGTCGAGCCGCGTAAGCGGAATAGGCTTGGCGGTCTGATGACGCTTGGCGGCCTTAACTCATTGGACATGAACAAGTCTCCGGTCGTGAAGGGCAAGTACCCGGAGAAAACGTTGAATAAGGGCATCTATCAAGAATGGTACGAGATGATCGAGGGCACCTCGTTCGATGTGAACCGGGCGGCGAACGCGTTCCAGAAGCTCGTGCAGGACGAGAAAAATATCGATCTGCTGATGAACGCGAAGGTTACGCCTGTATTAGAAGGTTCGAAAGTCGTCGGAATGAACATCTTGAGAGACAACGGGAAGCCGCTTACGGTTCGCGCCGGAGCTGTAATTGACGCGACTCAAGATGCGGATGTCGCCGCTGCGGCCGGCGTGCCCTTCACGCTTCTTCGCGAAGATCTTGGCGAGCCTTCCGACAACCGCATTGCGGTAACCCTCGTCTTCAAAATCGCCGGAGTTACGGACGACGTATGGCAGGCCATGCGGAACTATCCCGGAGTCGGCTCCGATTCAAGGAGTATCTGGGGGTATAGCAACGCGAGGGAGTATCCGTCATCGAATCCGGATCGCGTGCGGATCCGCAGCCTGAATATCGGCCGACAAGACGATAATACGATCTTGCTGAACACGATGCAGATTTACGGCATCGATCCGCTGGATCCGGCGTCGCTGGAAGAGGGCATCAAGATCGGCACGAAGGAAGCGCCGTTGATCGTTGATTATTTGAAGAAGAAATACAAGCCTTTCCGTAACGTGACCTACGCAGGGGTCGCATCGGAGCTGTACGTGCGGGAATCGAGGCATATCGTCGGGGAATACCGGCTGACGATCGCCGATCTGATGGAGAACCGGGATTTCCCGGACGCGATCGCCTACGGTTCTTACGAGGTCGACATTCAAGGCTCCAGCACCAGCAATCCGGGTTCGGTCACGGTCGGATCGATCTTAATGATTCCGGAGCAGTACGGCGTTCCATTCCGTACGCTCGTACCTAAACGCATCGACGGGTTGCTCGTCGTGGGACGGTCCGCAAGCTTCGATACGCTGCCTCACGGAAGCGCGCGCGTCATTCCGCTCGGAATGGCGACGGGCGAAGCCGCGGGCGCCGCGGCGAAGCTGGCGAAGGACAAGAACAAGTCGCTGCGCGAGCTGTCGCGTTCGAGCGCGGATATGAAGGAACTGCGCGATCGTCTGACTAAACAAGGCATGGACTTAAGAATGAGACCGTTCGCCAAACCCGAGTATATGAAGCATAAGAATTACGAAGGTTTGCTAGCGGCGGTCAGCATCTTCGCGACGGTCGGCGGCTACGATAACAAGGCCTGGGCGCTTGATGAGCCGTCGAATCCGAAACGGTTCGCCAACGTGTACCGCAAGCTGCAGAAGAAGTATCCGTCCATGCAGTCGAAGCAAGACATCGCGACCTTGTTGAATGCGGACTCGGCTAACCTGAGATGGGAAGACGCCGCGTACGCCATTGCCCGCGCTTCGGATCGGGACGTATCGATGGATCAAGCATCGGATTGGCTGATCGGGCAAGGTTGGATTCGGAAGCAGACGGTCAAAGACTTCGCCGATCCGAATAAGCTGACGAACGGCGAGGCGTTCATGATCATTCGGGATCTTGCGGAGAATGTAGCCGGCGCCAAAATTCATTAAGGAAACGACCGCTTGTCGCCGCGAGGCGACCAAGCGGTTTTTGTCTTGATTGGGAGAGCGCCTGCTTAGGGCGTAATGGGTTGACGCGCAAGATGAGGCATGATAAGATTACGACTAACTTCTTCATTTTGGCAGTATGGTAACTTGTTATCGCTTTAATGTAATAAAGTAAAATGCAAGGCGTAGAAACGAGGGTGCGCAGGGTGTCTAAACCAAAAGTTTTCGAGAAACCGACAGGCGTCAAAGATTATTTGCCGCATGCCGTGGCGAAGCTGCGCCGCATCGAGCGGAACGTGCTGGACTGCATGCAGCGATGGGGCTACGAGCAGATTATGACGCCTACGATCGAGTATTACGATACGGTCGGCGTCGCGAGCGCAACGTCGGATCAGAAGCTATTTAAACTGCTTAATCAGAAAGGCACGACGATCGTGCTGCGTTCGGACATGACGGCTCCGATCGCGCGCGTCGTCGGATCTCTGTTGAAGGATAAGCAGTTTCCGCTAAGGCTTAGTTATCACGGGAACGTATTCCGGGCTTTCGAGGATAAGGGGGGGCGGGAAGCGGAGTTTTTCCAGACCGGCGTCGAACTGGTCGGAGACGCTTCTCCCGAGGCGGATGCGGAAGTGATCGCGCTGGCCATCGCCTCGCTGCAGGCTGCGGGCGTTCCGGCTTTCAAGATCGCGATCGGACACGTGGGCTTTCTGAACGGGCTGTTCGAAGAGACGTTGCCGGGCCGCTCCGGCGAGCAAGAGGCGCTCAAAGAATGTTTGCTTCAGCGGGATCATGTCGGCTATCGCGATTTTCTGCGCAAGCTTGTGATCGGCGATTCGGTTCGGGAAGAGCTGGAAGGGATCCTGCGACTGCGCGGCGGGCAGGAGGTATGCAGCCATGCGCTCGAGCTTAGCAGCAACGCAAGCGCCCAAGCGGCGATCCGGCACCTGTGCGAAATATGGGATAATCTTTCCGCGTACGGCGTGCAGGAGCACGTGCTGATCGATCTCACGATGATCGGGGATTTCTCTTACTACACGGGAATGACTTTCGAAGGCTATGCGTCCAACCTCGGATTTCCGGTGTGCAGCGGAGGACGTTACGACAATCTGCTCGCGCAATTCGGCCGGCCTGCGCCTGCGACGGGCTTCGCGCTCAAGACGACGCGGATTATGGAAGTGGTCCCTGACGAGGCGGACGATGCCAGAAGGACGTTGGTCGCCTACGTGCAAGACGATAAGGCGGAGGCGCTTAAGGAAGCGACGATACGCAGGACAAGCGGAGAGACCGTCGTTACGGCGTTAGTAACGGGAGAACAACTCGATAGCCTTGTCGGGCTGGAGATCGCCGAATATTTAACGAATCGTCCCTTTGAATTTAGAGGCGTCGAATACGATCGGTTGGTTCTGGTGAACGGGAAGGAGGGTCAAGCATGACGGAAGGAATCTTGAAGGTTGCCATGCCCAAAGGGCGGATCTATAAGCAAGCGAGCAAGCTCTTCCGCCAAGCAGGGCTACCGATACCGGAGGATTTCGACGACTCCCGCAAGCTTATTATTCCCGTTCCGGAAGCGAACATGGAGTTCATCATGGCCAAACCGGTCGATGTCCCGACGTATGTCGAGTACGGCGTCGCGGACATCGGCATCGTCGGCAAGGACGTGCTGATGGAGGAGAATAAAGACGTCTACGAGCTGCTCGACCTTGGCATCGCTAAGTGCCGGATGTCCGTCATCGGACTGCCGGACTGGAAGCCGGTCATTCATCCGCGCGTCGCGACGAAGTATTCCAACGTCGCTTCCCAGTATTACCGCGAGAAGGGCGAGCAAGTGGAGGTCATCAAGCTGAACGGCTCGATCGAGCTTGCGCCGCTCATCGGCTTGGCGGATCGGATCGTCGATATGGTCGAGACGGGGACGACGCTGCGGGAGAACGGTCTGGTCGAGATGGAGACGCTGTTCCAAGTCACGAGCAGGCTGATCGCGAACCGAGTAAGCTACCGATTGAAAAACACGGCGATTCAGGAACTGTGCGATCGGCTCAGTACGGTAATCCAGGTTAGCGTATAAAGGGAATTGAACGGATCGGAGGTCGCACACGGATGTATATAGGAAAAGCGGAAGGTTTCAAGCTCGACCGCAAGGTGGAGTACGGCACGCCGGAGCAGAACGAGGCCGTTAAGCGGATCGTGGAGGCGGTTGCCCGCGAAGGCGACGAAGCGTTGCTCCGTTATACGGCGGCATTCGATAAAGCGTCGCTGACGGCGGGACAGCTTCGGGTGACCGAAGAGGAAATCCAAGGCGCCTACGCCAAGGTGGAGCCGGAGTTTCTGGAGGCGCTCCGCCAGGCGGCAGCGAACATTACGGCGTTCCACGAGAAGCAGAAGCGCAATACATGGGTCGACTTGCAGCCGGACGGTACGATGCTGGGCATGGTCCATAGACCGCTGCGCAGGGTCGGGCTGTACGTGCCCGGCGGCAAAGCGGCCTATCCGTCGTCGGTGCTCATGAACGTGTTGCCGGCGAAGGTCGCCGGGGTGCCGGAGATCGCGCTTGTAACGCCGCCGGCGACGGGCGGGCGCGAAGGGATCGACCCGTACATTCTCGTGGCGGCCGCGGAAGCGGGCGTGACGGAGATGTACCGGGTCGGCGGCGCCCAAGCGGTAGCCGCGCTGGCCTACGGGACGGCGAGCATCCCCGCCGTCGATAAAATCTGCGGACCCGGCAATATCTACGTGGCGCTGGCGAAACGCGCCGTGTTCGGCGCGGTCGACATCGACAGCATCGCGGGCCCGAGCGAGATTGCCGTGCTGGCGGACGATAGCGCCGATCCGCGTTACATTGCCGCGGATATGCTGTCGCAAGCGGAGCACGACGAGATGGCGTCGGCGGTGCTTGTCACGCCGTCGCAAGCGTTGGCAGAGGCGGTCGCCGCTGAATTGGACCGCCAAGTAGCGACGCTGCCGCGCGCCGACATCGCGCGCAAGTCGCTGGAGCAGTACGGCGCGATTCTCGTTGTGGATAGTCTAAGCGAAGGCGTGGAGGTCGTGAACCAACTGGCGCCGGAGCACTTGGAAGTGATGACGGAGGAGCCGATGGAGCTGCTCGGACGCATCGAGACGGCGGGGGCGATCTTCCTCGGCCCTTACAGCTCCGAACCGGTCGGCGATTACTTCGCTGGACCGAACCACATTCTGCCGACGAACGGCACGGCGCGGTTCTCGTCGCCGCTGAACGTGGACGACTTCATGAAGAAATCCAGCTTGATTCGATACAGCAAGGAAGCATTGTTAAGAGACGCAGCCGGCATCGCCGCGCTTGCCCGCCATGAAGGGCTTGAAGGGCATGCGCGCGCCGTCGAAATCCGATTGGAAGGACGGGAATCTTAAATGAGTGAATGGGAAACGAAGCAAGGCCGCAGCGGGGCGGTGTCCCGCCGCACGAACGAGACGGATATCACGCTGTCGCTAGGCGTGGACGGCTCGGGAGACGTATCGCTCGAGACGGACGTTCCGTTCTTGAACCACATGCTGGATTTGTTCGCGAAGCACGGCCAATTCGACCTTAAAGTCGATGCGCGCGGCGACGTGGACATCGACGATCATCACACCGTCGAGGATATCGGCATCTGCCTCGGCCAAGCGCTGCGCGAAGCGCTCGGCGACAAAGCGGGCATCAAGCGCTATGCGAGCGTGTTCGTACCGATGGACGAAGCGCTGGCGCAAGTCGTTATCGATGTCAGCAACCGTCCTCACTTCGAGCTGCGGGCGGAATTCCCGGCTGCGACCGTCGGCAGCTTCACGGTCGAGCTCGTGGAAGAGTTCCTGTGGAAGTTCGCGCTCGAAGCGCGCGTTACGCTGCATGTCATCGTCCACTATGGACGCAATACGCACCATATGATCGAGGCGGTGTTCAAAGCTTTCGGCCGCGCGCTGGACGAAGCGACCTCCATCGATCCCCGCGTGAAGGGCGTGCCCTCCACGAAAGGAGTGCTGTAAGTGATCGCCATTATCGACTACGGAATGGGCAACCTGCACAGCGTCAGCAAAGCCGTGGAACGGCTCGGCTGCGAAGCGGTCGTCACGTCCGATCCGGCAACGATCTTGGCTGCCGAAGGAGCCATTCTCCCGGGAGTCGGCGCGTTCGGAGACGCGATGGCGAACTTGCGGGAGACCGGCCTCGACGCCGTGGTCAAGCAATACGCGGCGACGGGCAAACCTTTGCTCGGCATTTGTCTCGGCATGCAGCTGCTCTTCACCGAGAGCGAAGAGCACGGGACGCATCGAGGATTGAATCTATTGCCGGGCCGCGTCGTGCGGTTTCAAGGCTCGTACAAGATCCCGCACATGGGCTGGAACGAGCTGGCGTTCAAGCAAGCCGGCCCTCTGTTCGAGGGCGTGGAGCCGAGCCACGTTTATTTCGTGCATTCGTACCACGCTCTGCCGGAAAATCCGTCGGATTTGCTCGCGGTGACGGACTATCATCAGCCGGTGACGGCCATCGTCGGACGCGGATCGCTGTTCGGCATGCAATTCCATCCGGAGAAGAGCGGGGCGCTAGGTATGCGACTGCTCGAAAGGTTCGTCGGGATGACCCGGCTGGCGAGAAAGGGTTGAGCGAAGTTGCGGTTCAGACCGTGCATCGATATTCATCAAGGCAAAGTGAAGCAGATCGTCGGGGAGACGCTGCAGGCCGATCCTTCCAAAGTCGTGGAGAACTTCGTCTCCGAACGCGGAGCGGATTACTTCGCTTCGTTATACAAGGAAGACGGGTTAACCGGCGGACATATCATTATGCTGGGCGGGGGCAATCGCGATGCGGCGTTGTCCGCGCTTCGCGCGTATCCGGGAGGGTTGCAGATCGGCGGAGGCATTACGGCCGATAATGCGTCCGAATACTTGCGCGAGGGCGCATCGCACGTCATCGTGACCTCGTATGTATTCCGTGACGGCCGGCTTCATATGGATAACTTGCGTAAAATCGTATCCGAAGTCGGCAAGGAGCGGCTCGTGCTCGACCTGAGCTGCAAAGAACGGGACGGCAAGTGGTACGTGGTCACGAACCAATGGACGACGTTCAGCGATTTGGAGGTGAACGAGGCGACGGTTCGCGAGCTGGAAAGCTACTGCGACGAGTTCCTCATTCACGCCGTAGACGTGGAAGGGAAGCGGGAAGGCGTTCAGGAGAAGCTGGCGGCGAAGCTGGCGGAATGGACCCGCATACCGGCTACGTACGCGGGAGGCGCGCGCTCGATCGCGGACCTGGAGCGCTTCCGCGACATCACCGGCGGCAAGCTGGACATTACGATCGGCAGCGCGCTCGATATATTCGGAGGGGCGCTTCCTTATAGGGAAGTCGTTGACTATTGCGATCCGAAGCGGACGCGGTAGAAGGAGGAACGGACAATGTTAGCCAAACGAATTATTCCATGTCTGGACGTGAAAGACGGACGCGTCGTTAAGGGCGTTAACTTCGTCAATCTGCGCGATGCGGGCGATCCTGTCGAGCTTGCGGCCATCTACGACCGCGAGGGCGCCGACGAGCTTGTATTTCTAGATATTACCGCTTCCGTCGAAGGTCGCGCGGCGATTGTCGAAGTCGTCAAGCGGACGGCCGGCGAGATCACGATCCCGTTCACCGTCGCCGGGGGCATCTCCACGGTCGAAGACATGAAGCGGCTGTTGCGCGCCGGCGCGGACAAAATCGGCATCAATACGTCGGCGGTGCGCACGCCGGATTTGATCAACGAAGGCTCGCGCGTGTTCGGCGCTCAATGCATCGTCGTGGCGATCGACGCCAAGTGGAACGCCGATTGGAACGATTGGGAAGTGTACACGCACGGCGGCCGTAACCCGACGGGGCTGCGCGCGATCGCCTGGGCGCAGGAAGCGGAGCGTCGCGGGGCAGGCGAGCTGCTGCTGACGAGCATGGACGCGGACGGCACCAAGAACGGCTTCGACATCGCGCTGACG
The DNA here is from genome assembly GCF_000515335.1 of Cohnella panacarvi Gsoil 349. Lineage (GTDB taxonomy): Bacteria > Bacillota > Bacilli > Paenibacillales > Paenibacillaceae > Cohnella > Cohnella panacarvi. The sequence goes on along the minus strand of NZ_KI911563.1, from coordinate 2,422,635 downwards.
CGCGCGGTATCGAATAGCGTAGGCATTCCCGTTATCGCTTCGGGCGGAGCGGGGAACGCGGAGCATTTCGTCGACGTATTCGCTGAAGCTGACGCCGATGCGGGACTGGCGGCGAGCATTTTCCACTTTAAAGAAATTACGGTGCAAGAGGTTAAGGATGCTTTGCGCGCCAAGGGAGTGAACGTACGATGACGGCGAAGTTTAAAGAGAACGGCTTGCTGGAGCAGATCGCCTGGAACGCGGACGGTCTCGTGCCGGCGGTCGTGCAGGACGCGCTCAGCAAAGAAGTGTTGATGCTGGCCTACATGAATAAAGAATCGCTTCGTCTATCGCTGGAAAGCGGGCAGACGTGGTTCTGGAGCCGTTCGCGCAACGAGCTATGGAACAAAGGCGCGACGAGCGGACATACGCAGCGAATCGAGTCTTTGTCTTACGATTGCGACGGCGACACGCTCCTCGTGAAAGTTTGGCAGCAAGGCCCGGCTTGCCACACCGGCGCGTACAGCTGCTTCTACCGTTCGGCGGAACCTGCCGAAGGCGAAGCCCAGGAAGCGCAAGCGGAAGCAGACCGCTTCGGTCCGCTCAGCCGCCTGGAGGCGACGATCGCCCAGCGCGACGCGGAGCGTCCGGAAGGCGCGTATACGACGTACTTGTTCAACAAGGGCGTCGAGAAGATTCTGAAGAAAGTCGGAGAGGAATCAGCGGAAGTGATCATCGCGGCGATGAAGCGCGACGCGAAGGAGCTGCGCGGCGAGGCGGCGGACCTTATTTTCCACCTGATGGTGCTGCTGCGCGAGCAAGGCATTCCGTTCGACGACGTGCTGGAGGAGCTGGAGTTCCGGCACCGCAAGCCGGTCAAGAAAGACTAGGTGACGGCCATGACGACGAACGAGAACGTGAGCGGGGATCGGGCGCAAGGGATGCCGATCGACTATCATACGCACAACGTGCGATGCGGTCACGCGATCGGCGAGCTGGAAGAGTACGTGCAAAGCGCGGTCGCGCAAGGGATGAAGCAAATCGGCTTGTCCGACCATATGCCTCTGGTCAACCTGTCGCAAGAGGAGCATCCCGACATCGCGATGCCGATGGACGAGCTGCCTCGTTACGTGGAAGAGTGCTTCCGCTTGAAAGAGAAGTATAAAGATCGGATCTCGGTGCGGGTTGGTCTCGAGGGCGATTACGTCGAAGGTTTCGAGGATAAAATCGAGGCGATCGTCAAGGGATACCCGTGGGACTACGTGATCGGATCGGTGCATTTTCTCGGGACGTGGGACGTGACGGACTTCCGCCAAGCCCATCGGTGGGAAGGGCGCCGCGTCGTCGATGCGTACGCCCAGTACTTCGACGCGATCCAGAAAGCGGCAGCGACCGGTTTCTACGACTATATCGGCCATATCGACGCCATTAAGAGGTTCGCTAGACCGCCGGAGGAGGACGTGACGGAGCTAGAGGAAGCGGCTTTGCAAGCGGTGAAGAAGCACGGGCTCGCTTTCGAGCTGAACGTGGCGGGCATTCACGCGCCGTGCAAAGAGCAATACCCTTCGGAGCGGATCCTGGCGCGCGCGAAGGCGCTGGACATTCCCGTCACGTACGGCTCCGACGCGCATCACCCCGATAAAGTAGGGCAAAAAGGGGCTGAAGCGAGAGAGTTGCTGCACAGAATCGGATATACGCACTTGGCCGCGTTCGAAGGGCGTAAACGGTCTCTTATATCGTTTTGAATTCCGCTCCTAATGGTTGTATAATAGATTAGTCGAATTGACGGATTTCGGCACGAAGCGTGTCGATTACAATTTGGAGGGTGTCATGTACAGCAGCAGCAAACTTCGTATTTTTTCCGGATCATCGAATCCGCAGTTGGCAGCCAACATTGCCGAGCATCTCGGTTTGCCGCTAGGCAAGATCAAGCTCTCCCGATTCAAGAGCGGCGAGGTGTACGTTCACTTCGAAGAAACGATTCGGAACTGCGACGTCTTCATCGTTCAATCGTTATCTCATCCGATCAATGATTATTTCGTTGAATTGCTTGTCATGATCGACGCTGCTAAACGTGCTTCGGCCCGGACAATTAACGTAGTGCTGCCGTATTACGGCTATGCCCGCCAAGAACGGAAGGCCGCCCCGCGCGAGCCGATCTCGGCGAAGATGGTCGCGGACGTCCTGACGACGGTCGGCGCCAACCGGATCGTTACGATCGATCTTCACGCGCCGGCGATCCAAGGCTTCTTCAACATTCCGGTCGATCACTTGACCGCTCTCGATCTCATCAGCGATTATTTGAAATCCAAGAATATCCGCAACCCTGTCGTCGTATCGCCCGACGCGGGCCGCGCTTCGACGGCGGAGAAGCTCGCGAACCAACTCGATTGCTCTTTCGCCATCATGATCAAGAAGCGTCCTGCCCATAACGAGTCGGTTATCACTCACGTCATCGGCGACGTCGAAGGCTGCACGCCGATCATCATCGAGGACATGATCGATACCGGAACGACGATCGTCAACGTTGTCGAAGGCTTGAAGGAACGCGGCGCCGAGGACGGCTTCGTCTGCGCGACGCATCCTTTGTTCTCGGGTCCCGCGCTCGAGCGCCTCGATCATCCGAACATCCGGGAAGTCGTCGTTACCGACTCGATCCTGCTGCCGGAAGACCGTTCTCCGCGATTCAAAGTCATCTCCGTCGCTCCGATGCTGGCCGACGCGACCCGCATCATCATGGAAGGCGGTTCGATCAGCACGCTTTTCAAGAACGCCGGCATTTAATCAATCGAATACGCCGCCGACAACCTTTGGGGTCGGCGGTTTTTATTTTATGGATCGGGCGCGCTGTGTTATAATCTTGGTGGTTAACTTGCAAGCAAACGAACGACGGGAGGTGCCTTGCCGATGAGTCAGCGGAAGCGCGCGGCTAAAAACCGGCGTCCCAAAGTGATTCCGATCCGACTGGACGCGACATTCTTCTTCGAACGAGCCGTGCAGTCGCTGGATCGTTATCATTACGACAAGGCATTGAAATATTTTCGCAAAGCGGTCGAATTCGAGCCGGAAAATCCGGTCAACCATTGCAATATGGCGGGTATTCTGTCGGAGATGGGCCGTTACGAGGAGTCGAACGACATTCTTCGCTCCGTGCTCGAACGCATCGATCCGGCGATGACGGAATGTTATTACTACTTGGCGAACAATTACGCCAACATGGAGCTGTACGAAGCGGCCGAAGAGGCGCTCGTTCGGTATCTGGAGAACGATCTGGACGGCCAATTCCTGGATGAAGCGGATGAGCTGCTGGATCTGCTGAAGTTCGAGCTGAACCGTCCGACGAAGTTATCCACGATCAAATCCAAAGAAAACGTATTCGCTCACGACAAAGCCCGCGAGCTTCTTGAAGCCGGACGCTTCGCCGACGCGGTGAAAATATTGGAAGACATTATCGAGAAAGAACCTGGCTTTCTGGCGGCGCGCAACAACCTCGGACTGGCATACTATTATATGGGGCTGTTCGAGAAGTCCATCGTCACGATTAACGAGGTGCTGGATTCCGAGCCGGGGAATTTGCACGCGTTGTGCAATCTGGCGATATTCTACCAGCATTCGAATCAGGAAGGGCCGCTTCGCACGCTCGTCGATCGGTTGAACAAGACGGTTCCGTTCCATCCCGAGCACGTGTTCAAGATGGCCACGACGCTCGGCATCGTTGGGGAGCATAAGGAAGCTTACCGGCATTTTCTTCGCCTGCTGCGCACGGGAGAACTGTCGGGCGAGCCGAGCTTGCATCATTTCGCCGCGGTGGCGGCGACGAATTTGGCGAGGTACGACGACGCGGAGAGGCACTGGAAACAAGCCGAGAAGCTGGACGAGGGATCGCCCGTTCCGCTCTATTACTTGAATAAGCTGGAGAAGGTGCGCGCCGGGGAAGAGAGCGCCCCGTCGCATTATCACTACCACCTTCCGTTCGAGGAGCAGTTCCGGCAATGGGAGAACAATCCGGGGCTCGTTACGGAAGCTCTTAAGCGCGAGCCGCTTATTCGTTCTTCGTTCTTCTGGGCGCTTCGCCACGGCGATCGCAAGACGAAAGTGCAAGTGATACAGGCACTCGGCCTCATCGCGGACGATGAGGTGATCGAAGCGCTGAAGGCGTTCCTGATCGACGCAGGCGAGGAAGACGAATTGAAGCGCGTGGCCGTGCTCGTCCTGCGGTCGATCGGCGTGCAGGAGACGCTGGCGGTTACGTTCGGCGGACGGACGCTGACGCTTGAAGCAAGGCGTAAATCCGCAAGGCTGCCGGTATGGGACAGCGCTTGGCAAGCGGTTCTGGAGCAAGCGCTCGCGGGGATGTCCGGACGCTACGACGTCGTGCAGCAGCACGATATGATGACGTTGTGGGTCGACTTCCTGTCGCGCGTCTATCCGGATGTACCCAAGCTTCACAAGACGACGGGATGGGCGGCCGCGCTTGAATATTGGACGGCGAAGATGCACCGCAGAACGGTAACCTACGCGGATCTCGTGAGCCGGTACGGCGTATCCCAAGCGAGCATTAGCCGCTATGCGAACCGAATTGATGAAGCGTGCGGCATTCGGGAGAAACTGGACTTAACGACACCGTCGTTCCATTGAATCTTTACACAGCATGGACTAGGAGGCAGCATAGATGCATAAATGTATCGTAATCGGTACCGGCCCTGCCGGATTGACGGCAGCGATCTATCTGGCGCGGGCGAATTTGTCGCCGCTCGTCATCGAAGGGCCTGAGCCGGGCGGTCAATTGACGACGACGACGGAGGTCGAGAACTTTCCCGGGTTTCCGGAGGGCATCATGGGACCGGAATTGATGGCTAACATGCGCAAGCAAGCCGAACGCTTCGGCGCGGAATTCCGCACGGGCTGGATTAACGAAGCGGATTTGACGAAGCGTCCGTTCACGTTGTCGCTCGAGGGCGGAGAACAGCTTCGGGCCGAGACGATCATCATTTCCACCGGCGCCTCCGCGAAGTACTTAGGCATTCCGGGAGAACGCGACAACGTAGGCCGCGGCGTCAGCACGTGCGCGACTTGCGACGGATTCTTCTTCAGAGGCAAGAAGATCATCGTCGCAGGCGGCGGGGATTCGGCGATGGAAGAAGCGAACTTCTTGACGCGGTTCGCGTCCGAGGTAACGCTCGTGCATCGCCGCGACGAGATGCGGGCATCGAAGATCATGCAGGATCGCGCGCGGGAGAACGGCAAGATCGTCTGGAACTTGAACCGAACGCCGCTGGAAGTGCTTGCGGGAGATAACGGCGTGACCGGTCTGAAAGTACGCAACAACGCGACCGGCGAAGAAGAGGTTATCGACACGCAAGGGTTGTTCGTGGCGATCGGGCATACGCCGAACACGAAGTTCCTGGGCGGACAGATCGATACGGACGAGCACGGTTATATCCAAGTGAAGCCGGGAACGTCCGAGACGAACGTGCCGGGAGTATTCGCTTGCGGCGACGTTCAGGACAACAAATACCGCCAAGCGATTACGGCGGCGGGCAGCGGATGCATGGCGGCGCTCGATTGCGAGCGATTCTTGGAGCATTCGGCTACGCATGATTGGAGCCAGACGTTATAACCTGGATAGAACATTCTTAACGCGTTACCATTATTCTTTATGAGGTGTCGACTAACATGTCACAATTGTTGTACGTAGGCGTAGATCTTGGCGGAACCGCCATCAAGGTAGGGCTGTGCAACGCTTCGGGAGATTTGCTTCGCACGCATGAGGGCCCGACGGAAGCTGCGGGCGGTACGGATACCGTGCTGAATAACATTGCGGCTTACGTGAACGAGCTGGTGCCGCCGGGTACGGAGGAGTGGGAAGCCGTAGCCGGGATCGGGATCGGGATCGCGGGCTTCCTGAACATTCGGGAAGGGATCGTGGATTTCAGCGCGAACCTTCCGTTCCGGAACGTGCACGTGAAGCAAATCATGGAAGAGAAGCTGGGCAAACCCGTCAAGATCAACAATGACGCCAACGTTGCAGCGCTTGGCGAGGCATGGGGCGGCGCCGGTAGAGGCGTGGCGAACTGCGTGTGCTATACGCTCGGAACGGGTGTCGGAGGCGGCATCATTCTGAACGACCGGCTCATCGAGGGCTTCTCCGGCATGGCCGGCGAGCTTGGGCATATGTCGGTCGTGCCGGATCTGGAGGCGATCCAATGCGGTTGCGGCAAGATGGGCTGCTTGGAGACGGTATCCTCGGCGACGGGCATCATCAGGATGGCGCGCGATGCGGTTTCCCGGGGAGATAAGACGTCGCTCGCGTTGATCGAGGACGGGGTGACGGCCGCGAAGGAAGTGTTCGACGCGGCCAAGAACGGCGACGAAGTCGCTCAGCGGATCGTGAGCCGCGCGGCATTTTATTTAGGCAAATCGCTGGCTGCGGTCGCGGTTGTCGTTAATCCGCAACGGTTCATTCTTGGCGGAGGAGTTAGCAAAGCCGGAGAATTCCTGTTCGCGCAAATTCGCGAGGTGTTCCAGAAGCTGACCCCTTCGGCCGCGAACGAAGACGTGGAGATCGTTGCGGCCGAGCTTGGCAATAATGCCGGCGTCGTAGGCGCAGCGGGATTGTTCCAACGCGCGTGATGCAGGAAGAGTTGACGCTTGGCTCCGCTGCGCTTGCGGCGGGTCAAGCGTTCTGTCGTTCATAGCCACCCAAGGGAGAGGACGCTTATGGATAACATGGTCGCGCAACCTACGCTGGTCATTATTACGGGCATGTCGGGAGCGGGCAAGACGATCGCGGTGCAAAGTCTCGAGGATCTCGGATTTTTCTGCGTGGATAATTTACCGCCTGTGCTCATTCCGAAGTTCGCGGAGTTAATCGAGCAGTCGCAGGGGCGCATCGCGAAAGTCGCGCTCGTCATCGACTTGCGCGGGCGCGAGTTTTTCACGGCGCTCTCGGAATCGCTTAACTATATTCGCGAGCACTACACGATTCATTACGAGATTCTGTTCCTCGACGCTACCGACAGCGTTCTGGTTCAGCGTTACAAGGAGAGCCGCCGCAGACACCCGCTGGCGCCGGAAGGCATGCCTCTGGACGGCATTCGGTCGGAGAGAAAGCTGCTCGAGGATTTGAAGGGCTGGGCTACGCAAGTCATCGATACGAGTAGCTTGAAGCCTGCGGCGTTGAAAGAGAAAATCATCGGGCGGTTCACCGACCTCGATCGCAACAACATCTCGATCAACTTGACTTCGTTCGGTTTCAAATACGGCGTTCCCATCGACGCCGATCTGATCTTCGACGTGCGGTTCCTTCCGAATCCGCATTACGTGGAGCAGTTGCGTCCGAAGACCGGGCAAGAGCCCGAGGTGTACGATTACGTTATGAAGTGGCCTGAGACGCAGACGTTCCTGGCGAAGCTGCTCGACATGCTGCAATATTTGATCCCGCTTTATCATAAAGAAGGTAAAAGCCAGGTCGTCATCGGAATCGGGTGCACCGGAGGCAAACATCGGTCCGTAGCGATCGCGGAATATTTAGGGCGTAGACTCGGGTCTAGCGAGACGGAGCATATCCGGGTCAGCCATCGCGATTCGGAACGCGACAGGCAGAATTGAGGTGGCACCAGTGATAGGGCAACATGATCTTCCGCGTATGCCGCGGATCGTCGTCATCGGAGGCGGCACGGGGTTGTCGGTGATGTTGCGCGGATTGAAACAAAAGCCGCTCGACATTACGGCAATCGTGACGGTCGCCGACGACGGCGGAAGTTCGGGCAGGCTGCGCGAAGAGATGCAGATGCCGCCGCCCGGGGATATTCGCAACGTGCTGACGGCGCTCGCGGATACGGAGCCGTTGATGGAAGAGGTGTTGAAGTACCGATTCAGCAACGGCACCGGGCTTGCGGGACACAGCTTGGGTAATTTGATTCTGGCTGCCATGACTGATATTACGGGCGATTTCGTGACGGGGATTACGGAGCTTAGCCGGATTTTCGCGGTTAGCGGCCGGGTTCTGCCCGCGGCTAATCAAGCGATCGTCCTGAAGGCGGAGATGGCGGACGGCTCGATCGTCGTCGGCGAGTCGACGATCCCGAAGTCGGGGCAACCGATCCGCAGGGTGTTCATCGAACCGCCTAACGTAGAGCCGCTCCGAGAGGCCGTTGAAGCGCTGCGGCAGGCCGATGCGATTCTGATCGGACCGGGAAGCTTATATACGAGCATTATTCCTAATCTAATCGTGCCGAAGCTGGCCGAGGCGATCGTGGGCTCGGATGCGGTGAAGCTGTTCGTCTGCAACGTGATGACGCAGCCCGGGGAGACGGACAACTATTCCGTAAGCGATCATTTGGTAGCTATTCATAAGCATATCGGGCATCATCTATTCGATTATGTGATCGTGAACGATGGAGAAATTCCGCCTCAAGTGCAAAGCTTGTATGCCGAGAAAGGCTCAAAAGCCGTCCATCTGGACTTGGAAGAGGTAACGCGGCGGGGGTATAAAGTCATCGCCGACAAGCTCGTGCTGTTCCGTACGTATTTGCGCCACGATGCCGCTAGATTGAGCGATCATATCTATCAGCTCGTGGAAGATTGGATGATTCGAAAGGGTGACTAAGGCATGTCTTTCGCGGCACAAACGAAAAAAGAGCTGACGATGGTCGTCGCGGACGGCTGTTGCGAGCGTGCCGAACTGTCCGCGCTCATCCGCATGAACGGAACGGTAGCATTGACCGCCAAACGCGTCGTGCTGGACATCGCGACGGAGAACGCGGCGATTTCGCGAAGAATCTATACGCTGCTTAAGCGCCATTACTCCGTCCCTACCGAATTGCTCGTTCGCAAAAAGATGCGGCTGAAGAAGAACAACGTCTATGTCGTCCGGATTCCCGGGGGCGTGGAGGAAATTCTCAAAGATCTGTCGATCACGACGGAAGGCTTCAACTTCCATCCGAGCATCGATAAGAACCTGATCAAGAAGCCGTGCTGCAAAAGGGCGTACTTGCGTGGCGCGTTCTTGGCCGGGGGCTCGGTCAACAATCCGGAAGGCTCCTCATACCATCTGGAGATCGCTTCCCTCTACGAAGAGCATTGCCAAGCGCTTGTCGAGCTCGCGAACAGGTTCCAGCTTAACGCGAGATTCATCGAGCGGAAGAAGGGCTTCGTGCTTTATATTAAAGAGGGCGAGAAAATCATCGAGTTTCTGAGCATTATCGGGGCTCATCAAGCGTTATTCAAATTCGAGGACGTCCGGATCATGAGGGACATGCGCAACTCGGTCAACCGGATCGTCAATTGCGAGACCGCTAATCTGAATAAGACGATCGGTGCCGCGGTTCGGCAGATCGACAACATAAAGCTGCTGCAGAAAGAAGTCGGATTGCACAATTTGCCGGAAAAATTACGCGAAGTCGCGGAGATCAGGCTTCAGCATCCCGACATGAACCTGAAGGAAGTCGGCGATCTGCTCAAGGGTCAAGTAAGCAAGTCCGGTGTCAACCACAGGTTGAGAAAATTGGATGAATGGGCTGAAAAAATCCGAAACGGCGGCGCATAAGCGTATAGCAAATTAGGTTTATTCAATGTTATAATAGCTAAGAAACGATGTTCGGGGTTCCGAAGAAGAGGGACGATTAAAGATAGGGGGTAGCCGTTCCATGACGAGACAGCCGGTGGTTGTTCGGCTAAAAACGGGGCTTCACGCCAGACCGGCGGCACTATTCGTGCAAGAAGCCAATAAATTCTCCTCTGATGTGTTCGTGGAGAAGGATGATAAGAAAGTTAACGCCAAAAGCATCATGGGTATTATGAGTCTTGCGATTAGTTCCGGTACAGAAGTCGCAATTAGCGCCGAAGGTTCCGACGCAGAGCAAGCTGTAACCGCTTTAGTGCAATTAGTCAGCAAAGAAGAGCTCGAAAACCAATAATCCCATACAGCTTAAAGCTCCCGCGCGGGAGCTTTTTGCATCCGAATAACGAAAGCCAGGGCGGTTGCACAGGGTTCATTCCCGATGCAACCGCCCTGGCTTTTCGGTTAGCTAGAGCAAACAAAAGACCGCACTCCGTTAAGGGGTGCGGTACAGGAATTTCAATCGAAAGTTAAGCTTCTTGGTAAGTGTCCAACTGACGCATCGAGATGGCTTCTTCAAGCAATTCGATAAATTCCGCCGAGAGATTCAACTTCTTCGCTTCCCGGTATACTTCCAGCAGGTGTTCATCTCTTAGCGGACGTAGCAGTGAAGCTTTATCGCTTAGCCGACGAGCGGCAATCGTATCGATAGGTCTGCGGTTGGATGGCTGGTAAGGCATATTCGGTTCGAACTGGTCGCTCACAACGTACGGATAGGACCGTTGGTTCATGCAAGATCCCCCTCTTCCAAAGTTCCTAGGTGCTGACTAGAACTGGAGGTATATGGTATTCCCTCATAACCAAGCATACCATGGATTGTCCGGACGGGAGAGGGGGCATTCAAAGATTTGAATTGTTGTTGACACAATTCAGAAGTTGTGGTATCAGTTGCCGATTTTCTCGATGACTTTGTCGATCAGACCGTATTCGCGAGCGGTTTCTGCTTCCATGAAGTTGTCGCGATCCGTATCTTTCTCGATCCGTTCGATCGGTTGACCGGTACGTTCGGCGAGAATGGCGTTCAGTTTATCGCGCATCTTCAGAATGCGTCTGGCGCGAATTTCGATATCGCTGGCTTGACCCTCCGCTCCTCCGAGCGGCTGGTGAATCATGACCTCGCTGTTAGGCAGCGCGAAACGCTTGCCTTTGGCGCCCGCCGCGAGCAGGAAAGCGCCCATCGAGGCGGCCATGCCCACGCAGATGGTGGACACGTCCGGTTTAATGAATTGCATCGTATCGTAGATCGCCATCCCGGAAGTGATGGAGCCGCCCGGACTGTTAATGTAGAGGTGGATATCCTTTTCCGGATCTTCAGCGGCAAGGAACAGCAACTGAGCGATAATGGAGTTGGCGACTACATCGTTCACCGGCGTACCCAAGAATACGATGCGGTCTTTCAATAGACGGGAATAGATGTCGTAGGCTCTTTCCCCGCGGTTACTTTGTTCGACGACCATTGGAATGAAGCTCATTAGACGTCCCTCCTCAGGATTTGGTTTTCTTATCATAGCGAAATCTCAAACAAAAGTCAAAGAACGTCAAAGAACCGAATTGCTCCTATTTCGCAACCCGCTTGGGGCAGAATAAAGAAAACTTTGGCAAATTAACATTTGAAGATTTCTTATAATATAATTTGATCGAATTATACAAAATTATACAAAAACATGAGATAATGATCATGCACCGGCCATTCGGCGGATTCGCAGTCCAGAGGGGAGGGGAATAATGCCGATTCAATTCCGTAATGTTCCGAAACAAGTGATTGCATCGAGAGGGCCGCCAACCTCTGCCCGAGTCGGGCATGATCCGTAAGGCAAGCTCGATAAGGAATCGACGGAGAACAAGAAGCAAGATCGTATTGCCATTATTTTATCGGGTCATAGAACCCTGGAAGGGGAATGTTCATGTCTACTTTAAGCGTTACGAAAGGCAATCTATTGGGTAAAATCGTATTGTTCGCGCTTCTCGCCGCCAGTCTCATCCTTAGCATGGTTCCGAGTTCCGCCTTCGCGTCCTCGGGAGCGCCCGTGCCCGTTATCACGGGAATTCCTAGTCAGCCTACGGGCTTGAGTCCTACGCCGCTTTACGGCGCTGTTAAGCTGACATGGAACGCGCCGCCTGAAACGAATATTACGAAATATATCGTGCAGTACAGAGAGGAAAGCCCAGGCGGAACGAATCCTTGGACATCCGTGACCATCAACAGCGCTACCGCTTATCTCGGCACGACAATCGGAGGGTTGTATATCGACAACACTTCCTATGAATTCAGAGTCAAAGCCGTTAACTCGAACAACTTGCAATCGCTGCCCTCGGCTTCCGTATACGCGTTCCCTAAGAATGCGCCTTGATTCTTTCCTCCTGTAGATACGCAATGAATAGGATTTATCCGAATGTTCGGAAAGGAGGAAAAGAATGATGCTCGCTATGAGATGCGCATCCGGTCGGATGGGCAAGATCCTATTGATCGCGCTTTTGATTGCATGCACCATGGTCGCCGGCGCTTCCAAGCAAGCCGGAGCTTCGGGAAACGCGCAAGTTCCGTCGATTGTTTATCCGCCGACGAATTTGGTGGCCATGCCGGGACAATCGCAAGCCACTCTTACATGGATGCCTACCACGACCAGCAAGATTGATCATTACGTTGTGTATCGCAGATATACGACGGAAACGGGCTTTAGCGCAACCGTGCCTACCAAAGTAAGCGCAAATGCCTATCGCGGGTACACGGTGAATCTTCCTGTAGGCGAAACTTACGAGTTCAAGGTATCGGCAGTAAGGATTACCAATGGGAAGGCAGAGGAGTCAAGCAAGTCCAAACCAACTTATGCGGTGCCGTATTAAAATTCGCCGTAAGCGAACAGAAACCGCCCTCTCGAGGGCGGTTTCTTCATTGCGAGCAGAATAAAGGCCGTACCTAAGGTCGTCGTATAACAACTAAGGTACAGCCCGTGCTAAGCCGAATGAATCGGTCGAAGATATATTGTAGGATAATGGTTGATGCGCATGAAGCGCGGAAGGCAATTGGCGCGCCCGCGAGGAATCGAACCTCGATCTCAGGCTCCGGAGGCCTACGTCATATCCGTTGGACCACGGGCGCACATCCAAACAGGACAGCAAAAAGTATTATAGTTCATCCGTGGTGTAAAATCAAGTAAGCATGAGCGTGTAAATTTGTGAAAATCGTGTACGTTTCTGTTGCATCGTTCCGGGATTTTCGTTAAAATGATGGTGGGACTTAAAGAGTAATGGTGGGACGATTCGCGACCAGCGAATCGCATCGCATGATTGCCGAGGATTGACTCTCCGGGAGGAAACGCGGATCCATGCGAAAAATCGTAGACATTCAAAAGAAGTTGATTCCCGACATCCTCCAGACGATGGAGAAGAGATACGACATTCTGCGCCGCATCTTCGTGACGGGAACGATCGGCCGCCGTACGCTGGCGAGCAGCGTAGACTTGACGGAGCGGGTGCTGCGGACGGAGCTTGAGATGCTTCGCGCGCAAGGACTGCTCGAGATCGGTGCTTCCGGGATGACGTTAAGCGACTCCGGAAGGCAACTCGTAGAAGAGATGGAGCCGATCGTCAAGGAAGTGTTCGGACTGTCGGACCTGGAAGAAGCGGTTCGTCAAGCTTTCGGGCTGAAGCGGGTCGTCATCGTGCCGGGAGACTCCGACGTCTCCGATCATGTCAAACGCGAATTGGGGCGTGCGGGCAGCCGAGTGTTGCGCGAAAGCTTATCCGCGGGAGATGTCGTTGCGGTGATGGGCGGATCGACGATGGCAAGAATGGCTTCGCAGTTCACGGCTCCGGCGCAGCTTCGCGATAACTGGTTCGTACCGGCTCGCGGAGGCCTTGGCGAAAGCGTGGATTACCAGGCGAACACGATCGCCGCGGAATTGGCTAAACGCACCGGAGCTCGGTATCGGATGCTTCACGTGCCGGACCACCTTAGTGAGGAAGCGTACCAGACGCTCATGCAAGAGCCTAACGTGCGCGAGGTCGTCGACATGATCCGCAGCGCCAGGATCGTCGTCCACGGGATCGGGGACGCTATGACGATGGCGGGAAGGCGCAAGCTTAGCGACGTGACGAAGAACGAGCTGCTTAAAGACGGCGCGCTGGCGGAAGCGTTCGGCTACTACTTCGACCGCAGCGGCAAAGTCGTGCATCGGATGGCCACGGCGGGGTTACGGCTGGAGGACATCGAAGCGGCGGGTGTCGTAATCGGCATCGCTGGCGGACGAAGCAAAGGCGAAGCCATCGCGTCGGTGGTTCGGTTCGGGCACGACGACGTGCTGGTAACGGACGAAGCGGGCGCCGAAGAAGCGCTTAAGCACCTCTAACCCGGACGTCGTGAAGGAAATAACGGCGAATCGGCAGTTATTTTCATCTGAAAGTTTACGAACCTCCGAAATTACTGCAAATCGATAGCTGTTTCTACTGAAATTGCGTAAGTCCGGCGTGTGATCGGGAAATAACTGCAAAAGGTTGTTATTTTCGAAGACTACAGTTGCCGGAAGCGAAATAACTGCAAATCGTTGTTATTCAATAGCAAAACCTGTTGTCTCGGCGCGATTCCGCGCTTGACATAGATCAAAATCAGTGTGGTCATCACAAGGAGGAAACCTCAATGGTAAAAATCGGTATTAACGGATTTGGTCGTATCGGTCGTAACGTGTTCCGCGCATCCCTGAACAATCCTAACGTTGAAGTCGTCGCAATCAACGACTTGACGGACGTAAGCACGCTGGCTCACCTGCTCAAGTATGACACTACGCATGGTCGTCTGAACGGAACCGTTGAAGTGGGCGAAGGCGCACTGATCGTCAACGGCAAGTCGATCAAAGTGTTCGCAGAGCGTGACCCTGGCAACCTGCCTTGGTCTTCCGTAGGCGCTGAGATCGTCGTTGAATCGACGGGTATTTTCACGGCTAAAGAAAAAGCCGAGCTTCACCTTAAAGGCGGCGCTAAGAAAGTCATCATCTCCGCTCCTGCTACGAACGAGGATATCACGATCGTTATGGGCGTTAACGAAGACAAATACGATGCCAAAGCGCATACGGTTATCTCCAACGCTTCTTGCACGACGAACTGCCTTGCTCCGTTCGCGAAAGTTCTGAACGATCAATTCGGCATCGTCAAAGGCATGATGACGACGATCCACTCCTATACGAACGATCAACAAGTGCTTGACCTGCCGCACAAAGACCTGCGCCGCGCTCGCGCCGCAGCAGAGAACATCATTCCTTCCTCCACGGGCGCGGCGAAAGCAATCGGCCTCGTTCTTCCCGAGCTGAAAGGCAAGCTGAACGGCATGTCTTTCCGCGTACCTACGCCTAACGTATCCGTAACGGACCTTGTTGCCGAACTGAAAGTATCCGTAACGGTAGACGAAGTGAACGCGGCTCTGAAAGCTGCTGCAGCAGGCCCGCTGAAAGGCGTTATGAACTACTCCGACGAGCCGCTCGTATCGAGCGACTACAACAGCGATCCGGCTTCCTCCACGATCGACGCGCTGTCGACGATGGTTATCGAAGGCAACATGGTTAAAGTCGTTTCCTGGTACGACAACGAGTGGGGCTACTCCAACCGCGTTGTTGACTTGGCTGCATTCATCGCTGCTAAAGGTCTGTAATATAGCATTGCGCAACTCCCGAAACCCCCTCTTGCAGGGGGATTTCGAGGGGGTTGCCCCTCGGACACCCGTCATGGGTGTCCTGCTTCATGGATAGGCGATATGGAAGTTTCCGAGGAGGAGTCGTACTTGAATAAGAAAAGCGTAAGAGATATTGAGGTTGCCGGCAAAAAGGTGCTCGTTCGCGTGGACTTTAACGTTCCGCTCGAGAACGGCGCGATTACGGACGATACGCGCATTCGCGAAACGCTTCCGACGATTCGCTACTTAATCGAGAACGGCGCGAAAATCATTCTGGCGAGCCACCTTGGTCGTCCGAACGGCGAAGTGGTAGACGGCCTTCGCCTGACGCCCGTAGCCGCACGCTTGTCCGAATTGCTCGGCAAATCGGTAGCTAAGGCAGATGAAGTCGTAGGCGCCGCGGTCAAAGCGAAAGCCAACGCACTGAACAACGGAGACGTATTGCTGCTTGAGAACGTACGTTTCGAAGCAGGAGAAGAGAAGAACGATCCGGCGCTGGCGAAAGCATTAGCAGAGCTCGCCGACCTTTACGTGAACGACGCATTCGGCGCGGCTCACCGCGCGCATGCTTCGACGGAAGGCGTCGCTCATCATCTTCCTGCCGTATCCGGCTTGCTGATGGAGAAAGAGCTCGACGTGCTCGGCAAAGCGCTGAACAACCCCGAGCGTCCTTTCACCGCGATCGTCGGCGGCTCCAAGGTCAAGGATAAAATCGACGTCATCAACAAAATGATCGAAATCGCCGACAACATCATCATCGGCGGCGGCTTGTCTTATACGTTCTTCAAAGCGCAAGGCCATGAAATCGGCCTGTCGCTGTGCGACAATTCCAAGCTCGACCTCGTGCTCGAATTCATGGAGAAGGCGAAGAAGCTCGGCAAGAACTTCCTGCTGCCGGTCGATATCATCGTATCCGAAAGCTTCAAAGAAGCCGTCAACATGGACATCGTCGGAGTCGACGGCATTCCTTCGCACAAGGAAGGCGTCGACATCGGTCCGAAGACGCGCGAGATTTACGCGGAAGTCATCAAGAACTCCAAGCTGGTCGTCTGGAACGGACCGATGGGCGTATTCGAAGTCGACGACTTCGCGAACGGCACGCGCGCGGTCGCGCAAGCTTGCGCGACGACGGCGGGTTACACGGTTATCGGCGGCGGCGACTCCGCTGCGGCGGCCGAGAAGTTCAAGCTGGCCGATAAGATGGATCATATCTCGACGGGCGGCGGCGCATCGCTGGAGTTCATGGAAGGCAAAGCTCTTCCTGGCGTAGTCGCGCTGAACGACAAATAGGAGCGAATTCCAATGAGCAGAACACCGATTATCGCAGGCAACTGGAAAATGTTCAAAACCGTCTCCGAAGCGACTTCCTTCGTCTCCGAAGTGAAAGGCAAAGCGGAAGTGGCCGGCGTGGAGAGCGTCATCTGCGCTCCGTTCACGGCGCTGCCTGCGCTTGTAGAAGCGGTTAAAGGAACGAGCATCAAGATCGGCGCGCAAAACCTGCACTGGGAAGACAACGGCGCGTTCACGGGAGAAATCAGCGGCGTTATGTTGAAGGATCTCGGCGTGCACTATGTCATCATCGGTCACTCGGAGCGCCGCCAATATTTCGCGGAGACGGACGAGACCGTGAACAAGAAAGCCCATGCGGCGTTCAAGCACGGCATCGTTCCGATCATCTGCGTCGGCGAGAAGCTCGAAGAGCGCGAAGCCGGCCAGACGAAAGAAGTGTGCCGCGTGCAGACGGAAGGCGCGCTCGTAGGTTTGTCCGCTGAACAAGCCGCTGCATCGGTTATCGCTTACGAGCCGATCTGGGCGATCGGAACGGGCAAATCCTCGACCGCCGACGACGCTAACGAAGTAACGGCGTACATCCGTCAGGTAGTTGCCGGTTTGTACGGCGCGGAAGTAGCGGCGAAGGTCCGCATCCAATACGGCGGCAGCGTGAAGCCGAATACGGTAGCGGAGTACATGAGCAAGTCCGATATCGACGGCGCCCTCGTGGGCGGCGCGAGCCTGGAGCCTGCGTCCTATGTGGCGCTAGTCGAAGGAGCGAAGTAAGATGTCAGCACCTAAACCGGTTGCGCTTATTATTCTCGACGGCTTCGGCCTCCGCGATGAGACGCACGGCAATGCCGTCGCCCAAGCGAAGAAGCCGAACTACGATCGTTATTGGAACACGTTCCCGCACACGACGCTTACCGCATGCGGCGAAGCCGTCGGTCTGCCGGAAGGACAGATGGGCAACTCCGAAGTCGGCCACCTGAACATCGGCGCGGGACGAATCGTCTATCAAGACTTGACGCGGATTACGAAGTCGATTCGCGACCAGGATTTTTACGCGAACGAGACGTTGGTCGGCGCGGTGCGCCATGCCAAATCGAACGGCAAGAAGCTTCATCTGTACGGCTTGCTTTCGAACGGCGGCGTTCATAGCCACATCGATCATCTCTTCGCGCTGCTTGACCTGGCGAAGAAGGAAGAGCTTAACGAAGTTTACATCCATGCGTTCCTCGACGGACGCGACGTCGCTCCGGACAGCGGCGTTAGTTTCCTGCAGCAGCTGCAGGATAAGATCAAAGAGGTCGGCGTCGGTACGCTGGCGACGGTTCAAGGCCGCTACTACGCGATGGACCGCGACAAGCGCTGGGATCGCGTAGAGAAGTCCTACCGCGCCATGGTTTACGGAGAGGGTCCTGCGGCAACCGATGCGGTAGCAGCGGTGAAAGAATCTTACGCGAACAACGTATACGACGAGTTCTTCGTGCCTACAGTAATCGTGGACGCAAGCGGCAAACCGAATGCGCTGGTAGAGTCCGAGGACGCGGTCATCTTCTTCAATTTCCGTCCCGACCGCGCGATTCAGCTGTCGCAAGTATTCACGAACGACGATTTCCGCGGTTTCGATCGCGGTCCCGGCGCTCCAAGCAAGCTGTACTTCGTCTGCATGACGCTGTTCGCGGAGACGATCGGCGGGCTCGTGGCTTACAAGCCGAAGGAACTCGACAATACGCTTGGCGAAGTGTTCGTTCAACAGGGCAAGAAGCAATTGCGCATTGCCGAGACGGAGAAGTATCCGCACGTCACTTTCTTCTTTAGCGGCGGACGCGATCACGTGCTGGACGGCGAGACGCGCATTCTGATCAATTCGCCTAAAGTCGCGACGTATGACCTTCAACCGGAAATGAGCGCGTACGAGGTTGCCGAAGCGGCGGTCCAGGAGATCGAAGCGGATAAACACGACGCTATCATCCTTAACTTCGCCAACGTCGATATGGTCGGCCACTCCGGCATGCTGGAGCCGACGATCAAGGCGGTCGAAGCGACGGACGAATGCCTTGGCAAAGTCGTCGACGCGGTCATCGCGAAAGGCGGCGTAGCCGTCATCATCGCGGACCACGGCAACGGCGACATGGTCATTGACGACAACGGGCGTCCGTTCACGGCTCACACGACGAACCCGGTTCCATGCATTATAACGCAAGCCGGCCATAACCTTCGCGAAGGCGGCATCCTGGCCGACGTCGCTCCGACGCTGCTGAAGCTGATGCAACTGCCTCAACCGAAGGAAATGACAGGCAAGTCGTTGGTTTGATTGAGTTGCATTAGTCAGGCGTCCGAAGTCAAAAACTCTCTCCAGCCGCTGTCCTCGTCCCTTAGCTTGATTAGCTTTTAAGGTGGCTAAGGGACTCCGAAGGCGGACGTTACACTCTTCCGAGAGCTTATGCTTCTCCCGCCTTTAAAGCAACTCGAATGACTCGTTGCAAGCTCGGTCGCAACGTCGACCGACTATTTTATTAAATATAAGGAGTGTTCCTTCAATGACGATCATTACTGACGTTTACGCACGCGAAGTCCTCGACTCCCGCGGCAACCCGACTGTCGAAGTAGAAGTACGCCTCGAATCCGGCGCGCTTGGCCGCGCAATCGTTCCATCCGGCGCATCCACCGGCGCTTACGAAGCCGTCGAGCTTCGCGACAACGACAAAAGCCGTTACCTGGGCAAAGGCGTCCTGAAAGCTGTTGAGAACGTCAACTCCATCATCGCTCCCGAAGTCATCGGTTACGACGCGCTTGACCAAGTCGAAATCGACAACAAAATGATCGCGCTCGACGGCACGCCGAACAAAGCGAAGCTGGGCGCTAACGCGATCCTCGCGGTATCCATCGCGGTTGCTCGCGCTGCTGCAGAAGCTCTGGACGTACCTTTGTACCAATACCTGGGCGGCTTCAACTCCAAGAAACTGCCTGTTCCGATGATGAACATCATCAACGGCGGGGCACACGCGGACAACAACGTCGACGTTCAAGAATTCATGGTTCTTCCTGTCGGCGCTCCTACGTTCGCCGAGGCTCTTCGCACGGGCGCGGAAATTTTCCACGCTTTGAAATCCGTACTTAAAGCGAAAGGCCTGAACACGGCTGTCGGCGACGAAGGCGGCTTCGCGCCTAACTTCGGTTCCAACGAAGAAGCGCTCTCCACGATCCTGGAAGCTATCGAAAAAGCCGGCTACAAACCAGGCGTCGACGTATTCCTCGGCATGGACGTTGCGTCCACGGAGTTCTTCAAAGACGGCAAATACCACCTCGAAGGCGAAGGCAAATCTTACACGCCTGCCGAGTTCGTCGGCCTGCTTGCTAGCTGGGTAGACAAGTATCCGATCATCACGATCGAAGACGGCTGCTCCGAAGACGACTGGGAAGGTTGGAAGCTGCTTACCGACAAGCTCGGCAGCAAAATCCAGCTCGTCGGCGACGATCTGTTCGTAACGAACACCGAGCGTCTGTCTGACGGTATCGAGAAAGGCGTCGGCAACTCGATCCTCGTTAAAGTAAACCAAATCGGTTCTTTGACGGAAACGTTCGACGCGATCGAGATGGCACAACGCGCTGGCTATACGGCGGTTATCTCCCACCGTTCCGGCGAATCCGAAGACAGCACGATCGCCGACATCGCGGTTGCTACGAACGCAGGTCAGATCAAAACGGGCGCTCCTTCCCGTTCCGACCGCGTCGCGAAGTACAACCAATTGCTCCGCATCGAAGACAAGCTGGGCTCCACGGCGTCCTACGCGGGCAAAAAAGCGTTCTACAACCTCAAAAACTTCAAGTAATCGGGGACGAAACCTCGGAACGGCAAAGGACCAAGCTGCGGCGATCGACGCACGGCTTGGTCCTTTTTCTGCGAGGAATTTCGAACAAATAACAACAAATCAATAGTTATATTCGGGATATAAAGCAACAAATTGAAAATAACAACAGATCGATAGTTATTCTAACGAAACCGTGCGATTCGATAGAAAAGGGGCCAAAGTAACTGCGAATCGCTGTTATTTGACGATAATGGGACCCCTACAGAGGAAATAGCTGCGTATCGTTGTTATTTGTGGCGTCTATCGCACGCTCAGTCGAGTTTGTCACAACCATTCAGCGCGGATCCGGTCAAAATGCAAAAACAGGTTGGCGAAGGAAGGTGCCGAGGTTTCATTCTTCTTACGGCAGCGCTTCGCGAAGGACTTGCTCGACTTTGCTGAGATGATCGGCGATCAACGCCGCGGCGCGCTGCTTATCGCGATTTTCGATTGCTTGGAAGATCAACCGATGCTCGGCGAGCAGACGTGCGGCCGTCGCCTTCTCGCCGTAAAACCAGAGCTCCCTCGTCTGGCGAATCGAACCCGAGAACCGGTGGGAGAGCGATTCCATGAGCTGCGCGAGCAACGAATTTCCCGATGCCGCCGCAAGGGTCATGTGGAATTCCGCGTCTGCCCGTTCGCCCGCAAGCGTATCTCCCTGCTCAAGGCTTGACTCCATCGCTGCGAGCAAGGCGCGAAGCTTATCGATGTCGGCGGACGTTCGGCGCTCCGCCGCGAGCGAGGCTGCTCCGATTTCTAACGTTCGGCGTACCTCGAGCAGCTCGATCAACGATTCGGCGTCCTGAAACAGCGAGCTTCCGCCTTTACCTTTGCCGGACTCGTCAGGCAGTTCCGCTCGGACGAAAGTTCCTCCGCCGTGCCGTACGTCCAGCCAGCCCATCGCTTTCAGCGCGCTCGCCGCTTCGCGAATCGTCGAGCGGCCGACGCCGTAAGCTTCGGCCAGCTCTACGACGGAAGGAAGCCGCTGGCCCGGCTGCCATTCGCCTTCCCGTATGCGGCGAAGGATGTCCTCCGCGACCAGTTCGTGTCCTTTGGGTGTTTCGATTTTCATATGACGCATATCCAGCCTCCGACAAGTCGCTTGTCCCACAATCTAATATCTATACAATACTATAAAAGTAACCTATAATGAACCCAAAGTCATCAGATGACCTGACAACATAGGAGGGGTACAGGTGCTGGAACCAGCCGTTGCTAGGCAATTGCGGCAGATCGTAGGGCAGAGACATTTCAGAGACGATCGGGAATCGCTCGTGGCGCATTCTTACGACGGGACGCCGATGTTGCAGCATATGCCTGACGGAGTCATCTATCCGGAGAGTACGGAGCAAGTGTCGGAAATCATGAAGGTGCTTTCCGCGCACCGGGTGCCGATCGTGCCTAGAGGCTCAGGATCTAATCTGTGCGGAGGGACGGTTCCTATCCAAGGAGGAATCGTCATGGTCATGCACCGGATGAATCGCATCCGCGAGGTCGACGCGGATAACTTGACGGCGACGGTCCAGCCCGGCGTAATTACGGCGGACTTCACGGCGCATGTCGAATCGATGGGACTGTTCTACCCGCCCGATCCGAGCAGCATGAGAATATCGACGATCGGCGGCAATATCGCGGAGTGCTCGGGCGGATTGCGCGGGTTGAAATACGGGACGACCAAAGATTACGTCATCGGGCTCGAAGCGGTGCTGGCGAGCGGCGAGATCATTCGCACCGGCGGCAAGCTGATGAAGGACGTCGCCGGCTACGATCTGACCAAGCTGCTCGTCGGTTCGGAGGGGACGCTGGCGATCGTGACGGAAGCGACGTTGAGGCTGGTTCCGCCGCCGGAGAGCAAGAAGACGATGCTTGCGATGTACAAGGATATATACGGCGCGGCGAGAACCGTCTCCAGAATCGTCGGATCGCGCATCATACCCGCGACGCTCGAGATTATGGACAATCCGACGATTCGGGTCGTCGACGACTTCGCGAAGCTGGGGCTGCCGCGCGATATGGCGGCGATTCTGCTCATCGAGCAAGACGGAGAGTCGGCAACCGTGGAACGGGACATCGAACGGATCAAGGACATTTGCGCTTCGGAGGGGGCCGATCGGATCGACATCGCGGAAAGCCGCGAGCAAGCGGAGAAGCTGCTTACGGCACGGCGCAGCGCATTCACGGCGCTCGCCCGGCTGCGCCCGACGACGATTCTCGAGGACGCGACGGTTCCGCGCTCGCGCATTGCCGACATGGTGTTGCGCATCAACGAAATCGCCGCGAAATACGGCGTGTCGATCGCCACGTTCGGACATGCGGGAGACGGCAATCTGCACCCGACCGCGACGACGGACGCGCGGGACAAGGAAGAGGTACATCGCGTCGAGCAGGCGTTCGAGGACATTTTCGCGGCGGCCATCGAGCTCGGAGGCACGATTACGGGCGAACATGGCGTAGGGCTCGTGAAGTCGCCGTTCCTGGAATGGAAAGTCGGGGCGGCGGGGGTCGAACTGATGAAAGGAATCAAGACGGCGTTCGATCCGGACAATCTGCTTAACCCGGGCAAGATGTTCGCGAAGGAAACGAGGAAAAGGGTGGTCATCGATCGTGGCTAAGACAACCGAAGAACTCGGCAATCCGCTGAAGAAGTCGCTGATCGCCAAGCTGGACTACGATCAGTTGACGAACTGCATGCGCTGCGGCTTCTGCCTGCCCGCTTGTCCGACTTTCCGGGAGACCGGTCTCGAACAAGAGTCTCCTCGCGGACGGATCGCGCTCATGAAGGCGGTAACGGACGGATTAATGGAACCTGACGGATCGTTCCGCGACCAGATGGACCACTGCTTGGGCTGCCGCGCGTGCGAACCGGCTTGTCCCGCTGACGTGAAATACGGCCAGTTGATCGAGCAAGCGCGCGACGCGATCGAGGATCACGCCGAGCGCGGACCGCTGATGACCGGCGTACGCAGGCTGTTCTTCAAGAGCATACTTCCGCATCGCAACCGCCTGAAGCGGGCAGGCAGTTTGCTAGCGTTCTACCGGAAATCCGGTTTGCGCGCGCTCGCGAGACGAAGCGGAGCGATGAAGTTGTTCCCTGAGCACATGCGGGAGATGGAGAACGTATTGCCGGACGCTACCGGAAGAGGCGTATTGGAGAGGATCGGAGAAGTATACCCGGCCAAAGGCGAGAAGATCGCCCGCGTCGCGCTGTTCAGGGGCTGCTTGATGGACGTCCTGTTCGCGGAGACGAACGTCAACACGGTCAAGCTGCTGTCCGAAGCGGGATTCGAGGTCGTTATTCCTCCGAGTCAGACGTGCTGCGGCGCGTTGCACGCGCATAGCGGAGAGATGGAGCAAGCCCGCGAGCTGGCTCGCGCCAACGCGAAGACTTTCCGCTCGGCAGACGTCGATTACGTCGTATCCAACGCGGGCGGCTGCGGGGCGTTCCTCGTCGAGTACGATCATCTTCTTCACGACGATCGGGAATATGCCGAGCTTGGAGAATGGTTGGCATCCCGTACGGTGGACGTCGCGAATCTGATCGTCGAACGCGGCAGATTGCCGGCGTTCGCGGAAGCCGAAGCCGCCGAGCCGGTGACGATCACCTACCAGGACTCGTGCCATCTGCGCAATGTCATGAAAAGTTCCGATGCGCCAAGACGGCTTATGAGGCAAGTGAGCGGAGCGCATTACTGCGAGATGAAAGAATCGGACCGCTGCTGCGGATCGGCGGGCATCTATAACGTCACGCAGCCGGAGATGGCCGGACAAATTTTGCGGCACAAGATGGAACATGCGAACGAGACGAATGCCCGCTACATGCTGACGAGCAACCCCGGTTGCCTGCTCCAGATGAAGCTGGGCATCGAGAAGCACGGGGCGAAGGGACGGATGGAAGCGAAACACGTCGTCGATTACTTGTACGAGAGAATCGCGGCGCCTAAGGAATGATCTTGTCTTTTCATACCCGTACGATTAATATGAAAATAAATTTCAATAACCGTGACTTTATTAAATGGATAAGTAGGGACGAATATGGCGATACACGATAATATTCTGATCAAGATGCGGGACATGAAGGAAAGCTTGACTCCCGTCGAGAAGCTGGTGGCCGAATATATCCTGGCCAACTTGGACGAAATCCCGCATCTGTCGATTAAGCAGCTTGCCCAATTGAGCAAGACGAGCGACGCGTCCGTGCTGCGCTTCTGCAAGACGATGGGCTGCAGCGGGTACCGAAGCTTTATCGTCAGCATCTCCGCGTCGATCGGCTCGATGGAAGACGAACAGAAGGATCAATATACGGACATTCAGCCGGGAGACGATTTGACGACGATTATCGCCAACATCTCCCGCAACAATATGAAATCGATCGAGGACACGTTAAGCGTACTGGACCGCGGCGAAGTCGCCCGGGCGGTGAAGGCGCTGCGGGCGAGCGACCGGATCGTGTTCTTCGGCATCGGCGCTTCCGGTTTGGTGTGCAAGGACGGGGAACAGAAGTTTTCCCGCATCAACAAGATGTGCCACGCCTATATCGACGGACACAGCCAGCTAACGGCCGCTACGCTGCTTGGCAGGGGAGACGTGGCCATCTTCATCTCGAACTCCGGGGATACGTCGGAAATTCTCGAAGCGCTCGATATCGTCAAGAAGAACGGCGCGCAGGTTATCGCGATTACGAAGTACAACAAGAGCGAACTGGCGGATAAGGCGAATATCGTGCTGTACATCTCGACGCCGGAGCTTACGATCCGCAGCGGCGCGATGGGCTCGCGGATCGCGATGCTGAACGTCATCGACATTCTGTTCGCGGGCGTTGCGAGCGCGGAATACCAGAACGTGAAGAAATATTTATCGAAGACGCATAACATCCTGTCCGGCAAGCACCGCAGATCGTCGTCCCGATAACGGAAAGGACCTCCGGCGGGGGTTCTTTTTTTTTTTTTTTTTTTTTTTTTTTTTTGTCGCATATTGACGTTATTAAACCAAAAATTTATTTCATTATGAAATTTTATTTCAAATTCTATTGACGAATAATCGACTTGCGTATTATATTAACCTCAGCAAGAGATACACAAAAAGAGTTAATAAAGACTGAAATCCGGACCAATAATCAGGGTAGGAGAATGGCGATGAACGATTATCTTGCAGGCTTGACGACGGAGGAGATTAATCAGAAGACGAAGATGATCGATGAATGCACGACGGAACAGATGCTGAGGCTTCTCAACGAAGAGGACGCCAAAGTTCCCGCGGCGGTAGCGGAAGTCATTCCCGAAATCGCGCAAGCGGTCGATATTTGTTATCGCAAGCTGAAGGCGGGAGGCAGAATGCTGTACGTCGGGGCAGGCACTTCGGGAAGGCTGGGCGTACTCGACGCATCGGAATGTCCGCCGACCTTCGGCGTCGATCCCGAGCTGGTGCAAGGCCATATTGCCGGGGGAGACATTGCGCTAAGAGTAGCGGTGGAAGGTTTCGAGGACAAGGAAGAGGAGGGGGTTGCGCTCATCGAGCGCTGCGGCGTGACGGATAAGGATGCGGTAATCGGCATTTCCGCCAGCGGCAGCGCGGCGTTCGTCATTGCCGGATTGCGGCAGGCGTCCAAGCTCGGCGCGGCGACGATCGGGGTGACGAACAACAGGCGTTCCAAGCTTGAAGCCGTATGCGACGTCTGCATCGCTCCCGTCGTCGGTCCCGAGGTGATCATGGGATCCACCAGACTCAAGGCAGGAACCGCGCAGAAGCTTGTACTCAACATGCTGTCCACGAGCACGATGGTGAAGCTCGGCAAAACATACGACAACCTGATGGTCGACCTGAAAGCCAGCAACTTGAAGCTGTACGACCGGTCCATCCGGATCATCCAGGAAGCGACGGGCGTCGAGCAGGGATTAGCCAAAGTTTATCTTGAAAGGGCTTCCATGAACTGCAAGCTGGCGATCTTGATGATTCGAACCGGCATGAACGCGGAGAACGCGGCGCTCGCTCTAGCGCGCACCGAAGGCAGTCTGAAGGCGGCAATCCGTACGAGTGCCCAGGCGCTTTGACTAAGGCCTGCGGGCGCGAGTGCATGATATTGCAACATATATGAAAAAGGGAGGATTTACGCAATGAAGAGCAGAAAGAAAGTTCTAACATCCATCCTGGCAACAACGTTATCGCTCTCCGTGTTAGCAGCATGCGGTAACAACAATAACAACAATGCTTCGCCATCCGCAAGCGACTCTCCAAGCTCCGGCTCGCCGGCGGCAAGCTCCGCCGCCCCGGAAGCGGCGAAGGACACGATTACCGCGCTGCTGCCGCCGATCTCGCCGAAGTATCAAGAGAGCATCGCGCAGATCGAGAAGGATTTCAACGCCTTGTACCCGAACTTGACTTTGAAAA
Source organism: Cohnella panacarvi Gsoil 349 (assembly GCF_000515335.1). Classification (GTDB taxonomy): domain Bacteria; phylum Bacillota; class Bacilli; order Paenibacillales; family Paenibacillaceae; genus Cohnella; species Cohnella panacarvi. The sequence continues at coordinate 2,395,859 of NZ_KI911563.1, read as the reverse complement.
TCGAACCGGCAGGCTGGGAAGACATGACCCAGAAGCTCGATACGCAAGTGAACGCGGGCAGCCCGCCGGATATCGCGTTCATCGGCTCTTCCAGCATCCCGAAATATCTTGAGCAAGGCATGCTGATGGACATTACGGATTCGGTCACGCCGGAGATGATCGCCGACTATAACCCGGCGGTAACGCTCGATTATATGAAAAGCGGAGCGGGGTTGTACGGATTCCCGGCGTACATGGTCGTCCACTCGATCGGCGGCAATAAGCAGTATCTGGAGGAAGCGGGCGTCGACTGGAAGAAAGTACAGCAGGAAGGCTGGACGTACGAACAATTCCGCGAGGCGATCAAGAGCGGCGCGGCAGGCGGCAAGCATTACGGCTTCGTATTCGCCACGGCCGGCGTCGCCGCGAGAGACTACTTGACGATCTTGGCTAAAAACGCGGGAATGGCGGATCCGTTCACGAAAGATTTGAAGTTCGCTTATACGAGCAAAAATTACTTGGAAGTGCTCAAAGCGGTCAGACAGATGATCGACGACGGCTCGATGCCGAAAGAGCTTAGCTCCGTCGACGCGGGCAAACGTTGGAATATGTTCCTGACCGGCCAGACGATGATCACGGGCAAAGGGTTGGCCACGTTCGAGAACTCCGCGAAGGCGAATAACGCCAAGCTCGAAGCGAACGACGGAAGCGCGGTTAAGGACAGCATCAAGGTCGATTATATCGTGCTGCCGGTACCGACCTTCGCAGGCGCTCAGCCGGTCTCGACGACGGTCATCGACGGATACGTGACGTTCCGCGGCAAGAAAGAACCGACTGCCGAGCATAAAGCGAACGTCGCGAAAGCGGCATACTACCTGGCAAGCGGCAAAGTCGCGGCAGTCACGAACAACGATCTGTTCGCTTCGCACATCACGGAAAGCGCGAAAGCCGCGGCGGCAAGCCTGACGATCGAGCGCAGCGCGGAAAACTTGGCGGCGGTAGAGCGGATGCTGACGTTCGCGACGCCTCCTCGCCCGGATATCCCTGCGGAACTGAGCGCGAAAGCGATCAAGCTCGAAGACGAAGTGATCATTCCGAAGATGCAAGCCTTGCTCGCTAACGAGATTACGCCTGAGAAGATGTACGATGAAGTCATGAAAGCAGCTGTGAAAGAATTCGGCGCCGACGGCGTCGTCCAAGACTAAGATTGCGAACGTCGGATAGCCGCTGATCGTACAGCGGCTATCCGATCTCGATTTGAATCGGCTCATAAAGGGGTACGGCGGCATGGCTCAACCGGCAACGAAGACATACAAGAAACGAATGATCAAAGACGGCGATTGGGCATGGGCCTACGCGTTTATCGCCGTGGCTCTCGTCGTATACGCGCTGTTCACGGCGTATCCCGTCGTAAGCGCTTTCCTGATCAGCTTCCAGGAATACAAACCGCTCGGCTCCACTTATATCGGCTTAGACAATTACGCGGAAACGCTCCGCGATGATCTCTTTTGGAAGTCGATCCGCAATACGATCAAATATACGGTTCTGACGGTTCCCGTCAACCTGTTGATCTCTTTCGTGATCGCGATCTTGATCCTTCCGCTCAGGAAACGGCTGCAGACGACGTTCAAGGCCGTCTATTATTTGCCGGCCGTGGCGAGCGGCGTTACGATGTCCGTCGTCTGGCTATGGATATACGATCCGTTGCCGGAGGGCATTCTGAACCAACTGATCGGCTTCTTCGGAATCCATAACCAGAACTGGCTGGGTACGAGCGATACGTCGATGTTCTCGCTCGTGCTGATGTCTTGGCTATCCAGCCACGGCACAAGCATCATCATCTACTTGGCGGCGCTGCTCGGCATCGACGACAGCTATTATGAAGCCGCTGAGCTGGACGGCGCGAACTTCCTGCAGAAGCTTCGTTACATCGTTCTCCCGTTCCTGAAGCCGACGACGCTCTTCCTGCTCGTCACGGGCGTAATCGGTTCCTTCCAAGTGTTCCAGAACGCGTTCCTCATGACGGGCGGCGGACCGGACAACGCGACGACGATGGTCGGGCTGCTTATTTTCAACAATGCGTTCAAGTATTTCGAGTTCGGCGAGGCGGCGGCTCAATCGCTCATTCTGACGGTGATTATCGCAACCATCGCGCTTATACAGTTCAAAGCGTTCGGTAAAGACGTGGAGTACTAGGGAGGCAGGAACGCCATATGGCTTTATACAAAAAAACGCACGCGAACCCGTTGGTTCGAAGGGCCCGGGACGGCGCGATCGTCTTCGTCTTGCTTCTGTTCGCTTTGGCGACGCTGTTCCCGATCTACTTCATGGTCATCTCGTCGTTCGGCGACGCGGTCGAAGCAGGCGCAATGAACTACACGTTATGGCCGGGCAAATTCACGCTGGATTCCTATAAATTTTTCTTCGACTACAGCGAGTATTCGCTGAGATGGATCTGGAACTCGCTTATCGTCGCCGCTTGCGTCATGGTGTCGAACGTGGTGTTCGCCGGCATGGCGGGGTACGCCTTCTCCAAAATCCGTTTCAGAGGGCGCAACGTCCTGTTCGCGATCCTGCTCTGCGCGATGATGATCCCGTACCAAGTGACTCAGGTGCCGCTCTACATCCTCGTCGTGAATACGTTCGAGATGGAGAATACGTACACGGCGATGATCATGCCGGGACTCGTCACGGTGTTCAACGTGTTCTTGGCGAAGCAGTTCATGTCGAGCATCCCGACGGAGATTATCGAAAGCGCCAAGGTTGAAGGCTGCAACCAATTCCGAATTTTCTTCCGCATCATCATGCCGTTGTCGAAGACGGTGCTGGCCGTTATGGCCATCCTGACGTTCATGGACAGCTGGAACACGTTCTTCTGGCCGCTCCTCGTCACCAATTCGATGGATATGCAGACGATCCAGCTCGGGCTGAAAAATTTCCGATTCAATAGCACGACGTATTTCTCGCCGATGATGGCGGGGGCGACGGTCGCGGCGTTGCCGATGTTCATCTTGTTCTTCAGCCTTCAGAAATATTTCCTGCAAGGCGTTACCGTGGGAGCGGTGAAAGGATGACGGGGAACGGACGCGATTCGGCGAATGGCCCGCGTCTTGCCGTCGGGCTAATGTCAGGCACGTCCGTCGACGGCATCGACGCGGCCGTCATCTCGATCGAGGACGGGGAACAAAGCTGCGAACGGCCGAAGGTGAAGCTGCTCGCGTTCGAGAACACGCCCTATCCGGCGCAGGTTCGGGAAGCGATATTCGCCTTGTTCGATCCCGGGCATGCGACGGTCGACCGAGTGGGCAAGATGAACGTACGGCTCGGCGAGTTATATGCCCAGGCCGCGTTGTCCGCGATCTCGGCAGCCGGATTAAGGCCCGAAGACATCGGGGTTATCGGATCCCACGGCCAGACGATCTACCATTCGCCCGAGCCGGCGTTGGAAGACGGCTTCGAGCTGCGATATACGGTGCAGATCGGAGAAGGGTCCGTTATCGCCGCCAGGACAGGCATTCCGTGCGTCTCCGACTTCCGTCCGGCCGACATGGCCGCGGGAGGCCAGGGGGCGCCGCTCGTTCCGTTCACCGAATATCTGTTGTACCGGGAGCCGGATCGGACTTTGCTGCTTCAGAATATCGGAGGCATCGGCAACATGACCGTCATTCCGGCCGGAGCGACGCCCGGGCAAGTGTACGCTTTCGATACCGGTCCGGGCAACGTGCTGATCGACGGCGCGGTGTCGCGGCTATATCCGGGCAGGAAGATGGATGCGGGAGGCGAGCTTGCGCGAAGCGGAACGGTGCATGCGGGTCTGCTGGATCAGCTCAAGCATGAGCCCTACTATAGGAAGCCGCCGCCGAAGTCGACGGGCAGAGAGCTATTCGACTCGAAATATATGACCAAGCTGCTTCGTTGCGGCCGGGAGAATCAGATCTCGTCCAACGATCTGATCGCCACGGTTACGGAGCTGACCGCATGGTCGATCGGAGAAAGCTATCGCCGATTCGTGCGGGATCGCAACCCGGCTGACGCGATCGTCGTCGGCGGAGGCGGAAGCTACAATCCGGTCTTGATGGAACGGATCAAGCAGGAGATGGAGCCGATGGGCGTGCGCGTCATGACGCAGGAAGACATCGGCCTGAACAGCGACGCCAAGGAAGCGGTCGCATTCGCTTTGTTGGCGGACTATGCGATCGCAAGGCGCAGCAACCATCTACCGAGCGTTACGGGAGCGGGACAAGAGAGGATACTCGGGAAAATATCGTATTAGCCGGCGTCGACTAGATTCGGTCGGGTGAAAGCGGGGAATGAGCATCATGATTGAAACTTGGAACGACCGGTATGGCGACGAAGTCATCGCGCTCTGGAACGAGTCGGCCTCGCAAGACGGCTATAAGGAGATGACGGCCGAGAGCTTTCGCGCGACTATCCTGAACAACCCGTACTTCCAGGCGGAGTCCGCGTTCGTGTTGCTCGAGGCAGGGCGGGCGATCGGCTTCGCTTGCGGATGCACCGGCGACGATCTGCCGCTTGGCCATGCGGCGGGATATATCGCTTGCGTCGTCGTCGCAGCCGGGCATCAGTCCGACGATAACTACGGGAAGCTGCTTGGCGCGCTGGAGAATCGATTCCGTCGGCTGGGCAAGACGCAAGCGGACTTCTGGTTTTTCAACCCGATCCGGCTGCCTTGGTACGTCCCGGATACGCCGGGGCACGAACATAACAACGCGCCGGGAGTGCCGGTCGGCAGCAGGCTCCATCGCTATCTGCTCGAACGGGGATACGCGCAGCGGGTGCAGCAGTACGCGATGTATTTGCCGCTGCAAGGCTTCTCCGTCCCGCAAGACATCGAAGACAAAGCGGCGAAGGCGGAAGCGGACGGTTACGAAATCGCGCTGTACGAACCGGATAGGCATACCGGAGTAGAGGATATGTTAGACGCTTTAGGCAATCCGCTGTGGCGGAAGGAAATCGCGGGATGCACGGCGGACGGCGTGCCCGTCGTTATCGCGGCTAAGGACGGCAAGGCTGCGGGCTTCGCCGGACCGGTCGTCCGCGAGCCGAGCGGGCGGGGCTATTTCGCCGGTATCGGCGTGCATCCCGAGCATGAGGGGCATGGTCTCGGCAGCGTGTTGTTCTTCCGTCTCTGCGAAGCGTTCCGGGATATTGGGACGGAATATATGTCTTTGTTTACGGGGGAAGGCAACTTCGCGTATCGGATTTACGAGAAAGCCGGATTTCGGACGGTTAGAACATTCGCGGTGATGAGGAAGGGGCTATAAGCGATGAGCGAACGCAAGAAGTTAACGGTGCTGGCAATCGGCGGACATGTAGGAGACGCGGAGCTTACGGCGGGAGGCGTGCTTAGCAGCCATGCCTTGAAGGGCGATCGAATCGTGACGCTGGCATTGACTGCCGGCGAGCGCGGCGTGCCTGCGGGAAGGGATATGGCGGACTATCGGGAACAGAAGGTTCGCGAGGCGAAGGCGTTCGCGGCCGAGCTTGGCGGCGAAGCGATCGTGTTCGACATCCCGGACGGGGAGCTTCGGGACAACGAAGAGATGCGCTACCGGGTATGCGATGTGATCCGGGAAGTGAAGGCCGATATCATCATTACCCATTTCAAGAACAGTATGCATAAGGATCATATGTCGACCCATCGAATCGTCAATGACGCGAGATACTATGCCGCTCTGCCTACGTTCGTGCGGGAGAAGCCCGCCCACTTCGCCTCGCGGCTCTATTACGCGGAGAATTGGGAGGATGCGGTCGACTATAAACCTTACGTGTACGTCGATTTCACAGATGAAGCTTTCGAGCTTTGGGTGAAAGCCGTCTCGCATCATTGGTTCGTCACCGGCAGCAAGTCGTACGAGTACCTGGAATACTACAAGCATCTGAAGAGAGTTCGCGGCATCGAGGCGCGCAAGCGGTACGCGGAGACTTTCATGATCCCGGAAGAGAACATGCGCTTGCTGAAATCCGATTTATTGTAAAAGGAAGGTGCGGCCATGAGCGTGCGATACGGCATCGACCGCATTGCGCAAGAGGGGCGGTTGCTTCAAGGCAAACGGCTGGGGCTGATTACGTCGCCGACGGGGCTGAACGCGAAGTTCGAGTCCACGATAAAGCTGCTGCACGACGACTATCGGCTAACCGCGTTGTTCTCGCCCGAGCACGGCGTGCGGGGCGATAGGCAAGCGGGAGCGATGGTGGACACGTACTTGGATCCATTGACGGGCGTGCCGGTATACAGCCTCTATCGCCGCGACTCCAAACGGTTGACGGATGACATGTTAGACGCGGTAGATGCGATCGTATACGACATTCAGGACGTCGGCGTCCGGTATTATACGTTCGTCTATACGATGCTGTACGCGCTCGAGGATTGCGCGAAAGCGGGCAAACCGTTCATCGTGCTCGATCGGCCTAACCCGCTGGACGGCGTAACCGTCGAAGGTGGCATTCTTCGCACGGAGTACCGTTCGTTCGTCGGCAATTATCCGATGAGCGTCCGGTATGGCTTAACGTGCGGAGAAGTCGCCACGATGGCGAACGACCGGATGGGTTGGAACGGCGAGCTTCACGTCATCCGGTGCGAAGGTTGGGAACGGAGCATGCTGTTCCCTGAGACCGGCCGTCTATGGGTGCCGCCTTCGATGGGGCTGCCGCGGTTCGAATCGGCGCTTCTATACCCCGGCACTTGCTTGTTCGAAGGCACGAACGTGTCCGAAGGGCGAGGGACGACCGCGCCTTTCGAGATCGTCGGCGCTCCGTTCATCGAAGCGGAGAAGCTGGCGGATGCGATGAACCGAATGCAACTTCCGGGCGTCGTTTTCCGTCCGATCTATTATAAACCCGTCTTCTCCAAGTTCCAGGGAGAGCTGTGCGGCGGCGTTCATCTTCACGTATCGGACATTCGCGCCGTACAGCCGCTCGAGACGGGCGTTCGGCTGCTATACGAGATTATGCGCAGGTACGAAGCATTCGAGTTCCTGTCTCCGTTCAAGGAAGGCGGTAGACCGTTCATCGACCTGCTCGGCGGGAGCGACGTCTACCGCCATACGGAGCCGGACGGCGTAAACGCGCTGCTGGAGCGGTTTCGCGAGGAAAGCGCCGCGTTCGCGGAGCAGAAGCGGACTTATCATTTCTATTGAAAGACGAGGTTGCGCGCATGAAGGATATGACCTTGAAAGAGAAGATCGGCCAGCTGATCTTCACCGGATTCCCCTCGCCGTTCATCAGCGGCGAGATGAAGCGGCTCATCTCCGATTATAAGATCGGCAACGTCATTCTGTTCGCGCATAACGTGGAGAACGCCGGGCAACTCCGGTCGCTTTGCGCCGAGCTTCAGAAGGATATCAAGGGCTGGACCGGCCATCCGGCGTTGATCGCCATCGACCAGGAGGGCGGACGCGTCGTTCGCCTGCCCGCGGACGCGACGAACGTGCCGGGGGCGATGGCGATCGCGTCGACGGGGAAGCCGGAGCACGCATATGCCGCGGGTCGCTTGACAGCTCTCGAACTGCGTGCGCTCGGCATCAATTTCAACCTGGCGCCGGTGCTGGACATCAACAACAACCCTCGCAATCCGGTCATCAACGTGCGGTCGTACGGCGATACGGCCGAGGTCGTCGAGAAGTTCGGCGTTCAGATGATGAAGGGATTGAAAGGCGGCGGCGTGCTGGCATGCGTCAAGCATTTTCCCGGACACGGGGACACCGAGGTCGATTCCCATATCGGATTGCCGTCTATCGGCAAGTCGCTGGAGGAGCTGGAGCAGTTAGAGCTTAAGCCGTTCCGGAAGGCGATCGCCCAAGGGGCGGAATGCGTGATGACGTCGCACATCCTGTTCCCGATGCTCGAGACCGAGCCTGTTCCGGCGACGATGTCGCGCGCGGTTATTACCGGACTGCTCAAGGAACGGCTAGGATTCAAGGGACTGGTCGTGTCCGATTGCTTGGAAATGGACGCCATCCGGAAGCATTACGGTACCGCCCGGGGAGCGGTAGGCGCGCTGAAGGCCGGCGTGCACATGCTGTTCATCAGCCATACGCCGGAGCTCGTGATCGAGGCCGTGAAGGCAATCGAGGCGGCCGTGCGATCGGGGGAGCTGCCGATGGAGGCGATCGACGAAGCGGTTGCCAATGTGCTTGCTTATAAACGCAAATACGAGAGCTCGGTCGTCGACGCCGAAGAGATGCTGGACGAAGTCGGAAGCGAAACTCACCGGCTCGCGGCATCGGCGATGAGCAAGGACAGCATCTGCCTCGTTCGCGGGAAGCTGGAGCCGATCCATGCAGGAGATTCGGGCACGCTGTTCCTCGGCGTCGCGCCGTATCGCGCGGATTTGGTCTCGAATGCGACGAACAAGGGAAGCGGGTTCGCGGAGACGATGGGCGCGGCGTTCGCGGCGGCTCACGAAACGGTCCCGAGCAATCCCGGCGAAGCGGAATGGCGGTCGATCGCGGAACGGGCGAGACCTTATGGGCGCGTCGTCATCGGCTTGTACAATGCGGTCGACAATCCGGGTCAGCTCGCGCTCGCGAACCGGCTCGCGAAGAACGGTCACCGGGTTATCGCCATCGCGCTAGGCAAGCCGTACGACTTGGAACGTCTTGAGGGAGACGTCGCCTGTCTGGCCGCTTTCGAGTACACGAGGCTGGCTCTCTCGTCCCTGATCGCGGTTCTAGGCGGAGCCGCCCAAGCTAACGGGAAGATCAGCCTAACGAAGTTCGGAACGTTCGGATAAGGAAGGGACTGTTACGGATGAATTACGTGGCCGGCATGGACGGCGGAGGCACGAAAACCTCGGTCGTCGTCGCGGATGAACAAGGTAACGTCGTCTATGCTTTCGCGTCGGGGGCGATGAATTATAACGGGCAGGACGCTTCGAGCATTCGCCGCAGCTTCGAGGAGATGTTCGGGACGATCGACCGCGTCTGCGGCGGGCTCGGCAACTGCGTGCGCGTATGCATCGGCACGGCGGGAATCAGCAATCCCGAGGTCGTGCCGCGATTGACGGAGCTTGTCCGGAGCTGCGGGTTCGAAGGCGTCCCGATCATCGTCGGCGACCAGGAGATCGCGCTGCGAGGCGCGCACGATGAACGAAGCGGCATCATTCTGATCGCGGGCACGGGTTCGATCTGCTTCGGCCGCGACGATACCGGAGCGTCGCATCGCGCCGGCGGCTGCGGGTATTTGCTGGACGACGAGGGCAGCGGCTATAGTATCGGGCGAGAACTGCTGACCGCCGTCGCGAAGGCGAACGACGGACGTCTGCCTCCGACCGTGCTTACGTCTCTCGTCTACGAGCGCATGCAGGCGGATTCGGTCGGCCAACTGATCGCGTTCGCCCACGACAAGCGCACGAACAAAGCGGATATCGCCGCGTTGGCGCCGCTGCTCTCGGAGGCATGCGACGCCGGGGATGCCGCCGCTCTGAATATCGCCCGCAAGAGCGCCGAATCGCTCTTCGAGCTGGTCGTACCGGTAGCGGAGAGACTGGGCTTGCAGGGCGGTAATCTCGCCTTGGCCGGCAGCGTGTTGCTTAAAAACGCGCACGTGAGGTCGGAGCTGATTCGGGCAGTCGGCGAGCGTTATCCGGAGATGAGCGTGTATCCCGCCAAGAGAGAAGCTGCGTGGGGCGCCGTGAAGATCGCATTGGAGGAGGCGCAGCCGTAATCCTTTGCCCGTAACCGAAAAACCGTCAGGGACGACCGGAAGCGTCCCTGACGGTTTATTCGTATGAATAACAACCAATCGCAGTTATTCACCGTTTGATTGCATGCGAGCGTGTAGAATAACACACATTTGCAACTTTATAGTGTCTCTGACAATATACCGCTCACATTTTATTTAAATAACAGCCATTCTCAAGCCGGAAAGATGACCGGCCAAGTTAGGAAGCCAACTGTTCCAGCACGTAACTCTTGATCTTGTCTTCGTCCACGACGAGCACGTCCATCTCGTTGACCTTGGCGTCCTTGAACGCCCCGTTCTGAGGAAGCTGTATGCCGGCGATGTTGCCGGTGTCGAGCTTCATGCCGAGACGGGCGAGCTTGAGCAAGTCGTCGGGCGGAATGTCGGTCTCGATGTACGGCGCGATGCTCTTCAACAGTTGCGGCAGCCGGATAAGCGAAGTCGTCTTTTTCATCTCGTCGGCGATCGCGGAGAGGAAGCGGCGCTGCCGGTCGGATCGGCCGTAGTCGGATTGGATATCGCCGCGGAACCGAACGTATTGCAGCGCGGTCAATCCGTCCATGTGCTGCATGCCGGCTTCCAGGTTAATATTGTACCTGGGATCGTCTCGATTGTCCGTGCGGCGCATCGGCTTGTCGACTTCGAAATCGATGCCTCCGAGCGCGTCGATGAGCGAGATGAAGCCTTCGAAATCGGTATAGACGTAATGGTGAATCGGCAAGCCGACAAGATCGCTGACGGTGCTCATCGCGAGGCGCGGTCCGCCGAACGTGACGGCGGCGTTGATCCGGTTCGAGCCGTGGTGGTCGATGCTCGTATACGTATCGCGGAGTATCGAGAAAAGATGGATGTCTTTGGCAACCGGGTCGATGGACGCGATCATCATCGTGTCGGAGCGGGGATGCGAATCGGCTTTCAACCCTCTGGAATCTCCGCCGAGCAGCAGGATGTTCACGCGCTCGGTGCCGTCCCATTCGGGCGGCTCCGGAATCGGCACGGGAGGGCCGCCTTCGATCGGCGCCGTATCCATGGTCGGGATGTCTTTGGAGTTGCCGTATATTTCGTCGGCGAACGACCGAACCGAGTAATAATAATAGGCAATGACAAGGCAAACCGCGAGCACGACGCTTAGGCTGGAATATAGAATAATGCTACGCGTCCGCCGGGACATGCGTCGCTTGGGCTTTAGCCTAGGCGATAAAGGCGGCTGTTCGGTGGAAGGCGGTTGCTGATCGGAGTTCACGGGACCCATCCTTTCCTGGAGCGTTCAGCTAAATATACGACTCGAATCGGCAGAAAGTTTTCCAATTGGAAGAAAAAAACGCACGGGTGCTCGTTCAGCCGCTCCAAAATGCCATATAAAGAGAGCAAAAAGCCCGCTCGGAACGTTGCATGCATTCCCCTATAATGAGAAGAGTAAGGACGCGATCACATTCGAGTAGGATGGTGTATAGACAATGAGCAAACCGCAAGTGGGCATTCAGTTATACTCCGTACGCGACCGCAGCGAGAAGGATTTCCTCGGGACGATCCGGGAAATCGCAGACATTGGATATAAGAACGTAGAGCTTGCGGGGCTATTCGGGCATTCCGCGACGGAAGTGCGCAAGGCGCTTGCGGATGCGGGCCTTAACGCGACATCGGCGCACATCGGATTGACGGCGAACGACCCGGCGATCTGGGACAACCTCAAGAAATCCGTAGAGATGGCGCAAGAGCTAGGCCTGAGAAGATTCGTCGTGCCTTGGTACCCGCTCGGTCAATCCCCGACGGCGGACGACGTTGCCCAATTCGTCGACACGATCGGGAAGGCGGCGGGAATCGTAACGGAAGCGGGCCTCGAGTTCGGCTATCATAACCACGATTTCGAATTCAAGCCCGTCGGCGGTCAATTGATCATCGACCAGCTCTTGGAGCGCATTCCGGCGTCGAAGCTGTTCGCGGAGTTCGACCTTGGTTGGGTGAAGGTCGCGGGTCAGGATCCGGCGGCGTACGTCAAAAAGTATGCGGGACGCTTGCCGCTCGTCCATGCGAAGGATTTCCAAGCGGACGGCGTGGATACGGAGATCGGGCGCGGCACGGTCGATTGGGATTCGGCATTGGCGGCTTGCGAAGCAGCCGGCGTGGAGTACGTCATTATCGAGCAGGAGCGGTACGAAGAATCTTCGCTCGTCAGCGCGAAGAAGAACTTCGAATATTTCAAATCGCGCGGTTGGATTTAACGATACGGATCATAGCTTACGAATACAGGACGAACCCGGCATATGCCGGGTTTTCTTGCGCGTAGGGGTTCGATTGGCGCGTAAACGCGGGAAAATGGTACGATAAGGTTGTCGTTGCGATAGAGGGGAGAATGGGAAGTGGCGATTAGACAGCTTAGCCAAGAACATTACGAAGAACGAATGGCTTTGTCCCAATTCGCGTTCCAGTTCCGATTAAGCGAGGCGGACATCGAATCGAGGAGACAGAAGTGGCGGCCCTCGCACGATTGGGGCTACTTCGACGAGAACGGGCGGCTGCTGTCGGCGTTGACGGTCATTCCGTTCGAAACGTGGGTGCAAGGACGCAAGCTTGCGATGGGAGGCGTCGCCGGCGTCGCCACCTGGCCGGACGCAAGAAGGCAAGGCTGCGTGAGGAAGCTGCTCGCGCATTCGCTGGAAGAGATGAAGAGAGCAGGCCAGACGGTCAGCATGCTGTATCCGTTCTCGTTCGCCTTCTATCGCGCATACGGATGGGAATTCACGATCGAACGCAAGCGATATACGCTGGCGACCGGGCAACTTCCGAAGCGGGTGGACGTACCGGGCCGGGTAACAAGAGTTGCGAAGCCGGAACCGGCCGTTTTGAACGCCGTCTACGAGGTATACGCTTCGCGTTACAGCGGTATGCTGGCGCGTTCGGACGAGTGGTGGGCGGATAAGCTCCTGTCGAAAGCGGGAACGTGTGCCGTGTACGAGAGCGAGAGCGGCAAGCCGGAAGGGTATGTGCTGTACGACGTCGCGGACCGGAAGCTGACGGTACTCGATTGGGCAAGCGTTACCGAGCAGGCGAGAGATGCGCTATGGACGTATATCTCGAATCATGACTCGATGATCGAAGAGGCGACGTTGGACGTGCCGATGGATGATCCGCTAACGTTCTTGCTCGCGAATCCCCGAATTAAGCAAGAGATCGTGCCGTACTTCATGAGTCGGATCGTAGACGCGGAAGCGTTCGTTACGATGGTTGCTTGGGAAGCCGGTACGAGCGATGAATCCGTTGCGCTGCGATTGTCTGATCCGCACGCTTCGTGGAACGACGGTACGTTCAAGCTTCAATGGGATGCGGGCGGGCAAGCGAGATTGGAGCGGATCTCGGCCGAAGAGGCAGCCGCGACGGAAGCGTGCATCGCTTGCGATATTCAGACGTTGACGGCCATGCTGCTCGGCGACCGGCGGCCTTCGTTCCTGAGAGAAGTCGGGCGGGTCGCGGGCGATGACCTGGCGATCGCGAGGCTGGAGCGTCGCATTCCTGCTCGGAAGACGTGTCTCATGGACTTCTTCTAAGCGTCGATAACGCCGTTCTCTTGCAGCCAACAATGACCAACCGTTATTGGTTGTCAATCGGACGGGCATTGTGATAAAATGAGAATACTGTTTTTGTATAGGTACCGTTAAGAGGTGCCAAGGGGGTGTAAGCGGTGGACGTATTTTTCAAGATTCTGCTGATCGTATTCTCGCTAGGTCTGATTGCTGTCGTTCTTCTCCAACGCGGTAAGAGCGCAGGTCTGTCTGGCGCCATCTCCGGCGGTGCGGAGCACTTGTTCGGCAAACAGAAAGCTCGCGGTCTCGACCTGTTTTTGCAGCGCGTAACGATCGGTCTCGCGATCGGGTTCTTTATTTTATCTTTGGTAGTGGCTTACGTCGTACAAAACTAATGACCGACGTGGATAAGCAGGGAGCGTAAGCTTCCTGCTTTTTTTGTGCAATGCGGAAGACAAGGTCGTTCATCCGATTGCCGATGTCGCAAACTGCGTATAATACATAGGACGAGGTGATACGGATGCCGATGTGTACGGAGCAGGAACTGCTGGACTTTATGCGCGAAACGGCGTATAAGCCGATGACGTACCAAGAGCTGGAGAAGCATTTTGGAATATCGGATGCTGCGGAATTCAAGAGCTTCCTGCGAATGCTGGCCGATATGGAGCAAGAAGGCAAGATCGTAATGACGAGAACCGACCGTTACGGGGTACCGGAGCGGATGAATTTATTGCGGGGACGGATTCAGGCGCATCCTAAGGGATTCGCGTTCCTGATTCCAGACGAGAAGGAACATCCCGATCTGTACATTCATGCGAACGATATGAAAGGGACGATGAACGGCGACATCGTGCTGGCGCGAGTCACCGGTACGAATGCGGGCGGGAAGCTCGAAGGCGAGATCGTCCGCATCGTGAAGCGAGCGGTTACGCAGGTCGTGGGGGTATTCAACCATCACGAGAGCTTCGGGTTCGTCGTGCCTGACGATAAACGGATTCAGAAAGATATTTTCATTCGGGCGGAAAACTTCAAGGGTGCGGTAACGGGGCAGAAGGTCGTTGCGAACGTGATTCGATACCCCGAAGGACGCTCTGCGGCCGAAGGCGAAATTATTGAGATTCTTGGTCATAAGGACGATCCTGGCGTAGACATTCTGAGCATTATCCGCAAGCATGGACTGCCGGAAAGCTTCCCTGAGGAAACGATGGCAGAAGCGGAGGCTGCACCGGACGCGATCACGGAAGAAGAGATCGTGCGCCAAGGGCGCCGGGATCTGCGGAACAAGACGATCGTCACGATCGACGGCGAAGACGCGAAGGATCTCGACGATGCGGTTAACGTGGAATTGCTCGACAACGGCAACTGGCTGCTCGGCGTGCATATCGCGGACGTGAGCTATTACGTGCGCGAGAAGTCGAAGCTGGACGAGGAAGCCTATAATCGCGGGTGCAGCGTGTATCTGGTCGATCGCGTTATTCCGATGCTCCCGCATCGGCTGTCCAACGGCATCTGTTCTCTCAATCCGAAAGTGGACCGGCTGACGATGTCGTGCGAGATGGAGTTCGATCCGAAGACGATGCGCCGGGTGCGTCATGACGTGTTCACGAGCGTGATCCGGACGACGGAGCGCATGACGTATACGAACGTGAGGAAAATATTGAACGAAGAAGATCCCGAAGTGACGGAGCGGTATGCGGGACTGGTCGACAACTTTAAGCTGATGCGCGAACTGGCCATGGCTCTGCGCGGGCAGCGCATGCGCCGCGGCGCGATCGACTTCGACTTCCAGGAGTCGAAGGTCATCATGGACGCCGAAGGCAAGCCGGTCGAGATCGTGAAGCGCGAGCGTTCGATCGCGGAGCAGATCATCGAAGAGTTCATGCTGGCGGCCAACGAGACGGTGGCGGAGCACTTCCACTGGCTGAAGGTGCCGTTCATCTACCGGATTCATGAAGATCCGGACGGCGAGAAGCTGATGCACTTCATGCAATTCGCCGGCAACTTCGGTTACGCGGTGAAGGGTAAAGGCAATTCGGTGCATCCTCGCGCGTTGCAGACTTTATTGGAAGAAATTCGCGGTACGAAGGAAGAGACCGTCATCAGCACGATGATGCTGCGGTCGATGAAGCAGGCGAAATACGATCCGGAGAGCTTGGGACACTTCGGGCTGGCGGCGGAGTTCTATACGCACTTTACTTCGCCGATCCGGCGGTACCCGGACTTAGTCGTACACCGCGTCATGCGCGAGGTGCTGGAGAACGACGGATTGCTGCCGGAGAGCCGGTTCGAGGCGTTGGCCGCGCGCATGTCCGACATCGCGCTGCAATCTTCGGAGCGCGAGCGCGTCGCGGTCGAAGCGGAGCGGGATACGGAGAAGCTGAAGAAAGCCGAGTTCATGCTCGATAAGATCGGCGAGGAATACACCGGCATCATTAGCGGCGTAACGAGCTTCGGCATGTTCATCGAGCTGGAGAACACGGTGGAAGGACTTATTCGTCTAAGCGACTTGACGGACGATTATTACCACTTCCATGAGCTGCATATGGCGCTGATCGGCGAGCGTACGTCCAAGATTTACCGGATCGGCGACGAGGTGAAAATCCGCGTCGGCCGAGTGAATATGGACGATCATACGATCGATTTCGAGATGGTCGACATGAAGCCGCGAGGCAGCGGCCGTGTAAGCTGGGTAGACGCGCGCGGACCTGGCGCCGGAGGCGGGTTCAAGAAGAAAAGCCGCGAAGGCGGCAGATTCGGCGTCGGAAGCTCCGGGGGACGCGGCGGCAGCGAGCGCGGAGGTCGTGGCGGCGATGAGCGTCGCGGCGGTCGCGGACGCGGCGGTAAGCCGGGCGCCGGAGGCGGACGCGGAGGCAACAAACCGGGCTTCGAGAACCAGCGCGGCGGCAAGCCGGCAGTAGAGAACAAGCCATCCAAACCCGGCAAGGCGCGAGGGAATACCGACGGCGGCAACGGAGACTTATTCGGCAACAACGGCGGCGGCAAGTTCTGGGGCGTCAGTAGTGACCAGGCAGAGACGAAAGCGGTGCAAGCTCGCGGGCAAGAGGAGCGGCTGCGGCGCAATCCTGCAGCGGCTAAGGCTGAAGGGACAACAACGTCGCTCGCGGTGCCTGCTGAGCAACCGGCGAAGCGCAAAGGCGGCAAAAAAGTCGACATGTGGGGCTTGCCCGTTACCGGCACTTATGCCCGAACCGGCGATGACGGCGGCGAAGGCGGGGACGGCGGCAAACCGCAAGGCTCCCGCAGGGGCGGCGGCGGTCGCGGCGGCAAAGGCAAAGGTGCCGCCAGAGGCGGCGGCAAGCCTGCTTCCCCGGATGCGGCCGGAGCCGCCGACAAACCGAAGCGGCGGAAGAAACAGCCTGCGGAGTAAGGCTATTAGAGCCACCTGGCGCGCACGTGTGCCGGGTGGTTTCTTATGATAAGAAGCAGTGGCTGCTAACGACTGGGTGCGAGAGCGCGAATAACAGCAACTCGATAGCGATTGTCGAGAAACCGAGTGAAGTGCAATAGATCAAAGTAAATCGATTGTTACTGTCGTAAGAACGAGTGAAGAGCGGATTAAATAACAGCAAATCGACAGTTGCTTTTGAGAAATCGAGTGAAGTGGATTAAATAACAACAAATCGAGTGTTATTCGTACGTATAAATGAGGATTTGTTGATATGGGACAAAGATAACTGCAAATCGTTGTTATTCGGTGATGACGATACATCGGTTGACGAAATAACTGCGAATCGTTGTTATTTATCTCAGGAACAGAAACGTCGCCTAGCTCAACGAAAATCAGTCATCGGAGTCGCCGTTTATCCTTGCGAGCGGGGGCAGATCAATGCGCATTAGACAAAATAAGACGTATCTTATAGGATAGAGAATAGTGTGTACGGGGAGGCGGAGCAGGAATGAAAGAGCTGTATCATGTGCTTGGGGCGAAGCAATTTACGAGGGACGAGCTGGAGGAGCTGTTCGATTCGGCTCAGGAGATGGAGAAGGTCGTCGCACGCGGCGGCGATCGGCGGTATGAGGGCAAGATTATGACCACGTTGTTCTTCGAAGCCAGCACGCGGACGCGGCTCAGCTTCGAATCGGCGATGCATCGGCTGGGCGGAGGCGTCATCGGCACGGAGAACGCGGCGCAATTCTCGTCCGCGATCAAAGGCGAGACGCTCGAGGATACGATCCGCATCGTCAGCGGCTACAGCGATGTCATCGTTATGCGCCATACGGATATCGGCGCGGCGAAACGAGCGGCGAAAGTGTCTGCGGTTCCGGTCCTCAACGCGGGCGACGGAGCGGGGGAGCATCCGACGCAGGCGCTGCTGGACGCTTATACGATCCGCAAGGAGTTCGGCAAGATCGACGGTCTGAAGATCGCGATGGTGGGCGATCTTGCGTACGGCCGGACGGTCCACTCGCTGAGCTATATGCTTGCGAATTACCAGGACGTTATGATTTATTATATTTCTCCCGACAACGTACGGATCCCGGAGAACGTGAAGAAGTACTTGGACGAGAAAGGCATCCGTTACGTGGAGACGACGGATCTGAACTCGGTCGCGGGTTCGATCGACGTGCTGTACCAGACGCGGATTCAGAAGGAACGCTTCCCGTCTCTGGAGGAGTTCGAGAAAGCCTCCGGCAAGTACATCGTCGACGGCGAGCTGATGAGCCGATTGAAGCAAGACGCGATCGTGCTGCATCCGTTGCCCCGCGCGGGCGAGATCACGGAGGAAGTGGACGGCGATCCGCGAGCGGCGTATTTCCGGCAAGCGGTCAACGGTCTCTACATCCGGATGGCGCTGATCGACAAATGTTTCGGGGGAGCATCGAAATAACCTTTTCGCGGAGCGTGCGGGCGATTGAAAGCGATCTTCGGCGCGTGCTATAATGAATGTCCGATCATTGACGGCCTTGCAAGATTCATAGGAGGTGAAGGAAAGTGGCGAAGAAGAAAGATTTTTTCGATAAGCCGTTAGCGCAGAATAAGAAGGCGTCCCACGATTACTTCATCGAGGAAACCTATGAAGCGGGCTTGGTGCTGACGGGCACCGAGATCAAGTCGCTCCGCACGGGCCGCTCGAACTTGAACGACGCGTTCGCGACGATCCGTAACGGCGAGGCGTTCCTGCATAACATGCATATCAGCCCGTTCGAGCAGGGCAACCGCCACAACCCGCCCGATCCGACGCGCGCGCGGAAGCTGTTGCTTCACAAGGCGCAGATCAAGAAGCTGCTCGGCACCGTCAAGCAGGAGGGCTACACGCTCGTACCGCTTAAGGTGTACATTAAGAACGGCTACGCAAAGCTCCTCTTGGGTGTCGGCCGAGGCAAGAAGCAGTACGACAAGCGCGAGACGGCGGCCAAGCGGGACGTTCAGCGGGATATTCAGCGGATTCTGCGGGAGAAGCAGAAGGTCAGCTTCCCGAAATAATCGGGTGGTACGCAAGACCAACCTTGCCAGCAACACTTTGAGCAATATCGCTTCAAGCGTGCTATAATAAGTGAGTAAGGAAATCGCTTGACCAGATTTAAGTTTCAAGTTACCGTCGCGGGTAACCCTTTAGGAAGCCTCATCGCAGCAGCGGTTGACGGCGTTCCGCTATTCGGGGCTGTTTTTGGATTCGACGGGGATAGATCGAGCATGGTAAGCGGGTAGTAGGGCTGCGGCTGCTTTAACAACGCGGAAAGCCTATTAAACGGCAAACAACAACCAACTCTGGCTTACGCCGCCTAAGAAACGGCTACCAGGCTCTTACTCTCCATCGCCCATGTGGCGGGCTAAGGGCTCAACTTTAGTGGGATACGCTGTCTAGTCTCCGCCTGGGGCTAGCGGAAGAAGACAATCAGGCTGACCCAACGAGAAGCCGGTTCCGGGGCGTCTCTCGGGTGACATCAAATCTGGGACTACACCCGTAGAAAGCCGTGTGGCGTTGTCTTCGGACAGGGGTTCAACTCCCCTCAGCTCCACCATAAGAACCCTGACCGCATGAGGTCAGGGTGTGGAATCAACCATAATATTGCCGCTTTGGCAGCCTTATGCTTGATTCTCGGTTTGGCAAGGATATGCTTGATTTTTTGAATTAATTTTTATCATGGGGCCGTTTTTGGATTCGACGGGAGTAGTACGAACTTTGTAAGCGGGTAGTAGGGCTGCGGCTACTATAACAACGCGGAAAGCCTATTAAACGGCAAACAACAACCAACTCTGGCTTACGCCGCCTAAGAAACGGCTACCAGGCTTCTACTCTCCATCGCCCATGTGGCGGGATAGAGGCTCAACTTTAGTGGGATACGCTGTCTAGTCTCCGCCTGGGGCTAGCTGAAGAAGACAATCAGGCTGACCCAACGAGAAGCCGGTTCCGGGGCGTCTCTCGGGTGACATCAAATCTGGGACTACACCCGTAGAAAGCAATGTGGCGTTACTTTCGGACAGGGGTTCAACTCCCCTCGGCTCCACCATACATACTATCTATGCACGTTTTTGTCACTGACAAAAATGTGCATTTAGCATATATAGGGGAGATAATCCATGCAAAGTAATATCTCTTTAAAAATTAAACTGATTCGAAATCAACATAACTTAAATCAAGTTTCATTTGCAGAAATTATTGGAGTATCTCAAGCCACACTAAGCGAAATAGAAACCGGAAAGAGTAAGCCGTCTTGTGAGACTCTTCAATTATTAGCCAAAACTTATGGGGTAGATCTAAACTGGCTATTATTGAATATAGATTCTCAGCATCTGGATAAATTAAACGAGCAAGAAAATATTCTATTGAAAGGTTTCAGAAACCTACAAGAAGTTGCTAAAAGGGAAATGTTGGAGTTCCTTGAGATGAAATTGTCACGATACCACAACCGCCAGCAAAGTTAATATCATAAAGTTTAAAGTGAAGGATTACTTCACTTTTTTTATTTTTTGCTAAGTGCTTATCAGATCTTGATTGAGAGTTTCTGTCGAAACATTAGGTCTATTTTATTAATTTTGTGTCAGAATGAAACTATTCACGCTCAAAAATGTCTTACATAAAAGAACACGCTTATTGTAGTCAGTTACATAGCCATCTCCAACACGTAAAAATCGCGCAAAAGTAAATATTGACTAATTAAGTTAAATGCTGGATATTATTAAGTGAGCTGGCCAGCTAAAAATCTTAGGAGGTTAATTGATGTACCGTTACTTAATAGTAGCTTGTGTTTTAATAATAGTGTTTTCTTCGCAGGCTTTTGCTGAAAGTCCGACTTCAGCTGCAAATAGCGAAGATTTTTTTTCAAGGCCTCTAAGCGAGCAAAAAAATGCTCCACATAATGAAAAGGTTAAAGCCCTTATGGAGAAAGGCTTAAATAACGAAGATGCTGAGTACTATGCATCTGTAGACGATTTAGTAGCGGGGTTAGAGAAAAGTGGGAAAGTATTAGATCTAGATAAAGTAGAAGCAGTGCCAGTTGAGGAGATTACTGCAGATCCGAGGGGGTTTAAGAAAAGAATATTAGCTGGAGATCCTTCAGCGATTAAGGCTGGTCTAGGATCTCCTGTTACATCGCGTGGACAGGAAGATATTACTAAATTCATGGACCGCTACCCTAAACAAAGTAAATATGTAATTCAATATCCAGATGGCAGCTTTATTGAATTTAGCCAAGATCCAGGGACGAAATCTGGAAACGATAAAATGGTAAAACCAAGTGGTTATGATGAAGATCTTTATTACACAAGTGCAAACTGCCAAGGTGGTGGCCCCGGGGTTTGTAATAATGCAAATGCACAATGGACGTTCGGCAATGCAACTTATTGGGCTAAAGCTGCGATACTTAACTTGGACTATACAACTATCTTGGATGAAAATGACGGAAGTTGGACTTCTATAATAGGGAACTACACTCCTGGAGCTAGTTCTTCGGGGTTTGTCTCCTACGGAACTCCGACCAAGAACGACCGCCTATCTGCAAAATATGATGATGCTACAGGCACCTTCGTTACAAATAACCATTATGCTGAAGCGCAAATTTATTTTACGGTGACTGTTAGTGGTTCAGTTAGTGGTGGAGTTAATTTTTCATTTTTAAGTTTATCTCTCTCAGTTAACGCAGGGCAATCATATACTCAATATTGCATGTTTAGATTATTACCTGACATGAATGGTCAGGTCAACAAACTAGCTGCTTATTACAAATAAATTTTTTGAAGTCTAATCTAAGAGGTAGGGAACGTTCCCTACCTCTTTTAATAAAGAAGGAGGTTGGCTTTGATGGTCAAGAGGAATGTTTTAACTAAGTTACTTTTGGCTATATTAGCTCTATTTTGGACACAGATAATTTTGGGGTGTAGTACGCATGTGAACTCAGTGAGTGATACTAAAGAAGTATTTCAAGAATATAAACAACTAATTAAAAACAGTTTTGAAGACGAGCTGAAGCAAAACTTAAAGTCAATAAATCTTGTATATACTAAAGACTCGACATACGGCGATTTATCATACGTTTTATTTAGTACCCAAGATAATGATTACGAAGGCTCAGTTATTGTGGATAGAAACCACCAGGAGATTTTGTTCCAAACTTTAAATAAGATAGATAAATCAGTCCCATTTACAAAACTAGAGATGTCGGGACTAATAAATAATAAAGGTCGGTACCATATTATTAGTGGTTTCATTCGAGACGATGAAATAACAGATATTGTTATTAAATTCTCCACTGGTTTAATAGTTAATGTTACCAAATCAGAAGAGAACACGTACAGCTATGTTCTAATTGATGAACCTGAAGGTAATATTGTTATAGGTGTTGAGGGGATTAATAAAGATGGTGAGCAGATTTTTGCATATTAAATATATTCTCCTTTTAGTTATTTGTATTGTTACAACTTTGGTATTAGGGAGTGATACAATAAGTAACAGGAAAATAATAATTAGTGAAGTCTATACATCTACAGGTTTAAACAAAGAATTAAATGGACTTTACACCTGGCCACTGGATTTAATAAACGGACGAAATATCATAAGTTTAAATCAAAAAAACATACCGTTAATTGCTGTAATAGATTCTGGTATAGATCTTAATAATAAGTTTTTATGTAGTAGCTGCATAAAACAAATAACTCTTGAAAATACTCCTTCTTCTGTTCACGGCACCTTAGTTACTGGATTAATTACTGCAAATGGTGATGGTGTGATAACACCACGTGGAATATTGCCAAACGCTAACATACTATCTATTGATGTGGGTTCGGAAAGCGGTATTTCAATTGACAGACTAATAGAAGCTATTAATCTTGCAGTCGTGAATAAAGCAAAAATAATTAATATTAGCTTAACGACCAAAACAGATTCAGACGAATTGAGAATCGCTATTGAGAATGCAATTTCTTCAGGTGTAATAATAATTGCAGCTGCAGGCAATGATGGGGAAAATGAGAATGATTTCCCTGGACGATATAAGGATGTAATTGCAGTATCAGCCTTAACTAAATCCGGGTTTGTGGATAGTCGATCAAATTATTCTGCTGGAAATATAGCAGCTCCGGGTAGTTATTTATTGACAACTGGGTCTACGACGAATGGTATGGACTGGTTTAGTGGTACATCAGCGGCAACTCCATTGGTATCAGCTGCTGTGGCAATCATATTGTCAATTTCCCCCGATCTTAAAGCGGAGGATATAAAGTCACTCTTAATTGCTTCAGCCACAAAAAAAAAATACGGAAATACATCCATTAATATACTTAATATAAAGGCTGCCACTAATAAAGTAGATAAAATTAAATCGAATGGAAACTAACTGAGTACTATATAGCTTCTAACAATTACTCAAGCGTTTTCTATCGAGAACGTCGGCGCTAACGGCCGAGCCTTGTTTATTGGCGAAAATTTCACCCGATTAAAGTAACTAAGATTTCAAAAAAAGAAATGGTTATGGATAAATATGTATAAGCCCCCTTTTGTAAAACAAGGGGGCCACATTAATTAATCAACTCAACTTGGATAATGCGGGCATCTAGTATTACGTTGAAGTTCCCGCTCGTAGAAAAGGTGCGGTTTGACGGTTCCGACGTTTCCATCGTATTCGTAGTACAGGATTTGTTTATCTACATGGATTGTCCAATTAGTCAAAAGATTGAGGGCGACGCCAATAGCCGTTGAAGATAATACTCCATTTGGCCAAATGACTTGTGGTCGAATACCAGCGTCTCCATATGCGGCGTGTTCTTTAGCCAAATCTTTTTCGTTAATATAGCCGTAACATCTCATACAGGGGTGACCTGTGAGACTGGCGATTACCTGCCCCGACATACGTGGGGGCTCGCCAGGAATCATTGCGTTCACATCCATTCCGATATCAATATACGGAATATTCGCAGAACGAGCGAGACGCTCCAACTGATCTCTATTTCCAAGCCCGTCAAGGCAACCGAATATAACGTCACATTTCTTCAAGTCTTCAGCTGCTTCTTGGAATCGCTTCGGAATTCCTTGTATTTCCGCATCTGGTTGCAGAGTGCGGATCATGCGGACAGCAATAACCAGCTTACGTGATTCATTCTCCACATCGAGTAACGTCGCTCCTACCGTACGATTGAGATTTGTACCCTCAATCGTATCATAGTCACATAGGACATATCGCCGAAACCCGATATGAGCAAGTTGTTGAACGACCTGAGAACCACCCCCTCCTAGACCGATTACACCTACGAGACAATTTCCTAGAACTTTGTCAAGTTTCTCCCCGAGAAATGATTGACGATTATTTACTTTGCTCATATCTGCAGTATCCTCCTTAGCAATCTAACTAGAGAGAGTTTTCCGGAGAAATCACACCGGAATATATCCCGATGGATTGATTCGCCTGGTAGCCAGACCCGAGCCATTAAAGTATCTTTGCTTAGCAGTAAAAACCCGTGAGCAGCATTTGGATTCGCCGTCCGGAATGCACGTAAAAAATCAGAGTGAGAGGACAAATCAGTTGCACTGAACTGTGGAATCCCAGTCCCCCAATGCTCATGGACATGTAGAATTCCTAATCGTTCATGATCAGCTTTCTTCATTGCCATCGCAATAGCCTGATGGTTGATACGTGCACCGACAGTCGAATCTTTAATATAAAGCTCATCGGGAACTGATGTATACGATGTCAGTCGTAGGGTTCTACCTTTAAGTAAACAAAAGACAAAGCCAACACGTTCCGAAGCGTGAGAGTGAGGGCGACCTAAGTCGCCCCTTACTTGTCTGTGCAGAGACTTGGTCATTTCGAGAAGCTTCATGCAGGCATTAACCCCCTAATGTGCAGCAACACCATTTCTCGAAGGGAAGAATGACGTACTCCTTGAAACGAGTAATTGTAAATCAAAAGTCACTTTTACTGATTGATAGCTCATCGTCAGTTTCGAAGGTGTTAGAAGCATTCATAAAGAGGAACTATAATGATAATGTTGCTGAGTTCGGTAGATCCGCAGGAAGGTTACCGCATGCGCTTTGGGGATGGATAAAGGGAGAGAGCAAACCTGAATTGGAAAGTTTGCTTTGGTTAGCTACATTTTTAAATACTACAATTTATTCTCTAGTAATGAATAAGACGAAAGGTTTAAAAATAAACCAAGAAGCTAACTATTACTTTAAAAAAAAGAAAAAGCGAGGATTTATTGCAGAGAAAGTTAAACGTGTACTGCAAGATTCGCTTTTGGAAAATCCCCCACCACACATGATGCAGATAATGGAGAAAACGGCTTGCTCAAGAAGTTACTTAGCTTCTCGTTTTCCAGAACTGTATAACCAGGTTATACAGCGATATTACGAACACATGGGAACCAAGAAAAAAGGGTTTAAACCAAGTGCAACTAATAGCAAGAGTGCCCGTCCCGATTAGGTTCTCAAGGACGACCATATATCCACGTGATACTCCATAATGGGATGCAAAAGGTCAAAATAAGAACCAGCTTCCTTGAACTGATTTTTATAGTACATATGTCGGGTTTGCTTTCTTATCCAGTCCTCAGTAATGACTTTTTTAAATTTATCAATATATTGGTCTTCCTTACCGGGGATAAACTGGAACCCTAACAAGCTCTCCACCACCATATCTTTTTTTCGTTAGCAAAGTGACTCCGCTCATGATATTTCTATATTTTCACCGTACAGCTTATTTGTACTTTTGGCAACTGGATGATTTATTTATGTACTTTAGGCAATATTATCGTTGATTTTAATGGTATAATTTAAGAATAAATACTGTACATTTGGCTCTGTTTGTGGCAATGATATGGCTGATTTTTTGGCAATCATATCATTGAAGTCACACAGGGTTTTTTAGTGGGCTGAAAGGGGAGTGCCCCGAATCCGAATGAGGACATTGGGTTCAACCGAGCGCAGAGCAGTTGACATGGAGTCCCTGGACAGAGGTGCGACTCCTATCGGCTTCGTACGGCAGCCCCACCGAGAGGGGCGGGGCTTTGTTGGCTTAGGGAACGTGCGTGATCAATGGCGTTTCCATATTAAGTTACGTAAGCGCTGATCCAAGAGCCATAGCGGCCCCCAAGCCAAAACTGCGATATAGACGGGGAACAGCGTATTGGACCACAGCGGATTGTCCATCCTGAACTGTGCGGCCACGGCCCCTCCCAAGAAGCCTGTAAGCAGAAGCGCGCCCACGAAGCGCGTGCGCGGCACCGCGTACAGGATGGTGCAGATTAGGCCGAGAACGCCCAATACTGCGATATGGCGTTCCTCATATCCCAGTTCGAGAGTCCCTTCTATTACTTGCTTGGGCTTGGCGAGCTTGCCAATGCCATCGAATAGCATGAACAGGATGACGATTCCGTACATCCCGCGCGCCGTCCAGAGTCGCCGCCTTGAGAAGCCGGTTGCGATCGTCGCCGATTTCGTGCTCATTTCCAGTTCGTTCATCAATCTCATCCTCCATCATTGTAATTAAAGCAGATATTGGTTATTGCTAGCTCTCGATTATATTGACGAATCCACTCGCTGATATTCATCGGTCTTCTGCATTGCGGTTTGCCGAGGGTGAGCCCTGACTTTTGTGCCATATCAAGTATGGCGATAGAGGTTCAGGCGCAAATACGTGTTATAATGAACTGGGTTTGTGTATGGTATGAGGCGGATTGCAGCCGAGGCGCTGCGCAATAAAAGTCTAGGAGTGATCGTTTGAGAAAGAATAAACCGATGGCGTTCGATGAACTGTTGAAGGAATTGCAAGGATTGAAAGACGTGCAGATCGATTCTGAAGGTGTTTCGTTGGCGCGGTTACTCGACGAAACGTTCATGAAGAAGCATTCCACAGCGAACAACTTCGCGGAGTTTTTGACGAAGGGAAATTTCCAAGTAGAAACGCGCGAAGATGTTCGGAATATCCCTGACGAGTTATTTGATCGGCATGTTGCAAGAGAGACTGATTTCGCGGATTGGAACGCGATGTTGGAGGCCGCGACCAAGGAGTATGAATGTAGAAGGTAAGAATCCAGGTCATGTCCGTTGTTGCTGCGCATGTAGAAAGCGGCATCCCTACCTGGTACCGCTTTCACCTGGTACCGCTTTCTACTGAATTCGCATAGCGTAGAGGGTTATTACTTCGATGCAATAACCTTGTACGATATGTGAATTTTTTATTTCTAATCCGGATAAGAAAGTCATGTAAATATTAGTTAGGTGGTAATTCATGTGGAATCGGGAACAGTAAAATGGTTTAATGCAGACAAGGGTTTCGGCTTCATCGAAGTCGAATTTAATACCGTACAAGGTAATCGCGGACCGCAAGCTGAGAATGTCGTAAAACTGTAGGCTGCCACATAAAGCCCCGAACGAAAAAATTTCGTTCGGGGCTTTTGCTATCGCTACATCCATTCAAGAAGAGAAGAGGGATGCACCATGTATTATTCTCTTGGATCAGGGGGTCGACTCCCCTCGGCTCCACCATAAGAACCCTGACTGCATGTAGAGTGCACCCCTTAGAATGGACATTGGAAAAACCCCTGGTTTATCCGATGAATTCTAGGGGGTGCATTTTTTATGGCTGTTAAGGGGCAGAAGTTCAAGCGATACACGCATGAGGTTAAAGTAGAGGCAATTCGCCTCCATGTTGAGGAAGGTTGGACTTATCGTCAGATCAATGAACATTTGGGGATTGCAGATCAAGATCGCATGAAAAAATGGATGCGGAAGTATCGGAACTTGGGGCAGTTCGGGTTATTGGATCGGCGTGGCCGAAAAACAGAATACATCAACCAAGATCGACACTTACAAAGCTTGATACGGGAAAATGAAATGCTAAAAAAGNGTTTGGAAATCTGGATGCGGGAGGTGTGCGTCGAAAGTACAGGGCCATTGAGCAGGCGTCAGAGTGGTATGCGGTAAGTGAGCTTTGCAAAGCATTTAAGGTTTCGCGCAGTGGTTACTACGCCTATTTAGCGCGTAAGGGGGCTAGTCGAGATAGGGATCTCAAAGCAAGAATCCAGGCCTTATATACGAAGTATGACGGTAAATACGGGTATAGGCAGCTTCAGCTTTTCCTTTTTCAAGAACAGGGAATATGGGTTAACCATAAGAAAGTTCTACGTCTAATGCAGGAGCTCGGGATACGTTCTAAAATCCGGCGTAAGCACCGCTGTAACTACGCGTCAACAGTCGGTGGGCGCGTCGTGGAGAATCTGTTAAAGCGAGACTTTCAAGCCAACATGCCAAATCGAAAATGGGTCACAGATGTCACTCAGGTTCGAGTGGCGGATACCTGGCTATATTTATCGGTCGTTAAAGATTTATTCAATAATGAAATCGTCGCTCATCATATGGACTTACGTAACGACAACCAACTCGTCTTGCGGACATTCGAGAAGGCCTTTGAAAAGCAAAAGGACATGTCTGGATTGATCGTTCACAGCGATCAAGGATTCCAGTACACGTCCTATGCATACCACGACATGCTGCCAAAGGTTGGCGCCCAAATCAGCATGTCACGCCGAGGCAATTGTCATGACAACGCCTCAATGGAGAGCTTCTTCTCGCATCTCAAAACGGAAGGGCTCTACCTCTATGATATACGAAGCGTTGAAGAGGCACAAAGGCGAATCGAAACTTATATTGCGTTTTATAACCATTCTCGACCGCAAAGAAGACTTAAAAAAATGACGCCGGTTGAGTACCGACGCCAGTTTGTTGCTTAGGTGTTTTTTCATTGTCCGCTAAATGGGGTCTTGACCAATGAGCATGAGGGTTTTTTTTGTAGGCTGAAATGGGGAGTTGCCTCGAGCCCGAAAGAGGATAGTGGGGTTCAACCGCGCGCAGGTCTGCGAAAAAAGCTTTGGAAATGACGGTTCTCATTGATGTATTCGTCTTGGCGGCCAAATATGTAATCTAATTTCCTCGACTCTAACCTCATGCGTGAACCCTTCAATTTCTTTCCTTTTACTGGCCAAGTACGTTTTAGTGGCTTATTTGCAATGTTCTATATGTGCGATTTTTCATAATTTACATCGAAATATTTAACAGCGAAGTGGTTGACAAAGAAACGCTTTCAAAATAATATAGCACTATAAACAAAATGATTCGAATAAATACGAAATATAGTGAAATATAAATTACTTGTAAACGAAATAAAATAAAGGATCGACCTGCTTGTTCAGGAGGGATTATACATTGATTACGTCCATTACCTTAAATGCCGCAATCGATAAAGTTCATTATATTAACCAGTTTCAGATAGACAAGGTTAATCGTGTGAAAGAGATTGTGCTGGAACCGGGGGGTAAAGGAAACAACGTAGCTAAGGTAGCTAAACTATTAGGCTCTTCGGTTATTGCTTCGGGATTTTTAGGAGGAGATACGGGAAGGTACATTCATACTGCGTTGTTGGATAAAGGGATAGCGAGCGAGCCCGTGTGGGCGAGGGGACATACTCGCGAAGCCTTTAATATCATTGACCGAATTGGAGGTACCCAGACTGAAATTTTAGAGCCGGGCCCCATTATTATGCAGGAGGAATGGGAGGCGATGCGGCGGAAGGTGCGAGAGCTAGCGGTAAAAAGCAAAATCGTCAGCTTCTCTGGCAGCTTGCCTAGAGGCATTCCAATGAATGCTTATGCAGAGCTCATTCACATCGCTAAATCGGAAGGCGCACTTACCATTCTTGACTCGAGCGGAGAAAGCTTGTCGAGAGGAATTGAAAGCGGTCCATTCCTGTGTAAGCCCAATCGGGATGAATTGGCTGAGCTCACCGGAATGGAATTAATAACGAAAGAAAGCATAGTTGAAGCAGCCCGGAAGATATTGGAGATGGATGTGGGAATGGTCGTTGTATCCCTCGATAAGCAAGGCTCGGTGGTCGTTACTAACCACGGCATCAGCCAAATACAACCGCCTGATATCGAGGCAGTAAATACGGTTGGCTGCGGAGATGCGCTTGTTGGCGGGATTGCAAATTTCTTGGATCGTATGCAGTCAGAGAAGCCTTCCTCGGAAGAATTAATGGAGGCAGCAGCTTGGGGGACGGCAGCGGCGGCATCGAATGCACGATATCCCATTGCAGGTCATGTGAATCTAGAGGAATTCAATCGTATGCTGCGGCAAGTAAGGGTTGAACGGCTTTAGTCTATGGGCTGACTTTCAGGCATTGTTGGAGGTGATTGGATCGCGAAGGTTGGGCGGATCATGGGCGTGATTATACAAGGCGCTTATTGTAAGCGGTTGCAGATCATCTTATGGACAAACATAAGAAGTATAAATAGTTAGGTTGCTAAAAGTGAAATCAGAACGAAAGACTAGTGTAAGGAGTGACTGCTCTTGGCATCGATCGAGTTCAGGAAGGTAACGAAATCCTTTGGCGACAGTACGGTCATCAAGGATTTGGATTTAACGATTGCGGACGGCGAATTCACGGTGCTTGTCGGACCCTCCGGGTGCGGGAAGACCACGCTCTTGCGCATGATCGCAGGGCTCGATCCCCAGACCTCGGGCGCGGTGCTCATTGACGGCAAGGATGTGACGCAAATCGCTCCCGGACAGCGCGGGGTCGCGATGGTCTTCCAAAACTATGCGATCTATCCGACCATGTCCGTGCGGGAAAATATCGAATTTGGTCTGAAAAATAACAAGGTAAGCAAAGAGGAACGCACCGAGCTCGTCGAGAGCATCAGCGCTACCGTCGGCTTAAGCGAGTATTTGGATCGCAAGCCCTCCACGCTCTCGGGCGGCCAGCGCCAGCGCGTAGCCTTGGCCAGGGCCATGGTGAAGAAGCCGTCGGTCTTCCTCATGGACGAGCCGTTATCGAACCTGGATGCGAAGCTGCGCATTCAAATGCGGATCGAGCTTATCGAGCTGCATAAGAAGCTCGGCACCACCTTCGTCTATGTGACGCATGACCAGGTGGAAGCCATGTCCATGGCCGACACCATCGTACTCATGAACAAAGGGGTTATCCAGCAGGAAGCATCGCCGGATCTCATTTACCGGGAGCCGAATAACCGGTTTACCGCGCAGTTCGTCGGCGTACCGCCGATGAATGTCGCACCGCTGGGCACGGATGGCGCGCATTTCGGCTTTAGACCGGAGTCGGCGGTGCTGACCAGAACCCCCTCGGACGCTTGGTTCCGCTACAAGGGCGTCATAACCACGCGTGAAATGCTCGGCTCGGAGACGATCTATCAGGTGAAGAACGAGCAATTCACCTTTATGATCAAGTGCTATGAGGATCTCTTCACCGTCGATGAGCACGTCTACGTCGGCGTACCGGTAGAGAAGATCATGCTGTTCGGTGCGGACGAGAACCGAATCCCGCGAGAGGATCCCCGCGCTGCGGACTACCTCGAGCGGCTGAGGAGACAAGGCGATGAATAACACCACAAGATGGGACACGCTGCGGCCCTACGTCATGATTCTGCCTGCGATGCTCGCGATCCTATGCTTTGTGATATACCCTGTGTTCTACTTGCTCAAGCTGAGCTTCTATCGGTATAACCTGCTGAACAAAGCGAAAAGCAAATTCATCGGCCTGGATAACTATAAGCAGCTATTCTCGAAAGACGAATTTTACGTGGCCTTAAACAACACGTTGATCTACACCGTAACGGTCGTGCTGCTTACGATTGTCATTGCGCTGCTGCTGGCGCTGTTGATCAATCGGAAGAAGACGAGATTCAATGCGTTTCTGCAGGCGGGGATTTTTACGCCGCATATCATTTCCATCGTCTCGATTGCGCTCGTGTGGATGCTGCTCATGGAGCCGAACTTCGGCATCTTGAACTATGTGCTCAAGACGTTCGGCTTGCCGACCTCGAAATGGCTGCAAAGCTCGAGCACGTCGATGTTGTCCGTCATCCTGGTATCGGTCTGGCATAACGTCGGCTACTATGCGCTGATTCTGCTGGCGGCGCTGCAGAGCGTGCCGCCGACGATCTATGAAGCGGCCGCGCTGGATAATGCCAGCCGGTTTAAAACCTTCTACAAAATTACGCTGCCGATGATTTCGCCACAGTTGTTCTTTGTTCTGATTATTATGACCATCGGCTCCTTCAAAGTGTTCGATACCGTGCGGATCATGACCGGGGGCGGCCCGAACAATTCGACCTCGACCTTGGTGTATCACATCTATGAATACCGCTCCAACAACCTAGGGTATGCGTCGGCAACGGGGATTATATTGATGGTCATCATTGCGATTCTCACGTTCGTTTACTTCCGGGTGCTGGCCAATAAGGTGCACTATCAATAACCGATCGACAAAAGCCTGCGAAAGGACGAAAGCGATGAATTCGAAATGGCGTTACGGGGTTACCGGGATCAGCGTGGCGTTAAAGAGCGTCGTGCTCCTGATCTTCCTGTTTCCGTTCGTGTGGATGATCACCACATCCCTCAAGACCTTTCCGGAAACGATGATCTTTCCGCCGAAGCTGCTGCCCGCGCTGCCGCAATGGTCCAACTTTGTGACCGCGATGCAGTCCGGACCCTTCCTGACCTATACGAAAAACTCGATCATCGTCACGCTGAGCATTATCGTCATTCAAATGCTGGTGATGATCCCGGCGGCTTACGCCTTTGCCAAATATAAATTTAGAGGACAACACTTCTTCTTTGCCCTGGTGCTGCTGGCGTTCATGATTCCGGGTCAGGTGACCTTCATTCCGATTTACTTGATGCTGGCCGACTGGGGGCTGGTTCATACGCTATGGCCGCAAATCCTGCCGTTTGCCGCCAATGCGTTCGGGATCTTCCTGCTGCGGCAATATTTCATGCAGGTGCCCTCGGAAATCATCGAGTCGGCACGGCTGGACAATGCCAACGAGTTTACAATCATGCGAAAAATCATGGTGCCCATGTCCATCCCGGCACTCGCCACGATTGGGCTGTTCAGCTTTGTGAGCCACTGGAACGATTACTTCTGGCCGCTGGTGATGACCGATTCGACGGGGGTACGCCCGCTGACGATCGGGATCGCGATGCTGAGGGAGACCGAGGGCATCAGCAACTGGCACATCATTATGGCGGGCAACGTGGTGCTCGTCGTGCCGATTCTGCTCGTGTACCTGTTCTGTTCCAAGCAGATTGTCAAAGCCTTCGTTTATTCAGGAATCAAGTAAGTTCACGCGATTCCTTGAATGATAAAAAAAAGCACAATGGAGGGGTATCAATGAAAAAGAAGAGCGTAGGCATGATGGTTATCCTTAGCTTGTTGATCAGTATGCTGGCTGCGTGTGCGTCAAACAACAATACACCGGAGAACACAGCGGGCGGCAAAGAGACGCCGAGTCCGTCGGCGGTGGAGAGCAAGACCCCGGCAGCGGGCAAAACAACCGTGAATTTCTGGCACTCGATGAGCGGCAACAACGGGGAATATATCGATAAGATGATCAAGGCCTACAATGCTTCGCAAGATAAAGTGGAAGTGATCGGGACGTTCCAAGGGAACTACCAAGAGACGCTGACGAAGCTGCAGCAAGCCGTGCCGGCCAAAACCGCACCGGACATCTCCATGCTCGAGCGTGCCTTTGTTCCTCTGCTTGCAGAAGCGGAGGTGCTCGCGGACCTGAATCCGCTGCTGGCCAGCACGGGGATGAGCGAGGACGATTTCCTGCCGGGCCTGCTCGGCAACGTGAAATTTAACGGTCAGTTGAACGCCCTGCCGTTCAACCGCTCCACGCCGTTGCTGCATATCAACAAAACGATGCTCGATGAGAAAGGCCTGAAGATCCCGACGACTTGGGAGGAATTAGAGACGGTCGCCAATGCGCTGGTCATCAAAGAAAATGGCGAATACAAGCGCTATGGCTATACGATGCCATATGCGAGCTGGTACCCGATCGCGATGATCGTCCAGCAAAAAGGGGCGTTCTTCAATGAAGAAGGCACGGGTATGGGCTTTGATCAGGAAGGCGTGGCCGCCTTTGAATTCTTGAAGAAGATGCAAAGCACGGGCGCCTTGTACTATCCGCCGGCGCAGGATTCCGGCAATATTGTGAACGGCATGTTCGCGAGCGGTCAAGTCGGGATGATGATGGAATCGACGGGCGTCATTGGTCGTCATGCCGGCGTGGTGGATTTTGAGTATGTGACGGCGTACTTGCCGATGAAAGAGCAATATGGTGCGCCAACGGGCGGAGCGAACCTGGTCATGTTCGAGGATTCGAAGAACAAAGAAGCGGCATGGGATTTCATGAACTGGGTGTTCAACGATCCGCAGGGCGGCCAGCAGTTCATCCTGGATTCGGGCTACGTGCCATTCACGAAGAAAATGGTCGAGTCGGCTGAAATGAAAGCGCAGTGGGAGCAGGTACCTGCCCGCAAGGTGGCATTCGAGCAGCTGGCGCATGCGATTGATACGAATAACCACGCGGCATTCGCAGCGGTGGATCAAATCTTCCTGAAAGCGACCGAGGCGATTATGTACGACAATGCGGATATCGCATCGACGCTTAACGGCTTCAAGAAGGAAGCCGAAGCGTTAATGAAAGAATAACGCCAGAATAACGAAAGAATAAAGGAGCATACCGCAATGTCGATTAGAGGAATTGCGCACCGGGGCTATCCGGTGAAGCACCCGGAGAATACCTTGTCCTCGTTCCAAGCGGCGGTCGATCTCGGCTATACGTATGTAGAGCTGGATGTGCAGCTAAGCAAGGACGGCGTGCCTGTCGTGATGCATGACTACACGGTGGACCGGATGAGCGACCATAGCGGCTACGTGAAGGATTATACGTTAGCGGAGCTCCAGCGGATGAGAATCGGGACGCACGAGCGTATTCCGACGTTGGAAGAGACGATGAAGCTGTTGCGTGGGAAGTTGAACGTGATGGTGGAATTGAAGCAGGCGGGCGATTTGTACCCGGGACTGGAGCAGAAAGCGCTGGATGTTCTGCGCCAAACCAATACGTTCGAGCAGACCATCATCATCAGCTTCGACCATTTCAGCATTCAGAGGCTGAGAGGGCTGGATGCGGACATTCGCCTTGGACTAACGTCCAGCTGCAGCATGCCGTATGTGTTCCCCTTCTTGAAGGAAACCCGCTGCGAGCTGCTGGGCGTGCCGATGAAGATGCTGACGGAGCAGTATGCGAGCATGATTATGGAGCAGGGCGTGGAAGTGGGTCCGTGGCCGGTGGATACGATTGCGGATATGGAAATCATCGCACGGCAATATCCGGAGACGCTGATTACGACCAATGAACTGGAGCGCTGGGCTGCATTCTATGAGAGCCATCCTGAGCTTAAGCGAGCCTAAAGCACCGCATTCGCAAGATGTAAAGACTTTCACAGAAAAAGAGCGAGAGGTGAAAGCCTCTCGCTCTTTTAATAGAAATCTTTCATTTGGTTTCGGAATGAAAATTTTTTTGTCCTATGTTGACAATTATTCGAAATAGAAATAGTATGATGGCATAAATGAAATTAAACAATATAATACGAAAGTTAATCGAAAGAAGTTTTATTGATTTGAAAACAGGTTAAAAGAAGGGAAGAGTATTCTATGTCATTAGTTTCGTCGACACCCTTATTATTGGAAGCAAGGAAGCAAGGCTATGGGATTGTGGCTTTTAATGTGCATACGCTTGAAATGCTGCAAGCGGTTGTAGACGCTGCGGAGGAGAGCCGCTCTCCGCTCATTTTGCAAACCACGGTAGGAACAGTTAAGCATTTGGGGATTGATTATATTGTAGGCGCTGCACAGGCTGCGGCTAAGCAGGCAAGCATTCCCATTGCCCTTCATTTGGATCACTGCCAAGACTTCAATCTTATTATGAAATGTATGAAAGCTGGATACACCTCGGTCATGATCGATCAGTCGATGCATCCTTTTGAGACAAATGTCGAGATGACACAAAAGGTTGTCGAGGTCGCGCGGGCGCTTCAAGTAAATGTTGAGGCTGAGCTAGGAAAAGTAGGCGGCGTAGAAGATGACATCGATGTTGCGGACCATATGGCTACGCTGGCAGATCCAGACGAGTGTCAACGCTTCGTAGAATTAACAGGCGTATCAACTTTGGCTCCGGCGATTGGAACAGCACACGGGATCTATAAGGGAGAACCCAAAATTGATTTCAAACGAATCGCTGAAATTGCAGGCAAGGTCGATGTCCCGCTAGTGCTTCATGGCGGCTCTGGCATTCCGGCTGAGCAGGTGAAGCAATGCGTCGCTCTTGGCATGGCCAAAGTGAATGTGGCAACGGAGCTGAAAAATGCATTTACGCTCTCTTTACAGCAATTTTTCAAAGAGAAGCCGTCGGAGCTTGATCCACGTGCTTATATGGTAGAGGCAAAAAGGGTTGTGAGGCAGATCGCAATTGAAAAAATGACCATGAGCGGATGTATCAATAAAGCTTAGTGCAGGGGGCTTTTTTTGGAAAGGCGGCTTAAGCCATGTCAGATGAATACTTAATTGGTATTGATATGGGGACCTCGGGTTGCAAATTGGCGCTTTTCAATCCGGATGGAACCCTCGTCTACCAAGGAACGAAAGTTTATCCTACCCATTATCCTCAGCCTGGCTTCGCGGAACAGAATCCCGAAGATTGGTGGCGTGCGGTATGCGACAATTTACATGATATGTTTGCAGTGACCAAGATTGCTCCGCATCTCATTAGAGGGATTGGGGTAGATGGTCAGAGCGGCGCGATGATTCCCATGGATGACTTGGGAAAGCCTCTAAGGAATGCCATGATATGGCTGGATCGCAGATCGTCCCGGCAATGTGAAGACATGGTGCGAAATATAGGCGCGGAGAAGCTCTTTGACCTATCGGGCAATCCCGTATCGCCATCCTATGTCACCGGGAAAATAATGTGGATGAAGGAGCATGAGCCAGAGCTTTTTCTTAAGACGAAAAAGATACTGCAGTGCAACAGCTACATTGTCTATCGATTAACCGGACAGTATTCCCAGGATGTCTCTCAGGGCAACGGCCTTCATGTCTTTAATATTGAAACAAAAGAATGGGACTATGAGCTCACTAAAGAGCTGGGTATACCGACTGATTGGCTGCCTGATATTTATGAATGCAGCGATGTTGTAGGGGATGTCGTCGCGGCTGCCGCAGATTGCACGGGGCTTGCTGTAGGGACGCCCGTAGTAGCAGGCGGTTTGGATGCAGCCTGTGCAACGCTTGGGGCAGGCGCAATTCGGCTTGGCGATGTGCAAGAGCAAGGAGGCCAAGCTGGCGGTATGAGTATCGTGATGGAGCGTCCGGTAAAGAACGAAAAGCTCATCCTAAGCTGTCATGTGGTAAAGGACTTGTGGATTCTGCAAGGCGGAACGGTTGGCGGCGGAAGCCTCAACTGGATGAAGCGAGAATTCGCTTGCAGCACGGATGTGGATTTTTTCCATAAGGCTAGCGAAGCCGCTGCGCGCATCCGCCCCGGAAGTGAAGGATTGATCTTTCTTCCTTATATGGCTGGAGAACGTTCGCCGATTTGGGATGTAGATGCGAAGGGTGTTTTTATGGGGCTATCCTATGAGAAAACCAAGGAGCATATGTACAGGGCTATCATGGAGGGTTGCGCGTTGGCCCTGCAGCATAATCTGAGTACGGCATTAGAAAGCGGTGTATCTATTCATACCTTATATAGTGTTGGCGGAGCAGCCAATAGTGTCGAATGGACACAAATAAAAGCGGATATCACAGGGAAAACGATTAAAATTCCTTCTTCTGACGCTGCGACTACGCTCGGAGCAGCGATTCTGGCTGGTGTCGGTACGGGTGTTTATGACAGCTATGCTGATGCGGTTAGAAGAACGGTTCGCATACAGCGTGAACATGCGCCTAACATAAACCACCGACAGGTTTATGAGCAAGTCATTAGCGTATATCGGGAAGCTTATGAGCGACTTAAGGATTTATTTCCGAAAATGGGATGGTGAATAGCGTGAAAGCTGCAGTACTGCATGCAAAAAATGATATTAGAGTAGAAAATATTGCAACTCCTTCGCTAGCGCCTCATGAAATACTTGTGAAAGTAAAAGCAACAGGAATATGCGGTTCGGATTTGCCAAGAGTGATGGGGGATGCCGCGCATTATTATCCAATCGTACTTGGTCATGAGTTCTCTGGTGTTGTAGAGCAAATGGGAGATGAGGTAACGTCGTTGAACATTGGCGATCGTGTAGTAGGTGCTCCTCTAGTGCCTTGTCATGCTTGCCGAGATTGCAAGAACGGGAATTTTGCGCAGTGCAAGCATTATTCCTTTATCGGCTCCAGAGTGAACGGAAGCTGGGCTGAGTACGTTGTTATACCAGAAGAGAATGCCGTTCCCTTCGATGAGAGCATTAGCTTTGAGGAAGCGGCATTTGTCGAGCCCTCGGCTGTTGCGCTGCATGCGCTCAGACTCATTCAATATCAAGGCGGAGAGCATGTCGCCATTCTGGGCGGGGGAACCATTGGCCTACTCGCTCTTCAATGGGCTAATATTCTGGGCGCCAAAGATATAACCGTATTCGATATTGATGATGAACGACTGCAAATTGCCCAGAAATTCGGCGCGGATCATGTCATTAATTCCTCAAAGCCAGGATTTGAGGACGAGTGGAAGCGTATAACGAAGGATCAAGGATATGGAATTGTGTTAGAGGCAGCGGGCTCGGACATTGCAATGAAGCAATGCTTCGACATTGTCGCGAGCAAAGGGAAGGTTTGCTTCATTGGAACTCCCGTCCGTGACATAACCTTTAATCATAAGCAATTTGAATTGCTTAATCGAAAAGAATTTTCGCTAACGGGCTCATGGATGTCCTATAGTTCACCGTATCCAGGCGATGAGTGGGAGTTGACTCTGAAGTTTTTGAAGAAGGGCCGGTTAAATTTCAAAGATATGATCTATAAGAAGTATCCATTGGATGATATTAATGAAGCGTTCGACCTCTATCAAGTTCCCAGTCAGGTTAAGGGAAAGATCCTGCTTCAGCATTCATAGCCGCATGGAGATGGAACAGGATTACTTTCATAATGGTTTAGAATTGAAATTTTCACAAAATTATTTATAATGAGTGTAAAAGAAAACAATTCAAAACTAAACGAAAGAACACTGTGAGGGTATGTGGATGAATGCAGAAACCGGTCGAAGGCTGAGAAGCCTGGAGAGACATCAGTTCATTATGGACTATTTGAAAGCTCATAAGCATGTCGATGTATCTTATCTAAGCTTAGAATTGAATGTTTCTGAGGTTACCATTCGCAAGGATCTCGAAAAACTGGAGCGCGGGAACTTTTTATTGCGCAGTCATGGCGGGGCTGTCATCAATGATCATCTGTTTAGCGAGCCTTCTTTTGTAGAGAAGGAGGATAAACTAAATGATGAGAAATCAGCGATTGCGTCCGAGGCAGCCAAGCTGATTCAGGATGGAATGACGGTTGCATTATCGACGGGGACAACGGTAAGTCATTTGGTTAAGAAAATCAGGGACCGGGCTGGCTTAACGATTGTGACCAATGCGATTAATGTGGCTACTAGCTTTATGGGATCAAATGATAATCAAATTTTTGTAACGGGCGGCAATATTCGTCCTAACACGTTTGCTTTAGTCGGTGAAACAGCTGAGAAGTCTTTAGAAGGCATCTATTGCGAATACGCCTTTGTTGGAACGAATGGATTTAGTATCGACCAGGGCTTAACGACACCAAGTATGGAAGAAGCAGGTGTTGTACGCAAGCTTATCGCTAATGCCAAGCATGTCGTGCTGCTGGTTGACCATAGTAAATTCAATAAGGTAGCCTTCTATCGTATTGAGCGTACGGAACAGATTCACACCGTAATTACCGATCAAAAAGCACCCATGGATGTCGTGAATAAGCTGCGCGATATGGGAATTCGAGTCCTCGTCGTATAATACAGATTGCATAGCGGAATAGCGAGGTAGCAGAATGAATGGTATAGATGAATGGCTGGGGGCCATTTTACATGAGTATGAATGGTTGTTTCGTATATTCGTCAGTGCGCTGTTTGGGTTTATCATCGGATTAAACCGTACGCATAAGCAAAAGCCTGCAGGTGTAAAAACATACATGTATGTGGCTACTGCTTCCGCCCTTATTACCATTGTGTCGATTCAAAGCGTCTTCTTATATTCCGGTGTAAAAGAGCATACCATGATGGATCCGATGAGGCTTGCCGCACAAATCGTTACGGGAGTAGGCTTCATAGGTGCTGGGGTGATCTTGAAGGATGGCTCCAAAGTGGTAGGCCTAACATCTGCGGCTATGATCTTTTATGCAGGCGGAATAGGTATAGCCATTGGTGCGGGACTATATTCCATTGTCTTTTTCTCGTTTATTATCACCAATGTGTTTGTATGGATTGGGGAATGGATCGAAAAACGGCAAGTCCTAAAAATGGAGAGCAAAGATATCATGTCACTCGACGATTCCAATTAGTGCAGTAATGGAATAACAACAAGCGATAAAAACCCCTCACGATCAACAAAGGTTAAGAGGCACCTGATTGGATGCGCTTAGCTTTCGTTGAACGGAGGGGTTATTGTATTTTCTAAGCAATCTGGATTTGTACCTTTAAGTGGTTCGGTCCTGCACCTGCTGCTAACAGCTCTGGAACTTCATGTAATGGAATAACCTTGGTAATCAAGTGCTCCAATTGGACTCGATCATTCTTGACCCACTGCAATGCCGGATAGAAGGTATGATTAATGGCCATTGAGCCGATCAATGTCCAATCTTTTTGATACAGGTCAAAGGGGCTGAGCGTAATTTTGCTATTTTGAGCAGTCACCCCAAACTGAAGGTATTTGCCGGTTGGCCCGAGAAATTGCAATGCTTGCTCGATGACCGCTGGAATGCCCGTAGCATCAACAACGACATCGAATCCGCGAGGATAATGCTGGGTTCCGAGGTGTTGATCGGCCTCATTGCTCATTACGGTTTTTGTTGCACCCCATTGCTTGGCAAGCGCTAGCTTCTCGGAAGAGATATCGACGACCACAAGCTCTGATGCTCCTGCATGAGTAAGCGATTGAATGAGCTGCTGTCCCATTGCGCCGGCACCAAATAAAAGAGTGCGATCTCCCGGTTTAAGCTGCAACCGATTCATGGCATAAACGACACAAGCCATAGGTTCGATGAAAGCGCCTACTCCAAAGGACATGGAATCTGGAATTTGGAATACATTTTTTGCAGGCACAGCGACATATTCGGCCATGGCCCCAGGCTGGGTAACCCCAGTCGCCTGCCAAGCATCACAATGATTGCCCCGATTGGTTAAGCAGTAGATGCACTGTCCGCAAAATATATTAGGCTCTGCGGTCACTCGGTCTCCTACGTTAAAGGCAGTAACACCAGGACCAATCTCATGAATAACGCCAGAGAACTCGTGTCCGGGAATAAGCGGGTAGCTGGACAGAAACTCTCCCTTGAATATGTGGACATCGGTCCCGCATATACCGGCCCGTTCCACTTTTATCGTGACTTCACCTACTCCTGGCGTCGGATAGGGGACATCTAGAATGGCCGCTTTGAAAGGCGCTTCTATGAATAAAGCTTTCATTGAACGCATGGTGTAATCCTCCTTATTCAGATGAATGGCTGGTTTATAGGTTAACTGTACATTAGGCGGGTAGTGCAAGATAGCATTTTAAACTAACCATTTTATCTTACCGTTCAAAATTAAAAGTACAGCGCCGCCGTATTTTTAACTAATTTGAATGGATAGAATGGCGGCAAGCAGGTGTTCTATACTGGTGAGTAAGAAGGAAGACAGAGAATAGGAGAGGGATGAGGTATGAAACTAGGCGCCATTGAAGGGGGCGGAACCAAGTTTGTATGCGGAATCGGATCAGCGGATGGGCATATCATAGATTCGATCTCGATTCCTACAACGACACCCGAGCAGACCTTAGGTCATGTCATGCAATACTTTGCTCCACATAACGTCCAATCGATTGGTTTCGGAAGCTTCGGGCCCGTTGGAACGGATTCAAATAAAGCAAACTATGGCCGAATTTTAAATACGCCAAAGCCTCATTGGAGCGGTTTCCCTATGCTTTCCTATTTGAAAACGCAATTGCACGTACCCATCGCTATCGATACAGATGTAAATGCTGCAGCTTTAGGAGAAGCAACCTGGGGGGCGGCAGCGGGTCTGGATAGTTGTATGTACATGACCGTTGGAACAGGCATAGGGGCAGGCGCGATCATGAAGGGAAAAATTGTACAAGGCTTTTCTCATTCTGAGATGGGCCATTTATTAATACGCAGGCATCCTGATGATCACTTTCCAGGCGCTTGTCCGTTTCATGGCGATTGCTTAGAAGGCATGGCGGCTGGACCTGCGCTGGAGAAGCGTTATGGGAAAAAAGCTGCTTTGCTTGATAAGGAGGATAAGCTGTGGGAAATAGAAGCTTATTATCTCGCGCAGGCTCTGGTCAATATTGCGTTTGTCCTCTCGCCGAAGAAGGTGATTCTTGGCGGCGGGGTCATGAAGCAGGCACAGCTGTTTCCGTACATTCGCGAGCATGTCAAGCAGCTTATGCAGAGCTATTTGGAGCTTCCCGAGGATTGGATTGTGGCACCAAAGCTAGGCGAATTCTCAGCTCTGAAGGGTGCGCTTGCACTAGCGAGAGCAAAAATCGAATAAGTAAATAAATACGAATAAGAGGGCGTGGCCGATATGTCTATGATGAAAGCAGCAGTGTTGGAAAGCCAAGGGAAAATCGAAGTGAAAGAAGTGCCGATACCTTCAGTAAAACCGGACGAGGCGTTGGTTCAAGTCAAGTGCATTGGCATTTGCGGCTCCGATGTTCATTATTACGAGCATGGAAGAATAGGCCGCTATGAAGTGAAGCAGCCCATCATTCTTGGACACGAGCTTGCTGGCGTAGTCACGGAGGTTGGAGAGAACGTACAGCATATTAAAGTGGGAGATCGTGTTGCTGTTGAACCGGGTGTAACCTGCGGCAGATGTGAGAATTGCAAAAGCGGCCGTTACAATCTTTGTCCGGATGTTGTGTTCATGGCAACACCTCCGGTAGATGGAGCGTGGGCAGAATACGTTTCCGTTCGTGCTGACTTTTTGTTTCCTCTGCCCGATGGAATGAGCTTTGAGGAGGGGGCTCTGCTAGAGCCGCTATCCGTAGGTTTTCATGCTATGCACCGGGCTCAGGTTAAGCCTCACGACCGTGTTCTTGTTACCGGTTTGGGTCCGATTGGACAATTAGCGGTTGCCGCTGCTCGATTATTCGGCGTGACTGAAATTTATGGAAGCGATGTTGTGGAATATCGCAGGGACCTTGCCATAACGATGGGCATTACGGAGGTATGCGATCCCGTAAGCGAATCGCTTCAAGAGAAGGTAAATAGCTGGTCGGATGGTAAGGGAATGGACGTCATTATCGAGACATCGGGAAACGCCGGAGCGATCATGGCTACCACCGCTCAAGTGAAGCGGGGCGGTAAAATTGTGCTGATTGGACTTCCTGCCGTTGCTAGCATTGGGATGAACGTTAATGAACTTATAGATGGAGAGATTGATGTACTCGGTGTCTTCCGATATGCGAATACGTATCCTGCGGCGATTCGGGCCCTGCAATCCGGCAAGGTCTGTCTGGAGGACGCGATTACGCATAAGTTCAATTTAGATGATATTCAAGAAGCGCTCGATCTTGCTATCCACCACAAAAACAGCAGCATGAAAATTATGATTTATCCAAATAACTGAACGGAAAATGAGGGGAATCCATTGATTAAAGGCATCGTGTTTGATTTTGACGGATTAATTATTGATACGGAGAGCGCATGGTTTGAGGCGCTAGGAGAGCTATATTCAGAATATGATTCGGTCCTGCCCTTGGAGACGTGGATTCAATGCGTAGGAACAAGCCATGAGGTCTTTGATCCTTATTTACATTTAGCAGAAATCGCGAGTCGACCTGTCAATGTCGAAGATATCCGATTAATAGCTGCTGACAAGCATGCTCGTATTATGCAAGAACGTGTACTAAGGCCGGGTGTCGTTGACTATTTGGAGACGGCACAGAAATTAGGGCTGAAGATGGGTATAGCCTCAAGCTCGCATTTGGAATGGGTGGAACGCTTCGTTAACAAGTTCAATATTGCGCATTATTTCTCATGCATACGAACAGCCGATTATGTGAAGAAGGTCAAGCCTGATCCAGAACTATATCTTCAAGCGCTAGCCCATCTGGATTTGAAGCCTGAGGAGGCCATTGCTTTTGAGGATTCTCCTAATGGAGCGCGTGCTGCTCATACCGCAGGCTTGAATGTCGTTATTGTTCCGAATGAGATCACTGGAGCCTTAACCTTTGGTCCCCATGTGCTGCGGCTGCATTCGATGGCTGATCAAACCTTGGAAGAGGTTATTGCCTCGGTAAGCTCGGCGAAAGCCTCTCAATGAAAAAAAGGATGTGTCACGCTGACGCTGCTGCTCAGCCGTGGCTCATCCTTTTTTTATTAGCTTTCTAATGCGGTCGAACTTAGCAATTCGTCATGAAGCGTCTCGATTTCACGCCGTATGCGAATACCTTGCTCCCAGGAATCAATTCGTGTCAGGGTTTGCTGCAGCTGTTGGACTGCCTCTATATATTTTCCTTTTTTGGCGAGAAGCTGTGCCATGGCGTACTGATAGTAAATGAGTTCAATTTGGTTGGCTTTGTGCTCGTAAAACAGCAATTGATTGATCATACGCTCCGCCTCTTCGAATTGGCCGCACTGAATGTAGGAGATGCCAAGAAAATAGTATGACTCAATTGACTTTTCTCCACCGTAGGTTGAGCTAACGCGGTGAGCTTCTTCCAAGTGTTCGCGCGCCCGTTCATATTCGGACTTCAGCATTGCGATGTTTCCTTGTATCAATAACGTTCGATGCACAATGACCGGCGATGCTTCAATCGAAATTGCCCGCTGCACATATTCTTCTGCTTTGTCGATTTGATGTAAAGCCACATAATAGCGTGCAATGAATTGGTTCGCTAATGAGCGCAGGTCGTTGGATTCATGAACCTCATCCTGCTGTATAGAAGGATATTGTTCTTCTATAATGGCCAGACTGTCGCGAATGTGTTTAAGGCCCTGCTCCATATTACCGATTTCATAACATGCCCATCCTACAACATCGATTCTAAAAAGTGCTTCAAGCAGCCACTCCTTTTCTTCCCGTG
Source organism: Cohnella panacarvi Gsoil 349 (assembly GCF_000515335.1). Lineage (GTDB taxonomy): Bacteria > Bacillota > Bacilli > Paenibacillales > Paenibacillaceae > Cohnella > Cohnella panacarvi. Next base: position 2,351,038 of record NZ_KI911563.1, on the reverse strand, counting down.
CAGCCTCAGCGGCTTTCAATCCGTATTCGATTCGCAGCGGCAAACTAATTCGGCTCAGAAAATGGGACAAGCGCAGCATCAGCTCGATTAGAATCTTCGGCTGCTTTCGCTCCACTGTCCATTGCAGCAGCTTGAACATATTAGGCCATTCCTTCTTTACAGGCGCGAGATCCCGCCCCGGAAGACACTTCCAATAAGGATGAGTTAGCTGTTCATGCTGAAGATGTTGTTCTGCAAACTCAATATAATATTTCCCCCAGCGCTGCTCTGACTCGCCTTTAAAGCGATGCTCCTCTTGAAGCTTCTGTTCGCCGTATGCGATGACGGTTTGATGTGCGCGATAGTACAGCTGATTCTCGTAGCGCTCAGTCGCAATTAATGTATAGGCCCGCATTTGATCAACCGCACGATGGAAGCTGCGGCGGTCTAAGCCTGCAGCGGCGGCCCAGCTATGCTCGTCTGGCGGTGTATGGAAGAAGCAGAGTACCATCCACAGCATTTGTACATCCTCATGGCAGCGATTCCAGGTATGTCCGAATAAATAATCAAAGATAGAGGTCAGAGAGAAGCTGGCTGAGCGTATCTCTTCAATAAAGACATCCAAAGGAATCGCGTCATCTGCAATATAGGCAATGCTTAGCGCCAGCGCCTTGGGATTGCCCGCAGTCACCTCTACTAATTCCACAAGCAGTGCAGGGTCGCTGGAGAGTACATTAGAAAGATGCGTTTTTTTGGACTCTACTTGCGTGGTAGATAAGTGGAACTGCGCTTCCTGAAGCAGGTAACGCAGAGCGTCCTCTTTCTCCAGTCCATCTACCTGCAGTACGAACAACTCACGAGAGCTTTGATGGAACAACTGTTGCTCGTGCTCCCTTGATGTCATGATTACCTTTACCTTTTGCGGTAGATTCGACAAGAAATCGAGTATATCCAAATTACTAGAATCTAGATTATCTGCGATAATCAATATTTGGCCGTTGACGGAGGAAGTAGCTAATGCATTCCGAACAATAAATTGTTTTTCGTTGATCGCATGCTCAAGCAGTTCTACACGACCTAATTGATAGGCAATGGTATCTAAAAAATAGTTGAAGCTCATTCCTTTTAAATCGGCGCTTACCCATATTAGACATGCATAACGCGGCCAAGGGGATTCGATTTTGGCTGCTTCCCCTCTTGCCTCCCCTAGGCTGGCGTAAGCCGATTCTAATACAAGCGTGCTTTTACCCATGCCTCCCCAGCCTGTAATTAAGCACATGGGAGAAGCGGAATGCATCCATTTGTTCAACAGCTCCAGCGTTGCCCTTCTGCCCACAAAAATATTGGCCCACCGTGTTGGCAAATTATGCGAAACATGCTGCAAAGGCAAGCTTAAATTCAAATGTCGTGCTTCGGGTTCTAAAGTATCGGTTGGTACGGGCTCCTTTTCAAACATCCGATTCACGAGCCAATTGATATCTTTGTCATCCGGCGAACCAAAGGTTTGATATTCCAACTGCAATTTGGCTTTGGTCATACAAGCTTTAATCCAAGGCAATGAAGGCGGGTCAAGGACAGGAATTGAGGTTGCTTTTAGAATGTCCACAAACCACGAAATACGCATATCGCTATGCTTGAGAATAATCCACAGGATTGCGAACAGCTTTCCGTCTTCTATTCTGCTAGGCACATATTTATTTCCCATTTGTCCAATCCAGCTCTTTAAGGTGTTCGGTGAAATGCCTAGCTGGTTAGCGATTTTATCTAGATAGGATTCAGAGAAGTGCTGTCCACTGGGTTGCAGTTCTCTTTTTTTTCGTTTTGTTTTGTATTCGGGATGAGATTTCAATGAGGCTACGCCCGAATACAGCAGCTCGGCGAATAAGCTTGGATTTTCGAGCTCTGCCATCTAGAATCACTCCAGTATGTTTGATAGTCCTATCATAGCTAATTATAACTTGCTTTATCCAGACACTCAGGAACTAATCATACAGCCATGCTGTACATTTAAACAGTTAGGCAGGATAGAAGTAGCAGTCAGAAACACAATAAGATAAAAGTGCAAGACGGTGAGGTCATTACAATGAACCGAATGAAGAATAAGAGTTGCGAAATTGAAAGGCTTGAGTATGTGATTTGGCACATTATGATAGCGCTTACGAATCAAATGTGTGAATCAGTACTACAAGGCAAAAAAGGAGTGACTGCTCTTGGCATCGATCGAGTTCAGGAAGGTAACGAAATCCTTTGGCGACAGTACGGTCATCAAGGATTTGGATTTAACGATTGCGGACGGCGAATTCACGGTGCTTGTCGGACCCTCCGGGTGCGGGAAGACCACGCTCTTGCGCATGATCGCAGGGCTCGATCCCCAGACCTCGGGCGCGGTGCTCATTGACGGCAAGGATGTGACGCAAATCGCTCCCGGACAGCGCGGGGTCGCGATGGTCTTCCAAAACTATGCGATCTATCCGACCATGTCCGTGCGGGAAAATATCGAATTTGGTCTGAAAAATAACAAGGTAAGCAAAGAGGAGCGCACCGAGCTCGTCGAGAGCATCAGCGCTACCGTCGGCTTAAGCGAGTATTTGGATCGCAAGCCCTCCACGCTCTCGGGCGGCCAGCGCCAGCGCGTAGCCTTGGCCAGGGCCATGGTGAAGAAGCCGTCGGTCTTCCTCATGGACGAGCCGTTATCGAACCTGGATGCGAAGCTGCGCATTCAAATGCGGATCGAGCTTATCGAGCTGCATAAGAAGCTCGGCACCACCTTCGTCTATGTGACGCATGACCAGGTGGAAGCCATGTCCATGGCCGACACCATCGTACTCATGAACAAAGGGGTTATCCAGCAGGAAGCATCGCCGGATCTCATTTACCGGGAGCCGAATAACCGGTTTACCGCGCAGTTCGTCGGCGTACCCGCCGATGAATGTCGCACCGCTGGGCATGGATGCGCGCGCATTTCGGCTTTCGACCGGAGTCGGCGGTGCTGACCAGAACCCCCTCGACGCTTGGTTCCGCTACAAGGGCGTCATAACCACGCGTGAAATGCTCGGCTCGGAGACGATCTATCAGGTGAAGAACGAGCAATTCACCTTTATGATCAAGTGCTATGAGGATCTCTTCACTCGTGACGTCGAGCACGTCACGACTCCGGTGTCGGTAGAGAAATCATGCTGTTCGGTGCGGACGAGAACCGAATCCCGCAGAGAGGATCCCCCCGCTGCGGATCCACCTCGAAACGCTCGTCGGATGAGGAAGACCGACGGATTAACACCACGAGATGGGACAAGCTACGCGCGGCCCTACGTCATGATTCTGCCTGCGATGCTCGCGATCCTATGCTTTGTGATATACCCTGTGCTCTCTACTTGCTCGTGCGGCTGCGCTCTTTGCTTACCTTGCTGATCAAAGCAGGACCAAATTCATATTTTCCCCGCACGGGGACAGCTATTCGCGATAGATCGCATAGTTTTGGAAGACCATCGCGACCCCGCGCTGTCCGGGAACGCGATTTGCGTCACATCCTTGCCCGTCAATGAGCACCGCGCCCGAGGTCTGGGCGATCGAGCCTGCGATCATGCGCAAGAGCGTGGTCTTCCCGCACCGGAGGGTCCGACAAGGCACCGTGGGATTTCGCCGCCGCAATCGTTAAATCCAAATCCTTGATGACCGTACTGTCGCCAAAGGATTTCGTTACCTTCGATCCTGAACTCGATCGATGCCAAGAGCAGTCACTCCTTTTTGCCTTGTAGTACTGATTCACGACATTTGGATTCGTAAGCGCTATCGATAATGTGCCAATCCAAATGCTCAAGCCTTTCAATTTCGCAACTCTTATTCTTCATTCGGGTTCAGGTCTGTGAATGACCTCACCGGTCTTGCACTTTTATCTTATTGTGTTTCTGACGCGGCGCTGCAGAGCGTGCCGCCGACGATCTATGAAGCGGCCGCGCTGGATAATGCCAGCCGGGTTTAAAACCTTCTACAAAATTACGCTGCCGATGATTTCGCCACAGTTGTTCTTTGTTCTGATTATTATGACCATCGGCTCCTTCAAAGTGTTCGATACCGTGCGGATCATGACCGGGGCGGCCCGAACAATTCGACCTCGACCTTGGTGTATCACATCTATGAATACCGCTCCAACAACCTAGGGTATGCGTCGGCAACGGGGATTATATTGATGGTCATCATTGCGATTCTCACGTTCGTTTACTTCCGGGTGCTGGCCAATAAGGTGCACTATCAATAACCGATCGACAAAAGCCTGCGAAAGGACGAAAGCGATGAATTCGAAATGGCGTTACGGGGTTGCCGGGATCAGCGTGGCGTTAAAGAGCGTCGTGCTCCTGATCTTCCTGTTTCCGTTCGTGTGGATGATCACCACATCCCTTAAGACCTTTCCGGAAACGATGATCTTTCCGCCGAAGCTGCTGCCCGCGCTGCCGCAATGGTCCAACTTTGTGACCGCGATGCAGTCCGGACCCTTCCTGACCTATACGAAAAACTCGATCATCGTCACGCTGAGCATTATCGTCATTCAAATGCTGGTGATGATCCCGGCGGCTTACGCCTTTGCCAAATATAAATTTAGAGGACAACACTTCTTCTTTGCCCTGGTGCTGCTGGCGTTCATGATTCCGGGTCAGGTGACCTTCATTCCGATTTACTTGATGCTGGCCGACTGGGGGCTGGTTCATACGCTATGGCCGCAAATCCTGCCGTTTGCCGCCAATGCGTTCGGGATCTTCCTGCTGCGGCAATATTTCATGCAGGTGCCCTCGGAAATCATCGAGTCGGCACGGCTGGACAATGCCAACGAGTTTACAATCATGCGAAAAATCATGGTGCCCATGTCCATCCCGGCACTCGCCACGATTGGGCTGTTTAGCTTTGTGAGCCACTGGAACGATTACTTCTGGCCGCTGGTGATGACCGATTCGACGGGGGTACGTCCGCTGACGATCGGGATCGCGATGCTGAGGGAGACCGAGGGCATCAGCAACTGGCACATCATTATGGCGGGCAACGTGGTGCTCGTCGTGCCGATTCTGCTCGTGTACCTGTTCTGTTCCAAGCAGATTGTCAAAGCCTTCGTTTATTCAGGAATCAAGTAAGTTCACGCGATTCCTTGAATGATAAAAAAAAGCACAATGGAGGGGTATCAATGAAAAAGAAGAGCGTAGGCATGATGGTTGTTATCCTTAGCTTGTTGATCAGTATGCTGGCTGCGTGTGCGTCAAACAACAATACACCGGAGAACACAGCGGGCGGCAAAGAGACGCCGAGTCCGTCGGCGGTGGAGAGCAAGACCCCGGCAGCGGGCAAAACAACCGTGAATTTCTGGCACTCGATGAGCGGCAACAACGGGGAATATATCGATAAGATGATCAAGGCCTACAATGCTTCGCAAGATAAAGTGGAAGTGATCGGGACGTTCCAAGGGAACTACCAAGAGACGCTGACGAAGCTGCAGCAAGCCGTGCCGGCCAAAACCGCACCGGACATCTCCATGCTCGAGCGTGCCTTTGTTCCTCTGCTTGCAGAAGCGGAGGTGCTCGCGGACCTGAATCCGCTGCTGGCCAGCACGGGGATGAGCGAGGACGATTTCCTGCCGGGCCTGCTCGGCAACGTGAAATTTAACGGTCAGTTGAACGCCCTGCCGTTCAACCGCTCCACGCCGCTGCTGCATATCAACAAAACGATGCTCGATGAGAAAGGCCTGAAGATCCCGACGACTTGGGAGGAATTAGAGACGGTCGCCAATGCGCTGGTCATCAAAGAAAATGGCGAATACAAGCGCTATGGCTATACGATGCCATATGCGAGCTGGTACCCGATCGCGATGATCGTCCAGCAAAAAGGGGCGTTCTTCAATGAAGAAGGCACGGGTATGGGCTTTGATCAGGAAGGCGTGGCCGCCTTTGAATTCTTGAAGAAGATGCAAAGCACGGGCGCCTTGTACTATCCGCGCGGCAGGATTCCGGCAATATTGTGAACGGCATGTTCGCGAGCGGTCAAGTCGGGATGATGATGGAATCGACGGGCGTCATTGGTCGTCATGCCGGCGTGGTGGATTTTGAGTATGTGACGGCGTACTTGCCGATGAAAGAGCAATATGGCGCGCCAACGGGCGGAGCGAACCTGGTCATGTTCGAGGATTCGAAGAACAAAGAAGCGGCATGGGATTTCATGAACTGGGTGTTCAACGATCCGCAGGGCGGCCAGCAGTTCATCCTGGATTCGGGCTACGTGCCATTCACGAAGAAAATGGTCGAGTCGGCTGAAATGAAAGCGCAGTGGGAGCAGGTACCTGCCCGCAAGGTGGCATTCGAGCAGCTGGCGCATGCGATTGATACGAATAACCACGCGGCATTCGCAGCGGTGGATCAAATCTTCCTGAAAGCGACCGAGGCGATTATGTACGACAATGCGGATATCGCATCGACGCTTAACGGCTTCAAGAAGGAAGCCGAAGCGTTAATGAAAGAATAACGCCAGAATAACGAAAGAATAAAGGAGCATACCGCAATGTCGATTAGAGGAATTGCGCACCGGGGCTATCCGGTGAAGCACCCGGAGAATACCTTGTCCTCGTTCCAAGCGGCGGTCGATCTCGGCTATACGTATGTAGAGCTGGATGTGCAGCTAAGCAAGGACGGCGTGCCTGTCGTGATGCATGACTACACGGTGGACCGGATGAGCGACCATAGCGGCTACGTGAAGGATTATACGTTAGCGGAGCTCCAGCGGATGAGAATCGGGACGCACGAGCGTATTCCGACGTTGGAAGAGACGATGAAGCTGTTGCGTGGGAAGTTGAACGTGATGGTGGAATTGAAGCAGGCGGGCGATTTGTACCCGGGTCTGGAGCAGAAAGCGCTGGATGTTCTGCGCCAAACCAATACGTTCGAGCAGACCATCATCATCAGCTTCGACCATTTCAGCATTCAGAGGCTGAGAGGGCTGGATGCGGACATTCGCCTTGGACTAACGTCCAGCTGCAGCATGCCGTATGTGTTCCCCTTCTTGAAGGAAACCCGCTGCGAGCTGCTGGGCGTGCCGATGAAGATGCTGACGGAGCAGTATGCGAGCATGATTATGGAGCAGGGCGTGGAAGTGGGTCCGTGGCCGGTGGATACGATTGCGGATATGGAAATCATCGCACGGCAATATCCGGAGACGCTGATTACGACCAATGAGCTGGAGCGCTGGGCTGCATTCTATGAGAGCCATCCTGAGCTTAAGCGAGCCTAACTAGCATAAGCAAAACTTGCACCCCCATTTGTTAGATCGAATCCAACAAATGGGGGGCAGTTTTGTAGAAGGCGCTTGTATCCTTTCATCCACAACTTCATGAGGTTGTGGATTTTTACTCATCAGTTGGACGCTTATAAAGAGTACATACGACACCGCATGGCAGAGTTCACCGAGGACGAACGACTGGATACGCTCATGGGCTGTCATACGAGAGCAAGGACCTAGGTTAATACAAAATGCTCAAATGAACTTGAGGTAGTCGGATGATTGAATATTGTACTTTCGGCAATAAATTGGTTGAATTCAATGATATAATGTTATTATAATGCGGCTGATGGCAGGAAGTATCATTACGGTAGGTTTGAACAGGATGGGGTGAGAAGAGCTGAGCAACGTTGAATTGGGAAATGATCTACCCACTCATTATGAGCAGTTAAAGACAGCCGCGAATCGGACATCCTCTTGGAGAGAGCGGTTAGAGGCCGTAGAACAACTAGGTCAATGGAATCACCCTAAAATCATTGACGTTCTTAAGCATCGCTTGAATAACGATCTCGTCTATTCCGTACAGGAGGCAGCCTTCCGCAAGCTGCAACAGCTTGGAGAGGATGTGCAGCTGCCGCCAAGGAAGCAAGGCGAACCGATTCACGGCGTTACCAAAATTCTGCTGAGAATCAAGAAGAGCTTGCCGGCAGGGCATTCCTTCGAATCGTTTAAAGAGAAACTCAAGAAGATGAGGATCGATCTATACGATACTTACGAAGGCGTTAAAGGTGCTGAATTTGATCAATGGCTTGAGAGCAAGTGGGCTGAATTAAGGACTAGGTAGGTTAGCTGTAAATAAACTTCTAGGAGTGATGGTTTGAGAAAGAATAAACCGATGGCGTTCGACGAACTGTTGAAGGAATTGCAAGGGTTGAAAACCGTTCAGGTCGATCCTGAAGGCGTTCCGCTCGCGCAACTGTTTGACGAAACGTTTATGAAGAAGCATTCCCAATCGAGTAGCTTTGCGGAGTTTCTAACGAAGGGTAATTTTCAAGTACAAACGCGCGAAGACGTTCGGAACATCCCCGACGAGTTGTTCGATCGGCATGTTGCAAGAGAGACGGATTTCGCGAATTGGGACGCTATGCTAGCGGCGGCGACCAAGGAGAACGAGCGTAAAAGTTAAGTGAGGAAGATCATGGAAGAGCCCGGTGCCGCGTAGGCGCTGAGCTCTTTTTTGCGTTTGCGGCTTCGCGTTGTTCAAGTCCTAAGCCTGGGTGCTATTCCTATTAGTTATTTATGGAGAGTTATGATATAATGAATTTACAGCAGTCTTGACCGAATTCACATAGCGTAGAGGGTTATTCTATTGCTGCAATAACCTTGTACGGTATGTGAATTTTTATTTCTTATAAATAAAAAGGTCATGTAAATATGAATAAGGTGGTTATTTATTTGGAATCAGGAACAGTGAAATGGTTTAATGCAGACAAGGGCTTCGGCTTCATTGAAGTAGAGGGCGGTAACGACGTATTCGTACATTTCAGCGCAATCGTCGGCGACGGCTACAAATCCTTGGACGAAGGCCAGCGCGTCGAGTTTAATGTCGTGCAAGGCAATCGCGGACCACAAGCCGAGAATGTCGTAAAACTGTAGGCCTTCTAGCTCCGAACGGAAGAATTTCGTTTGGGGCTTTTTTTATCGATACATCCATTTCAAGAGAGAAGGAGGATACACAATTGTATCATTCTCGCAAAAAACCGCTGGAGGATCTTCCCGAAGAATTAACTGCCATATGGTCTTGTACGAAGGAAAACTGCCGCGGATGGATGAGGGATAACTTCGTATTCTCCATCGTTCCAATATGCTCCTTATGCCAATCCGAGATGGTCAAAGGCGAAAAAATGCTGGCAATGGTTATGAATACTAGTCCTCTCCAGATAAAGCTGTGAGTGTGCGTTCAATTCCCCTCAGCTTCACCATAATTACCCTGACCGCATGAGGTCAGGGTTTTTTTGTGGGACTCGGCGTTGAGTTAACTCTGCTGTCGCATCATCGAGATTGCCGACTGACGGTTCGCCATTGCGAAAACAACAAATATCCATATAGAAGCAACCTCAAGCTATACGCCGATGAAGAGACGTATGATGTAATACGAGAAGAGCCTCGCACGGCCAAGCCTCTCGGCATGAGGCGCCAGCCGCCGCGAACCGAGAAAGGATGATGTCTAGTGGACAACCGCAAGCTGCTGGGCCTGACGCCCGCGATGGGATGGAATTCTTGGAACACCTTCACCTGGGACATTAACGAACAATTGATCCGCGACGTCGCGGATGTGTTCGTCTCGGAAGGGTACAAGGAGGCAGGGTACGAATATATCGTCATCGATGACTGCTGGAGCTTGAAAGAAAGGGACCAGGACGGCAATCTCGTCGCCGATCCGGCCAAATTCCCGAGCGGAATGAAGGCGCTCGCGGACTATATTCATTCGAAGGGCTTAAAGTTCGGCATGTATTCCTGCGTAGGGACCCATACGTGCGCCGGTTATCCGGGCAGCTTCGAGCATGAGTTCCAGGATGCGCGGTTGTTGGCCGAATGGGGCGTGGACTACTTAAAGTACGATTACTGCTTCAAACCTCGCAACCTGTCGGGAGAGTTAATGTACAAACGAATGAGCCTGGCGCTCAAAAATTGCGGAAGGGACATCTTGTTCTCCGCCTGTAATTGGGGAGAAGACAACGTCTATCAGTGGATACGCGCATCGGGAGCCCATATGTACCGGTCCACGGGAGACATTCAAGATAACTGGGACTCCGTCAAGAAGCTCGCGATTTCGCAATTGGACAAGGAATGCTATACCGGCGCCTTCTGCCATAACGACATGGATATGCTGATCGTCGGCATGCACGGCGGCAGTAACGACGGCTTTATCGGCAGCCACAGCGGCGGCTGCACCGACACGGAGTACAAAACCCATTTTTCGTTATGGAGCATTATGGGTTCTCCGCTGATGATCGGCTGCGATATCCGGAACGCCAGCCAAGCAACGAAGAATACGCTGCTCAATCCCGATCTCATCGCCATCAATCAGGATACCGAGGGACGGGGCGCATATCGCATCAAACCGGAGCCGCAATGGTTCCATACGGACGAAGTATTCATGCTCGTGAAGGTGCTGGCGGACGGCGATCTGGCCATAGGCTTCTTCAATTTGAGCGACGAACAACGCCAGCTTTCGCTCCAGTTCTGGGACATCGGACTTCCCTATGCGGAGAAGATCTCGCTGTCGCTCTACGACTGCTGGGAGCATAAGGAACTCGGCGTATTCAGAGAGAGATTCGCTCCTACCGTACCGGCGCGCGATTGCGTAATCGTACGGGCAAAGCTGGTATAAACGGCAATCTTCATTAACGCTCCGCGCGAGCGGCATGCAGCATCGCATACTCCGTCGGGGTGTGCGATGTTGCTTTTTTGAATACTCTGGAAAAGTGCAACTGGTCCTGATAACCAACGGAATAAGCGACGGATTTAACGGTTAATCCGGAAGACTTCAACAGCTCGCAGGCGCGCCGAATTCTGAACGCGGTCAGATAAGCGGAGACGGACATCCCGTTCGCGTCCTTGAACAAGCGGAACAGATAACTTCTCTCGATTCGAACCGCGCTCGCGATATCGGCTACCGTAATCGTCGTTTTCCAATAGTTATTCGCGATATACTCCTTCGCCAGTTCCGCGTAATCCGCCGGACGAATCGTCGTGCTCTTCGGATAGTGCTCCATGTAATAGGACAGCAGCAGACGCAGCTCCGATTCGGCGCGCACGATTTCGAACGGCGCGGCGTCCGCGGCCGGGACGGTTGGGAATAGCGGCCCCAGATGATGCGGAGCTTCCGGGACGACCGGCTTATCGGGCGACAGCTCCGTCAGAGACAAGAGGCGCGGGGCTTCTTCGCCTTTAAACTCGATCCATGCGTACTCCCACGGGTCTTGAGGATCGGGGTAATAATACACCTCCGCATGCGGGAAAATAACGAAGCTTTCCCCTGCCTTTAACGGGAATGAGGATTGACGGGTTTCGAGTACGCCCTTGCCGCTCATTATGTAATGCAACGCATAAAGGTCGCGTACGCCCGGCCCCCACTTATGCAAATTCGGAGGTTTGTAGCCGTTGCTGACGCATAATAAAGCATGGCTGCGATTCGCCTTTTCGTTCATAGATCGTATCCGGTTCCTTTCATCGATAACCTTTGTCCGACAATCATTCAACAACAGTACAGTACTACGAAGTTTGCCGCAGAGCAATCGGAGCGCCAAAAGGTGGTTTTTGGAATAACTCTTTTATTGGGTTAATTATTGTGTTATATTAATTTAGGATTGTAAGCAACCGTGTTTGTAAACGACATTTAATATTGAAGGTAAATGAGTGAATTTATCTTTGGATAAAAGTCACGTTCATGGCCTAACTTCCTGATAGCGGGAAAGTTAGGTCATTTTGTTTTACCAATATTAACCAACTTGGATGGATCATCTCCTATGACCAAACGGCGGTATCATTTTCCCGCATTATCTTGGATTGTCGCCGCGGGAGCAATCTTTATTGCTTTGGATCAGATTTTGTTATGGGCAAGTTGTGAGGCAACGCCAACCGATATCGCACGCATACAATCTGTTGAAGAGAACGGCAATAGACGACAACAAAATGAGGATGGCGCAGAATAACCTCTGCTCCATTCTCGTTTTTTGTTATTTGAGTTGAGATTCCCCCAGGTTCATGCAACGATACACGGTCTCCCAGATTAAGGCTCATTGACAAAGAAACATGTATCTTTTATGATGACTTCAGGATACCTATAGGGGTATGGGTATAAAACGAAAGGAGCGATACGACGGATTACTCAAAACGCCACCGTCCCCATCGCAATACCAACTTAGATAGGAGCGATAGAAGATGGATTTGAATTTAGGGTGGCTCCTTACCCTGTTCGCGATCGGATTTATCGGATCGTTCATATCCGGGATGGTCGGAATCGGAGGTTCGATCATCAAATACCCGATGCTGCTCTACCTTCCGCCGGCTCTGGGTTTTGCCGCCTTTACGGCGCAAGAGGTATCCGCGATCAGCGCCGTGCAGGTGTTCTTCGCAACGATCGCCGGCGTGTTCGCTTACAAGAAGAGCGGGTTAATCCATAAGCGGCTCGTGCTGTATATGGGTGTTCCGATGGTCGTCGGCAGCTTCGTCGGCGGTTACGGCTCCAAGTTTTTGCCGAATTCGACGATCAACCTGACGTATGCGCTGCTGGCGCTTATCGCGGCGATCATGATGTTCATGCCGAAGAAAGGCGAAGACGGCGGTGATTACACCAAGCTTGAGTTCAATACGGCCATTGCTTCCGTCTCGGCCGCAATCGTCGGTATCCTGTCAGGCGTCGTTGGCGCGGCGGGCGCATTCATTACCGTGCCGATCATGCTTGTCCTTCTCAAGATTCCGACGCGCGTCGCTATCGCATCATCGCTGGCGATTACGTTCGTCTCTTCGATCGGTTCGACGGTCGGTAAGGCAATGGGAGGCCATATGCTGCTCGTTCCGTCCGTCATCATGGTTGTCGCGAGCATCATCGGATCTCCGATCGGAGCGAAGATAGGACAGAAGATCAACGTCAAAGCGCTGCAGTTCGTGTTAGCCGGATTGATAACCGCAACGGTGATTAAAATATGGTTCGACATTCTGGATTAATTCTTTCGAAGTAAGAGAAAATTTTTTTGGCCTATTTAATACCCGTACGGGTATACCTATAGAAGGAGGAAATCTTAAATGACAACGACCGCGACGCACCAACCGATGACCGCACAAGAGGTTACTCGTTATATTGTGGACAAGAAGCCGCTGTTCATTCTGGATGTTCGCAACGAGGGCGATTATAACGATTGGAGAATCGAAGGGGAGACCGTCGAATCGATTAACGTTCCGTATTTCGAGTTGCTCGATGGCGTGGATAGCGTGAAGGACCGTATTCCCGCCGAGAGAAAAGTGCTCGTCGTCTGCGCCAAGGAAGGCTCGTCCGTCTTCGTGGCGGAGCAACTGGCCGAGACGGGCCGCGCGAACGTGTTCTACCTTGAAGGCGGAATGAAGGCTTGGAGCGAGTATTTAGAGCCGGTTAAAATCGCGGATTTGCAGGGCGGCGGCGAGTTGTACCAATTCGTTCGCATCGGCAAAGGCTGCCTGTCGTACATGGTGCTTTCCGATGGCGAAGCGGCTACGATCGATGCGGTGCGCATGACGGACGCGTTCGAGCAATTCGCGGCGGAGAAAGGCGCGCTAATCAAGCATGCGATCGATACGCACTTGCATGCGGACCACATCTCCGGCGGACGCCGGCTGGCGATGAATACCGGCGCAACGTATTGGCTGCCTACGAAGGATGCGGGAGAAGTGCAGTTCGAGTACGAGCCGCTTCAAGACGGGAATGAAATCATGGTCGGCAGCACGCCGATCCAGATCCGGGCGCTCTACTCGCCAGGTCACACGATCGGCAGCACATCCTTTGTTGTGGATGATCGTTACCTGCTGTCGGGGGACATTCTGTTCGTCGAGTCGATCGGACGGCCTGACCTTGCCGGCCTTGCGGAGGACTGGGTTGGCGATCTGCGCGACACGCTTTACGGCCGCTACAAGGAGCTGTCGGAGGAATTGATCGTGCTTCCGTCACATTTCGGCAGAATGACTGAGCTCGGAGCAGGCGGCCAAGTATCTGCCCGTCTGGGCGATCTATACATGCATAATCCGGGGCTTAACATCCATGACGAGGAACGATTCCGCCGCACCGTAACGGAAAACCTGCCGCAGCATCCGAACGCTTACCAGCAAATCCGTCAGACGAACATGGGCAAGATCGCCCCTACGGCCGACGAACAACGCGAGATGGAAATCGGTCCTAACCGTTGCGCGGTCCATGACAAATAAGCATCGATGCCTAATAACAGAAGGAGGAGTAACACGATGTCTAACCATGCACCTATTCAAGTAGATCTTTCGCTCGATTGCAAAGGCCTTGCGTGCCCGATGCCGATCGTGAAGACGAAGAAGGCGATCGAGTCGGTTCAGTCGGGACAAGTCGTCGAAGTACAAGCAACGGATAGGGGCTCGCTAGCCGATATGCAAGGATGGGCGAGAACGACCGGTCATCAATACTTGGGCACGATCGAGGACAACGGCGTACTGAAGCATTACATCCGCAAATCGAGCCCTCATGAAGCGAAGCCGGAAACGAAATATGCGGTGACGATGACGACGGAAGAGCTGCAAGCGAAGCTGGCAAGCGGCGATGCGATCACGGTGCTCGATGTACGGGAGCCTGCCGAATACGCATTCCTGCATGCGACCGGCGCAATCTCTATCCCGCTGGGGGAGCTTGAAGCCCGTATCGGCGAATTGAAGCGGGAGGATGCCATTGCTGTCATCTGTCGCACCGGCACGCGCAGCGACCTAGCTTGCCAAGTGCTCAAAGAGCAAGGTTTCTCTAACGTTGTGAACGTTCTGCCGGGCATGACCGGCTGGAAGGGACCGACGTCCCGATTGAACTAACGAATCCCATCCATTATTACGATCGGTCATCGTACCGCTATTTTCGAGGGTGAGTTAGTTCGAGCCCGACGTAGAATTTATTTTTCGAGGGTGAGTTAGTTCGAGCCCGACGTAGAATTTATTTTTCGAGGGTGAGTTAGTTCGAGCCCGACGTAGAATTTATTTTTCGAGGAGGAAACCACCATGAATACAGATCTCGTAGTCGACACCAAAGGCTTGGCATGCCCGATGCCGATCGTTAAAGCGAAGAAAGCGCTGGACAGCTTGCAATCCGGCCAAGTGATGGAAGTGCTCTCGACGGACAAAGGCTCGGTGAACGACTTTCAAGCTTGGGTGAAGCAAACGAAGCATGAGCTCGTTAAGCACGAAGAGGAACAAGGCGTCTACAAATTTTACGTTCGCAAGGCATAATGCGTAGAAGGGAGAACGACGAACCGCTATGGAACAAAAGAAGAAGACGACAATCGTATTATTCAGCGGAGACTACGATAAAGCGATGGCTGCCTTTATTATCGCGGGTGGAGCAGCCGCCTACGATCACGACGTAACGATATTCGCGACCTTCTGGGGTCTGAATACGCTCCGCAAGGAAGAGGCCGTCCGTACGAGCAAAGGCTTGCTGGAAAAAATGTTCGGCTGGATGATGCCGCGCGGCGCGAACAAGTTGGGTCTTTCCAGAATGCAAATGCTCGGCATGGGGCCGAAGATGATTAAACACGTTATTAAGAAGCATAATGCGATGACGCTGCCGCAGCTAATCGAGCTGTCGCAGGATATGGGCGTCAAACTGGTCGCTTGCACGATGACGATGGATTTGCTCGGATTGCAAAAGGAAGAGCTGATGGACGGCATCGAGCTAGGCGGAGTGGCAGCCTATCTCGGAGATGCTTCCGATGGCAACGTTAACTTGTTTATCTAAATTGCCCATTAGCGGGTATGAGCGCGTGAAATCTTGCCTTATAATATACCCATACTTGTATGAGTGTTGCAGAGAGGATGAGGAAGAGATGGACTATCAATACTCGGAAGAGATCAAAACGCGCCTGCGGCGGATCGAAGGGCAAATCCGCGGCGTTCTTCGACTCATGGACGAAGGAAAACCCTGTAAGGACGTCGTCAGCCAGTTATCGGCGGTCCGCAATGCCTCCGATAAAGCGATTGCTCAAATCGTAGCCGAGAATCTTCATCAATGCATCCTGGAAGAACAGTCGTCGGGAGGGGACACGGGCAAGCTCGTACAGCAGGCGGTCGAGCTGCTAGTGAAGAGCAGGTAAGTTGCGCGAGCGAGAAACTCCCCAGCTCTGCCATAAGGTATTCATTCGTAATAGGATGAAGACCTTATGGTTTTTTTGTGCGTGTAAAATGTCGAATCCTAGTGTACGATGGAAATAACTGACTATCGATTCGGAGCGTAGAGGAAGACTCTATGACGACGATGCGAGGAGGGTTAACGATAGATAAGAGTACTGCAGCAACGAGAGACTTCACCTTGGGCAAGGTCGAGACGGAGCAGCAAGCAAAGCGAATCGTAAACTTCTTGTTCTCTCGTCATTCGTTCGACGACGCCAGACATACGCCCGGAGAGGAAGCGCACTTTCGCGAGCTTCCTTACCGTGCGCTCAGGAATGAAATTCTGATGTGGGTCGTGTACGACCAAGAAGGCAAAGTCATCGCCGTAAGCAGCGCGGCGGAGAACGAGCAGCGCACGGGCGGTTATAGCTGGGACTATATCGTCGTGCATCGCGACTACCGCAGATTCGGCTTGGCAACGATGCTCTTGGAGGAGATGTTCGCCGAACTGTCGCGGCTCCGCGCTCGCTACCTGATCACGTATACGTGCGGCTTGCCGGAATACGGTCCGATTAGGCGGCTGTTCGAGAGTCACGGGTTCCGTCTAATCGGGACATGCCCCGACTATTATTACGAGGGCGAAGATAGATTGATCTATAGCCGAAAGCTCGTCTGAAGGCATTAACGGCAGAAAGCAGGAGAGCATGGACTTAATGCGATGGCTTCGCCGGGTAGGCGTACTTGCGGAGGACCGCAACAAGCTTTGGTTGATGGCCCCGGTGTTTCTTCTATGCGGCATTGCGGAAGTACTTACTTATAATGGATTCATGACGCTGTTCAATCTGAGGTTCGGCAGCGAGTATTTGCCTTACGTCTATGCGGGGGAAGCGGTCGTGCTGCCGCTGGAAGTCTGGTTCATGAGCTGGCTGGCCGCGAAGCTGAGCAAGCCCGGGCTAATGAAGGCGATGTACGCCGTCATGGTGGCGATCGTGGTCGTCAACGCGGCGATGCTGCTCGGTCTTCGCGTGACGGGAGGCGACTTGCGGGCGTATTATCCGATATTGTTCCTGTCTTCGAGCTTCGTCGTTCGGCAGCAGACGATCTTGCTATGGAGTCTCGCGGTCGATCTATGTCCGACGGATCAAGCGAAGCGGCTGATGCCGCTGTTCGTATCCTCGGCGACGCTGGGCGGGGTCATCGCCGGATTGTTGACGCAGGTGCTTAACCCGATCCTCGGGCCGGACGTCGTCTATATCGTCGGTCCTCTGTTCCTGCTGACGGCGTCATTCAACTATCGCAAGTCAATCAATAGATACCTGGTGCCCTTGATGCTGAGGGAACCTGCTCAGGAAGATGAATCAACCGGACTGTCATCGCGGGACTACTTCATGCAGACGCTTCGCTCGCCGTTCTTGCTCGGCGTATTGGGGCTCATGACGGTCATGCCGGCGCTTTATTTTCTGATCGAATACGTGTTCATGAACACGGCCCATGCGGCGTACGCCAGCGAAGCGGAGTTCGGCCATATGTTCGGCGTCGTCACGACGATGCTGTTCGCGCTCGCTTTCCTGCTGCAGACGGTATCCGGCAAGCTAATGACTTGGTTCGGCGCAAGCGGTCTGATTACCGTCATCTCCTGCGTGTACGTCGCATCGTTCGCGGCGGCTTGGACGATGCTCGATTCGCCTGCGGCGTTCGCCGCCGTCTCTGGCGGATACATGCTCTGTTACTTGCTGATCTACTATTCCGCGGAGCCTTCCTTTCAAATATTCTATAAGACGCTCAGCATTCGGCTGAGAGACGGCTTCCGGTATACGGCGCAAGGCGTCTCGGCATTCATGGGCATCGTGCTCGGCGCCGGGCTGCAAGCTTTGCATACGCTGCTCGGCGTAAGCCTGGCGGGCTTGCTGATGATCGGGGCTGCGGGAGCGCTTGCGATGATCGGGCTAAGCTTGCTTGTCCGACGGGCGTATATGAAGGAACTGCTCCGAAGCATGTTGTCGCGCGGAATGGACGAACGCGAATACGAAGAAGCGGCGATGAAGCTCATGCGGGGCTCGCGAATGCGCGGAGAGCTGCTTGCCATGCTGAAGCAGCCGAGCGACGAAGCGAAAGAAGTCGCCCTGCGCGTGCTAGCGAGGATCAAGGATGCGCGATTCCTGCCGGAGTTGTTGGAGCTTCTCGAACATTCGAATTCGCGCATACGCCATGCCGCGTTGCTGGCGATGGAACCCGGCGCCGGAAACCTGCAGGACCTGACTCGCGTCGCTTCGGTGCTGGAGGATTCCGAGCCCGATGTGCGCGCGGCGGCCGTCCGGGGGCTGGCGCGGATGGGCCACCTGCCTTCTCAGGCTTTCTTCTTCCTTCGAATGAAGCTGCTCGATCCCCATCCCGCGGTCGTCGCGGAAGCGGTCAAGTCGATGTTCGCGCTGGGGAGTCCGGCAAGCATCGAAGCGGCCTATGAGGCGATGGACCGAATCTTCGAAGAGGGAGGAGAACAGGCGGTTCATATGTGCGGCGTCGTGGCGGAGCTGAAGCTGGACAAGTTCTCTGACCGTATTCGCAAGTCGCTCGAAGCCGCGGAGCCCGCGCTTCGGGTTGCGGCAACGCGGACGGCAGGCTTGCTAGGGTTGGCGGACACCGTGCCGGACCTGTTGAGACGGCTGCCGACCGCAGACCAAGAGCTGCATCGGGTGACGACGCAAGCGATCGCTTTGATGGGGGAACAAGTCGTACCTCTTGTACAGGACCGAATGAAGCACGCGACTCCGAAAGAATGGCAAGCGTGCGTTACCGCTTTGTCCGAGCTTCTTCCGGAAGCGGAAGCACGGGGATGGCTAGCGGAAGAAACAGCCGGCAAGCTGGTCGAGATCGAATGGGCGGGACGGCTCGCGACCGCGTTCCGCGCGCTTGAACGGCCGGAGCTGGCCGAGCTCGCGGCTTTGCGGCACAAGGACAACCAAGATTCCGTACACGAAGCGGCATGGGCCGTTCTCGGCCGCCTGACCGACGATAGGGTCGTAAGCTCCATTCGGCGCGCGCTTGCGGACGGCGACGGCGAGGCGCGCGGAGGAGCTCTTGAGGTGCTCGCCGAAGGAGCGGGCGAGCGTAAGCTGTCCCAAAGATTCGCCTTGTCGCTTCAGAACGACGCCGCCCATGAAATCGATTTGGCGAAGGAAGAAGCATTGGCCGCCCTGAGAGAAGCGGCCGCGTCTAGCGACGAATGGTATCGGGAGATGGCGCAGGCTGCAAGCGGCGTTGCCGCTAAGGGGGCGAATAGTAAGCAGATGGAAGAACAAGGCATAATCGGTCGTCTTAACCGAGTCGTCTATTTGAAGAAAGTACCTTTCTTCGCCGACCTCTCGTTGGAAGAATTGGGCCTGATCGCGGACGTCGCGGAAGAGCGGTCGTTCGAGGACGGCGCGTATTTGCTCGAACGGGGGCAAGCGAACGACGCCCTGTACGTCGTGATCGAAGGCAACGTGGAGTTGACCAGCGTATCCGCCGCCGGCTGGGAAGGAACGCTGGGCGTGCTGGCGGCCGGAGAAGTATGCGGAGCCACCTCGGCGCTGGACGATACGCCTTCTACGGTAACCGCGCAAGCCTTCTTCGGCGAAGTACGCGCGTTGGCGTTGCGGCGCTCGGACATCAATCGGCTCGTGAGGCTGTATCCGGAGATTGGAATCGGCTTGCTTCGGGCTTCGCTCGCGAGAGTTCGGTTGCTCGAAGAGATGATGATGAAAATCGATTCGTAACGGGAGCGGACTTGCGTAGTCCCGGCGAGAGCCGGATCATGCGGTTAAGGGAGGCGTGAAACCGGATGTCGGACAAGGGAAACGGCCGCATGGGAGCGGCGGTGCTGCGGGTAGCGAACCGGCTGGAGGAATTGGAACGGCTGCACGCTTTCTTAGACTCGGTCGCGGAGCAGGGCGGTTGGCCCGGGAAGCTGAAGCTGGACTTCCTGCTCTGTTGCGAGGAGCTGGTGACGAACACGATCCACTACGGGTTCCCTCAAGGCGGGGATCATACGATTACGATAACCGCGGCAACGGAGAACGGCATAGCAAGTATTTTGCTGGAAGACGGGGGCATCGCCTTCAATCCGCTCTTGGAATCCAAAGAACCCGACATCTCGCTTGGCATAGAGGATCGGGACATCGGCGGGCTCGGAGTTTTTTTCGTGAAAAGTCTGATGGATACGGTACAATACGAACGCACGGCGAATGGTAATCGACTGAGCCTTGCCAAGGCGTTGACCACGACACAATAGGGGGAATCGCAATGAACATCGTAACAACGGAGAACAACGGCGTAACCGTACTCGAAATCGAAGGCCGTCTCGACGGTCAACATGCCCAGTCTGCGGAAAATGCTTTCCTGGCGCTTGCGGCGGAGGGGAAGAAGAACTTCGTATTGGATTTCGAACGAATGGCTTACATCAGCAGCGCAGGACTTCGCGTCGTGCTGGTCGCGGCCAAGAAGGTCAGAAGCCTGCAAGGCAAGCTGGTGTGCGCTGCGATGAACGACCAAGTCCGCGACGTGTTCGAGATGTCGGGATTCATTAGCATTCTGGAAACGGCGGAGACGGCGGAAGAGGCGTTGCGGAGGTTCTAATCTTGACGTGCCGGGAAGGTGGACGGATCGATGGCTGATTGGTTGTATGGAGCGGCAATCGTTGCAGGCGGGCTCGCCGGAGCAGGGGTCATGTATGCAGGTTTAAGAGGCCGCCTTGCTCGGTCGAAGGCGCTGTTCGATATCAGCATGTTGCTGCACTCGACGCTTCGGCGGGGCGAGCAAATGGATCGGATTATCCGAACGGCCAGGCGAGTGCTTCCCGTCGAAGCCGCTTCCTTCATGCTGCTCGATCACGAGACGGGAGAGCTGATCTTCGAAGTTGCCCAAGGCGACAAGGGAGACGAAGTCCGAGAAATTCGGCTGTCGCCGGGCGAAGGCATCGCGGGCGTCGTCGCAAGCACCGGACAAAGCGTGATCGTGAACGATGCCGCACGCGATTCGAGATGGTCGGAACGGGTATCGCAAGCAACAGGGTTCGCGACCCGCAACCTGTTGACCGTACCGATCATCAATCAAGGCCGCGTGGAGGGCATCCTCCAGGTCATCAATAAGCGAGGAAGATCGGGCTTTACCCGCAAGGATCGCGCATGGCTCGAACAGGTCGCGAAACCGATGGCGGTCGCGCTGGAGAACACGAGGCTGTACGAGCAGGCCGAGCAGTCTCTCACGGCGCTGAACACGACGACGGCGATCAAAGAGAGGCTCGAGAGTGAGCTGCAGATCGCGGGCGGAATCCAGATGAGCTTCCTGCCGCGCACGATGCCGTCTTCGCAGGAGCCGTACGATATATGCGCGCTGCTCAAGTCGGCGAAGGAAGTCGGCGGGGACTTCTATAACTTCTATAAAGTCAGCAACAACCTGCTATTCTTCACGCTTGGAGACGTCTCCGACAAAGGCATTCCGGCGGCGTTGTTCATGGCGGTCACGTTGACGCTGATCAAAGGAAAGATGACGCGGGACATGACGCCGGGCCAACTGCTTCGCCTGGTGAACGAAGAGCTGGCTAGCGACAACCCGCCGCTGTTCGCGACGATCGTCTGCGGCGTGTTCAACACCGAGACGGGCGAGGTCGTCATGAGCGAGGGCGGCCATTGCCCGCCTTACATCGTCAGGGCCGGCGGAGAGGTCGAGCCGGTGAAGCTGAGGAAAAGCTTGCCGCTCGCGGCCATGCAGGACGTGGATTATCACGATATCGCCGTGCAGCTCGAACACGGGGATCGCCTCGTTGTATACACGGACGGCATCACCGAGGCGGAGAACGCGGCGCAGGAGCTATACTCCGGCGAGAGGTTGCGGGAATTCCTGGCGATGACGCCGGGCATGTCGAGCGCCGAGGTTATCGACGCGCTGCTGATGCACGTGTTCATGTTCGCGGGCGACGCCCCGCAATCCGACGACATCGCGGTGCTTAGTCTGATGAGGAAGTAGGGTTATGAAACCCTTCGAAGGCGGAGGCATGGGAATAACAACAAATCGATAGTTATTCTGACGGAATATTTCGTATTTTCACATCAGTCAGATGGGTGAAGAAAGCTGATCCTATTGACAAACTTTGCATTTCTGAACATAATGAAATCAATTATTGCCGGGGAAGCACCTCACAGAGCCCAACACGCGTCGTGTTGCTTTGCTGAGGTGCTTTTATTATTGTGCGAAGGGATGGGGCGGGTTGAAGAAAGACAAGCGCGGGCCGGATCGGGTCAAGGAGCAGACCGTCACTTACGATATTTACGCGGCGATGCCGGACGACGGGCATCGGTATGAAATCCTGGACGGAAGCATGGAGATGATGTCTCCGGGACCGTCGACGACGCACCAGGCGGTAAGCGGAGAATTGGAGTTTCTGTTAAAGCAAAGCTGCAAGTCGGATTACATGGTTTATGACGCACCGCTGGATGTCATTCTTAGCGAGACTAACGTCATGCAGCCGGACATTCTCATGATCCATCGAAGCCGATTGCACATCGCAACGCCAAGAGGCATCGAAGGTCCTCCCGACATGGTGACGGAGATTCTATCCCCTGGTTCCCGCCGCAAGGATAAGGTCATCAAGATGAGGACTTATGCCAAATTCGGAGTAAAGGAATATTGGATCGTCGATCCGCAGGCGCTGACCATGGAGCAGTATCGGCTCGGCGAAGACGGGTATTACGACTTGCATCAGCTATACGAAGGAGACGATCTCGTTGCATCGGACATGCTGCCTTGCGTGTCCTTCAAGATAAGCGAGATTTTTACGGAAATTCATAACTGAGGTGAGGAACACCCCGACCGGTCGTCTATCAACGACGCCGTTCGGGGTGTCGTTGTTTAGTACAACCTTTCCAAGGAGGTAGAGAAGGATGAGAGCAGCTCGATTGTATGACACGCCGGAAGAGTTCGCGGTGATGATTAAAGGCCATTTGGACAATGAAAGGGGCATGCGGGCGACCTTGCGGGAGGATGAGCCATTGCTGCTCGACGTTTGCTTGTCGGACGACCCGAAAGATATCGCGCAAGTTAGCCTTCACAATTCGTATAGGACGTATATGGCAGGCGGAGATCTGAACACCGTGATCGATCAGCTTAACGGAATCCTGAACGTATCGAATCTGATTCGGGAGAAGGGCGGCGAGGAGCTTCAGAAGCTGGACGCCGCCTATATCTATCCGGCGATTCGAGACGAACGTTACGTGATGGAGGCCGGCCGGAACAATCCGTTTATCTCGGATGCTTACTTGCCGGGGCTCAGGGTGATCTTTATCGAAATCAAAGACAGCTTCTCCAAGATCGTAACCGAGTTGTCTCTAGAGTCCAACCCTCGGCTTACGGCAGAGAGGGTCAAACGCATAGCCTATCGGAATTTGCGTTCGGCCGGCTGGATCTATCCTAAGTTGGAGCTGACGAGTCCTTGTCGCAAGTCTTGCACGATCGATGCTTACACGGACAATCCGCATCCGATCGAGTGTCAGTTCTTACTGCAGCCAATGGCAGCCGCGAACCTGCCTGATCATTGCGTTATTGCTTATACGAATAGGAAGTACGCGTTGCTCCTGCGTTCCGCAGAGCCGATGGATACCGCCGAGCAGGTTGTGCGTCTGGTCGAGAAGTCGAGGTTTAAGGAAGTCGTGAAACGAAGCTTCCGCCTGTTGCCCAACCCTGTCTCCATGCGCATGTATTGGATTAGAAACGGCCAAGCGGAGTGGCTCGATCAGTTGGGCGGGTGAATTTCCAACGTCCAACCGTATCCTCCTCGGGAACGGTTTTCCCTTTTGCGACGCGTTTGTTACTATAGAGAGGGCGTTAGGCACATGCGATCGCCGAGTCCAGAACGCTATTAATCATTTATTTAGTTAACGACATCAGGAGGCCTATAACTTGAGCAAGCAAGCATACGGAATTCCGCTAGAAGGGTTCGCCGAATTCAGCCGGAAGGTAGCCGCCGAAGGCGCCGTGCTACTGCGGAACGAGGGGCATGTCCTGCCGATTCGCCATGGCGAGACAGTCTCCATTTTCGGAAGAACGCAGATTAATTATTACCGCAGCGGCACGGGTTCGGGCGGCAGCGTTAACGTTGCTTATACGACGAATTTGCTGGACGGTCTTAGAAGCAAACGGAGCTTAAAGGTCAACGAACAGTTGGCATCCGTATATGAACAATGGATCGGAGCTAACCCGTTCGACAACGGCGGAGGAGGCTGGGCGGCCGAACCTTGGCATCAGAAGGAGATGCCTCTCGACGATGCGGTGGTCTCCGCTGCCAGAAGCAATTCCGATAAGGCGATCGTCGTGATCGGCCGTACGGCGGGCGAGGACCAAGACAATGCCGATGCGCCCGGAAGCTATCAACTAACGACGGAAGAGCAAGCGATGCTGAAGCAAGTGACGAAGCGCTTCGAGCAAGTCGCGGTCGTGCTGAACGCATCGAACATTATCGATATGAGCTGGTTGAACGACGCGGACTACGCGCATCCGATTCGCAGCGTGATCTACGCTTGGCAAGGCGGCATGGAAGGAGGCAACGCGCTCGCCGACGTGCTGGCCGGCGAGGTTACGCCTAGCGGCAAGCTGACGGATACGATCGCTTACTCGCTCGCCGACTATCCGTCGACACGCAATTACGGCAATGAACATAAGAACGTATACGAGGAAGATATTTACGTCGGGTATCGCTACTTCGAGACGTTCTGTCCGGACAAGGTGCAGTTCGAGTTCGGTTACGGCATCTCGTACACGACTTTCGAGATTAAGCAGGGGAATGCGAAGGTTACGGGACAAGCGGGACAACAGCGTATCGAGATCGATGTGACCGTTACGAATGCCGGCACGACTTACGGCGGCAAAGAAGTCGTTCAAGTCTATTATGAAGCGCCGCAGGGCAAGCTCGGACAACCGGCGAAAGCGCTCGCGGCATTCGCGAAGACGAAGGAGCTTAAACCGGGCGAATCCCAAAGTCTCGCCGTAAGCTTCCCGGTGAACGTTATGGCTTCTTACGACGACAGCGGCGTAACCGGACACCGCTCCGCTTACGTACTGGAAGCGGGCACGTACCGGCTTTTCGTCGGGAACAGCGTGAAGAACGTTACGGTTGTCGGCGTTAACGGGCAAGACGGTTACGTCGTGGACGCGGTCCAAGTCGTGGAACAGTTGCAGGAAGCGTTGGCGCCGGTAGAGTCGTTCGCGAGAATGAGACCGGGAGCGCGCCGCGCGGACGGCACGTACGAACTCGCGAATGAGGCGGTTCCGACACGCGGCGTATCGCTTGCGGAGCGAATCGAACGCAATCTGCCGGAGACGCTGAAGCAAACCGGCGATCAAGGGTACAAGCTTAAAGACGTTAAGGACGGCAAAGTCGGCATGGAGACGTTCATCGCCCAGATCGGCGACGAGGACCTGGCCGCGATCGTCAGGGGCGAAGGAATGAGCAGCCCGATGGTGACGCCGGGGACGGCATCCGCTTTCGGCGGCGTAAGCGACAACCTGCTCGGCTTCGGCATTCCGATTGCCTGCACGGCTGACGGGCCTTCCGGTATTCGGATGGATAGCGGTCATAAGGCGACCCAAGTGCCGATCGGCACGCTTCTCGCCGCAACTTGGAACGCCGAATTGGTCGAGCAGCTTTACGTGATGGAAGGCAAGGAGCTGGTCGGCAACAACATCGACGCCTTGCTGGGGCCAGGCCTCAACATTCGGCGCAGTCCGCTTAACGGGCGTAATTTCGAGTATTTCTCGGAGGATCCGCTCGTTACGGGCGTGTTCGCCGCGGCTTGCGTGCGGGGCATCATGAAGGGCGGTTCCAATGCGACGCTAAAGCACTTCGCCTGCAACAATCAGGAGAAGCACCGCCACACGGTCAATGCCGTCGTCTCCGAGCGCGCCGTACGGGAAATTTATCTGAAGGGATTCGAGATCGCGGTGAAAGAAGGCGGCGCGAACTCGATCATGACTGCTTACAATCCTCTTAACGGGCATTGGACGGCATCGAATTACGACCTCAATACGACGATTCTGCGCGGCGAATGGGGCTTCAAGGGTATCGTCATGACGGACTGGTGGGCGGTCATGAACGATGTTGCCAGAGGAGGTCCCGCCGATCGGAAGAACACGAAGTGGATGGTCCGAGCGCAGAACGACCTGTACATGGTCGTCGCGAACTACGGCGCGGAAACGAACGTATGGGGCGACAATACGTTGGCTGGCTTGGCTGACGGTTCGTTGACACGCGGGGAGCTTCAGCGCAGCGCCATGAACATTTGCGAGTTTATCATGCGTGCTCCGGTCTTCGGCAGAGAGATCGTGAGGGAAGCGAAGGCGGAAAGCTTCAAATCCAATCCCGAGTTGAAGGCTGAGCGCGCGCAATCGTTATCCGCCAACGCGCAGGTTAAAGTTACCGCGGAAGGGCCGAACGTCATGAAGGTGGAGAAATCCGGCGTGTACCGGATCAACGTCCATCTGTTATCCAAGGAAGCCGCTTGGTACCAAAGCGCGTGCAACGTCTTCTTGAACGATCGGCTGATGACTACCGTCCAGACGAACGGAACGGACGGCGGATGGGTCAAGCAGAAGCTGGGCGTCGTCGAATTGGAAGCGGGCTTGTACGAATTGAAGCTGGATTACGCGAAACCCGGCTTGCAGATCGATTGGATCGAGTTCAAACCATAACGAAGGAAGCCGACCCGTGATGGTCGGCTTTTTAATTTGCCTTCCTTCTGTGTTCCACGTCACAAAGCTCCAATCGCATCCGCTATATACTGGAGCCGTAACGTACGGACAGAGAGGATGGATGAGAGATGGAACAACGGTTTAACGGCGAAGAGAAGATCGGCGCGATCGTAGCCGAGTATCCGGGCGCGAGTAACTTGTTCAAGGAGGTTCGGATCGATTTCTGCTGCGGCGGCGACCGTTCGCTCAAGCAGGCGATCCATCAGAAAAATCTGGACGAGCATGAGATCATACGGCGATTAAACGAGTCGTACGCGGCCTATATCAACAAAAGCGCCCTTTCGGACACGGACTGGAGAACGGCGCCCGTAGCCGATTTGATCGATTACATCGTCGATACGCACCACGCTTATTTACGCAAAGAGCTTCCGCTGCTGAGCGAATTCCTTACGAAGATTCTGCGCGTTCACGGCGGCGGGCATCCCGAGATTGCGGCGTTGTATAAGCGGTTCCATCTGATCAAGATGGAGCTTGACGAGCATCTGATCGCCGAGGAGGAGGTGCTTTTCCCTAAGCTGAAGCAGCTTGCGGAGCAGCCCTCGGCTGAAACGATCGAGAGGACGATCAAAGAGCTGTACGAGCTGGAAGCCGAACATAGCGCGGTAGGCGACGGCCTAAGAGACATGAGAGAGATTACGAACGATTACGCGCTGCCGCCGGACGCTTGCAGAACGTATACGCTCGCTTATCAGAAATTAGCCGAACTGGAATCGGATCTTTTTCAGCATATTCACTTGGAGAACAACGTCTTGTTCCCGCGCGCCCTTGCGAGACGAATTCAATAAAGAGGTGAACGAACGTGGATCAACCGTCATTCGGATGCGGCGGAATGAGCGACGGAGCAGGCGCTCTGGAAATCGCGTTATGCGCGCCGCTACAGCTATTATGGAACGAGCATGCACCTTTGCGGGCGATGATGGATACTTTCAACGAGACGGCTCAGAAGGTCATGACCTACGAAGGAAGCTTGCTTGCTTTGTTTAACTTGCTGCGCGAGCAAGTTGCGGCTTTTACCTTGGAGTTGAAGGCGCACGCCCGTAAGGAAGACGACGTGCTGTTTCCGATGATGGCGGCGCACATCGGCAGAGAGTTCGGACCGATCGCCGTTATGGAACACGAGCATGTGCAGGCGGAGATGAATTTGGAGCGGTTCTTGGAAGCGGCCGGTCCAGACGGGACCGAGCTGGACGATGAAGAAGCTAAATTCATTGCCGGATACGCCGCGTTCGCCTACTCGATTCTAACGCAGCACTTCAACAAAGAGGAGAACGTGCTGTTCCCGATGGCCGAACGCATGCTGTCCGAGGAAGAGAAGGCGCGACTAGCCGGTCTGCTATCATAAAGCTCCCGCAGGAGAATATGCATTAATGATGCATGACAATGCGGTTCTCCTGAAGGAGGCTCTATATGGAAATCCATGTCGTACAGTCCGGCCAATCTTTGTACCGGATATCCCAGACCTATGGGATGCCCGTCTCTACGATCGCGGAAGCCAATGAGATCGACCCGGCGTTGCCGCTGGTCGTCGGGCAGACGCTCGTCATTCCAATCGTCGGTTCATACTATTGGGTACGTTCCGGCGATACCCTATATAGCATCGCACGAAGATTCGGAACGACGGCCCAGGCGCTGGCGAGCGCGAACGGGATTCCTCTTGCCGGTACGCTAGCCGTAGGCACGCGCCTGTATATTCCGCCCAAACCGCGCAGGGACGCGGAGATTAACGCCTACGTCGAGCCTCGAGGCGATAGCGTGTCGCCGGCCTTGCTCGAAGCGTCGCAAGAGGCTGCCCCTCATCTCACTTATCTCGCTCCGTTCAGTTTCCGCATCAACCGGGACGGATCGCTGACACGCCCCCCGCTTAACGGACTCGCGGAAATCGCGAGCCGGCATAGGGCGGTGCTCATGATGGTCGTGACGAATCTCGAGGGCGACCAGTTCAGCGCCGAGCTAGGGCAAGTCATCCTGAACGACGAGCAAGTACAGAACCGGCTGCTGGACAACATCATCTCAACGGCGGGCGAACTCGGCTTCCGGGACATCCACTTCGACATCGAGCATCTCCGCCCGCAGGACAGGGAGGCTTATAACCGATTTCTGCGCAAAGCGACGACCCGGATTCATCAAGAGGGCTTGCTGATATCGACGGCGCTGGCTCCCAAGACGAGCGCGGCTCAAGTCGGCGAGTGGTACACGGCGCACGATTATAAGGCGCACGGGCAGATCGTCGACTTCGTCGTCATTATGACGTACGAATGGGGTTATAGCGGTGGGCCGCCGATGCCGGTGTCCCCGATCGGACCGGTACGCAGGGTGCTGGAATATGCGCTTACCGAAATGCCCGGTTCCAAAATCATGATGGGCCAGAACCTATACGGATATGATTGGACGCTTCCTTACGTGCCCGGCGGCGCTTACGCCAGAGCGCTCAGTCCGCAGCAGGCGATTGCCCTCGCCCGCGAGCGTAACGCTGCCATTCTGTATGACTATGAGGCGCAAGCTCCGCATTTTTCGTATTGGGACGATAACGGGAAGGAGCATAAAGTTTGGTTCGAAGATGCGAGGTCCATCCAGGCTAAATTCGACCTCTTGAAGGAGCTCGGTCTTCGCGGGATCAGCTACTGGAAGCTGGGTCTGAGTTTCCCTCAGAACTGGCTGCTGATCGAGAGCAATTTCAACGTAACGAAGAAATAAGAAGGAACTTACCCGAGAAAGCCGTTTCGCGTGGCGCTGCCATGCGGGGCGGTTTTTGTAACATAACAGAAAGAATTGAATTCGGGGTTAGGGCTGCCCTATTTCAATAGGGTGATGCGGGATGATAACGGAACGTAAAGCGGACATGCCCGGGGGCATATTCGTAGGTCCTGGCGTGATAGTCGCTATTTGTGTGACCGTGAATACGGCCGTGCAGCGACGGAGCTAATCCCACTCTCTCCGCCAACCAATAGAACCTGCGATCGTACAGCTATTTCATAGAACCGGTAAGGTGTTAAATCAATAAATGCAAATGTGCAGGTGATAGCTCGCCGCGTGACTCCATTGAAGGTTTGTAGGACTAATACCTGCACTTTTGCAGGACGAAGGATTAAACGAGCGATTTCGGGTAGGATTATCTGCAGAATTGCAGGTGTGCTGCGACTCCAAAGGAGAACAAAGTGCGAACCCCCGGTGCAGCGACGGAAGTAGGAGGACAAAGTGCGAACCCCCGGTGCGGCGACTCCAAAGGAGAATAAAGTGCGAACCCCCGGTGCAGCGACGGAAGTAGGAGGACAAAGTGCGAACCCCCGGTGCTGCGACTCCAAAGGAGGACAAAGTGCGAACCCCCGATGTAGAGACGGAAGTAGAGGGGCCGTCCATCCTGCTGCGCTCTGACGCACGCCGCCCTTGGCGCCAAAACGTCGGGAGAGCCGCGGGAAAGATTGGAGACCATACCTTGGCGGTTGAAACGAACGCCCGACCGATCCGAATAGGATCGGTTTTTTTATTGTTTTTGTGCATTTGTGACGCCAGTCACGAAGTTATTTTCCCGAGCCTCTATGATAAAGGGGAAAGCACATTCAAGGAGGCGGATCGACGATGGAATCCAAGCGAGTGAACCGCGAAGCAGAACAACAACCGGATCACGACCATTCGCAAAAAGGAACTTTTTTCTCGGTACTGATGGTTGGCGCGTTCATTGCACTTACGTTCGTATTGCTGTTCGGAATATACATGTCCAGAGTATAGGAGGGGATTCGATTGAAGCTGAAAATGCATCGTTACGAGGAAATATGGCTGTTGATCGGCTGCGGATTGCTGATCGTCTTCATGCTGATTACGGGGTATCAGACTTTCGCGCGAGAGATGGGGCCGCCAAGCGGCAATCAGAAGATCGATTGGCGGAAGGTGGACCAGACCGCGCCTTTCGATAAGCCGGGGTTAAGGCAAACCGGCGACAACGAATACGAAGCCGTGATTATCTTGGAAGCTTTCGGCTTCACGCCAAGCAACATCGAAATTCCGGCAGGGGCTACCGTTAAATTCATCCTGACTTCCAAGGACATCGTCCACGGCTTCGAAATCGCAGGCACGAACGTCAATGCGATGGTGCCGCCGGGTTATGTACAGGAAATCACGCAAAAGTTCAGCAAGCCCGGCGAATACTTGGTGCTTTGCAACGAATATTGCGGAATCGGCCACCAGATGATGAGTACCTTCATCACGGTAATTTAAAGGGGGGAAGCGGACGTGGAAACCACCAAACTACAATTGCTTAAAGACAAGGCTAACCGAGCGATGGGGATCAATCCGAGCGACGCGCTCATTAGCAAGACGTACATGTTCATCGCCTTCGCCGCGCTGCTGCTGGGCGGAATCTTAGGTTTAACGCAAGGGCTTGAGAAGGCCGGTCTCATAACGCTTCCGGAGTGGCTCACCTACTACCAGGTGCTGACCGCGCACGGGTTCCTTCTCGTTATCGTGTTAACGGCGTTCTTCACCATCGGTTACTTCTACGCCGGATTGTCGCACACGTTGGGAGGTCTGCTACCTAAGGTTAGGACAATGGCCTGGATCGGCTTCTCGCTCAAGATCATCGGCTTCCCGCTCGTCGTCGTGCCCGTCTTGCTTAACGACGCGACGGTGCTGTACACGTTCTATCCGCCGATGGCCGCAAGCCCATGGTTCTACATCGGACTCGTGTTCATCGTGCTCGGCGTCTGGATGTGCGCGTTCGGCGCGTTCGTTCAAGTGGCGAGCTGGAGGAAAAGAAATAAGGGGCAACACGTCCCTATTCTCGCTTTCTTCGCGACCGGCGTATTCGTGCTCTTATTTTTCGGCAGTATAGGGGTAACGATCGAAGTGCTTACGATCATTCCGTGGGCGTTCGGCTGGACGGACACGATTAACGTCATGGTTAGCCGCACGTTGTTCTGGTCCTTCGCGCACACGCTCGTTAACATCTGGTATTTGACGGCGGCATCCGCATGGTATGTCATCGTGCCTAAAGTCATCGGCGGCAGACGGTTCAGCGACGTGTTGACAAGGTTCGTTATTATCGCGCTCGTCATTACGAACATTCCCGGCGGATTCCACCACCAGATTATCGACCCGGGAATTTCGCTGGCGATTAAATTCATGCACGTATTCATGAGCTTGGTCATTTCGGTTCCTTCCATGATGACGGCTTACGCGATGTTCTCCGTGTTCGAGCGCAGAGGCAGAGAGCTTGGCGGGAGAGGGCTGATCGGTTGGTTTAAGCGAATGCCGTGGGGCGACGTACGCTTCCTGGCGCCGTTCATCGCCATGGCCGCGTTCATCCCGGGCGGAGCCGGCGGTATCGTCCAATCGACCAACCAGCTCAACCAAGTCGTCCATAATACGATGTGGGTCGTCGGACACTTCCACCTGACGGTCGGCACTACGGTCATGCTGACGTTCTTCGGCATCAGCTACTGGCTGATCCCGTATATTTCGAAACGCGTGCTGACGCCGAAGATCAATAAGCTTGGCGTCATCACGACGATCATCTGGACGGTCGGCATGGCTTTGATGTCCATCTCGATGCATACGGTCGGCTTGCTCGGCGCGCCGCGCCGAACTTCCTATACGACCTACGGCGACAGCGCGACGGCCGCGAGCTGGGATCCTTACATCATCGTCCTGGCGATCGGCGGCACGCTCTTGATGATCGGGGTTATCCTGCAAGCCTATGCCGTCTTCCACCTGATGTTCCGCGCTCCTAAAGGCGAGACGGAGTTCCCGATCGCGGACGTCGAAGAGAACGCATCGGAGACGCCTTATTGGACGGAACGCTGGGGACGCACGATATTCCTCATGCTGCTCCTGATCGCGATGGCTTATGTCATTCCATTGGTCGATATGATCGTCAATGCGCCTCCGGGCTCGCCGCCGTTCAGAACCTGGTAATCGCCATGAGCCCCCGGAGCAAAGTTCGACCTACGACCGTCGCGCTAGTCGTCGTTCTCTTGTTCGGCGCCGTATGGTTCTACGCGGGGACGGACGGGTTTACCGCGTACACGACGGAGCAAGCCAGACTTGCTCGGTTGGCGAAGACCCAGCCTTCGTTCCCGCCCGATGTAACGCTCGAAGACAGCCGAGGAAGCAGCTACTCGATCTCCGAATTCGCGGGCCGATACGTATTCATTACGTTCTTCTACTCCTCCTGTCCGACCGTGTGCGTAGAATTGGAGAGGAACATGGAGCAGGTCTACGATAAGCTGCCTCGGTCGTTGCTCGATCAGGATATCGTCTTCCTGAGCATCAGCTTCGACCCGGATCGGGATGACCCGGCGCGGCTTGAAAAGTACCGACAGTTTTTCGACTCCGACGGCGAGAAGTGGCGGATGGCGAGGGTGAAGGATCAGGCGGAGTTGGATCGATTGCTGGATCGGTTCGGGGTCATTGTCATCCCGGACGACAGCGGCGGCTTCGCGCATAATTCGGCGTTCTACTTGGTAGACCCGGCGGGAACGTTAGTAGACGTGATGGATTATGAGGATGCAGACAGGGCGGCTGAGAAGGTTGCAGGGTATTTGAATAAGGGGGGCGCGGGCTTATGAAACAAGCGGCGTACGGATTCGCGTTGTTCGTGTTCTTGGCGCTGCCCCCCGTTGCCCGGTTTCTCGAGTCGGTCATGATCATGCACATGCATATGCAGATGCCACTGCTCGTCATCGCCGGGTACATGATGGCGCGGTACTTCCAGCTGTGGTTTCCCGGATTTTTGGCGAAGTGGAACGGCAACGGCATTCCTGGGATCGTACTGTTCTCGATCGTCGTCATGTACTGGAATTTGCCGCGAGCGATGGACGAATCTCTCGAGCTTGCCGGATCGGAACTGTTCAAGTTCGTCAGCTTGACGTTCTTGGCGGGATTGCCGCTAAGAGACAGCTGGCAGAAGGTAGGCTATGCCTGCAGATCGACCGTATTCATTGGCTACATGGCGATTTCCGTTGCGCTAGGACTGTTGTACACGATCGCTCCCGTTCAGCTATGCAACAACTACTTGCTTATCGAACAAATCACGCTGGGCTGGGGATTTCTGACGACCGCGATCTGCATGGCGGTATACGTTGTTTATCGCTTGATGATTCGGCATTCCGAGTATGAGTAAACGATTAACGTAAACCCCTGGCCATTAGGCTCAGGGGTTTTGCTTACGCGCTCGGCGGGATATTCTCGGCTGAACGATACTGTAATAGATGCGCTCGTAGGCTGCGGCTTCTTGCTCGACGGCGGGAAATCGCGTTTGTTTCATATTCGCTTTGAAGACGTTAAGCATAGCGGGATTATCGAGCAGCTCGGTAATGCGCTCGGCCAGGTGGGATGGATCTCCGATACGGAAGGCAAGTCCGTTGTAGCCGTCTATGACTTTCTCCGCCATCCCGCCCACGTTGGTCGCGATCGCCGGAACCTGACTGGCCAATGCTTCTTGCAGCGCTAGAGGATGGTTCTCGTACCAGATCGAAGGGATAACGGCAACGTCCACCTGCTGATAAATGTTCGGAATGTCGTTTGCCGTATACACGCCCAACATCTCGACGCGACCGTCTAAGGAGGCGGCATGTTCCAGCTTGCGCACGTATTCCTCGGGGCCAGACCCATAGATTCTCAGCTTAAGCCGATCCGAGGGGATCAGAGACATGGCTTGCAGTATCAGATGAACCCCTTTATGCGGAACGAGGGTGCCGCCATAGAATAAAGTCAGAGAGTCTCCGGGTTGATAGCTCCTTTCGTTGACTCGAATGTTCTCGAGGTTCATGCCATGATGGATCACATCCACTTGCATATCCGGCAAATGGCTTCTGAACACGCTTGCCAGGAACGTCGACGGCGAAACGATTCTGCTCGCGGATCTCAGTAGCGGAATATGGGATTGAAGCCTCTGTTCCACGTCCGGGATCTGGCAGTGGATGAGGCAGTTCCGGCCATTGTCGGGACCGGCGCAAAGCGCTTGATCGTTGCGAAGCAAGGTGTTCTTCGGGCATAAGAACCAGAAGTCGGTTAGCGTAACGACATATCGGGTTCGAAGTTGAATGCAAGCTTGCATGAATTCCATCCCTCTTAACGGATGCCCGAAATGAACGAGGTGCGGCTTTTCCTTCCTGATCACCGATTGCGAGAATAGTAGCAAATCATTGTTGCTTATATCGAAGGTCTTGGCAGGGTCCGATCGACTATGCCGATAGGCCAGAACGGGAACCCCTTCATGGATATATTCGCGATACAAGACATCGCCTATAGCCGCCGTGAATAGCTCCGGATTCCTATTGCTGTAAGTGACGATCTTGACTCTATGCCCTTTGGCGCTCAAGGATTTAGCTTGGTTAAGAACGAATTTCTCGGTCCCGGCGTAGGATTCCGGAAAAAAGGAATGAACGACGAACAATAGGTTAAGCCTTCGATGGCGTCTTCGCCGTCTGATCGGCTGCTTCCTTCGTAGTCGCTGCAGCCTTCTTCTAAGGCCGATCCGGCTTGTTGTCCGGTTTCTAATCAGCTTCTTACCCCGGTCTCGTCTAGGTTTGCGCCGTTCTGCCGCTCTCTTCCTTCTCGTCTTCAAGGTCACCGCTGCGCCTCCTTAGCCATGCGTCATACATTCGCTAAGTTACTATATTCCCGGTGAGCATCAGATTCGTGGGTGGGTTACTCGTAGCGGGCGGACTATGAAAAAAGTGGTTGACATGGTTAATGTTCGGATGTTAGGATTACCAGCATATATTTCATTCGAGAAAGGAGTGCAGAAGCATGATGAAGATGAATCGTCTCGAGTTGGCAACCCCGGTTGCTTGTCAATTGCCGCAGAATCGTAATCGGAAGCATGGCTTCTACATCCAATCTCATACGGGCATTCTTTACGGACGCAGATCCGGTTCGGTTCGATGGTTGTATTCTACAGCCTGAATCCGTTCGCGGTAAACTTACATAAGCGTACATGTAAAGACTGCTTGATGCCGAGCGGTCTTTTTCTATGGCTGAATACGCCGTAGGGAAGGATCAGGGGCAATCAGGGGTCTTTTTTTGATTCCTTCGAAGTTCAGATCGCGGGACGATTCCATGATGAGAGGAGATGAACGAGGTGCGGAAGTTTTGGAATAAACGTCAGGAACGCAAACATCGGGAGCAATTTTATTGGGATAGCCGATTGGTGATGTTGAGTTACGTGCCTTTGCCGTAGGGTGAAGGTGAACGCCTATACTTCATCGGGCTATCTGGAATCCGGTATCATCCTTGCGCGGCGGCAGGGATGCGGAGACAGGTGGCTTTTGTTTTTAGAGGGAAAGAAAGTCGAAATTCAACGAACGAAGCGAGGTGAGCGCACGATGAAACGATTGAAGAGATATTGGTACCAGCGTCGGCAACGGAATGATCCGGAGACGATTGCCTGGGAAAGCCATTTGAAGGTATTGAGTTACGTTCCTTATCCGGTAGGGTGAGGATCTTTCGGAGGCCATGGCGAAAAGGCGAACGCGGCGGATTGTGACTCCGCAAGTACCGGTTCGATTCCGGTTGGTCTCCCCAAACCTAACAATTTGGATGGGCAATATCACATAGGCTGCTGCTACCCGGCGGCCGACAGATCGCGGGGAATGCCCGCACCTATCCTCCATCGGGACGTAGCTCAGCTTGGCTGGAGCGCTTGCCTTGGATGCAAGAGGCCGCAGGTTCGAATCCTGCCGTTCCGACCCTTATGAATCAGAAGGAGGCTGATAAGACATGATCGGACTTAACCCTAGCCGCAACGCCGCAATGTCGCCACATCCGACAAGCCTGCTCATTGTCCTTCGGCCTCTACGGGCCCTAGCAAAGGAAATAGAAGAGCGGCTGTCCATTAACCTTTGAGAGGAAGTACCTTCTTTATGAGTTCAAATTTTAACGATGTTTATTATCGGCGAGTCGATCTCCCTGCAGGGGAATTGCACGTATTCGCCCACGAAGACTTATTTCACGCCATGGGAGCCAAGGTGCTCGAGATGGCCAACAACAATATGCAAATTCCGAATATCCGGTATATGAGCTATACGCCCGATGCTCATGTCGGCGTCGGCACGTGCATCGGCACGACGGCGGTATGGGGAATGGACAACGGCTTCGTATCGCCGTCGATCGTCGGAAGCGACATCGGCTGCGGGATGAGGGTGCATCTGACGAACTTGCACGAGCGGGACCTTCAAGACGTCAAGCTTCGGCGCAAGCTGGTTAAAGCGATCGAGAAACGGATTCCGGTCGAAAATCACGCGAGAGGTTATTTTTCGGACGTTCGCTTGGAGGACGTCCTTCGCAAAGGGCTTCACGGATTGCCGGGCAAATATGTCCCTGATGCGTACACGCCGAGGAAAGCGACTTCGTTGACGCATGTCGAGTGCAGCCGGTTTCGGTTCGACGAAGGCGAGCTGGATCGAATTCCGGAGCCGGCGTGGCATAGGTCCCATCGCCAGCTCGGCACGCTTGGCAACGGGAATCATTTTATCGAGATCCAAGCTTTAAGCATTAACGAGGACAACCGCGCAACCGCAGAGAAGTGGGGTTTGAAAGACGGCCAGATCGCCGTCATGATCCATTCCGGCTCCCGTTCTTGGGGCGGAGCGGTCAATCAGTATTGCGGCTCGCAAGTCGCTAAGACGATGAGGAAGCTCGGGCTTGGCACGGCCGACCCGAAGCTCGCCTATGCGCCGCTCGACAGCGAAGCCGGACGTACGTACGCGCATTTGATGTATTCGGCGCTTAATTTCGCGGTGGCGAATCGGCACTTGATGGCTTTTGCCGTTCGGGACGCATTCCGAGAGACGTTCGGCTCTCAGGCGGAATTAAGCACGCTATATGACTTGATGCACAACTACGCGGTCGAGGAAAATCACAAGGAAGAAGCGTTGCTCGTCCATCGCAAAGGCACGACGCGCGCGCTTCCTGCAGGCCACTCCGGCAATCCAGAGCCTTACCGCGCTACAGGACATCCTGCTCTCATCCCGGGCTCGATGGGAACGGCTTCGTATCTCATGGTCGGAGCTGCAGAGGGCGTGCGCAACTACTATTCCATCTGCCACGGGGCAGGGAGGATTCGTTCGCGGAACGCGACGAAGCAGCTCGTTACGGTGGACGAATTCGCCTCCTCGATGCGGATCGGGCAAGAGGACGAGATCGTGTTGAATCATCGGGCGCTCGAGGCTCTGATCGATGAGTCGCCGCAAGCGTACAAAGACGTAGACCGAATTATAGACAGCGTCGTCCGGGCTCGGCTTGCCGACGTAGTCGCCAAATGCCGTCCGCTGGCGGCGGTGAAAGGGGTGTAATGGATAAGATGACTTTACAAGCCAAAGCGACGGAGCCTCGGTTCATCGTCCGTGCGGAGCCTGGCGCAGGCCAGCCGCAGGACATGAAGAACTATTTCAACTATATCGAGGCCGTTCACAAAATTATCGATTTTCTGAGAGATCGGTTCCGGTGCGATTTCCGGCTTTATTATCAAGATGACGGCAACGAAGCGTGGAACGGACTAGAGGAAGATATTCGCAACGGGTACGAGGGGGTCGAGCATGTAGCAAGCTTATACGACTTGGTGGAGACGAACATTTTCGAATTTTCCGGCGATCCTGAAGCGACGAGGAAAGGGTACGCGATCAGGCCGGCCGTACGCAATAATCTGTTTATCTATCCTAAGCACCGCGTCGCGTTGGTCAGGATCCCTAAGATTACTCTGCATGGCATCGGTTACGAAGATCTGATATTCGCGGAATCGGATGAAGGGATGGTACGGTTTCTGGAGGAGATGAGAAGCCGTCAGCTAGATAATCCGAAGATCGTCCTGTTCACCGACACAAGAGACGGGCTGGAACAGACCCGCGAACCGTTTACTTATTCCGTTAGCCGAAGCGACGTGTTCTTGGACGAAGAGCTCAAGACGCAAATTTTCCGTTCGGTCGACGAATTTTTCTCGAAGGACCGCTCGTTCTTCCAAACGTACGGCATTCCCTATAAAAGGGGCATCCTCCTCTACGGAAAGCCTGGAAACGGGAAAACGACGCTGGTTAAATCGATCTCTTCCACGACTAGCGCTCCCGTAGCTTATTGGCAAATTACCCAATATACGAACAGCGGATCGATCCAAGAGGTATTCGCCGCAGCGACGCAAATGGCGCCGATGGTGCTCGTCATCGAGGATATCGATTCGATGCCGGAGTCCTGCCGCTCGTACTTCTTGAATACGCTGGATGGCGCAATCTCCAAGGAAGGCGTCTATCTCATCGGTACGACGAACTATCCGGAGAAGATCGACCCCGCGCTCATGAACCGCGCCGGCCGATTCGACCGGGCGTACGAAGTCAGAACTCCGAACGAACCGCTTCGCCAAGCCTACTTGATTCGCAAGGGAATGGATCGTCTTGCGGATGAGGAGACGATCGCCAGAACCGCTCGCGCAACGGAAGGCTTTACGCTTGCTCAATTGGGCGAGCTGTATGTCTCCGCCGCGCTGCAAATGCATTACGAGAACGCGGTCGATCTGGATCGGCTGATCGCCGATATGAAATCGGATTACGCAAAGGGGCGCAGCGGGGAGTGGATGACGGAAAACCAACCCCGGCGTCTTGGTTTCTCGTAGCGATCCGGTGAACGGAGGTTCGGTCCCGCGCGACTTGGTTACAATGGTAATGCATTCAGTCAAGTCCACCGAGGAGGGTTCCCATGTCCGAGAATAATCATGTCGTGGAGAAGGGCGGCAACATCCACCCGAATAACGTAGACGAAGCCATCTCGAATATCGATGCCGACGAAAGAGACCGCATTCTTCGCAACTTCGAAACGTTCAAAAACTATCTGGGCAGACGGGTCAAGATGGCTCAAAGCATCGGACTAGGCGAAGAGCAAATGACCGTCATCGCCGAGGAAGTAGCCGACTATCTCGCGAATAACGAAAGTCCGCGCAATAGCGAAGAGATGCTTCTGCAAGAACTATGGGCGGTCGGCACGAAAGAGGAACGCCACATGCTCGCGCATGTGCTCTTAAGGATGGTTCAGCCGCAGAACAAACATTGATCGCATTCGAAGTGTCCCGGTTGGGCGAAAGTCCGCGCGGGGCACTTTTTTTGCATCGCTCGGACTCCCGAGGTCTGGGAATTTCAGAATTCGACAAGAAATCCTAGTTCGATAGTCGCATTGACGACGCCTCCGCCAAAAGTGCATAATTTGATTAAGTTACACAAAAATTTCCAGTATTCGGGGCGGTTATACGCACAAGCCGGACATCGGGTAAGGAGTTATCTTCTTCAATAAACGGATAGTGAGATTGATCGGGAGGGAATGCATATGGCTGACAAGAAGGTCATCGCGGTGATCGGCGCAACGGGAGCACAGGGACGCGGATTGGTACGGGCTATTCTGGACGACAAAGAGGGAGATTTCGCTGTCCGTGCCCTATCAAGAGACGTTAACGGCGAAAGGGCAAAGGAATTGGTTGAATGGGGAGCCGAGTTAGTGGCTGCCGACCTTGATGATATTGAAAGCTTGCATCAGGCGTTCCAAGGAGCGCACGGGGTATACGCCAACACTTTTTTCTGGAATACTTTTTCGCCCGAGAAGGATACCGAGCACGCCAGGAATATGGCTGCCGCCGCCAAGCAAGCAGGCGTTCAGCATCTGATTTGGTCGACTCTTGAAGATACGCGTAAATGGATTCCTTTGGGCGACGACCGTATGCCGACGCTGATGGGAACCTATAAGGTCCCGCACCTCGACGTGAAAGGAGAGACCGACCGATTTTTCATTGACGAAGGAGTCCCGACCACGTTCTTATTGACATCGTTTTATTGGGACAACATGATTTATTTCGGCATGGGGCCGAGGCGGGGAGAAGACGGCGATTTAATCTTTGCGCTGCCTATGGGCGATAAGAAGCTGGCAGGTATTGCCGCCGAAGATATCGGCAAATGCGCTTACGGAATTTTCAAGGGAGGGCCTGCCGAATACGTCGGGAAGTATATCGGAATCGCCGGAGAACATTTGACGGGAGACGAGCTTGCCCTGTCTCTTTCGAAAGCGTACGGCCTGAAGGTTCAATACCATAACATGCCGCCTGCGATGTATCGCGGCTTGGGGTTCCCCGGCGCGGAGGATTTAGGAAATATGTTTCAATATTTTCAGGAGTACGAACAAGTGTTTTGCGGCGCGCGAGACATCGGTACTTCTCGTCGATTAAACGCTGCATTGCAAACTTTCGATGAATGGTTGGCTAACCATAAACATCGAATTCCGATTGAGCAATGATCTTCTTCCGTAAATAATAGCAAAACATCAAAAGCCGGCGATCTTGGATCGTCGGCTTTTGAATGATTTTGTGCTGCGGATCACTTAACAAGAGGTCTTTTTATTTTGCGGATAACGGCGACAATGAGCAGAAGAGCAGGGAGCAGCAGTCCGTTAATGTAGGCGAATGACGCCCACACCGGAATAAATGCGGTCAGATCTCCAACGTTGCGGTATACGACAAGCGACATCACAATCGTTATCATGCCGAGCGGAAGCGTCAAGAATCGGTAATCGGCCGCCTTCATCACCCGGGCAAAGCCGACAACGGACACGTAGAACAGTATCGCTAGACGGAAATATATCGTAACGAACCAGATCGTCGCCATAATGATTTCGATCCGCTGCAGAAAATTGCCGATGTTTATTTTTTTGGACAATTCGTAGGTCGGATACATGAACAACGACGTGAGTTGTCCTCCGAATAAGAGAATCGTAATCAGCGTTGTGATGAACATCAAGAAGCCTGCCATCGCCAATCCGGTGAACAGGGCACGACCGACTTTCTCCGATCGGTTGACATGGTTAACCAGCATTAGGAAAATAACGGGTTCGAGAAACGGAAAGCTAACGTAGGGCAAGCTTGCTCTGATTACAGGCTTCCATCCGTTCTCAAGCACGGGCAGAAGATTTGTCTTGCTGACTTGCGGGACTATAAATAGGAAAAGGACGGCAAATAACGCGACGATCCAAGGGAACAACAACTCCGCAGTGCGCGCCAAGGGCTCCAGGCCGAGGCGCACGCCGACAATAATGACGCCGAATAAGACGATATGTATCGCCTCGATCGGCGTCTCCGGCATAATCTGCATCGTTAGAAAGTCGCCGATGTCGCGCAAGGTATAAAAGCCGATCATAAAAGGGAAGGTGGCCAAAAACCACAATGACACGATTTTCCCAACCCATTTGCCGAATATAATCTCGATGTATTCGGTTAGCGCCATGCCTGGAAATCGGTTAGAGAGCCTGATGGCGATCTGCAGCACCAGCAGCCCGATAGCAGGCGAGAGCAGGCTTGAGATCCAGGCGTCCTGCTTCGCCTGGGAAGCAAGAGTGGACGGAATGACGATAATCGCGCTGCCGATACAATAGAGCATGATTAAGATCGATAACTGCCTTGCGCTTATTTTGCCGTTATCCATCATCGCGAACACCGTCCGATCCGTTTAATTGATCATGCCGATTAGCCATTCGTTTACCGGCTTGAAGGCGAACGTAATCCAGTGGGTCGGATTCCAAATCGGGATGTGGAGCGCTCTGGCTATGCCCAGAACCGTCCCGAGCAACAGCAACGCGGCGAATGTCCATAGTTCCTTCCACAACCCTTGTCGCCGTAATGGCGTGACCTCGAACAAAGCGATGCCTATCGATACGGCTGCGACAGCCGCGGCGATCATCATCTAAATCACTCCTTTATTAGGTTCTTGAGAGAATTGTTGATTGTACCGGACAACGTGGTTTGGACCTTCACCTTCACATGAACGGGCATGATCGCGAAATGTCGGTCCCAATCCTTTCGAAGCTTCTTCCATAACCTCGGATTGGCTCGGTGAACGGCATCGCCGAAGCCGAAAATGTCCGATTTGAACTGTTTTTGCGCCTTGACGATGGCGGAATCCAATATATCCTCCAGCTTCTGAACCGATCGTCTATCTATTTCGGCGAACGTCTCTTCCTTGGTCAAGTCGATCCGGCACAAAACCTCGCTAATGTTCTGTTTGACCCGCAGATCCACATCGACGATTGGCTCTCCGTCTACGGTGCGGGCCTTTACTTTCACATTGGAGCGAACGACCTGCACCGCGATTTTTCCTCCGTTCGGACAGGACATGAATCCGAGGGTGGTCGAAATCTTATTGATGATATAGTTGTAGCCTTTGCTTTCCGTTTCGTTCAGCCAACCGACTAGCTTATCCTTCTTAAAGACGGCAAGACTTGCGGAGGAAATGCTCGCGGGCACATCGATGCGCTCCATGTTGGACTTGTTGTTACCGGCCTTTTCATCGCCTGTCGCTTCGAGGGTGGCGAGCACCGGGTGTTTGCCTTCGTTGGCGAGATCGGCAATCAATTTATCTAGCGTGACGCTCAACGAAGGCGCCCAATTGTTCTGCGAGGTCGTCATCGACTTATAAATCTTGACGGCGGGAAGTTTCTCCAGCGGCGTCATGATTGTCAACATCTCTTTCGCTTTTCGGCCTTTGGCGATCGCAACGAAGAAGTCGGTCCTCAGCTCGTGATCCCGGATCATGAAATCCAACACGTCGCCGATGCCTTCTCGCGCCAGCTCTTCTCCAATAACAAGAATTCGCAAATGAGCCATATATATTTTCCTCGGGCTGTTCGTCGTCATTTTGCGTATCGCTTCCATTACGGTGTTGCCGGTTTCATTAAACAAGGTGACGGGCGATCGACCGCTTCCCCCTTTCTCCGCAACTTCTCCAGGTTCTACGATTTGGGCCGATACC
Source organism: Cohnella panacarvi Gsoil 349 (assembly GCF_000515335.1). Classification (GTDB taxonomy): domain Bacteria; phylum Bacillota; class Bacilli; order Paenibacillales; family Paenibacillaceae; genus Cohnella; species Cohnella panacarvi. The sequence continues at coordinate 2,307,404 of NZ_KI911563.1, read as the reverse complement.
AGATATCGATCATTGTCCGTTCTGTCGATGCTGAGTCCGACGGTAATGGCCAGATCGTTTAATTCGCTCCGGTTCCAGCAGCCGGTAGCAAGCGACAACAACAAGACCGTCAATATCGTCAAGACGACTTTGCATTTCAAGCGGTTCCTCTCCTTGGTTGGAAGCAGTCTATTTCGGTTTAGCCGGAGGCGGCGACGTCTTGCCTTGCCGGATGATATTGCGCCGATTGATTAGCCGGGGGCGGGTGTTCATTAACCAAAGGGGTTTCCGGATCACCGTATCCTTCAGATCGTCCGGAATGTACGGAGAGAATGGAGCCGTATAAGGCACCCCGAACGACTTCAAGCTGCTCATGTGAAGGAGTAGAACCATGAGCCCGAGGAATATGCCGAACATACCGAACGAAGCGGCAAGCCCCATTAATGGAAAACGCAGCATACGCATAGTAATGGACATATTGATGGCCGGATAGATAAAGCTGGCGATCGCCGTGATCGACACGACGATGACCATCGCCGCCGACACGATGCCGGCATTGACGGCAGCCTGACCGATAACGAGCGTGCCGACGATCGAGACGGCTTGTCCGACCGCTCTTGGCATGCGCAATCCGGCTTCCCGCAATACTTCGAATACGATTTCCATGACCAGCGCTTCGATGAATGCCGGGAACGGAATGCCTTCGCGTTGAGAGGCCAAGCCGATGAGCAACTGAGTGGGCAGCATCTCCTGATGGAACGTCGTAATAGCAATATAGAGGGACGGAGCCAGCAAAGAGATGAATAAGCCGATAAAGCGCAGAATGCGAATCAAGCTGCTTATATCCGCGCGTTGGTAGTAATCCTCGGCCGAGTGAAGGAACGAAATGAATAACGCGGGAACGACGAGTACGAACGGAGTTCCGTCGACCAAGATGACGACTTTGCCTTCGAGCAGCTCGGCGGCAATTACGTCCGGACGCTCCGTGTTGTAAACGGTGGGAAAAGGGGTGAAATCCACATCCTGGATATACGCTTCGATATATCCGCTTTCCAATATTCCGTCGATATCGATCTGATCGAGCCGGCTGTGAACTTGCTCCACAACGTGGTCGTCGGCGATGCCTTTCATGTACATGACGGCTATGTCGGTTTTCGTTATACGACCGATCATGCGGTTATCCAGCCGCAAGTTTTGATCTTTAATTTTTCGGCGAATTAACGCGGTGTTCGTTCGCAAGCTTTCCGTGAAGCTTTCTCGAGGGCCGCGGACGACGGTTTCGACAGCCGGCTCCATGATGGCGCGGTGCTCGTATTTGCTAAGATTGATGAACAAGCCCCGGTCGTATCCGTTCAGCAGCAAAATAACGTTGCCGGACAACAGCGAATGAATCAATTCGTCGAAAGTGTCCGTCTCGTTGATCTGCTCGACCGCGAGCGCATGATTACTTAAATAGTTCAACATATCGGCGTCCGAACGTATCGCATTCGCCAATGCATCTTGGTCAAGACCGGACATTAGCGCCTCGATAACGCCGCTCTGGATCGACGTAGTATCGACTAAGCCGTCTGTATAGATTATGGCGGAATGAAGCTGTTCGTTCGCGCCGATCGGCAAGTCCCGGACGACAAGGTCTCCGCTGTTACCGAGAGTTTGCCGAATGTGTTGAACGTTATGATGTAAATCAAGATGCAGTTGAGCGGTTTGCTTGGCCGCCTCCTGCCGTTCGGGATGGTTGTTGCGTCGCATGGGCATGTTCCTTTGACGATTGTAGCACCATTGTTGCCTCCGACCGACGCTCGTAAACGCTTTGAATGTTACAATGAAGATATCAACCGAATATGAATGAAGGGCTTGGAACCGGGGAACGAATATTACTTCCTCATCCGGACAAGTAAAGCGTAAAGCTCATGTCATCAAACTCTGACTGCATTAAGTCAGAGTTTTTATTTATTTTGCCAAAAAAAGACAATAACCCAAGTTAAATGGGTGTATTTTGCAAAAACAACCATAATTCGACTTGAATAATGTTTGACAGTATATGTCAAAGGGCGCAGGTGGAAAAGGACGACTTCAACTATAATAAGGTTCAAGTATACGGAAAACGGTTTCAGGGGGAGTGATATCGCCGGGAGTGGCGAATCGAAGAGATCGATCAAATAGAGGAGGGATGAATAATGATAACGGTAGTTGTTGCAGATTCGCAAAGAATCGTCTGCGAAGGCATTAAGCTGATCTTGGAGCGGGAGCCGGACATGCAAGTCGTCGGGTTCGCCTCCACGGTGGACGAAACGTTGAGCCTGTGCGAACGGTGTCAGCCCAACGTCATATTAATGGACGCGAATATGAAATCCGCCGACGGGGCAGACGGAACCGAACGTATTCTCATTCATTCCGAAGGCGAGACGAAAGTAATCGTTCTATCGAAGGACAAAGAAGGCATTATCCAGGCGATCAGCAACGGAGCCAACGGGTACGTTCTGAAGACGATCAATTCGGAAGAGCTGATTCTTACGATCAAGACCACCGTTCGAGGGCTTAGCGTCATGCATCAGGAAGCTTTCTCCGGATTCGCCCGTCAGATGAAAAACCATAAGAAGTCGGATTCCCCGCTGGGTCAGCCATGGAATGTTACCCTGACCAAACGCGAGCTCGAAATTATCCATCAAGTCATCGAAGGCAAAGAAAACCGGGAAATCGCCAAAAGCCTCTATATTTCCGAAGGAACCGTCAAAAACACCATTTCAGGCATCCTGAAGAAGTTGAATCTCAAAACCCGCATCCAGCTAGTCGTATTTGCTCTTAGGAACGATATCGGCGCCTAAACCGGCAACGCTTACGATCACGAATAGGACATCCGGACAATCCTTTTTGTCCGGATGTCCTATTTTGTTGCTCCAAGTCATGGCGAACGGGCAGTCATTTCGTGACGGATAGCATCTAGGTCCATATCCGAAGTTATTGTACGGTTGTAATACGCAAATTATATTGTCGCAACACGATAGAACTTGTTATACGGCGGAGGAGGTGAGGTTAACGATGGACATTTACGCGAAAATCGTGGAAATCGTAGCATTGGTTTTTCGATTGGATTCGGAACAGGTGAGAAGAATGTCGGCGGACGACTCGCTCGCCACCATCGGGCTCGACTCGCTGAATTGCATGGAGATTGTCGTTAACATCGAGGAAGAGTTCTCGGTCGCGTTCCATGACGAAGAACTGCTGCTCGACAATCTCAATACGATCAACAAGCTGTGCGTAATGGTGTCGAAGAAGCTGGAGCTCTACACGATTTGAGCAGAGGGAGAGAGCGGAATGGCTTTGATCGAAGTGACCGATTTAGTCAAGGAATACAAACTGAACGTTCGCAAAAAAGGTTTGAGCGGAGCGATCCGAAGCTTGCTCGTTCCGGAGTTCAAGCTGAAGCGAGCCGTCGACTCCATCAGCTTCACGATCGACAAAGGCGATACGGTCGGCTTCATCGGTCCTAACGGGGCCGGCAAATCGACGACGGTCAAGATGCTGACGGGTATTCTGGCGCCGACGTCCGGGAGTATTACCGTCGGCGGTCTATCTCCGTTCAAAGAACGCAAGAAGAACGCGATGCGCATCGGAGTCGTCTTCGGCCAGAAGACGCAGCTGTGGTGGGATCTTCCCGTGATCGATACGTTCGATCTGCTCCGGCACATCTATCGCATTCCTGCCCAGGCGTATAAGCACAATCTAGCCATGTTCAGCGAGATGCTCGGGCTGCAGGACTTCATTAACGTGCCGGTCAGGCAACTGAGCCTCGGCCAGAAGATGAGGGCCGACATTGCCGCTGCGCTGCTGCACGATCCGGAAATCCTTTTCTTCGACGAGCCGACGATCGGACTCGACGTGGTGGCCAAAGAAAAAATCCGCGAGTTCATTACGTTCGTGAATCGTGAGAAAGGCACGACGATGCTGTTCACGACTCACGACATGGACGATATCGAGAGAACCTGCAACCGCATGATCATTATCGACAAAGGGACGAAAATATACGACGGCACCGTGGAGGACATCAAGCGCACGTACGGCAACGATCGGATTATGGTCGTGGAGTTCGGCGAGAAAGCGGAGCCGATCCGCATCCCCGGCGTAGAGCTGATCGACGCGAAAGATAACCGGATGTGGCTGAGATTCCATAAAGACGAAATTCAAGCGTCTCTGATCTTGAACCGGCTCACCCAGAAATACAGCATTTCCGACTTCACCGTTCAGGAGCCGGAAATCGAGGGAATTATCAGAGACATATATCTCGGGGGGATACACCTTGACAAGAGCGTATCTGGAGTTTGCTAAGAAATCGTTCCAGAACAACATCGTATACCGCTCGGAGTATGTGGCCGGGGTCATTAACGCCATCGTCATGATCTTCGTGAACATCGCTATCTGGAAAGCGATCTACGAGGAGGAAGGCTCGCTGGAAGGCGTGCAGTTCAAAATCCTGGCGACTTACATCGTGCTGTCCTTCCTGCTGCAAACCTTGTACGTGATGGATGAATACTTCATTGAAGTGAAAGTGAGGAACGGTCTCGTGTCCTCGGACCTTCTCAAGCCGATCGGATTCAGACTCTACGTGTTTTCGTATACGGTCGGCACGCTCGCGTTTCGATTCCTGTTGCAGATGTTGCCTGCCCTCATCCTGTCGATCTTCCTGTTTCATCTTCTGTTTCCCTTCTCTACCGTCATGTTCCTGTACTTCCTTGTGAGCGCGATTCTAGGCTATCTCGTGCTGTATAACTTGAATTTTCTGATCTGGGTAAGCTCCTTCTGGTTCTATTGGACGTTCAGCCTCGTTACGATCAAGGATGCCGCCGTCATGCTGCTATCCGGCGCGTTGATCCCGTTCTGGTTCATGCCCGAGGGGATGATCGATACGCTGCAGTTGCTGCCGTTCGCCTCGATCTACTCGACGCCGATACAGATTTACTTGGGAATGGTGCCGGAGGACGAAATCTTGACCGGTTTGATTCGGCAAGCGGTGTGGGTGCTCGTGCTGTATGCGGTCGGGCATGTGTTATGGAAAGGCGCTTCAAGGAAACTCGTCGTGCAAGGGGGATGACCGTGGGCAAACATAGCATGCGAAGCCTGTTCGTGCTGTTCTTCAAATACTCGAACATGAACCTGAAGCTGGCGCTCGAATACAAGCTGAATCGAAGCTTGATCGCGCTCGCCATCTTCTGCCGGGAAATGATCGGCGTAGTCGTCATGTTCCTCATTCTGCTGCGGTTCCTTCATATCCGCGGATGGGAAATCCACGAGATGCTGTTCCTGTACAGCTTCTTGTTCCTCTCTTACAGCTTGTTCGTGCTCCTGTTCGCGGGAATCCGCGATTTCGATAATATGGTGCACTCGGGAGACTTCGACCGGCTCCTTACCCGGCCGCTCGGTCTCATGTATCAGATTATCTCGGCGAGAATCGATTTCACCGCGACGATCGGCCACGGCGTAGTCGGAATCGTCCTGTTCATGAACACCGCCTTCTCGGTCGGAATCGAATGGAACTGGCAGAATAGCCTGTATTACGTATTGGCGCTGATCGGCGGCACCATCATCCAAGCTTCCCTCTTCCTGTTGTCCGCTTGCTTCAGCTTCTGGGCGGTCAAGACGGAGAACCTGCGCAACCTGATCTTCTTCAACGCGAGGAGGATCGCCGGTTACCCGCTGAGCTTCTATCCCGTCTTCATCCAAAAGCTGCTCATCTTCGTTATTCCGTTTTCATTCGTCAACTATTTTCCCGCTCAATATTTTCTGAGGAAAGACGGGTCTTTCTGGGAAGGGTATCTCTATTTGACGCCTGTCGTCGGCGCGTTGCTATTCTACCTCGTGTTTTTGCTATGGAAGCTTGGCGTGCGCAGTTATACGAGTACGGGCAATTCCGTCTACTAATCAAAATGAATGGCGAGGGGGGAGCAATAGGCTATGGAATCCGCGGCAACAAGAAAGAGTTACCGCAACGTGATCGTGCTCGGCGTTCTGCTCCTGGCCCTCATCGTCTATCTGACGATAAGACTGGTGAACTTCAATGAAGTGAAGCTGGCGGCGGGCTTCTACGATAAGAAAATCACGATTATGAGTACGGCGGACATTCACGGACATTTGGTCTATGAAGAGGCCAACGGCGGTTATTATACGCTGGACGAGATCAATACCCAGATGGGGCTGCCGCTGATGAAGGGCATCGTCGAAGACATTCGCGCGGACAATCCCGACTCCTTATTGCTGGATAGCGGGGACATGTTCCACGGCACGAACGAAGCCAACGTGAACGAAGCGGAAGGCATCGTGAAGGCCATTAACCTGATGGGATACGACGCGATGGCTCCGGGCAACCATGACTTCGACTACGGCTTCGACCGTCTATTGGAAATCAAGTCGGAGTTAAAGTTTCCGATGCTGTCGGCGAATGTCAGCTATAAAGGAGAAGCGGTGTTCCAGCCGTACCTCATCAAGGAGGTCGGAGGGTTAAAGATCGGGCTGTTCGGGCTTACGGTACCGGATTCGTTGTCCAATATGAACGTGTTCGGCCCGTCGGACGTCCGCTTCGGGGACCCCGTGGCCGCGGCCCGGTCGACGGTCGCCGCCTTGCAGGCGGAGCAGGTGAACGCCATCATCCTCGTGTCCCATTTGGGAGACGACAGGGACAAGGAACTGGTGGAACAAGTCGGCGGCATCGATCTCGTATTGAGCGGCCATCATCATTGGCTCTATAAGAAGGCGGATCGCGTCGGCGATACTTACGTGGTCGAAGCGGGCTCTTACAGCACGCATATCGGACAAGCGGACCTTTATTTCCGGGACGGCAAAGTCGTCGATCTGTCTTGGACGCTTCATCAGTCTCAAGACCGATCCAAGGAAGACCCCGAGATGGCGGCGATCGCGGACGAATATTACGCCATCGCTTTCGAGAAAGGGAAGAGGGTCGTAGGGAGCACGGATGCCGTTCTGGACGGCGTAAGGTCGCACGTCAGGTCGCAGGAGACGAATCTGGCGAATCTGCTTACGGACGCCATGCGAGAGGCGGGAGACGCCGATATCGCCCTGCTGAACGGGGGCTCCATTCGCGAGAGCATCCCGAAAGGCGAAATTAGGCTGTACGATGTCAGCAAGCCGCTGCCGTTCGTCAATTCGCTCATGACGGTGGAAGTCCGAGGCGACAAAATCTACGAGGCGATCGAGCGGGGGCTGCGAGGCTGGCCGAACGGTTCCAGCAACGGCGGATTCCTGCAGGTATCCGGCATCTCCTATACGTTCGACGGCTCCAAGCCTGCCGGCAAGAGGCTCGTCAGCGTCGCGAAGGACGGCAAGCCGCTCGACAAGGACAAGCTGTACAAGCTCGCGACCAACGATTATCTCGTGTACGGCGGCGACAACTACGAGGAGTTCAAAGACGCGAAGCAGCTGTACAAAGGCGACCTGCTGAGCACGGTACTCGCCGACTATATCGAAAGCAAGGGCGAAGTGGAAGGGAAGACAGACGGCCGGATTACGGTGATCAACGAAAGATATAAATAATATCGCGCCAGAAGAAAGGTGGACATTCACATGACTAAAGAAGAAATCGAACTGAAAATTTGCGAGATGATCAAGGAACGCGCTCCTATTCCAAGCGATACGATCCGGCTGGACGAGGATTTGAGGGAGAATTACGGCGTCGATTCCCTGGTGCTTGTCGAACTGTTGGTGGAGATCGAATGCGCGTTCGACATTACGTTCGATAGCAGCTCGCTTACGAACGAATTTTTCTCGACGGCGGGAACGATTGCCGATTACGTCTATCAGCGACTGGCGGCTGCCATCCTATGAGCGCCCCGTACGAGGTCGGAGCCGCGAAGTCCAAACGCTCGATTCCGGACGTCCCGCGTTATTTCGTCCCGCATGTCGGAGATTGCTTCGCCAATGCTTACGGTGCCGTCGCCAAGCATATGGGGCTGAACCCGGAGCTCGTGCTGGCGGATTATCTCTGCTTTATGTACGACGAACAAACCGAGTACATCGGGATCAACTTCCTGGGCAGGTATTCCACCTCCGTAGAATTTACCGAGGAAGAGCTGAACTCCTCGATGGAATTCGCTTATTTGCCTCCTACGGCGATCTACCTTGAACAGAACAAGCCGGGATTGCTTCCGGAATACAAGGATCGTCTTCAGATCCGGCTGCTGATCCAAGATGATCCGGCAATCGCTTATAGGAGAACCAAAGAGCTGCTGGATGCCGGTCGACCCGTCATTGCCGTCGTGGATTTGCACGGCGTGAGCTACCATCGGGCGTTCAAGCGGGAACACGGCATTCATGCGGTCGTCCTTACCGGCTACGACGAAGAGAATCAAATTTACGAGCTGTTCGACAAATACAAGTTGTCCAGCAGCGATTTCGACGGAACCTTGCCGATGGAGGAAATCATGCAAGCTCGTTCGGCACTCTGCCTGCAGAACAATCCGATTACGGGTCCGTTCAGCCGTCCGGTGAGAAACCTGTGGATGGAGCTTGAAGTCGGAGAAGAGTTTCGGGTGACAGAGGAACGAATCCGGGCGATTATCCGCCAGAGCAGTCTGCGGATGAAGGGGTTGCAGCCCGTACACGGACGGGTGTGCGGCCTGGAACGGCTTGAAGCTTTCCGGCAAAGCCTCCTGGACAAGAAAGAGATCGTCTTCGACGAGCTTGAGGTGTATCGGTTCCGCACCTATTACAACCGGTCGATGAAGGGGCTCAGCAGGCAGAGGAAGAGATTCCAAGCGTTCATACAAGAAGCAAGCGCTTTAATATCGATTCCCGGGGACGTGTGCGCGGAGTTAAACGAAGAGTTGGAAGCTTCCGCCATGAGGTGGGATATCGCCGCCAATCTGTCGCTAAAGCTGGGCATTGCCAGAAAACCGGCGATTCTGGATGAACTTTGCGAGCAGCTTAGGTTCATTCGAGAAGCGGAGACGAAAGTCGTCGGTTATTTGGATCGATGCGCGGAGTAACGAGAACCGAAGGAGGGATCGAGATGGCCGAGCCGAATTCGCCATGGCGCTTGTTCGAAGCAAGCCGCGACAAGTACCGGGACCATATTCTGCTGATCTACAAGGACGAATCGTTCACGTACGAGGATATTTACCGCAAGGCGCTCGAATTCGAGCGGATGCTCGAAACTTACGACTTCACGATGGGCGGAGTTTTCTTGCCCAATTGCACGGAGTTTATTACGGGTATGCTCGCCTTGAACAAGCGCAAGAAGGCGTTCGTCTCCTTATCCTATCAATTCAAAGGCGAAGCGCTGATCGAATTGCTCGACCATACCGATATCGAGTTGCTCATTACGGACGCCGCAGGGCTGGAAGCGATTCGCGATCATATCGACCGGCTGAATATCCGCATCGTATTGGAACTTCAGGCGGAGGGGAGCTTTCGCATTCACGAGTTCCCGAACAAGGAACGCCGAGAGCTGTCGGGAATCGACGAGAACACGTTCGGCATCTGCTTCACGTCGGGGTCCACGTCGCGGCCGAAGGGCATCGTGCTCTCGAACGACGCGATCGTCGGCAACGCGCTCGCGGTCGCGGATCATCTGAACTTCACTTCCGAGGACCGGACGATCGTTCCGCGATCGCTGGCTCAAGCCAGCCCGCTTGCGGGAGACGTGCTCATGGCCATTAGCCGGGGAGGCGGCATCATTCTGCTGAACAACGTGTTTCACCCCGCCATTTTCCTCAAAGCGATTCAAGATTATAAGGCTACTCAGTTCTATATCGTCCGGACGATGCTGCTGCAGACGTTAGAGTATCCGGGCTTCCATAACTACGACGTCAGTTCCCTGCGAAGGGTGCTGATCGGCGGCATGGTGAACTCGCTCCATATCTATCAAGCGGCCGCCAAGCAATTCCCCCGCGTGAAAGTATACAACGCCTACGGGACGTCGGAAGCGGTCGCCAGAGTGACGTTCGGCGAACACGAGGACGTCACGAGCCGGCCTTGCGTCATCGGCAAGCCGATCAAGGGCTGCGGCGTCCGCGTCCTTCGGGAAGACGGCTCGGAGGCGGACGACGGCGAGACCGGCGAAATCTACATTACAAGCGATTATGTCATGAACGGGTACTACAAGGCCCCGGCGTTGACCGCGGAAGTGTTGACGCCGTGGGGGGTTCGGGTGAAAGACGTCGGGTACAGGGACGAGAACGGATTATACTTCGTGCTCAGCCGCAACGACGACATGATCATGCAAGGCGGCAGCCGGGCTTATCCGATCGATATCGAGGAGGTGCTGCTGAAGCATCCTTCCGTGAAGGAAACGGTCGTCATGGGCATCGAGGACGAGAAGCTGGGACAGAAAATCGTGGCGTTCGTCTGCTTGAAGGCCGACGTTAGCGCGGATTCGAGACAATTGTACAAGTGGTGTTTCGCGCAGCTGGAGGACCGGAAAGTGCCGAAGGAGATTCACATTGTCGATCAAATTCCGCGGAACGTGATCGGGAAGATCAACAAGAACGAAGTTAAAGCGCTGTATCGCCATCTGATAACCCAAGAGGAGGCCGTGTTATGAACCGCAATCAATTATCGCCCGAAAGACAGCTCGTATTGATGGCATCGGTGGAGATCGACGAGTCGCAGCGGGAAGCGCTGACGAAGCTGGTGACGTCCCGGATCGAATGGGCGGAAGTCATCTACCAGATGGTTACCCACAGGACGCTCAACATGCTGCGCTACAACTTGAATAAATTCGATCTGTTCGAGGGATTGGAAGCCGAGCTGAAACGCTTGATGAATATGCAGTGGGAAGTGTACCGCGAACGCAACGGTTACTATGCCCGCAAGCTGGCGGAAGCGCTCCGGGCGTTCGAGAAGGAAAAGCTGGTGCTCGCGATTCTGAAGGGCAATCTACTGGTGAACGTCGTCTATCCGTCGATCGAGACCCGGTTGTTCAACGATCTCGACTTCCTGATGCAATTGGACGATGTCAACGGGGTTACCGCCGCGCTGGAAGGACTAGGTTACGTTCAGGGGCATTACGATGCCGCGAAGCACGAGATTACCGAAGCGACCCGCAAGGCGAAGCTCGTTCAGCAGATGACGACGCACGAGATTCAGGAGTTTCTGCAGCTGAGCGATAACCCGTTCGCCCCGCTCGTCGAAATCGACGTCAATCACGACATTCTATGGCGAGGCAATTGTCCGTACAAAGTGCCGACCCGTGAACTGATCGCCCGGGCGGTTCCGATCGACATTCACGGCGCAACGGGCTACAGGCTCGATCACGCGGACAACATGATCCAACTCTGCTGCCACCTGTACAAGGAAGCGGCGCTCATGGTATGGATCACGAGCCTTAAAGACTTGAAAATCTATAAGTTCGCCGACCTTCATATGTACATTCGCAAATTCGGGCAGGAGATCGACTGGAACGTGTTCGTAGAGAGAGTCAAGCATTACAACCTGGAGAAAATCGTCTATTACAACTTCCACTACATCGCGATGATGTTCGGAGATTCGGTGCCGGAGGACGTCGTTCGGCAGCTGCAGCCGGATGATCTAGGCTACTTGGATCATTACGCGATCGAGAACGAAGAGCCGTCGGTATGGGAGTTCGACTTCTTCACCCGGTTGTTCGACGTCAATCGGATCTCGGCGATCGACGAGCGGCAAGTCGCGGGCTTCAGAAGATTCCAGGCAGCCAAGTTCAGCTAGGAGACAAGCCTATGACGAAGCAGAGAACGGTAACGCTATTGTGCTCCGGGTTCGGTCTCGGACTGTATGTGCCCGGTTTGCTGATCGCGAGACGACTTCAACGTCTGGGCGTGCGCGCGGACGTATGCGTGTTCGAGAACGTTATCCTGCCGGATAAGCTCGATCAAGTGCTGCGCAGCAAGCAGGCTTGCCATCGCAGCTTCCCGTTCGCGCAATTCTCGGCGAAGATGCCGATGGACATGACGAAGACCGTCGACGAAGAGACGATCGATGCGTTGCTGGGCGAGTGGGCCGCGGAAGGGCGACGCGATTTTCTCGTCTTCTCCGGCCACTGGCTGCACGTCGTGAACCGGTACCGGGACAAAGTGCACCCCGAGACGGTGAACGCGGAGATCGTCTACGTCGATTGCGGTCTGCCTCCTTCTTGGACAAGCTTGAAGCACTTCGAGCCGGATTATGCCGCGGGCTATCGCGAGACTTGGATTTACGATACGGAGAAGATGAAGCTCGCGACTCCGATTGCCGTTAACGACGCGCCGCCGATCCCTTATCGGGAGAGGGAGCCTCGGTTCGTCATCCATGGCGGCGGTTGGGGGATGGGAACTTATCAGAGCAAAATACCCGAATTGCGCGCGCAAGGCATTCCGCTGGACATCGTCGTGTACGAGACGGAAGAAGCGGCGGGCGGCGCTGCGGGAGACCGATTTTTCATGATGGATCCTTCTTGGTCGCCTTGGCGTCGCGACGAAGCGGGCGGCCACATATTCCCTCCCTTCGGAGAGGTCGTGCAGGGGAAGCCCGTCGCATTCGCTAGCCGGGAATCCCATCACGAGCTGTTCGACGTTACCGGGAAAACCCGAGGCATTATCGGCAAGCCGGGAGCGGGCACGATGATCGACTCGTTGGCTTCGGCGACGCCGCTTATCATGCTGGAGCCTTTCGGCGAGCACGAACGGAGGAATACCGAGATGTGGGCAACGCTCGGATTCGGCGTTCCATACGAGCAATGGAAGCAGGCGGATTACTCGCTGGGAATGCTGGAGCGCCTGCACGAGAATCTCATGGCCGCGAGAGGAGCGTACGCGGACTTCGCTGCCCAATATCGGTCCAATGTCGGATGACGAAGGGTGGGTATATGAGACATGACCGATGGGTAAGGAATCCGAACAAAGGAATTCTCATCGTCTACGAAGGCATAAGCGGATCGGGCAAAAGCGAAGGCATTGCCCAGTTGACGAAAGATCTCGTCTCCCAAGGCTATCCGGTATCCGTAGCCGAGTGGAATTCCAACCGATTCATCCGAGGCGTGATCGGCGTGATGCGCAGGCTTCGTCTGTTGACGCCGACCGTCTACAGCTTATGGCAATGGTTCAGCTTCCTCATCGATTACTGGTTCTTTATGGTTCCGAAGCTTAGACGGAATCGAATCGTCATCGCGGATCGGTACGTCTATACGGGAATGACCCGCGACGTCGTCAATGGCGCCGGGGCAAGGCTTAGCCGACTAGGGCGGTTCCGGGTACGGAAACCGGATATGGTCGTCTTCTTCGATACGCCGCCCGAGACATGCAACGAGCGCATTCAATCCCGGGGCAAAAGGCTATTTCATCCCGGAAGGCCCGTTCGTACAAACATGCGGTCGGCCGAACGGGATCTGCTGTATTTGACGCGAATGCGGGACGAATACGCGCGGATCTTCTCCGACAAGAGCTTGCTGCGGGATACGACGGTCTTATTCGTTCAGGATTCTTCGCGCAAGGCGAACGAAGTCGTGAAAGCCTATATTTCGCAAAGGACGGAAGCGGCGGCTTCGCGCCTATTTCAAGCGGACAACCGCACGAGGGGAGTGTAACGAAGGTGGATATTATCATTTCCGCAGCCGTGCATCGATCCGGTTCCACGCTGCTGCAGAGAATCGTCAACAGCCGCAAGGAAAATTTGATATGGGGCGAGCACCAGGGCGTCGTTACGAACTTCCTGGACATCTACAAGCAGGTTCGCACGTACTCTCTGGATTATCGCAAGGAACGGAACGCCTATTTCGGCAGCGACGAGAATCCGAACGTATGGACCGCGACGATGACGCCGGAGTTCCCGTTCGTGGAGCAAGGGGTCGTGGAATCCGTTCGAGCGTTCCTGAACGCGCTGTATTCGCAGTACCGGGATTCCCACGACACGATCGGGTTTAAGGAAGTGCGCTACGGGGAGCAGGAGCTGAAGCTGCTGCGCAAATGTTATCCCGAAGCGGAGTTTCTGCTGGTCGTCCGAAATCCGATCCATACCTGGCAAAGCTTGATGAACTGCCGGGGCTGGTATAAGGACGACGTCAGAACGACGGCTAACAAGTGGAATCACAATACGGGCGGCTATTTGGCTCTGGCGGGCAGCGATCCGAAGTCGCATCTGATCGTATACGAGAATCTCATTCGCAAGGACCCTGCCACATTGGATACGGTCGAAGCCTGCGCCAAAGTGCCAAGGCAGCAAATCCTCAACGTCATGAGTCACAAGGTCGGCAGCACGTCGAACGAATCGATATCGGACGAGGATCGGAACGTCATTCTCGAAATATGCGGAGAGCGCATGCGACAGTTGGGGTACCTGACTTCTGAGGGGGAGGAGGACCGCCATGAACCATCCTTCGGTCGTCTGGCAGTCGTCCAAGATTAACCGGGAAGATCGCTGCGTCTTGAATCAGCATCCGAGCTTCGTGCTCTGGTTCACCGGGCTGTCCGGAGCGGGCAAGTCGACGCTCGCTTACGAGTTGGAGCGAAAACTGCACGAAATGCATATCCGATCCTTCGTCCTCGACGGAGACAATCTTCGGCACGGCATCAACAGCAACCTCGGATTTTCCAGAGAGGAACGGCGCGAGAACATCCGCAGGGCGGGCGAAATATCGAAGCTGTTCGTGGAGGCGGGCATCGCGACGCTGGCTTCGTTCATCTCTCCTTTCCGCGAGGACAGGGAAGGCGTAAGGGCGCGGTTCGCTCCGCGAGAATTCATCGAGGTGTACGTGGAGTGCCCCATCGAGGAATGCGCCAGACGGGATCCGAAAGGCCATTACAAACGCGCGAAAGAAGGGACAATGAAGAACTTCACGGGCGTCGACAGCGACTACGAGCCGCCTTTAAGTCCGGAGATCGTGCTGCGGACGGACGAGCAAACCGTGGACCAATGCTGCGAAGCAATCGTTCTTTATTTGTCGGCCAGCGGTCTCATTCCGAGGAAGAAGGTGAGCGCGCTATGGGATTAAACGAGTATTTGGAGAACTTGGTCACCACGGTCCACTACCCGATCACGTTCGGAGCAACCGAGCCTGCGACGTTATCGAGATGGATGGTCAAGGCGGTGACGATTCCGAATGCGGGACCCTGGGGCACGAAGCCTTACTTGGGCGAGGACGGAAGAACGATATACGTGTATGAAACCTCGACATTGCCGGTCGAGAAATTGGAACAGAATTGGCGCCATTACAATTCGGACTTGATCGAGGTTCATCAAGATCCGAACAAGCCGGGCAAAATGTTCAATCCGGAGCCGGACAAGTGGTTGTATGCCGTATGCAACGTGTATGCGATGGAGGACAGCGAAGCGCTGATCAAAATTTTGACCTACATGCCGTCCCCGATCCGGTTGTGGATTAACGGCGAATTGGTGATCGCAGGCAACGAGGATTTCGTGGTGAAGGACTTGCTCGCGAGGGTGCGGTTCAAAGCGGGCAACAACGTCGTTCTGGCGGAACTTCCGCTGCGCTTGAGGGTATCCTTGACGACGCAGGAATTCATCGTCAAGCTCCAGCCGTTGCGCCGATTGCGGAGCGAATCCGCGAATTACGAGTTCATCGACCCGGAGCTGATCGATACGCTTGAGCGTTCCGCGTGGATCGCTCCGGAGAGAGTGAACGTCAAGGGCGGAGAGCAGCTTCGACTGATCGTGCTGTCGTCCTATCTTCGCGGGGAAGGCGGGCAGCCTGTCTTGGTGCGGCTCGAAAGCGCGGACGGCCGGACGCTGGCGACGGTTCGGACCGAGTCGGGCCAAGCGACAACGCTGCCGATCCCCGAAGCGGCAAGCGGCACGCTGCGCATCGTTGCCGAAGGATCGGAGGACGGCGCGGGCGTTCGCTGCAAACCCGTACATTTGTTGTGCGGGGACTTCGCGGAGGAACGGGACAGCCTGCTTCGCCAAGCGGCCGGCAGGCAAGACTTGCGAGAGGATATCATCTCTTCGATGCGACAAATGATGGAGCTGCCCCAGTCGTTCCAAGAGGTGAACCAATTGGTCCCTTACGAGGTGTACGACTCGCTGCTAGAGAGAATGGCGGAGTTCCGCGCAAGCATGAACGCTCCCGAGAGGCTATATCTTCGAACGTACTCGGAAGTATTCAAGGCCCGCTATGCCGTCTATCGCCTCAAAGACACGAAGGACGCGTCTATCGCTTACGTCGTCAATTTGCCGGAGCATTACGACCCGGACCGCAAGTACCCGCTAGTCGTCTATTTCCATGACGCCCAAGGACGCAACTTCCCCTCCGATCTGCCTTGGACGAAGCGTTTCTCGTTCACGGAAGCGATAATCGTGCAGATGGTGGGCATCGGCAGATTGAACTATACGGACGATATCGGGGTCATTCGCACGATCGGAGAGATCGTGCAGGAGCTGAATGCGGACCGCGACAGAATATACGGCATCGGATTTTGCACCGGCGCAATGAAAGCGTATCGGCTCGGCTTTATCGCGCCCGACTTGTTCGCGGGCATCGCGACGATAATCGGGGACGCAAGGATCGACGCGAATGAACCGCAGTACGAATGGTTCGACAACCTGGGCAATACGACCGTATACGGGCTTTGCAGCGACGAGAACTGGTTTTTCAACAGCGCGCGCAAGATCAACTTGCTCCAACGAATGAAGAAATCGCATATCAAGCTGTACGCCGGGTTTTTCCACAACGAATTCAACACGCTGCACAATTCCCGAACGCTGATGCGCCGGTTGGTCGCAACGGACAAGGAAAGATATCCTCGGGAGATCGACTTTATGGTGTTGGAGCCGTGCTTCTCCAAGTCCCATTGGCTTCGGGTGAAGCGCATTGTCGATTTGAAAGAGCGAGCGAACGTGAAAGCCAGGATACTCTCGCGGCAAGAAGTGGAGATTCGCGCCGATAATGTGAGCGAGCTGGAATTGCTGTTAAGTCCCGAGGAGATGGGGCTGGATTCGGAGATCACCCTGCTGGTGAACGGCAGGAGAGCGTCCGCGCGGTTGAGTCGGTATTCTCGGGCGACGTTATCGATCGGCGACGCTGCCGCTTCGCTGTCCGTATCGAATCTATCGAAGGAGGCTTTCATCGCCGCTTACGACGCCATCGGCGTCGATGAGACGCAGCTTGGAATCAAGCGGCTGTACACGGGGCCCTGCACGGTCGTGAAGCCTTCCGGACGCAGCCCGTTCACGACGAAGCTGTCGTACCTGCTGCAGAATCCGATTCGCGATCGGTATATATATTACAAATACGAGTCTTGCCGGGAGTCGGAGTTGAACTTAGAGCATACGAGCGAAAGCAACTATATCTTCATCGTCGATGCCCGTAGCCCGAGCGTGCAACAGCAAAGGCTGCTGGAGGCGATCGGACTAAAGCTTGAGCCCGAGCGGCTAACCTGGAAGGGGCAATCTTACGAGGGCGACTACTATGCCTTCATCGCTTGTCCGAATCCTTGGTTCGCGGACCGCCGGGTAATGGTCGCGGTATATAACAGCGACAAGCTGGACGGCGAAATCGTCGGACTCATGAATTCCTTCGATCGAAACCCGCTCTTCTATTATGACGCGATCGTGTATCATCATGGCCGTATTCAGGGGCTCCGCCATGAGGCGGAAAAGTCCGAATCTCTAGGAGGGGTCGTATGAACGACGTTGATTACCGGTCGCTGGCCGAGCAGTACGGAACACCCTTATACGTCTACCAAGGCGACAAAATCGAGAGTCGATACCGGCTATTGCGCAGCTGTCTGCCGGAGACGTTCGAGGTGTTCTATTCGGTGAAGTGCAATCCGCTGCTCGGCGTCTGCCAGTTGTTCCGCGAGCTGGGAAGCGGCATCGAAGTCGCTTCTCTCGGAGAGCTGCGCATGGCGCTGCAAGCGGGCTTCAAGCCCGGAGACATCATCTTTACGAGTCCGGGGAAATCGATGGAGGAGCTGGAAGCCGCGATCGATTGCGGCATTTACAGCATTAACGTCGAATCCGTTGAGGAAGCGCGGCGGATTAACGCGATCGCCATGCGAAGGAACGCTCTCGCGAAAATTTCGGTGCGGATCAATCCGAACTTCAACTTCTCCGGCGCCGGAATGAAAATGACGGGAGTACCGACGCAGTTCGGC
This sequence comes from Cohnella panacarvi Gsoil 349, assembly GCF_000515335.1. Taxonomy (GTDB): domain Bacteria; phylum Bacillota; class Bacilli; order Paenibacillales; family Paenibacillaceae; genus Cohnella; species Cohnella panacarvi. The sequence goes on along the minus strand of NZ_KI911563.1, from coordinate 2,289,357 downwards.
ATCGACCAATCGGAAATGGCCGAGGCGATGGACGAGATTCTATCTCTCCCCTACGTATCCTTAATCGGAATTCACGTATTTTCCGGTACGCAGATGCTGAATGCCGATCTCATCGTCCGTAATCTGGCCGAAGTGATGAAGCTCGCCGTGGAATTATCGGAGGCGCACGATTTGGCGTTGCAATTCCTCGATTTGGGCGGAGGGTTCGGCGTTCCGTATTTTCAGAGAGAACAGGAATTGGATACGGACAAGCTGCGCCTCGGTTTATCGGAGCTGTGGGAGCAGTACGGCGAGAAGCTGCGGGGCGTCCGCATCGGCGTCGAGAGCGGGCGGTTCCTGCTGGCCGAGTCCGGCGTATTCCTGACCAAGGTGTTATACGTCAAGGATTGCAAAGGGGCGAAATACGTCGTATGCGACGGGGGCTCCAATCAGCACGCGTCTTCTGCTTTCCTGGGCAGGTACGTAAGGAACAACTTTCCTATGCGCTTGCACGGCAAGGACGGGGAAGAGACGGAGGAAGCGAACGTCGTCGGTTCGCTCTGTACGCCGACCGACGTGATCGGGCAGAAGGTCCGGCTTGCGAAGGCGGAGGCGGGAGATCTTCTCGTCGTGGAGAAATCGGGAGCGTACGGGTTGACCCATAGTCCGGTGCTGTTCTTAAGTCACGCCCTTCCGGCTGAAATCATGATCTATCGGGACGAAGTTCACGTTCTGCGCGAAAGGGGGAAAGCGGAGGATTGCCTCCATGGGCAGCGTTCGCTGCTTACGGGAAGGTCCGTCCGCGACGAGTATGTCTACTCCATTTAATTTAGTCGCCCGGTTGACGGAAGAGCGCGATCGCGGCGCGATCGTGTGGCTGCTCAATATCGGGGCCGAAAAATATTGGAATCCGGTGCAGCCGGGCGTCGTCGACCGCGGCGAAGATCGGATCGTGGGCCGGGTAGAGGAGATGAACCTGCTGCTATGCCGCGAGCAGGACATTCTGATCCTGCGGGAGATGCCGGACCCGTATTACCTGGACAAGCTGCGGGAGTGGGGATTCTCGATTCCGCGGCGGATCCGGGTCCCTAGGCAATCCGATTCTTGGACGCCGATCTCGGAATTGGTGTTGCGGGACGTGGATCTCTTAACGGAGCTGGCGAAGGTTGCCGAAGCGAACGATGACGTCTGGTTCGTTCCGTATGCGGTGACCCGATTGGAGGAGCAGATTGCCGCGAGATGCGGGCTGCGTCTTGCGGCGGCGCCATCCGGCGTGAACGCGGCGGTCAACGACAAGATTGCCAATCGGGAAATCGCGGTGGCGTTGGAGCTGCCCGTATGCCAAGGGCGCGTATGCGGCTCCGCCGAAGAAATCGGTCAAGCGTACGCGGAGTTGACGGAGCAGCCTCCTTACTTCGACAGGGTCATCATTAAAGAACCGTTCGGCGCGTCGGGCAAAGGGTTATATATCGTAGACGGCCCGGACAAGCTGAGGCCGATCCTGCTGCGGGTTTCCAGATTCGCCAAGAGCAATCCGCAAGCGCAATGGCTGGTGGAAGGCTGGTACGATAAGCAGGCCGACATCAACTACCAGCTGTACGTGTCGGAGGACGGCAAAGTCGATGTTTTTTCCATTAAGCAGCAGGTGTTGAGGGATACCGTGTATATCGGCTCGAGGATGCCGGTGGAGTTGGGAGCGGACGCGATCGACCGTTATCGGGAGTTCGGGGAGGCGATCGGGAAGCATTTGCACGCCATCGGCTTTACCGGAGTCGCCGGCATCGATTCGATCATTACTCGGGATGGGGGAGTCATCCCGATTATCGAGATCAACGGCCGATTCACGCTATCTACTTATATCTCGTTTCTGGAGCGCGTAATCGGGGATGCGAAAGTGTTCTCTCGGTACTTCAAGGTCGCGACGGACGAACCGGTCGACTTTCGCGCGGTTTGCGAGGAGTTGGAACGGGAGCGGTTATTGTACAGTCGGGATACGGGAGAAGGCGTCCTCGTCTATACGTCAGGCACGCTGCCGACGGTCAAGGACGAGAGCAGCGGCAAGTATCCGGGGCGTGTCTTTACCTTAATCGTCGCCCGCGATTGGGAGCGGGTGGAGGAGATCGGCTCGAGATTGGAGTCGTTGCTGGATAGCTGGCAATATCAATTAACCTAGTCCGCCGAGGACTAGGTTTTTTTGCGGTTGTTGTAGCTGTTGTTATTGTAGTTATTGTTGTAGTTGCAGTTGTTATTGTTATTGTTATTGTATTTGTTGTTGTTGTTATCGTAGTTATTGTTGTAGTTGCAGTTGTTGTTGTTGGCGGACTTCCGGTTAACGTGACGATTTATCTGCACCGAATGCAGTTCCAGGGATACATGAACAATCTCTAAAACGACTAGATGCACGGAGTACCGTTAGTTCGAGGACAATAGGGCTTTGGAAGATATTTTGGGTAACTAGCTGTACCTCGTGCAGGTAAATTGCCGGAAATGATCCAAATGCAGCGGACTAACTGTACTTCATACAGGCGTTGGAATCGATGCCGGCGGCAGGCAATCATGCATCGAGTTGCCCTAACCGGAGATGAGCAGCGTCGTCTTGCCGCGGCAGCAGCACGAGAGCTAAGTGCAAGCTTCTCGCTATGAGTTCGGCCATTCGGGTGACGAGATACAGGCGCGTGCTCTGCAGCAAGGCCAGTTCCATGAAGCCGCCGACGTTGACGACGCCCGACAGATGGATGTCGCCGACCGGGGGGAGCTTCTTGCCGACGCCGGACCCCGGATGCAAGGGGCCTTCCCCGAGAAGAATACTGCCGACGTTGGCGGAGTTGCCGAGGCAGGCGTCGACTCCGATAATAAACGGATTACGGGTCGTCCAATAGAGCCGTTCCATCGTTTCATCGAGATTCATCGCATGCACGGGGTCTTCCAGCGTGCCGTATACGTCGAATATGGAGCTATGGAATTTGCGCAACGCCGACCCGACAAGAGGTCCGAGCGAGTCGCCGGTCGACCGGTCGGTGCCGATGCAGACGATGGCGACCCGCATGTCCGACGGCAGCAGCTTGAAGTAGTCGCGCAATTGAACGGCGAGCTTGACGCTGGCGCCCGGATCGGTTACCGCGATCCGGAAAGGCCACTGAATAGAACGCTCCACGGCATCACTTCCCAAACATAATGTATCGCTATTGTTCGATGATACATTATGTATCAAGAAAAGGTTGTCGGAATATGCGAGGCTCGATAAAAATAAATGGTATATCGCCTCCGTACCGCGTGAAGCCCGGATATAGTCGTCCAAACCGGCTAATTCCCGCCCAAGTCCGCCATCTGCTCCGAGTCAGTCGCCCAACCCGGCTAATTCCCGCGAAGTCTCGCCTCCCGCTAGCCCGAATCATTATCGCTTTGTTGTCATTTCTCGGGCTTGAAGGTAAATTGAATAGTATATTCATCAGCGCAATGAAGGAGCAGGAGAATGATGAAGGAGATTCATAGTAAGGATTTAGCCGAGGCGCTGGCCGCGTATCGCGGTCAAGAAGCCTATATTCATAGCGAAGCGACGTCGTTCGTGTTCGCGCGCAACTTCCGCATTCGGATTACGGATACGGCGGTGGCGGGCGAGGGACCGTATCGCGTCGGGATTCGGTTCGAAGGTCAAGGATGGATTCGGGCGGAAGCGCTCACCCACTACGAGATTGACGAGCAAGGAAGGCTGCTGCTGGCGGGGCATGACGAGCAAGGGCGCATGCACGTCGCGTTGGAGTTGGGAAAGGAGCCGTTCCCGGAATGAGCAGAAAACTATTGGCGGTATTCGCGCACCCCGACGACGAGTCGTTCATCTGCGGGGGAACGCTGGCGAAATACGCGAGCGAAGGCGTGGACATCACGCTGGTCAGCGCGACGCGCGGAGAGATGGGGAGACGGATGGGCAATCCTCCGTACGTCACCCGGGAGACGATGCCGATCGTGCGGGAGAGAGAATTGAGAGAAGCGTGCGAAGCGCTCGGCATTAACCGGCTGATCTTCTTCGACATTCGCGATAAAACGGTAGAGTTCATCGATTCCGAACTGCTGATCGCCAGGATTGCATCGCTGATCGACGAAATCCGGCCCGACGTCGTACTGACGTTCCATGAGACGCTGGGCGGGCACCCCGACCACTGCGCTATCGGCCAAGCGACGACGATCGCGCACGAGCGAACGAAGGAACGCAGCGGAGCCGAACTGTTCTTCATCACGTTCAGCGATAAGCTGGCGAATGCGGAACGCTTCGGTTATACGTACCCGAATCCGATCGTCCGGGTCGATATCTCGAAGCACCATAAAGCGAAGTTAGCCGCGTTCCGCGCGCATCGCTGCCAGACGGAGATCGATCCGTGGGTGTGGGCGCCGGACCGGCAAGCCCTGTCTAGATTCAACAAGTACGAGTATTTCATCGCGGGCAACAAAAAGTCCCCGCCGCATCCGGGCGAGGACTTGTTCCCTCCGTCCAAGCGTTAAGGCGCTTCGCTTAACGCTTCGAACGCGAGCATCGAGAGCACGGTATTGTCCATCGGAGGATTGTGCAAGCCGGCGCGAACGTCGCGGTAGTAACGTTCGAGCGGCGAGCTCTTCGCCAGGCTGGAGCCCCCGACGACGCGCATCGCCAGATCGACGACCTTAAGGGCGTTATTCGTGGCGACGTATTTCGCCAAGCCGAGCTCGGCCTTCAAGCCGGGGCGGTCCTCCGCCTTGCTATTGTCCCAACGGTCCGCAGCCGCATAGAGCAGGCAGCGGGCCGTTCTAATGTCCGCTTCCATCTGTCCGATCGACTGCTGGACGAGCGGAAGATCCGCGATCGACCCTTGCAGATGGTTCGGCCGGTGCGACTTCGCGAATCGCGCCGCGTAATCCCGCGCGGCGATCGAGATGCCGACGTAGCACGCCGGAATGTGCAGCAGCCATCCTCCTCCGTCATCGATTCCTTTGCCGTTCAGTCTTGCATTCTCGGCTGCAAGCGCGCCATGCAGCAAGACGTCGTGGCTGCCTGTCGCGCGCATGCCGATCGTGTCCCACGTCTCGACGACCGTCACCCGATCGGTTTTCCTCACGAGAAACTCGGCCGTGCAATCTTCTTCCGGCAAGTAGGCGGACACGACGAACCGGTCGAGGATCGGCGAGAGCGTGCTGAACGTCTTGCGTCCCGTAATTCGCCAGCCCTCCTTGTCCCGAACCGCCGTCGTCTCCGGTTTGCCCCCGCGGCTCGGGCTGCCCGAAGCGACTTCGCTGGCGAACGTGTTGATCATAACCCCGTCCCGAACGACGTCGCGGCACAGCTCCGCGAACAGCTCCTCCGGCCACTTGCCGCACTCGCGAAAATGCAGCATTTGCCCCAGATGCCAACCGACCGCAAGCGCGGTCGAACCGTCCCCGTAAGCGAGCCGTTCCTGCAACTGCACCATCTCGTATAGGGATAACTCGTCGCCGCCGAATGCACGAGGGACCGTAAGCTTCATATATCCGGCTTCGCGAAGCTCGGCGAAGTTCTCGAAGGGAAACGAACCCTCCCTGTCGTGAGCGGCGGCGCGCTCCGAGAATCGCTTAGCCAGCTCCTCGACTTGGAGTACCCTCTCCCGCTGCGCGTCATTGCGTATATAATGATCGATCATCCGTTGCATGACGTACCTCCGTTCCTTGTGTCATTTTCTATTATTGAAATAATCACCCCCCGAGTCAACTTCGGGAAGGCAAATTGACTATCCCGATCCCCGATGCTTACAATGGCAATAGCCCATCGTACGAGCGTTGGCGAAAGGGGGCCGAATCGATGACGTCTACCGGGTTAGTGCTGGAAGGCGGAGGCATGCGCGGGGTCTACACGGCCGGCGTGCTGGAATATTTCTCGGAGCAGGGGCTTTATTATCCGTATATTGTCGGCGTATCCGCGGGGGCTTGCATGGCGGCCAGCTACTTGTCCAGGCAACGCGGCCGCAACCGAATCGTCAATGTCGACTGGGTCAAGGACCCTCGCTATATCTCTTGGAAGAACTATTGGCGCAAAAGGCAGCTATTCGGAATGGACTTCATCTTCGACGAAATCCCGAACGCGCTCGTCCCGTTCGATTACGATACTTTCCGGAAGAGCCAAGAAGAGCTTGTCATCGGAACGACGGATTGCCATACCGGCGAAACCGTCTACTATCGCAAGAGCGAGCCCGGCTTCGATCTGCTGCGCGTGCTGCGCGCGTCCAGCTCGCTGCCCTTCATCGCCCCCATCGTAGAGTACGGCGGCCGGGAATTGCTGGACGGCGGCATCTCGGATCCTATACCGCTGCGCCAAGCGGAGAGGGACGGATGCAAGCGCAACGTCGTCATTCTTACCCGCAATTCCGATTACCGTAAATCCCGCAACCGGTTCACTTGGTTGATCCGCCGCGCCTACGGCCGATATCCGGACTTCGTCGCCACGATGATGCGCAGGCACGAGATCTACAACGAGACGTTAAGCTATATCGACGAGCAGGAACGAAGCGGCCATACGTTCGTCATTCGTCCGCAGTTGCCGCTGACGGTCGGACGAATGGAACGCGATCCGGTTAAGCTTGATGCGCTGTATTTGCAGGGGTATAAGGATGCGGAGCGAATGATGCCGGCATTGCGGAAGTGGATGGAAGCGCAACGATAGATAATGCCAAGAAGAAAGCAGCCCTGCCGGAGACGGCAGGGCTGCAGTTTTGCGGGCAGACGCTAGACGTCTAATCCCTTGCCGCCGACGGGGCGGAGACGGACCGGCTCGATGGCCGCGATTAACGGCCGAGCGCGCTGGATGACTGCCAGCACCTCCTCGTCCTTGAGGGAATTCGCGTGGGCTTCGGCATCGCGCCACAGCTCCGTGATCCAAATCGCATCCGGATCGTCAACGGATTCGTTGATGATATAGTGATGGCATCCCTCCATATGTTCCAAGTTTCGAGAAGCTTCTAATAGGACGGACAGGAGCTCCTCTCTTTGCCCCGGGTGAGCCGTCAACTTGCCGAACATCGTAAATTTACTCACGATCGCGACCATCCTTTCCTATGTTCTGCGGTTGATCCGCTTTATTCCGCATCGCTTCATAATGCTCCTGCATGCCCCGGGTGACTTCCGTCATACGTTCGATGAGCATGCGGGGCTCGACAATTTCGAGAGACTTTCCGTAAGGGAGAAGGAAGTACGGCACGTACGTCTTCAGCGATTGTTCTCCTAGATTGAATACGGCTTCCCCGGGAACCTCGCGTTCGATTAGCGCATGGCCGAATAGCCAATGCCTGCACAGCTCGTTAAGCGCGTGCTCGTGTCCCCGAAGTCTGACGGCGATCAGCTTCTCGGCGTCAAGCGAATCCGGGAGCAAGGAACGCAGGAGGAAGTCTCTTGCGGAAAAGGCAGCCGGGCGCTCGAATCGGGTATTCGCCGGCTCTAAACGGACGATGCGATCCGCGCGGAAGCTCCGAATCGCTTGCCGCGTATGACAGTACCCGACGACGTACCAGATTCCTTTCCAATGAACGATCCCGTAGGGATCGAGGACGCGACATGCGGCGTTCGTCTCGGGCGATCCCTTGGAATAGGCCATGTTCAGCGATACGCCTTCGGCTGCGGCATCCTCCAGCAGTCTGAGCAGCTCGCGCTCCTTCGCGTTCGTGGGCGTCTGAATGACGGCAAGCCCGCCGCTATGCCGATTGATCCATTCCAACTGCTCGTCGTTCGTGTACCGCTTCAGCTTCTCTACCGCCCGGACGAGCGCATCCGTGAACGGATAACCCGCTTCCTTGGCGAATACCGACGCGTGCACGAGCGCTTTCTGCTCCTCGGAATCGAAGAGCAGGGGAGAGTCGACGAACTCGCCGTACAACCGGTAACCGCCGTTCGGTCCGGCGTCGGCGATGATCGGGGCTCCGCTGGCGCACAGCGAGTCGATGCATCGGTATACGGTGCGGACGTGGATTTCCAATTTGTCCGCGAGCTGTTGCGCCGTTACCCGTTTCCCCGAACGAAGCAGCCATAGAATGGTCAGCATATTGTCAGCTTTGGACATGCCGCTTCTCACATCCCGTAAATCAGATTAAAGGCGAGGCGTCAATCCTTGGTCGACCCACGATTCGTAAGTCGGGCCGTACACATCGGGCACCCGAAGGCCGGCCTGGCGCATGAGCACGGTCATCTGCCCGCGATGATGCGCTTGGTGCATGAGCGTGAACCGCAAGGAAGCTCCGTTCGGCCAAGCTTCGCCGAGAATCGCGACAGTCTCGGCCAGTTTCGCGTCGTTCCACTGCGTTCGAACGGCATGCAGTAAATCCCGGCTGATCCTGTGATACTCAGACGCGATCATCACGGCGGAAGACGGGGCTTCTTCGCCTCCGGCGGGTGCATCGAATTCAAGCCCCAGATTCGTCATGAAGTGAAGCGAGCGCGCCAGATGCCAGGCGATCTGTCCCAGCGTACGCCGGCCATCGCTGACCGCTTGCTTCAGCGAATCGTCCGATAATGCACGCAGCACGTTCTCGGTTATTTCCACTTCTTTAGTCCATTCTGCCGCAAAGTCCTCGATTTTGGCAAACATATTCCATCCTCCGATACTAGTTGGATTGGTTGGTTAAAGCAAGATCAGCATACACAACAAACACTGACAGATACGGTCAGTGTTTGCCGTCTTCTTGTTTTTGCCGCGGCTTACGTTCATAATTTCAGTCAAATCGAGGAAAACGAGGCCGAGTCGCACAATGACGATTATTCGAACGCTGACGCTGGGAATGGGCTGCTTCTGGAGTCCCGAAGCGTTATTCGGGGCAATACCCGGAGTTATACGGACGCGCGTCGGTTATGCAGGCGGCACGACGGCTCGTCCGACGTACCGCGAGATGGGGGATCATTCCGAGGTCGTTCAATTGGATTTCGACGAGGAGCTTCTATCGTACGAGCAGCTGCTGGAGACGTTCTGGACGAACCATAACCCCGTTAATATTAACGGTTATAAAGGGAGGCAGTATCAATCGATGCTGCTCTATCGCGACGAGGATCAACAAGAAGTCTTTCATCGCGTGAAGCAACGGATGGAAGAGGGCAAGGGAATCCTTGAGACCGAGATTTCGCCCTACACCCTACTTTACCTAGCCGAGGCCAGACACCAGAAGTATTACTTGCGCAGGTTCCCGAATGCCCTAGCGAAGCTCGGCGAACTCTATTCGTCCGAAGAAGAGTTGATGAACGCCACTTTAGCCGCGCGGCTGAACGGATTGGCCAAAGGCTATACGAATCTGGGACGCATCGTGGACGAGATCGGCCGGTGGTGGGTGAGCGATAGCGAGCGGGCGGAGACGATCCGGCTGATTCGGGAGATTCGCTGGTAAATTTTGCGTGCCGATAGATGTCAATCGCCTCTTTAATGTGGTAGATTATTCTATAAAAATAAACGGGGGGCGACGAGATGAGAACATTATACGTGTCCGACATGGACGGTACGCTGTTGAACGACGAGCAGCGGGTTAACCCGGAATCGGTTCGCATCCTCAATGGGCTGATCGACAAGGGATTGCAGTTCACGGTCGCGACCGCTCGGTCCTACGAGTCCGCGACCAGGCTCCTCGCCGGGCTTAACCTGCATTTGCCGGGAATATTCATCAACGGCGTATTTATCGCCGATCCGCATAGCGGGCGAATCATCGAATCGCATTACTTATCGAATGAGTTAGGTCAGGAAATCGTCGGGCTGTATTTGCAAGCAGGGCTCAACCCCGTCGTCTACACGATCAACGACGAAGGGCAATCGCGAGTCTATTATCGCGGCGTACATAACCCGAGCGAGGACTATTATTTCGGCGACCGGCTCCAGACGGAGAGCGAGCGATTCCGCCTCGTCGACGATTATACGGAATGCCTGAAAGAGAAGCTGATCGCGGTGAACGCCATCGAGACGCCGGATCGTCTGCAAGCGGTCTACGAGGTGCTCGACAAGCGGGAAGGCTGCATCTGCCATTTCGGGCCGGATATTTACGCGCCGGGTTATCATTGGCTCGAAGTGTCTAGCGACCAAGCAACGAAACGCAAAGGGACGCAGAGGCTGAAGGAGTTGCTGAGCTTCGACAAGCTCGTCTGCTTCGGGGACAACTTGAACGACCTGTCGATGTTCGAGGGAGCCGACGAATGTTACGCGGTCAGCAACGCGCACGAGTCGGTCAAGCAGATTGCCACGGGAATCATCGATAGCAACAATAACGACGGCGTCGCTAGATTTTTGGCGGAGCATGGGCAGAAGAGTGCCGGGGGGGTCGCCATATGGGTGCCGGAAAAGAAGTAGAGGAGTTTTCGATCAACGCTTGGCCATCTCTGCAGACGGTGTTGTTGGACGGATGGCTGCTGCGGTTCGCGGACGGATATACGTGGCGTTCGAATTCGGTCAGCGCGCTCTACGAAGGGGGCGAGCGGACGCTGGAAGACAAGATCGCGCTATGCGAAGCGATCTACGCGGACGCGGGACAGCCGGCGATTTTCAAGATCACGCCTTTCATCCACCCTCGGTTGGACAGCCTTCTCGGAGAACGCGGCTACGAGTCGGTAGAGCATTCGCTCGTGATGGAACTGGAGGATTTGTCCGCGGTTCCCGAGCCGTCGCGCTATGACATCCGGATCGACCCGTCGGTCAATCAAGCTTGGATCGATCGGCTGATCTCGATGAACGGAGTGTCCGAGAAGAACGGCCGCGCGACGATGAAGATGTTCGAGAGACCGCTCATGAGGACGGGATTCTTCACGCTCTATGACGGAGAGACGGCAATCGCTTGCGGAATCGGCGTCGCGAACGACGAGTACGTCGGGCTGTTCGACATCGTCACCCATCCCGCGCATCGCGGCAAGGGAGCGGGAGAGCAGTTGCTTCGGTATATCTTGAAGTGGGCGAGAGAAGGCGGGACGAAGAAAAGCTGCCTGATGGTGCTTCGCGACAACCCGCCCGCCAACCGGCTGTACGAGAAGTTGAATTATCGCACGATCTACGAGTACTCTTATCGTTCACGCACTAGTAAATAGAACGACAGCCGTATACGCAAGGAGTTGCACGAACAGAAATATAAGCAGCATCGGCGACGATGAGCAAGGGGCACTCCGAGGAGTGCCCCTTTGCGTTGCGATTGCTTTGCGTTTACAGCTTCTTGTTCGACTCGAAGCTCCATCCGCCCGTAACCGGGGGATTCGTGCCGCCCTTGGCGTTCTGCGAGCTGTAGCTGAGGAGGATGGAAGAGAAGCTTAGCTCCAGCTTCTCGAACGCGTTGTCCGCGCCGTAGGAAGTAATCAGAATGTCGTTGAGCTCGTAGGAGAGCGCCGTGGCAGGCGCTTCGCCGCGCTTGACGAAGGCGACGACGCCTTTCCTGATAAACGTCCCCGAAGCCGTTGCGAGGAACAACTTCACGGACGCGGCGTCGGGGGCCTTCGTTATGACTAGTGGTCCGGCCGTAGCCTTGCCCGCGCTTGAACCGCCTCCCCCGAACATGATTCGCGAGTTGCTCACGCTGATTTGCGCGCTGCTCAGAGCGATCCATCTTTCGTACCCCTTGAGCGTCGATTCCCCGTCGATTCCGTCCAGCCTCAAGTAAATATCGTACGGGGTGCCGCTTGTCGTGGCCGCCGATCCCGCGAACGTGCCGAACGACAACGCGAGCAGACAAACGGCCAGTAAGGCGATCAAGCTCTTGTTCGGTTTTCTGATCCGATATCACTCCTTAGACAATGGGAATGGCGTCATAGGAGTGTATTCGGGGCGGCGCGGGTATAGAATCGGGCTGAGATTGTAGCGGAGAGCGACAATACTAGGCGTGCGGCGAGGGGACGGGCTGAGATTGTAGCGGAGAGCGACAATATTGGGCGTGCGGCGAGTGTGCGTGCTGAGATTGTAGCGGAGAGCGACAATGTTGGGCGTGCGGCGAGGGGACGGGCTGAGATGGTAGCGGAGAGCGACAATGTTGGGCGTGCGGCGAGGGGACGGGCTGAGATTGTAGCGGAGAGCGACAATGTTGGGCGTGCGGCGAGTGTGCGTGCTGAGATGGTAGCGGAGAGCGACAATATTGGGCGTGCGGCGAGTGTGCGTGCTGAGATGGTAGCGGAGAGCGACAATATTGGGCGTGCGGCGAGTGTGCGTGCTGAGATTGTAGCGGAGAGCGACAATGTTGGGCGTGCGGCGAGTGTGCGTGCTGAGATTGTAGCGGAGAGCGACAATATTGGGCGTGCGGCGAGGGGACGTGCCGAGATTGTAGCGGAGAGCGACAATGTTGGGCGTGCGGCGAGTGTGCGTGCTGAGATTGTAGCGGAGAGCGACAACAATAAAGGACGGAGCCGTAAAGGCTCCGTCCTCAACCAACCCTATCACGCTACCGCATTCGCGCCGACCAGTCGCCTAGGCAGCACGCCTATTACGCCGGTGCCGAGGAATTGCATCGCGATCTTCACGAGAATTTGGCCGGCGATCGCGTAGCCCGTCATTTCCCACGTGAGGAAGCCGCCAAACAGCGGAGACAAGCCGACGATGACGAAGATGGCGCTGTCGAGCGCTCCCCCGACGATGCCGCTATAGAGCACCTTTAACCCTATCGGCAGCTTGAGGCGCGTATAGATCTCGGTGTCCGTTGTCTCCGAGAACAGGAAGGCGATCGCCGACGCGGCGACAATCTGAAGTCCGTCCCCGAGCAACGAGGAGGATATGGCGGAGATGACCAGTGCCGTAACAATCGCAATGTAAGTATTGCGGCGGCCGACCGCGTTCTGCACGAGATCGCGGAAGATGAACGTCGCACCGATCAGGAACGAGCCAACGGGGAAAATGAGGTTGCCAAGGTTAAGCGGAGCGTAAGAAGCCGTTAGTATATTCGCCGTCACGATAGACAGCAGGTACAGTAGAATGCACACCATTTTCATATTCATATCGTTCAACTCCCTTATCGATTGTCGATTGTCTCTGGATACAGATCATGATTCATGAGGCGATATTCCACCATCCGCTCGTACTTCGTGCCGGGCTGGCCCCAGTTGCAGTACGGATCGATCGAGATGCCGCCGCGTGGAGTGAACTTGCCCCACACCTCGATGTAGCGCGGCTCCATCAGCCGGATCAGATCGTTCATGATGATGTTCATGCAGTCCTCGTGAAAATCGCCGTGATTGCGGAAGCTGAACAGATACAGCTTAAGCGCCTTGCTCTCGACCATTCGCCGGTCCGGGATGTACGAGATGTACAGCGTGGCGAAATCCGGCTGGCCGGTAATCGGGCATAGGCTCGTGAACTCGGGGCAATTGAACTTGACGAAGTAATCCCGTCCGGGATGCCTGTTGTCGAACGCCTCGAGAATTCCCGGATTGTACGAGAATTCGTACTTCGTGCCTTGGTTGCCTAGCAGCGTGACGTCTTGCATTTCTTCTTTCGTGCGCATGACGAATAATCTCCTTCCTGAATGAGAAGAGGGAGATATCGGAACTGGCTCTATCCACTAAAGAGCATGAAAAAAACGACACCTGTTCGCAAGCCGGACGGCAGTAACGTACTGCGGCTTCGGCTGCGAGAGACGTGTGCGTTTTCCTTAGTTTTTTATAGAGGGAGTTCGCGAACCTCTCCTGAGACGGCCGTATGGGCAAGCCTCAGATTTTCTTCTTTAGTTACACAGGTACTATAGCACAATCTGCCCGGGCAGCCAATCCCAAAACTGAAGGGTAGTGTAGTTTAAGATCATACGCGCCGAACCGGATCATAAGTAGATCGAATTTCTTAGAACAAGAAATGATACTAGGAATGCACAAGTTGAGTTGCAGGAGACTAGAAGAACTTGTTCTAACTTAATAGAAATAGAATAAATGCAAAAAAGGCTGTGCTCGGGAGTGATCCGATGAGAAGAAGGCTTGAAAGAGCAGTGATAGGCTGTACGATAGCAGTACTGTTCGTACTTTTGATTCCTCTTATGGAAAGCTATATATTACCGAAGAAGCAGGTCTCAACTCAACAAATGAGTAGCGATAACATAGACATCTCAAGGGATAAATATTATTTCAGGAACTTTACTTGGTCAGGTATATTCCCACTATACGGTGGGTTCATTTCTGACCCTCATTTTTTGTTCCAGCTTCCAGAGGACTTAACCCAGTATCTTTCGCCGGTCTTTCAGACAAAGCCATTCAGATACCAATCAATACCAATTAATACGGGTGAATCCTTTCTAAATGCCACTCCATTGTCTGGAGTGGCATCTTCTTTACGTCAGTCATTATTGATGAATTTACGGGGCACCCACATGGATTATTTTAGTCAATTTTACTCATTATAATAAAAGGTCTTTTGTTGGATGAAAATCTAGATTATGGGTGATAGACTTGAGATTGGAGGAGCCATGATGAAAGGATATCAACGTGACTTCCCAATCAATCGTACTGGAGGATTTTCGGAATGAAACGTAAGATGTTTATGTCGTTTGTCATGATTATCATAATGGCGCTGGGCTTGCTGGGGCAAGCGGTTGCAGCCAAGGATTTTGCGTTCTCGCGGATTGGACCCGATGCTAATGCTTCCATTTATCAGCCACCGTCGGGGATTTCGGGAGGGGTACCGGGCATGTGTTACTATTACAATTCAAATTATACAGATGTTATATTCCATTGTGCACAAACCATCCAATATCATCCGAATGGTTTTATTGCAATAGGCAGCAGGACATTCGAACTGAAAGTATTTGATAAAAATTGTATTGATTTGCGTGATAAAATTGATAGGCTTGCGACAATCTATAAGATCTATCGTTCTGATTTGGCTAGGTCACTGAATGAAATGAATAAGACCTATCTGACATGGGACGAACTCATTAACTATGGGAAACAAAGAGACCTAATAGGCTTGCATGCAAGTGCTGTCATAACTGAATGGACATATGCACAGAAAGGTCACCAATATATTAATTCTTTAATTACTTTAATTACTAAGATTAAACCGTAACTTTAGCATGTAATGAAAAGATTCGCTTTGGGCATTATCAGCGGGCGTTCCCTTACGGGTAATGCTCATGGTAATGCCCTTATTCTTTACCGCCTTCTGGAACGCAGATGACGTGTACACAGAGCCTTGATGCATTATCGGCATACCCACTGAGAATCATTTTCAATTACTCATTGACACTAGTCTAGATGCGGTGTTATGATTCAAAAGGCGACAATGATAATGATTTTCATTACCAATATGAGGAGTATGAACTGGAACATGATTATCCGTAAATTTGTATCTATAGCGCTCGCAACTGTACTTATAACGGGATTGGTTTCGGCATGCGGTAATACCGCAAGTCCAAGTGCAGCACCGGAGAGTGCAGATAAAGTTGTCAACATTTATTCCGCCCGCCATTACGATGTGGACGCCAAGCTGTACACACAGTTCACGCAAGAGACCGGAATCAAAGTGAATGTGGTTGAGGGCAAAGCCGAAGAGCTGATCGAGAAGATCAAGCGGGAAGGCAAAAGCACGCCTGCCGACTTGTTTATTACGGTTGATGGCGGCGTATTGAATAATGCGAAACAGTCGGGTATTCTTCAGCCGGTAGAATCCAGCGTGATTGAGGGGCAAGTGCCGGCTGCGCTCCGCGATACCGACAACCAATGGATCGGACTGTCCACCCGCGCGCGCGTCATCGTCTTTTCGAAGGACCGGGTGAAGCCGGAGCAATTGTCCACGTATGAGGATTTGGCGTCGGACAAGTGGAAGGGCAAGGTTCTCGTTCGTTCCTCCACGAGCATGTACAATCAGTCGCTTCTAGCATCCTTCATTGCATTGGATGGGGAAGAGAAGGCCGAATTATGGGCCCAAGGCATCGCAGCCAACCTCGCACGCGATCCTGAGGGCGGAGATCGAGATCAAGCTAAGGCGGTTGTTGCAGGAATCGGCGATGTGGCCATCATGAACACTTATTATGTAGGACAGCTGTTTAACTCCGATGATTCGGAAGAAGTGAAAGTCGCCGAGCAGATTGGGGTGTTCTTCCCGAATCAAGAGACGACAGGCACGCACCGCAACATCAGCGGCGCCGGCTTGATCAAGCATAGTCGGAACAAGGAGAATGCGGTAAAGCTCATCGAATTTCTGACAGGTGAAAAGGCGCAGGCGTTATTCGCCTCCGAAAACTTCGAATATCCGGTGAACGAGAAGGCGGAATGGCCTGAATTGCTGAAGTCCTGGGGAGCCTTCAAGGCCCAAGAGGTGGATTTCGCTGAGTTCGGGGATTATAATAAAACCGCTGTTCAAATTATGAATAAAGTAGGTTGGAAATAGGCAATGCAGCAACTGGCCAGACTTCTGCGGGATTTCAAAAAGCATAACAACGGCTGGTTGTGGATCAGTCTTCTGGCGGCAGCGATCATATTGCTGCCTCTTCTAGCTATTCTGGCTTCGGTAGGTAAGGCGCCTAACGAGAATTGGAGTCACATTACCGAGTACATGCTCAAGGATTATGTGCTCCAGTCGGTATGGCTGGTCTTGTTCACTGGAATCTTGACCGTTCTCTTGGGAGTGATCCTTGCATGGCTTATGGCGGGGCATGACTTTCCGCTGAGAAAATTTTTCCGGTGGGCGATGTACTTGCCCTTGACCATTCCGCCCTATATCGGGGCCTATACTTACGGCAACATGTTTAGTTACACGGGAACCGTTCAGACAACGCTGCGTTCGATGGGCATCAAGCTTGACCAAGCCTATTTCGATATTATGTCCATGCAGGGCGCCGTCTTCATCTTTACGATGTTCCTCTTCCCCTATGTGTATATGATTACCGTATCCTTCTTGGAAAAGCAAAGCGGCTCATACATCGAGAATGCAAGACTGCTGGGACGAACGCCGGTGGCCGTCTTCACCCGAGTGGTGCTGCCTATTTCACGTCCTGCGATTGTCGGAGGCGTAACTCTCGTTGCGTTCGAAGTGCTCAGCGATTACGGGGTCGTGAACTATTACGGCATACAAACCTTTACGACCGCGATATTCTCGACCTGGTTCGGCATGTACGATATCGAATCGGCGACTCGACTGGCAGCCTTCTTCATGATCGGAATCGTCAGCCTACTGGCGCTGGAAAGGTTGCTGAGAGGCCATCGCAAATTCAGCGCGACAACCAGCAAGAATAGTCCGCTCGCACCAATCCGGCTTAAGGGAATATCCCGCTGGGGTGCCACGGCGTTCTGCCTACTCGTCTTGGCCGTTTCCTTCGTCATTCCGGTAGGACAGCTATTCGTCTGGGCCGGGTGGACTTATGAAGAAGTTCTTCTGACTTCCGATTTTCTCGAAATGACGTTTAATACGATCTCCGTTGCCTTCCTAGCAACCGCGTTCATCATGCTGTTGTCCATCGTCGTCGCCAATATGACCCGCATCATGAACAACTCATTCGGAGCCGCATTGGCCAAAGTCTTGACCCTCGGTTACTCGATACCGGGCGCTATCGTCGCCATCGGGGTGTTGTCGATATTTATCTGGGCGGATGAACGCTTGGCGCCGCTGTACAGTTGGATGGGCAGGGGCGATGCTCCGCTGATCCTGAGTTTGTCTCTGGGGATGATGGTGGTTGCCTATATTATTCGGTTCACGGCAACCGGTTATAATTCCGTTGAGGTGGGATTCGAAAAAATCGGATTAAAGTATATGGAAGCGTCGAGAATGCTCGGCATCGGCTTCACGCGGACGTTCTTCAAGGTCGATCTCCCCTTGATCAAGGGAGCTCTGCTGAGCGGGACCCTTCTGACATTCATTGAAATCGTAAAGGAACTTCCGTTGGCGTTGCTGCTCAGACCTTTCAACTTCGACACGCTCGCTACCAAGTCGTATCAGTACGCGAGCGATGAGCGGATTTTCTCCGCCGCAGTGCCATCCTTGTTCATTATTGCGGTCAGCCTGATATCGATCATCGTTCTCCATCAAGCGGGAAAGAGAGTGGTATGACTTGAGTATTGTAGCTATTAATAAGTTGACTTTCACCTATTCCAGCAAGAAGCTTTGCGTTATCGATGATTTCTCCTTCTCTATGAACAAGGGAGAGATTGTCGGGGTTGTGGGAGAGAGCGGGTGCGGTAAAAGCACGCTTCTCAGGCTGATTGCAGGACTCGAAACGCCTCTGAGCGGCAAGATCGATATCTCGGAAGTGACCGTGGTGGATTCCCGTACCTTTGTTCCGCCCGAACGTCGTGGTGTCGGGATGGTTTTCCAGGACTACGCCTTGTTCCCGCATCTTACGGTGGCCAAGAACATCGAATTCGGACTCCATCGCCTGTCCCGATCGGCGAGAAGTGCCCGTGTGAAAGAGATGGTGGAACTCGTAGCGCTCGCCGGTATGGAGAACCGCTACCCCCACGAACTCAGCGGAGGACAGCAACAGCGGGTGGCGCTGGCCCGCGCGTTGGCGCCTAAGCCGACCTTGCTATTGATGGATGAGCCGTTCAGCAATTTGGATGCGGCCCTCAAGGCGGCGATTCGTTCCGAGCTGCGGGAGATTCTTAAGAAAGCCGAGATGACATGCCTGTTCGTCACACATGACCAACAAGACGTCGATGCGCTTTGTGATCGGACGATCAAGATGGGCGAACGTATCGCCGTACAATCCGAGCGGATCAGTTCCTGAGACATACAGATAGGATCGTTTTAAACCATCGGCCTCGTGGGCGGTGGTTTTTTCAGTTTGTAAGACTCGATGTGCCCACCATGGGTATCCTCTTTCGATTTCAGATTAAAGGGTTACCCTAGTACCCATTGACTTTCCGATTAATAATGTCATAATGACAATATAAAATGAGCTGCAAGGTGGGTTCCATGATCATGTCAACGGACGATGCAACGAACTACTCCCCGCGAAAATACCGCACGCCGGACGGCGCGCCTGCGGACATCGTGATTTTCACCATCACGTCAACTCCGCGCAACACGACGAAGAGATCGTTGCCGACGCGCGATCTCGAAGTATTGCTCATCCAGCGCCGTAACTGGCCGTTCGCCGGACAGTGGGCGTTACCCGGCGGTTTCTCGAATGAGACGGAGACGATCATGGAGAGCGCGAAGCGAGAACTGGCCGAAGAGACGGCCGTCGAGGACGTGCATATCGAATATTTCAACGCCTACAGCACGCCGGGGCGCGATCCTCGAGGCTGGATCATCTCGCACGCTTTCCTCGCGCTCGTGCACGAGCGTTACTTGGCGAACCGGAGGGCGGACGACGACGCGGCGGATGTCCGACTGTTCAAGGTCGAGGAAGCGCTCGGCATGGACCTTGCATTCGATCACGACGTGATCTTGCGGGACGCGCTGGAGCAGATTCGGCACCGAATGCTGACGACGACGATCGCGAAGGAGTTTCTGCCCGAGGAATTCACGATCGGCGAGCTGTATCAAGTGATTCGAACGGTCGTGCCGACGTTCGAGGAGAAAAACTTCATTCGCAAGATCACTTCGACGCAAAGCCGGAAAGGTCTTATCGAAGAAGCGAAGGATCATCGCGGAGAGCCTCTCATGTCCAATCGCTATTCGCAAAGAGCGGCACAGATGTACCGCTTCACGGATTACGTGCCTCGGTTATCCATTTACAGTTAAAGGACATCTGGTCGGCGTGTGTACAGATATTTGCGTCCTGCATACGGCAGTGGATGCGTATAACAGAGGGTATCGAATCGTCGTTCACGCGGATGCGGTCGCTTCGTTTAATCCGCAAGGGCAAGAATGGGCGCTGGGGCATTTCGAGCGCACGCTTGGCGCGAGCGTCGTAGTCGGCTGAGAAGTCCCGCAGGGGTTAACTTTCGGGCAAATGGACGATGATTGGATTGGGAATAGACGAAGCGTGGCGGAAGGGGCAGGTCGATGAACGGCAACAACATGACGCTGCATACGGATAAATACCAGATCAACATGATGTATGCGCATTGGATACAAGGAACGAAGAACGACAAAGCGGTGTTCGAGGTGTTCTTCCGCAAGCTGCCTTTCGGCAACGGTTATGCGGTATTCGCCGGGCTCGAGCGGGTCGTGGACTACATTCGTAACTTGAAGTTCGGCGAAGAGGAGATCGCGTACTTGCGTTCGCAAGAAGAGGGGTACAAAGAGGAGTTTCTGCAGGAGCTTCGGGAGTTTTCGTTCACCGGGCAACTCGATGCGGTGCCGGAGGGCACGCTCGTGTTCCCGAGCGAGCCGATCGTTCGCGTAGAAGCGAGAGTGTTCGAAGCGCAGTTGATAGAGACGGCGCTGCTAAATTTCGTGAACTATCAGACGCTCATCGCGACGAAGGCATCGCGCATTAAGCAGGTGGCTGGGAACGACGGCCTGCTCGAATTCGGGACGCGGCGGGCGCAGGAAGCGGATGCGTCGATATGGGGCGCGAGGGCTGCCTTTATTGCGGGCTTCCACGCGACCTCCAATCTGATGGCGGGCATGCTGTTCGGCATCCCGACGAAAGGGACGCACGCGCACGCTTGGGTGCAAGGGCACGATACCGAGGAGGAAGCTTTCCTCAAATATGCCGAGGCGTTGCCCGATCAGGTGACGCTGCTCGTCGACACGTACGATACGCTAAGAAGCGGCGTGCCCGCCGCGATTCGCACGGCGCAATATCTGGAGCGCCAAGGAAAGAGAATGAATGCAATCCGACTCGACAGCGGCGACCTTGCGTACTTGTCGCGCACCGCGAGGCAGATGCTCGACGACGCGGGGTTCCCTTACGTGAAGATCGTCGCCTCGAACGACCTTGACGAGAACATTATTTTCAACCTTAAAGGGCAGGGCGCGAAGATCGACACGTGGGGCGTCGGCACGCAGCTTATTACGGCGGGCGACCAGCCTTCGCTCGGAGGCGTCTATAAGCTGGTCGCGAGGGAGAAAGACGGGCAGTACGTGCCTGTTATTAAAATCTCTGGCAATCCCGAGAAGGTGACGACGCCCGGCTTCAAGGCGATGTATCGGATCGTGAGCCGAAGCACGGGGAGAGCGGAAGGCGACTATATCGCATTGGAGCACGAGAAGCCGCCTACGGACGAACCGCTGAAGCTGTTCGATCCGGTTCACCCTTACATCTATAAGAACGTCGCCGATTACGATGCGGTGCCGCTCTTAAGACGGATATTCCAAGCGGGCGAGTTGGTGTACGAGATGCCGAGCTTGAAGACCATAAGAGAGTATCACGCGCAGCAGCTAGACTTGTTCTGGCCCGAGTACTTGCGCAAGCTGAATCCGGAGCCGTACCGCGTGAGTCTGAGCGCCGAGACGTGGCAGTTGAAGATGGATTTGATCGCGAAGATGCGGCAATAGGACAGGGAGGGCAGGGGCGGCACAAGGATGCCGCTCTTTGATTTTGCGCAAATAGCGGCGAATCGATAGTTATTTTTCGTAGTAATAGTAAATTTGCGAAGATAACAACCAATCGACAGGTATTTGAACGTAAAGAACGGATTTGATTGAAGTCCGGTTGAAATAACGGCTTATCGTTGTTATTCGGCGGTAATGACACCGTTGTTGGCGAAATAACGGCATATCGTTGTTATTGTGACCGGGTAGCGAATGAGGTCGGGAGAGATTCACGCGAGATAAAGGTTGCCGGAAAAATGCCGTAAGCCTATGATGGCTGTAGAGGTCACTACAAGCGATTCGAACCCGGCACGTTACTTCGGACGGTCGGAACGGTGCCGGATCTATTGACGCTTGCGAAGAGAGTAGGAACGAAGCGATGAATATGCCCCTATTGGCGACTAAACTCTATATTCCTCTCCCGCGGACTCATGTTGTTCGAAGGCCGCGCTTAATCGAGCAATTGAACGAAGGATTGAATGGTAAGCTGACCCTCGTCTCCGCTTCGGCCGGCTTTGGAAAAACGACGCTGATCGGCGACTGGATCGCGGGTTGCGGACGGCCTGCCGCATGGCTGTCGTTGGACAAAGGAGATAACGACGCCAACCGCTTTTTGGTTCACTTCGTTGCTGCTTTGCAGACGATCGAGGACAGTTTCGGACGGAGCTCCGTTAACGCGCTCCAATCCCAGCAACCGCCTTCAACCGAAACGATTCTAACGATGCTGCTCAATGAAATCTCCGCCCACCCGCACAAATTCGTCTTCGTTCTGGATGACTATCATCAGATCGATGCAGAATGGTTAGGCGATTCTATTGCTTTTCTGCTCGATCATCTCCCTGCCCAGATGCACCTGGTCATCGCCACTCGCGAAAATCCGCAACTCCCCTTGGGACGGTTACGCGCCAGGGGTCACTTATCCGAGTTGCGCGAAGCGGACCTCCGCTTTACTCCGGGCGAAGCAGCCGCTTTTCTCGATCAAGCGATGGGGTTAAGTCTTACGGCCGATGAGACGAACGCTCTGGAGACTCGCACCGAAGGCTGGATTGCCGGTCTTCAGCTAGCGGCACTCTCCATGAAAGGGCATAAGGATATCCCTTCGTTCATTCGGGAATTCGCCGGCGACAATCGGTACATCATGGACTATTTGGTCGAAGAGGTCCTGCAGCGTCAATCCGAATCGATTCGGAGCTTTTTGCTTCGGACGTCCATTCTCGACCGCTTGCATGGCCCGCTATGCGACGCCGTCGCGGGTCAGGAGGAAGGCAATGCGCGGCTGGAGCTGCTGGAACGCGGGAATTTCTTTGTCGTCCCTCTAGACGACAAAAGACGCTGGTATCGCTATCATCACCTCTTCGCCGAGGTTCTCCATATGCACTTGAAGGCTGATCATCCCGATCAGGTAGCCATGCTGCATCTGCGCGCGAGCGTGTGGTACGAACAGAACGGAATGGCGGCGGATGCGATCCGCCATTCGCTCGCCGCAGAGGATTACGTGCGAACCGCGGACCTCGTCGAGCAAGCTATACCTTCTTTGCGCAGGAACAGGGACGAGATTGCCATGTTGGGATGGATTCAGGCGCTCCCGGTCGAACTGATCCGATTCAGGCCGGTGTTATGCGTTTGGTATGCCGGAGCGTTGCTAGCCGGCGGGAGGTTAGAAGCCGTTGAAGACCGGTTGCGGGATGCCGAGCGGTGGCTGCTCGCATTGGCTGATCAGAACGGTCGTCAACAAGCATTGTCGGCAGGAATGATTGTCTTGGACGAAGAGGAGTTTCGTCGCCTTCCGGGGTTGATTACCGTATATCGCGCGGGACTTGCATTAGTTCTAGGCAATGTGCAGGCTGTTCAACAATATGCACGGAAGGCGCTCGAGCTCGTGCCCGAGGAAGACGGTCTTCCGCGCGGAGCGGCGACGGCGCTCTTGGGACTCGCATCCTGGAGGAGCGGAGATTTAGAGGAAGCTCGCCGGATGTTCGCCGAAGGCTTAACTAGAGTGAAGCAGGCAGGTGCCGTATCCGATGCGATCAATGGCGCCAACGCGATCGCGGTCATCTGTATGGCGCAAGGCCGACTGCGCGAGGCTATGCGTACTTATGAGCGCGGCTTGCAGCTTGCGGTGGAACACGGCGATCCTAATCTTCGGGGGACGGCGGACATTTACGTGGGAATGAGCGAAATTTACCGAGAGCTTAACGACCTTCGTGCCGCCGAGCGGCATTTGCTGAAGAGCAAAGAACAAGGCGCGCATGCCGGATTTCCGCAATTCCGATATCGCTGGTGTATTTCCATGTCTCGATTGCGGGAGGCGCAAGGAGACTTGAACGGTGCGCTCGATCTTCTTCTTGAAGCAGAGAACTTGTTTGCCAGCGATTTTTTCCTTGATGTACGACCTACGGCAGCGTTGAAGACGCGGCTGCGAATCCTGCAGGGAAGGTTGGGGGGAGCGCTCGATTGGGTGCGGGATCAAGGGTTGTCCGTCCAAGACGACCTATGCTATGCACGCGAGTTCGAGCATGTCACCCTGGCTAGAGTACTCTTGGCCCAGAATAAGATTGACCATGCGGACCGCTCGTTGCGCGATGCATTGGAGCTTCTGGGGCGTCTCCTCCAAGAGGCGGAAGCAGGCGGGAGGATTGGAAGCATGATCGAAATCCAGGTCGTGCAGGCCATCGCTCATCATATGCAAGGCGACACACCTGCCGCGCTTCGGCAACTGGAACGATCTCTGACATTGGCTGAGCCGGAAGGCTATGTCCGTACCTTCGTAGACGAAGGTCAACCAATGGCTAACCTGCTTGAAATCGCCGCTAACCAAGGGATCGCGCCTGCTTACGCCCGTCGCCTTTTGGCAGCTCTAGGCAGGGTTGATACGTTGCGCGAACCACGGACCAAGCCGTTCAAGAAGCTACTGCTCGAACCGCTAAGCGAACGAGAGCGCGATGTGCTTCGGTTCCTCGCAACCGACTTGAGCGGCCCGGACATTGCCCGCGAACTCATCATATCCTTGAACACCTTGCGTACTCATACCAAGAACATCTATGACAAGCTAGAGGCGAACAGCCGTCGAGAGGCAGTCCGCCGAGCGATTGAACTCGGTTTATTATAAGCAGACAGCTTTCGCCCCGGATTTTCCGGGGCTTTTTTCTATTCTTCTATCGACAACAATCACCGCATGAATCACCAGATGTGGTGATGCCGTCTCACCACATGAATGTGTATCTTTGGAATTAAGCAAGCAACATGGAGGAGGTTACGAATGAGTGAAAGGAACGGGTCTGCGGAGGATCAACGCGAACACGCAAGGTATGAAATTCGACTCAAAGGACATCTGGACAGCCGGTGGTCAGGTTGGTTCGAAGGCATGAGCTTCTCGTACGGCAACGACGGAACGACCGTCCTCGCCGGCAGAATCGTCGATCAAGCCGAATTATTCGGAATGCTGAGAAAAGTGCGCGATCTCGGTCTGCCATTAGTCTCTGTCATCCAGATGGAATAAAGAGGGGGAGGGAGAATAGCATGAAGGTTACGGTCTGGAATCTTATCGGTTTAGCAGGGGTTGCGGCCCGGCAAGTGACGGCAAGAGAGAGCCTAGTATGAAAGCGAACGACTATGAAGCGGGGAATAACGGTTCGGCGAAAGGGTTTGTCGCAGCTATATTCATACTGAGTTTCATTCCTCTCGCCGCCGGTATCTTTCGCCTTGCCGTGCTGGCAGGCGGCGCGGAAATTACGCCGGACAACGCGCGATTCTTCGCGTCTCCGACGCCGGTCGTGCTGCATATCCTTGGCGCCGTCGTGTATGTCATCCTGGGCGCGTTGCAATTCGTACCCGGTTTTCGGAGGCGACGGCCAGGCTGGCACCGCGCGGCTGGGCGGCTGCTCGTTCTATGCGGACTGATCGTGGGGCTCTCGGGGCTGTGGATGACCTTATCGTATCCGATTCCGTACGGCGGTCGCCTGCTTTACGTCTTGCGTCTCCTGTTCGGATCGGGCATGGTCGCTTCCATCCTCCTCGGCTTTATGGCGATCCTGCGAGGAGACGCGATCCGGCATCGTGCCTGGATGTCGCGGGGCTTCGCGATAGGGCTTGGCGCGGGCACGCAGGCGCTGACCCTGATGGCCGGGGAGATGGTCGCCGGCCCGCCGAACGATCTCGGCGAAGCTTTGCTGAATGGCGCGGGTTGGGTGATCAACCTCTCCGTGGCCGAATGGGTCATCCGCAGACAACGCAAGCCATATGAATGGAGGAAAAAGAGATGAAAGCTATCGTATACGAACGGTACGGACCGCCGGACGTGTTGCAACTGCGGGAGGTTGCCAAACCGGTTCCCAAGGAAGACGAGATCCTGATCCAGGTCTATGCGGCAACCGCCGCGGCGGGAGATTGGCGCTTGCGCAAGGCGGATCCTTTCTTGGCGCGGCTGTTCAACGGGCTGTTGAAACCGAAACGCGTCCCTATTCTTGGATTCGAACTGGCCGGCGTGGTCGAAGCGACGGGCAGTAAGGTGACTCGATTCAAGTCCGGCGATGAGGTCTTTGCATCTTGCGGCTTACAATTCGGCGCCTATGCCGAATACAAATGCTTGCCCGAGACAGGCAGCGTCACCTTAAAGCCGGCGAACATGACGTTCGAGGAGGCTGCCGCTGTTCCGGTTGGCGCCTTAACGGCATTGCAATTTCTTAGGAAAGGCCGCATTCAACGCGATCATCGCGTTCTCGTCTATGGCGCTTCAGGTAGCGTAGGGACATATGCGGTACAGCTGGCTAAGCATTTTGGCGCGGAAGTGACCGGAGTATGCAGCACGTCGAACGTGGAATTGGTGAGATCGCTCGGCGCCGACCGGGTCATCGACTATACGAAGGATCGGATATCGGATGATGGTCCGGCTTACGATATTATTCTCGACACGGTCGGGAAGAGTCCATTCCAGGCATGCTTGAAGCGTCTGTCGCCTAACGGCCTTTATCTGCAATCCGCTCAAGTGAGACTGTTGCCAATCGTTCGCGGGCAATGGATCAACTTGACGAGCAGCAAGAAGGTGATCGGGGGAGGAGTGAAGGAAAACCCGGAAGACTTGCTCTATTTGAAGGAACTCATCGAAGCCGGAGAGCTGCGTGCGGTCATCGATCGCCGTTATCCGCTGGAGCAAGCGGCCGAGGCTCACCGTTACGTAGAACAAGGCCATAAGAAAGGAAACGTGGTGTTAAGCGTTCGGCAGTGATGATGAGCTACGTTATATTATTTCGTTTAACCAATAAACAATGTATTGACTTCTTGCGCTCTCCGTCTATAATGAGGGACTGAGAAGGGCAGAGTGATCCCATGCAACTAGTCAAACACATCTTGAAGTTAGCCATTCCGTCGATCGCTACGTTCTCATCCATGACGTTCACCGGACTATTGGTCCTCATGATCGTCGGTAAACTCGGAGCGGCGGCGATTGCCGTCGTCGGCATCGTGAATATTATCATGTACAACCTTTGGGCGTTGTTCTCCGGCGTGCAAGGCGCGATCAACTACTTGGTCGCCCAAAACTACGGCCAAGACGATATGCGCCAGGGCAATCAGCGAATGCAGATCGCGCTGCTCATCACCGCGGTGCAAGGGATCGTGTTGATCGCGGGCAGCTTCTTCCTGCCGTACGGGATCTTATGGGCGATGGGCTCCAACGAATCGATACTCGATCTGGGGACGCCTTATTTGCAAGTCCGGATGCTGGCGCTTGCGTTCGGGATGTTCAACACCGTGTACTTCGCTTTCATGCGGGCGGTCGGAGATACAAAGACGCCGATGACGTTATCCTTGATCAACAGCGGGCTAGTCGTCATCTTGACCTACGTGCTGGCTTACGGAGAGTTCGGATTCCCGGAGCTGGGGCTGCAAGGGGCGGCTTGGAGCATGGTCATCGCGGAGGCGGCGACGATGCTATTGTGCTTGCTTGTACACTATCGTTATATGCATGAAAAATATCAGACGCGCGAATGGGTACCGATAGAACGCCCGCAAATTCGCTTGGTATCTTTCGAAAGCATGAAGCTCGGCATCATGGAAGTGTCGAACAGTATGGGAATGCTCGTGTTTACCGCATGCATCACGCATCTGGGCACGACGGCGATCGCGGCCAACGAGATCGCTTTGAACGTCCTATCGTTCGGATTCATGCCGTCGAACGGATTCGGAGCCGCGGCCACCATCGGAGTCGGTCAAGAAATCGGCAAAGGCAACCGGGTGGAAGCTCGCCGCTTCGGCATCGTGACCGTCTATTTGGGACTTATTTTCATGGCGCTCATCTCGATCGTATTCTTCCTGTTCGCGTTGCCGCTCGCGAAGATGTACACGACCGAGGAAGCCGTCTATACGACCGCGGTCTCGCTTATTCAGCTGACGGCTTTCGTTCAATTGTGCACGGGAGCGAACATTATTTTCGGCGGCGGATTGCGCGGCATCGGGGATACGACATTCCTATCGAGAACGGCGTTCGCAACCAACTGGCTGTTCTTCATTCCGTGCGCGGTCATCTTGACGCAAGTGTTCGATTTCGGTCAGACGGGAGCTTGGACCGCGCTTTGCATGTCGATCACGCTAACGGCGGCTATCAACTCGTTGCGGTATTTAAAGCTCGATTGGTCGAAGCTCAGCGTCGTAACGGGCAAAGCCAATGCCGCTCCCGCCGCGATGCATATGTAAGGTTTACCAAACAACCGCTTCCGGTGACGGAGCGGTTGTTTCTTTGCATACGTCTATACGAGCAGAGCCAAGAAATCCTCGCGGGGAATCGGGCCGAGGTACGCCCGCAGATCGACGCCCTCCAGCGCGGCGGCGAGAGACGCGGCGTCATAGCGGACGCCGATCAGCTTGGCCGCGATATCGGACACTTCGCCCGTGCCGAAGAAGTCGCCGTAGATGGCGGCTTCCTTCACGATTCCGCCTTCCACGTTGAGCCGCACGTCGTACGTGCCCGCGCCCTCGACGCGTTGTTTCTGCTTCACGTTGAACGCCGGGGAACGTCCGTAGTTCCAGTCCCAGGAACGGTATCTTTCGTCGGCGAGCGCGCGCGCTTCCGCCCATTGTTGTTCGCTCAGCTTGTACTCCGGAATTTCAGGCTCGTCCGCGAAGATCGACTTGAGCAGCGATTGGCGGAACTGCTCCATCGTCATCGGCTCGGCGAGAAACTCGGCGATGTTGGCGACGCGGCTGCGTACCGACTTCGTCGCCTTGGACGCGAACTTGGAAGGGTCGACGTTCAGCGCCGAGACGATCGCCTCGACCTCGGAGTCGAACAGCAGCGTGCCGTGGCTGAACATGCGGCCTTTGGAGGCGAACTGCGCGTTGCCGGATATTTTGCGTTCGCCGACTTGCAGATCGTTGCGTCCGCTGAGCTCGGCCTCCACGCCAAGCTTGCGCAGGGCGGCTACGACCGGCTCGGTGAACTTGCGGAAGTTATGGAACGATTTGCCGTCGTCGCGCGTGATGAAGCTGAAATTCAGGTTGCCAAGATCGTGGTATACCGCGCCGCCGCCGGATAGCCGCCGCACGACGCGGATGCCGTTGTCGGCGACGTAGGAAGCGTTGACTTCCTCGGCGGTGTTCTGGTTTTTGCCGATGATGATGGAAGGCTCGTTAATGTAGAAAAGAAGATAGTCGTCCTCCGCGGGGAGCTTCCGCAGGATGTACTCCTCGAGCGCGAGGTTCAAGGCGGGATCGTGAATGTTGCCGTTATCGACGAATCGCATGAAGATTCCTCCTAAGCTGACTGAATCGCATTATGGAATCAGTTAAGCACATCGGGAAACGGATCGCAAATGCGGGCATCTGTTCTTGACACCTTATCGCGAATGCGTTAGATTACTATCCAATAGCAACTCCCATATCGAACAGCAATGACCCAAGGAAACGTCGTTCAAGCTCGGTCGTACAGAGAGGAAGCCCTAGGCTGCAAGGCTTCCCGATGCGAATGGACGCACCCCGCCTTGCGAGCTGCCGCGGAGAATCGAGTATCCGCCGCCGGGATCTTCCCGTTATCCAACGAGAACCGACAGGGTGCTTGATGCTGCCTGCTCGGTTGAACTAGGGTGGTACCACGAGCGAGCGCATTCGTCCCTGACGAGTGCGCTTTTTGGCGTTCGGGGGGCGAACGGTGCAAACACGGATCCCCAGATAACGGAACTCATGAAACATCTTCCCTAATGAAGGAGGCAATCATCATGCGTCAGAATACACTGCTCGCGCCAACTCTGCGCGAGGCGCCGGCCGATTCGGAGGCGATCAGCCACCAACTGTTGCTGCGCGCGGGATTCATTCGGCAATTGGCGGCGGGTATCTATACATATTTGCCGCTAGGGTGGCGAGTGCTTCGCAAACTAGAGAGTATCGTCCGGCAGGAGATGGATGCGGCGGGCGCGCAGGAGCTGCTCATGCCGGCCATGCAACCGGCGGAGCTGTGGCAGGAGTCGGGACGATACGACGTATACGGGCCGGAGCTGATTCGGCTGAGCGATCGGCACGACCGGGCGTTCGCGCTCGGTCCGACGCACGAGGAGGTTATTACGGCGCTCGTGCGCGACGAGATTCAGTCGTACCGGAAGCTTCCGGTGACGCTCTATCAAATCCAGACGAAGTACCGCGACGAGCGGCGTCCGAGGTTCGGGCTGCTGCGGGGACGTGAGTTCTTGATGAAGGACGCGTACTCGTTCGATACGAGCTGGGAGGGCTTGAACCGCACTTACTGGCGGATGTACGAGGCTTATGGCGCAATCTTCGCGCGCTGCGGCTTGAACGTTCGTCCGGTGGAAGCCGACGCGGGAGCGATCGGCGGCGAAGGAAGCACGCACGAGTTCATGGCGCTCGCCGACATCGGGGAGGATACGATCGCGAGCTGCACGCACTGCGACTATGCATCCAACCTGGAAAAGGCTCGCGCGGGGGACAGAGGCGCGCAGACATCGACCGATCGTACCTCCGTTATCCCGCAACCCGAAAAAATCCACACGCCGAATATCCGCACGATCAACGAACTGGTCGCGGCGCTCGATATCCACGCTAACGAGCTCATCAAGACGATCGTCGCGCTCGTCGACGGCAAACCGGTTGCGATTCTCGTTCGCGGCGATCACGACGTTAACGAGATTAAAGTTCGCCATTACTTCGGCGGCGCGGCAAACTTCGAGATGGCGGACGCGGATACGATCGAGCGCCTGACGGGCGCGGCTGTCGGATTCCTCGGCCCGATTGGCTTAGACCTCCCAATACTGGCAGACATTGCGGTAGCGCGCATGTCTGGCGGCGTTGCGGGAGCGAACGAGCGAGATTTCCACTTGCGCAACGTTCAACCGTTACGCGACATCCCGCACGCGCAGATCGGCGACTTCCGCAACGTTGCGGAGCGCGACCCATGCCCGCGTTGCGAGGAAGGCACGCTCGCGTTCAATCGCGGCATCGAAGTCGGACACGTATTCAAGCTCGGCACGAAGTATAGCGAGAAGCTGGGCGCGGCGTTCCTGAACGCCGAAGGCAAGCGGCAAGCCGCGATCATGGGCTGCTACGGCATCGGCGTTTCCCGCATGCTGTCCGCGATCGCGGAGCAGAACCACGACGCGGGCGGGCTCGTCTGGCCGCTCGCGATCGCGCCGTTCCATGTCCATCTGATTCCGGTGTCTATCAAAGACGAGACGCAGATGCAGGCGGCGGAACGTCTCTACCAAGAGCTATCCGCACGCGGGATCGAAGTGCTCCTTGACGATCGCGACGAACGTCCGGGCGTGAAGTTCAAGGACGCGGACTTGTTCGGCATTCCGATGCAGGTCGTCGTCGGCAAGCAGGCCGGCGAAGGGCTCGTCGAGTTCAAATTCCGCAACCAAACGCTCAAAAATACGATACCCATAGACGAAGCTACTCGGCGTATAATGGAGAAGATGAACAGTATCGGTTAGACGGATGGGAGCGGCATAATGAAGAAGATCATGTTTACGGGCGGCGGGTCGGCCGGTCACGTAACGGTGAATTTGGCGTTAATACCAAGGTTCCAGTCGGAAGACTGGACCGTTGAATATATCGGCTCGCATGCGGGTATCGAGAAACAATTGATCGCGGACGTTCCGAACGTGAGGTATCACGGGATCGCGACGGGCAAGCTGCGCAGGTATTTGGACTGGAACAACATCAAAGACCCGTTTCGGGTCGTCAAAGGCGTATTCGATGCGTACCGCGCGATCAAGCGGGGCAAACCGGACGTGATTTTTTCCAAAGGCGGGTTCGTTTCCGTTCCGGTCGTGCTGGGCGCCAAGCTGAACCGGGTGCCGGTCGTCATTCACGAATCGGACGTGACGCCGGGACTCGCGAATAAGATCGCGATTCCGTTCGCGACGAAGGTGTGCACGACGTTCCCGGACACGGAGCGGCATCTTCCGAAGAAGAAGGCGTACTACGTCGGTCCGGTCATCCGTGAGGCGCTGGGCCGCGGCAACGCGGCCGGAGGGCGGGCGTGGAGCGGGTTCACGGATCGCAAGCCGGTCATGCTCATCATGGGCGGCAGCTTAGGCTCGCGCCGAATCAACCTCGCGGTGAGAGAGTCGCTGGAACGATTGACCGGGCGGTTCCAGATCGTGCATCTGTGCGGGAAAGGGCAGACGGACGACTCCGTAAAGGCGCCGGGCTACCTGCAAATCGAATACGTGCAAGACGAATTGCCGGACATCCTCGCGATGACCGATCTCGTCGTCTCCCGCGCGGGAGCCAACTCCATCTTCGAGTTTCTGCACCTGCGCAAGCCGATGCTGCTGATCCCGCTCACGAGAGCGCAAAGCCGAGGCGATCAACTGCTTAACGCCGAATCGTTCCGCAAGTCGGGCTATTGCGACGTGCTGCAGGAAGAGGATCTGACCGCGGACACGCTCGTCTCGCGAATTGACCGGCTTTACGATAACCGTCAAGCCTATATCGACCGCATGGAGAAGGGCGCGCCGCATACGGATACGCTGGGTAACCTGATGAGTCTGATCAAGGGCGTGGCGAAGAAACGTTAGCTGCAATCGTACAGTTATCGAATCAAATCGACCAGCATATTGAAATTACCTGCGAACATGCAGGTAATTTTTGCGTTATCGGGTCAAATAAGCGCTGGTTAGGACTGTGACTGCACTTTCGCAGTTATTTAAGTCTCTAGGAGGGACAACGTATAAAATACATGTATTTTCGCAGACGTTGCGACTTGGCAGACTAGCCGGAGCCAAACCAAACCAAACCAAACCAAACCAAACTCCGTAATAATGCCAACGATCTCCATGCGATCAGACATTCATGCGCCGAACCAGCCGTGCTATCTTGTCACAAGAAGCCGCGAAACGCGTGAGCGCAGCGGCCAACTTGCAGATGAGGGGCGAATCGCATGGCGAAAGCAGCGGACAAATATTTGAAGGTAGACCCTTGGGCGGTCGTCGAGGAGGGTTTCGACCCCGCGCGTAACCGGGTATCCGAATCGATCTTCTCCTTGGGCAACGAATATATGGGGATACGGGGATTTCCGGACGAGGGTTATAGCGGGGACAGCCTCGTCGGCAGCTATTTCAACGGTTTGTACGAAGAGATGAAGCTCGGCGCGCATTACAAGGGCATCATTCGCCAGCTCCGGTTCATGGCGAACGCGGTCAACTGGGCGCACACGCGCATCGAAGCAGAGGGAGAGACGCTGGATCTGGCGACGAGCGCGTTCTCCGGCTTCATGCGCAGAGTCGATTTTCGCACCGGCGTCTATGAACGTCGATTCGTCTGGCATCTGGCGAGCGGCAAGTCGATCCGGATCACGTTCGAGCGTCTTGTCAGCATGACGCAATCGAACTTGGGCGGCCAGCGGGTCGCGTTCGAAACGGACGATTTCGAGGGCAACCTCCGCATCCGCGCAGGCCTTGACTTCTCTCCGATCCACGAGGATCAAGGCAAGAACCTGTGGAACGAGATAACAAGCGGAGAGGAGAACGGCTGGACGAGCATCGTTGCCAAGACGATCAACACGGGCAACCGACTGGCGTCGGCTTTCACGCTGTCGGCATCGCACAATGCGGCAACGACGCCCGTGAAGGAAGAGAAATACGTCGGGCAAGCGTTCGCGCTTCCGCTGAGGCCGGGGCAGCCTTCGCACTTCTCCAAGCTTGTCGTCAACTACGCCGAGAAGGACGCATCCGTCGACATGGCGGCGCTGAAAGAGTGTGTGACTGCCGTTATCGACGCCTTGCCGATCAAGACGTTCAACGAATTCGTCGCCGATCAAACCGCGTATTGGACGCGCATCTGGGAGACGTCGGACATCGCGATCGAGGGCGATCCGGACAATCAGCAAGGTATCCGCTACTGTATTTTCCAACTATATCAGACGTATCGGGGAGACAATCCGGGCTTCAATATCGGCGCGAAAGGCTTGACCGGCGAAGCGTATCGCGGGCTCGCGTTCTGGGATACGGAGACGTACTGCCTGCCGTTCTATCTGTTCAACAATCCGAAGGCGGCCAGAAGCTTGCTCGAATTCCGCTACAAGTCGCTGCCGAATGCGCTGGAGCGGGCGAAGGAAGTCGATTGCAAAGGCGCGTTCTATCCGATCGCGACGATCGACGGCACGGAAAGCTGCGACCTGTGGCAGCATTCGAATCTTCAGCTTCAAGTCGGCACGGCTGTCGGCTACGGGATATGGCATTACGTGAAGGTAACCGGAGATAAAGCGTTCCTGCACGAGCAAGGCATGGAGATGCTGCTGCAGCTGTGCCGGTTCTACGAGAGCCGCGGCCAATGGGGACAGAAGACGGGGCAGTTCGGGTACTACGGGGTCATGGGACCTGACGAGTTCCAATTGATGGTCAACAACAACTGCTATTTGAACCTGACCGCCCGAAAACTGTTCGAGTACACGCTCGAAGCGATCGAGGGCATGCGCAAGGACGTGCCCGAGGCGTTCAAGTCGCTGGCGGATCGGCTTGGCGTGACGGAGGCGGAATGGAAAGGCTGGCGGCGTCTGGCCGATAACATGAAGATCCCGCTCGACGAAGAGACGGGCGTGTACGAGCAGCACGACGGGTTCTTCGATATGCCGCACATCGACATCCATTCGATTCCGGTGACGGACTTCCCGCTCTACCATAACTGGTCGTACGACCGCATCTATCGTTACGACATGATCAAACAGCCGGACGTGCTCATGTTCATGTTCCTGTACAACCAGCAATTCTCGCCCGAAGCGAAACGCGCGAACTACGAATATTACGAGTCCCGCTGCATTCACGAGTCCTCGCTGTCGCCGTCGATCCATTCGATCTTCGCGGCCGAGCTCGGCAAGCACGACGAAGCGTACAAGTTTTTCGAGTTCGCGACTCGCCTCGATCTCGACAACTACAACCGCAATACGCGGGAAGGGCTGCACACGACGTCGATCGCGGCGGCTTGGATGAACATCGTGTACGGCTTCGGAGGCATGCGTTCCGACGGCCCCGACGGCTTGATCTTGAACCCTTCGATCCCGGCGCGTTGGAGTGGGTATAGCTTTAAGTTCCAGTACAAGGGCACGGTGCTCGGCGTGCGCGCATCGCGCGGGGACGTAGAGGTGAAAGCCGTCTCCGGCGAGCCGGTTCGGGTGCGCTTGTACGGCCGGGACTATACGATCGACGCGGCCGGCGTTACGCTGGAGCTTGAAGAGGCGAGAATCGGATAAGGCGTATGGCGAAGAGGTTTTCATGCGTGAGTCCGCGATCGATCGGATCGGATCGGGCGCATACGCTGAATAACGTACAACAACCGTTCTCCGCTTCAACTGCATGAAATACAGTTCGTTATCGCAAGATCGCCAATTTCACCTGAATAACCGCACGAACTACAGTACATTATCGCCGAAACATCGGTTCTCGCATTTTCTCCCAAAATAACTGCACTTCGTAC
The DNA here is from genome assembly GCF_000515335.1 of Cohnella panacarvi Gsoil 349. Taxonomy (GTDB): domain Bacteria; phylum Bacillota; class Bacilli; order Paenibacillales; family Paenibacillaceae; genus Cohnella; species Cohnella panacarvi. The sequence continues at coordinate 2,254,130 of NZ_KI911563.1, read as the reverse complement.
CGTTAACAGGTCAAGGAGTATCCCGTTGGTCGGAATACCTGCCATACATGCAGTTAGTGTCGAGCGATGAGATGACGCTGCTTTGGCCTAGTTGATATCGATCGATCGGTAATAAAAATAGAGGTGCCCCTCGGTCGAATCGACTTTGGGACACCTCTTTTCATCATGAAAGGTCGAAGAGGTTGCAAATCGGATGGATTATTCTTAAGATCAGATCATACGTAAACAAGAATATTGCATAAAGGAAGGTTGGATATGGAGGCAGCGTTGGCAGGAAGCTTTATATCCGCAATGGCCACTGTTTTCGGTGCCGCTCCGATCTTTTTCATCCGGAAGCTGTCCGAGAAGTGGAAAGATATCCTGATCGCTTTCACGGCGGGAATTATGGTGTCCGCTTCTACTTTCGGTCTTATGCCGCAAGCGATCAAGGAATCGGGCATCGTCGGGTTAACCTTGGGCTTGCTTGCGGGGATTATCGTGCTGGATCAGATCGAGAAGAACATTCCGCATATCGACGTCGAGAACGACAGCCGGGTCTCCGCTTTCGATTCGAAGTCTTTGCTGGTCATCATCGCGTTGTTCATTCATAATATTCCGGAAGGGCTGAGTACCGGGTTCAGCTACGCGAGCCAGAGTTCGGGACTCGGACCGATTGTGGCGATCTCGATCGGGGCGCAGAACGTTCCGGAAGGGCTGATTCTCGCCGTATTCCTCATTAACTCGAACGTCAGCAAGCTAAGGTCGTTCCTCATCGTATTTATCACCGGCCTTATGGAGGCCGTATCGGCCGTCGCCGGATACATGATGGCGAGCGGCATCCAGGGGATGATCGGATTCGGGCTGGCGTTCGCCGCGGGCGCGATGATGTTCATCGTGTATAAAGAGCTCATTCCCGAGAGCCATGGACACGGTTACGAAAGACCTTCGACGTATTCGTTCATATTCGGCCTATTGATCATGATCTATATCAGTCATTGGTTCGGCTGACCAAGCTGCCCCAGGAAAGGATACCGCTGCGCTATGAAAGCCAAAACCCGTTCCACCCTGACCGCGATCGGCGTATTCCTGCTGGCGAAGTTCAAGTGGGTCATCGCTCTGCTCAAGTGGTCCAAGTTCGGCGGCACGCTCTTCTCGATGGCGGCGAGCCTGTCGGCTTACGCGTTATTCTTCGGATGGAAATTCGCGATCGCGATCGTGTACCTTATATTCGTTCATGAAATGGGCCATCTCGTGGCGGCCCGCCACAAAGGAATCGCGACGTCTCCGGCGATGTTCATTCCTTTCGTCGGCGCGATGATTTCCATGAAGGAACGACCGCGCGACGCGGCGACCGAAGCCTATTTGGCTTACGGCGGTCCGCTAGCGGGATTGCTTTCCTTCTTGCCCGCGGTGCTGCTCTATCAGGTGGACCAAGTTCCGTTCTGGGCGCTCGTCATCTACCTCGGCGCGACGATCAACCTATTCAACTTGCTCCCGGTGTCGCCTCTGGACGGGGGCAGAATCGTATCCGTGCTCTCGACGAAAATATGGCTGTTCGGACTGGCCGCTCTGCTGGCGCTTGTCGTGGCGTTCCCCGATAGTCCGATGATGTACGTGATTCTGCTGATCGGGATATTCTCCTGGTGGAACCGCGCGAGGGAAGGCTACCGCAGCGAAGTGCTGGGCTACGAGAAGGAGAAGCTGGAGCGGCTCGCGGCGATGCTGCGGGACTGGCCGAAGCTGACGAGCACGCTGCCGCTTAAGATGGCGCTGGCCGCCGAAGCCGAAGAAGCGATGAAACACAGAGGCAAGCTGCGCAAATGGTCGATTCCTTTCCTGCACGACAAGGAGAAGTTCGCGCGCGAGAAGGCGGAGATCGACCTGAATTATGTCATGCGAACGCGCGAGTTGCTGCAAGAGTGGGAGCATCAGCCGGTTCTGTACGAGGACGGAGATCCCGACCGTCCGGTGCCGTCCGAGCTGCTCGAGCATGCTGTGCGCAAGGCTGAAGCCGATATCGCCGTCATTCAGGAAGAGCAAACCCGTTATCGGACGTACTATAAATCCTCGTCGGCGGTGAAGTGGAAGGTGCTGATCGCGTACTTGCTGCTGGCGGGCGTCTTGTCGGGGTTCATGCTGTACGGTTATCGATTGATGGAGCTGTATACGTTATAGGCGATGAACGAACAACGACTTCCTATCCCGCATGACGGGATGAGGAAGTCGTTGCGTTTTACCGGTTGCCGTACTTGTACACGCCGATACCTAGAAAAACCGACGCTACGATGAACACGTAGGGGCCGGAGCCCGCCGCATTGATCGAGACGCCGAACACGTCCGCGCTTTTCCAGTTAATATAGGCGATGCCGCAGACGATGCCCGCGATCGCGCCGACGTATCCGCCGAGTTTATGGATCGATTTGCCCTGGAGCAACCGAATGATCGGATACAGGAAACAGATCAGGAACAAGTATCCGTCTTGGCTGAAGCCGTTCTCGGAATAAAATCCGAGTTCCACCCATGTGAAAAATAGACATAACACAGCCAAGCAAGTCGAGACGAAAATGATTTTGCCGCCCAAATCCCACGCGCTGAAGTTGAATTTCATGAAGTCCTCCCGATGTCGCTGCTTATTGTGGCGAGGCATGCTCGCAAGCCTCATTCAGTATAACAAGTCCAAGTATGCCGCGAAGCTAAAGATAAGCTTAAATTTAATGGAGCGAATGACCTTTGATTATATGCGGGGGATTAAAGAAGCCGATCGTTCTATTACGCCTGCATGGAATACAGTTATTCGGTCTCAGATCCTTATACAAGTTGATTTACTTGCACAAAATGCATGTAGGAGCTCGTAAATCTTTAAAAAATGTATTTTTCGCCTAAATTACTGCACTCTGCGCAGTTACTTTGGATTAGTAGACAGCTCATTCAGTTCTAGAACTGTATTCAATACATGTAAGCGAAGATTTAATGGAGCGGAGTTTTTCATAAAAAGCAGCATCAGCATGCGGGCTACTCTATCATTAGTCGAATTCCAGCAGCGCCGCGAGGGCGGCGAGAGCGGCCAGATGCGCGGGATAGAAGCTGCGCCATAGCCAGCGGGGAGGCGCCAGTCCAAGCTTGAAACTCGCGAACAGCGTGTCCCGGTAGGCGAGGAAGAGCGTCGGGAAGATGCTGAACGCTTGCACCAGCCAATCGGAATCGAGAGCGAATGCCAGCGCGTTAAGGGCAAGATGCGCGAGCACCCAATATCTGCGATCCAGATAGCGGTAGATGCAGATGAGCGCGATCGCGTAGTAGCCGTAGTCGAACGGGAGCGCTTCGAGCGCGAACGCGGCGACGGCGGCGAAGCCGACGGCCCAGCGCGGATAACGGTCTGCCGAGATCAGTACCGCGAGACAAACCGCCAACGTGCCGATGACGTTAATCTTTAACGTAGATAACCCTAGCATGAAAGGAATTTGGGAGAGGACGGCGAGAATGACGAGGCGCCGCAGGTAGCGGCCGACGTCGCGCGTGCGAAAGTAGCCTTGCACGATGAAATAAGCATAGATCGGGAACGCCATCCTACCGATGACCCGCCAAGAGACGTTGCCGGGGAAGAAAATGATGCCGATATGATCGATTAACATCGAGAGCATGGCGATGATTTGCATGGCTGCGCCTCCGTGCGCGTTCGATTGTACTCTTATGTAAAAGAATATACGAACGGTAAGCGGCGAACAAGCGCAGGGAAGGAAGGGTTGACCGTCGCAGCGGGTTGGACAATAATGGGTGTGTCGGCAACGGACATAACGGTGAAATGAGTTGCTATGGCAGTCCGCTCGCAAGCGGATTGCCTCTTTATTTTTTCGCTCGGCTACAAAATAAGGTATGATGAGTGTTGACGATATCGACTCGGGAGGTTTTATGGAACAGCAAGCGATCTATGCGATAGCGATATTCGCCGTCGCTTACGGTTTGATTATATCGGACAAGGTTCATCGGACGATCGTTGCGATGCTCGGAGGCATAGCCGTCGTCGCTTTCGGCATCGTAGACGTGAACTCGGCGATTGAGTCGTATATCGACTTTAATACGCTGGGCTTGCTGATCGGCATGATGATTATCGTCGGCGTGACGGCGAAGTCGGGGCTGTTCAGCTACATCGCGGTCATAGCGGCCAAGCGGGCGAAGGGCGAGCCGGTCAGAATCATGCTCGCGCTTGCGGTCGTTACGGCGGTCGCTTCGGCGTTCTTGGATAACGTAACGACGGTGATGCTTATCGTACCGGTGTCTTTCAGTCTGGCTAGACAATTGCAAGTAAGTCCGTATCCGTTCCTATTCACGCAAATTCTCGCTTCCAACATCGGCGGCACGGCGACATTAATCGGCGACCCGCCGAATATCATGATCGGCAGCGCGGTGGAGGAATTGACCTTCATGGCGTTCATCGACAATTTGGCGCCGATCGTCGTCCTGATCTTGGCGGTTCATCTTCCGCTGTTCAGGTTGCTTTTCCGCGGCGAACTTCGTACGACGGAGGCGCGCAAAAGCGATGTGATGGATCTCGATGCGCGCGCGCTGCTGACGGATATTCCGCTGCTGTGGAAGAGCCTAGCCATTCTGGCGCTCACGGTCATCGGATTTTTCCTGCATGGCGTGATCCACGTGGAGTCTTCCGTTATGGCGCTTGCCGGCGCGTTTCTCTTGTTGCTGCTAGCGGGCGAACATACGATGGAGGAGGCGCTGTCCCGCGTCGAATGGACGACGATTTTCTTCTTCGTCGGATTGTTCACGCTGGTAGGCGGATTAGTAGACACCGGCATCATTCGGGATTTGGCCGTACAAGCCATCGATCTTACGGGCGGCAACGCGACGGCTACGGCTATGCTGGTGCTATGGATGAGCGCGCTGTTCTCGGCGTTCATGGATAACATCCCGTTCGTGGCGACGATGATTCCGCTCATTCAAGAGATGGGCGCCTTGGGCGTTAGCGACCTAGAGCCGATCTGGTGGAGTCTGGCTCTCGGAGCATGCTTGGGCGGCAACGGGACGCTGATCGGCGCCAGCGCGAATCTCGTGACAGCGGGGCTGGCGGCCAAGGAAGGCTATCCCATCAAATTCGTGAAGTTTATGAAGCTTGCATTACCGCTGATGCTGCTGTCGGTTGCGATCTGCAGCGTCTATATTTATTTGCGATACTTATGAGTAATGGTGATCAGATAACATGCAGCAAGAAGGAGTAACGATGAACGGATTAGAAATGGCTAGCGCCAAGCCTGTGGGCAGACGACAAGCGGTCGTATGGCTAATCGCGCTGCTAGGCTCGCTGACCGCGTTCGGGCCGCTGTCGCTCGATCTGTATTTGCCCGCATTGCCTCAACTGGCGACCGATTACGGAACGAGCTCGTCGCTGGCCCAGCTTAGTCTCACGTCTTGCATGATCGGCTTGTCCGTCGGCCAACTGTTCGCAGGCGCGTGGAGCGACGTTATCGGCAGACGGTGGCCGCTGCTTGTCGGGCTTGCGGTGTACGGTATCGCATCTCTATTGTGCGCGATGAGCCCTTCGATCGGAACGTTCATCGCGCTTCGGTTTATACAAGGCTTTGCCGGCTCGGCGGGCATCGTCATTGCCCGCGCGGCGGCGCGGGACATGTACGAGGGTCCCGAGCTGACCCGCTTCTTCGCGATGCTAATGCTCGTGAACGGTGCGGCCCCGATCTTATCGCCGGTCATCGGAGGGCAGTTGATGAAGGCGATGGGCTGGGAAGGATTGTTCTACGTGCTGGCGGGATGGGGGCTGCTGCTGTTCGTCGGCGTTCTATTCGGTTTGCCGGAGACTTTGCTTGCGGAGAAGAGGATGACCGGCGGATTAGGCGAGACGCTGCGGACGTTCCGAAGGCTGCTCGGCAATCGCCGCTTCATGGGATTCGCGCTTACGCAGGGATTGGTGTCTGCGGCTATGTTCGCGTACATCTCGGGCTCGCCGTTCGTGCTGCAGAACATTTACGGCGTATCGCCGCAGCTATTCAGCGTGTTCTTCGCGGTCAACGGTCTCGGAATCATTATCGCCGGACAACTAACCGGCCGGCTTGCCGCCCGGGTGGACGAGAAGAAGCTGTTCGTCGCAGGATTAGGCATCGCGCTCTGCGGGGGTGTGTCGTTGTTAGCGATGATCGCGCTCGACGCTCCGCTCGCTTTGATCCTTATCCCGCTCTTCTTCGTCGTGTCGAGCGTCGGTATGGTCAGCACAAGCGGATTCGTTCTCGCGATGGGCGATCAGGGGCATGCGGCGGGCAGCGCGTCGGCCCTCCTTGGCTTGATGACGTTCCTGCTTGGCGGGCTGCTGGCGCCGTTCGTCGGCATTGCCGGCAGCAGCAACGCACTGCCGATGGGCATTATTATCGCGGCATTGGAATGCTGCGCGGTGCTTGTTTTTCTGCTTATGGTTCATTGGAGAAAAACTCCCGCAGCCGTATAATGGATAGAGATAAAGAGGAGCGTGCATGCATGGACAACGTGACGAATACGCTGAGACAAGCTTACGATAAATACGCGGAAGAACGGGACCAATCGCGGATGGCGCCTTGGAAGTTCGAGGTGCGCCAGCAATTCCTGCACTCGCTGCTGGAGGAAGATAAAAATTCGATTCTGGAAATCGGGGCAGGGACGGGGCGAGACGGGCTTTATTTTCAGGAAAACCAGTTCGAGGTCGTGTGCGTCGATCTGTCCTCCGAGATGGTGCGGCTGTGCAAGGAGAAAGGGCTCGATGCGCGGCAGATGGACATTCGCGAGCTGGCGTTCGACGACTGGCAATTCGACAGCGTCTATGCGATGAACAGTCTGCTGCATATTCCGAAGGCGGAAATCGGAGACGTGCTGGCGAGTATTCATCGGGTGCTGAAACCGGGAGGGCTGTTCTTCTACGGCGTATACGGAGGAGAGAGCTCCGAGGGCGTATGGGACAAAGACGCCTATGAGCCGAAGCGGTTTTTCGCGATGTACACGGACGAGGAACTGCAGGCGCTGGCATCGCCGCTGTTCGGCGTGGAGGAATTTCACACGGTGCCGATGGGGGAAGGTTCGCCGCATTTTCAGGCGTTGTTGCTCCGGAAGCCGGGCGAGTAGGGCAAGGGGGATATCGATGGCGAAGCAGAAATATTACGTCGTGTGGGTAGGCAGGGAGCCCGGGATCTACGTGACGTGGCCGGAGTGCCAGAAGCAAGTCGATCAGTTCGAGGGCGCCAAGTACAAGTCGTACGAGTCGAAGGCGGAAGCCGAGGTCGCATACGGGGCCGGGTGGAAAAGGAGCTTCGGACAAGCGGCTAAAGCGTCGGGCGGGGCTGGAGGTGCGAAGTCTTCAGGCGGAGTGGCGTCCAAAGAACCAATCGACTACAACAGCATCTCCGTCGACGTCGGAACGGCCGGCAATCCGGGTCCGGTCGAGTACAAAGGCGTGGATACGCAGACCGGCGAAGTCCTGTTCTCCGTCGGTCCGATCAGCAAGGGGACGAACAATCTCGGCGAGTTCCTCGCGATCGTGCACGGACTCGCATACTTGCAGAAGCAAGGGAGCAACAAGACGGTCTACAGCGACTCGATGAACGCGATCAAATGGGTCAAGGAGAAGAAAGTCGCCTCGACGCTCGTCCGCGACGAATCCACCTCCGAAATCTGGGGCCTCGTAGACCGCGCCGTCCAATGGTTGAAGACGAACAAGTACCCGAATAAGGTGACGAAGTGGCAGACCAAAGAGTGGGGCGAGATCAAGGCGGACTACGGTCGGAAGTGAGGGGCGCTGGGCTCAAGCGGCTTCCATTAACGTTCAAACGTAAAAAGCAGCCTGCCGGAATGGGCAAGGCTGCTTCACGCGCTGAAGAAGACCGTCACAAGTTCCTTTAATACCCTACTAGATCCCTTTCAAAACATAAGGTACGTCCAACGGTTGAATATGAGGAAGCGGTCTCCATTTGTTCTTGCCCGTTACTTCTTCGTAGCTGCCATCTTTTAAGCTAAGATAGATGCTATACTCAAGATCAATTTCGATGTCCCCGTTGTGTAATAAAGACTCCCATTCAATCCATGAACTTCCTTTCGGAAAAACGAACGCAATGCCGTCTGTTTTTCCAAAGCCCTTCTCAGAGACCTTTGCACTAAAATGAATAAACTCGTAATCGGTTCTAGTCGTGCTGGCAGCTACTTTAGCGACAACATTTGTTTTTGACGCATTTGCGTATTCAAAATAACCATACGCTTTGGTCGGATTAGAAGAAATCGAGTGTTTGAATGGCTTCGAGACCTTCGGTTCTATTTCATGCTTCGGATCCCAAAAGTAATCTCTCATGAAAAAGTCGTTTAGATCATCTGAATAATATACATCGATGGCGCTAATTACACGGTATCCTTTGTCGGCACGATATGGCTTTGACGTCCAATCGATAATACCGTCCTTATCCGAGTCGTAGATGACTTTTTTGTCTTCAGGCCCGTCTGGGTCTATGCTTATAACAAAGTTGGTCATTTTCATAGTTGTTCTGTTAGGCCTAGTTGAAATCGCCCTAGAAGTGGCAATAATTTGCCTCTTATCAGTGTCAGCATAGGAGACTTTGAGATTTGTAATGTAGGTAACTCCGCTTATTTCGGCCGAAGCGGGAATGGCTGCTATCAGCAACGACGCTGCCACCATGAATGCCAAAGCCAATTTTCCGATTTTAAGCCTTACTGTTGTCAACATGATTTAATTCTCTCCTTTTGTCGTCTTATTCTGCGACTCATGATGGTTTACAACGGTTCATTCGCCTCTTTCACCTACTGGATCCCTTTCAAAACAAATGGTACTTCTAACGGTTTAAGAACGCTATCTGGTGTGTTTCGAGTCAACGGTCTCCATTTGCGCGCATCCGTTACTTCTTCGTAGCTGCCATCTTTTAAACGAAGAGAGAAGCTATACTCAAGATCAATTTCATTGTTCCCATTGTGCATTAGCGACTCCCATTCAATCCACGAAATTCCTTTCGGAAAAACGAACGCAATGCCGTCTGTTCTTCCAATGCCCTTATCAATGACATCTGCCCGAAAATCAATAAACTCGTAGTCGGTTCTAGTCGTGCTGGCAGCTACTTTAGCGACAACCTTTGTTTTTGACGCATTAGCGTATTCAAAATAACCATACGCTTTTGTCGGATTAGACGACTCCGAGTATTTGAATGGCTCCGAGACCTTCGGTTCCATTTGATGCTTCGGATCCCAAAAGTAATCTCTAACGAAAAAGTCGTTTACTCCATTTGAATAAAATACAACGATGCCGCTAATTAAACGGTATCCTATGTCGGCACGATGTCTATTTGACGTCCAATCGATAATACCGTCCTTATCCAAGTCGGAAATAAATTTACTGTCTACAAGCTCGCCTGTATCTAAGCTTTGAAGATAGTTGGTCATTTCCATGATTTTTCTGTTAGGTCTAGTTGAAATCGCCTTAGAAGTGGCAACAATTTGCGTGTGAGCGGCGTCGGCAAATGCGACTTTCAAATTTGAAATGTAGGTAGCTCCGCTTATTTCGGCCGAAGCAGGAATGGCCGATACCAGCAATGATGCTGCCACCATGAATGCCATAGCTAGCTTTCCAAATTTATACCTTACTGTTTGCAACATGATTTAATTCTCTCCTTTTCGATGGCCTGCGAATCAAAACTAGGTTTGAATTAGCATTAGCGAATAAAGTCGAATACTGCCTTTTTATTTCTATAAATTAACATTAAATGAAGCATCAATCCATATTGTATATTTAGTACCAGAAAATTGTCTATAGTTCCAAAGGCATGAGGATATTTAGGTCTCTGACCGCGAAGAGGGAGGAGGTCGACAAGCTGCTCGGGCTGGAGTTAGGGGCGGAAGTGAGCGACGAGTCTCCGAGCTTCATTCTGTTGCCTTGCCAACGTAAAAAGCAGCCTGCCGGAATGGGCAAGGCTGCTTCACGCGCTGAAGAAGACCGTCACAAGTTCCTTTAATACCCTACTAGATCCCTTTCAAAACATAAGGTACGTCCAACGGTTGAAGAACTCTATTATTAGTAAACCGGACTCCATTTCCTCGTGCCCATTACTACATCGTATTTGCCATCTTTAAAGCGAAGAGAGAAGCTATACTCAAGATCCATTTCGATGTCCCCGTTGTGTAATAAAGACTCCCATTCAATCGATGTATCTCCATTCGGAATAACCAACGAAACGCCGTCTGTTTGTCCAAAGCCCTTCTCAGAGACCTTTGCACTAAAATAAATATACTCGTAATTGGTTCTTGTCGTGCTGGCAGCTACTTTAGCGACAACATTTGTTTTTGACGCATTAGCGTATTCAAAATAACCAATCGCTTTGGTCGGATTTAACGAAAGCGATTGTCTGAATGGCTTCGAGACCTTCGGTTCTATTTCATTCTTCGGATCCCAAAAGTAATCTCTAATGAAAAAGTCGTTTAGTCCATTTAAATAAGATACATCTATGGAACTTTTTATACGGTATCCTCTGTCGGCACGATATCTCTTTGACGTCCAATCGATAATACCGTCCATATCCGAGTCGGAAATGACTGTTCTGTCATCAGGCCCGTATGGGTCTATGCTTGTAACAAAGTTGATCATTTTCATAGTTGTTCTCTTAGGCCTAGTTGAGACCGCTCTAGAAGTGGCAACAATTTGCCTGTGGGTATCATCGGTATATGAGACTTGGAGATTTGTAATGTTGGTAGCTCCACTTATTTCGGCCGAAGCAGGAATGGCTGCTACAAGCAACGACGCTGCCATCATGAATGCCAAAGCCATTTTTCCGAATTTATACCTTACTGTTGTCAACATGATTTAATTCTCTCCTTTTGTCGTCTTATTCTGCGACTAATGATGGTTTGCAACGGTAAATTCGCTTCTCTCACCTCCTATTTTAATCCAGCCATCGCCTCGTCGACTGCCGCTTGGCCTTGTTGCTCCACTTGCTCAAGCGCCTCTTCGATCGTCAGCTCGCCCGCAATCGCGCGATCGACAAAGCCTTGCGCCACCGCTTTAAATGCGTTGATCACATCGATGTTCATCGCCGAATAGGGGTCAACTTGATTGGACTGAGCTTTAAGCGCGTACAGTGGAGACAGATCGTGTCCGGCGATCGGACTGATGTCTTCTATAACGGCGGGCAAGCCGTAATTCGGCTGCGCCTGCGCGAGGGGCCGATTATTCGTAGAATCACTGACGATGAAATCAACAAGCTTGGCCGCTTCTTCCCGGTGTTGGGATGCTGCCGATATGCCGAAAATATCGAACAACTCATACGCGGTGGAATATTCAGGATTCTCGGGGTTGACCGGTACGGAGACTACACCCCAATCGATCGATCCCCCGCCATCCGGCATCTGGGAATAAGGTTCGAAATTATACGCCGTGTTCTGGGAACCGACTGTCATCGCCGCTTGCTGCGTGAAAAATGCCGGAGCTTGACTGACTTCCTTATTTACCTGGTCTTTGTCCTTGTCGAACACGACGCCAGCCCGGAAAGCCTCTATGGCATAGGTCCATATCTCGCGCCATTGATCCGTGTTCATCGTCACATTGCTCGTCTTGGGATCGATGAAGGGAATCTGCTGCGTCTCTCCCATGCGAAGAATCAAGTTCAGGGTGACCTCTTTGTAATAATTCATTTGGAACCCGTACAACGGCTTGCCGTCTTGAGCCTTTGTCGGAAACCGCATGGCGAGCTGAATCACTTCCTTCCAGCTCATGCCATTCGTTGGATACGGCAATTTATACTGATCGAATAGTTTCTTATTGTAATAGAGCGCTTGGGTATGAAAAGTAGGCGCCAGTCCGTATAGCTGACCGTCCGGCGATGCGGCGCCGATCAAATCGGTGACAATCGGGGATAGCTTGTCCGAAAGCCCTTTACCCTTCTGTAACTGCGACAGGTTGAGCAATTGACCTTTCTCTACCGCTTGCTTATACAGATCCAGGCCGTTCAAATACATGACATCGGTAGGTCCGGCCTGGTTCGCATCGTCTTGGACGACTTGAACGTTAATGCGGGGAAATTTCGTTTTAAAAGCATTGCCGTACATCAGGTTGAATTGCTCGGCGGACGGATAATTCACGGTGAGCGTAACCTGTTTGTCCTTTGAAATCTGACAGCCTGCCAGGACGAGCATTAACAATGCGACGATAACAATTGCGAACTTTGGCATACCGATCGACGGCCTCCGAATCTAGGTTTGAATTAGCGAATAAAGTCGAATTATGTTCATTTATTACTACAAATTTACATAAAATGAAGAGACAAACCATATTGTATATTTCGTACCATAAAATTGTCTATAGTTCCAAAGACACGAGGATATTGAGGTCTCTTGATAGGCAAGGATTTTTTTAACCTATCGGAAAGTATAAAATGGGGGGTTAGAAGCTGCTTATTTTAATAGGGTGGTGTGGGATGAGAACGGATCGTAAACAGACATACCCGGGGGGATATTCGTAGGTGCTAGCGTGATAGTCGCTATCGTGTGACCGTGAATACGTCCGCACAGCGACGGAGTGAACCCCACTTTCTCCGCCAACCAATAGAACCTGCGATAGAACCTGCGATCGTACAGCTATTTCATGGAACCGGTAAGGTGTTAAGTCCATAAATGCAAATGTGCAGGTGATAGCGAGCTGCGTGACTCCATTGAGGGTTTGCAGGACTAATACCTGTAATTTTGCAGGATGAGGGGATAAACGAGCGCTTTCGAGTAGGATTAACTGCAGAATTGCAGGTGCAGCGACTCCAGAGGAGGACAAAGTGTGCGCACCCCCGATGGAGCGGTTTGTAAATGTAAGGTTGATTTTCTTGTAGGTCTCTTGATAATTTCTTCATATTTATCCTGTACAATGGAGAGTAAATAGGTTTCGGATCAAGCGAGAGATGAGGCGCATAACGTGAACAACTATGTCGAGACGAAAGCGACGATTCTCGTCGTCGACGACGAAGAGAAGATGATTGCGTTCATAGCCAGCTATTTGCGCAACGACGGGTATCGAGTCGTGGAGGCATTAAGCGGCGTAGAGGCGCTGGAGAAGCTGCGGCAGGCGCCGAACGTCGATCTGGTGCTGCTCGATTGGATGATGCCGGGCATGAACGGACTGGATACGTGTCGGCAAATCCGGAGTTTCTCGCAGGTGCCGGTCATCTTCCTGACCGCGAAGGCGGAGGAAGTCGACAAGCTGCTCGGACTGGAACTGGGCGCGGACGATTACATGACGAAGCCGTTCTCCATTCGGGAACTGGAGGCGCGTATTCGCGTCGTGCTTAGACGCACGCAATCCCAGCCGCACCGGAATGCGGCAGCGGAGCGGAAGTCCGACGAACTTCTGCAACGGGGAGGGTTGACGATCGACTTGCCCAAGCATGCGGTCAGCGTGCAAGGGCAGCCGGTCCCGTTCACGCCGACGGAGTTCAAGATTCTGCGGACGCTGGCGCAGTCCCCGGGGCGCGTGTACAGCCGTCTGGATTTGCTTGAAATCGCGCTCGGCGAAGAGTATACCGGCTACGAGCGGACGATCGACACGCATATTCGGAACATCCGGCGGAAGATCGAGACGGACTTTTCCAATCCGGCATACATCGTGACGGTTCACGGCGTAGGCTACAAGTTCGGTGATGCCCAATGAAGCTGCGCGCGAAGCTTGCCGTTACCATTGGAATCGTGGCGACCCTTACCGCAATCGCCGCGCTATTGCTCGGATACGCGTGGGGGAGCCATGGAGACGCAGGTAGTCGTTCCCTGCAATATGCGCTTATTCTGCTATTTCTCTTTCTTCTTCTTGGAGCGGCAGCGTTGTGGGTCGCGCAACTGCTCGCGAGCCGGATGCAGCAGCTCGTCGCCGAGGCGCGTCAAGTATCGCTAACCGGCATAGAGAAGGATATCCAAGTCGGCGGCGGGGACGAAATCGCCGAATTGGCCGTCTTGTTCAATCGGGTTTCGAGGGAATGGATCCAAGGGGAAGAAGCGCGCAGTCGGCTCGTCTCGGACGCGGCGCACGAGCTGCGGACCCCTGTGGCGATCTTGCGCGGACATCTGGAGACGATGCTTAAAGGCGCGATGGAGCCTAAGCGAGAGAACCTCGTCTCCCTGCTCGACGAGACGAAGCGGATGTCGCGGCTCATCCAAGAGCTGCAGCAGCTCAGCTTGGCCGAAGCGGGGAAGCTGCGGCTCGATCGCGAATGGATCGATATCAACCTCGTTCTTCGGGAAGTCGTCGATATCCTCTCGGTGGAAGCGGAAGAGAAAAGGATCGGACTCGGCGAACTGGACGCCTTGGCGTGCGAGGTCTACTGCGATCCGTCGCGCATGAAGCAGACGCTGATCAACTTGATCGGCAACGCGATTCGTTATACGCCGGAAGGCGGCAAAGTCGAGATTCGGCAAAGCGCGGAGGCGGACGGCTTCATTCGGATCGAGGTTGCGGATACGGGACCTGGCATCGCGGCCGATAAGCTGCCGTATATTTTCCACCGGTTTAACCGCGCGGATGACTCCCGCAGCCGTTCGGCGGGCGGGACCGGCCTAGGTCTCGCGATCGCCAAGCAATTCGTCGAAGCGCACGGCGGCACGTTGAACGTCGCAAGCGAGATCGGAAGCGGTACGGTGTTCGTGCTGAGGCTTCCCGTCTTTCCGGCAGCGTAACCCATTCATTGTGAAACGAGGGAATCGGCATGAAGGATCAGCCAGTACTGCTCGAAGCGCAAGCCGTTCGCAAAATATACGGAATCGGAGATCAAGCGATCGAAGCGGTAAAGAACGTAAATTTCGAGCTGCGCCGCGGCGAGATCGTCTCGATTATGGGACCGTCCGGTTGCGGCAAAACGACGCTGCTCAACTGTCTGGCCGGCATGGACGACGTCACCTCGGGGAGCGTTCGGATGGAAGGATTTCAGGTTTCCGGACTTGCCGAACGGGCACGGGACGCTTTTCGCGCGAAGTACCTCGGCTTCGTCTTTCAATTTTATAACCTGGTGCCCGTGCTTAGCGCGGTCGAGAACGTCGAGCTTCCGCTTCTATGCAACGGAGTCGCCAGATCGGCTGCGAGAGAGAGGTCGCTTCAAGCGCTGACGCGGGTCGGTCTCAGAGACCGGGCGAACCATCGCCCGGACGAATTGTCGGGCGGGCAGCAGCAACGCGTCGCCTTGGCGCGGGCGATCGTGCACCAGCCGAGAATCGTATTCGCGGACGAGCCTACGGGGGCGCTCGATGGCGACAGCAATGCGATGGTCATGGATTTGATCGATCATATCAACCGGCACGACGGGATTTCCTTCGTTATCGTGACCCATAACCCGAAGGTGTCGGGTTACGCCCACCGTACGCTGTACATGGACAACGGCAAGCTCATATCGGAGCGTCGGTCTGTTTCTGCGGAGGAGAGGGCCCTGACGCCATGATGCTGCTTATCGGATTGACGCCGCTCGTCCTATTGCTGCTATACGTCGTATGGCTAAACCTTCGTTTTCCCCATATTCGGCGCATCGCCGCAAGAGAGGCATTGCTGAACAAGCCGACAACGTTGCTGACGATCGTCGGTCTGTCGATCAGCACCGCGTTGATAACGCCGTTGCTGTCCATGCTGACGACTTATTCCGCGAGTACGGATCGGTTCGTCAGGGAACATCTCGGCAATATCGCTTACGAAGTTCCAGCGATCCAACAACCCGTTCTACCGAACCATTATTACGAACCGGAAGATATGCGGTCCATGCTGCAGTCCGTAAGCGGCGAGGCGTCGGACCTGCTGCCGATCATCTCTTACGCCCTCACGCTCAGCAGAGGATCGGACGCGTCTACGGAACGGTTATTGCCGAGCGTTCTCGTCGTCGGGACAGATATGGCGCAAGCATTGGACTGGGATCCCGGGCTGCGGGAGCTGAACTGGCCCGAACGGCTAGCCGAGGACAGAATCATCCTCTCCTCGGCTGCAGCGAACCAGTTGAACGCCAAACCGGGGGACAGCGTGCGCGTTCTGGATTTGGACAATCGCAAAGTCGGCTTTATCGTCGACCGCGTCGTCGCGGAGCGGGGGCTGACCGGGTATCTCGGCGTTCAGCGTGCCGAGGCTACGGCGATCGTCAGTGCGGATGCCGCGCGCAAGCTGTTCCATCTGCCTGAAGATACTTATACGAGCGCGGTCGGCTCCTCTTTCCCCGCGCCGCCTTGGCAGACCGTTTACGTCAAGGAAGAGGCGGTCCGGACGGCCTCGGACGCGAACCCGACGTCTTACGCGGCCTATTTCTTCGGCGTTCCGATCATTAACGCGTTCGTCATGAGCATCATTCTGACGATCAATCTGTTCCGGTTAATCGCGGAAGAGCGCAAGACGGGAATGAGAACGATGCGTACGCTCGGGGTGAGCCGGCTGGATTTGAAGCGGATCATGCGGCTGGAAGCGCTCTATTGCGCCGGATTGGCTTGCTCGATAGGCGGACTGGCGGGTGCGGCGCTAACGGCGTGGATTGTCAAAGGGTACAGTCGGTTTTTCGATTTCGCGGGGGAATCGGAACTTCTCTTGAACCCCGGTACTCTCATCGAGTCGGCCATCATCGGCATGTCGCTCGGGGTCGGCGTCGTATTCGCGTGCATGTGGGTCGTCTCTCAACGCGCGCTCTCCTATCGGGAGATGGGGACGGTCCACGCCAAGCGACGCGTCGCGCAGACCTCTTCAGGATCTCATCTGCATGCCGGGCTGTCGGGCATACTGTTGCTGCTCGTTGTATTCCTTGTCTCGTTAACGGCCATTCCATCCGTTAGGGAGGCTTGGTTCGAGGGCGGCGACTTCGCAACGATGTCGATCACCGCATTCCTATTGATCGTCCCTGGAATCGGTTACGCCGGGGTCAGATGGCTGGAATGGACGTGCCGGATTGCGCTCGCGGTGCTTCGCAGAGCTTCCGGCGCTTTCGGCATGCTGAATTTGGGGCTGTCCCAACTGAAGGCTAACCGGGTTCGGACGGGACTGTTATTGATTCTCTTCTGCTCCGTATCTTGCTTGGCGAGCTTCTCCACGGTGCTGGCCGACTACAATAATCGGCTCATCGAGCAGACGGATAGCAGAACGGCGACCGGCGGCTTCGATTATTATGCGGAAGACATCCGGGTTGTCTCTTCGGAGCAATTGCTCGTCGCGCTGAACGAAGTCGGATTTCCGCAAGAGGAGTTTCCGCAAGCGGCTTCGCTCGTGCGACTTCCGTGGGAGGAGTCGGAGTGGAGAGGCTACATGATAGGCGGCGTCGACGCCGCTTACGCGAGCGCCAACGAGCTTCCGATTGTTCCCGATTATTCAGGGGAAAGCCATGCAAGCGACCCATGGATGACGCTGCTCGAAGATCCCGACGCGATTATCGTATCGACCGGCGCGCTAAGCTTCCTGGGCGGTTGGGGCCTGTTCGGGGCGCAAGAGGCGACGACCGTGACGTTCAATGTGAATGGGCATGAGGTCAGCAAGCGAATCGTAGGTGTAGTAGACGACGAACGGCTCTCGTATCCTGCGCAACCTGGGATTTGGATGAACGCCCATGAAGTTCTCCGGCTAGGAGAGAGAGCGAAAAAGCGGCATTCCGCGATCTTCCTCCGCTTCGATAACGCCGAGCTTGCGCGGCAATGGCAGAGCGATACCGCGACGGCGCTCGCCCGGTTCAACGTATCGCCTCTTAACAGCGCCGTGAATGAGAACGCCGGTTATTTCCTTAACATCGGACTGTTGCTGAGTTTGTTCGAACGCTTTAACCTGGTTGCTCTCGCAATCGGAATCACGGGTCTTGCGGTCGTGACGCTTCGCGCGGCGAAGCTCAGAAAACGGGAGCTTGGCGTGCTAAGAAGCATCGGCATCCCGCCGCGACTGCTTCGCATGTATATATGGACGGAGGGCTTCCTGACGGGCGCTTTCGGTTCATTGCTCGGTTATGCCGCCGGCGGGTACTTCGCTTACGCGATTTGCGAGCCTCAATGGCGAATCGATGCCGCGGGAACGAACTTCGTCCCGCCGACGCCGCGATTGTTTATCGTACTGGCGATTATTCTGTTCACGGTCGCCATGACGACGTTCTGGACCGCCCGATCCGTCTACAAGGTGTCTCCGATCGAATCGACCAAGTATATCCCGTCCTAAAGACGTTCCGCCTTAGCGGGGCGTTTTTTTAACATTTCATAGGCTGCCCTATTTCAATAGGTGATGTGGGATGAGAACGGGTCGAAAAGCGGACATAGAACCTGCGATTGTACAGCTATTTCATAGAACCGGTAAGGTGTTAAATCAACTAAATGCAAATGTGCAGGTGATAGCTAGCCGCGTGACTCCATTGAAGGTTTGCAAGACTAATACCTGCAATTTTGCAGGACGAAAGGTTAAACGAGCGATTTCGGGTAGGATTATCTGCAGAATTGCAGGTATGCAGCGACTCCAGTGGAGGACAAAGTGTGCGAAACCCCGATACAGCGACTCCAGTGGAGGACAAAGTGTGCGAAACCCCGATACAGCGACTCCAGTGGAGGACAAAGTGTGCGAANCCCCGATACAGCGACTCCAGTGGAGGACAAAGTGTGCGGACCTCCGATGCAGCGACTCCAGTGGAGGACAAAGTGTGCGAACCCCCGATGCAGCGACGGAAGTAGGGAGGGCCGTCCATCCTGCTGCGCTCTGACGTACGCTGCCTTTGACGCCAAAAGCGCACTCCGGGAGAGCCGTGACTTTAGCGGTTGAGACGAGCAAGCCCGACCGATCCGAGCAGGATCGGTTTTTTTATGGATACAATCGCATTCCGCGGGTGTTCTTCACACGATCTTCGCATCATTTTCGCACAAACTCGATTTCGTCCCCTCAGAAACTTCAAACGTCCTCTGTAACATAGGAATCGTAAATCAGTGACGAGGAGATGGAATTGTGGCAATGAGAACAAGGTGCGCGCTGTTGTTGCTGGTGGCATTCATGGCTAGCATGCTCGGAGGACGTTCCGCGTTCGCGGACGATGAGGCGTTCTTGGACGAGACGGAGATCGCGGAACCGGCGGCCGAGGACTTCTTCGAAGGATTAGAGGAGATGCAGGAGAACGAGCTCGCGTTCAAGATCGTCAGGCTGGAGGTCGTCGGCGGCAACGCGAAGGTGACCGATGCGCATTTCAAAGCGACGTTGCTGTTCCAGAACACGAGCCCGTATACGATCAAAAACCCGGCGACGTCCGTCGAGCTGCTCGACAAGGAGTTCAATACGGCGGCTTTCGCTAAAGTGAAGTTCGAAGGTGCGTTGAAGCCGGGCCAATCTCAAGGCTTCGTCGCGGAGTTCGACAGCAAGATCGAGGTAACGCCGGGGCAGCGTGTCAAAGAGTTCTCCGTGGAGATGAACGACTACTTGTACGGAGAGAGGATCGACGATGCGTCGGCGATCGAAGACAAGGGTACGTACTTATTCGTGGACGGCAAGCGACTGAAGGTGAAAGTGGCAGATCCGTACGGCTATCAATATGTTCCGGCGAAAAACTTGCTGGAGGCTGCCGGCTTCAAATACGTCTGGGACGCTAAAAAGTCGACGTTCACGGCTACGAAAGGCAAGCTCAAGGTCGAGCACAAAATCGGGTCGAGCACGATGAAGGTGAGCGGTAAAGTCGTAAAGCTGGACAGCGGTCAGACGACTACCTTGAACAAGGTGCCGACGATGTCTCTTAGCGTGCTGAAGTCGATATCCGGCAGCTTCGCGATCGCGAGAGGCGAGCATGACGGCGAGATCATCATCTTGTCCGTAGCGGATCAGGATCTCATTAAATAACGTAAACGGGAGGCGCACATGCGCATGAAAACATGGAAATGGAAACAAATCGGTATTGCATTCGCCTGCGGATCGCTATTCTTCTCCGGTATTGCCATGGCGAAGCAGAGCAATATCTCCGTGTCGTTCGACAAGGCGAAGATATTCGTGAACGGAGCGGACCGCTCGTCGTCCGAGGGGCAATACAATAACAATGGCCAACAAGTACCGGAGTCGCTGCAATACAAAGGCACCACCTATGTGCCGATTCGCATGGTCGGCGAGTTGCTCGCGCAGCCGGTCTATTGGGAAGAAGCGACGAAGTCGATATGGATCGGCGAGACGTACGTTCCGATTATTAACGCGACTGGAACCGTTATCGGCAAAGCGCTGCTGTCCGCGGCCGAAGGCGGCGTGAAGGTCCGTCTCGAAGCGAAGGGACTCTCAGAGGGCAAGCACGGCTTCCATCTGCATGAGAAGCTGATCGAGAACAACGATTTCAAGACGGCCGGCGGACACTACAATCCCGATACGAAGAAGCACGGCCACGACAATCCGGAAGGACACCACGCAGGAGACTTCCCGAATCTCGTCGCGGATGCCGACGGCTCGGTGAACGCGGAATTCGTTCTAGAAGGCCTGACGCTGGAGAAGGGCGCGGATCGGTCGGTGTGGGGCAAATCGTTCATCATTCACGCGACGGAAGACGACTATAAGACGGACCCATCCGGCAATTCCGGCGATCGCATCGCCGGCGGCAATATTCGATAAGGGCGGCACAGCGTCTATGTCTATGACACCTTGGATGCCCTGGATGAGGAGATTCGGAATTTCTTTCGCCGCCGCGCTATTATCGGGTTTGCTGTTCGGAGTTCTGCTGCGCGTCGTCATGGGCATCATCGCGCTTGCTTATCCCGAGATGGCCTCGGGCTTTCACTGGGAAGCGTTGCTGATGCTTACGGTGCTTGGCATGTTGTTCACGCTGGGGAACAGCTTGATCTTCACGTGCGTAATGCCTGTGTTGCCGGATAGGTGGGCGACAAGAGGGCTGAGTTACGGTGTCGCGAACGCGGCTGTCATCGGGACTCCGTTCTTCCTGTCCAATCCGGGCGGCGAGTTGTTCGGACCGCAGGCGTTCCTGGGCGTCTCGCTGTTCACGTTGTTGTTCGTCTGGGGTGGCGTAAGCTTATCCTGGACAGTCGACAAGCTCGAACGATGGGTGGCGGTTGGACGAATCGGGCGCACTCGGTTTACGTACGCGAGCTTCATCGTATTGATCGTGCCCGCGATCATCATCCTGTTCAACATCGGACGCGAGATGTTCACGGAGATCATCCCGGAAATACGGAACCATTGGTAGCGGCAGAGCCGTTCTCGTCGAAAGACGAGAGCGGCTTTTTATATTTGAGCACTAGTCTATAACCGACGGGAATTGACAAATTATTTCCTCGGAAATGATAGCTTATCCCTTCGGTTATTGCGTCTGCCGCTGCTTCCGGTAATCGATCGGCGTGCAGCCTGTTTCCTGCTTGAAAAACTTCGAGAAATGGGGATAGTTCGCATAGCCGACTTTGCGGGCGATGTCGTGTACCGACCACTTGGTCGTTTCCAGCCATTGCTTGGCCGTCTGAATACGGGCTTGGATAATGTACGTGCCCAGAGAGACGCCGATTTCCTTCTTGAACAGCCGAGCCAGATAGTCGGGGTTCAAGTAGACGACTTCGGCGAGGCTGATCCGCGTAAGATCGTCGCCAAGATGCGCATGGATATGCCGGGTGATCTGCGCGACGACGGAAGTCGGGGCGGCCGCGAAGTCGCGGTATTCCATCGCGGTGCGAAGCAAGTAGGCGAGATACTTCTCCATGTCCTCGATGGAGTGCAGCGATTGCGAGAACAACTGGTCATGCGTCCGTCCGGCGTACAGCTTGTGCGCTTGGATTTCTTGGCTCTTAAGATAGGCGTACACGAGCTGCGCGATATCGAGCCGGAACTGGCCGAGCACGGACACGCTCACCTCTTGCCCCCGGACGAGACGGTGCAAGTACCGGGATGTCTCGTCCAAGAAGGCCGCAGCGTCGTTCGCGTTCAGCAATTCGTCGAGCAGCTTCAGGTCGGGCGGAGCGTAGGCGGCTTGCCTTTCCTCGTCATGGCCGAGGACGAGCACGCGGTTACGATGCTTGATGCGTTCCTCGTTCGCCCGGATCAAGGAACGCATCTCGCGGTGGACATCACTCAGCCGAGCGGGACGAGCGATCGTACAGCAAGCGTCGCTCTTCAAGATCCGGTTCGCGACGGGAAGGAATGCTTCGCAGAGTTTCGCGGCTTCTAGGGCGCGCTCGGCCTCAAGATCCGTTGCACGCACGATGGCGATCCAATTGAACGGCTTGTATTCGAAGATCGCTTCCGCGGTCGCGGCAAGTTGCTGGAACGACTCGTTCAGCACGTTGAGCAGCGCGAAATCGAACAGTCCTTTATCGTCTTTGCCTAAGCTCTTATCGTAAGGAAAAATAGTGAACAGCAGGGGCAGGAAGACGTCTTCTTGCCCATAAGACAGGTTGCGTTCGGCGATCGCGTCGGCGATAGCCGTAGCTTTCAGCTCCTTCGCCTCCGTCGCGAGCTTCCGCCAGAAGTGTTCGATCACCGTCTTCTCGCTTTTCTTCCAATAGATCCCTTCCCGGATCGCCTTCTCGTTCTCCGCCTGCTCGCGAACGCGCGCAATCGCCTTCCGGATAATGAGCGTCAGCTTGGCGAATTCGATCGGCTTCAGGAAGTATTCGAAGCTGCGCAGCTCGATCGCCTTCTGCGCGTAGTTGAAGTCGGCGTAGTTCGTCAAGAAGATCGCCTGCGCCTCGTGCTTTTCCTCACGCATCCAAGCGAGCAGATCGAGGCCGCTGCCCTGCGGCATCTCGATGTCGCAGATCAGGATGTGAACCGGCTCCCGTTCCAGCAGCTCGCGCGCTTGCGCGACGTTACTGGCGGTGTAGACGCGCTCGATGCCGAGCGCCGGCCAATCGATCTTCTTCGTAAGCGCCGTAATGACGAAGTAGTCGTCGTCCACGAGCAAGACGTTCATCGCGCAACCCTCCTAGTATTCTTCGTACGGCAAGTCGAACCCTACGCGTGCGCCGCCCGTCGCCTCGTTCGAGAAACCGACGCGCGCTTCCTTGCCATACAGCAGTTCCAGCCGCTGAAGCGTGTTCATAATCCCGATATGGGTGCCTTTCGATTGATCGAGCGGCTCGCCGAGCGACAACTTCGCAAGCACGTCGGCCGGGAAGCCCGGACCGTCGTCGGAGACGCGGATGCGCAACCGCTTCCCGCTTTCGCCGGCGAACGAGTCGACCTCGACGCGAATGTGCGCCTCTTTGTCGCGCGACACGGCGTATTTGACCGCATTCTCGATGAACGTCATGATCGCGAGCGGCGGGATTTTCGCGTTGCCGATCTCGTCCTTGTCCGAGGGCAGGATCGCGTACGAAAACGCGTCCCGGTAACGATGCCGCTGAATGTGCAAGTACGTCCCGGCGTGATCGAGCTCATCCTCGAGCCGCACGAAATCTTGTCCCTGCTGGACAATGTAGCGGAAGTACTTAGACGTCGAAATCGCCATCTGCTCGATGCCTTCGTACATTTGCATTTGCGCCATACTATGGATCGTCGTCAGGCAATTCAGGAAGAAGTGCGGGTTGATCTGCAGCTTCATATAGTCGAGCTGGATGCGCTGCTTTTCCATTTCCCGCTCATAGATGTGAATTTTGAACGACCGGATTTGCTCGGCCAAGTATTTGAACTGCGCGTTTGCTTGCTCCAGTTCGACGATTTTGCTGCTTTTGAAGTCGAGCGGCCGATCGTCGTCGTTCAGGAGCGCGAGATTTTTAGCGAAGCTCTGGATCGGCTTCAACACGCGGCGGTTAAAAATCAGCATGACGGTGCTCAGCGTGAACGTCACGACGAGCAACAGCAGCATGATGAGCAACTGGGCGATCATGATTTTCTCGAATGCGCCGAACTTGATCGTCATCTTCACGCTAAGCGCGGCGTTCGAGAACGACTTGGTTACGTTGGAGCGGGATGGCGCGCCGCCGGCAGCCGGGTTGACAAGGTTATGCCCGTCGGCGTCCGCCAGTATAGCTTGGCCATTCGCTCCGAGGTTGATTTCGCTTAGCGGACGAATCAGATCTTCGGCCGAGATCAGGCCGATCAAATAGCGGTCGTAGAACGGCACGATATTGATGACGTAATAGGTACCGTTGATCTGTACCGGCGTCCAGCGAGAATAATACTGCTGGTAGACGATGCGATCGTTCGTATACGAATCGATCTGCCGTTTGAGCGCCAAGTAGTCGGTATAGTTCAGGGTCATCGGGCCGCTGTTGGCGAAGAAGTTATGTTCCTTCAAATAAAGAAAAAAGTTGTACTGTTGCCCGTAATTTTTCTGCAGCTCGGAGAACCGTTTGTATAGCGTGGTGTTCGCGTCACGGAACGCGGCCGAATCGGCGTCGGCGGCGGCCATCGTCTTAACGCTCTCGTCGTTGACGAGCGTCCAGCCCATATAGTGGTTCATATATTCGAAGTCGTGGTTGATCCGGTCGATGTACAAGTCGGCTGCATCCTCCAGATAGCTGGAAGATTGCTGGCGGACAATCGACACCGCGACGAAACTGATAATCCCGTCCAGCGCGAGCGCCGTAGAGAGGATGAGCAGCATAATTCTCAAATAATGCCCGATCGGGTGCGGCTTGCTCTCGGCAAGTTTCTCGGAAGACGGCGGCGCAGGCTTTGCCATAGGCATGAGCAGTCCCTTCTTTTGTGTAAGCGATTTCATTTCCGGTTTATCTACCATTATAGAACGAAAAAACGAAGAAAACATAAGCAGATATTGTCTTGGCGGCTAAAGTCCGGATTGCACATGCGAAAGTCTGAAAAGCGCAACCGTTTCACGGCTGCCGAGGCGAAGCTAGGCCCAAAAAGTCCGTATGACGATAGTGGGACGTCCGGATTCCGTTCGCGGGCTGCTCTACAATAGGGACATAGACATCAAGAGAAGAGGTGAAGGCCATTGAACGCTAGCCGAGCGACGTTCAACGTTCATTACGCATGGCGGCGCATTAGCCGGAACTGGGGGCTGTACTTGCTCCTGCTGCCCGCCGTCGTGCTGTTGCTCTGTTTCACTTACAAGCCGATGTACGGCGTTGTTATCGCCTTCAAGGATTTTAGCCCGGTTAAAGGTATCTCGGAAAGCCCATGGGCGGGCTTCAAATACTTCGAGAAGTTCTTCCATTCCTATCAATTTCCGATCACGATCAAGAACACGGTCGCGATCAGCCTGTACAGCCTCGCGACGTTTCCGATTCCGATCGCGTTCGCGCTGCTCGTCAACCAAATGCGGCAAAACCGGTTCAAGAGGGTATTTCAGACAATCAGCTACATGCCGCACTTCATCTCGACCGTCGTGCTCGTCGGCCTGCTGCTGATCCTCCTGTCGCCGAGCAGCGGCCTGATCGGGCAGCTATACGGGCTTTTCGGCGCCGAAGCGCCGAACGTGATGGGCTCGACGACTTGGTTCAGCAGCGTGTTCGTCTGGTCGGACGTCTGGCAGCATACCGGCTGGGACAGCATTATTTATATCGCCGCTCTGTCGACGGTTAATCCGAGCTTGTACGAGGCAGCCACGATGGACGGGGCAAGCCGGTGGCAGAAAATCCGGTATATCGATATTCCGATGCTGATTCCGACCGTCATTACGCTCCTGATCCTGCGCATGGGCGGCCTGCTGGGCGTCGGCTTCGAGAAGGCGTACCTGATGCAGAATAACCTGAACATCTCGTCCAGCGAGGTCATCTCGACCTACGTGTACAAAATCGGGTTGCTCAGCTCGCAGTACAGCTTTTCCGCGGCGATCAACCTATTCAATACGATGATTAACTTCGCGCTGCTCATCCTCGTGAATTACATGTCCAAAAAATTCAGCGAGAACAGCTTATGGTAACGAGGAGGATGGCTATGAACGCAATAGAAACGGCGGCGCCGGCGCCTCGCAAGCGCGCGTCGGCGGGGGACGTCCTGTTGTACGTATGGGCCGCGCTCGTGCTCGTCGTGCTGCTTTACCCGCTGTACTTTATCGTCATCGCGTCGTTCAGCGATCCGTCCGCTGTCGGCAATGGCCTCGTCTGGCTCTTTCCGCGCGGCTTCACGCTCGAAGGTTACACGGAGCTGCTGAAGCATAGCAACATCTGGATCGGCTATCGCAACACGATTTTCTATACGATTGCCGGTACCGCGATCGGTCTCGCGGTCAACGTGTCGGCGGCGTACGCATTGTCCCGCAGAGATTTGTTCGGCCGCAAGACGCTGTCGTTGTTTTTCATCTTCACGATGTTTTTCAACGGGGGGCTAATCCCTACGTTTCTCGCGATTCGCGATTTCAACTTGTACAATTCGTGGCTGGTCGTCGTGCTGCCGTTCTCCGTCGCCGTCTTCGACATCATCGTGGCGCGCACGTTTTTCCAGACGAGCATTCCGAACGATTTGTGGGAAGCGGCGCAAATCGACGGCTGCGGCAACCTGCGTTATTTTGTCCAGATCGTGCTTCCGCTCTCCAAAGCAATCATCTCGGTGCTCGGGTTATGGATGGCGGTCAGCCAATGGAACTCGTACTTCAACGCGCTCATCTACCTGCGCGACAAAGACCTGTACCCGCTGCAGCTTGTCCTCCGGGACATTCTCATTACGAATCAGATGCAATCGAACATGGGGACCGGCGAGGCGGCGCAAATCGCGCTGCGATTGGCGAACCTGCTGCGCTACTCGGTTATTATCGTCTCGACGATTCCGATCATGCTCGTCTATCCGTTCGTGCAAAAGTACTTCAATAAGGGGGTGATGGTCGGTTCGGTCAAGCAATAAGGCGGGACAACCGCGCAGGCATTCGATATCATCATGATAACGGGGGTAATGTCAATGATTCGATCTTCTTCGAAAAAAACGCTGACGGCCATCGTGCTGGCTTCGATGCTGGCTGGCGTACTGGCGGGGTGCAGCGGCAATAACGATAACGGCGGAAGCGCAAGCAACAACGGCAACGGCGCGAGCGCGGCGGCGCCTTCTGGCAATGAAAGCAACTTCAACGCGGAAGGCCTTCCGATCGTGAAGGAGCCGGTCACGTTGAACGTGCTGACGGTTCGCTGGGGCAACATGGGAGACAGCTTCACGAAGAACGCGTGGCTGCAGAATTTGGAGAAATCCACGAACGTTAAGATTAACTGGGAAGTGAAGTCTTCTAATGACTGGGGCGACCAGAAGGCGATCTTGATGGCGAGCGGAGAGCTGCCGGACATCATCTTCGGCGACATGGCGTTCACCTCGTCCGACATCGTCAACAACCTTGGTTTGTTCCGTCCGCTTGACGACCTTATCGATAAATATATGCCGAACTTACAGGCGGCCATGACGGAGTCGCCGAACATGCGGAAAATCAGCACGTTCCCGGACGGCCAAATTTATTCGCTGCCGGCAAGATTGCCCGCGCGTCCCGCGTCGGCGATGCAGCCGGTCATCAACAAGACGTGGCTCGATAACCTCGGGCTGCCGGTTCCGAGCACGATCGACGAGCTGTACGCGACGTTGAAGGCGTTCAAGGAGAAGGATCCGAACAAGAACGGCAAGCAGGACGAAATCCCTTATAGCGATTCGGCCGACATCGATATGAGCATGTTCATGCCGTTCGGCATTGCGGATCTCATCGGCCTCGGCATGATCATCCAAGACGGCAAGCCGGTCTATTATCCGACTTCCCCTCAATATAAAGAGGCGATCAAGTGGGCGAATAAGCTGTACGCCGAAGGCTTGATCGACAAGGAGACGTTCACGCAGGACGGCACCATGCTGACCGCGAAGCGGCAGAATCCGGACGCCGCGCTGATCGGGTTCACGTACCAATGGACGCCGGACGCCGTATTCGGCAAGTGGAAAGACCAGTACGTCACCATTCCGCCGATCGTCGGTCCGGACGGCAATCGTTATCAGCAGGGCGATCCGAACGGACTTAGCTTCCGCCGCAACGAGCTTCTGATCTCGGCGACGAGTAAGTATGCGGAGATCGCGGCGCGGTGGGCCGACCAGTTCTACGATAACGAGGCGAGCATCCAGAATTTCTGGGGAGCGATCGGATCCTCGATCAGCAAAAACGCCGACGGCACCTATACGCTCATGGATCCGCCGGAAGGCACAAGCGCGGACGCCTGGTATTGGGACAGCTCGACGCGAGACTTCGGTCCGAAGTACGTAAGCCCGAGCTTCGAGCAGAACATCAAGCTCGATCCGTCGACGGGAGACGGCTTGAAGCTGGAGATCGACAAGCTCGGCGCACCGTACGTGGCGACGCCGTATCCGGAAGTCATGTATACGTCCGAGGAATACGAGGAGCTGCCGACGCTGACGACGGACATCGGCGGCTACGTCAAAAGCATGCGCGCTCAATGGATCACGAAAGGCAACATCGACGAAGATTGGGACGCGTACGTGAAGAAGCTGAACGACATGGGACTCGAGAAGCTCGTCAAAATTTACGGCGATGCGTACGCTCGCTATTCGACCGTTAAATAAACGAAACGCATAGCAACGGACTGCCCCGCGGACAGGTTGCCGCGGGGCGGTTCCTTAGAGGCGCGAAACCGCGTCGACATCAAGGAGGCATTCAACATGGACAACGCATTGCGCGTAACGGTATGGAACGAGAACAGGCACGAGAAGGCGAACCCGGTCGTCAGGCAAATTTATCCGCAGGGCATTCACGGCGCGATCGCTGGTTTTCTGAAGGAAGCGGGCTTCGAGACGCGGACGGCGACGTTGGACGAACCGGAGCACGGCTTGACGGACGCGACGCTGGAAAGCACGGACGTGCTGATCTGGTGGGGCCATCTCGCGCACGGCGAAGTGAGCGACGAGATCGTTCGCAAGGTGCAGCAGCGCGTGTTGGACGGCATGGGGCTGATCGTGCTGCACTCCGGTCACTTCTCGAAAATTTTCCGCGCTTTGATGGGCACGGGCTGCGACTTGAAGTGGCGCGAGGCCGACGAGCGCGAACGGCTATGGGTCGTGGCGCCGGGCCATCCGATCGCCGAAGGCATCGGCGAGTACATCGAGCTGGACAAAGAAGAGATGTACGGCGAGCATTTCGATATTCCGGCGCCGGACGAGCTGATCTTCATGAGCTGGTTCGAAGGCGGCGAGGTGTTTCGCAGCGGCTGCGCGTACGCGAGAGGCAGCGGCAAGGTGTTCTACTTCCGCCCGGGCCACGAGACGTATCCGACGTATCATAACAAACAAATTCAGCGCGTTATTGCGAACGCCGTCAAGTGGGCGACGCCCGCGCGTCGCGAACGTCCGATTCGCGGCAATACGCAGCCGCTCGAGACGATCTCAGCGAAGTAATCCGGGCGAGAAGGAGAAAGGGGAAATCATCATGACCAAACATCGGATCGGACTAATCGGGCTTGGCGGCATGGCCTACGAGCACCTTCGTTGGATGAACGCGGAGGGCCGCTTCGAGCTCGTCGCGATCAGCGACGTGAACGCTGAAGCGCTGGAGAAGGCGGGCAAGCAATTCGGCATTCCGGCAGAGAAGAGATACTCCGAGTTCGAGAGATTGATCGCGGATACGGACGTCGATGCGATCGTGGCGGTCACGCCGAACGACTCCCATGCGGCGATCGTTCGGGCGTGTCTGGAAGCGGGCAAGCCGTTCCTGGCGGAAAAGCCGTTCACCCGGGTATTCGAGGAAGCGGAGGAGCTGCTCGAGCTGTACCGGGGCAAGCCGGCGAAAGGCATGATCGGGTTCAGCTACCGTTACACGGCGGCATTCCGTTATGCAAGGGAGCTGATCCGCGAAGGCAAGCTCGGTCCGGTACGCAGCTTCTCGATTCAATATTTGCAAAGTTGGGGAGGCGTGCAGAACGATACGCCGTTCCTGTGGCGCTTCGACAAGCGGGTGACGGGAACGGGTACGCTCGGCGACCTCGGCTCGCATATGATCGACATGGCGCGCTATCTGTTCGGCGAGTTCGAGGAGTTGTCGGCGCAACTTCATACGATCGTGCCGGAGAGACGCGACCCTGCCTCGGGCCGAATGGCGAAAGTCGAAGTCGACGACTTCGCGAGCTTTCAGGCCAGAATGGCGGGAGACGTCTTCGGCGTGTTCCAGACTTCCCGCAACGCGTTCGGTTCGGGCAATCAGCACGAGGCGTCCGTCTACGGCGACTTCGGCACGCTCCACGCGTCGACGCTGAATCCGGACCAGCTTGTCTGGATTCGCCATGACGACACGTCCGGGGAAATCGCGCGTACGACGCTTGACGTGCCGCATCGCTGCAAAACGTCCCAGTACGCCGATTTCGCGGCGATGCTGGACGGAGAAGAGCGCGACGGATTGCCGGGCGTCGTGGACGGCTACCGCAATCAGCAGGTGCTGGATGCCATCGTCCGGGCACACGAGGCGAAACGGACGATTCGTATTTAACGATTAGAGGTATTGCGACGACTGCCGTTCTTGCGGCAGTCGTTTTTTAATGAGCGATAAGGAGAGCAGCAATCCATATAGGCGGGTTTGCTGTAACCGCTCTTATGATGTGAACTTTCTTGACAAATGCCAATTATTCTCATTGATATCCGATTGTTTGCTTGATAAACTTTCTTTGTTATGAGTCGCAATTATAGGGGGATGCTAGAGTGAAAAAAACAACTTGGATATTAACATCGATCGTCATCATGGCAATGATCGTATCTGCTTGCGGCAATAAAGAAGACAATAACGCAACGAACGCTTCCGGCGGCGATGAGAAAGTATATCGCTTCGCGACGGACGCGCAATATCCGCCGATGGAGAGCATGGACAAGGACAAGATCGTCGGCTTCGACGTCGACTTCCTTGAGGCCGTCATGCAAGAGGCGGGCTTGAAATACGAATTGAAGAACGTCGGATGGGAAGCGCTGCTTACGAGCGTTGAACAAGGAACGGAATTCGACGGAGGCATTTCGGCAATGTCCATCACCGACGAGCGCAAAGAGACGTACGATTTCTCGCCGGCTTACTTCGAATCGACGAACATGATCCTCGTTAAAGAAGGAAGCGCGATTGCGAACGCGCTGGACCTGAAAGACAAGAAGGTTGCCGTCCAAATCGGCACGACGGCGGATAAGCTTATGACCGAGATCATGGGCAAAGGCAGCACGGACTTGAAGAGATTCGAAAGCAACACGCTGGCCATCATGGAGTTGGATAATAACGGCGTCGATGCGGTTGTCGCGGATATCGCCGTGGTTCAAGAATACTTGAAGAACAACCCGAACGCGAAAATCAAAGGGATTCTTGACCGCGAGAATTTCGCATCCGAATACTATGGCATCGCCTTCCCTAAAGGCGGCGAGCTGAGAGCGAAGCTTGAGCCTGCGGTTAAGAAAGTGCTTGAAAGCGATAAGTACAAAGAAATTTACGCCAAATGGATCGGCGGCGAGCCGGATATGACCGGCGTGCTGAGTCAGAAGTAAGAGATGGGGAAGCATGCGTAATGATACATTGCGCATGCTTTTTTTGCGAAGGAGCATGATGAATACATAAGGAAGGATGTGCCTGGTGAGCGATTTTAATTTTCACATTATCGAGGAGTACTTTTCGCTGTTCATGGAAGGTACGCTCTTAACGATCGAGCTCTCGATCGGGGGGATCATTCTCGGATCCTTGCTAGGACTGGCAATTGCCTTCGGGAACATGTCGCGCAGATGGTATTTGCACTTGCCGACGCAAGGCTATATTCATTTATTCAGAGGAACGCCTTTACTGCTGCAAATTTTGATCGTGCATTTCGGCGTCGTCGCCCAAGTGCTGGGCAGGACGGATGCGATCGTCGCGTCCGTTGTTGCGCTTGCTCTTAACTCGGCTGCCTATACGGCGGAAATTTTCCGCGCGGGCATTCAGTCGATCGACAAGGGACAGACGGAAGCCGCGCTTTCATTGGGGATGACCCGAGGACAGGCGATGCGCCATATTATCCTGCCTCAGGCGATTAAACGCATGATTCCCGCATTCGGCAACGAATTTATCGTGTTGATTAAAGATTCTTCGCTAGTTGCCATCATTACCGCGCCGGAGTTGATGTATTGGACAAGATCGGCAGCCGCGCAATACAGCAGGGTGTGGGAGCCGTATTTGTTCGCCGCGCTCGTCTACTTGGTGCTGACTTATTCCTTGAGTAAGCTGCTTAAATTCGCGGAGAGGAAAATGTGATGCCCATGAATCCGATCATATCCGTGCAAGGAATCCATAAATCGTTCGGCAAAAACACGGTGCTTCGGGACATTTCGATCGAGATCGAGAAGCAAGAGGTCGTCGTCGTGATCGGTCCTTCGGGCTCCGGCAAGTCGACGTTCCTGCGATGCTTGAACCTGCTCGAGAGACCGGAGTCCGGCGATATCCGGATCGAAGGCCAGTCCTTATTCGATAAGAAGACGAAGATCGAAGAGATCCGCGCCGAAGCCGGCATGGTGTTCCAGAACTTCAACCTGTTCCCGCACAAGACGGTTCTCGAGAACATTATGCTTGCGCCGATGAAGGTGCGTAACCAGTCCGCCGAGCAAGCCCGCGCGAAGGCGCTGGAGCTGCTCGCCAAAGTCGGGCTGATAGACAAAGCCGACGCGAAGCCAAGCTCGCTGTCCGGGGGCCAATCGCAGCGCGTGGCAATCGCTCGCGCCCTCGCGATGGAGCCGAAGGTGATGCTGTTCGACGAACCGACCTCCGCGCTCGATCCGGAGATGGTCGGCGAAGTGCTGGCCGTCATGAAACAGCTGGCGCAAGAGGGAATGACGATGGTCGTCGTCACCCACGAGATGGGCTTCGCGCGTGAAGTCGGCGACCGGATCGTGTTCATGGAACAGGGGAAAATCGTCGAGATCGGCGAGCCGAAGCAAATTTTCGAGGCAGCGCAGCAAGAACGGACGAGGGTATTTTTATCGAAGGTACTGTAATTTTAGTTCGCGATATAGGCTTCCCTACTCTCATGTTGTACAATTGCCTAATGGCGTTGTACGAGGGAGTTTAGAGTCGAATGATGAAAGCCGGAAGCAACAAGCCGCGATCGCGGTTATCGCTAGGGGAAATCGGCCAAGGCGGAGCGGAAGGAGCTCGCGTTCGTTGGCTGATTTTCTATTTATTCTGCGTGGTGTCGGCGTCCACCGTAGGGAGAACGGCTGCGGATACGTTATTCCTGTCCCGGTTCGACGCATCCCGGCTTTCGATGATGTATTTGCCGCAAGCGGCCTCTTTGATATTCATTGGTTTTCTATTTCAACGTTACGGCAGCCGAATCCGTCTGGATCGGCTGCTTGTGCTGCTTATTCCGGTCATTTCGGGTTTAGTCGTACTATCGCGGCTCGGGGTGGCGGCCGATCTAGGCTGGGTATATCCCGTCATTTACGTCGGGTTCGACGTATTCAACTTTCTCATGATCGTATGTTTCTGGCAGTTCGCTTCCTCCGTGCTCGACCAGCGAAAGGCGAAGAAGACGATTCCGCTCGTCGGCAGCGGCGGCATCGTCGGCGGGATCCTAAGCGGCTTCGGTCTGAAGCTGCTGGCCCCTCTCATCGGTACGGACAACTTGCTCCTCCTGTATGCCGCTCTGCAACTGCTTGCGTTGGTGTCCGTCCTCTTGATTAACCGGACGGTCCCGAACCCGGCGGATACTTACGGGAGCGGAGCGGCTGGAGCTAAGGACAAGCAGGCGAAGAACAAGCTCGGCAAGCGTTCGGGCTTGTTCGAGAACGTGCCGCATCTGAAGTACATCGCGATCCTCTCGGGCGCTCTCGTGATCTCGCTTACGCTCATCGATTATCAGTTCAAGGTTATCTTAAGAGAGTCGCTGCAGAACGAAGCGCTTGCGGGGTTCATGGGCAGTTTCTACGGTTTCTCCGGGTTATGCGCGTTACTCGTGCAATTGTTCGTGGCGGGCAAATTGCTCAGCCGGTTCGGAGTGATGATGTCGATTCTCGTGTTTCCGATCGCGTTGTTCGCGGGGAGTCTCGGCGTATTGCTTGCTCCGGCGTTAGCGCTGGCACTGCTCGTGAAAGGCAGCGACAAAGTGCTCGGGGATACGATATATTCCTCGGTCAACCAGCTCATCATGTTCCCGATCTCTCCGGAATGGCGCAATCGCGCGAAGAGCTTCCTCGACGGCGTCATCCGCAACGGGGCGAAGGGAGTCGCCGCCGTCAGCTTGATCGTCTTGTCGCCGCTGCTCAGCGTACGGGAATTCAGCTTCGTCGTGCTTGCGCTCGTCGGCATCGGCATCTACGCGGCGATTCGCGTTAAGGGCGCTTATCTGCGCATGCTGCTATCGACCTTGGAAGCGCGGGGGACGGAGTTGCCGGAGGCGGAGCTCGATCTGATGGATCCCGCCAGCCGCCGCTTGTTGGCCGGAGCGCTAAGCAGCCCCGATCGCCAGCAAGCGTTGTATGCGCTGCGAACGCTGTCGGGGCTAGAATCATTCGATCTGAAGCCGTATTTGCCAGCGTTGCTGCGCCACCCGGCTTCGGAGGTCGCGGCGGAAGCGCTCAGGCATATCGAGCGGGCGACGCCGGACGGTATGCGGCAAGAATTGCGGAAGCTGCTCGCGGAGACACCTGACGACGGCGTTATCGCGCAAGGGCTCATCGCGATTGCCGCGTACGCCGAAGAGTCCGACTTGGTGCTGCTGACGGAGAAGCTCGATGCGGACAAGGTAGAGATAAGAGCAGGTGCGATCGCAGGTCTGATCAAGTATTACGGAATCGAAGGCATGTTCCGAGCGGTAGGCACGTTAAAGGCGCTGATCGAGAGCGGCTTCGAGGACGAGCGGACGGCGATGGCGTCGTTGTTCGGCCGGATCGGTATCCGGGAGTTCTATAAGCCGCTTATCCCGATGCTTCAGGATTCATCGGCCGAAGTGCGCAGATGCGCGCTGCGGTCGGCGAGCGAGCTCGCCGTACCCGAGCTTGTGCCGTACATCGTTCCGTTGCTGAAGGAGAGCCGGACTCGCCGGCAGGCAATAGAAGCGTTGGCGGCTTACGAAGACGCGATCGTGCTTCCGTTGCTCGAACCTTACTTGGCCGCGGCAGTGTCGCCCGCTTCTCCGCATGTGCCGAAAGCGATTGAACGAATCGGTACGCAGGCGGCATTCGACATGCTGCTGAGGCATTACGGGACGGCAGGCTTCGACATGCGCGATCGGCTGCTCGCTGCGATGACGGGCATGGAGCGGGAGCCGCTTAAGGTAGACGCGAACGAAGTCGAACGTTTGGCGTTGATCGAGCTTGAGCATTACCGGTTATTCGCCGACAATCTGAACTGGACGACGCGCAGAGCCTCGGATACGGAGCTGCGCGATGCGGCGGAGCAAGCGCGGGCATCGATGATGCGGAGAGCGTTCGGACTGCTCGGACTCATTTACGATCCGATGACGATCGATGCCGTATATCTGGGATGGTTGGAAGGCGACGCCAGACGACAGGCGAACGCGGCTGAAGTCATGGACCAGCTGTTGCAGGGGGAAGTGAGGACGGAGCTGACGAAGTGGATGCTGGCATCGCGCACCGCGGAAGCAAGCAACGGGCAAACGGTGAAGAAGGAGCAGCTCATCTGGTTATATGAGCGCGGAGACGAAATGCTGCGCGAAGCGATCCGCTATTCCGCGATCGGCGCGGAAGCGGACCGAACGGGCAGACGAGGTCTTCCGTTCATAGGAGTCGACGATGGGGACGCGCTGCGCGAGCGGATGACCCGTCTGCAAATGCTGCGGCAATCGAGCTTGTTCGAAGGGTTTAAGAGCAAGGATCTTCTGCCGCTCGTCGATTATTTGCAGAAGATCGACGTGTCTCAAGATCAGCTTCTCTTCAGGGAAGGCGATCCCGGCGATTCGATGTTCCTCGTGCGCGAAGGCACGGCAGGCATCTACCGACGCGATACGCTTATCGATGAGCGCGGCCCCGGCGACCATATCGGCGAGACGGCGGTGTTGACGCGCAGGTTGCGGACGGCTATGGTCCGCGCGAAGACGGACGTTAGTCTGCTGCGTCTAAGCTCGGCGGATTTCTACGAGGCGCTGTTCGACCGGACGGAGCTTGCGCTCGAGATGATGAAGCGGATGTCCCGCAAGCTTCGCGAGGCCATGGAGCGCCAGCGTCAAGCCGAAGCGTCGGGGCTTACGGCACAGGCGCATGCCGAAGCGGCGGCGGCTCGCGAAGCGACTTCCGACACCGCTTCCGACAACGCTGCCGATTCGCCATCCGAGCCGTCCGCCGAAATCACGAACCAAGTCATCCTGCGCAGAGTGCTTATTTTGCAGAAAATAGAGCTGTTCGCACACCTGTCCCAAGACGACTTCGTTCGGCTGGCGAACCGGGTCGAGGAGGTCGCGTACGAACCGGGAGAAACGATCTGCCGCATGGACGAGCACGGGGATACGATGTTCGGCATTATCGAAGGCAGCATCCAGGTGCATAGAGGCGCGGAGAAGCTCGCGCAGCTCGGCGTCGGGCAATGCTTCGGCGAGATGGCGATCATCGACAGCGGACCGCGCTCGGCCGACTGTACGGCGATCGAGAGAACCGTGCTGCTCAAGCTGGGCCGCCAGCAGGTCATCTCCTTCGTCTTCCAGCAGATCGAAGCGCTCAAAGGGATGATGAAGGTGCTCGCCGATCGGCTTCGGGAGCTTAATTAGGATCAAGGTTGAATATTCTCGGTGACTGACTAATTGACTAACTAATTGACTGACTAAACGATGCTAAATGTACCGAATGCAGTTCCGGAATGAAACAAGTTACCATTAGATCGATGAGATGCATGGAGTGCTGGTAATTCGGCGCAAAAGTGGTTTTGAAGGAGATTTGAGCCAGTTACATGTACTTGGTGCAGGTAGATCGTCATAACAAAACATCCTTGGTCGATTAACTGTATTTCATGCACTCAAGCGGGATTCGACCCAACCAAAAAGACGTTCGTTCATCGGCATTAGCAGCCGGAGAACGAACGTCTTCTTTCGCGTTACTTGATGATTTCCGGTTCCGGAGCGTCCGCGCCGCGGGTGTCTACCGTAACCTTCTTCATGACTTGAGCCGTCTTCGGGCGGTCTTGCGAGCCTCTCGGCGTGCTTACGATCTCGTCCGCGACTTCGATGCCTTCGATCACTTTGCCGAACGACGCGTATTGGCCGTCCAGGTGCGGAGAATCCGCGACCATGATGAAGAACTGGGAGCCCGCCGAGTTCGGATCCATCGAGCGAGCCATCGAGAGGACGCCTCTCGTGTGCTTCAGGTCGTTCTTGAAGCCGTTGCCCGAGAATTCGCCTTCGATACTGTAGCCCGGTCCGCCCATGCCGGAGCCTTCCGGGTCGCCGCCTTGGATCATGAAGCCCGGGATTACGCGGTGGAAGATCGTGCCGTCGTAGAACCCTTTTTTAACTAGAGAGATAAAGTTGTTGACCGTGTTCGGCGCGATCTTAGGGTAAAGTTCTACCTTGATCGTCTTGCCGCTGTCCATCTCGATCGTGACGATAGGATTATCGCCGGAAGTGTCCAAAGTACTCGTGGCTGCCGCCCCCTCTTGATTAGTTGATGCCGGCTGAGAAGCCGTTCCCGATGCATTGTTGCCGGAATTGTCGCGCTTTCCGCATCCCGCCACGATGAGCAGGGCAACGAGCGCCAGAGCCAATACGGCTAAGCCTGTCCGTTTTCTTGCTGCGAACAACCTTGCTTCCCCCTTGCATGCACATATTACTTTCCGTATCATACCATTTTCGCGCCGTGCGAATCCAGTCGGGTACTTACCGCGATTAACGGGACGTATACGTGGTTTTATTAACCGCTCTTGCAACCCGGGGAGCGATTGGTTAAGGTGGGTTTAGACGCTAGAGGCCAACCTCGATAGAAAGGACAACGCGGATGCGGACTTTTTTCAAATTTCTAGGGAAGTATCGGATCTCGGCCGGCATGGCCGTCGGTTTCATGTTAATAGAGCTGTTCGCGGAGCTGCTGCAGCCTTACCTGATCTCGATCATCATCGACAAGGGGATCGCCCGGCAGGATCTGTCGGTCGTCTGGCTATGGGGCGGCGTGCTCGCGCTTGCGGCATTGGCGGCGTTCGTCTGCGGCATTCTGAGTTCGTTCGTCTCGGCGCACGCCAGCCAAAGCTTGGGCTACGACGTTCGGGAAGCGCTTTATTCGAAGGTGCAGGGGATGGCTTACGCCGCGTTCAACCGGTTCGCGACCTCGTCGCTCATTACGAGACTGACGAACGACGCGACGCAGCTGCAGGACGTCGTGTTCATGGGGCTGCGGTTTTTCCTGCGGATGCCGCTGCTCGTCGTCGGAAGCATGATCATGGCGCTGACCGTGGATGCATCGTTAGGTTTGTTGCTCGTCGTTACGGTTCCGGTGCTGGTTTTATTCGTTATTTGGGTGATGAGAAAGGCGTCGGCGCTATTCCGCAGAGTCCAAGCGAGGCTCGATACGCTGAACGGCGTCATGCAGGAAAATTTCACGGGCATGCGGCTCATCCGGATATTCGTACGGCGGAAGGTGGAGGGCGAGCGGTTCGACCGGCGCGGGCGCGAGTTGATGAACAGCTCCGTGTCGGCGATGCAACTGACGGAGTTTACGCAGCCTTTCATCTTGCTTCTCATGAACGCGGGCATTATCGCGGTGCTCTGGTTCGGACATCAGGAGATCGATACGGGAAGCGCGTCGATGGGGCAGGTCGTCGCGATCGTCAACTATTCGCTGCGGACGGCCGTGGCGATGTCGATGCTCGGTTCGATTATCATGACGGTATCGCGCGCCCGGGCTTCGGCTCAACGGGTCGAAGAGGTATTGTTTACGGAGGAAAAGGACGCTTTGGCTACGGGCGGCGACGCTTCGGCGGCAACGGCGTTGGACGGCGATCTGGCGTTCGAGAACGTGACTTTCCGCTATCCCGACGCGGGGGCGCCTTCGCTCGAGGACGTGACGTTCGGCGTGCGGGCGGGACAGACGGCGGCGATCATGGGCGCGACCGGCTCGGGCAAAACAACGCTCATGCAGCTCATCATTCGCTTCTACGAACCGGACTCGGGCGTCGTGCGTGTCGGCGGGGAGGACGTGCGGGAAGTCGATCTCGGTACGCTGCGCGGTTCGATCGGGTACGTCCCGCAGGAGGCGCTGCTGTTCACCGGTACGATCCGGGACAACATCGCGTGGGGCAAGGAAGACGCGACGATGGAAGAAATCGTCGAGGCGGCGGAGTCCGCGCAAATTCACGAGACGATCATGAAGTTCCCGGACGGCTACGACACGCAGCTCGGACAGCGCGGCGTGAACTTGTCCGGCGGGCAGAAGCAACGGCTGTCGATCGCCCGGGCTCTCATAAGGAAACCGGCGATTCTGCTGCTCGACGACAGCATGAGCGCGCTCGATACGCGGACGGAGGCGGCGGTCATGCAAGCGCTCGGCCGCTTGTCCGGCACGACGACGCTGCTCATAACGCAGAAGATCAGCGCCGCGTCGAAGGCGGATCTGATCATCCTGCTGGACGACGGACGCATGCTCGCTCAAGGCAGCCACGGGCAACTGCTGGCGACCGAATCTCTCTACCGCGCGATCTACGAATCCCAATCCGGAGAGGAGGCGGCGGCTCATGCGACGGATATGGCAAGCTATAAGTGAACCTTTTCGCTACCCGCGTCCGGACCTGAAGCTCGAGGAACAGAAGGGCCTCGGCTTAGGCGGGCCGATCGGCCCGAGAGGTCCGGCGATGCCGGTTCCGGGTCAAGGCGGCCCAGGGGGCCAGGGGGGCGCGGGGCGTCCGGGCAGTCAGAGCGGTTCAGGCGGGCCGGGCGGTCGCCGCAAGGCGGAGAAGGCGAAGGAGTGGCGCAATACGCTAAGCCGGATTTGGAACTACCTCTCCTATCGCAAAGCGCAGATCGGCATCATTCTCGCGATGGTCGTCATGACGACGGCTCTGGCGCTCTTGGGACCGTATTTGATCGGCCAAGCGATCGACGATTACCTGGAAGGGCCGGGCGGCGAGCCGTGGGTGCTGTTCCTCGTCGGCTTGTCCGGCGTGTACGTGCTAAGCTCGGCCATCGGCTGGGTACAGAACGTGTGGATGATTCGCATCGCGCAGGAGACCGTGCTGCGGATGCGCTTGGATTTGTTCGCCCGTCTGCATAAGCTGCCGATTCCGTTCTTCGGCAAGCGCAGGCAAGGCGATCTGATGAGCCGGATGACGAACGACATGGACAACGTCAGCTCGACGCTCGGCAGCTCGGCGATTCAACTGTTCTCGAGCGTGCTGATGCTGACGGGGACCATCGTCGTCATGCTTCGGCTCAGTTGGATTCTGACTGTGCTTACTTTCTTGATCGTTCCTCTTATGGTCCTCGGCATGAGGTGGATTACCCGGCGGACGGGACCGCTGTTCAAGGAACGGCAGCGGCATCTCGGTGAGCTGAACGGATACATCGAAGAGACGTTGTCGGGACAGCGCATCGTCAAGGCGTTCTCCCAGGAAGAGCGCGTCATGCGGGAGTTCCGGGAGCGCAACGATAAGATCAAGCTGGCGGGCTTCTGGTCGCAGTCGATCTCGGGCTTCATTCCGAAGCTGATGAACGGGCTGAACAACCTTAGCTTCGCCATCATTGCGGGATTCGGCGGCGTGCTGGCCATTCACGGCAACGGCGTCACCGTCGGGACGATCATTATTTTCGTGGAGTATGCCAGACAATTCACGCGGCCGCTCAACGATCTCGCGAACCAATGGAATACGCTGCTGTCGGCGATCGCGGGCGCGGAGCGCGTGTTCGAGGTGCTGGACGAGCGGGAGGAAGACGCGGACGAGGGCAATGCGCGGGAGCTTGCTGCGATGAAGGGCGAGGTCGTGTTCGACGGCGTATCGTTCTCGTACGACGCGCAAGCGGGACAGACGCTGAAGGATATCGATTTCGTCGCGAAGCCGGGCGAGACGATCGCGATCGTCGGACCGACCGGCGCCGGCAAAACGTCGCTCATCCAACTGCTCGCCCGCTTCTACGACGTGAGCGGCGGCACGATCAAGGTGGACGGCCACGACATCTCGGCGATCAAGCGGGACAGCTTGCGCTCGCATATGGCTTTCGTGCTTCAAGATTCGTTCCTGTTCGAAGGAACGATTCGCGACAACATTCGATACGGACGGCTGGACGCGCCGGACGCGGAGGTCGAAGCGGCGGCTAAGCTCGCGAATGCGCACGGTTTTATCGCCCGGTTGCCGGGCGGATACGGGCACGTGTTGAAGGGCGACGGCAGCGGCATCAGCCAAGGGCAGAAGCAATTGCTCGCGATCGCCCGCGCGATTCTCGCCGACCCGTCGATCCTCGTCTTGGACGAGGCGACGAGCAGCATCGACACGGTGACGGAGATTAAGATCCAAGAGGGCTTGTACCGCTTAATGGAAGGCCGCACGAGCTTCGTGATCGCCCACCGGCTGAACACGATTCGCAAGGCCGATCAAATTCTCGTGCTGAAGGACGGACGGATTATCGAGCGCGGCACCCATTCGCAGTTGCTCGCGGCCGGGGGCTTCTACAGCAGTCTGCATCAGGCGTGAGTCGGCGTTATTGTTGGATGAGTACGGGCGTCTTGACCTTGATTTGATCGTACAGCCAGCGGACATCCTTATTGTGCATACGGATGCAGCCTTTGCTGACGTACTTGCCGATCGACTTCTCGTTGTTCGTGCCGTGGATGCCGTAGGCGTAAGAGGTCTTGCCGCTCTTAAACGTAACGAGAAGTCCGAGCCAGCGGTCGCCTAACGGATTCTTCGGATCGCCGCCCTTGATCTTCTCCTTGTAATAGGGGCGGTTCTTGATTTTCTCGCGGATGGTGAAC
Source organism: Cohnella panacarvi Gsoil 349 (assembly GCF_000515335.1). Taxonomy (GTDB): domain Bacteria; phylum Bacillota; class Bacilli; order Paenibacillales; family Paenibacillaceae; genus Cohnella; species Cohnella panacarvi. Next base: position 2,212,450 of record NZ_KI911563.1, on the reverse strand, counting down.
AGGCCTTCGGGCGTGAGGGACGGCTTGCGGCCGGTCGCTACGATGAACGACTTGACCAGCTCGCCGAGCTCGTAGAAGTACAGCTTGTTCTGGCTTTTGTCGATGACGATGAACTGCTCGTACTTGGCGTACTTCTCGGCGAGTACGTTCGTTGCTTCGGCTTTCTTGGTCGCTTTGGCTGCGGCTGCAATGGCTGGCGTGGCGGCCAGCGTGAAAGACAAGAATAGCAATAGGACGAATGCGGTGAGCGTGCGCCAGCTCCCGGTGCGAATGACGCTCATGGATGGATGCCTCCCGTGTCGGTAATGACACACTATATGCGGGAGGCGAGACAAGAATGGCGACTTTTAACAACATTTTATATACGAAGGGGACAAACAAGTGAATTATACAGCGAACGATGTCGCAACCTGGATGTTCAACCGCATGCGCGACGCCGGCGTCTTGTACCAAGAAGAAGCCGTCGAATACATCCGCGCCAACTTCGGAGACTCGTTCATCTACGTGAACGAAGCCGGCCACGAATCGATCGACAAAGAAGTGAAGAAACTCTTCAAGAAGATGCACGGCGGCAAAGCTGCATGGGATCGGGACGGGTTCTTCTGGGGCTGGACTTCGGCGATAAGGGTGTAGGGTAGTGTGAGGTGAGGGAGGCTGTTGAGGGAGATATCGGAGGAGTAAGGGGAAGATCCGCGCGGGGCGCGGGTCTTTTTTATGTAATCGTAGTGTCAAAGCTGGAGTTCCGAGTGGGAGTGGGACGAATAACAGTAAATGGATAGTTATTATTCGGGTAAACAGTTGAATTATCCAAATAACAACAGATCGATAGTTATTGGGGCGTATATACGGGTGTTGACAGTTTAGTGGCTCAAATAACTGCAAACTGTTGTTATTTGGCGAGTATGAGCTCGATATGGACGAAATAACTGCAGATCGTTGTTATTTTGTTATGGGTATGACTGCTTTTTTTGGGAGTGTCAAGGATTGACTGAATTTGTTTGAAATGTAAAGGAACATCCAAGTGGGCATGGTTTACTAAGAAGCCGTCGAATACATCCGCGCCAACTTCGGAGACTCGTTCATCTACGTGAACGAAGCCGGCCACGAGTCGATCGACAAAGAAGTGAAGAAGCTGTTCAAGAAGATGCACGGCGGCAAAGCCGTGGAAGTTAAAGATGCGATTCTCATCATGATTGGTTTTGCAACTTTTGTAATTGCGCTTTAACATACATCGGGAATAACTACAAGAAAAAGTAAAATCCCACCCCAAGGTTAGCGCCAAAGGTGGGATTTTTTCTCTTTGCTTACTCAGAAGGGAAACCCGTCCAAGCCAATTGTCGAGGCCAAGTGTTCCAGCACTTGGTCTTGTTATATGAATAATAACATACGGAGAATTGAACGACAAGAATGTTAGTACCGTAGGATCCGTGCGGGGTCGGGTCTTTTTATGAACATAAAGCTTATATCGCAGAAGCCTTTTCAGTTGAGAAGATCGGACTTTTTGGTTCCTTCGCAAGAGATGAGCAAACGGAAGAAAGTGATATTGATATATTAGTGGAATTTAAGCAGCCAGTTGGCTTTGAGTTTATTGAACTTAAAGAATACCTAGAATCATTGTTTCAAAAACGAGTAGATCTGGTAACGGCAAACGCGCTAAAACCGTTTATGAAAGAACAAGTCATGAACGAGGTGCAATTTCAATGAAACGAAAGGGCATTTCAATTAATTGACATCTTAGAGTCAATTAACAAAATTGAGACTTACACTAAGGGAATCGATTTCGATTCCTTTTGTTGTAATGAAATGATGTTTGATGCGGTAATTAGAAATCTAGGCCGACCAGAGATTGCTGGAGGCCCACTTTTATGGAAAATAATACTCAACTATCCCTCACAGGCCCGAATACTTTACTGATCGTTCTCAAAATGATAAGATAACTCGGCGGAGGTGATTGTCATGGCGCGAAATCGAGAGTTCGATGAGAATGTGGTGCTTCAAAAGGCGATGGAGCTCTTCTGGGAGCAAGGATACGAAAAAACATCGATAAACGACCTTGTAGAAAGGATGGGAGTCCATCGTCGGAGTTTATACGATACTTTCGGAGATAAGCATGCCTTATTTATGATGGCGATTGATCGATATGAGAGTGCTACCAAGTCTAACCTTGAGTCTCTTGTTTCACGGAGTAAATCTGCCAAGCAAGCGATTCGTTTTATTTTCGATTATATGATTGAAGGTAGCGAGGATGGGCCGACGGGATGTCTATTCGTCAATTCCGCTGTCGAACTGGCTTCTCGGGATAGCGAGGTCGATGCTAAGGCATGTGAATCGTTCAAGTTTACCGAGGAATTGCTGGCGGAGCTTATTCGCAAGGGTCAACACAATGGCGAGTTCCAAAGTAAGGAATTTGCGGAGGTTCTTGCGGCAAGCTTGCATAATACGCTGCTTGGCATTCGTGTCCTAGTACAAACTTCGGTCGGCAAAGATAAGCTGAATCTAATCGCTAACTTTTCCATGTCGCTATTAGATAAATAATCGGTCTTGCATTTAATACTTTACCGATCGTTCTCAATATGTTATGCTGCGAATACGAGAACGACCATTCTCATAACCGCAATAAGGGGTGAACCCAAGCTCCGGTGGCGGCATTGTGAAATGCAGTTATTTTTTTTACCAATACGAGAACGATGATTCTCAAATAGGGAGAGGGATTCGATATGTCAATCGCGCAAAATCAAAAAGGCAAAGTGGCTTTGATTACGGGTGCCACCCGTGGAATCGGCTTAGAAACCGCCCGCGGGCTTGGCCGATTGGGTATTACCGTTATTATCGGTGCTCGCGATGCCCGCAATGGCGTAGCTGTCGTCAATCAATTAAAGCAAGAAGGAATAAACGCGGTCAGCGTGAAAATAGATGTGAATGAGATCGCGGATCATGGAGCAGTCTATGATTATATTGACAATAACTTCGGCAAACTGGACATTCTAATTAACAATGCAGGCATTCTGCTGGATGTGGAAGATATTTCGGGAAACATCGTAAACCGCACGAGCACGCTCCCGATTGAACTTATTCGTGAAACGTTCGATGTTAACTTTTTCTCGCAGATCCAGTTCACTCAAACCCTATTGCCGCTTATTCGTAAATCCGAGGCGGGGCGTATCGTTAATCTATCCAGCGTTCTTGGTTCCTTGACTTTGCACGCCAATCCCGACGCTCCGATCTATTCTTTCAAAACCTTCGCGTACAATGCCTCAAAAGCAGCTTTGAATGCTTTTACCATTCATTTAGCGCATGAATTGAGAGACACTCCGATCAAGGTGAATTCCGTTCACCCAGGTTGGGTCCGCACCAGACTCGGGGGAGGCAGCGCATCAATGGATGAAGCTGAAGGAAGCGTGACCAGTATCAAATTTGCTACCCTTCCCGAAGAGGGACCAACAGGCGCATTCTATCATCAGGACGACCAACTGCCTTGGTAAGCGAATAACGCATGTGCTAGAGACTAAGGAGATCCGCGAACATTCGCGGATCTTTTCCTGCTTCAAAATCGAACAAATGTTCTTCGGTTTATTGGTACAAGATGGTATACTGGTGAAGTACAATTGAATCTTGGGTGGGTTGCACTTTTAACATACATCGGGAAATAACTACAAGAGAAAGTAAAAACCCACCCTTGGTTAGTAGAGTGCACCCCTTAGAATGGACATTGGAAAAACCCCTGGTTTATCCGATGAATTCTAGGGGGTGCATTTTTTATGGCTGTTAAGGGGCAGAAGTTCAAGCGATACACGCATGAGGTTAAAGTAGAGGCAATTCGCCTCCATGTTGAGGAAGGTTGGACTTATCGTCAGATCAATGAACATTTGGGGATTGCAGATCAAGATCGCATGAAAAAATGGATGCGGAAGTATCGGAACTTGGGGCAGTTCGGGTTATTGGATCGGCGTGGCCGAAAAACAGAATACATCAACCAAGATCGACACTTACAAAGCTTGATACGGGAAAATGAAATGCTAAAAAAGTGTTTGGAAATCTGGATGCGGGAGGTGTGCGTCGAAAGTACAGGGCCATTGAGCAGGCGTCAGAGTGGTATGCGGTAAGTGAGCTTTGCAAAGCATTTAAGGTTTCGCGCAGTGGTTACTACGCCTATTTAGCGCGTAAGGGGGCTAGTCGAGATAAGGATCTCAAAGCAAGAATCCAGGCCTTATATACGAAGTATGACGGTAAATACGGGTATAGGCAGCTTCAGCTTTTCCTTTTTCAAGAACAGGGAATATGGGTTAACCATAAGAAAGTTCTACGTCTAATGCAGGAGCTCGGGATACGTTCTAAAATCCGGCGTAAGCACCGCTGTAACTACGCGTCAACAGTCGGTGGGCGCGTCGTGGAGAATCTGTTAAAGCGAGACTTTCAAGCCAACATGCCAAATCGAAAATGGGTCACAGATGTCACTCAGGTTCGAGTGGCGGATACCTGGCTATATTTATCGGTCGTTAAAGATTTATTCAATAATGAAATCGTCGCTCATCATATGGACTTACGTAACGACAACCAACTCGTCTTGCGGACATTCGAGAAGGCCTTTGAAAAGCAAAAGGACATGTCTGGATTGATCGTTCACAGCGATCAAGGATTCCAGTACACGTCCTATGCATACCACGACATGCTGCCAAAGGTTGGCGCCCAAATCAGCATGTCACGCCGAGGCAATTGTCATGACAACGCCTCAATGGAGAGCTTCTTCTCGCATCTCAAAACGGAAGGGCTCTACCTCTATGATATACGAAGCGTTGAAGAGGCACAAAGGCGAATCGAAACTTATATTGCGTTTTATAACCATTCTCGACCGCAAAGAAGACTTAAAAAAATGACGCCGGTTGAGTACCGACGCCAGTTTGTTGCTTAGGTGTTTTTTCATTGTCCGCTAAATGGGGTCTTGACCATAGCGCCGCGGTGGGTTTTCGAGCTTCTGTAACTTAGAAGGGATGAACCATCCAAGCCAATTGTATAGCCGAGTGTTAGCCGCACTCGGCTTTCTAAATAAAACAATACCATAAAATGTTGATGAAATGAACAACGTAATTTCGAATGAAGCCAGAACCATAAATTGACTAGGAGATGGGGAGATATGAAATTTGCGATTATTGGCGAGTTTGATTCTTCATTTAAGCCCCATCAAGTAACGAACGATGCCATACGCCATTCATTGCATTCCATGAATCGTAGCGTGGATTGGAATTGGATCTCTACTGAAGAGGTGCTTTCCGATAAAGAAGGAATTCTTAACTCCTACAGTGGCTTTTGGATTGCGCCCGGCAGTCCATACAAAAGGATGGAAGGCGCATTGGACGTAATAAGGCACTGCAGAATGAACAATGTGCCATTATTGGGGACTTGCGGCGGATATCAGCATATTGTAATCGAATATGCTAGGAACGTTCTATTCATAGAAGATGCCGAGCATGCCGAATATGATCCCTATGCGTCTAATCTCGTTGTGAATAAGCTTGTTTGTTCTTTGGCCGGTAAAGCTTTGGATATTAAGGTAGACAAAGAATCAAGAACCTATCGAATTTATAATCGAATACGGATCAAAGAGGAGTACTATTGTAACTTCGGTTTAAACCCGGAGTACCAGGAAAAGCTGCATCAAGCAGGATTAAAGACAGTCGGAAGCGACGACGACAACGAATCGAGAATCGTTGAATTGTCGAATCATCGTTTCTTTGTGGGCACGCTTTTCGTACCTCAGTTACTCTCTACTCAAGAACAACCTCATTGCTTAATCACGGAATTTTTAAGACAAGTCATTAATAGCACCATATAGAGATGACGGAGGTCCGCAGAGTTTGCGGGTCTCTTTTTTGTCGAACTTAATAAGAATTTTAAGTGCTTCTACACCTTGCATAGTATATACTCGTTACAAATATATCCATAGATTTCCTTATCTCATTCGGGCGTAGCCAGAGAGGACTTCACCGGCGGCGTGAGGGAGGATAACCCAAATTAGCAGAGAGAAAATTTATAAAATACTATACCTACTTTCAGCAATTCCAGTTGGATTTGGTTGTTTCTACGTCTTTATAGTGTTTGCATTCAACTTCGGGGATAGCTTTCCTTTTGGTAATGGAAATAAACTACTTGCTGTTATGGCAGTGGTAATAGCTGTAATAGGAATGATCCTTTTTCTATGGTTAGGAAAAATAATTTACGATTCGTATCGATATATTCCGCATATACTTGGCATAATTCTAGTTTCAACTATTTTAGCCATACCGGCCATAAAGCTTGTTAATCATATTAATGATTCCTATCGTCAATATTACGCCAAACATCATGAAGATAAATATATTACTGCTCTGCAAAAACAATTCGAAGAGAAACTGAGCTCATCAGGTCTAGATTTTGATAGGGCCAAGAGTAACTTCGAATCACTTTATTATAGAGATAAGAGAGTCTATTTAACCAAATCAAACGATCGGAAATTGACAATCGAAGAGATAGATAAGGTTATTCATATTGTGCCAGAAGCCGATGTGCAGATTAGCATAACGATTTATTATCACAATAAATTAGATGCAACCAATGAAAGGTTTCATTTGTTGCTCAATAAGGATAAAACGCCAACCGCAGTATGTGATCCGGGCAATATGGATGACTATGAATTGTTTTGCGCCAAATATGTTAGCGAGGCGTATAGAAACAGTGGGATTTGAACCGCCCCGGCGGGCGGATGGAAGTAACGCTTGTCATTGATTGGAGGCGATCTTGTGAATATAAGAATATTGGATGAATCGGATGCCAGGCAATATCAGGAACTACGATTGTGTGCACTGCTGGCGAATCCCGAAGCTTTCGGTTCGACTTATGAGAGAGAAAGTCGATTTACCGTGGAATTTATTATCGACCGTATAAAGCCGAGCAAGGACAAATTTGTTTTAGGGGCATTCGACAAAGATGGAGCTTTAATAGGAATGGTAACCCTTGTCCGTGAAAGCGGAGTGAAGACCGCCCATAAAGCCAGCGTATTCGGAATGTACGTGACCCAGGAACGAAGAGAGCAAGGAGCAGGAAAGGCGCTAATGAACGAACTAATCAAGATTGCCAGAGATATGGATGGTCTCGAACAAGTGAATTTGACTGTTGTATCGAATAACGAACAGGCCAAGAAGCTTTATCAATCAGTAGGCTTTGAGATATACGGAACAGAACGCCACGCATTAAAGTTTAATGACCGATACTATGATGAGACTCTGATGGCGTTACCTCTGTGAATAGAGCAACATTGTCGAGAAGGGGAGACGACTAGGCATGCTCAGGACAGGGCCATCCCTCGGATCAAACAACTGCTCGCTGAATTCGCAGGCAAGAAGATCGCGATCGGAACGCACGGGAACATCATGACGATCATACTGAACTATTTTGACGGGAGCCATGGTTATGAGTTCTGGGCACAGACGTCGAAGCCCGATATCTACAAGCTGGAATTCGATGGCGAGCGATTCGTGCAAGTAGAACGGTTATGGACGCCGCCCGATCGGTGAAGAAGATCTCGATCCTCCATGCTATGCTGAAAATAACAACGAATCGATAGTTACTTTTTGCGCTTTTGCTCATATCGAAGAAATAATAACAAATGGATAGTTATATCTGTAAATATCGTTCGATTGAAGTCACTTTCGCCAAAATAGCTGTAAATGGTTGTTATTCGTCACCTAACCTACGCTGGACTCGACAATAACTGCTAATGGTTATTATTTTGCTGCCGCCACCGCCATTGCAACCACCGTCGTTGCCACCGCCATAAGCAATCGCCCTCCGCCTGGCCTGCAAGGCCAAGCGGAGGGCGATTATAGTTTACGCGGCCACGTCCCGCTTCGTGAACGCCAGCCAAGCAACCAGGTTGAACACGATATAATAGCCGGCCAGCACCGCGATGGAGAAGCCGAGCGTCATCCCTTCTTGGTAAGGCTGACCATCCAGATACTGCGACAAGTCTATATTTGCAAACAGCAAGTACTTGCTCCATTCGTACGGGTGGAAAATCTCCAGCATGAGCACGCCCGCGAACAGCAGGAAGATCGAGAAACCGATCGCCATCGCGCTGCTGCGGAACGCGGACGAAATCATGAACGCCAGCGTCACGAACATAATCGTGGATACGCCGTTCAGAAGATACGTCTGCCATAGATGGCCGAACATGTTGTGCTCCTTAACGATTCCGTGCGAGTCGACGGTCAAGTAAGGAAGCCCGGTGGAATCGAATTGGTAGAGGATACCGTTCACGAGCAGCGATATTAAGAAAAGAATAATGAGCAGCAGCAGGCCGAACATGATCATGGAAGCGTATTTGGCTATGAGTATCTTCAAGCGGTTGGCCGGCCGGATGAGCAGCAGCTTGATCGTGCCGGTCGAGAATTCGCCGGCCAAGCTGTCCCCCGCGATAATGACTGTGAACAACGTGATCAGAACGATGAGATCCGCAGCGCCGTTAATGCCGCTCCACATCGTTCCGTCTTCCGGAGCGATGTCGTGCGCGAGCCGATACTTACTGATCGCGAGCTCGTCCCGGGCCCAGTCCTTACTGTCCTCGCCCATGTTCGGGTCCGCGAGCATTTTCTCGTAATGCGCGACATCCGCAGTAACCTCCGTCTGCCACGTCGTCTCCGTCAGGTCCTTGCGGTCGTAATACCAGTCGAAAATACTGGCGATGATCACGATGGCGATCATGCCGCCGATCATCACCCATGTGCGGTAACGACGATACACTTTCATATTCTCGTTCGCGATGAGATTAACCAATGCCTTCGCCTCCCGTCATTTCCAAGAAACGATCCTCGAGCGACTGCCGCACCGCGCGGGCGCCGTACACGTCGACGTCGTTCTTGATCAAGTAAGCCAAAATTTCCGGTATCCGGTCGCGGCCCGTCACGACTTCGATTCCCTCCGAAACCGCCTTCGCGTCTTCGACGCCGTTCATCGCGCGGATGTCCGCGACCGCGAGGGCGTCCGCCGAAGCTTCGATCAAGTACGTCTGCGCTTGGTCGTTGCCGCCGACGAACTCTTCGACGCCTTTCACGTCGATGAGCTTGCCGCGCTGCAGAATCGCGATCCGGTCGCACATCAGCTCCATCTCGGACAGCAGATGGCTCGATACGATGACGGTGATCCCTTCCTCGCGGGTGAGATGCCGCAAGTAATCGCGGAGCTCGCGAATGCCCGCCGGATCGAGACCGTTCGTCGGTTCGTCGAGAATGAGCAGCGACGGTTTATGCAGCATCGCTTGGGCGACGCCGAGCCGCTGGCGCATGCCGAGCGAATATTTCTTCACCTTATCGTGGATGCGGTCCTCCAGCTTAACAAGCTTAACGACTTCGTCGATCCGCGCTTTGGTGACGCCCGGCACCATGCGGGCGTAGTGGACCAAGTTGCGGTACCCGCTGAGGTATTTGTACATTTCGGGATTTTCCACGATCGCGCCGACATGGCTGATCGCTTGCTCGAATTCGGACTTGATGCTTTTGCCTTTAATGAGAATTTCGCCTTGCGTAATCTTCATCAGGCCGACCATCATGCGGATCGTCGTCGTTTTCCCGGCGCCGTTCGGTCCCAGGAAGCCGAATATTTCCCCTTTAGGTACGTCGAACGTCAAATGATCGATGATCGTCGTCTTGCCGATCCGCTTCGTGACGTTGCGTAAGCTTACGACTGCTTCTTGACTCATGGTTGTGCCCTCCCGTTATTATTCTTCGGCATAGATGACGATGTTGCCGTCTTCCGAAGTTACGTCGACTTGCCACTTTCCGTCGCCGACGGTTCCCCGCAGCGAGTAATCGCCTTTGCGCTCGCTCTCGACCGGGAACGGCAGCGTTGTCCGGAAGCGTCCGCCGGCGGTTGCCGCGTTCAGCCTGTATCCCGAATCGGCGGGCAGAATCACGCTCGTCTTCCCGTTGTCGGCGGTGACCCGGATATCCCCGCGAACGTCTTCCAGCTGGAGATCGCCGTTGCGGCTCCTCAGCTCGACGGCCCCGTCGACATTCCACATGTAGACAGGTCCGCCTTTGGTTTCTCCGCTTACTTTGCCGGCGATGCTTCTAAGGAAGTTACGACCCGAATGATTGTCGATCGCGACGTTGCCTCGAATGTCGATCAAGTTTGCGTCAGCGGAGCGATTGATCAGCTCGATATCGCCCGTTATACCGGACAGGTAGATGTTCCCGTAGTCCGAGGTCGCGGTAACGTTGCCTTGGACGTCGACGACTTCGAGCAATTCGCCGATCGCCGTGGCTGTCGCGTCTCCGACCGTTCCTTCGATACGTACCGTCGCGTTCTCGCTTTCGACCCGTACGTTCATGCCGTCCGGCACGAGCAATACGTAGTCGATGGTCGTGTCGTCGTTCCAATCGACGCGTTTGCCGTCCACGGATGCCTTCAGCGCGAGGCGACCGTCCCGGGCGACTTGATCGATCTGGACGGCGTCGCGCTTGCGATTGGCGAGATCCGCATCCCGAGCGGTCGCGGTAATCGTATAGCGTAAACGGACCATGGCGTCCTCCGAACGATTGACCGAGATCCGGCCCTCTACGACGCTGGACAATGACACTCCCGCGAGGTCTTCACGAGGGATGGTCAATTCCTTCTCCGCCGTAGCGACAGACTCGCGCCGCGAAGCATCGTACGCGTCCGTCTTCCGCTCGTTCACGAACGGCTTCCCGAATCGCTCGAACGACTCCGCTTTATTCGTCCAAAAGTCGGCGATCATTAGGCAGAACAGCGCCGCGACGGAGAGGAGGAGAAGCATTCTTCGCTTGCGAAACATGCGGCTCACACCTCCACCTCCTTCTCGAAGATATAACCGTTCAGCCACGTCAGCGCCGCGCCGAGCAATGCGAGACCGATGAACGGTCCCGAATTGAAGTACACCTTGTCAAGCTCGTTTCCTCCGACAATGAGCTCGGGCGCCCATTGCAACGCGTCGGACAGCAACGGATTGAACCGCATGATCAGCCATAGCGCCGCGAAGAAGGAGACGAACACCACGAGCCACTTGAATCTGGCGACCAATTGTCCGCACAGGAACGCGAATTGGACGACGATGACGAACAGCGTGACGAAGAACAAATACATCCATAGCATGTGCGCCGCCAAGTTGAAGAGCGCGGGGAAAGCATCTGCGGCTTGATCGTACTCGTTGAGCTCCTGCCATTGCGACGGAAGCAGCGTCGCCGCGAAGCTGCCGGCGATCCATATGCCCGTCGCCACGAGCAGAGCAAGCGAGGCTGCCAGCTTCGCCGTCAACACCTTCCACCCGCGAACGGGCAGAGACAGCAATAGATAAACCGAGTTCGACCTCCACTCGGCATGAAGCTGGTAATATCCCATACCGACCGCGAGCGCTCCCGCGAACAGGTAAGGGAGGAACAAGGCGATCGATGGGACGTAATCCGGGTTCCAATCGTCTCTCTTGTACAGGAAGAGCAAGTGCAGCAGAAGAACGGCCGCGCAGAATACGCCGTACAGCGGCAACGAGGCGCGCACCTCTTTCAGGAACAATTTGCGAAACGCCATCTACGCGTACACCTTCTCCCATAAGTTCTCGAGCGAACAGCCGTATTCCATCCGCAAATTTTCCGCCGTGTCGTGGATGTGCACGCGTCCGTCCCGCAGGAAGATTACGTCGTCCAGCATCGGCTCCGAATCTTTCACGGAGTGGGTCGAGAGCACGATCGTCTGCTCGTCCGTCCGAAACTCGCGGATGATCAAGCGGATGATCGCGGAGCGCGACGACGGATCGATGCCCGAGAACGGCTCGTCGAGCAGCACGAGCGGCACGTTGCGCGCGAGCGCCGCGATCAGCTTCAGTCTGGCGCGCATGCCCTTGGAGAGATTGCGTACCTTCTGTTTCGGGTCCAAGTTCATCGCGTCCAGCATTTGCGCGGCTTTGTCCGCCTCCCAGTCGCGATAGAACGAAGCGATGAAGCTCAAGGTTTCCTTGACCGTCATCCAGTTATAGAGATGATCGATCTCGGGTAGGTACGCGATGTGCGCCTTGTTGCGCACGTCGGGCTCGCGTCCGTTCACGCGGATCAGGCCGGAGCTCGGGTAGATGAGTCCCGCGAGCATCTTAAGCAGCGTCGACTTGCCGCTGCCGTTCGGGCCGAGCAGGCCGACGATGGTGCCTTGCTTAATCCGAAGATCGATGCCTTGGAGGGCGTGCTTCAGCAAATACCGTTTATGTACTCCCGTCATCTCGATTACGTTCGGTTGCGTATGTTCCGTAACGCCGGTCATGTCTATCCCTCCTCCTTGTATAGCTGTCCGCGCAACAGACGTTCGGTTTCGTCCGGCGCTATGCCGAGCTCGCGCATCTCCTCGATAAATTGCCGAATCGCGGCTTGAGCCATTTCCGTTCGGATATTCTGCAGCAGCGCCGGATCGTTCCGGATGAACGTACCTTGGCCGCGGAGCGTCTCGGTCAACCCTTCGCGCTCCATCTCTTGGTACGCGCGCTGCACCGTATTCGGATTTACTTGGGACATTTGCGCCCTCTCCTTGTGCGAAGGAATTTTGTCGCCGGGCGAAAGCTCGCCTCTGGCGAGCGCCTTTTTGACCTCGTCGACCATCTGCTGATAGATCGGTTTGGGACTGTCGAAGTTCAGCTGCACGTACGATCCTCCTTCTCGACCGCGAACCAGTACACTATTTGACTAGTGCACCATAAACATTATTTCTATTTTCATCCGTTGTCAATCTATTTGTTCCGCGTGTACAGTTAGAGAGAGGTGACAGCAAGGGATTTGTCGAATTGTTTCGAATATAAAAAGGCAACCGTGTTTCGGCGTCACTTACCTATCAGGAGGCAATCATCGTGTCTATACGCACCAAACTCGCGCTGCTCATTACGCTCGTCGTCACGATCGTGCTTTCCTTGAACATATCGGCCTATTATTACTCCACGAAACGCGACATGCAGGAGAACGCACGCCAGCAAATGCTCGATATCGCGTCGCAGATCAGCGCTTCCGTGCAGTCCTCGCAAGAGTTCCGCCAACACATGGAGGACAGCATGGCGGAGAAAATCAGATTGGTCGCGATCGCCGCGATGCAGAAGCTCGATCCCCGCGCCGATAACGTAACGAACGAACAGCTCGTCCAGCTCAGCGAGGAGCTCGGAGTCGAGGGCATAACGCTATGGCAAAGGCTCCGAGACGGCGACGTCGTCGTCCGGAAGTCGTCCAGCCCCGAGGAAATCGGCATGAGCTCCAGGTCGTGGAGCTATTGGTTTACCGCATTCAATGAGCTGTTCGATCGCCGTAACGTGCTCACTGTGACGGAAGGCGAACGCTCGCAGCATTTCTGGTCGGGTCCGATCAACTTCGCGTCGTCCGATCCGTCCAGGATATACAAGTGGGGCAACTATTACGACGGAACGACGGATTACATCATCAATCCGTTCGTGAACGGCACTTCCGTGCTTGGTTTCGAAGAGAAAAGCGGCACGAACGCCGTCATCAGGACGATTCTGAGCAGCAATCCGGACATCCTCGAAATTACCGGCATTGATCCGGAGTTTTTCGGCAAGCCGATTATTTGGAAAAGAAAGCAGGGCCAGTTGATCCAGAACCTCGACGTTCGGCCGGTCCCGTTCGGAACCTACGAGCTGAAGAGCGAAGCGAACGACGTCTTGAACGTCATGAATTCGATCGAGCAAGGCTCGCTCGTGTCGTCGAACGAGACGGTGACGATGACAGGGCCGGACGGCAAAACGACGAAGAAAAAGATCATGAAGAGCTTTCTGCCGATCCATCGAGACAAAACTTACGTCGTCAGCGTCAGCTTCGATCGCAGCAGCATCGATGACGCTCTCCGCAGGCAGTTGACGGTTCATTCTTCGATCTCGCTCGTGCTCATCGTCGGGACGTTGATCGCCAGCTATATTGTGTCGGGCTTCCTCGTGCAGACGCTGAACCGAATCGTGCATAAAGTGAACGAGATCTCCGCGGGCAAGTTCGGATCGACCGTCGTCGTGAAGAGCAAGGACGAGCTCGGGATGCTCGCTTCGCGAGTTAACCTGATGTCCGGCAATCTGCAGCAGTATACGGACCAGATCAAGGATCACGCCGAAGAACTGCGCAGCATGAAGGAATACTTGGAATCGTTCGTCGGCAATACGTCCGATGCGATCCACGTCACCGACCTGCAAGGCGTCGTACTGACCGTGAACAAAGCGTTCGAAGCGATGTTCGGCTGGCAAGCGTCCGACCTCGGGGGGCAACGTCTTGACAACGTGCCCGAAGGTCTCGAAGCGGAAGCCGCGGACATCGAAGCCCGCGTGCTTCGGGGAGAACCCGTCGCCGACTACGAGACGGTCCGTCTGGGGAAAGACGGGCAGCCGATCGACCTGAGCGTGACCGTATCGGGCATCCGCGATCAGCACGGCGCGATCATCTCCATCGCTACCATCTCAAGGAATATTACGGCCCGGAAGCAGACGGAGGAAGTTATCCGGCGGTCCGAGAAGCTGAGCATCGTCGGACAGCTCGCGGCGGGCGTCGCCCATGAAATCCGCAATCCGCTGACGACGCTGCACGGTTTCGTCCAGCTTATGAAGCATAAGCCGTTGTCCTCGGCCCATATCGATCTCATGATATCGGAGCTCGACCGGATCAACTTCATCGTGAGCGAGTTTCTCGTCTTGTCCAAGCCTCAGGTCAGCCGCTTCAGACCCGCCGATCTGAAAGAAATCGTCAGCGACCTGCTCCTGCTCCTTGATTCCCAAGCGAACATGAGCAACGTGCAATTCCGGACCTCGTTCCCCGAGGCGCCGATACCGCAACTGATTTGCGAGCCGATTCAGTTGAAGCAGGTCCTTCTCAATATTCTGAAAAACGCGATGGAAGCGATGGAAGGAGGAGGCGTGATCCGAATCGAGCTGCTGCATGAGGAGGGGGAGAGCTTAACCGTAAAAGTAACGGACGAGGGCTGCGGCATCGCGCCGGAAGAGCTTCATCGCCTCTGCGAGCCGTTCTTCACCAAGAAATCGACCGGCAACGGGCTCGGGCTCATGGTCAGCCAGCAGATCATCTCCAACCATAAGGGGACGATCACGTTCCGCAGCGAGCTTGGCGTCGGTACGAGCGTGGAAGTGCGTTTGCCGCTCGGCGGGCAGCAGTAAATCGAATTAGAATTTTCCCGGTACCCCCTCCGTATGATGGTGTATGTGAAGATCAAGGAGGGGGTTTTCGTTATGTCCATGTTCAAACGCATGCTTGCGAACGTCGGGATCGGCGCCGCCAGAGTCGATCTGATACTCCGGGAGCAAACGGTACAAGCGGGGAATACGATAAGCGGTGTCGTCCGCATTCAGGGAGGCCGCGTCGAACAACAGGTCGAAGTCGTCTATGCCTGCGTGAAGACGCGTTACTTGAAAGACGTGAACCACTCCAAGATGTACGTGGACGCGACGATCGCCGCCATCCCGCTCGCCGGCAAGTTCACCGTCGAAGCGGAGCGGGAGTACGAATTGCCGATCGCGATCCGTCTTCCTCCATACACGCCCGTCACGATGGGGGGCACGCAGGTGTGGATTCGTACCGGAATGGAAATCAACGAAGCCATCGACCCGAAAGACGAGGATTACTTGCAAGTGACGCCGCATCCCTACACGGCGGTCGTTCTGGAAGCAGCGGAGCGGGCGGGGTTCCGTCTTCGGGATGCAAGCTGCGTATACGCGCCTTACCACGGCATAGCGCAGGGGTTGCCGTTCGTTCAGGAATTCGAATTTCTTCCTTCGCCGAAGCGCCGGGACCGACTGGACGAACTGCAGATCGTCTGCTATCCTGACGACGACGGAATCGGCTTGCTCTTGCAGATCGACCGCCAAGCTCGCGGCGTTGCCGGCTTGTTCGCGGAAGCGACGGACACGGACGAAGAACGTTTCGCCAGGCTGCGCTTCAAGCGTGAACAGCTTGCCGACGGTCCGGGTATCGTCGTATCCTGGATCGAAGAGAAGGTTCGCAAATACGCGTAAAGACGAAGATACGCTGGGGGATTACTTCATGATCAGCAAGGCTAAGAAGTTAGCGGCAGAGAAGGCCGTCGAATTCGTGCAGGGCGGAATGATCGTAGGGCTGGGGACGGGATCCACTTCGTTCTTCGCCATTCATAGAATTGCCGAACGGATGAAGCAGGAGGGGCTGAATATTCGAGCCGTATCCAGCTCCACAAGTTCGGAGGAGCTGGCTCTGCAGCTGGGCATTCCGCTGGTCCCGTTCTCCGAGATCGATTCGATCGATCTGACGATCGACGGCGCGGACGAGGTGGACGGGGAATTCAATCTTATCAAAGGAGGGGGCGGCGCCCTGCTCAGGGAGAAGATCCTAGCGTCGAACAGCCGGAAGTTTATCGTCATCGTCGACGAATCCAAGGTCGTGAACCGGCTGGGCAAGTTTCCGTTGCCGGTCGAGATCGTCCCATTCGCGGCGGAGCTGACGATCAAGAGGTTGGGCAAACTCCCGTGCACGCCCGAGGTCAGGATGGTCCACGGCAAGCCGTTCCTGACGGACAACGGGAACTGGATCGTCGATTGCCATTTCGGCGAGATTGCCGATCCAGGCGCGCTGAGCCGGCAGCTTAAAGCGATCGCCGGGGTCGTGGAACACGGTTTGTTCCTGGCGATGACCGACACCGTCGCGGTCGGGCATACGGACGGCACCACCAGGTTTCTGTAGCGGGTTCCTCTTTGTACAATCGCAGGTCAATCAGTCTCGTTACTGGTTGGCCTTTTTTGCGCGCGGGGGCCGTTGTGTGTATTGTCGTACAAAGACCTCTGTCTTGACCGTCAATGGAGTCTGTTTGTGCGATTTTTCGTACAACTGTCGAAGCTTGTAAATCGCTTTGTCTATTTTCCAATTCAAGGTGATATAATGGTTTCGATTATGTTCTTGAACGGTTAGTGCTAGGAGGCGCAGATCAAGTAGAGAACATGCCGGCCGCAAAGTCGCCATAGGCACGCACGGGAATGTGATGGCGCTGATGATGAATCATTACGATCAGGCGTACGTATGGGATTTTGTGAGTCGAACGAGCAAACCGGATATTTATAAGCTGGTATTCGAGGGTTCGAAGATGGCTGAAGTAACGAAGCTATGGAGTGGTGATGTCGAGAGATGAACGAACAAATGTCTTTCCGATTAGCTAGAATCAACCCCGACCATAAGTTCTACACGACGGTGAGCTGAGGTACATACATGAGCCGTACAACGACCATCCACATCACAAGGCACGGACAAACCGAGTGGAATACGCTGAAGAAGTTTCAAGGCCACAACGATTCGCCGCTTACGGAACTCGGCGTTAAGCAGGCGGAGTGGTTAGGGGAATCGCTTCGCAATACCGCTTTCGACCGGGTCTATTCCAGCTCAAGCCCAAGGGCTTTCAGAACGGCGGAGATCGTGGCAGGAGGAAGGGGAATTCCGATTGAAGCTTGCGACGAGTTCATGGAGATTAATCTAGGGATTTGGGAAGGCATGGACCAAGGCGAGGCCGAGCGTTCATACCCGGAGCAATTCCATAACTTCTGGAAAGACCCGGAGGCTTTTCGCGTTCCGGATGGCGAGACGTTCAGGGACGTATCCGAGCGCGCGATTCGCAAGCTGCTTCAGATCGTCGCGGAGAACGCCGGCCAGTCCATTCTCGTCGTCACTCACACTGTCGTCGTAAAGCTCATTATGGCTTATTTTGAGCAACGCGATTGGAAGGATCTGTGGAATTTGCCGTACATTCATCCGACTTGCTTGTGCAAGGTTGAAGTGAATGACGACGGTCACGCGATAATCCTGCACGGCGATATTAGTCACTATCGGGAAGCGGCAACGGAGAGCTGAGCGGGGAGGGCGCGGATGTACATTCCTAAACATTTCTTAGTTGAAGACCGCGGGGCGATCTATGATTTTATCGATCATCACGGGTTCGGTATTCTGTTCTCTACGAGCAATGGCTGTCCGGTCGCGTCGCATCTTCCGTTCGAGTTGAAGCGGGACGAGGGATGCATATACGGTCATGTGGCGAGAGCCAACGAGCAGTGGCAAGAGATTGCGGATCAAGAGGCGCTCATCGTCTTCCATGGCCCGCATGCGTATATTTCGTCCTCCTGGTACGAGACGAACCAGAGCGTGCCGACTTGGAACTATGTGGCGGTTCACGCTTATGGACGAATCGAGCTGATCGAAGACCAGACGGAAGTCATGCGCTCGCTTAATCGGTTGGTCGAGAAATACGAACAACCGAACAGCTCGTACAAGCTCGATGAGACGAACCGGGAGTTCGCGGAGAAGCTTTCCCGAGGCATCGTCGCGTTCCGAATGAAGATCGATCGGCTAGAAGCCAAATGGAAGCTGAGCCAGAACCAATCGGAAGAGCGGCAACGGAGCATTATTGATCATCTTGAACGATCCCGGAGCGAGGATGCCAGGGAGATTGCTGAATTGATGAAAGGCAATAGGGGGGAATCATGAGACGATTAGGCGTAATCGGGTTAGCGTTGCTGATGATCATTCTCGTCTCGTGCACCAATGAGGAAACGATTGATCCGCCTCGATTCGACGATAGGGATTTAAGGTTTAATCTGCTCCAATCGGATAATAGCTTGGGACTGCAAAGTTATGTCATCGAGGTACAGAACGCGGGAAAGCTGAAGATCGGCTATTTGAAGCTGTACGTTTCTTATCCGATCAAGCAAGAGAGCGGTAGCAGATCCAACCCCTTCAGGGTGGAAGGCAAAACAAGAAGCAACAATCCGGTCATGCTGGGCGAAGGCGACAAGGCAATCTTCCAAGTTGACGCGCCGATAAATGACGTGTTCGGCGACAGCGCCTTATTGGACTTCGATCATCCGAATCTTAATTTCGAAGGATATGTGTTGGAAGGCGATCAAATCATTCCATTCGGATTAGGCGGAGGATTGGAATTGATTATAAGAGATTATTGAATCTATAGTTTAACAGCGTACAAGAAACTCGAGGTGCCGAATGCGGAGCAGAACGAGTGACGTCATACTATTCATCGTCAGCGGAATACCTTTGCTAGTCTACCCGATCGTGCTGATCGCCAACATTATGCAACTGGCGGGAGAGAATTCCGGCGAGGATGCGTTATTAAGCTTAATCGTATATGGCTTCATCCTGGCGAGCAGTACGTACGTGATTACTTATATCGCCAGTCTAATCGCCTATATCGTACGGAAGAAACGCAGCAGATCAGTCGTTCTTCTCCCTTATTTTCATCTGCTGGCCGTAGTCGTTCTCTTTATGGTTTGGGAGAATTACTGAATAACGCGGGAGTGAGACATGTGAACAAGAAGGTAGATTATAAAAAAGATTTCAAACAGCTTTACGTGCCCGGTACGTCGCCGCAAATCGTGGATGTGCCGACGATCCCGTTCATGATGATCGACGGCTCCGGTAATCCCAACGGCGAGGAATTCGCCAAGGCGACGGAAGCCTTGTACAGCTTGAGTTACGCGGTGAGAATGTCTTACAAAACCAACGATGTGCCCGCTGGATACTACGAATATACGGTTTTCCCGCTCGAGGGCGTATGGGACTTGCTTGACCGGTCGAAGCCGGCGACGGACAAAAGCAACCTCAAGTACACGATTATGATACGGCAGCCCGATTTTCTGACGGTACAAGGGTTCGAGCGGTTTCGGGAACAGACGATGAAGAAAAAGCAGAATCCATTCCTCGAGAAGGTCCGGTTCGAGCAGCCGACGGACGGGCTAAGCTGTCAAATGATGCATCTCGGAAGCTTCGACGACGAGCCGGCAAGCTTCGCGCGCATGGAAGCGTACTGCGCGGAACAGGGTTTTACTCGCGCGAGCAAAATCCACCGGGAAATCTATTTGTCCGATCCTCGGAAGACGGAATCCTCGAAGCTGAGAACGGTGTTAAGGTTCCCTGTACAATAAAAGACACTTGAAGTTCAAGTGTCTCTAGGTCTTATAGATATCGCCGCGCGCCCCCACTTTTACAACAATGACAATTAGTTCATTATCTATCACTGAATAAATGATTCGATAAGTGCCAACCCGGAGTCTAAATTGATTGTCTGTTCCCTGCATTCTTTTAATATTAAGTTCAGGATGTCGAGGGTCTTGTGATAATATCTGTAGATGATCTAGGATGCGGTTTCTAGTTGCTCTATCTTGCCTTTGAAGATACTTATAGGCATCCTTGAGAAATTTAATTTCGTAGTTCATGCTCTACATCCTTAAGGTTGATTAATTCACCCTTGAAGTAGGCTTCTTTAGCTTTGTTAATAGCTTCTAAATCATCTTGCGTAGTGGGCTCGTCGTCTAAGGGTAATTCTTTATTGGTAGATGATTGCGAGAGCCGTTCCATTAAATCAGAAACTAACTCGAGATCTTTATCGGACAATCGCTCAAGCAATTCATTAAATCGTTCTTTACTCATAGACATTCCCAGCCACTCCTTTCAAGAACTAATTATAGCCATTATAACATCAAATACACTTGATAAGGACTCACATTCTACTGCAGAGGGTAGTGGAACCAGCATGTACTGACCTCGACGCTGCCGTACAAGTGAGATCCCCGAATCGCTTCGGGGATCTCTTCCTTGCAGCCCCTTGCGCCTACCGTTGCCGCACCATGAAAAACTCGCAATCCCGCCGCGAATGGTAGCTGATCTCGCTGACGCTGGACTGCACGACGACGATGTTGTCGTCGAAGCGGATGACGGTGCCGCCGGAATCGATCAGATGGTCGTCCCGGAACACTCGTATGGAAGCGTGCTGCCGGGCAGCCTCTTCGAAATCTCGGTCGGTTTCCAATCTTATGCTTAGCGCCATTCGCTCGTCCACTCCTTCATGCTCCTTATCATAGCATAAAGGCAGGGATGGACGCCGCGCAGGGTCCTGTACTGGACCTCCCGCGCGCTTTGGTTTCAGGCTTCGCCCCGAGCCATCTCCCAGGTCCCAGACCCCTCCGCCGCGCAGCGGTTTCGACTTCTTCATCGGCCGGCCTACTTGCCCGCCGCGGCGATCTGCGTTTTCGTCTTCGCGATAACCGCCGCGATCTTCTTCTCCGCGGCGAGAACTTCCCGCTGTTTGTCCGCGACCTGCTTCGCGAGCGAGGCTAGCGTATCCAGCGCGTTCAGAGCGCTGCGCGTCTCGCTCTTCTTGATCGCGTATTTGAAGTCGGTCCAGACGGCCGATTGGCTCTTGCGCGGCAGGGCGGCGGCGCTGTTCAGGGACTTGATCTTCACTTTGAGGGTATCGGTCTCGCCGAGCGTATTCCTGGCGGCTTTGATCTTGGCGGCGGCAGCGGCTTTGGCGTTCTTCAGCTCGGTTTCCTTCGCCCGGATTTTGTCCCGCGCGAGCTGGGTCGCGACTTTCATCGCATCGGCTTGAAAGCGCAGCGCGTCGTTCAGGAGCTTGCTCTTAAGCTTCCGCACGATGGCAATCTGCTTATTGAGCGCGGTATACTCGTCGAACAACGGCTTGTACTTCGCCTTCATCTGCGCGACCTCGCCTTTCAGCTTATCCAGCTTGGCGCCGTCGACGAGCCGAATCTCCTTCCGCAGCGCGAGCAGCGCCTGCTCGTTCGCATAGTGCTGCGCTTTGATCTGCGCCTTAAGCTGCAAGTCCTCGTTCAACGAGGCTTGAAGCGCGGGGTATAGTTGCTTCAGTTTGGCGGCAGAACCGGCGTCCGCGCCCTTGACGGTCTTGTCGAAGTCGGCTTTGACCGGCGCGGTCAGTTCGATGGCGGCGGCCTGCATCGCGGCCGGCGCGGCGCTCCATACGGTAACCGCGAACAGCAGCAACAGGACGCCTTTACGCATTCTAACCATGAGAATCCCTCCTTGATATTTCGAATCCGGACAACAAAAAAAGCACCTGCAAGAAAGGCGCGTTAACGCCTTATCTTACGGGTGCTTCCTTACGTAAGTGGTCCGAATTCGGTTGTGTGCGTTCACTATACCAAGGCGCGGTAAAGCTGTCAAGCGAACAGTCGGCACCCCTTGAAATCTCCCTCTTCGTCCGAAAAGTATATCTATAATCTCGGTACATAGAGTAGATAGCGGAGGTGCGAACGATGCTCAAATACAAGCGAGTGTTGATCAAGCTAGACGGCGTCGCCATCGCGGGCAACGGCGGATTCGGCTTCGATCCCGAGAGATTGGAGCATGTCGCCGGCGAAATTCTGTCCGTCGTCCGATTGGGGGTAGAAGTGTGCCTCGTCGTCGGGGGCGGCAATATTTTTCGCGGAAGCATCGCGTCTTCTTGGGGGATCGAAAGGGCGGAGGCGGATCGTATCGGCACGCTCGCGACGGTCGTCAACAGCCTCATGCTCCGCGGCGTCCTGAAAGCGAAGACCGACAGGGAAGTGCGCGTCATGACCGCTTTGCCGGTCAGCGCCGTCGCCGAGCCATACATACGGTTAAGAGCGGTTCATCATCTTGAAAAAGGGTACATCGTGATCTTCGCGGGGGGCAACGGACAGCCGTTCGTCACGACGGATTATCCTTCCGTGCAGCGGGCGATCGAGGTGAGATGCGCCGCCCTGCTCGTCGCGAAGCAAGGGGGGGACGGCGTGCCGAACGCCGATCCGAAGACGGACCCGGATGCCCGCCAATACAAGTCGATGCATGATAACGACGTGCTTCGGCGCGACTTAACGGTCATGGACCAGTCGGCGTTCATCCTGGCGCGGGATTTCGGCTTGCCGATCCACGTCTTCAACTTCGATAAGCCGGGGGCGATGAAGGCGATTTGCGAAGGAAGCGGCGAAGGTACGATCATTAGCAAAGATTCTGTCCTGGCGCTGGACGAAGCCTAGAACAGCGTCGCTTGCTCTTCGATGCATTCGGGCGTATCGTTCTTCACGTTGCCGACGACCTTGGACACCGGATACGCCCGCATCGCCGCGGCGTCGTAAGGCCGCAGCAGGCTCGTGAGCCCCGCCGCGTCCGTGTTGCCGCGATCTAACCAGTACGCCTCGTCCTCCGGACGCACGATAACGGGCATCCGGTCGTGAATGTCCGCCATCAGCTCGTTCGGCGTTGTCGTGATAATCGTGCAAGTGCTTATTTTGCGCCCGTCCGGGGCGACCCATGTATCGTACAAGGCGGCCATCGAGAAAATACCGCCGTCCTTCATCGTAATCCGCATCGGTTGCTTGCCGCCCCCGGCCTGCTTCCACTCGTAGAAGCCGTCGGCCGGCACTAGCGCTCTTTTGCGCTGTACCAATCCTCTGAAAGAGGGTTTCTCCAGCAGCGTCTCCGCCCGCGCGTTAATCATTTTCGAGCCGATCTTATCGTCGGTTGCCCACGAAGGGACCAGCCCCCAGCGAAGCTCGCCGAGCCTGTTCTTCTCCCCGTCGTTCACGACCGCCAGCACTTGCTGCATCGGCGCGACGTTGTAGCGGGGCGTATGGTACCGGTTCGTCGGCAAGTCGCTCAGATACCTCAGCATTAACTCCTCGATGGACACTACGATCGTATATCGTCCGCACATGGAAATTCCCCCTTATCTTTATCAGTATAAGCCTGTACACCCAAAAAATAAATGTGGATAAAGGAACATCCGTTCGCATATAATGATTAACACGAACATTCGTTCGTAGATTCATGCGAACGTCGGACGATAAGGGAGAGGATCGATGAAACCGCCTGTACTAAGCAAAGACGAGCTGCGCTTGGTGAAGGACGCGATTGTCATTCCCGTCATGCTGGACTATCTCCAGAGCGACATCGATACGGCCCGCAAGGCGGGATTTAAGCTGGATTTGATACTCGTGCGCGGCTTGCAGAAGGTGCTGGACGATCTGATCAACGAGCATTACGAATTGCGCAAAGCGCTCAGGGAGCGCGGAATTAAGTTGTTCCCGGAGAAGCGGACGCGGGCGGGCGTGGAGGCCGCTTATTTGTGCCGGGGGTATGAGCATCAGTTGACGTTGCTGTGGGGCACGCTGCGCAACGAAGCGCTGAGAAAAGCGAGCGAATATACCGGAGTTAAGCTAACGGATGGGTGATGGACACGAATGGGACAAAGCGCGGAAAGAATCGTTATGCTGGCGGATTGCCAAAGCTTCTACGCGTCGGTGGAGAAGGCGGCGAATCCGCAATACGCGAACAAGCCGGTCGTCGTCGCGGGAGATCCCGAGCGCCGCAGCGGCATTATTCTGGCGGCTTGCCCGTTGGCCAAGAAGTTCGGGGTGACGACGGCGGAGACGGTGCGCGAGGCGATCGCCAAATGTCCGGACCTCGTCATTATCCGGCCGCGGATGCAGCTGTATATCGATATTTCGATGCAGATTACGGATATTTATCGCGCGTTCAGCGATTTGGTAGAGCCATACTCGATCGACGAGCAGTTCATCGACGTGACGGGCAGCCAGAAGCTGTTCGGCACGCCGCTCGAGATCGCGCAGGCGATCCAGGATCAAGTGCGGAGCGAGACGGGAATTTATACGCGGCTTGGGATCAGCTATTCCAAGGTGACGGCGAAGATGGCTTGCGACCTATGGGCCAAAAAGAACGACACCGGGCTGTTCGTGCTGCGCGAGGCGGATTTGCCGGAGCTGTTGTGGAAGCAGCCGATCAATAAGATGTTCATGGTCGGGAGCCGGATGACGGCGCATTTTACGGCGATGGGGATGCCGACGATCGGGGATTTGGCGAGGACGCCGCTGCCCGAATTGAAGCGGCTTATGCGCCGCAAGTTCAGGAAAAACTGCGACATCGACGCGGAGCTGTACTGGCGGCTCGCCAACGGCAAGGACGACAGTCCGGTCAGCCCGTACACGCACAAGACGCCGCCGAAGAGCGTCGGCCATCAGATGACGCTGCCGCGCGATTACCGGACGATGGAGGAGCTCAAGGTCGTGCTATTGGAGTTGACCGAGCTCGTGTGCAGGCGTTGCCGGGGGCTCGGTTTCATGGGCTTCGTCGTGTCGGCCGGGTGTCAAGGCGCCGACTTCGACCGCCCGACCGGCTTCTATCGGCAGTCGAAGATGCCGGAGCCGACGAACGTGACGAACCACGTGTACAAGGCGGCGGTCGAGCTGTTCGAGCGGCATTGGGGCGGCGAGCCGGTGCGCAAGGTGGCGGTCGGACTCACCCAATTGTCCGGCGAGGAGGAGTACCAACTGTCGCTGTTCGACGAGCGGGACCGATTCCGCATGCTGGAGCGGGCGACGGACGCGCTCAAGGATAAATACGGCAGCACCGCGATCATGCGAGCCGTCTCGAAGACGGCCGCGGGGCAAGCCGAGGATAGAGCCGGCAAGATCGGAGGGCACTATAGATGACGAAGAAGCTCGAGAATAACGGACTATGGGAGTCGAGCCGCATGATGCTGCCCGAGCATAAGGAACGGATTATCGAGATGAACAACCGGCCGGAGCGCAGGACGAAGCCGATGCTCGACCCGCAGCGATGGGAGGAGATCAACGAGCGTCTTAGCGCGGCTTGCCAGACGGGCGAGGAGATCGAGCTGCTGCTCTGGGAGCCGGAGGCCGACCGGACGGTCAGCGGGACGATCGTGAAGCTGGATTTGCTGTCTTACCGGATATTCATCGGGGACCAGTGGGTGAAGCTGGCGAGCATCGTGGAGGTGCGGGGGTAGGGGAGCGTGTCGGGCAGAGCAGGGCAGAGCAGAGCAGGGCAGGGCAGGGCAGGGCAGGGCAAGGCAGAGCAGAGCAAGGCAGAGCAGAGCAGAGCAGGGCAGAGCAGAGCAGGGCAGAGCAGGGCAGGGCAGGGCAGAGCAGGGCAGGGCAGGGCAGAGCAGAGCAGGGCAGAGCAGAGCAGAGCAGAGCAGAGCAAGGCAGAGCAGAGCAGAGCAAGGCAGAGCAGAGCAGAGCAGAGCAGAGCAGAGCAGAGCAAGGCAGAGCAGAGCAAGGCAGAGCAGAGCAAGGCAGAGCAAGGCAGAGCAGGGCAAGGTGAACAAGCAGCGCCGTCGGTGGTGGAGATTCGATTACCTGCTATTATATAGTCTTGAAGCGGCAGATTGACCGATTATCCGTGAATACCTGCCTAGATACAGTTCCTCTAGACGCCAAACGTCGACTTGAGCGGATAACATACGGATTACCTGCACATCCGCAGGTCTCCCCCATCACAATCCCGATCTAGCAACAACGCCTGCACGATTGCAGGCGTTGTTGTGCTTTAACGCCTATCGCTGCCTAACGCGGACTGATTGTTCACGCCGAAGTAAAAGCTTCCCTTCGCAATGCCGACGATGTTTAACCTTTTCTTATGAAGCGACGCTTACCGCAATGAAAAGGTTATAATACACCTAAGACCGAAGTTGGGAGCAGGAGGAAACGATGACGAACCCAGGGTGGAATTTCGATAACAGTTACGCGAGGCTGCCGGAGTCCTTTTATACCAAGATGAACCCGACTCCCGTACGCTCGCCGAAACTCATCGTTCTTAACGAACCGTTGGCGCAATCCCTCGGACTGGACGCCGAGGCGCTGAGGAGCGAGGATAGCGTCGCGGCGTTCGCCGGCAACCGGATTCCGGAAGGTGCCGAGCCGATCGCGCAGGCTTACGCGGGGCATCAGTTCGGGTATTTCAACATGCTGGGAGACGGACGGGCGCTGCTGCTTGGCGAACAGATCACTCCGCGGGGCGAGCGGGTGGACATTCAGCTTAAAGGCTCCGGCCCGACGCCGTATTCCCGCCGAGGAGACGGCCGGGCGGCGATAGGACCGATGCTGCGCGAATACATTATCAGCGAAGCGATGCACGCGCTCGGCATCCCGACGACCCGCAGCCTGGCGGTCGCGACGACCGGCCAGCCGATCCAGCGCGAGGTCGAGCTGCCGGGCGCGGTGCTGACGCGCACCGCCGCCAGCCATATCCGCGTAGGCACGTTCCAATACGCGGCGCAATGGGGCAGCGCGGAGGACCTTCGGGCGTTAGCGGACTACACGATGCAGAGGCATTGTCCGGGCATCGCGCATGACGACGACCGCTACCTGAACTTCCTGCGGGAAGTGATCAAGCGCCAAGCCGCGCTCATCGCCAAGTGGCAGCTCGTCGGCTTTATTCACGGCGTCATGAACACCGACAACATGGCCATTAGCGGCGAGACGATCGATTACGGCCCGTGCGCCTTCATGGACGCGTACGATCCGGCGACGGTATTCAGCTCCATCGACTCGCAGGGGCGCTATGCATACGGCAATCAGCCGCCGATCGGCGGGTGGAATCTCGCGAGATTCGCGGAGACGCTGCTGCCGCTGTTGCATGACGACGAGGAGCAGGCCATCAAGCTGGCCGAAGGCGCGCTGGCGGACTATGCTTCGCAGTACAGCCGCCATTGGCTGGCGGGCATGCGGGCGAAGCTCGGCCTCGTAGGCGAAGAGGAGCAAGACCAAACCTTGATCGAGAACCTGCTCGAGATCATGGAGCGGGTAGGGGCGGACTTCACGAACACGTTCCGGGCGCTGACGCTTAACAAGCAGGATGACGAGGCGCTGTTCGGAAGCGCGGAGTTTGCCGAGTGGGAGGAGCGCTGGAAGGCGAGGCTCGGCAGGCAGCAAGCTTCGCAGGCCGAGTCGCAACAGCTGATGCGTGCCGCCAATCCGGCGGTCATCCCGCGCAACCATCGGGTGGAAGAGGCGCTGGAAGCGGCTAACCGCGGGGACTACGGCGCGATGGAGCGGTTGGTTGCCGTACTGGCGCGGCCTTTCGCATACGACGCCGCGCAGGAACAATACTGCGCGCTGCCGGCGGGAGCGACGCGTCCGTACCGGACCTATTGCGGTACGTAAAACGTAGGGACATTCGAGTATGGTATAATGGGCTGTAAACGCATTCAACATTTTCACGACCCGCCGTAATTCGCAAGATATTCAAAGACTAGCGCGTCAATAGTCACCCTCGGAGGCCAGTTCATGTACGAGAGATTGCTGCCACCCATCCAAACCTACGAAGCCAGGGACGGAAGATCCTTATGTTATCGCCATTACCGCGCGGACAGCGACAAGCTGATGATTCTGCTGCACGGGATCTCGGAGGATGGACAATATTTGCACCCGCTCGCGGAGTTCATCGCGAAGCGGCAGTTAGCGCAAGTCGTCGTGCCCGACCTGAGAGGGTACGGCTTGCACCCGATCCGCAGAGGCGACGTAGAATACGTGGGCCAGCACGATCATGATATCGAGGATTTGGCGGTGTGGCTGGAGAAGAGCGAGCCGCAGGCGGACAAGCTCATCCTTGCCGCCCATTCGGGCGGAGGAGGCAACGTGCTTCGCCTAGCCGACAAGCCGCTTGCCGGGCAGGTTAACGCTTATTTGCTTCTGGCGCCGGCGATTCACCCGAAAGCGCCCATTAACTACGAGAAAAACCATATGAGCACGGTCCAGCTGAACGTGCCGAGACTGGCGGTGTTAACCTTCATGAACAAGCTCGGCATCCGCTGGTTCAACCGTCTGACCGTTATGCATAACGATAAGCCGCCGGCTCGCCGGCATGGTCGGGAGACGCTCGAACTCAGCTACCGTCTGCTGCAATCCCGCGCGCCGAGCGCCAAGTACGAGCGCAGCTTGAAGGCGATGACCCAGCCGACGCTCGTGCTCGTCGGGGAGAAGGAAGAAGTGTTCGTTCCGGGACAGTACGCTCCGATGTTCGCCGAGCATAACGACGCCAAAGTGAAGATGATCCTGGACGCCGACCATGACGGCATCCTATCGAGCGAAGGGGCGTTCCGCGAAGTCGAGCAGTGGCTTCGGGAGCTGGCATAGCATGTTGAAGCCGCTGCAAGCATGGGCGAGACAGTTGAAGAAGCAGCTCTTCGTTCTCTATTATGCTTATCGGGATGCGCGCACGCCCGGGTATGCCAAGCTGTTGTCGGCTTGCGTGGTGGCGTATGCTTTCAGCCCGATCGATTTGATTCCCGATTTTGTTCCGATTCTAGGCTACTTGGATGACCTCATCCTTATTCCGCTTGGCGTGAAGCTCGCTTTGAGAATGACGCCTCGGTCGGTATTGGATGAAGCCAGGGCAAAGGCGGAGGCCAGAGTCGCCAGAGACAAGCCGAAGAATTGGGTGGCGGCGGGGATCATTGTTACGGTCTGGGCAGCCGTTGTTCTATCGGGTTGTCTGATTATTTTCTAAAATTCATTGAATACAAGTGAACGGCCGAGGGGCGCGATATGCGTCTAACGGCCGTTCTTTTTTGTGTTCTGGCCGTCTTTCGTCCAATCCGTATCGGAACGTCTCTCATAAACTATCATTGATTTCGACCTAGTAAGGAGTGAACCGGAATGGCTATCCAATTGTTCGTGCCAACTTACCGAGTAGATGAATGCATCGAGGAAATCCGCCAATGCCTTGAGCTGGGGTGGACAGGCATCGGGTTCAAGACGGTGGAATTCGAGAGCGCATGGCGCGCCTACACGGGTCATAAGCACGCTCACTTCGTGAATTCGGCAACCGCTGGCCTGCATTTGGCCGTCAAAATATTAAAGCAAGTCCATGGCTGGCAGGACGGAGACGAGATCGTCTCGACGCCGTTGACGTTCGTCTCCACCAATCACGCGATCCTCTACGAGAAAATGAAGGTCGTATTCGCGGACGTTGACGAGCATCTGTGCATGGACCCGGAAGATTTGGAACGGCGAATCGGGCCTCGGACGCGCGCGGTCATGTTCGTAGGATTAGGCGGCAATACGGGGCAATACGCCGATATTCTCGCCATATGCAGGAAGCACCGCCTGCCGCTCATCCTGGATGGCGCGCATATGGCCGGAACCCGTCTCCACGGGGAAATGCCGGGCAAGGAGGCCGACGTGGCGGTCTATTCGTTCCAAGCCGTCAAAAATTTGCCGACCGCCGATTCCGGCATGATCTGCTTTGCGGACGAAGAGATGGACGGCATCTGCAGGAAGTACACTTGGCTCGGCATCAACAAGGATACGTATACCCGAACGCATAGCGCGGGCAACTACAAATGGAAATACGATGTCGAATATTTGGGGTACAAGTATCACGGTAATTCCGTCATGGCGGCGATCGGACTTGTCCAACTTCGGTATTTGGACGAGGATAACCGGTTCCGCCGGCAAGTCGCGCAATGGTACGAGGATCGCCTTGGCCACGGAAGCAGCCGCGCCAAGCCGATCCCCGTCGCCGCGGACTGCGAGTCGTCCCGCCATCTGTTCATGATCGAATCGGGCAACCGAGACGAGCTTCTTCATGTGCTGAACGACAACGAGATCTACCCCGGCGTTCATTACCGGGACAATACCGACTACGCCATGTACGCCTATGGGCAAGGAACATGCCCTCGGGCTCACGACATGTCCGGACGGATTCTGTCCTTGCCGATGCATCTGCAACTGCGCGAAGAAGACGTAGACCGCGTCTGCGAAATCGTAGCAGCCCATGCCAAGGAGTGAGCGGATGAACCACGCATACGTTATTCGGACCGAACGTCTACGGTTGCGCCAGCTCGAGCTCTCGGATTTAGAGCTTGTGCTCCTTTGGCGGAACGACCCCGCAATCCGCCAATGGTTTCTAAGCAGCGGCACGATCACTTGGGAACAACATCGGAACTGGTATGCGCGATATCTGGAGAACGGGGCGGATATCGCGTTCATCGCCGAGGACATGGCAGGTTTGCATGAACCGGTGGGGATCGCGGCGTTATACCGGATCGATGCCTCTCGCGGAACGGCGGAGTTCGGGCGGCTCATGGTCGGCAACGCGCGGGCCAAGGGCAAAGGCTTCGGACTCGAGATCGTCGGCGCGATATGCGCCTTCGGATTCGAGCGATTGGGGCTGAACGCCATCGATTTGGAAGTATACGAGCACAATGCCGCGGCTATCAAGATTTATGAAAAAGCGGGCTTTCGAACCGTCGGCGCCAAATCCGCGGAACAAGGTCCCGTACGTATCATGACGCTGCCCAATCAAGGAGGGTAACATGATTACCGCTAAACCGTTGTTGGAAGGCGCGAAGGTGTACGAATCCGAATCGCCGGTCCAAGATCCCGTCATCAGCGTCATTATGTCGACCTATTGCCGGGGCGACAACGGGCTGCTGGAACGCGCCATTCGCTCGGTGCTGAATCAGACGTTCACCGCGTTCGAGTTTATTGTCGTCGACGACGGTTCGACGGATCGAACGCGCGAGATCGTCATGCGTTATAGGAACCATGATCCCCGAATCGTCTATATCCGCAACGAGCGCAATTCCGGTCTGCCGGCGCTGCGGGTGAACCAGGGCATCATGCGCGCGAAGGGGAAGTACATCGCTTACCAGTTCGACGACGACCAATGGACGGACATCGCGCTGGAGGCGTTATACCGCGAGATCGTTCGGCAACCGCGGGATTGCGTCGTGTTCGGCAAAGGGTTGTTCAGAAACTTGAAGACGCAGACGGAGTTCTACATCGGCGCCGCTCTCCGGTACGACGAGCTGCAGCTCTATAACCGCATTATCAATAATGCCGTCTTGCATCCGAAATCGCTTTGCTACGCCTACGGCGCTTACGACTGCCATCTGGCCATGCGCCGGACGAGCGACTGGGATCTATGGCTGCGATGGGCGGAGAAAGTGCCGTTCGTCTTCGTCGACCAAGTGATCAGCATCGCGGAGGCTTATCACGAGAAATCGCTGGGCTCGGATTATATCTATGATCCGCAACTCTTCCGTCTTTGCTACGCGATCGATCGGTCGGATCGGTTAAGGCTCGACCGAATCGAGGACTACGCGCTGGATAACTTGGATTTTCTGCACGACGGCGCTTACCGGGAGCATGTCTATCGGAAGCAGGTGCTGCCGTGGTTCGAGCAAAGACCCGAGTGGGCGAGCCGCAGGGCGCGTTACGATACCATCCCGGCCAAACCGATGAAATACGTGCTCGTTACGAAAGACGCGTACGATGCGACGGTCGTGATCATGCTCAAAAACTATATTCGGGCGCTGGACGGTTCCTATCGGTTCGTCTTCGTTCCGGAGTCCCTGCTGAACGCCGACGCGCTCCGGAACATCGACATCGCGGTGCTGTGCAGAACGATTGAGGATCGTTCCGCCGCGCTTCTCGATCTATGCAAGCAGTCGGGTATTCCGATCGTGTACGCGATCGACGACGATCTGCTGCTCCTGCATACGGTGAGTCCGGAATACTGGCGATACGCGCCCGGAACCCCCCAGCACGGCAACCTGATCCGGCAATTGTCGAATGCGGACCTCGTACTCTGTTATTCCCGCTCGACCGCGGCTTCCGTACGGCCTTACAACTCCCGAATCATCGAATTGGATACGAACGTGGCGGAGAAGATTTTGAACCGTCAGGCCGAATCGTTCGACCCGCCCGCCGCCCCGTTCAAGATCGTAATGCTCGGGACGAAATCGAGAAAAGAGGAGATCGACTGGCTCTGGGACGAATTGCTCGGCGTCAGCAGCGAGTTCAAGCGGGGGGTCGAATTTCATTTTTGGGGATACATCCCCGCGCAAATCGGTTCCATACAGGAGAGCGACGTGTTCGCCGCGGAGTTCTCGGTCAGTTACGAGGAGTATATAAACCGGCTTTCGGCGAGCCGATTCGATCTGTTGCTTTGTCCGCTCTTCGATACGCCGTTCAAGAAGGGCAAATGCCCGATCAAATGGTTGGAAGGGACGATCTGCGGCGCGGTAGGCCTGTTCTCCGACGTAGAGCCCTACGAATCCGTGCAACACGGCGTGAACGGCTTTAAGGTGCCGAATGAAAAGGGCCGTTGGGCACGGGAAATCGGCCGAATCATCCGAATGCCGACGGCAGATCGGAAGCGAATCCGGAATCGCGCGGTCGACTGTATCCGCAAGAGGTATACGTCCGAGGCGCAGGCCGGCAAATTCGCCCTCGCGATGGAGAGCGTCAGCCCTCCGGCTTCGCCGACGGAAGCGGAACGCGCGCGGGCCGGGCTGGCATTAACGCGGATTCGGAATAAACTGTCGTATGCGATCGGGATGCCGAATCGACCCGTCCGAACGCTTCGTTGTCTGTTCCGATGCGGCGGCAAGCGGATGAGCGGGCTTATGCGGGTAACCGTTCGCGACGAGGCGGGACGAGAAATCGAAGCCTTCGACGTTGAACTCGCAGGGTTGTCGGGCGATTGCTCGCTCGCGTTCCCCATTCCTCCGATGCCGGTTAACGGCGCTCCCGCGCTGCATATCGAATTTCGCGTCTCTTACGACGAGGGCAGCGGTTATCTATCGGTATTCGAACGCCCGGTGCGCTATCCGTTTCTTAGGCTTATCGGCCGAAGAGAGGGTCTGTACGCCGAGATGGGCGAACGAGAATAACATCAATGGACGGAGGGATCGCGCTTGATTTCATTCCATACTCTGGCTTCGGACCGTACGATCTTGAAGTCAGGCTGGCTTCGCCGATTCAAGAAGCCGGCGATTAGCGTCATCATGCCGACTTATTGCCGTAACCGAACGACCTTGAGCCGCGCGATCGACAGCGTCCTGCGGCAGACGTACCCGAATTTCGAATTGATTATCGTGGACGACGGCTCCACGGACGGCACGTACGAAACGCTGCGACGGTACCGGAAGCGGGACTCGCGGATTACGATCATACGGCACGAACGGAATAGCGGACTTCCGGCGGCAAGAGTGAACGAAGCGATTCTTCTCGCCAGAGGCGAATATATCGCCTATCAGTTCGATGACGACGAATGGGAGCCCGACTGTCTAGCGACGTTGTACGGCGAAGCGCTTCGGCAGGGCGAACCGTGCGCCGTATACGGCACCTGCCTTGCCGCGATTAAGCGGCAGGACGGAAGCGCGCAGCGATCGGACATCGGACGGGCGTTCGACTACTCCTTGCTTCAGAGCGGCAACTTTATCGCGAACAATAGCATCCTTCATCCCAAGTCCGTTCTCGAGCAGTGCGGCATGTACGATCCCCATGTCCTCGTGCGCCGTCTGTCGGACTACGACTTGTGGCTGCGCATGGCGCGCAAGCTCAAATTCGTATGGGTCGACAAGGTCGTCAGCAGCGTTAACGCCGGGGAGAAGCATTCGCTTGCCGAATCGGACGGCATCGTGCTGAAGCATTACGTCAAGCTGCGCCAGTATATGGAGATCAACCGCGAGTCGATGCTTGCGCCCGAGGCGATCGGCCGATACGAAGTGGACGGCACCGCTCATCTAGCTCCCAGCTTGTCGCAGCGGGAAATCGACGAATGGAGCCGCAGCGAAATTTTTCCGTTCCGGAGCCGCACTCCCTATTACTTGAAGGCGGAGCAACGCGAGCTGGCCAATCTGTCCCGTCCGTGGACGCGCCGGTTGGCCGTGATCAAGAGCCTGTACTCCACCTCGATCGACGTCACCGTCAAAAACTATACGAATCGGCTGCCGGCTTTTCCCTATCGATACTGTTATCTCGACGAGAACAACGCGGGTGCGCTCGGCTTCGACGAATACGACGTTCTGGCGCTATACAAGACGATCGGCCCGAACGCTACGGCCGCTCTCGAGAAAGCCAAGGCTGCCGGCAAGCCCTCGATTTACGTGATGGACGACAATATGTTCAAGTTCCACGAGCTAGGGGAGGAATTCGGGTACTTAAAGCCCGGAACGCAAGGCTATCACCATCTCCAACATCAAGTGTCGGGATGCGACCAGATTATCAGCTACAATTCCGTGATCACGGAGGATTGCCGACGTTACAACCCGCGAGTCATTCAAAGCCGCACCAACATTCCGGGCGCATACCTGACGGATAAGAGGCGCTTGGCGCGGAAGCGGCCGTATAAGTTCGGCATCTTCACCGGACCGTCGAGAAAACAAGAATTGCAGCGCCTGTTTCCGGTTCTGGAGCAGTTCAGCAAGTTGGTCGGAGACCGGGCAGAGTTTCATTTCTGGGGAATGAATCCCGACGATTTCGGTCGGCTGCACGGTAAGACGTATTATCGGGCATTCACGAACAGCTACGACCGGTACTTGGAATGGCTGCGAGCGGGAGAGTTCGATTTTACGCTGTCTCCTCTGGATGGCGCCTTGGATGCGGCGAGAAGCAAAAGTCCGGTCAAATTTCTGGAAGGCACCGCTGCCGGGTCCGTATGGATTTGTTCGAACGTACCTCCTTATTCGGAGCTTCCGGACGACGTGTGCATCAAGACCGGCAACGCCCCCGAGGATTGGCTGGCCGCCTTGCTGAAGGCGGCCGGTATGGGGGCATCCGACATGAACGCGATGCACGCACGGGCCTATGCGTACGTTCGGCGCCATTACGCGAGCGAGGCGCAGGTCCATGCCTTCGCGGGCGCGTTGGAAGCGTCGGAGTTGCACCGCAAGTTGCGAGGCAGGCGAATCGCTTATTTTTTCCATGAATCCTACTTGGGAGGCGCCACGCTTCATCTGCTGAAGCACGCGACGTTCATGAGAGAGATGGGCTTCGAGGTGCTGCTATGCGTGCCGGAGTCGCAGCGGTACGTTCCCGATCTGTACGCGCGCGCGGCGGCGGGAGGACTGGCGATCCATGAATTGCCGTATATCTCTAACGTCAAGGTGGACCAGGACCCTCAGGCGGCGTACACCGCGCCGGTCATTGCCGATTGGATGCAGCGCAATAACGTCGGATTGGCCCATTCCGTCACTTATATCGAAGCGGTGGGCGCCGCTTGCAAGGCCGTCTATATCCCGCATGCGGCTACCCTCCATCAATACTACGCCTCCCATTTGACGCTAGATCGGATTCGCTCCGTCTATCGAATCGACGCGGTTCATTCTTCTTCCCGCAAATATTCGGATATATGGAGCCGCCTGCTGGATGTACGGGGGACGAAGCTGTGCTGCGCCGTCGAGTCGGCTTTCTTCGACAGCTTCGATGCGAACCGACGCCGGTTAACGGCGCTGCCCCAGACGCAGACGCATACGATTCGCGTGTTGCTGTCAGGGACGATTCAGCCGCGCAAAAATCAACTGGAGGCGATCAAAGCGGTGCATCGTCTTCGGCAAGAAGGCGTCCCCGTCAGCCTGAAGCTGATCGGGTACGACCGGCTGGTGGGCGATTACCGCCAATCGTGCCTGAGCTATATACAAAATAACGGGTTGGAGCAAGCCGTCGAGATGGCCGGATTCCAAGACGACCCGCTTCAAAGCTACCTGCAATCCGACCTCGTCCTTTGCTGCTCGACGGACGAATCGATGCCCCAGGCGATTCTGCAGGCGATGGCGTCCGGCGTGCCGGTCGTGACGACGGAAGTCGGCGGCGTAAGAGAGCTCGTCAAACACGGTTACAACGGGTTCCTCTTTGAAGGAGCGGATGCGGACGCTATCGCGGCAACGATATCCGAGGCGATCGGGTCGCTTCGCAACGGTGCCGGAACGATACTGGACAATGCCTATCACGGCGTTAGAATGGTAGCCGATCCCGACTACGTGAAGAGCGAGCTCGTCCATTTCTACAATGAAGCGATGCCATAACAGGAAGCCGACCTTACAAGGGTCGGCTTTCGCGTGCGTATCCCTGCAGCGGGACAGCCCGATTCGTAGCAGGCGCGAAGCAGTCGCATCTATAAACGCCGCTAACTGCACGTATTGCCGTTATTTCGGGCTATCGACGGTCGCTCTCGCTCGTTGCTGCACCAAGTACAGTTACTTTAGTTCGAACCAGTTAAGTCCATATAATTGTGTAAAATGGTTGTCCTAAAAAAGGAGAGCCATAAATAAATTCCTCTCTTAAAATGAAAGTTGTCGAGACCCATTTTAGAGGAGGATTTTTATTTATGGCTCAGTATCAGATTACCGTAGATACGGCATTGTTGCATCAACTGTTTTTAGGAAAAGGACAAGATTCTGGGGTGAATGGTTTGTTGGAATCCGTGTTAAACCAGGTTCTCCAAGCACAAGTAGCTGAGCAGGCAGGAGCAGATAAGTATGAGCGATCCGACGAAAGGACGGGATACCGCAATGGGACTTATCCTCGTAAACTAACGACTCGTGTAGGAAGCATTACACTGCATGTACCTCGGCTTAGGGACGGCAGCTTCTCTACGGAGCTTTTCGCCCGGTATCAAAGAAGCGAACAAGCTTTGATGCTCTCTCTTATGGAAATGGTGATTAACGGCGTATCCACACGCAAAGTAACCACGATTACGGAAGAATTGTGCGGAGCCGAGTTTTCTAAATCGACAGTGAGCGAGCTCTGCAAACAACTGGATCCTATCGTAAGCAGCTGGAATAACCGGCCGCTTCATGAAACTTCCTACCCGTTTATCTCGGTCGACGCCATGTTCGTTAAAGTGCGTGAAGATGGGCGGGTTCGTTCCCGTGGCGTCATGATTGGCTATGGCGTAAACAAGGACGGGCAACGTGAGATTTTGGGCCTCATGCTCGGTGACACCGAAAGCGAGGCAAGCTGGAGCGAGTTCTTTAGCTCGCTTAAGGCTCGCGGGCTTCGTGGTGTCGAGTTAGTGGTTAGTGATCACCATGGCGGCCTTGTACGCGCTGTAAGGCAACATTTCCAAGGTATAACGTGGCAGAGATGCCAAATGCACTTCATCCGCAACGTTCTAGACGCAGCGCCGAAAGCACTGAAGACCGAGATTAAAGGCCGTGTCCGATCGATATTTGAAGCGCCCGATCTAGAGACTGCTCGACAGTATCTGAAGCAGACCCTAGAGGCGTATTCGAGCAAAGCAGCTAAAGCGATGGAGACGCTGGAGAGCGGTTTTGACGATGCTACAGCTATTATTGTATATCCTGAAGCGTACCGAATTCGGCTAAGAACCACGAATGGCGTGGAGCGTTTAAATGCCGAAATCCGGCGGAGGGAGAGTGTGATACGGATCTTTCCTAACCGGGAATCTGTTATTCGCCTACTAGGCGCAGTCCTGATGGAGTACGAGGAAAAGTGGACAAGCGGCCGGCGCTATTTCAACATGGATGAGTATTACGAATGGAAGAAAACAGCACCAAACCCTGCTAGTAACGTCATCCGTATCGGTTAACTTTTAAGCAGAGGATTTTACACACAATTTTGGACTTGATCTTCGAACCCCCCATTCCCTCTCAATACCTGTACGTACTACATCTCAACCCGGCAATATCCGCCCGTTTCCTCGTTATTTGCTAACTAACTGTACTCCATGCAGGTATTGTGCTGAAAATTTCGGAATAAGGTTATTTACTGTATTCCGTGCAATTGAATGGTAACGAATGTTACCGCATCAAGCGGTAATAACGATGAGTTATTAGAGCGGCAATCCCAATCTCTTCCTAAGCGATCCTCTCTTTCGCTCGAACGCGTGCTGCCATTCCGCCAGCATAACGAGCGCGAACAGCAGGCGATCGTTCCGGATCCCGTCAGCCAGCGTCCGCTCCGCGATGGCGGCCACGGCGTCCATGTCCAATCCCGGCACGCTGCGGCGAATGAAATAGGGTCTCGCGGGACCGTGTTCATTGAACCATTGCCTCAGCCAATCCCGCATCGGAAGAACGAAGCCCTGCTTGGGTCGCTCGACGATGGACTCCGGCAAATATCGCTTGGCGGCTTGGCGGAGCAGCACTTTGACGCGGTCCGCCGTCATCCGGCTCGGGTCCGGCAAGCGGATGCCGTATTCCACGAGCTCCTTGAACAGGTAAGGGGCTCTTCCTTCCAAACCGTGCGCCATCGACATCCGATCGAATTTCACGAGCAGATCGTCAGGCAGCCAAGTGAGCAGGTCCGCGGCCGTGGCCCGGGCGAGCGGAGGCAACCCTTCGATATCGCGCAGAATCCGCCTCTCCCAAGGGTCGCAAGCATCGTCCCCGGCGATTAACAGTCGTTGACGCGTGTAAACATCCGTCAGCAGCGGGAATCCCGAGGGACTGATCGCTCTGTCGTCATGAATGAGGCTCTGCACGGGCCGTTCCCCATTCGAAGCTAGAAATCGCCGGTAATAGAAGTAACCCGCGAACGCTTCGTCCGCGCCCTCTCCCGACAGTACGACCTTCACGTCCTTACGCGCTTCGCGGCATAGCCAGTACAGAGGCAGCAACGCCTGATCGCCGTTAGGCTCGTCAAGCGCGGAAGCCGTTTGCGGCAGCAGCGACAGGAACGCCGCCTCGTCGAAGCGGTACCGATGATGCCGGCTTCCGATGGCGGCGGCTACCGTCCGGGCATGCTCGCTTTCGTCATGCTCGGCGGAGGCGAATCCCATCGAGAAAGTCGGCAAGCCGGGTTGGCTTCGCGCGGCGATCGCGGCGAC
The DNA here is from genome assembly GCF_000515335.1 of Cohnella panacarvi Gsoil 349. GTDB lineage: Bacteria > Bacillota > Bacilli > Paenibacillales > Paenibacillaceae > Cohnella > Cohnella panacarvi. The sequence goes on along the minus strand of NZ_KI911563.1, from coordinate 2,173,223 downwards.
CAACGAGCTGTCCAACCCGCCGGACAAGAAGACGCCGACCGGCACGTCGGCAGCCAATCGGCTTGTAACCGCCTGCTCAAGCAGCTCCGCGACCTTCGTCTCGGACGGCTGCTCGGCGTCCGCGGATGGCGGCGGAAATCGATAATAGCGCGACTTCCGCGGTACGGGATCAGTCACCCGCACGGACAGCCTCTCTCCCGGGAGGACCCGATGGACGCCTGCCAACAGGGTCTGTCTCCCCGGGATGTAATGCAACGCCAAGTATCGCTCCAGGCTTCGCGGGCGAACGTCATTGTCCACCCAAGGGAGCGCGGCCACAACCGCCATGCTGGAGCAGTATGCGAATTTACCTTCGGCCCATGCGTAGAAGAGCGGCTTCTCCCCGAAGCGGTCTCGGGCCAGATGCAACTCCCCGCTTCGCCGATCGAGAATCGCGATGGCGAACATCCCGTCCAGCTTATCCAGCATTCCGTCCATTCCCCACGCGGCATAACCGTGCGCGACCACTTCCGTATCGCTGTCGCTTCGGAATGAATAACCGAGCCGGCGCAGCTCCTGCCGCAGTGAACGGTAATTGTAGATTTCTCCGTTCTGAAAAGCGACGATTCGCCCGCCCAAGCCGTAGAAAGGCTGCCCGCCCCGCCGCAGGTCGATGATCGATAGACGCCGCATGCCCATGGCGACCGGTCCCTCGGCGAACCGGCCTTCGCCGTCCGGGCCGCGATGCTCGAGTTCGCCTAGCATGACCGCCAAGCTCCGCGTGATGAGCCGTTGTTGTCCCGCCAAGTCGATTATCCCCGCTATTCCGCACATGCTCTCGCCTCCCCGCTCAGCCAAGCCTCTTGGAATACGTTGCCGTAGGCGATCGCCATCGCCTCGGAATCGTTCATCGAATCGAGCAGATAACGACCGTAAGTTCCCATCGTCCGGCGCAGGGCCGGATCGTTCGCCAGCGTCTCGATATGCCGGGCTAACGTCGCCGTGTCTCCCGGCATGTAGAACAAGCCGCTGATGCCGCCCTGAACCTGCTCCGTAATTCCGTACACGGGAGTCGTCACGATGGGCAGACCGTAGGCCATTGCCTCCAGAATGACTCTAGGAAAGCTCTCGACTCTGGACGTGCAGACGGCAATGTCCGCGATAGCCATATAGGACGGGGCTTCGGAGGTTTCCGGAATGACGTGAACGCGAGTCCGAAGGTCGGGAGGAAGAGATTCGACGCGCCATCTCAGTCGCTCGCTGTACTCGCCATGACGGTCGCCGACAATGAGGAATCGGCATTTCGAGACGGTTTCCCGAGTCATGCGAAGCGTCGCTTCCGCCAGATCGATCTGTCCTTTGCGTTCGCATACGGTGCCGAGCAGCAGCACGATGCATTCATCGCCGGCGAAACCGAGGGCTGAACGAAGCTTGTTCCGATCCTCTTGCCGGAGATGAAGGAGCAGCCGCTTGCGATCCAAGCCGCTATGAATCGTCTCGAAATTCAGCCTGGATTCGAGATTCCGGAATTCGCTGCGGGTCGCGTCCGATACGAATACGACGCGGTAAGGATAAGCGAAACAGCCGAGAGCCCGCGCGGCGATCTCCGATCCGAAACGATCGTAGTAGGTTTGCCAAGGCTCGCTCTCGCGCACGTTCCAGACGGAGGGCACGTTCAACCGCTTGGCGGCCTCGATCCCGTAGAACGTCTCGAGCGTATTGGCGTAGACCAATTGGACGTTCCATTCTCCGATCCGCCCGGCGAATCGGTCGATCGCCGAATCGTACGACCACGCGTTCGTCAGCGGGTGAGGAGCGACTTCAACCCGAATGCCCTGTTTCTCGTAAGCCTGCCTTAACGGACCGTCCTGCGCGCAATAGACGATCGGATCGATGATTCCCTTGTCTTTGAGCAAGACCGTTAACTCGAACTGGCTGTAGGCGGAACCTTCCCAATTCAGGTTATAGGCGCACATCAACGCAGGGATAGGTTGGAATCGTTCCGTGACGGCCGTCTTGGAGCGGATGTCGAATCTCTCGTTATCGAGCGACAAATTATCGTTATAGTAGGGATCCGTAGCGAATCCGTATTTGGCTCTGAACGCGGCGGCCTCTGCCGGGTGATCGACGAAGCCCCGGCTGGCCCCTTCATGATGCGTCAGCTCCGCGTCCGCGCAATAGACGATCCGGTAGCCGGCGGCGCGAAGCCGATAGCCGTAATCGACGTCGTTGTAGGCGACCTTGAACGCACGTTCGTCGAATCCCCCGAACTTCATGAACAACTTGCGAGGCGTTAGGAGGCACGCTCCGGTGACGGCGGCGCAGTTGCGATTCGCCCGGGCCAGGCTCATATACCCGTTATCCCGGGCAGGCAGCCGCTTAAAGGAAGGGCCGGCCATCCCTTTGTATAAGCCGTGCGTGACGCCCGCGTGCTGGATATGGCCGTCCGGAAACAAGAGACGGGCGCCGACGGCGCCGACGCCTTGCCGCTGGGCCCACCCGACCATCTGACTTAGCCATTGGGGCTTCAGCGCTTCCGTATCGTTATTCAAGAAGAGGACGTATTCCGCGTCGATTCGCTTAACCGCCTCGTTGTTAAGGCGCGCATAATCGAATCCGTCCGCCGAGTCGGGAATCTGGATCACCCGATGCCGGACGCTTTGCAGATAGCGAATCGACTCCGGATCGTCGCTCCCGTTATCGACGATGACGGCCTCCCAATTCCGGTAGCTTGTACGTTCCAGCGACTCCAGACAATTGCGCAACAACCCGTGACGATTTCTCGTGCAAATGACGATGACGACTTTCGGACCGTCATCGGGGAATACGGGCGCGAATATGCCGAGGCCGGCCTGGAACGCCCAGTCGGGTTGAACGACCCGCGCGCGGACGCCGCTCCGGTCCCATGCGTCTTGCGCCGCCTTCCTGCCGGCCTCGAAGCTATAGGGCTTCGCCCCTCCGCCCGACGAAGTGGAGCCGGGATGTATTCGCCAATGGTACAGAATTCGCGGAATATGGCCGATACGTCTAGCCTTATCGGCGATTCTGAGCGCCAAGTCGTAATCCTGCGAGCCCTCGAACCCGCGCCTCATTCCGCCGGCCGCGCGGAACAAGGCCGTCCGCACGACGAACAAATGGCCGAAATACATATAAGACAACAGAAGCTCCGGCGACCAGCCCGGCTTGAACTGGGGAGCGACGCGGCGGCCTGCCGTGTCGAGCTTGTCGTCGTCGGAGTAGATGATGTCCGCATCGGGATGCGCATTCGCATAAGCGGCGACTTCTCCGAGCGCATCCGGAGTCAATACGTCGTCCTGGTCCAAGAACGCGAGGAATTCCCCCGACGCCATCGCGACGGCCTTGTTCGTGGCGACGCTGATATGCTCGTTATTCTCGCTGAACGACGCTCGGATGCGGCCGTCCGTCCGAGACCATCTCCGAATCGCTTCCCGGACCGATGGGTCGGTGCTCGCATCGTCTACGATGCATAGCTCCCATTCGGAGTAGGCTTGGCGGCGTACGCTTTCGATCGCTTGGTCGAGATACGGAATATGCGGATGATAGACCGGCATGATTACGCTAAGGAGAGGCCTGCGCTTCAACTTATCGATTTGCGTCCGATGAACCTTTTCCCTGCGCTCGTTCCATCGGTTGACCTCGAGCCATGCCTCGTAAGGATCTATTGTCGGTTTGACCCAGAAGCCTTCAGGCATAGGCAGGGTTCCCCGGTTAGCGTTCCGTCGCCGCCACTCCCGGGCGACCGCGATCGATTGTTCGCGCAGCGAGCTCGGAAGGGAGGCCGAAGGATGCTCGCTGACCGCATGAGGAATTGCCGGAAACGGCTTAGGTTTCCCGGAGGTCAATCTCCTCCAGGCTTGCGCTAGGTAAATCTTTATCTTTGTCCAGACTCCTGAACCCGTCACGAAATTCACCTCTATACCTGCGTTAGTAGATTGTACAAGATATGATCGTCCCGGGGTCCGCTTCACGGCAACTGTCAGTCCAAGCAACAAAAGGCGGGAGAAGCGAGAGTCGAATTGCCGCATATGCTAGTACGAGGTTTATTACTCGGGAATCGAGGTGGCGGCATGGATTTATCTTGGCTGTTCGGGCGATTCGGAAGGAGGAGCCCGCAACCGAAAGTGAGCGTCATTATACCGAATTACAATTACGAGAGATTCCTGCCCGAGAGGCTGAGGTCGATTTTCTACCAGACCTACCCGGTCCACGAAGTCGTGTTTCTGGACGACGCATCGACCGACGACAGCGTGCGCTTGTTCCGACGATACGTTGCGGCTCTGCCTCGCAAGCGGCGGCGCATGAATATACGAACGATCGTTAACGAGACGAACTCCGGCAACGTGTTCAAGCAGTGGGCCAAAGGAATCGAAGCGGCGGAAGGCAGCCATATCTGGATCGCCGAGGCGGACGACTATTGCTCGGAGACGTTCTTGGAGAGCGTGATGGCCGGCTTTCGCTCCGACGATCGGATCGTGCTCGGCTACGCGCAATCGAGGCAAGCGGACGCGGACGGGACGATATACGCCGACAATTATTTGACGTATACGAACGACATCGATACGGAGAGATGGAAATCCCCGTACGTCAGGAACGGCATAGACGAAATCAGGGATACGCTGGTCGTCAAAAATACGATACCGAACGTCTCCGGCGTCGTCTTCAAGAAATTCGACGTGCGGGAGATTGAGCCGCGGATGACACGTTACCGTATTTTGGGCGATCTCTGCTTCTACGTATGGATGCTCGAGCATGGCAAGATCTACTACCATCCGCGATCCCTGAATACGCACCGGAGACATCCGGAAAGCGTGGCGCTGAAATACGAGAACAAGCGCATTCTCTATCGAGAGATCGTCGATATGCAGGACGATTTGATGGCGCGCTTCGAGATCGATGAAGCCACCTTGGCGAAGGTCTACGCCTACCGGTATACGGCAAGCCAGTACTATGAATGGTCGTAGACAGGAAAAAATACCCAAGCTATGATAGGGGGAGTTGAGGCTGAGAGGGGCGGCAGACAGGATGAGTACAATCGCATTCGAATATCCGGTCGTAAAGTTAACCTATAAAACCGTGGGAGAGCGGCAGCTCTCGCTATACATGGTCGCGCCTTTGAAGAAAGGGGCGAACCGCCCGGCTATTCTCTTTTTTAACGGCGGCAGCTTCAGCCCGCATCCGTCCTTAAATCCCGCGCAGTTCCAGCATCAAGCCGACTATTTCTCAACGCTGGGCATGGCGGCGATTTGCGTCGATTATCGCAACGGAGCGGACACGGGTTTCGCGCCGGAGCAAGCGATCAAGGATGCGAAATCCGCGGTTCGATGGGTGAGAGACCACTGCGAAGAATTAGGCGTCGATCCGGACCGAATCGCGATGTGCGGAGCGTCCGCAGGAGGCTATGTCGCCGTATCGTCGATCATGTTCGATCACTTGGACGACGATGCCGACGGAAAACGCACGAATACTGTTCCGAACGCGCTCGTTGTTTTTGCCGCAGGCATGGACGGAGTGGATATCATGGACAGGCTCTTTCCGGACTTGCGGGACAAGGCGCTTGCGATGTCGCCCCTTCATCAGATCCGCCGATGCTTGCCGCCGACGTTATGGATGTGCGGCTCGTCCGATGGAATCTTCGAGCAAAACCGAACGTTCGTAGAACGGATGATTCAAGCGGGCAATCGTATAGACTTCATCGCGTACGAGGGGATGGAGCACGGATTTTTCAACTATGGCAGGCATGAGAATCAGTATTATTACGAGACGAGATCAGAGATGGAAAGGTTTCTAGCATCTACAATAACTTGTTGACGAGGTGGCGCATCATGGCGAAGAGGCAGAGGGAGCAAATCGGACTATACATACGATCGCCTACGAAGTAGATACGCAGTCGCAGCTTAAGGTACTTTTTTACATTCAATACAAGGACGGCTACGAGGACGATGGGGACATTTTCGAATATCCCATCGATAGCGTCAAATTCGACCACGATAAGGTGAAAACCCTATGATCATATGGATCAACGGTGCATTCGGAAGCGGAAAAACGACGGTTGCGCATGAGTTGCATAGGAGAATTCCCGACTCGCACGTCTACGATCCGGAGAACGTCGGCTACTTCATCTGGAAGAACGCGCCGAAATCGTTCAATCAAGGCGATTTTCAAGACTTCCCCCAATGGAGATCGATGAATTATGACATGCTCAAGATGATCAGCGACCGGTTCGACGGGCCGATTATCGTGCCGATGACGCTCGTGAACCCGCAATATTTCGGCGAGATCGTGGGTCGATTAAGAGCGGACGGCGCCGATGTGAGGCACTTCGCGCTGCTGGCATCCCGAGAGACGTTGTTGAAGCGCCTAAGGAAGAGAGGGGACCGGAGCGATTCTTGGCCGGCTCGGCAGATCGATCGATGCGCGGCAAGCTTGTCCGGCGAGCTCTTCGGACATCATATCCATACGGACCATCGAACCGTAGAAGAAGTCGCCGAGCGGATCGCGAGCGAAGCGGGAATCCGACTGGCGCCCGACAGTAGAGGATGGCTAAGGAAGCGGATAGATCGGATGATCGTTACGATCAAGCATATTCGAATTTAGATCTAGCGGAGGTGGACCGGTTGAGCGGCGCAAATCAGCAACCGGCTCTGTCCGAGACGATTACCTACTGCTGGACGAGTTGTTCTAGATCGTTGGACTGGCCTAAACAACGACCAGTTGCAGTTATTCACGATCGGATCGAATGCAAGGATGGAATTAACTCACATACGCAGTTATTTAATCACTTATACAGGAAAACGACCAAGTTTGATTCAAATAACTGCATATCGTTGTTATTCTAGGCCCATTGAAGCTAGATGCGCAAAATAACTGTAATTGGTTTTTATTTTCGAGTTGCAACGATCTCCGCATAAAGGTAGGAAGGTGTCTATGTCGCATGGTCGCTGCCACGAAGCTATCGAAGCGTACGAAGCTTTCGAAGCTTGCGCCCGCCGCAGCTTTCGAAGAACCGGCTTTCCAAAATTTCGCAATGCGCGCTTGCGCTCCGAAATCATCCTGTGCTATGATCTGTTTGAACGTTCATTCAAATCACTAAACGCGCTACATATCCCCTACGATACAGAGGTGTGCCGATGACTGACCCAGACAAACGAGAGAGAATTATCGCGGCCGCTTATGACGTATTATCCCAAAAAGGGTACGATCGAGCATCGACGAAGGAAATCGCGACTACGGCCGGGGTTGCGCAGGGGCTCATCAACTACTATTTTCCGAGCAAGGATCAATTGTTCGCGGAAGTGTTCCGCCGAGAGACCGAGCGGTATTGCGACTCATTCGACGGGGTATTCGAGGTCGATCCGAACGAACCGCTGACGATCGAAGCGATAGCGAAAGTGATGGAAGTGCCGAAGAGCAGGGCGCTGGAAGAACCGGAATGGTTCCGTCTTCGCTACGAGCTGTTCGCGATCGGTCTTCGCAACGAGGCTGCGCTGCCGATTCTTAAAGATATGTTGGAGGTCAAGACCAAGCATGTGGCCAAGATCGTCCGGGATGTGACCGGGCTTCCTGCGGAGCAATCGGAAGGCCTTGCGGCGATTCTCCATTCCGTAATCGAAGGGTTGGCGCTGCAGAAAATCGCCGATCCCGACTTCAAATACGACGAAGCTTACGCGACGCTGTCGCAGATGCTGGGCGCGTATTACGCAACGGTTTGCGAAAAGGGAGAAACTTAAGCGTTCTTCTCTCTTTTTTCACGCATATTGTTTGAGTGTTCAAACAGGAATTGAGGAGAGTGGAGAGAAATGCACCGTTTGTTGTTAGGTTGGGGAAAGAGGGTTCATAAGCTGAGATGGCTCGTCGTGTCCTTGTGGATCGTCTGTCTGTTGCTCGGAGGCATCGCCTTCGGCAAGCTGACGCCGCTGCTAAGCGGGGGAGGCTGGGACGTTGCGGGATCGCACTCGAAGGAATCGGTGGATCTGATCACGACCCAGTTCGAGGGGCGGTCCGAGAGCGCGATGACGCTCGTCGTTCGCGATCCGCAACATGCGGTCGGCACGGCCGAGTACAACGAGAAGCTGAAGCAGATCGTAGACACCGTGCGCGTGGAGAAAGGCGTAGCAAGCGTGTTCAGCGTCCTAGACGCTTCCGAAGGCGTGGGCTCGGGGCTCGTCGGCCAAGATCCGAACATGAGCGTCGCGTTCGTCGAGATGAACGAGAAAGCCGACTTCGTCATGAACACGGTGCCGGATTTTCAAGAGCGCGTCGTCGACGTCGGCAAGAGTCTCGGCGTAGAGAGTTACCTCGTAGGAGGCATCGCCTTCTGGGGCGAGAGCAGCGTGCAAAGCCAGGAAGGGCTTGCGACGGCGGAAATGATCGTTTTCCCGCTCATCATTATTATTCTGCTCATCGTATTCCGTTCAATCGTCGCGATGGTCACGCCGCTTATGGTTACGATCGCTTCCATCATGGTCGCGATGGGCATCGTCTATCTCGTGGCCCGGGAAGTGGAGCTGTCGGTGTTCGTGACGAACTCCGCCTTGATGCTCGGCCTCGGGGTCGGCATCGACTACTCGCTGTTCATCGTCAGCCGGTTCAAAGCGGAGCTTGAGGTGCCGGGCCGCACGAAGCAAGAAGCGGTAGCCGTCACGCTGGCGACCGCTGGACATACGGTGTTCTTCTCGGCGCTTACCGTGATCGCGGCGCTGTCCGCGCTGTTCGTCGTGCCGCTCGATGCGATCAAGGCGATTGCCTTCGGCGGAATCGCCGTCGTGTTCGTAGCCGGATTGGCTAGCTTGACGTTGTTGCCGGCGGTACTCGCCATGCTCGGAACGCGGATTAACAAAGGCCGCATACCGTTCTTCCGCGCAAGACCGGCCGGCAAGGTCAGCGGATGGAAACGATGGACGTACGGCATTATGCGCCGTCCGGTGCTGTTCTTGATCCTTACGCTCGCGGCGCTGGTCGCGGCCGCATTACCCGCTAACGATATGAAGCTGGGTTCGCCGGATATCCGTACGCTTCCCGAAGATACGGCCGTGCGCCAAGGGACGGCTTTAATGGAGCAGTCGTTCGGTATCGGCGCGGCGGGGCAGATCAGCATCGTGCTTCGCGACGAAGGCGGCGAGCTTGGCTCTTCGGATGCGCTCGCGAAGATCGAGAAGCTGGTGTCCGATCTGAAGACGCAAGAGCACGTCGTTAACGTCACGTCCGTCCATTCGTTCTTCCCCGGAATGGATGCCGCAACCGTGTCCGGCGCGTTGCAGAACGGAGGCGGCGCGCTGCCTGCGGACTTGAATCTAATGGTTAAACGGTATATAAGCAACGACAGGCATACGAGCTTAATCGACGTGACACTGGATCAGTACGGGTCGAGCGACGAAGCCAGAGACGTCGTGCAGAAGCTGAGGGACGATCTGCTCCCGTCGGCGGATTTGCCGACAGGCTCGACCTTTACGATCGGCGGCGAAACGATGGTAGGAGTGGATACGTCCAAGGCGCTGAACGACAGCTTGCTGCCGGCGCTCGGCGTCATGCTCGTCCTGATCTTCTTGATTCTCGTGCTGACGTTCCGCAGCTTGCTGCTTCCGCTCAAGGCCATTATCCTGAACTTGTTCTCGGTCGCGGCGACCTACGGGCTTCTCGTGCTCGTCTTCGCGCTCGGGTACGGCAACGAGATCTTCGACGTCGAAGCGAACGGTTATATCGTGCATTTCGTGCCGATGCTGCTGCTGGCCCTCCTGTTCGGTCTGAGCACCGACTACGAGGTGTTCCTCGTCAGCCGCATCAAGGAAGAGTACGACCATTCCGGCGAACACGAGGACAGCATCGCGGAAGGCATGGAGAAGACCGGACCGCTTATTACGGGAGCGGCAGTGCTGATGGTTGCCGTATTCACGGGCTTCGCCTTCTCGGGCGTGCCGCCGATCCAGATGCTCGGCTTCGGCATGGCCGTCGCGATCGCGCTCGACTCTACGATTATCCGGATGCTGCTCGTTCCGGTGGCGATGAAGCTGCTCGGCAAGTACAACTGGTGGTTTCCGGGGCGTAAGACGGCGCAATCGCATACGCAAGGGCAAGCGTCGGAGAAGCGGAAAAGCGCTAGCGTGGCGGATTTGCAAAGGTAATGGGGATATAGCGATAAAAAACAAGCCGATTGTTCTCCTGATGGAGGACAATCGGCTTGTTTTTACTTAAACTTGTAAAATCCACCTCCCGGTTTCCAACGTATTTCAAACGTATATGAATGACTCCGGTAAGGAGAAAATCTGGAGGAACGTAACCAGTAGGGTTAGATGTGAGATACATGCAAGCCACTCCTGCGGGGGAATCAACTCGTGGGCACCCGGCATCTGGATAGAGAAGTCTATCAACATGAAGCTCTCGGATCAGCCTATGATAGTCAAGGGAAGGCAATGGTTTCGGAATATTACCGTTAATCAGAACCCGGATATGCGCTCTTTATATACAGGAAACTCTTAAAGTGGTGTGGACTGGGGTGAAGCGCCTGTTTACGAGAGTATGAGGAAGTCTGCTGTTCCATTCAGTAGATTTGAAAGAGATGATTGCAACGCATTCTATCAAAATGGCAGTCCTGACTGCCCTTTATCAGAAACGGGAACGGTTGGGGCTGACCTATGAGGATACGCTTGCCTTGGCGGAGGGAATTGCGCGGTACATTTCGAATTTCCAGCGAATCGAAGCGGAGGTCATTCTGGAGGCGGGCGCATCAATGTGGAACAAGGGTGGACGCAGAACGCTCGGATAATTATCGATGCAGCAATTGCTGGACATTATGGAGGCTTCTCTGCATGCGGGCGTAGACAAGCCTTTCGTGGATGAGCTATACAAGGAACTGCGGCGCAAGTTAACGCAAGAACAAGGATGACAAGCAAGAGTCACCTTAAACAGCTAGTGCGACGCCGTGTAACGCCGACTCAGCTACTCAAGCTCTTATAATTAATCTGGGGGATTTACTAAGAGAGAATTTTTGCAAACCTTCGTCTAAGACATATAGGACTTTTGGTGCACTTATATGACATAGTTTGGTAAAATAGACATTATGAAATTATTCGCCAACATTATACAATTCTCGATGTGTTCTGTACAAAGGCATTCAGCCTACTAAAGGAGCGTTCTCAATGAGAAAAGTAAACCGACTCGCCGATGTTACCTATACACGCCATGAGGTGATACGATGAGCCAATTAACGGAGCAATTCGGACGGGACAATATCAGCCCTACGCCTAAGAACGAACGCAGCATGACGCTTTTCTCCACTTTCACGCTCTGGCTTGCCGCCAACGTCGTCATTACCTCCATAATGACCGGCATGTTGTTCGTGCCCGACCTCTCGATTCAAAATGCGATGCTTGCCATACTCATCGGTTCGGCTATCGGAGCCGTGCCATTGATCTTAACCGGATTGATCGGCACGAGAACGGGACTGCCTACAATGGTGGTGGCCAGAGCGGCATTCGGTCATAAAGGCGCGATACTTCCCGCGCTCGTGAATACGCTCGTCCTGATCGGTTGGAGCTGGATTCAAGCCTATATGGCGGGATTGAGCTTGAACTACGCGATCGAATACGCAACCGGCTATAGCAATATCGATTTGTTCGTCATTCTCACGGAGTTGCTTGTCGTAGCCATTACCATATACGGCCATCGCGGCGTGGAAAGCATCGAGAAATGGGTATCCGTCGCCATGCTGGTGTTGTCCGCTGTCGTCTTCTACAAGCTGTTCACCGCATATGAGGTGTCATCCCTCATCGAGATGGAGATTAGCGAGAATCCTGGTATCACCGCCATAATTGCTTTCGATATCGTCGTGGCCACGGCCTTCTCCTGGATGTCCAGCGTCTGCGACTTCAACCGCCACTGCCGTTCCGAGAAAAGCAGCCTGTGGGGAACCTATCTGGGATACCTGCTCGCTTCCTTGATCGCGATGGGACTTGGAGCGGTCGTCAGCGGATTCAGCATCGTGAACAACATGGAACAAACCTACGATCCGACCGTTCTGCTTGCCGAATACGGCTTCGGCTTCGCCGCGGCGATCGTCGTGTTCCTGTCCGTGTTATCCACGAACGTTATGGCGCTTTATAGCGCAACGATGTCCCTGATGAACGTATTTCCGAAGACGAACTTCTGGAAGCCGATTATCGCCTTAGGGATCGTATGCACGCTCGGCACGCTGCTTAAGGAATCGCTAATGACGAACTTCTTCGACTTCGTTCTCTTGGTCGGAAATCTGTTCATTCCGGTGTTCGCCATCATTCTCGTCGATTACTTCCTTGTGAAGAGAAGCCGCTACGACGCGGAGGACATCGCCTTCGACCGTCAAGGATTGTACCGGTATCAGGGCGGATTCAACCTCGTCGCTTATATCGCTTACGCTATAGGCGCGGTATTCGCCTATTACTTTACCAATGTACATCCGCTTAGCATGGGGGCCACCATCCTTACCTTCGTGTTGTCGGGCATCCTCTATTATGGATTGATGGGCGTCTCCGGACAGCTTTCCGGCCGCCAAGACCAAGATGCGGATTCTCAAGCTAAACTGGGGGCGTAGTCAATGGCGACGCTCCAACAAATCGCGGTCGCGCAATCCGCGTTCGTCAACGGAGACGTAATCTGCAACTTGAATAAGATGGATCGCCTTGTTCGGCAATGCCTGAGCTTGCACCCGAAGGTACGCCTGATCGTCTTCCCGGAGCTTGCGGCCACCGGTTATTTACTCTCTCCGCAAGCGAAGGACTTGGCTCAGTTACAGACGGGCGAAATCTATATAAGCATGAGAGAAACGGCCATACGGAACGGCGTCTGGATCGTCTACGGCTATGTAGAACGAGATGAAGCCGGTCACGTATACAATGCGATCCAGATGATCGACCCGTCCGGCGGTATAGCGGGCAATTACCGCAAAATCCATTTGACGCCGCTTGAAAAATCCTGGTTTCGCCCCGGCTCCGACCTTGTTGCCGTCCGTACGGACGTTGGCGTCGTAGGGCTAATGATTTGCTGGGATCTCGCCTTCCCCGAACTCGCTCGCTCGCTTGTCCTTCAGGGGGCGGATCTCATCGCAGCTCCCAGCGCATGGGAGACGCCCTACGATTCGCCTTTCGTTCGATTCGGCGCCGCGCGAGCCATCGATAATACCGTTTATGTTGCCGCATGCAATCATATCGGAACATCCGGGGAGCTATCCTTCTTCGGGAAATCCGCCATCTACGCGCCGGATGGCGCCACGGTCTGCATGGCGGAGGAGAACGAGGAGCGGATCGTTGCGGCTGATTTGGATTACGAATGGCGAGACGAGATTAAATCCACCTTCTTCACCATGCTTGCGGATCGCAGGCCCGATACCTATTGGGGTTTGATGCGATGAACGGCAGGATCGCCCCTTCGTCCCGAATCAAGAACCAACCTGCAGCCGATTGACGATGCTCACATCGAGGATGCTCGGGGAATCGAAAGGGGCCTTTACGACGACGATGAGGGGGTGGCTGCCCTGCGGAGGGTGCTTCCATTCCAACGGCAGGGAAGCCATTCCCGTCTTGTCCGCCCGGTAATGGCGCTCGAACAGCATGTCTCCCGTTGGCGTTACCGCAAGGGCCAAGTAGGATTGCCCGGCTTCCGCGTATGCGTTCAACCATAGCTCCCCCGACGATGGCAGCAGCGTAAGCGCACGGCGCACGGCGCGTTCTTCGCTCGGCCGTTCGGCAGTGACGAACGGCGCGAAAGCCCGATTCGCGACGGCGATCGTTGGCACGTTCTGCGGAACGGAGGTTGGGGCCTCCGCAGACGAACCGACGCGCACCTCCAGCTTTCGCGACATATAGACTTCGGGGGACGGTACGAACGCGCCGTTCTCAAGCCCGCTGTCGGGCTCCTTGATTAGGATCGCCAGAACTTGATGTTTGCCCGAAGGAAGATCGAATAACACGACCTTCCGATTCTCAATCCGATCGCGCGCGGGCACCGTGACGTCGATCTGCGACACGACTTGCCCGTTATGCCGAATCGGCACAGCCGTATAGTCGACGAAGAACAGGACGCGGTACGCGTGCGGCTCCGAATAGTCGTTCAGAATGGTCATGTTGAGCGTATATCGATCGCTCGGCACGGCATGGATAAGCTGATAATCGTCCAGCGCGCCGTCGCCCCATAGACCGAATCCCATCGATTCGCCGCTATCCTGCGGTCGTCCGCCGCTGGCTTCGTTTCCGCCGTTGCCGCAGCCGCTTGCAAGGACAACGGCAAGCAGCAAGATCATCCTTTTGAGCATTAGCGATCCTCTTTCGTCGGTAAATTCAAGAAGACGGCAAGGCGCGGGGCGCCTGCCGCCTTCTTCGGGTTATGATTTGATGGTATAGTACATGTTCAGGTTTTTAGAAGATACAAGCAAACCGTTATTGTTCTCGTAGATGTAATGGTAAGTCACCGACGTCAACTGATCGATATCTTCGATCGGAACCGGCGGCGTGCTTACGGTAGCCGTCGCTTCGTTATAACCGCTGCCCGTGCCCGAGGCTGATCCGAGCAACGTATTGCCCTCTTTAACGTAAACCTGAACCTCCGTCAATTTGTCCTGGCATGCGCTCAGACAATCCGTCTTGCCGGTTGCGATCGGTACGCCGCCGATAACGAGGGCGCTGTTCGTCACTTCAGCCAATGAGCGGGGCGATCCGTGGACGTTCATGGTCATATACTTTAAGATTTGGGTAGCGGCGTGTGCGGATACTCCCAAAGAGACGGTTAACGTCAACATGGCAATTAACGAAATCGCGATCCGTTTTCTCATTTCACTAAATTCCTCCCGATAAGTTTATTTAGTTGCCTGAAAAACGTAGCTTTCCGCAGCCACCTCCTGTAATTAAATGTTTATTAGCCAAATGATGTCAATTAAAGCGTATGCGAAATGGGCGAAGGAATCAATAAGTAAAAAGACGGAGTTTTACGCTGTGACGCAAGGTGTCGCGCGCCGTATTTCGACAATGCAAATGAGCCGCGAAAATAAAACAACGGACTTTCGCGCAATATGTGCGCTAAGTCCGTTGTTTGTCGTATGGGGGGATTGCCTCACGACGTCAATCCGTAATATTGCGAGTATAGTACTCGATGATGTCTCTGCGCCTAATAATGCCGATGAATAGGCCGTCGTGGTCGACGACCGGAACGAAGTTCTGGTCTGCCGCGAGCTGCAGCATGTCGTCCAAATCCGCTTCCAGCCGGACGCATTCGTGATGGATGCGTTTGTTGACTTGGGTGACGGGGACGGTGTCCAGGTTATCGAACGTAAGGCCTGGCGTGTTCTTCAGCTTCCACAGCAGATCGCCCTCGGATAACGTTCCGATATATTTGCCTGTTTCGTCGATTATCGGGATGGCCGTATAGTGACAGCGCTCCAGGTGCGTGATCGCATCGAGCATCGTAGCGCCGGCAGAGAGGTACGCCACTCGATCCTTGGGCAGTAAGAAATGCTCAATTCGCATAACGATCCCTCCAATGGGTCAGAAGTTATCTACTATTAAACCATAAAACGGCCGTCCGATGTAATGCTTTACATTATTTGTATGATTGCCGGGCGTATAGCGCGATCCGGCAACCCGTGGTATGATTTTGAGTATACCATACGCGGCGAAGAACGCCCCCGGCCGGACGGCCTTCTGTCTGCCGGGGGTTCGTTGTTCGTCCGCGCGGAGAGGAACGAGCAGACCTGAAGACGCTGATTATCGCGGAAAAGCCCGACATGGGCCGCAACATCGCCGCCGTCATTGAGCCGAAGGCGCAGAATCGACGTTCGTACCTTGAAGGAGACCAATACATCATCACCTGGGCGATCGGCCATTTGATCGGACTGGCGGAACCGGACCTGTATGATGAGAAGTATAAAAAATGGCGCTTCGGCGATCTTCCGATCATTCCGGACGCGTTTAAGCTGCTGCCGAACCCGCGTACGAAGGATCAACTGCAGGTGATCAAGGAGCTTGCGGAGCGCTGCGACGCGCTCGTGAACGCGTGCGACGCCGGGCGCGAAGGGCAGCATATTTTCTCCCTGATCGTACGGCACCTCGGTTTGAACCAGCCGGTGAAGCGGCTCTGGATTTCCGACCTGACGGCGGAGACGATCCGCAAAGGGTTCGACGAGCTGAAGGATAACGAGGAATATTCGAATTTGACCCGGGCGGCGAGAGCGCGCAGCGAAGCGGATTGGCTCATCGGGATGAACGGCTCGCGGGCATTCACGACGAAACATAACGAGCTTCTTTCCGTCGGCCGCGTGCAGACGCCGGTGCTCGCCCTGATCTACGACCGGCAGAAGCAGATCGAAGCGTTCGATTCGCTCAAGTTCTACGATATTACCGGCACGTTCGCCCAAGCGGCGACGACCTATCGCGGGATATGGCAAGGGGAGCGGATTACGGACAAGGCCAAGGCCGACGCGATCGCCGCCAAGGTCAAGGGCAAGACCGCCGCGATCGCCAGCTACGAGGTCAAAGATACGAAGGAGTACCCGTTTAAGCTGTACGACCTGACGCTGCTGCAGCGGGAAGCGAACGGGAAGTTCGGCTTCTCCGCGAAGAAGACGCTCGACACCGCTCAGGCGCTGTACGAGAAGCACAAGGTGATCTCCTATCCGCGTACGAACTCCAACTACGTGAACGAGCAGAACATTCCGGAGATGCACCGGATTCTCGATTCGATGCGCCATTCTCCCGACTACGGGGAGTATGTTAGCGGCGCCAATAAGCGATTCGTACATACCGGGAACAAAGCCGTGTGCAACCCGGCGAAGGTCGAGGACCACCATGCGATCATGCCGACGATGAAGAAGCCGCAGGGGCTAAGCCCGGACGAGAAGAAGCTGTACGATCTGATCGTGAAGCGGTTTCTGTCGCACTTCTATCCGGCGGCGGAATACAAAGTGCATACGGTGCTGACCGAGGTGGAGCGGGAGAGCTTCAAGACGACGGTGAAGCAATTGCTGTCATTAGGGTGGAAAATCATCTACGCGGGCGATCAGGAGAAGAAGAGTCCGAAGGACGGCGCGAAAAATAAAGATAAAGAGGACGGCGGAGCCGCGCAAGAGGAAGAAGCGGAGGAGACGGACGCGCCGTTCGAGCTCGATAGGGCGCAATCGGCGCATTGCGCGGACATCGAGGTCAAGGAGAAGGAGACGCAGCCGCCTAAGCATTACACGGAGGGTACGCTGCTGAAAGCGATGGAGAGCGCGGGCAAACAGATCGAGGACGAAGAACTGCGCGACGCGATGAAGGATTCCGGGCTCGGCACGCCGGCCACCCGCGCGGCGACGATCGAACGGCTGAAGCAGGTCGGATACGTCGACATGCAAGGCAAACGGATCGTCCTCACGCAGAAGGGACGCATCGCCGTCGAGCTGATCCGCGGCGCGGGAGTCGAGCTGCTCACATCGCCGGAAATGACCGGGCAATGGGAGCGCAGGCTGAACGAAATTTCGCGCGGACAAGCGTCCGCCGACACGTTCATGGAGAACGTGAAGAAGTTTACGCGGCTTATTATCGCGAAGGTGGGCGAGCAGCGCCCGGCGATGAAGAACGCGTTCGCGGCCGCCGAACCGCCGGCGGGCGGCAAGGGCGGCAAGAGGGCGGCTTCCGGAGGCGCGAAAGCGGAAGGCGCGGGCAAGCGGACCAGTCGTACCGCAGCACCCTCGGCTAAATCCTCGGGCTCCGCCACGGCAACCGTAACGCCGCCTGCGGCGCCCGGCGTCGTCTGCGCGTGCCCAAGACCGGGCTGCGGCGGGTACCTCTTCATGGGGCGCAAAGGCTACGGCTGCAGCCATTACCGCTCCGGCTGCGGGTTCGTCATCTGGAAGGAGAGCCTAGGCCGCACGTTGACCGACGCGATGGTGAAGAGTCTTGCCGAGAAAGGCAAGACGGGCAAGCTGAAGTTCGGCGGCCAAGACGGAGAAGAGCCGTTCGAAGCCCGGATCGCTCTGGTCAACCCGTCGACCGGCGAGCTGGCGCTGGAGCGGGTTTAGCGGGATTGACACGAGGACGAGTTATGGGATAATGAACTTATCATATACGGGAAGCACCCTTCGGCCGAACACGACGTGTTTGAATGAAGGGTGTTTGCGTTCAAAGGGGAAACAAGCGATGACGGATCAACGCAAACCGAAGGAAGATCGCGTGAAGGAGCAGCCGGTCACGTACGATGTCTATGCCAGCATGCCGGACGACGGCATGCGATACGAAGTATTCGACGGCGTGCTCGAGGCGATGTCGCCGTCGCCTACCGCGACGCATCAGACGGTTAGCAGGGAACTGCTCCTCGTAATGCAAAGTTGCAAATCTGAATATCTCATCTTCTACGCGCCTCTCGACGTGATTTTAAGCCACAGGAACGTGCTCCAGCCCGATTTGCTCCTCGTCCATCGCAATCGCGCTAACATCGTCACGGAACGCGGCGTGGAAGGAGCCCCGGATCTTATCGTAGAGATTTTATCTCCGAGCTCAAGGGCCCGGGACAAAGTCGTGAAGATGCGAATTTACGCCAAACACGGCGTGCCGGAGTATTGGGTGGTCGAGACGAAGGCGCGGACGATTGAACGGTACGTGCTGACGGAAGCCGGCGTTTACGAGCTGCGCGATCTGTTCGAGGAGAATGATGCGGTGTCTTCGGACAAGCTGCCTTGCGCAGCGTTCGTTGTCGGCGAACTGTTCAGCGATCTTCCGCACGCGTAGAACGAACAAATGCCGCTTGCCAAACGGGTGACGTTAGGTTACTTTATATTAAGTTGAAATCGCGAACATACGGGGGCTCGATGAAGTCGGGCTGAGATTGCGGCCGCATGCCGCTGACCGTCGAATCTGATCTGGGTAATGCCAGCGTAGAGACGTCCTTTTGTCGCGCATCCGCGAGATGCCGTGCGCTAGCCTGCCCTTTGTCCGGGGCAGGCTTTTTCGATGGAAGGCGGCCGGACAATAACCGACGTTCGATATGCGGGAGGTCCAACTCACATGCTCATTATGAACGAGAAAATAAAATCGGCCGAAGTGTCGTTGACGGGTCTAAACGGCGAGGACCTGGGCGTCGTGTCGCGCGATGATGCGCTGAAGATGGCGCGGGAGCTCAAAGCCGATCTCGTCTGCACATCGCTGTTCAGCAGTCCTCCTCCCTGCAAGCTGACGGCAAGAGGGATGGCTAAGCAAGAGGCTTCGAAGGAGAAGCAGGCCGTTCGCAAGCAAGAAGGTCCATTGAAAGTGAAGGAAATACGTTTAACGGCGAACATAGAAGATCACGACTACGATACGAAATGCCGTCAGGCGGACAAGCTTCTGGTTTCCGGGAACGCGGTGCAGCTCGTCGTTAAGCTCCAAGGCAAAGAAGGTCCGCAGGCGAAGCGATTGCTGGAGAGAATGCTGAAGGACTTGGCCGCGAGCGGCCGCAAGGAGACCGGCATCCAGCTCGGAGGCAAACAAGCGGCCGTTAAAGTTATTCCTCTGTAAGAGGGTGGAGGTAGCAGAATGGAAGTTCGATTCGCCGACTCGTTCGTTGCCAAGGCAAGAGAACGGTCCGCAAGCATGGAGCAAGCGCGGACGATCGATCCGCTCCTATTGGAATACATCTACGAACATAAGCTGTTTAAAACATTCGTGCCGAAATCCCTCGGCGGTCTTATGCTGCCGCTGCCCGAAGCGCTTCGCGTATTCGAGCGCGCGTCATGGATCGACGGCAGCTTCGGCTGGCTCGTGACGATCGGCTCGGGAGGCGGATTTTTCTCGGCGACGCTGCCTCCGGAGCAGGCGCGAGAGCTGTTCGGACACGACAAAGCCGTCGTCGCGGGCAGCGGTTACCCGAACGGCATCGCGCGGCGGACGGACGGCGGGTATATCGTCAGCGGACGTTGGTCGACGTGCAGCGGCGCGACCTTCGCCAGCGTGTTTACGGCGAATTGCCGCATCGCGGAGGATGCCGAGCCCGTCACGCAGGATACGCCGTACCGTTCGTTCGCGTTCCTGCCCGATCAAGTCGCGATCGTTCGCGATTGGAACGCGTTCGGCATGCGGGCGACGGATAGCCATTCGATCGTTGTCCATGAGGCGTTCGTGCCGGCCGAGCGGACGTTCGATATTACGTCGCCGCCGCATCAGGGCGACCCGATATTCCGTTATCCGTTCATGGCGTTCGCGCAAACTTCGTTCGCGGCGGTCACCCTCGGCGTCGCCAACCATTACATGGAGGAAGCGGCTGCTTTCGCGGAGTCGAAATCCGCCGACTGGGCTCAGTCGAAACCGGAGCGGCTGACGGCCTTGCGCGCTCGTATCGAGAAGCAATCGGCTGCGCTTGCCGAGGCCTCGGCACTGTTCTACGGCATCGTGGACGCGACCTGGCCGGAGTTCGAGCGCGCCGGGGCGTTAAGCCCCGAGCAGGAGAGCGAGATCGCCCGTCTTAGCCGGCAAGCCGCTAAAGTCGCATTAGCCTCCGCGCACGATATTTTCCCGCTGCTCGGCATGACCGCGCTCATGGAGGATCATCCGCTCAACCGCGCCTGGCGCGATCTGCACACGGTAACGCAACACGCGGTTCTTGTAGCGAACTCTTAAAATGGTCAATAAAAACGGATAGAGACTCAGAACGTATCTGAATCTCTATCCGTTTCTTGTTAGCGTATCTGTTGTGCGAGGCAAGGTCATCGAACCGTCTGGTAGACGAGGCCTATGGCTCCGGAATCGAATGTCTTGTTCTCGATAAGTTTAAGCTTGATCTTCTCCGTGAGACCTTGGAATAGCGGCAATCCGCTGCCGATCAGGACGGGAGAAACCGTAATTTTATACTCGTCTATTAAATCGAGCCGCATAAGGGAATGCGCAAGCCTAGGACTGCCCAGGATGACCATGTCTTTGCCCGGTTGCCGTTTGAGGTGATTAATCTCTTCCTCTACGTCTTCCTTCACCAACCTGGAATTGTTCCATTCGGCGTTCTCCAACGTCTTGGAAAAAACGATTTTGGTTGTCTTCTCGATCCATTCGGCATGATTCCGTTCATGCTGCGAAGCCGACGGGTTCGAAGGCACGGACGGCCAGTAACCGTGCATCATTTGATAAGTCTTGCGTCCCCAAATGACCGTGTCGGCCGTGCTCAAAATCTCTTTCGCGTGTTTCTCCAGATCGGCATCGTAGGAAACCCAGCCGATATCCATCTCGCCGTTCGGCCCTTCTACGAAACCGTCAAGCGATGCGTGCAGGAACAGTACGAGTTTTCTCATGATCAGGCCTCCAATGTTTATGAGTTGTAGCAAAAGTATACTTTAATTTTCAATATTAGCGTTATTTTTCTTCGAAATGGATCAAGGAAGGAACCTATCGGACAAGTTCGGTCTCTAATAGATATAGGACTGGCCCAAAGGAGAGGGAGAATTGAACGAGCTGATCGAAATGATCATTCGCGCAAGGCAGGGATCGAAAGACGATTTCGTCCGTATGATTCGCCTGTATGAGAAGACGATGTATCGTATCGCCTTCGGGATGCTGCGCTCGGACGAGGATGCAGCGGATGCGATTCAGGAGACGATCATGGCGGCCTTTCGCCAAATCCATCAGTTGCAGGAGCCGCGTTATGCGCAAACCTGGCTCGTCCGCATTCTGATTAATCATTGCAACGGTATGCTGAAGCGCAGAAGCCAGGTTATTCCGCTGTACGACAATGATGCCGTTACCGGGTCTTCAACGGAACATCCAAGCGATGACCGGCTTGATCTGTACCATGCCATCGGCCTGCTCGGACCGGATCAGCGGGAAGCGATCATCCTGCACTATCTCGAGGATATGCCGCTGAAGGAGATCGGGGAATTGCTCCAACTATCGGAGGGAACCATCAAGTCGCGTCTATATCGGGCTAGAGAAAGACTGGCGCTGTTCATGAAGGAACCTGCGCAAGAGGAGGGAATGCTATGAGCATCGAGGACATGATCCGCGGCGAGCTAAACGGTACGACGGATCGGCAGGACCTCCCGATTCCCGACGCCGTGAGGAGAAGGATCGATGAGACATTGGCGGCGTTAGTCGGCAAGGCAGCCGACGGGCAAGACATGATGCAAGGCGGCGAGCAGAGCAAGCATGATGCAGCGACTCTTCCAGGTCGAAGACCGGCTGCCCGCTCCCCGAATCGAACAAGACGGCTGGCGATCGCATTCGTCCTCCTCCTGTTGTCCATGAGCGTATGGATTGCGTCGAACCCCCAGACGGTTAAATCCATGAAGCCGCATATATCCTCCATATTCGGCTGGTTCGGCGATGCCGGCGTGAAGCGGAACTTACCGCTGCAGAAGACGGGCGACCTGCCGATTCTGGCAGAAGTCAAGAATAACGGGTATATTCTGCGCATTCATGAGGCTTTCTACGACGGCCTGCAAGTATCGTTCACTTACACTTTTCGCAAGGAACAAGGGGAGATCCCGCCCGGAACTTACGTGATTCCGGACTTCCAGCTTGCGCCTTCCGCGAAGAAGTTGCTCGGATCTACCCGTAAATTCGATAATGGCGGTTTGCACGAAGGATATGCGGCAGGCGTGGTCAAGTATTTCGTGCAGAAGAAGCTTCCCAACTCGTTCGACTTAGAGGTTAACGTTCCGAAGTTCGGAATGTCCGAGAAGGATAACTACACCGTTCGGAAGGGGGATTGGAGCTTCGCGCTGCCGATTAAGGGAGAGGATCACTCCCGCACGGTCCAATGGGACGAGCCGCTCCATGCTGAACGGGAGAGAAATTCGTTCGATGTGGTAAGCCTGCGCATGTCGGACACGGCTGCGGAATGGCGTCTAAGGCTGCAAATCCCGCTTACAGCGCGATTGGACATGGTGAAGCAACGTGAATCTATTACCTACCGCATCATGGACGAGGACGGCAACGAACTGGAACAAACAGGCGTTTCGAAATCCGGGCGCGACACGGATCACGGTAACCCGGCTCCGCCCGACGCCTTGCATATCGAGGACGTTCTGACCCATACTCCGCCTATCCGAAACGGCTCTACCGTAACTGTCGTGCCGGTATACCGAACGATGACCGAGGTGAACGGCCAATTCGAGGCGAAGGACGCGCCGATGGATGAACTGGCTATTCAAGTGCCGGTGGACTAGCGGATGGAATGCCAAAGGAGCTGCTCCTCACGCCATGATCTCATGCGCGTATCGGGCAGCTCCTTGGTGTCGCTTATCCGATTAGAGCCTCGCGTACGTGATGTAATCGACTTGGACGGGCTCTGCCGATTCGAGCCGAAGCGCGCGGTTAATCTGTCCCCGGTGATATTGTCCGTGCAAAAGGACTTGCGACAGGATGTCCCGGACGGACGTTCGGAACGGGACTCCGCTCTGGTTGGCGTAGTCGATCGTCTCGTCCAGGGCGGATTCTTCGAGCCCGCCGATATATTCGCGATATTGCTCGGCGTTCTCCTCGAACATCGCCCGGATCGCCGTCAGGTCTTCCGCTTCCTCCCACAACGAATATTGCGCGCTGCCCTTGCCTTGTAATCGGGACAGCCAGACTCGTTCCGCGATCGCGATGTGCCGGGCCAGCTTCGTAAGATCTTTGTTCGTAGTCTTACTTTCCTCTAGCGCGTCCAAGATGCGTCCGTCCGCCCAGATCATGTGGTCCATCATGCGTTTAATCGTCTTCATGTCGATTTCCTCCTCATCCAAGTGCGTAATGTAACCCCCTACGCCTTCTCTACGTCGACGCGGGTGGAGAAGAACGTCGCCCCGCCGCCCATGTCGGAGAGACGTTGCGACGTCAATAGATTGGCGGCGTTCACGCCTTCGTTGCCGCTTTCCCACCATAAGCCTTGGCAGACGAGCACGCCCGGAAGCACGTTGTCCGCGACTTTGAGCGTAATGCGGATTTCGCCGCGTTCGTTCCATACGCGCACGGCGTCGCCGTCGGCCAACCCGCGAGCGGCGGCATCGGCGCCGTTCATATCCAATAGCGGCTGCTTCTCGAGCTTCTTCATGCGCGGTTGGTTGGCGAACGTCGAGTTGAGGAAGCTATGGTTCGGCCCCGGGACGAACAAGAACGGCAAGCCGTTCTCCTCGCGGATCGGGTAGTACTCGGGCACCGGAGGCAAGCCTGCCTGGGCCATCTCTTCCGAATATAGCTCTATCCGGCCGGACGGCGTTGGCAGCCCGTCTTTCATGGCCGCGGGACCCGCCGGCTTCACTTTAAGGAAGCCGTGCTCTTGCAGCCGTTCGTACGTAATCCCCTCGAGCGACGGATTAGCCGGATTGTCGAGCGCTTCGCGAATCATCCGCTCCTCGGTGATGTCGAACGCTTCCGGCTCGAAGCCCATGCGCAAGCCGAGTTCCTTGAACAGCGTAAAGTTCGACTTGCACTCTCCCATCGTCTCGATGATCGGCTCGTGCAGTTGCACGTAGAGATGCCAGTAGGAGGCGTACAAGTCCAAATTCTCGAAATGCGAAGTCGCCGGCAGCACGAGGTCCGCGTACAAGCAAGTATCGGTCAGGAATAGGTCGTGCGCGATCGTGAACAGATCGTCCCGCATGAACCCTTGGCGTACGCGGTTCAAGTCCGGCGCAACGATCGCAGGGTTGCAGTTGTATACGAAGATCATGCGGACGGCGGGATCGGCCTCGGTCAGCGCTTCGCCCAGCCGGTTCATGTTGATCGTGCGCACGCTCGGATCGGGCAGCAAGTCCGGTCGTTCGACGCGCTCGGCATTAAACGCCGAGTAGCCGCCGTTGCCCTTGATCGCGCCGCCGCCCCGCACGTTCCAGGAACCGATGAGCGCAGGAAGACATGCGATGGCGCGGATCGCCATCCCGCCGTTGTCGTGATGCTGCAGGCCGTTGCCGATTCGAATGAACGACGGTGCGCCTGCGGCATACCGACGAGCCAAGTCCACGATCTGCTCGGCCGGGATGCCGGTGATGCCCGCGACGACTACCGGCGGATATTCCTCGGCCTTAGCCACCAAATCCTCGTACCCTACGGTACGTTCCCCAAGGAATGCCTCGTCCGTTAGGCCTTCTTTAATAATGACATGCATGAGTCCCATCGCCAGCGCCGTATCGGTGCCGGGAACAATCGGTATAAACTCGTCCGCCCATGTAGAGGTGCGGTTCCGATGCACATCGATGTGTACGATCGTCGCCCCTCTTTTGCGAGCTTCGGTTAAATACATCACTTGGTGCATGTTCGTGGAGACGAGGTTGCAGCCCCAGATCAGCACGAATTTCGAATGAACGGTATCCTCGGGATCGGTGCCGTAGCTTCCGCCCATCGTGTAGCGATAGCCGGTCGAACCGGCCACGCTGCATATCGTCCGATCCAATTGGCTCGATCCGAGTCGGTGGAAAAACCGTCGGTCCATTCCTTCGGCGCTCAGAATCCCCATATTTCCATAGAAGCTATAAGGAAGAATCGCTTCCGCGCCATGCTCGCGAATCGTCCGCTGCATGCGCGATACGATTTCCTCGTATGCCTCCTCCCAGCTAATCCGCTCGAAGGAATGCGTTCCTTTCGGGCCGACTCTGCGCAACGGGTATAGCACGCGATCGGGATGGTAGACTCGTTCCGGGATATGGCGGACTTTATTGCAAATCGCGCCTTGCGTGGCGGGGTGATCGGGGTTGCCGTCTACGGACACGATGCGTCCGTTCTCTATGTTAACATGCAAGCTGCACGTATCCGGACAATCCAGCGGACATACGGACCGCGCCGTGCGGATTTCGGTTGTTGTCATACGATCGTTCACGCTCCTCTAGCTGCTCGCGGCATGCCAATAGTATACAACATTCCGAGTGTTCCGGCGGGCAGGAAAACACTTACATTTCGGCGAATCATTAGCGTGGAAGGAATTTTCCCGGGAGGTATTCGATTGAGCAAACAAGTGAAAGTGCTGGTCGGTACGAATAAGGGCGTATTCATTTACTCTTCGAACGAGGAAAGACGCAATTGGAGCATGGCCGGACCGTTCTTGAACGGTTGGGAGGCTTACAGCGTGCTGGGGGACAGCCGCAACGGCAAGCATGCGCTGTTCGCAGGCACGTCCCATGCTGCTTACGGCGCTTCGATCCGGGTCAGCTATGATTTCGGCGAGACGTGGACGCAGATCGAAGACGGCCCGCGATATTCGGAGGAGAGCGGATTCTCGCTGAACCGGATTTGGCAGCTTGTCCAAGGAGCCTCTTCGCAGCCGGAGACGCTGTACGCCGGCGTCGAAGAAGCGGGGCTATTCGTAAGCCGGGATCAGGGGCTCACATGGAGCGAGCTTAGCGGCCTGACGAGTCATCCGACCCGTCCGGGTTGGCATCCGGGCGCGGGAGGCCTGTGCTTGCATACGGTGATCGTCGACCCGACCCGTCCGGAACGGATCTGGGTGGCGATGTCTTCCGTCGGCGTGTTCCGCTCGCTGGACGGCGGAGAGACATG
This sequence comes from Cohnella panacarvi Gsoil 349, assembly GCF_000515335.1. Classification (GTDB taxonomy): domain Bacteria; phylum Bacillota; class Bacilli; order Paenibacillales; family Paenibacillaceae; genus Cohnella; species Cohnella panacarvi. The sequence continues at coordinate 2,146,803 of NZ_KI911563.1, read as the reverse complement.
GCACACGTGCAACGTCGGGCTGGCGCGAGTACCTACGGGACAGCCGTACGACGAAATCGGTTATTGCATCCACAAGATGGCCCAAGACCCCGATGACCCGGACGTCTTGTATATGCAAGAGCATTGCGGCGTGTTCATGTCCAAGGACGGCGGGGACAACTGGTTCCCGGTCGAGGAAGGGCTGACGATGAAGGAGGGCATGGAGCCGTTCGGCTTCCCGTTCGTCGTCTCCAAGACGGGGGACTTGTTCATCATCCCGCTCGAGAGCTCGGAGAAGCGCTCGATGAAGGACGGCCGCTTGCTCGTCTATCGCCGCCATCGCGACGAGACGGAATGGTTGCCGATCGGGGACGTCGTGCCGGAAGAGCTGCAGCACGTCAGCGTGCTGCGGGACGCGATGGACGTCGATTCCCTTGAGCCGTACGGCGTCTATTTCGGCACGACGTCCGGCGAAGTGTTCTGCTCGACCGATCGCGGCGTGAAGTGGCAGAGACTGCCCGGCCGGTTATCTCGGGTGTTGTGCGTCAAAACGTGGATCATCGAGGGCGAGGCATGATGATTATCGAAGCGACGGTGCCGGGCCTGTTGACGGATTGTACGGCGGGACGAGCGCGGTTTACGGTCGAAGCGGAGACGCTGCAAGAAGCGATCGACCGGATATTCGACGACTACCCGTTGCTGAAGCGGCACGTATACACGGAGAACGGCAGCGTGCGCAAGCACGTCATGCTCTGTTATAACGATCGGAATATCGCTTGGCTCGACAGTCTGGATGTTCCATTGCGCTCCGGCGATCGGCTGCACGTCGTGCAGCTCGTGTCCGGGGGTTAACCCGCAAGCCCTATTGGCCTAATGTCGCCAATAGGGCTTGTGCCGTTCCACGAACGCCTATCCGCTCGCGGGCATACAATGTATGACTTCCACGAGTGAGAGGGTGGTTCAGGTGGATATCCAATTGACGGCGATACATTGGGTATACCTGGCATTTATCGTGTTCATATTGGCGCTGCTCGTCAAACGCCGCGACACGACGTTGATTTGCGTCGTCGGCATATTCACGATCGGCTTTATCGCGACGGAGACGCCGGAGGGCTCCGTGGCGGGCATCTTCGAGAGCTTTATCTACGCGACCAAAGAGCTTCTGGGGACGATCTTCATTATCTCGATTATCGTCGCGATGAGCAGAGTTCTGATCATTACCGGCATTAACGAAATGATGGTCGCCCCTTTGACGCAATTTCTGAGGACGCCGACGCTCGCTTTCTGGGGAATCGGCTTGATCATGTTCGTGACGTCGCTGTTTTTCTGGCCTTCGCCCGGCGTCGCCCTAATCGGGGCGGTATTGCTGCCTGTGGCGGCTCGGGTCGGCTTGCCGGCGCTCGCCGTGGCGATGGCGATGAACCTGTTCGGTCATGGGATCGCTCTGTCCGGAGACTATATTATCCAAGGCGCGCCTAAGCTGACGGCGGACGCGGCGGGCTTGCCGGTCTCGGACGTGATGGAGGCCAGCGTGCCGCTGGTCATCGTAATGGGCGTTGCGACGACGGTGCTGGCGTTCTGGCACATGAAGCGCGATATGAAGCGCGGAGCTTGGCGGGACGGCCTCGTCAAGGGCAATCGGGGGACGGAAGATATCAACGGCGCTTCATCGGCGATCTCGGTTGCGCTTTCTCCCGTCTTGAAGAAGACGCTCGCCCTCCTGATCGTCCTGTCGTTCATCTCGGACGTCGTCGTCATGTTCGCGCTAGATCTTCAGGGGGGCGACGCGACGGCGCTCATCGGAGGCACGGCGGTCATCATCCTGATCGCGGTCACGATGATCGCCCATCGCAATCAAGGGTTGGAAGAGACGACGTCCTACCTGATCGAAGGATTCCAGTTCGGATTCCGGGTATTCGGCCCGGTCATTCCGATCGCCGCGTTCTTCTATCTGGGCGACTCGGCGCTCACCCAGCTGTTCGGGGATGCCGCGCTAGCCGAAGGGTCCCACGGCCTCGTGAACGATCTCGGCGTCTCGTTCGCGAATAGCGTGCCGGTCAACGAAGGCGTTGCAGCCGCGACGTTGACGGTTACTGGCGCGATTACGGGGCTCGACGGTTCCGGCTTCTCCGGGATATCTCTCGTCGGACCGATCGCGAACATGTTCTCCATCGCCATCGACGGCGGAGCGGCAACGCTGACGGCGCTCGGACAGATCGCCGCGATCTGGGTCGGCGGCGGCACGCTCATTCCGTGGGCGCTTATTCCGGCGGCCGCCATCTGCGGCGTCAGCCCGTTCGAGCTGGCGCGGCGCAATCTGAAGCCCGTGCTGATCGGCCTCGTCATGACGACGATCGTCGCCATGTTCCTCGTCTGACGGCTTCGGGTCCCGCAAGGAGCCTGCTCATCGCGTGCTTCTTGCGGGATTTATGTGCGCCGAAGCGATCGCGCTGCCGTTGCCGTGATGGGTATTCGGCAGGACATGGGGGAATAATAGCGATAGCCTGAAAATCGAAAACCGTATCTCCTTGCGAGACGTCGAATTTCTTCGCGACAGGGGGGCATGCGGTGGGAGTCGTGCAGCCTTGGGATGGTGTCATGGGGCAGGCGCAAGGCATCGTCATGGATAGGGAACAAGGGCTTCTAACGGGGGCGGCGAATCCGCGAGGGACGGTTCGGCGATCGGGTGGTGAAGTCGGGGGATCAAGCTCCCTCAACTTTTTTTGCAATTAATTTGCTTTTTGGTTGCGAACCTGATAATATAAGACATATCGAAATCGTGACCTGAATTCACACATGAAATGGGTTATGTTCCGAATACCCTTTCATGGTGTGGATTTTTTATTCGTTCGAATAAAAAAAAGTTCATGAGGCATTATTGTTTGGAGGTGAAATACATGCAACAAGGAACAGTGAAATGGTTCAACGCTGACAAAGGCTTCGGTTTCATCGAGGTTGAAGGCGGCAACGACGTGTTCGTGCACTTCAGCGCGATCCAAGGCGATGGCTTCAAAACGTTGGACGAAGGCCAACGCGTTTCTTTCAATGTGGTACAAGGCAACCGCGGACCACAAGCGGAGAACGTAGTTAAGCTGTAATCCGCAATTAATGAAAAGTCCTTGGCGATTCCGATCGCCAAGGACTTTTTTATTCGGTTCGCGCATATGGCTAATCCATCCGAACTTGGGTATGCTAAATCGACTTTGAATTGGAGGGGTCCGTCCATGTATTCTCGGAAAAAGACGTTCGAGGAAATCCCGGAGGAAATGACGGCGATATGGTCGTGCGAGAGCGAGGGCTGCAACGGGTGGATGAGAGATAATTTCTCCCTTGAAGCCATCCCTACCTGTCATGTATGTCAAACGCCGATGGTCAGCGGGATGAGGATGCTGCCGCAATTGGTCAACACGGGCAAAAGCCGCTCGATGAGGTAGCATCGATAAGAGGAATGGAATATAGAGCACCGAACCAGGAAGGGCGTCTTAGGCGCCCTTCTTTTTTGTGTCATATAATTTTACGCATAAAGAGGATTTATCAGATTCATCGAAAAAATCGAACGGTTTTACGAAACACTTCACTTGTTATGCGTAATATTATATGACATAATGACACTATTAATCGGTTAACTACATCATATATATAACATTACATGTTAGATAAGAGTAGGGGAGTGGCTAACATGAAGAAAAAACTGGTGTTGATCGGGAACGGAATGGCCGGCGTCAGCTGTATCGAACAGTTGCTGAAGCTGGCTCCGAATCGCTATGAGATTACGATCTTCGGGAGCGAACCGCATCCGAACTATAACCGGATCTTGCTCTCGTCCGTGCTCGCCGGCGATGCCGGCATGCGCGACATCGTCATCAACGACTGGTCCTGGTACGAAGAGAACGACATTACCTTATATACCGGGCAGACGGTAACCCGGATCGACGGCGAGCGCAAGACGGTCGGCACGGACGGAGGCATTAGCGTACCTTACGACGAGCTGATTATCGCGACGGGGTCGCTGCCTTTCATGCTTCCTTTGACCGGGGCGGACAAGGAAGGCGTCATCGCTTTCCGCGATATTAAAGACTGCGAGACGATGATCGAGACGAGCCGCAAGTTCAAGAAGGCGCTCGTCATCGGCGGCGGCCTGCTCGGTCTCGAAGCGGCGCGCGGCTTGCTCAATCTGGGCATGGAAGTTTCGGTCGTGCACATTCACCCTTATCTGATGGAGCGCCAGCTTGACCAGTCGGCTTCCGTCATGCTGCAGCGCGAGCTGGAAGGCCAAGGCATGAAATTCCTGCTTTCCAAAAACACGGATTCGATTATCGGCCGGCGGAGAGTGACCGGCGTCCGCTTCACCGACGGCTCGGAAGTCGCGACGGATCTCGTCGTTATGGCGGTCGGCATTCGCCCGAACGTCTCGCTGGCCAAGTCCAGCGGCATTGACGTGAATCGCGGCATCGTCGTGAACGATTACCTGGAGACGAGCGTCCCGCATATCTCGGCGGTCGGCGAATGCGCGGAGCATCGCGGCATTGCGTACGGTCTTGTTGCGCCGCTGTATGAACAAGGCGCGGTGCTGGCCAAGCGGCTCGCTGGCGCCGAGACGGGGCAAGGCTACCAAGGCTCGGTCGTCTCCACGAAGTTGAAGGTTTCGGGGGTCAACGTGTTCTCGGCAGGGGAGTTCAAAGACGCGCCGGATACGCGCGCGGTTCGCCTTCAAGACGAAGTGGACGGCATATACAAGAAAGTCGTCATTCGCGGCGGCAAAGTGATCGGAGCGGTGCTGTTCGGGGATACGACCGACGGCTCCCGCATCTTCTCGCTCATCCGCAGCGGCGAAGACGTGACGGGCAAGGAGAAGGAAGTGCTGCTTGGCGCAAGCGCGGGAGGCGGAACGGCCAAGTCCGGCGTAGAGCTCGTAGCGGCGATGAGCGACGACGAGATTATTTGCGGGTGCAACGGCGTCAGCAAAGGCGCTATCGTGCAAGCGATCCAAGAGAAAGGCTGCGCGAGCGTGAACGAGATCAAGGCATGCACGAAGGCGTCCGCTTCTTGCGGAGGCTGCAAGCCTCTCGTCGCCGATTTGCTTACCTGCGTCGTCGGCGCGGACGGCGTCAAAGCGGTGAAGGAAGGTATTTGCGGCTGTACGACGCTTGGGCGCGACGAGGTCGTCGAAGCGATCCGCGGCATGCGTCTGACGACCTCGAAGGAAGTCATGAACGTGCTCGAATGGAGCAACCCGGAAGGCTGCTCGAAGTGCCGTCCGGCGTTGAACTATTACCTCGGCATGGTGTGGCCGGAGGAGCACGAGGAGGAGCGCGAATCCCGGTTCGTCAACGAGCGCAACCATGCCAATATTCAGAAGGACGGCACGTATTCGGTCGTGCCTCGGATGTACGGCGGCGTAACGACGCCGAAGGATTTGATTCGGATCGCCCAGATCGCCGACAAGTACGAGGTGCCTCTCGTGAAGATTACCGGCGGCCAGCGCATCGACTTGCTCGGCGTGAAGAAGGAGGATCTGCCCGCCATGTGGGCCGACCTCGACATGCCGTCGGGCTACGCGTACGGCAAGGCGCTGCGGACGGTCAAGACGTGCGTCGGCTCGACCTTCTGCCGCTTCGGCACGCAGGATTCGATCGGCATGGGTATCCAGCTCGAGAAGAAGTTCGAGCGATTGAACACGCCGGCGAAAGTGAAGATGGCCGTATCGGGCTGCCCGCGCAACTGCGCGGAAGCGACGATCAAAGACTTCGGCGTTATCGCGATCGACGGCGGCTGGGAGCTGCATGTCGGCGGCAACGGCGGCACGAAGCTGCGCGGCACCGACGTGCTGTGCCGGGTGAAGACCGAGGAAGAAGTGCTGGAATGGTCCGGCGCGTACTTGCAATTTTACAGGGAGACCGGCAAGTACAACGAACGCACGTCCGAGTGGTTGGAGCGCATCGGCCTCGACACGATCAAAGCGGCTCTCGAGAAGCAGGAAGATCGCCACGCTCTCGTCGCGCGAATCGAGCGTACGCTCGGGCTGACGAAAGATCCATGGCAAGAGATTATCGCGGAGAAAAAGCTGAACGACACGTTCGTTCCGATCGTCAGCGCGGCGCAAAGCTAATCGGATGAGAGAAGGAGGGGGAAGCAGCATGAAACGAATCGCAATCGGATCGATCTCGGAAATCGGAGAACGCAGGTCGCGCACGATACGGATCGGCGAGCTCGAAATCGCATTGTTTAAACTTTCGGACGGCACTTTCCGGGCCGTGGAGAACCGGTGCCCGCATAAGGGCGGCAAGCTTTCGGAAGGAATCGTGTGCGATCATCACGTATTCTGCCCGCTGCACGATTGGAAAATCAATCTGACGGACGGTCTCGTGCAAGCGCCGGACGAAGGCTGCGTGACGACGTTCGAGGTGGAAGTCGACGAGGTTTCCGGAACGATATGGCTTCATGTCGATGACGAACATATTCTCGTCTCGTAAGCAGCAAGGGAGAGGTGACGAGGGATGGAGAAGTTAAAGCTTGTGCTCATCGGCAACGGCATGGCCGGCGTGCGATGCATCGAAGAGATCCTTAAGCTCGAGCCGGATCGGTTCGAGATTACGATATTCGGACGGGAACCGCACCCGAACTACAATCGCATCATGCTCTCCAAGGTGCTGCAAGGCGACACGCGGATTTCCGACATTACGATCAACGACTGGCAGTGGTACAAAGACCGCGGCATTGCGCTCCATGCCGGAGACCCTGTCATCGCGATCGACACGTTGAAGCAAGAAGTCTTAAGCGAGCAAGGCATAACCGTGAAGTACGATAGGCTCATCCTAGCAACGGGATCGCTTCCGTTCATGCTGAATCTTCCGGGAGGAGATTTGCCCGGGGTTACGGCATTCCGCGATATCAGCGATTGCAATACGATGCTCGAAGCGTCCCGCAAACATAAGCGTGCCGTCGTAATAGGCGGGGGGTTGCTCGGATTAGAAGCGGCGCGGGGATTGCTCAATTTGGGCATGGAGGTTAGCGTCGTCCACATTTTCCATCATCTGATGGATCGTCAGTTGGACCCCGACGCGGCCGAGCTGTTGCGGGCGGAGCTGGAGTCTCAGGGAATGCGGTTCCTGCTTGAAAAGCATACGGAGAAAGTGATCGGACGCAAGCGCGCGGAAGGGCTGCAGTTCAAGGACGGAACGAGGGTGCTCGCCGATCTGGTTGTCATGGCCGTCGGCATCAAGCCGAACGTGCAACTGGCCATCGATTCCGGCATAGCGGTCAACCGCGCGATCGTCGTGAACGATCGGATGGAGACCAGCATTCCGAACGTCTATGCGGTCGGGGAATGCGCGGAGCATAGAGGCACGGTGTACGGGCTCGTCGCGCCGCTCTACGAGCAAGGTAAAGTGCTAGCCAAAGCGGTCTGCGGCTCGGCGACCGAGGGGTATCAAGGCTCGGTATTGTATTCGCAACTGAAGGTGTCGGGAGTCGAAGTATTCTCCGCCGGGGAAATTCGCGATACGGAAGTGACGGCTTCTCTCAAGGTAATGAATACGATCAACCGGACGTACAAGAAAGTGACCGTCCAAGGCAACCGAATCGTCGGCGCGGTACTGTACGGCGATAGCTCGGAGGGCAATCAACTGCTCGGCTATATTAAGCAAGGCGCCGATGTGTCCGTTCTCGAAGCGAAGCAAGGCGGCGGGCAAGGCGCGGATGCGGATGAGTCTTACGTCTGCGAGCTGTCGGACAAAGAGACGATCTGTTCCTGCAACGGCGTGTCCAAGGGAATGATCGTGACGGCGATTCGGCAGGAAGGGCTCGAGACGTTCGAGCAGGTTCGGGAATGCACGAGAGCGTCCAGCTCATGCGGCGGGTGCAAACCTCTCGTCTCGGCGCTCCTGAAAGTGACGCTGGAGAACGGAGCGGGTGCGGAAACGCCCAAAGAGACGGTATGTGCTTGCACGTCGCTGGCTCATGACGAGTTGAGGCAGGCGATCGCGTTAGGCGGATATGCGTCTTCGGCAGCCGCGCGAGCCGGACTCGGGTGGCTGACGACGGACGGCTGCGAGAAGTGCGGCCCCGCGATTCGTTATTATCTGGGATGTGCGCATGGTCCAGCTGCCGCTGCTTCCTCTTCGCCTGCGCTAGCGGACGGTACCTACAAGGTGCGGCCCCGCACGTACGGCGGATATGTCGGAGCCGATCAGCTTCGCAATATCGCGGATGTTATCGAGACATACGGCATCCCGCACGCGAAGCTTAGCGATGGACGGCTTGATCTGCTCGGCGTCGTTCGCGAACGGGTAGCCGACGTGGAAGTTGCGTTGAACATGCCTGTAGCCGGCCGCTCTTATGGCTATCCGGTGTCGGTGACCGCCTGCGACGGCATGGCGTACGACCCTCTTGCGCTTCAGGACTCGGTTAGCCTTGCCGCGGAGTTGGAACGCCGACTGGAGCGCGCGCAGACGCCCGCGCCTGTCGCGGTCGCCGTATCAGGCAGTCCGCTGCACCGGGCGGGCACGCTCGCCAAGGACCTCGGCATCGTCGGGGCGCCGGGCGGCTGGGAGCTGCACGTGGGCGGCAACGCTCGAGGGACGTTGCGCCAAGCGCAGCTATTGTGCACCGAGTCCGAGGACGGCGGCGCGATCGAGATGGCGGCGGCGTTCCTGCAAGCCTATGCCGAGAACGGCTGGTACGGGGAGACGACGGGCGAATGGATCGACCGCGTCGGCTTGATCAACCTGCGAGAGCAGCTCTTTAACCGCGCTTATCGGCAAGGTTTGCTGGACCGGCAACTGGAATGGGCCGAGGATGCTCGAGAGGGCAGCACTACACAACGGCAGTCGGAAGCTGCGATAGGTCAGGTGAGATAGATGAGCGTAAACCTTAATTCCGCCGAATCGCACGAGACAAGGTCGGTCTTCGACACGCAATGTCCGTTCTGCAGCGTGCAATGCAAGATGCAAGTCATCGAAGAGAAGTCCGCGGGCAAGGCGCCTATATTCACGGTAGTCCCGAAACCGAACGCCGCATCCGAAGGCCGGCTATGCATTAAAGGCATGAACGCATACCAGCATGCGCTCACGGCCGAGCGCATCCTATATCCGATGGCGCGCATCGACGGCGAATTCGTGCGTATCTCATGGGATGAAGCCTACAACCGCATTCATCATAAGTTTTCGGAGCTTCGCAGCCGATATGGCTACGATTCGATCGGCGTCTACGGCGGCGGCTCCCTGACGAACGAGTCCGCGTATTTGCTCGGCAAGTTCGCCCGCGTCGCCCTGCAGACCAAGTACATCGACTACAACGGGCGCTTCTGCATGTCCGCCGCCGCGTCGGCGGGCAACAAAGCGTTCGGCGTCGACCGGGGGCTTACGAACCCGTTATCGGATATCGGCCTTGCGAAGTGTATTATTCTGGCGGGCACGAACATCGCGGAGTGCCAGCCGACGCTTATGCCTTACTTCACGAGGGCGAAAGAGAACGGCGCCTTTTTCATCGTCATCGATCCGCGCGAGACGGGGACGACGGCAATGGCGGACCTGCACCTGAAGGTCAAGCCGGGGATGGACGCGGCGCTTGCCAACGGTTTGCAGAAAGTCGTGCTCGAGGAAGGCTTGGTCGATCCGCTGTTCTTAAACGAGCGAACGACCGGTTACGGCGAGCTGAAGGCGCACCTCAATCAGCTGGATTTGGAAGAAATCGCGGAGTTGACCGGCGTTCCTTCCGCGGACATTCGCAAAGCGGCGAGCGCATACGGCAAAGCGGCTTCCGGCATGGTGTTCACCGCCAGGGGCGTGGAGCAGCAGACCGACGGCTATATGGCCGTGCGAGGCTTCCTTAATCTCGTGCTGATGACCGGCAAGATCGGCAAGCCCGGCTCCGGTTATGGAGCCGTTACCGGCCAAGGCAACGGTCAAGGAGGCAGGGAGCACGGGCAGAAGGCCGATCAATTGCCGGGTTACCGGCTGATCGAGAATGCCGAAGATCGCGCGTATATCGCCGGCGTATGGGGAGTCGATCCCCATAGCTTGCCGGGCAAGGGCGTGTCCGCGTACGAAATGATGGAGAAAATCCACCAGCAGGAAATTCGCGCTCTGATTGTCATGAGTTCCAATCCGATCGTCTCGAACCCGAACGCGAACTTCGTGGAAGAAGGGCTTAGGAAGCTGGATTATCTTGTCGTCGCGGATATGTTCCTATCGGAGACGGCTCGCATGGCCGATCTGGTGCTGCCGGCAACGGCCTATATCGAGAACGAAGGCACGCTGACCAACCTCGAGGGCCGCGTCCTTCTAAGAGAAGGCAGTCGGCCTGCGCCCGGAGAGGCGAAGCACGATTGGCAAGTGATGTGCGGCATCGCGAAGAGCTTCGGCAAAGAGCAATGGTTTGCATACGAATCCGCAGAGCAGATTTTCGAAGAGCTTCGGATCGCCAGCAAAGGCGGGCATGCCGATTATTACGGCATTACGTACGAGAGGTTGCGCCAGGAAGAAGGCGTGTACTGGCCGTGTCCCGATCCGGAGCATAAAGGGACGAACCGCCTGTTCGAATCGTCCTTCGCTCATCCAGGCGGGAAGGCGGAGCTAATACCGGTCGCGAACCACCTGCCCGACGAGCCGACGGACGATCTGTACCCGCTTTGCTTGACGACGGGCAGGGTGTTGACGCACTATCTGACGGGCGTCCAGACGAGGCGAAGCCATTCTCTCGCCGCGCGCGACGTCGAGTCGTACGTGGAGATCCACCCGCGAACGGCGCGGCGACTCGGCATCAAGGACGGAACGCTCGTTCGGCTGGCATCGCGCAGAGGCGTCGTCGTGCTGCGCAGCCGGTTCACGAACGGGATTCGCGAGGACACCGTGTTCGTGCCGATGCACTGGGGCGACACGCAGAACGTGAACAAAGTGACGAATCCCGCCCTCGATCCTACCTGCCGCATGCCGGGCTTTAAATCCTGCGCGGTCCGGATCTCGCCGCTGTTCTCCTAAATACGTGGCAAAGGGATAGGTCGGCGTTAATCGCCGTCCTATCCCTTTTTAGCGGCACCGCATGCCGCTAAATCGCCGCCCCCGCAGCGCGAGCCCGGTTAGCGGCACCGCATGCCGCTAAATCGCCGCCCCCGCAGCGCGAGTCCGATTAGCGGCACCGCATGCCGCTAAATCGCTGCCCCCGCAGCGCGAGCCCGGTTAGCGGCACCGCATGCCGCTAAATCGCCGCCCCCGCAGCGCGAGTCCGATTAGCGGCACCGCATGCCGCTAAATCGCTGCCCCCGCAGCGCGAGCCCGATAAGCGGCACCGCATGCCGCTAAATCGCCGCCCCCGCAGCGCGAGTCCAATTAGCGGCACCACATGCCGCTAAATCGCCGCCCCCGCAGCGCGAGTCCAATTAGCGGCACCACATGCCGCTAAATCGCCGCCCCCGCAGCGCGAGTCCAATTAGCGGCACCACATGCCGCTAAATCGCTGCCCCCGCAGCGCGAGTCCAATTAGCGGCACCGCATGCCGCTAAATCGCCGACCCCGCAGCGCGAGCCCGGTTAGCGGCACCGCAAGCCGCTAAAACGCCGCCCCCGCAGCGCGAGCCCGATAAGCGGCACCACATGCCGATAAATAGCCGACCCCGCAGCGCGAGTCCAATTAGCGGCACTACATGTCGCTAAATCGCTGCCCCCGCAGCGCGAGTCCGATAAGCGGCACTCCGACGCCTCGCGAATTACTTCTTCTTGCTAACCGAGAAGATGACCGTCTTCGTCGTCGAGTCGACGATGATCTGGACCGCGTCGCCGGCGATAGAAGTTTGCGAGGAGCTGACGGGCTTGCCGGCCGCGACTTTCGAAGTCGTGTCGGCGAACAGCGTGCGGAACGTCGAGGCATCGTAGCCGAACAGGAAGTTAGAGAACAGATCGATCGCTTCTTGATTGCGGGCGAGCGCGCCGTCCCGCAGGCGAACCGTAATGCCGTACGCGTCGTACTGCGGATCGAGCCACAGCGTCGTCTCCTCCGTCGGCTTCGCCGATCCGGCCGGCTGGGCAATCACCTCGTCCATCTCCGTCTTATCCTTGAACAGACGAAGCTTCGTATCGAGCAGATCATGGTTCGCGCCGCGCAACGTTCCCGCTGCCTTCAATACGTCGTAGGCGTCCCGCATGCGTTGGTCCGGGAACGTGACGGTCCTCGCCCCGCCGGCGGTCGGCACGGATAGCTGCAAGCCTCCCGTCGGCGCGGAGACCGCGATACGCTGCTTCTTATCGGTCAGCCGATTCAATACCGCGAGCGCTTCGGCGCGGGTTACTTTGTCTCCGACGCCGAAATTACCGTTCGGGTAGCCCAGCATAATGCCCTTGACGAGCGCCTCGGCGATGAATTTCCGCTCTCTCTCCGTCGCGCTTTGCAAATCTCCGTAAGACCGGGCCGTCTGTTGGCTAAAGGCCGAATCCTCCAGAAACTCCGTCTCCTGCAGCGTATAATATACGATCTCCGCTACGTTCTCCCGCGTCATATCGCCTTGGAAGTCGCTATACCGGCTCTTGTTCAGCAAATGCAAATCGCTGGCGACGTCGATGTAGGGCTTCGCCCAATAACCCGCCGTTACCGGCTTGAAGTCGTAATACCGATAATCCTGCATCAGAATCGTCTGATTCTCCGCGCTCAAAGATTGCACGAAGCTTGTGCTCCAGCTTCGTTCGCCGTCCTGATGCAATTCCGTGTACGAGAGAACGAGCATCTTGATGAACTGGTCGACCTTCACCGGGTCGTTGGGCTTGAAGGTGCCGTTCGGATACCCGTCAAGTATGCCTCGATCGACCATCGCCGCAATCGTTCGTTCCGCCCAATGCCCCTTAATATCCTTGAAAACGGGGATCGTCGCCTGCGCGAATGCCGAAGTCTGTACCGAGTTTGCGAGTAACAAAGCCGTTACCCATAAAGTTGCCGTTCGTAGCCGCATGCTATTATAATGCCTCCTGCCCCTATCGTTTCCAATCAACACCACTTAGCTAACCATATTTCGGATAGGGCTGGAAACAGGCGATACGCCTAATATTCCCGCCGACTTAAGTCGGACAATAAGATGGGGCTGGAGGCACGGAAGCGTTGCGGGACGCGGGTTTGAGGCGGGAAAGCGCGACGAAAGCAAAAAGCTCCGACCCCCCGGATTTCCGGGGATCGGAGCCATGAACCATAGGCGCGTTACGCTTTCTGAGCCAGCCCAGCTTCGATTTCAAGCTTGCGCTGCGCGCGATCGGCATCTTTCAAGAGCGGACAGTTATAGCATTTAACCCCGTTCTCGCGACGATAATACATGCAGCAGGACGAACGAATCATCGTTTTCGTCCCCGGTTTATAGGGACTATCGAGGTAAACGGGCTTATGGTCGAACGGATTGCCGCGTTTGCGGTTGAACGTAGCTGCCGGCAATCCGGCCAGTTGTTCGAAATCGTCCTCGATCCGCCTACGCTTCGGACCTTGGGGCGTATTCTCGCGAATGAAATCCATCATGAACGCCGCCCGCGTGCCGAACTGATTCCAGATGAGGTCGGGCTTCAAGCCCCCGGCAACCGCAATCCTCTCGATGAGCGGATTGAACTCGTACCGGAAGTAACGTTCCCATTCTTGCGCGACGGCGGCTTCTCTCTCGCATGGCGTCCCCGCGGGGAGCTCCGTCCACTTCAGCTCATGCAGCTTGAATACGATCTGGGCATATTCGTTATGCATCACGAGCTGCACGGTCAAGTTTGCCGGCGATAAGTCGAGCACGCGGTCGTACTGGGACATCATCAACTGTTTCGTCGAGGCTAGTCCGAAGGCTGCAAGACCCAGGAACGATACGGGAAGCTCCATCCCGATCGCCTTGAGAACTACGCTGCTCCGCTCCAGCAAATCTCTCATGACCGCAGGATCATCTATGAGTTCGTTCGCGGACACCGTATAAGCGGGTTGATCCGCGCCATGCGTCGATATATGGCAATATTTCTCCATGAAAGTTAAATCCATCGTTATCCCGCCTGGCCATAAGAATGAGAATCATTATCACATATAAACTAACAATAACGCCACGGCCGGGGAAAGTCAATGTCGAGATAACGCCGACGGGTCACTTAAAGGTTCGGTAAAAAAGCAAAAGAACTAGGGACTAAGTCTCAGGGAAAGAGTATAATATGGGACGGACAAGTGTGCGCGGATCTTTAGATTGTTAGTTCATGGAAGGCGGGACATTGTCGTGCTGCAAGGACTTAGAAAGAAACTATCGCCATTGAATACGGTCGTATGGACACAATTCTTAAGCGCGTTCTCCGATAATTTGAATTTTTTCCTCGTGGTGGGGATGGTCAATAGACAAGAGGTGGACAATCCGGACGGGGTTGTTACGTACATCCAAATGGCGATTCTATGCGCCTATGTGCTGCTTGCGCCGCTCGTCGGAGCTTTCGCGGATAAGAAGGCGAAGTCGCGCGTACTGTTGCTCGGCAACGCCCTTAAGTCCGTGGGGATACTCCTGTTGTTGTTTGGCGTTCCGCCCGTGCTGTGTTATTTCTTCGTAGGGATCGGCGCGGTCGTGTATTCTCCGGGCAAATACGGGATTCTGTCGGAATTGACGAAATCCGAAGGGGAGCTGCTGAGGGCGAACGCTTGGGTAGAAGGCTCGACGATCTTCGCGATATTGACCGGTACCGTTGCCGGCGGATTACTGGCGGCCAACTCGGATTTGCCGGCGATTCTCGTCTGTCTGTTCATCTACTTGCTGTCCTTGGCGATGACGCTGCTTATCCCGGCCAAAGCCGGAAATCCGAATATCGATTACAAGAAGTCCGCCGGCCAATTTTTCAGCGATATGACGATCTTGTTCCGCAACCCTAGGGGAAAATTTTCTCTGCTGGGCACGAGCGCGTTCTGGGTTACCGCGGCTGTACTGCGCATTGCGCTCATCGCGTGGCTTCCCGTTAATCTCGGCATCGAGGATACGGACGAGCAATCGATGATTATCGGCGCGACGGCTTTCGGGGTCGTCGTGAGCGCGGTGTTGATTCCGAAGCTCGTGCCGGAAGGCAAGCTGTATCGCTCGTTCTTCTACGGGATCGTCATGGTGGCCTCGGTGATGGCCGCAAGCTTCACGCATCACGTAGCGTTCACGGTATCGCTGCTCTTTATTACGGGAGTTATGGGGGGCATATTCCTTATTCCGCTAAACACGATGCTTCAAGAAGAAGGCAAAACCGCCATCGGCTCCGGCAGGACGATCGCGGTTCAGAATTTCGTGGAGAACGCCATTACGGTCGTCGGGTTAGGCATTTACTTGTTCCTTACCGAGATGGATATGTCGGTCAATTGGGCCGTTATCGGCATGGGTTGCGTACTGACGTTGTTCCTCTTGTATTTGTCCACGCAGTTCGGGACGATCCGCGCGACTTATTCGCGCAAGGAAACGACGTGAACGAGTCCGGAGCCCGCGAATACTTTAATCATGGAGTGCGAGGCATCGTATTCCGCCCGACCTAGACCTACGTCTGTGGACGGCTCCGAGCCGAGGACGTAGAATAAATCGTCGGCAAGCGTGCGGACGCACACGTCGCGCTCGTCTTGGGACAGACTATTCCAGTCGCTTATGTCCATCTCGAACGCTTCGTAGAATTGCGGGACGGTCGATATCGCGTTTACTAAATCGTCCAATATGCGGTCGTAATCTCTTGAATAGGCGATGGCCATGGGGTTGCCCCTTTCATTTTTACAACATTATACGCGACGCCGTTTTCTTTAGCCAATTTATCGTATATCCGAATGATAGGGATAACCAACCTTTAGATGTGTTTCCTATGAGATATACTTTCATACGCGATACCGTTTCGCTATAATATTGAGGTCACGGAGGTGGATGGATTGCGTGAACGAGTCGGCGGATGGCTGTCTAAGCCGTTTGTGTTTTTCTCGATAATTATGTTGTTCAAAATTTATTTGGTTAAAATCGTCGTTTTCAACGAGAGCTCCTACTGGCTTCCGCTGATCACGGACATTCCTTCCGTCTGGGTGTTCTTCGCGTTGATCGAATGGTTCTCGCCCCGCCGAAAATTCGGCTGGTACTTGACGGTTAACCTGCTGCTGACGAGCATCTATTTCGCTGTCATTATGTATTTCAAATATTTCGGAGTTATCGTAACTTATCATGCGCTCCAACAAGTAGGTCAAGTGACGGAGGTCAGAGGCAGCGTGATGTCGCTGCTGCATCCGTACTTCCTGTTTATATTCGTGGATATCGTCGCGTTCCTGCTGCTGATGTTCAACCGTAAATTCCGCGCGTGGGGCAAATCTCTCGCCGTGCGGGAATCGAAGGTTATCGTTTCCGCGATTTTCGGCGTAACGCTGGCGGCCAGCATCGCGAACATATGGGTGCATCGGGACACCATCAATGAGCTGAATCAGGCGCAGAACATGGGCATTATCAACTATGAAGCGAACGCGATCGTCGCCAGCGTGGGCCAAGATTTGGGGGATCCGAGTCTGGTGACGCCGGAAGCGATATCCGCTCTTAAGAAGCTCGGCAACCCGCAAGCGCCTCTGTATTGGGGGCAAGCGAAGGATAAGAACGTCGTCATTATACAATTAGAAGCGTTCCAGAACTTCCTGCTCGACGCGAAGATCGACGGCCAAGAAGTTACGCCGGTATTGAATCAGCTCATGAAGGAGCACTTTTACTTCCCGCACTTCTATCAGCAAGTCGGCCAGGGCAACACGTCGGACGCCGAGTTCGTCGTGAATACGTCGTTCTACATTCCGCAGCACGGCGCCGCTTCGCAAGATTACGGCAACGCGGCGCTGCCGAGCATGCCTAAAGTGTTAAGCGCCAACGGCTATCAGACGGCCACGTTTCATACGAACGACGTGCAGTTCTGGAATCGAAAAGAGTTATATAAAGCGCTCGGCTTCGATAAATATTATGATGCGTCCTATTACGGGGATGAAGACCTCGTGTTCTTCGGATCGTCGGACGAAGTGTTTTACGACAAAACGGCGGATGAGCTGCTGAAGATGAGCCGAAGCGGCAAACCGTTCTATGCGCAATTGATCTCGATGTCCGCCCACCATCCGTTCGATATTCCGGAGCGCAAAGTCAGCTTTAAGCTGCCCGAACGATACGAGGATACGCTCGTGGGCGACTATATCCAAGCAGAGAATTACGCGGATTACGCGCTCGGACAATTCTTCGATAAGCTGAAGCAGAACGGGCTATGGGACAAGACCGTGTTCGTCATATATGGAGATCATCTCGGCTTGCCGCTTTATACGCTGTCGCATCATGAGAAGAAGCTGATGGAGGAAATATACGGTCGGCCGTACGGCATCTCGGAAATGCTCAACATTCCGCTTGTCATCGCTGCCCCGGGAATTACCGAGCCTAAGGTGCTGGAGCAGACGGGCGGACAGGTGGACATTTTCCCGACGATCGCGAATTTGCTTGGCGTCTCGCTTAAGGACCACATTCATTTCGGTCAAGATTTGCTCAACGAGACGGATAACTTGCTTCCGCAGCGCTATTATTTGCCTTCCGGTTCGTTCGTCAACAATAACGGTATTTTCGTTCCGGGCTACGATTACGAAGACGGCACGGTTTATCCGTTCGATGGCGCGAAGCCAAACGGCGCGGATACGACCGAGGACGAATTCAATCGGGCGCTGGAGCTGCTCAGACTGTGCGATAGCTACGTCGGAAATCTTCCGAATCACGATTGAACCGAACCGTAGAGAGATTAGAAGGATAGAAACAAGGGGGTAACAACATTGAAACTGAAGTTGCAATCGATCGATTGGAAAAGGTACGCGCCGCTCTTGTCGATGCTCGTCTTCCCGTTCCTCGGCATGATGTACGCCATGACGAATAGTCCGTTGCCGGACCAGGAAGCTTCGCTGTTGATTACGAGCGTCGATCACGCGATTCCGTTCATCAAATATTTCGCGCTGCCTTATTCCATATGGATCTTTTATATTTACGTCTGCCTCGTGTATTTCTTCTTCAAGGAACCGAACGCCTATTACCGCGGGCTGCTGACTTATATCGTCTGCGCTCTGATCTGCTACATGATCTACACCGTATTCCAGACGACGGTGCCGCGTCCGGAAGTAACCGGCAACGATCCGTTCGCCGCGTTGATGCGGTATATCTATAATCGGGACCAGCCGTTTAACTGTTTTCCCAGCATCCACTGCTTCTCCAGCTACATGGTGATGAGGATTTTGTGGACCAGCTCGTTCCGCAACAAGTGGAACATGATCCTGATCACGGGGATGTCCAGCATCATTATTATGTCCACTCTGTTCGTGAAGCAACACGTTATTATGGACGCGCTCGCGGCCATTCTGCTCGTGGAGCTCGTCATTCCGCTGATCATTCTGCTCGAGCGGTCGTTCAGAACGGTCAAACAGCGTCAAAGAAGCACGTACGAAGCATAAAGACAAGAAGCCCGTCACCGCGGGGAGCGATCTCCGGCGTGACGGGCTTCTTTATGAGTAACCATGCCTTAACGGACGGATAATTGGCACATTCGAAGGTAACCTTGCTTGATCTGCTCGGGCGTATAGCCGAATTCCTGCTTCATGTGGAAGTATCCCGCCGGCGACATCGAGCAGATAAGCGCATGCGCGGTTAGCTTCGTATCGATCAGGTTGGAAACTTCGGGACCGATCATCTCGGCCAGCAGTCCCGATATTAGCTCTCTTAGCGTCTTATACAACGGGGTGTGGAAGAAATTGCCTCGCGTGTCGTCGCAAATGATTTTCGCTTCCATCGTAACGACGATCAGATCGGCTTTCTCTTCGATCGCGTCGATCCATCTGTTCAGCAATCCGCCCAGCCGTTCGACGGGGCTCAGGCGAGTATGGTCTCTTAAATAAGCCTTGAATTGTTCGATCAATTGCTCGCTGAAATCTTGCAGCAATTCGCTGCACAGGTCGCCTTTATGCGCATAACGGCGGTATAAGGTCGCTTGTCCTACGCCTGCTGTCTTGGCGATTTGATGCATGCTTACGCTATGAACGCCATGCTGGTTAAAAAGGGATTGAGCCGTTTGCAGAATGAGTCTGCGATGCTCGATCGCGTCTTTGCGCTCACGTCGGCAGGACATGTTGACACCTCTCCTCGCACAAAAAAATAACGTTGTGTTCGTATTGACTCTCAAACGTACGTGCGGTAACATTTGGATTAAGCGGACAATTGTCCGTTTAATTAAGAGAGCTACCGAGAATAGCGTCCGTGTCTGTATTGTATCGCGTCCGTAATAGAGCGGTCAACGAACAGGCGAGAGAGACGGCGGTCGTGCGCTCTAATCATGGATAGGAGGTTTACTATGTCATCTGCAACACAACCGGCAGCACCCTCGGAGGATGCATCGCTGCGCAGCATTATCGCTCCTTTGATTGCCATCATCGTCGGTATTTTCATGGTTATACTGGACGGTACGGCCGTTAACGTCGCTCTCGAGAAGCTGATCGTCGAATTCAAGCTGACCGATTACTCCGTCGTTCAATGGACCGTTATCGGTTACGCGCTGGCGCAAGCCGCGGTCATTCCGCTGGCGGGCTGGCTGTCCGACCGATTCGGCGCCAAGCGTATATTCTTGATCTCCATCGGCATGTTCACGATCGGGTCGCTCTTGTGCGCGCTCGCCACCAACGTGGAGATGCTGATTACTTACCGGATTATTCAAGGTCTCGGCGGCGGCGTGGTGATCCCGATCGCGATGGCGTTCATCTATCGATTGGCTCCGCCAAGCAAAGTCGGTATCGTCATGGGGATGATGGGCATCCCGATTCTGCTGGCACCGGCGCTTGGCCCCGTGATCGCGGGCGCATTCGTCGAACACGCGTCCTGGCAGTGGATTTTCTTAGTTAATCTCCCTATCGGCGTCATCGGCATCTATTTCGGCATCCGCACGCTGCCTAACATTGGGCGCCAGACGGTCGCGACTCTCGATTCGCTGGGCATGATCCTTGGACCGCTCGCTTTCGCGGCGCTCGTGTTCGGAGTCTCCAAGGGCGGCATCGACGAAATCACCGGCGAATCCAAGTGGGGCAATACGGATACGCTTGTCGGGATCGGCATCGGTCTGATCGCTCTGGTCCTGTTCATCATCGTTGAATTGAGAAGGAAGAATCCGCTGCTTGAGCTTCGCGTATTCGGCTCGGGCAACTTCTCGAAAGGGATTGTCGTGCAATGGGTGTCGCAGATCGCCATGTTCGGGACGATGTTCCTTGTACCGCTGTATCTGCAGCGCGCACTCGGCCATTCGCCGCTCGAAACCGGGCTGATCATGCTTCCGCAGGCGCTCGCTTCGGGCTTATTCATGCCGATCGGCGGCAAGCTGTCCGATAAGATCGGCGCGCGTCCGCTCGTTATCGCGGGAATGATCCTGACGACGGGCTCTGCCTTCCTGCTCTCGAACCTATCGGCGGGCGACAGCCTGATCATGGTGATGATCCCGCTCGCTATGCTGGGCGCAGGGATGGGCTTGTTCATGATGCCGCTCAATAACCATCTGATCCAATCCGCTCCGGCGAACCTGGTCGGACGCGTGACTTCCTTGACGAACGCGGCGCAGCAAGTCATGATGTCATTCGCCGTAGCCGTGCTTACGACGATTTACGCGACGAAGCTCAATAACATCATGACAGACAAAGGGCAGGGCGCGCGTCCGGAGCTCGCCGACTATACCGACGCTTTCGGTCATACGTTCTTTATCTTGATCTTCGTTGCGGTAGCGGGCGGCATACTCGGCCTTATGCTATCGAAACCTAAACCAATTGAAGGCGAAGAGAAGCGATCCGCGGATCTTCATGCGATGGTAGGCTAAATAAATTGGACGGCCCCCGCAGACTCGGTCTGTCGGGGGCCTTGATTATTTGTAGCGCAACCGCGCGATTCTTCCTGAATTCACTTGCACGAACACAACGACGGCCCTACCTCTCCATCGTCATTGCGGCTCCTAGGCCGCGCCAGTGAGAATTCGTGTTTCCTTCCAGCAGCCGATCTTCATAAAGGATTGTGTTTGCTTTGGTAAACGGAGGAATATTGCCCAAAGAGGAAAAACCTGAGGGTTACTTGCTTCTACGAAATCTTATTATACGGTATTGAACTGAAAATGTAAATGAAAAGTAATTCATTAACAAAATGGACCGTTTGCGTACAAGCCTGCGAGATTTGTCTCTTGCAGGCTTATTGTTATCATGCATGTCGAACGCGGCTGCGCTGTATATATTACCAACCGGTACCGCAAGAGGGTGAGTCAGTTCGAGCCCGACGAAGGTTCATTTTCATCGAGGAGGCGTTCGCATGCGGCAATTTGCGGCTTTGATCCGAGAATTGAGAGCATGGTTGGTTCAGGTGCCTTTCGTAAAAACGTTGATGCCGATCCACCTGCACTTGCTGTTCGGCGGCGTATGCGTGCTTTTCGCGAGAAAGTTGTTGTATGAGCTCGTCTCTCCGTCAAGCTATGATACGCTGCACAACCTGTTTTACGATTTTCCGCTCGATCTGCTGGCGTATTACTCTTTCTTCGCCGGTTTTTGGTTGACGCTCATTTCCCGGGACATTAGACTTCTTCCTTACGCGATGTGGGCGTACGCTTTCGTAACGCTGTTTCCCTTCGAATCGCTCGGGCTTGCGCATTATGTCAGAGCGGCGATCTACGTCGTTGCAGGCTTCGCGCTCTCCCGCTATTCCGCCTCTTCGTACAACAACACCGAGAAGAGAACGGCGGTGTTCTGATTAGATTGCCAAATTCAAGAATGCGTGTATAGTATTATACAATAAGCTTCAGCTTACGGATTAGACCGCCAATAGAAAACCCTCGGTTTACGGTGCTATAAAGGCACGGGGCTGACCGAGGGTTTTGTTGTGTTAGCGTTGCTCGTACGAGATCGTTAACTGGAGGCGAAGAGGCTGCCCGGGGTTAACGAGAAGCAAGTCCTTCTTATGATTCAGCGCTTCGTTCAGCGCTGTCCAAGGCTCCACGCAGACGAACGGCTTGTCCTCGATGGACCATAAGACGACGTATCGGAACTCCTCGCTGTAGGTCATTCGCACGAATCCGCCTTTACCGTTGAGAGGAAAACCGACCTCCGGTTTACGCGCATCGAGCAAAGCGACGGACTCGACGCGGCCTTGCAAATCGAGTGCGCCATGAAACGGTTTTTCGTTATTGTCGTTATAGTCCAGTATCGTCGCAGCGTCCGTCTCGTAGGCGAGATGTTTGCCGTCCGCGGCGAAGTACGGGTGGAACCCCGCAACCATCGGCATCGGCTCGTCCGAGCCGTTCGAATAGAGCTGTTCGATCGTAAACTTTCCGTCCTTAAGGCGGTACGTAAAGCGAAGTTCGAACGCGAACGGATAGGACGCCAAAGTCTCTTCGTCGCTGCGGAGAGAGAACGTGGCGTATGCGCCGTCGTCCGTACCCGTCTCGATGACCTGCCAAGGCTTTATGCGGGCGACGCCGTGATTCCTCATGGCATAGACGGCGCCGTTCCATTCGTATTGCCCGCCCGCCAGTTGTCCGCAGATCGGGTACAGAATCGGAATTCCGCCGCGTATATTCGCCTGCGGATTCAAGAACGTCTCTCGGTCAAGATAAAGGAGTTCCTGGTCTTGCAACCGGCAATGGGTCACGATCGCGCCGCGTTCGGGGCAGAAGACGACTCGGGATCGCGTCGCGGCGTCGGTCAGTTCGTAAAGCGGATAACCGTCGACGAAAGTGTTTATGGCATAGTTCGCTTGGTCGCGCATGTCGATCCTCCCGCGTGAATGAATTCATCATTCGTCATTATAACAGCAATGGAATGACGTCTGCCGAAATGAGATGAGTAATTATTAATTAATCACATGAAGGAAATGTGAGTTTGAAATGGAATGTTTATAAAATAAGGTAATTATTCTCATTTAATAGTTGAGCGGAGGCGTGAGAATTTGACGATTAGAAAACCCTTTCTAATCCCTTTCCTGATCGGACTCGCCATGGTCGCGGCCTATTTCCTATGGCCGGGCGTTTGGCGTAAAGAAGGCTTCGAAGGCTTAATGGTAAACAATGTATTGCAAACCGCGGCGTCGCTGTTCTCGGCCGTGGTCATTATGTATGCGTACTATTCCTCCGATAAGGAAGCCAAATTTTTAAAGTTCTATGGGCTCGGTTTTGTTGTAAACACGCTAGCGTTAGCCATCTGGACGTGCGGAACTTATAGTCGTAACACCGAGCCCAATTTCATGGGTATCCCCGAATGGATCTGGGTAGGGCAGCATTTTTTTTACGTTGCCGCACTCTATCATCAATATTTGGACCCGTTTCGCACCAAGCGCTCCAAGCTCATCTTCGTACTCGACATGCTGCTTTTTTCAATGGTTGCATCTACCTTATATTGGGAAATCCAATTTATTCCGGACGTATTGGAAAACGAGCTTTCGGACTACTTCCTCTGGATAAGCAAGTTGAACGCCTCGTTTAACGCGGTTATCGTGCTCCTGTTGATCTACTTAAGCATGAACAATGGCAGACGCTCGCCTAGCATGGCCGCTAGCCTGACGTTTATAGCCGGGTTTATTTTAAGACAAATCGGCAATACGACGATTTTATATTTTGCGCCTCTCTCCGATAACGGGGAATGGTCTTGGATCTCGGACATGAGTTGGTTCATGGGCTCGATTCTGATCGGGATCACGCCGCTATTGGTTATCGGAAGGAATTTCAACGAGATTCGGGTTGCTCCTACCTCGCGGGCTTCGCACTTGGTGCGACGGTACGGCACCATCGTATTGGCCAGCATCGCTCTGATCGCGATCGTGTGCACGCTAGGCAAGTTCACGCCGGTCAGCGTCGGCGCCATTCTTACGATCGTGTTGCTGGCCGTCCGGCTGTCGGTTGGAATATGGGAGTTGGAAACCGTCGATATCGCCTTGAAACAGACGGGGGTGAACTATCGCAACTTCGTGGAAAATTCGCTTATCGGGGTATTCGTCGAGCAAAAAGGCGAGTTGGTTTACGTAAACCGCCATGCCGTGCTCATATTCGGCACCGATGCCGGAGAGATGCTAGGCAGGCCGCTGGCCGACTTTATTATTCCCGCAGATCGCGAGCGTCTGAAGCGGGAATTCCCGACGTTGAACGAGCGCGGTTACTCCGCCCGGCTGCGCGTCACGGCTTGCAAAGAGGACGGCACCGAAATCTTCTTGGAGTTGCAGGCGTATTCCGCTTACTACAAAGGCAAGTCGGCCATATCCGGGACGATTCTGGACGTGACCGAGAACAAAATGTCGGAGCAGCTGTTGATTCGCTCGGAGAAGCTTTCGGTCGTCGGCCAGCTGGCGGCAGGCGTCGCGCACGAAATTCGCAATCCCCTGACCGCTCTCAAAGGCTTTACGCAGTTGCTGTACAAGGACGCCGACCGCAATCGCAATTATTACGAGATGATGCTCGTCGAACTGGAACGGATTAACTACATCGTCGGAGAGTTCGTGCTTCTGTCCAAGCCGAACCAATGGAAGGCGATCGTTCCGTCCTGCATGTACAGGATGCTTGGGGATATTATCCCGATCATGGAGTCTCAGGCGATTATTACGAACGTGAGCATACATGTCGATCGGAGCGAGAATCTTCCCGACGTGCGGTGCGACATCAATCAGATCAAACAGGTTCTGATCAATCTGATGAAGAACGGGATCGAAGCGATGCCGGACGGCGGCAACCTGCACATACGGGCATGGCATGACCGTTCGGGATACGTCGTCATCGAAGTGGAGGATCAAGGGGGCGGAATTCCGCAGGAAGTCATCAAGAGACTGGGAGAACCCTTCTATACGACCAAACAAAGCGGCACCGGGCTCGGATTGACCGTGTGCTTTAAGATCATTCAAGCTCACGGGGGAGCGCTGACCTTTACGAGCCTGCCGAATCAAGGTACGGTCGCCAGCGTGAGGTTGCCTGTCGAAGGTCCTGCCGAAGAGCTTCGGGTCGGTTAACCTGATGAATGAAAGGCGAAGAATTGTCCATGATAGTACGGGACATTCCAACCAGAAATTCCGAAGGAGTCGATCGAATGAGAATCAAGTTATGGAGAACGTTGCTGCTGGGGATGAGCATCGCGCTCTGCGCGGCGCCTCTGGCAACGGCGGCACAAGCGGCGCAAGACGAATGGCAATTGGCGAAAAAGACGAGACCGGGTTTAACGTTGCCGATGGCGAAGTTTAAATGCGACATGCAGCGGCTATGGATCGACCATGGGAATTGGACGCATAAGTACATAGTGAGCGCGATTGCCGGCATGGAAGATAAAGATAAAGTGCTGGCAAGATTGCTTCGCAACCAACAGGATATCGGTAATGCGATCAAGCCTTACTACGGAGAAGACGTCGGCAACAAGTATGCAAGCTTGCTCACGGAACATATCGTTCTCGCGGGCAAACTAATAGACGCGCTGAAGAGCGGCAACCAAGCCGATGCCGAGAAAATCAATAAGGACTGGTACAAGAACGCCGACGACATCGCCCGCTACTTGAGCGGGATCAATCCGAACTGGACCTATCAGGATTTGAAGGCGATATGGGAGCGTCATCTGGAGTTCGTGGCGGCGCAAGCGAAAGCCAGATTCGCCAAGGATTGGGAAGCGGACATCGCCGCATTCGATAAAGGCGAAGATCACCTGATCAAGTATGCCAATACGTTGTCTACAGGGATCGTAAAGCAGTTCCCGAATAAGTTTCAATAACATGCGATGCGACCGTCCTTCCGGGGGCGGTCGTTATTCGTTTGACCGGAGAGATAATATCGGTTACCATAATCGTGTGAATAAACGCGTGTTTATAGAAGGTGAATAGATGGGTAACATCGGCATTAACGCAACGGAAATCGCTAAGATCGCAGGAGTGTCGCGCAGCACCGTCAGCCGGGTTATTAATAACTACGCCAACGTCCCTCCGGAGACGCGGAAGAAAGTCATGGAGATCATCGACCAGCATCGATACGTTCCTAACTTGTCGGCGCAGGTGCTCGCCGGCAAGAAAACGAGGACGATCGGCATGTTTATGATCGAGAAGGGTCACGTGGCCGGCGACTTTATCTCGAACATGCTGCTCGCCAGCGTGATAGAAAGCGCTTCTTCCCATGGCTACTACGTGTTGACGCACATCATTCGCGGCCGTTGCGACTCGGATAGCATCCGGGGAGTGAAAGATATTTTCTATCAGCGGCGGATCGACGGCGGATTGTTCTTCGGAGCGGCCGACGACGAGCCTTTCATCGAAGAGCTCGTCTCCGAGGGCTTCTGGGTCGCTAGCGTAGATCAGTCGTTCGAGGGACGCGAGGAACAGCCTAACCGGATGGTAGGGGACCTCAATAACGAATGGGCGATGAAACAAGCCGTCTCGCACTTGGCGGCGCTGAACCATCGGGAGATCGGGCATATCGGGGGCGACTTGAAACGTTACTCCGGGATCGCGAAACTGGAAGGTTTCCGTAAAGCGATGTCGGAATGCGGTCTCGGCGTTAACGAGGACTGGATTCTTCCCGGCGGTTTTCACGAAGAAATCGGGTATGAAGCCATGAAAGGGTTCCTGGCGAGCGGCAAACGGTTGCCGACGGCGATCGTCATGGCGAACGACAGCGTCGCGTTCGGAGCGGTCCGGGCGCTGCGCGAACACGGACTGGACGTCCCGCGCGACATCTCGATCGTCGGGCTTGACGATCATGCGTTAAGCGCCAGATTCCAGCCCGCGCTAACGACGCTGAGAGTCGACTTCGCCGGTATGCTGGAGCAATTGACGACTTCGCTCGTCAAGCACATCGAGAAGAAAAAGGTCGGCGCCGAGAAGGTTACGGCAGAAGTGCATTTGATTGCAAGGGATTCCTGCAGGAACCTAACGTAGAGGAGAATCGAATATGGACAAAGGCGCATTGGGGAATAACGTCATTACTCAGATCGGATTGCTCGTGCACGACATCGAGAAGACATCGCAAGCGTACGCGGACTTCTTCGGAATGGAGAAGCCGCAATGGTTCTGGACGGACGTCGCAGACGTCGCTCGGACGGAGTATCGCGGAAGCCGCTCCGAGGCGCGCGCCAAACTCGCGTTTTTCGATATGGGTTCCTTGCAGTTGGAATTGATCGAACCGGATCATGAGCCAAGCACATGGCGCGAATCGCTGGATAAGAACGGCGAAGGGTTTCATCATATCGCGTTCGGCATTAAGGGCATGAAAGAGAAGATCGCGGTCATGGAAGCCGGAGGGATGCCGCTATTGCAGAAAGGCGAGTACACGGGCGGCCGTTATGCTTATTTGGACTCGTTCCAAGAGTTGAAGGTGCTGATCGAATTATTGGAAAACGACTAACGAACGGACGGAGGGAGCGCGCATGAACTATCTGATTACCGGCGCCGGAAGAGGATTAGGATTGGAGCTGACGAAAGCGGCCCTGGAGCGCGGTCATTCGGTCATTGCTTGCATAAGAGAAACGGCGGACGCGACGGGAGGGCTATTGAAGCTGGCCGCCGAGCATGAACGGCTGCACATCGAACGGCTGAACGTCACTCACGAAGAGGAAGCGATGCGGCTGGCGTCCAAGCTTGCCAAGGACAACGTCAAGCTGCACTGCATCATTAATAATGCGGGCATTCTGCTTGCCAGGGACCATTCGATCGAGACGCTGCCCATGCACTCGGTACGGTTATCGTTCGACGTCAACGTATACGGACCGATGATCGTCGCGAAACACCTATCGCCGCTATTGGCCGATAACGAGGGCGCTAGGCTGCTTAATATTTCGTCCGAAGCCGGCAGCATGGCGATGGCTTACGGCGGAGATTTCCCGTATGCGATGTCCAAGGCTACGCTGAACATGTTCTCCATCCAATTGAAGCATCTGTTATGGAAGCGCGGCATTCGCGTCTTCGCGATCCACCCCGGTTGGATCAGGACCGATATGGGCGGCAATAACGCGCCGTTGTCCGCTGGGGAGAGCGCCCAAGGCATCTTGGATATTGCCGACGGCACGACGAAGATCGCGGACGAGCTCGTCTTCGTCGATTACACGGGACGTTCCATGCCGCTCTAAATTATATGGCGAAAGCAGGTTTGTGAAGAATGAAGCAGATCGTAGCGATCGTAGGCGATTATTATCATCGCGAAGCCGATAGCAATGCTTCTTTGCTGGCGGCCTTGAGGTCGAAGGCGGACGCGGGCGAAGTGAACATCCGGTTCGTCGGCAGAGAACAGCTTGTCGAAGCGTTGGCCGAACGTCCGGATGCGGTGATCTTGTTCGCCGAGGACCGGCTTGCTCCGGAGCGGGACGAGAACGCGAAGTGGATGACGCCGGAGGCGGCCGCGGAGATCGTGCGTTACGTCGAGGCGGGGGGCGGATGGCTTGCCTGGCATTCCGGGCTCGCTTCTTACGACCCGCAAGGCGAATACGTGAAGATGCTAAGAGGACATTTCCTGATGCATCCGAGCGAGCATCAGCCCGTAACGTATACCGGGGTTGGCGGCAGCTTCGAGATTGTCGACGAGCATTATTTCGTCGAGTGCGACACGGAGCGGACGGAAGTGTTCTTGCGTTCTTCATCCATCGACGGCGAGTCGATCGCCGGATGGAAACACGCTCACGGAGCGGGGCGCGTCGCTTGCTTCACGCCGGCTCATCGGCCGGAGGGGCTGCTTAACGAGAGCGTGCTTAAGCTGCTCGAACAATCCGTCGTCTGGTGCGCGGGCAACTAACTTATGTTTGTAACGATAACGGCATGCGCTTAACTAGCGCTGCCGTTATTTGTTGTACGCGCCGCACGCCTTCATCAATACATCAGCTCGCCGAGGGGGCCGTTCTCGTCGATAATATCTTGGATCGTGAACACCGAGATCGGGAAGTACGGGAAGCCCCAAGCGTATGGCACAATCTCGTATAACTGAAAATAGATGACGAGCGATTTATCGGCGATATAGTAGTCTTGGTCGGGCGTAATGCCGGGGTATTCGACGAGCAGCGGCAGCTTCCTACGTTTGATCTGCGCCTGGATCAGCTTGTTCAGCGTCTTCTCGTAATTGCTGCCCGGCTTAAACAGCTCGGACAACGTATAGCTGCGGCCCGTGTCCGCGTCGAAGGTGAGCGAGCGTTGCAGCGTATTGCCGTGAGCGCCCCCGGTATAGGCGTAGTTAAGCAGCGACAAGCTGAGAACGCCGCGCTCGTTCGTCTTGATCTCGAACGTTCCTATCATCTCTTGGATGTTCTCGCTCGGGTATCCTTGATCCTTCATCAATTCGCGGGCGGCCGATTCGATCGCTTTGTTCATGGTGTCCGCGGCTTCCGGCGTCGTGCCTCCGGCGACGTAGGGGATCGATACTTTGACGTGATCCTCCTGCATTGCGTGGATTTCGATCGGCAGCATTAAAGTTTGGCCGTTCATCGGAACCTCTCCTTTTCTCCTAGGCGGGTGTCAATCTAGCGTATGCGGCGGAAGAACGGGCGGTGAGCGCGGCGAGAATATCTACGGGCCGAATGAATGCTCCGGTTGTCCATGTCCTAAGACTGTGATAGGCTGAAAGCTAGTTATGTCAATAGATTGGAGAGGTGCAGAGATGGCTGATTTGCCGAATTGTCCGGAATGTAGTTCCATATACACGTACGAGAATGGCGGGTTGCTCGTCTGCCCGGAGTGCGGCCATGAATGGGTAAGCGGCTCGGAAGCCGAAGCGGAAGGCGCTAAGGTGGTCAAGGACGCGAACGGCAACGTGCTTAACGACGGAGATACCGTGACCGTCATCAAGGATTTGAAAGTCAAAGGGAGTTCTTCGGTCATCAAGATCGGCACCAAGGTCAAGAACATCCGATTGGTCGAGGGCGATCACGATATCGATTGCAAAATCGAAGGCTTCGGGGCGATGAAGCTCAAATCCGAATTCGTCAAAAAAGTGTAATCGCCGTGAACGACAACAACCTCCCCGAACGAAGGTCGGGGAGGTTGTTCTGTATCGACCGAGCGAATAATTAAGCCGAAGCCTCTGCTCCGGTCTGCGCGCGCCCGCCGGAACCGATCCAGGAAGCTTTCCAATCGCGCTGAACGATCAGCAGCATGACGACGCAGAAGATGGCGACGCCGCTCAGAATCAGGAAACCGGTCGTGTAGCTGCCGGTCGAATCCTTGATGTTGCCGAGAATTTTCGGCAGGAAGTAGCCGCCCAGACCGCCGGCCGCGCCGACGATGCCGGTAATGATGCCGATCTCTTTGCGGAAGCGCTGCGGGACGAGTTGGAAGACGGCGCCGTTGCCCATGCCAAGCATCATCATCATGATGAACAGAAGCGCGGTGATGACGGAGAGAGCGGGAAGCGTCGATATGCACGCGAGCATAACGGCAACGCCGGTGTAAAGCATGAGCAGCATCCGGATGCCGCCCAGACGATCCGCTAACCAGCCGCCGATCGGACGGAAGAAGCTGCCGGCTATGACGCACAGCGTCGTGAAGTCTGCTGCGCGAACGGCGGACAATTCGTATTGCGTATTGAAGAAGATCGTTAAGTAAGTCGACATGCCGACGAAGCCGCCGAACGTAACGCTATACATGATGCAGAACAGCCACGTGTCTCGTATCGAGAACATTTTCGCGTAGTCTTTGACTTTAGCGGGAGCGGGTTGGTTCGGGCTGTCTTTCGCGAATATCGTGAAGATTGCGAAGACGAGAATAATCGGAATCAAGGCGAGGCCGAACACGACGTGGTAATCTCCGTAATGCGTCGCGATCCGGTTCGCGAACAGAGTCGCGAAGACGGTGCCGCTGTTGCCCGCCCCGGCGATGCCCATGGCGAGTCCTTGGTACTGCGGCGGATACCACCGGCTGGCCAGCGGCGGCGAAGCTGGCGCCGGAGATGCCGAGCATCAAGCCGACGAAGTACATATCCTGCAGGCTATCCGCGAACAGCCAAGCGTAAGTGAGCGGAATCATCGTCAGCAGCATGCCGAGCTGGCTTGTTTTCTTAGGTCCGATGCGATCCGTCAAGAAGCCTAAGACGAGCCGGAGGATCGAGCCGCCGAGGACGGGCAGGGCGACGAGGTTCGCTTTCTGCGATGCGGTCATGTTGAAATCGTCCATCATGACGACGGCGAGCGGACCGAGCAGTACCCAAATCATGAAGCTTACGTCGAAGTACAGAAAAGCGCTGATCAGAGAAGGTTTGTGCCCAGCTTTCAAAAATCCTTTTCCAGCCATCGGAATCTCTCCTTTGTGTTTACCGCCGCGTTATGATCTGTTGGAAGCGGTTTTACGCTGCACAAGAAAAGCCGGAGCTGTCGATGTGATCGACTGCATCCGGCTTCGTTGCCTGGCTACGATACGCCCTTGTATCGTATGTCCGTTAATCGTTCGGTAAAGAAATCGCATGATTGCTTGGTTCAACAGGGTGACGGCAGCGGCTTCGTCGCCGTAATCCGTCCCCTCGATCGAGGGTGATATCGCCATTATATGTGCGAAGTTAGATCGATGTCAACATAATTAACACAACAATTTCATTAACCGTGAATGAGCTGATACACCTTGACGATCGAAGCGGCGACGTCGCCGATGCGCTTGCGCTCGTTCATCGCTTGCTTGCGCAGAAAATCGTAAGCATCCGATTCGTTGATTCCTTTGATTTCGCATAGGATCGCCTTAGCCTGGTCGACCCATTTCCGCTCCTCCAGCCGCTGGATGAGCTGTTCTTTCTCCTCGTGCCACCGCCTGCGTTCATTGAAGGAGCGTTGCGCCCATTGAAGCGTCCAATCGATTTCCACGGGGGTCATATGCGGGAACAGAATCCCGTCGAGCGCATAGCCCCATTCCGGTTCTCTAGGAATGCGCGTCTCCGCGCACAACCAGAGGATCGGAAGCTTGCGGATGCTGATCACCGTCATTTGCCGATCTTTCAGCTTCGCGTAAGGGACGTGAAGAATGACTGACGACGCCATCGGGAGACCGCCCCGCAGCTCGGCTTCGTTCCTGGCCGATGACCTGCAGTGGCCCTGCAGAACGGCAACCGGAGCGGGGTCGACGCCCTCTTCCTGCCACAACAGCGGTTTGCTCATGATTACTCCTCCTGCCGAAACGCTTATGTAATATAATATAACATAGGATTCCGATTGTTGTCGAGGAACGATTGCGCAAGTCACTTATGGTAAGGTTCGCTAATAAAATCGAGAGGGAGAGAACCATTTTCAACCTATTGATGTTAATTATATTGACATTCAGACCGATTTAATCCTATACTGGTCTCATAACAGAATCTAGAAAACCACGGTGAATCGGCACAACGGCGTGTCGATCGCCTCGGCAACGAAGCCTGTCCCTAAGATGAATCTGAGGGATGGGCTTTTTATGTTTACTCAAGCCTTGCGGTTACGAAAGAGAGGAGAGAACGAAATGAAACGGAAGTTAGTCATGGTCGGGAACGGAATGGCGGGGGTCGCCTTCGTCGAACAATTGCTTAAGCTGAATCCGAACAAGTTCGAGATTACGATTATCGGGGCCGAGCCGCATCCGAACTATAATCGCATTATGTTGTCGTCCGTTCTGGCCGGAGACGCCGAGATGAAGGATATCGTGCTCAACGATTGGGATTGGTACCGGGACAACCATATTATGCTGCATGTCGGGCATACCGTAACGCAGATCGATTCGGCGAAGAAGACGGTGCACACGGATCAGGGATTAGCGGTCCCGTACGACGAGCTCGTGCTGGCTACCGGCTCGCTGCCGTTCATGCTTCCATTGCCCGGCGCGGATAAAGAAGGCGTAATCGCCTTCCGCGACATAAAGGATTGCAACACGATGATCGAGACGAGCCGCAAATACAAAAAAGCGATCGTCATCGGCGGCGGATTGCTCGGACTGGAAGCCGCTCGCGGATTGCTGAACTTGAACATGGAAGTCAGCGTCGTTCATATTTTCAACTTCTTAATGGAGCGTCAGCTCGATCCTACCGGATCGAAAATGCTGCAAGAGGAGCTTGAGCGACAGGGGATGAAGTTCCTGCTCGAGAAGCATTCGGACACGATTATCGGCAAGAAGCGCGTGACGGGCCTCAGGTTCAAGGACGGCACGCAGGAGGACGCCGATCTGATCGTCATGGCGGTCGGGATCAAACCCAACGTGCAGATTGCCAAGGAAGCGGGAATCGAAGTCAATCGCGGCATCGTCGTGAACGACGTCATGGAAACGAGCGTGCCTAGCATCTACTCGCTCGGGGAATGCGCGGAGCATCGCGGCATCGTCTACGGGCTCGTGGCGCCGCTGTACGAGCAAGGAGCCGTCCTTGCCAAGCATCTTGCGGGCGTAGAGACGAAGGGTTACGCGGGCTCGGTTCTCTCGACGAAGCTTAAAGTGTCCGGAGTTCAAGTGTTCTCCGCGGGCAGATTCACCGATGAACCCGGCACGAAGGCGCTTCGGGTGCAGGACGATCTGAGCGGTATCTATAAGAAAGTCGTCTTCGAGGGAGGCAAAGTCGTCGGCGCCGTCTTGTTCGGCGATACGTCGGAAGGCTCGAAGCTGTTCTCGCTCATCCGCAGCGGAGAAGATTACGCCGGACGCGAGCGCGAGGTGTTGTTCGGTAAGGAAGGCGGCGGCGGCTCGTCCAGCACGGCCGATCTGGTCGAGGCGATGAGCGGCGACGAGATCGTGTGCGGATGCAACGGGGTAACGAAAGACACGATCATAGAGGCGATCAAAGACAAAGGCTGCGTGAGCCTTGGCGAGATCAAAGCCTGCACCAAGGCGTCCGGCTCTTGCGGCGGCTGTAAACCGCTCGTCGAGCAAATTTTGGCTTCGACGCTAGGCGAGGACAACGTCAAGAAGGTGAAAGAAGGCATTTGCGGCTGTACGGAGCTAAGCCGCGACGAGGTCGTCGAGTCGATCACGCGGATGAAGCTTAAAACTTCGAAGGAAGTCATGCACGTGCTGGAATGGCGCAATCCCGAAGGTTGTTCGAAATGCCGCCCGGCGCTCAACTACTACCTTGGCATGGTATTCCCGGAAGAGCATGAAGATGAGCTTGAAAGCCGCTTCGTGAACGAACGCAACCATGCGAACATCCAGAAGGACGGCACGTTCTCCGTCGTTCCGAGAATATACGGCGGCGTGACGACCCCGGAGGAGCTCAAACGTATCGCCGACGTAGCCGGCAAATACGACGTGCCTCTGGTCAAGATTACGGGCGGCCAGCGGATCGACTTGCTCGGCGTGAAGAAGGAAGACTTGCCGAACATGTGGAGAGATCTCGACATGCCTTCCGGATACGCCTACGGCAAAGCGCTGCGCACGGTCAAGACGTGCGTCGGCAACACGTTCTGCCGGTTCGGCACGCAGGATTCGATCGGAATGGGCATCGCGATGGAGAAGCGGTTCGAACGGCTCAATACGCCGGCTAAAGTGAAGCTTGCGGTATCCGGCTGTCCGCGCAACTGCGCGGAGGCGACGATCAAAGATCTCGGCGTCGTTGCGATCGACGGAGGATGGGAAATCTATGTCGGCGGCAACGGAGGAACGAAGGTCCGGGCAGCGGATTTGCTGACGAAAGTGAAAACCGAAGACGAAGTGCTCGAGTGGACCGGAGCCTACCTTCAATATTACAGAGAGACGGCCAACTTCGGCGAGCGTACCTCGGAGTGGCTGCAAAGGGTCGGACTCGCGCACATCAAGGAGGCGCTCGCGGACCAAGGCGAAAGGCAAGCTCTCGTCGCCCGCATCGACAAAACGCTCGATCTGATGAAAGACCCTTGGCAACAAATCATCGAGAGCGACGATCTTCGCAAAGCGTTCGATTCGCTGACGGCGAATTCGCCGGACTCCGCATCGGGCGGCGGCCTGAACGCCGTGCAAGGAGCGCTGGCGGAGAAACCGCAAGCGGAATAAATACAAAGAGAGAAACAGAGGAGTGGGGACCATGGCTGACATCCACATCGGACATTTGAGCGATTTCGCGGATCGCCGCGCCCGCACGGTGCAATGGGACGGGACCGAATGGGCAATATTCCTGCTGTCGGACGGCACGTTCCGGGCGATCGAGAATCGTTGCCCGCACAAGGCGGGGAAGCTGTCGGAGGGCATCGTATGCGACCATCACGTCTATTGCCCGCTGCACGATTGGAAAATCGATATGAACGATGGACAGGTGCAAGCCCCCGATACGGGATGCGTGTCTTCGATAGAAGTCATTCATCATGAAGCGACCGGGAAAATATTCCTGCGCACGGAATCCGTCGGTCTGAAGCAAACATCC
Source organism: Cohnella panacarvi Gsoil 349 (assembly GCF_000515335.1). Classification (GTDB taxonomy): domain Bacteria; phylum Bacillota; class Bacilli; order Paenibacillales; family Paenibacillaceae; genus Cohnella; species Cohnella panacarvi. Next base: position 2,111,579 of record NZ_KI911563.1, on the reverse strand, counting down.
TAATATCTGCAAAGGGGACATAGGTATGGGGAAACTATCGGGGAGGCACGTTGCGGTAACGGGACCGAGATGCGAAGAAGAGTTCAACCGGATCGTCGATAAGCTCGGCGGCACGCCATGGATTTATCCGGCTCAAGGCACGGTATATTCCAATGGCAATCAGCTTATGTTTCAAATTATGGAGCTCCTATGGCGTCCCGTCGATTGGCTCGTGTTGACGACGGGGATCGGGACGGAGGCGCTTCTGTCGATGGCCGAGAAGCTCGGGATGCGCGAGGAGCTGCTCGCGGTCATGAAGAAATCGCGAATCGCCGCGCGCGGGTATAAGACGGTGAACGCGCTGCGCAAGCTCGGCATCCAACCCGAGATCAAAGCGGACGACGGGACGATGGACGGCGTGTACAAGGAGCTTGCGGAGCACGGACTATCGGGCAAGCGCATCGCGCTTCAGCTATACGGCGACCCTTCGCCGAGAATCTCCGGCAAATTGCGCATGGCCGGAGCGGAATGCATCGAGCTGCTGCCTTACGTGCATGTCATGCCCGACGTCGGGCCGATCGACGAGCTCATCGGCCGGTGTATCGAGGGAACGCTGGACGCCGTCGTATTCACGAGCACGGTCCAGGCGCGGTCCGTCTTTCAGCGGGCTCGCGAGACGAGCAAGGAGCAGCCGTTGCTCGATGCGTTCGGTTCGCGCGTCCTCGGCATCGCCGTCGGCAAAATTACGGCTGAGGCGATGAACGACGAAGGGATGATGCGAGTCGCCTATCCGGAGGAGGAGCGTCTCGGGCCGGCGATTCTGTGCGCCGCCAGCCGTCTGCTGCTAGATCATCCAGCTTGACGCGCCTCCGGGAGAGGCAGGAATCGTTAACGAGAGACGATTGCCTTCCTCCGTCGCTTCGGCCGTCAGCAGTCCGCCTAATCGATCCGCCTGCTCGGCGAGTGCGCGCATGCCGATTCCCCAATCGTCCGCGCGCGTCAGACGTCCATCATCCGCAAGCTTCAACCGCACGGTCTCATCCCGCTGGTCGAAGCTGACGGACAGTCTGAATCGCCGAGCGGGTTTTTTGCTTTTCAGTCCCGTCGCAATGCCTTCTTGCAGCGTCTGGAACAATAAACGTTTCTGCAACGTGCTAAGCTGGCTTGGGAGCGGCCCGAGCTGTCTCTCGAAGTGGCAGCCGGTCGCCTGTTCCGTCTCGCGGATCAATGCGCCGATCGCTCCCGGCAAATCGTAATGTCCGGCGTCCTCCCGAAGCAGGCGCACGGATTGCCGAATGTCCTCGAGTCCTCTGCGCAGGAGCTCTTGAGACGCGGCGAGCTTCTCCTCCGCATGTCCGCGATCCGCGTAGATTAGCTTATTGGCCTCCTCCATATGAACGACGGTATCGCTTAACGTATGGCCGACAGTGTCGTGAATGCTGCCTGTGATGCGATGCCGTTCCTCCATGATCATCGACTCGGCAATCGCTTCCGCATTTTCCCGCATCGAGGCGGCCAGCCGCTCGTTCGCGCGCTGAAGCTGCTCGGTCCTCTCCTGCAGTTCATAGGTGCGCGTCTGCACGATTTGCTCCAGGGATCGATTAAACTCGGTCAGCTGCCTGTTCATCGCCATATATCGGTACATGATTACGCGAATCAGGCAGACGATAAAGGCGAATAACCCTAGGAACAGCAAATCTTTCGGCAGCTGAAGAACCCACGCGGTCGTCTCCTGTACCTGCTCCGGAACCCGATCATAAATGATGAACCTGTAAATATGAATTAAAGTGATTGCCGCAAGGGACGAGAAGCCGGCCATGATCCAGATCGATTCCAGATCTCTCCGCTGGCGATACGCGACCAGGATCGTCCAGTAAGCCGCTATAAAGATGACGATGAAAATAGGCGTAAATACGAGGATCGACCACATGTACAACGTGATGCTCGTCAATGCCCCGATAATCGAGAATGCCGACAACGTTAGCGCCGTATGCCTGAACAACCGGATCGCACGTGCGTTAATGCCGGAGAATACTTGCTCCATGGCTCCGATGAAAGCGAATGTCGCGATCGGCAGGCAGACGTTCTGGAAATAGACGAGAGCGGGAACGTCGATAATCGCCTGCTGCAGATCGTTCTGGACGAGCGCGGCGTACCCGCCGGAAACCGCCAATAGGCTGAAGTAGAGGTAAAGCTGGTTACGTTGCGACTTGTAAAGGCCGAGAGCGATGCAGCCGCTGAAGATGAGCAGGACGCCGATGAGCAGGTTGTCCAAGTCCTCCCGAAGCATGCTTCCGACCAGACCGGACTTGTCGCCGTACGCGGCTTCCAGCCTTAAGACGGACTCATTGCCTAAGCGGACGAGCAGATCGATATATGGCGGCTGCGGCAAAGGAAGCTGTACCATCTTCCATTGACCGACGGGGACGATCCATTCTTTCTTGTTCAGCAAGTAGGAGTAGATCCTGTTGTTGCCGTCGAACGCTCTCAGGCTTCCGATGCCTTTGACCTGCAGGTAAGGATCCTTCGGGTCGCCTTGAGGCAGAGGGACGCGCAGCCAAATGTTAGTCGCGGGCATCTTCTCGTTCGGACGGTTGGGTTGCCAGCCGCTCGAAGGCGCTGCGACTTCGTCGTATGTCGAAGCTTCAGCCCATTGCCAGTCGGAAGGATCAAGTGTCCGTGCCGAGCCGTCTCGCGCTTGTGCGACAGCCAGCATCCAGCTTATGCCGGACACCAGGACGAGCACGATGAGACTCGTTCTGAGCAACGGAAGGTGCGCTCGCCATGTATCGGTTAATCGTCTTTTCATCGGGGGTACTCCTCTCGTTAGCTCAGAGCTCGATTGTCCGCCAATCCGTAAGGCAACGTTAATCGAAGTACGCAGCCCGGCTGACCCGGGGAGATGGACATCGTACCGCCCAGGTTGTCGATCCTCTCCGACATCGCCTTCAATCCGAACCCGTATGCGGAAGGAGCATAAGTTCTCCCGTCGCTCATGAGAAGGAAAGCGAGCTGCGTGCCTTCCACGCGCAGCGAGAAGCGGAAATGCTGGCTTCCGCTATGCTTAAGGCCGTTCGTAATGCCCTCTTGCAGAGCCTGATACAGCACGCGCTTCTGCAGCGTCGTGAGGTTGTCCGGCAACGGATCGATATGGCGTTCGATCGATACTCCCGTCGTCTTCTCCGATTGTTCGATTAGAGCGATCATCGCTTCCTGCAGATCGTACCGGGTCGTATCGTCGCGCATCAGATTGGCGGATTGCCGAATTTGCTCCAGACCGCGAAGGACGAGCTCCCGAGAGGCTTCAAGCTTGTTCTGCGCTAATTGCGGATCACGGGAAAGCAGGCGTTTGGCGGCTTCCAACTGTACGATCGTCGCGGTGAGCGAGTGCCCGATCGTATCGTGGATCGTGCCGGTTAGCCGATGCCGCTCCTCCAGCACCATCGTCGAAGCGTTCGCTTCCGCGGTTTCTTTCATCGAGTGGGCAAGGCGGGCGTTCGCGTCCTGGAGTTCGGACTCCCGTTCCCGAAGCTCGGACGTGCGCCGGGCTACGCTATGCTCCAAAGAAGCGTTGAAAGCTTTCAATTGTTCGTTGAGCGCGCCGAACCGGGAGATGATGACCCGGATGAGGCAGACGAGGAACAGGAACAGACCGACCGACAGAATGTCGAAAGGAAGTTCGCCTAGCAGAGGAACTTTCCTCTTGAGGACGTTGAAGACGGCCGGCGTATACGTGCGAAGCACGTGTACCAGCGCCACGGCCGTTACGATTAAGAAACCTGCGAGCATCCAGATCGATTCCGTGCCTTGGCGGTCTTGATAAGCGGACCAGATCGATTTAAGAACGAATCCGGCCGTGAAGATGAACATCATGAGCAACGGATAGCTGATCAGCCATTCGAACGACGTTCTTGTCATCAGCACGGCGCTCGCCAGCGTAGCGATCGCGAAGCCGAGCACGAGCCATCTCAGCCATCGCAGATGACGGGTGTGGGCTTCGTCGAATACGACGTTCATAATGCTGATGAAACCGAATACGCCGAGCGGGAAAATGCCGAGTTCCATGTAGCTCAGCCAAGGTTGGTCCCACAGCCATTGCAAGAGGTAATTGCGTACTAGAGTCGCGTAGGAACCGCATAAGGACAGCATCGCCAAGTAAAGGTGAAGCCGATCGCGGCGAATGGAGTACAACCCGAGCGCGAAGAAGAAGAAGAACAGGAACAAGCCGCCGATCAAGAAGCAATATAAATCCTTGCGGACGAGATGGATGATGAGATCGCCCTTGTTAATGAGCTGAATGCTGGGTTCGGGGCTGAACCGCCCGTCGTTGCCGATCAGGACGAACGCTTCGGGGGGCAGCGGCGCGGAGAGCGGCGCGAGATTCCAATGGTAATTTAAATTCAAGCGATGGCCGCTTGAAGAAGGGTTATAGGCGTAGAGCAGCTTGTCCCCGTCGTAGACGGACACGGATGCCGCGTTCAATATCCATAGCTCCGGTTCCCTGATATCGGCAGCTTCAAGCGGCAGGCGGAGCCAATAGTCTTGTTCGCTTCCGTACGGGTCGGATCTATCGTCTACGGACTTCCAGCCGGTCTGCGGGGGCGCCGACGACGAAGAGCCTGCCGCGGCCGGTTGCCACTGGACAGGCTTGATGAAGATGCGATCGTTCTGGCGTCCGAGCGAGATCAGTCCCCATGCGATTAAAATCAGAAGGCCAAGCAATATCGCAAGTACGCGCAATAACGGAAAATGATTTCCGAGGCTGCCACGAGCCAATTCCGATTCCTCCCGCCTGCGTTCATTCCGCTGCTTATCATTGTAAAGGGCGCGGGCGGATTGTCACAGTGACTGGCGTCATATGACAGTCATGTCTTTAAGCCAGATAACGGCTTGCGTGCGGTCGTTCGTTCCGATCTTGTCGTAGATAGAACTGATATAGTTTTTGACCGTGCCCTCGCTCATGAATAGCAACTGGGCGATGTCGCGATTGTTGCGTCCTTCGACCATCAACGCGATAATGCTCATTTCCCGGTCGGTGAATTTCACTTCCGTTAATTTGTTTCGCGTGCCCGAGACTTGCGGACGCGAGTGATGGTGAGGAGCAGCCAATCGCGCGGCGAGCTTCACGGCGATGGAAGAGGGCAGCATGATGGAGCCGCTGGCGGCGTCTCGAATCGCCTGCAGGAGCTTGTCCGTAGGAATATCCTTAAGGAGGAAGCCGACGGCTCCGCTGGCTAAGGCATCGATAATATAATCGTCCTCATCGAATGTCGTAAGGACCATGACTTTGGTGTGCGGGGACTGTTCCCGCAATTTCTTCACGGCTTCGATTCCGTTCATGACGGGCATGCGAATGTCCATGAGCACGAGATCGGGGTCATGGACGGCAACGAGCCGGCAGGCTTCCTCGCCGTTCTCGGCGGTCGCGACGACTTCAATGTCGTCCTCGAGCTGAAGAATGGTTTGCAATCCGTCGCGCATGAGTGTCTGATCGTCGGCGATTATGATTTTTAACATGCGGCTTTCCCCTCGATTCATCGTCCTATATATACATGATTATAGTGCATTCGACCGCATTTCACATTAGTGACCTGATCAGTGACGGGTGTCACTGGTCATATGACGAGAGACTTTCGTACGATATAGGCAGAGAGCGGGGACGAGACGATAAGCCCCGAGAATGAAAAAGGAGTGTAACTTATGATCATTATGCATACGAGCCAGTGTCGTCCGGGGATGAAGTTGGGTCGTTCGATCTATACAGAGCAAGGTCATGTATTGGCGGGGAGAGGCTTCGTGCTGACGGAACACGCCATTAATAAACTTCAACAGCTCGGGTTGCCGTACCTGCATATCGAGCAGGAAGGAACGGAGGATATCGTAGCCGATCAAGCGATCCGCGACGAGACGGTTATCGTGCTGCACGGAGCGCTTGTGCACGTGATGGACGAGTTGACGGGCGGAAGACGCGAATCGCTGTCGCCCAACGTCGTCAGATTCTGCTTCGATGCGACGAAGCTGATGATCGACGATCTGCGCACCCGCAGGAATACGCTTTGCCTGCCGGTTCACCTCAGCACGACGTTGGCCGACGGGGAGAAGCAACATTTTCTCGAGCATGCGATGAACGTCAGCGTATGCGCGACTCGCCTTGGGATCGACGAAGGGCTGGACGCGGAAGAGCTGCACGCCCTCGCGATGGGCGCGATGCTGCACGATATCGGCCGCCTCTTGCTGCCGAACGGGCTGCAAGCCCGCGCGTCGACCGGGGATCGCGAGCAATACATGAAGCATGCGGAGTTCGGCTTCCGCTTGCTTAGAGACAGCGGCTTCCCGGTATTGACTGCGCAATGCGCGCTGTTCCACCATGAACGCAACGACGGCAGCGGTTATCCGTTCGGCGTTACGGGCGCCAAGATTCATCCGCTTCACCAGTGGATCAGCATCTTCGATATGTTCGATACGATGGTGAACGGCCGCGATAATGGGAATCCTATGCTTCCGCACGAGGCATTAGAAGTGCTGTACGGCGGTGCGGGCACGTTGTACGACATGGACAAGGTCCGCAGGCTGCGCGACAATCTCGCGCTGTTCCCGCGGGGAACGACGGTTCGCCTCAGCACCGGAGAGATCGGCGTCGTATCCGGCCTGCACGAAGACAGCAAGCAGAGGCCGATCGTGCGCGTCATCCGCACGCCGGACGGCGAGACGCTGTCTACGCCGTACGAAGTCGACCTGAAGCGGCAACTGCATCTCATGATCAGCGGCGTCGGCAACGACAAGGCTACGGCCGGAGCGATGTTCAATCAGGAGGCGCAGACGGAAGGCCGCTCCAATCGCGTGTTCCATCTGGTGTAACCGTAACGGAAACACGGGCTAGGGTTTCGAATGTGTCGATATGCGTAAGGAAAAAAATACCTAGCCCCAAGTTCTTGACTTTTGTCCCTCGAGTCTGTATTCTAATAAAGGATTTGCTGATGTAGCTCAGCTGGTAGAGCAACGCATTCGTAATGCGTAGGTCGGGGGTTCGAATCCCTTCATCAGCACCATAATAAAGCCCATAACGGCGCGGTTTCCGAGGTTTTCGGAGCCGCGCCTTTTTTGTTCTAACGCGTGATCTTCTAACTTTCTTCTAACCTTTAGTCAACTAAAGCGTGTTATATTCGATGTTTGGGTATAGTTCTACTTTATTCGTATCCTAATGATAAACAGGAGATTCCCATAAACTGTCGAATGTAAGATAGAAAACGGCCGTTGTGAGGGGAACTTAAATGAGTAATGCTCTGCGGATATTGAAAGAAAAAAATGAATATCCGATCGTATTCATCGGATCGGGTATTTCGAGAAGGTATTTAAGCGGGTTTCCTGGTTGGAATGAGCTGCTTAAAGAGTTTTGGGATGATTTAAATACCAGTAAAGATTTTTATGGTTTCTTAAATAACCTTAGAAGAGAAATCGAAGAACGTGGGATCATTTCGGAATATGATCTTGATTACCAAACAAATATCGCAGCGGGCTCTGAAATTGAAGTTCTTTATAACGAAAAGTTTTTCCGTGAAGAGACAGTGATTCCTGGATTTGATCAAGAGAAAGCGTACAAAACAAGATGGTCGCCTTTTAAAGTAGCTCTTTCGAACAGATTCTCCTTATATCAAATTAAGCAGGGTATGACTGAAGAGTATAAACTCTTCAAAGCATTCATTAATAAAACGCAAATCGTCATCACCACTAATTATGATACTTTTATTGAAGATTCGGTGAATAGTGATACGAACGGCGGAATGAAAAAATATATTGGTCAAAAAGGATTCTTTGAGCCGACTGTTGGTTGGTCCGAGATATACAAGATCCACGGTTGCGTCGAAGAGCCCTCATCAATCGTAATTTCTAAACCTGATTATGATCGTTTTGAAAAAAATTCAATATTAATAAGTGCAAAAATAATTACGATGCTTATACATTCACCAATAATTTTCCTGGGATATTCTCTAACAGACGGGAACGTTCGAAAAATTATTCGCGATTTTTCATCGTCAATGACACCTGATGAGATAAAAAAGATGGCGTCAAAAATTATCATTGTTGAACGTGAAGAAGGCCAGCGAGACATTGTTGAACAAACATTCTATGATAAGGACCTTGGCTGTGAGTATACAGTGCTTAAAACTGATAATTATGAATTGCTTTGCAGTATTCTGACAGAAATTGATCAAGGCGTTCATCCTGCAGAGGTTCGTAAGTATCAGCATGTAATTAAGAAATTAATTGTAAATCGCGGGAAAAGTGGTAGCTTGAATACGTTACTCCTTTCACCGGAAGGGCTCGAAGATATTGAACGTAGAATTGGTGATGAAAAATTAGTTGTGGCACTAGGTGAAACAACATATATTTTCCAAATGCCGGACCTTTTAACTTATGTTTATGATTACTTCTTTGGTGGGAAGACTATACATACAGAGATCGCTTTAAGATTTATTGCAAGCCAAGCAGCGACATCACGGATTCCGTTTCTTAAGCATGTAGAAGGCGTCGATATAGATAGTACAAGTCTGCATTCGACTGAAAAAGAAAAATTGAAACAACGGATAGAACGTTACGCTTCGCCAGACTCTTGTATCCGTTCAATTTCGGAGACGTACAAAATAAGAGCAAGGACGATCGCTGAGATAGTTGCTCAGGGGCATCAACCATATAAGGAATACGAAATAATTTCTTATAACAGCTTAAGAATAAATACGGAGGAGATTGGACAGTATTTGAAGGGGAAATTAGAGGTGTGCAAAGCAGATGGCCTTAGAAGTTTATTGACGCCATTTCGAAGGTTGTTAATGATTTACGACTTCCTGACAAATAAATAGAGGTTAGCGCCGAACCCACTGGGAGTTGCCACTAACCTCTTTGTTACCACTATTGTTATTGGCTTAATTATAACACCATATTCACGGGCTGACAATAAAATTGTTGCTTGGAGATAACATTAGGTACCAATGCTTGATATACAAAGAAGCCTCGGTGAACGTGCACCAAGGCTTTTTGTTTTTACTTCTTTTGCTTCTTCTCCATCATAAATTTTTCAAACGACGGAGCCATTTTGAACGGCGAATACTCTGCCTGGACATATCCGAGATCACGGTAAAAGTCCCCGGTGCTGATGCGCGATTGCTTTCCTTCCCAATCGATCGTAATGCCACGATATGTCTTTAGGTCGCCACTGTCATAGTCTACGCCGACAATCGGCTCCGCAGTTTTCTCCGACACGTTGGGGAGTTTAGCAGATGTTCCCTTGCTCCCGGTGATGGAAGTCCCGATCGACTTTAGAATTGATTCCTGCAGGTTGGGGATAACGTGCGAATAGGTATTTAGAGTTACTTGTATTGATGAATGACCGAGCCGTTCTTGGACGACTTTAGGATGGACACCGTTTTTAAGCAGGATAGTAGCGTGCGTATGCCGGAGGTCGTGGAAGCGGATCGGCTTGAACTCGACGTATGGCTTGCCGGCTGCCTTCAGCTTCTCCTGCTGATTCATCACCCGTCGGATGATCCTGTAGTAATTACGCATGAGGTTACGCTGATAGATCGGCGTGCCGGTGCTCGTCTGGAAGAGCAGGCCGTGATCGTTGTATCCTTCCTTCGCGCGTTCTTTCTCCTGCTCGGCAAGATGGGTGCGAAGGTATTCGACTGTATCATCGAACAGCGGCACAGGGCGAACGCTTGAGTTATTCTTCGTGTCGTCGATCTCGTAGCCGTCCTCACCCTTCGTATACGCCTGTCTAACGGACATAATGGCCGTATCCAGGAATACGTCGGTACGTGGCATGCCAAGGATCTCAGACTTACGCATGCCGGTGGACGCGGCCAGTTCGAACACTTCAAAGTATTGATCTTCCTTAGCTTCTTCAATGAAGAGCTCGAGCTGCTCTTCGTTCCATACTTCAAACTTCGGCTTCTGCCCCGTGGCAGCTCAACGCCTTCAGCTGGGTTGAGTTTTATTTGTCCTTCGAGTCGTGCTTCATTCAGTGCAGTAACGACAAGAACGTGAAGCTTCTTGATCGACGCAACGGCCAGCGCCGGCAGCAACTTCTTATGGTATTGCTCGTGAAAGTGGTCGCGCTTAAGCTTCGGCAGGATCGTCTTGCCCATATTCGGAATCAAGTGCGATTTGATCAACCAATTATACGAACTCCATGTTGCCGGCCGAACGGACGTTTTCTTCTTTTCCAGCCAGCGAAGCATATAGTCGCTTAGCGGCTCGTCCGACGGTGCGACATACGGCCCCTGTTGTAATGATTGTAATATACCAGGTAACGCCTTCTCCGCATCCCTCTTTAGATCGTTCCCACCAGGTATCCACTTTGGTTTGCTTTTGCCGGTCAACTCGTCCTCGATCCGGACGACGATGTAATAGCGGTTGCCCTTCTTAGCAATGTGACCCTCATGGATATCTCCCTAAAGAATTAGAATGTATGTTCTGTTGTGTGTGAAAAAGAAAAGCCCGCTAAGGCTTATCAAGTTCCCCATAGGCTGGAGATTCTGCACCGGTCATCATTCATAGCCAAGCTTCCATCGCCACTTATCAATCATTACCTCGTTCTTCGCTCTCAGCACCTCATACATCCGCATATACTTCGGATCATTCACCAAATCCCAAGCACTTCGATTAGCGACGCCAGGCTCATTGTTGGCGGCAATTTCTTTACTTGCAACATACTCCCCATAAGCCTCCCAGCTGGCATAACGAGCCTCCTTAGGCGGGTCAGGAAGTTCGAATACCTCAATTGGAGGCCACTGATCGAGCCGAGCCGATTGGATTAAACTGTCGCGTATATTTGGGGTAAGGTTTCGTACTCGGATATTAGCAGCAGTCATGTTTACATCGCACCGTTCAACAATTACGTTTGGAAGCAAGTCAGTGAAACCTTCCTGAATATATACGTCGGCATAAGTAGTCGACTCGCGAACATATTCGCTTCCCGTTCCATGATGGCCGCTGTTCGTTCGTCAATCAGAGTCATATCTGAAGGACTATTCAAATCGAATTGACCGTGAAGGAGGATATGCCCTAGTTCATGGGCACGGGTAAAGTTCTGCCGGCGCCTCATCGTATGTTCGTCATAGTTAGAATCCGAATCGGTTGAGAGGAAAATAACGAATTTCGTGTTGCGCTCCTCAATGATCTTGATCGTATAACCGTCCGGGCCGTCGAGTTCTTTGTACAAGACTGGCCATTTCGCTTACGGATGTACTTGTCGATCATGATCGGAGGTTCTGGGTTGCCTAGTTCCTTCAAGACTGAAGTGACTGCTCGATTAATGGGTCCGTATCGGGGACTCGTCAGTTTCGGTAGCTTCAAGCAATCACTCCTTAGTCCTCGTCGTCCTCAACGTAGGCGGATTTCGCGACTTCGATATGCTTTAAAAACTTGGCGTATGCTTTCGGGGACATTTCTTCCTTGGCGCGCATAATGAATTGAACCTCGGGTCGCTTTCGTTATCAGAGGAGGATTATCGTCATAATGGACAATGAAATATTGACGCTGGCCGCCATTGTGGCGGCTTTTGTCGGGGTAGCAAAGGGTTATGGCATGCCAAATAAGCATAGCGCAGCGGTCGCCCTCGCGGTGGCCGCTGTATTCGTTCTAGCGCCGGAGTCGTGGCAGGTTACTCTTATCAAGATATCAACGATCGGTCTGACAGCTGCCGGCGCGTACAGCTATACCAAAAACCGGGGAGGCGGCAAGGGATGAATCTCGTCTATTACAGCCAAGAAGATCCGCGTTGGCGGAATACGATGTACAGCGTCATCCGCGATCCCAAGCAGACGATCGGGCTCGCTGGATGCGGGCCGACGTCGTTTGCAATGGTGTTCAGCTCGTTGACCGGACGGACGCTGCTGCCGCCAGAAGCAGCGAAGTTCGCGGTCGACCACGGTCATCGAACGGCCGACAGCGGTACGGCATGGAGTCTGTTTGCTGACATTGCCAAGGCTTACGGACTGACGTGTAGACAGGTCTGTAAGCTGGATGATACCAAGAAGGCACTCGCCACCGGAGCGCTCTTGATCGCATCGATGAAGGGCGGCGGACATTTCACCCGTTCCGGCCACTTCATCGTGCTTACCGGAGCTCATGGCGGTCTGATCGACGTAATGGATCCTAACCACGACAACGACAATTACAAGCGGGATGGGTTGATTATTGAGGGCAAGAAGAACGACGGCTTCGTGAGCGCGAAGGAATCTGTATTTGTTAGCGAAGCGCGGTCATATTGGATTTTTACTTATCTATCTGAGGAGGATCAACCTATGACCAAGGAAGAGAAGCAAGCATTCTACGAACTGGCCGCTCGTGTGGTCAAGTTGGAAGAGAAGGTAGACGCTCCGGACTGGTTTGTTAAGGAGTTCGGCAGCGCTGACCTTGGCGGATTGATTCATGAGCCGCAATTTACGGCGGAGGACTGGCGTGTGCTGACGATCGGGCTTCGAGCGAGGAGATAGGGATTACTGACCGAGGGTTTCGGCTCTCGGGTTTAGCTATTTCCCGACATTTTCCTTTTAACCCTCAAGTATAATGTATAAAATTGTAGAATTTCAGTCTGATAGTTCCTCGTTTGAACCTGTATAGTAAATGTTACTTTGAGAAAAGGAGATTATTTTTAATGAACAAGATCAAACGGTTGTTAGGGTTTTTTTTGCTAGTTTCTTTATGCGTGTCGCTTTTCCCTGCGTTTGCTAGTGCTAATCAAGTATCATTATTGAGTGGAAAAACAGTGCAGGTTGGATCGAGTCATACCAACTATATTACTACTACGACTGCGGTAACTGATAATAACCTCGCAACAGGGACATCTTTAGCAAAGGGAGTTTCCGATACGAGCATTAAAGATACTATTACCTATGATTTCTCAAGTGTTCAATCTATTGATAGTTTCAAAATTATTATTGCTGGATATACAAATCAATCTTTCGCAATCGTATTTTATGGTGCAAACGCCACCGAGTTAGCAAAATACAATTTAACAACGTTCACAAGTAACGATGGCGTATATGAGTTACCCCAGAGATTAACGGGAGTAAGGAAAGTAGCGATTTGGAATAACCATACTGCTGCACAAACAGTATTAGAATGGGATGTTTATCGCGATGTAGCGCCGATAAGCCCAGAGTTATCTGCCTCAGCAGGTAACGAATTAGTATCATTAAACTGGAATTCTACGGATGCTCGTTCTTACACTATTCAGCGAAGCACAACTGCTGGAGGCCCATATGAAGTTGTAGCGGATAATGTGACCTCTACTAGTTATATTGACTCCAATGTAATTAATGGGACAACTTATTATTATGTTGTTGTTGGTAAGAACAATGAAGGTACTAGCCCAATTTCTAATGAAGCTTCAGCAACAGCAACAGTAAATGCGCCGAATGCTCCTACAAACTTAACTGCTACTGGAGATAATGAAAAACAATCAATTAATTTACATTGGGATTCTGTTACGGAAGCGACGTATTATCAGGTAAGCAGATCTACAGTTGCTGGTGGCCCATATAATACCATTGTAAGTGATGTAACTGGAACTTCTCTCGAGGATTTTGATATAGTTCAGGGAATAACTTATTACTATGTAGTCATCTCCGTAAATCAAGGCGTAGTTAGCCAACTATCTAACGAAGCCTCTGCTAAACTCGAAGTACCTGATTATGGCCGAGCAATACTCACGATTTATATCGCCGGTGGACAAATAAAGGAATATGACCTCTCGAGTGCTGAGCTAAATGCCTTCATCTCATGGTACGATGCTAAGGACGCCGGATCAGGTCCTTCTAAATTCGCATTTACAAAGACGTGGAACAAGGGGCCGTTTAAAGCACGCACCGAATATGTGATCTTCGATAAAATCCTATCGTTCGATGTGGATGAGTACGATGTAGCTGTTGAAGAATAAAAGGATCAGCCCGGGGGCTTCGGCTCTCGGTTTTTTTTTGTTTGCTTGTTGTAACCTTTGGTGAAATTCTAAAGTGACGGGGATGCACGAAATAGCGCGGCGGCATCGAGTTACAGAAGCAAATTCGAGGCCTCGGGTCGCATTTCGGTCGCTGACCCGGGGCGCTCTGCGGTTATTTCTTCTTCGCCTGTTTGGCTCGGTTCAGTCCCGCGTATCCGATTACGAGACCGAGAACCAGCACCACGATGCCTACGGGAACGTTCACCATTAGTATGTCGATGATACCGAAGATGACAAGCATCAGGCCGAAGATGGATAATGCGTGCGGATTTTGTTTCATGGGACACCTCGCGTAAGAAAGTTAATGTTATCTATTATAACGTATATTCTTATCATTGGCTTTTAAGAGGCCGCATATATTAGTGGCAATATGCTGTCTTAAGGAGCGGTTGCCGTGCCGATGATCCCGAATTTCCCAAGCGATTTGCTGGAGGAGCATAAGCGATGGCATCACGAGCATCACGACATCGATATCAACCGGCCGCCGGCCGGTTACGGACTGGCGTTCCTGAACTTCCATCGCGGGTATATCAGGAGGGTGCTATCTTGGTATGGCCGGAACGGATATCCTTCGAATTTATTGGAGCCGTGGGCGAGCGTGCCCGAGGCGATTCGGATGTCCCCCTGCTACAACCGGGCTGCCGAAGCCCGCATTCTCTACGAGCCGCAGTCGTTCGCGAGCGCAGACGAGCTCGGCAGGTTCATCGAATCGTCCGGCATCCACGGGTGCATCCATGAACAGGCCGCGCTGCTCTACCGTAACCCCGAGCTTAACGATTTCGATTTGGCGCCGCGCCATACGGAATTTTATAATTGGCACGGGATGATCGATCGCTGGTATCAGAACTGGGAAGGGCTTGGCAGGTTCCGAGACGGGATGGCGTACTGGTGCGGCCCGTTCGACTCGGCCGATAACGAGGTGCTGTTATACAGGGAATCGGACGATACCTGGTGGCTCGGCCAAGTGCAATCGGGCGATTCGATTAACCGTTCCCCCGTAACGATGCTGGAATGGTCGGCGATCGGCGAAAGCCGAGCTTACGGCCGGTTCGGAGACGGACGACCGCTTCGCGTATGGGACGTCGACGGAGACGGCAAGCTGGAGGTCGTATTCCGCGACCCGGTAGACGGAAGCTGGCGAACGGGCAAAATAAAAGACGGCCGTCTGCAATGGCAGTCGATCCGTCTATAGATGCAACGAGGAGCATTCCTTCCGGCTAAGCCAACTCGCGCAAGCGCTTGAACACATCGATGTAATAGCCGGAATCCCGAGGGACGAACGCGGCCTTGGTCACCGTCGTTTCGCTCGGGCTAAGCCGACCGTCGCGCGAGACTGCGCCTCTTGCGCGAAGCTCATCCACTGAGCCCTCCATCAGCGCGATCAGATCGCGAGCCGATGCCTCGTATATGCCCGCCACTTCTACCTCTTGCAGCCGGAACTGCGCGAGCTCCCACTGGGCGAAATACCCGAACACGCCGCTGATTTCCCGATCGATTATTCGTTTGCCGTGATGGACGCCTTCGTGATCCTCTTTGAACGTAATCAAATACGCGAGCTGCTCGAAACCGACCTTAAGGCCGATCTCCTCTTCGAGTTCCCTGACGGCGTCTTTCGGCGATTCTCCGGCCGCGAGATGTCCCGCGACCGTAATATCGAAACAACTCGGATTCGTGTCCTTGTCCGCGGATCTTTGTTGGAAGAGGACGATCGCCTCGCCGTTCTCTCCCGGCCGTGCCAGCCAGCAATGAAAAGTGCGGTGCCAGTAGCCGTGCGCATGAACAGCTTCGCGCGCGGCTGTGCCGATCCACCGGTCATTCTCGTCGTAAATATCGAGAATTTCGCCCGTCATCTATGCGCGCGCCCCGGCAGCCTGTCCGTCTTCCGTTACGTCGGACGTGCAATGCGAGCACCGTCTTGCCGCAATCGGGATTTCGGACAGGCAGTACGGACATTCCCGCGTAGTCGGCTCTGCGGCTGCAGGCTCCTCGGCATTTTTCTTCCGCGCCAACCGGTTAATGAATTTGACGAGCAGGAACACGCAGAAAGCCACGATGACGAAATCGAGCACCACGTTGATGAACTGGCCGTAGGCGATGACGGCCGCGCCGAGTTCGTTGGCTTCCGCGAGCGTTTTCGGCTGCACGCCGTTCTCGAACGTCTTGCTAGTGTCAAGGTTAATGAACAAATCCGCGAAGTCGACGCCTCCGAGCAGCTTCCCGATCGGGGGCATAACGATGTCGTTGACGAGCGAAGTGACGATTTTGCCGAACGCCGCGCCGATAATGACGCCGACGGCCAAGTCGACGACGTTGCCGCGCATCGCGAACGTTCTGAATTCGCCTAACATGGATTTAAACATGGGAGGACCCTCCTGTATAAGCTTATTTTTGGAAAAGGATTTTGGAGCTCATCGTCGAATGGTAATACATAATGGAGAACGATGTCTTGCCAGGCGAAGGAGTGTATTATGTACGGTACAGGCGCGGTCGGTCCTGTCTTTTTTTTGCTGCTGGCACTGTTGATCAGCATACTCGCATCTTATACGATGTTCAACTTTATTGGCAATCTCAAACGTACGAGCGGCGGATTTCGCCAGTTCTGGCTGGCAGGCGGCGCGTTCGTTTTCGGCATCGGGATATGGGCGAAACACTTCGTCATGCTGCTGGCGCTCGAACAGACGCTATACTTTGACTGGACGATGCTCGTCGCGCTGTTTTTTATTATTTTTTTCTCGTTGATGACTTTCGTCTTGCTGACGTTCCAGGGGGTTGTCGCTTACCGCTTGCAGCTAGGCAGCCTGATCTTGGCGACCGGCATCGCGTTCATGAGTTATTTCACGATTTTCGGGCAACCGATCCAGAAGCTTTCGGCCCAGCCGTCCTACTTGATTCTGTCGCTGCTGGCGCTGTTCTCGGGCACTTACGTGGCATTCCTCCTATCCGAAATCAACAATAAGAAGCTTAAATGGTTATCCAGTATTATTCTTGGTACTTCCGCCATCGTCGTTCAATGGTTCGGCAATAAGGGGATGCAAATCGAGTATTCCCAGTTTTACACGGAAGACAAGCTTAATGCGGACATTTCTCTTCTTGCGATTATTATCGGAATCGGAGCTTTGCTTATTTTGCTGTCGACGCATTTTACGTGGTACATCGATAAACGGCTAGGCCAGATGGACGAACGTTACCGTCTGCTCGTCGAGAACTCCCTGGATACGATCGCGATCTTCAAAGGCGGGCATTGGGCGTTCGTGAACGAAGCGGGGCTGAGGATGTTCGAGGCGGACCAGAGCAACGACTTGGTAGGCAAGTCGATCTATGCGTTCCTACCGGTTCGCGACCATATCAAGGTGAAGGAACGGCTGAATAACCTGGTTGTCACGGGAGGCGGCAAGCCGCTCGAGCAAGAGTGGTATACGTTGAACGGGAAAACGCTCCATACCGAGATCGTAGAGACGATAACGACGATCGAGAACGAGCCCGCGGTGCAGGTAATCATCCGGGATATATCCGAGCGGAAGAAGAACGAGGAGCTGCTGATCAACTCCGAGAAGCTGTACGTCGCCGGCCAATTGGCAGCGGGAATCGCGCACGAAATCCGCAATCCGCTGACGTCTCTCAAAGGTTTCCTGCAGCTCATCGCGTCGGGGCGCAAAAACAACAGCACCTACTACGACATCATGAATTCGGAGCTGGATCGCATCGAAGACATCGTCAGCGAGCTGCTCATGCTGTCCAAGCCTCAGGTATACGATCTCTCTTATCAGGATTTGCGGGTGATGATGCGCGATACGGTGACGCTGCTCGAGACGCAGGCCATTCTGCACAATATCGCGATCGAGGCGGAGTACGGCACGGACCCGCTATGGATTTACGGCGTGGAAAATCAAGTGAAGCAAGTGTTCATTAACGTGATCAAAAACGCCATAGAGGCGATGATAGACGGGGGATCGATCCGGATCAAGCTGTACCGGGAGAACGACAGCATCTGCGTGCGCATTCGCGACGAGGGACCCGGCTTCGGGGAAGACCAACTGGCCAAGATCGGGCAGCCTTTCTACACGACGAAGGAGAAGGGGACCGGCCTCGGCCTGATGGTGAGCTATAAGATCGTCGATAATCATCAAGGCCAAATCAACGTCAACAGCGAAATCGGCAAAGGAACGGTATTCGAAATCACGTTCCCGTTCCGCTATCCGGAGAACGTCGTCAAGAAGACGAGTTGACCCGGCAGCAGCTCCGCTTGAAGCGGGGTTGCTCCGGAGGGCTCTCCGTCGCCGTAAGCGAGGAATCGTCCGCTCGGCTCGATCGTCACCTGGCGCCCCTTAAGCAGCGTAACGTTACGCAGCTTAACGTGGGCGCCTTTTAGAATCGTCGGGAATACGAACAGGATGCGCCATAGGCTGCAGCCGTGGACGACGCACACGTGCAATTGTCCGTCGTCGAATCGCGCATCCGGGCATATGCGCAGCCCGCCTCCGTAGGAAGCGATGTTCGCGACGGCGGACAGCCATCCGCGCCGGAACCGATGAACGGTGCCGTCAACCGTTATCGTCATGTCGGAAGGAGAGAACTTCGCGAGCCCGCGGACGAATCCGATGAGATAGGCCAGGGAACCGATGCCCAGCCTGTTGCACCAGCGTTTGTAGCGCGAGCCGTTCACGTCGGCCGCGACCGCCCCGTCCATTCCGACGGCGATCGCCGTTATCGTGACTTGCGTCTCGAGGCCGGAAGTCGACGCGATCGCATCGGTTAATCGGGTCCGACCGGACACGATAATGTCCAGCGCCTGAATCGGATCTCGCGGAATACGGAAAGCGCGCGACGTATCGTTGCCGGAACCGGCGGGAATGATGCCGACCGGAATGCCGGTGCCTACGAGCAGCGGAAGAAGGCCGTGCAGCGTGCCGTCGCCTCCGACGACCGCAATCGCTTTCCATTCGGTGTCGCTTAATTGCGCTGCGGTTCGCTCGTAAGCATCTTGTCCGTTGCTCGATAATACGGCCCTGTAGGTTGTACCCCGTGCCTGTAATCGCTGTTCTACTTGCCGCCATACTTTGGCGCCTCGGCCGTTGCCGGAATTCATGTTCACGACGAACAGAATCAAGGGGTCACGTCTCCTCGGTTATGCGGGTGTGAGCTCATTATAAAGGGAGTTCCGAGGGGATGGGAAGATCAAGTTAAGCTGTTCGCGGGACATGCTATAATTAACCATGTAAGTGATGAGGGTTCATCAAGGAGGAACGATCGTGGCCGAGCCGCTTAAGGCGATCTATCATGAGGCATTCATACAATCCTTCGCCGATAAGGTGAAAGGCGCATATCCTTCGTTCGATAAGCAAGCGTTCATCGAAGCCGTGTTGGGCCCAGGTTGGGACGAGCTCGAGCTCAAAGGCAGAATGCGCAGAATAACGTTAAGCCTTGGGACGACGTTACCGCCCGATTACGAGAAAGCGCTTGATATTCTGCTTGCGATATACGACACGTGCGGAGGGCTGCCGTATATTTTCTTCCCGGATTTCGTGGAGGTGTACGGTTTAAAGGACTGGGAGCGTTCCGTCCTTGCGCTGGCGAAATTCACGAGTACGTCAACCTCGGAGTTCGCGGTCAGGCCTTTCGTGAAGAGGAATCAAGATCGCATGCTCGCGCAAATGCTTGCATGGGCCGACGATTCCGACGAGCACGTGCGACGGCTCGCCAGCGAGGGCTGCCGCCCGCGGTTGCCATGGGCGGATGCGCTCCCCGCGTTAAAGCGCGACCCGGAACCGATTATTCCGATCTTGGAGAAGCTCAAAGCGGATTCGTCGGATTACGTTCGCCGGAGCGTCGCGAATAACTTGAACGATATATCCAAAGATCATCCCGAGCGCGTCGTCGAGATCGCGAAGGCGTGGATCGGCGATAACGAGCGCACGGACCGGGTGCTGCGCCACGGCTGCCGCGGTCTGCTGAAAGCGGCTCATCCGGAAATCATGGCCTTGTTCGGCATGGCGCCGCCGACAGGCGTAACGGTCGAGAGCTGGACGGTTACGCCGAACGAGGTCGCGATCGGCGATTCGGTTCGGTTCCGTTATGCGATAAGAGTTCCTCAGGGCGAGCCGGTCAAGCTTCGAATCGAATTGGCGGCTTATTTCGTCCGTACGACGGGAAAGTCTTATCGCAAGCTGTTCAAGCTTAGCGAGAAAGTCGTCGGCGGAGGCTCGCTGCAGGAGGGCGGGCGCAGCTTCTCGTACGCGGACTTGTCTACGAGGAAGCATTATCCGGGGCTGCACAAGCTTGCGCTCGTCGTGAACGGGCAAGAGTTGGCCGACGCCGAGGTTATGCTATTAACCGCCGGAGAGCTGGCGCCATGACGATCGGTGCAAGAGTGCTCAAAACCGGACTTGCCGTCGCCGTAGCGTTATGGGTCGGGATGCTGGTCAAGCTGGACACTCCTCTTATCGCCGCGATCGCCGCTATTTTTACGATTCAACCGTCTATCTATCGTTCGTGGGTGCAATTGCTCGATCAACTGCAAGGCAATATGATGGGCGCCGCGATCGCGATCGTCGCCGTCTGGTCGGTGGGCAATTCCCCGATATTGGTCGGCGGTGTCTGTATCGGCGTCATTCTGTTATGCCTGCGGCTGCGGGTGAAAGAAGATGCGATCGGCCTTACGCTCGTCACCGTAGTCGTCGTGATGGAGGCGCAAGGAGAAAGCTGGCTGCTGGCGTTCGATCGGTTGGCCGCGATCCTGACGGGCATCGTATCGGCGTTCGTCGTCAACGTCGCGGTTGCTCCGCCGAGGCACCGCAACCGGTTCGTAAACCGGGTTCAAGAAGCGGAGGCGCTGTTGTCCCGGTTGCTTCGCACCGCCATCTCCAATGAACTGAAGGAAACCGTGTTTCAGGACGAATACAAGCGGATTCGCGGAATGTTGCGCAAGCTCGAGGAGTTCTATGCTTTGTTCGCGGAAGAACGGGTATGGCGGCGAGAGGTTCGGCTTCAGCGAGCGCGGCTGCTTATCGTCTATCAAGGCATGATTGCCGCTTTGGAGAAGGGCGTCTCCCTGCTCGACGCCGTAGAGGAGATTTACTTCAGCGTCTCGACGGCTCAAGCGTGGAACCGGATCATCGATCGCCAGATCGAATCGCTGTGCGGTTACCATGAGCAGCTCATGTGGAAGTGGCAGGGCAAGATGAAGCCCGGCTCGCATGCCGCGGCGCCGCCCGAGGAAGTGTCGATGTTGTTGTCCGAGATGATCGTAGACCGCGATGAGAGCGACCCGACGTCCCGCGCCAAGCTGCTCGTCATCACTTCCGCCGTCTTCTCCTACGAGCAGCAGCTGCGACGGTTGGACAAGCTGATGGAGCAGTGGCTCCAGCGGGAGGAGAGAGGTCACGCTTCCGACATAACCGTTAGGGCGGAATAGCGGCATGTGGTGCCGCTAATGAGGCGCGACAGCGAGAGCGAGCGGAATAGCGGCACCAGATGCCGCTAATGAGGCGCGACAGCGAGAGCGAGCGGAATAGCGGCACCAGATGCCGCTAATGGGGCTCGATAGCGAGAGCGAGCGGAATAGCGGCACCAGATGCCGCTAATGGGGCTCGATAGCGAGGGCAAGCTGATTAGCGGCACCAGATGCCGCTAATGGGGCTCGATAGCGAGGGCAAGCTGATTAGCGGCACCATATGCCGCTAATGGGGCGCGACCGCGAGTGCGAGCGGAATAGCGGCACCAGAAGCCGCTAATGGGGCGCGACAGCGAGAGCGAGCGGAATAGCGGCACCAGATGCCGCTAATGGGGCGCGACCGCGAGTGCGAGCGGAATAGCGGCACCAGAAGCCGCTAATGGGGCGCGACAGCGAGAGTTGACGGAATAGCGGCACCAGATGCCGCTAATGAGGCGCAACCGCGAGAGCGAGCGGAATAGCGGCACCAGATGCCAATAAATGTTGCAATAAACAGAAAATAC
Source organism: Cohnella panacarvi Gsoil 349 (assembly GCF_000515335.1). GTDB lineage: Bacteria > Bacillota > Bacilli > Paenibacillales > Paenibacillaceae > Cohnella > Cohnella panacarvi. The sequence goes on along the minus strand of NZ_KI911563.1, from coordinate 2,089,648 downwards.
TTATATACTCACATCAAACGCGTGAAGCACACCGTCCTTTCCCCGACTGGGGATTGGGCGGTTATTTTTTTGTCCAAGGAGGACGATGTTAGATGGGTAACTTCGAGAAAGCGTACACGGCGTGGTTAGAAAAGCACAAGGCTGCAGCGAGCGGGGAAAGATTACGCAGATTGGTAAAATGTCATGGGTTCGGAGAAAAGTTCCTAATCGAACAGGTTTTATGGCCGGTATTGGGCACTCTTGAGCATTTACACCCGGAGTACGAAATCATCGGCAGCGACGGAAATCGTTACTTCATTGACACGGCTTTGATCCGATTACCAAGACCGACCGGAATCGAGTCGGATAGTTTTAGTTCTCATGCTAGAGATATCGACAGGGATCAATTTGCCCGGGGGCTGGACCGTCAGAACGAAATTGTTCTGTCGGACTGGAACATTCTCCGATTTTCCGTCGATAAACTTAAAGATAATCCGATCGGGTGTCAAAATACGATCCGCAGAATGCTTGTTTGTTGGTATGGTGACGAAGAGCCATATATGCGCGGCTTGAACATCTATCAACGGGAAATTGTGCGTGCCTCGATTCGGTCCGCTACACCGATCTCAATTGATGGCGCTTGTCAGTTGCTCGGCAAAAAAGACAGATTTACGCGTACGATATTGCAATCGTTGATCAACATGAATCTACTCGAAGCGGCTTCGGGAACGGAGCGAATTCACCAATACCAATTAGTTTCAAGCAGACGATGGGGATGAAGAAAAAGCGCCGCTAATCGGATTCGAATAGCGGCGCTCTCCACCATCACTCAAACGTAAATGTCTTGCTCCAAGTAACGCCTCCGTCGGAGGACGTGTAGAGGACGGAGGACTGGGAGCCGTCGGTGTTGATCCACCAGATGCGGTCGGCGTCTTCGGCGCCGATGAGCTGAGGACCGTTGCCGGGAAACTCGGCAGGCAGGTTTACCCAAGTTTTCCCGCCGTTCGTCGTCTTACCCATCGTGTTGCCGTTGTCGCAAGCGTTGCATCGGCCGCCCATGAACGCCACCTTCGTGCTGACGACGTTCAGCGTGCCGGGGCTGGTGCCGTTATTACGCGGCACCTTCGTATCTTCATCCATCTTGTAGCCGGGAGCGGGACCGGAGCCGGCTTGGTTGTTGGCGAGTACGGGAGTCCACGTTTTCCCTGCGCTCATCGTAAGGAAGAGCGAATACGAAGTCTGGCTCATGCCGGAATCGCCGATCAACTCGATCCATGCGTCATTGCGTCCGACCGAGCGGATGACCGTCCCCGTAACGGGAGCGACGGTCGAACGGGAATATACGGCGTTCCAGGACTTCCCGCCGTCGATCGTGCGCATGAATTTGAACTTTCCGCCATTGAACGCGACAACCCATCCGTTCTTGGCATCATGGAAATAAGCGTCCCCTACGGTATTCGCCGGAAGCTTATATTTCGCCCACGACAAGCCGCCGTCGATCGTATGCGCGTCTCCGCTGAACGCTTCGTTCGCGGAGACGAAATGAAGAAAGCTATCGTTCGGCACGGTACCGGATTTCGTCCATTGGCGTCCGCCGTCCGTCGTTCGGAGCAGAACGCCGGTGTCGAGCTTCGCCCATGCCTCGTTCTTATTCAGAGCGAATAACTGCTTGACCGTGGAGCCGTCTTCCCATTGCTTCGTCCAGCTCTTGCCGCCGTCGTCGGTACGCGCGATCCAACCTTCGCCGCCGGTCCAGCCGGACATGAAATCGGCGAGCCGCATCGCGGTTGCGTTGCCGAACTTGCCTCCAGGACTCGAATCCGGCGATGATGGGGGCGGACTCTCGGAGGCAACCGGAGAGCTGCTTGGCTGTTCGTAGCTTGGCGGAGCGGATGCGGCCCCGTCGGGAACGGCGCTCGGCGTAACCGCCGGAGTCGTTGACGTGGTTAACGTTTCGTTGCCGCCGCCGAAGCAACCGGATAGCGCGGTTACGATCAAGAGAGAGGCTAGCGTCAAGAGCAGTCTGTTATGGAGTTTCATGTTGTTCCACTTCCTTTCGAATAACGATTAGACGGCGCAGGCTTCGCGAAGGTTACCGGCCGTCTCACCCCATTTTTGCCCATTATCCGAAAAATAAAAGCTGCCCCGAAGCAAAGGAATCGTTGCTTCGCAAGCAGCATTCTGTTCTCGCTCTTATTTCTTGCCGCGGTCCATCTGGCGCCTCGGACTGTCGATCTTGCCTAGCTGGTCCGTATCGTTCGCTTTGGGCACGAGTCTCGGGTCGGTTCGGCCGTCGTGGTGGTTCTCGATATTCAGCTCCGTAAGCGTCCATTCCGTCTGTCCCACCATGAGGTCGGAGGGAAAGGTATCTCCTCGGTTGAGATGGACTTCGGCGCCCCATTCGTTCTCGTAAACGCCGTCGACTTCGACTTTTTCGCCCGTGAAGGGCGGCAATCGCTTATCTTGACCCAATGTATACGCCCCCCTTACAATCCGTGTTTAGGATAGGCGGCGCGATCCGCCTCCGATTGAAGCTTGCGCGCTTGCTCTTGGCCTTGACCGGACCGGTCGGCTTTCGATTGGGCAATGCTAGCCTCCAGTTGCTTGCGGGATGGGTGTTCGCCCGACATGGCTGTGTCCTCCTTCGCGATGAATACTCGCATAGGTTGCCACGGAAGCGGGGGCGTTATGCCGGCACGGATTAAGTGAACCGCGCCTCCAGCTTACGGCCGGCGATCCACATGAGAAGCAGAATCGCGACGGCCATGACGATCCGCCAAGGGTTATCGACCATCGCCCTGAGATCGTGGCCGAGGAACGATAGCGTGAATATCATGACCGCTTTCCCGAGCAGGACGGCGGTGAGGAACGTGTGCAGAGGTATTTTGGACAAGCCTGCGGCAATGTTGACGATGACGGAAGGCGAGAACGGGAAGCAAGCGAGCAGGAAGATCGGCGTGAACCCTTTGCGTTCCACGAAATCGAAGAACTTCCCGGCCTTCGGAAACCGACGCCGGATTCGCTCCCCGTACCGTACGCTAAGCTTGCGAGCGATCATGAACACGAGTAACGAACCGAGGGAAACCCCGACCCAAGAATAGAGGAAGCCCAGCCACATGCCGTACGCGGAGGCGTTGGCCACGACGAACACGACAAGCGGCAAGATCGGCAGGAAAGCTTCAAGCAGCGGCAGCAGAATGCCGGGAAGCGGTCCAAGCTCGGAATAACGATGGAGCAAGCTCTCGATATCATCTAACGTAGTGCCTTTCAGTACGGTAATCCATTCGTTCCAACGTTCGGACAAAAGGGACAACAAAGTAGACATGAGGTCAGGCTCCAATCCTCGGTTCAAAAATTAGCGGACTGCATGAGGCGGCTCTTCGCCCCGAAACAGCCGGAATGGGAAAAAGACGTAGAACGTGCTGATGAAAATGAATAGAATGCCGGTTAACCCGACGACCGACGACTGGCTGAAGCCGGTCGCAATCACCCCGCCGATATACGGACCGATCATGCCGCCGATGCCTTCTACGGTAGATAGCACGCCCCAGCCAAGGCCTTGTTGGCCCGGGGGGATATAGGCGGCAAGCAGGGCGTTCCAAGCAGGCAATACGGCCGCGTATGAAAAGCCGAGCACGAGCGCGCATAACATCGCGAGTCCGACCGGAGGCTTGACGGTTAAGGCGAACATCACCGCTCCGAAGAGCAGAAAGCCGATGATGAGAAACCATTTTTTGCCGAGTGCGTCCGACAGCTTGCCCATCGGGATAAGACCGATTGCCGTGCAGCCGCCGCCGATTAAGAGCAGTAAAGAATATTGATTGGCCGACATGCCGAGATCGTTCACCGCGAAGCTGGGCAAGATCGGCATTAACATCCCCGCCGCGAGCGTCTGGAGCACCATGCCGGGCAGCAGAAGCTTCATCTCCCGCAACCTGCTGCCCAGGATGGACAACTGCCGCCGGAACGGCACGACTTCCACGCGAACGCTGCGGTCTCCGGCAATGCACAATGATAGCAGCGCGGCGACTAGCGTTACGCCAACGAGAACCCAATAGGTCAATTCCCTGTCGTAATCGAGCAACAGGTTCGTCACGACCGGGCCGGTACCGAGACCTACTAGCCAGACCGTGTATAAGAATCCCATCTGCGTAGCCCGGCGATCCTCGCGGACTTTCGTCAGGCAGACGATCCATAACGGCGAAATCCCGACCCCATAGACTGCGGCTGCCGAGATGAACATCCATGGAGCGTCCGCGAATTGAAGCACGGCTATGCCGATCAGAGAGAATAGCGATCCGATGCTGACGATCGCGCGAACCGACAGCTTGTCGAGCAAATAACCGATGGCAAGCTTAACGACGGTATCGGTTACGAATGAAGCGGTAATGGCCGCGCCGATCACGTCGAGATCAAGGCCGAGCTCTTGCTCACCGTAGATCGGCAGAAAGCTGATGAGCGCGGCTCCGCGTACGAATTCGACTAAGAACAGAATGGCGATATGTAGCGGCATGTCCGATAGCAGCAACGATTGCTTTGAGGCAGTTTTCACTCGTGGAGCTCGCTCCTTTGGGAAGATCGGCTTCGTATGAGCGGTACGGAAGCTCCTTCCATTATATGCAATTGGCGAACGATATCCAAGACGATCCGGTCTTACGCCTAGTTTGCGCATATGAGCAACGTTACTATAAGCTCCACCGTCATTCGGTTACAATCAGATCAGCAGGTTGAACAGCAACGGGTCCTTGTTCAGCTCGACGAACTGGAAGCCTTTGCTTACCATTCGTTGGAGCAGAGGGTCATAGTCTTCGGGGCTCTTCAGCTCGATGCCGACAAGCGCCGGACCGTTCTCCTTGTTATGCTTTTTCGTATATTCGAATTGTACGATATCGTCGTTAGGACCGAGCACGTCGTCGAGAAATTCGCGAAGGGCGCCTGCCCGTTGCGGAAAGTTGATCATAAAATAATGCTTCAGCCCTTCGTAGATCAGCGAGCGTTCCTTGATCTCTTGCATCCGGTCGATGTCGTTGTTGCCGCCGCTAATGACGCAGACGACGTTCTTGCCGCGAATTTCCTCCGGATCGAGCGCGGACAGCGCGGCGACGGTGAGCGCGCCGGCCGGCTCGGCGACGATGGCGTGTTCGTTGTACAGTTCGAGAATCGTCGTGCAGACGCGGCCTTCCGGGACGACTACGATGTCGCCCAGCAACTCTCGACAGATGGCGTACGTGAGATCGCCGGCGCGTTTGACCGCCGCGCCGTCCACGAACTTGTCGATCTCGTCCAGCGTGACGACGCCGCCTTGATCGAACGCTTTACGCATAGATGGCGCGCCTTCCGGCTCTACTCCGATGATGTGCGTCGCCGGGCTTGTCGCTTTGACGTAAGAGGCGACGCCGGCAGCCAGTCCGCCGCCGCCGACCGTAAGCAGCAGCACGTCGATATTCTGGATACCGCCTTCGACGATTTCCTTGCCAACGGTTGCGTTGCCTGCGACGATACGAGGATCGTCGAAAGGATGGACGAACGGCATATCGTGTTCGCGGCTCGCGCGGCTCGCTTCCGCGTAAGCATCGTCGAACGTGTCGCCGATGAGACGGATGTCGATCTGGTCTCCTCCGAACAGCTTCACTTGATTAATCTTCTGCCTGGGCGTCGTCGCAGGCATATAGATAATGCCTTTAATGCCGAGCTTGTAGCAGGAGAAGGCCACCCCTTGCGCATGGTTGCCAGCGCTGGCGCAGACGACGCCGCGGGACCTCTCCTCGTCCGTCAGCGAGGAGATGAGGTTGTACGCGCCGCGAATTTTGAACGAACGCACGATCTGCAAATCCTCGCGCTTCAAGTAGACGTTGCAGCCGAATTTATGCGACAGCGCGCGGTTGAGCTGGAGCGGCGTCGGCGCGATCACCTCCTGCAGCACGCGGTGCGCGCTCAGCATGTCGGCCAAAGGTACGGTAACTCCGGAATCGCGTTGCGTCATGAGAACATCATCCTTTCGTTTGCCGGCAAGGGCGTGTAGGGTTAGTATGCTGCAGCAATCGGTCGTGCGGGCGAAATAGAGTCGCATGGTGATCTTATTTAGCCGAGAAACGGTTATGCGGGCGAAATAGAGTCACGTGGTGATCTTATTTATCCGAGAAGCGGTCATGCGAGCGAAATAGAGTCACGTGGTGATCTTAATTAGCCGAGAAACGGTCATGCGGGCGAAATAGAGTCACGTGGTGATCTTAATTAGCCGAGAAACGGTCGTGTGAGCGAAATAGAGTCACGTGGTGATCTTATTTAGCCGAGAAGCGGTCGTGTGAGCGAAATAGAGTCACGAGGTGATCTTATTTAGCCGAGAAGCGGTCGTGTGAGCGAAATAGAGTCACGAGGTGATCTTATTTAGCCGAGAAACGGTCGTGCGGGCGAAATAGAGTCGCATGGTGATCTTAATTGCGGAAAACAAAAAAACCGCCCCCTGAATAGGGACGGAATTCGCTCCGTGGTACCACCCTCGTTCCGAAAGTTTCGCGATCGGCGAAACAAACGGCACTCGTTCGTCGTATCGATATACGACGCTTTCCCGTAACGGGGGATTGCGTCCGCGCTTACGGCGAAGTTTCGGCGCGGCTTCTCGGGGAGGATACCTGTTCCTGGCTTCAACCGCCGGCTCTCAGCCAATCGCCGGCTCTCTGTCGGATGAAACGGAAGGACGGCGCGTTCCCGTCAATGAATTTAATTTCTGTTATACGCTTCCAGTACGAGGTTGTCAATCGGAATATTCAGAGTTACCGAAGGAGTTGCATTATCGTTGAGAAAATGGCTCGTTAGACTCGTCGTCCTCCTCATTGTCGCCGTGATCGCCGCCTTGGCGGGGTTGTTTTATATTAGGCCGACCGAACCGCTGGATTTGAACGCGCGCACGGTGCCGATCAAGGAGCGGGCGCTCGATATGGTGAAGCGCACGTCGCTCGAGTTGATCGTAACCGAAGCCGACGTGAACAATCTGCTGAAGGCCAAGCTGGCGGAAGATCCGATCGTACGGCAAGACATCGAGGTGACGGGGGCGAAATTCACGGTTCTCGGCGATTTGCTTGTCGCGGATTTGAACGTGCTGTGGAAAGACCTTGTTCCATCGACCTTGCGGATCGTCTATCGACTGAGCTGGGACAATCCGAACATCGTCGCCACAGTCGAAGAGGCGCGCATCAAGGGAATCTCCCTGCCGAATTCGGCCGTCGCGGGCTTCGTCGTTCCGCTGGGCGACGAGCTGCCGAAGCCATTAAAGGTCGAGAGAGTCGAGTGGGGCGTCGGCGATCTTAAGGTAAAGCTGAAGAAGCCGTCGTTAATGGATTTGAAAGCGTTGCTGTAAAGAGAAAGCATTCGATGGGGAGCTTAACAGCGGAAAATCGCTCTAGAAGCAGTGTCGGGCATTCCGGCGCTGCTTCTCATCATAAGGCGGACAAGACATCGAAAACAAAGATTGACAGAAAGATAATGTAAGCGGTATCATGATGGCAATAAGATCTTGAAAAGCTTTTCAGAAACTCGAGCGGGGTTCAGAATGAAACCAACCATTAAAGATGTCGCAAAGCTTGCGAGCGTGTCCATCAGCACCGTATCCAGGGTAATGAACGCCCCCGAAACCGTGGTGGACATCAAGAAAGAGCGCGTTCTAGCCGCCATCGAAGAGCTCAAATATAAACCGAACGCGCTGGCAAGAGGTTTGATCTATAAGAAAACCAATACGTTAGGCGTGGTCATTCCGGACATTCGCAACGCCTACTACGCCGATATTATCCGAGGCATGGAGGATGCTTCCAAGAAAGCCGGATACAGCCTCGTCATCTGCAACACGGACACGGACCGCAACCGGCTTTTTTCTTACCTCAACACGTTCTACGAGAAGCAAATCGACGGTCTTCTGTATACGAGCAACCCGATTTTTCCCGATTATTATAAAGAACTGAAAAGGCACCGCATGCCTGTCGTCCTCGTCGCTACCCATTCGATGGAATACGAGCTTCCGTCGGTCAAGATCGACGATGAGCAGGCGGCTTACGACGCGACGCGCTATTTGATCGAATCCGGTCACCGCCGGATCGGAATGATCAGCTTCGACCTCGGAGACAGCATAGCCGGCCAGACTCGGTATCAGGGGTATGTTCGCGCGCTCAGGGAATATAACTTAGAGTTGAAAAGGGACAATATTTTTTTCGTGAGCGAGTATTCACACGATCCCTATGACGCCGCGGAATCCCTTTTCCGGCAAGCCTCCGATTTAACTGCCGTGTTCGCCGTTTCGGATGTGCTGGCGATGGGGGTGCTCAGCTACTTGAACGATAAGGGAGTATCCGTTCCGAACCAAGTTTCGGTCGTCGGCTTCGATAACATTCGTCTGTCCGCTTATACCGTTCCCAAGTTGACGACGGTCGCGCAGCCGATGTACCAAATCGGATATCGGGCGGTGGAGAAGCTGCATGCGAGAATTAACGGACAGACGGATGCGGTGCTCCGGGAAATCGTCCCCCATGAAATCATTGAGCGAGCGTCGACGGCGCGGCTGTAGAGAGTCGGAAGCAAGCGGTCGAATGTTGTTGAATTCTGAAAAGCTTTTCAGACTCTGCGGACGACGCGCAATTCGCGAAGGTAAACTACGCTGGGAGGTGGGGAATCCTACAGATAACGGATACGATGCAGACGATTCTTTGAAGCAAGCAACACCTAAATTCAGAGAGGGGTAACAAGAATGATAAAGACGAAAGCCTGGACGACTTCGCTCGTAGCGGTACTCTCGCTTTCCATGCTGCTATCGGCATGCGGAGGCAATAACAATAATAATACGGAGCCTTCCCCGGCGGGTACGACCCCGGCCGGCACCGAAAGCCCGTCGGCTTCTCCGAGCGAGGCGACCGGCGGAGCGCTGGCCGATGCGCTGGCGGGCAAGTTCAAGGGCACTAAAGTGACGATGTTCGGACCGTTCGTCGACGCAGACCAGGTGCAATTCGAGGAAGCGATCAAAGATTTCGAACAGAAATCGGGCATCGACATCGCCTATGAAGGTTCCAAGGAATTCGAAGCGACGATCAACGTTCGCGTCAACGGCGGCAACGCGCCGGACATCGCGGACTTCCCGCAGCCCGGATTGCTGGCGAATATCGCCAAGTCCGGCAAGGTCATCGACATCTCCACGATTCTCGACCAAGCGACTTTGAAGAAGAAATACAACCAAAGCTGGCTCGACATGGCGACCATGGACGGCAGCAACGGCAAGATCATGGCCGGCATCTGGGCCCGCAGCAGCGTGAAGAGCCTGGTCTGGTACAACAAGAAGGAATTCGAGGCGGCAGGTTACACGGTTCCGAAAACTTGGGATGAGCTGCTCGCGCTTACCGATCAGATCGTCAAGGACGGCGATCCGGCGTGGGCGATCGGCATCGAGTCCGGCGCCGCCACCGGTTGGCCGGCTACCGACTGGGTCGAGGACATTATGCTTCGCACGACCAGCCCGGAAAATTACGATAAATGGGTCAAAGGCGAGCTGCCGTTCACGGACCCGATCGTGAAGAACGCGGTTCAGAAAATGTCCGAGATTTGGCTTAAAGAAGGCGCCGTCTACGGCGGTCAGAAATCGATCGTATCGACGGCGTTCGGCGACTCCCCGAAAGTGTTGTTCGACAATCCGCCGAAAGCATGGCTGCATCGCCAGGCAAGCTTCATTACGAGCTTCTTCCCGGAAGGCTTGAAGACGGGCGAGGACTACGACTGGTTCCCATTGCCTTCGATCGATCCGCAATACGGCACGCCGGCGCTCGTGGCGGGCGACATCTACGCCATGTTCAACGATCGTCCGGAAGTGCGCGCGGTCATGGAATTTTTCACGACCGGCGAATCGATCAAAACTTGGATTCAATCCGGAGGCGTCATCGCTCCGATGAACGACGCCGATCCTTCTTGGTATTCGACGGACGTCGAGCGCCGCATGGCCGAATTCGTGCAGAACGCAACGGCAATCCGCTTCGACGGCTCCGACCTGATGCCTGGCGCGGTTGGCGCAGGCACCTTCTGGAAGGGCATGACCGACTACGTCAGCGGCACGGTTAACCTCGATAAAGCGATGGAAGAGATTCAAGCCGGCTGGCAGAAGTAACGCACCGAAGCAAGCAATAGGGAACGGGGGACACGCGAATAAAGACATGGCGCCGATGTCCTCCGTTTCTTGTTGAATATACGGAAAGGAAGATTACGATGCCGACGGATTCCGCTGTCAAGCGCAGCGTGCCCAAAATCGCCTTGTGGTCGGTACTTGTACCGCTGCTGAATGTAATCGTGCATTCCGCGATCTTCATATTCCTGAGAGACAGCGAACTGAATCCGGTCGTCTATGCGATTCTGGCCATCCTATGGGGAGTCGCGGGCGTATATACGATCTACTGGTCCCTCAACTGGGTGATCGAGCAATACTCGGACACGTGGAAAAGGAGAATTCAGCCGTTCCTCTTCATCGGACCCGCGATCGGGCTGCTCGGCTGGCTGTTGCTTATCCCGACGATCCGGACGCTGATCATGAGCTTTCAGGACGAATCGTCCAGTAAATTCGTCGGCTTCGCCAACTACGCGGCGGTATTCACGAACCGCCTGCTGCTGACGGCGCTTCGCAACAACCTGCTTTGGGTCGTCTTCGGGGCGACGGCATGCATCCTTCTCGGCTTGCTGATCGCGGTGCTCGCCGACCGAAGCAGCTTCGAGAAGCTGGCGAAGGCGATCATCTTCATGCCGATGGCGATTTCCTTTGTCGCCGCGGGCGTGATCTGGAAGTTTATTTATTACTATCAGCCGGGCGACGAGCAGATCGGTCTGCTGAACGCGATCGTCGTCTATTTCGGCGGAGAGCCCCAAGCTTGGACGAGCGCGTACCTACCTTGGAACAACCTTTTCCTGATCTTGATCCTGATCTGGATGCAGACCGGGTTCGCGATGGTCATCTTGTCCGCTGCGCTCAAGAGCGTCCCCGAAGACATTCTCGAGGCCGCTCGGATGGACGGAGCGGGAGAAATCCGCATTTTCTTCCGGATCATCATCCCGTACATCTCGACGACGCTATTGTCCGTGACGACGACGGTCATCGTGTTTACATTGAAAATATTCGACGTGGTCATGGTCATGACGGGTGGACAGTACGATACCGAGGTCGTGGCGACCCAATTCTACCGTCAGTTCTTCATGTACCAAAACTTCGGATACGGCTCGACGCTTGCCATCGTGCTTCTGATCGCCGTCATCCCCGTGATCGTGTTCAACCTGCGGCAGATCCGGAAGCAGGGGGAGATCTAATATGAGAAGGAAACATTCGCGCCGTAACGGTTCCAAGGCGCTCGTTAATACGATATTGGCCGTAATTTGCCTAATCTGGCTTATCCCGACGCTAGGATTGTTCGTGTCTTCGTTCAGGCCGGCCAGCGAAATTCTGGGCTCCGGCTGGTGGACGGTCGCGCCTCATCGCGAGAACGTCACGAAAGACCAAATCCAACTGCCGAAGGATACCGATCTTAGTCAGCCGATCCAAGTCGAGGACCAAACCTTCAGCGACGAACAGTTGCGAAGCGGCGTCAAGGCGTCCGACGGCTCGACGCTGGTCTGGGAGAACCGCCGCGCGCGTTTGATCAATGTTCAAGAACCCGGCTGGGTCGCGAATACGACCTTCACGCTCGACAACTATGAGGGCGTGCTGACAGGGAAAACGTATAAGCTCAAGCAACCCGACGGCAGCGAGCGGACGGAGAAGGGCAGCAACATGTCGAGGGCTTTCCTGAACACGGTCGTCGTCTCGATTCCGGCGACGGTCATCCCGATCCTGATCGCCAGCTTCGCCGCCTACGCGTTTGCGTGGCTGAAGTTTCCGCTCCGCAAGACGCTGTTCGTCGTCGTGATCATGCTGCTCGTCGTGCCGCTGCAAGTCGCGCTTATTCCGGTGTCCAATGATTTCGCCTCGCTAGGCTTGAACGGCAATTTCCTCGGGACCTGGATCGCGCACGCCGGGTTCGGGCTTCCGCTGGCGACTTACTTTATGTATTCGTATATTAGCCAGCTTCCGAAGGATTTGTTCGAATCGGCCTATATGGACGGCGCGACGAACTTCACGATATTCACGAGGCTGATCCTTCCGTTGGCGGTGCCTTCGATCGCTTCGATCAGTATTTTCCAGTTCCTGTGGGTGTGGAACGATTACCTGGTGTCTCTGATTTTCCTTGGCGGGCAGGAGGATGTTCAAGTGCTGTCCATGCGAATCGCCAATATGGTCGGTTCGCGCGGAGACGCCTGGCATCTGTTGACCGCCGCGGCGTTCGTGTCGATGCTCATGCCGCTGGCCGTCTTCTTCGGCTTGCAGCGTTACTTCGTGCGAGGCTTGCTGGGCGGGTCGGTCAAAGGGTAGCAGGGTGTAAGAAAAAGCGGCTTCCGCTCGGTGTTAGTGCCGGGGCGGGAGCCGCTTTTTGTTAGGCGTTGTTGTTGCCGAGTTCGCCGATAATGGCCGGAACGACCTCGAACAGATCCCCGACGATCCCGTAATCGGCGACGCCGAAGATGGGCGCGTCAGGGTCTTTGTTGATGGCGACGATAACTCGCGAACGGCTCATGCCCGCAAGATGCTGTACCGCGCCGCTGATGCCGCAGGCGATGTACAGGTCGGGCGTGACCGTTTTGCCGGTCTGGCCGATCTGCAGCGCGTAGTCGCAGTAGCCGGCATCGCAGGCCCCGCGCGACGCGCCGACGGCTCCGCCGAGCAAGCTCGCCAGCGCGGCAAGCGGTGCGAAGCCTTCCGCGCTTCGGACGCCGCGGCCGCCGGCGACGATGACGCGCGCCTCGGTCAAGTCGACGGCGGCGGAGACGCGCCGCACGACGTCGCGCACGACGATGCGCGTCTGCGGGGGGGTGAAGGCCGCGCTGCGGATCGGCGCGGCAGGGGTAAGCGCGCCCATCTCGGGGGCGGGCGGAAAGTTGTTCGGGCGCACCGTCACGATCCACGGGGCGCCCGGCAGCAAAGCGCGCTGCTCCAGCGCTTTGCCCGCGTGCAGCGCGCGCGTGAACCGGACGCTTCCGCCTTGGCCTGCGGCGGCGGATATCGCGTCCGAGATTTGCCCCGCCTCGAGGCGGGCGGCCAGCCGCGGGGCAAGATCGCGCCCGATCGCGGTGTGGCCGAGCCACCAAGCGTCGGGCGGTTGGTTTAGCGCCGCCGCCCCCGCGACGAGGGCGGCGGCGTACGTCTCCGGCGTGTAGCGGGAGAGGATGGGGTGATCGATGACGATCACCTCATCCGGCCCGCGGCACGCCAGTCGGGTTGCCTCGGCGGCGTCGGTGGCGCCGCCGGCGAGCAGCAGGACGGCGAGCTTGTCGCCGGCCGCCATGCACTGCCGTGCTGCGGCGATCGCCTCGAGCGAGACTCGCCGCAGCTTTCCGTCGCGGCATTCCGCGACGACCACGTGTTGCTTCATCGTCCGCTCACCTCCGGATATATAGGAGATTTACTCTTCCGTGGGTGTTGGTGCTGCTTTTGCGCCGAAGCAACGTTGTGCGGCAACGCTAATCCGGCTCGGTCCCGTAAGTGCGCCGAAGTAATGTTGCGCGGCAATGCTAATCCGGCTCGGTCCCGTGGGTGCGCCGAAGTAACGTTGTGCGGCAACGCTAATCCGGCTCGGTCCCGTGGGTGCGCCGAAGTAACGTTGTGCGGCAACGCTAATCCGGCTCGGTCCCGTAGGTGCGCCGAAGTAACGTTGCGCGGCAACGCTAATCCGGCTCGGTCCCGTGGGTGCGCCGAAGTAACGTTGTGCGGTAACGCAAAACCGGCTTGGTCCCGTGGGTGCGCCGAAGTAACAATGTGCGGCAACGCTAATCCGGCTCGGTCCCGTGGGTGGGCCGAAGTAACGTTGCGCGGCAACGCTAATCCGGCTCGGTCTCGTGGGTGCGCCGAAGTAACGTTGCGCGGCAACGCTAATCCGGCTCGGTCCCGTGGGTGCGCCGAAGTAACGTTGTGCGACAACGCTAATCCGGCTCGGTCCCGTGGGTGCTCCGATGTAACGTTGTGCGGTAACGCAAAACCGGCTTGGTCCCGTGGGTGCGCCGAAGTAACGTTGTGCGGCAATGCTAAATAGGCTCGGTCTCGTAGGTGCGCCGAAGTAACGTTACGCGGCAACGCTAATCCGGCTCGGTCCACTGTCCGCTCATTTTCGCCCCAGCACCTTCGCCTCGCCGCGCAGCAACGCAAGCAGCTCCGCCGCTTGCTCCGCCGGCGTGCCGCTCAGCTTCCGCCCGGGCGGCCGCGCGGGCTGCTCCTCGCACGCCAGCCGCTCGGTGCGCGGAGCGGTGGCGCCGCCTAGGGCCGCGACGGACAGTTCAGCCAACGGCTTGCGCTTCGCCTTCATAATTCCGGCGAGCGCCGGGTAACGCGGCTCGTTCAGCCCTTGCTGCGCGGTGAGCAGCGCGGGAATCGGCAGCTCCCAGCTTTCGCTGTCGCCCTCCGCGTCCCTCGTCACGCGCACGACGCGCCCTTCTACCGAGCACGCGATCACCGCTCCCGCGTGCGGCCATCCGAGCAGCTCCGCGACGCGAATCGCCACTTGGCCGGTTCCGTTATCGATCGAAAGATGCCCCGCGAACACGAGATCGTACGCTTTCGACTCGATCGCGCCGGCGATAAGACGCGATACCGCGTGCTCATCCAGCCCCTCCGCTTCCGAACGAATCCAGACGGCTTCGTCGGCCCCCATCGCAAGCCCCGTGCGAAGCGCCTCCACGGTTTCGTCTCCCCCGAGCGACAGCACCGTGACGGTGCCGCCATGCGTTTCTTTGATCCTCAGCGCTTCCTCCAAAGCAAACTCGTCGTAAGGATTGATCGTGCGTTTGATCGAATGGCCGTCGACTTTTCCTTGAACGACCCGAATCGGTTCGTCCGTCGCGATGACGGATTTGATCAGCACCGCGATGTCAATCGCAACCACCTCTCTTCGGGCGTGACGCCCGTGTTTTCGAAACGCGATGGAACGTGTCCTTTTTTGCCGATATGGGCATAACGGCGGGCGGCAGGCGAATAAATTTACGAGTAACAGACGGTAGCAGCTTCTTCTCAAGCTTATGAAGGGAGGGGCGGGTTCAGAAGGCGGGAGGCTTCGCGAGAGCGGGGAGAGATATGGCGAACGTATGGGTTTTCCTGGGGGTCATGCTGCTGGGCATCGGCGCTTTCGCGTGGATCGTGGCCGGCCGCATTCGGCTTATTATGGCGGGCAAGCAAGACGGCCGCATGGCGCTGTCGCGGGAACAAGCGAAGGCCGCAAGCGTTCAAGTGTTCGGGCATCGGCGTCTTCTGCAGGATCGGCGAAGCGGTGCGATGCATCTCGTATTGTTCTACGGATTCCTCGTGCTTCAGATCGGCGCGTTAGAAATCATCGTCAAAGGGGTGAGCGGCCGTTCGCTTCCTCTTGCGGACCGGCCGTGGTTCGGATTGGTGCAAGAGTTGACGGTGGCGCTTGTGCTGCTGGCCGTCGCTTACGCGGGTTACCGGCGGTACGTGCGGAGATTGAGCCGTCTGCCGAAAGGCCGGAAGCCGGCGCTCGTGTTGATCTGGATTTCGGCGCTCATGATCTCGATAGCGCTTACGCTGGCATTCGACCGGCTCAGGGAAGGGAGAGAAGCGTCGGCGATGGCGCCTTTGTCCTCGCCGCTTGCTTCGGGCCTCGACGCGATCCCGGCGGCAGTCGGTTACGAATCCGCTTGGTGGGCTCATCTCGTCCTGTTGCTCGGGTTTCTCGTCTATGTACCTTTATCGAAACATTTTCATCTCATGACCGCACCCGTCAATTGGTTATTCCGGCCGAAAGGGCCGCCGACGATGACGCCGCTGGATTTAGAAGACGAGTCCGCCGAGAAGTTCGGCATGAACGAGATCGCCGATCTGACGCGAGCGACGCGGCTCGATCTGTTCGCCTGCGTGGAATGCGGACGATGCACCGACGTCTGTCCGGCCGCGAACACGGACAAAGGGCTGTCCCCGATGCACTTGATGACGAAGCTCCGCGACACGATTCTGAACAAGGGCATGACGTTCACCCCGGCATTCGCCACGCCTGCGCAATCAAACACCGATCGCATGGACATTCACGCGACGATGGCCTGGCAATCCGCAGGATGGATACAGAGCCCCGAGGGCGCCGAGCCGTCGCTCATCGGAGAAGTCGTGACGGAGCAGGAGATTTGGTCGTGCACGACTTGCCGCGCTTGCGAGGAGCGCTGCCCGGTCGGCAACCGGCAGCTTACGCCTCTAATCGAGATGCGCAGGTACCTCGTTCTTACCGAAGGACGCATGCCGGCCGAGGCCAAAAGAACGCTGCAGAACATCGACAGGCAGAGTAATCCATGGGGGTTTCCCCGTCAAGAGAGAGCCGCATGGATAGAAGCGTTCGCCGCGCGGGAGGGCTGGCGCATCCCGACGATCCGGGACAATCCGAAGCCGCAATGGCTCTGGTGGGTCGGCAGCATGGGGGCTTACGACTTAAGAGCGAGGGGAGTGACGTTCGCGTTCGCGCGGCTGCTTCGCGAAGCCGGGGTATCGTTCGCCGTGCTCGGCGCGGAGGAGCGCAATTCGGGCGACACGCCGAGGCGGCTGGGCGACGAATATTTGTTTCAGGAGCTGTGCCGCGGCAACGTGGAGACGTTCAAGCGATACGGGATCAAGCGCATCGTCACGACTTGCCCGCATACGTACCATCTTTTCCGCAACGAATACCGGGATTTCGGATTCGAGGGGGAGGTGAGGCACCATACGGAGCTGCTCTCGGAGCTGGTCCAGGCAGGCCGACTAAAGCCGCGTCATGCCGTCGATAAGACGCTGACGTTCCACGACTCTTGTTACCTGGCGCGATATAACGGAATAACCGAGGCACCAAGGGCGATCATGTCCGCGATACCGGGACTGTCGCTGAACGAGATGGAGAAGTCGGGCAAGAACGGGCTGTGCTGCGGCGCCGGCGGCGGACGGATGTGGCTCGAAGAACCGGGGCGCAGAGTGAATGAAGTCAGGACGGCTCAAGCGCTTCATACGGGGGCGGACATCGTCGGTTCGTCTTGTCCCTATTGCCTGACGATGATGGAGGAGGGGCTGCGGAAGCACGGAGCGGAAGAAAGGACGTCGGCGCTGGACGTGGCGGAGCTGCTGGCAATGTCCGTGTTCCCGAGCCGGAATCGGGAGAGGTGAGGTCGGGATGTGGAACGTACGAAAAGCCGCGGTGATCGGAGCCGGCGTTATGGGTTCGGCGATCGCCGCGCATTTGGCGAACGCGGGCGTCCCTTGCTTGCTGCTCGATCTGGAGGGGCTGGCGGCCAAGGGGCTTGCGAAGCTGAAGGATACGAAGCCGGCGGCGCTCTATGATCCGGCATTCGTATCGCGAATAACGCCTGGCGACTTGGATCGGGATTTGGCCGCGCTCGCAAGCTGCGATTGGGTGATCGAAGCCGTGTCGGAGAGGCTCGAGGTTAAACATTCGGTATGGACGAAAATCGCGTCGGTTTGGAAGCCGGGCATCGTCGTCAGCAGCAATACGTCGGGATTATCGATCGAAGCGATCGTGTCGGTATGCGGGACGGAGATGCGCAGACATGCGGTCGTGACGCATTTTTTCAATCCGCCTCGTTATATGAAGCTGGTAGAGGTCGTACCTTGCCGGGAGACGGATCAGACTCTGGTCAAGGAGGTGGCCGCGTTCTGCCGGGACCGGCTCGGCAAAGGGGTCGTCATCGCCAAGGATACGCCCAACTTTATCGCGAACCGGATCGGCACGTTTTCGATTCTGGCTACGTTGAACGCCATGGAGAAACACGGGCTTACGATCGAGGAGGTGGATGCGGTTACCGGTCCGCTCATGGGGCGGCCGAAAAGCGCGACTTTCCGCACGCTCGACATCGTCGGGCTGGATACGTTCCTGCACGTGTGCCGCAACGTGCGCGAGAATACGGACGACGCGATCGAGGCGGAAGCTTTCGCTCCTCCCCGGATCGTCGAAGAGCTTGTCGAGCGAGGTTGGATCGGGGAGAAGAGCGGCAGCGGGTTTTACCGTAAAAACAAAAACGCGAAGGAGGCGGGTGACCGGATTGAGGCGCTAGACCCTGCGACGATGGCTTATGTGCCGAGAGCAGGGGTGAACTCGCCGTTGTTGGACGCGGTAAGAATGGCTAAGGGCACCGCCGGCAAGCTGCAGGCGATTGTGCAAGCGGCGGAAGGCGACCGGCTGGCCGCGTTCGCCCGCGACGTGCTGGAAGCGTCTCTGATCTATGCAGCCGACAAGCTGGGAGAAATCGCGGACACGGTCAGCGAGATCGACCAAGCGATGAAGTGGGGCTTCAATTGGGAGCATGGCCCGTTCGAGACATGGGACGCCCTCGGTTCGGAGACGCTCGCGAACTCGCTGGAGGAACGGGGAAAAGCAGTGCCTGCGCCTGTTGCGGCGTTGCTCGAACGAGGAGCGAAGTCTTTCTACGCAAGGATGGACGGCAAATCTGTTTATTTCGCGAAAGGAGAATATAAGCCGGCGGAAGAACCGCCGGATGAAATATCGCTGCGGCTCTTGAAGGATAGCGGCAAGGTCGTATTCGCGGGCGACGGGGCCAGCTTGTTCGATCTCGGAGACGAAGTGGCTTGCCTGGCGTTCCACTCTCCGAACAATGCGATCGGACCCGGCGTTCTGGCGGCGATTCGCCGATCCGTAGACGAGACGGATCGCAATTGGCGAGGGCTCGTGCTCGCTAACGAAGGGCGCAATTTCTGCGTCGGAGCGAACTTGATGCTGCTGCTGATGGAAGCGGAGAACGAAGAATGGGACGAAATCGATCTCATCATCGGCGATTTTCAGAATAGCATGCGCGCGCTGCGGACTTTGGCCCGGCCGGTCGTCGCCGCGCCGCATCGGATGACGCTGGGGGGAGGCGTGGAAGCATGCATGCCCGCGGACCGGATCGTGTTCTCTGCGGAGACGTATTTCGGTCTCGTGGAGACGGGCGTCGGGCTTATTCCCGCGGGAGGCGGATGCTTGGCCGCGGCCGCGCTCGCGCAGGATCGGGCGGAGGCGGCGAATTTGGACGACGTTCGCCAGCCGCTGACCGCCTTGTTCGAGACGATCGCCATGGCCAAAGTGTCGGACAGCGCTTATGGGGCAAATCGGCTTGGGTACTGGCGTCCCGGCGATAAAGTCGTCGTGCGGGAAGAGTCGCGAATCTCCGAAGCTAAGCGGACGGTGCTTGAGCTGGATCGGCTCGGCTACGCGCCGCAAGGCGGGAATCGGAAGATCGCCGTAGGCGGGCGGGATGCCGCGGCGGTGCTGAAGCTGGGCGTCCAGTCGATGCGAAGAGGAGGTTATATTACCGATTACGACGTGACGATCGCGAATAAGTTGGCGGGCGTGCTGACCGGCGGTGACGTCTCTGCCGGCACGATCGTCGACGAGCAGCGGCTGCTCGACTTGGAGCGCGAGGCGTTCCTCAGCCTGTGCGGCGAACGGCAGACGCGAGACCGCATGCGTCACATGCTGGCGACAGGCAAGCCGCTGCGGAATTAAGGGCCTGTGAAGCTGTTAAATGGGCGCGAGTGTTGGGTTTCCGCGAATTAGGGGCCTGTGAAGCCTCTAAATGGGAGTGATGGTGGGTTTCCTCGAATTAGAGGCCTGAGAAGCCTCTAAATGGCACGAGTGTTGGGTTTCCGCGAATTAGAGGTTTGTGAGGCCTTTAAATGGGAGTGATGGTGGGTTTCCTCGAATTAGAGGCCTGAGAGGCCTCTAAATGGGTACGAGTGTTGGGTTTCCGCGAATTAGAGGTTTGTGAGGCCTTTAAGTGGGAGTGATGGTGGGTTTCCTCGAATTAGGGGCCTGTGAGGCTTTTAAATGGGCCCGAGTGTTGGATTTCCGCAAATTAGAGGTTTGTGAGGCCTCTAAATGGGCACGAGTGTTGGGTTTCCGCGAATTAGAGGTTTGTGAGGCCTCTAAATGGGCACGAGTGTTGGGTTTCCGCGAATTCGAGGTCTGTGAGGCCTTTAAATGGGCACGAGTGTTGGGTTTCCGCGAATTAGAGGTTTGTGAGGCCTTTAAGTGGGAGTGATGGTGGGTTTCCTCGAATTAGGGGCCTGTGAGGCCTTTAAATGGGCCCGAGTGTTGGATTTCCGCAAATTAGAGGTTTGTGAGGCCTCTAAATGGGCACGAGTGTTGGGTTTCCGCGAATTAGAGGTCTGTGAGGCCTTTAAATGGGCACGAGTGTTGGGTTTCCGCAAATTAGAGGCCTGTGAAGCCTCTAAATGGCACGAGTGTTGGGTTTCCGCGAATTAGGAGTCTGTGAGGCCTTTAAATGGGCCCGAGTGTTGGGTTTCCGCAAATTAGAGGTCTGTGAGGCCTTTAAATGGGCACGAGTGTTGGGTTTCCGCGAATTAGAGGTTTGTGAGGCCTCTAAATGGGCCCGAGTGTTGGGTTTCCGCGAATTAGAGGTCTGTGAGGCCTTTAAGTGGGCCCGAGTGTTGGGTTTCCGCGAATTAGGGGCCTGTGAAGCCTCTAAATGGCACGAGTGTTGGGTTTCCGCGAATTAGAGGTCTGTGAGGCCTTTAAATGGGAGTGATGGTGGGTTTCCTCGAATTAGAGGCCTGAGAGGCTTCTAAATGGGTACGAGTGTTGGGTTTCCGCGAATTAGAGGCTTATGAGGCCTTTAATGGGCGCGAGTGTTGGGTTTCCGCAAATTAGAGGCCTGAGAGGCTTCTAAATGGGTACGAGTGTTGGGTTTCCGCGAATTAGAGGTTTGTGAGGCCTTTAAATGGGCACGAGTGTTGGGTTTCCGCAAATTAGAGGTCTGTGAGGCCTTTAAATGGGCACGAGTGTTGGGTTTCCGCAAATTAGAGGCTTATGAGGCCTTTAAATGGGCACGAGTGTTGGGTTTCCGCAAATTAGAGGTTTGTGAGGCCTCTAAATGGGTACGAGTGTTGAGTAACAGAGGCGAAGTCGCCGTCCTGGAAAATACCCCCGAAGGGAGGGAACGCGATGAGAGAAGCGGTGATCGTATCGGCTGTACGTACGGCGGTCGGACGGGGGAAGAAGGGCGGCTTTGCCGATACGCGCCCGGAGGATCTCGGAGCGGCCGTGCTTCGGGAAGCGGTGGCGCGAGTACCGGGGCTGACGCCGGGGGACGTCGACGACGTCGTTCTCGGCTGCGCGATGCCCGAAGGGGAGCAAGGGCTTAACGTCGCTCGGCATATCGTATTACACGCGGGGTTTCCCGTATCGGTTCCCGCGGTTACCGTGAATCGGTTCTGCGCTTCCGGCCTGCAAGCGATCGCCCAAGCGTCGGCGTACATTGCGACAGGTGGCGCGGAAGTTGTCGTAGCCGGCGGGGTGGAAAGCATGAGCCGGGTTCCGATGACCGGTTTCAAGCTGTCTCCTCATCCGGGTCTATTAGAGAATCTACCCGCAGCTTATATGGGGATGGGGCACACGGCGGAACTCGTGGCGCGCAGGTGCAGGGTGACGCGGGAGATGCAAGACCGGTTCGCGGCGGAGAGCCATCGGAAAGCGGCGATCGCCGCTGCCGCCGGAAGGTTCGCGGACGAAATCGTGCCCTTCCGGGGAGTTGCCCAAGACGAGTGCATCCGGGCGGACACTTCGCTGGAGAAACTGGCGGCGTTGAAGCCCTCCTTCGCCCTGAACGGCACCGTAACGGCTGGCAACTCTTCTCCTAATAGCGACGGCGCGGCGGCGCTTGTCCTTATGAGCCGGGAGATGGCGGAGCGGCTGGGCGTGCAGCCGCTCGCGGCTTTCCGCGCTTATGCGGTAGCGGGACTACAACCGGAGGTGATGGGACTCGGTCCGATCGAGGCGGTGCCCAAAGCGTTGCGGCAAGCGGGCATCGGCGCGGAGCAAGTATCGCTGTGGGAGATCAACGAGGCGTTCGCCGCGCAGTGCGTTCCCGTGATCGACCGGCTCGAGATCGATCCGGAGCTCGTCAACGTGAACGGCGGGGCGATCGCGCTCGGCCATCCGCTCGGCTGCACCGGAGCGAAGCTGACGGTCACGTTGCTGCACGAGCTGCATCGGTTAGGCGGCGGATACGGAGTCGTAACGATGTGCATCGGTGGAGGGATGGGCGCGGCCGGCGTATTCGAAACGTTATAGCAATAACACGCATCGGGATAAGGAGGTGGCTCGCGATGGGTGCGCCGATATGGGGAGGCGGAAGGTTTATCGTAGAGGATGCCGATCCGAAGTACGTCGTGACGCCCGAGGACTTCACGGAGGAACAGCGCATGCTGGCGGACGCCGTTCGCGCGTTCGTCGAACGGGATGTCGGGCCGCGAGACGAAGCGATCGAGAAGCTCGATTACGAACTAACCGTCCAGTTGATGCGCAAAGCGGGGGAGATCGGTTTGCTCGGCGCGGACGTGCCCGAAGCGTACGGGGGGCTCGGCCTCGACAAGGTGAGCACGACGCTTCTGTCGGAGACGTTGTCGCCGGCTTCGTCGTTTGCTCTGACGATAGGCGCGCATACCGGGATCGGTACGCTGCCGATCGTATTTTTCGGGACGGATGAGCAGAAGGAACGTTGGTTGCCGGACTTGGCGGCCGGGACGCGCATCGCGGCTTATTGCTTGACGGAGCCGGGTTCGGGCTCGGACGCGCTTGGCGCCCGCACGACGGCGACGCTGTCGGAGGACGGGGCGCACTATGTGCTTAACGGCTCCAAGCAATATATTACGAACGCAGGGTTCGCTGACGTGTTCATCGTCTATGCCAAGGTGGACGGCGCGCATTTCAGCGCTTTTATCGTCGAGCGGGATACGCCGGGCTTCTCCGTCGGACCGGAGGAACGCAAGATGGGCATTAAAGGTTCTTCCACCAGACCGCTGTTTTTCGAGGATGCGCCCGTCCCCGCGAGCCAACTGCTCGGCGAAGTCGGCAAAGGGCATCTCATCGCGTTCAATGTGCTCAACATCGGCCGGTTCAAGTTGGCTGCCGGCTGTCTCGGCGGCATGAAGGAAGCGATCAGGCTCTCTTCGGCCTATGCGAATACGCGCAAACAATTCGGCAAGCCGATATCGGCGTTTCCGCTTGTCGCTGCGAAGCTGGCGGACATGAACACGCTCGCGTTCGCGACGGAAAGCATGGTCTACCGAACGGCCGGGCTAATTGACGACGCGCTGGCGGTCGCCAATCCAAACCATTCTGACGGCGGGATCGAGGTGGCCAAAGCCGTCGCCGAATATACCCTGGAATGCTCCATCAACAAAGTGTTCGCTTCCGAGGCGATGGACCGCATCGTCGATGAAGGCGTTCAAATTCACGGCGGCTGCGGCTACATCCAGGAATATAAAATCGAACGCTTATACCGCGATTCGCGGATTAACCGGATATTCGAAGGGACGAACGAAATCAATCGGCTGCTCATCCCGGCTACGCTCATCAGAAGGGCGCTCAAAGGCGAGCTGCCGTTGATCGCCAAAGCGCAGGAAGTTCAGAAAGAATTGCTCAACCCGACGATCGCCGCCCTGCCGGCAACGGGACCGCTGGCCCAACAGACGGCGATCGTGACGGCGCTCAAGAAAGTATTCCTTATGGTAGGCGGCCTCGCCATTCAGACGCACGGGCTGCGGATGGATCGCGAGCAAGAGATCGTCGCTTCACTCGCGGACGCCATGATCGAGCTGTACGCGCTCGAAAGCGCCTTGCTTCGAGCCCGCAAGCTGCAGGGTAGACATCCTGACGACGCTAGCCTAGCCATCGATATGACGTCTCTGTTCGCCGAAGAGGCGCTGGAGAAGGCGGGACGACGGGCGCGGCAGCTCCTCGCGGGGCTGGTCTCCGGAGAAAACCTCCGCCTGCATTTATCCGTGTTGAAGCGGTTGTTGAAGTTCGATTCCGGAGACGTAACGGCGCTTCGCAGACGCATCGCTGCGCGCGTCATATCGGCCGAGCAATATGTCGGATTCTAAGGGGCGATCCTCATGAGCGAGACGAACGACAAGCCTTGGCTCCGCTATTATCCGTTGGACGTACCGCTGACGGCGACGTATCCGAAGACGAACGTCGCGCGACTGCTGCTGCAGGCGGCTGCCGACTATCCGCGCCATGAGGCGCTGGATTTCATGGGAAAGACGACGACCTACGCCGAGCTGCTGGCACAATGCCGAAGAATGGCCCATTCGCTTCAAACCATGGGGATCGCCAAGGGCGAACGGGTGGCGATCATGCTCCCGAATTGCCCGCAAGCGGTCGTTTCCTATTACGGTGCGTTAATGGCCGGAGCGACGGTCGTGCAGACGAACCCTCTGTACACGGGAAGGGAGCTGCACGCGCAGTTGATGGATTCGGGCGCGCGCGTTATAGTCGTCCTCGATTTGCTCATGCCTCGAGTACAGGAAGCGAGGAAGGGAACGCCATTGGAACGTATCGTCGTCGCTTCGCTGGCGGACGCGCTCCCTTTTCCCAAAAGCTGGCTGTACCCGATCAAGAGACGCCAAGAACATCCGAATCTGCAAGTCGATTACGGCGATTCCGCCGTCGTTCGATGGACCCGTTGGCTGCGTCAAGGCAAAGAAACGCCGGTATGCGCGGAAGTGGACGCGGAACGCGACATCGCGATGCTTCAATATACGGGGGGGACGACCGGAGCGCCGAAAGGCGTTATGCTGTCGCACGCGAACTTGCTGGCTAATACGATGCAAGCAGCGGCATGGTGCACGGGTTTACGGCGAGGCAAGGAGAGGTACTTGGCCGCGCTGCCGCTGTTCCACGTGTTCGGAATGACCGTATTGCTCAATCAAAGCGTCTACCAGGCAAGCTCGCTCGTGCTCGTGCCGAGATTCAATGTGACAATGGTACTGGATACGATTCGCCGGCGGCAGCCGACGGTGTTCCCGGGAGCGCCGACGATGTACATCGCGCTGTTGAACGCTCCGGGATTGGACATAACGGACTTAAGCTCCATCAATCTGTGCGTAAGCGGAGCCGCGCCGCTGCCGCGGGAAGTGCAGGAGCGATTCGAACAGTTGTCCGGCGGCAAGTTAATCGAAGGCTACGGCCTAACGGAAGCGTCTCCCGTGACCCATTGCAATCCGATCAGGGGACGACGCAAGAACGGAACGATCGGGGTGCCTCTCCCCGATACGGACGCGCGCATCGTCGGTCAAGACAGCCTTGATCCGTTGCCAATCGGAGAGTTGGGCGAGCTCGCGGTTAAAGGGCCTCAGGTCATGGCGGGTTATTGGGGCAAACCCGAGGATACCGCGGCGGTTCTGCAGGACGGATGGCTGCGTACCGGCGATCTGGGCACGATGGACGAGGACGGGTTTTTCACGATTATGGACCGAATGAAGGACGTGATCATAGCAGGCGGCTTTAACGTATACCCGAGAGAAGTCGAGGAAGTATTGTTCGAGCATCCCGCGATCAAGGAGGCGGCCGTGTTAGGCGTTCCCGACGAATACCGGGGCGAGACCGTCAAAGCTTATATCGTGCTTAAGGACGGCTGGCAAACGTCGGCCATGCAGCTCGACCGTTGGTGCCGCGACCGTCTGGCCGCCTATAAAGTGCCCAAGGAATACGAGTTTCGGAACAGCCTGCCGCTATCGATCATCGGCAAAGTACTGAGGCGGAAATTAAAAGGTGAGTAAAGTCGAGCCCGACGAAGATTCAATTTTTTCAAGGGTGAGTAAAGTCGAGCCCGACGAAGATTCAATTTTTTCAAGGGTGAGTAAAGTCGAACCCGACGAAGATTCAATTTTTTCAAGGGTGAGTAAAGTCGAGCCCGACGAAGATTCAATTTTTTCAAGGGTGAGTAAAGTCGAGCCCGACGAAGATTCAATTTTTTCAAGGAGGAGGAACAACCTTAAGGATTGCTAAAATTTGGTTGAACTTCGTTGATGGGCCGGCGTTCATTCGCTATACTAAACCCATGTGATGCAAATTTTCTCCGTACGCTGTATAATTAAGAAAGCGTTTACAATCCATTTAGTTGCCGGATCGGGATGGAGGTGTTCAAGGTGACGGTCAGCCGAAATAAACGAATAGAGAGGAGGGGGCGAATCGGTAAGCGAAGGGGGAAGCTTCTTCGCGATTGGAGGACGATCGGCGCGATGTCCTTCGCGTTCATCGGACTTAACGCGGCGCCGGTACATGCCTCGGCGGCAGGGGCGGCTTCCGCTGCCGCGACGCAAGTTACCGTCGGAACGCTGCCGCTGCTCGCGGCGCTTGGTCTCGGTATCGCGGCAGCCGTCGGCGCGGTCATCGCCTTTCTGCAAATGACCGCCAAAGGCAAAGCGATGAGCGGACAACAGCGGGTTTCCGCTAACGACGAAGACGACGATCAGGGCGAAGCCTATGCGGAGACGTTCGAGGAAGAGTCGGCGTCCGCGCCCGAGTACGAAGAGGATGATCCCTTGACGGACTATACGATTCCGATAACGAGGATACTGGATTCGCCCGGTGCGGCGTTGCCCGCTCGCGACAGCGAGCCTCGATTGTGCGGCATCGTGGGAGAGCATGCGGGCGTGAGTTATAAGCTGGATCGCCGGCTTCTGATCGGCAGGGACGCGGGACAATGCGGCGTCGTGTTTCCTTATGAAGCAGGGGAAGTAAGCCGTCGGCATTGCACGGTTAGATACGTTCCGGAGGAGAAGATATTTCTGCTGGAGGATCACGGTTCCTCTAACGGCACGTTCCTCGCGAGCGGCGTCCGACTGGAGCCGGGCAAACAGTACGAGCTTCGAGACGGCGACCGGTTCTCCTTGTCGGGCTCGTCCCATTCATTCGAAGTAAGGGCTGGCGGTTGATCCGAAACCTTGGCTGCATACGGGCAACCCAAATCCCAAGGTTTATCTTTAACACCTGTCCGTTAAATGGTATAATCAGAAAATGCAGGATATTTAAGTCGCAGGCATGCGGCAGCGAATCGACGAAGGTGAAAGTTGAACCCGAATGGGTTCTCCGGGTGGAGCAACACAAGATCCGCTCCGGGAGAATGCTTGCCCGGAATCCATTCCGCTGGGAGGGAATTGCATGGCCAAACGCAGCCACAACGAAGTTCAGGAAAGTTTGCGAGAACTGACTAGAATTTTCCGCCCCAAGGATCCGCGCAAATTCGTTAAGGATTACATCCGCAAGTACAGAATTACCGGAGGATATGAAGACGAGTTGACCGTCATCGTGGAACGCGAGCTGGTCAAGTTAAATACTCCCGCCTCTTAACCAAGAGCGGGCAGCTGAACTGGCAATCCGAGACCGCAAGGTCTTGCGATTGACGGTTCTTTTTTTCGCGCGGGTAGCTCGTCCGGCGCTAGCTCCCGCATACAATAGTGGCGAGAAGCGCATACGCGTGCATGGAGGAGGGGATGCGGTGGGAAAAGTCAAACGAGCGATTCCGATCCGGTCTCGGGACGAAATCGATCAGATGGCTGTCGTCGGCAGATTGGCCGCGGAGCTGCGACACGAGCTAGGGCGAAGGGTGAGGCCGGGAATAACGACGCTGGAGCTTGACGCTTTCGCCGATCGATTCATGAAGGAACGCGGCGCCTACCCGGGGCAAAAAGGGTTTCACGGTTATCCAAACGCGATCTGCGCCGCCGTTAACGATTGCGTATGCCACGGCTTGCCCGATGAGAGGGAGCTGCGCGACGGAGATCTCGTCACGCTCGACTTCGTCGTGGAATTGAACGGATGGATGGCGGATACGGCATGGACCTATGCGGTAGGGACCGTCGCTCCCGAGCATGAACGGCTGCGAGCTGCCGCGTACCGCGCGATGATGAACGGAATCGAGCAAGCAAGACCGAGAATGACGCTCGGGGATATCGCGGAACAGGTGCGATTAGTCGCGGAATCGGGCCGGTACGGCGTGATCAGCCAATTCGGAGGTCATGGAATAGGCAGATCGATGCACGAGCCTCCGGAAGTTCCGTTCGTCGGGGAGCCGGGCCGGGGCGTCCGCCTCAAAGAAGGGATGGTCATCACGATAGAGCCGATGCTGACGATCGGCCCTCCGGAAATTTATATAAAGGAAGACGGGTGGTCGATAATGACGGAAAAGGGCGGCTGGGCCGCCCAATTTGAGCATACGGTCGCGATTACGCCGGAAGGGCCGCTTGTTCTAACGAAATAGGATTCGTTCTTAGCGATTCGGTTGCTTCTGATCTACCGGGGTCAGGGGCAGCGGAATCGCGTTGCCATGTCCGAATACGTATTGAACCAGCGTATTGAATCGCGGAGTAAGCCGGGACAAGTCCTTATGTCCCCATGCCGCCTTGGCATATTCCGCCGACTGGTTTACCCACTCCCGGTTCGCCGAAATATGCACTTCCTGCACGCGCTGGTGCATGTCGCGCACCGTATCGCCGATCACTTGCCGCAGCTCCTTGGACAAATCGTCCTCGTCTTTGTGGGTAAAATACGAATTGTACGGCGTCGCGACCTGGCGACCGTCCCATTTGGAGCTGCCGTTCTGGATATTGTACACGCCCTCGGTCGTGCCGGTATTGTCTTGCTCCTCTCCGCTCTGGCCGCCGCGCGCGCGGGTTCCCGTTGCCGACCAGTCGGTCATGATGGCCACGTAGGCGTTCTTATCCGTCAGGAACACCATGGCCGAATTGATGCCCGGAAGAGAAGCGACCTTATTGGAGATCGCCGAGCTGTATTCGAAATATCGGTTGTCATGCTGTCGCGGATTTCCGGTTTCGTCCCCGTACGAGCGCACGTGAAGCATTTTCGGATCGCCCGAAGATCGGCTTGCGTAATCGTAATTGCTCTTCTGAAAATGGCCTTTGTAGTTGCAAGCGGTGACAGACGTAATCATGATAACGGCGCCTACTAAGGCGAATAAGCGGCGAGATGAAATCATTCGATAAATCCCTCCCAGTAATCGTCCGCGGCGGGTACGCGGTTAAACTCATGAATAGCGTTTACCGCCGGCGGAAAACTATGCGGCATGAGCCATACATAAAACCAGGTTGGAATGGCAAAAAGAGAAGGGACGAAACAATTGCGCGCGTTGTCGAAACGACTCGCATCGGTCAGCGAGGCCGGGATCGGGACGCGCTTTCCGAGACTTTCGCCAAAGTTCAAAAACCCTACAACGGCAACGTTTTTGACAGTTTTGAGAACAATTTGTGAACTGTCCTGTGAACATTGACAACAAGGCGGAACAATCTTTATATTTATTAGAGTGCTTGAAGAGCGTTTGTTGTTTGGTCCAGCATCCGAGTACATATAGATGGCGCGCAAGAGCTACATAATAACGCGATCTATGAAAACGTCAAATTGGGGTTGATAATGATGAATCGGTGGCACGTAATGAAACGACTGCTTCCGCTGACGGCGATATTTATGCTGATTTTGTCGGCGTGCGGAAGAGAAGACCTCTCTACGCTGAACCCGCAAGGGCCGGTGGCTGAGACGCAATACGATTTAATGAAGCTGTCCATTGGCATTATGACTTTGGTCGTCGTCGTTGTATTTGCCATCTGTATTTACGTCTTGATCAAGTTCCGCCGCCGCAAAGGCGACAAGACGATTCCGAAGCAAGTCGAAGGCAATCACACGCTCGAGATTATTTGGACGGTGATTCCGCTCGTATTGCTTCTCATTCTCGGCGTTCCGACCATCCAGCACGTGTTCGGACTCGCGAAGGACTATTCGGACGACAAGAGCGCCGTCCATGTCAAAGTTACGGCGCATCAATATTGGTGGGAATTCGAATATACGGATTACGGCATTACGACAGCTCAGGAATTGATCGTGCCGACAGACAAGAAAATTCAATTCGACCTGACCGCCGCGGACGTCAAACACTCGTTCTGGATTCCGGCAATCGGCGGCAAGATGGACACGAACCCTGGCATGACCAACAATATGTACTTGGAATTCCCGAACGAGGGCGTGTTCCGGGGTAAGTGCGCAGAGCTTTGCGGACCTTCCCACGCGCTGATGGATTTCAAAGCGAAGGCCGTTAGCTCGGATTCCTTCGATCGTTGGGTTTCCGCGATGAAGGCGCCTGCGGTTATGCCGGCGGATCCGGAAATCGCCGAAACGTTCAACGCGCAATGCTTGTCTTGCCACGCGGTTGGCGAGAAAGGCGGCAACTCCGCTCCGAACTTGACCGGCATCGGCGGTCGCCAGACGGTTGCGGGCATCTTGTTCAACTCGGACGTCGTGGCCGATCCTGAGAAGGAAGATAAAACGACGGCTGAAAACCTGCATGATTGGATTGCCGATCCGCAGAAAGTGAAACCGGGCAATACGATGCCTCAAGTCGACCTGACGCCAGAGCAGATCGATGGAATCGCCAAGTACTTGGCGGGATACAAACTCGATTACTAACACTAATCATGCGGGAACTTGAAGGGGGTACGCGGTCTTGTCTGCACATGCACATGAGCATAAGGTCAAGCGTTATACGGGCTTGATGGATTGGCTGACGACCGTCGACCATAAGAAGATCGGCATTCTGTACATGATTGCAGGTTTGTTCTTCTTCCTGATCGGCGGCTTGGAAGCGATTCTTATCCGGGTTCAATTGATGGAACCGAATAATGACTTCGTTTCCGCTGACACATTCAACGAATTGATTACGATGCACGGCACCACGATGATTTTCCTTGCGGCGATGCCGCTCTTGTTCGCCTTGATGAACGCGGTCATTCCGCTTCAGATCGGCGCGCGCGACGTCGCGTTCCCGTTCCTGAACTCCTTGGGCTTCTGGACGTTCTTCTTCGGGGGATTGCTGCTGAACCTAAGCTGGTTCGCCAGCGCGGTTCCGGATGCGGGATGGACATCCTACGTGCCTCTGGCCAGCAACACGTACAGCAGCGGTCACGGCGTAGACTACTACGTCATCGGTCTACAGATCGCGGGTATCGGTACGCTTCTCGGGGGCATTAACTTCATGGCGACGATCATTAACATGCGCGCGCCAGGCATGTCCTTCATGCGCATGCCGATGTTCACTTGGGCGATCTTCATTACGTCCGCGCTGATCGTATTCGCATTCCCTGTCCTTACGGTCGGCCTCGTTGCCTTGATGTTCGACCGGTTGTTCGAAGCCAACTTCTTCGAAGCGGGCAACGGCGGTAACGAAGTATTGTGGGAACACATCTTCTGGGTGTTCGGTCACCCCGAGGTATACATCCTGATCATGCCGGCGTTCGGAATTATCTCCGAAATCGTCAGCACGTTCTCCCGCAAGCGCCTGTTCGGTTATAGCTCGATGGTATTCGCGACCGTATTGATCGCTTTCCTCGGCTTTATGGTGTGGGCTCACCACATGTTCACCGTAGGTCTTGGTCCGGTAGCGAACGCGCTGTTCTCCATCGCGACGATGTTGATCGCCGTACCGACCGGGGTTAAGATCTTCAACTGGCTGTTCACGCTATGGGGCGGTTCGATCCGATTCACCACGGCAAGCTTGTTCGCGATCGGATTTATTCCGACGTTCGTAATGGGCGGCGTAACGGGCGTTATGCTCGCTTCCGCTCCGGCCGACTTCCAATATCACGACAGCTACTTCGTTGTCGCTCACTTCCACTACGTTATCGTAGGCGGCTTGATCTTCGGTATTTTCGCCGGCTTGCACTACTGGTGGCCGAAGATGTTCGGACGGATGCTTAACGAAGGACTCGGCAAAATCACGTTCTGGACGTTCTTTACGGGCTTCCACCTGACGTTCTTCGTACAGCACTTCCTCGGCTTGCTCGGCATGCCGCGCCGCGTGTTCACGTACCTGCCTAACCAAGGCTTCGATACGATGAACATGATCAGTACGATCGGCGCGTTCTTGATGGGCATCGGCACGATCGCGTTCCTGCTCAACGTCTTCATTACGTGGGCTAAACCTCGCAATGCGGCTGCGGACGCATGGGAAGACGGCCGTACGCTGGAGTGGACGATTCCGTCTCCGCCTCCGGAGTACAACTTCAAGCAAACTCCGCTCGTTCGCGGATACGATGCTTGGTGGAAAGAAAAAATGGATGGCAACAAGGAGATGACGCCTGCCGAGCCGGTAGGTCCGATCCATATGCCATCGCCTTCGATCATTCCGCTCGTGATGAGTATCGGGTTGTTCATCGCAGGTTACGGATTCATGTACGACAATCTCATCGTCGGTGGCGTCGGACTGCTGATCACGCTCGGCGGCATGTTCTTCCGTTCCGTATTCGATGATCACGGCTTCCATATCGAGCCGGAAGATCAGGATAAGGGGGTACACGCATGAGCGCGCACGATCACGCGGAAGGACTGCCGCATCAGCCGGAGACGGCAACGCTAGAAGGCCGCAACAAGATTCTGGGCTTCTGGATTTTCCTCGGCGCGGAGACGGTACTGTTCGGTACTTTGTTCTCGGCATACCTAGCTTTGCGCCATAACGTAATGGATGGTCCGCATCCTTCGGAGCTGTTCCAGCTTCCGATGGTATTCGCGGCCACGATGATCTTGCTTACGTCGAGCTTGACGAGCGTATTCGCCGTTCAGGCGCTGCATAGCCACAAGAAGAACGCGATGGTCGGTTGGTTGCTCGTCA
Organism: Cohnella panacarvi Gsoil 349; assembly: GCF_000515335.1. Classification (GTDB taxonomy): domain Bacteria; phylum Bacillota; class Bacilli; order Paenibacillales; family Paenibacillaceae; genus Cohnella; species Cohnella panacarvi. The sequence goes on along the minus strand of NZ_KI911563.1, from coordinate 2,057,116 downwards.
CGATTCTACTCGGGCTTGGCTTCTTGGGACTTGAAATTTACGAGTTCAGCGAATACGTACATGAGGGACACGGCTTTACGACAAGCGCGTTCAGCTCGGCCTTCTACACGCTCGTCGGCTTCCACGGCGCGCACGTTGCGTTCGGGATATTGTGGATCGGCCTGTTGATCCTGCAAATCTTCAAAAAAGATTTGACCGTCGTAACGGCGCCTAAGATTTACGTCTCGGCGATTTACTGGCACTTTATCGACGTCGTCTGGGTATTCATCTTCACCGTTGTGTACCTGATGGGAAAGGTGGGTTAATCGCATGTCGAGCAACCATTCCGCTACGGGCGAACAAGCGAAACGCCACAGAACGGAAGGGCCGAAAAAGCACGTTGTGGCCTTCGTTATGTCCCTTGCGCTTACGATTATCGCTTTCGCGGCCGTAGCCGCAGGCGAGATCAATACCACGTTCACGTACATCATTCTCGTAAGCATGGCAATCCTTCAAGTATTCGTGCAAATGGCATTCTGGATGCACATGAAGGATCGCGGACATCTATTCCCGATCATCGCGATATTCGCGGGCGTAATCATCGTCTTTACGATGGTTATCATGGCGCTATATTGGGTATGGTGGTAATACGATTCGAATCGAAGAGAGGCGGGCCACAGTCCGACCTCTCTTTTTTTAACGAGTGCATGTTGTTCCGAAAGGAGGCAATCTAAATGTGGGGTTTGGAATACTTCTCGTTCAGCGACTTGTGGAGTCCGGTGTTCATGGCGTTTATGATGGCGGTTATTGTCCTGTATGCGTTTATCGTCGGGCCTTGGAGGAACCGCTTTAAGGGCAATGCACCGGTATCGTTAGGTCGGAAGCTCAGTTTCATCGTCGCAACCGTGCTTTTCTATTTGACGATGGGCGGACCGCTTGATCTGATGGGGCATCTCATGTTTACTTTCCATATGACGAATATGGCGATCGCTTATATGCTCGTTCCGCCGCTGTTGTTATACGGAATTCCGGATTGGCTATGGAGGAGTATGTTCAGCGCGAAGTTCTGGCGGATCTTCGGTTTCGCCATGAACCCCATTGTCAGTCTCGGCCTGTTCGTTCTATTATTCTCGTACTACCATATGCCGGACAACCATGACTGGATCATGACGCACCTTACGGTGCATACCTTGTTCTATATCGCGTTGTTCATATCGTCGGTCACGATGTGGTGGCACGTGTTTCTGCCGGTGCCGGAATGGCGCCGAATGCCTCCTTTGCTGACGCTGCTGTACATCTTCCTCGGAGGATTGTTGCTTACGCCGGCATGCGCCATGATTATATTCGCCGAGGAACCGATGTTCGCGGTATATAACGATCCGGAAGTATGGGTTAAGGCGATGGAATACTGCATGGTCGGCGATCCTGCGGAAGTGCTGAGCCGGGTCGGCGGTCCTGCCTTCTTCAACATGATGAGCGGGCACGACGATCAGCAGCTGGGCGGCATCATTATGAAGCTGTTGCAGGAGTTCATCAATGCTTTCGCGCTTTATATCGTGTTCATGCAATGGTACCGCAAAGAACGCGCGAGCGAAGATGAGACCGGGCTTGAACCGAAGCTCGGGTAACGTGCGGCCTGCGGTATGAACAATGTGTGACGCCTGCACCGAAAAGTTGAATTGGAAGTGAACGGCAGGTACAATAAAATTTAACGATTCTAAATCGTTTATATTTCGCTAGTTCATTGACGATGCGATGGAGCAGGTGACAACCCTATGTCTTTGTATGATGTTTTTCCGATGATCAGCACGAGCTTTATCGCACTAAGCGCGATTCTTGTCGCGATCGGCTGGCGGTTTATTATCCAAGGCAAGCGGCAAGCGCATGAGCGGACGATGCTCGCGGCAGCGGTAGCCGCTACGCTGTTCTTCATCATTTACGTGTCGCGGACGATCTTCGTCGGCAATACGACGTTCAATGGCCCGGAGAGCTTGAAGACGGTCTACTTGATCTTCCTGCTGTTCCACATCGTTCTGGCGACGGTCGCGGCGGTGTTCGGAATTACGACGCTGACGCTCGCGTTCCGCCGAAGCTTCGCCAAGCACCGGCAATGGGGCCGCAAGACGGCGGTCATTTGGTTCGCAACCGCGACGACGGGCATTACGGTATACGTGCTGTTGTACCTGTGCTATCCGGGCGGCCATACGAAACCGGTTATCGATGCGATCTTCGGGTAGTCGTATGAGAAGTAAATAGTTTATAGAATAAAGCCGACTGGCGACGCAGGGACTTATCCTTGCGTCGCCAGTCGGCTTTTTTGGCGTATAGCAACGAAAGTAAAACATGTATTATATTATGTTAAACTTATCCACCTGATAAATTCTAACAAAAAATGTTGAAAAGATGAAAATTTTGTCTAATTTTGTCGATAAATAATGTGCATGAAATTATAAGGGCGATATGCCCGAACAGGAGTGGATAGGATTGAAGAAGGGTTGGAGAAGTAAGGCCGGCCTTGCTGTCAAAGCAGGGTTATGCGCGCTTCTCGGCGCAAGCGTGTGGAGCTGGAGCATCGCTCCGCGCGAGGCTGCGGCGGAAGTTCCGGCAAGCCGCGGGATCGTGGCGGCCGGCAATCATTCCATGTTGTTGATGGAGTCGGGAGGCGTCATCGTATGGGGCAATAACTATCACAAACTGCTTGGTTCGAACAGTGCGTCAATAGCCGTGCCGGCATTGAGCGACTTCGCGGACGTCAAGTCCATCGCTTCGAGCGCCGAGCATACTCTTGTAGTCACGAATGGCGGAGCGCTCTTGGGTTTCGGAAACAATAGCCACGGAGAGCTTGGCGGTACGCCAGGTAATAGCACGAGCGTTACGGCAGAAGTTTACGGCGTCGTCAATGCCGTAGCGGCCGGATCGGATTTTTCGCTGGCGTTGATGGATACCGGCGAAGTCATGGCATGGGGCAGCAACTCCAATGGCCAGCTTGGGCAAGGGAATACCAACAGTTCGGTTGGTGTCAAGAAAGTAGCGGGACTGCCTCCGATTCGATCGGTATTCGCAGGGCAGTCATCCGCCTATGCCGTCGATCTGAACGGCGATTTGTGGGCATGGGGCAGAAGTTATTCCAGTAGTCTTGGCGAAGGAACTTACGAAATGAGGAGTGCGCCGGTCAGAATCAACGGGATTAGCAACGTGAAAGCGGTCGCTTCCTCGAATAGCCATACGATCGCGCTTACGGAAGGCGGAGACGTGTATGCATGGGGCACCAATGCGTCGGGCCAGTTGGGCTACGGCTCGAATTCCCCAAGTACTACGCCGGTTCCGATAGGCTTATCCGGCATAAGGGAGATCGAAGTAGGCGATAACTTTAGTCTTGCGCTCGGCAATGACGGGTTGATTCGCGCTTGGGGCAACAGTTCGTACGGACAGCTTGGGAACTCTTCGTTGACCGGTTCCAACGTGCCGGTTGTTCTCCCGTTGGAGAATGTGGTTTCCATTGCGGCGGGCGCCACTCATGCGCTGGCCATGACGACCGACGGCGTCGTCTGGACATGGGGCTCGAACGCATCCGGACAGCTTGGACGCGGAACGGAAGTTTCGACGGGAGCGCATGATACACCTGTCGAGGTGATGCTTGATCCGGGAACGATTGAAGGTACGGTTACGGCATCCGGTATCGGCTTGGCTGGCGCAACCGTCACGCTCCTCTCTGGCGAAGGAGTACGCATAACGACGACCGACGCGACCGGCTATTACCATTTCGCGAGCGTGCCCGCAGACAAGTATGTCGTAATGGGGCAGGCCGCAGGCTTGAGAGCCGCCTCGTCCGACTTCGCGACGTCGACGGCTGATCCGGATCGAAACGTGGGTTTGATTTTGTCGGATTTGCCGGCTAGCGACGTTGTGCCGGATGTGCAGGAGGGGAACTATTTCACTCTCGCGCTGAAGGCGAACGGTACGCTGCTGGGTTGGGGTAGCAACGGCTTCGGACAGTTAGGGCAAGGAGATCAAAATACGCGCAAGGAGCCGGTGACCCTCATGACGGACATCGAGCGAATCGCAGCAGGCCATTCCACGGCTGCCGCCGTCAAGAAGGACGGCACGTTGTGGATGTGGGGCAATAACGGCGGGGGTCAACTCGGCAATAATTCCGAAAGCACTAGCTATTCGCCGATTCAGGTGTCAGGGATGGCGAACGTGATCTCGGTCGCAATAGGGTCGAGCCATACGATCGCGGCTCGCGCGGACGGTACCGTCTGGGCATGGGGACAGAATAGCCACGGACAACTGGGTGACGGAACGCAAGTCTCCCGCAAGCTTCCCAAGCAGATTACAGGGCTCGACCGCGTGAAACAGGTTGCGGCAGGCGAATACTACTCGCTCGCATTGGACGAAGACGGAGTCGTCTGGACATGGGGACAGAACAGTTCGTACCAGTTGGGCGACGGAACGAACAAGCAATCTCTCGTACCTATACGGTTAAACGGGCTTCCCGTCATTACGTCGATCGATGCCGAAGATAACCGTTCGTTTGCCGTCGATGTCGACGGGAAGCTATACGCCTGGGGCTCGAATACGAATCAATTGCTCGGTACGGGGACAAGCGGAACGGTTACGACGCCTAAGCTTGTCGCAGGCTTATCGGATATCGTCATCAGGGATGTTGCGGCAGGAGTTAGCCATACGCTCGCTGTATCCAACGAGAATCGCGTATATGCATGGGGATTGAACAACTACGGCCAGCTAGGGGACAATACGTCCTTGAACCGTACGACGCCCGTTCTGCTGCCGGAGACGGCTATCTCCGATGTTCTTGCGGTAGCGGCTGGATCGTATCACTCCGCAGCCGTCAGACTGGACGGTACGATATGGACTTGGGGGTATAACGATAACGGAGAGTTAGGCAGAGGGACGAGAGTGGACCGCATGACGCCGGTCCGCGTGAAGGAAGCGCCCGGTTCCGTCGGAGGCGTAGTCAAGCTTAACGGCGCGATCGTACAAGGGGCAACGGTACAGATTGTCTCATTGGACGGATTCTTGGAGACACCGACGGATGCGAATGGTGTATACGAGTTCTCCAATCTAGCACAGGACGACTACACGGTCATGGTTCGGCAAGACGGTCTGAAAGCGACGAGCCGCCAGATCGATGTCGGCACGGGAGCGGTGACGGCAGATTTCAACATGACAGTAGATACGTATGCCGGCTCGGCTCGTGCGGTCGCAGCAGGCGGCTCTTATACCTTATTCTTAAAATCGGACGGCACAGTCTGGTCTTACGGCAACAGCTCCAGCGGCATACTTGGCGGCGACGGCAAGAACGTGCCGAGCGCGACGCCCGTGCGGGTGAGCGATCTAACGAACATCGTGGCGATCGATACGGATAACTATAGTGCGGCTGCGATTCGCAGCGATGGAACGGTATGGACTTGGGGTAACAATTCGAACGGCGAACACGGCATCGGCAATAATGCAGCTAAACTGACTCCGTCGCTTGTGCCGGGTTTGACGGATGTCGTTGAGGTCGCCGTAGGCAACCATCACGTCGCTGCGCGCAAGGCGGACGGCACAGTCTGGGTTTGGGGCAGCAACAGCGGAGGCCAGCAGGGCGACGGAACGACGACGATCCGTTATTGGCCGCATCAAGTTCAAGGGATCGGGCCGGTAACTTCGCTCTCGGCCGCAGTTGATTACATGGCAGCGGTGAGCGGCGGGAAGCTGTATGTTTGGGGTAGAAGCCCCAATACGATGTTCGGGACGAGCGGCGACCTAACGACTCCCGTAGAAGTGAAGATCGCTGGCTTGCCTACGCAGATTAAGAAGGTATATGCGTCTGCGAACCGCATATTCGTTACCAACAACGAAGGCATTCTGTATGGTTGGGGAAACAATAGCTATGGCGGGCTGGGTATCGGCTCCAATTCCGAGGGACTGATCCTGACGCCGACCCCTGTATACTTCGATACGGACGGGAACGGTGTGGCTAACGTCGCCGATCCATACCCGACGCTTGTCGGCCTTGATTCGTTCGCGCATGTTGCAGCCGTCGACGACGTCGGCCGGATATGGATGTGGGGGTACAACTACAACGGTCAATTGGGCGACAATACTACGGTCAATAGAAATGTGCCGAAACAATTAACCAGTCTGACCGGCGTCGTATCCGCGGCGGTCGGCAACTCGCATACCGCGGCGGTTACTGGCGAAGATACGCCATGGGGATGGGGTTTTAACTATAATGGCGAACTGGGTCGCGGTAACACAATTCGAAGGATGACGCCCGTTCAAGCGCAATTCCAGCTCGGATCGGTGACCGTGAACGTGGGAGAAGACGGAGCCAAAGTCGATCTGCTATCGCCGGATGGTTCACCGTCCGCCGTGACTAGCGGAGGGTCGGCTGTCTTCACCGGTCTGAATGCGGACAAGTACAGGGTGTTCATACAGAAGGAAGGCAGGCAAGCGGTTGCGATCAATGTCCATGTGTCGCCGGGCGGCACGATGAACCCGGTCGTCTCCGTCGATCTACAACCCGTGACCGCGACGACTCCGGCCAAAGGAATGGTTGCGGCGTCCGATGCCAAAACCGTGTACTTGAGCAGCAACGGCAACGTATACGTATGGGGTCGAAATACGTACGGGGAGCTCGGCAACGGAACGACGGGCGGCGAGCTGAGAGCTCCTTCCGGTTTGCCGGTGCTGACCGACGCCATTGCGGTAGAGTCGGGCGACAGTCATGTGCTGGCGATCAGGAGGGACGGTACGGTCTGGGCATGGGGCAGCAACAGCAGCGGACAACTTGGCATAAGCTCCGAATCGCCGAGCACCGTGCCGGTGCAAGTGCCGGGATTGGCGGGAGCGATTGCGGTCGCCGCAGGCAACGGTTATTCGCTCGTTCTTACGGATGCCGGAGAAGTGTGGGCGTTCGGCAGGAATAATAGCGGAGAACTCGGAGAAGGAACGACGATGACCCGGAGAGAGCCGATTCGCGTCGCCATATCCGGCGCAACGGCCATCGCCGCGGGAGAATCGCACAGTTTGGCGATCGTCGGCGGCGAAGTATGGGCATGGGGGTTGAACGGCAACAGGCAGCTCGGAGACGACTCCAATACGAACCGGCTGCTGCCGGTCAAAGTGCCGAATCTGACGGATGTGACGAAAATCGCGGCAGGACGACACCATTCCGCTGCGGTGACTTCCTCGGGAGATCTCTATCAATGGGGTTACAACAATAACGGTGTGCTAGGTACGGGCGGCGCGACGCCGGCGTCCATCGGCATACCTACCCGAATAACAACGGTTGCGAACGCGACGGACGTATCGGCGGGGAACTCCTTTACGTTGGTCGAAGCGGGCGGCAAATTGTACGGCATCGGAAACAACGAAAGCGGACAACTTGCCGACGGAACGTACACTCTCCGCAAAGTGCCGACGCTCATTCCTTCCGTAGGCAATCCGGATAGCTTTGCGGCGGGCGGTCAGCATGCCGTCGCATTGAACGGCGATTCGCTATACGTATGGGGTATTAATCAATACGGCCAGCTCGGCGACGGATTGGACGGAACGCGGAACCTTCCGTTCGACATCTTCGACGGAGCGCCGCGAGCGCCGGAAGGGCTCGCGTTCGGCGGCGTCAATGTAGGATTATTCTATACGACGGTGATCTGGACGCCGTCGAGCGAGCTTGATATTAAATACTATAAACTGTATGTGAAAACGGCGGGTGCAGCCAATAGTCGTCTGGAAGCGATAGTCGCAGGCGATACGAATTCGTTCCGGGTAAGATGGCAGCTCAATACGACTTACGAGTATAGGGTAATAGCCGTCGATCAAGCGGGACACCAATCGGAGCTTTCCGAGCCGCTTGTTAAGACGTGGACGCTGTCGAAAACCCCGCTGCCGGATACGGGTACGACACCGTCGCCGATTCAGAATCCGCGTATCGACGCTCCGGAATCCGTCAGCGTTAAGGTGATGGGAAGTACGGCCAATGTAAGCTGGCCGGCGGTAGAGGGAGCCTTAGGCTACAAAGTATTCATGAACGGCGTCGTCGTGGCGGAGACGACTTCGACTTCCTGGCAGTACAACGGTCTTATCGACGGCGCGGTCTATGAGTTCGGCGTTACCGCCGTTAACAACAACGGACAATCGGCGCTGCTCCCTATTTTCGCCAACAAGGTCATTCCTGGATTGTTTAAGGAGATTCATCCTCTGTAACTGTCGTAACGAATGAATGAAGAGTTGCGTTAGCAAAGTGTATACGGACGGCGCGAGTATAACTACCGCGCCGTCCGTATGCATGTATATCAATCCGGCAAAGCAGGAATCATGCCCCCGAACCGCGAATAAAAGTTTCATAGCGCATTAGACGTGTTTCCACCAAATCCCCGCGCATTCAGGCACAATACGCCATTGCTTCTCTTCGATCAGTCTAGCAAGACCCTCACCGAAGAAAAACTCCGTTCTCGCTCTAGCATCCTCTACAGACGCAAATTCGTAGTCCGTCCTGATCCAGCGATGTGAGAAACCGTATCGTTGTTCAAGCAGCGAGTAATATCCATCAAGAAAAGGCGGTGCTTGCGGCGTTTCGCACCCCGTTCCCATCGTCTCCATGATGATGATCGTACCGCCAGGTTTGAGCACGCGCGTAAGCTCGCCCATGATCCGCTCCAGATTGTTCTCCCAATCGGGTTCGTCGCTATTCGTTAAGTAGCTGATCGTCCAACCCGCGATGACGAGATCAACAGAGGAATCGGCAAGAGGCAGCGATCGATGATCGGCACAAGCCGTACGCCAGTTACGCGTGGAATACAGACCGCTAAGCTTCCGATCCAACAACTCCAGCATAGCTTCGGACTTGTCGGTGCAGATTAACGAGTCGGCTTCCGCTGCAAGGAAGCTGGACAGCCTGCCCGAACCTGCACCCAAGTCCAATACGTCAAGACCAGCCCAAGGCCGAATCTCCCGAATACAAGTCGCTAGGTTGGGCTGTCTTGAGATCATATCGTCGTAACCGGATGCTTGCTCCCGATAGATTCGTTCATGCTCCGACACGTTACCGTCCCGCCTTTCGCGCCATCATCGTCGCCATCGCATGTTGATGCGGAATGCCCGAGGAGTCGCAATCGAACACGATCTCCGAGCTGTCCTCGATCAGCCAGTCGTGATAAAGACCGAGAAGTTCCCCGGAGTACCATCGGTGCGCGTTCGGTTCTTTTTCCGGCGGAGGGGCGATGAACGGCTTGTGGACGAAGACGTTAAAGACGTGCAAACCGTCCTCGTTCGTGAATCGCTTATAGTTAGCGAACAGCTCTTCGCGCAACTCAGGCTTCATATAATGCAGCACGCCGCTTGAGAAAATGATGTCGAAGGAGGTGGAGAGCCGGTAATCCTGAATGTCGGCTTTGAACACGTTGACGTGGACGCCGGTTTGGTCCGCCAGTCTTCTAGCCTTGTCTATCCCGGCATCCGACACGTCGAATGCGGTGACATCATAACCGTTCCTAGCGAAGAACACCGCATCTTTGCCTTCTCCGCAACCGATATCGAGCAACCGCAGTCGCTTCGTCGGCGGATATCGCCGCAACACCTTATAGCATGCGCTGTTCGGCACCGTACCCCAATAATAGCGGTCCGTCTTGTATTCTTCCTCGTAAATCGTAATCGGCTTATTTTGCGATACGTATCCTAGCAGCTTGTCGATGCTGACTTGAAGCGTCCTGGATAACTCCGGCAGCAACGAGATGTCCGGCATCGTCTGGGCGTTCTCCCATTTGGACACCGCCTGAAAAGAGAGGCCGAGAGTTTGCGCGAGTTCCTCCTGCGTGAACCCTCTTTCCTTGCGGTAAGTGCTAATGTTCCTTGCGAGCTGTTGCTTCATGGACGATCACGCTCCTTGGTTAACACTCATTCTAGGGGAACTCGCCGATCGGAACAATAACCTCGCAATTGAATTTTGGGAGCATTCAACCAACGGTTGAATAAGCGTTCGTTCTTGCCTTGTCATGTTCGCCTGCCACCGCCAATATATTAGAATTGTTCGCTGTAGTAGGAACAACGCATCGGAATTGCGTAAATGCGGCCGAAAGGGTGAAGAGAATGCTGCATATCGTCGCCTGCATTAAGCAGGTACCGGATACGAAAATCATCAAGATGAACCCGAAGACGAATACGATGGACCGTTCGAGCGCGCCGGCGATCTTGAACCCCTACGACTCGCATGCGGTGGAAGAAGCCGTGAGGTTGCGAGCCCGTTACGGAGGCGTCGTCTCCGTGCTGACGATGGGACCCCCTCCCGCGGTCAAGGCGATCAAGAAATGCATCGAGATCGGCGCGGACGAAGGCTATATGATTACCGATCGGGCGTTCGCCGGGGCGGATACGCTGGCCACGAGCTACGCGCTGACGAAAGCGCTGGAGAAAATCGCCGCGGAGGTGCGGCCGATCGATCTGATTATTTGCGGGAAAATGACGATCGACGGGGATACCGGACAAGTCGGGCCGGGCATCGCCAGAAGGCTCGACATGCCGCCGCTGACCTCCGTCAACAAGGTTGTGGAAGTCAACCGCGAAGAATGCTTTGCGATCGTTCATCGAAAGCTGGAAGACGGTTACGAGGTCGTGCGTTCAACGCTTCCCTGCTTGTTCTCCGTAGAGAAGGAAATCAACGAGGCTCCTTATTCCCCGCTGCCGAATATGCTCAAAGCCGCTCGTTATCAGCCGAAGATATGGTCGGTAGACGACTTGCCCGGCATCGACCGGACGCAGCTCGGACTCAAAGGGTCGCCGACGATCGTAAGCTCTGTCTGGGCGCCGCAGAAGCCGCAAGGCGGGAAGCTTCTCGATGGCGATCCGAACAAGCAAGCCGAGCAGTTGCTCGAAGTGCTGCTCGCCCGAAGAGAGCTGTTCGCGGCCGTTACCGAGACGGCGACGGGAGGTGCTTAAATGAGCGGGTTCGAAGACTATAAGGGCACTTGGGTGTTCATCGAAGCGAAAGACGGCGATATTGCGCCCGTATCGCTGGAGCTTCTCGGCGCCGGCCGCCAATTGGCGGACAAGCGTAACGCGCCGCTCGCGGGCTTGCTGATCGGCGACAACGTGACCAAGCTCGCGAAGAAGGCGTTCGAATACGGAGCGGACGTCGTGTACGTGTACGATGCGCCGATCTATCGCCATTATCGGACGGAGACGTACATGCGGGCCGTGCTGGCTTGCGTGGAGAAGCATAAGCCGGAAATTCTGCTCTACGGAGCGACCTCGACGGGCAAAGACTTGGCTAGCGCGGTCGCGACGGATTTGCCGACGGGATTGACGGCGGATACGACCCAGCTGGACGTCGAAGCGGACACGGGCTTGCTGCTGGCGAGCCGGCCGGCGTTCGGCGGCAACATCATGGCGACGATCCTATGCAAGAAGTATCGTCCGCAGATGGCGACCGTGCGGGCGAAAGTGATGAAGGCGCTTCCTAGGCAGCCGGGCCGAACGGGAGCGATCGTCGCGGAGTCGATCCCGCTGAGGGAAGAGGATATCCGCACGAAGGTGCTCGACATCGTACGCGCGACGACGCATCGGGCGCGGATCGACGAGGCGGATATTATCGTCGCCGGGGGCAAAGGGCTCGGCAGCGCCGCGGGCTTCCAGCTCGTGCACGAGCTGGCTGACGTGCTCGGCGCGGCGGTAGGAGCAAGCCGCGACGTCGTCGAGGCCGGATGGATCGGGCATCACCACCAGGTCGGGCAGACCGGCGTTACCGTCACGCCGAAAATCTACTTCGCCGTCGGAATATCGGGCGCCATCCAGCATATCGTCGGCATGCAGAACTCGGGTCTCATTATCGCGATCAACAAAGATCCGAACGCCGCTATTTTCAATAGCTGCCATTACGGCATCGTCGGCGACGCGTTCGTCATCCTGCCGCTGCTGACCGAAGCGTTCAGAGTCGCATTAGCGAAAGGGGAACTGTCCAATGCCGGAAAAATTTGACGTCATCGTCGTAGGCGCGGGACCTGCGGGCATTGCCTGCGCATACGAGCTGGCGAAACATGGCGTGAACGTGCTGCTGATCGAGCGGGGAGAGTACCCAGGCTCGAAGAACGTCATGGGCGGCGTCCTCTATCGCAAGATGATGGAGGAAATCGTGCCGGACTTCCACAAGGAGGCGCCGGTGGAGCGGCCGATCGTGGAGCAGCGGTTCATGATGATGGATAAGACGTCGGCGGTCACGTTCTCCTATAAAGGGATGGAGTGGGCGCAGGAGCCGTATAACAACTTTACGGTGCTGCGCGCGAAGTTCGACCAATGGTTCGCGCAGAAGGCGGTCGAGAGAGGCGCGCTGCTCGTATGCGAGACGGTCGTGCTCGAATGCGTCGTCGAAGACGGCCGAGTCGTCGGCGTGAAGACGGACCGCCCGGACGGGGAGCTGAGAGCGGACGTCGTCGTGCTGGCGGACGGCGTCAATTCGCTGCTGGCGAAGTCGCTCGGCTTCCATAAGGAGTTCAGGCCCGACGAGGTCGCGCTGGCGACGATGGAAATCTTGAAGCTCGACAAGAAGATCATCGAGGACCGGTTCAACCTGGAGGAAGGCCAAGGCTGCACGATCGAGCTGTTCGGCGACGCGACGAAAGGCATTCTCGGCACCGGCTTCCTGTACACGAATAAAGATACGCTCAGCATCGGCGTCGGCACGTTACTATCCGGACTTATCAAGCATAAGATAAAACCGTACGAATTAATGGAGTACGTGAAGAAGCATCCGATGATTCGTCCGTACATCCAAGGCGGCGAGCCTCAGGAATACCTTGCGCACCTCATTCCTGAAGGCGGTTACAAGTCGATTCCGAAGGTGGCGGGAGCAGGGGTCATCGTCGTCGGAGACGCCGCGCAGCTCGTGAACGCCATCCACCGCGAAGGCTCTAATATGGCGATGACGTCGGGACGGCTGGCAGCGGAGGCGATCATTGCGGCCAAGGAGCGGGACGATTACTCGGAGGCGTCGCTCGACGCGTACCGGCAATCTCTCATGGCAAGCTTCGTCGGGCAGGACATGAAGAAGTACAAGGACGCCACCCATCACTTCGATAAGTTCCCGCAGTACTTCGAGCAGTACATTCCGATGATGAACCGGGCGGCGAGCCAAATGCTGACGGTCGACGGCACGCCGAAGCGGGAGAAGCAGCGGAAAATATGGCGGGACATGGGGAGTTTCGGGCAGAAGGTCAAAATCGCGCGCGACTTTTATCGGGCTTGGAGGGTGATGAAGTGATGAGCGAACCGTCTGCGGCGGCGAAAGCCGCAACGATCGAGGAGAAGCAATATTTGCTGCGCTTCAACGCGGATACGCAGTCTCACCTGCACGTCATGGACGCCAACGTCTGCTTAACGAGCTGCCCGGACAAAATATGCACCGTTTTCTGCCCGGCGGAGGTGTACAAGTGGGAAGAGGTGCGGATGCACGTCGGATACGAAGGCTGTCACGAATGCGGAAGCTGCCGGATCGGGTGTCCGCATCAGAACATTAAGTGGGTGTACCCTAAGGGCGGGCATGGCATCGTCTTTCGACTCGGATGAGAGGGGGAGTGGCATGTTGAAGATCGGGGATAGCGTCGTTTACGTGAAGGACGGCTCCAAAGGGGTCGTGATGGAGGTGCAAGAGAACCTTTACCACGTCATCTGGGAGGACCACTTCAGCAGCTGGGAGTTCGGGGAATCGCTGCGCAAAATGGAAGCCTATCCGTCGATATGACGGTAGGCTTTTTTCAGGCTATACGTGGAAATTACACTGTGCTTATTAACACAGATCAAGTCCAAAATTGTGTGTAAAATCCTCTGCTTAAAAGTTAACCGATACGGATGACGTTACTAGCAGGGTTTGGTGCTGTTTTCTTCCATTCGTAATACTCATCCATGTTGAAATAGCGCCGGCCGCTTGTCCACTTTTCCTCGTACTCCATCAGGACTGCGCCTAGTAGGCGAATAACAGATTCCCGGTTAGGAAAGATCCGTATCACACTCTCCCTCCGCCGGATTTCGGCGTTTAAACGCTCCACGCCATTCGTGGTTCTTAGCCGAATTCGGTACGCTTCAGGATATACAATAATAGCTGTAGCATCGTCAAAACCGCTCTCCAGCGTCTCCATCGCTTTAGCTGCTTTGCTCGAATACGCCTCTAGGGTCTGCTTCAGATACTGTCGAGCAGTCTCTAGATCGGGCGCTTCAAATATCGATCGGACACGGCCTTTAATCTCGGTCTTCAGTGCTTTCGGCGCTGCGTCTAGAACGTTGCGGATGAAGTGCATTTGGCATCTCTGCCACGTTATACCTTGGAAATGTTGCCTTACAGCGCGTACAAGGCCGCCATGGTGATCACTAACCACTAACTCGACACCACGAAGCCCGCGAGCCTTAAGCGAGCTAAAGAACTCGCTCCAGCTTGCCTCGCTTTCGGTGTCACCGAGCATGAGGCCCAAAATCTCACGTTGCCCGTCCTTGTTTACGCCATAGCCAATCATGACGCCACGGGAACGAACCCGCCCATCTTCACGCACTTTAACGAACATGGCGTCGACCGAGATAAACGGGTAGGAAGTTTCATGAAGCGGCCGGTTATTCCAGCTGCTTACGATAGGATCCAGTTGTTTGCAGAGCTCGCTCACTGTCGATTTAGAAAACTCGGCTCCGCACAATTCTTCCGTAATCGTGGTTACTTTGCGTGTGGATACGCCGTTAATCACCATTTCCATAAGAGAGAGCATCAAAGCTTGTTCGCTTCTTTGATACCGGGCGAAAAGCTCCGTAGAGAAGCTGCCGTCCCTAAGCCGAGGTACATGCAGTGTAATGCTTCCTACACGAGTCGTTAGTTTACGAGGATAAGTCCCATTGCGGTATCCCGTCCTTTCGTCGGATCGCTCATACTTATCTGCTCCTGCCTGCTCAGCTACTTGTGCTTGGAGAACCTGGTTTAACACGGATTCCAACAAACCATTCACACCAGAATCTTGTCCTTTTCCTAAAAACAGTTGATGCAACAATGCCGTATCTACGGTAATCTGATACTGAGCCATAAATAAAAATCCTCCTCTAAAATGGGTCTCGACAACTTTCATTTTAAGAGAGGAATTTATTTATGGCTCTCCTTTTTTAGGACAACCATTTTACACAATTATATGGACTTAACTTTAACACAGAACCGTGCCAGGTCGATAACTGTATCGAATACAGTTCTTAACTTGTATAAGCTGTCTATTAGCATATTAGATGCACGAAGTACATTTCGTTCAATGCAAAATAGGTTTTAGAGAATTTATGAGTTATCTACATGTATTCCGTACTGTTAGATCGCTCTAAGCATGTTTTTAAGCTGACTAACTGTACTTCATACAGGCGATGGCTCAATCCATCCTCTCCGGTATTGCCCCATCCCGACTCACAAATAGCCCAGCACGTCGTCATACTGCCCGAGCTCGAGGGCGGGATGATCGCGGCTCGCGTACCCGAAGCTTCGTAAGCCCGTTCGGACGTGGAACGTGCGAAGTCCGAGCATCGATCCGCATGCCAGATCGATCTCGCTGTCGCCGATCATGATATCTTGAGAGCATGCCCTATCGCGAATCGCGTCCAGCTTCGGGTTGCCGGTCCCGGAGGGCGATACGAAGTCGATCCGCTCGAACGGAGCGATCAGGTTTAAACGCCGGAGCTGCCGCATGGCAAGCTCGGGATCCCTTCTTATCGAGACGAGATTCAGCCGATAAGAGGGGCTGACCCGGGCCGCGAACTCGTTCAGCCGGCCGATCGGCCGGTCCAGCCGCAGCATCGGCGCGCTCTCCAGCGATTCGCTTTTCCAGCTTCGATATAACGGGAGCAGTTCGCTTCCCCCGTCCGGGTAGCCGAAGGCCGCGTGCCGAACGATCGCCTCGTCCCGGACCCATTGCAGCTTCTGCCTTTTATATTCGCTCAAGCTTAAGGCGAACAGCCCGTGGCGTTCCAGAAACCGACCCATGACGGCATAGTACCTTGGCCATACGTCGAGCAGCGTTCCGTCGAGATCGATATAGATAACCGGCATATTATAGCTCCTCGGCATAAAACTCGTCGTAGTACCGGTACATCGTCAGCTTGGTCGGCATACGTTCGGGAACTTCGACGTCCAGGCCGAGCATCAGCCGGATCATCAGGTTGGGAATATCGCAGCCGGCGGCGATCGTGAGCGGCAGTCCGCCGGAAGCGAACCGCGTGTTAAAGTCCGTCAGGAAGAGGCGGTTGTCCCGGTCCGCGATGTATTGGAAGTTAACCGGTCCTTCGAGGGCAAGATGTTTCTCGAGCTGCCGAAGGACGAACCGCAACGCCTCCGAAGGTTCCGCCTGCGTCGTGACGACGACGGCGCCTCCGTTCGTCTTAAGTCTCTCGCGGACGTTGAACGCGACGAGCCCGCCCGAGCGGTCGAACAGGCAATCGACCGTGTATTCCGTTCCTTGCACGAAAGCCGTCGCCACGTGCTCCCCGAGCTTCCCCGACCAATAGCGGTAATCCGCGTCGTCATCCAATCTGTAGACGCCTCTGCTTCCGCTGCTTTCGGTCGATTTCAGAATCGCCGGATAAGCCGGAATCTCGCCTTCCTCGTAAACCCGCGGTACCGCAATGCCGATGCTCTTCATCAACGCATACATCTTCTTCTTGTTGTGCAATCGTTCGTGGGTATGGAGATCGCAGACGAGCAGCCTGCACCCGAGCTGTTCGAGCCGAGTTTTCCGCGCGGCGAAGAACGGAATGTCGTACGAGGCAAGCGGGAAAATGATATCGATCCGTTCGTTGGCGATAATCTCGACAATTTCGCTCTCGTATCGCGCGTCGCCGCACATCGGTACCGGGTAGAAAGCGTCGGCGAAATACTTCGCCGCGACCTGCGGATTGCTGTCCGCGGTTACGATCCGGTAGTCGTAACCGTCGACCTTGTTGCGAGACAAGTGGCGAATAAGGAATGTTCCCGAGACGCCTCCGGCGGAAGGAATCAGGATGTTCAGAACCCGGTTATCGCCCATAGTATCGGTTCACTTCGGCTTCGACGAGCGGCCATACCCGCGGAATATTCGTCTGGTAAGAGCCTTCGGAGCGGGCGAACTCAAGCCCTCTGCGGGCGATTTGGATTCTTTGGTCTTCATGCTGCAAATAATAGCGGATTTTCTCAATCGTCTCCTCGGGAGAACCCGAAGTTTCGCAGTTGATCCCCGGTTTAAGCCGTTCGCGGACTTGCGGCGTATCCGAAGTGAGCAGGAACCCGCCGCAGGCTAGAATGTCGTACGTCCGGCTGCTCAGTTGGTCCTCGACGGTCTGCACGCTGATGTTGATTCTGGCGGAGCTATGGACTTTAGGCGTCTCGTAATACGGCAGAATGCCGTACAGCATGCGAGGGTTGGCCGTGATGCCGACAAGCCTGGGCAGCTCGTCATGCCAATGATTTCCGCGAATGCGCGTATCGAACGGAGCATCGAACAGGGGATAGACGAGGTCGGCGAGACTTCGTCTGCGGTAAGCGACATGCTCGAATTGACCGTTCACGACGACGGAAACGTCGCACGCGTAAGCGGCAACGGGCTTTACCGGCCGCTGGAAGGACGGATTGCTTCCGACGTCGAGGAACGCGGCGGGAATGCCCATCTCTTCGTATTTGGGGACGCAAGATGCGCTGCGGGAAAAGACGAAGTGCGTGGGAATAGCTTTCACGTATTCGGACGACCACCAGGAATAATGCAGCCAATCCTCCTCGGCGAAATAGAGATGGAACCGATTGTGCTTCCGCAGCGCTCCCGGCAGAACGTCCCGATTC
Source organism: Cohnella panacarvi Gsoil 349 (assembly GCF_000515335.1). GTDB lineage: Bacteria > Bacillota > Bacilli > Paenibacillales > Paenibacillaceae > Cohnella > Cohnella panacarvi. The sequence continues at coordinate 2,039,319 of NZ_KI911563.1, read as the reverse complement.
GTCTGCACCTCGTCCCACCCCATGCCGAACGTCAGATCCGGGTTGAAATGCCGCATGGCCTCGTCGATCCGCCTCTCGTCCGGCACGCTCAAATGGTATACGCGATGGCCGATTTCCTCGAGCGCCCAGGCGAAATTCATGCGGTGATGCTCGCCGCTCATGAGGGCAAGAATGTTCATGGCGTCCGTTCCTCTCCGGAAGATCGTTGTTTCAACCAGGAATGCGTTTCTGCCAAACCTTGGTGCAGCGTGCGCGTCGGAAACCAATTCAATTCTTGGCGGATGCGGTTGGAATCGACGGAGCGGCCCTGGATATGATCGATCGAGCGCTTCGGCGCGCAGACGATCGGATAATCGGGTCGGCCCGCGACGGAACCGATCGTTGCGGCAAGCCGCAGAATCGTCGTCTCGATTCCGGTGCCGATATTGTACAGCTTGCCGACGCTGTTCGGCGAGACGGCGGCCAAGAGTATGGCGTCGAGCGCATCGTCGACATAGGTGAAATCTCGAGTCTGCAGCCCGTCGCCGATGACGGGGAACGGGTCGCCTTTCTCGAGGCATTCGAAAAATTTGGCTACGACGCCGCAATACGGGTTGGACGCGACCTGTCCGGGACCGTATACGTTCGATAGCCTGACGATCGTAGTCGGCATGCCATGCATCCTGGCGTATACGTCGAAGTAGTGTTCGGCCGAAAACTTGCTTGCCGAATAGGGCGTGGTGATCTGGTAGAAAGCTTCCGGGGTCGGGCGCACGTCGGCGTTGCCGTAGACGGACGCGGTCGAGGTATACACGATTCTTTGAAGCAAGGGGCACCGCGCGCGGGCTTTCTCGAGCAGCGCGAAGGCGCCGTACAGGTTCGTTCTGAAATCTTCCAAGCTATCGGTGACGGACAAGCTTAAGCTTCTGCAAGCCAAATGAAAAATCCATTGCACGCGCGGCAATACGTCCTCAAGCACTTCTTCGCGATAATAGCTGTCTTTGATGAACGTTATTTTGTCGGACGAGATGACCGCATTCGGGCTTCCGGCCGAAAGATCGTCTACGACGTAGACATGGCTGGCCAGCGGCCCGATTCTTTTCGCCAATTGGGACCCTACGAAGCCGGCTCCCCCCGTTATCAGCACGTTGCCGAATTCCATATTCGCTATCATTCCCTTCGTTCTCAATGTATGAGAACCCGCGAACGCGGGGTTGTACGCTTGCCCGAACGACAAATAGGTACTAGCCGAATGTGCAAGGAACCAGATGCGACATATACTGGATAGTCGAATGGACGATTTTCACGCTGGGGAGTGGATAGGGTTGAAAATTATGCAAGTCTACGAATCCGGCCATTCGCAAGCGGACATCATCGCGCAAGGTTTACGAGATGCCGGCTGCGAGACGGACGTGTACCGGTGGAATGTACCGGTCGCGGACTACGGCCCATGCGACGTCGTTCATGTACATGGCGCGTCGGCGGTCGCTTCCCGGTTGAACGAATGGTCGTCTTACGTGCAACACTATAGAGCGTTGCCTCTTATTCAGTATGAGACGTTCGAAATTCGCTCGCGCCTTGACGCCGTACGCAACAATTTCTATGCTCACCTGGACGATCGTTACAGCGAACTTCCGGAAGAGCTGCTTAAACAGGTGTCTTCCGTATTCCCGGGCTGCATCGTCGAGAGCGCGGAAGCGGCGGAATACGCCGCGAAGTTCCATCGGAGAGTTTATATCGTGCCCCCCGCGATTCGCCTGCAGGAATGGGACGACCGCAAGAGTCGGGGAGAGAGGCTGTTCGGTAAGAGGACCGTCATCGCTCACATCGCCGCGGACGAGTCGAAAGGAGACGAATATATCGAGAAGGCGGTCGCCCGACTACGGGATGAAGGTTACGATTTCCACTACGAGAGGGTACGGAATGCAGGCGGCGACGAAGCCATCGAACGGATGGCCAAGGCGGATATCGTGATCGACCAACTGTTTCACGGTTCTTATAGCCTGACAGCCATAGAAGCGATGGCATTGGGCAAGCCGGTGCTCTCCCATCTGCGCGAGGATTTAAGGCATAGGCTAGACCCGGAGCTTCCCGTCGTCTCGGCGAATCCCGCGACTCTTTACCGGCAGATGGTTCCTTTGCTCGAGAATGAGGAATTAAGACGGTCGTTGGGAGAAAGAGGACGAACGCAGGTCCTGAAGCATCACGCGATAGAAGCGGTCATTCCGAAACTGCTAGCCGTCTATCGTCACGTAACGGATCCGAACCAAGCCGAGAACGTTACGTTCGTCTTCGATCTTATGACGGGAGAGGCTTATCCCATAGAGAGGGCGGTCTCGGTTAGAGGCGCCGAGCCTCCTCCCCCCGCTGTCGATCAGCCGATCGGGGGAGGGGAGAGCATCAATGGGCCTCCACAAGGCGCTGTCCAGAAAACGCCCGCAGCCCGATCTCGCAGAACGGCCAGACGCGCTTTCCGTAAACGCCGTCGCGCTAATAAGCGTTCAAGGAATTCGAGACGCAGGAAGGCTAGACGCGGACGCAGGATAACGACCCGCGTACGCGCAACCGGCCGTATGGTCAGGAAGGGAATCAAGAGGCGGGGAAGAAGGAAGCTGCGGAGGTTGGCCAGAGCCGGCGCCGTTCGGGGCAGGCGCGCAAGGAGACGACGGATGGCGGGATAACGCCGTTCCGTCGTCTTTTACGTTCGTTTCATTCGCAGCGTCGAGAACGCTGCGAGCGGGAGCATTAAAGCTTGCGCCTCGGCGGCCGACGAGTAGATGGCGAATACGCTCTCGAGCGCGCGCCGGCCTTCGGACAAGGGGATCAGGACGGTTCCTTGATCCCCCCGGCAAGCGGAGGCGAACGCTCTGTACAACTCGACGTGTTCGTCGCGGCATTCTAATAGCCGCGAGGCTTCTTCCTCGGCGTGCGGCTCACTTTCCACATACCAGCGTTCCAAGCGATCCAGCCTCTGCCCGCCGATGCTCACCGTTCCCCTCTCCCCGAGGATGAACAGCGATTGTTCGAGATTGTCCGGCAAAGTGACGGAGTTGGCCTCGATCATCGCTTTGGCGCCTTCGGGGAACGTCAGGATGCCGACGGCGACGTCTTCGGTTTCCTTCTCGGAATGACGCGAGGAGATTTCCCCGTACGCGCGGGTCGGCTGTCCGAGGTACCATAACAGCAAGTCGATCGCGTGAATGCCTTGATTCAGCAGCATTCCTCCGTCGTGCTCCCACGTACCTCTCCACGGGGAGGATTGATAGTAGCTTGGAGGACGATGCACGCGCAGCTTGGCGGAGGCCATCAGAATTCGTCCTAATGCGCCGCCGTCTACCAGTTCCTTCAACTTCAGCATCAACGGACGATAGCGAAGCTGGTGGCATACCTGCACGATTAATCCTCGCTCGTCCGCAAGCCGAATCATCAGGTCCGCCTCCCTTAGAGACAAGGCGATCGGCTTCTCCAGCACGACGTGTTTGTTCGACTGCAACGCTTCTGTCGCGATCCGCGCATGCCATCCGGAGTTCGTCGCGACGACGACCGCGTCGATGGCCGGATCGGCGAGCAATCGCCGGTAATCGGCGACCGGTATCGCTATGCCTTGCCCGGCGCTGGCCGTACGCCATAGCGCGGACATCGTCTCCATCCGTTCCGTGCTGACATCGCATAATGCGGCCAATGTTACGCCCGGACAAGCGGCGATCGAGGCGACGTGCTTGGCTGCGACGGCACCGCAGCCGATCAGCGCGAGCGCAAGGTCGCGCATCTATTTCGCCCTCCTATTGTCGCGGAATACCGAAATAATACGATCTTGTTCGGAGTCGGACAAGAACGGGTGCAACGGAATGGCGAATAACCGTTCCGAGAGCCGTTCGGCTACGGGGAGATCCCCGGGGCGATAATCCAGCTTCCGATAAGCCTGCTGCAGATGAAGCGGGCACGGATAATACACGCCGGTCTGTACCCCGGCTTGCCTCAGCGCGGACAGTAATGACGCTCTGTCGTCCGAGCCGACGCAATAGAGGTGGTAGACGCCGCGGACGCGATCCGGCTCGGACGGAAGGTCCAGACCGGACATCTGGCCAAGAGCCTTGCGGTACCGGTCCGCGAGCGCTCTTCTCCGTTCGTTCCACTCGTCGATATGGTTCATGGCCGCAAGGAGAATGAGAGCGTGAAGCTCGTCGAGCCTGGAGTTGTAGCCGATCGTATCGTGGTAATATTTCTTCGGGCTTCCATGGTGCCGCAACCGGCGGATCGTCGCCGCGAGCTTCGGATCGGAGGTCGTAACGATGCCGCCGTCGCCCATCGTCCCCAAGTTCTTGGTCGGGAAGAAGGAGAAGCAGGCGGCGTGTCCGAAACTCCCGACCGGTCTGCCCCCGAACCGGGCGCCGAACGCCTGGCAGGCGTCTTCTATCACCAGGAGTCCGTGCTTCCGGGCTAACGCGCCGATGCTGTCCATGTCAGCGGGCAGACCGAATAGATGCACGGGCATAATCGCTTTCGTGTTCGGGGTAATGGCGGCCTCTATGCTAGCAGGATCGATATTGTAGGTGACGGGGTCGACATCGACGAACACCGGTCTGGCGCCTCTTCGCGATATCGCTTCGGCCGTCGCGAAGAAAGTGAAAGGGGTCGTGATGACCTCGTCCCCCTCGCCGATCCCGAGAGCATCCAGCGTTAGGATTAACGCGTCCGTGCCGTTCGCGACTCCGATCGCTTCAAGCGATCCCGTTCTCTCGGCGAAAATCCGCTCTAGCGATGCGACCCTCTCGCCCATTACGTAAGCCCCGCTGCCTATGAAAACCTCGAATTCCCGCAGCAGCTCTTTACTCAGAAATCGAAACTGCCGGGACGGATCAGAAAGCCCTATCATGCGATTCCCATCCTCTGCTATAGATAGTTGACGTTGCCTCTGTCCGAACCGGCGGGCAGAACGTGCCTCGTATCCAATACGACGGTAGCGTGCTCCGCGATCAGATCGTACGGGACGTTGGAATGATCCGTCAGGATCACGACGCAGTCGGCGGCTTTCACGTTGTCGGCCGTTAACGGAGCGAACGGAATGTCGGAGCCGCCGACATTCACGTCTCGGATATAAGGATCGTAGAACGACACGTCGGCGCCTTCCTCGCGAAGGAGCGAGATGACTTTCAAGGCGGAGGACTCTCTTAGATCGTTGACGTCCTTCTTGTAAGTTACGCCTATGACCAGCACGCTCGCATGCTCCAAGCTCGCAGACCCTAGCGCTTCTCTTAGCCTCCCGACCGCGTATTGAGGCATCCCTTCGTTCGTCTGGCGGCTTAGCTCGATGAAGGGTAGATCCAGCTCGTGCTCCCGGGCTTTCCACAGTAAATATAAAGGGTCGACCGGGATGCAGTGGCCGCCGATGCCCGGTCCCGGATAATAGGGCGTAAAGCCGAACGGTTTCGTGCTGGCTGCGCGAATCGCTTCCCACAGGCTGACGTTCAGCTTGCGCGCGACTTTGAGCATGCTGTTCATGAGCGAGATGTTGACGAACCGTTGGGAGTTCTCGAGCAGCTTCGTGATTTCCGCCGTCTTGAGCGAAGAGACGACTACGGTCTGATCGAATGCCGTGTCGTATACGCTCCTCGCGAACTCCGTGCATGCCGGGGTATACCCGCCGACGACTTTAGGGATGCGATGCAGTTCCCACCCGGAGCCGGGGTCGATCCGTTCGGGAGAGTAAGCGAGATGAAGATCCCGGCCGACGACTTTGCCGGTCGACTCCAAGATCGGTTTGACGAGCTCTTCGCACGTGCCGGGATAAGTGGAGCTCTCCAGTACGATCAGCTGGCTTTGTTGCAGATGGGGGACGATGCTATGGACGGCGCCGAGAAGGAAGGTCAAATCCGGGGAGCCGTTTCGATCGAGCGGAGTCGGAACGCACAGGACGATGACGTCGACTTGGCTGGCGGCCTCGAAGGAGCTTTCGGCATGGAATCGCCCCGTATCGAACAATGCGCGGACGTCCGCGTCCGTCATATCGGATAAATAGGAGACATGGCTGCGCAGAAGGGATATTTTATTAACGTCGATATCGATTCCGTAAACCTGATGCCCGACCTTCGCGAACAAACTCGCGAGCGGCAAACCCACGTATCCTAGCCCGATCACGCCTAGCCTATATAAGGGCATCGCTAGTAGACCTCCGTTGTCTGAAATGATATATAGAAAGTGTACGCACGGTTCCGGAATTTGTCCTAGTTGCTTTCCTTATTTTCGTGAGGAGGAATAAGAATGAAGAAAATGCCGTTATGGCTCGTCTCCGCGCTGCTATTGGTCGGTCTGACCGCATGCTTCGATTCGGGCGATGCGAAAGACGAGGAGGTTGCTCCGTCCGTATCCGCGCCGGCCGAGATATCGCCCTCAGAATCTTCGGAGGCGTCCGGGTCCGAGGCTGCGTCCCCGCCCGAAGAGAGCGACGCTCCCGCTGCCGACATGAAGCCGGGCGCAATCACACTAGAACCCGTATTCGGAGACGCGACGTTCGATCGTCCGGTCGGCGTCATTACGCGCAAGGATCATCCGAGAGACATCTATATCATCGAGCAGACCGGCCGTATTTTCAGCTTGAATCTGGACGCCCCGTCGGACGAGCCGAAGAAGATTCTCGATCTATCCGGCCGCGTCTACGACCAAGGGAGCGAGCAGGGGTTGCTCGGACTCGCTTGGCACCCGGACGACCCGGGCATCGCTTTCGTGAACTATACGACGAGGACCGAAACCGTCATCGCGCGATTCGAAGCGGTGGACGGTGACGCGGAACGGCTGAATCCGGCGAGCGAGGAAATCCTGCTTACCTTCAAGCAGCCTTACGCGAACCATAACGGCGGTCAGTTGGCATTCGGTCCGGACGGCTATTTGTACATAGGAACGGGGGACGGAGGAAGCGGAGGCGATCCGCACAACCATAGCCAGAACCTAAGAAGCCTGCTGGGCAAAATCCTGCGAATCGACGTCGACCGTCCAGCCGACGGGCTAGCGTACGGAATTCCGGCGGACAATCCGTTCGCGGAGGAAGGAAGGCCCGAAATCTATGCATACGGTTTGCGAAACCCGTGGCGGTTCAGCTTTGACGCGGAAACCGGCAAGCTATGGGCGGCGGACGTCGGACAGAACCGTTACGAAGAAATCGATATCGTGGACAAAGGCGGCAACTACGGGTGGAGAATCCAGGAAGGCGCTTCTTGTTATAACCCGAAGGAAGATTGCGAGATGGCGGAGTTGAAGCAGCCGATCCATACGTACGGCCGGGACGAGGGAGTGTCGGTGACGGGCGGGTACGTCTATCGCGGATCTGCGCGGCGGGACTTGACGGGCTGGTACGTGTTCGGAGACTACGGCAACGGGACGATCTGGGGGTTGAAGCAACGCGGCGACGGTTCGCCGGAAGTCGTCACGCTGCTTGCGTCGGGAGAGAACGTGACTTCGTTCGGGGTCGACAGCGAGGGCGAGCTGTACGTATGCACGTACGAGGGACGGATTCTTCGGGTTCAATAACGCGAATAGGTCGAATAATGACAAAGTTTAGCGCTTCTTTAGAGATCATCCATAGACGTTAACCCGATTTGCCTCTATAATACTAGTGTTTTACTAGGATATATTCCTAAACACTTAGACGATGGAGGATGAACCGGCGTGCAATGTAATTCATGCGGACAGACCAATCCCGAAGGCAGCAAGTTTTGCGTGAAATGCGGCGCAAGCATAGAGACAGCAGCGGCCGCTGAAGCGGGTCAAGCCTTCCCTCACCTCGGCGCGGGTCAATCGGGGCGGCAGGATCAACCGAGCCAGCCTAACCCGCAGTTGGAGCAAATCAAACAAGTTTCGAGCCAATACTGGAAACATTTCGTACAGACGTTGAAGCAGCCTACGCGAATCGGCGAAACGACGAACGAGAGCAACATGGTTAACGGGATCATTACGATGGTGCTGTTCTCGTTGATGCTTCCTTTGATCGTGTATTTTACTTTAAAAAATACCGTGGGCGGGTTAGGGTTCGGATTCGTGCGCATCACGTTCGGCGACTACGTGCTCAAGCCTCTGATCTTCCTGCTCATCGTCGCCATGATGGTCAATTCGCTGATTTTCTTCGCGCTGAAGCTCGGGAATGTCGTTGTGAGCTATCGGGAAGTCATCGGCAGATTCGGCGCTTACCTGATCCCTTCGACGGCGATCATGACGTTCGGCGTCCTTCTCTCCTTGCTGGAATTGAACGGGGATCTCCTCGGGTGGGTCGTACTCGCGGGTATTTTCTCTTGGATGCTGGCCGTCAGCGCGACGATCTACAGCTACAGAAACCGGCATAAGGACGGCTTGGATCCTTTCTATGGCATCCTCGGCACTTTCGCGGGCTCCTTGCTGTTGCTGTATCTGTTCGGCGATAACCTGCTATCCGTGTTCTTCAACGGAATGGGCAATATTCTGTAGCTCCCGGGCAGATCGGGACAGCATGGCGAATAAGCAGTACAATAGGGTTGTCTCTCCATGCGAGAGGCAACCCGATTTGCTTTCAAAGGGGAATAAAGATGGATAAACAGCCTAAAATTGTCGTGATCGGCAGCCTTAATATGGATATCGTAGTCGAGGCGGACGCGCCGCCTCAAGCCGGGGAGACGATGTTCGGCAGGAGCGTTCGGTTCGTACCCGGCGGCAAAGGAGCCAACCAAGCGTATGCGCTTGCGAAGCTGGGAGCGGATACGACCATGATCGGCGCCGTCGGCGAGGATGCGTTCGGGGAGCAAATGTTCGGGGCATTGTCGCAGGTCGGCGTGCGCATGGACGGAGTGAAGCGGCTTGCCGGGGCGGCGACAGGCGTCGCTTCCATTCTGCTCGCGGACGGAGACAATAGGATTATCGTTATCCCGGGCGCTAACGCGTCGTGCTCGCCGGAGGACGTCGATGCGCATCGGGACGCGATCGCGGGAGCCGATGTCGTGCTGCTTCAGTTGGAAATACCGTTAGAGACGGTCGTTCACGCCGTGAAGACGGCCAAGCGCATGGGGAAAACCGTCGTCTTGAATCCTGCTCCCGCAAGGGCGTTGCCCGAGGAGTTGCTGCAAGACATCGACTATTTAACGCCGAACCAGATCGAGCTTGGGATTGTCGGCGGGAATAGCGGGACCGATGCGGAAGCGGCGATGAGCGGCTTGCTGGAGCGAGGCGTTCGGAACGTCGTGACGACGCTCGGAGCGAAAGGCTGCGCTTACGCAGGCGCCGACGGCGAACGCGGAACGGAGGGCGGCTATCGGATGGACGCCGTGGATACGACCGGCGCGGGCGACGCATTCAACGCGGGTTTGGCGTACGCGATCGCGAGCGGCCGTCCGCTTGCGGAGGCCGCCCGCTTCGCCGGCAAAGTCGCCGCGCTATCCGTTACGAAGTTCGGCGCCCAAGGCGGCATGCCGGATCTGCAGGCGGTGCTCGCGTTCGACGAAGGACGGTTCCGCTAAGTCGGCGGGTACGGGTCCATTCCTATCGTTATCCGTCAAGGATCGATCGGAGCGCTTGAAGCAGCAATCGGTTTTCCTCGGGAGTGCCGACGGAAATTCGTACGTGCTGCGGCAACCCCCAAGCGATTCCGCTTCGAACGATTATTCCTCTCCGCATCAGTTCGACGTAGCGCTGCTCCGCTTCTTCTCCAAGATGAACGAGAATGAAATTGCTCATGCTCGGCGTATAGGACAAGCCGAGCTCTTCGAATCCCCGATACAGCCGCAGACGTTCTTCCTCCACCAGACGGCGGGACTTAAGGACGTGATTCTCATCTTCAATCGCCGCCGCGGCCGCGGCCTGGGCAAGGGCGTTCACGTTAAACGGTTCCTTGACCTGAAGAACCGCCCTTATGATCGATGGCGAAGCGACTCCGAATCCTACCCGGATTCCCGCTAATCCGTAAATCTTGGAGAAGGTTTGCAGGACGATTACGGGATAACCCGCTTTTACGAATTCCATGCCGTCCGAATAATCGCCCTCGGTCACAAAGTGACTGTAAGCCGAGTCGTACACGACAAGCACGTTCCGAGGCAAAGCATGCAATAATTCCGATAAGGCCGATTTACGCAGGATCGTTCCGGTCGGGTTATTAGGCGAGCATAAATATACGATCTTCGTACGTTCGTTAACCGCTTCGAGAATGGCTGCAACATTGTATTGACCGTTCTCCGTCAAAGCAACATTCCGGATCGCGGCTCCCATCAAGCGACCTCCGAACTCGTACTCGCTGAAGGAAGGACTTGGGATAATAATCTCGTCCCCGGCGTCGATGAACGCCTCGGATACAAGCGTAATTAACTCGTCTCCGCCGTTCGTGACGATGATCTGCTCGGATGCCAGCCCGTATCGGCCGGCTATCGCCGCGCGTAAATCCACTGCCTGGGCGTCGGGATACCGATGGAGATCGGCCAGCAGCTTGCGGATCGCCTCCGCTGCTTTGGGCGAAGGGCCGAGCGGATTCTCGTTGGAGGCTAGCTTGACGACGCGATCCAGTCCCAACTCTCGCTGGACCTCCCATATCGGCTTGCCCGGCGAATAAGGCTTCATGCGATTCAGTACATCCCGTGCTAGAATGTCGGACTTCGTTAACGACATGCGGATTCACCCTCGCTCTGCTCATTTTTTACCTGCAAAATTCATTGCATTAATGCAATAGTACAACAACGCGTTAATATGGTAAAGCAAAAAACGAAAATTCACGCGAAGCCGTGGAATAGGACATATGTCCTTTCGGCCAAGATGACCCGCAAGATAGAATAGAGAACGGGAAAGGCGGTTAAGCGCGATGAGGAAAATACAGGACTCCGGGGCGTTGCGGGGCTACATGGACAAGCATCGGCTGAGCGGGCTGTTCGGCTTCAAGACGGAGCAGGCGATGGAGCTGTTCGCTTTCGATCGCGGCGAGATCGTCTGCGCATCCGGCGACCCGCTCGCGCATTTGTTCCTGCTCGTCGAAGGCAAGGTGAAGATTTACAAAGTGCTGCCTAACGGGAAATCGATCCTGATCCGGTTCTATAATCCGCTTAGCACGATCGGCGATCTGGAGATGCTAAGCGATCAAACGGCGAGAAGCACCGTCGAGTCGGTAGAAGAGACGCGCTTTATCGGCATAAGCCGGCAAGCGCTCGCGGAGACGGCAAGCGAAGACCCCGCGTTCCTGCGGTTCATCGTCAAGCAACTGGCGACTAAGCTCGATACGTTCTCGACCGCATCCAGCTTGAATTTGCTTTATCCGGTGGAGGCGAGATTCGCGAGCTATCTGCTGTCGATTACATCGGAGGAGAACGGCCGAGAACAGATCGAAGAGCTGAAGACGTCGAAGCTGACCGAACTCGCGGAGCTGCTCGGCACGAGCTATCGCCAGTTGAATCGGGTCATTGCGCAATTCGCCCGGGACGGTCTCGTGGAACGACGAAGAGGAGCGATCCTCGTTAACGACGTGGATCGTCTGAGGTCGCTCTCTAACGGAAATTTATACAGTTGAAAGGCGGTGGCGGCAGCATGATCGGCATTGTATACGCAGGCATTGCGGGTGTAGTCATTAGCATGCAGAGCCTATTCAACTTAAGGATGAGCGAGAAGACGAGCTTCTGGTTCACGAACACTTGGGTTCACGGCACGGGTTTCTTGCTTTCGATGATCCTCCTGTGGATGCTCAAGGACGGCAGCAGTATCGACAAGCTCACGTCCGTGAACAAGCTCTATTGGCTCGGCGGCTGCATGGGCGCCGTAATCGTGTTCACCGTGATGAAGTCGGTAGCCTCGCTCGGCCCGGCGTACGCCATCGCCATCCTGCTCGCGAGCCAACTTATCGCGACGCTGGCGATCGAAACCGTCGGGGCGTTCGGGGCGGAGCGAATCGCGCTCTCGGCGAACCGGTTGATCGGCATCGGAGTGATGATCGCGGGCATCGTTATTTTCAAGTTGAAGTAAGGATTACTCCTTCTCCCCGAATTGGCTCAAGAACGACTTGGGAATCGGCGATTCGAAGCGCATGATCTGCCCTGTCGTCGGATGCTCGAACGACAGCACGCGGGCGTGCAGGCCGAGTCGGTTGATCGCCTTCGATTTGGAGCCGTACTTCTTATCCCCGACGACCGGATGGCCGATGTCCTGCATATGGACGCGGATTTGATTCTTACGGCCGGTCTCCAGATTGACCTCCAGCAGCGAGAACCCTCGGCTCGCCTTGAGCACCTTGTAATGCGTGACGGCATGCTGGCCGTCGTTCGGATGCGGGCTGGAGTACATCTTCAGTGTGGAGCTTTCCTTCAGCCAGGAGGAGATCGTTCCTTGCGTCTTCTTCACTAACCCTTCGACTAACGCCACGTAAGAACGTTCCTTCACGACCTCGTTCCAGTTGTCTTGCATTCGTTGCTGCACGCGCTCGCTCTTGGCGAACATCATGACGCCGGACGTCTCCCGGTCCAACCGGTGCAGGACGAAAATCCGGTTTTTCTCGTTCGTGCGGCGTACGTGCGCGGTCAGTTGCCGGTAGGCGGTCAGTTCGGTTTCCTGCGGGGACGCGATCGACAACAGACCGGCTTCTTTGTAGACGACGATGACGTCGTCATCCTCATGCAGAATGCGCAAGCCGACGAGACCCGGCTCGGCCGATTTCTTCTCTTTGCTGACGGTAACGACCTGTCCGGGCTTCAGCGGGCAATTATATTTCGTCTCGACGCGGTCGTCTACCGATACTTGTCCATGCGCCAGCAGCGACTTCACGGAATTGCGCCCTTGCCCGGCAAGCTTGGCAAGCAGAAAGACGAGCAGCTCGGTCGGCTCGTCTACCGGAAATTGCCGTGCGGGCGCCGGTTTGCGCGGTAAAGCCCCGCTTGGGCGGCGGGGCGGCACACGTTTGTTCATATTAGGGATCTATCCTCTCGTTAGTAAGGTAAAGCCGGCTTCGATCAAATTTCGAATGAATTGCGCCGCCTCCGCGCGGGTGAGCGGGTCGCTTCCCGCATAACCGGCCACGGTAGCCGCCGTCTTGCCTTTGGAGTAGCCGTTGTCTACCAAATAGCGGATCGCCTCGTCCCCGGTGTAGGCTTGACCGGCAGCGGACGCGACAAGCTCGGCGACGGACAAGCGGGTGATCGGCTCCGGCCGGAGTTGCTCTCGTTCTATTCCAGGTAAATTATACCCTTTATTCTCCGCATAGTCATAATATTTCGCCGACCAACGCGCGCCTGCTTCGGCAGGAGCCACTGTAACGTCGGCCGATTCGAGGAACATCCGCAGGAACTCTTCTTCCTTTACGTTGTCATCCGGTCGAAACGGACCTTGAATATCGCTTACGATGCCTTGGCCCGCGGCCCATTCGATGGCCGGCTTCGCCCAATGCTTCGCGATGTCGGTAAACCGGGTCGTTCCAGGCGCATTCGATGATGCAACGTAACGAGCCGCGCTCATGAATTCGACGGCGTAATGGATCGTCTGGCTTGCGCCGAGAGTCGACTTCAACCCCGTGATTGTGACTTCGAACTTGTCTCCCGCCGTATACGCCGTTATCCCGTTCGGACGGAAAATAATCGCCGGACCGCTGCCGTAGCCGCTATTCTCCACGTTCATATAGGCGCCGCCCACGGTCGCTTGATTGTTCGCGGACGTCAGCGTCCAAGTCTTGTTATCCGCGACGCGCTTGAGGGAGATCTTGACGTTCTTAAGCGAAGGCTCCGCGTATTCGTCGGGGTTGATGCTGACCGACCAAGCGTAAGTCCCTTTGAACACCTCGATCGGGAACAAGCCTTCCGCGGGATAGGCAACGTAATGAAACGGGGTCGACGCCGAGCGACTCGAATCGAACACCTTAAGCGCCGAATAGGACGTGCCGTCGTTGCCCTCCGCCTGCCCGAGGCCGACGCGCTGAAGCGGCGGATTCAGAATCCATCGGCGGTGGCCGACGCGGTTCAAGTTGCCGACGTCGGAATCTTCCATGTACGCGTCGATCGAGCGAGCGACGATATGATCGTCGTATCCGTAGGACGAGTAAATGTTGGAGGAAGTCGTCGCGGCGTAGCCTTGTTCGTAGAAGTCTTGAGGCATGTCGCTAGACGGCTTCGGATAATGCGTGAATTGACCGGTTGCGGCTAACAGCACGGCGCCGTGTTGCGCTTGCTTATTCAATTCGGCCGCAGCCGTAACGTCGTAGGGGAGTCCGCTAATGAAGCGGTAAAAGTTGATCGCATTGACGCCGTCCTGTATATAGTCGTTGCGGAGAGCGCCTGCGGCATAAGGTTTGCTTGTCGCAGGCGCTGTGCTATACGGCTTGCGATAGTCGGCTTTAGGCTGCATGAGCTTGGCCCATTGGGCGGCGATTTGTTCCCCTGTGCGGGCGGGAAGTCCGCTGCTCCGCTCGCCGCTCGTCGCGGAAGCATGGGGCGCTTCGAAAACAGGCAGCAGGGAGAACGTCAGCGTGAAGACGATGAAGAATACCGTAAATCTGCGGAACATGATGGAACCTCGCTTTCCTATGCGAATTCTCTCTTTCTTTTTTTCGAGATCGGTCCGGGGGATTCCTGTTTAGACAATCTTTATGAACGTAATCTCATCAACCCGGTTGACAGTCCTGAATCTTCCAGTGTATAGTGTGTATATTGATATACACACATGAACAATGTGGGGTGGGAAGGCGATGTCTTACTGGAAGGCGCTTCGATTGCTCTCGGTTCAGCTTTGGCGATGGGATAAGAAAGGTTACATCGTGGCGTTCGCGTTCTCCGTCTACTTGGGGGCGACGATGAGCCTGAACGCGAATGAGCTGTTCGACGGCGAGGCCGACGAGATACCGACCGCGTTGATCGGAATCATCGATTGGATATTCTTGGCCGCCATGCCGATCATGGGGTCTTGCATGAACCGAACGATCTTCAGCATCTGGCGGGACGACTCGCACACGAGAAGAATGGCCGTCCTGCGGGCTTATCCGATTCCGCTCCCGGTCATCATCGGTTCGAGAATCGCGCAATCCGTCTTGTTGGCCGCGATCAATGTAACGGCCATGCTGGCGCTGATCTACGCGCTGTCGCCGGACTTGAGGGACAACGTGTCGATCTTGCGCTGGATCGCATTCGACGCCATGTGGATCTGCTACAGCTTAATCGCAGGCTCGGCGTTGATCTGGCTGGAGCTGGGCCATAGCGGCAAACGTTACGTGATGACATATTTGATCGGGTTCGGAGTCGTCACGGCAATCGTCGTGGCTATGTCATGGCTAAGCATTCATCCGTTCTTGGAGGTGCTCGCTTGGACGAAGCTTGGCGGTTCGCTCGCGATCATACTGGGCTTGCTCGCAGTCGCCATTGCGGCGCTATGGATCGTATATCGGGTTACGATTCGCAAAATCCGGACGAGATCGTTAGCGTTCTAGCGCGATTGACGCCATGAGAGGGGTGAGCTTGTGTGGTTGCCGATAAGAATCGACGAACAAAGGCCTGAACCGTTGTATCACCAAATCGAAGTGCAGCTTCGCGGGCTCATCCTCGGGGGCCAGCTCGCGGAAGGAACGCTTCTGCCGTCGATTCGGGAGTTGGCCGGGACGCTCAAGTGCAGCGCGATCACGGTTAGAAGAGTGTATCAGGATTTGGAGAACGAACGATTAATCCGCACGCGCCAAGGGATGGGAACTTTCGTCGCGGGAGTAGAGGCGAGCGCGAGGGATGAGCACCGGTTGGAACGCGCTTCGGAGGCGCTGGCGCAGGCTGTGGACACGGGGCTGCAGCTTCAATGCACGTTAGAGGAGCTCGAGCGGATTTTCGGGGATTTGATTCGCAGCAGGAGAGAGGAGGGGCGCCCGAATGGCAATGCCTAACGAAGCCTACAGGGCGGCAAGCGATCCGGCGATCGAAGCGGCCGTGTCGCTGCATGGCGTGAAGCTCGCAAGCGAGCGGTTCTCGCTCGGACCGATTGATTGCGACGTTCCGATCGGATACGTCACGGCGATCGTCGGCACGAACGGCTCCGGCAAGAGCTCGCTCATGCGCATGCTGCTCGGATTGGAGCCGATTCGAAGCGGGGAAGCCAGCGTGCTCGGTACCCGGATCGTTCCCGGCGGGGATGAAGGGTACAAGACGCGCGTCGGGTTTCTGGCGGAGCTGCCCCATGCACACGAGAACGCGATGACCGCGGACGAGAAGGCGAAGTTCGCCTCGCAATGGTACCCGTCGTGGGATTGGGAGCGATACCGCAGGCTCATGCGCCAATTCGAGTGCGATGGCGGCGCGAAGCTGAACAAGCTGTCTAAGGGGATGCGCCGGAAAGTCGAGCTTTCCGTTACGCTGGCCCACGATCCGGAGCTGCTGCTGCTCGACGAGCCTTCATCCGGCCTCGACCCCTTCGCTTGGCGTATGATGCTGGATGAATTGCAGCGGTATATGGATTCCGGCGAACGGACGCTTGTGATCGCCACCCATATTACCGAGGAAGTTAGGCGGTTAGCCGACTACATCCTGTTCTTGGATCGAGGGCGCTATCTCGGCTTGTACGAGAGAGACCGTCTGCTCGACGGCTGGCGGACGCTGCTGGTCCAGCACGTCGGCGGGGGAAGCGGCTCCGAGAGCGCGCTTCGGCGAACGCCCGGATTGCAAGGGCTGACGGAAGCCGGAGCAGGCGTCTACCGCTTGGAGGTCGACGAACCCGAGCAAGGG
Source organism: Cohnella panacarvi Gsoil 349 (assembly GCF_000515335.1). GTDB lineage: Bacteria > Bacillota > Bacilli > Paenibacillales > Paenibacillaceae > Cohnella > Cohnella panacarvi. The sequence continues at coordinate 2,022,673 of NZ_KI911563.1, read as the reverse complement.
GAAGCTTACGTTCGCTCTGCCGGATTCCAGGTGCTGGCGAGCCAGCGCATGGAACTGGAAGATATATTAAGCTGTTTGATTCGGAAGGAGGAAGCCAAACGATGAGCGTGCTCACAGTAGACAACATCGTGAAAAACTACGGCGACAAGAGAGCCGTGAACCAACTCAGCTTCGAAGTGCAGGAAGGCGAAATTTACGGTTTGCTCGGAGCCAACGGCGCCGGCAAGACGACGACGATGCGCATGGTGCTCGGACTTATACTTCCCGACGAGGGCGACATTCGTTATCGTGGCAAGGCGTATAGCAAAGAGCAATTAAGCATGCTCGGTTATTTGCCGGAGGAAAGAGGCATGTATCCGAAGCTGAAGGTCAGCGACCAGATCATCTACTTGGCGGAGCTGCGCGGCATGTCCCGCAAAGACGCCGATAAGAATCTGAAATACTGGCTCGAGAGATTCCAAGTGCCGGAGTATTACAACAAGAAAGTCGAAGAACTGTCCAAGGGCAACCAGCAGAAAATACAGTTCATCGCGGCCGTCATCCATAAACCGAAAATCGTCATTATGGACGAAGCGTTCAGCGGCCTCGACCCGGTTAACGTAGAGCTGCTCAAGTCGACGGTCAAGGAGCTTCGCGACGAGGGTACGAGCATCGTGTTCTCCACGCACCGCATGGAGCACGTCGAAGAGCTTTGCCGCAACATCACGATCATGCATCGTTCGAATCCGGTGCTGCAAGGCTCGATCAAGGACATCAAGAAGAAGTTCCCGCAGGAGCGCATCGTCCTTGCATCGGACGGAGCGATCGAAGGACTGGACGGCATCTCCGGCGTCAAGCAAGTCGTCCGCCACGAGCACGGCGGCTACGAGCTGAAGGTCGACTCTCCGTACGCGGGGCAGAAGATTCTGCAGCACGCGCTCGCGCAAGGTCCGATTACCCGGTTCGAAATCATGGAGCCGACGCTGAACGAAATTTTCATTAAAACGGTAGGTGAGCACAATGAATAGTCTATGGACGGTCATGTCGTTCACGATGCGCACGAAGCTTAGAAACAAGGCATTCCTCATCACGACCGCAGTGTTAGCGATCCTGCTCGTCGTCGTCGGCAACTTGCCGACGCTGCTTAGCAAGCTCGATTCCGACAAGGCAACGAAGGTCGGTTACGTGCAAGGCGTTCATGACGAGTTGATCCAAGGGTTGACGGCGTTCTACGCCGGACAGGAGAAACCCCAAGTGCAACTGATCGGAGGCGCATCCGAGGACGCATTGAAGGATTCGTTGGAGGACGGGGATATTAAAGGCTTCGTCACCTTCGCGGACAATCCGACCGTCGGATTCCCGGATGCGACGTACCACGCGAAGAGTTCGCTTAATTCCGGTACGGCGCAATCGATCACGGTAGGGCTGCAAGTCGTGAAGAACCAAATCGTGTTGAAGGAATTGAATCCAAGCGAGGAGCAGCTGAAGCTGCTTACCGCTACCGTGACGGTTAGCCAAGAGCAAGTTCGGTTCACGAACGACGCGGGCAAGACGCCCGAAGAGGAAGGAACCGCGATCGGATTGACTTACGTTTTGATCATCCTGCTGTTCATGGCCGTCATGATTACCGGCCAATTGATCGCGACGGAGATCACCGCCGAGAAGAGCTCGCGCGTCATGGAGATCATCGTGACGAGCGTCTCCCCGCTTAAGCAGATGTTCGGCAAAATACTCGGAACGTTCATCGTCGGCATCGTGCAAATGGTCGTTCTCGTCGGCGCGCTCGTCCTCAATCTGGCGCAGCAGAACAACCTCGACGCGCTGAAAGACATGGGCGTCGATCTTGGGGCTATCGATCCGAAGCTGATCGCGTTCGCCGTATTCTTCTACTTGACCGGCTTCTTCCTGTACGCGACGCTGTTCGCAGCGGTCGGCTCGATCGTCAGCCGCACGGAAGACCTCGGCCAAGCGATTCTCCCGATTACGATGCTGACGCTCGCGGGTTTCTATATCGCGGTCTTCGGGATTTCGCAACCGGAGAGCTCGGTGGTCACGATTTGTTCTTACGTGCCGTTCTTCGCGCCGTTCCTCATGTTCCTGCGCATCGGCCTGACGGAGCCGTCGGTATGGGAAGTGCTGCTGTCCGTCGGCATTCTGCTCGCTTCCATCATCGTCATCGGTTGGATTTCGGCGAAAATCTATCGCACCGGCGTCCTGATGTACGGCAAGCGTCCATCGTTGAAAGAGCTGTTTAAAGCCATGAAGGCATATAAGGTTTAATTTAGGATCGATAATCGATCAGTTCATAGAAATGGCGGCTACAGAACCCTGTGCCGCCATTTTGCGTTGTCGCTTTACCTCGGGACAGAGTCGGAATAGCGTTGCCGCACAACGTTACAGCGGCGCACCACCGGGAGAGAGTCGGAATAGCGTTGCCGCACAACGTTACAGCGGCGCACCACCGGGAGAGAGTCGGAATAGCGTTGCCGCACAACGTTACAGCGGCGCACCACCGGGACAGTTCCGTTTTGTCGTGAGAACACGAACTTCTCACCGCAATATAGTTATATTCTGGCGCAATCCCCTGTCACTTCTAACTTAGGAGGCTGTGCTACGATTTGAGCAACGAATCGTGAACCCTAAGTCACGAGAAAACGAGGAGGGCTTGAATTGTAAGCGCATCCAACTAACTGCGGCTTCGATCGTCAAGGCCGCGATTTGTCGGCGGATTCAACTAAATACAACCATTTCTTGCGGTATTGATGCGGCGACAGGCCGAATTTCTTCTTAAAGATCTTGCAGAAATAAGAGCAGTTCTCAAGCCCGATCGTTTCGCCGATCTGAGCGACAGAGTGGTTGGTCGTAGTCAATAGTTTAACCGATTCCTGCATGCGCCTCTCGTTCACGTAATCCGACAAAGTCATTCCGACCCATTCCTTGAACCGATGCGAGATGTGGTAAGGGGAGAGATGCAGCTCACCGGCCATTCTATCCAGGCTTAGCGGTTCGGTATATCGATCTTCCACCCATGCGAGAATGCGCTCGACTTGGCTGGGCATACGGATGGCGCTAACTTCAACCTGATTCTGATAGCGCTCCCATACCGATTTGAACGCATAGAAGAATGTGATGAGAAACAAGGAAGACTCTTCGATATTCGTCAGCTTTCGATTCTCCCACGTCTGGAACAAGGAATGGAATTGATCTGCTTCATCCAGGTTGTAAAGGCACGGGGACGGGAGCTTGCTGGTCAGCAGTCTCTTATAGAATGCGAACAATCCGGGCCATTGCTCGAAGTAAGCATTATATACGACGGGCTCGAATTGAATGATCGAGCGGACGAAAGGGGTCTCCTCGGACATGTCCAATTGCAAATGATGCAATTGATAAGGCTGGAATACGCAAAGCATGCCGGATGTGATTTCGTAGCTTTTCTGGTCGACGATGAATTTGCCTTTGCCTTGATGGATGATAAGGATTTCCAATCCCTGATGCGCATGGAAGGTTCCCCGGAACCAGTCCGCGCCGGTGCTTCTGCGCTGATAAGCATAATCGAGAAAATATTCGTAGTAAGGGTACTTCTGAATAAAGCTGGAAGACATCGGATTCACGTCCTTTCTAATCCCTGTCTAACTACTAGAGATAATAACAAATTTATATTGATTTGTCCTTCATGTACCTAAGGAGTGAATGATGATGATTAAAGTAGCCGTGATCGGCACGGGTGGAATCGCGAATGCGCATCTGGAGGCATACGCAACGACGTTCAAGGGAAGATGCCAAGTCGTGGCGCTATGCGACATGTACGAAGACAAGGCAGCCCGGTATCAAGAGAAATATCAATTCGACGACTGCAGAGTCGTTCAAGACTACCGGGAACTGCTCGCAAGCGATATCGATCTGGTTTCGATCTGCACCCCGCCGTATACGCATGCTCCGATCGCTATCGATTTTCTTCGTGCCGGCAAGCACGTATTGGTAGAGAAACCGATGTCTTCTTCGTTGGAAGAATGCGACCACATGCTGGAGGCGGCTTCAGAGTCGAAGCGCATTCTGTCCGTCATCGGACAAAACCGGTTCAGGGATCCGATCATGAAGCTGAAGCGCACGCTCGAGACCGGCAAGATAGGCAAAATCGTACATGCCCAGGTCGATTCCCACTGGTGGAGAGGACACAGCTATTACGATCTGTGGTGGAGAGGTACGTGGGAGAAGGAAGGCGGCGGCTGTACGCTGAACCACGCCGTTCATCATATCGATATGCTGCAGTGGATGATGGGAATGCCTGACAAAGTCCTAGCGGTGATGAGCAATACGTCGCACGATAACGCGGAAGTCGAGGACATATCCATAGCGATACTTTCTTACGGCAACGGAAGCCTGGCTCAGATTACAAGCTCGGTCGTGCATCACGGCGAGGAACAGCAGCTCATATTCCAGGGGGAAGAAGCAAGGATTTCGGTGCCTTGGAAGGTTTATGCATCCACCTCCAAGGACAATGGATTTCCTATACAGAATACCGCGCTTGAGAAGGAGATCGAGAACGCGTACGACAGCATCCCCGATCTCCCGTATTCGGGGCACGCCGGACAAATCGACGATGTGTTGAAGGCGATCGAATCCGGTTCGCCAGGCGTGCTCATTGACGGCCGCGAAGGACGCCGAACGTTGGAGCTGATCACCGCCATTTATGAATCGGCGGTTACGGGCAAGAACGTAAGCTTGCCGTTGCCTGCGGACAGCCTGTTCTATTCGAGAAGCGGTCTGCTCGCGAACGCTCCGCATTTCTACGAGAAGAGCTCATCGGTGGTTTCGTTCTCGGAGAACGAGATCACGCTCGGCAGCGATTACTCGAAATCACACGGTTAAGGGGTTGCGCGAGATGAATACGCAAGAAGGCATGAATTACGCCCCGCAAGGCAAGCCGGCCCCAGTGTGCCGGGATGGAGATTTTCCGTTCGCGGCGATCGGACTGGATCACGGTCACATCTATGGCATGTGCAACGGGCTTATCGAAGCAGGCGGCCATCTGAAATGGGTGTACGATCCGGACCCGGCCAAGGTGGAGAAGTTCATACACACGTATCCCGGAGTCAAGGCGGCTAGATCCGAACAGGAGATCCTGCAGGATTCGGACGTGAAATTGGTTGCCGGCGCCGCGATCACCTCGGAACGTTGCGCGCTGGGATTGCGCGTGATGTCGCACGGCAAGGATTACTTCACGGACAAAGCGCCTTTTACGACGCTAGAGCAACTGGAACTGGCTCGGCTCAAGGCTGCGCAGACCGGCATGAAGTACGCGGTTTATTACAGCGAGCGCGTACACGTGGAAAGCGCGGTCTATGCCGGACAATTGATCGATTCCGGCGCGATCGGCCGCGTGCTGCAGGTGAGCGGGTACGGGCCGCACCGCATTAGCGCCCCGTCCAGACCGGATTGGTTTTTCAACAAAGAACAATTCGGGGGCATTCTTTGCGATATCGGCAGTCATCAGTGCGAGCAATTTCTGTACTACACGGGCTCCAAGAATGCGACGGTGGCGAACAGCCAGGTCGCCAATTATAACCATAAGCAATATAAGACGTTCGAGGATTTCGGCGATTGCAACTTGGTGGGCGACAACGGCTCCACGGGGTACTTCCGCGTCGATTGGTTTACGCCGAACGGCCTTAGAACATGGGGGGACGGTCGTACGATCATTCTTGGAACCGAGGGATATATCGAGCTCAGGAAATACGTGGATATTGCCAGAGAGAAGGGCGGCGGACACGTCTACCTCGTGAATCAAGAGAGCGAGTACCATTTCGACGTTACCGGGAAAGTCGGATATCCGTTCTTCGGAGAATTGATTCTGGACTGCTTGAACCGTACGGAGATTGCGATGACGCAAGAGCACGCCTTCAAGGCGGCCGAGCTCTGCTTGGTGGCGCAACGCGACGCCAAATTAATCGAAGGCGCATAACCACCTATCACCTGAGTAGATTCGGCAAGCCCGGAGGCTATCATCAATGGAGGTTGTAGTTTATGGGGAATAAAGGAGTCATGTACTACATTAAACACGATTATCTCCTTTACTTCATGCTGATTGTTCCTGTTGTCTACCTATTGGCGTTCAAATACGCCCCTCTATACGGCATACAGATCGCGTTTAAGGATTACAACATTTTTCAGGGCATTCACGCGAGTCCCTGGAATCACTTCGAAACCTTCAATGAAATTTTCTCGTCGAGACAGTTCTTTCAGGCGGTTAGAAACACGCTGGTGCTGAACGGTTTGGACTTGATCGTGGGGTTTCCGGCACCGATTATTCTGGCGATATTGCTCAATGAGCTGGTATGGACGAGGTATAAGAAGGTAAGCCAGACCATCTTATATTTGCCCCATTTCCTTTCTTGGGTCATTATCGGCGGGATCGTCGCCCAGTTGTTTTCTCCCACGGGAATGCTGAACTCCTTGATCGTCGACCTGGGAGGTCACGGCCTGCCGTTCCTCACGGATAAATACGCATGGGTCGGCACCTACATTCTAGTCGGAATTTGGCAAAACGCGGGGTGGGGCACCATTCTGTATTTGGCGGCGATGACGGGTATCGACAACCAATTATATGAGGCGGCTGAAGCGGACGGCGCGGGCAGGTTCAGGAAAATATGGCACATTACGTTGCCGGGCATAAGGCCGACGATCGTCATACTGATGATCCTCCAGCTCGGCAATATTATGGCGATTAACTTCGACCGCCCCTTCAACATCCAGAACAACCTGGTCATGGACTACGGCGACGTGATTAGCACCTATGTCTATCGAGTAGGCATTCAATCCGCAGATTTTTCGTTAGGTACGGCAATCGGCCTGTTCCAGTCCGTTATTTGCTTAATATTCTTGTTAAGCTCCAATTATATCAGTCGCAAACTAGGAGACGACGGAATTTGGTAAGGAGATGCTGATCATGCTGCTGAAACGAAAAAACAGTATTGGCGACTATATCATTGCGTTCGTGATATTCATTGCGGTCTTCTTGTGCTTGGTTCCTTTTCTCTACATTTTCTCGCAGTCGTTAAGCTCCAATCGAGCGATAATCTCTCAATCCGTGACCGTCTATCCCATAGATTTCAATATTGAAGCCTATAAAGTCGTCTTCGCGGATGACGGCATGCTGTATTCCTTGTTCTATTCGGTCATTCTGACGGGCGGATTCGTCCTTCTATCGTTGACGACCACCGTCTTGGCTGCTTACCCGCTAACGAAGAAAAGACTCAAAGGCAGAAGCTTTTTTCTCCTCATGATGCTGTTTACGATGTATTTTAGCGGCGGGTTGATTCCCGATTATCTGAATATTAAAAATCTTGAGCTATTGAATACCCCTTGGGCGCTCGTTCTTCCAGGTCTGATGAACGTGTACTACATGATCATTATGAAATCGTTCTTTCAGAGCTTGCCCGAAAGCCTGGAAGAAGCTGCTCACCTGGACGGCTGCAACGACCTGCAGATTCTGCTTAAGATCGTGCTGCCTCTGTCCAAGCCGGCTCTTGCCACGATGAGTTTGCTATACGCCGTATTCCGGTGGAATTACTTTCAGGATGCTCTCTTCTACATTACGGACGAGAAGTATTATCCGATCCAGCTGAAGCTGTATAACGTCATTAATATTTCGCAGGACTTCGTCGGCGAGAACGCCAATGTCCTGCTGCCGTCGGAAGCGTTGAAAGCGGCAGCCATCATATTCGGCACGGTTCCGATTCTTCTCGTGTATCCGTGGCTCCAAAGATACTTCGTATCCGGCATGATGATAGGAGCCGTCAAAGGTTGATATAGATGTCGTGGGACGGAGCGTCCATTCTGTCCCGACCATTTATATACAAAATCATTTTCTAAGGAGAGGTTTCTATGAAGGTGGGGGCATCACGATGGATTTCTATGGCACTCGCGACGCTGATGATCGTGTCGACATTGGCCGCCTGTTCGTCGAACGGCGCAAATAAGTCAAGCGACACGGAGCCGGCAAGCAGCACGCCCGGCAATACGGCAAGCGACAGCGCGCCTAAAGAGCATCGGACGTTAACGGTCGAAGTGTTCGACAGGGGCAAACCCGGACAGCCGGATTTGAACAATAACTACTGGACCAAGTATATTAACGATAATTTCGGCAAGCAGTATAATGCCACCGTGAAGTTCGTTACCGTTCCCAGGTCTCAGGAAGTGGAGAAGCTGAACGTTCTGATGGCATCCTCCGACGCGCCGGACATTGTATTTACTTACGATGCGGGAACCGTGTATAAATTCTCGCAGCAGGGCGGTCTGACGGATCTTGGTCCGGTTCTCGAACAGCACGGAACCGACCTCGTTAACTATCTCGGCGAAGAAATATTAAAGTACGGCAAAATCGATGGCAAGCAATATGCGATACCGGGTAAGAGGACGGTTCTCGCGGGTTTCAATACGTTCATCCGCAAAGATTGGCTCGACAAACTGAGTCTTCCCGTCCCTACGACCGCGGAACAGTTCTACGACACGATGGTGGCGTTCAAGGAGAAGAATCCCGGCAACGTAACCGGAGTTATACCGTTCGGATATAGCCTGAACTCCGCTACCCCGGGTCTGGGCGATCTCATAGAAGCCTTCAAGCCGTCTAATCTCACGGAGCAACAATTCGCTACGCTTCAGCCGAATAGCGTGAGAACGCCGCCGTGGACAATGCCGGGGTATGATAAGGCCGTCCAATTCATGAACAAGATGTTTAACGAGGGACTGATAAGCCCGAACTTCACGACCGACAAGGACGGCAAACAGCTGGATGCCGATATTTCCAACGGCAAGGTCGGCGCGTTCTCCACCAACTGGGACGGACCGTACAGAACCGCTCCCGGCAACTATACCAACCTGAAGACGAACGTCCCGGGCGCGGAGCTTATTCCGATCAATCCGTGGCAGAACGATGCGGGCAAACATCCGAAGCAAGGTTATAGCCCGAACGGCATGTTTATCTTAGTGCCTACGTTCAGTAAAAATGCCGATCTCGCCGTCCAGTACCTCAATTGGATGGTCGACCCTAAGAATACGCTCTTCCTTCAGAACGGCGAGGAAGGCGTGGACTTTAACATGGTGAACGGGGTTCCGGTTCAGACGGGAACGACGACATCGGGCGATAAGATGATGACGGTGGCTAACAATCTCGACTACGACATTCTCTCGAACGGCATTGAGCTAGGGGATCCGCAGAAGAACGCGGCCGCGATCTCCGCAGGATATCCGGGTTTTGAGAAAGAAGTTGAGGAAGCTCTAAAAGTCGCAATGACGGACTATTACGCCCCTTACTACTTCTCCATACCGAATTCGGCCGAAGCCAAATACCACGGGCAGCTCACGAGCCTGTCGGCCCAAATGCTCGCCAAGCTGATTTTTGCCAAGCCGGCCGAATTCGACGGCTTGTATAAAACGCTGGTTGAACAGTATATGGAGCAAGGCGGCAAGGCCGTGGAGGATGAATTCATCAAAAATTACGAAACTCAGAACGGTCAATGATAAGTCGTTGATCCGAACGTTCAATCATACGCGGAAGGAGCGACTCCGGATGAATTCCGGAGTCGCTTCTTCTTGTGGTGTTGCCATTCCGCTCAAACTAGGATATATCAATTATATATTCGTATATATCATTGTTTTAGCCGGCGGGGTATCTCTATAATTTCACTAACCGCTCGTTTCGAGCGAGGTTGGAAGCGCTTGCAACCACGAATGATCTCATCTTGCCAATCAAAGGAGATGTTATGATGTTAAGAGTCGTACAAGTAGAGAACGGAGTCGTCCAGGGGCTGCCTGCGGCGGACCCGCGGATTACGAGCTTCAAAGGAATTCCGTTCGCCGCTCCGCCCGTCGGAGAGAATCGCTGGCGCGCGCCTCAGCCCGCGAAGGACTGGGAAGGCGTGCTCAAAGCGCATGAATTCTCGCCGATCCCGATGCAAGTCAGGCAAGAGCTGGACGATAATAATATCTATACCCGAGAGTGGGCCGTGGAGCCGGACATCGCGATGAGCGAGGACTGCCTTTACCTGAACGTATGGACGCCCGCCAAGCGGACGGACGAGAAGCTGCCGGTATACGTTTGGTATTTCGGCGGAGCCCTGCAGGTCGGTCATCCGTCCGAGATGGAGTTCGACGGAGAACGCATCGCCAGGCGCGGCATCGTGGTCGTTACGATCAACTACCGGCTGAACGCGTTCGGATTCTTGTGCCATCCCGAGATTACGGCGGAATCGCCCGAAGCGCCGGCCAACTTCGGCAACCTTGATCAGCAGGCGGCGACAAGATGGGTGAAGCGCAATATCGCCGCGTTCGGCGGCGATCCCGACAATATGACCATCGGCGGACAATCCGCCGGCGGCGGGAGCGTCATGAGCCAGCTTACGTCGCCTCAGAACGAGGGACTCTTCAAGAGGGCGATCGTACAGAGCGGAATGTTCGCGAAGATCTATCCCGGATCGCCGATGCCCGGATATCGCAAACCTCTGGAGGCTGCCGAGCAGGACGGCGTCAAGTTCTTCGAATATCTCGGCGTTAGCACTCTTGCGGAAGCGAGGAGACTGGATGCGGCCTATCTCCGCGACAAGGCGATGGCATTCGGCCATTGGGGATTCTGGCATACGGTCGTCGATCATACGTTCAGCGTGGGCGACCCGTTCGAGCTGTTCCTGCAGAACAAGCGATGGATGGTGCCGGTCATGTTCGGCCATACTTCTTCCGAGTTTCTGAGCGTTCCGGCTTGCGATACGGCGGAAGACTTCAAGAGAATGGCAGCCGAGTTGTTCGGCGACGATGCCGAGACGTATCTTCAGCTTTGCGGAATGGAGTCGGGGAATATCGAAGAGATGAAGAAGAAAGCGGCGGCAAGCGGAATAGAGTTCGCGAATCGCATTATCGCGCGGGCGAATTCGGATACCGGCGCTAACGTTCCTCTTTACTATTATAACTTCGATGCGGAAATACCGGGCTGGGACAACCCCGGCACGTTCCATTCGGTGGATCTATGGTTTTTCTTCGAGACGCTGGCCAAGTGCTGGAGGCCGTTCGTCGGCAAGCATTACGACCTTGCGCGTCAGATGTGCAATTACTGGGCGAACTTCATCCGCACGGGAGATCCGAACGGAATCGATTCCACGGGGGAAGAGCTGCCTCGTTGGGACGTCATTACGTCCGAAGCCCCGTTCGGAATGCTGTTCAAGGATAAGTCGGAGTTCTCCAGAGAACAGCCGGGCGAGCTCATGAAGTTCCTCGTGCGGCAATATTTCAAGAATAGATGAGGATCCTATGAATGAAGCTTCAAGCGAGATGAGCGCAGTCCAGGTTGGCAAGGAGCCGATCTGGACGCCTTCGTTTCGCAATCTGTTTATCATTAGCGCCTTGCTGAACTTCGGACAATTCATGATGAGCGCGCTCGTTCCGAAATTCGCCGAGCATCTGGGGGCATCCGCCGCGATCATTGGGACGGTATCCGGCATGTTCGCCGTCACTGCGCTTGCGGCGAGGCCGTTCGTCGGTCCGTCTGCAGGATATTTTCGCAAGAACCGGCTGCTCGCGGCTGCTGCCGGCATCATTCTGCTCGCGTTCGTCTGCTACGGAGCGGCGGACAGCATCTCCATGGTCATGGCGGGAAGACTGCTTCACGGCATCGGGATGGGCTTGCTTGCTCCGGTAAGTCTGGCGATGGCCGGGGACGTATTGCCGAGCCGGAGGCTGGCTACCGGGATCGGCGTTTTTTCGTTGGGGCAGGCGGGAGCGACGGCAGTCGGTCCGTCGATCGGTTTGGAATTGGTCGAAGCGTTCGGCTATTCCGCGACGTTCTGGATCGGTTCCGTTCTTATGGGCATCGTTGTGGTGCTCGCATGGCGTCTGGCATCCGACAAGCCTGCTCGGGGAACGCGATTCCAACTGTCCCTGCATCGCATGGTTGCTTCCGAAGTGTTGATTCCGACCGTCATCCTATTCTTCCTTGCGGGTGCCCACGCTTGCATACAGGCCTTTATTCTAATCTACGGCGGCGTTAACGGAGTCGATGAAATCGGTTTGTTCTTTACGACGTACGCGGTATGCCTATTGATCGCCAGGCCGCTTGTCGGCAAGATCGCAGATACGTACGGGATGGATAAAGTCATCCTTCCCGGCATTCTGCTGTTCGCCGTCTCGATGATCGTAATCAGTTATTCCCGCACGCTCCCGATGTTTCTAGTCGCCGGAGGCATCTCGTCCTTCGGATACGGGATCTGCCTTCCCTCCATACAGACGCTGAGCATTCGGCTCGTTGCCTCGTCCAGAAGAGCCGTGGCGAGCAATACGAATTATATCGGAATAGACGCCGGTTATTTGATCGCCCCGGCGATTGCGGGGCTGATCATTTCTTATGTTCAACGGCATAGCGGCGATGAACCGTTGGCGTACGCGGTCATGTATAGGCTGATGTCGATTCCGATCGTCGTCGCGTTCATCATTTACTTTGTTTATAAGAAGAAACTAACCGGGAAGCTGAACGATCGATCTTAATGCCGATACGATTATGCGAGCAATCGTTTCTGTTGGATCTTGCGGAAGATCACGCCGTGCGTCGGGGAAAAGAGGAGGGCAAGCAGGAACAATCCCCCGGCGACGCAGATCATGCTGCCCGCGATCGAAGCATCGAGCATACGCGCCAAGTAATAGCCGATAACGGAGCTTGCGCAGCCGAGCACGATGCTGATCAAGATCATCCGGCTCAGCCTTTCCGTGAGCAGATAGGCCGTAGCGGGCGGAACGACGAGCATGCCGACGACCAGAATGGCTCCGACGCTTTCGAAGGATGCGACCGTGCTGACGGATACGAGTCCCATCAGCAAATAATGGAACAGCGCGACCGGAATGCCGACGGCGGCAGCCATGGCCGGATCGAAGGAGCAGATTTTGAACTGCTTGTAGAACGCCGTAATCAGAATCACGCATAGCAGCAGCGCCAATCCGATACCCCAAACCGCCTTCGGCCCGATGTCGACTCCGCCTATCTCGATCGTATTCCAAGGAACATAAGCGATTTCGCCGTAGAGCACGCAATCCAGGTCCAGATCGATATTGCGGGTATACATGCTGACGAGGATGACTCCGACGGCGAACAGCGCCGTGAAGACGACGCCGATAGAAGCGTCCGACTGGACGCCGCTCTGATGGAACAGTTGAATCAGGAATACGGTAATGAGACCGATAACCGCCGCGCCGAGCAGCATGAACAGAGAATCTCTCGAGCCGCTGATCAAGAAGGCGATTACGATTCCCGGCAATACGGAGTGACTGATGGCATCGCCGATCATCGCCATTTTCCGCAGGACGAGAAAACAGCCTACGATGCCGCAGGTGCTCGCGACGAGCGCGCCGGTTAATATAATCCAGAACGTACTCATACGGTCGTCTCCTTTCTTTCCGCCTGAAGCACGGACTTCTCCTGTTCGCCGCGCAATTTGTTCCGTACGTATGCGCGCAGCAGCAGCTTGGATAATACCCCGCGACGCGGAGCGGCTACGACGGAAACCACGAATAAGGAGGTTGCGACAAGCACGGTCAGGGGACCGGTCGGCAGATTGTTTCCGTTCGCGCTTATGAAGGTGCCGACCAATCCGCTGAGCGCGCCGAACGCCCCGGCGAGCACGACCATAAGCCCGAGCTTCTCGGTCCAGTATCTTGCGGATACGGCCGGCGTGATCAGGAGGGCCGCCATCAACACGACGCCGACCGCTTGTATGCCGACGACGACCGCGACGACGATCAGAAACATGATCAGCTGATCCATAAAGGCGACCGGATAACCGATGCCGCGCGCAAAGCCGGGATCGAAGCTGAGAAGCTTGAATTCCTTGAACAGGAGGGTGCAAACGCCGATCAGGAATAGGGAGATGACGGCCATGATTCTCACGTCGGACAGAAGCATGGAAGCGGCCTGACCGAACAGGAATTTATCCAATCCGCTTTGGTTCCCGTTCCCGGAATGCTGGATTTGGGTCAACAAGACGATGCCTAGCCCGAAGAACACGGTAAGGACGATGGCTAGAGCGGAATCCTGCTTGATTCGCGTATGTCGCGTAATATAGCCGATGCCGAACGTGGCCGCAAGTCCGGCGGCCGCCGCGCCGACAAGGAACAGCGCGATGGATTTGGAGCCGCTGAGCATGAAGGCGATGCACACGCCGGGAAGCGCCGCGTGCGACAAGGCGTCCCCCATTAAGGATTGCTTGCGCAAGTAGGCGAAGCTGCCGATTACCCCGCTGCTTAATCCGAGCAGCATGCAACCGAACAGGATCCACTGCACGTTAGGATCTTGGAGGATATTCAACCAATCCGACATCTTCGTCACCTTCCGTTCATGATCAAGGTCGATGAGGTGTCCCGATCCAGCATCGTTAATCTTCCGCCGTACGTTCTCTGCAGATTATCGGCCGTGAACGTCATCTCCGTCGGACCGAATTCGATTAGATTCACGTTCAGCAGCATGACCCAGTCGAAATATTCTTTGACCGTAGCAAGGTCGTGATGGACGACAAGCACGGTTTTTCCCTGCTTCTTCAGCTCGTTCAGCAGCGTAACGATCGCCTTCTCGGTGGCGGCGTCGACGCCGACGAACGGTTCATCCATAAAGTACAGCTTGGCGTCCTGAGCGAGCGCCCTCGCCAGGAATATGCGCTGCTGCTGACCGCCGGAAAGCTGGCTGATCTGCCTATCCGCATACGCCTCCATGCCGACCTTCGCCAAACATTCCATGGCGATCTTCCTCTCGGCGCTCCCGGGGCGCTTGAACCAGCCTAAATGTCCGTAGCGTCCCATCGTCACGACATCCAATGCGTTCGTAGGGAAGTCCCAATCGACGGATTCCCGCTGGGGGACGTAACCGACCAGCTTGCGCTGGGCCGCGTACGGTTTGCCATAAATCGAGACATCGCCGGACAAGCGGGGAATGAGTCCGAGAGCGGCTTTAATCAGCGTCGACTTTCCGGCGCCGTTCGGCCCGACGATTCCAATCAGCTTACCTTCCGGAACGGTGAATGTAACGCCTTGAAGCACGGGTTTCTTCTGATAGGCGACGGATAGATCGCGAATAGTCAGCGGACTTGCATGCATGGCGGATTTCTCCTCTCCCTCTATTTCAATGCTCCTACGATCGTATCTGCGTTATGCCGAACCATGCCGATATAAGTACCTTCCGGCGTGCCTTCTTCTCCCATGGCATCGGAGAACAGCTCGCCGCCGACTTTCAGTTCATGGCCTTTCTCCTTAGCTCCTTGAATGACGGCGTCAATCGCCTTGCGGGGAACGCTGGACTCGATGAATACCGCTTTGATCTTGTTGTCGATCAGGAAATCCCGCAAGTCGGTAACGTCTTTCGTGCCCGCTTCGGAAGCGGTGCTCATCCCCTGCAAGCCCATGACTTTCATCCCGTACGCGTCTCCGAAATATCCGAAAGCATCGTGCGCCGTCACCAGCACGCGGCTCTGTTCCGGGATCGTCTTGATCTTCTCGGCCACTTCGGCGTCAAGCTGCCGCAATTCATTCAGATAGGCTTCGGCATTCGTCGCGTATTGTTCCGCATGGGCGGGATCGAATTCCGCAAGCGCGTCCCGGATCGACTCGGCGGCTTTCATCCAAAGCTGAACGTTAAACCAGATGTGCGGATCGAACTCCGTATCCAATCCGATTTGCGCTCCGGTTCTCAGCAAGGAGCGGTCGATTTTCTCCGATACGGCGACGGTCGGTTTATCTTTGGCCATTTTCTCGAGTATTTCGACCATCTTGCCCTCCAGATGCAAGCCGTTATAGAAGATGATATCCGCTTTATCCAGTTTATTAATATCTCCCTCGGAAGCTTTGTACAAGTGAGGGTCTACTCCCGCTCGCATAAGCCCGGTCACTTCGGCGTATTCCCCGCCGATCCGTTCGACGACGTCCGTGATCATTCCAATCGTCGTCGTCACTTTAATGGTTTTCTCTTCGCCCGTCGCGGCTTTGTCGTTGCCGCATGCGGTCAAGACGGCCAATACGGCGAACGCGAGAATGATGAACAACGGCTTTGCAACTGGCATGAATCGATCTCTCCTTCTCCCATGAATAGGCTAGGTTCTGCGCCAAGCATGCACGGCGACAGAGGTTTGCGGGCAAGCTCTTTCCCGCGAGCAATTAAGTTTCCTGTATGCAACTTTAAGGGTAAAAAAATACGCAATGCCATCAGTTGCTCGCTGCCTACATTATTAACATACACCAACACACTTTCCTTCACAACAAAAATTTTACCTTAGGCAAGAAATATTGTTTTATTATCCAGTCCTACCAAGCCGATCCTCCTTGCAGGAAACGCGCTTCCAGATGGGTGCCGGCGATCTTCTGCAGCCTTACGCCGATCGGCGCGCTCCCGGTATGCAGGATATATCCGTTGCCGGCGTAGATGCCGCAGTGGGTAACGATCTGCTTGCTTTTATCGATGCCTTCGTACCTTCCCGGCTCCGGGCCGGTATAGTTCATGAAGAATAGTAAATCGCCTTTCCTGGCTTGTTCCAGCTTGTAGAATTTCCGGCTTCCGTAACGTTTGACGTATTCCCATTGCGACCGGCTGTCCCATGCATGGATCTCCATGCCTAATCCGCCGAGAAGGGCATAATGCACGAAGTCGCTGCAATCGAAGGTGGACGGCTCGTATCGTTCGCTGCCGTACACGTAAGGGGCGCCCATGAATAGCTTTCCGAACGCGATAAGCTTATCGGGAAGATTGTTCTTGACGGTCGGGTAGGCTTTCGTATTCGCGCCATGCGCTCTAATGCCGCTGCTTATTCCTACGTCGCCTAACTCCAGATCTTCGATATTGCTGCCGTCCGGCAGCATTCCCGGCTGCGTCGTCCGCCCGTCGGAAGAAGGCGCCGTTCCATTCTGCTGGCAAGCGGTCAGGATGCATAGTACCAATATCATCCCCGGCAATTTCCTCATCCGGTTTATGCTTAACAGGGTCCGCATATCGATTTCTCCTTTAATCTCCTAAGTTCGTTATCGTAGGATTCCCCACTTGCCCGGAAGAAAAAACACTTTCGCGCATTCGCGAAAGTGTCGGCAGGCGGATGAACAACATCATGCCGTGATCATTCCTCTTCGAACGTCTCTCCCTTGCGGTAACGGATCGGAGAGACGCCGACGTTCTTCTTGAACGCGGTGCTGAAGTAGTGCTGGGATTCGTAGCCGACGGCGTCGGCGATATCCGCGATGCTTCGGGTCGTCGAATTCAGGAGCTGGACCGCCTTGGCGATGCGGATTTGCGTAAGCAGCGCGACGAACGTCGTCTCGAGCTCCTGCTTGAACAAGCGGCTTAAGTAGACGGAAGATACCCCGATCGTTCTAGCCGTGCTCTCCAGCGATAGCAGCGGATCGTCGTAGTGATCGCGCAGATGCTGCCTCGCTCTGCGAACGAGAGGCGAGATCGCGGCTTCCTTGTAGACGCCGGAGCGCGCTTTGCGGAACGCCTGCGCGACGCCGTCCAGGCCGTTCTCGACCGGTTCCGCGTGAACGATGACTTGCAGCTTGAGATAAAGGTTGACCGCTTTCTCGATCGAAGCGAACCGGGCGGTTTCCTCCGTATCCCAGACGATGAGACAGATGAAGCCGAGCGGGTCCCTGAACACGACGAGCGGATACGGCGATAGAATCTCCTCGGAGATGTTCTCTATCGCGAACAGCATGAGCTGGCGTTCCCGTTCCGAGCGGACGGATTGTCCCAGATCCACCTCGGGCCAGCGGATGATGCCGATCATGGAAGGAGCTTCGTCCGGCAATTCTAGGAAACGAAGCTGCTCCAGCACTTCCTGCCGGCTCACCGACGCTTCGATCCATTCGTTGCAGAAGCGCTCGCGGAGGAGCGGGATGTTCTTGCGAATTTGGTTCGATGCAAGCTGGATATGCTTGGCTTGCGTCTTGGCTCGATCCAATTGCGACTTGATTCGGCGGACGACTTCCGTCAGATCGGTCGGATTCGCGGGCTTGAGGATGTATTCGTCAACTCCGAGCCGAACGGCCTTCTGCGCATAGTTGAATTCGTCATGGCCGGTAACGATTACGATTCGGCAAGCGGGAAGGCGCTGCTTGATTTCCTGAATCAACGAGATTCCGTTCATGATCGGCATGTTCAGATCGACGAGCATGAGGTGAGCCTCATGCTTCAGCGCCAGCTCGAGCGCTTCTTCCCCGTCTTCCGCCTCAGCGACGACATCCATTTCGTGAGCCGCCCAATCGACGGCTTCGCGCAATCCTTCGCGGATGATCGGCTCGTCGTCGGCAATGATGACTTTCCATAGGGATTCGGCCACCTTTTATCCCTCCTCTTCGTGTATCGGGAACATCAACGTCACGGTCGTTCCGACGCCAGGCTCGCTATCGATGCTTATCCCGCAAGCGGGAGTTCCGTAGGTTAATTTAAGTCTGGCCTGAACGTTGGATAGTCCGTAGCCGGAGCCGGCAGTCTCGACGGGCGCCTGCATCGGATGGTTCAGCTTCTCCCGCATCAGCGCAAGCGTTCGTTCATCCATGCCTACGCCGTCGTCTGTTACCGACAGCTCGATCATAAGGTCTCGGCGAATGCCCCGAACCGTAATCGTGCCCGGTCCGCGTCGTTCCTTAATACCGTGATAGATCGCGTTCTCGACGATCGGCTGCAGGATGACTTTCAGCGAAGACAGATGCGCGATGTCGGGATCGAGATCAAGAGAGTATTTCAGTTTGTCCCGGTAGCGCAGCTTCTGGATTTGCAGATAGCTGCGGACGTGGTCGAACTCCTCGGCCAGCGGAATAAATTCGTTGCCCTTGCTGAGCCCGATCCGGTATAGCTTCGACAGCGCGCTTACCATCTCCGAGACGTCCGTCGCCCCTTGCTTGCGGGCCATCCAGTCGATCGTATTGAGCGTATTGTACAGAAAATGAGGCTTAATCTGCGCCTGAA
The DNA here is from genome assembly GCF_000515335.1 of Cohnella panacarvi Gsoil 349. GTDB lineage: Bacteria > Bacillota > Bacilli > Paenibacillales > Paenibacillaceae > Cohnella > Cohnella panacarvi. The sequence continues at coordinate 2,003,724 of NZ_KI911563.1, read as the reverse complement.
GGATGCGAAGCTCGGCTTCCCGCTTCTGCCTCTCCTGTTTCTCCGTTAATTGCAGCAGATCGCCGATCTTCGTCAGCATACTGTTATAGCTGCGGCCCAGCATCCCCACTTCGTCCATCGTATCGCCCCAATAGCGCGTCTTCAGATCGCCGGACTCCGCCCGGTGCATGAACGCCATCAAGCGATGAATCGGTCGCGATATGCCGTGCGAGAGCGCGAAGGACGCGGTTATGCCGAGCAAGCAGACGACGAACACGAACGTGCCGACGTAAAGGCGGATTTGCCTGACCTCCGGCGCGGCTTCTTCCGTGGAGAACACGCCGATCGTCGACCAATTCGTAAATGAAGATTTGCGGAAAATAAACTGCAGTTTCCGGTCGTTGATCGTCTCTACGAATTGACCGGAAGGCTGTCCTTTCAGCCACATGAGCGGAATCTTCTGGAATCCGAGCTGTTTAGGCACATAGATGGGTTCGCCTTTTTCGTCTATGACCATCAGCAGTCCGGTTTTGCCAAGCCGCACGTCCTGGGCGGTCTCCACGATCACTCTTAGCTTAAGGTCAATGAGCACGACGCCCATCACCTTCTGCGTGTCGGGATCGACAATCGCGCGGACCGCGGAGACGACCTCGGTATCCTTGTAATTCGCGTGAGTCGTCACGTTGCGTCCGTAAGGGTGTCCGATAACCTTGAAGATGCCTTTGCCGGCGACCGCTTCCTGGTACCAGGTTTCGAGCGTCAGGTCCTTGGAGGCGGAGCGGGAATACATGTCATTGCTTAAGTAATCGCCCCTCGCGTTGACGACCATGATGCCGGCGATTTCCGTCTGCAGCGTCGGGAAGCCCCGCATGAACTCCAGCGCTTCCTCGCGGGTTGCCCGATCGGGCTTGTCCCGATACAGAAACGCTCGGATTTCCGGATTGTACGAGATCAGATAGGTCGTGTTCTGCACGTTGCCGACGTAAAACTCGAGAGACCGGTTGACCTTCGAGATCAACTGCAGCGTGTTTTCGTTCATTTGCTTCTCGATAATCCGATTGACGACGAAGTCCGTTAACAGTCCCAGAATTAAAGAGGGAAGAATCGTAATCAACAGGAAATGGACGAGCAGCTTGTAACGGATGGGCAAGTTCCTCGGCAGCAGGCGTCGAAAGAAAGAGTGTCTATCCTTCATGTTTACCGATTGCATTCCCCCGAGCCCCCATTCCGGCTTATTTGGCGTAATAGTTGTCTACGTTATCCTTCGTCACGATCGTAATGCCGGTATCGATGAACGGAGGCAGCGGATGCGCGCCGTTCATATCCTCGCTGTTCGGCTGAACCAAGCCGTGATTCTGATGGAACAGCTCGATTAACGACCAGTAGCCCATGTTCCAAGTGCCCTGGGCCAACGTTGCGTTGATCGTTCCGTTCTTCACCATGTCGAGCGTTCCTTTGTCGATATCGAAGCCGATCACGACTTTCCGGCCAGTCAAGCCTCGCTCCTGTAACGTTAGTCCGATGCCGACGCCGCCGTTCGCTTGGGTAGCGAAGAAACCGTCGATTTCCGGATGCGCATCCAGCAGCGTCTCGGCCGCTTGCGCCGAGCCTTGAACGCTGCCTTTGCCGTCGGCGATCTCGATGACTCGAATGCCCGGGAACTCTTGCTGGATCGTCTCCACGAACCCTTCGGTCCGCTCTTGGTGGTTCAATTGCTTAGGCTGCGTCAATACCGCGGCTTCGCCTTGGCCCGACATTAGACGGCCCAGCTCGCGCGCCGCCTTCGTCCCGGCGCTGTAATTGTCCGTCCCGAGGAATGAATGCGCCTTGCTGCCCGCCGCGCCGGAATCGAACAGCACGATCGGGATACCGGCGTTCACCGCTTTGTCGATCGTCGCGTTAAGCGCCTCCGGATTGATCGCCGTAACGGCGATTCCGGCGGGTTTCCTGGCGATGACTTGCTCCAGCACCGTAATCTCCTCGTTGGCGTCGTATTGGCTCGCGCCGCGGAATTCGACGGAGACGTTAAGCACCTGTGCCGCATCCTCGAAGCCTTTCATAATGCTTCTCCAATAATCCAAATCCGATTGAAACGTGACGAGCACGTATTTCTCTTCTATATCTCCCATAAGCCCGATCGGATTCTCGTTCCAAGCGTCGTTCTTATCGTCGCGAATGCCGTAATACCAGAAGAAGAGCAGGAACAAACCCGTCACGAGTCCATATACGATCAGCAATAGCGGTTTTTTCACTGCGAGCCGGCCTCCTTGATCGGGCGGTGTCTAGCATTCAACTCCATCATAGAAGGGTTGCCATCCGCCGTCTTTTCAAAATTCGAACATTATTTTCATTATTTTAACTTGATCTTTCGGAAAATACGAAGAGGTTTGTTTTTTGAAAAAAGTTGTCAATTTCGTCTAAATACCGCTTCGGGGCCTCCGTGATAAATTGGGTTTTGTCAAAAGACGAAAGGGGAGCCCAAAAATGAAAAAGTTTTCGGTAATGGCACTCATTCTCGCATTGGTATTCGTCATCGCGGCTTGCGGCAAAAACAACGATAACGGCAGTTCCGGAGACGACGGCGGCGGAACGAGCAAAGGAACGATCGGCATCGCGATGCCGACCAAATCGTCCGAACGCTGGGTGAAAGACGGAGACAACATGGTGAAGGAATTCCAGAAGCTCGGCTATAAGTCCGATCTTCAGTACGGCGAAGACGTCATCGAGAACCAAGTATCCCAGATCGAGAACATGATTACGAAAGGCGTTAAATTGCTCGTCGTCGCGGCGATCGACGGCGAATCGTTGACCGACGTGCTGCAAAAAGCGGCCGACGCCAAAATTCCGGTCATCGCGTACGACCGCTTGATCAAGAAAACCGAGCACGTCAGCTACTACGCCACGTTCGATAACTTCAAGGTCGGCGTGCTGCAAGCCTCTTATATCGAAGATAAGCTCGGCTTAAAGGACGGCAAAGGCCCATTCAACGTCGAATTGTTCGCAGGGTCCCCGGACGACAACAACGCTTATTTCTTCTTCGACGGCGCGATGAGCGTGCTTAAACCTTACATCGACAGCGGGAAGCTCGTCGTGAAGAGCGGCCAGACGAAATTCGACCAAGTCGCGACTCTTCGTTGGGACGGCGGCGTCGCCCAATCCCGCATGGATAACCTGCTATCCGCTAACTATGCCGACGCGAACGTGGACGCGGTCCTGTCCCCGTACGACGGCATCACGATCGGTATCCTGTCCTCGCTCAAAGGCGTAGGCTACGGTTCAGCCGATAAACCGCTGCCTGTCACTTCCGGCCAAGACGCGGAGCTCGCTTCCGTGAAATCGATTCTTGCCGGCGAGCAGACTTCGACGATCTTCAAAGATACCCGCGAGCTGGCGAAAGTCGCCGTTAAGATGGCCGACGCCGTATTGACGGGCGGCAAGCCGGAGATTAACGACGAGAAGACGTACAATAACGGCGTGAAGATCGTTCCGTCCTACTTGCTCGTGCCGATTTCCGTAGACAAAGAGAACTACAAGCAAGTATTAGTCGACAGCGGTTACTACACGGAAGACCAACTGAAATAAGTTTAAGGGCAGGCACGGAAGAAATCGAATGATTTAGTGATGGCCGTCCCTCTGGCCATCGCTAAATCATTTCTACTTTAATCGAAGGCCGGGTGAACCTATGGCGGGCTATATCTTGGAGATGCGCGGGATTACCAAGACATTCCCCGGCGTCAAAGCGCTCGAGAATGTCCGACTGCAAGTAAAGGAAGGCGAAGTTCACGCTCTATGCGGCGAGAACGGAGCAGGCAAGTCGACGCTGATGAAAGTGCTGAGCGGAGTGTATCCTCACGGCTCGTACGATGGGGATATTCTGTTCAAAGGAGACTCTTGCGGGTTCAAGGATATTAAACAAAGCGAAGAGCTGGGAATCGTCATCATCCACCAAGAGCTGGCGCTTATCCCTTATCTCTCGATCGCCGAGAACCTATTTCTGGGTAACGAACAGACGAAGAGAGGCATTATCGATTGGAACGAGACGAGCGTCCGCACGAAGGAACTGCTGCGTACGGTCGGGTTAAGCGAGAGTCCGAGCACGCTTATCGCGAGCTTGGGCGTAGGCAAGCAGCAGCTCGTGGAAATCGCGAAGGCGTTGTCGAAGAGAGTAAAGCTGCTGATCCTGGACGAGCCGACGGCCGCCTTGAACGAAGAGGACAGCGAGAATCTGCTTAAGCTCATCCTGCAATTGAAGGAACAAGGCATTGCCTCCATTATCATCTCCCACAAGCTTAACGAGATCGCCAAAGTAGCGGATTCGATCACGATTCTGCGGGACGGACGAACGATAGAGACGCTCGATATGCGCAAGGACGATGTGACGGAAGACCGCATCATCAAAGGAATGGTCGGTCGCGATTTGACGCATCGGTATCCCGAGAGGACGCCGAGCATCGGCGAGACGATCTTCGAGGTGTCGGGTTGGAGCGCGTACCACCCGCAGCAACTGGAGCGCAAAGTGCTCGACGACGTGAACTTCCATATTCGCAAAGGCGAAATCGTCGGCATCGCCGGATTGATGGGATCCGGGCGCACGGAGCTGGCCATGAGTATTTTCGGTCGTTCCTATGGACGCCATATTAACGGGACAATCAAGAAGGAAGGCCGGGAGCTGCACATCAAGAATATCAGCGACGCGATCGAAGAAGGTATCGCCTACGTCACGGAAGACCGCAAGCAATACGGCCTGATCCTGATCGACGATATTAAGCGGAACATATCGCTCACGAACTTGGTTAAAATTTCGCGACGCACGGTCGTCAACGAGAACGAGGAGGTCGTTGTCGCCGAATCGTTCCGCAAGCAGATGAATATCAAGACGCCGAGCGTGCTGCAGAAGACGGGCAACTTGAGCGGCGGCAACCAGCAGAAGGTCGTGCTGAGCAAGTGGATTTTCTCCGAACCCGACATTCTCATTCTCGACGAGCCGACGCGAGGCATCGACGTAGGGGCCAAATACGAGATCTACACGATCATCAACCAGTTGGCTTCGTCAGGCAAGGGCGTACTAATGATTTCGTCCGAGCTGCCCGAAATCCTCGGGATGTGCGACCGGATTTACATCATGAGCGAGGGACGCATCACCGGCGAGGTTAATCGGGAAGACGCTTCGCAAGAGGTGCTTATGAAATACATGACGAAGAGCAGGGGAGAATAGCGGATGGAAGTCATGAAGAACGTATTCAAGAACAACGTGCGCCAGTACGGCATGATCTTGGCGCTGATCCTTATTACGGTGCTGTTCCAAGTGCTGTCCGACGGCATTCTGCTGAAGCCGCTGAACGTAACGAATATTATCCAGCAGTACAGCTTTATCTTGGTGCTCGCCATCGGGATGGTTCTCGTGATCATAACGGGTCATATCGATCTGTCGGTCGGTTCGGTCGCCGCGTTCGTCGGAGCCGTGTCGGCTATCATGATGGTCGATTACGATATGCCTTATTGGGCCGCTATTATACTGTCTCTATTGATCGGCGCGTTGGTCGGCGCATGGCAAGGGTTCTGGGTCGCGTATATGCGAATCCCGTCGTTCATCGTGACGCTTGCCGGGATGCTTCTCTTCCGGGGACTTACGATGATCGTGCTGGACGGACAGTCGATCGCCCCGTTCCCGAAGGCGTTCCAGAAGATGAGCACCGGCTTCCTGCCCGACGTGGACGGCAGTTCTTCTATCCACATGCTCACGATTATCGTCGGCGTATTCCTGTCTCTCGTAACGGTGCTGCAAGAGTTCAGAGACCGTCGGGCGCAGCGCAAATACGATTTCGAAGTGCTCCCTTATCCTTGGTTTATCGCCAAACTCGTCGGAATCGTCGCGGTCATTAACGTCTTTACGTACGTGCTGGCGCAGTACAGAGGCATCCCGTACATTCTGATCATTCTGTTCCTGCTCGTTATCGTGTACACGTTCGTCATGAAAAAGACGGTCATGGGCCGTCACACGTACGCGCTCGGCGGCAACGAGAAAGCGGCGAAGCTGTCCGGCGTCAAGACGAAAAGAGTGACGTTCTGGGTGTTCGTCAACATGGGCGCGCTAGCGGCGTTATCCGGACTGATTTACGCCGCGCGCCTGAACGCGGCGACGCCGAAGGCGGGCGTGAACTTCGAGCTCGACGCGATCGCGGCTTGCTTCATCGGCGGCGCGTCGGCTTCCGGAGGGATCGGGACCGTCATGGGGGCGATTATCGGAGGGCTCGTGATGGGCGTCATGAACAACGGGATGTCCCTTATCGGGCTTGGCATCGATTGGCAGCAGGGAATTAAAGGATTGGTGCTCCTCTTTGCCGTAGGCTTCGATATTTACAACAAGAACAAGACGGCTTCTTGATCTAGTCGGTTCGAGCTGGGCGTCGCGGGGCAACTTCTCCCGCGCCGCTCTTATCTCGCCATCGCCATGCCGAGAGCTTTATGATCCCACAGAATGTCCTCTACGACCGACGCCTGATTATCCTCGCACGCAACGATAAGGATGACCTCGCTCCTTTTCCCTTTTTTGATCTGAGTCTGATTTTTGTTCCGTTTGATCAGGTACAGGACCCCGCTTAGCGCAACTCCGATCACAAAGCCGAGAAACGCTCCCGCAATTCCCCAGATGACAGGTCCGCCAGGCCAGACGAACCCTTTGCTGGCGCCGACCGTAGACAAGAGAAAGGCGAAGATCATGCCTTTGTCGATGAACGACATCCCGTCCGCCCGGTGAATCGTATCGAGCAGCCGCGGCTCTTTTTTGCGCAAATCAAGAGGTACGGCGTAAATCGAAGTGATACCCTTCGCCTCAAGCTCCGTAATGGCGATTTCAAGGAAGGTCGAGTACTCGAACGTGGCCAGAATCTGCATGTTATTTCCCTCCAACGGTTACGGGGTGACCAACCGGCTGGTAGTTGTCGATGAGATGCCGTTTGAGAACATCGTTGAACAACTTGTTGTTCTCGACGGTGCTCGTGTAGGCATCGTAAATCGTAAAGTAATAAAAGGAGGGGAAATACAAGACCCATTGTTCGTCGACGACGGATGAAGCCGTGCTCCAATCCCCGATAATCATGCAATGCAGCGCCAGAATCAAATTCGATTGCCATACGATCACGATGGTGCTGATCAAGATAAACGCGGCCAAGACGATACGATGGAGGTACAATTGCCCTACGCTGGGAACTCCCATCGACCATAAGGCCGCCAGCCACGGTTTGCGTTTGTCGAGGTAGTTGACTTCCAAAGCTCCGATGCTGAACTCGTTGAAGCGTCCGTTTTCCCTCTGGGCAAGAAGATAAATTTTGTTCAAATCGACGGCCGTCCGATAGCTGTCGTAGATCGCGAAGATGTACACCGGTATGTACAACGACATGAATCTAGGGTCCAATGCGTCTCTGGCCGCTTGGAACTGACCGTTGAACGTATGGACGACGGCTAGATTCAGGTGAATTTTCTGGTTAATGAACATTTCCCACAAGATCAAAGCGTATCCGCGCAAATATTTATTCAGGAGCAAATGCCCGAAGCCGGGAAAAGCCATGGACCAGCAGGCGATCGTAATCGGATTCCGTTTATGCAACTGCGTCGTTCCCAAGAGGCTGACATGAGCGATGTAACGTTTGTTGCGGAACGCCGTTCTGAAATTTTCCATTGTGCCTCCAATCATGCCAATGATTGATATCTAGTGTCTTCCAGGATAGAGATATCATTCATCCCTTCCGCGCGGGGAACGCTAACCGGTAACGAATCGGCCCGAAGAAGGAGGAGAAGACGATTGTACTGGAAACGTTACGCGGTCTTCGTGCTCCTGTTGGCATGCAGCGTCGCGCTTGATACGGCGATCGACTCGGCGCTTGGCATCGGCGCTTATCACATGGCGCTTAACGTTCGCTTCGTATACGTCATGATGGAACCGAGCGAGCGACTGTTGTTGGTCGTCCTGATGCTCCTGTTCGTGCGCAAACCGCTGGCTAAAGGGATCTCGGCGCTGTTCGGCGGCGGGAAGCGATCAGGAGGAAACGTTTCCGCCCAGCCGTCGAATCCATCCGACGAGCAGTAGGGCAACCGGAATCGCGAATTGGAAAGGCAAGTGGAGATAATACGGGACGATTGTCAGCCCTTCTTCCAGGTGCTCCGTCAAGCTTCCCGCCATAAGAATCGAAGAGATGATGACGACTAACCCGACAGGAAAGATCAACGTCTTATAATTATCCGTGCGGAACAAATCCCGTGCTACCAGTACGGCTGCCAGCATGAAGGTGCCGATCTTGAAAAAGCTCGAAATGATCAGCAGCAGCAGCACGACCGCGTCCATCCGTTGCACGAATTCCGCCAGTCGCAGCCGGCTGAGCGACGTAAACAGCGGGAACGTGGTGCGACTGGCGATCTCGATGCCGAGGACGGAGATGTTGACGAACGCCGCGACGCACAGCAGCGCGGCGCTGAGCAACATCGCCCATATGCCGATCCGTATCGGTTTCCATCGTTGCTTCAGATGAGGGAAGAACATCGCCATGACGATCATTTCGCCGAACGGAAACGTGACGTTCGTCGGATACAACGCCTTCCTGACCGGTTGCCAGCCGTCCGGAAGAACCGGCAGCATGCGCCGGGCATCCGCCATATCCGAGAACATGACGAGCACCAGGATGAGCAAGAAGAGGCCCCCCGTGAACACGAAAAAGATGAAAGCCGTTCGCCCGAACACCTCGATGCCGAGATGAAGCACGTAGCCGACCGCGACCACGATGCAGACGTTGATCACGAATACCGGAGTGACGTCGTAAGACGACGCCGCGAGCAAGTCTCCGAAATCGCGCGTGTTTCGCCCGGCGATGTAGAGGAAGTATAGCAGGTAGCCGAAGCCGATCGTCCAGCCTACGCCTTTGCCCGCGATACGGCTCGCGTAACCGGTCAAAGACAGGTCGGGGAACATTCGGTACAACGAGCCGTAGACGGCAGCCATAAGGACGATGCCGATGCCGCAACCGAGCAAAATGACAATCCATGAGGCTTGCTTCGCGTCTATTCCGATCGGAATGACGACCGCGGAGCCGAGCTCGAACAGAACGATCCAAGAGAATAGATGCAGCGGTCCGAGATTTTCCGTAGACGTCTTCATAATGGCCCTCCTTTGCCTTGCCGGTCGCTCTGTTCCTTGATCAACGACTTGCCTCGCATGCCCGTTCTGCGGATGACGCCGTGGAACGTTACGTTAACTTCCGCGTCCGCGAATATCGAATCCCATCTCGATTCGACGGATTTCCATAGCTTCGGATGGTTCTGCTCTATGATCATCCCGAAGCCGAAGATGTCCGTGGGAGGTTGTTGCGCTTTGCGTACGGCGAGCCCGATATTGTTCCGGATGGCATTCTCCCATTCGCGTTCCAACGCGTGCAGGACGCCGAGATCGTTCAGAGGGATGCCGCATTTCACTTCGCCGATGTTGCCTTCCGCGTTGACGATCACGTTGACGCGAAGCCGACCGTCCTTCAAGGAGACTTCCTTCTTCGTCTTGCTCTTGATGATCTCCATAGCCACGCCCTCGGGGAGGTCTCCGCACGGCAAATTCATAATCGTGCTATGGATGCGGTCCGTGACGAACAGCAACCCGCGAGCGGCATCGCCTTCGAACCATCCCGTAAGCTTGCCGTCCTTGAACATCGCGATATCCGACACTTCCAAGTGAAAGGGCGGGCGGGATTGCTCAAGGCTTTTCTTATCGCCGGCGGATTTGTCGTTGCCGATCAGCTTGATGCCGCTGATCGTCGGTTCCACGCCCGGATTGATCAGCTTGCGGATGACGTCGTCGATCTCGACGACGGCCGTCTCGGACCACAATTGGGAAGACAGTATGCCTTCTCCTAACATCGCGTTCGCCTGCAGCCGTTCCAAAGGGACGAGCGTGCTGATGAGCTTGTCGGGCTCCTCGCCTCTGGCGACAAGCAACAGGGAGGTTAATCTCACCTCGTGCGACCGTTCGAAGAAATCGAACACCTCTTGTATGCCTTCCTTCGCCAGCTTCTCTCCGAGCACGACGACCTGTACGTGCGAGAAGAACAGCTGGCGCGGCACCTGTTTGGAAGCTTTGCGGATCCCTTCGAACAAAGTGCGGGATCGGATGCCGTATATAGTGAACGGGGTATCCGATTTCGAATTCCCGGCATGCGGCTGTCCTCCGGGCATAACGACTTGGAAGGCAAGCTCGAAGCCGCCGGAATCGGCGCGATCGATGGAAAGCGCCGTTACGATGGCTAGCTTATCGATCTCGCGGCTGTTCCAACAACCGATGGTCGCAACCAGCGGCAGGAACGCGAGAACGATTAGCGAGAGCTTCGCCAAAGCATGGCGGGTTTGCGCGCTCATGGCTTCACGCCTCCGCTTCCGGCGTTGCCGCTTCCGTCGGAATCGATATGCGGCCCTTGTCCGGAGGGCATTTTCTCCGTCCGCTCGGCGACGTTGTCGGGCCGGCTTCGGACGGTCCAATGGGGAAGGCGGATGAAGAAATCCTTCCATTGTTCGGGCCGGACCGGAACGAGCGGGGACAAGTAGGCGACGCCGAAAGAGCGAAGCGAGTTCATATGGGCAACGAGCATGATCAAGCCGAGCATGACGCCGTAGAAGCCTAGGAAGCCTGCCGCCAGCATGAATAGAAACCGCAGCAGCCGGGCCGTAATCGCGAGATTGTAGGAAGGGATCGAGAAGTTGGCGATGGCCGTAATCGATACGACGATTACCATGATGGGAGACACGATACCGGCTTGCACGGCCGCTTCGCCGAGCACGAGCGCGCCGACGATCGAGACGGCTTGCCCGACCGCGCGCGGCATTCGGATACCTGCCTCCCTCAGAATTTCGAAGCTGATCTCCATGAGGAACGCTTCGACGAGCGCGGGGAAGGGCACGCCTTCGCGAGATCCCGACAAGTTGATCAGGAGCGGAGTCGGCAGCATCTCCTGATGGAAAGTCGTAAGCGCGATATAAGCGGCCGGACCGAACAACGCGATGACGAAGGCGACGTACCGGAGAAACCGGATGAAGCTTCCGATGTCGTAGCGCTGATAGTAGTCCTCGGCCGCCGTGAAAAACTGCGACATAACGGTCGGAACGACGAGCGCGAACGGAGTGCCGTCGACGATGATCGCGATGCGTCCTTCGATCAAGTTCGCGGCTACGATGTCCGGGCGCTCCGTATTGTAGATGGTCGGGAACGGAGATAGCCAGTTATCTTCGATGAATTCCTCGATATAACCCGATTCCAGGATGGCATCCGTGTCTATTTTGCGCAGTCGGATACGTACTTCATCGATAATCGGCGGCTTGGCGATATTTTTGATGTACATCATGACGACGGTCGTCTGGGTAATGGACCCGATCTTGATGGATTCGAAGGCGAAGTCGGGCGTACGTATTCTTCGGCGGACAAGCCCGACGTTCGTGGCGACCGATTCGGAGAAGCTGTCCTTCGGACCGCGGATGACGATTTGGGTGCTCGCTTCGGACACCGCCCGTCTTTCGCCGCCCATCGTATTGCCGCATATGCATTCGTCCCAGCCGTCTACGAGCAGAACCGTCTTGCCCGTCAGAAGCTCCAGCGACATCGTAGGCCAGTCGGCGACCGCTTCGATCTGGCCGACCGCCAACGCGTTGTCGCAAACATAACGGAACGCGCCTTCCGGCGATTCGATGCCGTCAGGCGGTTCAGGCAAGGAGGGGGACATGAGCGAACGGATGATGAAGTCGTTGACGATATTTTTGTCCGTTAACGTGTCCATATAGACGGCGGCGACTTGAAGCTCTTTCTTAAGGCGCAGCTTGAATCGGCGAATGACCAGATCGGGGCTCGTGCCGAGCTCGTTCTTGATCCGCTCCAAGTTGGCGTTCAAATCGGCGTCCAGGCGGGAAGAACCTGACGCCGTCCGATCCGAGTCGGATGTCCGCTTCTTATTGCGTTCGTACCGTTCGGTGATCTTCCGCATGCGCGGCCTCCCTTCTCGCTAGTCCTTCGCGCCGCGGGGCATGTTCGACATCGGCGTTGAGTATCTTTAGTATCGCTCCTTTTTTTGCCTCCGATTCCAAGACCAAAAAAAGAAGTCCGAGCGACCGGCTAATGCCCGATCCCTTGGACTTCCTCTAACCCCATATCGTCGAACGGCGGTATCGCGATTCCTCGCGACGCATCCAGCAGCCTCCCGACGATCCGTTCTCCCCATAGCTGCTCGTGCTGCGAGACGACGGCCGTAATCTGTCCGTTGTCCAACGCTTGCTGGATTCCCGGCATTAAGCCGAACGCGAGCGCGTAGCGATCAAGTCCGCTGGCCTTCCAGACGAGGACGGACGCCGAGCCCGACATGACGTCGAGCGCGACGAAAGCATCGAAGTGGGGGTGCGACTCGATCATCTCTTCCAGATGGGATAAGGCCGCGGTTTCCTTGCCTTCGTTGTACCGCACCTCGAGCACTTGGATCTCGGTGTTGCCGTTCAAGTAGTCGAGCAACCCTTTCAACCGCTCGCTCATGCTGGTCATCCCCGCCATGCCCGTCTCCATCATGACCATGCCCTTGCCCTCGAGCAAGCCGTCGAGCATCTTGCCCATCCGCTGACCGGCCTGCTCGTTGTCGGCCCCGATATAGGAGAGCCGTTTGCTTCCCGGCGCATCGGACTCGAAGCAGATGACGGGAATGCCCGCCGACACGGCTTTGTCGATGACGGGAACGAGAGCGGACCTGTCGACCGGGTCGATGGCGATTCCGTCGACCTTCTGCGAGATCATCGTCTCCATCATGCGGATTTGCTGCTCCAGGTTCGCTTCGTCCGGCGCTTTGACGATAAGCTGCGCGCCTAAGTCCGCGGCGGCTTCCTTGGCGTATTGGGTGATCATTTCGTAGAATGGATGCGCCATCGGATAGATGATGCCGAAGGTCGGCCGCTCCGAGCTCGTCAAGGACGCGGGCGCTTCATTGCCTTCCGGCGCCGCCGCGGTCGAGACGCCGCCGCCGGACGAGTCGCAACCTCCAGCGAATAGAAGCGCGAGTACGAGCACGGCCAGCCATGCCGTTCTATGCTTCATTCGTAGCACCTTCCCATTCCGCGAGCGTCGTCGTCGTCCGGCTCTGCTTGCGGAAATCCTTGGTCGTCATGCCTGTCGCTTTCTTGAACAAGTTGGAGAAATAATGGGCGTCGTTATAGCCGACCTGATGGGCGATTTCGTACGATTTGTCGTTGGTCGTCTTCAGAAGCTCCATCGCCCGGCGAATGCGAACGCTGGTCAGGAATTCGATGAACGTCTGCCCCGTTTCTTGGCTGAACACCTTGCTTAGATGGCTGGGACTGACGCATACGTGATCGGCGACGTCCTGCAAAGACAGCCGGTCTTGCCCGTAGTTCCGCATAATATAGGTTTTCGCTTGCTCCAGCATGTCGGCATAGCGATCGGCGGCTACGCCCCGCCATTGCCAGAACAGCTCGGCGAGCTTGGCGAGGTACCTTGAAGCATCCTCCCAGGAACCGATATCGCCGATGTTATGCTGGAACCGCATCAGCGTCTCTTCCGCGTCGTCGAGGTTGCGATAAAGGTTCTTCGCCGTCTGGAACACCTCGAGCGTCAGATCGTTGAGCAGATAGAAGCCGTATAGATCGTTGCGCCAGTCCACCTTGCGCAAGCCTTCGGCGAGCGCGCGCGCCACCCGGCCGATGTCCGCGGGCGAGCCGATCTTCAGGAATTCGATGTAGCGCTGGCGGTCCAGCACGACGGACGGATCGAGCGCCCCCTCGACCGCCCGCAGCGACCAGCGGCTCTGGGCGCTGTGCGTAAGCCGCTTCCAATGCTTGTCTTCCTCGGCTTCCAGGAAGGAGGAATGGACGTGCTGAAGCCGCTCCTGCACGCTGCCGATACCTAGCGCCAGCCGGCAGCCCGTCACGGCCTCGATCTCCGACTTCATCTCGTTCTGCGCGAGCTCCAGCGCGCCTTCGAGCTTCTGAAGCGTATCGTGCTTCAGAATCCACACCCGTTCCGTGCGGCTGCGCTTGAACTCGAACGTTTCCGCATGAGAGGCGAATTTGTCCCGGATCAACGCTTCGGCTTGGCCGACGACCCCGTGGTCGATGGAGGCGGAATGGCTCTTGCCGCAGCGGACGTCGGTAATCACGACGACGTAATAACGGGCCATCAAATTGAGCGACAGGGCGGAAGCCGTATCGAGCGCTTCGGCGGTCGTAATCATGCCGGTGCAGATGTCGGCCAGCAGCTTCTCCTGGGACAGCGCGGCGTTCTCGTTCTTGTTCTCCCGCAGAGCCTCCAGCCGCGCCTTCTCGCTTCGTTCCAGGTCGATCTTCGCGCTTACGCTTCTGAGCAACGCGACCAGATCGGCGGAGCTTACCGGCTTCAGGCAATATTCCTCGATGCCGAGCCGTAAAGCGGATCGCGCGTATTCGAATTCGTCGTGGCCGCTAAGGATGATGATCTTCGTATCCGGCAGCCGTTTGCGAACGATGGCGCTCAGCTCCAAGCCGTTCAAGAACGGCATCTTGATATCGGTAATCAGAATGTCGGGTACGATCGATTCGATCATAGGCAGAGCGAGCTCGCCGTCGGACGCGTCTCCGCAATAGACGAACCCTTCGCGCTCCCAATCGACGCAATCCCGGATATTCTCGCGAATGACGATCTCGTCGTCGACCAGCATCACTTTTTTCATAGGCTCATCTCCTTTGCTTCGGAATCCGGAACGACACCTTCGTGCCTTCGCGATCTATACTGTCTACTTGAATTTGATAAGAGTCCCCGTAATAGAGCCGCAGCCGCTGCTGCACGTTGTGAAGCCCGAAGCCGCCGGACACTTCCGAGCCGGTCGTCTCTTCGGGAATAATATGGCGGCTCAATTGCTCGCGAAGCCGGCCGAGCCGTTCTTCGTTCATGCCGATGCCGTTGTCCTCGACGACGATCCGAAGCTCCTGCTCGGAGACGGATTGGCAGGAGATGCGGATCAGCCCTTTGCCCCGCTTGTTCTTAATGCCGTGATATAGCGCGTTCTCGACGATAGGCTGCAGCGTCATCTTGAGAATGCGATAATCTCCGAACGGCTCCGGCGCGTCGATCTCGTAGTCGAGTATGTCGCGGTAGCGCATCTGCTGGATGACGAGATAGCTTCGGACGTGCTCCAGCTCCTCTCTCAGAGGAATCCAGTCTAGCCCTTTGTTGAGACTGACCCGGAAAAACCGCGAGAGCGCTTGCACGAGCTGAATGACCTGGCTGTTCTTGCCGGCCTCGGCCATCCAGACGATAGAATCCAGCGTATTGTATAGAAAATGAGGATGGATTTGCGCCTGAAGCGTGCGAAGCTCCGCCTTCTGAATCTGCACCTGCTCCTTCGCGTGCTGCTCCATCAGGCCGGTTATTTTCTCCAGCATAATGTTGAAGCTCTTGCCGAGGTCGGCGATCTCGTCGTGCCCCGTCGGCTTCACCTTGGCGTCGAGGTAGCCGGAGGCGGCCTGGCGCATCTTGTTCTTAAGCAACTGTACGGGACGCGTCAGCCGCGCCGTGATGAAGAAGTTAAGCCCGATCGCGAAAATAATGCTGAGCACCACGCTGACGATAATGAGTTGGCGGATCGAGTTGGCTTCGGCCATGATTTCTTGAAGCGGCACGATGCCGATAATTTTCCACCCGGTCATCGAGGACGTCGAGAACACGACGAACTGCGGCTTGCCGGACGTCGATTCGACGTAGCTGCCTTGTTCCTGGTCCGTCTTACCGGTCAGGTCGATCTCGTTGATCAGCTTATAGGCGCTCCGGTTGTTCTCCGGGTAGAAGATCGGGCGTCCGGTATGGTCCGTTACGTAGAAAAAGCCGGTTCGGCCGATGACGACGTTGTCGCGGAACTGCTCCACCGCCGTATCGACGAGATCGATGACGATAAAGCCGATGACTTCGTGCGTGATGCTGTTCTTGACCGAGGTCATGATCGAGATAACGTTCTGCTGCGGATATTCGAAGCCGTCCAGCCGGTCGAGCGGAGAGGCGTCCGCGGGAGCGAGATTGAGAATGTCGTCGGGATGGTTCATCAGCGTCTGAAAATGCGGGTTGCGCATCGGGTTGCGATCCATCTGGAATACGCCTTTCCGCTCGCTGATTCCCCGGCCGTACAGATTGACCATCGTTATATTAAGCACGCTATCGTATTTGTACGTTTCCCGATAGAGTCCGAACGTGTTCAGAATCTCTTTGGCATCCTCGTAGGTGTCCGTCTGGGAGAATAAGTAGCGGATGGCTTGCGGGTTATTGCCGAGCTCCAGCAGCTTGCCGGCATCCTCGAACAAGACGTCGATGTTCCTCCCGAGCTGCGTCGCCGCTAACGTCGTGGAGGCTTTGCTATGGCCGGATACCGTGTTGTAAGACTTCTGGTAGGAGAGAAGGCCGACGACGATCAAGGGGACGGAAGTCAGGGTGACGAACATGATGAGCATTCTGGCGCGCATGCTGGTTAATCGGATAAGCTTCATCGGCTCACTGCGCCCTTTCCGTGTTATTCAGGTTGATTCGCTTCGCTCGCATCCGCTTCTGAATAACCTCCGACATAAACGTTATCGCGTTCAGAAAAGATTGCGATAGTCGTTTATGCTTGGTGTATGCGGTTACAAAAATCTATTTCTACTATAGCAAATGGATATCGAACGATCTATGCGCCCGAGGACCTTTGATGGAAAAATCCACTTTGCGAACAAGAAAACAAACCGACGCCGTAAGCCCCCTTCGAAAATGACCAAAAGATCAAATCGAATTCACGCGAGACTCCGTATCTTGGATTTTTGTAAGCGTTTTATACTTTGGATACGCACAGCGGTCGAACGTTGGCGAACTATACGGGAGGTTAGAAAAACAATGAAGAGAACAGGCAAATTGGGGGCATTGCTCGTCTTATCGGCGATCCTGCTGGTAACGTCGGCATGCGGTAAAAACAACAACAACGCCGAGCCAAGCAAGCAAGCTGCGGCCTCGTCCGCTGCTCCGAGCAGCGAAGCGCCGGCTTCAGAAGCGGCAGCGCCGGCCGATCAGCAAATCACGATGGGCTTCGCGCAAGTCGGCGCGGAGAGCGGCTGGAGAACGGCGAATACGGACTCGATTCAGAGCGCGGCCAAAGAAGCGGGCGTCGACCTGAAATTCTCCGACGCGCAGCAGAAGCAAGAGAACCAAATCAAAGCGATCCGCTCTTATATTCAACAGAAGGTCGACGTTATCGCATTTTCGCCGGTCGTAGAATCCGGATGGGACACGGTGCTTAAAGAAGCGAAAGACGCCGGCATCCCGGTTATCTTGACCGACCGCGCGGTCGATTCCAAAGACACCTCCCTGTACGTGACGTTCATGGGCTCCGACTTCGTCGAAGAGGGCCGCATGGCGGGCGCATGGCTCGCCGAGCAATACAAAGACGCGACGGAAGACGTTAACATCGTCGAGCTGCAAGGCACGACGGGTTCCGCTCCGGCGAACGACCGCAAAGCAGGCTTCGAAGAGAAAATCGCGGGCAATGCGCACCTCAAAGTGATCGCTTCCCAGACGGGCGACTTCACTCGCGCCAAAGGCAAAGAAGTTATGCAGGCGTTCTTGAAAGCTAACAAAGACATCGACGTGCTGTACGCCCACAATGACGACATGGCGCTCGGAGCCATCCAAGCGATCGAAGCCGCCGGTCTCAAGCCGGGCGTAGACATCAAGATCATCTCCGTCGACGGCGTTAAAGACGGCATGACCGCGGCCGCCGAAGGCAAAATCAACTACATCGTCGAGTGCAACCCGCTTCTCGGACCGTTGTTGATGCAGACCGCGAAAGATATGCTCGCCGGCAAGGAAGTTCCTAAGCGCATCGTGACGCCGGACGGCACGTTCACGTCGGAGCAAGCGAAAGAAGCGCTTCCGAACCGCAAATATTAATCTATTAATCGCACAAGAGATGAGCCGCTCCACTGCCGGGTATCCGTCCTGGAGTGGCTTTCTCTCTTCATAGGGCGAGTTCGTTCGGGCCCGACGAAGATTCGATACGATCAAGGAGGTTCGCGATGAGCACAGTCGACGGGCAAGAGCGGGAGCCGATCTTGCAGATGAGCGGCATTTATAAGCATTTTCCCGGGGTAAAAGCTTTGAATAACGTAAGCTTCCGCTTATTCCCCGGAGAGGTCCACGCGCTGATGGGGGAGAACGGGGCCGGCAAATCGACGCTGATCAAGGTGCTGACCGGCGTCTATTCGATCGATCAGGGCGCCGTAACGCTGAGCGGCCGCCACGTGGCGATCCATAGCCCGCTTGAGGCGCAGGCGGCCGGAATCAGCACGGTGTACCAGGAAGTGAATCTATGTCCGAACCTTACGGTCGCGGAAAATATATTCATCGGACGCGAACCGCGCCGGTTTGGGCGCATTCTGTGGAAGGAAATGAACCGCAAGGCGGAGCAGCTGCTTCGGGAGAGGCTGCAGCTCGGCATCGACGTCACGCAGCCGCTGTACATGTATTCCGTAGCCATCCAGCAATTGGTGGCGATCGCCAGGGCGCTGAATATTTCGGCGAAAGTGCTCATTCTGGACGAACCGACGTCCAGCTTAGACCGCAACGAGGTGGAGCAGCTATTCAAGATCATGCGCAAGCTGAAGGAAGACGGACTCGCGATTCTGTTCGTCACGCATTTCCTGGATCAGGTGTACGAAATTTCGGAGCGAATAACCATTCTCCGCAACGGAGAATTTGTCGGGGAGTATGAAGCGGCGCAACTGCCCCGGATAGAGCTGGTATCGAAGATGATCGGCAAGGAACTCGAGCTGCTCGGCGAGCTGCCGAAAGCGGGCGGCGAAGGACGCGCTGAGGCGAAGGAGTCGCTGATCGAGGCGATCGGGCTCGGACGCAAAGGCGCGATCGAGCCGTTCGATCTGCTGATCGGCAAAGGCGAGGTCGTAAGCTTGGCCGGCCTGCTCGGCTCCGGCCGCACGGAGATGGCGCGCTTGTTCTTCGGCGCGGATCGGCCGGACCAAGGCCAACTGCTGCTGAAGGATTCGCCGGGGGCCGTCCATTCGCCCCGCCAGGCGATCGACGCGGGCATCGCTTTCTGCCCGGAGAACCGCAAGACGGAAGGCATTATCGACGATCTGACCGTCCGCGAGAATATCGTGCTGGCGATGCAGGCGACCCGCGGCTGGATGAGAAGAATTCCGCGGAAGAAGCAGGATGAGCTCGCCGATCAGTATATTAAGGCGCTGAACATTAATCCTCCGAATCCGGAGCATTTGGTTAAAAACTTGAGCGGCGGCAACCAGCAGAAGGTGATCCTCGCCCGCTGGCTGCTGACCCAACCGAAGCTGCTCATTCTGGATGAGCCGACGCGCGGCATCGACGTCGGGGCGAAGGCCGAAATCCAGAAGCTGGTGCTGTCGCTAGCCCGGCAAGGCATGTCGGTGCTGTTCGTCTCGTCGGAGCTCGAGGAAGTCGTCCGCGTCAGCGACCGGATCGTCGTGCTCCGCGATCGCAAGAAAGTAAAAGAAATGCAAGAAGACATCGGCCAGCAGCAAGTGATGCAGGCAATCGCGGGAGGTTAAAGCATATGCGCATTCATAAGCATCATCTGTTCTGGCCGCTTGCCATGCTGGCCGCGCTGCTGCTATTCAATTTGTTCTATTCGCCCGAGGAGTTCTACACGGTTCAAGTTCGTAACGGTCATCTCTACGGCACGCTCATCGACATCCTGAATTTCGGGGCGCCGCTCATTCTGGTCGCGATCGGCATGACGGTCGTCATCGCGACGGGCGGAATCGACCTGTCGGTCGGCTCGATCGTTGCGATCTCGGGAGCGATGGCTTGCCTTACGATCAGCAAGGGCGCCGATCAAGACGCATTAGGCCTGCTGGCGGAGGCGATCGCGCTATCGATCGGAATCGCTTTGCTGCTAGGGCTGTGGAACGGCTTGCTCGTTTCGGTTATCGGCATACAGCCGATTATCGCCACGCTCATTCTAATGGTCGCGGGACGCGGCATCGCTCAGCTCATTACTTCGGGGCAGATCATTACGGTCACGAGCGACCGGTACGGCTATATCGGATCGGGCTCGCTGCTCGGGCTGCCTTTCTCGATTTTCATCGTCGTTGCCGTGTTCGCGGTAGCCGTGCTGCTGACTCGCCGCACCGCGCTTGGCTTGTTCATCGAATCGGTCGGCCGCAATCCGAGCGCGAGCCGCCTCGCGGGCATTCGCTCCCGGTACGTCTTGATCGCGGTGTACTTGTTCTGCGGGTTGTGCGCGGCGATCGCCGGACTTATTCTGAGCTCCAACGTATCGAGCGCCGACGGCAACAACGCCGGCCTGTGGTACGAGCTCGACGCGATTCTGGCCGTCGTTATCGGCGGAACGTCGCTTACCGGCGGACGGTTCTACTTGACCGGCACCTTGATCGGCGCGCTCATCATTCAAACGTTGACGACGACGATCTATATGATCGGCGTACCGCCGGAAATTACGCTGGTCGTCAAAGCGTTCGTCGTGCTGGTCGTCTGCCTCATTCAATCGGAGACGTTCCGGAAGACGCTCGTGCAGCGTTGGCAAACTCGCCGTTACCCGGCGGAACGGGAGGTGGCGAAGCATGTTTAAGCAGAAGTATCTGTCCATCGCGGTTACGGTGTTCCTATTCGCCGTCATGTTCCTGGCCGGTTCTTTCCGTTATACGGGATTCTTCTCGCTCCAGGTCATCTTGAACCTGCTGATCGATAACGCGTTCCTGCTGATCGTCGCGGTAGGCATGACGTTCGTCATCGTGACGGGCGGCATCGACTTGTCGGTCGGTTCCGTCATCGCGTTAACGACGATGATGTCCGCAAGCCTCGTGCAGGAGCACGGGTGGCCTCCGGCCGTCGTCATTCCGCTGATGCTGGTCATCGGCTCGCTGTTCGGATGGGTCATGGGCGCGATCATCCATTATTTCAAGATTCAGCCGTTCATCGTCACGCTTGCCGGCATGTTCCTCGCGCGCGGGCTCTGTTACGTCATCAGCATCAATACGATTACGATCGACGATGCGTTCTATACGAAGATGGCGCAGACGAAGATCCATCTTCCGGGCGGAAGCTTCATCTCGATCAGCGTCATTATCGCGCTTGTCGTCATCGCGGCGGGCATCTACATTGCGCACTACACCCGGCTCGGACGCAATATCTACGCGCTCGGCGGCAGCGAGCAGTCCGCGCTGCTCATGGGCTTGCCGGTCGCCCGCACGAAGATCGCCGTCTACACGCTTAGCGGCTTCTGTTCCGCGCTCGCCGGCGTCGTGTTCACGTTCTATATGCTGTCCGGCTACGGTCTGCACGCGATGGGACTCGAGCTCGACGCGATCGCCTCCGTCGTCATCGGCGGAACGCTGCTTACCGGCGGCGTCGGGTATATATTCGGAACGTTCTTCGGCGTATTGATCCAAGGGGTCATTCAGACGATCATCAGCTTCGAAGGCACGCTTAGCTCTTGGTGGACGAAGATCGTCATCGGGCTCTTGTTATTCTTGTTCATTTTGTTCCAGCGCGTACTCAGCGCGCGGCAAGCGACGCAGAAGCTGTAGCGCATCGAGGCGGTCTTCGCGGCCGCCCTTACGAGGAGGCCCGTTCGCATGACGGAGTTTCGCAAGCTCATTGGTTCGCTCTTCCGTTCTCCCGCCAGATCCATCGGGACGAAGCTGTTCTTGATTTTCGTATGCGCGGTGTGCCTGTCCGTCGGAGGGCTCGGCTGGTTCGCTTCCAGCGCGGCGCGTTCCGGCATTATCGACGAACTGGAGCAAGGCTCGGTGCAGACCGTCTCCCTTGCGGGGGAGAAGCTGGACATGCAGCAACTCTCGTATTTGAACCTGGCCTTGGAGCTGGTGAATAACAGCAGCTTCTTGGAGCCGTTGTTCCAGATTACGAACGCGTCGATCGACGAGGAGGAACGGAAGGTTCTTGCGGGAAGCATACAAGGCCTGCTGGATCAATTGGCGTTGTCCGATTCGCGAATCAGAGACATTACGCTATTCCCGCTGGAGGACGAGCTGCCGCCGATCAGTACGATCAGGGAGACGGGCGCCATCGCGGATGCGGCGGAAGAGCCATGGATGCGGGACGTCGTGCGGGCGGAGGGCAAGGAAGTGTGGCTGCCGACGCGAGAGAAAGGATATTACGGGAACGCTCCGAAGCCGCTTTTCGCTTATGGCAAGCTGCTGGGGAAGAAAAACATCGGTTCCCGGGATTTCGCTCTCGTCGTGCAGATCGAAGCGTCGGTGCTCGGCGACCTGATCAAGGAAGTCAGGCTTAGCGATAACGCGGAGACGCAAATTCTCGATGCGCATGGGCGGCTGCTCGCGACCAACTTCTCCGAAGGGACGGGCGCGGGCGAAGTGTTCGCTTACGATGCGGCGCAGCAGGCCGGCTCCGCGATCCGGGAAGGATCGGACGGCCGGCAGCTATGGACGGCTTACCGGCACTCGCCCATAAGCGGCTGGACGCTGGCGGGCGTCGCGCCGCTTACGGAGTTGACCGCCTCGGCGGATCGGATTCGCGCGGTGACGACGATGGCCGTCGCGGGTTGCGCGGTCGTCGCGCTGCTCGTCGGCTTATGGCTTGTACGGATGATCGGTTCCCCGCTCAGAAGAATGGAGTCGCTGATGAATCAAGCGGCGGACGGACTTTTGACGGGCAGAATGCGCGTTCGAAGCAAGAACGAGCTCGGCCAAGTGGCGGAAGCGTACAACCGGATGATGGAGAATCTTGGCCGAATGGTCGGGGAGACGCTCGCTTCCGCCAAGGAAGTCGCCTCCTCGAGTCAACGCTTAAGCGAAGCGGCCAGTCGCACGACGAGCGCGGCGCACGATATTCGCGCGGTAACGGAGCAAATCGCGCAAGGCGCGATTAACCTGGCGTCCGGAGCGGAGCGCGGCATCGTGAGCGTGGAAAGCATGGGCGAGCGGCTGAAGGAAGCGTATTCGCTGCAGGCGAGAATGGCCGGTTCGGCCATGGAGACGGGCGAAGCGTGCAGACGCGGCGGCGCGGCGATGGAAGGGCTGGTGACCCGGGCGGAAGCAACGGAGTCCAGGCTTCGCAAGGCCGGAGATCGGATCGTCGGCCTGAAGGAGGAGGCGGGTTCGGTTCGCGGCATCGTGGAACTGATGGACCGAATGTCCAAGCAGATTCGGATTCTGTCGCTGAACGCCTCGATCGAAGCGACGCGGGCGGGCGCGGCGGGCGCCGGGTTCAAAGTGATCGCGGAAGAAATCCGCAAGCTTGCGGAGCGCTCGGACGAATCCATTGCAAGCGTGGGTACCTTCACCGAGTCGATCGAAGGCGAAGTCGAAGGCACGTTCGCCGCGATGGAAGAGGCGTTGCCGTTCTTCCGCCAGATGCTGGAGGAGATCGGCGCGATCCACCTTGCGTTCGGCGAGATGAGCGAGCGGATGGAGCAGCTCGGAGTTCATTCGGCCGGGGTCGAACAGGCGATCGGGCAGCTTAACGACGAAGGCGCGTCGCTCGCGACCGTTATGGGCGAAGTGTCCGCCATCGCTCAGCAGTCGACGGCGGCGTCGGAGGAAGCGGCGCACCAATGCTCGTCACAGACGCAGATCAGCGAGCAGTTGCTTGAGCAATCCCGGAGCCTCGGCGAGGTTTCAGATAAGCTGGCCTTACAGATGCGTCAATTTCGATTATAATGGAGTCGGGATTCATTCGTTCGAACGATTCCATCCAGAGAGAAGGGTTGAGGCGTGAACCATCGGACAATCGGTGTCGGCAGCATGATCGGGGCGTTGTTCTGCGCGCTCTTGGTGATCCTATCGGGGTGCGACAACGGGCAGAAGTCTCCTGCCGTGAGCGCGCCGGCGGTTATCCCCGATAGATCGGGCGAGCTGCTTAGCGTTGCCGAAGACGCCGATCCGGTTCTAACCCCTCCGCTCGTACTGGGATTCTCCCAATTAGGCACGGAAAGCGATTGGCGGCTCGCGAATACCGAATCGATCAAGGAAGCCGCCAAGGAAGCGGGAGTCGAGCTAAGATTCGAGAACGCGGAGCAATCGCAGCAGAAGCAGATCGCCGCCATCCGGTCGTTCATCGAGCAGAAGGTGGACGTTATCGCAATCGCGCCGGTGATCCAGTCCGGGTGGGAACCTATACTTAAGGAAGCCAAGGCCGCGGGCATCCCGGTCATCATCTCCGACCGTTCGATCGACGTGGCGGATTCCTCGCTGTTCGTCACGTTCATCGGGGCCGACTTCTATGAGGAAGGGCGGAAAGCGGGCAAATATTTGCTGGATAAAACAAGAGACATGACGGGAACGATCGGCATCGCCGAGCTGAAAGGAACGGAAGGCTCTGCTCCTTCCATCGAACGAGGCAAAGGATTCAGAGACACGATCGAGGGCAATTCGAATTTCGTCTATCTGGAGAGCGATTACGCGGACTTCACGTTCGAGCAAGGCAAGGAGACGATGCGTCGTTTTCTGCGAGAGAAGGGCAAAGAGATCCGCGTGCTGTTCGCGCATAACGACGATATGGCGCTCGGTGCGATCGAAGCGATCGAGGAGTACGGGCTGAGACCGGGCAAAGATATCGTCATTATTTCCGTGGACGGAACGCGCAGGGCGCTCGAGAAGCTGGCGGAAGGCAAAATCAACCTCGTCGTCGAGTGCAACCCGCTGCTCGGGCCGAACCTCATCCAGGCGGCGACCGAAATCATGCAGGGGCGTATGCTGCCGAAGCGGATCGTGCCGCCGGAGAGCGTATTCACCGAGCAGATGGCCAAGCGCGAAGCGGCGAAACGCAAATATTGAGTTTGTCATGAGGGGCTGCTTAGGCAGCCTTTTTTAGATCGGGGGATGGTCTCGCGGGCTGTTGGAGCACCGAGCAAGCAGGTTTGTCCTTCGCTGTCTATGGAGCAAATAAATAACAACAAATCGATAGTTAATTGAGCGCGATCTCACGGTTTGGCGATTTTTCGTTCCGAATAACTGCGCATTGTTGTTGTTTTTTACCTCATAGTCGGATTTTAAGAGAAATAGCTGCGAATGGTTGTTATTCGGCATAACCCTTGCGCAGCCCCTTTTGGTTTAGGGTACGCTCCCACTATAACGGAACTAGGTTCCGCTATAGTGCCTCTTGTCCTCGTCATTCCTCGCACTAACGGAACTCACTCAAACTCACTTCCGCCAATGAGTCCCGAGCCCTGGGAATCACAGTAATAACAGGGGGGAGTGCCGATAAAGCGACCATGCCGGGGAAGCGCCTCAATTGCGCCATTGTCCCAGATTAGAGAATTGAAAAGAATTCGAATAAGTTATATAATGAACTAAAGTTGTAATAAACGAACCCAAATGAACCTATTTGGAAGGTTGGCCATGGAATCCGTTACGCTTCCCGCCCGCACGAAGTCAAAGCCTTCGACACCTCGCATCTACGCGAAGAGTTCCTGATCGAGCGAGCCTGCGGAGATTGCGCCACATCGTGCTTCGCAACGAGCAGGCGGTCATTTTCCCTAGCTG
Source organism: Cohnella panacarvi Gsoil 349 (assembly GCF_000515335.1). Lineage (GTDB taxonomy): Bacteria > Bacillota > Bacilli > Paenibacillales > Paenibacillaceae > Cohnella > Cohnella panacarvi. The sequence continues at coordinate 1,978,203 of NZ_KI911563.1, read as the reverse complement.
GTCGATCCACGGCGGCGTCGGCACGAACAACTATACGTTCATTTGGTGGTGGCGGGCGACAATCAAATGTTCGAAGACATGGACGCTGTCGCGATGAAAGACTTACAATAAGAGACAAAATCCGTCCAACGAAAGCGATGATAGCCAGTGAACCCGATCCGCAGATATGAAAAAATCATGGAATTATTGCTAGCCGCAAGAGAAGTGACGGTTGCGGAGCTGATCGACCAACTTAGCGTGACCGGCAAAACGATCCGGGAAGACTTGGCGAAGCTGGAGGAGAAGGGGCTGCTGCATCGGATCCACGGCGGAGCGGTACTGGCGCAAGCGAATCAACTCGGGATTCTTACGCCGCGAGAAGCGAATGACCCGAGCGCAGCCGAGCGCGGGGAGATCGCGGCGACTGCCGTATCGCTGCTCGAACCTAACGAGGTAATCGCGCTCGACGGCGGAAGGACGACGCTGGAGGTCGCAAGGCTGCTTCAAGATATGCCGCTTACCGTGGTGACGAACGATTTGCTCATTATCGCGGTGCTTGCGCATAAGGAGAAAGTTCGTCTAGTCGTACCCGGCGGCTATCAAATGCGCAACGTGCTGATCGGAACGGAAGCGGCAGCTTATATCCGCAGGTTGAATATATCCAAAGCGTTCCTGTCTACGACCGCGGTCCATCCGGAAGACGGCTTTACGATATACGCGGGCGAATCGGCGGAAATCAAACGCGCATGGCTGGAAACCGCGAAGACGGCCTACGTGCTCGCGGACCGCGAGAAGTTCGGACAAGGCGCGCTGTTCACGTTCGCCGCATTGAACGAGGCAACCGGCATTATAACGGATTCCGGGCTCCCAGCCGAGACGGCGGAGCTGTATCGCACCAAGGGAGCGCGGCAAATCATTCGGGGGAGTGAAGTGAAATGAGCTTTAGATTGTCGGGCAGAACAGCGCTCGTTACCGGAACGTCCGGGGGCATCGGGCAAGCGATCGCGATCGGTCTCGCGGAAGCGGGCGCTTCGATTGTTGCGGTATCTGCATCGAACAGCAACGAGACCGTCGAGATCATTCGCAAGCTTGGCGGTCAAGCTGAGCAGATTTCCGCCGATCTGAGCAAGGAAGACGGACTCGAAGCCGTGTTCCGGCAGGGGCTTGGGTTTTTCGGCAGCATAGACATCCTCGTGAACAATGCGGGCATGATTCGTCGCGCGCCGGCGGCCGAGCATTCGAGCAAAGACTGGCATGACGTTATCGACTTGAACCTCAACTCGTTATTTTTCCTGAGCCAGCTCGCAGGCAGAGAGATGATCCGCCAAGGCAGCGGCAAAGTAATCAACATCGCTTCCATGCTCAGCTATCAAGGAGGCGTTAACGTCCCGGGCTATACGGCCAGCAAGCATGCGGTCGCCGGCCTTACGAAAGCGCTGGCCAACGAGTGGGCGGGCAAAGGCATTCAAGTGAACGCGATCGCTCCGGGCTACATAGACACGAGAAACACGGCGCCGCTCATCGCGGACGAGAAACGGAATAAAGCGATTCTGGAGCGCATTCCCGCGGGCCGCTGGGGCACGCCGGAAGACTTGAAGGGTCCTGCTGTCTTCCTTGCATCTCCAGCTTCGGATTATATGAACGGCCACGTGCTTTGCGTTGACGGCGGATGGCTGGCACGTTAAAGCATAGCGCCTTTCGGCGGCTGCGGAATATCCGCAGTCGTCTTCTTTGTGCGCGTAGCGCACACTGACGTTTTAATTGAGTGGCGTTACCGAAGCGGAATATGTTACTTTGAAGGAAACATCGAAATCGTATACGAAAAGGGAGAGTCGAGATCCAATGAGGTTTGAAACGATCAAACTCGAGAATAGCGCAAGCGCCACTTTGACTTTGTACCTGCACAATATTCACGAATTGGGCGACAAGCCCCGGCCAACCGTTGTGATTACACCCGGCGGCGGTTACGAGTTCGTATCCGAACGCGAAGCCGAGCCGGTGGCGATCGCCTATTATAATGCGGGTTATCAAGTTGCTATTCTCCGTTATTCCGTGAAGGAAGAAGCTCGCAACCTGCAGCCGATGGTAGAAGCGATGACATCGATCCGCATGCTTCGCGACCATGCCGCTGACTGGCGCATCGATCCGGACCAAATCGCCGTATGCGGCTTTTCGGCCGGCGGACATCTGGCGGCTTCGACCGGAACGATGTGGAACGAGCCGGCGCTCAAGGACAAGCTTGACGGCGCACCTGACCGTTATCGGCCGAACGCCTTGATTCTGAGCTATCCGGTCATTTCCTCGGGCGAATTCGCGCATCGCGGCTCGTTCTATAACCTGACCGGTTCCCATGAGGACGACGACGCGACGGCGTTCTTCTCGCTCGAGAAACGCGTAACCGCAGAGACGCCTCAGACGTTCATCTGGTTCACGGAAGAAGACGGCGCCGTACCCGTCGAGAACGGGCTGCTCTTCATCTCCGCATTGCGCAAGCACAAGGTATCGTTCGAGTGCCATATTTTCAACAAAGGACAACACGGCTTATCGCTCTGCAACGAAGAGGTGAACACGCCGAACCCGCACGCGGCCCACTGGTTCATGCTTAGCGTGGAGTGGCTGCGTTCGATCGGATTTATCGCCAAGTAGAATTTCGCTTGCTCAAGCGTCTCGCTTCGGACAGCGCGGCGCTTTTTTGTGGGGAAGTTAGTAACTGCACCGAATACTGTACGAGGAAAGGATATGCGGCGAACTCATCCTTTTACATGCATGAAGTGCATTTAATCCAGCCCAAAAAAAGATTTAAGCGTAGTTATGGGGTTTTACGTGTATTTCGTGCAGGTATAATGATTAAATCCGATCGGATGGCTCGCTTAACTGTATTTCGTGCAGGTCTGTGGCTGGTTAGAGGCGGCGTACATACAAAAACCTTGATCGCCGATATCAAAGGCAGTCAAGGTTTTGTTATATCGTAAGCAGGTATTTATTTAGATACAGCATACGTTCCCCGGGCAGGCCGGACACTCCGGACAGCCGCCTATTTTCTTGAGGGCGCCCAAGTCGCGGATAATGATTCGGCCGCCTTGCATATCGATCGTGCCTTCTTCCTTGAGCCCGTTAAGCATCCGGTTGACGCTCTCGCGGGTCGTGCCGATGAATTCGGCCATCTCCGTATTCGTCAGCTTCAGGTTGATTCGAATGCCGTCTTCTTGGACGACGCCGAACGAGTTCGCCATGCGGATCAGCGTCGAGGCCAGCGCGCCGGGCTTGCCGAACAGCAGAAGGTCGCGAAGCTTCGATTCGGTCACGCGATGGTTAAGCGCCATCCAATTCATGAAGGGAAGGGCCAGATCGCTATGTTGGACGAACAGCATATCGATGTCCTTCCAGGCTATGATGCCCAGTTCGGCGTTATCCACTACTTCGGCGCTGTAGCCATGCGCGACGCCGTGGCCGCCGCCCAACTCTCCGATCAGATCCCCGGCTTGCAGAATCGACAGGATCAGGCTTTTGCCGTCTTCAGTCGTTTTGCGAAGCATCACTTTACCCGAACGAACATAGATCAGCTTGTTGCAAGGCTCTCCTTCCCAGAACAGGACGGTACCGGCTTTCGCGCGCTTAGGCGCCATGATCTCTTCCAATAATTCGAATTGTGCCGCCGTTAAGAAGCTCGTGATCCCCTTCTCGTTCCTCGTCGTCTCGCATGGAATCGGAGCAAATGCTAACATCGCCGCCATAGTCGCCATCCCCTTCGGTGTGCTTGTGACTTTATTGTACAATCGAATCGAAACAAGCGTTATCGGGGAGATTCCTGATTGTTAGGGGGCAACTCCCTTATTTTCCTGTGAGAAATCTCACACGGATTCCGCGATTCAGTACATTCCCCGATCCCAAAATCAGGGGATTCCCCGACTCCTTTCGTACGGGCGATTCGATACACTGAAATCAGAGGGTGCGCGGACTCGAAAGGTGCGGTTTCTATGACAATGAACAATGGGGCGCAAGAGGCGCTCGACGGACTTCGGACTGAGATCGGCTGCGATTTCTGCGCGCTTGCCGTATGGTCCGGCGAGTCGCGCGTGCTGAAGTGGAAGCTGGCGTCCGGCAACGGGAACGGTAAATTCGCCGGAATCGCCGAGAGGGAGCAAAGCGGACTGTCCCAGACGGTCGTTAAAGTAGGCAGAGCGATGTCGCTGCAGCTCGCGGAGCTGCTGGCCTCCCGGCGCATACACGAATATCCGATCCTTCTTGCGGAAGGGTTAAGGTCGGCATACGCCGTTCCGATCCTCGCGGATCGGAAAGTGGTCGGAGTGCTGCTGGCCGGCGATCGCAAAAGGCGTATTTATCGCGCGGAAGAACGGAATAGCCTGTTGATCGCGGCCGACGCGCTCGCAAGCCGTCTTACGGATCGGCCGGAGCAGTCTACGACGCCGTAAAACGATATGTTAGAATGAGAGTATGACAATCGAGGTTCGGCGAGGAGGATCGGCATGATTCGGATATTGGTAGTGGACGACCATGCGGTCGTAAGATCGGGTCTGCATTTGCTGCTCAACGGCAAGCATGGCTGCGAGGTCGTAGGCGAAGCGGCTGACGGGGACGAAGCGATCGCGAAAGCGGAAGAGCTTCGTCCCGATGTCGTGCTTATGGACTTAAGCATGCCGCACGGCAAGGACGGGCTGACGTCGACGGCCGAGCTCAAGAAGCTGTTGCCGGATACGGCGGTGCTCATCCTGACGATGCACGACGACGAAGGCTACTTGTTCCGGGCCATTCAAGCGGGAGCAGCGGGCTATATTCTGAAAAGCGCGCCGCACGACGAGCTGTTGACGGCGATTCGCAACATCTCCGCGGGCGAAGCTTATTTGTACCCGACCGCGACCAAAAGGCTGATGAGCGATTATATGGATCGCATGAAACGCGGCGAGCATCAGGGGACGTACGAATCGTTGTCGGAGCGGGAGAAGGAGATACTGGCCAAAGTCGCGCAAGGCTACGCCAACAAAGAAATCGCGGAGCAGCTCGTGATTAGCGTAAAGACGGTAGAGACGCATAAGAGCAACCTGATGGAGAAGCTGGATTTGAAAACGAGGCCGGATCTCGTCAAATTCGCCATGAAGAAGGGGTTGCTGAACTTTGAGTGAACGGTATCCGTCCGAGAATCTCGCTCAGTACGTAGAGACGCTGCTTCCGCAACTGGAGAAGCAAATTCCCGATTCCGAGTTTCGCGAGCTGCTGCAACGCTCGCTCAAGCAGCTCGCCGACGTGAAGTACGCGCTCGACGAAGCGTCGATCGTGGCCGTAACGGACCGCAAAGGGACGATCCAGTACGTGAACGATAAGTTTTGCGAGATTTCCGGGTATTCGCGCGAGGAGTTGATCGGGCAAGATCATCGTATCGTTAACTCGAGCATGCATAACAAAGCGTTCATGCGCGAATTGTGGGCGACGATCTCCTCCGGGCGAGTGTGGCGGGGCGAAATCCGAAACCGCGCGAAACACGGCGGTTATTATTGGGTCGATACGACGATCGTTCCGTTCGTGGACGCCGAAGGGCGTCCTTATCAATATTTGGCGATTCGGCATGAGGTTACTCAGTTGAAGGAGACCGAGGCGCAGCTACAGTCTATGATGACGCAGATGATGAACATCCAGGAGGAAGAGCGCAGGCGGTTTTCCCGGGATTTGCACGACGGCATCGGACAAAGCTTGTTTTCGCTGAAAATCACGATCGACAGCATGCTCTCCGAGGGCAAGGACGCCGGCCTAGAGCGGCTCGGCCAACAAGTCGCGCAGTTGATGGTCGAAGTGCGGGGGCTTGCTTGGGAGCTTCGTCCGTCCGTGTTGGACGACCTTGGCATCGTGCCGGCGCTCCGTACGTATATCGACAATTTCGAGCGGCATTACGGCATTCGCGTCACCTTCGATTGCGATTTGCGCAAGCGGCCGAGCTTGCTGGCGGAAACGACGATCTATCGCGTCGTGCAGGAGGCGTTGACGAACGCGGGCAAATACGCCGAAGTGTCGGAAGCGTCCGTGACGCTTCGCGGTCTTGGGGATATCATCGAGGTCGCGATCGATGACAAAGGCAAAGGCTTCGACAGGGAGAACGCGGGACGAGGCGTCGGCTTGTTCAGCATGGAAGAGCGGGCAAGAGCCGTATCCGGACGCATTCGTATCGTATCGTCGCCGGGTGAAGGAACGAAAGTGCTGCTGAAAATTCCCGCAGGCGAGTTGGAGAAGGCGAACCGGGAGCGGGAAGAATAAGCGGAGTTGCCTAAAAGAACTGCCGGTTGAGCATACCGGCAGTTCTTTTTTCTGTTATTGTGACTAACGATGAGATTTAGTGATTTTTTTCACATACATGGCGAACAATCGGATTCATAATGGGGGTGTAAGGAAAAGTTAACCGAAATCCCAAAGGGAGATGGCAACTATGGTTACCAAATGGCTGAGAGACAACGTATGGGCGGCAGCGGCGATCTTGCTCTTGAGAATATATGTCGGTTGGCAATGGATCGACGCGGGCTGGCATAAGATGACGGGCGGATTCGATGCCACGGGGTTCCTGAAGGGCGCGATCGGCAAACCGGTCGCCGATCATGCGACGCATGAAGTCATCTATCCGAACTACACGTACTTCATCGAACACTTCGCCTTGCCGAACGTGAAGCTCATTAACTTCTTGATCCCGGTAGGCGAGTTCCTGATCGGCGTCGGACTTATCGTCGGCGGATTGACGATCGCAGCCGCGTTCTTCGGAATCCTGCTGAACCTCCTGTTCCTGTTCGCCGGCACCGTAAGCACGAACCCTTGGCTGATGCTGCTGGGCATGATCATCTTCTTGGCAGGCGCCAACGCCGGACGACTCGGCTTAGACTTCTATCTGATGCCGCTGCTCCGCAAAGGCTGGGCTAAAGCGATAGGCCGCCGGGAGCCGAAGGAGAAGCCGGTTATCCAATAGCCGAACGCTTGTAGTACAATACAAGAAAATCTCGGCTAGTCTACGGAGGTCGCAGGGTTATGCAATATTCGCTTGGCAAGCATGCGCCGAAGGTCGATCCTTCGGCGTATGTCGCGCCCGGGGCGCGCATGGGGATTAGTACATTCCCGATTTCATTTTGACCGTCTTGGCGTATTCGGAAGGGGACATCCCCGCGTTCTTCTTGAACTCTCTCGAAAAATAATGAATACTGGCATATCCTAGCTTGGCCGATATTTCGGTCAGGTTATATTTGTGTTCGCGGATTAGCGATTTGGCTTCCTCGAGTTTCAGCGCCCGGTAATATTCCATGACGCCGCAGCGGAAACGGTCGTGGAAAATTTGTTTGAGTCGGCTCTTGCCGACGTGGAATTGCGTGCAGAGCTGCTCCAGCGTAAGGGGCTCGGACAGATGCTCCTTCAGGTAGGCGACGATCCGTTCGCTCAGCTCTTGTTCGAAGTTCGCCTTAAACTCGGTTGTCAGTTTACCGGGCGGTTTGCCCGATTCGGCGACGGAGACGGCGCGCACGAGCGAGATGAGCAGGATTTCAAGGTGCGATCGCATTAATTGCTCGCTTCCGAACGGGGCGTCCGGACGGCGGACGAGCCGGTGCTCCGACGGATCGTCGAAGGGCGGCGAGAACGCGCGGAAGCCTTCCTGCACGGCGAGTGACAGCCATTGCCTGTCCGCGTCGCTCAGCGTCAGCACGAGATCGCGCAGCGCGTCCATGCCCGACGAATCGCATTCGAAAGAGAGGACGACCAAGTGCGGGGGCTTGTGATGGGGCTTAACCTGCACCGTATGGAATTCGTCCGGCTTATGGAAAATCATGTGTCCTTGCTTCAGCTCGTAGGTCCGGTCGTCCGCGCGCACTTCCACGGTTCCCCGGTCCACGTACAGCAACTCCCAGAAATCGTGCCGTTCCCCTTCGAAGATGAAGCCGTTCGCGTATTCGAAGTAATGGAACGAGATCAGCTTGTCGACCTTGAGGGAATCCGCGAGCGCCGTTCTTACAAATTCCATGCTTCCGCCTCCTGTTCACACAAGATTGTAGCAATTAAGCCCGGGGTTCGCCAAGCGTGCAAATCTATCGGCCGAATTGCTAAAGAACGATCGGACAACGACGTCTATAATCAACACTATCATAGCGATAGGAGTGGATCGAGGATGAAGAAGGGCATCAACGTTTGGTCGTTCCCGGGCGGCATGAAGCTGGCGGACGCGATTCGGCTCGCCAAGGATGCGGGCTTCGAGGGGATCGAGCCGGCGCTCGGCCTGGAGGGCGAGCTCGGTCTCGACTGCACGGAGCGCGACCTGCTCGAGATCCGCAAGACGGCGGAGGAAGCGGGCGTCGAACTGACGAGTCTAGCGAGCGGCCTCTATTGGGATTATTCGCTGACGAGCTCGGACCCGTCCGTGCGCGCCAAGGCGCGCGACATCGTCAAGAAGCAGCTCGAATCGGCGTCCGTACTCGGTGTGGACACGATTCTCGTCGTTCCCGGCGCGGTCGGCGTCGACTTCATTCCGGGCTCCGAAGTCGTGCCGTACGACCGGGCTTACGATTATGCGTTTGAAGCGCTGTCGCAGCTCGCGTCGGAAGCCGAAGCGCAGCGCGTCAACATCGGCATCGAGAACGTCTGGAACAAGTTTCTGTTGTCCCCGCTCGAGATGCGCGGCTTCATCGACGCGATCGGCTCGGACTACGTCGGCGCTTACTTCGATGTCGGCAACGTGGTCTATTCCGGCTATCCGGAGCATTGGATCCCGATTCTCGGCAAGCGGATTAAGAAAGTCCACTTCAAAGACTACCGCCGGGACGCGGGCGGCCTGCACGGCTTCGTCGACCTGCTCGCGGGCGACGTGGATTACCAAGCGGTCGTCGCTGCGCTGGACGGCATCGGCTACGACGGTTATGTGATCGCCGAGATGATTCCTGGCTATAAGCAACAGCCGCAACAGATCGTCTACAACACATCGGGCGCGATGGACGCCATTCTGGGGAGGAAAGCGTAATGCTACGCATCGGATTGATTGGACTCGGCTTCATGGGCAATACGCATTTGGAAAACTACATGCGCCTTGAAAGCGAAGGTCAGCCTGTTCAAGTCGTCGCGCTGTGCGACATGGATCCGGAAAAACTGAAGGGACCAGCGACCGCAGGCAACATCGAGACGGTCGGAGGCGCGATCGATTTCGGCCGCTTCAATCGATATACGAGCGTGACGGACATGCTTGCAAACGAGCAGTTGGACGCGGTCGACATTACGCTTCCTACGTTCTTGCACGAGCAAGTCGCGGTGCAATGCCTGAACCATGGACTGCACGTGCTGTGCGAGAAGCCGATGGCGTTGACGCCGGAAGCTTGCGATAACATGATCGCCGCAGCCGAGCTTAACGGCAAGCAATTAATGATCGGACAATGCCTCCGATTCTGGCCGGCATACATCCGATTGAAAGAAGCGACCGACAGCGGCGAATTCGGCGCGGTGACGAATGCTTACTTCTTCCGCGGCGGCGCAACGCCGTCCTGGGGACCGTGGCTGCTGCAGAAGGACAAGAGCGGCGGTGCGCTCATGGACATGCATGTCCATGACGCGGACATGGTGTACTGGCTGTTCGGCATGCCGGAAGCGGTTTCTGCGATCGGACGCAACGTCGTGCCGGGAAGCGGCTACGATCTCGTGTCGGCGCATTACCGTTACGCCGGGGGACAAGTCGTGAACGCGCAGGCGGATTGGACGCTGCAAGGCGACTTCGGGTTCGACATGAATTATCGCGTCAACTTCGAGCGGGGCAACATCGTGTTCAAGGACGGCGTCGTGAAGGTGAATCCGAACGAGGGTCAAGGCTTCGAGGCGGAGTTGCCTGCGGATTTGGGCTACTATTATCAACTGAAGCACTTCGTCGAATGCTTGGCTGCGGGACAACCGATCGCCACGTCGACGGGACGCGACACCCGCGGCACGATCGCGCTCGTAGGCGCCGAGTTGCGCTCCGCCGACCGCGGCGGCGAATGGGTCGAGGTCGGGTAAACGAAGGGCAAAGATCGTAATCGATCTTTGCCCTTTACGCTATATTTTCGCCAGTACATCCGCCTTGAACTGCTCCAGCGCGGCATCCGTATCGATCGTGTAACCGCACTCCAGTCCGACGAAACCGTCGAAGCCCGTACCTTTGATCGCGCGCAGGATGTTGACGTAATTCAGCTCGCCCGTGCCAGGTTGCTTGCGTCCGGGGTTGTCGGCGATATGGTAATGGTTGATGCGGTCGATGAAGCCGGTGGCGTTGCGGATGACGTTGCCCTCGGTAATCTGCTGATGATACACGTCGAAGACGAGCTTGACGTTCGGGCTCCCGACTTGATCGACGACCGACGCGGACTCGTCCGAGCGCTGAAGGAAATGTCCGCGGTGATCGACAAGTCCGTTTAGCGGCTCAAGCTCGAGCACGATGCCGGCCTCTTCCAGCATAGGCGCGCAGCGCTTAAGCGTCTCGACCATCGTCCGCCGCTGCGATTCGCGCGGCACGCCGTCCAGGGCGTTGCCGGTTTGCGAGATGATGGAACGAACCCCGAGCCTACGGCAAGCTTCGATCGTATCGCGCACTCCCGCAAGGTAGGCGTCCCGTAACGACTCGTCCACCAAGCTGATGAACTTCGTGCACGCGGCGCTAATGCCGACGCCGATTCGCTCTTGCTCCTTCGCGACGCGGGTTAAGTCGTTCAATTCCCACCATGCGTAATATTCGAGCCCGTGAAAGCCGTGCTCTTTGATTTTCTCGAGGTGATAAATTTCGTCCTTGCCGGGGTACGCTCCGATACATAACGATATTCGCATCGCGGTTCGCTCCTTGTCGTCGATCTGAACAGCTTATGGATTCATTGTAAACGAGCTTGCGTCGGAAGAGAATAACCGCAACCATTCTTTGAAAGTAGACTGACCTGGCGCCGGAATGTTAGAATGAGGCGGGTGGTGTTTACGATGACGAATGATACGACGAACAATACGGATAACGGCAATGACAATGGCAATTCTACAGCCATGCCTGAAGAGCAAATGAAGGAACTGGTCAAAGCCGTCGAACATAACGGCTTGATCGCATTAAGACAGCGTTTCGAGCATGTAGACAGCCATGTCATGCCTCACCAATTATACGGACCGGTCTTCGCGTTCCAAGTGAAGGACGAAGCGGGAGACGCTTACGTCGTCGGATTTTTCCTCCGCGAGCTGGTCGCGATGTTCCAAGGCGGGGGCGACCCGTCGCAATGGATGGCTTCCTTCTATTACGACTTGATGAAGGTTAAAGGCGGGAAGCTGCTTCCGATGCCGCCTAAAGACGATGACGAGGCGAAAGCCATTATCGATAAAGTCATCCTTCCGGCTTGCTACGAAGCCGTGAGAGAGGAATTCGCTCCGGAGGAAGTGCACGCGGGTCTCGATTGGCATGCCGAGCATGGCCCGGTTCTCGAAGCCGGATTTCCTTCGATCAAGGACGGCAACAACGTATGCGCGTTTCCTCTTCATGTGCTGATCGCGTATTACTTGTTGAATCGCGATCCTTCCGATCTGCCGATCCAAGGGTTATATAAGATTCGCGAAGAGCATGGGTTAGAATAATAGGCGTTGTGCGACCGAGAGACCGCGCTTCATATGAGGCGCGGTCTCTCGGTTTTTGGTTCATTCCCCATCGTGACGAGCCAAAGGTCAGGAAGACCTCTAAAATCCCGCGCATCCTCCAACGTGACTCTCTAGAAGACAATATGACCTCTAATTTCTAACACCCGGCGAAGGTTCCGTACCGGCCCGACCGATTACCGATTCGTGAGTTGACTCGCCCCTCTTTCCGTGCCATAATGTACACGCGTACATTATTAAGGATAGAACAGGATGGCGGATTCCGTGTCCAACCGCAAACAAGTCGCCGAGCTGGCCGGCGTATCCGAAGCTACCGTATCCCGCGTATTGAACGGGATCGGACCGATGAAAGAGTCGACTCGCCAGCGGGTATTGGCGGCGGCGAAGCAGCTGAATTACGAACTGAACGCCATCGCTTCCTGCTTTGCCCGCGGCAGAAGCGGCAACATCGGCGTCGTATTGCCTCACGTACCGAAGGTCCATCTTTTCTCCACGTATTATTTCTCCGAGATTCTGAGCGGGATCGGAGAAGCGGTTCGCGCCAAAGAATACGGCTTGCTGCTGTTATTCCGCGACCCTGACGAAGTGTACGATTACGCCTCGTTGTTCCGGACGCAGCGCATCGACGCTTGCATCGTGCTCGGAGCGAGCGCGATTGCTTCCGAGCGCGAAGGGATCGCGAAGATGGCGGGACAGGAATTGCCGTTCTGCGTCATGGACCAACGGTTCCAAGACATGGATGCAAGCACGGTGGCGGCGGACCACGTGCAAGGGAGCTACGACGCGGTGAAGCATTTGCTCGAGCAGGGGTTCAGGCGTATCGGGTTTCTTAACGGCGCGCCCCAATACTCGAACAGCGTCGATCGGATGGCCGGGTACATGCGAGCGTTACGGGAAGCCGGGATCGAGATCGACGAATCGATTATCTATCAAGGCAACTACAGCCGTAAAAGCGGATGGATGGCGGCGGATGCCGTTCATGCCGACCTGGGTAAGCTAGACGCGCTATTCGTGGCGAACGATCGGATGGCGATCGGGCTTATTCAAGGCTTGCGTGACAAAGGGTGCCAAGTCCCGGACGAATTGCCGATCGTCGGCTACGACGACTCGGACGCCGCCAGCATGACGGAACCGCAACTGACGACGGTAAAGGTACCGTTCTACGAGATGGGCAAGCTGGCGGTCGAGCGATTGTTGGAACGGTTGTCCGATCCCGACGGGACGAAGGTTAGATTTAACGAAACGCTGCAGACGCAGTTTATCGTAAGGAAATCAAGCGGCATGAACAGGAGCGAGAACAGATGACGAAGAAAAAAGCGTTGATCGTATGGGGCGGCTGGGACGGCCATCAACCGAAGGAAGTGGCGGAAATTTTCCGCGGCCAGCTCGTGCAGGAAGGGTTCGAGGTCGAAGTGTCGGACACGCTGGAAGCGTTCGCGGACGGCGAGAAGCTGAAGGCGCTCGATTTGATCGTTCCGGTATGGACGATGGGTAAGATCGACGGCGCATGGGTGAGCAACGTATCCGCGGCCGTTCAGAGCGGCGTCGGGCTTGCGGGATGTCACGGCGGCATGTGCGACGCGTTCCGCGAGAACACCGACTGGCAGTTCATGACGGGCGGCCAGTGGATCGCGCATCCGGGCAACGACGGCACGACGTACACGGTCGAGATTAAGCAAAGCTCGAGCCCGCTCGTGGAAGACATCGCGGATTTCGAGGTGTGCACGGAGCAATATTATTTGCACGTCGACCCGGCGAACGAAGTGCTCGCGACGACGCGGTTCCCGACCGTCCCGGGGCCGCATTCCACGAATAAATCGATAGACATGCCGGTGGTCTGGACGAAGCGCTGGGGACAAGGCCGCGTATATTATAACTCGCTTGGCCACCAAGCGAACATTATGGAAATCCCCGTCGTTCAGGAGCTTATGCGCAGAGGCTTCAACTGGGCGGCGGAAGGCAAGGCGCTCGCGAGCGCGGATGAGCAGCAGGAAGCCTATACGGGAATGCAGGACAATCAACTTTAAACATCCGGAGATGAGAATCCCTAATGGACAAAATCAAAGTCGGCATCATTGGAACAGGCAACATCAGCGGGATTTATTTTCAGAACGGCCAAAAGTTCGATTCGATGGAAGTCGTCGCTTGCGCTGATCTAGACGTAGAGCGCGCCAAAGCCAAGGCCGCCGAACACGGCATCCGCGGCTGCTCCGTCGACGAGCTGCTCGCCGACCCTGGCATCGAGATGGTCATTAATCTGACGATTCCGCTTGCTCACGGATCGATTAACTTAAGAGCGCTCGAAGCCGGCAAACACGTCTACGTGGAGAAGCCGTTCACCGTTACGCGCGAGGAAGGACAGGAAGTGCTGGAGCTAGCCCGCCGCAAAGGGCTGCTCGTCGGCAGCGCGCCGGACACGTTCCTCGGCGGCGGCATCCAGACTTGCGTCAAGCTCGTTGAAGACGGCTGGATCGGAACGCCGATCGGCGCGACCGCGTTCATGCTCGGCGGCGGTCACGAAAGCTGGCATCCGTCTCCGGAGTTTTATTACCAGAAGGGCGGCGGCCCGATGTTCGACATGGGGCCGTATTATATAACGGCACTCGTATCTCTGCTTGGACCGATCGCTAAAGTGACGGGTTCGACGCGGATATCGTTCCCCGAGCGCACGATTACGAGCCAACCGAAAGCGGGGCAGAAGGTCGTCGTGGAGACGCCGACTCACGTAGCCGGAATCATGGAATTCGAGGCGGGTCCGATCGCCACGATTCTGACGAGCTTCGACGTGAAGGGCGGCACGATGCTGCCGTGCATCGAAGTATACGGCAGTCACGGAACGATTCAAGTACCGGATCCGAACGGTTTCGGCGGCACGATCCGCGTCCGTCGCGCCGGCGCCGCCGGAGGCAACTGGTCCGAGGTGCCTTTGACGCACGGTTACACGGACAACGCTCGCGGCGTCGGCGCTGCCGACATGGCGCGGGCGATTCAAGTCGGACGGAAGCATCGCGCGAACGGCGAGCTGGCTTATCACGTGCTTGAAGCGATGCACGGCTTCCATGACGCGGCCGAGCAGGGCAAGCACTATGTCATGAAGAGCTCCTGCGAGCGTCCGGCGCCTATGCCGCTCGGCTTGCCGGACTTCAAGCTGGATTAGTCGATGGCCGTAAACCGGGACGACGATGTCGTTCCGGTTTTTTGCCCTTTGTATCGATATCCCCGTCGCTCAGGGGAGGCGTTGGACCGCTACGGCGGCGCTCGCCGCCATATTATTATTGCATCCGTCCGCGCCTTCCTGCACAATGGCAAAGTATGCGTACATAAGCTGAATTGGAGCCTGACAACACCATGCACAATAACAAATGGATATCCTACGCCGCTTTGGTGCTCGTCGCGGCGATATGGGGCGCGAACTTCGGCGTCTCGCGGTCGGCGATGGAGACGTTCGACCCCGTGCTTTTCGCGTTCCTCCGCTTCGGCGGCGCCGTTCCCTTCTTCTTCCTGATTCTGTGGATCAAAGAGGGGAGTATCGGAGTGCCTTTGAGGGACATGCTCGCGCTTGCCGCCATCGGATTGGTCGGCATTACGGGGCTCGAGATCGCGGTGATGTACTCGATCAAGTACACGACGCTAGCCAACGCATCGCTGCTGAACGTCGCGCCTTGGCCGATATTCGCCGCGTTGTTCGCGCCGCTCTTCGTCAAGGAGAAGTTCACGCGTAGGCTTGCGGTCGGCGGCGTCGTCGCCATGATCGGCGTCTCTTTCGTCATCCTTGGCGGCAGCGAAGGATTGAGCCTGTCCTCGGATCACATGGTAGGCAACTTGCTGGCCTTCGGAGTCAGCATCGTCGGCGCGTTGTACAATCTGGCTTGCATGCCGCTGATGAGCCGTTACTCGCCGCTTCGGGTGAGCACGTGGTCGATCATGTTCGGCACGTTGTTCATGCTCCCGATCACGATAGGCACTTGGGACGAAGTGGATTGGAGCGGGCTCTCCTCCGGGCACTACACCGCGATCGCCTATAACGTGCTGATCAGCACGGTGTTCGCCTTCGTCGCTTGGAACGGCGGCATGCATAAGGTCGGCGCCGCGCGCGCGAACTTCTTCCGCTACGTCGTGCCGGTATCCGCCGTCGTCGCGGGATACTTGTTCTTCGACGAGCAAGTGACCGGCATGCAGCTTGCCGGAACGGCTTTCATGGCGGCAGGCCTTGCGTACATCGGCATGGAAAAGCAGAGCAAACAAGATTAAGACGCCGACCGTATAGCTACACGGCGATATGAGGAGTTTTCGAGCCGCCGGCCAGCGGCAATACAATACGAAGCTCGCAGCCGATCTGCTCCCCGCGTTCGTCCATGGAGGAGCCGATTTCCATTCGTCCGCCTAACAGCTGGACGCGTTCCATCATCGCGGTAAGCCCGAAACCGGGCTTCGAATCGCCGAACGGAACGCCGTCGTTCGCCAGCTTGAAGCTCAGCCACCCGTCCTCGGATCGCAAGTCAAACCGGAATCGGCTGCAGCGCGCATGGCGAATCCCGTTCGTCAGCCCCTCTTGCAACGCATGATAGAGCACTTGCTCGGCTAGCTTGCCAAGCCCGGCAGGAAGCTCGATTCGTTCCTCCACTTCGACTTCCATTTTGTCGACCGTATCCCTGATCAGCTCCTTGAGCGCCAGTTCGAGGTTAAAAGGGGCGTTATCGACTTTCAGCATGCGCACGGTTTTGCGAATTTCGTCCAACCCTTTGCGGACTAGGCCGTTCACGACGGCGAGCTTATCGATCGGAATGGCTTGGTCGCGCTCGGCAAGCCTCTTCGTCGCTTCCAACTGGACGATCGCGGCCGTAAGCGTATGGCCGACGACGTCGTGCATTTCGTGCGCGATCCGGGTTCTTTCCTCCAGCACCGACATCTCGGCCAGCGTCTCCGCCTTCTCCCGCATCGTCTCCTTAAGCGAGAGATTGGCTTTCTCCAATTCCTTCGTCCGAATGTCCACCAACTGCTCCAATTTGCGATGAAAAAGCTCTAGCTCGGCATTTTTAACGACCAACTCCTGCGCGTTCCGTTCGGATTCCTGATGGACGCGGCGTACGTTGGATACGAGTACCATGACCATGCACAGCATGAACAAGAACAGTCCGTTCGGCAGCATGCCGCCGATGATGTACTCCGAATAAGGCCATGCTTGCATAAGATCTTGCAACAATCCCGGAGGGTGTATTCCGATCGTATGCGTCACCCCGCAGACGGTTAGCACGGCATACCCCCTCACAAGCCACTGCCGGATGTCGTCCCGAGCGGAGGCGGTACGTCTGAACAGAACCGCGGTAACGACCGCGATCGCGGCAATGCCGACGAACGGAAACACGTTAAAGAACATGATCCAGTACCCGTAAGTGTCCCAGACTCCGATGGTCAGCGTGGTAACGATGAACGCCAGCAACGCGAGCTTGGCGAGTCGAATCCATCGGTTCTTGGCCGCGCCAAGCGCTTCCGCGTACATTCCGATGAAAGCATAGAAACAGAACGGCAGCAGCAGGTCGTTCCAATAGGACACCGATCCGACATTCACGAACCATTGAAGAGACTGGCAGACGAACAGCAGGCCGAAGCCCGCCGCGAGCGCCAGAAGAGCAGCCCACAAATACGTTCTGACTCTCCGTCTGGCGTACAATGCCGCGCCGGCCACGCCGACGATCAAGTTAAACAGCGCGATCGCGTAAAGAGGCCACTCCCCCCGCAACATGCCGCCGAGCACAACGTCAGGATCGGACATGATCATCCATTCCCAGGATAGAAAAGGGTGCCCTTCCCAGATCATGCGTACGGCGATTTCCTTGCCCTCGTCCTGCGGGCTAAGCTTTAAGGGATGCACGTGAATCCGGTAATTGTTCCATAAGAGCTTATCGTCCATGCGATAACGGTAGACGGGTTCTCCGTCCAAGGACACTTCGAATCTGTTCATTCCGGCCATGAACAGGTAAGGCCGATCGAAGTCGATCGCCGGCAAGACGCGGCGAACGGTCAGCTCTCCCTTATAGCCGTGAAGTCGGCGCCACTCGGTCTCGTCGAAAGGACGCCAGGAACCGGCGCTGCCGGAGTCGACCGATCCGTATCGGACTTCCCAATGTTTCAATAACGCGACCGGCGGGTTGTCGCCCTCGCCGACGTACTCGCGATCGCGCATGAATAGCTGCGGATTGAATAGGGCCAATATGACGAGACATAGCGCATGCCACGTCAGCCGGGATAACCAGTCGCGCTTCATGGCGTTCATGGGATCAAGAACTCCTTCAATCTTTTAATGGATTCCGTGCGTTCGTTCGTTCCGATCTTGCCGTAGATCATGCTGACGTAGTTGCGGACGGTGCCTTCGCTCATGAACAGGGACGCCGAAATTTGCTTGTTCGATTTATCCTGAATCATCAGCAGGATGATTTGCCGTTCCTTCTCGTTGAGATAGATGCCCGCTTCCGTAAGCCGCTGCTCGTTCCAGGCTGCCCCGGTTTTCCGCGAACTCAGGCTTTTCACCCTTGCGGCCAGTTTGGCGGCGATCGGAGCGTGCATGATCAAATGTCCCCGCATCGCTTCGCGGATCGTCTGCACGATCTGGTCTCCGGCCATATCTTTCAGCAGGAAACCGTCCGCTCCGCTCGCCATCGCTTCGACGATCAGCTCGTCCTCGAGGAACGTCGTCAGCATCAGAACGATCTTATTCGGATACCGTTCCTTGATTCGTTTCATTCCTTCTATTCCGTTCAGCTCGGGCATTTTGATATCCATGAGCACGATATCGGGCGAAGTCGCCTCGGTCGCCTCGATCGCTTCTATTCCATTGGACGCATGGCCTACCGTGCGCATGTCGTCCTCTATATTGATAATGGTCTGAAGGCCTTCCCTCAGCAACGTCTGATCGTCGACGATCAGGACACGTATCATATGCGGCTCCATTCCCTTCGAGCGAATAATCGGGACGAACGACTCTCGTACGTACAGCTTAACACAGGACATTAGGCGTGTGAGCGGTAGGAGCTCATGTCATGACCGCAGTGACAAAAGAAATGACCCGTGTCACTAGGCTATGCCGCGTCATCTTCATTACGATCATGGAGGAGCGTTGTGTCGAACGCTGCCGGAAGGAGAGGGGAGATCGATGATGTTGAGAAGAGGCAATCGAACGAGAAGCAAAACCGCGTTAATCTTAAGCATGGCGCTCATGCTGTTATGGAGCGTATGGGTAACGCCGCCCCGGGCGGACGGCAAGGCGGCTGGCGAGCTTGTCGTGTACGGAGACGAGCTTTCGGGTGAATTCGTTGATTACGGTTGGGCGAGCGCCGACCTGGCGTCGACCGAATACTTCCTGGAGGGAGAGCGTTCCATTAGACTGACGCCGGAAGAAGGGACTGCCCTGTACTTCTACAAGGATCGGGTAATGTCCGCCTCCGATTACGGAACATTGCGCTTTTGGGTCAATGGAGGCAGCACCGGAGGGCAGCAGTTAAAGCTCGTTCTGTCGCTTGGCGGGCAGCCTGTACTGGAGAAACAGCTAGCTGAGCTTGTGTCCGGCGGCATTCAAGCCGGACAGTGGAGCGAAGTGCGAATTCCGCTGGCGGACCATGGTGTGACGGGTCTGATCGACGGACTATGGATCTGGGGCGAAGGCGGCCAGTCCCCGGTGTATGTGGACGGTATCTCTTTCTTGTCGGATGGCAAGACGAACGACAAGGAAGAGCCGACGGATCCGGAGGAAGAGCCGGATAACGAGCCGGAAGATGAACCTCAGCCTACGGGCAATAACGATCCCGGTAACGCGTTGCCGATCGAAGCGATCGACGGCGTGTACGTGTACGACGACGGGATCGGCGGCCAGTTCACGAACTACGGATGGGGTACGGTCGATTTCGGGGAGCAAGGGACGGTTCATACCGGGCTGCAAGCGATCCGTTTCACGCCGTCGGGCGACGCGCCGATCTACTTCTATAGCGACCGTATCGTGACGGACAAAGAATTCGAGAAGCTTAGATTATGGGTAAACGGCGGCGCGGACGGAGGACAACGCCTGAAGCTGGTTTTCTTGGCTGGCGGTCAAGCCGTCAAGGAGCTGACCTCCGGGGAACTGTTCGGAGCGGCCGGCGTTCCCGCGGGGACTTGGACTCAGATCGAGCTGGCATTAGCGGATCTTAGCCTGCCTAACGGTCTTTTCGACGGGCTGATCATCGTCGGTGAGGGCGGAGAGCAGAACAGCGTCTACCTTGACGATATCGCGTTCGTGCGCAAATACGTCGCTCCGCCTGCGCTGCTCGAAGTGCGCATGGATAAGCCGGAGCTTGTGCTGCTGCAAGGAGAGACGAATCGACTGGACGCGGAAACCCTTGTCGAGACCGGCGCGACTGAGTTCGTATCGGAACAAGCCGAATGGACGTCGGAGCATCCCGAGGTAGCTCGGGTAGACGGAGGCGAGATCGAGGCGCTTTCCGTGGGCATTACCCGAATTACGGCGACCTATCAAGGATTCACCGCAGTCGCTTACGTGCAAGTGACGGAGACGGAAGCGGAGGACGTCTATACGGACGAGCTGGCGGACGGCTACCGCAACCAAAGCTGGCATGACAAAGATCTCGCGAATACGGAACAAGCGCACGGTGGCGAACGTTCCATCAAGTTCGAACCGGACGGATGGGACGGCGTGTGGCTGGTCAGCAATGAAAGCAAGGAAGCGTCCGACTATTACGGCTTGGAAATGTGGATTCACGGCGGCGTTACGGGCGGACAGAGGCTGCTGCTTCATGTCTACGACGGCGATGCGGGCATAGGCGCCGTAGACGTGGCCGATTTCGCCGAAGGCGGCAGCCTGCCTGCCGGGGCATGGACGAAGGTTTCGGTTAACTTCGCGGAGCTTGGCATCACGGAGGGGCAGTTCGACGGGATGGTCATTCAAGCCGGAACCGAAGACGATCAAGCGGCCGTCTACATCGACGACGTAAAGCTTCTCCGCAATATTCACGCGGGCGAATTGCCGGAGCCGGAGCTCCCGTCGATCGCGGTTTCCGTCGATATGGACGCCGAGCGCAAGCCGATCGATTCGGAAATATACGGCATCAACTATAACGACAACGACGAGACGGATTCGACGCTCAAATTCCCGGTGCAACGGTGGGGCGGCAACAATACGACCCGCTACAATTGGCAGCTCGATGTCGCGAATCGCGCGTCGGACTGGTACTTCATGAACTATCCGTACGACAACGACAATCCCGAGGCTCTGCCGCACGGATCGACGTCCGACAGGTTCATCGACTCCGTCCATGCGCAAGGCGGCAACGTGCTCTTGACCGTACCGACGATCGGCTGGACGCCGAAGTCGCGCGAGCTGGCGTTCGGCTTCAGCCGCGAGAAGTACGGCGAGCAGGAAAGCTTCGCCCAGGAGCATCCGGACGCGGGCAACGGCGTGCGTCCGAACGGAGACCTCATTACGGGCAACGATCCGACCGACACGTCCAAACGGATCGGACCGGAATTCGTGACCGATTGGATGGAACATATTTCGAGTAGAACCGGGAATAAGCTGCATTATTACGCGCTCGACAACGAGCCGGAAATTTGGCACGTCACGCATCGCGACGTCCACCCCGAAGCTCCGACCTACGACGAAATCTGGGGCTTCACCGAGAAATACGGAAGCGCGATCAAGGCTAAAGACGGCGAGGCGCAAGTGTTCGGGCCGACGTCTTGGGGCTGGTGCGCGTACTTCTATTCCTCGGCGGACAACTGCGCCGACGGTCCGGATCGTCAAGCCCACGAGGGCAAGCCGTTCCTTGAGTGGTATTTGGAGCAGATCAAGAAGCACGAAGATCGGACGGGCGTAAGACTGGTCGATTATCTCGACATCCATTACTACCCTCAGGAGGACGTCGTCACTTCCGGAGACGAGAGCCCTGCGGGCACGAAGCGTCGCTATCAGTCGCTGAAGTCGCTCTATGATCCGAATTACGTCGACCAATCCTGGATTCAGGAGCCGATTCGCCTCATTCCGCGCATGAAGGAAATGATCAATAACCTGATGCCGGGCATGAAGCTCGCGATTACCGAGTACAACTTCGGCAACGGAGACGGCATCAGCGCCGGTCTGGCGCAAGCCGAAGCGCTCGCGATTTTCGGACGCGAAGGCGTCGATCTCGCGACGAGATTCGGCGTCGTTAAAGCCGGTACGCCGATCGAGGACGCATTCAAGCTGTACTTGGACTACGACGGACAAGGCAGCGCGATCGAAGGCGAAAGCGTCAGCACGAAGAGCGCGATTCCGGATGCGCTTGGCGCCTATACGATCGCCGGAGCCGACGGCAAGACGTACGTGCTTCTGTTCAACAAAGACAGCGCCGTGCGCGAAGTGAACGTGAGCGGCGAGTTCCGCGAAGCTCAAGCTTCCGTGTACCGCTTCGGTTCGTCGAAGCGGTTGACGGCAGGCGGCACCGCGGACGTCGAGTCTGACGGCTTCTCGCTGAGAATGCCGGCCAGATCGGCCGCGCTGGTCGTTATTCAGTAAGTTAGCAAGCAACCCGAACCGCCGGTAGCGATCCCGGCGGTTTTTTTGCGCGAGCTTTTCAGTGTGTAACAAAACTGGATTCGTTATGCTGAGATCAAACATGCACCCGACGGTGAAAAGCAGATGGAACGGAAACGGCGTATTCGGGTTACCGTGATGATCATGATGATGCTTGCTTGGATCGCTTTGTTCGTCCTGCCGTTCGCAGGCTTGTCCGCCGACAAGGATAAGCCTATGGCGCAAGATGGCGTGCTGGACTTGAGGGACTGGAGCTTTGACCGGGACGGGACGGTGCGATTGAACGGCGGCTGAGACTTCCGGTGTTGTTCGTACGCCAGCTCTATCCGAAGGAGTTCGCCGGTCTGCCCGGGAAACTGCTCGTCTGGATAGGGTGCGCGTTCATCGCAACGCTTGTTGCGTTCCCGGCCGAGGTGTATACGAGCCTTATCGGGCATTACAAGTATGTATCGGTGTTCTGCTTGGCTTTGCGGCGAGGCCGCGAAGGCGCGTCGCTGCAGCTATTCGGTCGGATGGTCTTCATTGCGACGGCTATTCACGATATCGCATATAGTAACGGATACTTGTTGTGGAGCGATATGCAGCTTGTTCCGTAACTCGATGACACCGCGCTATACCCCGATAAAATCGGGTTACGGAGCGTGCCAAGTCTGGCAGCCGTCCCCTCCCCAACATCCAACCCAAATCCGTGCCTTTCTAAGGCTTTACCCATTTTCAGCGCGTATGCGCGATTTTGGGTAGTTGTTGATTGTCCCTCTACCTCCATTCACATATCATAATCGCGAACGCTTGTTGAAACATGTTTGGACCAGGAGGGTTCTCATGAGAAACCAATCGCACAAAATGACCGTCTCGATCGACGAGCATACTTCGCATCTGGAGCCGTTGAAAGCTTTTTTCAAAGCGTTGGATCAAGAAGGCGTTACGATCGAGAAACTGCCGGACGATCGCAGGGAGCAATACCAGCTTCAAGCGATCAATTTGACATTGGAGCATGCATGGAACCGCAACGCCTATTACCGCGCTTCGCTGGAGGCGGCCGGTTTCGAGTCGCCGAAGATCGACGCTCTTCATCAGGTGGCGTCCATCCCTCTGCTGGGCAAAGACGTCATTCGCGGAGACAAGTCGAAGCTGCTGTGCGTGGAGCCGAAGGATATCGGGCAAGTTCATCTGACGAGCGGAACGTCGGGCAAACCGATCTATACGTCTTATTCGCTCGCCGATCAGTACGTTTACGATTTGCTGCCCAAATATTCGGAGCTATTCCCGGAGACGGACGATGACATCGTAGCGATCGCGCTGCCTTATGAATTCGCCCTGCCGGGACTCGGCTTCCAGCGTCTGTTCCAATTCGCGTTCGGCTCGGCGATTCTATCGCTAGGCAAAGGCGGATATATGGCTCCGGTGGACAAGTCCCTAGAACTGATGAAGGAATACCAGGCGACGATTCTGGCGACGACGCCGTCCTACGCGGCTCTACTCGCGGAGGAGAGCGCCAAGTACGGCATTACGCCGGGCGTCGATATTAAGCTGAAGCGCATCATCCTCACGGGGGAAGGCTGCTCCTATACGTTCCGCAGAAGATTGGAGCAATGGTGGGGCTGCGAGGCGTCGTTCTTCTACGGCTCGACGGAGTGCGGCGTCGTCGCGGTCGAGTGCGAGGAGCACAAAGGCTATCACGTCGCTCAAGGCCACGTCTTCATGGAGGTCGTCGATCCGGATACCGGCGAGCCGCTCGGCTACGACAAGACGGGCGAGATCGTCATGACGACGCTGCTTCGCGAAGCGATGCCGATGGTGCGCTACCGCAGCGGCGATATCGGTTACTTGACGAGGTCGCAATGCGCCTGCGGCATTACGATGGATGTGCTTCACCTGCGAGGACGGATGGAAAACATGATCCGGCTGAACGGCGAGGATTACTCTCCGTTCGTGCTGGAGCAGTTTCTGCTCGAAGTCCCCGATGTCGGCATGTGGTATTACTTCGTCATCGAGGACGGGAAGCTGACGATCGAGGTCGAGCCTTTCCGCACGGAGCTTAACGATAAGAAGCTTGCCAGAAAAGTAAGGAATCACATCGAGCAATCGCTCGGCATCGAATGCGACGTCGTCGTTAGACGCGACATTCCCCGCACGTTCGGCAAAGCGACTCGCGTGATATTCAAATAAAGATTGGATCAGCGGAAAAGGAGAATCGCACATGCCGACCAGCTTAGAAGAGCGGGAGCTCAAGCTTCGAGAGTTGCTCTCCCTCTTACCGAACTCCCCGTTGTACCGCGATAAACTGGAAGGATACGATACGTCCCGGATAGCACTTGCGGACATTCGCTCGCTTCCGCTGACGACGAAGGCGGAGCTGAGGACAGCGGGGGCGTTCGGATATTTGGCCGTTCCGAAGGAACAAATCGCGCAATATCACGAATCGACCGGAACGACCGGCGAGCCTTCCGTGTCTTGGTTCACGCTGGAGGATATCGCGACAGGCGGGAGACAACTGAGAGAATGCGGCGTGAACCTCGCTTCGGACGATTTGGTCCTTATTCGCTTTCCGTATGCGATGTCGCTGCCGGCATTCCTCATGCAGGACGCCTGTTGGGCAACCGGAGCGGGCATCGTGCCGGCCAGCGGTCGTACCGTCGTCACCCCTTATCCGCGGGTGCTCGAGCTGATGAAGCGGCTCGGAGTGACGGTCATCGCGGGGCTGCCTCGCGAGATGGAGCTGTTGGCCGAGGCCGCAAGGCTGCTCGGGCAGCAGCCAAGCTGGGACTATCCTTCGCTTAGGGCGATATGCGTAGCCGGGGAGCTCTTGAGCGATGCGCGCAGAAGGCATATCGAACGGCTATGGGGCGTGCCCGTCTTCAATATGTACGGCTCGACGGAGACCGCGAATATAGCCGTCATGTGCGAGCAGGGCGTTCTTCACGTCAGGGAGCAGGATTTCATCGTCGAGGTGCTGACCGAAGACGGGGGCCACTCTGTCGCGGAAGGAGAGAGAGGCTACGCCGCGATTACGACGTTGTCCCACCGCGCTTCTCCGCTGCTCCGTTACTATAACGAGGATATCGTAGCGGTCGCGCCGCATCGTTGTTCTTGCGGGCGATCCGGCGCCTCGCTTACGCATTATGGCCGGGCCAAGGATCGGATGACCTTCGGAACGACGACGCTGGATGCCCATGACGTTCAGGAGGCCGTCTATTCGCTCGTGCCGGCGCCCGATGCGTGGAAGGTAATAGAACAGGAGAGAGGACTTCACGTGCTGCTCGATTCCCATCGCAGCGAACAATGGTCGGAGGAATCCGTCGGAATACAGTTGTCGAGATGGCTGCGCGTGCCTGTAACGGTAGAGATCGCGGCGGACGGCGTTCTCCTGGATCGAGACGGGTTGTTACGGAACGTGCCTTCGACAAAACCGATTTACATTCAACGTTTCGCAAGAACCGCCGATCCGGTCAGAGAGCTGTTGGACCGGGGGAGGGAGCTGTTCATGAGCGGCGATTACAGCGGTGCCAAGACGGCATTCGAGGAAGCGATCGTCGTCAACGAGCGCAACGCGGAGTCGCATGCATGGCTCGCGGCCGCTTACGGTCGTCTGATCGAAGCTGGAAATATGCAAGCGAAAATCAAGCTGCTCCCGATATTCGAGAACGAGGTGAGAACCGCTCTCGAGATCGATCCGCTGCATCCTTTTGCCAGAAGAATGAACGGATCGAGGCTGCTCAATACGCCGGAGTCGCTGGGAGGCAATCCCGCGCTCGCAGCCGAAGAATTTCAGTATAGCTTGGCACATGGATTGGACGACGCGGACTTATGGGTACAACTCGGTCAATGTTACGTGAAGCTCGGTCGCGGCGACCAAGCGCTCGAGGCGATTCAAGCCGCTCTGCGAAGGGAGCCGGACCATCGGAAGGCACGGCGGTTGATGGAGGCGCTGCAGGAGGAGGACGAATGATCGGAAGGAGGATCGATCACGGTTATGGTGGACATGTACCCGGGAATAGAGCAATACATGCTCGATCAATTACACCAGCTATTATTCGATATTTTACTCGCCACCGACGGTCGAACGACGGATATATTAGAGACGTTGTTGGATGAGAAAATGAAAGTAGAGGTCGTACGGCAGCAGCAAATCGATGAATCGGCAGCCTTGAACGTGGCGGGACTTTCCTCAGGACCTTATTACGTGCGGGAATCGCTGCTCATCGGCGATCAAAGCCGGTTCATCGTATCTCATAATATCGCCCTCGTATGCTCGCAGCACGTGCCTCCCGCGATGTTCGAGGCGCTGGCGGCGAGACAAGAAGGAATCGGCAAGACGATCGGCGACCTAGGGCTGCAGACGTCGCGCAGGCTGTCGGACTGCGGTTGGAGAGCCGCTGCGGAAACCGTCGACCTATTCGGCATTCCGATCGAGCTTCGCTTTACATCCTCGCAATCGACCGATCGAACGCCTTATAAGAGGTACGCCATCTATTTCGGCGACAAAGCGGGCATTCACCTTCTTGAATATTTCAACCCCGATATCGTACGGCACCGGTTGCTGCGCGGCAGCGGCTGGTAACGAACGAACAAAGCTCGCAGCGGATATTCGCTGCGAGCTTTGCGATTTACGGATCTGAATTATTCGGATTTATTCTGCTTAGAGCTCCTGATCGCTTGGAGAAATTCAGTGCCGGCGGCCATCAGTTGCTGGCCGGCTACAGCCGCGCTGCTCTGCAGGGCGGATTTGACTTTCTCGATGACGACGGAAGTTTCGGGAAGCAGCTCGTCCGCGGATTCTCTCAAGTTCTCGGTGAGCGCTTGAGCGCCGCCGATCGCGGCTTTGTGGGCTTTGTCGGCGAAAGCGGACAATTCGAGCTTCACGATGTCCAAGAAGGAGCTAGCGTTCTCATTGCTTGTCATGGCTTCACCTCCTCTCTTCCTAAGATGAAGCTATTTGCGTTTCGTGAATTTGAGCAAGGAGGCGCCCGCAAGGCCGATAATGACGCCCGCAAGATCGCGCAGCTCGAATTTATCGTTCGCGGGGGCCGACATGGAGCGGATTGCCGACTTCGACTTCACGCTTGCGAGACGGATCAGCTTCTCGTCGTTCGTCAGCTTCGGCAGCATGCTCCAGCACAGCTTCGCTTCCTTCGGGCGCTCCGTACGATAATAAGCTTCTCCGAGCTCGTATACGAGTTGGGCGTAAGTCTTGCGGTCGAGACTGCCGGGATTCGCCAGCTCATAGTCGATCAGCATGGCGTAATCCTCGATCGCCGTATTCGTGCGATGGAAGAACGACTCGGGCAGGCGATAGGCGACCTTGCCGCGCAGTATGCGATGCGAGCGCCGCCCCGGTTCGGCCGCAACGGCTTCGTCCAGCAACGCGAGCGCTTGTTTGGCCCGATCGAGTTTCTCGGAAGGCCTGTTGGAATCGCGAGCCATTAACGCAAGCGTGCTGCCATAGTAAGCTTTGACGATCGCGCTGCCCGGATATTGCGCGTGAAGCGACTTAAACTGCGCCTGCGCGTTCTGCACGGCTTCCTTGCTGCCCGCGACGCCTTCGTTATGATGCCGGACCGCGGCGGCAAGCCGGTCGTCGAAGGACAACTCCGGCACGGTTTCCGGCTGCGCGCGGATGACCGCGGGGGCGATTCTGTTAGCCGCCACGAGTGAATCGCTCCTTCCTCGAAAGCTTGCTAGAGTCCGTCGTTTCGATTAGGCGCAGCTTGTTGTCGTAAGCGCGCGGGGTATCGTCATTGGTTGTCAGCTCAAGCGGTTCGTCGGTTTGACCGCGGTTTCCGAACGCGGCCAGCGCGATGGCGAGCGCGGAGAGGATGAGCATGACGATACCGAGCACGAGACTGACGACGAACAGAGCCCGGCTTGCTTTTCCTAATTTCGGGTTTCTCTCCATCCTTGCTCGCATCCTTTCGTGATCCGTTTGATCGCTTCTTTTAGCGCAACTGAGAGAGCTGCTGTCTGATTGATCTTGCTTGGTTTAACTTCCCTATCGACTCGTAAGCTTTCGCAAGGCCTTGAAGCGCTTCCTTGTGCTGAACGGGCGTTAGAAAACCCGGTTTCTTCTCATTGCGCGCCAGCAATTCACTGAAGTCGTTGATCGCGGTCTGCGTTCGGCCGAAAAAATCTTCGGGCAGCCGAAGACAGACGTTGGCGCGTATTAGCCGAATGACCGCGTTGCCGGGAGCCATCGCAACGGCGCGATCGAGCGAGGCCAGGCCTTGGTTGGCCTTGTCCGCTTTGTCCAATATTCGCGTCTCGTCCCGCGCCGTTAAAGCCAGCGAGCTGCCGTAATAAGCTTCGGTCAACGCGTCGTTCGGATCGGCTTTGCGCAATTCGGATAATTGTGCGTAAGCGTCGGCGGCTGCCTGACGATCTCCTTGGATCCCTTTGCCGTGTCGTTTGATTGCCTCGTCTAAACGTGTTTTAAACGTGTTGTCACCTGCCATCGTCCTACCTCCAGACCGTAATTACATTCTCACGTTATGGCGAATCGATAGATTTAGTGTTGGGTGCATGTGGTTACGAGATAGACAAGTGCATGCGTTCGGCGAAAAATAGGCGGCGGAACGATCGGGGCACCGCGCAAGAAAAGTTGCTTCGGCAGATTCCCCATGTGCGGCCGACTACATAAACATAGTAAAGGAGCGTTTATTCGCTAGTATGATTTCAGACCGCAATAGGGAGGCAACAGCGTGAGCGACAATATTGACGAATCGCCGGCTTTGGAGACGGAAGAGGCAACGCCCGAAGCCGTTCCCGTACAACAAACGGAAGCGCCGAAGAAGCGGGGGCGCAAGCGGAAGGAGCCGGTAGAAGGCGAGGCTGCAGAGCCGAAGCCAAGGCGCACGAGAAGGAAACAGACGGCCGGGGAAACGGATGCGACTCCGGTTGAGGCGAAGGAGGCGACGATTCAGGCGGAGGAAACGAGTCAAGCGGAAGAAGCGATTCAGGAAGAAGAAGCGATCCAGGCTGAAGCAAAGAATCAAGCGGAGGAAGCCGTTCCTATAGAGGAAACGGCTCAGCTCGAGGAAACAACGAAAGTCGAGGAAAAGAACCAGAGCGAGAACGCGCCCCGACTGGAGGCGATGGAGCTCGTCTTTTCCGGGGAAGAGGAACTAAGGTTAGTAGCGATCGCCGACGAAGCGGAGACCGCTCGTTCAACAGAGGTCGCTGCGGAACCGGTCGAGGCTGAGCCGCAAGCGGCGGAAATCGCCGAAACAGCCGGTACCGTAAGCGAAGCCTCGGAAACCGACGAGGAAACCGAATGGCGTAACCTGATTCGCGCGGAGCTGCGGAATAAGAACGTACCGCTGAGCCGGACAACGGAGGCGCCGAGCGCGAAGCCGGCCGAGCCTGTTGCGCCGGTCGAACCTGTTGCTTTCAGGGTGCCTGAGGATCTGTCGGAAGTTTCCGACGACCCCGTCGCGGAACCGGCAGCGGCACTGCCGAAAGCGTCAGTCCCGCCATTGATGCCTAGCAAGATTAGGCCCGCCCGCCCCGTAGATCCGAGAGAAGACCGGAAGAAACGAAGGAAAATCGAGGAGTTCGAAAGAAGCTTGCGCCGGACAAGAGAAGACGTAGAGAGAGAGTCGCACGGCGAAAAGCCGAAGAGAGAGGAAGTCCGTAATTCGCGGTTCGAGAATGGAACGGAAGAAGAAACCTCCGCGAAAGCCTCTAAGCCGACCTCGCCGGTTCCGACTCAACCTTCCGCTCTCCAATCGGCTCCATTGCTAGCCGTGCCGCCCGTCGCACCCGCGCCTGTCGCAGCTGCCGCGACCGCCCGACGACCGGTTCAGCCCGTTCGATTCGTTCAGCCCGTCCAACCCGTTCAATCCGCCTTCCGGTCGCCGCCAAGCGCGCCGATCGAGCCGACGGTTCCGGTTGTCGTTGCGCCGCCGCAGCATGCGGAGACCGCGGCGCCTCAAGCGCCGTCCATTCCAACGCCGGTCCCGAGGGAAGCACCGCCCTCTCCGATCTGGCATAGAGGAATCGGGAAGAAGATGAAGTCGAAGCGCAAGTCCAAAACCCGCAGAACGAAAGCCGGCGCCGTATCCAAGTCGATCGCTGGCAGGAGAGTCGTTAAGAAGACGATCAGGAAGGGCAAAAGCGTCAAGACCGTCAAGACCGTCAAGAGGAAAGCGGTTGTCCGCAAAATCGTCAAACGGAGGGTCGTTAGAAGAAAGGCCGGAGGCTAACCCGTTTCCTTGAACGCTCGGATCGGTCACGGAGTCTCTCCGTGACCGGGCGTGACGGGCGGCTTTAGCGGGAGTTCGCGATCAGCGCAAGCGCCCACTCCGTCCATTCGATATTCAAGCGTGCGGTCCGCAGCGCTTTCTCGAGCAGGACGTAGGAGCCGAAGCGCGGGGAATCGAAGGGCGGAGCGGAACCGTCGGCAGGGAAATCTCCTTCTTCGCGAAAGCGGCAAGAAGTTGCCTCGTGTCGGCGCAGTTTGCGGCGATAGTATTCCAGGCGCTCCGCGAACAGCCGTGACGCGCCATCCGGGTCCGTATAGGACAAACAGTACGCCTTCAGCATCAGCTCGTCCCGGGTGACCGGATCCGCCGCCGGTTGTTGCAGCCATTCCCGCAGCGCTTGTTTGCCTTTGTCGGTTAAGGAATACACTTTTTTATCGGGTCTTTCGCTCTGGGCCACATGCTCGAAGCGAACGTACTCTTCCCTTTCCAAACTCGCCAGAAGCGGGTAGATCTGACTGTGCTTGGCCGGCCAGAACGGTTGCGTCTTCAGCATCAGGTCGTATCCGGAGAACGAAGCTTGAGAGAGCATGCTTAATAAGCCGTACGATAAAGTGTTCATCTTGAAGCCTCCGAGGCGTAAGTAATCTTTGACATCTATTCATAACCCATAGTAATATAAAATGCACTATTGCTATATGTAAATAGATACATAAAGAATGTTCAAGGATGTGGAGCGGGATTCATGAGTAACGATTCCAATCAGACAGTACGTTTTTGGCCGGTGATGGTTGCGATATTTATCGGCTCATTTTTATGCATTTTGGCCTCCAGCACGATAACGCTCGCTTTGGAACTGCTCGGCAAGCATTTCGAAACTTCGCTCGACACGATTACGTGGACGATGACCGGGTTCATGCTCGCGATGGGCACGTTCGCTCCGATCGTCGGCTATCTGGGCGAAAGGTTCAGCTATAAGAGAGTTTACTTGTATTCGCTTGTAGGCTTTACGCTCGCGTCCGGTTTGTGCGCGGTGGCGTGGAACGAATTCGCGCTGATCGCTTTCCGCGTCGTGCAAGGCGCGTTCAGCGGATTGATCCTGCCGGCGACGATGTCGATTATCTATCAGGTTATTCCGCGCGAGAAGCAACCGATGGCCGTGGCCATGTGGGGCCTGGCTTCGATGATGGCGCCCGCGTTCGGTCCGACGCTCGCCGGATGGCTGCTGCAGCACTATGAATGGCAATGGCTGTTCCTGATGAACATTCCGATCGGTCTGATCGCCATCTTATGCGTCGCGATGTACATTCCCTATTATCGGCTTAGCGTACCGAAATCGTTCGACGCGCTCGGATTTGTCTTCGTTATCGCGAGCAGCTCGTCGCTCTTGCTCGCGCTCGGCCAAGGACACAAATGGGGTTGGGGCACTTGGAAAGTCATCGGCCTTCTCGCATTCGGCGCAGTTACTCTATTGCTGTTCGTCTGGCGGGAGTTGACCGCGAAGCATCCTCTATTGAACCTTAAAGTGTTCAAGAACAGACGATATACTCTTAACACGGTCATTGCCAACATTCTGACGATCAGCCTATACTCCGGCACGCTCCTGACGCCCGTATTCCTGCAGCGCGTGCAATCCGTGTCGGCGGTGGATACCGGACTGATTCTGCTGCCCGCGTCGCTGGCAATGGCTCTGATCATGCCGATCGTCGGCAAGCTCTATAGCTCCGTCGGTCCTCGTATCCTGATGATCGTCGGCATCGCGCTATTGACCCTTGGAACGCTGATGCTAAGCTGGCTGAGCATCGATATCTCGCATACGTACGTCATCGTCTGGATGACGGTGCGCAACCTCGGGATCGCGATGGTCATGATGCCTTCGAGCAACGCGGGCATGGAGCTCGTGCCGAGAGAACTGAGCGGCCACGCTTCCGCGATCATGAACTGGACCCGCAACGTGTTCGGTTCGTTCGCCATCGCGATATTCACGACGATGCTGGCATCGCGCGGCACGACCCACGGCACGAATCTCGCGATGAGCGGCGAGACGGACCAGGGCTTCATCGCGAACATGGCATTCACGATGAGCGTCAACGACGTCTACCTGCTCGCGACGTTCATCGCGGCGCTCGCGCTCCCGCTCGCTTTGTTCAACCGCAAAATAAAACCTTTGAGCGACGATACGAAAGTCGAGGAAGCGGCATAATGCCCATAACCGGACGAGCGGAGCGATATTCCGTCTCTCCGGTTTTTTTCATCTGTGTTATAATTAGTCGTTCCGTATAGCGGAACCGCGGTTCGCAAACTCCCGCGTAACCAAAACTAGGAGGTCATTATACGATGTTCACGTTCAACCTCGGCTGGGGCGCCTTATTCGTCCTGGTCAACTTCGCGTTGTTCCTGATCTGCTACCGGCTGTTCGGGAAGCAAGGACTGTATGCCTGGATCGGCGCGGCGGTCGTGCTCGCCAACGTTCAAGTCGTAAAGACGATCGAACTGTTCGGCCTCGTCATGACGCTCGGCAATACGATTTACGGCACGATTTATTTGACGACGGACTTGATCAACGAGAAGTATGGAGCGAAGGAAGCCAGGAAAGCGGTCTGGTTCGGTTTCTTCATCCTCGTCATGTCCACGATCCTCATGCAGATGGTGCTGAAGTTCACGCCACAAGAGACCGATATCGCCCAAGAGTCGATGGAGACGATATTCGGCTTGCTGCCTCGAATCGCGCTCGGCAGCTTGGTCGCTTACGCCGTCAGCCAGACGCTGGACGTGCAAGTGTTCAGCAGGCTGAAACGCCGATATCCGGCTAGAAACCAGCTGTGGCTCCGACTGAACGGAAGCATCGGCTTAAGCCAGCTCGTAGATACGCTCGTGTTCTGCACGATCGCGTTCGCTCCGATATTCGGCAACGATGATTATACTTGGGGCGTATGGCGCGAAATCGCGCTCACGACCTATCTCATTAAATTCGTCATATCCGTAGCGTGCACGCCTGTCATTTATATCGCAAGAAGCTTTACGTTCAAGGAAGAGGGAACTTCCGCGCAATAGTTTTGCAAGGCGTTGCCCGCGACAAGGGGGAAGTACAATGGCTTCAATCTCGCAAGCCCGCTCACCGTCTGCGGCGGCCCAAGCCACGACGGTGATGCCGGTGCTCCTGGCCGTCAGCGCGATACATATGCTGAACGACTCCATGCAGGCGACCGTGCCCGCGCTGTTTCCGATCTTAGAGAAATCATTGGATCTATCGTATGCTCAGGTCGGGTGGATCGGGTTCATGCTGAACATGACTTCTTCGGTCATGCAGCCGGTCGTGGGGGCTTACTCGGACCGCAAATCGTTGCCGATGATGATTCCGATCGGAATGTCTCTCAGCTTGATCGGGATGATAGGCATCGCTCTGGCGCCTCAATTCTGGTATTTGCTCTTCGCGGTTATGTTCATCGGCTTCGGCTCGGCGATCTTCCATCCGGAAGGCTCTCGCATCGTATACTTCGCCTCCGGCGGGCGTCGCGGATTCGCCCAGTCCGTCTACCAGGTCGGCGGCAACGCGGGCAGCTCGCTCGCTCCGCTGATGACGATATTCATATTCGTGCCGCTAGGGCAATTCGGCGCCATATGGGGAACGCTGCTTGCGGGCATGGCGATCGCCGTCAGCGCCGGTCTCGTCCCCTGGTATAAGAAGAAGCTTGCGCAATGGGAAGTAGAGAGGGAGAAGCGGCTTGCGTCCCAAACGAGCGCCCGCGAGCTTGCCAACCATCCCCGGATGAGGTTCGCGCTCGGCTTGCTTATTTTTCTCGTGTTCGCACGGTCTTGGTATCATTCCGGCATTAGCAGCTTCTTCCAGTTCTACCTGGAGGAAGATTACGGGCGGTCGGTCGGGCAAGCGCAAGTGCCGGTGTTCTTATTCCTTGCCGCCGGCGTATTGGGCACGTATTTCGGCGGGGTGCTGGCGGACCGGTTCGGTCTGAAAAATATGATCGTATTCTCCATAGCCGGAGCGGCGCCGTTCGCGCTCGTGCTTCCGCATCTGCCGCTATATTTGATCTATCCGGTGATCACGCTGCTTGGCTTCGTTATTCTGTCCGGCTTCTCCGTCGCGGTCGTCTACGCGCAATTCCTCATGCCTTCCAAGGTCGGCATGGCGTCCGGCCTGACGACGGGGCTGGCGTTCGGCATGGGCGCGATCGGCGGCGTCGCGCTAGGCAAAGCGGCGGACGTATTCGGAATGTCCAGCGTCATGTTCTATTGCAGCTTCCTGCCCTTGTTCGGGTTATGCGCCGTGTTTTTGCCGTCGGACCGGAAGCTGCGCGAATAGTTGTCGGAATGGCGTTGGCAAGCCGACCGTGCGAATTTTTCGTACGGTCGGTTTTTTTTAACCTATCTATTTCAATAGGGTGAACTGGGATGAGAACGGGTCGTAAAGCGGACATGCCCGGGATCATGTTCGTAGGTGCTGGCGTGATAGTTGCTATCGTGTGACCGTGAATACGGTCGCACAGCGACGGAGCGAATCCCACTCTCTCTTTCTCTCTCTCCGCCAACCAATAGAACCTGCGATAGTACATCTATTTCATAGAACCGGTAGGGTATGAAATCAATAAATGCAAATGTGCAGGTGATTGCTAGTCGCGTGACTCCATTGAAGATGTGCAGGACTAATACCTGCAATTTTGCAGGAGGAAGTGTTAAACGAGCGATTACGGGTAGGATTAAATGCAGAATTGCAGGTGCTGTGGCTCCAGAGGAGGACAAAGCGTGCGAACCCCCCCGGTGCAGCGACGGAAGTAAGAGGACGAAGCGTGCGAACCCCCGGTGCAGCGACGGAAGTAAGAGGACGAAGCGTGCGAACCCCCGGTGCAGCGACGGAAGTAAGAGGACGAAGCGTGCGAACCCCCGGTGCAGCGGCGGAAGTAGGAGGACAAAGCGTGCGAATCCCCGGTGCAGCGGCGGAAGTAGGAGGACAAAGCGTGCGAATCCCCGGTGCAGCGGCGGAAGTAGGAGGACAAAGCGTGCGAATCCCCGGTGCAGCGACGGAAGTAGGGAGAGTCCCGGGAAAAGATTGGCAACGGTATTTAGCGTTTGAGACGAGCGCGCCTGACCGATCTGAGTAGGATCGATTTTTTAGCGGCGGTCTACTCGATCTCGCACCGTGGAGGAGGAAATTCATGGGCGGAGTCGAAAACGTATGTTGAGAGTTGATAACGTTTTCCGTAAATGGAGGAGTGGCTTCCTTGATAAGATGCAGGACGTCGACAATGGTGTGCATTCTGACAGTAACCTTGACATTCGGCGCGGCGACGGCGGGCTGCGACAATAACGAGAAAGCGGTTCCTACTGTCTTGCCGCCGGTGAAATCCGAACGAACTGCAACTCCGGTGATTAGCGATTCTCCCCGCGTAGAGGGGCTGCGCCTGCACGTCGATCAGGTCGGCTACTTGCCGGAATCGCCGAAGACGCTCGTCGTCGCGGCGGACGAACCGTTCGCGGCAATGACGGTTCAAGTGGTCGCCAAGGGCGGCGACGAGCCGGTATGGGAGGGCATGCTTCCAGCCGCTAAGGCCGACGAGAATTCCGGCGACTGGGTTGCGCGGGCCGATTTCGAGGCGCTCGCGACGGACGGCGCGTACGAAGCGGTTGCTGGCGGCAACCGGTCCGCTCCTTTCCTGATCGGCGACGACGTCTTCGACGACGTATGGACGAAGGTGGCGAGATCGTATACGGCGCAGCGGGCGAGCTTCGAGCAGGACGATCCTTTCACCGGATTGAAGCTGCTTGCCGGTCATAAGCAGGACAAAGAGGCGAGGCTGTTTTTCAAGGATGAGGGTCATCCGTCCGTCGTCGACGTGAGCGGAGGCTGGTACGATGCGGGCGATTACGGCAAATACGTTCCGACCGCGGCGATTACCGTCGGACAGTTGCTGGCCGCATTCGAACTTGACCCGATAACCGCCGCCGCTCCGTTCCTGACGGAACGGGAGACGGCGTTCTGGCCGGCTGCGCCGCAAGCGCCGCACCTGCTCGCCGAAGCCAAGTACGAGCTCGACTGGATGCTTCGCATGCAGCGGCGAGACGGAGCGGTCTATCATAAGGTGAGCGCGATGTCTTTCCCCGCGTACATCCTTCCGGCGGAAGATTTGCAGGACCGGTACGTGTTCGGCCTATCGACGTTCGGAACGGCATTGTTCGCGGGAGCGGCGGCGATGGGCGCGCGTATATTCGAGCCGTACGATTCGGCTTACGCGGAGAAGTTGCTAGATCGGGCAATGAAGGCGCAGGCGTGGCTGAGCGAGCATCCGGATGCGTACTTCCGCTTCGACGAAGGCCAGGATACGGGCTCGGGCCCTTATAGCAAGCCGACCGATCGCGAAGAGCGGTTGTGGGCGCTCGCCGAGCTATTCAAGACGACGGGCGACGGGAAGTATGAAGCCTACATTCTGCGCGACTACGCCGATATGCTCGGTAAGCCGCCGGGCACCGTAAGCTGGAACAACGCCCAGTTGCTCGGGCAATGGGCGCTCGCGACCGCGGAGAAGAAGCCGTCGGCCGTTCGGGACGAAGCCGCGACGGCCATCGCGCAAGCGGCGGACGTCATTGTCGGCCGCATCGGCGAAGACGATTACCGCAGTTCGCTTGCAGCGAACGAATACAAGTGGGGCTCCAACCAAAACGCTCTCGCGAACGCTGAGGTATTGCTGCTCGCCAATCGGCTGAAACCGAGCAAAGCATACGCGAACGGCGCGCTTGAACAGCTTCATTACGTACTCGGCCGCAACGCGATGGGCATGAGCTACATAACGGGCGTCGGCAGCCGATACCCGCTGAAGGTGCATCACCGGATATCGCTTATGTCCGGCGTGAAGGTGCCGGGGCTCATGGTCGGCGGCCCGAACAAGTTCGGCGGCGACCAGACGCTCGCCAAAGTAATCGAGCAGGGCGCGTTCCCGGCCAAGAGCTACATCGACGACGAGTCCAGCTACGCGAGCAACGAATACGCCATCGATTACAACGCTCCGTTGCTATTCGTTCTGACCGAGTTCCGCTCGCAAGAGGCCGACTAACACCGAACTAACATTTTGCAAATATTTACTCGCGAACTTTCCCAAACAGTTGCATTCATAATATTGGATAACCCAAAGCCATAGAAGGAGACAACGATGAGTCGGGATATCCGGGATTTGCTGCTGGGCAGCATGTGCGACTCCGCGAGGAACGTTATTCCGCGGCCGATCGCTCGCTCCGAATCCGTGCCGGCCGATGTAACCGACCGGTCGACGAGCTGGGCATTGCGATCCGTTTCGAGAAACCGATCGGAATAAAAATGGTAATGGACGGCGAACGTCGATTGTTTAGTAAGTTGAGCGAAATGATCTTCGGCATGCCGATGGAAGGCGAGATGCTCGATAGCTGCGCGCAAGTGATCGTCAATATTATCGCCGGCGGTACGACGACGCCATTGAGTTGCCGCGGCATTGCCGCCGATATTACGCCTCCGTCGCTCCTTAACGCGAGTACGTCGGTTGAGGGATACGAGGGCGGGCTTGCGCTCTTCATTGAAGAAGTCGGCACGATGCGCATTCTGCTGCTGGGCAGCAACTAAGGGAGAGATCGAAGATGGCCAAAGTATTAGTCGTGGACGATGCCGCATTCATGAGAATGATGATTAAGGATATTTTGGTCAAAGGCGGTCACGAAGTCGTCGGGGAAGCCGAGAACGGCAGAGTCGCGATTCAAAAATATCAAGAACTATTGCCGGATATCGTGACGATGGACATCACGATGCCGGAGATGGAAGGGATCGAAGCGCTTAAGGAGATCCGCAAACAGCATCCTGCCGCCAAAGTCATCATGTGCTCGGCGATGGGGCAGCAAGGGATGGTCGTGCAGGCGATTCAAGCGGGCGCCAAGGATTTCGTCGTCAAGCCGTTTCAAGGCGATCGCGTTTTGGAGTCGTTGGCGAAAGCGCTCGGTTAACCGGAATATAACATTCAGCAAACCTTTAGTTCATTTTAAGGCGGAATTCATCCCATTTTCAGGAACGTTGACCATAATGGGCGATGGAAGGCCAAACGAATGAACCGGAGGGATAACCTTGAGGATTACAGCCAGAACTTTAAGCATTACGGCGGCGCTGGCCGTCATGATTCCGCTATCCGCTTATGCGGCAACGACGAACGGCAGCACTTCTAGCGACGGAAAGGGCAAGGGAGATCAATCCGCGGTGTCCGCCGTTAGCGGCGATTACAGAGGGCATGGTCCGCGAGGCGGCTTCGGGGGCCAAGGCGAGGTGCTGAGCGAGCAAGTTCTCGATTTGCTTAAGCTGGATCGAGCCGCGGCGATGGAGAAGCTTAAAGCCGGTTCGTCGCTTGCGGAAATCGCCGGGCAGCAAGGCGTATCGCGCGACAGCCTAAAGGCGGCAATGAAGGACGCAATCGATAAGCAACTCGAACGAAGGAAGGCGGACTATGCCGCGAACTTGGACAAGCTGATCGATTCCGATCTGAAGAGTCCGGGAGGCAAGATCGGGTTCGGCGGCAAGGTTGATTTGACGGCGGTCGGCACGGCGTTGGGACTACCCGCGGACGAGCTGAAATCCTCGTTCTCGGACGGCAAGTCGCTGGCCGACGTAGCGAAGGAGAAAGGCGTGGACGCTCAGAAGGTAATCGACGCCGTAACGACTTCGTTAAAGAACGATATCAATCAAGCGGTGAAGGACGGAAAGCTTACGCAGGAAGAAGCGGATAAGCGTCTGGCTAACGTTGCGGCATCGGCCGAGAAAATCGTGAACGGCGAGCGCTTCGGTATCGGCTTCGGCGGGCATCGCGGAGGCCACGGGGGTCGCGGCGGTCACGGATTTGGCGAGTTCGGCCGGGGCGGCGGCGCCTCGGGCTCGTCAGAGACGCCGGCGCCTTCGGCATCGGCCTCTAGTTAACCCTCTATCAATTGAAAAGCTTGCTCAAGCAGCCCGTCAGACGGGACTTGGGCAAGCTTTTTTTTATGTATGAACGCTGATGAACGCTGATTAACGGTATCGAATACAGTTGTAAACATAGTTTAGTTTTTAAAGAACCGGATGGGATGTACGAAGTGCACTTATTTCAAATAGAAAATGTTTTTTTGGCTGTAACTATGGGTGTCCGCATGCATCTCGTGCAGGTAAATCGATAATCGTACCTACTACAAAGGTGATGAACTGTATGTTGTACAGGCGTCTCTTGATCTTGCTAA
Source organism: Cohnella panacarvi Gsoil 349 (assembly GCF_000515335.1). Classification (GTDB taxonomy): domain Bacteria; phylum Bacillota; class Bacilli; order Paenibacillales; family Paenibacillaceae; genus Cohnella; species Cohnella panacarvi. Next base: position 1,938,627 of record NZ_KI911563.1, on the reverse strand, counting down.
GATGCAATGTTGGATGCAGGAATGGCTAGCCGCGCTCCGGCAGCTCCGCGAGCGACTGAAGCCTTTCGCGCCGTCCGGGCAATTGGGAGAGGAATACGCGCAGGTCCGGGAAATCATCCAGGTTGAGCGAATAGTATACCCATTGGCCGCGTTTCGTCTCCTGCACCAAGCCGGCGCTCTTGAGCTTGCGCAGATGCTGGCTGGCGTTCGGTTGGCTCGTGCCGAGCAAATCGACGATATCGCCGACGCATAATTCGCGTTCTTGAAGCAATCCTAGAATGGCGAGCCTTGTTCGGTCCCCGAGCAGCTTGAGCAATTCGGCCATTTCGGCTAGTTGATCGTTCATAGGATTCGTGCCTCCGTCAGAGTGCGAGAGATTAGGAGTATAACGGGAAGACATATTTGTACATAATTATACAATGCTTTTGGGGTATGGGCTAGACTTACGTCGATTTTAGCCGGTTGAAGAAGCCCGAGATCGCCATCTCGCCGGCGCCCATCATGGCGGAACGCTCGCCGAGCTCCGCGAACAGCAGCTGCACATTGCGCAGATGGAAGCCGATCGCCCGCTTGATAACCGTCTGGCGCAGCTCGCCCTCTACCCATTCGCGGGCTTGGCTCATCCGGTTGCCGATGATGACGGCGTCAGGGTTAAACACGTTGACGATGTTCGCGATTCCGATGCCGAGATATTCGCCGATCCCTCTGAACAATTCAAGCACCTCGGGCTTGCCTTGCTCGGCGGCCAGCAGCAATTGCTCCAGATCGCGGTAGCCCATCGTCTCCGCTTTCTCGAGAAGCGATTGCTCCGAAGCGTACATCTCCCAGCATCCGCGATTCCCGCAACTGCAGGGCTTGCCGTGCGCTTCGACGGAAAGATGGCCCATCTCTCCGGAAAAGCCGGAGGTGCCTTTATAAAGCGACTTGTGCAAGATCAATCCCGTTCCGATACCGATTCCGACGCTGACGTAGACGAGATTGGCGATGCTGCGGCCGGCACCGTGCTTTTGCTCCCCGAGCGCGCCGGCGTTCGCTTCGTTGTCGATCGTCACCGGTATGCCGTAATGATCGGACAGCTGCCGTTCAAGCGGAACGTCTCGCCATTTCAAGTTCGGGGCGAACAGCACCGATCCGGAACCGTCGACGAGTCCGGGCACGCCGACGCCGATTCCGACGATGCCGTACGGACAGCTCGGGGCGGAGGCGATCAGTTTATCGATTATGGTACAAAGCTCTTTAAAGACGAAGTCGGGGTCGGTCGAGCGCAGAGAAGACGTCAGCTCCTTGCCGATACCGCCTTGCAGATCCATCAATACGCCCCGAATATAGTTAACGCCAAGGTCGATGCCGATCGCATGTCCGGCGCTCGCGATGAATTCGAGCATGACGGGCTTGCGTCCGCCGCTGGACTCTCCCGGGCCGGTCTCGAGCACGAGAGAGCCGTCGATCAAATCTTGGACGAGGCTCGATACGGTCGCTTTGTTCAGACCGGTGCGCTCCGAGATTTGAGCGCGTGACAGCGGTGCGCCGCGCAGGATGGACTCCAATACGATCGCAGTATTGATTCGTTTGATTAACGCTTGATCTCCGGTTGGCGTCGTCATCGTTATCGTGCGGCTCCTCGACTTTTTTGATGATATTATATCATATTTTTTAAGTAAAAAAACTTAGTTTATTGGATAGACAAACTAAGATTCGCGTGCTATCCTTAACACATGCAGCACAATAGACAACGCTTACAAGGGTGAGTTTCTTCTAGCCCGAAGAAGATCAATCTTATCAAGGAGGAATTAACCAAATGAGCAAGTTCATCAACGTACCTAAGATTCAGTACGAAGGACGCGGCTCCAAAAACCCATTCGCGTTCAAGCACTACAACCCAAGCGAAGTCGTATTCGGCAAAACGATGGAGGAGCACCTGCGTTTCGCGGTCGCTTACTGGCATACGTTCAACGCAGCCGGCGCTGACCCGTTCGGTGCAGGTACTGCCGTACGCAGCTGGGACTCCTTGTCTCCGCTCGATAAAGCGAAAGCTCGCGTAGAAGCGAACTTCGAATTGCTCGAGAAACTTAACGTTCCTTTCTATGCGTTCCACGATTTCGACATCGCTCCGGAAGGCGCAACGCTGACCGAGACGAACAAGAACATCGACGTCATCGTCGCGATGCTGAAGGATTACCAGAAGTCCACGGGCAAGAAACTGCTCTGGAACACGGTTAACCTGTTCACGAACCCTCGCTACGTTCACGGCGCGAGCACGACGAACAACGCCGAAGTATTCGCATACGCGGCTGCTACGTTGAAGAAAGGTCTCGAAGTCGGCAAAGAGCTCGGCGCGGAAAACTACGTTTTCTGGGGCGGCCGCGAAGGCTACGAGTCTCTGCTTAACACGAACATGAAGCTTGAGCTCGACAACATGGCTCGCTTCCTCCATATGGCAGTAGACTACGCGAAGGAAATCGGCTTCGATGCCCAATTCCTGATCGAGCCTAAGCCGAAAGAGCCTTCGAAGCACCAATACGACTTCGATACGGCTACGGCGCTTGCGTTCCTGCAAAACTACGGCCTGAAAGACTACTTCAAAATGAACATCGAAGCGAACCACGCTACGCTCGCCGGCCACACGTTCGAGCACGAGCTGCACGTCGCGCGCATTAACGGCGTACTCGGCTCCATCGACGCGAACCAAGGCGACATGCTTCTCGGATGGGATACGGACGAGTTCCCTACGGATCTTGTCGCAACGACGCTCGCGATGTACGAAATCCTCAAGAACGAAGGCGGCATCGGCCGCGGCGGCGTTAACTTCGACGCTAAAGTTCGCCGTTCCTCGTTCGAGGACGAAGATTTGTTCTTCGCTCACATCGCAGGTATGGACACGTACGCACGCGGACTTAAAGCAGCCGCGAAGCTGATCGAAGAGCGCATTCTCGACGATATCGTCGACGCGCGTTACAGCAGCTTCGCGACAGGCATCGGCGCCGACATCGTTGCCGGCAAAACGAACCTGAAGACGCTCGAAGCTTACGCGCTTCAAGCGAAGCCGATCGTGAACAAGTCCGATCGCCTGGAGCAACTGAAGGCTACTTTGAACGATGTCATTTTCAGCGTATAATCTAGCCAGCGCAATGCGCAGCACAGAACCCGCAAAGTGAACCGGATGCTTCGGAGCCTATACCGATTACTTTGCGGGGACCCCTTACGCCGCCCCCCGGAAGCTCCGGCGGGGCGGTTTTTCATTTGAAGGAGGAGTATACACGGATGAAATACGTCATTGGCGTTGACTTGGGAACGAGCGCGGTAAAGACGCTGCTGATCGGACAAGACGGAAGCGTGAAAGCGGAAGCGACGCGGGAATACCCGCTTTTTCATGAGAAATCGGGTTGGAGCGAGCAAGAACCCGAAGATTGGGTAACGGGCACGATCGGAGCGCTGCAGGAGCTGACGAAGCAATCCGGCGTATCTGCCGGCGACATCGAAGGAATGAGCTTTTCCGGCCAAATGCACGGTCTTGTGCTGCTGGATGCGGACAACAAACCGATCCGCCGCGCGATTCTGTGGAACGACACGCGTACGACGGAGCAATGCCGCGAAATCGAGCGCAAGCTTGGCGACAAGCTGCTGAGCGTTACGCGCAATCCGGCGCTCGAAGGCTTTACGCTGCCGAAGATCCTCTGGGTGAAACAGCATGAACCGGAGACGTTCGCGAAAGCGAAGCTGTTCCTGCTGCCGAAAGACTATCTCCGTCTTCGCTTGACCGGCGCATCGCATATGGACTTGTCCGACGCCGCCGGCACGCTGCTGCTGGACGTCGCGGGCAAAGCATGGAGCAACGACGTGTTATCGGCGTTCGACTTGCCGGCCTCCTTGTGCCCGCCGCTCGTCGAAGCAAGCGGGTTCGTCGGCACGCTGTCGCCCGAAGCGGCTGCGGCTACCGGCCTCGGCGAGTCGACGAAAGTGTTCGCGGGCGGCGCGGATAACGCTTGCGGCGCGATCGGCGCGGGCATCCTGTCCCCGGGCGTCACGATGTGCAGCATCGGAACTTCCGGCGTCGTGTTGACGTACGAAGCCGATGCCAGCGCGGATTACAAAGGCAAAGTGCACTTCTTCAACCACGGCAAGCCGGAAGCGTTCTACGCGATGGGCGTTACGCTCGCCGCGGGTTATTCGCTCGGTTGGTTCCGCAACACGTTCGCCAAAGGCGAATCGTTCGATGCAATGCTCTCCGGCATCGACGAGATCCCTGCCGGTTCGGGCGGACTGCTGTTCACGCCTTACCTCGTCGGCGAGCGCACGCCGCATCCGGACGCGGTCATTCGCGGGAGCTTCGTCGGCATGGACGGCAGCCATTCGCGCGCGCATTTCGCTCGTGCGGTCATGGAAGGCATCACGTTCTCGCTGAACGAATCGATCGATATTTTCCGCGCGGCGGGCAAGACGGTCGACACGATCGTATCGATCGGCGGCGGCGCCAAAAACCCGGTATGGCTGCAAATGCAAGCCGACGTGTTCCAAGCGAACGTCGTCGCGCTCGAGAATGAGCAAGGACCTGGACTCGGCGCGGCCATGCTGGCGGCTGTCGGCTGCGGATGGTTCCCAAGCCTGGACGCTTGCGGCGAAGTATTCGTCAAACGCGCTCGCACTTATACTCCGAACAAGGCTTCGAGCGAAGCGTACGCGAAGTTGTTCAGAATTTACCAGCAAGTGTACGGTCAGACGAAGACGCTGAATGAACAACTGAGCGCTTTCAGAAACTGATTGAGTACGCTACAATAGCAATATGGAAACGGGTGCCTCCCTTTTCCGCAAGCCTCCGCATTTCCCGGCCGGTAACCGGGAGGAGGCTTTTTAACTTTCTCCCATGATCGGCGGATGCCGTGGAGGTTGTGACGATGCTAGCTGACAAGCGCAATGCGGCTTTGGTAACGGGAGCGGGAAGCGGGTTCGGGCTGTTAACGGCGTTGCTCCTTGCGGAAAAAGGGTGGATGGTATACGCGGGATTACGGGATTCGAGCAGAAGCGAAGGTTTGGTGAAGGAAGCGACCGCGCGGGGCATCGCGGATCAAGTCGTGCCTCTTCAGTTGGACGTCACCGACTGCGGGCAAATCGCGCAAGCGGTCGAGACGATACGCCAGCGGCAAGGACGTCTGGACGCGCTCGTGAACAACGCGGGTTTCGCGGCCGGGGGCTTCGTCGAAGAAGTGCCGCTGGAGCGCTGGCGCGAACAATTCGAGACGAACGTGTTCGGACTCGTCGCCATGACGCAGGCGGTTTTGCCGATGATGCGCGCGCAGAGATCGGGCAGAATCGTGCTGATCAGCAGCGTCAGCGGCAGGATCGGGTTTCCCGCGCTTGCTCCTTACGTCGCGTCTAAGCATGCGGTGGAAGGATTCGGGGAGTCGCTTCGTCTTGAGGTAGCGGGTTTCGGCATCGGCGTCAGCTTGATCGAAGCGGGACCCTACCGGACGGAGATCTGGAGGAAAAGCATAGATTCGTTGCAGGAGCCGACCGCCGAGTCTGCCTATCGCGGCTATTACGTTCGGCTAAAGCCGATTTTCGAGCATAACGCGGAAACCGGAGGCGATCCTTCTCATGTTGCGGCATCGATATGGCGCGCTATCAGCGATAACAAACCGAAACTGCGCTATCAGCCGACGAGCAGCGAGAAGAAGACGTTGCGGGCGAAGCAATGGCTTCCGTGGGGTTTCATCGAGCGCATGGCGCTGAAGGCGATGGGAGTGAAGAAGTCATGATCGATTCATCGGCAAGCAACGTACTTCATATCGTCAACGGGGACATCGTAGGAGATCAACTGCGGACGTCGTCGCTCGGCGGGCGGGTGCTCGTATGGCGCGAGATTTACACGGCAGGTCCGCTAACGGCCGAGCTTGAGGTTCGCGCGGAATGGCTCGGCGAGCGTTACGGCATTCCGAAGCAGGAATATATGGACTTCGCGGACAAGCAGAACCGAGTCTATGAATTGGCTTTACGCAACAGGCTGCGAATCGCGATTTGGGTCGATCCCGATTTGTTCGACCACGCCATATTAATGAAGCTATGCCACGCGGCGGTGTCCGCAGCGGATCATAACGGGGCAATGCTAGAACTCGTTGCTCTTCCGGCAGGTCCTTATACGGATGAGCGACTGTACGAGTGCTGGCAGCACCATCGCCGTCAACTGACGGCGACCGATATCGAAGCGCTGGCCGCCGCGTGGGAAGCTTATGCGAAGCTTGACTTCGCGGCGGTAGAGAGATGGATCGAGGCTAGCGGGGCTAGTAATCCCGAGACGGCATCGGCGCTTTCTTGGCACCTGAAACGACAGCCCGGACAAGACGGGCTGGGACTCGTCGAGCGACTGACGCTGTCGTTGCTCGGCGAGCGCCGCGAACAAGGCTTATCCAAATTCAAGCTTTTCGCGCGGGTGTCCGAGCGATGTCCGTTACTTGGCATGGGCGATCTTCAATATTGGCGAATCATGGACGTCTTGGCCGCTTGCGAACCGCCTTTGATCCGTATCGAATCGTCCGAAGCCGTATTCCTTACGGAAACCGGAAGGGATGTTGTTGCAGGGAAGACGAGAGCTCCCCTTCCAGCGAACGAAATCATCGCGGACAACGAACCGTTCGCATAGCCGACCCGTCCGTTGGCAATCCTATCCGGGAATGTATTCACTGATTAAGAACGGAGAGATTAGCCGATGAGCCACGCCGCATTGCTTTTCCAATTCCCCGATGCCGAGCAAGCCCGTCTAGCGGGAGTTACCCTTGAAGAGCTCGGTTACGAGCCGCAGTTGCACGAGGGAGGGCGGCTGCATATTCACGTGCATAACGAGGATTTGACGTCGGCGCTCGAAATCGTGCAGTGCTACGCCGGGCAGTTAATGGAGCACGCTCCGGCAGAGGCGGTCGTCATTACCGACGTCGCTTACGGCATCGACTCGATTCCGATTCCGGCGCATACGGTGAACGAGGACTGGGAGGATCATTATCGGGGTCTTAGCAACCCTTCCGGAGAACGCTCCGACGATGAAGCGTTCATTACGGACGGCGGGACATACGATCATTTCGATGCGAGATAATAGACCGGACAAGGAGCAGCCCTGCCTTCGCGAATGAAGGCAGGGCTGTTCTTTATTGAATAAATAATTGGATGCATTGAGTTTCCGGTAAAGTGTCGCTGTAGCGGTCTGAGAGACCGTTGCAGGGTGAGTAACAATTGACTACAAATGAGGATGAAACACGAAGGAGAAGGAGCCCCGCTAGGACCGAAGCTCGGTCGCTTGTTCGGCGGCGTTCTTGCCCGCCGTATAACCGGTCGAGAACGCCGCCGTTATATTGTATCCGCCCGTGTATCCGTGCACGTCCAATATTTCCCCGCAGAAATGCAAGCCCGGCATCAGCTTCGATTCCATCGTACGGGGATCGACTTCCTTCAGGTTGATGCCTCCTCCGGTCACGAAAGCCTCTTCGATGGACAGCGTTCCGTTCACCTCGACCGGGAAAGCCTTGGCGATGCGGGCCAGTTCGCTCCAAGCTTGCTTCGGCAAGTTGTCGAACGTAACTTCCTCCTTCAGCCCCGCGCGCTCGAACAAAAGAGGCAGCAACCGTTCCGGGAAGTAACCTTTCAGCACGTTTTTGATCGTTTTCCTGGATTCGTTGCGAGAGAGCCCGTAAGTCTCGTCGTAGATTTCTTCGGCGCTAAGTCTTGGCAGCAGATCGATCGTAGCCAGCACCGTGCCGCCTCCGCCGGTTCGCTTCAGCTGTTTGACGACGAACTGGCTGCACCGGAGAGCGATCGGACCCGAAAGCCCGAAGTGGGTGAAAATCATATCGCCCTCGTGCGTGACGATTTTTTTGCCCTTCTCGTTCCAGATCGAAAGGCCGACGTCTCTCAAGGAGAGCCCTTGCAGCATCCGGCTCTTAATGAACGGTTCCTTCGAGGTTAACGGCACTTCGGTAGGAAATAGCTCCGTAATCGTATGTCCGGCTTTTTCCGCCCATGCGTAACCGTCTCCCGTGGATCCGGTATGAGGGACGGATTTGCCGCCGACGGCAACGATGACGGCTCTTCCGCGAACGACTTCGTCCGTCTGCAGGCGTACCCCGGCCGCGCGGCCGTCCTCGTACAATACTTCCCCAACGGGACTGTTCACCTTAATGGTCACGCCTTGTTCGCGCACCTTGTTCACCAGCGCGTCCACGACCGTCTTCGCTTTATCGGAGACCGGGAACATTCTGCCGTTGTCTTCTTCCTTCAGTTCTATGCCCATCTGCTCGAAAAAAGCGATAATATCGCGATTGCCGAACGTGGAGAGAGCGCTGTACAGGAAACGGCCGTTGCCGGGAATATGCTTAATGAGCTCGTCGAGCTCCTTCCTATTCGTCACGTTGCAGCGGCCGCCTCCGGAGATGCCCAGCTTGCGGCCAAGCTTGTCTCCTTTGTCGAGGAGCAATACTTTCGCGCCGGCCTCGCTGGCCGATACGCCGGCCATTAACCCCGAAGATCCTGCGCCGATAATTATGACGTCGTATGCCATCGCAATAACCTCAATTATGTTTAAGCTAGTTCAAGTATACCCTATAATGCCTGCCGATGTTTATTGTAACCCTCGGACAAATATGTTTTACTAAGGTTATTATTTTCCGGAAATCGCTATTAATTGTCTAGATATGCCATTAACGTTATCGATCATCGTGGGGAGGTCGCTCGTGGATGTGGAAGGACACGTTGCTTCAAATCTTGATTGCGCTCCTTCCCGTATTCTTGTTCATGATCTGGTACGACCGGCCCGAACGTACCCGTTATGCTCCCTTGTTCATGAGCGTCGCTTGCGGGATCACCATGCTGCTAACGTTCGAGTACACGGAGATCGGCGAACACGGCCAAACTTTCGATTTGCGCTCGGTGATGTTGTTGATCGGGTCTCTTTACGGCGGAATACCGGCCGCGGCGATGTTGACCGTCTTATATATCGCTTTGCGCATCCCCCAATATGACGAACTATTGCAGTATGCGAAGCTCGGCGTCTTCCTGCTTGCGTTCTTGCCTGTCCTGTTCGCCAGAACCGCCTCGTTCCGTCAACGCGAATATTCCGAGCGCATGAAGCAAGTCTTGACCCTGAGTTTCATTCCTTTTGCGTTCTTTATCGTCTCGAATATAGCCATCCTAGCCACCCGCGAAAGCACGAATCTTCATTACAATATTATGATGGTCGTATTTTACGCCGGTGCCTATCTGTTCGTGACTTACGGTACGGCGCATTTAGCGGAGCTTACTTACGAAAGAGTCCGCATGCAAACGCAGCTTCGCGTCGTCTCGCAGAAGTATTTGAACGAGATGCACAGGCTGCAGCAGTTGATCGACCATACGCCGCTCTCCGTAGCGGTGTTCGATTCGAACGGCGTATTGACCCGAATTAACGAAGAGGCGCTGAAGCATTTGCACCCGTTAACGCGGAAGGAACTGATCGGCAAAGACATCGCCGCCATCTACGCGACCCGGGATAAGCCGGTCGACGAGACCCCGATCGCGAGGATCATGCAAGGCGAGGAAAAAGTGACGGATATCGTTCGTTTCCGCGGAAGGACGTACTATACCGTGACGTGCAGAATCGCGGAATTGCCGTCGGATCGGCTGGAAGGGATTCTGCATGTCGGTCAGGACATCACGGAACTGGAGCGATTGAAGGACGAGGTCGGCAGAATGGAACGTCTGAGCCTCGTCGGACAGATGGCCGCGAGCATTACCCACGAGATTCGCAACCCGATGGCGGTTATCCGGGGTTTCGTCCAATTGCTTAGCAAACGCGGGAATGCGGATCAAGAGTCGTATTTTCGTATTATTCTGGACGAGCTGGACCGCGCGAACGCGATTATCAACGATTTCCTGTCGCTTGCGCAGAACCGGATCGTCGAGAAGGAGCCGGGCAATCTGCACGATTTGCTTAACGACGTCATTCCGCTTATCTGGGCGGACGCCAATATGCGAGGTCAATTGTTCGAAGCCAAGCTATGCGACAACATGGAGCCGCTGGAGCTGAACGGCAAAGAAATCAAGCAATTGATTCTGAACCTGGCACGCAACGGCATGGAAGCGATGAACGACAAAGGCGTGCTGCGGATCGAGACGATTAACCTGCAGGACGTCGTTCAATTGCGGGTCATCGACTCGGGCATTGGGATTTCCAAAGAGAAGCAGGAGAGGCTGTTCGAGCCTTTCTATACGACGAAAGCGAGCGGTACGGGGCTGGGGCTCTCGCTTTGTCTAAGCATCGTCGAAAGGCATAACGGCAAAATTCATGTGGAGTCGGCGCTTGGGCAAGGTACGACGATCATCGTATCGTTCTGCAAGCCGGGCCGCAAATGCTGGTAAAATATCGAGTGTAATAGCGGATAAACATTCGTTAGAAGGATAAACTACGGGGGATACATCCAACCAAGGAGGATGCTTCCATGTCGGAATCCAACAACCGCGGCCAGTCCGCTCCTAAATCCGCAGGCCAAGCGAGCAAAGATCGATCACCGACTTCTCCCGGGTACGACAAAAAACTGGACGGACCGAATCGCCCGTCCACATGACGGTATAACGCCGTTGGATGCCATGAACAACGATACTCATCCATCCTACGCGAACGTGAAGCCGGTTCAAAGCCGGGACGAGTCCGAGCTCGATCCGTTCGAAATCGAATTTCGTGCGGAATACCGCGCGGGCCGGGGGCCGCGGGAGCCGTTCGTCAACGAGCACGGAGTCGTGATCGGGGATCATGATTACGAATCTCCGCAATCGCCGCTTGAGCAATGGAGCAGCGAGACGGATCCTTCGATTATGGCAGGAGAGCAATGGGTACATCCTTACAAGGATATCGGGTTCCGTACGAGCGAGAATCGCGACCTATTCGAGAAGGGAATCGCGCCGGCGTCGGCTTTGTTCATGCATCCGACGCACACGACCTCTCCGGTGGCGGACATCGACGACGACGAATACTTCCCGGTACCCGAAGTATTGGATGAGCCGTAAGGCGCTGGTGGTAACGAGGCCGAGCCGCGGGGAAACCCGGAGGCTCGGCCTTATCTTGCCAAGCGCCTTTTGACGCGGCTAGCGCCAGCGCGGTATAATTGGTTGCAACAACCTTATTCGTGAAAGCGAGGCGATTGTAGTGTCGATGTCTTTCGAACGCTATATGATGGATATGATTCAACCGATGCGCGACGATCTTACGAAGCTCGGGATTAAAGAATTGAGAACGCCGGAGGAAGTAGAAGCCGAGCTGCCGAACGCGGAGGGCACGTCCCTTGTCGTCATTAACTCCGTGTGCGGTTGCGCCGCGGGGCAATGCCGTCCTGGCGTAGCCGAAGCGCTTAAGCACGACGCGTTGCCGAATCACACGTTTACCGTATTCGCCGGACAAGACAAGGAAGCGACCGCGAAAGCGCGCGAATATTTCTTGCCTTATCCGCCGTCTTCTCCTTCTATTGCGCTGCTTAAAGACGGCGAGCTCGTTCACTTTATCGAGAGACATCAGATCGAGAACCGCAGCGCGAGCGACATCGCCGCGGACTTGACGGATGCGTTCGATCGTTATTGCCGTTAATCGACCTAGTATCCCAAGGATGCGGCTAGACCGCCGCGTTCTCGGGATATTTTATTATTTTGTAAGGACGCAGGGGGAGATCTAATGAATACGAGTAAGCAAGAGCAAATTATATCCAAGCTTGGCGTTAAACCGACGATCGACGTGAACGAGGAGATCGGAAGACGCGTTGATTTCCTGAAAAGCTACGTGAAGCAGGCGGGAGCGACGGGACTGCTCATCGCGATCAGCGGCGGCGTCGACAGCGCGGTGGCGACAGGGTTGTGCAAACGGGCTACGGACGAGCTGTCGGCGGAAACCGGCAAGGAGTATATCACGCTCGGCGTATTCCAGCCTTACGGCGAGCAGGAAGACATTCAGCATAGCTACGCGGTAGCCGAGGCGTTCGGTTTGACGCACAAGGCGGAGACGAATATCGAGCAGGCGGTGGACGAGATTGCCCTCGAGACGGAGTACGCGTTCAAATCGCTTGGCATCCATAGGCATATAAGTCGCGGCGGCAAAGGCAACGTGAAGGCGCGCACGCGCATGGTCGTTCAATACGCGCTTGCCTTCGATATGAATTTGCTCGTCGTCGGCACGGACCATGCGTCCGAAGCTTTGACCGGGTTTTTCACGAAATGGGGAGACGGCGCGGTCGATCTTACGCCGCTCAGCACGTTGAATAAGCGCCAAATTCGCCAGTTGGCTCGTGCGCTCGGGGTACCGGCCGAAGTCATCGATAAGGCGCCGACGGCCGGCTTATGGGAAGGACAGACGGACGAAGCGGAGCTCGGGGTCAGCTACGAGGACAACAGCGACTATCTGGAAGGCAAATCCATCGATCCGAAAGCGCGGGAAAATCTAGAGCAGCGGTATGCGCGCACGGAGCATAAGCGGATGCCGATTCCGGGCATATAAGATGAACGCGTCCATCGTCGGAATCGGGCTCGACGTCGTCGAGATGGAGCGGATCGCGGGCGTGCTGGACGGTTCTGCCGGAGAACGGTTCGTTGCCAGGGTGCTGACGGCTAGGGAAAACGAACTGTTGCAGGGGATGCCCGCGAAGAGACGTGCGCAGTTCGTAGCCGGCAGATTCGCCCTCAAGGAAGCGGTCGTCAAAGCGCTCGGCTGCGGAATCGGTTCGGCGGTCGGCTTCCACGATATCGAATCGTTGCCGGATGAACTCGGGAAACCGGTATGCAAGCTGTCGGATTCGGCGCTCGCAAGGCTTGGATTAGCCGGGCGCACTCTGCGGGTGCATGTCGCCATTACGCATGAGCGTACGATAGCGGCAGCCACCGCAATTATAGAGAAAGACGAATGAAGGCCCGCCGATTCGCGGGCTGTTTTATTTGGAAATTTACGCAAGAGGACACGTTCACGTATAATAGGTAATAGCGGCTTAATGACATCGTGACATCATGCCATCTCTAGGCGGGGAGCATCATATGACGACAACTACATACGTATCCATAATGATGAAACATTTCGAACAGATGCAAATCGAGGTCGCGGCGGCCGCGGAGATCGAAATCGACGATAGCTCCGCGAACGCCAAAGAAGCCGTGTACGACTGCCATCGCTTCCTTCACATCAAGGAAGGCGAAGGACAATTGTTCATACAAGGCCGGTCTCAACCCATATCGAGAGGGACGCTGTGCGTCCTGCTCTCGGGTACATCCCACCGGCTCGTGCCTGAGCAAGGGTCGAAACTGACCGTACGATTGTGCCATTTTCGCGCGAGCTATGAGGATCGAGACTTGTATAGAAGCTTGAACCTGACGCCGACGACGCAAGTCGCGGACTACGATTACGTGTCTTCCATCTACAAGCGTATATACGGGGAGCTTTCTCTGAAGAGATTGACGACGAGGCTGCGGCTGAAGGCGTACATGCTGGAGCTGATCAGCGTTTATCTGGAGCATCTCTCGATCAACGTCACGGAAGAGGCGCCTTCCCACGACCTGCAGAAGCTTGAAGCGATCATTAAATATATCGACAATCACCTGGCGGACAATATCACCGTGGAAGAGCTCGCGAAGCAAGTGTACTTGCATCCGAACTATTTCATTATGTTCTTCAAAGGCATTATGGGAAGCTCGCCGATCCAGTACGTGAACAACCGGAGAATGGATATGGCGAAGACGTTGCTGCTTCAGCCGGAATGCAACGTGTCCGAGGTCGCAAGCAAAGTCGGCATGCAAATCTATTACTTCTCGAGAATGTTCAAGTCCTATACGGGGCTTTCGCCTAGCCGCTTCCGCAAGCAAGCGAGGAACGTATAGCGCGGCAACCGAGGCGGAAAAAAGGGGAACGGGGAACTTGAGCGTGGAACGACAATATTTCAGTACGGAGCTGTTGCGCTGGTATAAAAGGGAACGGCGCGATTTGCCATGGCGTCGGACGAAAGACCCTTACCATATATGGGTGTCGGAGATTATGCTTCAGCAGACGCGCGTCGACACCGTCATTCCGTATTTCAACCGGTTCGTCGGACGGTTTCCGACGCTGAGGGATTTGGCGGCGGCGCCGGAGGACGACGTGCTCAAGCACTGGGAAGGGCTAGGCTATTACTCCAGGGCGCGGAATCTTCAGGCGGCGGTCAGAGAGGTCGTCGCGAGTTACGACGCGCAGGTTCCTTCGGACAAGAAAGCGGTGTCCGCGCTCAAGGGCGTCGGTCCTTACACGGCGGGCGCGATCTTGAGCATCGCGTACAACAAACCCGAGCCGGCGGTGGACGGCAACGTGATGCGGGTGCTGTCGCGATACTTCCTGCTGGAGGACGACATCGCTAAACCGGCGACGAGAGCTGGGATGGAGAGCTTGGCCGCATCGCTCATCCCCGAAGGGGAAGCGAGCGACTTCAACCAAGCGCTTATGGAGCTAGGCGCGCTCGTCTGCACGCCCAAAAGCCCGGCATGCGGCGACTGCCCGGTCGCGCTCCATTGCATGGCGCGTCAAGCCGGACGCGAACGCGAGCTTCCGGTGAAGAGCAAGGCGAAGCCGCCGAAGCCGGTATTGCGGCTTGCGGCGCTAATCGAAGGTACGGGCAGGCGCGCCGGGCAGGTGCTTGTTCGCCAGCGTCCGGCGTCCGGTTTGCTGGCGGGCATGTGGGAGCTGCCTCATGCGGAAGCGCCAAGCGCGGACGTCTGGAGTAGCGTTGAAGCGGGCGGGAGTTGGCTAGCCGGAACGTTGGCAACCGAGGAAGGCATCCGAGTTCGCGCGGGAGTGCTTCGCGGGGAGGCGCAGCATGTGTTCACTCACCTCGTCTGGCATATTCGGGTCATTGAAACGGAGCTTGTCGACGCGCAGCCGCTGCCGGACCATTATCGGTGGGTCGGGCCGGAGGAATTCGAAAGCTACGTATGGCCGAACGTGTTCCGCAGATGGTTAACCGAATATTTTATCGCGAGAAGCTCTTGATGGAAGCCCCGCCGCACCGGCACGAAACCGGCTGCGGCGGGGCTTTTTGCGTTCCCGCGCTCAGCTAAACCGGCGCCGCGCCGCAAGCAGGCGAAAAAGCGTCATAACATGCCGCTAAACCGGCGCCGCGCCGCAAGTACGCGAAGTAGCGGCACCATATGCCGCTAAACCGGCGCTGCGCCGCAAGCACGCGAAGTAGCGGCACCCCATGCCGCTAAACCGGCGCCGCGCCGCAAGCACGCGAAGTAGCGGCACCCCATGCCGCTAAACCGGCGCCGCGCCGCAAGCACGCGAAGTAGCGGCACCCCATGCCGCTAAACCGGCGCCGCGCCGCAAGCAGGCGAAATAGCGGTACCACATGCCGCTAACCCGCGCCAGCGTCGCGAGCGGGCGAAATAGCGGCACCACATGCCGCTAACCCGCGCCAGCGTCGCGAGCGGGCGAAATAGCGGCACCACATGCCGCTAACCCACGCCAGCGTCGCGAGCGGGCGAAATAGCGGCACCATATGCCGCTAAACCGGCGCCGCGCCGCAAGCACGCGAAAAAGCGTCACCCCATGCCGCTAAACCGGCGCCGCGCCGCAAGCAGGCGAAATAGCGTCACCCCATGCCGCTATACCTCATCGCCTCAATCGTCCCTGATCCGATGAATCGAAGCGGACGATCCAGTTCACTGAATCCAATTATCGCCCCATTAGCCGCTTCAACAAGTCGAATAACTCGCGAGGCTCGAAAGGCTTCGTGACGTAATCGACCATCCCTGCTTCCATTACTTGTTCTTTCACGCCTATCATCGCGTCGGCTGTCATAGCGACGATAGGCGTGCTTTGCGTTTGCGGCAATTGCTTAATGCTGCGCGTTGCCGTGAAACCGTCCATGACCGGCATGTGCAAATCCATGAGGATGATGTCGTATCGGTTAGCGCCGGCAAGCTTCACCGCTTCGATCCCGTTCTCGGCGACGTCGACGGACACGCCCATTTCCTTCAATATTTCACTCGCCACGAGCTGGTTGATCTCGTTGTCTTCCACGAGCAGGACACGAGCTCCGTCCAATTCGCCCGGAGGCTCGGATTGTCTCCCGGACTGTCCGGCCGTATGCAACTGAGGATAATACTGTTGTTTGAACAGGCCCATAAGCTCGTCGTAAAGCTGGGAATGGCCGATCGGATAATACAGCAGCTTCTCGATCGAAGACGATTGAATGCCGGCCGTATACCCGGATTCATGCGTAGCCGTAGCCAGCATGACGAAGCCGACCCGTTTGTCGGCTTTTATTGTCTCCGCCAGTCGTACGACATCGGTGCCCGGCAGTTTCCAATCGACGATCGCAAGATCGATAGGACCGGTATCGCGAAGCAGGCCGAGCGCTTCATGCTCGGTCTCGGCAGTATACACGGTGCAGTGGAACTGCTCGAGCTGGCCTTTAAGGACGAGCAGCATGCCGGCATTGCCGCCGACGAGCAGCGCCGATAGCTTCGGTAGCTTGGCGTTCGACATGCCTCCCTGCACCCCGCCTGCGGCATAGCCGAAACGAACGGTGAAAGAGAAGCAACTGCCTTGTCCGACGTTGCTTTCCACCCCGATGGAACCGCCCATGAGCTCAATGAGATTTTTACTGATTACGAGCCCTAAGCCGGTTCCGCCGTATTTGCGCGTCGTCGACATATCGGCTTGCGTGAACTCTTGGAATAGCGACTGCCGTTGCGCCTCCGTCATGCCGATGCCCGTGTCGCGAACGGCAAAAGCGAGCGTGATGCCGTGAGGATCCCGGCTGGCCACGCGAATCTCGAACGAGATATGGCCTTGATCGGTGAATTTAACGGCGTTATTGGACAGATTGAGCAATACTTGATTAAGCCTGAGCGGGTCGCCGACGAGCATCTGCGGCACTTCGTGGTGAATGTCGTAATGAAGCTTGAGACCTTTGTCGTAGGCTTTGACGTTGATCATGTTGGACATCTGGCTGAGCACATCGTACAAATCGAAGGTCACATGCTCGATTTGGACTTTGTTCGCTTCGATCTTGGAGAAGTCGAGCACGTCGTTAACGAGGGCGATCAAGTTGTTAGCGGAGACGATCGTCCGATCGACGTTCTTCCGCTGCTCCTCGGTGAGCTCCGACTGCCGCAGCAGGTAGCTTAGTCCGATGATGCCGTTGAGCGGAGTACGGATCTCATGGCTCATGTTGGCGAGGAACGCGCTCTTCGCCTGATTCGCCGCCTCGGCGGCTTCCTTCGCTTCGGCTAGCTGCATGTTCTTGCTGTTGAGCTCCGCCGTACGCTTCGCGACCAATTCCTCCAGATGCTCCCGGTACTGCTGCAGCGATTCCTCGTTCACCCGAATCTCCGTGATGTCGACAGCGGTTCCGATAATCTGCTCGACTTCTTGGTTTTCGCCTAGAACAGGAGACAGCATCACTCTAAACGTTCGCCGATGTCCCTCGAAAATATGGGTATCTTCGAACCCGCCCGTCCGTTTCGTTCGAACGGCTTCATCGAAAGCCGATTGGAACTTTTGTTTAGTAGACGCAACGACAAGAACGTCGTTAACATGCATGCCGATTAATTTCGGTTCATCGATCATCGCCGCTTTGGCTAGACGTTGATTGCCTTGCGTAATGATGCCGTCCACGCCGAAGCAGCAGATGAGATCCGGCGCATTCTGAACGAGAGTTCTGTATCTTTCTTCGCTTTCCGTCAGCTTCCGCACCGTTGCAAGTCTTTTCATCTCGTAATAGATGGCGGAGTAGAAGAGAGGCACGGCCAAGGCGTGGAATACGATGAATGTTACCCCGAGCTCTCTCAGAAAATAGTTCATCGTCGCGTCGGGCGCAAGGAACGTCCATGCGAGCGTCTGGATGCCGGTCAACATGCCCAGCAACCAGCCGAATTTCAAGAGGACCGTCGGCTGACGCAACTTCCACCGATAGGCGACGAGGCTGATGAACGAGGTCGTCAATATGGCGCATACGGGGAAGAGCACCGTACCGCCAAGGTAGATCCGATAGCCGACGACGACAGCCGTCGTGATGGACACGGAAATCGGTCCACCGACGATGCCCGACAGCAGAACGCTGATTAATCTAGCATCCGCATGCAAACCGTGTTCCGTCGTGACCGGCATCTGCATGACGATGAGTCCAATAATGGCGAACGTGAAGCCGTAGACGATCGATTGGCAACTGCCGGACCGAACGGTCAACTGAGGATAAACCCATCGAAGCAGGAACACGAACGTGACCATGATTGCGCTGTACTGTGCGAAGTAGATTAAGATATTCACGCGTCGCGCCTCCGTAACCCACAAATATACTCTAGTTATTATGAAGAGCATACTATCGGGCATAGCGCCGATCAAGACAATAATCGACAATTATCGACGTATTCGCCGAGAAAAATAATGGGTATAAAAAAGACGATGCCAGGCAATCCCGGCATCGTCTCGGTCGGTCAATGTTCGAATTACTTCGCTGCGTCGTAGATCGCGCCGACGGCGTTCCAGTCGACGACGTTCCAGAAAGCTGCGATGTAGTCCGGACGTTTGTTCTGGTATTTCAGGTAATAAGCATGCTCCCATACGTCGAGTCCGAGCAGCGGAGTGTCGCCTTCCATGATCGGGCTGTCTTGGTTAGGGAGGCTGTATACTTTAAGCTTGCCGTCTTTGCTAAGAGCAAGCCATGCCCAGCCGGAGCCGAAACGAGTCGCGCCAGCAGCGGCGAACGTTTCCTTGAATTTGTCGAAGCCGCCAAGCTCGGCATCGATAGCCGCAGCCAGAGCGCCGGAAGGTTGGCCGCCGCCGCTTGGGCCGATCGTCTTCCAGAACAAGGAGTGGTTCGCGTGGCCGCCGCCGTTGTTGCGAACCGCGGTGCGGATGCTTTCCGGAACGCTATTCAGATCGGCGATAAGAGCTTCAACGCTTTTGCTTGCCAATTCCGGAGCGGAATTAAGCGCGTTGTTCAGGTTCGTCACGTATGCGTTGTGGTGACGGCCGTGGTGGATCTCCATCGTCGCGGTGTCGATGTGCGGTTCGAGCGCATTATGCGCGTACGGAAGTGCTGGCAATTCGTGAGCCATGAGTAAGTACCTCCTAATAATAATTGTTCTAATGTAGCTGACGAACTTTATTATCCCTTATTTTGGGGAGTAAAGCAACGTGTATGTTTGTAAAGTCCAAAGCGCCGTAACGGAATTAGAATATCCATTTTTTCCTCTCCTATTCAGATTGCTCGACATGAGACTCCGACGATTTAACACCCGTGCCATATTATGGATGCATAAAGCGTTTACATCGAAATTTCGTAAGAACTTACAAAAAAATTTAATGTAATTTTAAAAAAAGTAGAGGAATTGTCGCGATTTTGTCGTAAAATTAAAAATGCGTATTTTCGGACGTAAACTTTTGGGCTTGAGGGAGACGACACACCATGCAAATTCGTTCTTTCCAATTGTCGGACTATCGGTCCGTTGCGAATCTTCTAGAAGAAGTACTGTCTGAAGAATGCTGCGAGGAGACGTTGAGCGCGTTCGCCAGACAATTGTCCTGGGACAGCGATCTCGTACTCGTCGCGGAGTCGGCAGGCCAAGTCGCCGGCGTTCTGATCGGAACGATCGACAAGCAGAAAGGTTACGTGTATCGGATTGCCGTATACGAGCAATATCGGGGCCAAGGGATCGGACGAGCTTTGATGGAGAGCATGGGCAACCGGTTCCGCCAGCGCAAAGTGCAGAAGATGCTGATCGCGCTCGACAGGCACAACGAATATCTGCGCCCGTTCTACGAGACGCTCGGCGTCAGCGTATCGGATTTCGCCCGGTTGAAACAGCCTCTCTCGATCGTTGCAGGATAAAGAAAAATGGATTCAGCGGGTACCTTGACAGCATATCTTTCGCGCCGTTGATTTTGGCCGGGAGATATGCTTTTCTTATACTATATCGCGGTAGGGACAAGGAGGTCGCTAACGAGCATGAGCTTGGTACAAAGTCCGTACAAGCGGTATGTGATCAAAAGCTTTAAGCACGACGGTTCTCTTCATCGCATGTGGAAGGCGAATTGGCTCGTTCCGACCGATAGGCTGCACCCCGATCATGCCGATCCTAGTTCCGTCTGGGTCTATCTCAACGACCAGACGACGATTATCGAGAGAGACGGCAAAGAATGGGTAAGCCGTATACCCGCCGTATCTTATTTTCTCCCGAACGAATGGTTTAACGTCGTCGCCTTGTTGGAGGACAAGGGCGTTCGCTATTATTGCAATCTTGCTTCCCCGCCTTATCGGTACGGGGACGTGCTCACTTATATCGATTACGATCTCGATCTCGTGTTGCTTCCGGACGGCTCCGTCCACGAGCTGGATCGGGACGAATTCAATCGGCACCGGGATGAATACCGCTACGGCGATACCGTACTTGAGCAGATCGGGACCGGTTTGCGCAAGCTTCAGGAAGCGATCCGCAAGACGTCGGCGCCTTTCGGCGACGAGACCGCGTACCGGTATTACGATCAATGGAAGCAATGGATGAACGCGGAAGGAGAGAGTTCATGAGCGAGATGAGTCAAGAGCCGCAGTCTTTAGGCCCGAAGGGAAGATCGCGGGCCGCGAAACAACCTTGGCTGGCAGGCTGGAAAAAAGAAGTTTGGGACTGGTCCAAGGCGTTACTCATTGCGTTAGTCATCGTGCTTGTGCTCAAGGCGTACGTCTTTCAGCTTTCTACCGTTAAGCTTCAATCGATGGAGCCGACGCTTAACGAGGGCGATTGGCTGTTCATTAACAAGATCGTTTATGAATTCGGCGAGCCTAAGAGAGGCGATGTCGTCGTTCTTAAAGACCCGAGCGAAGGTCCGAACCGCAAGGAGCACCTCGTCAAGCGCGTTATCGGCATTCCCGGGGATACGCTGGAGATCCGAGGCGGCCAGCTATACGTGAACGGAGTGATGCAAGTCGAGCCGTATACCGATGTTAAGATAGAGGATGGAGATTATGCGCAGATCACGGTATCTCCGGATCATTATTTCGTCATGGGGGACAACCGTCATCGGAACGGCAGCAAAGACAGTCGTACGTTCAATGAAGTGCCGGGCAAATTGATCGAAGGCCGCGGAGACATGATTCTATGGCCGATCAGCCGGTGGTCGGGACTGTGAAACGGGCTTCCGACCTCGTCTATTGGCAGGCGATCAAGGAAGAGCTGTTGGCGGCCGCCGCGGGCATGGGGATCGACAAGCTTGGCGTAACGACGGCGGATTCGTTCCCTGAGCTCAAAGAACGGTTGATTCGCCATCGCGAGCTCGGCTACGAATCGGGTTTCGAAGAGCCAGATTTGGATAAGCGGACGGAACCGGTGCTGACGATGCCCGGCGCCATGAGCATCATCTCGATCGCGGTGGCGTATCCGTCCAAGCTGAAGAACGCTCCCGTATCTGAACCCGGGCTGCGAAGAGGCATATTGTCGCGTTCGGCGTGGGGAGAAGACTACCATTCGGCGCTTAGACGCCGAATGGACAAGCTGGCGGCTTGGATTACGGAGCGCGTGCCGGACGTACGCCTAACGTCTATGGTCGACACCGGCGCGCTGTCTGACCGGGCGGTCGCCGAACGCGCCGGCATTGGCTGGAGCGGCAAGAATTGCTCGGTCATCGCGCCGGAGCTCGGGTCATGGCTCTACCTCGGGGAGATGATCACGGATTTGCCGCTGCCGTCCGATAAACCTATCAAGGACGGATGCGGAGACTGTACGATCTGCATCGATGCCTGTCCGACGGGCGCATTGGTAGGCCCGGGGCAATTGAACGCCCAGCGCTGCATCTCTTACGTTACACAGACCAAAGGAATCGTCGAGGACGAGCTGATGGCGAAGATCGGCAATCGGCTGTACGGCTGCGATACGTGTCAGATCGTCTGTCCGGTCAATCGCGGCATCGACGTGCGGATTCATGAGGAACTGCTGCCGGATCCCGAGATTGCCAAGCCGCTTCTCAGGCCGATTCTGAAGATGGGGAACCGGGAGTTCAAGATGAAGTTCGGCGTCAGCGCGGCCGCTTGGCGCGGAAGGAAGCCGATCCAGCGCAACGCGCTTATCGGACTCGGCAATTTCAAGGACAAGGAATCCGTTCCCGACATAGCTTCCGTGCTGAGGGACGATCCGCGTTACGAGCTTCGCGCTACCGCTGCGTGGGCGCTTGGCCGGATCGGCGGCGAAGAGGCGAAGCAAAGCCTTGAAGGCGCCAAGCAGACGGAGAAAGAACCGGAAGTCATCGCCGCTATCGAACGAGCGTTAGCGGTTTTAGGATAGTTTTGTCGATATAACAGCTAGAGATTCTTCATTATGCCAAGGAGCGGGAGTGATCGACTTTGAAGTTCGTCGATATCGAGTCGGTAGAACCGGGACAAATTCTCGGGAGAACGATTTTCTCATCCAACGGAACCGTATTGCTGTCCGCTGGGGTGCAATTGACGGTATACATGATCAGCACGCTGAAGCGGCTGGGCGTGACGGTCGTCTATTTGGACGACCCGCAATTTCGCGATATTACGCAAGAAGAAGTGCTGTCGGAGGAGACGAAACGGGTGGTCGTCGCCCAGATGTCGGAGACGTTCGAAGCGCTGCGCTCCGGCAAAGAATTCAGCACGAAGGCGATTAGCCAGACGGTCGACTCGATGCTGGACGAGGTTCTGCGCAATCAAACCGTGCTCGTTCAGCTCGGGGACATTCGCACGGCGGACAACGCCAGGTTCCTGCACGCGATGAACGTGTGCATGATGGCGTCGCTAATCGGTCTCAACATGGGCCTTAATATGATTCAATTGAAGGAGCTTGCGATCGGAGCGCTGTTGCACGATATCGGGAAAGTCGGCGCCCCGGAAGTGCAGGAAGGCCGCACGCATCATGCGTGGCGAGGCTTCGAATTGCTGAAGATGAAGCGGGAATACAGCTTGTTGACCGCGCACGTCGCTTTCCAACACCATGAGTTCGTGAACGGAGAGGGACAGCCGAGGAAGCTGTCGGGGGATGAAATTCATCTATACGCGAAAATAACGGCCGTGGTGAACAAATACGATAATTTGATCTTCGGATCGAACGGCGAACCTCCTGTTCAGCCTCACGTCGCATGCGAGGTTCTGAACGCGATGTCCGGCACGGAGCTCGATCATGAAGTGCTCGTGCAGTTTATGAAGATCGTATCCGTGTATCCGAACGGCGTATCCGTAAGGCTGTCGAACAAGCAGACGGGCGTAGTCGTCAAACAGCATCGCGGCTTGCCTAGCCGGCCTGTCGTGCGAGTCATCAACAAAGAGGACAACGACGCCGTGGCGAAGGAAATCGATCTCGCGCTTCAGACGACGATATTCATCGACGAAGTATTGAAGTAACCGTCGGACTTGCCGTTTGCGACTTCCCGTCCGGGATGCTATCATAGTACGACAGGTTCAATAAGCATGTTGGAGGGGTATTAAGATGTGGTCTTGGATCATTCCGATTCTGACATTGGTCGTCGGCTTAATCGTCGGCTTTATCGTCGGCGTATTTTATTTGCGAGCTCAAATGACGAAGATGCAAAGCAATCCCGAGTTGCTTCAGAAGATGGCCAAGCAAATGGGCTATAACATGAACAGCCAGCAGATCAAGCAAGCTCAGCAAATGATGAAGGGCCAAGGCACCGGCGGCGCGCCGAAGCAACCGGGCGGCTCCAACAAGAATAATCCGAAGTTCCGCAGATAAGATCGCATCGTAGCGAGGGGGAATCGCCGTGTCGGGAGTTAAAGATTACGTCAATACGCAAGTCGGCCGTAACCGCGAGCAAATCGAATTTCACATTCGCGAAATTCTGAAGCTCGTGGGCGAGAACGTGGAGCGCGAAGGCTTGCTGGAGACGCCCGCTCGCGTTACCCGTATGTATGAAGAGATCTTCGCGGGCTACGAGGTAGATGCCAGGGACGTCCTGGGCGTAACGTTCGACGAGCGGCACGAAGAGCTTGTTATCGTGAAGGATATCGTGTACTACAGCCAGTGCGAGCATCACATGGCGCCTTTCTTCGGGAAAGCGCATATCGGCTACATTCCGAGCGGCAAGATTGCCGGTCTTAGCAAGCTTGCGCGTCTGGTCGAAGCGATCACGCGACGTCTGCAGGTTCAAGAGCGGATCACGTCGCAAATCGCGGACATTATGGATGAAGTGCTTCATCCGCACGGCGTCATGGTTGTCGTGGAAGGCGAACACCTATGCATGTGCTCCAGAGGGGTGAAGAAGCCGGGAAGCAAGACGGTAACGTCGGCGGTCAGAGGGCAGTTCCGCCAGAGCGCGGCGTTGCGCGCCGAGTTTCTCGGACTTATTAAACAGTAAAGCAAACGCAAGATTGCCGGGGCGCAGAGCCTCGGCATTTTTCGTATAGACAAATGACCATAAGAAGTAAGCTAAATAGGCTCTCAAACCGCGGAAGCATTGTGCTTTATGATAGGGATAGAGCTTGTACTAACGATAATCATTGGAGGAAACGAATCCTATGTCTAAAGCAGGCAAACTCCGCCTCGGCTTGATCGGCGCGGGCAACATCGGCAACGTGCATCTGCAGGAATTCGGCGAACTGAAGGACGATTGCGAGTTCGTGGCGATTACGGATACGTACTTGCCGCTCGCGGAGCAGAGAGCCCAGCAATACGGCATCGCCGTCGTATCTCCTTCTCCGGAAGAGCTTATTCGCCGCGAGGACGTGGACGCGGTTATCGTCGCCGTTCCTAACTCCGCGCACGCGCCGCTTACGATTCTGGCGCTGGAGCATGGCAAACACGTTCTGGTCGAGAAGCCGATGGGCCTCGATTCCGAAGCGGCCAAAGAAATCGTACGCGCCCAGAAGCGCACGGGCAAAACCGTCATGGTCGCGCACCAAATGCGCTGGGAGCCGCTCGCGCTGCAAGTCAAAAGCCAAGTCGAACGCGGCGAGCTCGGCAACATCTACACGGCCAAAACCGGATGGTACCGCCGCAAAGGCATTCCGGGCTGGGGAACGTGGTTCACGCAGCATTCGCAATCCGGCGGCGGGCCGCTCATCGATATCGGCGTTCATATGCTCGACCTTGCTTTCTTCCTGATGGGAGAACCTAAGCCCGTATCCGTATACGGCTCCACATACGCGGAATTCGGCCCGCGCAAGAAAGGGATCGGCAACTGGGGCAAGCCGGACTGGAACGGCATCTACGACGTCGAGGACTTGGCGACGGCCATCATCAAGATGGACAACGGAACTTCGTTGACGCTTGAAGTCAGCTGGGCGGTTCATATGGACACCGACAGCTCGCCGTTCCTGCATCTGATGGGTTCTGACGGCGGCGCCATGCTGCGCGGCAGCGCCGGCAAATTCCTGACCGAGCGCTTCGACGAGACGGTCGACATCGAGCTGCAACCGCCGGCGGAAGACGAAGGCGCGCGCGTTCGCCTCAGCCGCCACTTCCTCGAATGCGTCCGCGAAGGCAAGACGCCTTGGACGTCCGCTGAAACCGGGTTGCGCAGCAACCTGATCATCGACGCGATCTACGAATCTTCCCGTACCGGCAGCGAAGTGAAGCTGGACTGGAGCCTATAATCGTCAAGGGGCTTTCCGCGCGGTCGAATATGACCGCAGGGAAGGCCCCTTGTTTCATTGCGGATCAGAACGGAATCCATTGCAGCTTCATCGCTTCTTGATGCCTCAGCGCCACGTACGGCCAATTGACGATGTTCCACCAATCCTTAATATAAGCGGCCCGTTCGTTCTGATGTTTCAGGTAGTAGGCATGCTCCCAGACATCTAGCGGCAACAGCGGGACGGCATCCCACTGGGACAAGTTCTGATGCTTCTCCGCCGTTAAGATCTCGAGACGATGGCTTCTCGGGCTCCAGACGAGAATCGCCCATCCCCCGCCCTCGACTTTATTCGCCGCCTCCGCGAACTGCTTTTTGAACGCGTCGAAGCTTCCGAAGCTGCGCTCGATATCCTGTAGAAGCAGACCGGACGGTTTTCCACCGCCTTTGGGCGACATCGCATCCCAGAAAATCGTGTGCAAGTAGTGACCGGCCCCATTGAACGCAAGCTCTCTCTCCCAATGCTTCACGAGATCGAAATCTCCGGATTTGCGGGCTTCCGCCAACTTGACCTCCGCTTTGTTCAAGCCGTCCACGTAACTTTGATGGTGCTTGTCGTGATGGATTTTCATCGTTCTTTCGTCGATCCATGGCTCGAGCGCCTTATACGAATAAGGAAGAGGAGGGAGCGCATGGCCGCCGATCGGAACGGCGTAGGGAGACAACGCGCCTGCGTTCGCCTGGACCATCGGTTCGGGCGATGCGGGGCGGATCGGACTATCCGCGGGCTCCGGTCCTTCATAGCCTTCCGGCGTGTCGGCGGATGCTTCGTCGATGCGGGGCAAAGCATGCTCGGGCAAGGAACGAATGGCAACGCTGTGGGCTTGCAGCAGCCGTAGATGCTGGGCGAACGCCTGAGACTGGTGCAAGGCGCTCTGCACGAACTGCGGCAATCGAACGTTCCAGGAACCGTACGCTTCGTCCGCGCGGTTGTTGCCCGCGTTTCGCAGCTCTTGTTTCGTCTGATTCACGAGCTCTCGCGTCCAGGCGAACGCTTGCTCCCACTCCCGGAGCAACTGCGCATATGGCGGCTCCAGTTCGGGGATGAGCTGTCTGATGGCAGCCGCATGCTCCTGCTCCCGGGCTTTGCTGGCCGCAATGTCGTCCAACATTCGCAGCGGCAATCGATCGCCGTTCGTCGGCAACATAAATATAACCCCTCCTCGTACGTCGCGTAAGGTCGTCTTCTTACCCAACGTATGCACGGGAGGGGGGGCTTATGCTCGCTATATGGCCGAATGGACGGCTTTTGCCGCGGATGCGGCGCCCACTTCGTCCAGGAACGCGGTCGTGCGCGCGACATATTCATCGGTATGCGTGCGGAAGATCATTTCGTGGATCGCATCTTGAACGATCCATAACCGCGATAGCTCGTTCGTCTGGGAGCGGGCGATATTCTCGGCGAGATAAGTCGGCGCTTTGTCGTCCGCGGTGCCGTGGATCAGGAAGATCGGAAAATCATACGCGGTATTCTGCACCTTCGCGGAAGGGATATCGGCCAGCGAGAAACCGCTCATGAGCGGGAAAAACAGGCGGATGAGCGAGACGGACGGATCTTTCGGCACGTTGATCTGTTGGCGCAGATTATAATACAGCGTTTCGCCGTCCGGCAGAAACGTGCTGTCCAGGATCATCGCGTCGACGGGCTCCGACTTGAGCGCGGCTTGCAGCGCCGTCCCTGCTCCCATCGAGAATCCCCATACGATGAGCTCGTCGCTTTGCTGCGAACGGGCATACCGTATAGCTCCGATTAGCTGGTCGGATTCGGACAGGCCTCCGGTCGCCGGGGAGTAATGGGTCGTGCTGGCGAACCCGTAATCGAACATGAGCACGTTATAGTTGCGTTCGTGGAGGAGAGAGGCAAGTCCGTACATCGGTACCCAAGCTTCTTCGCGGTTCGTGCCGTAGCCGTGGCTGAGCACGACCGTTTGGCGGCTGTCCGCCGAAGGAATCCACCAACCGTCGACTAACGTCTTGCCGTCGGCGCTCGGGAAAGTCACCTCGGCATATTCGAGCTGCACGGCCAGCATAGGGTTCGAAGCAAGCGGAGCGACGGGCGGGCGCGCAAGCTTATATGCGACATAGGCATGAAGGGAGAATAGAATTGCTAGAATACAACTTAGAGAGATGAGAGCAACTTTGAACGCGGTGCGCCATACGCGATAGGCGCGCCGTCGAACGGCTGGGATGGCCGGTGCGGGAAGCGATCCGGCGCCTCCGAGAGGTAGGGGTGTCGACATCGTCGTCATGAGTGATCGCCTCTCTTTGCATACGCTTACATAATGAGTATATTCTCATCGTAGATCGCCGGCATCCAAGCGTCAATGAGACGCGCCCACTTGTAAAAACGCCGTAACGAAATTGTAATAAAGCGCTTCCAACATTTACGCGGACCAGGATAGGTGTTATACTAGGCGTAACAGGGTTTCACTGAATGAAACAATTAAAGGAGGTACGGTGAGGATGGAGGAGGACAAAAAGACGGTTAGAGCCGTTGAACGGGCTCTCGACGTGTTGCTCTGTTTCGTTTCGGGCAGCGAGTGGGGATTAACGGAGATCGCCGGTCGCGTCAGCCTTCATAAAAGTACCGTATTCCGTTTGTTAGCGACGTTGGAAGCGAAGGGCTTCGTCAAGCGGGACGCGGCGACGGACAAATACCGGCTCGGCTTAAGCGTGCTCGAGCTGTCGGCGCATCTCTCGCGGTCGGACGATCCTTCGGTCATGCTGCTGCCGGAGATGGAGCGGCTGCGGGACGAGCTTGGCGAGACGGTCAGCTTGTACGTGCGCGACCGTATGGAGCGGGTCAGAATCCAAGCGGTGCAGAGCACGCAAGCGATCCGCCGCGTAGCCTCGGTCGGCGCGCGCTTGCCGCTGTCGGTCGGCGCGTCGAGCAAAGTGCTGCTCGCCTTCGACGAGCCCGGCGTGCGCAGCCTCGTCATGTCCGATCCGGCTTGGCCGGCCGGACTGCAGCGTCAAGCGATCGTGCGGCAGCTTGACGAGATCTTGGCCGCCGGCTACGCGACGAGCTTCGAGGAGCGCGAGCCAGGGGCTGCGGCCGTGGCGGCGCCGATCTTCAATCGCTCGGGCAAGCTGGTCGCCGCGCTCGCGGTGTCCGGCCCGTCCAACCGGCTCACGCCGGACATCATGCACGAGCACGCTCCCGCGATCATGGAAGCGGCAAGACGAATGGGCGCGCTGCTAGGTTAGCGCCGGCGCGAGCGAGGGGCAGTCCGGGCCGGCACGCATGAGCGGGAGATAGCCGAGGAAATCAGGTAACTAGTCCCTAAATGGCACGCATGAACGGGAGATAGCCGAGGAAATCGGGTAACTACTCACTAAATGGCACGCATGAGCGGGAGATAGCCGAGGAAATCGGATAACTACTCACTAAATGGCACGCATGAACGGGAGATAGCCGAGGAAATCGGGTAACTACTCACTAAATGGCACACATGAGCGGGAGATAGCCGAGGAAATCGGGTAACTAGTCCCTGAATGGCACGCATGAACGGGAGATAGCCGAGGAAATCGGGCAACTAGTCCCTGAATGGCACGCATGAACGGGAGATAGCCGAGGAAATCGGGTAACTAGTCCCTTAATGGCACGCATGAGCGGGAGATAGCCGAGGAAATCGGGTAACTACTCACTAAATGGCACACATGAGCGGGAGATAGCCGAAGAAATCGGGTAACTAGTCCCTGAATGGCACGCATGAACGGGAGATAGCCGAGGAAATCGGATAACTAGTCACTAAATGGCACGCATGAGCGGGAGATAGCCGAGGAAATCGGGTAACTAGTCCCTTGATGGCACGCATGAGCGGGAGATAGCCGAGGAAATCGGGTAACTACTCACTAAATGGCACGCATGAGCGGGAGATAGCCGAGGAAATCGGGTAACTAGTCCCTGAATGGCACGCATGAGCGGGAGATAGCCGAGGAAATCGGGCAACTAGTCCCTGAATGGCACGCATGAACGGGAGATAGCCGAGGAAATCGGGTAACTAGTCCCTTGATGTTACAAAAAACACGCCGCACACTCCAGAAACGGAGTTGGCGGCGTGTTCTACTCTAACTGCTTCAAAACAAAATGACGTCACTTCGCAGGCTCCGGATTGGCCGGGAGCTCCTTCAGGAACTTGACCGCGTCGTCCAGCGTTGCGACCTTGACGAGCTTAGGGGACAGGTCGTACTTCTTCACCGTCTCCTCGGCGAGCTTCCAGTTTGAGAAGTCTCCAGAATACGGAACGAGGAAGTAGTCGGCATTTTCGTTGTCCGCGGCCATCAATTTGTAATTGATGCCGCCGATCTGGCCGACGGCTCCGTCCATGGCGATCGTGCCGGTGCCCGCGATTTTGTACCCTTTGGTCAAGTCCTCTTCGGTGAGCTGGGATATAATCTCGAGCGCCATCATCAGGCCGGCGGACGGCCCTCCGATATCGCTGAAATCGAACTTGACCGGGTCCGGCGGCGTCACCTTCAGCACGAGATCCCGTTGGAAGCCGATGCCGGTACGCCCGTCATCCAGCTTAATGAGCGTTAAAGTCGCCTTGAACGTGGATTCGCCGCGTTTTCCGGACACTTGGACGACGTCGCCCGGTTTTTTGCCGGATATGTATTGGACGAAATCTTCGAATTTAGTCGTGTTATGCCCGTCGATCTGCGTAATGATGTCGCCTTCCTGCAAGCCGCCCTCGCGCGCCTTGGAGCCGGGAAGGAAGCTGACGACGATGACGCCTTGTTCCTCGAAGTCGATCTCTTTGCCCATCGCGTGGTACGCGGCTACCATAGCGATATTCTCCGAGCTGTCGCGCATCCATGCGAGCAGGTTCCGGTAAGCTTCTAAATTCGTTCTGCCGCCGGTCGCCTTCTCCTCGGTTTGAATGTCGAGCTTCGGGTTAAGCTTGGCGTATAGCAGCGAGAATAAGTTCGGCTTCGACCGCGAAGAGACGGTAACGAACAGGAACTGTCCTTTCTGATCGAGCTTGTGGCCGGTCTCTACGCGCGAATGGATGGGATCGGCCGAGCCCGGACCGGTGATGACGTAAGGCCACGATTTCAGATAGGCGAACAAGTATAAGGCGATCAGCAAGCCGACGAGCGGCAGCTTCCATGAACGGCGGAACGAGGACTTCGGTCTCGATGTCAATGAGGTCACTCCTAAACTTACGATTCGATGAAGAGGTCCGTACCATTATACCCTATATAAGAGTATTTTTCGAAAATAACGCTTAGACGAAAGAAGACCTTCCGGCATCCAAAGGGATACGGGAAGGTCTTCTTCGATAGATACGATTATGCTTGGTTGGCGAGCATTTGACGGAGAACCGTCTGCAGAATGCCGCTGTTGCGGTAGTAGTCGACGTCGACGAGGGAGTCGAGACGTACGATTGCCGTGAAGTCGAAGGTCGTGCCGTCTTCGCGCTTAGCGGTAACCGTAATCGGCTGGCCTGGTTGAACGTCGTTGGAAAGGCCGTTAAACTCGAACGTTTCGCGACCCGTGATACCGAGCGATTTCCACGATTCGCCCGCTTTGAATTGAAGCGGGAGTACGCCCATGCCGACCAGGTTAGCGCGGTGAATGCGCTCGAAGCTTTCGGCGATGACCGCTTTGACGCCGAGCAGGAACGTACCTTTAGCCGCCCAGTCGCGGGAGCTTCCGGTGCCGTACTCTTTGCCCGCGATAACGACGAGGTTCGTGTCGGACGCTTGATACTTCATCGACGCGTCGTAGATGGACATCACTTCGTCGGTCGGCAAGTAAGTCGTTACGCCGCCTTCGGTGCCGGGAGCCACTTGGTTGCGGATCCGGATGTTGGCGAACGTACCGCGCATCATGACTTCATGGTGACCGCGGCGGGAGCCGTACGAGTTGAAGTCTTCTTTCTTGACGCCATGCTCGAGCAAATATTTGCCCGCAGGGCTGTCGACTTTGATGTTGCCGGCAGGCGAGATATGGTCGGTCGTTACGGAGTCGCCCATCAGTGCAAGCACGCGAGCGCCGTTAATATTCGCGATATCGCCGGCTTGCGGCGCAAGGCCTTGGAAGAACGGCGGGTTCGCGATGTACGTGGACTTGTCGTCCCACTCGTACAGATCGCCTTTAGGTACCGGAATATCGTTCCATTGTTGGTTCTGCGTGAAGACGTTCGCGTATTTCGCGCGGAACATCTCTGGCGTAAGCGAAGCTTGAACCGCTTGTTGGATTTCTTCGTTCGTAGGCCAAATATCTTTCAGATAGACCGGCTTGTCGTTGTCGCCGTAGCCGATCGGATCTTTGGTCAGGTCGATGTTGACCGTGCCGGCGAGTGCGTACGCGACGACAAGCGGAGGCGAAGCGAGATAGTTCGCTTTGACTTGCGCGTGAACGCGGCCTTCGAAGTTACGGTTACCGGAAATCACCGCGGCCACCGTCATGTCGTTGTCGGCGATCGCTTGGCTGACTTCGTCCGGCAGCGGACCGGAGTTGCCGATACAAGTCGCGCAGCCGTAGCCTGCGACGTAGAAGCCGATTTTCTCGAGGTAAGGCAAGAGGCCTGCTTTAACCAGGTAGTCGGTAACGACGAGGGAACCCGGAGTAAGGGAACTCTTGACGTAGCCTGGTTTCTTCAAACCGAGCTCGACGGCTTTCTTAGCGACGAGACCCGCGCCGACCATAACGCTAGGGTTGGACGTGTTCGTACAGCTCGTGATCGCCGCGATAACGACGGCGCCCGTGTCCATCTTGCTCGTCTGGCCGTTCGGATGCTTAACTTCGACGGATTGGGCGATCTTGTCGTCGGAAAGGCCGAAACCGCCTTTGTCGATCGGATTGCGGATCGCGTCGTTGAAGTTTTGTTTCATGTTCGTCAGCTCGACGCGGTCTTGCGGACGCTTAGGACCTGCAAGGCTCGGCACGATCGAAGACAGGTCGAGCTCGAGGATGTCGGTGAACACCGGATCCGGTGTCGCGTCCGTGCGGAACATGCCTTGCGCTTTGTAGTAGTCGCGAACGAGCTCGATCTGAGTTTCTTCGCGGCCCGTCAGGCGCATGTAGTTAAGCGCTTCTTCGTCGATCGGGAAGAAGCCGATCGTCGCGCCGTATTCGGGAGCCATGTTGGCAACCGTCGCGCGGTCTGCCAGGCCGATGTTCGAGAGACCGGGGCCGAAGAATTCGACGAATTTTCCTACGACGCCTTTTTTGCGGAGCATTTGGGTAACCGTGAGCGCGAGGTCGGTCGCCGTAGCGCCTTCCGCGAGTTTGCCCGTCAGCTTGAAGCCGATAACTTCAGGCATGACGAAGTACAGCGGCTGGCCGAGCATGCACGCCTCGGCTTCGATGCCGCCGACGCCCCAGCCTACGACGCCGAGACCGTTGATCATCGTCGTGTGGGAGTCCGTTCCGACGAGGGAATCCGGGTACACTTCGGTTACGCCGTTCTTCGTTTTCGTTGCGGCAACGGATGCCAGGTATTCCAAGTTCACTTGGTGAACGATACCCGTTCCCGGAGGAACCGCGCGGAAGTTATCGAACGCCGTTTGCGCCCAGCGCAGGAAGCGGTAACGCTCGTTATTGCGTTCGAATTCGATGTCCGTATTCGTCTTGAGCGCGTCGGCCGTGCCGAACGCGTCGACCATGACGGAGTGGTCGATGACGAGATCGACCGGTACGAGCGGGTTAATCCGGTTAGGGTCGCCGCCGGCTTGCTTAACCGTCTCGCGCATCGCCGCAAGGTCTACGACGACCGGTACGCCGGTGAAGTCCTGCAAGACGATGCGTGCAGGGATGAGTGGAATTTCTTTGTCTTCGCGGCCATTCGCCCAGTTCGCCAATTGCTTGACGTGGTCTTGGGTAATTCCGCGGCCGTCGTACTGACGGATTGCAGCTTCCAGCAAAACTTTGATCGAGAACGGGAGTTTGGAGATCGGGCCTACGCCTTGCTCCTCCAACGCTTGCAGACGGTAGTACCGGAAGGATTTACCGGTCGACTGAAGGTCTGCTTCGACTTGATAAGGCAGTTTCGACAATTCCATGCGCCTCCTAGCTTTGTTTCATACAATGAAACACGATTTCAAAAATTTCTCTACACGACAAGTATACTCTTTTCGTCATTTGACGTAAAGACGTTATCATACCTATTCCTATATCATGCCGCATGGGGGAGGGCTTTCATCCGCGGGGAAAATGGCATCGAACCGAGACGGCGGCCATAAAATGTACGGATGCCCCTACGTCTTCATCCGGGAGGGAATGAGCGGTGCCGAATCAAGCGTCGAAAGCGGCGGATTGGAAGGATGCGTTGTTCCGTTACGTGAGCACTATGAACGAAGCGGCGTTGAGCCGAGACTCGGGCGTGCTGAAGCAGATTGCCGACATCGGACAGCGGGATCGGCTCGCGAAACGGATGCGGGTGACGATCATAAGGGAGAGAAGAGCGGGAATCAAACCGCTGCACAGCGAAATACGGACGCGGATCGAAAGCCACCGCGCGAACCAAGCGGAAGCCGTTGCGGACATCGCGTTGCACGCGGTGCGGACGTTCGAGCAGAACGGGCAGCCGTGGCAGGAGGAACGCATCGACCGCGAGCGCGTGAAATTCGTGCGGATGGGACAAAGCTGGAGACTGTACGCCGTGCAGCCCCTTGTATCGGAATGGCATCCGGACGTCGACGTCGTCATCGAGGCGGAACCGGGACATGATCGCGCCCATGGGACGGACTCTTACAAGAAAGCCGTCGCGCCTTCGCTTCCTTATATAAATCCGAACGCCATGCACAACTTCAAGTCGCGTGTGTATGCCGGTTCTAGCCTCGGGACGGACGACGGCTACGAGCAGGTTTGGCGCCACGCGCCTTACCGGCGAGAATCGGCGGTCGCGTATGCGGAAAGATGGTGGAACGAGCCGAATAAAGCTTACGAGGAGTTCGCCGTCAACTGCACGAATTACGTCTCCCAGTGTATCTTTGCAGGCGACATCCCTATGGACTATACTGGGAGAAGGGAATCGGGCTGGTGGTACAAAGGTCGACAGAATAATGTCGAGCAATGGAGCTACAGCTGGGCGGTCGCCCATGCGCTGCAGCACCAATTGTCGCAACCGCGGGCTTCCGGCTTGCGGGCGGAGGCCGTTCCGAGGCCGGATATGCTTCGGTTGGGCGACGTTATCTGCTACGACTGGGACGGAAGCGGACGGTTTCAGCACAATACGATCGTCACGGCGTTCACGCCGGACGGGATGCCCCTCGTTAACGCGAATACGGTCAGCAGCCGTCACCGTTATTGGGACTATCGCGATTCGTATGCTTGGACGGACAGGACCCAGTACCGTTTTTTCCATATTACTGATGAATGATGAACCGGAGGTCCTTATGGGGAACAAAATTCGCGTCGGTCTCGTGTACGGAGGACGTTCGGGAGAGCACGAAGTGTCGTTGCAAACCGCGCTGGCGGTATCCAAAGCATTCGACTACGACAAATATGAACTCATTCCTTTCTATATTACCGCCAAGGGGCAATGGAGATCCGGCCTTGCGCTGGCAGCGCCGCCGTCCGCGGTGTCCGAATTGCAGTTCCGGTCCGCGGCCGATCAGGATGCGGCTGGAGACGATACCGGCTCTCTGAGCGAGGGTGGAGGCGCGAACGCGTTGTTGCCGGTGCTGCAGGGGATTACGGAAGTGGTCGGTGTTGATGAGGCTAGCGACATTGGCGCGGACAAGACGATCGACGTCATGTTCCCGCTGCTTCACGGCACGTTCGGCGAAGACGGCACGATTCAAGGGCTGTTCGAGATGGCGGGACTTCCTTACGTAGGCTCGGGAGTGCTGTCATCGTCCGTCGGCATGGACAAAGTCGCCATGAAGACGATGTTCGCGCAGGCGGGGCTGCCGCAAGTCGGTTATCGTCATTTCATTCGTCACGCATGGAACAAAAACCGGGCGGCGGTGCTGGCGAACGTCGAAGAGCTTGGTTACCCATGCTTCGTTAAACCGGCTAATCTCGGCTCTAGCGTGGGCGTATCCAAGGCGCGCGATCGCGACGAGCTGATCGCGGCGATCGAAGAAGCGTTGCGTTTCGACCGCAAAGTCATCGTCGAAGAGTTCTGCGACGCGAGGGAGATCGAAGTCGGCGTGCTCGGCAACGACGAGCCGCGGGCTTCCGTGGTCGGCGAAATCGTTAGCTCGAATGAATTCTATGATTATAAAGCCAAGTACGTCGACGGCAAGTCGGCGATGGTCATTCCGGCGGAGATCCCGCAGGAGACCGCTCAGGCGGTACGCGAGATGGCGATCCGCGCGTTCATGTCGATCGACAACTCCGGCCTGTGCCGCGCGGATTTCTTCATGCGCCGCAGCGACGGGAAGCTGTTCATCAACGAAGTGAACACGATGCCGGGTTTTACGCCGTTCAGCATGTACCCGCTGTTGTGGAAGGAAACCGGTCTTTCCTATCGCGAACTGCTGGATGAGCTGATCCGGCTGGCGATCGAGCGCCACTCCGAGCGGCAGTCGCTCGAGTACGGCGGCGGGGAGTAACGGAAACGGATAATGAATAACACGCCAGCGTTAAGAAGGGGCAGTTCCCAAAGTCATGATGTAATGACCTAGGGAACTGCCTCTTCTTTTTTTGGTTTGCGCAAGAGTTGATAAAATGAATAAAGATTAGTAAAAAAATGTCGTATTAAGTAGATTGTTGTAACCTATCATGGTAAAATTACCCTGCTAAAGACAGGATTAACCCGGAGGTGCAAGCATTGTTGAAAAGAAAGTGGAGCTTAATCGTACTTGCATTTATTTTTTGTTTTTCGAGTTTTGCATCTGCAGCGGGTCAAAAGAGCGATATAAAAGGACACTGGGCAGAGCCGTTGATCGCGGCGTGGAAAAGCAAAGGACTTATTAACGGATACAAGGACGGCACTTTCAAACCGGATACGCCGGTTTCTAAGTCCGAATGGATCAAATTGATCAATTCCTCGCTCGGGTACACCGAGCAAGCTGAGTTCACTTATAAGGACGTCAGGAAGTCCGATTGGTTTGCCGGAGAAGTCGGCAAAGCCGTCGCGGCAGGCTATATCGGCGGAGATTCCGCCGGAGTTTTCATGCCTAGCCAATCTGTAACGAGAGAGCAAGCGGCTGTCATGCTTCAGAAGGCGTTATGGCTGCCTTCCGAGGAGGGCGCTTCTTTCTTAGATAACGAAGAAATCGACAAGGCAAGCTTGGGTGCGGTTGGAGCGTTGCAAAAACAAGGATTGATAGCAGGCGCGAACGGCAAGTTCAAACCGAAATCGAGTTTAACCAGGGCCGAAGCAGTCGCGTTGCTGGACAGGGTCGTAAAGGCAGATGCGATCGTATTCGACAAACCGGGTACGATCGGTCCTGCGGCAGGACAAGCTTATTATCCTAAATCGATCGTACTGAATGTGTCAGGCATCAAGCTGCAAAACGCGCAAATAAACGGCAACTTGACGGTCGGCAGCGCGGTCGGCGACGGAGACGCGTTCGTTGATAACGTGAAAGTCACAGGAACGACGTTCGTGCAGGGCGGAGGCGCGAACAGCGTGCATTTCAAAAATACGGCGATGGTGACCATCGTCGTCGATAAGCAGACCGGCGCTGTCCGCATCGCTGTCGAAGGCCAGTCGCAGATCGGAACGATCACGCTGCAGTCTGGCGCCAACATCGAATCCGCGAACACCGCTAGCGTAAACACGGTAAGCTTATCCGATAAACTGCCGGCCGATTCCTATGTGAGGCTGTCGGGAACATACTCGACCGTCAACGTACTTGCGCAGAGCATTATCGTCGACATCCCCGATGGCAGCATCGAAGATTTGAATATCGACGACGATGCAGCCGATAGTACGATCAAGCTGCAGAAGGAAGCTTCCGTACTCAACATGATTTTGAATGCCGCAGCCCAAATTTTGGGCGAAGGCAAGGTTGGCAATGCGGTAATTAACGCTGAAGGCGTCGAGATGGACAAAGCACCAGATAACGTAAAGCTCGGTCAAGATGTGAAGGGTGACGTACAGATTACGGTCGGCGGACAATCGCGTCCCGCGTCCGAGCCGGCGGTCCAATCGCCGGTCGTCGTTACGCCGCCGAGCGCGCCTTCGGATTCGACGCCGCCCACTTTGACTGCGGTTTCGCCCTCGATGGTAACGGTCGGTCAAGCCGTTTACGCCACCAGCAACGAAGCGGGGACGATCTATCTGGTGAAAGACGTCATCGTGCACACTTCGACGACTTATCTGGAACTAGCCGTGCAGAATGGCGACGGAATCAAGCTGTCGGCACAAGCCGCGACCGCCGTTACGTTCCAGACGGCGGGACTCGCAATAGGCAATTGGAAATTGGTTGCCGCGGACGGGACGGGGAATACTTCTTCTCCGGCCGCGATAACGATTCTAGCGGCCAACGGTGATGGGCTAGCCTATCGAAATTATGCCATTGGGTATAACTCGAGTATTTTTATCATATTCAACAAGATGATCGTCAACAACATGAGCGACATGGACGAACTGAAGTCGCGAGTTAGCTTTTCTACGGATAACGGCGCGACGTTTAGTTCTCTTCAAAGCGGCGACCAGTTGTACATTTCCTCCGATACTCTCTTCGTCGTATTTGAGAACGAGTTCAGGGGAGGCGGCAATATTCTTAAAGTAGCGGCCAACTCTCTGAGAGATACGAACGGGAACGTGCTTGCGGCGGATGTCATGACGCCTGCCATTTCCCAAGGCGTCAACCTGTCGATGATCAGTCATACAGTATTGCCGGTTATGATCGATGTAGGAGATGATTTGATATTTAGCGTTGACCGGGCTACGATGGTGTATTTGGTGCCGCAGTCGACGAATGGCAACCAGACAGTGTATGATTCTACGGTTACGGACGGCTTAGGAAAGGCAATCGACGTTTCATCGGACGATGTGGATAAGCCGCTAACTTTGGATACGGCAGGCCTGCAGCCTGGCAAATATCGATTGCACGCATGGAACGGGGAATCGGTCAGCGTAGAAATATCGGTGTCTCCGCCGTTGGAATATACGCAAATCGCGATATACAATAGAGCACCATCGGAAGAAGATTCGGTTACGATCACCGGCTTGATCGAAGGGGACGTCATTAAAGTGTACTCGAGTCCGGGTTCCGGATTATTAGGGTCAGGTACGGTTGCGAGCGGTCAAACCTCCGTGACGATCGGTAATCTGACTCTGAATGACGTCAGCGGAATACTATTTTTCACAAGAACGCAAGCAGGCAAAGGAGAAAGCAGCGAGATCGGCTACGGATACTCCGATGCTAACGATCCGCCGGTCGCCATCGACAACGTTACCGTAGCTTTGAACGGGACGACGACTTCCCAAACATTCTCCTACCCGTACTCCGAGCTCGCGACGGATTCGGGCGAATCGTTGCGAATCGTGAACGCCGTATCTTCGGATACGGATGTCGCGACGGTAACATGGAACGGCGAATATGGAGAAGTTACGATTTCGCGTGGTAGCGCGACGGGAACCTGCACCGTGACGGTTACCCTAAAGGACAGTCCTGGACTTCTTGTCGATGTAATCGTTACCGTTACGAATAACTAAGCCGCCAAGAAGCGAAGCGCCCCCCGTAGAATGGACATTGGATTAAACCCGTGGTTTAACCGATGAGATTCTAGGGGGCGCTTCTTTGTGTCGGTGAAACCACGGATTTGCACTAGGCCTCGTAGCTGCGACATCAGCAACTGCACCAAGTACAGTTACTTACTCCGAAACTCCAATCTCTACTGAATACCTGCATGAAATACATCTCTTGACCGCCAAATCCACCGAAATCTTCTTTTGTTGCCAAATTAATTGTACTTCATGCAGGCTTCGAGCTAAGGCAATTACGAACCCGCAGGGCTAACTGTATTCCATGCAGGCAGTTACACAACATCCTGGGTCAATCGAGGGCATAAAACCCCTCCGCACAAGATGCAATCCGCGACCGCCGCGGGTTATAATGGTCTCACAACGTTAACGAACCGAGGGGGACGATGTATCCATGGGCTTCCAAACCGAATTCAATTCCGTCTGTAAATTCAAGTCGGACAGCGAGCTTTACGAATTGCTCGAGTACGGCCGCGGCAAGATGGTCAAGAAGCAATACCGCATTTTCCCGACGGGGCAGAAGGTGATCGCGTACGCGCCGGACAACACGGCGGTCGCCATCGTGCGCATTCTGGCGTCGATCGCGGAGAAGAACTTCCAAGGCGAAGAAGTGACGCAAGTAGAGATGGAGCTCATTCGAAAGCTGACGCCGGAAGAGTCCAAGATTCAGACCGCGCTCGCTTATGAAATGTTTTTCGGCGAACAAGAGCAAGCTTAGTACGGAAGACGACTAAGCTTGGAGGTAAGGCAGCATGATCGTAAGGTTCGGATTCGTCGCCATGTCGGTACAACTCGAGGACGCTTCGCCTTCGCGCACGATGACGATGGCTACGTTCTCCAAGCTTGCGGACCGCGAAGCGGCCTTGCGCAAGCTCGTGCAGATCGCCGAGCTGAACCTGCACAACACGCTCAAGCTGCTTAAGCATTGCCGTTACATGGGCGTTAAGCTTTACCGGATGACCTCGAAAATCATCCCGCTGGTCACCCACGAACGGCTGAAGGACTGGGATCCCTACCCTGCGCTCGCGCAGCGGTTCGCGGATGTCGGTTCTTTCGCGCGCGAACACGGCATCAGGGTTTCTTTCCATCCCGACCACTACACCGTGCTAAGCACGCCCCGCGAGCAAGTGTACCGCAATTCGGTCGCCGAGCTCGATTATCACGTCCGAATGCTGGAATTGATGGGTCTCGACGATTGGGCGACGTGCAATATCCACGTGGGCGGCAGTTACGGGGACAAGACAACGTCGGGACAACGGTTCGTCAGCCAGTTTAACGCGATGGAAGACCGAATCAGGCACCGGATTACCCTGGAAAACGACGATAAGACTTTCACCGCGCTCGAGACGCTTCGAATTAGCGAGGAGGTCGGCGTTCCGATGGTGCTCGATATTCATCATCATGCGGTGAACCCCGGCGAAGAGCAAGCGCACGAGCTATGGCCGGCGATCCGCCGAACGTGGGAGCGGTCGGGGTGGAACGCGCGTAACGGGATACGAATGGGCGATCCGGGCTGGCTGCCGCCGAAAATCCACGTCTCGAG
This sequence comes from Cohnella panacarvi Gsoil 349, assembly GCF_000515335.1. Taxonomy (GTDB): domain Bacteria; phylum Bacillota; class Bacilli; order Paenibacillales; family Paenibacillaceae; genus Cohnella; species Cohnella panacarvi. The sequence continues at coordinate 1,897,850 of NZ_KI911563.1, read as the reverse complement.
CCCGAAGAGCGAGACGGACCCGAGAGGACACGCGGATTACGTCGACCCGGAGCCTTTGCTGCAATTCCTGTACGCGATCGCGGGCTCGACGGCGGCGGTCGACGTCATGATCGAGGCGAAGCGGAAGGACGAAGCGCTCGTGAAGCTGATGGCAGACCTAAGTCTCGCGGAAGCTTCGGGAGCGCCGATTCGCGTCCTTGAAGGGGGAAGCATCGAGATACTCGGTTAAGCGGTTACACGATGATTGGACAACGGTTGCAATCCCGTCTGAAATACGTTACGTTGGAAAATGCAGGGGCGTTGCTTCGGTCTTTGCCAAGCGTGACCGGCCGGGCGCCGCTTCCTATTCATGGCGAGGGGGAAATGAAGCGAATGAGTGGATTGCTGCAGGGGAAAAATATCGTAGTTATGGGTGTCGCGAACGAACGGAGCATTGCCTGGGCGATCGCCCAATCGCTTGCGTCGCAAGGCGCGAGACTGATCTTTACATACGAAAGCGAGCGGGTCGAGGAACGCGTGCGCAAGCTAGCCGATACGATTCCGAATTCGCTGACGCTGCTGTGCAACGTCGCCTCCGACGAAGACATCGGGGGGCTTGCGCACCGGCTCAAAGAAGAGGTAGGCGTTCTTCACGGGCTTGCCCACTGCATCGCGTTCGCGAAAGCCGAGGAGCTCGACGGCCAATACGTCGATACGTCCCGCGCAGGCTTCGCGCTCGCGCACGACATAAGCGTATACTCGCTCACGGCGGTCGCGCAGCGGCTCCACCCGCTTATGACGGAGGGCGGCAGCATCGTTACGCTGACTTATCTCGGCGCCCAGCGCTCGCTTAAGAATTACAACGTCATGGGCGTCGCCAAAGCGGGACTTGAAGCATCCGTTCGTTACTTGGCTAGCGATCTCGGACCGCAGCAAGTTCGCGTGAACGCGATCTCCGCCGGCCCGATCCGCACGCTCGCGGCCAAAGGAATCGCGGGGTTCAACACGATCCTCAAGCAAGTCGAAGAGAAAGCTCCGTTACGCCGCAACACGGAGGCTGCGGAAGTCGGCGACACCGCGCTGTTCTTGATGAGCCACTGGGCTCGCGGCATCACCGGCGAAGTGTTGTACGTAGATAACGGCTATAATACGGTGGGTATTTAAATGCTACCCTCCGTCCTTGAAACCGCTAAGCGAAGCCGCTTGGCGGTTTTCGTCGCTTAATGGCAGCCTCCGTTCGCGTATGCATCGTTTCGTTTACGGGTAGTAGGTTATATGTTAGCTTAAGGATGAACCAATGAATCTTGCATCGGAGTGTTAAACCTCATGGGACTGTTGTTTCTATTCGTCGTCGGAGTCGTCGCGGCCGTCTTCGGCAGCATCGTCGGGCTTGGCGGCGGCATTATTATGGTACCGGTTCTCGTCGTGCTTGGAGAGCGGATCGTAGGAGATCCCGTCACGACGCAGATCGCGGTCGGCACGTCTCTCGCCGTGCTCATCTTCACGGCGCTGTCCGCGACCTATACGTACCGTAAGCAAGGCAAAGTCGATGTTCGCACGGGCTGGCTGTTCTTCGCGACGAGCGGTCCGTCCGCGATGGTCGGGGCGCAACTGACGACCGGAATCGCCCAAGGTCCTTTCCAACTGTCTTTCGGTCTGTTCATGTTCGTCATGTTCGGACTGATGATCGCCAGGCAGAAGATGAAACCGCTCCGAGTAAATTGGTCGGTACAGCGGACGTTCACCGACGGCAGCGGCGCCGCGCATACGTATGGCTATAACGTCGCGCTCGCTTTGATCATCGGCTGCGGGGTCGGACTGTGCTCCGGCTTGTTCGGGATCGGCGGCGGCTCGTTGTTCGTGCCGCTGATGGTAATTCTGTTCCGATTCCCGCCGCACGTGGCCACGGCTACGTCGATGTTCGTGATTTTGCTGTCGTCCGTATTGGGAAGCGGCGTTCACGCTTGGCACGGCAACATCGATTGGCTGTTGTTCGCGGCACTCATGCCGGGGGCGATCATAGGCGGTCGATTAGGTGCGGTCATCGCTTCGAGGATGAGCGGCAAGCAATTGATCGGGCTGTTGCAGGCGACTTTGCTCGGAATGGCGATCTATCTGATCATTCAAGGCGTCCGGGAGATGTAAAAACGTTCGAAATTCCTATTTAAATCGCAACCGCAATGCTGTAATTTCGTATATGCTAGTGGTATGATGCACGATCGACCGCGATAATGAATAAGAGGATTCGAGGGATGACGGATGAGCGACAACCTGCCGAATAACGCCATAGGCGGCAAAAGCTTTACGGCTGTCGCGATCAATTGCGCGGCGAAAGCCGGGGAATGGATCCAAAGCAAATTAGGCACGATTACGCAATTGGACACGAAATATTCGATGCACGATCTCGTGACCGAAGTCGATAAAGGCTCGGAACGGATGATTCGCAATTTGGTCGGCACGCATTTTCCGCACCATGCTTTTCTCGGGGAAGAAGGCGTGGAACCGGGTCCTGAGGCGTCCGCGAAAGCGATTCGGGATATGGGCGACGAGGAATACTTGTGGATCGTGGATCCCGTCGACGGCACGACGAACTTCGTGCACGGCTTCCCGTTCTTCTCGGTATCTATCGCGCTAGCGCATAGAGGGCAAGTGATCGTCGGCGTCGTGTACGACCCGTCCAGAGACGAGCTGTTCGTGGCGGAGAGAGGCAAGGGAGCTTACGTTCACGGCCGTTCCATGCGCGTGTCGCAGGAGCTTACGCTGGGACAGAGCCTGATCGCCACCGGTTTTCCGGCGGAGCAGCATGTGGCTTTGCCCGCCAACCTGAAGGGCATTCAGGCGCTCGCCCCGAAAGTGCGCAACCTGCGAATGGGGGGCTCGGCGGCGCTGCATCTCGCCTATGTGGCTGCCGGAAGGCTTAGCGGATTCTGGGAGTACAACCTGAGCGCTTGGGATATCGCCGCCGGGGCTTTGCTCGTCGAGGAAGCGGGCGGTCGCCTATCGGATGTTGCCGGCGAGCCGTATCATCTCGGCGTAAGGAACGTCGCGGCCAGCAACGGACATGTTCACGACGAGCTGGTCGAGGAACTTCGCAAAGCTTCGCTCACATGAGGCGGACGACTTTCGACCATCCTAGCTAAGGAAGGGAGCGAGAGTAGTGGAGCATGATAACCCTAAAGTCCGTTCGGCCGAAGAGCTGTTGGCCGAACGGTTGACCGAAGGAGAGCAGGAAGCGGACGCGCCCGAGGTCGAGGCGGTAAGGCGGATTTCGCCGCGGTGGGAAGTGCGCGTGCAAGCGGAGCGGGACCCGGTCGCGGAAGAGACGAAACTCTACCGGACGATCGCGCGCGAAGTGGACGGCAGATACGATAAGCACGAGTAGAGCAGAAGGGCAATCCCCCGGTTTATGAAGCCGAGGGATTGCCCTTCTTCGCGTGCTGTGGCAGGCCGCTTTAGCGGAACGCCGTGTCTTACATATGGGCGAACGCGTATTCCGCCGCCGCGATCGTCTCGTCGATATCGGCGTCCGTATGCGCCGTCGTGAGGAACCACGCCTCGTACTTCGACGGCGCCAGATAGATGCCTCGGTCCAGCATGAGCCGGAAGAAGCGGGCGAAGCGTTCGCCGTCCGTATCCTGCGCTTCGTCGTAGTTCGTGACGGGATGGTTGCAGAAGTGCGTCGAGAACGCGCCGGCGATGCGGTTGATCGTGAGCGGGATGCCGTTCTTGGCGGCCGCGTTCTGCAAGCCGCCGATCAAACGAATCGTTTGCCGCTCCATCTTCTCGTACACGCCGGGCTCGCCAAGAACCTCCAGGCACGCGATGCCCGCCAGCACGGAAGCCGGATTGCCGGCCATCGTGCCCGCCTGATAAGCCGGACCGAGCGGCGCGACCTTCTCCATGATGTCCTCGCGTCCGCCGTAGGCGCCGATCGGCAAGCCGCCGCCGATGATTTTGCCTAGCGCGGTCAAGTCCGGACGAATCGCCTCTTGGTCCGCGAAGGCGGAGAACGTCTGGGCCGATCCGTAATGGAAGCGGAAAGCGCAGATGACCTCGTCGTAGATGACGAGCGCGCCGGCTTCCCTCGTCAGCTTGCATAGCCCTTCGAGGAAGCCGGGCTTCGGCATGACCATGCCGAAGTTGCCGACGATCGGCTCGACCATGACCGCCGCGACGTCGTTGCCCCATCGCGCCAGCGCTTCCCGCAGGCCGTCCGAATCGTTGAACGGAACCGTGATCACTTCGCTGGCGATGCTGGCAGGCACGCCCGCGCTGTCGGGGATGCCGAGCGTGGACGGGCCGGAGCCCGCGGCTACGAGCACGAGGTCGGAGTGGCCGTGGTAACAGCCGGCGAACTTGATGATTTTGTTGCGGCCGGTGTACGCCCGCGCGACGCGGATCGTCGTCATGACCGCTTCCGTGCCGGAATTGACGAACCGCACTTTGTCCATAGACGGGATCGCGGCTTTCAGCTTCTCGGCCAGTCGAATCTCGTGCTCGGTCGCCGTGCCATACAATGTACCGTTCTGAGCCGCCCTCACGATCGCCTCCGTGACATGCGGGTGGGCGTGTCCGGTAATGATCGGGCCGAACGCCGCCAAGTAATCGATGTACCGGTTGCCGTCGACGTCCCAGAAATAAGCGCCTTCTCCGCGTTCCATGAAGACGGGGGCGCCTCCGCCTACCGCTTTGAACGAACGGGAAGGGCTGTTCACGCCTCCGACGATGTGCCTTTGTGCTTCCTCGTATAATGCCGCCGATCTCGTTCTTTGCTGCTGTGTCATGATTATAGTTGTCCTCCTGCCGCGCTTGAAGGAGATGCAGACGGGGACGGCGTCGCTGCCGTCAAGCTCTCGTCCTTCGTCAGCATGAGCTGAACGTAAGCCTTAAGCGCTTCTTTATCTCTAATGGCGAGCACCGATGAGCCGCCGATTTTCTCGTCCGCCAGCAGCTCGTTCGGAGGCGCTTGGTACGAACCGGCTTGGTGCGATTTGTAGCCGAGGCTGCCGAGCTTGAGCATCTCGCGGGAAGTCAAATTCGTCTCGATATAAGGGGCGATGTCGCCGAGAATGTCCGGCAGCTTGATCAGGTTCCACCCGGACTGCAGCTTGTCCGCGATCGCCTTCAGCAGCTCGCGCTGCCGGCCGGTCCGCGTGAAGTCGGACAGCCTGTCGTGGCGGAACCTCGCGTATTGCAGCGCCTTCTCGCCGTCGAGATGCTGGAACCCTTTTTTTAAGTTGATATCGTATTTATGTTCGTCCGCGGAATCGGACCAGCGCATGTCCTTCTCCACGTAGAAGTCGACTCCGCCGATGGCGTCCACCAGCTTGATGAATCCTTGAAAATCGACGTACACATAGTATTGGATATCGAGTCCGAGCAGGTTGCCGATCGTCTTCATCGACAGGTTCGGGCCGCCGAGAGACAGGGGCGTATTCGCCCGGTTGTCTTTATAGCCCGGGATCTCGACCCAAGTATCCCGCAGGACGGAGAAGAGATGGATCGTCTTCTTCTGCGGATCGATCGAGACGACGAGCATCGAGTCGGATCTCGCGATCTCGCCTTCGCGCAGCCCGCGCTCGTCGCCGCCCATAAGCAGAATGTTAACCCTCTCCGTGCCTTCCCACTCGGGCGGCTTCTCCTCGACCTTCTCCTCGAAATGGCCGAAGCGCGACTCTTCCTTGGACTTATTGAAATCGCTCAGGTTCTCGTTCGCGCGGTAAGCCCACCACCCGATAAAGCAGAAAGCGATGAACAGCACGGCAAGAACGCCGAATAGCGCATATCTCCATTTTCTCGACATTCGTCAATTCCTTTCTGCTAGACGATAGCGGCCGCCTGCGGGCCGAACCCGAGGCAGTTTGTGTGCTGAATCGTTCCTGATGTAAGATTACATTATAGGAATTATAAAGTTTCATGAGCGGGACAAGCAAGTTTCGCCAGGAGGTTACCATGTTAGCTATCGAAGTGAACGAGCTGAGAAAGCAGTTCAAGGTGCAGAAAAACCGCGAAGGTCTGAAAGGCGCGCTCAAGGATTTGTTCAAGCGCGAGCATACGGAAGTGACCGCGGTCAAGGATATTAGCTTCCAAATCCCCCAAGGGGAAATTTGCGGCTATATCGGAGAGAACGGGGCGGGCAAATCGACGACGATCAAGATGCTGACGGGCATCCTCGTTCCGACGTCGGGCAAGCTGCTCGTGAACGGTTACGTGCCGTATAAGGATCGCGAGACGTTCGTTAGGGGAATCGGCGTCGTGTTCGGCCAGCGCAGCCAGCTCTGGTGGGACATCGGAGTCATCGAGTCGTTCAGGCTGCTGCGCAAAGTGTATCGCGTAAGCGAAACGGACTTCAAGCGGCGATTGGACGAATTGGTAGAGACGCTTCATCTGCAGGAGCTGCTGAACCGTCCGGTTAGGAAGCTGAGCCTGGGACAGCGGATGCGTTGCGAGCTCGTGGCGGCGCTGCTGCACAATCCGTCCATCGTGTTCCTGGACGAGCCGACGATCGGACTCGATATCGTCGTCAAGACGGAAATCCGCGAGTTCCTGAAGCGGATGAACCGCGAGCACGGCACGACGATTCTACTGACGACGCACGATCTGCAGGATATCGAAGCGCTCTGTTCCCGCGTTATTATGCTAGACGACGGGCATATTATTTACGACGGCGGGCTGGAAGAGTTGAAGACGCGCTGGGGCAAGGGCCGCGAGGTTCAATTCCAATTCAACGATCCGGTTACGATCGCCGCGGTTAACGGATTGACGAGCGGACTCGACGTTCGCTGGACGCTCGAGAACGAGCAGACCGCCAAAGTGTGGCTGCCGCGCGAGATGAACGTGTCCGACGTGCTCTCCCGCGTCGTCGGAGCGTCGCTGGACATTAGCGACATCAAGATATTCGAGACGAACACGGACGAGATCGTCAGGGAAATTTACCAGTCGGGCAGCGCCGAGGCGCCGCAAGCGGCCGAGGACGCGATCGCCGAGCCGGACAAGGCGGAAGCGGGGGCAGGCAGCCGTGGCTAGCGCTTATCTGGAGCTCATTCGAATCCGTTTCCTCATGATGCTGGCTTACCGGGTGAACTATTATAGCGGCATTATCATTTATGCGATCAATATCGGCGCGTACTATTTTCTATGGAAGGCGATCTACGGCGACGCGGATACGCTGCAAGGGTTTACGGTCGCGCAGATTACGACCTACGTGGCCGTATCCTGGATGGGGCGCGCGTTCTACTTCAACAACTTGGACCGCGAAATCTCGAACGACGTGCGCGACGGCAGCTTGGCGGTGCAGATGACGCGTCCGTACAACTACCTCATCGTAAAGATGATGCAGGGGTTCGGAGAAGGCCTGTTCCGGTTCGGTTTGTTCATGATCCCGGGCATGCTCGTCGTGTCGCTGTTGTTCCCGATCACGTTCCCGAGCGACCCGGTCCGGTACGTCGTGTTCATCGTCATGCTTTGGTTCAGCTTCCTCATCAACTCGCAGCTTAACATTCTAACGGGGTTATTCGCCTTCTTCGTCGAAAATAACGAGGGCATGATGCGGATGAAGCGGGTGCTCGTCGACTTGCTGTCAGGCGTCGTGCTTCCGATCGCGTTCTTCCCGTCGTGGGCGAAACCTGTGCTCGATTGGCTACCTTTTCCGGCGATTACGTATTTGCCCAGCTCCGTGTTCACGGGCAGACTGAACGGCGCCGATGTCTGGCAAGCGCTGCTCGTGCAGGTCGTCTGGTTCGCCGTGCTTATTATACCGATAATGGCGATGTGGCGCTCTGCGCGCCGCAGGCTGTTCGTGCAAGGAGGTTGACGCGGCGCATGAGCTTTACGCTGTCTCTGTTCAGGGAATATATCGCGAATTATTTGAAAACAAAGCTGACTTACCGCGCGGACTTCTGGGTGGAGGTTCTGTCGGACCTGTTGTTCTCGGCGGTGAACCTGGTGTTCATCTTCGTCGTGTTTCTTCATACGCCCGACCTGATGGGTTGGACCGAGGCGGAGGTCGTGTTCGTCTACGGCTACTTCATGCTCGCTTTCGGCGTGTTCAGCACGTTCTTCAACCTATGGAACTTCAGCGAGCGTTATATCGTGAAGGGCGAGATGGACAGGGTGCTGACGCGTCCGGCCCATTCGCTCGTGCAGATCATGCTGGAGAACGTCGATCCTCCGTCGATGGTCGGCGGGCTCGTCGGCTTAGCGATTATGGGCACGTCTTGGGCGACGCTCGGCTTGCCGTTCGATTGGTACGATCCGATTATGCTGCTCGTCATGGTTATCGGCTCGGTGATGATCTACGGAGGCCTGTATACGTCGCTGGCGGCGATCTCGTTCTACTCCGACGCGCCGACCGGCATCGTTCCGCTCATGTTCAACATTCAGAACTACGGCCGGTATCCGGTTCAAATCTTTAACAAGGGGATACGGTTTCTACTCAGCTGGGTGCTGCCGTTCGCGTTCGTCGGCGTCTATCCTGCGTCGTTCTTCCTAGACCGGCACCGGGATTTGACGATGTCGTTGCTCACTCCGGTCGTCGGCGTGATCGTCGCGACGATCGGCCTAACGATCTGGAATCGCGGCATTCGCAAATATCGCGGCGCAGGGAGCTGACCGGCGCCAACGTTCGTCGAATTCGGGACTAAATCTATGCTCCGGACGGCGACTTTCAGGCACATGATTGCTCGCTCGCACGTACCCGCCATTGGAGTAACTCCTCTTAACGGAACTTAGGTCCGTTATTGCGTAAGTACGATGTGTTCTTGGCGAGATAACGGAACTCAGTTCCGTAAAGCCAACAAGATGCGCGCCCGATACATGCGTCAACCCCCAATCGGCGCACATGATTGCACGCTCGCATGTACCCGTCATTGGAGTAACTCCCCTTAACGGAACTCAGTTTCGTAAAGCGGCATAGATACACCTCCGTTACTGCAGATGGATGCGTGAACCGCGCTGCGTCAGACGATAGCTCCTAATCCGCGATTTGCCGCTGGCTGCTTCCAATAAGCCTTGCCGGGTCAGCTCCCAGAGCAGTTCTCGGGCGTAGCGGTCGCTTATACCGACGCATTCGGAAACTTCCAGCGGGGTGAATGCCCGTTGCAGTCGCGATGCAAGCCGCATAATCTCGCGCTGCTTGAGAGGTAAAGCCGGTTGATTGCGCAGTCCGATGCCGTACAGCTTTCCCATCACCTGAAGCACGAATTGCTGAACTTGCTTGGGCCGCTCTTTTATCGCGTCCAACGGGATTCGATAGACTTGCCATCCGCTTGCGACCAGCTCGTTCTGCCTCTGGCGCTCATATTCGAATTCGCGGCGGTTCATGTTCTTGGCGTGCGAGGAGAAGTCGTCGACCTCCCAATCGATCAAGTAGGGATGGAGGATGAAAGCATGATCCAAGTAATAACAGCCGCCGCGAAAGTTGATCACCTCGTGCTCCGCATGCAAGTGCTCGAAACTTCCGATTGCCGGCCACCAGATGGTTTCCGCGAACATTCGCTCGTTCACGCCGTGCCCGTCGTTTAATCGTCTCAGCGACTCTCCTGTCCGCCATTTGCGTTGCCCCTCCAACCAAGCCTTATACTGCTCTTCGAACATACGCGTACCTCCCTCTATAATGGCGAACGCAAAAAAACCGCTCCTCCCCGAACCGGGGACAAGCGGCGTGCTTCGCGCGCGTATCTTTTGCTATGTTCATTATACCGTAGCATCGGCGCAGCGTCGCATCGTTTTCTTTTGCGCCGGGGAATGTTAAGCTGAAACTTATTGTACAGAGAGCGTGAAAGGAACCGACGCCAATGCCTAGAAAACCAACGCTCCAAGTCGGACGCAAGGCGCCCGATTTCGAGCTTCCCGCTATCGGCGCGGAAGGAGACGCCGACAAAGTCAAGCTGAGCCGGTATCGCGGCCGCAAAGTCGTCCTGTTCTTCTACCCGAAGGATTCGACGCCCGCCTGCACGCAGGAGTCTTGCGACTTCCGCGACGCGACGGCGATCATTCGCAACGAGAACTTGAACACGGTCATTCTCGGCATCAGCGCGAACGATCTGAAGTCTCACCGAAAATTCGCGGACAAATACGAGCTGCGCTATCCGCTGCTCGCGGACGTTGATCATAAGGTGTGCGATCTTTACGGGGTGTGGCAAGAAAAACAGCTGTACGGACGCACTTATATGGGCATCGTACGCTCGACGTTCCTGATCGACGAGAACGGCAAGCTGGTCCGAGAGTGGCGCAATTTAAAAGTAAAGGGCCACGCGGACGAAGTCGTAAGCGCGATTCGCGGCTTGAACAAGCGCAGGAGAACCGTATCCGCTCGCCTTGACGCTGCGAAAGCGGCAAAGCTATAATACATTCAATTGATTTCAGGAGGCTCGTGAGACAGTGACTACTCAAGCGCAAGGAAACAAGCCGCACGAAATGATCGTCGTATTGGATTTCGGCGGGCAGTACAACCAATTGATCGCGCGCCGTATTCGCGATCTCGGCGTCTACAGCGAATTGCTGCCGTACAACACCCCGGCGGATAAAATCCGCGAACTCGCGCCTAAGGGTATCGTGTTCTCCGGCGGACCGGCGAGCGTGTACGCGGAGAACGCGCCTCAAGTCGACCGAGGCGTGTACGAGCTCGGGCTGCCGATTCTCGGGATTTGTTACGGCATGCAACTGATCACGCACCAGCACGGAGGCAAGGTCGAACCTGCGCACAAGCGAGAGTACGGCAAGTCGGACGTCGATTTCGTCTCCGGCAATCCGCTTGTGAAGGGCCTCGACGCGCGTCAGACGGTATGGATGAGCCACGGAGACCACGTAACCGAGCTGCCGCCCGGCTTCGTCGTAGACGCGAGCACGGAGCATGCGCCGGTAGCGGCGATGAGCCATGCGGACCGTCGCATCTATGCGGTTCAATTCCATCCGGAAGTCCGTCACTCGGTGTACGGCAACGAGATGATCCGCAACTTCTTGTACGAAGTGTGCGGATGCAAGGGCGATTGGACGATGGAATCGTTCATCGAGGACATGGTGCAGGAAATCCGCCGCGAAGTCGGCGACCAGAAAGTGTTGTGCGCATTGTCCGGCGGCGTCGATTCGTCCGTCGTGGCGATGCTCATTCACAAAGCGATCGGCGATCAGTTGACTTGCATGTTCATCGACCACGGCTTGCTCCGCAAAGGCGAAGCCGAGGGCGTCATGGATACGTTCGTCGGCAAATTCGATATGAAGGTCGTCAAGATCGACGCGAAAGACCGGTTCCTGGGCAAGCTCGCCGGGGTATCCGATCCGGAGCAAAAGCGCAAAATCATCGGCAACGAGTTCATTCGCGTGTTCGAAGAGGAATCCGTCAAGTTCGACGACTTCGCGTTCCTCGCGCAAGGCACGCTGTATACCGATATCGTTGAAAGCGGCACGGCTACGGCGCAGACGATCAAGTCGCACCACAATGTCGGCGGCCTGCCGGAAGATATGAAGTTCAAGCTCGTCGAGCCGCTGAAGGCGCTGTTCAAGGACGAAGTGCGCAAAGTCGGCGAAGAGTGCGGCTTGCCGGAGGAAATCGTCTGGCGCCAGCCGTTCCCGGGTCCGGGGCTTGCGATCCGCGTTCTCGGCGAAGTGACGGATGAGAAGCTGGAGATCGTTCGCGAATCCGACGCGATCCTTCGCGATGAAATCGCCAAAGCGGGCTTGAAGCGCGAGATCTGGCAATACTTCACCGCGCTGCCGGGCATGAAGAGCGTCGGCGTTATGGGCGACGGCCGTACGTACGATTACACCGTCGGCATCCGCGCCGTCACTTCCATCGATGGCATGACCGCGGACTGGGCGCGCATTCCGTACGACGTGCTCGAGAAAATCTCGAACCGCATCGTCAACGAAGTGAAGCACGTCAACCGCATCGTATACGACATTACGTCGAAACCGCCGGCTACGATCGAGTGGGAATAAACGAGAGGTTCAAGGTTCTCCCTGTCAAGGGAGAACCTTTTTTAATAGTTGTTGATTAATTCGCCAAACAATTGTAAGATAATCTCGTCGAAAAAAAGGAAATCTATGGATTTCGAAGCACTCTAAAATTCATGGCCATGAATGCGTTCCGTTCCTTCACAACTGAATATTCGAATTCGGCAAAACTACTGAAAGGTAGTGACGCAAAGCTAAAGGGACTACTTCCGTTTCAGAGAAATGTCAGCCAGCTGCACCCACAAGAAGTGGCGGACCATTACCTTTAGCAGGTCAATCGTACGGCGCTTTTTTTGTTGCCCCGAGGTGCGCCGGGTCGCCTTTGCTCGCTTTCTCTCGTTTAATCCGGCTGTCGCCAACACGACTTAACTTCCATGCAGAAGACAATGCCGATTAAAAATACAATTCGCGACAGAAAGGATGAGAATGATGAGTGGGATAGCGCCCGACGTTAGACAGTGGTTTCCGAGCGATGACGGAAATCCGGAAAAACGAGAGCTAATGATGAAGCTGATCGGGCAAATACTGGCAGGCACGGATGCTTTGAAAGATCCGGACAGCGTCAACTTGAAAGGGACGAAACTTCGTTCCGCGAGATTCTACAACGACCTGCTGCTAGCTAGCGAGATTCCCGAGCAAGGCGTGCCCATGGAAGAAGTGGGAGAAAAGTTACTCGAGTTGTTGCACGCGCATCCTTATCACACGAAGTATTTTCTGACGAACATCTTGCCGATGGCCAGCATTCCGGGCATCGTCGGGATGATCGCCGCCTTCTTGGTGAACGGCAACAATCTGTGGGACGTCTACGGGCCGGCCGGAGCCGAGGCGGAAGTGAAAGTCATCGGAATGATGTCCAAGCTGGCCGGTTACGATCCGTTGCGAAGCGGGGGTTACACGTCGTGGGGCGGGCAAGGGGCCATATTCAGCGGGTTGCGAATCGCCATCAGCAAACATGCCCCGGACGCGAGAATTAACGGAGTGCCCGATCGGTTGTTCGCATTCTGTTCCGAGGCAGCCCACTACAGTTTGTTCAAGTCGATGGAAGCGACAGGGCTCGGCACGAGAAATTTGGTCAAGATCCGAACGCTTCCCGACAGCTCGATGGACGTGGCGGATTTGCGCCGACAAATGGCTCGCGTGATCCACGAAGGCGGCGTTCCCGTCTATATCGTAGCGACGACCGGGACGACGGACGCGATGGGCATCGACAACATCAAGGATATTTACGAGGCCGTGGAGGAGGTTTCGCGGGCTTACAATTTGAGAAGGCCGCATATTCATGCGGATTCCGCGCTCGGCGGGTTCTTCGCCTTCTACAACGATTACGACTTCGCAGCCAACCCGCTCTCTCTACAGTCGGATACGGCGCAGGCGTTACAGACGATACAAAGAAAAATGGCGCATCTCGGCTTGGCGGACTCTCTGTGCTTCGACTTCCAGAAGCTCGGCCAAACTCCTTACTTGACGAGCCTATTCCTAGTACAAGACGCCGAGGATTTGCGGTTGCTGGATTTGGATCCGGACGAAACGCCGTACGTCGGCCATCGCGGCTACGGTCAATATCATACCGGATATACCCTGGAATGCTCCCGAATGGCCAGTTCCATCAGTATGTACAGCGCGCTGCTGGCATTCGGCGTCGAAGGCTACAGGAGGTTGCTCGCCCAATTCGTCGACGTGAACCTGGCCTTCCGGAGGGAGATTGGCGCCAGGATTCCCGAAGCGGTAATCGTCAATCCGGACAATCCCGGCATCATCACGCTGTTCCGTCTTTATCCCGAAGGCGGACGGTCGTTCCGGGAGGAGTTGTCCGGCAGTTGTACTTCGCAGGAAATACGGAGGACGAACGATTTGAACGAGAAGATGTTCGAACTCCTTGGGCAGCACCGCGATCGAATGTTCTTCGGGGATACGAAGAAGCATTTGACCGTTAAGACGGAAGACAACGGCCATGCAGTGCTATATGCGTCGAAATTTTTCGCCATATCGCCCTATACGCAGGTCGAGCACGTGAACGAAATCGTTCGTTACTTGCAAGAGAAGATAGCGGACGTGTATGCAAGATTCGATATGCAAATGGACAAAGGAGGGACGATTAGTGTCGGGACTGCAAGATCGGACATTCGCTAAACGGATTGGGCAATGGTTTACCCACCATCTTTCGGTCAAAATTATCGTAAGCATTATCCTTCTGGCTCTTCTCACATGCGGGGCTTTCGCGGGATCGAGTCAGATCGTTAACCGGCAGTTGACTAGCAAGCTTCTGGAGCAATTCGACCTTCGTCTGAATTCCGATATTCAAATGGCCTACCAGAAGGTGGCTTCTATCCCGGGCTTCGATTCGCCTATCGAATCGGCGGCATCGGAGCAGTACGTCCGAATTAAGGAAGCGCTGGAGACGTTGAAAAGAGAACACGGCTTGGAAAATGTGTACATGCTGTCGAACAACGGAGGAGAGGAGCGCATCGACGTGCTTTCCGACGTGCCGGACGATTTCGGGACGCCGTATCCTTTTACCCCCGAAATGAAAGATGCGCTCGCAGGAGATAAAGCCATCATTAGCGGGATATACAAGGACGAATACGGGATACACAAGTCGATCTTCCTGCCGATCAAGAATAAGCAAGGCGAAAGCCATACGTTGCTTGGCATTGACTTGGAAGCTTCCGTGATCCCGGAAACTTCGTCGAAGATTTCTTGGACAACCTTCACGATTACGGTGATTGTGCTGGTGGTTGGAGTGCTGACCGCATTGTTTATCAGCAGAATCGTGACGAAACCGTTGCGCGAGTTGATGAAGGTTACCGAGAAAGTGTCTTCGGGAGATTTGCGAGCTCGCATCGAGCTGGATAGGCAAGACGAAATCGGCAAGCTGGCTCAGTCTTTTCGGGTAATGGGAGACAACCTCCGGGATTTGATCACGCAAATTTCCAGCACTTCCGAGCAGATTGCCGGAACGAGCCGAACGTTGCATCAATCCGCGGGCGAAACGAGCGAAAGCTCGGGGGAAATCGCCTTGTCCATGAATAAGATGTCGGACGGTATTACCGACGTTGTCGGCAGCATCGCCGGCAGCAATTCGACGATCGGCGGCATGGATTCCGAATTGGAAGGAGTTTCGGCCGAGGTAGACGGGATGAAGGAAATTTCGCATAAGGTCAAGCTTCGGTCCGAAGAAGGGCAGCAACTGGTCGAGCAGACGTTGCAGCAGATCGAAGTGCTGCGCAGCGTCATGCTGCATTCCCGGGAAGCGGCCGAAAGGCTCGGGGAGCGATCCAAGGAAATCGGCGAGATTATCCATATGATCACCGATATTTCGGAGCAAACGAATTTGCTCGCGCTGAACGCGGCGATTGAAGCTGCCAGGGTCGGCGAACAGGGGAAAGGCTTTGCCGTCGTCGCCGGCGAAGTGAGAAAGCTGGCGGAGCAATCTTCCCATGCGGC
The DNA here is from genome assembly GCF_000515335.1 of Cohnella panacarvi Gsoil 349. Lineage (GTDB taxonomy): Bacteria > Bacillota > Bacilli > Paenibacillales > Paenibacillaceae > Cohnella > Cohnella panacarvi. The sequence goes on along the minus strand of NZ_KI911563.1, from coordinate 1,882,475 downwards.
GAAATCGATCGCCGAACTGATTACGGGAACCCAAGAGAACAGCATACAGGTTATCGACCGGGTGTCGGAAGGGTATCGCGCGGTGGATCAAGGGCATCATTCGATTAGCGGCACTTATGACAATTTCAAGCAAATCCAAGAAGGCATTTCCGATTATTCGAATCGCACGGATCGGTTGTCGGAAACGTTGTTCAGTTTTAAACAATCGTTCGCCAAACTCTCGGATGCCATGGAGAATATTTCCGGCATTACGGAAGATCAGGCGGCGGGCTTCCAGGAGGTGGCGGCGGCGGCTCAGCAGCAAAGCGCCGCCGTTCAAGAGGTCTCCGCCACGATCGGCGAATTGTCCAATCTGTCGACAGAGCTGCAAGGCTCCATTACGAAGTTCAAGTTGTAACCGGCTGGCTTTGTCTCGGAGGTGCGCCGCAGTAACGTTGCGAGACAACGCTAATCCGGCTCTGTCCCGGAGGTGCGCTGCAGTAACGTTGCGAGGCAACGCTAATCCGGCTCTGTCCCGGAGGTGCGCTGTAGTAACGTTGCGAGACAACGCTAATCCGGCTCTGTCCCGGAGGTGTGCTGTAGTAACGTTGCGAGACAACGCTAATCCGGGTTTGTCTCGGAGATGTGCCGCAGTAACGTTGCGAGGCAACGCTAATCCGGGTTTGTCTCGGAGGTGCGCTGTAGTAACGTTGCGAGGCAAATGGCTAACCGCTTTCGTTCGCACGCAATCCGTTGAATCAAACGGCAATAGACTAAAACAAAATGAGGATGGCGCAGAAATAACCTCTGCTCCATCCTCATTTATTGTTAATTGCGTTGATTTCTCGGGAGGAGTCAACGCTATAATCGCATCGGTAGCGAAAAAAGGGGAAATATGGCGAATAGGCGACAAAATCCGAACGTTTTTACATGTAAAGCGTTTACAATATTCGTAAATTTTCATTGACAGGCTAAGGACTTGGTCCTAGAATGAGAGTGTATCAACAACTGAATATGTCTTTTCGTATAATTCCGGGAATCGGCCCGGAAGTTTCTACGAGGTCACCGCAAATGATCTGGCTACGGGAAGTGGAAGAAGAGTACATAAGGGCTGCGCGCGCTCCTTTTGTATGATTTTTCCCAGTTGTGCGGAACCTAGAGGAACGATCTTCTAGGTTTTTTGTATGTTATGCCTTGGTTTTCACCATCAACTCGCAAATTGAAGGGAGAGCTTGTCGAAACTATGGAACGTTTCTTTAAGCTGAAAGAACTAGGTTCTAACGTACGCACAGAAATCATGGCTGGTTTAACGACTTTTATGACGATGGCGTACATCTTGGCGGTCAATCCGATGATTCTCGGAGGAGAAGGGCTTCTCGATCCGTACGGCGTATTCCTCGCCACGGCGCTCGCTGCCGGTATTTTCACGATTGCTATGGGCGTGTTCGTTAACTTCCCCGTGGCGGTCGCGCCAGGCATGGGACTGAACGCGTTCTTCGCGACGACGATTATCGCATCGCAGGCGACGGATAATCCGATTTCCCCATCGATGGGTCTTGCGGCGGTATTCATCTCGGGTATTATCTTCCTGATCCTGACGTTGACTCAAATCCGCCAAATGCTGATCGTGGCCATTCCGGACAGCCTCAAGCACGCGATCACGGTCGGTATCGGTTTGTTCATCGCGATCATCGGCCTCAAGAACAGCGGCGTGCTGACGGTCAGCATCGAAGGCTGGGTTCAATCCACGGGCAGCTTCCAAGATCTTGGCGGCTCGGACACGGTATTCCATATGGGCAGCTTGGAGAACGCGAACGTATGGCTGACGCTCGTCGGCCTCGCGATCATCGCGGTCCTGATGGTGCTTAAAGTTCGCGGCGCGATTCTGTTCGGCATCGTTCTTACGACGCTGATCGGCATGATCCCCGGCGTCGACGTAACGAACATCGATTCGCTCAAGGGCGCCGACTGGACGCCGCAATTCGATCAGTTGAACTTCTGGGACTTCGACTTCGCCGATCTGCTCACGACCGGCTTGCTCACGGCTATCGCGACGTTCACGTTCGTCGAGCTGTTCGATACGTTCGGCACTCTGGTAGGTACGGCTAACCGCGCGGGCTTCTTCAAGAACAAAGAAGAAGGCAAGAAACGCGTCGGCAAAGCGATGTTCGTAGACGCGGTAGCGGTCAGCGGCGGCGCCATGCTCGGTACGAGCACGGTAACGGCGTACGTCGAGTCCAGCGCCGGCATCGCGGAGGGCGGCCGTTCCGGTCTGACTTCCGTAACGACGGGCGTATTCTTCCTGCTTGCGCTGTTCCTCGCTCCGCTCGCGCTTCTGGTTCCGTCTTCGGCGACGAGCGCCGCGCTGATCATCGTCGGCGTATTGATGATTCAATCGATTAAAGAAATCGACTTCTCGGATTTCGTGGTAGGCATCCCTGCGTTCCTGACGATCGCGCTCATGCCGTTCACGTACAATATCGCCAACGGCATCTCGTTCGGTATCGTATCCTACGTGCTGCTTGCGACGGTGGCGAACTTCGCCGGCAACAAGGAGCACAAAGTCCACTGGCTCATGTGGATCCTCGCGATCTTGGTCATCGCGCGCTACGCGTTCATCGGCTCGCAAGGCTAAACCCGGTATTGTCGTCAACGTAACCCCGTCGTTCCATGCCCCTTAGGCTGGAAAGGCGGGGTTTTCCGCATTCGAGGCGAGTCGACAATCCAATGTCGCGAGGCTGTGTCTAAATCCGAACATTAATATTTCATATGACCGAAAGCGTTCGCCTTTGTTTGACATCCTCTCAGATCTGAAGTAAAATTAGAGTCGTTGCAATAGTAAAATGACTGCTGCCAGCCAGCAATTTAAAAGCGCGTATAATGTCGGGAATCGGCCCGAAAAGTCTCTACCCGGAAACCCTAATTTCCGGACTACGCGGCATATGTCTAACGAAGCGCCCGGAAAGCCGCGGACCACATGGTCCGGGCTTTCTGCTGTCGTCGCTCGTTTCGTATGACCATAGAGAGAGCGAAGGCCGATTGGGGAATACTGACTGTATAACCTTCGGCCTTTTTGTTTGTTCATAATTATGAGTTATCGCGGAAGGGTGGAAGCATGGCGGCGATTGTCGGTGTCATCATGGGAAGTACGTCGGATTGGGAAACGATGAAGAAAGCTTGCGACGTGCTGGACGAATTGGCTATTCCATACGAGAAGAAGGTCGTATCGGCTCACCGTACGCCGGACTTGATGTTCGACTACGCGGAGTCCGCAGCCGAGCGGGGTTTGAAGGTCATTATCGCAGGCGCGGGCGGTGCGGCGCATCTTCCGGGCATGGTCGCTTCCAAGACCGTATTGCCCGTCATCGGCGTGCCTGTTCAATCGAAAGCGTTGAACGGGCTTGATTCGTTGTTATCGATCGTGCAGATGCCGGGCGGCATCCCGGTCGCGACGGTGGCGATCGGCGCCGCTGGAGCGACGAACGCGGGTCTTCTCGCCGCGCAGATGATCGGTTCTTTCGACGCGGGCGTGCAAGCGAAGATCGCTGCTCGCCGCGCGCGCATTACGCAGGAAGTGCTGGATAACGGAGAATTGCCATGAGCGAGCCGATCAAGTTAGTTAACTTGTTCGAAGGCGATGCGGAAGGCGCGGCTTGCGGAATCGACGGCTGCGTGCCGGTTCAGGCGTCTCCTCGGACTATCCTGCCGGGCGCGACGATCGGCGTGCTCGGCGGAGGCCAGCTTGGGCGCATGCTCGCGCACGCGGGCAATCGGCTCGGCTACAAGTTCGTGACGCTCGATCCGACGCCGGATTCTCCGTGCGGGCAGACGGCTGCGCAGATCATCGCCAAGTATGACGATAGGGAAGCGGCGAAGGAGCTGGCGGCGCGCTCGGACGTCATCACGTACGAGTTCGAGAACGTGGATGCGGACGTCGCTGCCATGCTGGAAGCGGAATCTTACGTGCCGCAAGGCAGCAAGCTGCTGTATACGACGCAGCATCGGCTGCGCGAGAAGCGCGCCATCGAGGCTGCGGGCGCGACGGTAGCGCCCTACGCGGAGATCGATAGCTTGGAGGCGCTGCGCGATGCGGCGGCCCGGCTCGGACTTCCGGCGGTGCTGAAGACGGCGACCGGCGGCTACGACGGCAAAGGCCAGTGGGTGTTGCGGAGCGAAGATCAGTTGGCTCCCGCATGGGAAGAAGCGAAGAATGCCGGCACGGAGCTCGTGCTGGAGCAGTTTATCCGCTTCGACAAGGAAATATCCGTGATCGCGGCCAGAAGCCCGTCCGGTGAAGTCCGGACGTTCCCTCCGGCAGAGAACGTTCACGTTCGCAATATTTTGCACCTATCCATCGTACCGGCGCGCGAGTCTACGGAAGTGCTTGCGGAGGCCGAACGCCTTGCCGTTTCGATCGCGGAGACGCTCGGCGTCGTCGGACTGATCGCGGTCGAGATGTTCGTAACCGAGGACGGCAAGCTGTACGTCAACGAGCTTGCGCCGCGGCCGCACAACTCCGGTCATTACACGATGGAAGCGTGCCGTACTTCGCAGTTCGAGCAGCACGTTCGCGCGATCTGCGACTTGCCGCTGGGCGACACGTCGCTTCTGACGCCGGTCGTCATGGCGAACATCCTCGGCGAGCATACGGAGCCGCTGACGGCATGGATGTTGAAGCGCGACGATGTCGCGGATAAACTCGGCGTAGAGCCGAAAGTGCATTTGTACGGCAAGGCCGAAGCGAAGCATATGCGCAAGATGGGCCATATCAACGTGCTCGCCCCGAACGTGGAGGCAGCGCTTGAGTGGATATCCCAATCAGATATTTGGAGGGGTTAACCGAATGATCGAACGTTACAGCCGCCCCGAGATGCGGGCGATATGGACCGAAGAGAACAAATTCCAAGCTTGGCTCGAAGTCGAGCTTGCCGCGTGCGAAGCGTGGGCAGAGCTTGGACACATTCCTCATGAAGACACCGTGGCGCTACGCCGCAACGCGAAATTCGATATCGATCGCATCTATGAGATCGAGCAAGAGACCCGGCACGACGTTATCGCGTTCACGCGCGCGGTATCGGAGAGCCTCGGCGCGGAGCGCAAGTGGGTCCACTACGGCTTGACGTCGACGGACGTCGTAGATACGGCGCTCGGCTACTTGCTGCTTCAAGCGAATAAAATTCTTAAGAAAGACATCGAGAACTTCATCGCCATCCTGCGCGAACAGGCGATCCAATACAAAGACACTCCGATGATGGGCCGCACGCACGGCGTACACGCGGAGCCGACGACGTTCGGGCTGAAGCTGGCCCTCTGGCACGAAGAGATGAAACGCAATCTCGAGCGGTTCGAGCGCGCGGCCGACGGCGTTCAATACGGTAAAATGTCCGGAGCGGTCGGCACGTACGCGAACATCGATCCGTTCGTCGAGCAGTTCGTATGCGGCAAGCTCGGCATTACGGCGGCACCGATCTCGACGCAGACGCTGCAACGCGACCGCCACGCGGAATACATGGCGACGCTCGCGCTGATCGCGACGTCCATCGACAAGTTCGCGACGGAAATCCGCGGTTTGCAGAAGTCCGAGTTCCGCGAAGTGGAAGAGCCGTTCGGCAAAGGACAGAAAGGCTCGTCCGCGATGCCGCACAAGCGCAACCCGATCGGCTGCGAGAACATGAGCGGCCTGTCCCGCGTCATCCGCGGCTTCATGCTGACGGCTTACGAGAACGTGCCGCTGTGGCACGAGCGCGACATCTCGCACTCCTCGGCCGAGCGCGTCATTTTACCGGATGCGACAATGCTGCTTAACTACATGCTGAACCGGTTCGGCAACATCGTGAAGAACTTGACGGTGTTCCCAGAGAACATGAAGCGCAACATGACCCGCACGTATAACGTTCCGTTCTCCGGTCGCGTCATGACGAAGCTGATCGACAAAGGACTTAGCCGCGAGCAAGCGTACGATACCGTGCAGCCTCGCGCGATGCAGGCTTGGGAAGAGCAGCGCGACTTCCGCGATATCGTCTCGTCGACGCCTGCGATTACCGAGCTGCTATCCGCCGAAGAGATCGCCGATTGCTTCAACCCGACGTGGCACCTGAAGCACGTGGATACGATTTTCGACCGTCTCGGTCTGAAATAACAATAGAACGAATCGCGCCAAACATGGGGAGGCCATCATGTCCATCCAAGCGTTAGCGACAGCCGAAGGGCTCGTCAAAGCCCCGCTTATTCACAAGGGGAAAGTCAGGGAGCTATACGATCTGGGCGAGCATCTGCTCATCGTCGTCACCGACCGCATCTCCGCGTTCGATTACGTGCTCGATCCGCCGGTGCCGGGCAAAGGCAGCGTGCTCAACACGCTTAGCGCTTACTGGTTCGAGCAAACCGCCGGCATTCAGCCGAATCACGTCGTTCACACGGACGTGAAGCTGCTCGGAGATTTAGTGACCGAGCCGGAGAAGCTGGAAGGCCGTATTATGGTTAGCCGCAAAGCGGAGAGGATCGATATCGAGTGCGTCGTACGCGGCTACATTACGGGCGGCGGCTGGCGCCAGTATCAGAGCAACGGCCAAGTGAACGGTATCCCGCTCCCTCAGGGGCTGCGCAAGAACTCGAAGCTGGACGAGCCGATCTTCACGCCCGCGGGCAAGAACGACGTCGGCCACGACGAGGATATCCCGTTCGAAGAGATGGCGCGCCGCGTCGGTCAAGAGCTGGCCGAGGAGCTGCAAGAACGCAGCCTGAAGCTGTACGAATTCGGGCGCGATTATTGCGCGGAGCGCGGCATCATCCTCGCCGATTGCAAGTTCGAATTCGGCATCGTCGACGGCAAGGTTATTCTGATCGACGAGCTGTTCACGCCGGATTCCTCGCGCTTCTGGGCGAAGGAGAAATACACGCTCGACGTCGAGATCGACAGCATGGACAAAGAACCCGTCCGCTCGTACCTCGCAAGCTCGGATTGGGACAAGAACAGCCCGCCGCCGCGGCTGCCGGCCGACGTCGTCCAAGCGACGACAGACCGCTACCGCGATATCGCGCGCAGGCTGATGGAATAGCACGGAACGGAATTCCGCTATCGCTCCGCGCGAGCGACGGCAATACTTATACCCACCCCATTTCAGGAGGAGAACCCATGAAAGCGAAAGTATACGTAACGATCAAAGAAAACGTGCTCGACCCGCAAGGCAACGCCGTACAAGGCGCGCTCCACACGATGGGCTTCGGCGAAGTCGGCAAAGTCCGCATCGGCAAATACCTCGAAGTCGAGCTTCAAGGCAACGATCGCGCGAAAGCCGAAGCGCAATTGAAAGAAATGTGCGAAAAGCTGCTGGCGAACACGGTCGTCGAAGACTATCGCTTCGAATTGGAGGGTTGAGTCTCCATGAACTTTGCGGTTCTCGTATTCCCTGGCTCCAACTGCGACATCGACTGCTATAAGGCGGTAGAAGATACGATCGGCCAACCGGTCGACTACGTGTTCCACACGGCTACCGATCTTTCCAAATACGACGCGATTCTCGTGCCGGGCGGCTTCTCTTACGGAGACTACCTGCGTTGCGGCGCCATCGCGCAATTCGCGCCGGTTATGACTGAAGTTCGCAAGGCTGCCGAGGCAGGCAAATTCGTGCTCGGCATCTGCAACGGGTTCCAAATCCTGACCGAAGCGGGCCTGCTTCCGGGCGCGCTCATTCGCAACAATTCGCTGAAGTTCCGCTGCCACCAAGTGGATCTTGTCGTCGAGAACCATTCGACGGCGTTCACGAACGGTTACGCCAAGGGCGAAGTCATCGACATTCCGATCGCGCACGGCGAAGGCAGCTACTTCGTTGACGACGCTACGCTGCAGCAGCTTAAAGCGAACAACCAAATCGTTTTCCGCTATGCGGGCGACAACCCGAACGGTTCCGTCGATGGAATCGCGGGCGTCTGCAATGAAGCCGGCAACGTCGTCGGCATGATGCCGCATCCGGAACGCGCCGTAGCCGACATTCTCGGCTCCGATGACGGCGTTCGCATGTTCACGTCAGTACTTAACGCTTGGAGGGAACGCAATGGCGCAGCAAGTGTCCGCTAAAGAACCTACCGTAGAGCAAATCGCGGATCAGAAAATATATAAGCAGTTCGGCGTGTCCGACAAAGAATACGCCCTCATCTGCGACTTCATGGGTCGCAAGCCTAACTATACGGAAATCGGCGTGTTCAGCGTCATGTGGTCCGAGCACTGCGCGTACAAAAACTCCAAGCCTTTGTTGCGTCGGTTCCCGACGAGCGGCCCGCGCGTCCTTATGGGACCGGGCGAGGGCGCGGGCATCGTCGACATCGGCGATAACCAAGCGGTCGTGTTCAAGATCGAGTCCCACAACCACCCGTCCGCCGTCGAGCCGTACCAAGGCGCGGCTACGGGCGTCGGCGGCATCATTCGCGATATTTTCTCGATGGGCGCTCGTCCGGTGGCATTGCTGAACTCGCTGCGTTTCGGTCGCCTGGAAAGCGATCGCGTGCGGTACCTGTTCGAGCATGTCGTCAGCGGTATCGCCGGTTACGGCAACTGTATCGGCATCCCGACCGTCGGCGGCGAAATCATGTTCGACGAAGCGTACGAAGGCAACCCGCTCGTAAACGCGATGTGCGTCGGCTTGATCGACCACGACAAAATCCAACGCGGCGTCGCCAAAGGCATCGGCAACCCGGTGTTCTACGTCGGACCGGCAACGGGCCGCGACGGCATTCACGGCGCTACGTTCGCATCCGAAGATTTGACCGCCGAGTCCGAGGCGAAGCGTTCCGCCGTACAAGTCGGCGATCCGTTCATGGAGAAGCTCGTCATGGAAGCGACGCTTGAACTGATCGACTCCGGCATCGTCCTTGGCATCCAAGACATGGGCGCTGCGGGCTTGACCTGCTCGAGCGCTGAGATGGCAAGCAAAGCGGGCAACGGCATGGAGCTGTATCTCGACGAGGTGCCGCAGCGCGAGGAAGGCATGACCGCTTACGAGATGATGCTGTCCGAGTCGCAAGAACGCATGCTGTTCGTCTGCGAACCTCAGCACGAAGAGCAAGCGAAGGGCATTTTCGCGCGTTGGGGCTTGCATTGCGCGAAAGTCGGCAAAGTAACCGACACCGGCCGCTTGCAGCTGTTCCACAAAGGCGAGATGGTCGGCGATATGCCGGTTAAAGCGCTCGTCGACGATTGCCCGGTCTATAACAAACCGTCCGCGGTTCCTGAATATTACGTGACGAACGGCTCCATCGATACGAACGGCTACGAGCAAGTGGCGGATCTGAACGCGGCATTGCTGAAGGTGCTCGGCTCCCCTTCGCTCGCGAGCAAAGAGTGGGTTTACAACCAATACGACTATATGGTTCGTACTTCAACGGCCGTACGTCCGGGTTCGGACGCTGCGGTTGTCACGATTCGCGGCACGCGCAAGGCGCTCGCGATGACGACGGACTGCAATGGACGCTTCGTGTACTTGGATCCAGAAGTCGGCGGACGTATCGCGGTCGCCGAAGCGGGACGCAACATCGTGTGCTCCGGCGCCGAGCCGCTCGCGATCACGGACAACCTGAACTTCGGAAGCCCGGAGAAGCCGGAAATTTTCTGGCAGATGGAGAAAGCGGTAGACGGCATGGCGGAAGCTTGCCGCGTGCTGGAGACGCCGGTCATCGGCGGCAATGTATCGCTTTATAATGAGAATAGCAGAGGCGCGATCTACCCGACGCCGGTCGTCGGCATGGTCGGCCTCGTGCACGATACCGATCACATCACGACGCAGGAGTTCAAAGCCGAAGGAGACGTCATCTTCTTGCTCGGCGAGACGAAGGCGGAAATCGGCGGCTCCGAGTTCCAGTACGCCGTTCACGGCGTAACGGAAGGCCGTCCTCCGGTATTGGATCTGGCGTTTGAGAAACGGTTGCAGGGCGCCGTGCTTGCTGCGATTCAAGGCGGCTTGGTCGCATCGGCGCACGACTTGTCCGAAGGCGGCCTCGCTGCCGCGCTGGCGGAGTCCGGCTTCGGCCGCGGCCTCGGCGCAGAAGTTGACTTCGATTCGGACTTGCGTTCCGACATCGCGCTGTTCAGCGAATCGCAATCGCGCATTTTGCTGACCGTAAAACCTGACTTCGAGATGAAGCTGGCATTGGAGTTGACGAAGGCTAACGTACCGTTGAAGCGGATCGGCACGGTAGGCGGCGATCGGCTGCGCATTAGCGTCGGCGGGGTTAGCGCCATCGATGCTTCTATCGAAGAACTGCGCGGCGTATGGAGATCGGCGATCCCTGCTTATATGAACGGATCTAAGCAATAATATGACAACTCGATTGGCGAACGGAGGGACAGCAGTGCAACGCTTCTGGACCGGAGACTACTACAACGAAGGCAACAGCAGCAATCGGGACTCGATTTTCGATAAATTGAAAGAGGAATGCGGCGTGTTCGGGGTGTTCGGTCATCCCGAAGCCGCCAACCTCTCGTTCTTCGGCCTGCATGCGCTGCAGCACCGCGGCGAGGAAAGCTGCGGCATCTGCACGTCCGACGACGGCACGTTCCACTACCATCGCGGGATGGGGCTCGTTAAGGAAGTGTTCGACCGCGACCGGTTGGAAGGCCTGAAAGGCTCGCATGCGATCGGCCATGTGCGCTACTCGACGTCCGGAGCTAGCCAGCTCGGCAACGCGCAGCCGCTCGTGTTCAAGTACCGCGGCGGCGACCTCGCCATCTGCACGAACGGCAACCTCGTGAACGAGCCGGGCATCCGCAAGGAGCTCGAGGAGAGCGGCTCGATCTTCCAGACGACGAGCGACACCGAAGTAATCGCGCACTTGATCGCGCGATCGTCCAAAGATTTGGTAGAGGCGGTGCGCGACGCGTTCCAGCGATTGATCGGCGGCTATGCCTTCCTGATCATGACGAAGGACAAGGTGATCGCCGCGTGCGACCCGCACGGCTTGCGTCCTCTCGTCATGGGCAGGCTTGGCGACGCGTATATTTTCGCTTCGGAGTCGTGCGCGCTGGAGACGACGGGCGCGGAGTTCGTGCGAGACGTCGAGCCGGGCGAACTGCTCGTGCTCGACAAGGACGGGCTGCACGAAACCCGCTTCGCTCCGATCGAGCGCCGGGCGATCTGCGCGATGGAGTACATCTACTTCGCGCGTCCGGACAGCGATATCTATGGCTTGAACCTGCACTCGGCGCGCAAGCGCATGGGCCAGGTGCTCGCGCAGGAAGCGTTCGTCGATGCCGACATCGTGACCGGCGTGCCGGACTCTTCGATTTCCGCGGCGATCGGATATGCCGAGCAGACGGGCATCCCTTACGAGCTTGGTCTCATTAAGAATAAATATACCGGACGTACGTTCATTCAACCGTCCCAGGAGCTGCGCGAAAAAGGCGTTAAGATGAAGCTGTCCGCGGTTCGCAAAGTCGTCGAAGGCAAGCGCGTCGTCATGATCGACGACTCCATCGTTCGCGGCACGACGTCGCTGCGCATCGTCAATATGCTCCGCGAAGCCGGCGCGCTCGAGGTTCATGTGCGCATCACTTCGCCGCCGTTCATGAACCCTTGCTACTACGGCATCGATACGCCGAACCCGGCGGATCTGATCGCGTCGAGCAAGACGGTCGAGGAGATTCGCCAGGCGATTAACGCCGACTCGCTCTTCTTCTTGTCCGAGCAAGGGCTCATCGACTCGGTCGGCGCTCATCCGAACGAGAAGAACGGCGGCCTGTGCCTCGCGTGCTTCAACAACGACTACCCGACCGCCGTCCGCTTCGAAGAAGCGAAGCTGACGTCGTGCAGCTGCGACTGAGCGCCGGCATATCGTCCGTGGTCGCTCCTGCGAGAAGAAACATCGGGTTACGCCGCTGTTACGTTTGCGTGATTATGAGCGGATTCTAAGGTGTTCACGCAAACGTAAAGGCGGACGCTCTCGCTCTCCACCCGATGGTTGTCTCTTCGTCGCTTAGGGACGATGCAGGTAGGAGAAATAGAACCACGCTGTGTCACTAAATCATCGAACCGCGTGTTTTGAAACAAATTAGTGTTACGTGGAGTCACTAAATTGAGGGACAGCGTGCGATTAAGCGAAATAGAAACACGTGGTGTCACTAAATCACGAGATAGCGTGCGTCTGAATGAAATAGAGTCACGTGTTGTCACTAATTTCCCTAGCGGAGTTCCCGCAAAGGATTTCGACGCGGGTTTCCGCGTAGGAACAATAGTTAGTCTTAAATAGGGTCTGAGCAGCGGAGGGACAACCATTGGGTGTAGAGTGCAACGTCCGCCTTTGCCGTCACGTGACTACATTGCTAACGTTCATTCAAGTCACGTGACGGGAACAGCGGCGAAACCCAATGGTTCGTCACGCGGCAGCGACTATGACCCACATAAGGGAGTGTAAAATTGTGTCCGAAGCCTACAAACAAGCCGGCGTCGATATCGCCGCGGGCAACGAAGCCGTCGAACGGATGAAGAAACACGTTAAGAAAACGTTCCGTCCGGAGGTTCTCACCGGTCTCGGCGGATTCGGCGGACTGTTCGGCCTGAACAAAGACAAGTACGAGGAGCCCGTGCTCGTCAGCGGCACCGACGGAGTCGGCACGAAGCTGAAGCTCGCGTTCGCGATGGACAAGCACGACACGATCGGCATCGACGCGGTGGCGATGTGCGTGAACGACGTCATCGTAACCGGCGCCGAGCCGCTCTTCTTCCTCGACTACCTCGCGTGCGACAAGATTATCCCCGAGAAGATCGAAGCGATCGTCAAAGGGATCGCGGACGGCTGTCAGCAGGCGGGTTGCGCGCTGATCGGCGGCGAGACGGCGGAGATGCCGGGCATGTACAGCGAAGGCGAATACGACATCGCCGGTTTCACGGTAGGCATCGTCGACCGCCCGAAAGCGATCGACGGTACCACGATCGCAGCGGGCGACGCGGTGATCGGCCTCGCTTCCAGCGGCGTTCACTCCAACGGCTTCTCCCTCGTGCGCAAGCTGCTGCTCGAGAAGAAGGGCTACGCGCTTACGGACAAGCTCCCAGAGCTCGAAGGCAAGACGCTCGGCGAAGTGCTGCTCGAGCCGACTCGCATTTACGTGAAACAAATCCTTAACATCCTCGAGAGCGTCAAGATCAAAGGAATGGCGCATATTACGGGCGGCGGCTTCATCGAGAACATTCCGCGCGTCCTGCCTGAAGGCGTCAACGTAGACATTGCACGCGGTTCCTGGCCCGTGCTTCCGATCTTTAACCTGATGCAGCGTGACGGCGCGATCTCCGATCGCGACATGTACACGACGTTCAATATGGGCATCGGCATGGTGCTCGTCGTTCCCGCGGAACAAGCCGAAGAGACGCTGCGCATCGCCAAGGCGCAAGGCGAGCAAGCGTATCGCATCGGTACGGTGACCGCCGGCAACAAATTCGTTACCTTCGAAGGCGTTGAGCTTCCATGAGCGCTAACCGGCCGCTGAGAATCGCGGTGTTCGCTTCCGGCAGCGGAAGCAACTTTCAAGCGTTGGCCGAAGCGATTCGCGGCGGCGGGATCGATGCCAGCATCGATCTCGTCGTGTGCGATAAGCCTGCGGCTTACGTGCTGGAACGCGCCCAAAGTTTCGATATCGAAACCTTCGTTTTCCGTCCGAAAGAATACGCTTCTCGCGAAGCTTACGAAGAGCAAATCGTGGCTAAGCTTCGGGAGAAGGGTATCGACCTCGTCGTCATGGCCGGCTACATGCGCCTTGTTACGAACGTTCTGGTCGAGCCTTTCTATGGACGGATGATCAATATCCATCCGGCGTTGCTGCCTGCTTTCCCGGGGATGGACGGCGTCGGGCAAGCGCTCGCCTACGGCGCGAAAATAACGGGAGCAACCGTGCATTTCGTGGACGGCGGCACCGATACGGGACCGATTATCGCCCAACAAGCGGTACCGATCGAAGACGATGATACGAGAGAAGAGCTAGGCGCGCGAATCCAACAAGCGGAACACGCGCTGATTCCGGCCGTCGTCAAGTGGATTGCCGAAGGACGCGTCTCGCTGGACGGACGGAAAGTGACGGTTCAGCGCAGCTAGCGTTAGCGCGATGCGGCGAACGAACCTGTGGAAGTTACTATGGAAAGGAAGATCGAATCGATGAGCAACGCGAACGAGATTGCTTTAAGATACGGAATGAACCCGCACCAGAAGGAAGCAAAGCTATTCGCGGAAGGCGGCAAGCCGCTTCCGATCAAAGTCGTGAACGGCGACCCCGGCTTCATCAATTTGCTGGACGCGCTTAACGCGTTCCAGCTCGTGCGCGAGCTCCGTCAAGCGACAGGCTTGCCGGCCGCGGCATCCTTCAAGCACGTAAGTCCCGCAGGGGCGGCAGTCTACGCTCCGCTCACGCCTGAACTGGCGAAAGCCTACTTCGTCGACGGATCGGACCTGTCGCAGCTGGCAACGGCATACGCCCGCGCCCGCGGCGCCGATCGCATGTCTTCCTTCGGCGACGCGGCGGCGCTCAGCGACATCGTCGACGCGTCCACGGCGCAGCTTCTTAAGCGCGAAGTGTCCGACCTCGTCGTGGCGCCCGGCTATACGCCGGAAGCGCTCGACATTCTGAAGCAGAAGAAGGGCGGCAAGTACCTCATTCTCGAGATCGATCCGAACTACGCGCCGGACCCGATCGAAACCCGCACGCTGTTCGGCCTGAAGCTGCAGCAAGAGCGCAATGGCGCAGTGCCCGACGCATCCGTGTTCGAGAAAATCGTTACCGAGAACAATGAGCTGCCGGATAACGCGAAACGCGACCTGCTCGTGGCTCTCATCACGTTGAAATACACGCAATCCAACTCGATCTGCTACGCGCTGGACGGCCAGACGATCGGCATCGGCGCGGGCCAGCAATCCCGCATTCACTGCACGCGCCTCGCAGGCGACAAAGCCGACCGCTGGTATCTGAGACAGCATCCGGCCGCGCTGAACATGAAGTTCCGCGAAGGGCTCGCCCGCGCGGAACAGAACAACGCGATCGACCTGTGGCTGGAAGACGAGCTGACTCCGTTCGAGCAAGCGAGCTGGGAAAGCTGCTTCGAGGAAGTTCCGGCGCGCCTGACGTCCGAGCAGAAACGCGAATGGCTGAAAGGCTTGCAAGGCGTATCCTACGGCTCCGACGCGTTCCTGCCGTTCCGCGACAACTTGGACCGCGCGAGCCGCAGCGGCGTGAAGTACGTCATTCAAGCGGGCAGCTCGCTGCGCGACGAAGAAGTCGTCCGCGCGGCTAACGATTACGGTATGGTCATGGTGTATTCGGGCGTACGCCTGTTCCATCACTAATAGACGGAAGGTGACGAACGAATATGACGACGCAATGGAAGCAACAGGCGGATCTCACGATTCAAGAGCTTAACGATAACTCTTATCCAGGGCGCGGCATCATCATCGGCTTGACGCCGGATGCTGCGCGTTACGTACAGGTGTATTGGATTATGGGGAGAAGCGAGAACAGCCGGAATCGCATCTTCGTGCCGGAGGAGAACGGATTCCTGCGCACCGAAGCAGCCGATCCGGCGAAGCTGTCGGACCCTTCCCTGATCATCTATTACCCGGTCAGACATTCGAACGGCGCGCACATCGTCACGAACGGCGACCAGACGGATACGATATTCAACGCGATCCAAGACAACGGAACGTTCGAGCAAGCGCTGGCGACGAGGACGTACGAGCCGGACCCGCCGAACTTTACGCCGCGCATCTCCGGGATCGTCGATTTGAACGACAAGCAGAACGCGTACAAACTGTCGATCCTGAAGTCCAACACGAACGACGAGTCTCAAACGAAGCGTCAATATTTCCACTACGAGAACGGCATCGCGGGCTACGGCCACTTCATCTCGACGTACGTCGGGGACGGCAACCCGCTGCCTTCGTTCGCAGGCGAGCCGAAGCTGGCGCCGTTGTTCGACGATGCGCAAGAGACGGCGAACTACTATTGGAACCTGCTGAACGAAGATAATCGAATTTCCTTGCTCGTCAAGACGATCCGCGTCGATGACGGTACGACTTCTCTGACCGTTATCAACAAACATTCCTAAGGAGGGGCTGAATCGTGCAAATCCTAGTAGTCGGCAGCGGCGGACGCGAACACGCCATCCTGTGGGCGCTGAAGCGCAGCGACAAGGTGAAGCAGCTGTATTGCGCCCCGGGTAATGCGGGTACGGCTCTGATCGCCGAGAACGTCGATATCGGCGTCTTCGAGTTCGATCGTCTCGTGCAATTCGCGCAAGACGCTTCGATCGATCTCGTTGTCATCGGACCTGACGATCCGCTGGCGGCGGGCATCGTCGATGCGTTCGAAGCGGCGAAAATTCCGGTGTACGGTCCTCGCAAGAACGCGGCGGAAATCGAAGGCAGTAAAATTTTCATGAAAAACTTGCTCCGAAAGTACAATATTCCGACGGCGAAGTACGAGACGTTCACGGACTACGGCGCGGCCCGCGATTACCTGAACGCCCAGCCGGTGCCGATCGTCATCAAGGCGGACGGGCTTGCCGCAGGCAAAGGCGTCACCGTATGCTTCTCCCGCGAGGAAGCGGAGAAGGCGCTAGAGGAAACGATGGTCAGCCGCTCGTTCGGCGCGGCCGGAGACAAAGTCGTCATCGAGGAGTTCCTCGAAGGACAGGAAATGTCCATACTCGCGTTCGTGGACGGAGAGACGGTTCGTCCGATGTCCCCGGCGCAAGACCATAAAGCCGTATTCGACGGCGACAAAGGCCCGAACACGGGCGGCATGGGCACGTATTCGCCGCTTCCGCATATCGGCCAGTCGATCATCGAAGACGCGATCGAGAACATCATTAAACCGACGGCTCGCGCGATGGTATCGGAGGGGCGGCCGTTCCGAGGCGTCCTGTTCGCCGGTCTTATGATTACGAAGGACGGCCCGAAGACGATCGAGTTCAACGCCCGCTTCGGCGATCCGGAGACGCAAGTCGTGCTCCCTCGTCTGCAGACGGACTTGCTGGACATCTTCCTTGCCTCGATCAACGGCCGCTTGAACGAGATCGAGATTACGTGGAGCGACGAGGCGGCCGTATGCGTCGTGCTCGCCTCCGGCGGTTATCCGGGTTCTTATCCGAAAGGGTTGCCGATCTCCGGACTCGAGGACGTAAGCGAAGATGAAGCATTGATCTTCCACGCCGGTACGGCTAGCAAGGACGGGCGCACCGTGACGAACGGAGGACGCGTGCTCGGCATCGTCGGGCGCGGCGCCGGTATCGCGGAAGCCCGCGCCAAGGCGTATGCGGCAGCGAACCGCATCGCCTTCGAGGGCAAAATGAACCGCACCGATATCGCAATGAAAGCGCTGGTCTGACTTAACGCCATGACCGCTCGTTATCCCTGTTACTCAGGGGTGGCGGGCGGTTTTTGCGTTCATTCTTTATAGAACAGATTCTTGCGATGTGCGAACACGAACCATACGGCATACACCGTACCCAAGATCAAGACGGTAGTAAGCGTGTGCTCCGTCAACCAATTCACGAACGTTTTCATGCGCAATGCGCCTCCTTGCCTCATATAGGTCTTCTATTCCTAGTGTGTCCAATGACTGGCGATACGTACGAAAAATAGGGTTGACACTAGGATGAGACGATGATAAGCTCTAATTCATAGTTAACTTATTGGAATTAATGGATATATTATTGGAGGGGCTCGCATCATGGAAAAACCGATTACGATCCGTCACGAAGACATCCCGCTGACAGCAACTATTCATTACCCGACGAAGGATGAACATAGATCCGATAGCAAAGTGCCGCTTGTCGTCATCTGCCACGGCTTCGTAGGCAACCGGATCGGCGTAGACCGGTTGTTCGTGCTTGCGAGCAGGCAGTTGGCGCATAACGGATATCTGGTCATCCGATTCGATTATGCGGGTTGCGGGGAGAGCGGCGGCGTATACGGCGAACACGGCATCGACTCGATGATCGCGCAGACGAGGTCCGTACTGGATTACGCGCTTAGCCTCGACATCGTCGATCCGCTGCGGGTCACGCTGCTCGGTCACAGCTTGGGAGGCGCGGCTGCGCTCCTGACCGCCACGAGAGACCGCCGCGTGAAGTCGCTGTCGCTCTGGTCGCCAGCCCTGCATCCGTTCAACGACATCGTCCGCATCGTCGGCCGCAAAGCGTACGACGAGGCCGTGAGCAAGGGGCAAGCGGACTATCTCGGCTATCGGCTGAAGCCTAAATTCTTCGACTCGCTGCAGCAGCATCAGCCGTTCCAGGAAGCATCCAAATTCCACGGAGACGTCTTCATCGCGCACGGTACGTCGGACGACATCATACCCGCCGATTACAGCTTCCTTCTCGAGAAGACGTTCTGGCTGCGCGGGGAAGGACGCTGCGACAAGAACATTCTTTTTCAGGCGGATCATACCTACACGCAAGGCCGGCATAAGCAGGAACTGTACGATTCGACGCTGGAATGGTTGAACAGCCACGAGAAACGACAGCAGGATTGGCAGCATTGGAGCATCTGACGCGTTAAGACAATGGGATCAAGACAAGCTCGGATAGTTATGGTTTAATGAGAATATCCCGAACGATGACGGAGGTATTTCTCTCATGCATAAGCGTCTAACATGGAGCAAGAAAGTATCGGCAGTAGCCATGTCTCTCGGTCTGATCGGGATCGCCGCCTGCGGCGGCAACAACGAACCGGCAATCGCCCCTACGGAAACCGCGATCCAGACGCCAATCCCTAGCGAGACGCCGGTGGAGTCCGCCGAGCCGACTCCGACGCCGGTAGCGGCGTTCACCGCGCCCCTGACCGGACTGCCGGTCGAGCAAACCGTTACGAATAGACCGCTGGCGGTCATGATCAATAACTTCGGACCCGCGAGGCCGCAGTCCGGTCTCACTCAGGCGGATACGGTGTGGGAGATCGAAGCCGAGGGCGGCATTACTCGGCTTGTCGCTATTTTCCAGAGCAAAGAATTCACCGATCCGATCGGACCGGTTCGCAGCATTCGTCCTTACTTCATCCAGGTGGGCGAGTTCTACAATAGCGTGATCGCGCACGTAGGCGCGAGCAACGACGCGCTGGCGATTCTGCAGAAGCAGAAGAAACAGACGCTTGACGAGATCAATAACTCGGGTATTTCCTTCTACCGCGACAAATCGCGCAAAGCGCCTCATAATGTGTACACGACGTTGGAGAAGCTGCGCGAAGGCGCCAAGAAGCGCAAATATACGGAGACGGTCGCCGTTCCCCAATTGACGTTCGATCCCGCGCCGCCTGCTCTCGCATCCGCCGCCGACGCCACGCAGATCAGAATCAAGTTCGCGGTAGAGGACTATAGAGTTTCTTATACGTACGACAGCGCGACGAAGCTCTATAATCGCTTCATTAACGACAAACCGCATATCGACAAGAACAACAACGCGCAGTTGACGGCTACGAACCTGGTCGTGCTCGCCACCAAAGTCCAGACGTACGACTCGTACGGAAGGCTCGTCGTCGATCTCGACAAGGGCGGAGACGCGGTGCTGTTCCAGCAAGGCAAATTTATAACGTGCCAATGGGAGCGCAAGCAGGGCGACGTCATTCGCATTACGAAGGACGACAAGGAGCTTCCGTTCCTTCCGGGCGTAACGTACTATCACGTCGTGCCGACCGCGAAATCCCTGGATCAATATCTAACTTACCAATAGCCGACACCGAATTGCCCACGCCGGAGCGTGGGCCTTTTTACATGATTACGATTCCTTCTCCCGGGCAACCTTAAAAAATGTGTCGAAAGTGTCAAAGGTAGGCATACCATGCTTGTCCGCCCTATGTTAAAATAATGAATGTTTGCGCGATGTAAATTTTGGGGTCAAGGTACAAAGAACTAAGTATCCATGGAGAAGGAAGGGCTATCCGTGTTCAAGAAGAAAGACATATTCTTCAAGACGCTTGAAGAAATGGCCGACGTCATCACCGAAGCGGTCGATCACTTCGCGAAAGCCGTTAGCGGCGATATGCCGGACACATCGGCGTTCGCGCGCGAGATGAAGGAATTCGAGCATAAAGGCGACAAATGCACGCACACGATTCTTACCGAACTCAACAAAGTCTTCATTACGCCGATCGAACGCGAAGATATTATGGAGCTGATCAAGAAGTTGGACGACGTCCTCGACGGCATCGAGGCGTGCGCGTCCCGGTTCGAGATGTACCATATCGACAAAGCCGATCCGTTCATCCGCAAATTCGGCGAATGCCTGCGCAATAGCGGCCAAGAGATCAAGTCGGCGATCTACCTGTTGACGCAGAAGAAGCTGCTGCAGATCCAGCCATATTGCGTCAAGCTGAACGAACTCGAGAACGAGGGAGACGACTTGATGCGCCAAGGCATCAAGCACTTGTTCCAGAACGTGAAGGATCCGATCGAGCTGATCAAATACAAGGAAATTTACGAGCGTCTCGAGGAAACGACGGACTCTTGCGAAGATGTCGCGAACACGCTGCAATCCATTATTATGCGCAACTCTTGATCGCGCGTACGGAGACGGAGTTGGACGAAAATGGATTATACAATGATATTGGTCGTCGTCATCGTCGCTTTGGCGATCGGCTTCGATTTCATTAACGGATTCCACGATACGGCGAATGCGATCGCGACATCCGTATCGACCCGCGCGCTCTCGCCGCGCATCGCGATCATACTGGCGGCGGTCATGAACTTGCTCGGAGCGCTGTCGTTCACCGGCGTCGCGAAGACGATCGGCAAGGACATCGCGAATCCGCTTCAATTAGAACACGGCCTTACCGTGCTCATTGCCACGTTGATCTCCGCGATCGCATGGAACCTCATTACTTGGTGGTTCGGCATCCCGTCGTCGTCGTCGCATGCGCTCATCGGCGCATTGGCGGGCTCGGTCATCGCGTCCGAGGGCTTCGAGGGGCTTCAATACGGCGGCTTTTCGAAAATCGTCATGGGACTTGTATTCTCGCCGATCATCGCCTTCATCGTCGGTTTTATCATTATGTATATCCTCAAGATCGTGCTGGCGAACATGAGTCCCCACAAGATCAACAAAGGCTTCAGATGGGGACAGCGCATTACGGCAATGTGGCAATCGTACGCGCATGGCACGAACGACGCTCAGAAGGCGATGGGTATCATGATGATGGCGCTCGTAGCCGCCAACATCGAGACGGATATGGACCAGCCGATTCCGCTATGGGTTAAGCTGTCCGCGGCCATTGCCATGGCGCTGGGCACGTCGATCGGCGGTTGGAAAATCATCAAGACGATGGGAACGAAAATTTTCAAAATCGAGCCGGTCAACGGTTTCGCGGCGGACGTGAGCGCGGCCGGCGTCATTCAGGTCGCTACGCTGATGCATTTCCCGATCAGTACGACGCATTCGATTACGTCGTCCATTCTCGGCGTAGGCGCGGCCAAGAAGTTTTCCAGCGTGAACTGGAGCATTGCCGGAAGAATCGTCATTACTTGGTTTATCACGATTCCTGCGGTCGCTTTGCTCTCTACGCTCATTTTCTACGTGCTTCGTCTGCTTAACGTCTAACAATAACCGGGTTCCGGTCAGAACCTTTTCGCGTGGCCATGCTACAATAAAGTAAAGGATTTGCGAACGCGCTTCGTCTGGAGGACATCTATGATTGCGTATGCGGAGCAGGCCAAGTCGTGCGAAGATCTATTGAAGGAATTCCTGGCGTCGGGCGATCGATCGACGCGCGGCGAGAAGCTGGCGTTCGCCGGCGTCGGCGATCGGGACGTGTACAACATTACCGCCCCGTTCGAGGATAACGGCGAGCTCGTGATAGCCGGACGCGTCGAGGATCGCGACAAGGAAAAGTCCGAAGTGATGTTCTTCGCGAAGCGAGGCGGACAATGGGTGCCCAGAGACGGCGCTCCCGTATTCGCCCTCCAAGATCCGTTCTTTACTTCTATTGGCGACGAACTCGTGTTCGGCGGCGTTGAAGTGTACTTCGACGGAGAGGATAAGCATTACGTCACGTCGTGGCGAACCGTATTCTATCGCGGGCAATCTCTGGCGCTACTGAAGCCGTTCGCCCAAGGTCCGCTCACGATGAAGGATATTCGGCTAGTCGGGCTGAATAACGGCCGAATCGGCGTATTCACCCGTCCGATGATGGTCGACGGGGCGCGGGCCTTGATCGGATACACGGAGATCGGAGGCCTGAACGAGCTGACGGAGGAAGTCATCGGCTCCGCTAGATTGATCCGCAACCAGTTCCTGCCGGACGAATGGGGCGGAGCGAACGAGGCTTTCCTGCTTCGGAACGGTACGATCGGCGTGCTGGGGCATATCGCCCGCATGGAAGAGAACAACATCCGGCATTATTATCCGATGGTTTTCGCATACGATGCCGCGGTCCATCGGACGACGCCGGTCAAGTTGATCGCGACGAGAGAGATGTTCCCGGACGGCCCGGCCAAGCGTCCGGACTTAACCGATGTTCTGTTCAGCGGCGGGCTTGTCCGCCATCCGAACGGCAGGGCGACTTTGTATACCGGGGTCAGCGACGCGGAAGCGCATCGCATCGACGTTCCCGACCCGTTCTTGGAATACGAGACCTGACACTTGTAGGCGGCGCAGATCATCCTGTAGCCGCCATTTTCATGTCTGGCCACGGTAAACCGAAGTGTTAGGCGGCGATTGGTTGGTTAATAACAGCCATTTGCAGTTAAACACACTCGGATTGAATATTAGCGTTGAAATAACGCCTATCCGCAGTTGATCGATGTCATGTACAGAAAAACAACCGTATTTGATTCAAATAACTGCGAATGGTTGGTATTCGCCGTCAATCGCATCCGGATGCCATATATAACTGCAAATGGTTGTTGTTTGGCGGGTTGGAGCTGATACAGCTCCGGCGTTAGCCGGGGGGCGGCTAACGCCTTCTGGCGCGCGGGCGCTTGCGGCTTACGGGACGCCTGCGGTCCGATCTGCGCCTGCGGCGCGGGCGAGCGTAGTCGCCGCCGCCGGAGGAATCCGACTTGTTCTTGCCCTTGCCCATGAACAGCTTCACCAGCGGAGCGACCTGCTGCACGGTAGACATGAATTTCTGGACTTTGCCCATCGTGTTCAGCACGCCTTCGATCCCGCCCATCCGGTCGATCATCGCCTTGATTTCGTTGATGTTCGCCATGCTTATATTGAACGGGAGTTTGATCGGCGAAGACGAAGCTTGCGCGGGCAGCACCGTCGGATTCGCCGCGGCCGGGGGCGGGGCAGGAGGACCCGCGAACGGTTGACCGAGTCCCGGATAAGCATCTTGGCCCGACGTCCAATTGCGGTAAGAGGCAGAATGCTGTTCGTTCATGAAGTCACACCCTTTATCAGTCTTTCTCTCTGTTATTCGTATGTGCGAACGTCTAATTCGGCATGGACGAATGCCCTCCCGGCCCGACATTTTACTTCTGTAATGCGGTGATGCTTGAACAATACGAGGCTTCGAAGTACAATGAAAGCATAGCGGCGCGAACGGGGACTGCCGGGAGCAATCTCCGTCGGCAGCACGGGTTCGCGATTGGAAGGAGCTGCTCGTATTCATGCAACTTAAGAAGCTGAACGATAAATCGATCGACCAATTATTCGAGGCGATTCTGACTTTGAAGGACGTAGAAGAAGCTTATGTGTTCTTCGACGATCTGTGCACGGTTAACGAAATCCAGTCTTTGTCCCAACGATTAGAGGTTGCGCGCATGCTAGGCAAAGGCCACACGTATAACCAGATCGAGTCGGAGACCGGCGCGAGCACGGCGACGATCTCGCGCGTGAAGCGCTGTTTGAACTACGGCAACGACGGGTACAAGATGACGCTGGAGCGGCTCGGCCGATTCGGCAACGACGGCAAAGCCGAAGATGGCGCGACGAAAGAATAATCGAGACAAGACGGCCGAAGCGTCGCTTGTTCCCATGTACGGGGGCAGGCGACGTTTTTTGCATATTGCCGGTTATGGAAATGGTAGGGTATGCTAGTTGCATCATCATTGTCGTTATGGAGGAGCGCGGCATGAAGTACTGGCAATCGGTTAGATTCAAGATCGTCTTCGGCTTCCTGCTCATTATCGTGCCGATGGTCGCATTCATCATTTATAACAACTTATACGCCATGAACGTCGTGCGTAACCAAGTCGCCTCTAACTATAACAAGCTGTTAAGCGTCAACGTTCGGGAGAACGACAAAGTGCTTCTGGAGTTCGTCTACTACTTGTTGCGTTTGAAGCAGAGCGATCCGAACATCGCGAATATTAAGAACTTGCGAGCCGATGACGATGAATATACGCTCTCCAAAATCAGACTGGCGAACAACTTTCTGGGCAGCTCCGCAGGCATGAACAATAGCATCGATACGCTGTTCATCTATCCTCGCAAAGAGGACGAAATATTCATGTATACCCAATACAGCGGCGATTCTAGCATAAAGCAGAAAGCCATGAAGGATTGGATGCAACAGAATTTGAGGCAGGACGATCCCCTCCATTTCTCCGCGGAATGGAAATCGATCAAGATCGAAGATATCGATTATTTGCAGAAGGTCGTCGATATGGGCTCCGAAGTGTACGCCGGGTTGCTCGTACGCGCCGAGAGCATCATGCGAGGCATGGAAAGCTTCGAAGTCGGACCTGAGGGGAGCGTATTCCTCATTAATTCGGCAGGAGAGGCTATCAACGATAAGAACTTCGCGCTGTTGGAAGACGAGCAATTCCGCGCGCAAGTAAGCGGAATGAAAGATACTTACGACGTTATCCGAACAGCCGGCAAGTCTTACCTCGTCATGTCCGCGCGTTCGAGCTATACGGATTTCTCTTCCGTTATCGTCATGCCGGAGTCGTATATCCTGCGCAATCTGCCCTTCTTTCAAAAAATTCTGTACCTCTGGATTCCGCTGCTCGTAGCGATATTATTGTCGCTTTATTTGTTCTTCCTGCAGCGCATTATGTTCAAGCCTCTCGTCGACTTAATACGCGGGATGCGCAAGATCGGCCAAGGACGGCTGGAGGTGCGCTTGCCTACCGACCAGAGCAGCGAATTCGCCTTCATGTCCGGGACGTTCAACCAGATGGCCGAGCAGATCGAGAGGCTGAAGATCGATATTTACGAGGAACAACTGCGCGTGCAACGCGCCGAGTACAAGCATTTGCAAATTCAGATCAATCCGCACTTCTATATGAACTGCCTTAACATTATCTATAATTTGGCGGCGCTGAAGGACTTCAAATCGGTGCAAAAGCTGTCGCTGTATCTGGCGGATTACTTCCGGTTCCTGATGCACAGCCACCGTACGGTCGTGAAGCTGGAGGACGAAATCGGCCACGTGAAGAACTATCTGGAAATTCATAAGCTGAGATACTTGTCGAAGCTCGACTACGATATCGACGTGGACCCGAGGCATCTACGTATCGATATTTCGCCGCTCATGATACAGCCGTTCGTGGAGAACTCGATTATCCACGGGTTTAACACGAGAGTTCAGGACGGCTCCGTATTCCGTATTCGCATCTTTTCGGAGGAAGACCCGATTGAACCGGAGCGTTTCGTACGCATCGTCGTCACAGACAACGGTTCGGGATTTCCGCAGGAGATGCTCAGAGACTTGGAGAGCAACGTGTATATGACGGGAACCGGCGAACAGCATCTGGGCATATGGAATATATTAAGACGGTTCAAAATGCTCTACGAGGACGAGGGCGGAATCGCGTTCCGGAATAGCGATCTGGGCGGCGCGGTCGTCGAGATCAGGCTGCCGATCGGCATCTCGGCCAAGATAGGCGTAGACGGAGAAGCGGAGAAATCAAAAACTTCCTTAGGGGGCGGCTCCTATACTTACGATGTTGGTAGTTGACGATGAGATATACGCTTTGAAGGGGATTACGCAGGGGATCGAATGGGACGACCTTCCGATCGGCAAGATTCTGGAGGCGGAGAACGTCGAACAGGCGAAACGGCATTTGCAGGAGACCAAGGTCGATTTGGTCATTTCGGATATCGAGATGCCCGGCGCTAACGGAATCGAACTGCTCAAGTATATAAAGAGTCAAGCGTCTTCCGCCCTGACGATATTCCTGACGGGACATGCCCGGTTCGAGTATGCGAAGGAGGCGCTGCATTACGGCTGCTTCGATTACGTGCTCAAGCCGGTCGATCACGACGTGCTGAAGGACATCGTCCGCAGAGCCGTGGACGAGCTCGAGCGCAGACGCGAGCAGGAGGCGTTCGAGGACACGCTGGAGCTGTATCGCCGCCAATGGACGAACCAGTTGCCGATTCTCGTCGAGCGATTCTGGGGCGAAGTATTGAGCGGTAAAGCGTCTTCCGCGCCCGATAGGCTGAGCCGAGAGCTGCAGCTATACGATATTCCGCTCGATGCGGACGGACGCGTGCTGCCGGTGCTTCTCAGTATCGAGGCATGGGATCTCGAGATGGACGCTCGGGACGAGAGCATTATGGAATACGCAGTGCGCAAAGCTGCGATGGAGATTATACTCGGCGAGCAGCCCGGCGCGATCATGAAAGACCGCAACGAGCTGAATATCGCGCTGCTCTATGGAAAGACTTGCGACCGGGAAGAGCTGAAGCAACGCTGTTGGCAATATGTAAGAGCTTGCAACGACTACTTCCATTGCAGAGTATCCTGTTACATCGGCGAGTCGGCTCGCATTGCCGAGCTGCCGGAAGCGCTCGAGCGGCTTTCGCAACTGGAGAGATCAAATACGTCTCAGCCTCAGACCGTCTTCGAAGGGAGCGAAGCGGGAATCGGAGACTCCGCCGGCGCGCCCGGCCAGCTCGTTCCTTCCTTCAACGATTGGGCGCTGATGCTCGAGAGCGGGCAGCTCGAGGAACTGACCAAATCGATCGAAGAGACGATGGGAAGGTTCCAAGCGGAGTCGTTCAGCCGCGAGACGCTCGAGCTGTTCTATTACGGCTTCGTTCATATGCTGTTCCAGACGGCGAGCCGTAAAGGGATGTCGATCTATGAAGCGGTCACGGCGCAGGAAATCCACGAAGGCCAGACGGCGCGCTCGCCTGCGCTTATGCAGGCTTGGGCTTTGAAGCTGCTGTCGAAGGCCGGGCAGGGGCTCGTAGGAGGACGGGATGCTTCCGCGGTCATCGGCAAGATCCAGACGTTCATCCAAGAAAATCTGAACAAGGAGCTCAGCCGGGACGATATCGCCAGCGCCGTCTACCGGAACCCGGCGTACTTGTCGCGTCTTTTCCGCAAGGAAACAGGGGTTTCGTTATCCGACTATATCATCCAATTGAAGATCGAAAGAGTCAAGAAGCAGCTTGTCGAGACGAACGACAAGATCAGCAACATCGCCGAGGGGTTAGGCTACATGCACTTTTCCTATTTCGCGAAGCTGTTCAAGAAGACGACGGGGCTGACCCCGCAGGAGTTTCGTAAAAGACATCAGGCGATGCCGTAGCCGCGGCTTAGACCGTCAGGGAATATTCGTTTCCCTGGCGGTTTTGTTATTGTTCAAAAGTCACAATAGTGCTATGTCGGTCACTTCAGTAGCTAGAAGAGAAACGCGGTTTGCCATTAGAATGGTATTACAGACGAGACAACTAGTTAAAGGATAGTGATTGAGATGGAGCAAGCTTCGACTGCCGCAACGCAACCGCACGTCAAAGTAAAAAAAGAGAAGGCGCTTAATCAAGGCTACTGGCAGAAATACGGCGTTTTCTATTTGATGATGGCCCCCGCGCTAATCATCCTGCTTATCAACAACTACCTGCCGATGCTCGGTACCCTGATTGCATTCAAGCATATTACCTATGAATCCCGCAGCTTCTTCGAAAACTTCATGAACGGCGAATGGGTAGGAATGAAGAACTTCGATCCGTTATTCAAAACGAGCGACGCTTGGCGGATTACCCGCAATACGGTCGGCTATAACGTCGTGTTCATCGTGCTCAATCTAATTATCGGCGTCGGTTTCGCGCTCATGCTGAACTTGATGAGAAGCAAGTTCCAGGCGAAGATCCATCAGACGGTCATGTTCCTGCCGTTCTTCTTATCCTGGGTTATCCTGGCTTACCTCGTATACGGCTTCTTGAGCCCGCTTGGCGTACTGAACAAAACGATCTTCCCGGCCTTCGGAATCGAGACGATCACTTTCTATCAGGATACGAAGTGGTGGCCGCTGATTCTTCCGCTCATTAACACTTGGAAAGGCATCGCCTATTACGCGGTCATCTACCTGGCTGCTATCATCGGTATCGATAAGGAATACTATGAGGCCGCTACGATTGACGGCGCTTCCAGATCGAGACAAGTGTGGAGCATTACGCTTCCGCTGATTCGTCCGGTTATCATCGTTATGACCATGCTTCAAATCGGAAGAATTTTCTTCTCGGATTTCGGATTATTCTACAATATTACGAGAAACTCTGGATCAATCTACGAAACAACGCAAGTTATCGATACTTACGTTTATCAGGGATTCCTCGTGTCGGGCAATATCGGGTTGTCATCCGCCGCAGGCTTCTACCAGGCAGTCGTTGGCTTCGTACTCGTACTCTTGTCCAACTTTGTCGTGCGACGGATCAGCAAAGACGACGCCCTGTTCTAAACAAGAAGGAGGAACCCCCCTATGTCTGCAATCGCAACTAAGAAAAAAGAGAGAGACGTACTTGCGATATCCAATAAGTCGAATTTCATCATTAACACGTTCTTTTGGTTCTATACCGCGATGTGTATTATTCCGGTCCTATTGCTTATCTCCGTTTCGTTCTCGGATGAGCAGAATATTCGAGTCAATGGCTATAAGTTCTGGCCGGAGCAGTTCAGCCTTGAAGCTTATAAGTTTCTAGTCAAGGACTGGACGCCGATCGTTGAGTCTTACGGCATCTCCATATTCGTAACGGTCGTCGGAACGATTACCGCGCTTACCGTAATGGCGCTGTACGCTTATCCGATCTCGCGGCGGGACTTCAAGCATCGCAATATCTTCTCGTTCATTATGTTCTTTACCGTCTTGTTCGGAGGCGGATTGGTTCCCTTCTACTTGATGTACGCGCAAATTCTCGGCTGGAGAAACGAGATTTACGTCCTGATGGTGCCGATGTTCGTACAGGGATTTTTCGTACTGCTGATCCGAACGTTCTTCTCCAACTCCATCCCGACGGAATTGCTAGAGTCGGCTAAGATCGACGGAGCCGGAGAGATGAGAACCTTTTTCGGCATCGTCCTTCCGCTTTCGCTTCCCGTACTGGCTTCGGTCGGTTTGCTCTGTACGCTGAACTATTGGAACGATTGGTTCCTCAGCCTGCTGTTCATCACGCAAGACGGGCCAAGGACGATTACGTTCCGCATGCTCGAGGCGCTATTGAACATACAAGCGCTCACGGCCAACTCGAACGTCTACTCCGCGCTTATGGCAGCGAATCCGAAGTTCCAGATGCCAGGCGAAACCGCGCGTATGGCCATGGCGATCGTCGGCGTGGGTCCGATCATTTTCGCTTATCCGTTCTTCCAACGGTTCTTCATCACAGGCTTGACCGTAGGCGCCGTCAAAGGCTAATGTCTACTGGAAAGCTCTTGAAGCACCTCATCCGCAAGGCTTCTACCGGTTACCGGCCGGTTGAGCATATATATTTCACTTAAGAAAAGGGAGGCACTACCGAATGCTTAGAAAGAGTAATGTAATGCTGTTAGCAGTCATCTTGACGCTTGCAGTTGTTCTCGCGGCGTGCGGCAACAATAACAACAACAACGCGGCGAGCAGCGAAGCTCCGGCTTCGTCTAAACCGGCTGAGTCCCAAGCTGCAAGCTCGGACGCTCCATCTGCTCCGGCTGCTGCGGATTTGAAAGAAGTAACGCTGTCCCTGACGTTCCCTGGTACGTCTCCTAAGGACGAGAAGAAAGTCGAAGAAGCAATCAACGCTTACCTGAAAGACAAAATCAATGCCAAAATCGACCTCAACCTGATCGATTGGGGCCAATGGGACAACAAAATCAACCTTGCCATCGCTGGACGCGAGCCAATGGACATTCTGTTCACGGCAGCATGGAACGGACACGCTAACAACGTAGCTAAAGGCGCGTTCTTGGCAGTCAACGATCCGAACGGCAAATACGGCAACCTGCTTGAGAAATACGGCCAAGGCATCCTCGAAACTTTGCCGCCTGCATACCTCGAAGGCGCTAAAATCAGCGGCCTGAACTATGCAGTGCCTACAAGTAAAGAGCTTGCTGAACAAGGCGGAATCATCTATCGTTCCGACATTGCCGAAGAACTCGGCCTTACGGCGCAACTGGATGCCGCTAAGACGATCAAAGACCTTGAGCCAATCCTTGCAGTCGTGAAAGAAAAGAGACCTGACTTGACGGCGATCCACATGAGAGACGGCGAAAACTTCAACTCTCACTACTTCGCGAAATACGACCACTTGGGCGATGGCCAAATCGATGGCGTTATCATGAAGACCGGTACGGAAACGGCGGTAAAAGCTCGTTATGACTTCCCAGTCTACAAAGAAACGCTTGCAGTCACTCGCGATTTCTTCCAAAAAGGCTACATCAATGAAGATGCAGCGACATCGCAAGTTCAACCGCAAGACGCATTGAAAGCCGGCAACACGTTCATGGGCGTATTCTCCCTGAAACCGGGTAAAGACGCAGAAGTGGCGAACGCTACTGGTCTGCAAGGCAAGCTCAAACAAGTCTATATGACTGAGCGCACGGTATCCACTGGCGAAACGGCTGGTTCGATGCTCGGAATTACGACGACTTCCGCTAATCCGGAGCGCGCAATGATGTTCATCAACTTGCTGCACACGGACAAAGCGCTGAACAATTTGCTGAACTTCGGTATCGAAGGTGAGCACTATACGCTTAGCGGCGAAGTTATGTCCCCTACGGACAACACGCCTAACTACGCGATCGGTTCTTCCTGGATGTTCGGTAACCAATTCCTGAACTACGTATGGAATACGGAAGCACCGGACAAATGGGAACAATTCAAAGCCTTCAACGAAGGCGCGAAGAACTCCCCTGCACTGGGCTTCACGTTCAATGCAGAGTCGGTTTCGTCGCAAGCTTCCGTCCTGAACAACATCCGCAAAGAATACGATCCAGGTCTGGATACGGGCTCGATCGATCCTGCTAAAGCGGACGACTTCATCAAGAAAATGAACGACAACGGCCTGAAAGAAATCATCGCCGAGAAACAAAAACAACTTGATGAATTCCTTGCTTCGAAATAATCGATTCCGTCTATGAAGAAAACCGCCAAGCGATAGCGCTTGGCGGTTTTCTTACTTGTGAAAATATTGGAAACACTTAGTGATAAAGGCGTTAGCGGCGTTGACATCCCGTTAACGATTCGATAGCATAAATGAGAATGAAAGTACGGTTGGAGTAGACTGGAGGCGCGCGCGGACATGCAATCGGGTTTACTGATCGTTAGTCATGGATCGCGAGAAGCGGGCTGGGTGTCGCTCGTAGACGATACGGTCGCGGCGGTTCGATCCGCTGTCGGCGGCGATATGCTCGTCGAGGCGGCATTCCTCGAATTGGTGGAAGGACGTCTTATCCAAGACGGCGTGGATAGGCTAGAAGCTCAAGGCGTTGATCGAATTTTCTCTTTGCCGTTGTTCGTATCGTCCGGCAGCACGCATGTGGACGAGATCGGCTGGGCGCTTGGAGCCTATTCGGAGCCTAAGCTGGAGACGGATCTGCCGCGAGCGAACGTTCGGGTACCATTGGATTACGGAAAGCCGATGGACGACGATCCGGAAGTCGTCGACGTGCTGCTCGAGCGATTGCGGGAAATCTCGAAGGTTGCCGATCGCGAGAGCGTGTTGCTGATCGGCCATGGGAGCAAGGAGTCCGGTTTTAAGGAAGCTTGGCAGCAGGGGATGGCGTCGATCGGCGAGCGTCTAGTATCTAGAGGCGGGTACCGAGGCTACTCCGGCGCGTTGCTGCAGTTGGATGAGGTCGCGGATCGGTATGCCGAACTGCGCGAGCGGAACCCAGGGGGGGCGATCTTGGTTGCCCCATTGTTCCTGAGCGAAGGGTATTTTACCTCTCTTGTCATCCCGCGAGAGTTGGACGGACTCGAATGCCGCTACTCGGGTTATGCCTATATGCCGCATCCGCGGGTTGCGGATTGGATCGTTCGCAAGGCGAAGGAATGGCTGCTTAAGGTAAGCGAATGAAGGTAAGAAGAGGGGATCTGGATTGGCTAACGCAAGGGCACGATTAATTTATAATCCGACTTCCGGCAGGGAAGAGATCAGACGCAAGCTCCCGGCGATTCTGCAACGCTTGGAGAAGGGCGGCATCGAGACGTCTTGCCACGCGACGGAATGCAAAGGCGACGCGACGAACGCGGCCGCCGAAGCGGCGGAACGGGGCTTCGATATCGTGATCTCTGCCGGTGGGGACGGGACTCTGAACGAGGTCGTGCACGGGCTCTCGGGTCAAGAATACAGACCCGCGCTCGGCTTGCTGCCGCTCGGGACGACGAACGATTTCGCGAGAGCGCACGGAATTCCGCGGCATTGGGAAGGCGCCGTCGACTTGATCACGCAGCAATATTCGTCCCCGGTGGACGTCGGGCGAGCGAACGGCAGATATTTCATTAATATCGCCGGCGGAGGATCGCTGACGGAATTGACTTACGAAGTGCCAAGCAAGCTGAAGACGATGGTTGGCCAGTTGGCTTATTATATGAAGGGAATCGAGAAGGTCGCCCGGCTTCATCCGACGCCTCTCAAGATTTCCGCCGACGGCGTCGGGGAATTCGAGGAGGAGTTCATGCTGTTCCTGATCGCGAACAGCAATTCGGTCGCGGGCTTCGATCGGCTGCTGCCGGACGCGAGCACGAGCGACGGCTTGTTCGATTTCATCGCGCTGCGCAAATGCAGTTTAACCGAATTTTTCCGCTTGGCGACGTTGGTCATGCGCGGCGAGCCCGTGCTCGAAGAGTCTGGCTTCGTGCACTTCCGGAGCAACCGGATTCAAGTCGAATCGGATTCGCGCGTGCAGTTGAACTTGGACGGCGAGTTCGGGGGAACGCTTCCTTGCGTTTTCGATCTGTTGCCAGGGCATATCCGCGTCATCGTCGATGAGAAGGGCGAATCGTCCTATCGCAAGAACGGCGGCCCGAACCGGGCGCTAATGCTATGAGCGGACGGAAAGGATTGTCTAAGGGGCGCGGGAGACCGTCGCCGGGTGCTGCGGCTGCGCTTGCGGGAGTACCGGTTACGGTCGGCCAGCAGGTGCAGTGCGATATCATCGGATTAACGCATGACGGAGAAGGGGTAGGCCGCTACGAGGGCTATACCCTTTTTGTTCGTGGCGCGCTTCCCGAGGAGCGGGTGCTGGCGGAAGTGGTTAACGTGGGGAAATCGTTCGGGCGAGCCCGATTGGCGAGGCTGGAGAAGGCGAGCAAGGATCGGACTCAGCCGCCATGCGCCATCTATGATGCGTGCGGCGGCTGCCAGCTACAGCATCTCGATTATGCGGCGCAGCTTCGCTGGAAGCGGCAGCACGTGGTCAGCAGCTTGGAGCGGATCGGGAAGCTGAAGGTGGCCGAAGCCGGCGGCGAGGGCGTGCTCGTGCATCCGGTCATCGGTATGGACGAGCCTTGGCGTTATCGCAACAAGGCGCAGGTTCCGATCGGCTACGGCGAAGCGGGCCTGATCGGCGGCTTCTATGAGCAAGGCAGCAATGCCGTCGTGGATATGGATGCCTGTCTGATTACGCAAGAAGAGAACGAGTCTCTCGTACGCGCGGTGAAGGCGACCGCTCGAGAGCTGGGGATATCCGCGTACAATCGTGCGACTGGCCGCGGCCTGCTCCGTCATGTAGTCGTACGCCATGCACGGGCAACGGGCCAACGCATGGTCGTCCTCGTCACGAACGGCCTAGACATCCCGCACGTCGACGTGTGGATCGGTCTGATCCGCGAGCAAGTGCCGGGTTTAGTCAGCGTCTGCCAGAACGTCAACACCGCCTCCACGCCTGTCGTCATGGGCGACGTGACCCGTACGCTGTGGGGCGAGGACGTTATCTACGACGAGATCGGCGGCATTCGTTTCGCGATCTCACCGCGCTCGTTCTTCCAAGTGAACCCGGAGCAGACGGAGAAGCTGTATCGAGCCGCTGTCGGCTATGCGGCGCTTAGCGGCGATGAGACGGTGGTCGACGCGTACTGCGGCATCGGCACGATTACGTTGTTCTTGGCGCGGTATGCGCGCCGCGTGTACGGCGTCGAGATCGTCCCCGAAGCGATCGAGGACGCGCGCCGCAACGCGCTGCTCAACGATATCCGCAACGCCGAATTCGAAGTCGGCGCCGCCGAAGTCGTGATGCCGAAGTGGCAATCGGCCGGCGTGTCGCCAGACGTCATCGTCGTCGATCCGCCTCGCAAAGGCTGCGATCCGGCGCTGATTCGAACGATGCTGGAGCTCCGGCCGGAGCGGATCGTATACGTGTCTTGCGATCCGTCCACGCTGGCGCGGGATCTACGGTTGCTCGAGGATGGCGGGTATCGGACGGTGGAAGTTCAGCCGGTGGATATGTTCCCGCATACGGGGCATGTGGAGTGCGTAATATTGATGGTTCGTAATGGCTGAGATGTGGCAGTATCGCTTAAATGGAGTTGTTGATAAAGTTTTTAGTTACTTAGCTTAGTTGGGAGAGCGCATCATTTCAGCGATGAGGTCAGGGGTTCGATCCCCCTATTCTCCATAGAAAATTATCGAGAAAACGGCAGAGATGCCGTTTTTTTATTTGTATTTATAACTTTCTATTCAGTCCACTCATGATGGCGGGGAATGGCAAAGTCATAGATGCTTCCTCAAGTCGGGGGCAGATGGTGTATCGGGATCTGTTTGATTCGTGATAAGCAAGGACTAGTTGGTAGACTTTTGAATTAATTAAAGCATGTAATCAGATCAATGAGTATTCTCGGGATGCTCGTAAGTCAATTATGCAGGACTTGCGAGTTCTCCCCTTCTAAAATGCTATCTAATATCGTTTCGTTCGAGCACAAGCGTCAACAAATACTATGCTGGAATCAGAGAATGTCGTCGAAATAAAGGACTTCCCGATCAGCGTATAGAAGTATATTCCAATAAATGATTCTTTGAAATGCAAAAAACTCATAATCGCATCGACTGATTATTCTTTGAAATACAAAAAATGGAGTCAATATATGAAAACAGTCTCGTTGCCACCGCACGCACCGACGCTTATAGAATCGACCCGTGCCATCGGGTATACATTAGAAGCAGCAGTCGCCGATATCATCGACAATAGTATAACGGCATTGGCATCATGTGTTGATATCTTTTTCTTTCCTATATATGACTCTTACATAGCAATATTAGACAACGGAAATGGCATGAACTCGACACAGCTTGAGACCGCGATGAGGTATGGGAGCCAAAACCCTAATGATAACCGCGATGCAAATGACTTGGGACGGTTTGGACTGGGTTTAAAAACAGCATCTCTTTCGCAATGTCGTACTTTAACTGTGGTTAGCAAACAGGACAACCGAGTTGAGGCATGCCGTTGGGATATCGACTATGTTACAGAAACAGAAGAATGGTCTTTATTGGTGCTTGAAACAGAAGAAGAAATGTCCAATGTTCCGCGCATTGAGGAATTAAATAAACTTCAGTCTGGCACACTCGTTGTTTGGCAAAATCTTGATAGGTTAAAAGTAGGCGAAGTCAACTTTGATCGCTCAATGAGCAAAAAGATGTCTGATGTACGAGATCATCTATCATTGGTTTTTCACCGTTACATAAGCGGTGAAGCGGGGCTAAAGAAATTACGCATAAATATGAATGCTCTTCTTGTCGAACCGGCTGATCCTTTTCTTACGAAGCGAAATTCGCAAGTTATGGCAGATGAAGTGTTATATATTGAGGACGCAAAGGTTGTTGTTCGCCCTTTCATACTTCCGCATGTATCAGCTCTATCCTCTGATGAAATAAATGCTCTCGGCGGAAAAGAGGGGCTACGTAAAAGTCAAGGTTTCTATATATATCGTAATAAGCGGCTGCTTTTAGGGGGCACTTGGTTTCGCATGATGCGCCAAGGGGAACTTTCAAAGCTGGCTCGCATTCAAGTGGATATTCCTAATGAACTTGATGGTCTTTGGACGTTAGATATTAAGAAATCCACGGCCGTTCCACCAGAAGTTGTGCGTATTAACTTGGAATCGATTGTCGAGCGTTTAGCTGAGCGAAGCAAACAAACTTGGACTTTCCGTGGTAAAAAAGAAACAAACGATTCTGTCGTTCATGTCTGGCAAAGATTTAAAGGTAAACAAGGCGGTTTTTATTATAACATCAATCGAGACCATCCAATGGTTGAAATGTTCTTAGACGCACCACCACAGGTTCGTCGAAACCTTGAAACATTGTTAAAGGCGATTGAATCGCAACTCCCTTTAAATCAGCTATATATAGATTTGAACTCGGATAAGCCAATCGAAAATGACACAGAAACTACTACACATGATGTTGAAGCAACTCTAAAGTTACTGCTAGATCAAATGCCAACCGCCGTAATGCGAATGGAATTACTGGAGCGGCTTTCGGTATCCGATCCATTTATCGATTACCCAAAAATTATTGAACGATACAAAACAGGAGGTGTCTCACATGGCAACTAATGTAGAGCAATTAGAAGGCATGATATCTTCAATGATGAACACAGAATTTTCAGAGGTACGCCCTACTGATGAGGAGTTTGAAAGAAAGGCGACTGAAATAAGAAATTTGCTCCAGCCGATGTTTCCTGTCACGGATGAAGATTTTTCAAACATTAAGCGTAAACTCAGAGCAAACATTGTTGTTAAAATGGAAATAGGAATTGTAATTAAGGACAAGCAACCACATCAATCGTGGCTACCTGCTCGACGTGCCAAGAAGGATTTCTTTTTTTGGAAAAGATACAAGAAGTATCTTGAGGAGATAAAACATTGGAATCCTCGTGTTACTGGTAACCTAGATCGTGTTTCGGATGAAATTGTTGATTTGCTTGGCGATCCAGAAAGTAGTGTTGCTTTTCAGAGACGTGGTCTAGTTTTAGGCGATGTGCAATCTGGAAAAACAGCCAACTACACTGCCATTTGTAACAAGGCTGCTGACACAGGTTATCGAGTAATTATTGTCCTTGCTGGTATGCAGGAAAATCTGCGTCAGCAAACTCAAGGAAGGCTTGATGCGGAATTTTCTGGTAGAAAGAGTGAGTATCTTCTCGATCCGAAACGTGTAATCGAGAATGTACCTGTTGGTGTTGGTAAATATGGTCAGGATAACCGTATCGAGTCATTTACTTCCGTAATAAAGGATTTTGATAAAAATATTCTGAAAGCCTTGAATTTATCGCTTCACAGCGTGAATACAACAGTTGTATTTGTTATAAAGAAAAACAAGAGCATCCTAAACAATCTTATCAGCTGGTTGAAAACAAATAATGTAGATGAAAATGGTGTTATAAATTTGCCTATGTTAGTGATTGATGATGAGGCTGATAATGCTTCGGTTAACACTAATGATGAGGAGAAAGATCCAACTGCAATCAATGATGCTGTACGTCGTTTGCTGAAACTTTTTCATC
The DNA here is from genome assembly GCF_000515335.1 of Cohnella panacarvi Gsoil 349. GTDB lineage: Bacteria > Bacillota > Bacilli > Paenibacillales > Paenibacillaceae > Cohnella > Cohnella panacarvi. The sequence goes on along the minus strand of NZ_KI911563.1, from coordinate 1,844,879 downwards.
AAGCATCCTATCTTGGAATTACGGCTACACCATATGCAAACATCTTTATTAACCCAGATACAGAAACAGACATGCAAGGCCAAGATCTCTTTCCAAGAGATTTTATTTACTTACTCTCTCCGCCGACCAACTACATTGGAGCAGAAAATATTTTTGGCGACGATGAAGAGAAAACCAAAAAATATTCAAATGTCCTTGAACCACTCTATCAGGATGAGATGGATGCGTTTTTTTCGTTCGACCATAACAAATATTTGGCCGTCACTGAATTGCCGCCAAGCATGAAAGAGGCGATGGCGTATTTTTTGCTTGTTAACGGAATCCGTGATGTTCGTGGACATCATAAAGAACACCGTTCTATGATGATTCATGTAAGCCGTTTCACGGATGTGCAAAATCAAATCCGCGACCTAGCAAACGAATGGGTTATCCAAATGCGTTCTGACCTACAATGCTATGCAACGCTTTCCGAGTCCGAAAGTAGCCAAATCCCCGGCATCGCTTATCTTAAGGCTGTGTGGGAGAGACATTCTCTTAGCGAAAAAACGGGAGAACCCGCTAATCCGATGACATGGCATCAATTCCTTACAAAATATCTTTTTAAAGCTGTGGCTCCTATAGATGTCCGTGCCGTTAACCAAAAAAGTGGAGCCACCAGTCTGGATTATTTTAACCACAAAGATGATGGTCTACGAGTGATTGCAGTCGGCGGTAACAGCCTCTCTAGGGGGCTGACTCTCGAGGGTTTGTGTGTCAGCTATTTTTACCGCAAATCTTTGATGTATGATACGCTTTTGCAAATGGGACGATGGTTTGGTTACCGTCCCGATTATGGAGACTTGTTCAAAATTTGGATTAGCGTTGAAGCAATAGATTGGTACGGATATATTACGGCAGCTGCCGAGGAACTAAAACTCGAAATTGCTCGAATGAAGCATGACAATTTAACACCAATGGACTTTGGTCTTAAAGTCCGGCAAGATCCCGCATCTTTGATTGTAACGGCAAGAAACAAGATGCGGTTGGCAACCCACGTGAGTCGTCCAATTACCGTTTCAGGGCGTCTGCTTGAAACGCCTCGGTTAAGAACTGATGCTAGTATTTTGAAATCTAACGAAGAGACCTTCAAAGAGTTTGTAAACAAATTGCCTACGATTGGGCAACGTGTATTTAGAGGTGATTCGCGTTATTTTTGGTCGGGTATCACTAAGAATGAGATTGAGCAGCTTCTCCGTGATTTTAGGACACATCTTTGGCATTTGGATTTTCAAGGCGCGGCACTAGCTGACTTCATCAGGGACAATGAGAATATGGGCTTTTGGGATGTTTTCATAGCAGAAGGCGAAGGGGATATATTCGATGGATTGATTTGCGGCGATGAAGTGCTGCAAATCAATACAGAAAAACGTGCTGTCAAAGCCACGAGTGGACAAATAAGCATAAGCGGCACAAAAGTCCGTGTCGGTGCTGGAGGAGCTGCTAAAATAGGACTATCCGAAGAGCAACGTAGGGCGGCGCACGCTAAATTTGTTGCCAAGAATTCAAGTGGTGCTAAGCATATTCCCGATAAGGCATACCTTGAGATAGATCGCCCGCCGATTTTAGTGTTACATATTGTTGCTGTCGACAAAGTTGGGACAGATGACAAAGGCAATCTTCGTAGCCAGATTGATGCAGGGGTGAATGTGCCAGACTACCTCTTTGCCTTGGGCATCGGGATTCCAGATAATGGCGAAGAAAAAATAGTATACTATATGGTGAATCTGGTTGAACTCCGTAGTTACTATAACACAGAGGAGGAGAATGACGAATGACAATAACACCAGAATCCCTCCAAAGGCAATGGGATAGTATTAAATATCGCGATGGTGGCTTTTTACAGGTGGATATAAAACATCCATTGGAATGGCACATTGGGTTTCAGTCAATAAGTCAGAAAACCTTACTCTTAGTCAGCGACATTGAAATCGGAGATGTTATATCTTCAAAGTCCATGGCGGTTAGTCGCCGCCGCAGAGAATCAGATAATTGGTGGACACTTTCCTTCGAATTGCTTCGTGATGAGCAAGAAAGTGTGTTCGCAATCCTATGTAGTGATATTGTTGCTCATTCGCAATCGGCTTCCAATAAGAAAGAAGCTCTGACACTTGTGATAAGTCGCTATAAGCAATGGAGTCGGCTGCTTGAATCCCAGAAAAGCGGTCTAATGGATGAGCATAGCCGAAAGGGATTGATCGGCGAATTAATATTTTTATCCGACAGACTTGATGCTTCGGACTCAGCACTTACTACTGTGCAAGGGTGGATAGGAGCGGATGGTGCAGACCAAGATTTCGCATATGCCGATAGCTGGTTTGAAGTAAAAAGTGTTGGTGCCTCTGCAACAAGCGTTACCATTTCATCACTTGAACAGCTGGATTGTAACGATTATGGCGAACTTGTGATTATGCGTATTGACAAAACTGCTCCCGAAAAAAATGGCGCATTTTCGTTGAATGATATTGTTAAACAAATCTGCGATCAGCTCTCTGGTAACTCTGATGTTTTAGATATATTTCGCTCAAAACTTGCTGCGTATGGCTACATTGACCTCCAAGCCTATTCTGAACAGAAATATTACTACTCTGGTACGCAATGTTACTCAGTTAATGTAACATTTCCTCGAATTACGAAAAAAACTGTCCCTGCCCAGATAGTTTCTTTGCATTACGAGTTAAACCTCCCATCATTACAGGAATGGCAGAAAGGATGACATGGATGGATGCACAAGAATTCAGAAAAGATTTTATGGAAAACGTCAGAGCCGAAGCCGCGGCTACTGGCGAGGGTTCTTGTGCCTCTTTTGTCAGTAGTTTCTCAGAATATTTACAAGGCGCAGAAGTCTTACTAGATTTCACTGCTTCATATTTTGAAGGAACAGGTAAACGTAATCGGAAACTCCGTGTTGATGGATATGCATTTGATGAATTTGATAAGACAATGACACTAGTGATAGCTGACTTCGATTCTTCAGATAGCGAAAATGTTATCACACGTACACAAGCAACACAGTTACAAGAGCGTCTCGTATATTTTGTTGATCAATCATTAAACAGCTCACTCCACAGAGAAATTGAAATGAGCAGAGCCTGCTCAGACTTGGTGGACTTGTTGCGCGAAAAAAGAACAATTACAAGAAAATATCAGCTTCTAATATTCACAACTTCAAGCATGAGTTCTGTAATTAAAACGCTGGATATAACAGAGATCGACGGAGTACCTGCTGAGTGTCAAATATGGGATATAGAGCGGCTTTTCAAGGTCTGTGGTTCGGATGTTGGGCGTTCAATTATAGAAATTGACTTCGAGGAGTATACTGCAAAAGGTATCCCTTGCATCGAAGCCAGTGACACCACGACAGATGACTTCAAAAGTTATCTGTGCATTATTCCAGGCGTTCTTCTCGCTAATATCTATGATCGCTATGGCAGTTCACTGCTTGAAGGGAATGTCCGTTCGTTTTTATCTACGAAAGTTGCTGTGAATAAGAAAATAAGAACGACTATTCTGCAATGCCCAGAGCGTTTCTTTGCTTATAATAATGGAATAGCTGCAACGGCAATGAGTATAAAAACTGAAGTCACTTCACATGGTATCTTCCTCGTAGGTGCAACTGATTTTCAGATTATTAACGGCGGTCAAACAACAGCTTCGCTTTCTAGTGCTCGCCATAAAGACAAAGCAGACCTCAGTTCTATTTTTGTCCAAATGAAACTTACAGTTATTGAACGTTCTCTTGCCGACGAAGCAACAGAATTAATGCAGAATATTTCGCGTTCTTCTAATAGTCAGAACAAAGTAAGTGATGCCGACTTCTTCTCCACGCACCCATTCCATGTTCGTATGGAGCAATTCTCGCAAAGACTCTATGCACGTGCAACAAGCGGCTCACAGTTTGATACAAAGTGGTTCTATGAAAGAGCGCGTGGACAGTATTTGCAAAAGCAAATGCGCTTGACCCCGAGTGAAAAGAAAAAATTCTTATTACAAAATCCCAAAAGTCAACTTATCACAAAAACTGACCTTGCGAAAGTCCGAAATTCTTGGAAATGCTTGCCTCATATCGTGAGTCGAGGGGCTCAAACGAACTTTGCTGCTTTCGCTGAAGCTACTGATAAAGAATGGGCCGAGACGGATAATGGACTGGTTTTCAATGAGAGATACTGGCAAGAGAGCGTTGCTCTAATGCTCTTATTTAGGTATACTGAAAAGATGGTATCACTTCAACCGTGGTACACCCAAAGTTATCGTGCTAACATTGTAACTTATACTATCGCTCTAATACATAAACTAATAGCGGCACAATATATCGGTATGGACTTAGACTTGGCAAGCATGTGGGTACGGCAATCTGTTCCACCTCCAGTTGCTTTGGCGCTAACATCCCTCTCTGAATTAGTTTATAACAAATTAACCGACCAGAGTCGCAAAGTGGAAAACGTAACTCAGTGGTGCAAACGTGAAGAATGTTGGAGAAGCGTGAGTACCATTTATTTCGATCTGCCCTCCGAGATCAATATCTGCCTCATCGACAAAAAGGAAAAGAAAACAGCTGAACGCGAGGCAAAATCCGATCAGCGAATGATGTCAGGAGTCGAAATGCAGACAAAAGTCTGCACAGAGATAACTCCGGATCAATGGAATGTGGTCATGAAGTTTGCGATGAGTAGGCGCATGATTACACCCGATGAAAGTACCGCACTAAGAATTGCTTGCCAGATACCACTAAAAATACCTACTCCAGCACAAAGTAAGAAGCTTCTTGAAGTGTTGGAACGAGTTCAAGAGGAGGGATTCAAGCTATGAGCGAGCAGACAAATATCAAGTATAGTATCGTTGACTTGTTTGCTGGCGCAGGTGGGCTTAGTTTTGGATTCCTTCAAACCGGACGGTTCATGGTGAAAGCTGCTTTTGAAATGAATCAATTTGCTCAGCAGACATATCTTCGCAACCATGGAATTGAAAAAAGCTGTATGTACAGTGACGTCGAGGATGCGTTATCAGAAGAAGCAAAGAAAAAGTTGGGACAGGTGGATATTGTCATCGGCGGCCCTCCGTGCCAAGGTTTTTCCAATGCCAACCGCCAGAAAAACCACGCAATAAGCCTTAACAACTCTCTTGTAAAGAAGTTTGTGAAGGCTGTTCTTCATTTAAATCCTAAGGCGTTTTTAATGGAAAACGTCAGTATGCTTCAATCAGAAGTTCATCGGTTTTTCGTTTCTGATGAGGATATGAGTGACATTGACCAATATGGAATTCCTACGACAGATTCACAAATTCATCTTCTTGAAGTGGAATTTGTATTCAATGGTGTAACAGAGATTATTTCGGATGCAAATGTGATTTCCCGTTATTTATGGGAAGACGAAAGTTATCTTGTTCTGAATGTAGTTTTCAAGAATCGTGGGAACATGGAAAAACTCAGGGCTGCGTTAAATAAACATCGGCGTAAACTAACGGCACTTGCTAAAGAACTGCTCGATCTTGAAGGCGAAAACTATATAATACAACAAGGACGGCAAGCCGGTGATGCCTTAGAACGTTTTTTTAATTATGATGAAATCAATGGGCTTTGTGAAGCAATTAGACCATCAATTCTTCTACAACGTATGCTTTCTAAAGCACTGGAAATCAAAAATAATAGAATTGTTGTTGAACGGTTTTCTGGTGAAGGTGATTTGGTTGCCCATGTAAAATCTATGTCCGTCTTGGACTACATTACGTCAATATTGGAAGCGGATTGTAACGGATATACGATCAGCAAAGGTGTTTTGTCGGCAGCAACCTTTGGTGCACCTCAAAAACGAATGCGATATGTTGTTATGGGCATTAAAAAGCACATTGCAGATCGCATCGATTTGCCTGTGGGAACTATAAAAGAGGAAAACTTTAAAACTGTTCATGATGCTATTGGGGATTTGGAAGCAGTTGAACCAACGACAAGAATAGAGGAAGGTAACATTGGGGTTCCAATTAAAACTGCCCCGGATGGGATTTCTGAGTTGGGGTTGTCGTTGCATGATTCAACTACATTATATAATCATGTATCTACTGCAACAACCGAACGTGCGCTTGAGCGATTTAAGGCAATCAAACAGGGGCAGAACTTCCACAGTCTAAAGCCAGAGCTTAAAACGACCTACTCGGATTCCGAAAGAACACAGAATACAATTTATTTGCGCTTGAACTATGATGAGCCTTCGGGAACAGTAGTAAATGTTAGAAAATCAATGTGGATTCACCCGATTCATGACCGTGCGCTTAGCATTCGCGAGGCTGCGCGTTTGCAGACTTTTCCTGATAGTTTTGTTTTCTGCGGAACTAAAGATGCTCAGTACCAACAAGTGGGTAATGCGGTGCCGCCAATCCTTGCCAAGTCGATTGCAACACATTTCCTTAAATATTTAGATGGGCGGCCACAACACGTTCATAGTGTTCATGGATTTATTGATGACAACCAAAGCAATTCATTGTTATTTGTCTGAGGCATTAAGTCCGAAAGCTGACGTGAGTTTAAAATTGATGCGGGAAGACTTAATCGCACAATGGCGAAAAGATGCAAAAATCTAATATTGGATGGCAAGCTTGAGCCGTCGGATGGCTTAAGCTTTTTTTGTTGTTCCGGATTTCTCTGACTCTTTGCGGTTGCGATGCCGTGAGTAGGATTTATGTTCAATTGCAGGTCAGCAGAGGTTCGTACCGGCAACACTACTCATGGAAGGTGATGTTCGCATGATCATGAAACTCCCGGCATCGTATAGGGTGGCGCTGTATGTGCAAGAAGACAGGCATGGTGAAGAGCAAGCTGATTCGTTTCTGGCGCAGCTTCAGGCGTTGCGGGCGGAGTAAAGTGCTGGGGTACCATTGCTGATGTATATGTCGACACCTGTCCAGCTACAGCACCATACCGTGTTCGTCCGGGCCTAAGTAAGCTCATAGCAGATATCCGGCGGGAGAAATTCGACGCCATACTTGTCACCGATTTTTGGCGGCTCTTTGGCAACGTCGAGGTCGGGTATGAACTTGGAGAGGTGATCTCATCGGCAGGGCGATTCCTGATATCGTTGGACGGAATGATCGATACAAGCAACGGTAACTCGACTCTGCATTATAAATGGGTTCACTTCCAGCGGCTTATGACCAAGTATCAATAATTGCCGGAATCGGGCAGCAAACTGAATGTGTGCGGATGTGGATTCGCTCCTTTCGGCTTGTCTGCTCTTTTTTCTGTCCAAATGTCGCTGATGGGTTGATCATACGCAGTACGGTTGATTATCAAAATCACTGGGTAACGTTATGTCTGTAATGCGGTTTTTGGCGCGACTATGTCCTGCACGTTTAATTTTAAGCTTTTCTTCCCCGCCCGTATCCCGTTCACGAAAATCGGGGTGCGGGCGGAACTTTCGCCGCATGTGATAACTTGTCCCTATGCTTAAAGCTTGGTCGGCAGTTAAATTCTCAGCAGAATTCTAAGGCGCTGGCTTACCTATATCCTCCCGTTTTCCTACTTGCACAAAGAACGCGCTCAAGGTAACATGCAGCAAACGCTTACTGGGGAGGGATTACCGTGTAGAAAATGCCTTATCCGGCATGGATGCATATTGCGTTCGACGGACATTTTATCGAGCGAACGATAGATGCCGCGAACTTATCGGAGACCGGAACTCTTCGCCAAAGACAAAAGGAAGTTGAAGAGCATTTGAAGCGAGAATTGACGGTTGCGGATTTCCAACTGATTTTAGAGTGGGTGGAAATCATGAACTATCGCGCAACAATCGAGAAAGAGTGGTTTTACTATTCAGGGATTAAGGATGGTTTGTCCATCTGGAAGCACTTACTGAATCATATGCCGGATTGATTCCGACTGATATGAAGCCACCGCGAACAGTAAAGAAGCGCATCGTTCATGATACGTTTCTTTACTGTTCGGTATTGGCCGGATCATCTCCAAATTTATTCAGGCTTCCGCCGATCTTTCCACTCTTCGATCTCACGAGGATCAACATCCAATAGCTCGCAGATATGCAGCGCAATGTTGACGGTTGGAGATATAATGCCTTGCTCAATATATTGGTAATGCTTCAGCGAGATATTAATGGCGCGGCAAACCTGCTCTTGGGTCAGGCCTTTATCGTTTCTTGCTTCACTCAGTTTTTTGATGGGAAACACGCTCCTTCCTGTGCTTCCTTCATCCTAGACAATTGGTGAAAATAATCCTCGTATTATACTTGGCGAAGTATAATACCCATTGTACAATTGATACCAATATCTACATATTTTTAGCACATAGGGAGGCTTTTCGTATGGGTATAGGACAGATTCACAGAAAGGTTATTACAACCGCATTAGCAGGTTCGTTAATCTTCACAGGGGGTGGGAAACGTGGTGTACGCAGAAAGCGGGTTTCCGGTAGTTAAATCAAAGCCGAGTGTCTTTTCGGCATCATCGGGGGATGTTACGATCTTCATCGATGGCATCAAGCAGTCTTATTCACAACCGCTCGTCGTTGCGAATGGAAGCACCTTAGTTCCGCTTAGGGGCATATTTGAAGCGCTTGGCGCAAACGTGATCCGGGATGGCGAGAATCTAGATGGTAGTATTGTTATCCACTGCAAGTGATGAACCCGACTTGACGCAGAATCTTTTTTTCATAGACACGGCTTCCGGCCAGGTAAGCGAGCGCACGATGCGGTGAAAGAAGCCAAAAGTTACATGGACTTGGAGAAATTTTTGACCGGGTGAACCACGACATGCTCATGGCAAGGGTAGCGCGAAAGGTGCATGACAAGCATGTGCTTATACTCATCCGAGGCTACCTGAATGCCGGGGTGATGGAAAACGAAGTATGTTCGCAGTGGGTTAAGGCGCGTGGAACGGCAATTAATAAAAGATCCTTTCAGTGGATTACACCGAAAGGACTTGTTGATTTTATGAATTTCTACTGGTTGTATCTATTAATTTTGTATTCTTTTTTATATTCCAGTACCATACTCAATCATCAGTATTTAAGAATGTTCAAATTTGCTTGTAGAGAAATGATAAATGCGGTTGGAAAATGTGCCACTATTGAATCGCAGTAAGGAATAACTTCAACAGGGCATATGCATCCTTGCGTTGTTTCTCAGTACATTGTTCTAGGGCTGCGATGATCAGCTCTGTTTCATCATGGGGCTTGGTTTGGTCCGAGGTGCCCAATAAAAGATGATTTGGAGACATCTTTAATAAAGAACAGATACTCAGCATGGTCTCAATGGACATGCCAGTTTGTCCACGTTCAATATCGGCGCAAAACTTGGGTACTCGGCCGATTCTTTCTGCAAACTCTTCTTGGGAGATGTTCAATGCCTTACGTCTTGTCCGAATACGTTCCCCAACGGCTTTCTTATCATAATCACTCATAGCAATTCCCTTTCGTTGGAATTGGGTATTTAGTTATTATTATGTGGGAGTTACATATTGACTTTAATGAGTTTTAAGACTACTATTTTAAGTAGTTTTAAGAGTACTATTGTGCCCCAAAATAAGTAAGAATATGAGATTGATTCCGCGGAACATGACGAAGATTCACGGCGGTCCGGCTGAATACATTTCTTTAGACGAATAAGCCTCCCAATAGGAGCATGAACATGCGAATTCTCGTTAAAGATACACTTGGACATATTCAATGGCTTCAAGTTTCAGAGGAAACGGATTATGTACAAATTAATTCGAGCGGAGAAATTCTATTCTATACAGAGTTTGGGGTATTTTCGTTGATTCGAAGGATTGGTGAATGGGCTTCCTTACTTGAAGCTGAAGGTTTTCTACGTGTGGATCGTGGAACCATCATAAATCTAAAAAAGGCTTGGCTATTCGATCCTGAATTTCGAGTACTGAGATTGCATTCGGTTCAAAGTAAGGTTCATATTCCAATTGCAGAGAGGTCGCTAGTTAACCTGAAAGAGGCGATGAGGAGAAAGGGAAATTGTTAATTCATATATGATGACGAGGTAAAGAGCTACTTGAAAAAGTGGGTAAATCGCGTGAGGAATGGAAGATAAAATGCCGATCTATTCGTGCAGAAAAGACACTATTAAATATAGATCTAAATTAAGCTTAACCGATTCTCTTACTATAAACTGGAGAGTCGGTTTTTTCATTTCTTTATAATCCAAGTGATTGCTCTTACCCGGGAAGGTCTCACAGACGTGAAGTAGGAAAAAAATCCGAAATTAAATAACGAACCCGAGTATAATGAAGGTACTGACACCTGTACATCTATTCGATAGTTCCAGACATCAAGATGCATTATACAACAGTGATGAAAGCAGGATAATGATATGACACATAAATATCTTCCCCTCTTTGTTGAACCAAGCTATTCTTCTTCCCCATGGTTCAAAGAAACGCTCGCAGGTATTGAAGATGAGGCAAGCCGTCATAAGATTGAAGTTAAAACCTTTATTGAGTCAATCGAACAAGTCGATATTCATGCACTCCCTAGTGTAGTGACCTTAGCCAGCAGATCAAGAAGTTACCTTAACGCGATGATAGATCATATGGAAAACCATTCGAAAAAGTCCATTTTGGCTGGGGTAGACTCCGGCTACTTTGGCGAAAATATAAGCAGTGCTACAGTGAGTAGGACGGCAGAAACGATCCGCCTAATCTCATATATGTATAGTTGTGGCAGGTCGAAAATTGCCTTGTTTGGTCTCGATCAAATTTCTAACAATGACATGGTCCGATATTCAGCAGTCTTTAATGCCGCGAGCAATTATGATTTTCATATCGAACCGGAAGATGTGTATTTCAACAACGGCAGCCTCAGTGAATGTTTCGACTTATTCATGGAACGATCTTCCCAGTATAACGCAGTTATTTGTCCCAATGATATTGTTGCTATTTGTTTCATGCAGTTTGCAAGGAATAAAGGCATTCGTGTTCCTGAGGATATATTTGTAGGCAGTTTTGGCAATTTTCACTGCAGCCGCCTTTGCAACCCCAGTCTAACTACATTTTCTATTGATTTTTATGAAATAGGCGTTCAGATTGTGAATTCTTGGATTTTCCTAATGGAGAATCCGCATATAGCTTCAATGAAAATTACTACGCCAAGCAAGCTTATTATCCGTGAAAGCACGGCTTCCTTAGAAGAGAACAATTATGTTCACCGGGTTTTCGAACAGCCAGCACAGGCTGATCGATATTATCAAGATCCTCTATTATCAAAAGCCTTCGACATTGAAAATTGTATGTCCCTTAGGGATGCACTGGACATGAAGATCATTAATGGAATCATGCAGCATAAAGTATACGAGCATATATCTGAAGAATTATTTATTTCTACTAGCGCCTTACGTTACCGGGTTTCAAAGATGTACCAAGATGCTCGTGTGGATAACAAAACTGAATTTATCAAGCTGCTAGAGCAATATCTTTTTTGGTAACTAGGAAATATAACACATAACTCTGTAAGGAACAAGACTAACTCTGATCTGAAATTGAAAGTTTTTTTAACATTGTTTACGAATGTACGGGTCGATATATTAGGTGTGACATTTATCACACTTATATAAAGAAAGGTCGGTTTATCAATGAAGAAAATAAAGGGAATTCAGTACATGCTAATCATTATGGCAATGGTCGTTATCATTGCAGGGTGCACAAGCAACTCAAACTCAAGTAATTCGAAGAATGGTGGTCAAGATGCGTCCACAGCTAAACCCTCCGAAACTACGTTGAGTTGGGCTTCATGGGCATTGGCAGAAGAGGCATTAAAGCCAACTTATCAGTCCATGCCAGACAGTTTTATGGAGAGCAATCCGGACATTAAGATCGAATCGAAGACCAATCCATATGCTCAATACCTTGACCAAATGTTGATTCAGGGAGCGGGCGGAATTACTCCAGATGTGGCACACATCAAAGCCGAATGGTTACCTCAGTTAATGGAGCTAAATATAATCAAACCCCTTGAACTGGACGAGGCGATGATTGCAGACTATAGTGAAACTTCCTTGAAAGCGGTTACAATAGATGGCAAAATCATGGCTGCCCCGTGGTTCAATAATACTTATGCCTTATTTTACAATAAAAATCTTTTGAAAAAAGCAGGGATCACCACTTTGCCGCAGAGCTGGTCCGAACTGATGGATGCCGCATATAAAATTTCGGCTCTTGGAAAAGATGATAGCGGTAACAAGATCTATGGCTTTGGAGTTCCTAACAGCGGTAATACAATTGGCGAAGGTTACAATATATTCCCACATCTTTGGGCACACGGCGGGGACTTCCTTGATGATCAAGGAAACATTGTAATAAACTCCAAAGAAAATATCGAAGCCTTCGCAGAATTACAAAAGCTGTTTACTGACAATATTTCTCCTAAGGGTGCAACGTTTAAAGATATGCGTAACTTATTTGGGCAAGGTGTTATCGGATTTTATTATGACTTAGAAGGAACTACAAAGAATTTTGTTGCAGCCAGCACCTTAGGAGAAGAGTTTAATAATCACTATGGAGCCATGGTTATTCCGGGGAAAGATACGCCTTACGGATCTGGATATACTGTGGATCACCTACTGGTAGCCTTTAACTCGGTCAAAGACACTGATGCTCTGAACAAATTTCTGGATCATATGACGGGTGAAAAATCAATTCAGATTCTTTACGATGCGGGTATGGGAAAGATGTCGTCACGTTCCTCTGCAATGGAGTCCGTCTTTGGCGATATAGATAATGAATTGACGAAAACCTTTGTAAAAGCTATGGAAACTTCCCGTTCATTGCCTACTTCAGATCTACAATTCCAAGAAGCGGATGATATTATATCTAAGGCCATTTCAGAATTAGCAATGGGTTCAGAAGTAACAGGTGTTGTAGAGAAACTGGATAAAGAACTTAAGAAGCTGTATGGACAATAACTTACGACACCTAAGTTCAGTGACAATCCGTATTTAACGAACACTATCCTCTCAAGTGAAATATGCATTTGAGAGAATAGTGCTTTGATAGCAAAGTAGACTCATTGAATTCTTAAGAGTATGATTTTTTGCTCAAAAGGGGGTTTAAATTGCGGGACATGAATAGCAAAACATCGCATACAAAGAAGAGAACATTCGCAATTTCTGACAATATTTTCTCTATATTATTAATATTACCTACCTTAATTGTATTGGGCATCGTTATTGCTTTACCTATGCTAAAAGGTATTTATGTTAGCTTTGCGGACTATAAAATAGGCAATTTGAATGATCCTGTATGGAATAATTTTGAGAACTATATTTCTTTATTTCGCGATGGAAAAATTTTGTTGTATTTCACTAATACAATCGTTTTTGTTGCATTAGTTGTATCGGTGCAGTTTGTTGCGGGTCTTGCTGTTGCTATGCTTCTCAACACTAGAATTAGGTGGCGAGGCGGTATTAGAGCCTTGCTTCTTATTCCTTGGACGATTCCATCAGTGGTAGTTGCCATCTTGTGGAGATGGTTAGTACATGAGCAGTACGGCTCATTAAACTATTTACTCTATAAGATAGGTATAACGGATACCATTAATGTCTCCTGGTTATTGAACCCTAACCTTGCATTGGCAGTCATCGTTTTAGCAGTCGTTTGGAAGCAATTGCCGTATATGATGGTCATGCTGTTAGCGGGTTTGCATTCAGTGGATCAATCGTTAATTGAAGCATCCAAAATTGATGGAGCCTCCTGGTACAACACACTGTTGTCTGTCACAATTCCTGCTATGAGGCCTGTTATCATGACTTCAATTTGGATAGCGGTCATGGCCAATTTCCAGATGTACACCATCATAAGCAATATAACCGGCGGTGGACCCAATGACGCAACTGCAACATTGTCCATAGCAGCCTATAAAACGGCATTCAGATCATTTGATTTTGGTACAGGCGCTGCCATTGGAGTTATCTGGTTGTTAATCTTAGCTTTCGCTACACTGATCAATAACAAAATTAGTGAAAAGTACAATAATGATTACTAGTAAGGGAATGAGGTTGAGATTATGACTTACAGTCAATCGCATAGCAATAAAATTATTGTGAAGATACTTAAGTATGGAGCAATCTTGGGGTTGATTGCTGTCTCACTCTTTCCCATTTACATTATGGTTATATCTTCATTAATGCCTAATGCATACATTTTCAGCTTTCCCCCCAAATTTATACCCGTACATGTGACCTTCGATAATTATTCGAAAATATTTATTAATCCAGAGTATTTGGCCTATTTCACAAATAGCTTTATCACTTCAACAGGTGCCACTCTCGTAACTTTACTGCTTTCTATTCCAGCCGGTTATTCTTTTTCGAGGTATGGTTTTTTTGGGAAGAGTTTTATGATGACAACCATTCTCTCTATTCAAATGTTTCCAATCGTAGTCATTCTAATATCTCTATATACGTTCTACTTAAAATGGGGGATGTTGAATACTTACGGCGGGTTGATTCTGGCTCATACTACCTTCTCTTTGCCTTTAGCAGTGCTATTGATGAAGTCATTCTTTGACACAATACCGCGATCCTTGGACGAAGCGGCAAAAATAGATGGCGCTGGAAGAGTTAGAACTATGGTTACAATATTGCTTCCTCTTACAAAGCCAGGTCTCGTCGCGGTTGGAATTTATACTTTTTTACATTCTTGGGATGACTTTGTTCTGGCTTTAGTCATTATGCAAGAGACAAGCATGAAAACACTTTCTGTAGGTATAGCCCAAAGCTTTCTAGGCGAATATGCCCATGACTACGGCGGTATGATGGCATTTGCCTTTGCGGGTTCTGTGCCAATTCTAATCTTATTCGCATTCTTCCAGAGATACATGGTTATGGGACTTACTGCAGGTGCAGTAAAAGGATAATACAGTAATACATGAATTTATAGTAAATATGATTTATGAGGTGATTGCGATGACACAGCAACAGCAAAGTACGAATGATCTGGACAGACCGAAACTCATCGATACGGATGTGCACAATACATTTGCAAGTCCAGCAGAATTGCTTCCCTATTTGCCCAAGGTTTGGCACGAACAATGGTTGAATAGCGAACTAATCGGTAATCCTTGGTATTCTTCGCTTGGCAGTGTGAACCGTAGGGATGCAGTGACACCCTCAGGGGGCCAGCCGGGTAGCGACCCGAAATATATGATCGAGCATCATCTGGATGCATTCGATATTGATTACGCTATTCTGACAGGGCACATTGTTATTAATTGTTCTCTGCATGTCGATCCCGACTACGGCAGTGCGATCGCTTCTGCCTATAATGACTATATGGTTGACCAGTGGTTGAAGGTGGATCCACGGTTTAAAGGATCGCTCGTCATTAATTTCTCAGACCCCGAAGCAGCGGTAAAGGAGATTCAGAGGCTGGGGGGGCATCCGAACATTGTTCAGGTCATTATGTGTAGCGGTGCAAGAATACCATTCGGACAGCGACATTATCATCGAATCTACGAGGCGGCGGAGCAAATGAATTTACCAGTCGCCATTCATCCTGGCTCTGAGGGTAAAGGACTTGCCTATCCGCCCACACCATCCGGCTATCCGACCCGATACATGGAATGGCATAATATCCTACCGATCAATTATATGGCGCATATCAACAGCCTGGTTTGCGAAGGCGTGTTTGAAAAGTTCCCTAAGTTGAAGTTTGTTGCGATTGAAGGAGGCATTGCCTGGTTGCCACATCTCATGTGGCGGATGGATAAAAATTATAAGGCACTTCGGGATTCAACGCCCTGGCTAAAGCGCCTGCCATCGGAATATATTCTTGAGCATATCCGGTTAACGACGCAGCCGATCGAAGAGCCAGCGAACCATAAGCAATTGGTGGAAATTTTTAATATGATTGACGCGGGTAAAACAGTGATGTTTGCTTCCGATTATCCGCATTGGGACTTCGACAATCCGAAGCTGGCTTTAGCCAAAATTCCGAAAGAAATGCGAGTGCGTATTCAATCGGAGAACGCGATCGAATTGTACGGCCTCCAACAGAAAGCAAAGCATGAAGGGGGCGGCTTGGAATGAGCAGGCATCGAGTAGCTGGCGTGGACGAGATTAAGGCTGGCGAACGCAAACTAGTGAAGGTCAACGGGATGGAATTCGGCATTTTTAATGTGGGTGGACAATATCATGCTTATCGCAATGTGTGTCCACATGCTGGAGCGGACGTATGTGTCGGTACCATCTGCGGAACGCTGCTACCGACACCTGTCTACGAATATTCCTATGGCAGAGAGAATGAAATATTGCGCTGCCCATGGCACGGTTGGGAATTTGACTTGAAGACAGGCGAGCATCTGGTGGATCCTGATATGAGGCTCAGAAGCGGAAAACTAGAATCAATCAGCGACAGCAGTGAGAATCTAGAGCGTGGTGAGTTGGAAACCGATGAAGATGGGATTTTTCTAATTCTCTGACAATAGCGGGTGGTGGACACAAATGACCGTTAGAGTTGGTTTATTCTATTTTCGATTTTCTGACAATTGATATGTGCGATACTGTCGTTGCCCATTATGGATAATCAATAGATTCATAACGCGCTACACTCAGCACTCCATACATGTGGAGTGCTGTTCACTGTTAATTTGGAACGGAACGAATGAATGAGATGTTTTCAAGAACTACGACAAATTCAATGCACGAGATAAAGACAGTGCGTATCAGTGACCCTCAGTTACATATACAGCCTGTTGTTGATGTAAAATTGATGTATAACATCAACAGAAGCCATCGGAATGCAGCCAGATAGATCGGAGGTCAATTGGAAAAAACCGCGTCAAATCAAGGTTTCTACGGGTTACAACAGACTGAAACCGAAGCAGGTTTGAATCCGCATTCAGGGCATGTGGAGTGCGTGGTCTTAATGCAATATGTAAATACTTATGAATAGTTAAGATAATTGACATTGTGCCTTTAGAAACAGATAATTAATTGTGCTAAAGAAATATCATTTGAAGGAGAACATTTTATGAATATTATTGTTTTTGGTGCAGGAAGAAGTGGTAAACAATACTTGAAATATGCCGAGAAATATTTGTTGAATTACAATATTGTTGGCATTGTTGATAATAATAAGTCGGTTCAAGGCAATATTCTTTGCGGACATTTGATTTCCTCCACCGAAGAAATTAGCACAATACAATATGATTCAATTTTGATTACTATCGAAGACCTTGATATAATCGACGAAGTTAAAAAACAGTTAAAAAACTTATCGGTACCCGACGAAAAAATTGAAGTACTTGAATACAACCAAGAACTTAAAAGTGAAGTAATTACAAAAGTTAACATTTACGATGAAGATACATATCCTCGCACTCGTTGGCTTAAGGACTTTTCAAATTACATATATTCGAAGGAGATAAAAGGTAGTGTCGCCGAATGTGGCGTTTATAGGGGGTATTTTTCAGAATTTATTAATAAATATTTTTACGATAGGAAATTGTACCTTTTTGATACCTTTACTGGATTTGATCAAAAAGATATGGATGCGGAAAGAGCTCTTAATAATCCTCAGTATAATAACAGTAAATTTGCTAAAGGTATACCATTTAAACATACAAATGAAGAAATAGTATTAAACCGTATGCAGTTTAAACAAAATTGCATCTTAAAGAAGGGCTATTTTCCAGAATCCGCTTTCGATGTAGATGATTCGTTTTGTTTCGTTAATCTTGATATGGATTTATACGCTCCTATGCTTTCCGCATTGGAATTTTTTTGGGACAAGATGGTGAGCGGTGGTGTAATTTTACTGCATGATTATTTTCATCCAGAATTGCCTGGTGTTTCGAAGGCGGTTCATGATTTTGAAAATAAAATGAAAATTACTTGTCCGAAAATACCTATCGGAGACTTTTGCAGTTTGGCTATTATTAAGGTATAACCTTCTCTGTACTGAATGTACGTTAAACTCAAACCTCAAAACGAGATAACTCATTACACATGTGGAGTGCGTGATATGGATGGAAATTAGAAGTGAGCCGAAATAAACTGCTCCCTCCGTCAAATACACTTTTTTTAAGACGGACTCACATCTGCTGGGAACACCGCACCGAACCAACGTTGTTCCCAGTAGACGTGTTTTGCCTATACTTATATTCGGCTTAAGAATCGTGCCCTCCAAATGCGTTACTCACCGAGTGATGCCCCCAAAGCAAGCGAATCACTCCTCTACGAATACTTGAACGATATTATATTTTTGAAGCAAGTTCACTTTCGTCTCCGTCAATACCGTCCCCGATTTCATCAGAAGCACTCCTCTGTTGTCCAGAATGTCTTGTGCTACTTTTTTGCCGATTACCGCTTTCCCTAAAAACTGTTTTTCCATTATCAACGACCTCCGCATGTTTTTTCTCTTCCTTTCCATAGTTGGTGTTGCCCTTGATTGAACCCGATGTTACCTGGATTTGGTGAAAATATAGTGAAAGGCGCGCCTATTTCCTTATGCGGAGATGGGCTATTTGGTTTGTCCTTCTTTTATTATTCTTTTATTTGGCTTTGCTAGAGTAATCCTTAAGAAGGAGGTGATGACGATGGAAGAGCAAGTGAAGAAAACGGACGCGACCAAGGAGTCCGTCGAGACGAACAAGGCAGCCGAGATCAAGCTCGGCGATATGCCGAAGAAGCTGACCGAGGAAGAAGCGAAGAACGTGACCGGCGGCAGATTCATTTAACGAGGCAAGAAGCATGGCGCGGGAGCGGCTCCCGCGCTTTTATATAGCTATCCATAAAGGAGTATGCGCGATGTCACTCGATCAAGTCGTGGCTCTTCAAATCGATGGACGAAGCTACTCGTTAGCGGCCGTTCTGCGTTCCGCCGCCATTCGGGGAAGCTTCGGCGCGATTAACGATTACGTCTCGGATGCGCTTATCGCCTCATTCGCGGAAGATAACGGAATATCGGTTGGTCAGGAAGAGATCCAGGAGGCGGTCAACGATTGGAGAGTCGCGAATGGACTTTATCAGGCTTCCGAGTTGGCGAATTGGCTGACGGAGCGCGGGCTTTCGATGTCCGATGTTGCCGAATTCGCTCGGATGAAGGCGTTGGAGGAGCGAGTCCGCCATCATGTGGCGGCAGGTAAGGTCGATAGATACTTTACGGAGCATAGGTCACGTTTCGAGGCGGTTGCTCTCTCGCAGATCGTCGTGAACGAACGAGGGCTTGCACGCGAGCTGCGGTTTAAGACCATGGAGGGCGAACCATTCTATATGCTTGCCCGCGCTTATTCCATCGACGAATCGTCCAGGCTTGCCGGAGGGTTTATCGGCCGCAAGGAGCGACCGCAGTTGCCGAAGGCGATCGAAGCGCAGGCGTTCGGGGCGGTCTCCGGAACGATAGCCGGGCCACTCGAAATCGATAAGAAATTTTACGTGATCAAGGTCGAAGAGGTATACCCGGCGGAGTTGAACGGGGACATCAGGGCGAGAATCGAACGAATTTTCTTCGATGAATGGCTTGCCGCAAGGCGTATGGAAGCGAACGTGCGCAAGCCGGCGTTGTGGACATGAGAATAGGTTATAGGGGACTCGAAAGCAATGGAGACGAACAAGTATATCGGCTATGTGGAGCAGGTTCCTTTTTTCGGCGTGCTTAGTGTACACGAGAAGCAAATGCTGTCCAAGAATGCGCGGATGCTGGGGTTCTCGATCGGACAGACGATTCAGGAGAAGGACGACATCCCGCAATATTTGTATTGCGTCGTCTCGGGTGAGATCCGAATGATCGACGAACGGCCCGACGGATCGGAGAACAGCCTCGGCCTGTTGAAGGACGGGGACAGCTTTGGGTGGGAAGGCGACGATGAGCGGCCGGGCAATCCCGTCGTATACTCAGCGGCGGGAAACGCGCGATTGTTGGCCATTCCGATCGAAACGCTGCGCGAGCTGTTCGCGCATAATCCCGGGCTCAAACAACTGCTCGTTACCTACATGTCGTCCCGCGCCGTCACCATGTTCTTAAGGCGCACGGAACTCCTATCCATCGAAGATCATCAAGCGGTTCGGAAATTCCTAGAACGGATGACCGTGATTCAAGCGGAAAAGGGACAGTCGATTGTACGCCAAGGAGATGTGGGGGATGCGTTCTTTATCGTTCATACGGGACAGTGCGAGGTCGTCAATGAAGAAGACGGCACGGTCATCAACCGGCTCATCTCCGGCGACTTCTTCGGGGAGTTGGCATTGCTTACGGGAGCGAGGCGCAAGGCGACGGTCATAGCCTCAAGCGCCGCTCAGTTGTTCCGATTGAGCAAGAACGACTTCGATGCCATGATCGTACAACACCCGGCATTGCGGACGGCGATCGAAAGCATCGCTACCCATTACGTATCCGAATCTTCCAAATATGACGATGACGATGTGACGGGGGAGATTGCGGCGGCCTCCAGCCAAGCGGTCCGATGGGCGGAGATCGATCGGAAGCGCCCCTTTCGGTTCCGTTGGCGTAAATATCCGATACGCTTGCAGCAGAATGAGATGGATTGCGGACCCACCTGTCTTGCTATGGTGATGGCGTATTACGGTTCGCGAATTCCGATCAACCGAATTAGGGAGCAGACGGAGATGTCGCGCTCCGGCAGTACGTTGTACGGCTTGACGGAGACGGCGGAATCTCTGGGGCTGGCCGGGCAGGGCTTCACGACGCAGTTGGATGCTCTCTCCGAGATGAAGTTGCCCGCGATCGCGCACTGGAAGGGCGAACACTTCATCGTCGTTTACGAGGTGACGCCAAAGCATGTGATTGTCGGCGATCCCGCGTACGGCTTGGAGAAAAAAAGCAGGGCTGATTTCGAGGAAGGCTGGAGCGGCGCGATCTTGACGCTGACCCCGACGGATCGACTTGCGGCGAGCGAGCGCATGCGCAGCCCGATTTCTAGATTTCTCGCTTATGTGACCCCGAATCGCAAAGCATTGATATCCCTTCTGATCCTGTCGCTGCTCGTCCAATTGACCGCGCTTATGATTCCGATTGTTACGCAAGTCATCGTGGATAAGGTGCTTATCCAAGGACAGGGCGATCTTCTCCAGGTGTTGCTGGTCGGCATGCTTGCGTTATCCCTGTGTTATATCGTCTCCAATTCGTTCAGGAATTTCATAGCGGCTCGAATCGCTCTGAAGATAGACATCGGCATGTTGGGCGATTTCTACAGGCACTTGCTAAGCTTGCCCCTGTCTTTCTTCTTCGCTCGTACGATCGGCGACCTGACAAGCCGAGTGAGTGAAAATCAGAAGATCCGCAGAATGCTGACGACGGGGGCGGTCCAACTGATGCTCGACTCTCTGACGGTCGTCATTTACGGGACGCTCATGTTCGTCTATCATGCGAAGCTGTCGTCTATCGCGTTTGCCATCATTCCTTGTTATGCGGCGCTCGTGCTGCTGTTCTCTCCACTGATGCGCCGGAACAGCCGCAAGCAGTTCGAAGCGGAGGCGGAGTCGCAGACGACGATAGTCGAAGCAATCAAGCTGATCTCGACCGTTAAGGCGCTTGCTGCGGAACCTACGATCCGTTGGAAACTGATGGACAAGCTGCAGCTTTCGCTGAAACAGCGAATCAAAGCCATTCAACTGCTGGTAGCGTCGGAGACAATCGCGGATTTTATCAAAATGATCGGCAACGCCTTAGTGCTGTACGGGGGGGCCGTGTTCGTCATGCGCGGTCAACTGACGGTGGGACAATTCGTAGCGTTCCTGTCGATTTATTTTACGGTCACGCAATCGATTACCCAAATGTTGCAGATGCTTAACGATATGATGGAAGCGCGGGTCTCGATGGAGCGGATCGACGACGTATTCAGAGCAAATCCGGAAGAGCCGGAGCCGCAAAATAGGCGGAGATTGGCTGCGCTGAAAGGAAACGTTCAGTTTGACAACGTCTCGTTTCGGTTCAGCAAGGACGGTCCCGACATCTTGCGGCAGATCAATCTCCAGATCAAGCACGGACAGACGGTTGCGCTTGTCGGAAGGAGCGGAGCCGGCAAATCTACGTTCGCGAATTTGCTGACCAAGCTGTTTACGCCTTCTGGCGGGACGATTCGCGTCGACGGACATGACATCCGGCAGATTCATGCCGCTTCCTTGCGCCGCAAGATCGGAATCGTTCAACAAGAGAACCAGGTATTCCGCGCTACGATTCAAGACAATATCGCGATCCGATTTCCTTCTGCTACGTTGGAGGAAGTGGAGGAGGCCGCGAAGCTGGCGGGAGCCTACGATTTTATAGCCGCTTTGCCGCTCGGTTTCAAGACGATGATCGGAGAAGGCGGATTAAGCCTTTCCGGAGGGCAATTGCAACGAATCGCCATTGCGAGGGCGCTGCTTGGCGATCCGGGCATCGTGATTTTCGACGAGGCGACGAGCGCGTTGGATTCGGAGTCGGAGCGAATCATTCAGCAGAACATGGATAGGATGCTGAAGGGCCGCACCTGCTTGATCATTGCCCACCGTCTAAGCACGATACAGAAGGCGGATATGATCGTCGTATTGGATCGCGGAGCCGTTGTGGAGACCGGTTCCCATGCCGAGCTGATCGAAGCCAAAGGGCTTTATCATTACTTGGTCAGTCAGCAGTTAAGCTAATGAACGTTTAGTCTAATAACCCGCGAAGCTTGATGCTCCGCGGGTTTTAGACATTGTCCGACCATTCTTTCATTATTCTTTTAGCGAAGCTTTCTATAATAACATTGATAGTTTCTTGTCCAATATCGGCAATTAATCAATTCGGATAGGTGATCCTAGCAAAAGCCGTTTACGCTAGATTACTAGAACGAGAGGAGTTCGAATAGGATGTATGATAGGAACAGGAAGAGACGACGTACGGCATTAACCGGGATCGCGATCATGGCTTTAATAGCCGGTTTGTTCCCCTTCGGAACGCTGTCGGCGGCGGAGGCGGCATCGCCGGCGGAACCGGCATCCCGGATCGTTCTCAACGATATTCAGGGCCATTGGGCCGAGCAAGCGATCGAGAGTTGGGCCGATCTGGGATTGGCCCAGGGCCGCGACGACGGCAGCTTTCACCCGGAGCAAGAAGTGACCCGGGCAGAATTCATCGCTTTGGCCAACCGGATGTATGGCTATACGGAACGGGCTGCCGTCGACTACCTGGATGTCGCTGACGCATGGTACGCCACTGACGTAAGAATAGCGACTGCGGCCGGATATATTGCCGGGTATCAGGACCATACTTTTCGTCCGAATGAGCCGATCAGCCGGCAAGAGGCGGCGGTCGTGATCGCCAGATTACTTGGATTGGAACAGTCTGGAGAGAAGAGCGAATTGAAGTTTAACGACAAAGCGGCGATCCCCGCATGGAGCCGGGGGGCAATCGCAGCAGTCGTTGACCAAGGATACATGAAGGGTTACCCGGATGGAACGTTTCGCCCCGTTCAACCGATTACGCGGGCGGAAGCGATTGTCGCGCTGGATCAAACGGCTGCCATGAAGATCGCAGCGGCCGGTACTTACGGGCCGGATCGCCAAGTTAACACGATTCATGGCAATGTCATCATTACCTCTCCGGATGTCACTTTGCAGAATGTGCGGATTACGGGCAATCTGCTGCTTGCGCAATCCGTCGGAGAAGGAGATGTTACGTTGAATGGCATCACCGTAGAAGGCTCGACGGTCGTCAGCGGCGGAGGCGAACACAGCGTCCACGTGATCGATTCCCGATTATATCAAGTTATCGTCGACAAAAAAACGGGAAGCGTCCGGATTGTCGCCTCGGGATCGACGAATATCGATCGAACTTCGCTGAAAACCGGCGCTGCATTGGAGACGGATGAAGCAATCGGGTCGGGGTTCGGAGACGTTACCGTCGCGATTGACGAAACGACAGGCAACCCGGTCGTCAGTCTGAGCGGTAGGTTTACTTCCGTAATCGTCGATACGCCTAACGTTTCCGTTGAATTGCTTAACGGGTCGATCAACGAGCTTAAAGTAAACGGCAGCGCTGCGCGCACAAAATTGAGTTTGGCGGAAAACGCGAACGTGGACGCGTTGGTTCTCGATTCAAATACGGAAGTAACCGGCAATGGCAGCGTGAAATATGC
This sequence comes from Cohnella panacarvi Gsoil 349, assembly GCF_000515335.1. Classification (GTDB taxonomy): domain Bacteria; phylum Bacillota; class Bacilli; order Paenibacillales; family Paenibacillaceae; genus Cohnella; species Cohnella panacarvi. The sequence goes on along the minus strand of NZ_KI911563.1, from coordinate 1,820,782 downwards.
GAAAGTCAACGTCAGCGGATCAACGTTCGACAGAATGCCGGATCGAGTGGAACCTGCACAGGGAGTTGTCATCGAAGTCAACGATCCGAGCGTGGGGACGGTACCCGCCGCGAGCGGCAATAACGGCGTCAGTAATGGCAACGGGAATACGGGAAACGGGAATGCGGGCAATGGAGGCGATACTGGCAATAACGGTAACGAGACGGTAAAACCTACCGTCGCTTCTGTTGCTAACGTGGCTGATATCGTAGTCGTTCACGGAACGACGCTGGCCGATTCTTTGTCCGCGCTGGCGAAGACGACCGCCATAACGGACAGCGACCACGCTTCGCATACTGTCAACCTGAGCTGGACGATTGCCGGTTACGACGGTAATCAAGCAGGCGCTTATACGGCAATCGGAACGTTTGCGTTGCCTGCGGAAGTAGCTCAGGCCAACCCGCCTGTTCCATTGAATGTTACGGCGATAGTGACGGTGAAGGCAGCGGTCGTTACGCCGGTCGAAGCAACGGTCGTAACCGTTACTTATGCGTCGGACATTGCAGTCGATTTCGCAACGACGTTGGACGTTGCGTTGTCTGCCTTGGATCAGACGGCTTCGGTGACGGACAGCGTTTATACGACGCATATCGTCCATCTGAACTGGACGATTGACCATTACGACGGCAATCAAGCAGGCGTTTATGCGGCGGTTGGAACGTTTGCATTGCCGAGCGGCGTCACCCAGGCGAATCCGCCAATTCCTTTGAGCGTGACGGCGAACGTAACGGTGAATGACCCCTACATCATATCCGTCGCCGATGTGGATGACCTTGCAGTCGATTACGGGACGTCGGAAGCGGACGCCGTCGCCGCGCTGACGAATACAACGACGATTACGGATAAAGCGGGTATGACGCATACCGTCAACCTGGATTGGATCATTGACGGTTACGATAGCGCTCAGGTTGGTGTTTATACGGCAACCGGAACGTTTATATTGCCGAGCGGCGTCACCCAGACAAATCCGCCGGTTCTATTGAACGTAACGGCGAACGTAACGGTGAATGACGCCTATATCGATTCCGTCGCAAGTGCAGCGGACATTGCAGTCGATTATGGGACAAGCATGGAGAACGCCTTGTCTGCCTTGGATCAGACGGCCACGGTGACGGACAACGCTCATGCGTCGCATATCGTCAATCTGGACTGGACGATCGACAATTACGACGGCAATCAACCAGGCGTATATACGGCGGTTGGAACGTTCGTATTGCCGAGCGGCGTCTCCCAGGCCAACCCGCCTATTCTATTGAGTTTGTCGGCGAACGTGACGGTGAATGACCCCCATATCGTATCCATCGCCGATGTGGCGGACCTTGCAGTGGATTACGGGACATCGGGCACAGACGCGATTGCCGCGCTGGCGGCGACAACCACGATAACGGACAACGCCGGAGCGACGCACGCCGTCAACCTGAATTGGGCAATTGACGATTATGACGGCGCTCAGGCAGGTACTTACATCGCAACCGGAGCGTTCAACCTGCCAAGCGGCATCATCCAGGCGAATCCGCCCGTTCAATTGAACGTGACCGCCAACGTAACGGTGAATGAGGCCTATATCGTATCCGTCGCCGATGTGGCGGACCTTGCAGTCGATTACGGGACATCGGACACAGACGCGATTGCCGCGCTGGCGGCGACAACCACGATAACGGACAACGTCGGAGCGACGCACACCGTCAACCTGAATTGGGCAATTGACGGTTACAATGGCGCACAAGCAAATACTTACGCCGCGATCGGAACGTTCATCTTGCCGAGCGGCGTCTCCCAGGGCAATCCGCCTATTCCATTGAGCGTGACGGCGAATGTAACGGTGAATGACCCCTATATCGTATCCGTCGCCGACGTAACGGACCTTGCAGTCGATTATGGGACATTGAAGACGGACGCCATCGCCCTGCTGGCGACGACAACGACGATGACGGATAACGCCGGAGCGACGCATGCCGTTAACCTGGATTGGACAATTGACGGTTACGACAACCATCAAGCAGGCGTTTATACGGCAACAGGAACATTCGCGTTGCCGGCGGACGTTGTTCAGGCCAATCCGCCTGTTCCGTTGAGCGTGACGGCGAATGTAACGGTGAATGATCCTAATCTCGTATCGATCGCCGGCGTAGCGGATATTGCAGTCGATTATGGGACGTCGGAACCGGACGCCATCGCCGCGCTGGCGACGACAACGACGATTACGGATAAAACCGGCGCGTCGCACACCGTTAACCTGGATTGGACCATTGACGGTTACGATGGCGCTCGGGCAGACATTTACGCCGCGACCGGAACATTCGTCCTGCCAAGCGGCGTCTCCCAGGCCAATCCGGCTGTTCCTTTGGAGGTCGATGCCAAGGTAACGGTCAAAGATTTCAACATTCTGTTCGCATTAACCAGCGGCGATGCTTCTGAAATCGTGATCGGTTTCGAAGCGCCGCTTGCCGCGCCGTCGTCGCCGGCTGGTCTAACCGTTATGGTGAACGGGGTTTCTAATCCGGTCGTTACGACAACGCTCGATGCCGATCCAAGCAAACTTCGCATCGGTTTGGCCGCTTCCGTTCCGTACGGTACGGTATTGGTCTCGTATGAACCGCCGGGACTGACAACCGCTGGCGGTTCCGCGCTTCCGGCCTTTAGCAATCTGGAAGTCCCAACGGCTGGCTCGCTTGCGGAACAACTGAGTATTGACGGAGAAACGTTGGATAGCATCATCGATACGTTGAAAACCGACGGCTTTTCGCCCGTTGTCGTTGTTCAGGCGCTCCAAACAAACGGATACAGCGCGGATGAGACGGCAGCCGCATTAAAGGCGGCGCAAATTTCCGTTGATTCTACGGCAGCCGGGTTGCTCTATGCGGGATATCCCGTCGCCAATGTAGCCGCAGCTTTGAAGCAGGTATATCTGGCAGATAGTATAACGGTGGCGGCCGCGGTGTTGCCGATGGCCGGCACCGCCGAAGAGCTTGTCGCCGCGCTTGCTTCGGCTGGCTTCACGCAACCATCGGAAATTGCCCAAGCGCTCTATGCTACGAATTTCGCCGCCGATCATACGGCCGCCGCGCTGTGGTCGCGCTTCTCAGGAACACCCGGCCAACTGGGATCGGCGTTGACCGGAGCGGGTTATCGCTTGTCCGATGCAGTGGCCGCGGTCCTCGGGTTGAATGGAGGCAACAATACGGTTGCCGTCGCTGCGGCGTGGCCGGGCGTATTCGGCGAGAGCGGCGCGCTCGCGCCTGTGGGCAATGCCGCCGCCAGCTTGCGCTTGGCCAATCTGACGGCTTCAGAGACGAACGCGCTACTGGTTACTCTGTACCCGACGACATACAAGACGGATCCGAACCTTCGCGCTTCGGCGTTGAAAGCGGGCGGATACGATGCGACAGACGTTGCGCGCCTTTTGGAAAGCGACTTCTATAAAAGGATACAACCAGGCTCGGATATCGCAATAACGAACGTGCTTAACGGGAACGGGTATAGCCCGCTTCTCATCGCGCAAGCTATTCAAACCGTGTTTGGATATGACGCCTCGGCGCTTGCAACGAACGTTTTGTCACAGATGGGCATTAATACGCTTGATACGCTTCAGATGCTCCAGCAAGCCGGATTCGGCGATATCGACGTCGCCAGGGCGGCGATAGCGCTAATGCCCGGTTCGATCAAACCCATTTCACCGTTCCTTCATCTATCCGGTTACACGGGTGAGCAGACGATCGCCATGCTGAAGTCGGGTCTTATTCAGGAGGGGAGCTTCACGGTGACCGGGGTGGCCGATACCCTATCTAGGGTTACGTTTATCGACGGCCAAGCCGAGGGCTATTACAGCACCGCCGAGATCGCGTCCGTTCTGCAAAAGGTTTTCGGCCAGAAGGCAGAGACGGTCGGTGTCGAAATTTTGAAATTGGGGAATGTTTACGATCTACAGGAAGTCGCGTTGGCCTTGCAAAGCCTGTATGCGATAGACGGATACGAATTTATTAAAATCCGTAACGCGTACCTCAATAATAAGTCGCTTACAACGAACTTAGCCGATAATAACAACCGTCCTTCGGGCGAATGGCGACTTCTTCTTATATTGAAGGATATCTTCGGGATGAACGCTACCGAAGCGTTAGCCGGGTTGCGCGACGCGGCCCGTACAGGTTCCGTAAGCACTGTAATGAGTAAAATCCAGATCATCTACGGTTCCATGACCGCCGCGCAAAAAATAGAAGCGATGACGCAAGCCGGGTTTAATCTTGCGGAGATTGCCGGCGTGATCGGTTCCGGCCAGACGCTGCCGGTTCTGGTCGGCTACCTCCACGATGCCGGTTATAGCGCCGAGGCGGTTGCGCAGTACCTGCTTGATGTCTCGAAGGTAAACGACGTGACAACCGCCGATAACCTGATGTCCGCCGGTTACGGCAGCTGCGTGAATCTTGAACCGATTATGATGGCTATGAAACAAGTCTATCAATCCGATGATGCAAGATTGCTTGAAGTATTTATGGGGTCCGGGCGGGACTGCACTTCGACGCAGGTAAGTACGGTGTTGGCGGCAATGGGCAGCTCCATCGACTTTCCGATATTCGCAGCCACGGACCTTTACAGCAGGGGTGAGCCGGCAACGCAGGCCGTGAGTTTGTTGCAGCAGGTATATGCAAAGAGCGATATTACGGAAATCGCGAACATTCTGAAGCAAGTCGGTTACAGTTCCCGCCACACGATGACAGCTATTCGCAGCACGATAGGTCTGTCGCCGTCGGACGCCAAGTCTATGCTGGCGAGCGTGTTCGGCATAACCGGAGATGTAGCGGTCACGCAGGCCATGAAGGAGATCGGTTATTCCGTTGCCGACATCGTCCCCTTGCTGGGTACAAGCGACCCGTTCGTGCTGAGGGGATACTTGCAAGCGGCGAATGTCCAAGCGATGGATGCTTTGATCCAACTGTACGGCCCCGAAGGCGTCCTGAATGATCCGTTGACTTTGTCCATTAATCTGAAGGCACTAGGCGTAGACCGCGTCCCGGCGACGGCGATTATGCACAATTACGGTTACACGCCGGCCGAGATCGGGTCGCTATTGTGGAGCAACGGATACGATTTGCCGGAAGTCGCAGCCGGCGTCAATCAGGCGCTTACGCCGGTCGCGAACGAATTTTGGATGACGACCATGGCGAAGGCGCTGAAACAAATGACAACCTGTACGGATGGCGTTCTCGCCGATCTGCCCGCCTGTTCCGCTGGAAACAGTACTTTCACGTACATGAATGTCATCGAGGCAATCGCGGCCAGTCTCGGCAACTATGCTCTGGACTGTAGCACAAGCGTTCCCCAATGCTCCATCGTGTTGGAGACGATGCGGAATGCAGGATATAGCGTTCCCACAGCCGCAGGCACGCTATATGCCGATTTCCATCTGTCGCTTCGCTCGCTAAGCGCATTGTTGCAAAATACTCATGGGTATACGACGCCCAAGGAAATTGCGGATCTCCTGAAGCAGGCTCCGTTCCATGCGAATGTGGCTCAAATCGCCGATGCGCTCCATCATACGACCTTCAGTATGGGGAACATCCATTTCGGACTGATCGATATAGCTGGGGGGGAGGTAGCCGCCTTTGGCGCTATGAAAGACGCCGGTTACAGCATCATTGAAATTACTAGAGCAATGGGGAGCTATACTATCGACCGCTCGCTTATCGTGAATAATTTGCAGGCGATAGGCTATGGTCATACAGAGGCGTTTAACGCAACGCTAGCCGTAAATCCGATCAGTGTCGAAGAGTGGATGGGAGCGATCACGGGCTCGGTCTTGTGGTAATGCATTGCTGGTGAAGTATCATACAGAGGATTGAGACTGCAGATTCGGAGCGATTTCGATATGCAGCGCGGAAGCACCTGATGTTGAAATCAGGTGCTTTTCGCTATGCTAGAAAATATTTTGAATACCCATGCGTGGGGATCAGCTCACTTAGCGGCTATTTTTATCGAAATTTGTCTATTCCTGACCGCGTGCGAAGGATTTTCGGAGAGTGATAATGAATAGTAATTGGATGAGGCGATAGAGAACCGCACTTCATGCAAGAGGAGGCACGTATGAAACAACTCACGAAACAAATACATTGGTCCGCAGTAGTAGGATCAGCATGTTCGGCATGGTTATTATTGTGGCTTTTTATACTCGCGGCGACGCTTAACGAGTTGAATGCGCCGGCTAGCGGAAATACGGACGCTACGGGTCTCAAGTCGACCTTGGCTTTGATGGGGGCACTCGCGCTGTGGTCGGCGTATCGCGGTTGGAGACGTCTAACTCTGCTAAGACACGGGGAAATCCGATCGGTTAAGCTCGGTAAGGATACATACGAGTCTTTCGACCACCTTTCAGGGAGTACGAATAAGACAACCGTTAAGGAGTATCGTTTTCGGATTAATGACTCCACGTATAGGACAACGGTTCTGTGGACTTTGGATCTAAGGGGGAAACCGTCGGTAGACATCGTGTATCATACGCTGAACCCGGATCATAACGCTATCGTCAGTCGATTGCGAGCTTATTACGAGCCTGCCGCGAAAGAATGGCGATCGGCCATGTGGCACGTCATTCCAAGGGTAAGTCTCTTGGCGATCATCGTCATTAGCGCAGTGGTCATATTGCTCAGCGGTTCTGCGCTCTATTCGGTCTAGAACATGCCACAATTTAGAATGAAGCATATAAAGGGGCAGCCTCATTAGCTATAGCTAATGAGACTGCCCCTTTATCATAATAAATCATTGTGCGTCAAGAACCCAATATGATATGATAAACTTTGCTATTACCGTCGTTTTGTGATCTTGGACACAATGATCGTATTTTATCTATATATGGATCATATCACACGGACTAGCGGGTTGTCAAACGATTGTTTAGTTCGAAATTTTCAGACGGGAAGAGGTGATCGGGAGGCGGATGAACGCTAGTGATCAGTGAAAGTAACGAAGAAAATCGGAATGAAAGAAGGATTGTCTATGACCGCTCGGGCGAATATCAAGACGGCTTCGGAACAGCCATTTTCCATGAAAACCATCCTTGCTCCACTTCTAGCCATTATCTTCGGAATGATCATGGTCATTCTGGACAGCACGGTCGTCAACGTCGCGTTAGCTGGATTCAAGAAAGAATTCGGCAGCAGCTTGAATACGATCCAATGGACGTTTACCGGCTATACATTGGCGCTTGCCGCAGTAATTCCTCTGGCTGGATGGATGACGGACAAATTCGGGGCGAAACGCGTGTTTATCGTGACCATCGTTCTATTCACGATTGGTTCGGTGCTCTGCGCGGCAGCGCAAACGATCGAGCAGTTGATCGTCTTTCGTGTCGCGCAAGGTTTAGGCGGGGGGATGGTTGCGCCGATCGGGATGGCGATGATATTCCGCATCGCGCCTCCCGAACGCAGGGGTTCGGTAATGGGGATGCTGGGCATTCCGATGCTGATGGCACCTGCGTTAGGTCCGATCTTATCCGGGTGGTTGATCGAATCGGTCTCCTGGCATTGGATCTTCCTGATCAATCTGCCGATCGGCATCTTGGCGATTGTGGTCGGGATCAAGTATTTGCCGCGTATCGAGGATAAAGTCGCTCCGATGCTTGATCTCCCGGGAATGATCCTGGCTCCGATCGCGTTCGCCTGCATCGCTTACGGTGTTAGCGAAGGCGGTAGAATCGGTTGGGCGGCCGACCGGACGTTGATAGCGCTGATCGTCGGGGGCGTGGCTATGCTGCTGTTAATCGTCGTCGAGCTTCGGCACAAGCAGCCGTTGCTGGAGCTGCGCGTGTTTCGTTCCTCGGACTTCACCCGTGGCGTACTTCTGACCTGGATCGTCCAGATCGCGTTGATCGGCGTGATGATTCTTATGCCCGTCTTCTTGCAATTGAACAGGGGATATACCGCTTTGGAGACAGGTTTGGTCATGCTGCCGCAAGCCTTGGGTTCCATGCTGTTCATGCCGATCGGAGGTCGGCTGTATGACAGAATCGGCGTCAAACTGATCGCGATCGTCGGATTGACGATCATAGCGGGAGCTATGTTCATTCTGACGGGGATACGATTGGATACGCCGAAGTTGTGGATTCTTGTGCCGCTGTTCATGATCGGATCAGGATCGGGCCTTTGCATGATGTCGTTGAATACGCATGTGATGAGTGCGGCTCCTCGCCGGCTCGTGAGCAGAGTCACCCCTTTGACGACGGCGTCGCAGCAAGTGGTCGCGTCGTTCGCGATTGCGGGGCTTACCGGATTTCTTACGACCAGAACAAAGGAGCATCTAGCCGACATCGGGCAGAGCGGCAATCCGCTGGATGCGTCGGTCTCCGCCTATAACGATACGTTCCTAATATCGGTTGGTCTGACATTAGTCGGGTTGGCCTTAAGCTTCTTGCTGCGCAAGCCGCGCGTCGATCCTTCCGATCAACCGGGCACGGACGTCGACCAACCCGATCCGGCGATGATGACGGGGCATTGACGAAAGAGTAACGTTCGGCCAACCGTGATTGTCTTGTTTCGAACGACGATAAGCGTAAACGTTAATTGCGGCTCGGGGAGCAACTCCCTCTGCCGCTTTTTTACTATCTTCTATAGTCTTTCACAGAATGGAAGAGTTCGTCGCGAATCGCTTCTTCCGTTAATATTGCTTTGTCTCGACGTTCTGCTAGTTTATCTATTCGTTTCCCAATATCGGGTTCCTTGTTTCCGGATGTTTCTCACTAATGCGCCTGCCAGTCTATAGACTCCGCCCTCATATTTTGATAGTATTTCATTAACGGAATTACAAAACATTGTTCTATAATATAAAACAAATTACATCGGAAGTTCGGGAAATATTAAACGATTAATTGAACCTTACAAGGAGGCCGGAATGTGATTAGCAATCCCATACTGCGCGGGTTTCATCCTGACCCGTCTATCGTGCGCGTAGGCGATGACTTTTATATCGCGACATCGACGTTCGAATGGTTTCCCGGAGTACTCGTTCACCATTCCAAGGATTTGGTGCATTGGCGTCCGCTCACCTCGATATTGACGCGTTCCTCCCAATTGAATATGGAGGGCAATGTCGATTCGGGAGGCGCGTGGGCGCCATGCTTGAGCTATCATGACGGCATTTTCTATCTGATCTATACGGATGTCAAGAGTCGTAAAGGCGCCTTCAAGGATACCCATAATTATATGGTGACTGCTAGCGATATTATGGGTCCTTGGTCGGAGCCTATTTACTTGAATAGCAGCGGATTCGATCCTTCCCTGTTTCACGACGAGGATGGTCGCCAATGGTTAGTCAATATGATCTGGGACCATCGGAAAGGCACGAACTCGTTCGCGGGCATCATTCTTCAGGAATATTCGAAGGATGAGAAGAAGCTTATCGGACCTAAGACGAATATTTTCCGCGGAACGCAGCTTAGACTGACCGAAGGCCCGCATATATACAAACGAAACGGCTACTATTACTTGCTCACGGCCGAAGGCGGAACGCAATACAATCATGCCGTAACGATGGCGCGTTCCCGGCATATCGACGGTCCTTACGAAGTAGATCCCGCGAATCCGATCTTGACCTCCGCAGGAAAGCCGGAGCTGGAGCTGCAGAAAGCGGGACACGCTTCGCTGGTTGAGACGCAGAACGGCGAGTGGTATATGGTGCATCTCGTTGGTCGCCCGGTGAAGGATCAGCTATGCATGCTCGGCAGAGAAACCGCCATTCAGCGCTGCCATTGGACGGATGACGATTGGCTCGCGGTGGACGGAGGAGGCAACTGGCCGCAATCTAAAGTGCAAGCGCCAAGGCTGCCGTCTCATCCCTTCCCTGCGGAACCGAGCGTGGACCGCTTCGATCGTGCGGAGCTTGGGCTGCAATGGAACACGCTTCGCATACCTGCAAGTCCGGATTGGCTATCTTTAACGGCGAGACCGGGTTTCTTGCGGCTATGGGGCCAAGAGTCCATGAGCTCGACGCATCGCCAAAGTCTTGTCGCGCGCAGGCAACAATCGATGTATTGCGAAGCGGAGACGTCCATGGAATACCGTCCGGAGCATTATCAGCAAATGGCGGGATTGATTCTGTACTACGACACTCGCGATTATGTCTATTTGCGCGTGACGCATCATGAGGAATTAGGCACATGCATAGGCATTATTCGATCAATAGACGGAGTCTATGACGAACTCTTGGATCAAGATATCCCGCTTGGCGAAGGAACGTACCGTCTGAAAGTGAACATTCAGCGTGACAAAGCCAAGTTTATGTACGCGGTGCAGGATGGCGAATGGAACGAAATCGGACCGGAGCTTGACGTAAGCCACTTGTCCGATGAATATGCGGAATATATTCGGTTCACGGGTAACTTTATCGGTATGTGCGTCCAAGACTTAAGCGGTGAACGCAAGCATGCCGACTTCGATGATTTCCGATATGAAGAATTGACCTAATCGCGCGATGCGGTTAGGTTTTTTCATTGTGTTTGACGTAAGGGCCTATAATAGCTATTATAGATACATGAAGTCCGTAATTGAGGGGTTGAATTAACATGAAATACTCGAAGGCAACCGACTACGCTCTCCATACGATGCTTTTTCTTACCGCGGCAACTCCGCAGAAACCAATGGGCGTTCAGCAACTGGCGGAGCGGCAGAGCGTGTCTCCAACCTATCTGTCCAAAATATTGACCAAGTTGGTGAAGGCGGGCATGATCGAATCGACAACGGGGGTCAATGGAGGATATCGGTTGAAGCGAGATTGGGAGAACATCTCTTTCCTTGATATTATTCATGCGATCGAAGGGACGGCATCCTTGTTCGATTGCAGCTTCGAACACGGACCGGACTGTCCGATCCAGAAGGTCGTGTTAGCGGCGGAAGAGAAGATGGAAGAACAGCTGAGGAATCAGAAGATGTCGGATCTCGTGCGAAATCTGAATATCGTTAACTAATTTACGAGGAGGGTATAGATCATGAACAACGTGGATGTAGCGATAATCGGGGGAGGTCCCGCCGGGTTGAGCGCAGCGCTAATGCTAGGACGCGCAAAGAAGCAGGTCATCGTCATCGACGAGGGGCGTCCTCGTAATGCTGTGACCCATGAGGCGCACGGATTCCTGACGCGAGACGGCATCAGTCCGAGCGAATTGCGGCGCATCGCGAAGGATCAGCTGACCGCTTATCCGTCGGTTACCCAGTCGGAGGATACCGTTGCGTCCATCACGGGCGATGATGGCAACTTCCTGTTGGAGACGGCAGCGGGGACGAAGATTGCGAGTAGAAAGCTGCTTTTCGCCGTAGGCATGAAGGATCGGAAGCTTGGCATTCCGGGACTAGCCGAGGTGTACGGGAAGAGCGCGTATGTGTGTCCTTATTGCGATGGCTGGGAATTGAGGGATAAGAAGCTTGTCGTCATCAATAGGGGGGCGACGCTCATGCATTTCGCTCCTTTGTTGTCGGGATGGACGAATCGGTTCGTCGTATGCACGAACGGGCCCGATGAATTGAGCGAGGCCGAACGAGAGGATTTGCGAAGCCATCATATTCCGCTATACGATGCGCCAATTCGCTCCATTGTATCGAATGGAGGCATGGCGACCCGCATTGAGCTTGAGGATGGAACCGAAATTCCGTGCGAGGGAATTTTCTTCAAGCCGGAGCTCGTTCCGGGAACGGAGTTGCCTCGGACGCTTGGTTGCCGCCTAACGGACATGGGAGTGATGGAAGTCGATGAGTTCGGCAAATCCAGCGTTCCGGGCGTATACGCGGCAGGCGACGTGTCTTCGTTCATGCATCAAGCGATCGCCGCAGCCGCATCGGGAGCGAAAGCGGGGGCTGCGATCAATGGAGAACTCAATCATGAAGCCTGGCGAAATTACGTAACACCGTTGGGAGACCGGTTGTTGTAGCTTGACACTTGGGAAAATACAAGCTAATCTTTATACAAGAATTAACTTATATAAGTTTTAACTTGTATAATGTGAAGGGGGATGAACGGTGATCAATCTGGAATCTTGCTTCGGAGCCGTAACCCGCACGGTGTCGGAGCACGAGCGGGAGGGGAAGCCTGTTCGCAACGTTACGTTGGAACGGTCTTACGACACGACCCCGGACGATCTATGGGATGCGTTGACCGATCCTGAGCGGCTTGTTCGTTGGTTTGCGCCGGTCAGCGGCGAATTAATGCTCGGAGGCAGGTATCAAGTCGAGAATAACGCAGGCGGGGAAATTACGGAATGCGTGCCGCCGCATTATTTCTCCGTGACGTGGGAATTCGGAGGCGGACTAAGCTGGGTCGAGCTGCGCATAGCTGCCGAAGGAGAAGACCGGTCCCGATTGACGTTGTCCCACATCTGTCCGCTTGACGATCATTGGAAGAAGTTCGGGCCGGGTGCGGTCGGCGTCGGCTGGGATTTAGGGTTGGTCGGACTGGAGAATCACCTGTCGTCCAGCCATGCGGAGCGCATTGACGAGAACGCCTTTGGCGCCTCCAGCGAAGGAAAGTCTTTCATGGCGGATTGCAGCGAGGATTGGAGACGCGCGGCTGTCGTTGCAGGGGAAGATCCATCTTGGGCCGAAGCGGCAGCGAAGCAAGTCACGGCCTTCTACACGGGCAGCGGACCGGAGGCTACCGCATGAACGCCTTCGACGTTCTCGGCGATCCGGTACGACGTCGCATCCTGGAGCTGCTTGCCGAGAACGAGAGACGATCGGGCGATATTGTCGAGATCATTCAACGGGAGTTCGGCATTACCCAAGCTGCCGTATCGCAGCATCTTCGGGTGCTGAGGGATAACGGATTCGCTAACGTGAAGGCCGATAAGCAGCGTCGGATCTATTCATTGGACGCCAAGTTGCTGCGGGAAGTCGACGATTGGCTCGACCGGTTTCGCGCCTTCTGGGCGCCTAAGCTCAGCGCGCTCGAAACCGAGATCGCGAGAGGCAAAAAGACGCGAAAAATCGAAGCTCTTAAGGAGGAAGGATAACGATGGAGAAAGTAATACCGTTCTTAATGTTTCAAGACGGCAAGGCGGAAGAAGCGATGAACTGGTATACGTCGCTCATCGAAGATTCGGAGATTACGAGCATCGTTCGGTATGGAGCGAATCAATCCGGAGATGAAGGGACCGTCATGCAAGCGACCTTCACGTTAAAAGGGCAAGAATTCATGTGCATCGACAGTAACGTCAAACATCAATTTACCTTCACTCCTTCTATCTCCATCTACGCGGTTTGCAGTACCGAGGAAGAAATCGATGCGCTCTACGAGAAACTAATCGAGGATAGACAAGCTCTGATGCCTTTGGGCAATTACGGATTCAGCAGAAAATTCGGTTGGATCAATGACCGTTACGGTGTTTCGTGGCAGCTTAACCTGATCTAAGTAACGGCGAGCCTTAGCTGCAAGAAGACTGGCGGAGCAACATTGCATGGATTCAACCGCTTGGTAGAGGAGTCTGTATGCCGAACTTAGAAGATGTAATGGATTTGATGGTGCCCGTCGAAGGCGGGACCGTTGAATTAAGGGATTATAGGAATAAGAATAAATGGCTTAGCTCCGATTACACGTTATCGGATCCGGGTAGAGGCAGCGATCGGGAGGTCGTGACATGGAACGCAACGATCGAACCGTTCTATGTCATGAAGGTTCCGGTAACGCAACGGTTGTATCATAGCGTCGTGAATCAACAATCCGTTGCGTCTGATGCAGTGGACCTGCCGATGACGGAAGTCTCGTGGGAGGACGCGATCGTCTTCTGTAACGAACTGTCTAGAAGACACGGCAGGACGGAGTGCTATACGATCGCAAGCGAAAGCGAGAACACCCTGTATAACGATAAAGCGAACGGCTTTCGATTATTAACGGACGCCGAGTGGCAGTATGCGTGCAAGGCGGGAACTAAGGGCTACCGGTATGAAACCATCGATAAGATCGCATGGTATAGAGACAACAGCAACGGCCAGGCTCGGCCGGTGGGGAGACTGCTTCCGAATCCGTGGGGGCTGTACGACATGATCGGCAACGTATGGGAATGGTGTTGGGATTTGTACGATGTCGAGAGATACGGGAACTATAGGGTTTTCCGGGGCGGCAGTTGGGCCGAAGTCGAGAACAATTGCGGCTCCACGGTTCGGCGGAAAAGCATGCCGACATTCAAGATAGAAGACCTCGGGTTTCGAATCGCTCTCACGCAGTAGTAACGGTCTCAAGCCCTCCTTAACCAAGGAGGGCTTTGCACTATGCCTGAAAGCTAATTCTTTTTGTCCGCATGGCTAGCGATATTCGGCCATACGGTTAGTTACGGTAACCCGAACCGATAGAGTATGATGAGGAAGTGAATGGAAGAAATGTAACGGTGGAGGGACGATCTGCCCATGACAAGCGTCAAAATACTGCCTTTGGCGAAGCCGCGTATTTACTCTTACTCCTCGCATGCGACCGCGCTGTCGATCATGGCCGACGACGAAGATTATTTGCCCTGGTACTACAGCAACTACATTCAACTTTGCGGCCTGAAGGACTACAAGGTGCCTTACGATTTGCCTTTGGACTTCTATATGGGGCCGCGCAAAGATTCGAATTACTACGTGAATACGAACTGGTTAACGTTCATGAGTACGTCAAGGAATTTGCTGGCAAGCACCTGCGGCGATATCATTAAATTCCTCATCGCCTGCATCGACCAGGAGCATTATGCAGCTCTGCACATAGACGAGTATTATATGGAAGACCGTTGGGCGTATCGGATGAGAAAATGGGATCACGAGAACTTAATCTTCGGCTACGACTTGGACAGGCGCGTGTTCCACATTATCGGGTTCAAGGGGACGAATCGCAAGTTCGAGGCTTCCGAGATCAGCTTCGAAGTGTTCGAACAAGCCTACGCACAGATCGACGACGCGCCTCCTAACGATTGGAGAAGTCAGATTCTGTTGTTCCGGAAAGCGAACAGAGAAGACGGCCCGTTCAAAGGCAACTATGCCTTCAATCTCGATCAGGTGATTCGGAGCCTGGAAGAATACGTGCAATCCGATAACGGCAGCAAGAAATTCGGGATGTTCCAGAATGAGTTGTCGTATCTAGCATTCGGTATAGAGGTCTACGATACGATCAAGAACAACTTGCCCGTAGTCTGGTCGGATTTTAGACCGATGCATGTGCTGGTGGAGCATAAAAGCTGCATGGTCGAGCGGGTTCAATATTTGAGAGACAACGGTTATTTGAACGAGGAAGAATATACGTACCTGCACGAATCATTCAGTCGAATGGCACGAACGTGCATGGTGATGAGAAGCACGCAGATCAGATACATCGCTTCGAAGGATCGAGACAAAGACAGTCATCTGCTAGATAAAATCATAACGGAGTTGGATCAGCTAGCCGCATTCGAGCAAGAGGTCATGGGTCGGATGCTGGTTATGCTGAAGCAATGGCAAGCCCGGCAAGCCGTATTGATTTGATCGTCCTTTAACATGAGCGCCCGCTTCTATCGGAAGCAGGGCGTTTTTCATGTACATAGGTCCCCAAATTCGCGATCCAAGAAAAGCGTTAGCGTCTGGAAAGATGTTAAGCGGCTGAAAAACGGTTCGTTGCCGAGAATGTTAAGCGCCGGAATATTGCCAATTTCCAACGAAAAGCGGGAGTGGTAGATTTTAGTGTAGATGTCGAAGGCGAACGGGTTCAAGGAGGGAGTTCCGATTAACCGAGTGTCCGGATTTAACGCGAGAAAGATGCTTAACCATTGGCAACTGTACCTGATGGTCTCCGTACCGATGGCGTATTTCTTACTATTCAAGTACGTTCCGATGTTCGGAATCGTCATCGCTTTCAAGGACTACAACATCTTTAGGGGCGTATGGGCCAGCGAATGGATCGGGTGGGATTCATTCCGCGAAATATTCCAGATGGACGCCTTTAAGGATGCGCTCAGAAACACGTTTCTGTTAAACTTCCTCGATCTGGCCGTTGGATTTCCGATCCCGATCATTATCGCTCTTCTGCTCAACGAGATCAGGGTGAAGTGGTACAAGAGAGGCGCGCAAACTTTATTATACTTGCCCCATTTTATCTCATGGGTAATCGTTGGCAGCTTGGCCACGCAGCTTCTGGCTACCAACTCGGGCAGCGTGAACATATTCCTGAATTCGCTCGGCCGGGAATCCATCCCTTTCCTTAGCGACAAGGTGCATTGGGTCATCACTTATATCGGGACGGGGATATGGAAAGAAGCCGGTTGGGGGACGATTCTGTATTTGGCCGCTTTAACCGGGATTAATAAAGACTTGTATGAAGCGGCCGACGTAGACGGTGCTTCGCGAATGAGGAAGATCTGGCACATCACGCTTCCGGGAATTAAGCAGACGATCGTTATCCTCCTTATCCTTAATATCGGGTACATGGCTTCCATCGGGTTCGACAGACCGTTCGTACTTGGCAACCCCGGGGTCAGCGACGTATCCGAGGTGTTAAGCACCTACGTGTACACCGTCGGCATCCAGTCCGCGCGATACTCGATCGCGACCGCCATCGGCTTGTTCCAATCCGTCATCGGGTTGATCTTCCTGCTGTCGGCCGACTATATCTCGAGAAAAGTGAACGATCATGGGATCTGGTGAGGAGGGATACGATGAACAATGCCGCCAATTCGAAAGCCGTTAACGTCTCGATCATGGTCGTGATCGGAATTCTCTGTTTCCTCTGCATTATCCCGATGATTCATCTGTTGGCTCTATCCTTCAGTTCGAACGGTGCGATCATGGGCGGGGAAGTGACTTTACTGCCCGTCGGCTTTAACCTTGATGCCTATAAATCCGTATTCCTGCATTCGGCTATGGTTCGTTCGTTGGGGTTTAGCATCCTGCTCGTCGCCGTATTCACTGCCGTTGCGATGTTCATAACCATCTTGGCGGCTTATCCGCTCACGAAGCGGGAGATGAAGGGGAGAAATTTCTTCCTCGTCGTCATCGTGATTACGATGTTCTTCGGCGGAGGGATTATTCCGGACTATCTGCTGATGAAAGAGTTGAAGCTCTTGGATACGATGTGGGTGCTTGTCCTGCCGGGGGCGATTAGCGCATTTTACTTAATCATTATGAAATCGTTCTTCACGAACATTCCGATCGAGCTGGAGGAGTCGGCCC
Organism: Cohnella panacarvi Gsoil 349; assembly: GCF_000515335.1. Taxonomy (GTDB): domain Bacteria; phylum Bacillota; class Bacilli; order Paenibacillales; family Paenibacillaceae; genus Cohnella; species Cohnella panacarvi. The sequence goes on along the minus strand of NZ_KI911563.1, from coordinate 1,803,605 downwards.
GCATAGACGGAGCCGGTCACTTCACCATCTTGTGGAGCATCATTCTGCCTCTATCGTTGCCCGCATTGGCGACGCTCAGCTTGTTCTATGCGGTAGGACGATGGAACGGGTTTCAGGATGCGTTAATTTACATTTCCGACCAGAATCTGTATCCCATCCAGCTTAAATTGTACGCCCTGGTCATTAGCGGACAAGCGAACGATCTATCGATCGCGGAAGCCCAGAACGCAGGTGCTCCTGTTCCGCAAAGCTTGAAAGCGGCAGCCATCATGTTCGGGACGTTCCCGATCCTGCTCGTATATCCGTTCATTCAGCGTTACTTCATATCGGGGGTGACGATCGGCGCCGTTAAAGGTTGATAGTCGACCTCGAGAGACACTGCACATGCAGTGATGTCCGACAAGGTTTGCTATAGGGGAATGAACAGGCATTTACAATTAATAAGGGAGCTGAACGAGGTTGAGATTGACAAGAAAACCAGGGTTGTTATTGCTCGTATGCGTATTGTTCGTAGTTTCGATTATGGCGGGGTGCAGCAGCTCGAAGAACAATGCCGCAGACAGTTCGTCTTCCAGTGCGGCCACCTCAAGCGACAAGTCGTCGGATACGCCTAAGGAAGAACCCAAGAAAGATCCGGTTACGCTGAGGATCGAACTCTTCGATCGGAATAATACCCCTGCAGGAGCAGATCCCATTACAAACAACTTCTTCACGAAATACATTCAAGAGAACTTCGGAAATCCGAATAATATCAAGATCGAATGGGTAACCATTCCCCGTTCCGAGGAAGTCGATAAGCTCAATGTGTTAATGGCCGCCAACCAAGCGCCTGATCTTGTTTTCACCTACGACACCCCGACGGTTGAAAGGTATTCCAAGGACGGCGGATTAACGGATCTGGGGCCTATTATTGAAAAATATGGTACGAACCTTAAGAAAGTATTGAACGACGACGTTCTCAGCTATGGCGTATTCGAAGATAAACAATATGCCATCGTGGCCAAACGCGTCATTAGCGCGCAAATCTCTACGATTATCCGTCAGGACTGGCTCGATGAATTGAAGCTTCCCGTTCCAACAACAACGGAAGAGTTCTACGACACTTTGGTTGCATTCAAGAAGGCTAAACCGAAAGCAATCCCATACGGCGGACAGACGGACTACTTCCATACAAGCCCGCTTCGCTATTCTTTCTGGGAATGGGATAAGATTACCGAGCAAGACTTCTACGCCAATCCGGATTGGGTGATGCCTGGCAACAAAGAGGGCCTCCGCTTCCTGAACCAATTGTACAACGAGGGCCTAATCGATAAAGACTTTCCGCTTAGCATAGGCAAGGATACGAATCAATTCCAGAAAAACATGGTTAATGGACTTGTTGGCGCAGCATCTACGAATACTAACGAACCCATCTATCAAGGATATTTGGCCGAGTCGATTGCGAAGGATCCGAATACGAAGTTTACGATTATCGATCCTTTCAAGGACGCACAAGGAAAGACGCCGAAGCCGGCGTATACCCCGAACGGAATTTACCTTTTGGTACCTAAAGCAAGTAAGCGTGCCGAAGAAGTCGTGAAGTATCTGGACTGGATGTCTCAACCGGAGAATATCATTAGATTGCAGAACGGTACCGAAGGAGAAACCTACGAGCTCGTAGACGGCGTTCCCAAAACGCTAGATAACGATGCGGCCAAAAATTTGCTTTACAATTACTCCGACTACTGCATGATTCTGAACGGCAAATATGTCAGCAACGAAGACAATATGCTGAACATCGCGGCTAACGCTTCCGATCCCAACTTCAAGGATTTCACGATCGCCAGCATCGATTCCGGAACGAAAGACAGCATGACGAAAGTTCGCATCCTCCGGTCGATCGAATCGGACGTGAAATACGGAACGACGCTGAAGAAGAAACAAGAGGAAGACATGTTCGTGAAGATCGTAACCGCCTCGCCTAGCAAATTCGATGCGGTCTACGATTCCGAAGTCAAGGATTATATGAAGATCGGCGGCCAAGCCGTAATGGATGAGAAGAGAGCGGCATATGAAGCGGAGTACAAGAAGTAAAAAATAACGATCGCGGCACCTTCAAGTTCGCCCGGAACTTGAAGGTGCTTTGTCGCACATGGCGAATGATTTACATAAGCGCGTCGATCAGTGAGCGAGAGGTTGAATTGGGATGAAGGTGAACTGGTATTACCGGATGATATTGTCCTATGCCCCTATCTTCTTTGTCATTGTCTCTTCGTTTATTTTTATTTTTTTCGCCATATTAAGCAGTGCTTCGGAGAGCAAATACATCGACACCAATAGAGCCATTCTTCAGCAGCGGGTGCAATATACCGATTCGAGCCTGCAGTTAATCGAGCGCAATATCGTGAAGCAGATGTTCAAGAATGAATTGCTGCAATCGTTCTTTAACGATACGCCCAGAACGATCTATGACTACTTTGTGCTTCAGAGAGAGCTTATCGAGTTGTCGTCGACATTCCCGTTCGCCAATTCGATCTACCTCTATAACGAGGGCAACGGCGAATTTCTGACGGATCATAAGAGATTTACCAGGCGGGATTTCGCGGACAAGGACTATTTCTTCTCCGCTTACAACGGTACGGGAATCGATTCTTGGACGAATCCGAGAAGCAGCAAGCTATTCGAATCCGATAAGAACGAACAGGTCGTATCCATTCTTAAGAGCTACCCCTATCCTTCCGCGCGGCAGGGTGCGGTCGTCGTGAACGTGAACGTCAAATCTTTGCTGAATGAATTGAACGAACTTAACGGAATGAATCCGTCTAACGGTCAAGAACGAAATTCCCTCGTTCTGCACGGGGACGACAACCAACCGTTCCAAGCTAAGGAATCGGTTATGGACAAGCCCCTCTTCGCCGTATCCGAATATACAGGTTGGAAATTTTACGCCGAGAATTCGGACGCCAAGGGTTATAGCTTACTCTCGGCGTTGTCCAACATATGGACTTTATTCGGGATAGCGGTTATCGTGCTCGCGATAATCTGGTTTACGGTTCTTACTCATCTCAACTATAAGCCGATCCAGATCATAATGGGGAAAATTAGCCAGTATACGAATAGAAGAAGCGAGCTTGGCGTAAAGTCGACGGGGCACGAATTGAAATTGATCGAGAGCGCGATCGATCAATTGCTGGAGAAGACGGTCGACTACGAGCACTTGAATCGCGAACGCGAATATCTACGGCAACGCAGTCTGTATTACGACCTTCTCATGGGACATCAGAAGATGAGCGCGACGGAATGGGAGAAGCAGATGAAGGCGTACGGGAAGCCGTATGCCTATGATCGTCTTGCGGTGGTCGTGTTCGAGATTGACCGGTACGCCGAGTTCAAGGAGCGCTTCGTCGCAAGAGATCAGTACTTGTTGAAATACATCGTAGAGAACGCTTTAAGGGAGCTCGTCGAGCAGCACGGGCTCCATATGTGGCACGCTTGGGTTCACCCCTATCAGATCGCGGCGGTTATTCATCTGCAAAGCGGCAGCGGACCGGATACTCCGCTGCGAATCTGCGAGGAATACCGGAGTTGGATCAATTCCCATCTCGAATTGACGTTGTCGGCCGGTATCGGCAAGAAGGTCGCTTGTATGAGCCAGATCGAGGATTCCTATCTGAATGCCGGTATGAACGTCTCCTATAAGGCGGCATTCGGCACGAACTCGATTATCGACAATAAGACGGCCAGCACGAAGATCGGTTCCGAGAAGCTGAATTGGGTTCTTCCGTTGCCGGAGATGGCGCATCTATTCCGGAAGAACGATCCGCAGTGGATGGACAAGCTGAACCGTATTTTCGAGAATATGGAACAGATGCTCGTCACCAGAAGCGTCATCGCGAGCTTCATCAGCAGCTTGGTGCATCAGTTGCATAAAGAGATGCATGCTCTTTCGTCCGAAGTTCAAGACATATGGAACGATGAATACGCGGACCGAATCCGCGAATTGGAGAATACCGTAGAGACCATGGAGGAGCTTCGTTGCGAGCTAGTCAACGTGATGGGCAACCTGGGTCATGAAATCGAGCAAGATCACAACCAAAGGTCCCATCACAGTATCGCCGTTCAGATCAAAGCCTATCTTGATCTCCATTACTCCGATCCGGACCTATCTTTGAATCAAGTCAGCAGCTTATTCGGCGTAAGTCCGAAAACCGCGAGCTGGATCTTCAAAGAGGAGATCGGCGAGAAGTTCATCGACTATCTGCTCCAAGTACGGCTAGACAACGCGAAGCGGATGCTGCTGGAAACCGATCTGCCCATCCAGCAGATCGCCGAGCAAGTCGGCTATATACACGTGATTTCCTTCCATAGGGCGTTCAAGAAAATCTTCGAATTACCTCCAGGAGAGTATAGGATGATTTATAAGGCTTAATGTGCTTAGCAATAAATTTTTTTGCCATCTAGCCAATTATTTTTGGCCATACGGCAAGTTACGACGGGTTGGTTCATTAGCATATGATGAGTAGTCCAATGGAAGGAATGTAACGATTGAAGGCGATGAGGGGAGAGATAGAGCAGGAAGTTGAATCGGAGGTTTCGTTGCGGCGACTCGTTGGCGAAACGAAACCTCCGATTCGTGCTATACAAAAAGCCGATCATGCGAAACATACGCGCGTGATCGGCTTTTTTCTATCATGGTCCAACGATAGCGCCGATGAAAGCAGGACGGGTTACTTCATAACAATGCCCGTTCGGATAAGGAATGCCATCGTTTCCAATTTCGAAGACAACGATCCGATCGGAGTCTTGATTGGCGACCAGCAGATAGCGGCTCCCCTTTACCAAGGTGAAGCTTCTCGGCTTTCTCCCAGCGGAATGGACATTTCCGATCATCTCGAGACTGCCGTCAGATGCGATTTTGAAGACAGCGATCGTATCGGCCTGACGATTGGATCCGTACAAATACGTACCGGACTCGGACACGAGAATCTCTGCGCAAATCTCGCTGCTTGGATACGTGTCGGCTCGATGCCCCTGCAAAGTGGATAGCCGTTGGACTTCAGACAATTTGCCAGTCCGCGTTTCGAGGTGGTGTACGGTGACAGCCGCTCCCATCTCATGAATGACGTAGACGATGGGCAACCGAGGATGAAAGGCAAGATGACGTGGGCCGCCGCCCGTAAACATCAGATTCTCGGCCAATACATTCAGTTTGCCGGTCATCGTGTCTAGCCCGTAGGAATAGACGAGGTCCGTCCCCAAATCCGGTACGAGATAGTTGTCTGTCCCGGGGATCCGGAAGATCGAATGCGGATGCGGCCCGTCTTGCCTGATCGGATGAGTACCTGCTCCGGCGTGATTCACCTGATAAGCGGGAGTACCTATCGTGCCATCGGCATCAAGCGGATATACGCTTACGGCACGACCGTTCAAGTAATTTACCACGAGCAGCCATTTCCCCGATGGGTGCAGTTGAAGATGGCACGGCAACCCGCCGTTAGTCGGTTGGCGGTTAATCTCGCGTATCGTTCCTGATGCCCCGTCGTAACGATAGGAGACGACAGTTCCGTCACTCTCCGTTTCGCTTACGGCGAACAACAGTCCGCGCGCAGCATCGATCGCCTGAAAGGTCGGATTCGCGATTCCCGAAGCCTTGCCGATCCGGATAAGCGAGCCGTTGCCGCGATCCAAGCGTAACAGATGGATACTATCCCACTCGGCAGATGCATACGAGCCAACAAAAACCAATGGGTCTTGCGTCAATTCGCTCATCCGCTACCCCTTTACCGCGCCATTCGTCAGACCGCTGACGATGAATTTTTGCACGAAGATGAAGATGAATACGACGGGTAAGATACTGACCATTCCGAAAGCCATCGAATGGTTCCATGACGTTCTCTGGAACCCGAGGAAGTTATAGATGCCTGCTGTAATCGGCCGCATATGTTCTTTGCTGATGAACGTCATTCCATAGATCAAATCGCCCCATGCGAACAGGAAGGAAAACACCATCGCGACCACGACGCCTGGCAGGGCAATGGGAAGCATAATCCGCCAAAATGTCGTGAAAATATTGCAGCCGTCGATTTTCGCCGATTCTTCCAGCTCTTTGGGCAAGGTGATGAAATAGGTCCGCAAGGTGACGATCGTGAATGGAATGCCGGCCGTTGCATTCGCAAGGATGGTTGCCCAGAAAGGCGCATGCAGTAGCCCGAACTGTTTGTACAAAATAAACAGCGGCGTAAGGATCAATGAAGCGGGAAGCATCTGGGTAACTAGAAACAGCAGCAGCATGAGGTGCTTGCCCGCAATCGAAAACCGGGCAAGTCCATATGAGGCAGGGATGGCTAGCAACGTTGAAATGGCCAGCGCGCCGAATGCGATCAAGGCGCTGTTCCTGAACCCTTGCATAATGTTATAGTTAGAACTCGTCAACTGTTCCGTATAGGATTTGACGTCGAATTGATGCGGAAACAACGTCGGCGGCGTTCGGAATATTTCGCTTTCCGTCTTGAATGAAGTAACCGCCAACCAGTAAAGAGGAAACAGGAATACCGCTACCAGAAGGATACTCAGGAGGGGAATCGCGTTTCTACGGAGTCTCCGCGATCGGTGAATGGATGACACGGCAATGCTCATGCTTTCTCCTCCCTGTTCACCAGGCGCATATAGACGAAACCGACAACCAGAAGTACAAGAAGCATGACATTCGATAGCGCAGCGCCCTGACTGTATTTAAATTCATCGAACGAGAGCTTATAAGCGTATGTCGACATCATTTGCGTTGCATCAACCGGACCGCCATGCGTCGTAATTAATACAAGATCGAAGACGCGGAACGTATAAATGAAGCCAAGAACCAGTAGCGATAGGATCGTAGGCTTGAGCAGCGGGAGCGTGATCTTGAAAAACCGCTTCATTGTGTTCGCTCCGTCAATCGCCGCGCTTTCATATAGATCTTTGGGGATCGTCGTCAGCCCGGACGTAATCAAAATCATATTGAAGGGAATGCCAATCCACGTGTTCGCCACGACTAGGACCAGCATGGCCGTGACGGGTTCAACGAGCCATTTGATCGGATCCGGAATCAATCCAACCTGCATAAGCAGTTCATTCACGATGCCATCGGCACTGAACATGTATTTGAACACCATCGCCGTGATCGTCGCCGGCAATAGCCAACTGATCATGACGAGGCCACGCAGCCTTGCTGCCATCCGAAAGGGGATCGAGAATAGCATCGCGAAGCCGAGTCCGCAAATAAACTGGATAATGATGCATCCGATCGTATAGACGATCGTATTGGTTAATGTGGTGGCCAGAATTCCTTCCCGCTGCAGGATTTTATAATTTTCTAAGCCTACGAACGGATGATCGCCAGACGAGAAATTCATGACATTGACGTCGATGAGACTTAACCGGATATTGTCGATAACGGGATAACCAACAAAAAATAGCATATATATCAGAGCCGGAAGGACGAAGAGATAACCCGCAATCCTTTCTTTCGATTTGCCCATAAAGGCCACCTCCTAGATGAAAATCGGAGTACATGACGACGTGCATCATGTACTCCGTCTGTGTCCTATTTCAGTATGGCGTCGATTTTACTTTGCGCATCCTTCGCGGCTTCCTCCGGCGTGCTATGCAAGGTGAACGCTTTGGACATCGCCTGCGAGATAACGTTGGAAATTTCAGGCCATTTGGGGTGCGGACCCCGTGGCATGGCGTATTCCATATTCTCGGCAAAAACCTTGAGTTGCGGATTCTCCGTCCAGTATGGATCCGCTGCAACGTCTTTGCGAGGCGGGAAATATCCGAAGCTTTGCAGGAAAGGCTTGATGACCTCTGGCGATACCACGTATTTCACAAAAGCCGTGGCTTCCTTCACATGATCGCCCTTCACGACGCCCAGGTTCTCTCCGCCAAGCACAGAGGAGAACGCTTTGTCCTTCGGAACGAAAGTAAGTCCGAATTTCAGGTCCGGTACCGTCGATGCCAGTTCAGGAAGCTGCCAAGGTCCATTGACCATCATGGCGACTTTGCCTGTAGAAAATTGTTTCAACACGTCCGATTGCGTCCAGTTGATGATTTCTTTGCTCATGGAACCGTCTTTGATCAGATCCGCCAGTACGCTGAACGCCTTAATCCCTTCTGGCGACCCGAGTTGGTCATAATTCGCGCCTGCCGATAGCAACCAAGGCAGGAACTGGAAGGTTCCTTCCTCATTCGCAGGCGCGCTGATGCCGAGACCGGTAACCCCGTTCTTCGTTAATTTCTTGGCGGCTTCCCGCAACTCGTCCCAAGTCTGAGGAGGCGTCACTCCTGCATCGGCGAGCATCTGCTCGTTATAGTAGAGCGCAAGGTTGTTGCTGCCGAGCGGTACGCCGTATTGCTTGCCGTCATATATTGTAGAACTCCAAGGCCCTTCGTAAAACTGATCTTTATCCGTCCAAGTGCTGACTTCATCCGTGATATCCGCGAACAAACCCATTGCTGCGTATGCCGCATGATCGGGATTGTCGATAATGACGAGATCGGGAAGATCCTCGGCGGCAAGTCCGACTGACAGCCGCTTCTTAAGGTCCGCAAAAGGAACGTACACCGGCTCTATTTCCACATTCGGATTTTGCGCGGTAAAACCGTCGGTTAACGTTTTGAGCTTGTCGAATCGTTCCTTGCCTTCAAAATAGAACCATAGCGTCAGCTTTTTCTTCTCGACCGCAGCTTTTTCCACTTGCGTTGCGCTCGCATTGTCGGATTCCTTGGAAGTATTCTCGGAGCTGTTATTCCCGCAACCCGTGAGAGCGATTGCAAAAACCAATGTTGCAGCTAAAGTCCAAAGCCTGAATCTTCTCATTGCGTTATCCCCCTCGTTATTAATGATTGCTTACATGTTTAATTGTAGGCTGATGAAAGCGTTTCGAAAATTTGAAATAACTAATAATGGTGGACAATAATAATGTGAATTGAATCATTTCCCCGGATGTAATCGACGGTATTCACCCGGTGAAAGTCCCGATGCTTCCCGAAAGACGCGCGAGAAATATTTCGCGTCCGGGTATCCGACCGACTGGGCGATTTCGAACGTTTTCATTCCGGATCGACTCAACAGTTCTTTCGCCTTCTGAATCCGGTATTCTTTCATATAGGACGAGTAGGTTTGACCTACTTCCTTCGTGAACAGTGAACTTAAGTACTCGGGCGTAATATGCAGCCTGTCCGCGATTTCCTCCAGGTGAATTCCTTCTTGGTAGCCGGCGTGAATCAATTGAAGCGCTTTCAACACGGCGAGGCTATACGCCTTATTGCGCTGTACCTTGATCGTGCGTACGCTGCTGGCACCGAGGTTAACCGCTTCGATGAATTCGTATTTGGTCTGCGCATTTCGGATCGCCTGCAACCAGTCAGGTTGATCGGAGACGGCAAGATCATGATCCGGATTCGCCGCGTACTGTCCGAGGAGACCGGAAACAAGGCGTATCGTCGCATCGATAATTTGATGCGGCGGATAACATCTCTCCAATAGGAACGCCACCCAGTCGGCTAATACCCGAAGAATCTCCTCTTCGCTCGATGCCGCGACGGCAAGCACCATCCGGTTATCAAGATGCTCAGGGTACTGAAGCTGCCGGATGCCCGCCTTAGATACGGCTTCCTGATTCATCGTTGTAGACTGTATATTCGAGATGGACCAACGTCTCAATCGCTTCAATTGGGACAACCCGTTTTTCAAACCCGAGAGATTCGCGATCTGGGTCCGGCTCGCGACTACGGAAGGTATCCTGGCCATCTCGTTGTTCAGTATATGGACTGCAATTCCATCGAGGTCAAGCTCATCCGATTCCGTCTGCAAGAGCAGATGAATGGAATGATCTGACGGCAGCGCAAAGACGAATTTGGAACCGGATACCAGGATTGCCGGCTCCTTGTCCTTGATGATTTGTTCCATTTGTATGAAGTCGTTCCTAGAATAAAACTGGAGCAATTGTACCGCCCTGTCCGGCAGAAATCCGTTAGCGTGGACCATATGAGAGGAGAGAAGGGCAGGGTCAAGGTCCTCGCGCAGAACGGTTTGCCGAATCAGGTGCTCGGTCTGCGCGACCGGCGGGAAGTGGGGCAGTCCTCCCAATCGTTCGCATATGAGCTCGTGATCGATTTTCTCTAGAACCGCCTTCAGATCGTCGCTTGTAATCGGCTTCTCCAGATAGTCCCTCACTCCCAGCTGGAGTGCCTTTTTAGCGTACTCGAATTCCGAATACCCCGTGAGCACGACCGCCTTGTGCAGGCAGCCTTCGGCGTGCAACCGGTTCAGCATGTCGATCCCGGATAAGATCGGCATCATAATATCCGTAATTACCAAGTCCGGTCTAAGCTCTCGGATGAGGGTATATCCGTCTTGACCGTTCTCGGCCTTGCCGACGACCTGATAGCGATCATCCAATTTGGCGATCAGCCGGATAATTCCCTCGAGCGTGTTCTGTTCGTCTTCCACGACCGCGATTCTCATCCTTCTTCCTCCTCGGTTCCGGTTGATAGCGGGATCAGCAGTCGTACCGCGGTCCCTACGCCCGGCTTGCTGTCGAGTTCGAGCTTAGCTTGGTGTTTGTAGTAAATCTCAATCCGATCGATCACGTTCGATAGACCTATTCCCGATGGATTGTTGAAGATCGATGACCTTGTATGCTCATTCATGCCTTTCCCGTTATCCCGGACCTCGATCCGGAGCATGCGTTCCTTCGCGCGTTCGATCGCGATCCGAAGCAGTCCGCCCTGTTTACGCCCTGCAAACCCATGCAAGATCGCGTTCTCGATGATCGGCTGAATCAGCAATTTCGGTATTCTGCACGCGAGAAGCTCATCATCGCATTGAACCTGACACGAAAAGGAAGAACGGAAACGGAATTGCTGCAGATAGATGTAGCGGTCCACCCACGCCAGCTCTTCTGCCACGGTGACCAGTTTGTTGCTATCCTTGATGCTGTACCGCAGGATTTGCGCCAATCCTTTCAGCATATGGCTGATCTGATGCTCTTCTTTCTCAATGGCGAGCCAGTTGATGGAGTCCAGCGTGTTATACAGGAAATGCGGATTGATTTGCGCCTCGAGCGCGCGAATTTCCGCGTTTTTTTGTTTTTCCGTCGCGTTCAGAATTTCGGCCATCAGGTCGTTGATTCGCGTCATCATTTTGTTGAAGCTGATCGCGATATGGGAAATCTCGTCTCGGGTACGATGGTTTTCTACATGCACGTTCAGGACCCCGTTCTGGGCGACCTTCATAGCGCGGACAATATTGCGGATCGAGGCGGACAATCGTTCTGAGATCACGAAGATAAGAAGGCTGGAGACGGCAATTGCGAGCGCGCCTGTCCAGAAGGTCAATCGTCTCATGGCGAACATCTCTTTGAACAGCTCGCGTTGATCGATCAGATTATAAATTTCCCATCCGCTCTTTGGATTGACATATTTGTTGATGATCATGGAGGCGCCGATAACATCCGAGATTCGCTTCCCGATCATCTGTTTATCAGGAGATGAGACGATGATGCCCTTACTATTTACCAAGAAAGCAAGGTTAGGAAAGGGGGAGGGAGCCTGCGTGCCCTCGTCGGACAGGTTGATGGCTTCCGCCAGTACGGATTCATAGGCCGTTATCGTAACGACGCCGATGCCTTTAAGACTCAATCGGGTATAGTCGATGATCTTTCTCGCGAGATGAAAGCCGAACTGCTCCTTGTTATTTACGGTGTCGATTTTCTCGGGCTCACTGATGATCGTGCCGGTGTGCCTCAGCGCTTCTTGATAGAGGGGCAATGTCGTTGGATCTTGAACATTCGACCATTGATTATAGTAATAGGGCGATCCCGTCTGCCGATCATAACTAATGACCATTCCGTTCTCGGTGAAGATTGTAACGCTCCGTATGCCATTTTTCGCATTGGCATAGCCGGACAAGATATTGATGAGTCTTCTCCTGGAGATTTCCATGGCATCATTACTCTCGTTAATGGCGTTAATCGTCTCGACCAGATCGTCGTTCGTAATGATTTGCCTCACGATATCCTCATACGCAAGCAGAGAGGTATCCAGGTTTTTGGAGGTTTGCAACAAACTCGCGCGAACGAGGATGTTGATCTTATCTTTCATCGCCTCGCTCGAAATGTAATAGGAGATCAGCTGCACGACGACGACCGGAAGCAAACAGATCAGGATGAACGAGAAGATCAGCTTGCCCCTGAAACTGAATCCGCGCTTAAACATGATGGACCCCCCGGTCGAAAAAATTGTCGATTCTCACTTTCAATATTACTGGAAATGAGTTTTACAAATAAACAAAAATATGTAGATTGATATTTTTTGTCGACAAAAGGAGATGACGAATCCCGGACGAATTCGTCATCTCCATGCGCATGGATTGATATTACGGCTCTGTCATGTGATTATTCTGGATTGAATCAACGGTGTTGGGCTTTTCGCCGCGCACCATGGCGTTTCGTAGGAGGGTGGGTTGACATAGCGTTCCATCGACAATGTCAGCCTTACGCCGGCCGCACTCCCAAGCCGGATTTGCACCCATTTATTGTCCAACGGTAAGGAAAGCAGCAATTCGCCGCGTTCATCCCGGGCTTCCGCGTTCGTGAACCGATGCTCCCCGAAGCCTCCGGCTTGGATGACGACGTCTTTGGCCTCGGTCGTGTCCAAATTCACAAGAGTTAACGTTACGGAATCATCCATGAGCCGCTCCACTAGGGCGCTGACTTTAGGCGGCAAGCCTGGTCTTTGGGCGAATGCGTTGTAGTAGCGGACTCTGGCATGCTGGAGTCCCCCATGGGAAATATGCATCGGAGCGCCCAAGGTCAACTGGAGCAATCCTTCCGGATAGACAGGGCACATTTCCTGCCACTTGTGAATGCTGGAAAGGTCGTCAAGGTTATATCCATCCGAGATCCAGCCAGCCGGGTCGCCTTCCGCCGATCTCATTTTTTTCAGTTGCCTCTCGACGAGCTCGTAATTGGCTTTCAGGATTTTCTCCGGATATGCCGGATCGTTGCCGCGGATGTATTCGAACCAGGGGACGGTGTTCGCAATATAGTGCTTGGTCTCTTTGCCGGTATGCGGGTTGCGGCCGGAAACGATCGGGATCTCGATTTCCCTGTAAAACGCGGCGGTCTCCAGACGTTCGTAGCGCTCGACATCCTGCGAATCCATGGAAACGGTCCATAGATAGATAGGGTAAGCGGGATTCGGCGGTTTATAATCCGTCCAACCGCTGTCCAGGTGTTTGTGCGGCACCGCCCATGTACCTTGAACTCGCTTGCGGAGCCCCCAGTTGATATCCAACTGTTGTCTCGCAACGTCAAGCCAGTCCGTGTCTCCTGTCATCAGCACGGCATTCATGGAAGCATTGGTCAACGGTTCGATGATCGTAAACAGACCATGCGACCAGCGCCAGCCATAGTAACCTCCCCACCACTTGCCATCGTTGTATTCGCCGATCTCGCCTGACAGACCCACGTTATCCGGCATAATACCACCGTTCATCTCGGCCCGTGCCTTCCATGCGCCTACATATTCGATAACCCATCGTACCAACGATTCATCGCCGCTGAACATAAAGGCATGAGCGATCAGGCTTGTCGCGTTCAGATTTAACGGAACGTCTCCTTTCGCCATCCGCGCGTTCATCTTATCAATGATTTCCCGATAAACCTGATCGTCAGACCAAGGACACTTGCCGCTGTTGATATCGACGCCGGTCAGGTCCTCGAAGGGAGCCAGATATTGGTCCAGAATCCCCCGGTGCGTCATCCAGTCCTCTTCGGTCATGACGAAGCGGGGGCCGCGGCTGCCGTTGATCGGCGATCGAATCAGCTTTCTTACTCGGTCGTAATTCTGCGCTTCCGGATCGTCCCCCGTGTAGAAACCGGCGAACCGCCGTGCCCGTTGCCGATCCTTCAAGCTGCCAGGATCCGCCAACCCGAGAAAGTAGAGGAACAAGCAGCCCTCACCGTGGTGCATCCAGTCGTAGTAGCCGTCGAACTCCCGATGGATCTGACCGTATTCCGTCCATTGCCAAGTGATGCCATCGTATACTTTGCGTGCATGATCGTACAATTCTCGTTGTCCGCCCAGCACATACAACAGAGCTAAGTTCATGAAGCCTTCGTAGGGGTCGTCAGAGCCGTCCATGCCAGGCCAGACGCTTCTCCAGAGCAAGGTCCCGTCCGGCTGCACATACCGATCCACGAACTCCGCGGCTGCTTCGTCCAACAGCGACATTAACTGTTGCTGAAGCACGGCCCAGTGGGGGGGATTGTAAGGACGATCGATCGAAAGGGAAGCGATCGTTGATTGATGGGGATTCATCTTATCCCTCCTTGGCGAACGAACTTGCACCGTCGTCGGCACAGTTCAGTAAGATCTTCATGACGCCTCCGCTGGACTCCATTAACCGGAAGCCCTCTTGCAGCATCTCCAGCGGATAAATATCCCGAACCAAATGGCCGAGCGGCAGCTTGCCGGAGGCCGCCCACGCGATGGCCTGTTCGAAATCTTCCCTCTCGTAGACGCGAGCCCCGAAGAGCTTCAATTCCCGCCAGAATATCCGGTGAAGGTCGACTTGGGGAGGATCATTAAAGATGCCGACCACAACGATTCTCCCCCGGGTGCGGGGAAGCTGTGTCATCAACCTGGCGCCGGCGGCAGAGGACGTCACTTCGAATACGAGATCGCATCCAGCCCCGTCGGTAAGGTGGTTCACGTGTGCGGCGATATCTGATTCTTGGGGATTGATCGTATCGATCCCCATCTGCTCCAACAGCTGGAGCCTGAACGGATTGATCTCAGCAACGAGAACCTTCGACCCATTCGCGCGAGCGACGAGCGCGATTAGTGCGCCAATCGGGCCTCCCCCTATGATCACCGAGAGCTCTCCGCTCCGTACGCCGCCGATGCGAACGTCATGGCAGGCGACGGCTAGAGGTTCGATCAATGCGCCGAGCTGCAGAGAAAGCGCTCTCGGAATCGGCAGCACCGTATCGGCGGGAACCGTCACGCTTGATTGAAAACCACCGGGCGTTTCGATCCCGATGAACTTCAGACGTTGGCAGATGTGTGCGTGTCCTTCTTGGCAAGCCGGACACTGGTTGCAGGAAATCAGAGGCATGACGACCACGCGATCTCCGACGGAAAGGTGAGTGACGCTGGCGCCGACCGCTTCGACGATGCCCGACATCTCGTGTCCCATCACGTGCGGCATCGTCACACGGTGATCCATACGGCCATGATAGACATGCAGGTCCGTTCCGCAGATGCCCGCGTATGCGACCGCGATCCGCACCTCGTCCGGAGAAGGATCGACTGGCACGCAATCTCCGATCCGGATGGTCTGGTTCCCTTCATAAATCGCTGCTTTCATGATAAATACCAACTCCTTGCTTCGGCAGGCTATGATTTCGTTATCAAATTCAGTGTACGGCGAATGGAAGCGCTATGAAATTCGAGATGTCTAAGAAAGGTGGAGATATATAAGGTGATTGACGGATCGAGCCTTTCAACCGATACATCACGGCAATTAACCCTGTCCCTTGCAATTATCGCTCTCGATATCTATATCAAGAACGGCATGTACGAGCGGCACAGGGAGAAGATCTATCGGCAATATGAATCGCGGATCGAGATCCTGCACGACGCCGTCAGGAAGTACAATGATGCAGAACTGCTAGAAGTGGCCGACGTTCGATCGGGCGTGTTCATCCCGTTCAAAGTCCCGCGGACCGTCAAACTGGAGCGGGTCGTGGATCGGCTGAGAGAGCGGGGGATTCTCGTAGCGAGCGGGAAGCTGTTCTATCTCTCGGATTATCTCCGAAGGGAGAAGTTTCTGAGGATTGGCATATCGCGGGCTAGGCCGGAGCAGATACACGAAGGCGTTAGTGCGGTGATTGAAGAAGTTAGACGAGATCAATAAGGCGGCGCTCTGCGAACCTTCCGATTCGTACTATACGGACGGACAGGGTGATGGTATGTTAATGTAAATTTCGATAAGGAAAGGGGATAATGTATGAACTTACCAATACACATGCCCAAACGCATCCTAATCTTCATCCTAGCCGCGATTGCCATTGCGATTGGCGGGTGCGGTTCAACGAAGCCCGACAGCGGCAACAACGCATTCACCGTTACTTCAGAGGCGTTCAAGAACGGCGAACAAATTCCCGAGAAGCATACGAACGCAGACAATAGTATTCCGCTGGCTTGGGAGAATGTGCCCGAAGGAACGAAATCGTTCTCCATCCTGATCGTAGATCTTCATCCTGTCGCGAATCATTGGATTCACTGGGCTGTCATGAATATCCCTGCCGATGTACATCGCGTTCCGGAAGGCGCCTCCCGGACCGACAAGCTTCCGGAGGGGAGTCAAGAGCTATTGAATTCATCGGCTTTAAGCGGGTACGATCCTCCTGCTCCGCCGATTGGCTCCGGAAATCATGAATACAAAACCATCGTGTATGCTTTGGATGTTCACTCGTTGGAACCACCTGCCCATCTGCCTTATGAGAAGTTTCAAGAACTCGTGAGCGGTCACGTTCTTGGTACGGCGGAAATCAGTGGCTATTATGAGAGGTAGCATGACTTCGCGAGTTGGAGGAGCTTCCCGGAATCCGGGGAGCTCCTTCTTGCGACGTAATAATAAGCCGATCGCACGCAACGATCGGCTTATTCCTAAACAATCGATTTACTGGTTGAACGCGCTCATGTCGAAGTAGCCGATCTCCCACAGATGACCTTCCGGATCCTCGAAGTTTCTAACGTACATGAAGCCGTGATCTTGTGTATCCTTGAACGGTTTGCCGCCCGCGGCATGAGCTTTCTCCGCCAGGATCAATCGAGCCAGACGTACATCAACTTGCCGGTGAAAGACATCAATCGGACGAAGGAACTTTTCGGCAGCATCGGCTTCGAATTCAACGTCCTATTTTCCGACGAGAACTCGGCCTGCCTCGTCATCAAGACAGTCTGGTCACCTATCCTTTAAACTTAATATTTGCCGTTGTTCGAAAGCTCTTGAGCGCATCGCGCCGCAGGTACAACAAGAAAGCCGCCAAGATGAAGGTCGCTAGCGGCACCATGGCATCCCCTACGAGTCCGGCGGAGAGATTCGTCACCGTGGCGCCGATCATGATGGCTAACATTATGGCTATCGACAACACGGCTGCTCTCGGACTGCGATAACCGGCGACTAAAGCTAGTCCGGCCAGCGCTTCGAAGGCTCCGACGGTGTAGATCAGTGCCGGAGGCGTCCCAAGACTGTCAGTGAACAATTCCTTGATTTGCTCTGAACTGGAGAAGATCTTCATCCCCCCGGCAAACAGGAAATCCAGCGCCAATAAACCTTGTAATATTCGCGCTACCCATTTCATTGGCAATTCACCCCCTTGAGGTTCTGTTTTTTCGTATGTGACGAATCTGTGAATAAAATACCTTAAGCATGCCAAGGGGTATTGTAAGAAACGGAAGATCGAGTCTAAGCGGCCTATTATAGGCTTTCCGAAGAGGAGAGGCTTTCCGTATCCTTCACATGGTAGACCGTCTCGCCGACCTTGTTCTGCAACTTCGAATACTTGGCGGGGGAATAGCCTATAAATCTTTTGAATTCCTTGATGAAATGTGCCTGATCGTAATAGCTATCGTTGAAAGGTTTAGCTTGCAGGAAGTCGCGTTTGTTCCGGAGCAGCGCCTGGTAACTAGCTTGGAAGCGAACGAGCGATGCGAAGGTTTTCGGACTGACGCCCAGCCGATCGGCAAACTTGTTGCGTTGCCACCGATCGCTTAATCCCGTTACCTGCGATAGCTTCTTCACCGACAATAGACCTTGCGCTTTCAAGATGGCGTCGGCGCTGCGTTCGAACGAATAATCAATCTCCGTCAAAGCGAGCCTTCTGATCAAGAATTCTTGAAGAAGAGCCGCCTTATGCGTCGGATTCGTCGCCGAATAGATTCGTTCTTCCAAGGAGCGGGTTGCCGCCGTACCGAAAATTTCTCCGAATGGCACGATGGCGTTGCGCAGTTCATACTGAGGATATGCGAAGAGACGATACGCCGAAGCGGGATGGAGTTCGATACTGATGCAACCGAAGGGCTTACTCCGATCGAATGCAGCGATCAACGGACGATCGGATATGCCAACGATGGATAACCGATGTTCCGGGATCACGAATGCGTGGTCGCCGATCCGCCCGACAAGCTTCCCTCTATAATGCAAAGTCAATTTCACGGAACCGTTAGGAGCGATGATCTGTATCTCTTCCTGGGACAGTCTTCCGTCGCTTTCGAAAACCCAAAGGTCTCTGATGCATTCACTCAACACCGGGTGAGGCGTTATGCGCTGGATAGCCAGGTTGTTCATGGGAACCTACCTCCGGATGGGATGGGATGCTAGGAGTCGCGCTCGGAAAGCGAAATAACAACGATTTACCATTCATTCGAGTGTTGCAGGTTTCTTCGACGAGAGAATAGCAACCATTCGCAGTTATTTCGTGTGCTACTTGCGTCCAGGACTAGAATAACAACCATAAGCAGCTATTCTCCCAGCTTTGAGCAAATTACCGCAGAATACAGGGGAATACCTATCGATTGGTTGTTATTGCGGCGCGATTGTCGGTGTGTGGGAAAATAACTACCGATTAGTTGTTATGACGAATATGACGAATGTCTCACCGCTCTAGATAAGACTGCTCAAGGGAAAGCGCCCTCCTGCTCCCTTACCAAATAGATCGTCTCGCCAACCTTGTTCTGAAGTGTCGTATACTTCGCTGGGGAGTATCCCATCGCTTTCCAGAATCCATATGTCTCTAACCAGTTCCCTAAGTCCCGGGTGAGACGGTACGCGCTTGATCGCAAGCGTGTTCATGGGAATCTTACCTCCGAATGGGTTGAAGTCGGGCAGCGATTCTCTCGATTATGCATATTTAACAATTATTATAATTGAAGAGAATGGAGTAGCAACACTTATCGGTTGCATCTTGCTTTACTGAGTTTGAGTTCGATGGGGATGTTATTGACGATACTGAGGTGTTTTCTGAACTTGCCTTACGGAGAAGGGGCTAATCTTGACCTGACCCCGTCAGGAGAGCTTTTCAATACAATCCAAAGTTTCTTCTATACTTTTTGAAGTAAGCGCTTCCACGCTCTGAGGTACAATTAAACTTGGGAATAGAGGAAAGTGCTGGTACCCGGCATAGCGCACTTGCAGTTCAACCTTGCTGTCTTGCTACGCTATTCTAGACAGCGCTTTCACGACGTTCACTACATAACCTCAGGGGGAATCGTACAGTTATGAGCCGAAAGTCTTCGAGATTTCTTTCTTTGCTTCTAGCTTCTGCGTTGCTGATTCCGTCGGCTTGGCTAGCGCCGGCAGCGGCGGCAGACGATGCGAGCACGGTCGTTTATCAGGAATCGTTCGCGAACGGGCAAGGCGCGGCAGCTCAATCGGGCGGCGCGAATTTGAAAGTCGTTACGGATAAGAAGTTTGCGGGCAACGATGACGGAGCAGCGATCTACGTCAGCAATAGAACGAACAACTGGGATGCGGCAGACTTCAAGTTCGCCGACATCGGACTCGTGGACGGCCGGAAATATACGGCGACCGTGACGGGATACGTTGACGCGGACGCTACGATTCCGGCCGGCGCGCAAGCTTACCTTCAGTTGGTTGACAGCTATGCTTTCTTATCCGGCGCAGACTTCGTAGCCGGTAAAGCATTCACGTTGACGGGCGAGTTCACCGCCGATTCGAGCAAAGACAAAGCCGTACGCGTGCAATCCAGCGAAGACGGCAAGACGGTTCCTTACTATATCGGCGAGATCGTGATCACCGGGGAGAAAGCCGCGCCTGTCGTGGAAGAAGACCCGAGAGATCCGGCATTGCCATTCTCTACGATCACTTTCGAAGATCAGAAGACCGGCGGTTTTGAAGGCCGTGCAAGCACGGAGACATTGACCGTCACCAAGGAAGCCAACCATACGGATGGCGGCTCCTATGCGCTTAAGGTAGAGGGCAGAACGGTTGCCTGGCATGGTCCTTCCTTGCGCGTGGAGAAGTACGTCGATAAGGGCTATGAATACAAAATTTCCGCGTGGGTGAAGTTGATCTCGCCGGACAGCACGCAGCTCCAATTGTCTACGCAAGTAGGCCAAGGCAACGGCGCCAGTTACAATAACCTCCAAGGCCAGACGATCGGCACGGCCGACGGATGGGTGAAGTACGAAGGAACGTACCGTTACAACAGCGTAGGTGACGAGTACTTAACGATCTATGTCGAGAGCTCGAACAACGCGACGGCTTCCTTCTACATCGACGATATCAGCTTTGAGGCCACGGGCGCAGGTCCTGTCTCCGTACAGAAAGACTTGAAACCGATCAAAGACGCGTACCAGAACGACTTCCTCATCGGTAACGCGATCTCCGCGGGCGAGCTGAAAGGCGTGCGCTCCGAGCTCCTTAAGCAGCACTTCAATGTCGTGACGGCGGAGAACGCGATGAAGCCGGGCTCGGTGCAAGCCGAGAAAGGCAAGTTTACCTTCGAAAGCGCGGACGAGATCGTCGACGGCGCGATTGCAGCCGGACTGAAAGTGTATGGGCATACGTTGGTTTGGCATCAGCAATCGCCGGATTGGATGAATGCGAAAGCCGACGCCGATGGCAATTTGGCGCCGATTAGCCGCGATGATGCGCTAGGCAACATGAAGACGCACATCAAGACGGTCGTAGAGCACTTCGGCGATAGAGTGATCGGTTGGGACGTCGTGAACGAAGCAATGAACGATAACCCGTCGAACCCGTCCGATTGGAAAGCGGCGTTGCGCCAATCCAATTGGTATAAATCGATCGGCGAAGATTATGTCGAGCAAGCGTTCCTGGCAACGCAAGAAGTTCTCGACGCGCATCCGGATTGGGACATCAAGCTGTACTACAACGATTATAACGACGATAACCAGAATAAAGCCGAAGCCATCTATCAGATGGTCAAGGAAATCAACGATCGTTACGCGAAGAATCATCCGGGCGAACTGCTCATCGACGGCATCGGCATGCAAGGCCACTACGGCTTAAGCACGAAAGCCGAGAACGTGAAGAGCTCGCTGGAGAAGTTCATCTCCTTGGGCGTCGAAGTCAGCGTATCCGAGCTCGATATTCGCGCGGGAATCAACTCCGTGATATCCGAGAAGGAAGCTAAGTCGCAAGGCTACTTGTACGCGCAATTGTTCGATATTTACAAGACGCATGCCGACCACATCGCGCGCATAACGTTCTGGGGACTGAACGATGCGACGAGCTGGAGAGCGACGGAGAATCCGCTTCCGTTCGATAAAGACCTGCAAGCGAAGCCGGCGTATGATGGCGTTATCGATCCGGCCAAGTTCATGAAGGAAAATCCGCCCGAAGTGAAAATCGTCAAACAAGCAACCGCTAAATTCGGTACGCCGAAGATTGACGGTACGGTTGACGCGGCATGGAACGGCGCAGCCGAAATTTCTGTGAATCAGTATCAAATGGCATGGCAGGGCGCGACCGGCGTGGCCAAAGCGCTGTGGGATAACGACAACCTGTACGTATTGGTCCAAGTCAGCGACGCTCAGCTGGATAAAGCGAGCGAGAACGCTTGGGAAGAGGATTCCGTCGAAATCTTCTTGGATCAGAACAACGAGAAGACTCCTTCCTACCAAGAGGACGACGGACAATACCGCGTCAACTTCGACAACGAGACATCGTTCAACCCGGCGAGCATTGCCGAAGGCTTCCAATCGGCAACGAAAGTGTCCGGCACGAACTACACGGTCGAATTCAAGCTTCCGCTCAAGGCGATTAAGCCGGCGGACGGAACGAAGCTCGGCTTCGACGTACAGATCAACGACGGCAAAGACGGCGCGCGCCAAAGCGTCGCCGCATGGAACGACACTTCGGGCAACGGCTATCAAGACACGTCCGTATACGGCGTGCTGACGCTGTCCAACAGTCCGTTCACGGATTTGAACGGCTACTCTTGGGCACGGGCTGCCATTAACGACCTAGCTAAGCGAGGTCTAGTCAAGGGCACCGGCAACGACAAGTTCTCCCCGGGAGCCTCCCTCACGAAGAAAGACTTCGTAGCGATCTTGGCGAAAGCGCTTGAAGTGAAGGAATCGGACATCGCGGGCGACGTGAAGGACCCAAGCGGCAAACTTACGCGCCAAGAGATGATGGTTCTGGCCGTAAGCGCTCTGAAGGCAGCCGGCACGCAGCTCGAAGCAGGCGGAGCGCTTGACGCGTTCTCCGATGCCGCGGATGTTTCCGACGAAGCCAAGTCCAGCGTCGAAGCGCTGGTGAATGCCGGAATCGTCAAAGGCAAAGACGGCAAGCTGGCACCGAACGATAAGTTGAACCGCGCGGAGGCGGCAGTCATTATCGTTAGTCTCTTGAAACTGTAATCGCAAAGCCAAACGCGATAAAGCCCTAGTCCGGTATCCGCCGGGCTAGGGCTTTACTATTCTATAGGGATTCGCGCGGGTCTGAGCGATCGGTATAATGGGAGGCTTTTCTTTCCGCTTGTCGTTCGATATAATGAGTCGAGAGATTCTGCTTGTTTAATAGAATTTTTACGCCGATAGGTGCCTTGTTTGCGTGTTCGCAACGCAAGGTTAAAAGGGAAACCGGTGAGAATCCGGTGCGGTCCCGCCACTGTAACTCGGGGACGACCTCGTAATGCCACTGTTCCGCCAGGAATGGGAAGGCGAGGCGCGTCGCATACCCGTAAGCCAGGAAACCTGCCTATTCGGTAGCCAATGAAGCTCCTTCGCGGAAAAGGACGGCCTATCAGGACAGGTGCGAGCGCATCTGTATACCAGTTGTTGCCTGATTAGCAATCCCCTTGTTTCCTTACGGAGATAAGGGGTTTTTTCGTTGAACGCATGGGTTGTAAAAAGGATACTGAACAAGCCCTTCTCGCATTCTACTATCGAAGGGAAGATCGGAAATGAAGAAAATCAGTCATATCGCGTTATCCGTCCTACTCGTGTTCATGCTGGCCGCTTGCGGAGCGAACGAAGCCGACTCGCCATCCGGCAATGCGAGCCCGACGGAGACGCAGAGCGCGGCATCGTCGTCAGCGGAAACAACGCCAACCTCATCGCCATCGGCGGACGATGCCAAGAGCACGGTCTATCCGCTGACGGAGAAGGACGCGACCGGCAAGGAAATCACGTTCGAGCAAGCGCCGGAGACAATCGTGTCCGCCTCCCCTGCGGAGACGGAAATCTTGTTCGCGCTTGGACTGGCCGACCGTATCGTAGGCGTATCCGACTTCGACAATTATCCGAAAGAAGCGGAAAGCAAGCCGAAAGTCGGAGGCATCGTCGAGCCGAATACGGAAGCGATCGTGGCCGCCGGCGCCGATCTCGTCGTTGCGGGAATTTCCATTAAGGATACCGCGCTCGACAATCTGCGTACGCTTGGCCTTAACGTCGTCTGCATGAATCCGAGGAAGTTGGACGACGTTCTTAGCGACATTCTGCAGCTTGGACGGATAACGGACCAACAAACGGAAGCCGAAGCGCTCGTCGCGCAAATGAAAGCGGACATTCAGATGGTGAAAGGCGTCGCGGAGACGATCAAACCGGAGGAGAAGAGGAAAGTATACATCGAATATTCACCGGGCTGGACGGTCGGCAGCGGCGAGTTCATGGACGAGCTCATTACGCTCGCCGGCGGAGTGAATATCGCTTCCGACGTACAGGGCTGGAGCCAGATCAACGAAGAGAAGGTGATCAAAGATAATCCGGACGTCATCATTCATACGCTAAATTTGGTTGACGACAAGGGCAACAAGCTGGAGGATCTCATTCGCGGCCGGAGCGGATGGGGAGAAATTACGGCGATTAAGAACGATCGAGTCGTCGGACTCGACGGAGACGTGCTCGCCCGCCCGGGTCCGCGGATCACGCAAGCGCTGCTCGGCATCGCAAGCGCGATCTATCCGGACTCGTACCAATAATGAGCAAGCGGTTAGGAATGTGGGGAGGAGTCGGGAGCGTACTCCTCCTTCTTTCGATCGTCGTGAGCGTATCGATGGGGACCGCTTACGTTCCGTTATCCGATACGTGGCCAATCGTCTTGCATCATGTGCCCTTCCTTGGAGATCTCTTCCATGCGGACTGGCCTATCTCTTCCGAGCAGATCATCTCCAAGGTTCGGCTGCCCCGGGTGGTGCTTGCGGCACTCGTCGGCGCATGCTTGTCGCTCGCCGGGGCCGGGTTCCAAGGGGCGCTGCGCAATCCGCTCGCGGATCCGTATACGCTGGGCGTCGCTTCCGGCGCCGCGGTCGGCGCGGCTTTCCTCATTCTATTCGGGCTACAGCTGGCGATCGCCGGCCGCTGGTCGATTCCGATCGTCGCGTTCGCGACGGGAATGACGAGCTTGCTCATCGTTCTGCGATTGGCGGGTACGGGCGGGAAGCTGCAATTGGAGACGGTGATCCTATCCGGCGTCGTCGTGCAAGCCTTCCTCGGATCGATCGTGTCTTTCATGGTCACGCTGTCCGATCAAGTCGTGAACGAGATCATCTACTGGCTGATGGGCAGCCTGTCTTTGCGCGGATGGTCGTATTCCGGCATTCTAGTTCCTTATCTCCTAGTCGGTCTCTTTGTGCTAATGGCGAACGGACGGACGTTGAACTTGATCTCGCTCGGAGAGAGGCAAGCCGAGCATCTTGGCGTCCATGTGGCGAGGACGCGGCTCGTCGTGCTGGTCGTCTCGACGCTAATCACCGCGGCGGCCGTCTCGGTCGCCGGTACGATCGGATTCGTCGGACTTGTCGTGCCCCATCTCGTCCGGCTCATGGTCGGTCCGGATTATCGGCTGATCGTCCCGGTCTCCGCGCTGCTCGGAGCGGTCTACATGATCTGGGCGGATACGCTGGCCCGCATGCTGCTGAGTCCGACCGAAATCCCGCTCGGCGTCATAACCGCGTTCCTCGGGGGGCCGTTCTTCGTCTACCTGCTTCGCAAACACAAGAGAAGGTTGAGGATGTGACGCTATTGTTGAGAATGGAGCGCTTAGATAAGTATTACGGGGAACGAAAAGTATTGGATCAGCTAAGCTTCTCCGTTGCGGAAGGGGAGTTCTTCGGCATTCTCGGTCCGAACGGGAGCGGAAAGTCGACATTGCTGAAGCTGCTATCCGGCATCGTGAAGCCGGACGGCGGCGAACTGGCTCTGAACGGATCGCCCATAGGCGGTTATACGCGCAAGCAGCTATCCCGCGTATTGGCCGTGCTGCAGCAGGAGCCGATTCCGCCCGCGAGCTTCACCGTGAGGGAAGTCGTGGAGATGGGACGGTACCCGTATCAAAATTGGTTGGGAGACGATAGCGGCGCAAGCGATGAGATCGTCGATGCCGTCCTCGACCAATTGAATCTCGCTGAGCTTCGGCATATTATGCTGACGGAGCTCAGCGGAGGCGAGCGGCAGCGGGTGGCGCTTGGCAAAGCGATGGCGCAGCAGCCGAGCGTGTTATTGCTGGACGAGCCTACGACGTATCTGGACATCGGTTATCAGATTCAGATGATGGATATCGTCAAGGCCTGGCAACGGGAACGGAAGATGACGGTCGTCGCCGTGTTGCACGATCTCAACTTGGCAGCGATGTATTGCGACCGTATGCTGCTGCTTCATAAGGGCTCGATCGTCGGGATCGGAACCCCGGGGGAGCTCGTGCGCGGAGAATTGATTCGCCGAGTATACGGCACGAAGCCGATCGTCGTCGAGCATCCGCTATACGGATTGCCTCAAATTTTATTACGTCAAGGAGGCGCTCACGATGAGCCATAAATTAAACGAGGCGATAGCCCGTATTCGCCCGACCGACGTGCAGGCTAGGGCGGATGCAGCCCGTTATCTGGATACGTTAACGAAACCGCCGGGCAGCCTGGGCAAGCTGGAGGACATCGCCGTTCGGCTTGCGGGGATCGAAGGCTCGCTCTCGCTCGACGTGTCGCGGAAAGCGGTCGTCGTCATGGCCGCCGACCACGGCGTATGCGAAGAAGGCGTCAGCGCGTTCCCGGCGGAGGTGACGCCGCAGATGGTCATGAACTTCCTTCACGGCGGGGCCGCGATCAACGTGCTCGCGCGCCAAGCGGGCGCGGACGTCGTCTGCGTCGATATCGGCGTGAACGCGGATCTCGCGCACGAATCGCTGCGCGTTCGCAAAGTGCGCAAAGGTACCGCCAATATCGCAAGGGGACCGGCGATGAGCCGCGAGGAGGCGATCCTGGCGATATCGCACGGAATCGAATTGGCTGGTCAATTGGCGGATGACGGCTATCGGTTGCTCGCGACGGGCGAGATGGGGATCGGGAATACGACTCCGAGCGCGGCGATGCTAGCGGTGTTCGCGAGTATCGAGCCCGAGCTTGCGGTCGGACGCGGAACCGGAGTCGACGACGCCGGCGTTCGGCGCAAACGGGATACGATCCGGCAAGCGATC
Organism: Cohnella panacarvi Gsoil 349; assembly: GCF_000515335.1. GTDB lineage: Bacteria > Bacillota > Bacilli > Paenibacillales > Paenibacillaceae > Cohnella > Cohnella panacarvi. Next base: position 1,777,111 of record NZ_KI911563.1, on the reverse strand, counting down.
GCGGTTAACGCTCCGGACGCGGCCGATCCTCTCGACGTATTGAGCAAGCTCGGCGGGTTGGAGATCGCGGGTCTCGCGGGCGTCATTCTCGGCGCGGCAGCCCGCCAAGTTCCGGTCGTCGTCGACGGTTTCATCGCTTCGATCGCCGCGCTGACGGCCGTCCGGATCGCTCCGAACGCGCGCGAATATCTCATCGCGTCCCACGTCTCCCAAGAGCAAGGGCATCGACTCGTGCTCGAGCGGCTGGGACTCTCGCCGATGCTGGATATGCATATGCGGCTTGGCGAGGGGACTGGAGCGGCGCTCGCGTTCCATCTGGTCGAAGCGGCCGTGCGCATCATGCGGGAAATGGCGACGTTCGATTCCGCCGGGGTATCGCGATGATCGTGCTCGTGACGGGCGGCGCCAAAAGCGGCAAAAGCAGCTTCGCCGAGCAGGTTGCGATGCATACGGCAGACAGCGCCGTCTATATCGCCACCGCGCAAATCTTCGAGGAAGAGATGCGGACGAGGTTTGTACGTCATCGCGAACGCCGGGATCGTTCGGGCTATGCATGGGAGACGATCGAGGAACCGTATGAGCTTGCCGCGATGCTAAGGACGGTGCCGGACAATCGCACGATACTCGTGGATTGCTTGACTTTATGGGCATCGAATTGGCTGTTGAGGGCCGAGCGCGACGCGGACGGGGAGAGTCTCGTTCAGCGCAAGATCGAAGAGCTGGCGGCGGCGATCTCGGCGCGGCAAGGCACGACGATCCTCGTCACGAACGAAGTCGGGAGCGGAATCGTTCCCGAATATCCGCTGGGGCGTTATTTTCGGGACGTGGCAGGCGGCATGAATCAGAGACTCGCCTCGCTAAGCGACCAAGTGTTCCTGGTGACGGCGGGCATTCCGGTCGAGCTGAAGAGACTAGCTTTCCGATTCGACGGCGGGATGTTATGATCTTCTATTCGTTGCAAGAGATGATGATCATGCTTCTCGCAGCAATCGTAATCGATTGGATCGTCGGAGATCCGAAGCGGCTGCCGCATCCGGTCATCGCGATCGGCCGACTGACCGCGTATTTGGAGCGAAGGCTGCTTCCGCGCGAAGCGAAACGTTTCAATGGAGCGCTAATGACGCTAGCAGTGATTGCAACGAGCTTCTTCGCGATGTGGGGGGCGACCGCGCTCGCCGCATGGATTCATCCTTGGTTCGGCTATGCGGCGCAGACTTGGTTCATCTCGACGACGATCGCGATACGAGGGCTGAAGGACGCGGCAATGCTCGTCTACGACAGGCTGATGCTTGAGGATCTGCCCGGAGCGCGACAGTACACGGGCTACATCGTCGGAAGAGATACGCGCGAACTAGACGAATCCGAGGTGTCGCGGGCGACGGTCGAGACCGTCTCGGAGAATATCGTGGACGCGGTGATCTCGCCGCTGTTCTTCGCTTGGCTGGGGGCGGCTCCGCTCGCGATGCTCTACCGGGCCGCGAACACGCTCGATTCCATGGTCGGTTATCGCAACGACCGATACTTGCGGTTCGGCTGGGCGTCCGCCCGATTGGACGACGTCTTGAACTGGATACCCGCGAGGCTGACGGGGCTGCTGCTCGTGATCGTATCCGCCTTGTATCGCCCGTCCTCTCCATCGCGGTCCTTCAAGGCGATCGTTGCGTTCGCCCGCTTGCATCCGAGCCCGAACAGCGGCATTCCCGAATCGGCGGTCGCGGGAGCTCTCGGCATACAGCTGGGCGGCACGAACCGTTACGGCGAAGTCGTCAGCGAGCGGGCGAAGATGGGTTGGGCGACGCGCTCGCTTCGCAGGCAAGATATCGTCCATGCCGTCCGGCTATTGTACGGCGTCGGCATACTGGTTGCGGGAGGGTTGTTATGCGCAGTTTGCGGTTATTCGTTATAAGCGGTTTGGAAGCTTTGGCGGCTGCGTTTCAATTCCTGACGCGCATACCGATACCGGTGTCGCTTGCCTACGATGAACGGCTTTCCCGCCGCAGCGTCGCGTTCTATCCGCTTGTCGGCGCGGCGATCGGATTGATCGTGGCGCTTGCGGGTTTGCTGCTCGCGCCAGCGATGCCTCCCGTGGTCGTCGCCATCCTTCTGGTCGCGGTATGGACGCTGCTCTCCGGCGGGCTTCATCTGGACGGCTTGATGGACACGGCGGACGGTCTGCTGAGCCATCGTTCCCCGGAGCGGATGCTGGAGATTATGAAGGACAGCCGCGTCGGCGCGATGGGAGTCATGGCGTGCGTCTTCGCCGTAGGTTTGAAGGTTGCGACCGTCGCGGCGCTGATCGAGGACTGGCGGAACGATTGGTTGTCGCTCGCCATACTCGTTCCGGTATGGAGCCGCGCTTTCCTCGGAACGGCGATCGCTTGCTGGCCGTATGCCCGGCAGGGACCGGGGCTAGGGGCGCTGTTTCGCGCCGTCGGCAAGCGGCACGCGATCGCCTCCGGATTCGGCGCGGCGATCGTGACCGTGACGGCTCTGGCATTCGAATCCGGATGGAACGCCATAGACATCGGTTGGTTCCTAATCGCGGCGGCGCTTATTACTTACGGCGTAGGGACGTTGCTGTCCGTTGTCATACATCGGAAGTTAGGCGGATTGACCGGCGACGTATACGGCGCATTGAACGAGTGCATCGAGATCGGTCTGCTGGTCGCTTTGGCTAGTTACGCATTCCATGCAGCTTAGGAGGGTTTACGTTTGGAACTGGAACGTTACGGTCACGGCGGGGATTTATTGACGGCGACGGAAGCTTTCGGCCGTCCGGAGGAAGATTGGTTGGATTATAGCTCGAATATGAACCCGTTCGGTCCGCCGGAAGTCGTCGGCGAATTGATGCGGGAACGTTGGCGCGACATTGCGCGTTACCCGGATCCCGCGGCGCGCGGATTGAGGAATAAGCTGTCCCAAGCCTACGGAATCCCGCCGGAAAGCATCCTTGTCGGGAACGGGGCGGCCGAGCTCATCGATCTCGTCGTCCGGGAGTTGCGGCCGGCGGAGACGATACTCGCCCGCCCTTCCTTCACGGAATACGAAGACGCGGTACGGAAGGCCGGAGGCAGGACGATCCCGGAACCGCTCCTGCGCGAATGCGCATTCGAGCTGTCGAACGCGCCCGATGCTGGCGAGAGAACGGTGTTCCTCGGCCATCCGAACAACCCGACCGGACGCATCGTCCCGGCGCGCGTGCTGGACGCGCTAAGACTATCGGGAACGCGGATGATGCTGGACGAAGCGTTCCTTGATTTCCTTCCCGATGAGGAAGGAATCTCTTATATTCGCCATGCGGCGGAGTCCCCGCGTATCCAAGTCATTCGTTCGATGACCAAATTTTACGCCATTCCGGGCATCCGGCTCGGCTTCCTCGTCGCGCACCCGGATATTGTCCGTCGGCTTAAGGGGGCGCAGACGCATTGGAGCGTCAACTTCCTCGCGCAACTGATCGGCGAAGCCGTCTTGGATGAGCGGGCGTACGCCGAGAGGACGCGGGCATGGCTGCAGGAGGAACGCCCCTGGCTGATGGGCGAATTGAGCCGTCTCGGGCTGACGGTATTCCCGAGCGATACGAATTTTCTGCTTGTCTCCTTGCCCGGGGAGACCGGGATGGACGCACGGCGATTGCAACGAGCGATGGCGCGCCATGGCATCCTCATTCGGGACGCCTCGTTATTCGACGGGCTGGATGCGTCCTGCTTCCGGCTCGCCATCAGGCTTAGACGGGATAACGAGCGCCTGATCCGGGCACTGAAGGAGGCCTTATCATGACCGATGCGAACAATCGGCGAGCGGCGGCAACGATTATGTTGCAAGGCACGGCATCCGATGTCGGCAAGAGCCTTCTCGCGACCGCTATATGCCGAATTCTTAAGCAGGACGGCATCAAGGCGGCGCCGTTCAAGTCGCAGAATATGTCGCTTAATTCTTACGTGACTCCGGACGGCAAGGAGATCGGGCGGGCGCAAGGCATGCAGGCGGACGCTTGCGGCATCGCGGCGACGACGGACATGAATCCGATCCTCCTGAAGCCCAAGCAGGACATGGCCGCTCAAGTCGTCGTGCACGGCAAGCCGTTCGCGGACATGAGCGCGAGGGATTACCGCGAGCGTTACTTGCCCGAGGCCGAGCAGATCGTAAAGGCGGCGCTAGCCCGTCTTCGGGACGAGTACGAAGCGGTCGTTCTGGAAGGAGCGGGCAGTCCGGCGGAGGTGAACCTGAAGGACCGGGATATCGTCAACATGCGACTGGCCGGATGGGCCGACGCCCCCGTGCTGCTTGTGGCCGACATCGACCGGGGCGGGGTGTTCGCGTCCATCGTGGGAACGATGGACATTCTAGAGCCGGAAGAGCGCGACCGCGTGCGCGGGGTGATCATCAACAAATTCCGAGGCGACGTCTCCCTGCTGACCCCCGGCTTGGAGTGGCTGGAGCGAAAGATCGGCAAGCCGGTACTCGGCGTCGTTCCGTACTTGGACGACTTGCAGTTAGAGGACGAGGACGGCGCGTCGCTGGACTCTAAGGGATACCGTAAGAAGGCAGCAACGGGACAGGAGCTCGATATCGCGATTCTTCGCTTGCCCCGCTTGTCCAATTTCACGGATTTCGATCCTCTCCTGCAGGAGCCCGGCGTCAACGTCCGTTACGTGCGCGACGCCCGCGAATGGGGCGAACCGGACGTCGTGATCGTCCCGGGCAGCAAGAACGCGACGGAGGATCTATTGTTCCTCCGGAATACGGGGCTCGAATCTCTTCTGCTTCGCCATATCGAGGAAGGCGGGAGAGCGACGGGCATCTGCGCAGGGTATCAGATGATGGGAAGAAGGCTGCTCGATCCGGACCTCGTCGAGTCGGACTTGCCCGAGGTGGCGGGGATGAACCTGTTCCCGATGGAGACGACGTACGCGAAAGACAAGAAGACGGAGCGCGTAATCGGGACCGTCGCCGCAGGCTTCGGAGCGGTAAGCCCAGGCGCGGAGATACAAGGCTACGAGATACATATGGGCAGAACGGATTTTCTCGAACCCGTGCTTCAGCCTTTCCTCGTCCAGTCCAGCCGACTAACCGGCGAGCAAGCGCCATACCAACGCTACCATCCGTACCAACCATTCCATCCGGACGGCGCGATATCCGAGGACGGACGGCTATGGGGCACGTACGTACACGGCATTTTCCATAACGATCGATTCAGGCACGACTGGTTGAACGAAGTTCGCCAAGGGAATGGACTTGCGCCGTCCGACCGGATCACCGCCTTCGGACGGTTGCGCGAGCTATCTTTCGACCGGCTGGCCGATCATGTTCGCCTGCATCTGGATATGGAAGCCGTCTACCGAATCATGAACGGAGGAGAACGCGAATGAGCGACACGAAACAATCGAGCAAACCGCGCAAGGAACGAGGCCTGACTCTGGTTTACACGGGCGACGGCAAAGGAAAGACGACGGCCGCGATCGGAGTAGCCGTGCGAGCCGCCGGCAGGGGATTAAACCCGATTATCATCCAATTCATTAAATCCCCCGAGCGCACTTACGGGGAGAAGATCGTACTGGACAAGCTCGGCATTCCCATGCATTCGATGGGCGCCGGGTTTACTTGGTTGAAGACGCCGGAAGAACACCGGGAGGCGCTCGCGAGAGCGTGGGCGTTCGCCAAGGAACGCATTCACTCGGGAGAGCACCGTCTCGTCGTGCTGGACGAGATCAATAACGCGCTGGCGATCGGTTCTTTCCCGATCGACGACGTGCTTCCGTTGGAGGACGTGCTGGAGACGATCCGCAGCCGCCCGCAAGGCCAACATCTGGTGCTGACCGGACGGGGGGCGCTGCCGTCCGTACTTGCGATCGCGGACTTGGTGACGGAGATGAAACCGGAGAAACACTATTACGAGGAAGGCGTTCCTGCCGTGCTTGGTATCGAATTCTAGGAATTGGAAAACGTTTTATCCCTAATTTTACCTAAAAAACATATATATTGTCGGGGATAAACCTTTAATATGTCGAGTGAAATGTATGCGCTTACCTTCTATAATTTGCCTTGAAGGGGAGGTGAGAGAGGGGCGATTGCCGACGAAGCAGACACAGGACAAGTTATGTACTGCAGCATGGATCGACTCACGGTAGTACGTAAGCAAGTCGTGTCAAAACCCAAATTAGAGGAGGAAGATGATGATGACGTTCAGAAAGAAAGCACTATCGGTAGTGTTGGCGGCCACGATGGGCCTAAGCTTGTTCGCGGCCACTTCGAGCGCGGCGACGGATTACTGGCAAAACTGGACGGACGGCGGCGGTACGGTTAATGCGGTCAATGGCGCTGGAGGCAATTATAGCGTTAACTGGTACAATACGGGTAATTTTGTCGTCGGTAAAGGCTGGAATACCGGATCGCGGTATAGAACGGTCAACTATAACGCCGGCGTCTGGGCACCGTCCGGCAACGGCTATCTGACCCTCTACGGATGGACGAGAAACGCGCTCATCGAATATTACGTTGTCGACAGCTGGGGCACGTACAGACCGACCGGAACGTATAAAGGCAACGTGTACAGCGACGGCGGCACGTACGACATCTATACGACGATGCGTTATAACGCGCCTTCCATCGACGGTACGAGGACGTTCCAACAGTTCTGGAGCGTCAGACAGTCGAAGAGACCGACGGGAAGCAACGTCTCGATCACCTTCAACAACCACGTCAGCGCATGGGCAAGCAAAGGAATGAACCTCGGATCGAGCTGGTCCTACCAAGTGCTGGCGACCGAAGGCTACCAAAGCAGCGGAAGCTCGAACGTAACGGTTTGGTAATGGAATAGCAACTGAACAGAGTAAGGTCGCCGGTCTCCCGATCGGGCGGCCTTACTCTTACACAAAGGAGATCTATCCATGAGAAAGCTGGCGATTTTCCTTATGCTTTCCGCTATGTTCGCAGTCAGCGCTTGTTCTCGGGACAAGTCCGACAAGAACGCATCGACGGCCGAATGGAACGATAACTTTGTATACGTTAAAGGAGGGACATTTACGAACGCGAAGTCCAACTATTATGGACAACGGGTAGCTCTTAATAGCTTCTATATTAGTAAATACGAGGTTACGCAGAAGGAATGGACGGAAGTAATGGGCAACAACCCGTCGAAATTCAAGGGCGACGATCGGCCAATCGAGACGGTCAGTTGGTATGACGCCGTGGAGTACTGCAACAAGCGGAGTGTCCAAGAGGGCTTAAAGCCCGTGTACAACATCGACAAGAATACGAAAGACCCGACCAATAAGAGCGAATACGATAACTTGAAATGGACGGTAACGTTCAACGAAGAAGCCGACGGGTATCGCTTGCCGACCGAAGCGGAGTGGCAATACGCGGCGGGCGGCGGCCAGATGAGCAAGAGCTACACGTACAGCGGCAGCAACGACCCCGATGAAGTGGCTTGGTATTGGAAGAACGCCGGAGATAAGCTTCTATCGGGCGACTGGAATTGGCCGCTGGTGGAGAACAACCATAACCAATCCAGGCCGATCGGCGCCAAGAAACCGAACGAGCTGGGTCTCTACGATATGTCGGGCAACGTAAGGGAATGGTGCTGGAACGGCTACGGGGAAACGGAAAGCGACAGTACCTCTACAAGGGTCGTAAAAGGCGGCGGTTGGATGGGAGAAGTAAGCGATTTGACGTACGTGAGCAACTTCGAGGCGAACGGCATCGGCCCGGATCAAGGTTTGCGCCTCGTCCGCGACGAATAAGCATGCAAGAGAGCGAGGATCACCCTCGCTCTCTTACGTTGTTACCGACCTCCTCGCAAGATAGCATAACCCGATAACCAAGCAGCAGCATGCGAAGTAGATCAGAGCATACAGTCGCATCGGAATGAAGATGCGAAGGATGTCGCTTTGGATCAGAATAGATTGCGTGGCGATAATAACGGCTGCCGCGGCGATCAGCCAGCGCCAATTCTTAAGCCAGAATATCGCGGCCGTAATCATAAGAGCTTTCACGGCTCCATACACGCTCAAGGAGAACGTGTCGTCACGATAGACGTCCTTGAATATGCCCGGTTCCAACAGGCGTATCCCAAGCAGCAAGAAAACAAACATGAACGTTAGCACCAGCGCCATCGTATAAACGAAGAAGGAAACGGCTTGGATCGGCCGGCTTCCGGAACGGAATTGTCTGAACCACCATTTCGTTAACGAGAAGTATAAAAGCAATGAACCAACCGTGAAGCATGACCTCCACCAATGATGCACGTACACGCCCAAATGCACGAACAGGGTCTCGATAAAACCGAACATGAGAGCGAACAACAAGATCCAGCGAAACCGCAGTTGGAATACGGAGATTAAAGTGGCGATCGTCGGGACCGTGATGGTGTTCGACACGGAAGCGCCTATCATGTTATCCAAATAGCGTATGGATGTGATCTGCGGCTTGTACTCATAAGCTGCGAAAACGACAACTATGACGATCTCGAATACATAAATCATTCCGGCGAAAGCGATGTAGATGACGAATGTATGAAATTGCTTCGTTTGCATGAAAATCCAGATAAGAACGGCTAACGACAGGACGATTAACGAGAAGTAAGGGACAAAATTAGGCATACGCATACCCCCAACTCTTACCATGTCCAGCAGCGGATTAACGTATACCCCGAAGCCGTTGTATTCGCCACGCGAGCCAAGCCTGTGATACACTTCATATATAGTCAAGTCGGAGGAGATATTCCATGGATGCGGTTACGGTCATGCGGGAGCTCGAAGCTCTCGGCAAGGAACGGCTGAAGAAAATGTACATATCCAACGGGGCGCGCGAGCCGTTATTCGGCGTGGCGACGGGCGAGATGAAACCGATTGCGAAGCGAATCAAACACGATCAAGCTTTGGCGGAGCAGCTTTACGCGACGGGAAACTACGATGCCATGTACTTCGCCGGAGTCGTCGCGGATCCGAAAGCGATGACGGAAGCGGACTTCGAGCGTTGGATCGATGCGGCTTATTTCTATATGATTGCCGATTTCGTCGTCGCGGTGACGCTGTCGGAGACGGACATCGCTCAGGAAGTGGCGGATAAGTGGATCGCCAGCGGCGAAGAGTTGAAGATGTCGGCGGGGTATAGCTGTTACTGCTGGCTGCTGGGCAGGTTCCCGAACGACAAGTTTTCCGTGAGCAAGCTGGCCGGCATGCTGGAGCAAGTTCAACGGACGATCCACGACGCCCCGGAACGCGCGAAATACGCGATGAACCTTTTCATTTACACCGTTGCGGTCTCCTTCGTTGCTCTTCATGACAAGGCAGTCGAGGTCGCGAAAGCGGTCGGCCCGGTCGAGGTGGGCAAAGGCAAGAAGAGCAAGCTCATTAACGCGCTCGTCAACATCGACAAAGCGATGGACAGAGGGCAGCTCGGGTTCAAGCGCAAGTACGTCAGGTGTTGACGCGTTCTTCAAAATCGTCGCAAGGGAGATCTGACCTATGCCGCAAGGCAAGTGGTTTCGCATCGGTTATGGCATTATCGTCGTTCTGTTGATCGCTTACTTGGCTTCCAAGGTCGACTACGTGTTCGATCCGATCGGCAAAGTGCTGGCCGCGCTGTTCGTGCCGCTCTTGATCTCGGGATTGTTCTACTATCTATTCCGGCCGTTCGTGCGGCTGCTCTCGGTCAAGCTGCCGAAGTCGCTGGCCATCGTTATCGTCTATATCGGCGCTATCGGCGTCTGTTACTTGTTCTTCCTGATGATCTGGCCGCCGATCCGGGAACAGTCGATCAATCTCGTGGACAATTTTCCGCAGATCGTCGATTCCGTCCGTACGTGGCTCGAATCCGTGCAGAAGCATGAGTGGCTACGGGAGATCGGGCAGAAGGACGCGCTCTCTACGGAAAATCTCACGACCAAGCTGACCGGCTCGCTCGACGAGATTCTGAACTCCGTCGTCGGCAGCGTGCGCGGGATATTCAATCTCATCATGAACTTCTTCTTCCTGCTCGGTCTCGTGCCGTTCATGATCTACTACCTGCTGAGCGAAGGGGATAAGTTTTCCGGCCTCGTGCTGCGGATGATACCGGAGCGTTACCATTCCGAAGTGAGCGGGGCGCTGAAGGACATCGACGCGTCGATCGGCTCGTTTATCCTGAGCAAGGTACTGACGTCTCTCCTAATCGGCGGGTTGACGTCCGTCGGTTACTTGCTGATCGACGTGCCGTACCCGCTGTTGCTCGGCTTGATTGCCGCGATCACGAACTTCATCCCGTATATCGGTCCGCTGATCGCCTTCATTCCGACGGCCGTCGTCGCGCTTACCGTGTCGCCGACGACCGTGCTGCTGGTCGGAATCGTGCTCGTCGTCTCGAACCAGATCGAAGCGAACGTTATCGGCCCGCGTATCGTGGGCAAGCAGATGAACGTACATCCGCTTACCGTTATGCTATTAGCCATCGGCGCCAGCGCGATTATCGGTCCTCTAGGCATGGTTATCGTCGTGCCCGTCTACGCGATCGTCAAGATTGTCGTGGTCCGCGCGTACAACTTCCGCAAGATGAACCTGATTCCTCCGAAGGATCCGCTGGGCCTCGATCCGAACGGGGATTAGTCATGGCTCACGCGCCGAAATAACAACATATCGCAGTTACTTCGCGGCACCATCGGCGTGTTCGTCGGAATAACAACCCAATGACATCTATTGTACGGCTAATCGGCGGCAAGGCGTTCGTATGGCGATGTTAAATGCGAATGGTTGTTATTAAGTGCTCGAAGTTACCCCAAGCTCGAAATAACGGCATATCGTTGCTATTCTTGCGAACCCAACCCATAACGAAGCCCCCGATCGCATTCACGCGATACCGGGGGCTTTGCTTCGAATGTCTATGCTTCCATCTTCTGAGCCGTATACAGCTTGTAATACCGGCCGCGCCGCGCCATAAGCTCGTCGTGCGAGCCGCTCTCGGCGATTCCCTTGTCCGCGACGTACAGGATGCGGTCGCAGTTCTTAACCGTCGACAGACGGTGCGCGATGATGAACGAAGTGCGGCCTTTCAGCAGCTCGTTCAAGCCCCGCTGCAGCAGGCGCTCCGTCCGGGCATCGATCGACGACGTCGCTTCGTCCAAGATCAGGATGCGCGGGTTGGCGAGAAGCGTGCGGGCGAACGAGATGAGCTGGCGCTGGCCTTGGGACAGCTTGGAGCCGCGTTCGTTCACTTCCGTCCGATAGCCATGCTCGAACTCGCGGATGAACTCGTCCGCGCATACGGTCTTGGCCGCCGCGACGACTTCTTCCTCCGTAGCGTCGAGCTTGCCGTAACGGATGTTGTCCAAGATCGTGCCGGAGAAGATAAAGCTGTCCTGCAGCATGATGCCCATCTGGCTGCGCAGCGACTTCAGCTTCACGTCCGCGATGTCGTGCCCGTCGATGAGAATGCGGCCGTCCGTGACGTTATAGAAGCGCGAGATCAGGTTGACGACCGTCGTCTTGCCGGCACCCGTAGGGCCGACCAGCGCGATGCTTTCGCCCGCCTTGATGTCGAAATTCAACCGTTCGAGAACGTTGACCCCCGGATCGTACGCGAACGTCACGTTGTCGAAAGTCACCCGGCCGCGGATCGGCGGCAGCTCGCGAGCGTTCGGGACGTCGCTGACGGTCACCGGTTCGTCGAGCGTCTCGAAGATGCGCTCCAGGTAGGCGACCGAGTTGATGAAGCTGTTGTAGATGTTCGACAAGTTAAGAATCGGTTGCCAGAACCGCCACGCGTAGCCGCCCATGGCGAGGATGACGCCGTACGTCACGTCTGCCGGGTTCAACGCGAGCAGTCCCACGAGATAGATGGACGCGGCCACGATCGTCGCCAAGTTATCGACGGAGAACGGGACGAGGAAGTTGTAATACATCGCTCTCATCCACGTTGCGCGATAGTTGGCGGCCAGTCGATCGAAGATTTCCTCGTTGCGCTTCTCGCGAGTGAAAATTTGCGTGACGCGAATGCCGCTGATGCTCTCTTGCAGATAGGCGTTCAGGTTGGAGCTTTTGTTGGATACGCCTTGCCACGCGCGGCGCTGCTTCGTCTTGAGCAGCAGCATGACGGCGATGAAGACCGGCATGCCCGCCAGAATGACGAACGACAGCTGAACATCGACCATGAACATGAAGATGGCGATGAAGATCAAGTTCAATATTTCAAGGATGAAGTTGATAATGCCGTTGGACAGCACGTCCGATACGGAGTTGACGTAGTTGACGACGCGAATGAGAATTTTGCCCTGCGGGCGATCGTCGTAATATTGGAACGGCAGCTCCTGCAGGTGCTTGAACAAGTCGGTACGGATATCGAATATAATGTCCTGGCCCACCCGAGTCATGATACGCGAGCGGATCGTGGCGAGAATGACGCTGACGACGATCGTAGCGAGCAAGATCGCGGACCACAAGACCAGCTCCCACTTCTCTTTGTTCGGAATCGTTACGTCGACGACGTATTGCATGATCAGGGGCGCGGATAACCCGATGCCCGCCGAAAGCGCGCTAAGCACGAAAGCGACGATCATCGGCGTTCGTTGTTTCTTCATATAGACCAGCGCGCGCCGGAAGTGCTTAATATTGAAAGGCGACTCCAAATCCTCGTCGATGTCGAATCTATTCCTGGCCATGGGCGGTCACCTGCCTTCCGATGCCTTCGTTCTGCAGCTTGAATACCTCGTAATAATAGCCCCGCTTGGCGAGCAGCTCGGCGTGCGTGCCCTCTTCGACGATCCGTCCGCCTTCCAGAATGAGTATCCGGTCGGCTTCGGCCGTCGTGGACACGCGCTGGGCGATAATGATCTTCGTGCAGGAATATTCGAGCTCCCGCAAGCTTTTCTGAATATGCTCTTCCGTCTCGTTGTCGACGGCGGAAGTCGTATCGTCGAGAATGAGGATCGGCGGTTGAATGGCCATCGCCCGCGCCAGCGCGATCCGTTGCTTCTGCCCGCCGGACAGGCCGACGCCCCGTTCGCCGACGATCGTGTCGTACCCTTGCGGCATCTTGCGGATGAAGTCATGAGCGGCGGCGAGCTCGGCGTAAGCCTGAACGTCTTCCTCCGGCATCTCGGGATTGCCGTACGCGACGTTGCCGTCGATCGTGTCGGAGAACAGCAGGACGTCCTGCGTCGCCACGCCGATATTGCCGCGAAGCTCGTCGAGCTCCAGCTTGCGCACGTCGATGCCGTCGACCAGTACGCGGCCGCCCGTAACGTCGTAGAACCGCGGAATCAGGTTGACGAGCGTCGTTTTGCCCGAACCCGTCGCGCCCATGATGGCGATCGTCTCGCCGGGCTGGGCCGAGAAGCTGATGTTATCGAGCACCGTAGCCTTATCGTACTTGAAGCTGACGCGATCGAATTCGATGCGGCCTAGATAACGGCGCTTGACGATCGGTTTGTGCTCGTTGACGATATCCGGGTGCGCGTAGTAAATTTCGATGATTTTGCTCAGGCTGGCGAAGAAGCGCTGGATGTCGTTAATGATAATTCCGATATTGCGCATCGGTTGAGCAAGACCCCAGAGGAGCGCGTTGAAGGCGGCGAATTCCCCGAACGTGAGATCTCCGTTGATGACCAGCATGCCGCCCGCCAGCAGCAGGATGACGCTGAAAGCTTGGGACAACGTCTCCAGATAAGGAAAGTAGTCCAGCCACACCATCGCGGCCGCTTTGTTCGCGGTCGAGTAGTTGACGTTCTTCTCGTCGAATTTCCGGACTTCGAATTCCTCGCGCGCGAACGCTTTCACGACGCGGTTGCCCGAGATATTCTCCTGCGTCGTCGTGTTGAGCTGCGACAGGCGTTCCCGAAGATCCGAATACATCGGGCGCACGCGCCGGGCGAACACGAAGGCCACGACGAAGATCGGAGGCGCGAGGAGCAACAGCCACAGCGTCAGGCTGACGTCGATGTAGAAGAAATAAGCGACCGCCGCCAGGAACACCGTAAGCGATTCGATAATCGTCTTGAAAATCCACGCCATCGTGTGCCGCACCATATCGAGGTCGCCCGTCATTTTGGTCATCAGGTCGCCTGTACGGTTGTGATCGTAATACTTCATGTCTTGACCCTGGATTTTGTTGTACAAATACATCCGGATCCGGTAGAGCATGTTCTGCGAGGCGCGTTCGTACAGCATCGTCGTAAAGTAAGACAAGCTGGTTCGCAGCAGCGTAAAACCGATCATGCCGATGCAAAGGCCGATCAGCAGCACTCGCTCGTCCGTCAGCTTCCGCGCCGCGTCTTCGCCCGTGATGAACGTGTCGACGATCCGCTGGGCGATGGACGGATTGATGATGGTCATGGAAGAGCCAACGACGGATAACACCAACGCGATAACGTACCTTACCCGATCTCCTGTTAAATTGTGCCAAAGCCACTTCAGTTGAAACATTCGATCACCGGCTTCTGTAATTTTCTTGAACGCGTGTTTACGAGCGAAGCGGAAGCCTCCATTCGAAAACAATGGCATTATAACATAACTTATTGGAACGATATTGTCGTCTTTTTGTTCGATATTGGTTCATTCGGCTTAAGATTTTTTATTGAAAGGAAAATCTATACAAAACGCAAAAGAATCTATTATATTTTAAATGAGCGAATCATATCGGCAAGCTATAATAGAAATGGAAAGCGCTCTCTTCCGCAATATGGCAAGCATCTGGGATTCTCCACTTTACTGCGAGACTGTACTCAACAAGAACAACGGAGGGCTCGTTATGCGCCTGAATTCATTGTTGCTCGATAAGCGTTCTCTTCTCTTGAAAGCTTGCGGATTCTTGCTTCTCCTGATCGTGTCGTTCCTGCTCGAATACAACCCCATTCAATGGTTTTACGGTTATCAACTCGGCTTAGGCACCGCCTTCCTGATCATTGCGCTGCTCCTGTTCGGAATAACGGGCGGACTTACCGCCGCTGCGATCGTCTACGGATCGCTCGTACTGCTGGAATCTATCTCGTGGCTGCAGGCGCTTACGCAGGCAGCTTATTTCGTCGCGGTCGGACTATTGCTTCGAAGGTTTCCCGACAAAGTGATCATGCTTACTTTTCTTTACTGGATATTGGCCGGATGTCCGGCTTCTTATTACGTATATAGGTACGAAACGGGATTCGGGGACGATCTCGGGTACTTGTACTGCCTGAACGTTGCCCTCGGTTCCATCTTATCCGCGCTGGCGGCCGACATCATTTTGTCGCATACGCCGATTCGGCGCTGGTTGGGCGCTAGCGGGGAGCGGAACGGATACGCGTTCCATCGGATCGTGCTCCATCTCACGCTGGTGGCGACTTCGTTGCCGTTCGTGATTTATATCTTGGTCAGCGGGTACCAGCATAGAGCCGATGTTCTCGTTCAGGCGACCGACAATCTGAATACGCAAGTGGGCGTCGTGAATCGCGAGCTGGCCGGTTGGACGGACAGCGATTACCGTTCCTTGCGTCTGAACGGCATCGTGCAGTATGAACAATTGAAGCAGGGCATGCTGATGAACGCCGGCTCGCACATCCCTACGAAGCTGGCGCTGCTAGATTCGAACAGCCGGGCGACAAGCGTGGTCGGATTGGATGAATCGCTGATCGGCGAACCGTTCGATTGGAAGCTCGGCGGAGACTTCCGGCACTTGAACGCCACCGACGCGATCTGGACGCCTTCGCGAGTGTATACCTATGACAGCGAAGCGTGGCGATACGCGTATTTCGTTCGCGAGACGACCGTAGGCGCCGATAAGAGAGCCGTGTTCCTCATGCCCTTCACGCCTTATTTGCAGGAATCGATCAGCTCTTACATTGCGTATATTCAGCTCCTTCTCGTCTTCGTCGCGGCGACGATGATGCTGACTTCCTTGCTCAATCGATTATTCTTTCGTTCGCTTACGAGGCTGGCGCGAGCTACGATCGATTTTCCCGGGAAGCTGTCGCTGGACCGGGCGATCGATTGGCCGCGCAGCGGAATTAGCGAAATTCGCATGCTCGCCGATAACTTCAGGTCCGTCGCGGAGCATCTCACGGACAATATTCGCCGGCTGGCGCACTCGGAAGCCAGGCTGTTCCAGTTGGCCTATTACGATAGCTTAACGGAATTGCCGAACCGCCTGAACATGAAGGAACGATTGGCGGAAGAACTCGAGGCGGCCGAGCGTTCCGGATGGAGCGAATACCTCTCCGTCTTGTTTATCGATCTGGACCGCTTCAAGCATATTAACGATACGCTGGGCCATATCGCGGGAGACTGTCTGCTGCGGCTAACGGCGGAACGGCTGAAGCAAGAGCAGACGGAGCAATCGTTCATGGCGAGAATCAGCGGCGACGAATTCGTTGTCCTCTTGAGGCATGCCGAACCGGACGAGGCCGTTCATCTATCCGAGCGGATTCTTGCGCAATTCGAAGGACCGTTCTTGCTGCAGGGCCATTCGTTGTATATAACGCCTAGCATCGGGATCGCCACCGCGCCGATCGACGGCCGAGATATCGATACGCTAATGAAGAACGCGGATTCCGCCATGTACGCGGCCAAGGAACAGGGTGGCAAAGGGTATTCGGCATACAGCGAAGCGGCGACCGCGAAGCTGTCGGAATCGATGTGGTTGGAGAACAGCCTGCATCATGCGCTGAACGACAAGCAATTCGAGCTGTATTATCAGCCTAAAGTCGATAATCTAACGGGAGAGATCGCCGGAGCGGAAGCATTGGTAAGATGGCATCACCCGGAGCGGGGACTTATCGGCCCCTGCGAGTTTATGGCCGTTGCGGAGAATACCGGACTTATCATCCCGCTCGGCAGTTGGATTCTTCGGGAGGCTTGCGAGCAGCATATGCGGTGGCGCGCGGCGGGGCTTGCCCCGCGGCGAATCGCCGTCAACCTGTCGGCCAGACAATTCCATGACCCTCGCTTGGTGGAGAGGATCTGCGACATCTTGGACGATACGGGGATGTTGGCCGAAGAGTTGGAGCTCGAAATTACGGAAAGCTATATTTTCAGCAACGAGGCTTATGTCGTCAGCGTCCTTGAACAACTCCGGGGGCTTGGCGTCTACATCTCGATCGACGATTTCGGCACGGGGTACTCCTCGTTAAGCCAATTGCAAAGATTTCCCGTGCAAGCGATCAAGATCGACCGTTCCTTCATTAGCGGGATGGGCGCGGGTAAGGGAGCCGAACTGATCGTCAAAGCCGTCATCGAGCTGGCGCACGGCATGAGCATGAAGGTCGTCGCGGAAGGGGTCGAGACGGACCAGGAAGCGAAGTTGCTGCGTCATTACCGATGCGACGAGCTTCAAGGGTACTTATTCGGCAAGCCGATGCCGGCGGCATCGTTCGAACGCTTCTTAACCGGCGCGAAGGCTGAACGTCTTGGAGGGTGATCGAGATGACGAAAAGAGCGGTATTGGCCATAAGTATCCTTGCGGCGTTGTTGACCGGCTGCACGAACGGAATCGAATACGAATCGGCGCAAGCTCCGATTCCCGGCATCTTCGCGTCCGCGGAACCGGCGCACGGCGAAGACAGGAGCGAACTGGCTCATCCCTCCGGGAAAGTAACGGTATGGAGTTATTTTCAGGAGGCGGGCTGGATCATTCCTGTTCTGAGACATCATTATCCCGATATCGAAATCGAATTGGAGATTTTTCCATGGGACAATTTTATCGAAAGATATTTGAAAGCGATGGACGACGGCCAAGCGCCTGACGTGCTGTTCGCGGACAACAATCTGCTTAGCCAGCTGGTCGGGATGAGGATCGCCGAGGATCTGACGGCCGAACCTTATAAGGGCGAAGAGATCGTCACGGCTTTCCCGGAATCGATCATCGCTCCTTTCCGCTCGCTGAAGGATGATCATCTGTTCGCGTTGCCGCTCGACATCGGTCCCGGCGTCGCTTATTTCAGGCGAGACCTGTTCGAGAAGGCAGGCTTGCCGTCTGAACCGGAAGCGCTCAGCAGTTACTTGGAGCAGCCGGGGAACTGGCTTGCGGCTGCGGACAAGCTGAAGAAGCAAGGCTCTTGGATCACTTCCACGGATTATGATCCGATCGATATCACGGTGTACGGCTCGGGGTTCTTCGACCGGGAGCTTAATTATGTCCGCGATTCTTCCGCTTTCGCGACGGCGATCGATCTCGCGCGTCAAATTCGCGCAAGGGGGCTTGCGTCGGGGTTAACCCTGAATAGCGAAGCCGGTCAAGAAGCGCTTAGAGACGGGAAAACGGCGATGTTCTTCAACGGATGGTGGTACCGCGGCAGCTTAAAGGCGGCGGCTCCGGAGACGGAAGGGCTCTGGGGCATCATGCGGCTGCCTCTTCAAGTGTACGGATGGTCGGGCAGCTCGGGCACGTTGATCTCATCCGATTCCGACAATAAGGCAGGCGCATGGGCGGTCGTAAGCGTATTGGCTCAGCAAATCCAGAACATCTATGCGAATAGCATGAGAATGCAAAGCGGAGAATGGCCGGACAGCGGCGACAAGTTTTTCGCCTACCAGCGAACGCAGGCGCTGTACGCGAACTTGGTGAGCCGCATGCCGCCTCTCACTCCGACGCCGATGGACGGCAAAGCCGCCGACATCTGGGGGCAGTTCATCGGAAGCTCCTTGAACAGCACGATCGATGCGACGCAAGTATTAAGCGATATTAAGAGATTGACGATGGATTCGATCCAATCCGATATCCAGACGTTGAAATCCCAGAGACAGTAAAACTATTAACCTTCTCGCGCGTCTAATATAGAGTCGGTCTGAGGACGATCCTATTACTAGATGGCAAGGGAAGGTTACAGGTTATGCTAAGAAAAGCAAGCGTGTTGCTCGTTCTGCTCGGAGCGCTGTTCTCCGGCAGTGCTTCTGCTTACGACGTTCAGCTTGGGCCGTTCAAGGACGAGGAGAACGATTATGCCAAGGAATCGATCTATACGTTATCCGCTCTCGGAATCGTTAACGGGTATGAAGACAGGACTTTTCGGCCTAACGAGCCTTTATCCAGAGAAGCCTTCGTTAAGCTGCTTGTCTCGGCCAACCGGCTGAATCCGGGCAAGGACCAAGGCGGGTTTCCTGCGGACGTGGCAGCAAGCCGTTGGTCCGCGCCGTATATTGCCGTTGCGTACGAACGGCAGTGGATCGATAGTCTGCTAGACAAGAAGGGGTTGTTCCATCCGTCGCAGACGATTACGAGACAAGAGGTCGCGTTGCTCGCGGGGACAACGCTGCTGGACGCGGAGACGGAAGAGGTTCGCTCGCAATGGCTGAAGGCGGATTGGAAGAAGGAGCGTGACCGCAGGGCGTTCAAGGATCGGTCTTCGATCGCGGCTAGCCTGCAGCCTTACGTCTATTACGCGACTTATCGCGGCATTATGGAAGGGGACGCGGCAGGATTTATGCCGAAGGAGCCGCTCATCCGCAAACAGGCCGCGGCCGTCATCTATCGAATGATCGATAAGCAAGTATCGGCGGAGAAGCTTCGGTTCACGGGCTTCTATGCCATACAGTCTTATTCCGCGCTTAGCCAGATGAGCAAGCTGTCCGATGTCGTGCTGGGTTGGTCTCACTTAGAGTACGGAGAAGAGGGGAAAGCCTCGTTAAATACGACCGCGACGGTTCATCGAATGCCGAGCGGTTACGAGGAGGTTCTCGGCGCTGCCGACGCCGCGGGCATTCCGAAGGAATTGATGGTGTTCTACGACGGAAGCAATTTGCGGGATTTCCTGAAGGACGGGCCGGCTCAAGCGGCGTTCCTCTCGGAATTGCTTGCCGCATTGCGCAATCCGGCTGATTCGTTCTCGGGCGTTACCATCGACTTCGAAGGCTTGAAGGAGGCGGCGAGCGCCGCCGACTACGTAGGATTCCTGCGGGATTTAAAGGCGCGGCTTGGCGAATTCACGCTGTCCGTGGCCGTTCCGCCGGTTGACTACTACAAGGGCTACGAGTTGAGGGAGATCGGCAAGCTGGCCGATACGGTGATTCTGATGGCGTACGATTATACGCATAACGAGAGCAAGCTACCGTCCGCGCCGCTGCCGCTCGTTAACGATGCGGTCGTGACGGCGCTCGAATCGATTCCGAAGGAGAAGCTGGTACTTGGGATATCGAAGCAGGCGAACCAATGGATCACGGTCTCTGGCGTGACAGGCGACGCGCTTAACCCCGCGATCGCGGACGTCGAGAAGAGGCTCGGGATGCCTGGAGTCGCCAAGACGTTCGAGATGCCGTATTTTCTGACGAAGGCCGTTTTCACCGACGAGCGAGGCAGCCACGAGATCTATTACGAGGATAAGTCAAGCATCGCCAAGAAGCTTTGGCTGGCCAAGTTTTACGGGTTGAAAGGCGTGTCCCTATGGTTCATGGGCAACTTCACGGCCGAGGACTGGAAACTCGTAGGCGAGCAATCAACGCGGAATTAGACTTCAATAGAATAGCAGGGGATCAGGTCATATGAGCGAAAAAACAGTTATCGAACAGTCGCGCATGCCAGTGACGGTCGGCGGCATGGAGAAGGATCTGGCGCGTCTAGGCGTTCGCGAGGGAGACGTCGTCATCGTCCATTCCTCGTTGTCCAAGCTGGGGTGGGTTTGCGGCGGCTCGCAAGCGGTCATTCAAGCGCTCTTGCGGACGATCGGCTCCGAAGGGACGCTCGTGATGCCGGCGCATAGCGGGAACTGGAGCGATCCCGCCGAGTGGCAGAACCCGCCGGTGCCGTCCGAGTGGGTCGATATCATCTATGACGAGATGCCGGCGTTCGATCCGGACGCGACTCCGACGTGGGGCATCGGTCAGATTGCCGAGACGTTCCGGGCGTTCCCGGGCACGATGCGATCGGCCCACCCGCAGGTGTCGTTCTGCGCGAACGGCAAGCTCGCTGCCGACATTGTCTCGAACCATCCGTTAACGCCGCAATTCGGGATGGATTCGCCGCTCGGGAAGCTTTACGAGCTGAACGCCAGAGTGCTGCTCGTCGGAGTCGGATACGATAGCTGCACGAGCTTTCATCTGGCCGAGGCGACGCTGCCGGGGATGCCCGCGAAGAAGATGGGCGCCGCCATTATGGAAGACGGCCAACGGGTATGGAAGCGGTTCGCCGACTTCGCGTACGACGCGGACGATTTCCCCATTCTTGGCGCGCATTACGAGCTGGAGCGGGACGTGCGGAGAGGCGAAATCGGGCATGCGGATTGCGCGTTGTTCGACATGCGAAGCGCGGTCGATTACGCGGGATCGTGGTTAAGGAAACATCGGTTTTAAGAAAAATCAATGAAACCTTCTATGTAGTCATCGTTTATGTTATGATAGATTGCATGGACGGGCCTGTAGCTCAATGGCAGAGCAACCGGCTCTTAACCGGTAGGTTGTGGGTTCGACCCCCACCGGGCCCACCATATTCATACGTAATGAACAAGACGTTCGAAGCGTTATCCGCTCGAACGTCTTTTTGTACCTATCAGAAAGTATAAATTTTGGGGTTAGAGGTTGCCCTAATTCTATAGGGCGATTCGGGATGAGAACAGGTCGTCGCAAAGCGGACATGACCGGGGGCATGTTCGAAGGTCCTGGCGTGATAGTCGCTATCGTGTGACCGTGAATACGGTCGCGCAGCGACGGAGCGTACCCCACTCTCTCTCCGCCAACCAATAGAACCTGCGATAGTACAGCTGTTTCATAGAACCAGTAGGGTGTTAAATCCATAAATGCAAATGTGCAGGTGATAGCGAGCTGCGTGACTCCATTGAGAGTTTGCAGGACAAATACCTGTAATTTTGCAGGATGAGGGGATAAACGAGCGCTTTCGAGTAGGATTAACTGCAGAATTGCAGGTGTGCTGCGACTCCAGAGGAGGACAAAGTTGCGAACCCCCGAAGTAGCGACTCCAGAGGAGGACAAAGTGTGCGAACCCCCGAAGTAGCGACTCGGTAGGAGGATAAGTGTGCGAACCCGATGTTGCGACGGAAGCAGGAAGGGCCGTCTATCCAGCTACGCTCTGACGCACGCCGCCTTTGGCGCCAAAAAAGCGCACGCCGGGAAAGTCGCGGAAAAGATTGGCAACGGTACCTTAGCGGTAGAGACGAACAAGCCCGACCGATCCGAGTAGGATCGGTTTTTTTACGTGCCGATACGGAATAACGGTTGGAATTCGGTGGAAAACTACGGGATGCCTTTAGGGAAGTTCCGCTTTCATTCGTCCGAACGCTGCCGCTTACTCATTCGGATCACTTTGGAGATGGCTCGTCTGCCGCCGACGACGTACCAGACGATCAGCGGCGACAGAATATTGATGCCGAGCACGGAGAAGACGAGGGTCCACATGAACCATTCCGTGTTCAGCAGCCGCTCGTAAACCCATGAATGGTATAAATCCATCGCACTCACCTCATCCAGAAGGAACGATTGCCGATCGTTATGCCATTAGTGTGAATCACTGTCCGATAAGCTATACAGCCTCTTGAAAGGAGGACTCCGTGCGTGCAGGTGGACCAAGGAAATCGGCAACTGACCTTCGAAGCAAGGTTATCCCGTAACTCGGAGACGATCGATTCGGTTCTCGGCAGCAGCGTAGACGTTCAGAAACGCGAGTTCATGCTGTGCGGAAAACCCGATCATAAAGGGATCTGTTATTTTCTCGACGGCATGGTCGACTCGCAGGCGATCGACGGCATTCTGCGGGCATTAGTCGTACTGGGGAACGAGCTTAACCTCGATCCGGCTTCTCTGCGCAGCGCGGACGCGATTCGCACGCGCTTGATGTATAGCGCCTCGGCGAAGCTGTGCGGCGACGCGTCCGATGGCGTTCAAGGCATCGTGTCGGGAGACACGCTTGTCCTCGTAGACGGCTTAGAAGAAGGCATTCTCGTCAGCACCAGAGGGTGGAAGGACAGAGGCATAGAAGAGCCGTCTTCGGAGAATAACGTCAGAGGTCCGAGAGACGGCTTTACGGAGAGCATCCGTTCGAATACCGCCCACATTCGCAGGCGCATCAAGGATCCGAAGCTGCGCTTCGATTCCATGATCGTCGGTACGAGGACGAAGACGGATATCAACATCGCTTATATCGAGGATCTCGTGAAGGAAGGGCTCGTCGACGAAGTCACAAGGCGGCTCGGCGACATTAAGATCGACGCGATTCTGGAAAGCGGATATATCGAGGAATTGATCGAGGACGCGCCGCTGTCCCCGTTCAATACGGTGCAGAGCACGGAACGGCCGGATAAGGTGGCGGCCGCGCTGCTGGAGGGCAGGGTGGCGATATTCGTCGACAACACGCCCGTCGTGCTGATCGTTCCCACGTACTTCTGGCAGTTCATCCAAGCGCCGGACGATTATTACGACCGTTATTGGGTGGGATCCTTCTTCCGAATCATTCGCTACGTCGCTTTCTTCATCAGCTTATTGCTGCCCTCCGTATACGTCATGCTCGTATCGTTCCATCACGAGATGATTCCGACCTCGTTGGCTTTGACGATCGCCTCCGGGCGGGAAGTCGTGCCGTTTCCCGTCCTCCTTGAGGCGTTGTTGATGGAGCTCGCGTTCGAGCTCATGCGCGAAGCGGGGCTTCGCATGCCCAAGCCGATCGGCCAAGCGGTCAGCATCGTCGGCTCGCTCATCATCGGCCAAGCGGCCGTCCAAGCAGGGTTGGTATCGCCGTTCATGGTCATCGTCGTGGCGATCACGGGCATCTCGTCGTTCGCGATTCCGAGCTATACTTCCTCGCTGGCGATCCGGCTGTTCCGGTTCCCGATCTTGATCGCTTCCGGTCTCTTCGGCCTGCTGGGATTCGCGACGATGTTCTTCGCGCTTTTGCTGCACGCGCTCTCGATCCGTTCGTTCGGCGAACCGTACTTGGCGCCGGCAAGCCCGTACCGTCACTCCGAACAACGCGACATGGTGTTCAGGCTGCCGATATGGATGATGGATAAAAGGCCGCAATTCGCCCAAGATACGCAACGCGAAGGAGATCGGCAGATGCCGCGGCCGGGGAAAGGGAAATCATGACCAGGAAGATCCTAATCTTGTTCTCGTCGCTGGCCGCGTTAATGACGTGCGTCTCTTGCGTCGGCCAACGACAAATCAACGAGCTGGCGATCGTGACGGCGGTCGGCATCGAGAACGGACAGAAACCCGGCACGATTAGACTCTCGGCGCAAATTATTCGCCCGTCGGATGCGAGAGGGCAGACCGGAGCTCCTTCGGGCGGAACCGGACAACCGATCTATTCCGCGTTAGCCGAGGGACAGACGATATTCGACGCGATTCGCAACCTTGGGCGATTCGTCTCCCGCCGAGTGTACTGGGCACACAACTTCCTCATCGTCATGCAAGAGGATTACGCCAGGAACGGCATAGAGGACATGGTCGATTTCTTCACCCGCAACCACGAATTGCGAATGAACACGCGGGTAGCCGTGACGTCCGACTCTCCGGCCGAGGTCATCTCGACGATTACGGGACTTGAAGTCGTGCCGGGCCAGGCGGTAGATAATTTGTTCCAGGACAACGAGATCGTCGGCCAGGCGCCGTCAAGCGATATGATGAATCTGGAAGAGGCCTACTTAAGCCGCTCTTCCGAACCGATACTCGCTAGATTAACGCTCGTGTCGAGAGGAATTTCGAACAAGAAGCCGCAGGAGCACGGTTCGCTCAAGCAGGTGGAATTGGCGGGGGCGGCTGTTTTCAAAGAAGGAAGGATGGTCGGCTGGCTTTCGCCGGAGGAGACGCGCGGGCTGCTGTTTTTTACGGAACGGCTGGAAAGCGGCATCGAGGTCGTCGGCTGTCCGAACAGCGGCAACAAGCTGTCCTTGGAATTCCGCGACGCCAGACTCAAGGTCAAGCCGTCCTATCGGAATGAGCGGCCGGAGTTTCGAATCGAGCTCCGCGCGAAAGCGGACGTCGTGGAGTCGGG
Source organism: Cohnella panacarvi Gsoil 349 (assembly GCF_000515335.1). Lineage (GTDB taxonomy): Bacteria > Bacillota > Bacilli > Paenibacillales > Paenibacillaceae > Cohnella > Cohnella panacarvi. The sequence goes on along the minus strand of NZ_KI911563.1, from coordinate 1,752,241 downwards.
ATGCGGGACGAATATCGCCAAGATCCGACCCGACATCGAACGGGCATTGGAGGAACGGCTGAAAGGCGAAATCGAGGCGCTCCTGCGCAAAGCGCAGCGGGAATACCATTCCGACGTCTTGAAGCTGGCGGACGTCTTCCGCAACAAGTTCCCGGCGGAATGGCGCAAGATCGGAGACCGTTGGAGCTCCGCATTCTCCGAAGCCCGGGTCGATGTCGCGGTGAAAGCGAACGTGAAGAGCGTCGTACTGAAATCGGAGGAAAGTAGCCAATGACGAAACTCCGGATTAGCAACGGGATGTTCATCTCCATGATCGTCAACATGATCTTCGTCAAATCGATCGGCGTTACGCAAGGGACGCTGGCGCGAATCGCCGGCCAAGATATGTGGCTTGCGACGTTGCTCGGTACGCTTCAAGGCATGCTGTTCATGTACGTCGCATATCTGGTCATGAAGCGCGCGCCGGGCATGAATTTCCTCGCGATAGGCGAGGCCTTGCTGGGCAATTGGCTCGGGAAGATCGTTGCTTTGGTCGTGCTAACGTTCTTCATCGCCTCCAGCGGCCCGATTATGATTACTTTCGTCTATCATCTGCAGGATTACTTTCTGCCGGAGGCGCCGCTGTCGCTGTTCCTCGTCTCCTCGCTGCTCGTCGGCGCGCTGGGCTGTTTCTACGGATTAGAGGTCGTCGCGCGGTTGGCGCTCCTTGGCATGCTGTTTATTTTCCTGCTGAACGTGCTTATCATTATCGGGTCGACCCAAGAGTTCGATATTCGCAACTTGCTTCCCGTGCTTGAACAAGGATTCCCCTCGGCGGCGGAAGCGAGTCTGCACTATGACGCGGATTGCGCGATGGCGATCATGATGGCCGCGATCGTCATGCCGTTCGTCAACAACGCCGATAAGCATGGCGGAAAGGTCGGCATGACCGGCTTGGCGGCAACGGGGATGGTGACGCTAATCTGGGCGTTATTGGAGGGGGCCGTTCTGTCCGCGGAGGTAACGTCCCGATACACGGTCTCCTGCATGAAGTTGGCTAGGAACGCGCATATCGGCGACTTCATGCAACGTTACGAGATGATTATGATCGCTTTATACTCCATCCCCGTACTGTTCGAGATTATGATCTGCATCTATGGAACGTCGGTTTCGATGTCGAAGCTGTTCGGAATGCGAAGCAACAGATGGATGATCGTCCCGGCATGCCTGCTCATCGGCGGCTTCAGCTATCGGATCGTCGGCGATCACTTCAGAGCCATGCAGTATCTTGAGAAGGTATGGCCGTACATCGCGGTTCCGATCGCCTTCGGGCTGCCTGTCGTCATGCTGGGACTCGCGGTTATTCTCCGCGGCAGGCTGCGACAGGCGGGGTAAACCGGAATGTTCTCGGTTCGCCAAGTCTTATCGCGTTAACGGCAGCGATGCCGTTTTTTTGCGCACCTTGACAGGCGAACGGGGATAATGATAAAAAGTAAGTGTTGGCACTCTGGTGGCAAGAGTGCTAATCTATGTCGCAAAGGGGTAATCGCAATGTCCAAGCAACAGTTCAAAGCCGAATCCAAGCGTCTGCTCGAGATGATGATCAACTCGATCTACACGCAGCGGGAGATTTTCTTAAGAGAGCTTATTTCGAATGCCAGCGACGCCATCGATAAAATTTATTACCGCGCGCTAACCGACGACTCCATCGTATTCGACAAAGACAATTACTACATAAAAGTAATAGCGGACAAAGATAACAGAACGCTTACGATCCGCGATACCGGCATCGGCATGACCCGCGAGGAACTCGAGAACAATCTCGGCATCATCGCCAAGAGCGGCTCCCTCGCCTTCAAGAACGAGAACGAGTCGAAAGACGGCCATGACATCATCGGTCAATTCGGCGTCGGTTTCTACTCCGCTTTCATGGTCGCCGACCGCGTGACGGTCATCAGCCGCCCGCTTGACGGCGACGGAGCATTCAAGTGGGAGTCCGAAGGAGCCGACGGCTACTCGATCGAGTCGGCAGAGAAAGCCGAAGTCGGCACGGAAATTATTCTGAAAATCAAAGCGAACACGGAAGACGACAGCTACGACGAGTTCCTCGAGGAATATCGCCTTCGTTCGATCATCAAGAAGTACTCCGACTTCATACGTTATCCGATCAAGATGGACGTGTCCCGCAGCCGCAAGAAGGAAGGGACGGAGGACGAATACGAGCAATACGAAGAAGAGCAGACGATCAACAGCCTCGTTCCGATCTGGAAGAAGAACAAGAGCGAGCTGACGACCGAGGACTACAACAATTTCTACAATGAGAAGCATTACGGCTTCGATACGCCGATCAAGCATATCCATATCAGCGTCGACGGGGCGGTCCGCTATAACGCGATACTGTACATTCCGGGCAGCATGCCGTTCGACTACTATACGAAGGAATACGAGAAAGGCCTCGAGCTGTATTCCAGCGGCGTTCTGATCATGAACAAATGCGCGGATCTGCTGCCGGACTACTTCAGCTTCGTGAAAGGTCTCGTCGACTCCGAGGATCTGTCGTTGAACATTTCCCGCGAGATGCTGCAACACGACCGCCAGCTGAAGCTGATCGCGAAGAACATCCAAAGCAAGATCAAGAGCCAGTTTCAAAGCTTGCTGAAGGACGAACGGGACAAGTACGAGGAGTTCTACAAGGCGTTCGGCAGACAGCTGAAGTTCGGCGTCTACAGCGACTACGGCATGAACAAGGAGACGCTTCAGGATCTGCTCCTGTTCTATTCGTCCAAGGAGAAGAAGCAAGTCACGCTCGACGAATATATCGCCAGCATGCCGGAAGACCAGAAGTATATCTATTACGCGTCGGGAGAATCGATCGAACGAATCGAGAAGCTGCCGCAGACGGAGCTCGTCGCGGACAAAGGCTACGAAATTTTGTACTTCACCGACGATATCGACGAATTCGCGATCAAGATGATCGGCAAGTACAAGGAGAAGGAATTCAAATCCGTATCCAGCGGAGATCTCGGCATCGAAGCGGACGAGAAGGACGCCAAGGACGAAGGGGCGGAGAACAATGACCTGTTCGAAGCGATGAAGTCGCAGCTGTCGGATAAGGTGAAGAACGTCCGTGCTTCGAAGCGCCTGAAATCCCATCCGGTCTGCTTCTCCACGGAAGGCGAGCTGACGATCGAGATGGAGAAGGTGCTGAAACAAATGCCGAACGCCGGCGACGTCAAAGCGGACAAAGTGCTGGAGATCAACGTGAACCATCCGGTGTTCCAGTCGCTGAAGGACGCGTACGAGAACGATAAGACGAAGCTTGAGCTGTACACGACGTTGCTCTATCATCAAGCGCTGCTGATCGAAGGATTGCCGATCGAAGATCCGGTCGCATTCACGAACGATATTTGCAAAGTGATGGTGTAATGGAGTACCTCTTCGAGACGGCCGACCGTAACTACGAAGATTTCGCGAGCGGTCGAGTGCTGTATAACGCGCGGGGAACGACGGCGTTCCCCGTGAGGCTGGCGAGCGAAATCGCGCAACTTTGTATCGGGGTTCTCGAGAGCAGGGGGGCGAGCGGACCGTATTCGGTATACGACCCTTGCTGCGGAGGAGCTTATCTGCTGACGGTGATCGGCTTGCTTCACGGCGGCAGAATGAATCGCATTTATGCCTCGGACAGCAACCCGGACGTGTTGGGCATCGCGGGCAAGAACCTATCGCTGCTAACGTCGGAAGGGCTCGGCGGGCGGCGAGCCGAGCTGAACAAGCTGATCGAGTTGTACGGCAAGCTCTCCCATCGGGATGCGGTTGCTAGCGCCGACAGGTTAGGCGGCCTTCTCGCCGGCTCCAGCATCGAGAGCGTCGAGACGTTCGCCGCCGACATTACGAGGCCCGGACAAGTGCAGGAGCTGTGCAGGGACTTGAATCTTGTCATCACCGATCTTCCGTACGGCGACATCGCCAGTTGGACCGGGGACAGCGCTGACCCGGTGAACGACTTGTTCGAGCTCGCCTACGAGAGGATGGAGCCCTCCCGTTCCGTGCTTGCGATTATCGCGGACAAGAGCCGGAAGCTGAAGCACGACAAGTTCAAGCGGCTTCAGTCGGCCAGGATCGGCAAGAGGGTGTTCGGAATATTCGAACCTATAAGATAAAGAACGCCGGTGGTGCAAGGACTTCAAGTCCGCGCGCTACCGGTGTTCATGTCGTTAGTCGCCCAATTCGACTCATTCTCGCGAAAGCCGGGTGTTGCCTCAAGTCCGCAGCGTTAATCCGCGTATTGATCTCTGATCGCCAGCATGCTATCCAAGTTGTTCAAGAAAATGTTCACGAGAGCCGGATCGAAATGACGTCCGCTTTGTTCCTTGAAGTAAGCCAAGATTTCGTCCAGCGGCCATGCTTTCTTGTACACTCTGTCGCTGCCGAGCGCGTCGAACACGTCCGCCAAAGCGACGATCCGCCCGTAAATATGAATGTCATCGCCGGCGAGCCCGTTCGGATAGCCTGTGCCGTCGAACTTCTCGTGGTGCTGGTAAGCGATGATCGCGGCGGTCTGGATGATCTCGCGCTGCGAGTGGTTAAGCATGGCGTAACCGTAATTGGCATGGTTCTTGATGACGTCGAACTCGGCGGGCGTCAGCTTGCCGGGTTTGTTCAGGATCGCGTCCGGAACGGCAACTTTGCCGACGTCGTGCATCGACGACGCAAGCTTGACCATCTCCGCTTCATCCTCGGGAATGCCGTATTTGAGCGCCAGCAGCTTCGTATATTCGGCCACGCGCTTAACGTGATGGCCGGTTTCCTTGGAGCGCGTCTCCGCAATCTCCCCTAGGGTAAATATAATTTCCTTCTGCGTGTTCTCGACTTCCTCGTTCAAATAAATGTTCTCGAACGCGATCGATACGTTGGCGCAGTAAATCCCGATTAAGTAGCGGTTCCATTCGTTCAAGTCTTGGGACCCTTCGAAATAAATGACGTTTTCCTTACCGGACTTGCTGCGGAAATAACAAGTGAAGTAAGAGTCCTGAAACTCGCTGGTCTTGCTCCTGAACGTCTGCTCGATACAATGGTAGACGTGCGGAGGAACGACGTTCTCGATTTTCTCGTTATCTTTGAAGGAGTAGTCCCCGGATGCCGCCAGAATATAAATTTCCTCCTGCCCGCCTTTCGCGGCGGCGAAGCTGTTGCAATGGAGCGCGTTCTTGTTCAGGTTCAGAATCGAAGTCAGCTGCGTCAGGACGCCGGAAGCGAACTTGCGCATCGATTTGAGCTCGAACAGGTCGGCGGAGGAGTTAATGATTTTCTCCAAGCCGACTTTATTGTTCTCGATGACCATAATATCCCGAAAAGAACGAAGCGCCGCCATCATCGTCGTGAACAGCTTCTGCGAGGTTAACTCGGTTTTTTCCTTATAATCGTTAATATCGTAATTCGCGATCACGACTCGTTCCGGGGCTTGACCGGGCTGTCCGGTGCGCAGAATAATGCGAACCGAGGTTCTGCCGAGGTCTTCGCGTATGTATTTGACGAGCTTCAAACCGGTATCGTCCTCGTCCATCACGACGTCGAGCAAGATGACCGCGGCGTCCGCATGCTCCTCGATGAGCGAGCGCGCCTCCGTCTCGGAATAAGCGCTGATAAACTGCAGCCGTTTGCCGTCGAACGCGAAATCGCCGAGTACCATGCGAGTAAGCTGATGAACTTCTATTTCGTCATCGACGATAATGACTTTCCATAGATCGTTGCCGCCTGATTCGCCGTTCGGCGATTCCGCGTGATCTTCTTCCGCGAAAACGAGGAAATCGTCTGCGTGATTCGTCGTCATGAATGATGCCTCCTCAAGAATTCGGTATTTCTATGGTGAACGCGGTGCCTTGTCCGAGCTCGCTTTCGCACGTAATCGTGCCGCCGAGCGACTGGACGACGAGATTATAGACGATATGCATGCCGAGCCCCGTACCGCCGCCGCTGCGATTCGTCGTGAAGAACGGTTCGAATATTTGCGCGGCGACCTCGGGGGGCATTCCTTTGCCGTTGTCGGAATACCGCATCGTGACCTTGCCGTTGTACTCGAGCACGTGGATCTCGATCTTGCCCTCGTCTTTATCGGCGAAGGCATGGATCAGAGAGTTCATGATGAAATTGGTCAACAGCTGAGAGATCGTGCCGGGGTCCGTGTTCAGTTCGATCTGATCCGATCCGTGAACCTCGACGAGATGTTTCGTCTTCTTCAAATTCGGTTGCAGGCTGACGAGCACTTCTTGGATGTAGGTTTTCAGCTTGAATCGCCGCTTCGCTTGCGCGCTGCTGTCGACCGCGACCTGCTTAAAGCTGCGAATGAGCTCCGAAGCGCGGAACAGATTCGTCTGAATCATTCCGGTCGTGTCTTGAATCACGTGCAAGTACTCGTCAAGATCCGATCGCTTCATCTTCCCGCTCGCGTATATGGCTTGGAACTCCTTCGATTTCTCATCCATGAACGAGACGGCGGTCACGCCGATTCCGATCGGCGTATTGATCTCGTGCGATACGCCGGCGACGAGATTGCCCAAGGCGACCATTTTCTCCGATTCGACCAATTGCTTCTGCGTATGCTGCACGATATCCATCGCTTTCTTCAGTTCGGTATATCGTCCTTCGAGGTTGATGACCATCTCGTTGAACGCGGAAGCGACCTCGTTGATCTCATGGCTGGAGTTGAGCGAGATGTCCTTGTAGGGCAAGCCTTGTTTAACGGATACGGCGGCTGTCCTAAGCTTCAGAAGCGGACGAAGCAGCAGCTTGCGGATGATGTAAGACAGCGACAGCAACAACAGAACGGTGATCGCTAATCCGACGACGATAATGATCTGTACGCGCGTGCGGATTAACGCATTGCTGTCGGAAGTGTCGATGAGCAGCTCGATTGCGCCGATCGTGACTCCGTCTTCCTTGAGCGGAGCGGTCAGCCGGTCCTTCGGAATGCCGTCTTCGTCGTCGAGATGCTCGACGAGCGTACGATCGTTCTCCAGCAGACTGAGCAGGTTCGGAGGAGAAGGCTCGCCGACGCGGCTGCGGTCCGTCGATGCTTGGATTTCGTTCTCGCCGAACAGCGTGAGCTGCAGCACATCCTGATTTTTATACTGGATATAGTCGAAAATTTGCTGTACGTCCTGGATAGAGTGAGATTCCTCGTACCTGCCGTTGATGGCGGTCGTCATTCCGTCGAGCTGGCTCACGTACGTCTCTTCGACTGATTTGCGGAGGCTGTAGGTGTCGAACCATACGATGACGGACATCATGGCGACGGTAACGACCGTAACGAGCATAAGCAGCTTGGTCTGCAGGCTAAGTCGGCGATGTTGGGGCGCAGGCTTCTGGGTAGCTGTCGTCATTGGATATCGAATTCCTTCTTAACCGTAACGTCGTAAGGCGTATGGTCGTTATTGTGCAAGCTGACTTTAATCGTATGGCGACCGGGCGCAAGAGGAGGAAACTCGTATATATTCTCTTTCACTCCGATCCTGGCTTGGTCGTCCAGGTACATATGGATGTGGCCTTCGCCTTCTTTGCGCTGCATGCCGTAGTGCTCTGGCGATATGTGCATGTCGGTATCGACGGTCACTTTCAATTTATTGCCGTCCAGGTCCAGCTTCACGTTCAAGGTAGGCTTGTACGCCGGTTTAACTTTCGAACTTCTTGGATTGTCGCCGCACGCCGTCATCAGGAGACAGCAGATGAGCGCGAGGATACCTTTTTTCATGTCGAACTCTCGCCCGCCTTGTTGAATTTTGGTGAACCTATTACTTCGCTAAATTGGGCATAAATTCCTCCTGCATGTACGGAAAGTTCCGCTATGGTATACTGAACACATCATTGACGAAGGGTGAACCTCGAATGAACGACGAACCGAAAAAAGTCAGCCTCGGAGACGCCATGAAACGAATGTTGGAACAGAAGAAACAAGCGCAGCAGCAGGGGAAAAGCCGTCAAGACCATTATTCGACCGGCGTAAAGGCGATGAAAAGCCAGATTAAGAAGAAACCGAACAATCAGAAGAAGAGAACGGGCGTGTAGGCGGATGAGTGACGCGCGGAGCTTGCTGGGCCGAACGAGTTGGGCGATCAAGGAAGATGAGATCGATCGATTGTGCGAACAAGTGAAATCGGTCGTTCCGCAGCCGAATCATCCAAAATGCTTATACGGAGGAGGAACTTCTTAGGCTGCGTGCCGGCCGCGCCGGGCGTGAAGAAGAAAGCGGACGGCCTGATCAGCAATAATCGATATTTGTTTAATACAAACCTGTTCCCGCTGAGCGCTTGATGCGCTCGTGTTGGGAACAGGTTTTTTGATAGAGGGTGATTTGACCTCTATGTGGATGGTTTGCGGGAAATCGGGGATTTAGGGGTCGATTTGACCTCTAGGTGGATGGTTTGCGGGAAATCGGGGATTTAGAGGGCGATTTGACCTCTAGGTGGGGGAAACGCGGGAAATCGGGGATTTAGGGGTCGATTTGACCTCTAGGTGGATGGTTTGCGAGAAATCGGGGATTTAGAGGTCGATTTGACCTCTATGTGGATGGTTTGCGGGAAATCGGGGATTTAGGGGTCGATTTGACCTCTAGGTGGATGGTTTGCGGGAAATCGGGGATTTAGAGGGCGATTTGACCTCTAGGTGGATGGTTTGCGGGAAATCGGGGATTTAGAGGTCGATGTGACCTCTAGGTGGATGGTTTGCGGGAAATGGGGGATTTAGAGGGCGATTTGACCTCTATGTGGATGGTTTGCGGGAAAACGGGGATTTAGAGGGCGATTTGACCTCTAGGTGGGGGAAACGCGGGAAATCGGGGATTTAGGGGTCGATTTGACCTCTAGGTGGATGGTTTGCGGGAAATCAGGGATTTAGGGGTCGATTTGACCTCTAGGTGGGGGATTCGCGGGAAAACGGGGATTTAGAGGGCGATTTGACCTCTATGTGGATGGTTTGCGGGAAATCGGGGATTTAGGGGTCGATTTGACCTCTAGGTGGATGGTTTGCGGGAAATCGGGGATTTAGAGGGCGATTTGACCTCTATGTGGGGGATTCGCGGGAAAACGGGGATTTAGAGGGCGATTTGACCTCTAGTTGGATGGTTTGCGGGAAATCGGGGATTTAGAGGTCGATGTGACCTCTAGGTGGATGGTTTGCGGGAAATCGGGGATTTAGAGGTCGATGTGACCTCTAGGTGGATGGTTTGCGGGAAATCGGGGATTTAGGGGTCGATTTGACCTCTAGGTGGATGGTTTGCGGGAAATGGGGGATTTAGAGGGCGATTTGACCTCTAGGTGGATGGTTTGCGGGAAATGGGGGATTTAGAGGGCGATTTGACCTCTAGGTGGATGGTTTGCAGGAAAACGGGGATTTAGGGGTCGATTTGACCTCTAGGTGGATGGTTTGCGGGAAATCGGGGATTTAGAGGGCGATTTGACCTCTAGGTGAGTGGTTTGTGCGAAATCGGGGAATTAGAGGTCGATGTGACCTCTAGGTGGGGGGGACGCGGGAAATGGGGGATTTATCCCCGAGGAAACACGAAAAAGCGCCGCTGCAGCGGTATCTTATACCGTTACAGCGGCGCGTAAGGAACAAATTAGCCTTCAAGAAGCAGCGTTTCCGGATCTTCGAGCATTTCCTTGACTTTGACGAGGAATTGCACGGCTTCGGCGCCGTCGACGATACGGTGGTCGTAGGAGAGGGCGATGTACATCATCGGGCGGTTCTCCATCCGCTCCGCGTCGATCGCGACCGGACGAAGCTGGATCTTGTGCATGCCGAGAATGCCGACTTGCGGAGCGTTCAGGATCGGCGTCGAGAGCAGCGAGCCGAACGTGCCGCCGTTCGTGATCGTGAACGTGCCTCCTTGAAGCTCGGACAGTTCGAGCGTGTTGCTGCGCGCTTTGGTCGCGAGGTTCACGATAGTGCGCTCGATTTCAGCGAAGCCTAGGCGGTCGGCCTCGCGAACGACCGGTACGACCAAGCCTTCTTTGGCCGATACGGCGATGCCGATGTCGTAGTACTTCTTGACGATGATATCGTCGCCGCTAATTTCCGCGTTAAGCAGAGGGAACGCCTTAAGGGCGCCGACGACCGCTTTCGTGAAGAAGGACATGAAACCGAGGCCGACGTCGTGCTTTTCTTTGAACGAGTCTTTGCGGCGTTTGCGGATTTCCATGATGGCGGACATGTCGACTTCGTTGAACGTCGTCAGCATCGCGGCCGTCTGCTGCGCTTCGACGAGACGCTTCGCGATCGTCATGCGGCGGCGGGACATCTTGCGGCGCTCTTCCGGTTTCGCGTAGTTGGCCGTCGCGGTCTTGTCCGACGCCGGGCTAGGCGCAGCTTGCGCTGCCGGAGCAGGCGCGTTGCCTGCGGATTTCACGTCGGCAGGAGTGATGCGGCCGATCGGATCGCGCGCCGGTACGCTGCTCAGGTCGATGCCTTGCTCGCGGGCAAGCTTGCGTGCGGCCGGCGAAGCGAGCGTCTGGCCAGCCGACGCAGCGGGCGCCGGTGCAGCCGAAGGAGCAGGCGCAGCGGCTGCCGCCGGAGGGGCAACCGCTGCAGGCGGCGCTGCCGGAGCAACTGCCGGAGCCGCGCCAGCGGCTCCGATCGTGCCGACGGTTTCGCCGATTTTAACGGTATCGCCTTCTTTAGCCAGAATAGCGGTAACGACGCCATCCTGTTCGGCGCTGATTTCCAAGTTTACTTTGTCGGTCTCCAGCTCTAGCAGCAAGTCACCTTGTTTAACGGCGTCTCCTACTTGAACGATCCATTTGGAGATCGTGCCTTCCGTGATGGATTCACCCATTGCTGGAACGATAATGTCATGCATTCGAAGTTACCTCCCGGATTTAACAACGCTTTTCTTTTTTTGGACGAGCGCTTGCGTGACGATATATTGCTGTTCGAGGACGTGTACTTGCTGGAAGCCGCTTGCCGGGCTGGAGCGTTCCGGCCGTCCGATATAGCTGACCGTCGCTTCCGCCGGAGCGATCTCGCGAATGCGCGGCTCCATGTAGAACCATGCGCCCATATTTTTCGGCTCTTCCTGAGCCCAGACGATCTCGTTCAGCTCCGGATAGCGGTCGATGATCGCTTGAAGCTCCGCCTTCGGGAACGGATACAGCTGCTCGACGCGAACGACGTGCAACCAATCGCGGTCCGCATCGGTGTTTTTCGTAAGCTCGTCGGCCAGGTCGATCGCGACTTTACCCGTGCACAGAACGAGCCGTTGAACGCGCTTCGTATGTTGGCCGAGGCCCGGTTGCTCGAGAACGGGCTGGAACGAACCTTCGCTCAGCGCCGACGCCGGCGAAGCGACGTGCGGGTTGCGGATCAAGCTCTTCGGCGCCATGACGACGAGCGGGCGAGCCGCTTCGGTATTCAAGATCGCCGCTTGGTGGCGGAGCAGGTGGAAGTACTGCGCCGCGCTGGACAAGTATGCGACCGTCCAGTTCTCTTCTCCGCAAAGCTGCAGGAACCGTTCCATACGCGCGCTGGAATGCTCGGGCCCTTGGCCTTCGTAGCCGTGCGGAAGGAGCATGACCAGGCCGGAGCGCTGCTGCCACTTCGAACGTCCGGCGGAGATGAATTGGTCGATCAGCACTTGGGCGACGTTAACGAAGTCGCCGTATTGCGCTTCCCAGATCGTCATCGTTTCCGGCGCGTACACGTTGTACCCGTATTCGAAACCGAGTACGCCGGCTTCCGACAACGGACTGTTGTGGATGGCGAACGAAGCTTTCGATTCCGGCAGCTCGTGCAGCGGGCAGAACACTTCGCCCGTAACCGGGTCGTGCAGGACAAGGTTGCGGTGCGCGAACGTCGCTCGCTCCACGTCTTGGCCGCTCAGTCGGATCGGCGTGCCGTCGGCGAGAATCGAGGCGAACGCCAGCGTCTCCGCGTGGCCCCAGTCGACTTTCTCCCCGTCGTTAAGCGCGTCTGAGCGACGCTCGAGTATACGCTGCAGCTTCGGATAGACGGTGAAGCTTTCAGGGAAGGAAAGCAATCCCTTGTTGATTTTGCGAAGCGTATCGGCTTTAACGGCCGTTACCGGCTTGCTTGCCAACGCGTTCGCGTCCGGTTGCGTCTGATGGACGGGATCTTTATGCTCTTGGCTCTTCACTTGATCGTAAGCGGCTTTGAGCTTGCGAAGCACGTCTTGTTTGATCGCTTCCGCGGCTTCCGCGGTCAGCGTGCCTTCGCGAACGAGTTTGTCCGCGTAAAGCTTGGCAACCGGCGAGTGTGCTTTAACTTTCTTATAAATAAGCGGCTGCGTCGTTTCCGGATCATCCGTCTCGTTATGGCCATAGCGGCGGTAGCCGATGAGGTCGATGACGAAGTCTTTTTTGAAAAGCGTGCGGTATGTGCTTGCCATACGCGCAGCCGCGATGACCGCTTCCGGTTCGTCGGCGTTGACGTGAATGATCGGAATTTCGTAGCCTTTGGCCACGTCGCTCGAGTAATGCGTCGAGCGGGAATCGAAGCTTTCCGTCGTGAAGCCGATCCGGTTGTTGACGATAATGTGGACCGTGCCGCCGTTAGAATAACCGCGAAGGTTATTGAAGTTGAGCGTCTCCGCGACGATGCCTTCGCCGGAGAACGCGGCGTCGCCGTGCATGATGATGGACGCGGCAGAATCGAAGTTCTGCGTCGGGAAGCCCGGCTCGGAGCGATCGTCCTGAGCGGCGCGGGCAAAGCCGGCAACGACCGGGTTCACGTATTCCAAGTGGCTCGGGTTGTTCGCCATCGTAAGGCGGGTTTCCGCCGTTTCGCCGGTTTGAATCGAACGATTCGCGCCTAAGTGATATTTGACGTCGCCCGTCCAGCCGTAATTGATGCCGATCGAGCCTTCGGACGGGATCAGGTTCTTGTTCGGCGAATGATGGAACTCGGAGAAAATATTGCCGTACGGCTTGCCTAATACGTGAGCAAGCACGTTCAAGCGGCCGCGGTGCGCCATCCCCATGACGATGTTGCGCGCGCCGTCGTTAATGAGCTCGTGAACGATTTCGTCTAACAGCGGGATGAGCGCTTCGTTGCCTTCGACGGAGAATCGCTTCTGTCCGACGAACGTGCGTTGCAGGAAATCTTCGAATTGCTCGGCTTCCAGCAGCTTTCTAAGCAAAGCTTCCTTCTCGGACGCGAGAAGCTTCTTGGAAGGAATCTTCGATTCCGCTTGCTTCTTCAGCCATTTGATCTCTTCTTCGTTATGCACGTGGCCGAATTCGAACGCGATCGGTCCGGTATAAGCTTCAAGCAGCTTGCGGTACGCTTCCCAGCTGTTCGCCAGCGCATACGGAGCGTCTTCCCATACGCACTCCGGAGGCAGGCCGCGAAGATCGGCTTCCGTTAACCCGTAAGTCGAAGGTTCGATCATATTCGCGCTAGCTTTCATATTAAGCTCAAGCGGATCGATGTCCGCCGCTAAATGTCCGAACGCGCGGATGTTCCAGGCCAGCTGTCCGGCGGCAATCGCTTTCTTGAGCGAACCCGTATCCAGCGTCCCGGATGATACGCGTGCTTCCGCCGCCGCTTCCAGCGCCTCGGAGCGCGGCGGGGCGCCCAAAGCCGCGAACAAGTCGCGATAGGCTTTGCTTACCGCTTCGGGATCGTTCGAATAAATTTCGTATTGCTCTTGGATATAACCGAGATTGGGACCATAAAATTGCTGCCATTGTCCTTGCGAGTTTGCTTTGAATTCTGACATTCCGCATCCCTCTATGTTCATGTTGGATTACCTAGTATTGCGCCGCAATCGGCGCTGCTCTTCAGATTTATTCTAACGCTTTCGAGTCAGATATAAAAATGATGATTAAACATGATAACGATCTAATTTATAGATCATTCATAGCGTGCACTCCACGGTTCCCGAACGGCTTTCTACATTATGCTTCAAAAGCCGCCGCAATATCTTCCTGATGCCAAAATTTGCGCGGGCGCGCAAGATTTTTGCGTCCGAGCGTTATTTTCGTCCTATTATGAAGGGACTAAACGATTAGAGGAAGGTGAACCCGATGATTCGGAAGGAAGTTCTCATTATCGGCGGCGGACAGGCTGGCCTCGCGATGGGACGGGCGATCCGGGCGGCGCGCCGACGAAAGACGAAACGGCCGACTCGGATTCATGCGGGCTAAGCGGACGTCCGCCAGAGGCCGGTTCGTGCAACGGCAACCCGCGCAAATCTACGGCCTGGAGCTTCGAGGCCTCCTTGAGCGGGATCGCATGTTGCTAAAACCGAGAGCAACGAACATCAACGGTGACCGGGTGAACGCCTTTGCCGTCGAAGCAATCCTACTTTCGTTCGTCTATAGACTGGACTTAGGTCCATTATTTGGATGGGTATCCTTTGTTACAATCAACGTGCAAGCGAGAGACGAGAAGAAGGATGCGGAGGTTACGAATCATGGCAAAGAAACGAACGACGGCTTATTTGCTAGCGTTGTCCATCGCGCTGAGCACGCCGCTATGGAGCTTGGCGCTCGCCAAGCCAGTCTCGGCGGCCGTCGAGACGGACGCCCGGGAGGCGCTCGGCTTTATGGACGAATTTTTCTCGAGGCCGGAAGCGATCGCGCAAGCCGGGGCCGCGGCCGTAGCCGTCGTGAAGGACGGACAAGTCGTCGTTGCCCGAGGCTATGGCGTGACGAACCGCGAAACGAAGCAAGCCGTCGATCCGACGAGAACGACGTTCCGAGTCGGTTCCGTGTCGAAAGTATTCACGGCGGCTGCTCTTATGCAGTTAGTCGAGCAAGGCAAGGTCTCGTTAGAAGACAATATCGAGAAGTATTTGGACGGTTACAAGGTTGACAATCCGTTCGCTCAACCGGTCACCGTCGCCATGCTGCTCACCCATACGACGGGCTTTGAGGTCAGGGATCCGACGGCTGCCAATATCCTCTTCGATCCGGCGCAACAACCGGTCGCGCTCAAAGAAGCGATCGTCGCGAACTTTCCGCCCGTCGCAAGAGAACCGGGCACTTCCTATATGTACGACAACTTCGCCTACGGGCTTGCGGGCTATATCGTTCAGCAGGCGAGCGGACAAAGCTTCAACGACTATATGCGGCAACATATTTTCGGACCGCTCGGCATGGATTCCAGCAGCTTCTTGCAAGAGGATCGACTGCTTGCCGAGACGCCGACGGTCTATGACCCGACCGGCGCGGCGGTACCCGTCTACCGGCTATCCCCCGACGTGATACCGGAGGGCAGCATGCTTACGACCGCCGAGGATATGAGCAAATTCATGCTTGCTTACTTAGGAGGCGGGACGACCGCCGACGGCAAGCGGATCTTATCGCCTGAATCAATCCAAGCGATGTCCTCTTACCATCAAGCGATCCATCCCGACGTACTCGACTCGACTTACGGCTTCGAGGGGCCGTTCGTGGACGCCAACGGGCATAACGTCATCATGAAAGGCGGCAGCATCACCGGTTTCGAATCGCTGTTGTGGATGCTGCCGGATCGCCGCACGGGCGTATTCGTATCTTATAACGCGAATTCGCCGCTTTCCATTGAGCTGTTCAGCGAATTCATGGACCGCTTCTTCCCCGGACAGTCGAAGCTGGGCGACGCCGGGTTCAAGGAACAATCCGCCGCTGAGCTGGCCAAATTCGAAGGGCATTACCAAGATCTGAGGGTCGGTGCGGTTAACAGCGTGCGAGTAGTCGGCGACGGTACGCTCTCGGCAGGCAACTCGGCCGGCATTCGTCGAGAGCTGAAGCAAGTGGACGATTCGCTGTTCGTCGACGAGGACGGCATGCCGATGGCGTTCCAATTGGACCGCGAAGGACGCGTACAGTACATGAAGTATAATTACGCGAATCCGGGCAGCTATGCCTCGAAGGTGGCGAGCGCGAAGCCGTTCGCCGACGTTCCTGCAGGCCATTCTTATGCAAAATACATTAACGTCCTGCACGATCTAGGCATCGTGGAGGCTAACGAATCCGGAGCATTCGGCGTAGAGGAGACGGTTACGAGAGGGCAGTTCATTCATGCGCTGATGAAGCAATTCGGAATCCCGGGCTCGAACAACGCGCCAGCATTCCAGGATATCGGGGAATCCCCGTATCGCGCGGAAATTCAAACGGCGGCGGAACTCGGACTGGTTCACGGGACCGGCCGACAGATGTTCCGTCCGGACGTTCCGATCAAGCGCGAGGAAGCAGCCGTCATCCTCTCGAGATTGCTCGTCGTATCGGGCATCCCGCCTCAACCGAGCAACACCGTGCTTGCGCCCGGAACGTCCGAATGGGCGGAGTCCGCGGTACAGCAAGTCATCGATCTAGAGCTGCATGGACCGGAAGTCGCCAAGCAAGGCGGCTTGGCGGATTATCATTCGGAGAGGGTTCTGACGAAGCAGGAGTTGGCGGCGATTCAATATTTGCTTATATTGCCGGAGGTGTCTCTGGTACAGTAACGGGGCAAGGGTCGCGGAAATCCGCCAAGGCGTGTTATAGTTAAAATAATCCAATGCAAAGGGGCGATCCTATGGTTCCGTCTACCGAACGCGTTGTTCGTGCATCTCGGGTTATGCCGACATACGCCCAATTTCCGTTCGACCAATGGGCGGAAACCCGTTATCGCCCCGGCGCAAGAAGAGGAGTCCCCTCGAAAATCTTCGACCGCAGAGCCAGATCGGCGGCGATCGGCATCGTCAATGTGCTATTCGCCATGCAGGATGCTAATCGGGCAGCGTCGGAAGACGATTCCGAGGACGAATCCGCGATCGATTACGTGCGCAAGATCGTATTGTCCTATAACAACCTTCGCGAGCAAATGAAGGACGCGGGCACGTTCTTGAGTCCGAATGTTCCGGGCGGTATAGAGCTGCAAGTCGAGGCGAGCGAATACGATCGACTCGGCGTTCGCCTCGCGGAAGACGGAAGCCTGGAGCTGGACGAAGATGCGTTTCGCGAGCGGTTCGGGGGCAACGAAGCTCAGGCGCTGGAAGCGCTGAGCGACGGCCGCGGGCTGCCTGCCGCGTTGAAGGAAGCGACCAATCGATATATCGGCGTTCCGGTTAGCCAGCTGTTGAACGATAAACTTTTCGACACGAAACTGAAACCGGGGTATCCGCCCAGACTGCATGCGGGCTTGCGCCTGTCCATGACGGGGATATTGCTGGATATGGTCATGTAATATACAACACCGCCTACCCTACCGTCGCATTCGACGAAACAGGGGGCGGTGTTCTTCGTTTAACGGAGCTTGGCGAGGTCGAACGGCGGTACGAGTCCCTCGTTCATCGCTCGGCCTAGCAGACTCTCGACTGCGGCGTATCCGTCCTCTCCGAGGTTGGCGGTGAAGGCGTTCACGTAAAGCTCGATGTGCGCTTTGGCTACCGAAGGGTCCATCTCTTGCGCGTGTTGACGGACATAGTCGCTCGACGCCTCCGGATGCGTCCACGCGTAATCGACCGATGCGCGAATCCATCCGGCGATGGCTTCGGTGTCGAGTCCTCTCCGGGCAATAATCGCACCGAGCGGGATCGGCAAGCCGGTATCCTGCTCCCACCAGCCGCCCATGTCTTCGAGTAAGGAAAGCCCGTACGAGCCGTAAGTGAAACGGGCCTCGTGGATGACGAGCCCCGCATCGACTTGTCCGTTCTGAACGGCTGGCATAATCTCATGGAACGGCATGACGACGATTCGGCCGACGCCGCCCGGCACGTTCTTGGCAGCCCATAGCCGGAACAGCAAGTACGCGGTGGAACGTTCGCTCGGCACGGCGACGACGGCGCCGGACAGCTGCGCCGGGTCTTGCGGGTTCGCTGCTTTGCCGGCGGTCAGGACGAGCGGTCCGCAGCCGCGGCCGAGCGCGCCTCCGCAGGGAAGCAACGCGTACTGGTCCAACACCCATGGGAGGGCGGCGTACGATATTTTCATCACCTCGGGGCCTTCCCCTTGAAGCGCCAAATAATTCGTAATATCGATATCGGCATATGTAACGTCCAGCTCGGGCGCTCCGGGAACTAACCCGTGAGCCCAGGCATGGAAGACGAAAGTATCGTTCGGGCAAGGCGAATAAGCGATTCTCATGGTTGCCATCCCTCCGTTAGTTGATCGAATGCGGCCTCCAGCGACCTGAGAGCGTCGCCGATTCGCCATGCGGACCGGTCGCGCGGGCCGACGCGATTGGAGATCGCGCGGATTTCGAGCGCGGGAACTCCTCTGGCTTGCGCGGCGGCGGCGACGCCATAGCCTTCCATGCCTTCGGCGATGACGCCGGCCACGCGCGCGGCGAGCCGCGCGGCGGTACCTGCCGTACCGGTTGCCGTGTTTACGGTGACGATCGGACCATAGCTTGTTTGGATTCCGCCTGCCGACAGCGCGCTTACAACCCGGCCGGCTTCCGGAATGTCCGCTTGAACGCGGGACGTGCCGAAGCCGAGCTCGTCCACGCTGCTGAACCCTTCGGGCGTCTCGACGCCTAAGTCGGCGGCCACGATCTCGGTCGCGACGACAACGTCGCCGATCTCCGCGCGTCCTTCGAAGCCCCCGGCGATGCCGGAGCTGATGACCAGGCGGTACTCGCCGCTCAGCAAGGCCGTCGTCGTGCTGATCGCGGCCGCTACCGGACCGACGCCCGCCAGTTGCACCTCGAACCGATCGTCTCCGTTAACCCCGCGCAACACGGCGTTCCGCTCAGCTTCCACGGCGGTCATGACCAATATTTTACCGTTCATGTGCTCCTCGTCTCTCCTTCTATTCCGTGCGTTCAACTTACCTCATTATAGTCCCTTCCATAAGGAGAGTCCAAGCCATAGATGCGGGCACGGGACGGGTACTGGGGAGAATGAGTCGGTTAGGGCGACTAACTTCGGACAGGAAACAAATCCTGAGCCAAAGGGATAACGCCGGCCCAACGAAAAACCGCCCCATAGTCTCAACGACTGTGGGGCGGTGCTAAGCAAAGTTACCTTGAAGCGGGAGCCGCAGTTGCCGGAACGACGTCGATCGCGGAGTTGCCGTACAGCTCGTTCATTCCGGGCAGAGGCGGATACTCGAGCGTCCCGCGTTCGCTTAGGCTGCCGAGATCGTTCGCTTTCAGCATGCTTTCGGACAGCGTGTACAGCGTGTCGCCCGCGTACAGGATACGGCGAACGGACTTGCCGTAGTTATAGCCGTACTGTCCGCTCTTGGCGAGATCGTCTTGCGACAGATGGGTAATCCGTCCGCGCAAGTCGAAGCCTTTGTTCGGATCGATGCAGTAGACGTATGCGCCTTGGTAGACGAATTGCCCGTATGCCGGGAAGCCGCCCTGCTCGATCCGGTCCTTATTCTGGACTTCCATTAGCTCGACCGGGAACGCCATCAGCCCTTTTTCCTTGGAGAACAGCAGCGCTTTATGGTTGTACAGCAGCTCGGAGCTCGTGCCGCGGTCGCCGATGACCTCCTTGAACTTTTCCTTCGGATGGTTGACGTCGGTGACGTCGAAAAGCGCGATTTTCATGCCTTGATAATAGGCCATCGTCGTTTCCTCGTCCGCGCCTTTCACCGGCAGCTCGACCGTTTCTTTGCCGAAGCCGATGATGTGGTTGTCGTCGTACGGGTGCAAGTAATCGCTGTAGCCCGGAATTTTGAGCTGACCGAGCACCGCGGGTTTCGTCGGGCTGCGAAGATCGAGGACGAAGAGCGGGTCGACTTGGCGGAACGTTACCATGTAGGCTCTGCCGCCCATGAACCGCGCCGAGTAAATGCGCTCTCCCGGCGCGAGATCCTCGAGTTTGCCGATCGTCTTCAATTGCTCGTCGAGCACGTACAGATTGTTCGAGGAGCGGTATTCGCCTTTCATCGTCCAAGCGTCTTTCGTCGTCGCGATCCGGAAGTAGCCGTTATGCTCATCCATCGAGAACTGGTTCAGCGCGTTGCCGGGAACGCTGCCCTCTCCGGCGTAGACGACGTTGCCTTGATCGAGGCGGAATTTATAAATGCGCGTTTGCATTGGATAGTTGTTATCGCCGTCCGGAACAGGCTTGGCGATCGAGACGTAAAGATGCTTGGAGGATGCATAGATCGTCTGGCCGGAGCCGAGATAAGCGGATACTTGGAAAGCTTGCTCCGGACGGTCGAGATCTAGCGCTCCGATGAGCATCATGCTGTTGTCGACGGCGTTCGGGAAGTAGCGGATATCGCTAAGCGGAAGCTTCCGGAGCTCCTTCGCCGAAGCGCTGTCGCCGTACACCGGTTCGATGCCGCTGCCGGAAGACGGCTGAGCGGGCAGACTGTCGACAAGCTTCCTCTTCTCCATCGGGTATACGTAATTGTAGTTGTATTTGTTCGTCACGACGTATAGCGCGCCGTCGATCTTCCTTGAAGAGACATAGCTGCCTTCAATCTCGGTCTCGCGCTTTAAAGTCGGGATGCCGGCATCGTCGAGCCCGTATATTTTCGTCTGAACCGTGCTCGCCATCGGAACGATCGGCATGATGCCGATTTTCTTCTCCAACGTCGAAGTATCGCCCGAAGCCGAGCTTGAACCGCTCGAACCGGAGCCGGCGGATTCGCCTGCCATAGGCAGGACGACGTTATGCTGTCCGATCACGACCAAGCGATGATCGTCTACGTACATCTCGGTCGGATAGAAATGGTCTTCCGCCTTATATTCCAGCGTTGCCGCCAGCTTCGGCGCGGAAGGGTTGGAGATGTCGGAGATGAGCCCCCGGTTGCCGCTGATCTGGTAGACGAACTTCCCGTCCGTCTTCGCCCAGTCGGCTTCGTCGACGCCCTGCACCTGCACGTTCGTCTTCGAATAATCCGCACCCTCTCCTGAACCGGAGCCTCCGTCCGCATTGTCCGCCCCCGAAGCGGCCCCATTAACCGAGGATGCTTGCGGAGCAGCGACGGCAGCGTTCGGCGGGATCGACTTCATCATCATCTGATCGGATACGACGATTCCGCCTTCTCGCATATCGAACATCCCGCCATTGTCGCGAATTTCTTGCATCAGCTCATCCAGCTTCTTCTGCGTGCCGACGACAGGGAGCTGCTTCGGATCGTCGATGCGGATGGCGTTCGCGACGCCGTCCCATGCGACGATCGTGCCGAGCGCTTCCGATATCGCCCGCACCGGAACCATGATCGATCCGTTCCGAAGCTCCGGCGCGACGTCCAGCTTGAACGTCCGGTCGTTCGCGACCATTCGAGCGACTCCCGCCGTGATCTCGGCATTGCTCTTGCCGCGCGTCAGCTTCGCGTAAGAACGGCCTTCGGCGTCCGTTCCCGAAGAGATCTTAGCTCCGAGCGCCTCCGCGATCGGCTTCAACGGCACCATCGTGACCTTATTCACCGTATAGGTCGGTTGCGAGAGCTTCAACGCGACGCCGTTCACGACGATGCTGCCTTTAAAGTCAACGGCGGCTGCCGCTGCCGGTTTCGCCGGAGCTTTGCCCGGCGGCGCGGCGACCGTAGACGCGACGAGAATAAAGCCGGCTAACAGCATCCCCGCGATCGTTGTTTTAACCATGATTATATCCCCCCAGGACAATAAGTGACTGCTTCATGCCTCGATTTGTTTGCGATTACAATCATTGACGCATAATGGTTCAATTTGGTTGCAACCCGGAATAACAAAAATGAGCCGAGCGGCATCCGTCATACAATAGAACAATCCCGCGCTTAGCCCGCAAGATGAAGGGGGTGATTCGCATGACCATGTTTCACAGCCTGGCCGCTCTTACGCTCGTCTCGTTCCAGAACCAAACCGAGCGCGAGCTCCGCCTGGAAGACGTGCGCGAACGCGTCGCAAGGTACGTGGCGGACGCGCCGGAAGCGAGCTACCATTTCATCATCGGCACCGACAGCCAAGGGCACCGCGGGTATACGAAGTTCGCGACGGGCGTCGTCATTCATCGGCTCGGCCAAGGCGCATGGGCCTGTTATCGGCAATTCTCATTTCCCAGACAATTGACAACGATCCGCGAAAAGCTGATGCTAGAGACGATACTGTCGTTGGAAGTGGCGAGGCGCTTCGATCCGGCTGAACTCCGAGGCTGCCGGAACCCGGCCGTTCCATTCGGCAAGCCCGGAGCATCCGCTTCGCTGCTCGCATATATCGACATCGACGCCGGTACCGTGCCGCAAGTGAATAAAACCGCGGAGTGCGTGCAGGAGATGGTCGGGCTGGTGGCCGTAACGGGAAAATACGAACCGCGCGTCAAGCCCGACGCCTATGCGGCTTCGTCCTATGCGAACCGGCATACGAAAAACTAAACCGAGTCTTGTAAGGGGAAAATCATGTTGCCATCAACGGTTAAAGTTCTGGCAAGGCACTTCTTCCGATTCAAAATCATGTATATCGCTCTTTTCCTGATCGCGTCCGGGATTTACGTCTTAACGCATCTATCGTTTCTGGAATCGGCGACGCCCGAACCGGCCAGCGCGAATTACGAATATGAAAGCTATGTCGCCGACAACGATATCACTTTACAAGTCATTAAGACGAACCCGAAGTACATCCGCTTGCGCCGGATCGACAACAACGTTACGGCATCAGGGATCGTCGGCGTGAACGGCGGTTTTTTCTGGGAAAAGCAGTTGCTCAGCATCGCCGTGCAGGACGATGTACCCGTCGGCGGGGAGCCCGGGGCGCGCGAGTCGGGCTGGTTCAACGCCAAATACGCCCGGGGAACGCTCGTGTACGACGGACGGACGCAAGCGTACTCGGTACAGGTCGTCGGCGACGCGAGTCAATTGAACGTGACGGATCGCTCCGACTACTGGGCGCAAGGAGGCGTCAGCCTCAATCTGCAGGATGATGCCGGTTGGCGAATGCAAGCCGATACGCAAGCGATCCCCGCGCCGGACGACAATCGTCTGCGCAGCGCGATGGCCTATGCCGAGGACGGCGTGTATTTGATCGTCGCGAATATGGGGTGCACGGCGGAAGACTTTCGAAAGACGATTCAAAGCTACGGCAAGTCGCTCCCGAACCGTCTGATCGACGGAATCTTCCTCGACGGAGACGGCTCCTCGCAATTGCTGGCGCGCGAAGCGAAGCTGATGGGCGACGGAAGACCGGTCGTTCAGATGATCGGCGTGGACTGACAGGCAGGAATTACGCGGAGGTTCGGTGAAAATAAGAAGTGGATAAAAGCAAGGTAACGCGGAGGGGAACACGATGAAATCGAAGTCGATTACGGTTCAAAGCTTGCAGGAGCATTTCAAGCTGGAGATTCTGTCCGGCGGGGATCGGCTCGATCGCGTCATCACGAAGGCGAGATCGCATCGGCCGGGCCTCGAATTCGTCGGTTATTTCGACTTTTTTCCGATGGAACGGGTTCAGGTGCTTGGGCGCAAAGAAATCAGCTATTTACATACGTTAAGCGAAGAAGAACGAAATTTGCATATCGGCAACGTCGTTAAATATCATCCCCCCTGCTTCATCGTGACGTCGAATCAGGAATATAAGGGATTGAAGTATTTGCTCCTCTACTGCCAGCAAGAAGGCATTCCGCTGTTGCGGACGAAAGACAATACGACTGAATTCGTAGGAAAACTGGACCATTATCTCTTGAAACAATTGGCGCCCGAAATCGCCGTTCACGGCGTCTGCCTTAACGTATCGGGAATCGGCATCCTGCTGCGCGGCAAGTCCGGCATCGGCAAGAGCGAAACCGCGCATACGCTCATCCGCCGCGGCCACCGGCTCGTCGCCGACGACGTCGTCGTGCTGAAGAAGCTAAGCTCGCAGACGCTGCTCGGCACGCATAACGAGACGACGCGCGAATTTCTCGCGCTGCGCAGCATCGGACTCGTGAACGTCGTCCGCCTTTACGGACGCAAAGCGTTCCAGGACGAGTCCCGCATCGTGCTTGACATCGAGCTCGCGCCGTGGCAGGACAACGCGCTCAACAACGACTTGGAGCTGGAGCAGAAGTTCTCGGAATATATGGGCGTGAAGGTTCCTTATATCGAGATCCAGCTGCAACCGGGGCGGGACGTCGCCGGCATGATCGAGGCGGCCGCTAACAACTGGTATTTGAAACAGCAAGGCTACAGCGCGGCGGAGGAGTTCATGAAACGGATCGAGGAAGAGATGGGCAGCGGCGGTTAACGTTACGGTTGCACGTATAAGTAAGCGGTCCTCGTCGTCCGGTACGTCCCTTCGAGCAGTCGCTCCGGGAGCACGTTCGTCTTGACGAGCGCGGCGATTTTGGACGGGTCCGTCTTGCACACCGCTTTCCATAGCTCGGGATCGGGAAGCGCCGAGAACACGAGCTTGTCGTCGTACACTCTTTTCTCCTGGTAGATGATTTTGAGCGTGTAATTGTGCAGATGGAATTCCGCGTCCGAAGCATAGGCGGCGATAATTTCCTCGCGAAGCGTATCTAGGGCGTCTTCGATTCGTTTCTGTTCTTCTTTCAATTGGCAATAGAGCATCAATCTCTCTTGGCGCATACGCTCACCTCTTAGAAATTGCTAGATGATGAAGTCTATGAACCTCTCTTCTGAATTATGCGTATACGTTACTACAACCGGGATCGAGCATTAGACTGTCGGTATTCCCCGGGAAATGTCGAGCGGAAAGCGGCCTCAATCTAATCGAAGCGGGGGATTACGGGTTTGAGACAAAGATCTATAACGGGCATTGCAGGGTTACTGCTGTTGGCGTTGTTGGCGGCTTGCGGCTCTTCGTCGAACGACGATTCGCAGCCGGGTGAGGGCGCGGAGCCGGTCTCCTCTACGGTCATCGCGTCTGCGGAGGCGGAATCGCCGTCCGTGCCGGCAGCCGAAGGCGAACCGCAAAAGCCGGGCTCCAAAGGTTTTCTGTGGCGCGTGACGGGCGGCGAGAATTCGGGTTACTTGGTCGGTACGATCCATGTGGCGAGGAAGGGAATGTACCCGCTCGACGAAGATCTCAAGCGTGCGGTCGCGGATTCGGATTATATCGGGTTGGAGCTGGACTTAACGACGGTCGATCAACTGGCGATGGCGAAGCTTGTGGCGGAGAAAGCGCTGCTCGCGGACGGGACGGAGCTCAAGGATCACGTGTCCGAGGAAGATTACGAGAAGTTCAAGCAACTGATGAAGAAGTCGCTGGGCATCGTCGGCGCAAGCGCGTTCGACAAGTACGAGCCATGGTACGGCGCCATGACGCTTGAAGCATTGCCGGCGACGAAATATAAAGAAGCCGACGGCATAGACCTCCACCTCGCGAAGGAAGCGCACGAGAACGGGAAAACGATCATCGAGCTGGAGAGCGTCGATTCGCAGTTGGGCATATTCGACGGCTTTACGGACGAGCTTCAGGAGAACTATTTTCACCAAACGGTGAAAGGAGCGGGGCTGGCGTCGATCGGGATGAAGCAGATGCTGGATATGTGGACGATCGGAGACGTTAGAATACTGGAGAAAATGCATGATTCTTATCTCGAAGAAGGCAGCAAGACGATGGGAGACTTGTTCGACGAGTTCGACAGAGAGTTTCTAGTGAACCGGAATATCGGCATGGTGGAGAAAATCGACCGTTACTTGAGCGAAGGCGAAGCGGGAACGTATTTATTCGCCGTCGGATCGCTGCACATGGTCGGAGAACACGGCTTGGTAGAGGAGCTTGAGCATAGAGGCTATCAAGTGGAATTTATCGATTAACGAAGCGAAAAGGCTGTTTGCCCGAGGGTTGAAGCGCACCCCGTCAAGGCAGACAGCCTTTACTATTATTTGAAAAAGACGAAGTTCGTCGGCAGCTTGCGAAGCCGGCCGTCCGAAGGGCTGTTGATGACGCGTCCGTTAAAGACGAGCGTAGACGAGCCGCCGCCGTCCAGGTTATAGCCGTCGATCGCGCCGAAGCTTTTCAGCATCGACTGCATTTCCTCGAGCGTCGCGCCGGAGCTGCCCCGCTCGTTGTAGCCGTCGGCGACGACGAACAGCAGCTGGTCGTCCTTGTAGCTGCCGATGACCGTTCTCGGCGCCCGCTTGGGACTGGTCTGCCACTTGGCCGGTATCGCCGTCTTCTTGCCGTTGTCCAGCAGGATCGGCACGAAGGAGGCGCCGAACTTCGGCTTGAGGGCGTCGAGCTGGGAGCGGCTGCGGAATTTACCTCCGATCAGCTTGTTGCTCTCGCTAAGACCGACGAAGAACAGGTCTTTATAGCTCGCCTCGAAACCGCCGACGTACTCGCCGTCCACGATCGTCGTGCTTAGCGGATATCTTCCGCCGCGGCCGTCCGCGAATCCGCCGGCGTTCACGCCGACCGCGGCCTTGTTGCGCTTGACGGCGCTTAACGTGGTCTCCGACTTGCCCGGTTGATCGCCGGCCAGCACGAGCTTCATGGCGTCCTTGTTCTTGAGCTTGACCTTGAGCGCGTAACTGCGGAAGTTTCCGTTGTTCATATAGAATAGCTGCGCGCGCAGCTTGTCCGAATCGATCGTGGTTGCGGGTTTCCCGAGCTTGCCCGTGATGCGCTTGTCGTAGATGAGGTATGGACGCGCCGCTTGCGAACTCGCTAAGCTTGCGATCGTCTTCATGTCGGCGTTCGTCCGGTTGTAAAGCTTGAGTTGCCGCTTGATCATCTGCCCGGTGATTTCGGCGGACGTCTCGGCTTGCGCGAGCCCGTTCAGCGCCGCGGCGGTTGCGGCCGCCGGATTGCCGTTGCCGGCGGCAACTTGCGGGAATGCGTCGTTCGTCAAGCCGACGTTCACGCTGCCGATCGCAAGCCAGACGAACAGACCGACGAAGGGCGCGCACGCGAGCAGCATCGTACGGTTAAGCCCGCGGGCGAAAGCCGCGCTCATCGGAGCACGTCCAGGTTCTTCTTCAGCTCGGCGAGCTGCTTCTTCACCTCGGCCAGCTGCGTGTACAGCTTATTGCTGTTGTCCGTCTTCGTATCCGCGTTGTCTTTCGTAAAGGTAAGCAGCTCGTTAAGCGTCTCGATCTTGCTCTCCAGCTGGGCGAGCTGCGCTTTGTAGCCGGTTTCGAGCTGCGTCATTCGCGCGTCGTACTCTTGCTGCATTCGGGCGATTTGCGCAGCGGTCTGCGTCTCCAATCGGTCGGACACTTGGTTCTGAATGCGGTCGGAATACCACTTGGCCCCGGCGACTCCGCATGCGATCAATAATACCCATAGGAGGATGAAAAATAAGATTGCCGAAGAATTGCGCTTTCTAGGCGCGGTCTGGCGATACGCATCGGTTGCGACTGCTGGTTGTAATTCCGTCGTTCTCATGGTTCGTTGGCGTGCACCTTTCTGTTTGTTTTGCTTCAAGAGGTTAAAGCTCTGTTAAGGATAACGTATATTGAACGCCCATGGGTACAAAATGTTGCAATTTTAAAGATTGTAATTAAAGGACGTGCTAACGGGGGCGTTGCTGCAGAGGTCAAAATGACCTTTAAAAGTAACTTTTCCCGCGAGAAGTCGCAATAGAGGTCAAAATGACCTTTAAAAGTGACTGATCCCGCGAGAAGTCGCAATAGAGGTCAAAATGACCTTTAAAAGTAACTGATCCCGCGTGATGCCGAAATAGAGGTCAAAATGACCTTTAAAAGTAACTGATCCCGCGTGAAGCCGAAATAGAGGTCGAAACGACCTTTAAAAGCAACTGGTCCCGCGTGATGCCGAAATAGAGGTCAAAATGACCTTTAAAAGTGACTGTCCCCGCGTGATGCCGAAATAGAGGTCGAAATGACCTTTAAAAGTAACTGTTCCCGCGAAAAGTCGCAATAGAGGTCAAAATGACCTTTAAAAGTAACTGTTCCCGCGTGATGCCGAAATAGAGGTCAAAATGACCTTTAAAAGTGACTGTTCCCGCGAGAAGTCGCAATAGAGGTCAAAATGACCTTTAAAAGTAACTGATCCCGCGTGATGCCGAAATAGAGGTCAAAATGACCTTTAAAAGTAACTGGTCCCGCGAGAAGTCGCAATAGAGGTCAAAATGACCTTTAAAAGTAACTGGTCCCGCGTGATGCCGAAATAGAGGTCAAAATGACCTTTAAAAGTAACTGATCCCGCGTGATGCCGAAATAGAGGTCAAAATGACCTTTAAAAGTGACTGTTCCCGCGAGAAGTCGCAATAGAGGTCAAAATGACCTTTAAAAGTAACTGGTCCCGCGAGAAGTCGCAATAGAGGTCAAAATGACCTTTAAAAGTAACTGATCCCGCGTGATGCCGAAATAGAGGTCAAAATGACCTTTAAAAGTAACTGATCCCGCATGATGCCGAAATAGAGGTCAAAATGACCTTTAAAAGTAACTGATCCCGCGAGAAGTCGCAATAGAGGTCAAAATGACCTTTAAAAGTAACTGATCCCGCATGATGCCGAAATAGAGGTCGAAATGACCTTTAAAAGTAACTGATCCCGCGAGAAGCCGCTCCCGCGAGAAGCCGCTCCCGCGTGAAGCCGAAATAGAGGTCAAAATGACCTTTAAGACGTGATAGGAATTCAGTCGATTTCGCGGCTTCATTAGGTAATCGACATCATTTGCAGTTAAAATAGACGTATGGGGTTAGCTGGAAGACTGGAGGCTGAGCGGCATGATCAGATTCGGAATAGTCGGAACGAATTGGATTACGGAACGGTTTATCGATGCGGCGAGGGAGAGCGGGAAGTTCGCGCTGACGGCCGTCTATTCGAGGACGGAGGCTAAAGGGAGAGCGTTCGCGGACAAGCACGGCGCGGCGCACGTCTATACGGACCTTCGGGCGTTCGCGTCCGGCGAGACGTTCGATGCCGTGTACGTCGCGTCGCCGAATTCGCTCCACGCGGAGCAAGCGATCGCGTGCATGAACGCGGGAAAGCACGTGCTGTGCGAGAAGCCGGTCGCTTCGAACGAAGCCGAGCTTCGGCGGATGATCGAAGCCGCGCGCCGGAACAAAGTGACTTTCATGGAGGCGCTGCTGACGACGCTGTTGCCGAATTTCCGCGCGATCGAGGACAACTTGCACAAGCTCGGGACGATCCGGCGTTACTTCGCGAGCTATTGCCAGTACTCCTCCCGCTATGACGCGTACAAGGAAGGCAACGTGCTTAACGCGTTCAAGCCGGAGCTTTCCAATGGAGCGTTGCTGGATCTGGGAATCTATTGCCTTTATCCGCTCGTGACGCTGTTCGGCGCTCCGAAGCGCGTACAAGCGGACGCCTATATGCTCGAATCCGGCGTCGACGGGCAAGGCGGCCTCCAGTTGAACTACGGGGAGATGAACGCGTCGATCCTGTACTCCAAGATCTCGTCTTCCTACGCGCCCGCGGAAATTCAAGGAGAGAACGGCACGATGGTCATCGACAAGATCAATACGCCGGAGCACGTGGAAATTCGGTATCGCGACGGCTCCGTCGACGTGCTGACGCGGCCGCAGCCGAACAAGTTCATGTACTACGAGCTTGAGCATTTCATCGAGCTCGCGGAGGACGGCACGCTCGAGTCGCCGACCAATAGCTGGACGAACTCCTTGAACGCGATGCGCGTCATGGACGAAGCGCGCAAGCAGATCGGACTTGCGTATCCGGCGGATCGGACAAGCGGATGAACGGGCGCGTAGACATGTCGGAACGCGTGATCGTCGGACTCGCAGGCTGGGGAGATCATAACGAGCTGTATCCGCCGGGCACGGCGTCTAAGGATCGGCTGGCGCAGTACGGCGAGTTTTTCCCCGTCGTCGAAGTCGACAGCTCGTTCTACGCGATTCAGCCGCCGGAGCGTTCGGCCCGCTGGGCGGCGGATACGCCGTCTTCGTTCCGGTTCGTCGTGAAGGCGTACCAGGGGATGACGGGCCACCAGCGAGGAGGACCGGGCCAATCTCCGTACGAGAACGCGGAAGAGATGTACGCGGCATTCCTCGAATCGCTGGAGCCGATCCGGGCCGCGGGGAAGCTGATTGTCGTACTGTTCCAATACCCGCCTTGGTTCGATTGCACGAAACAGAACGTCAGGCTGCTCAGGGAGACGAAGCAGCGAATGGGGGACGTGCCCTGCGCGCTCGAGTTCCGTCATCAAAGCTGGTTCTCGCCCGAGTATCGCGACAAGACGATCGTTTTCATGAAAGAGCAAGGCTGGATTCACAGCGTGTGCGACGAACCGCAGGCTGGCTCGGGCTCGATCCCGACCGTCCTGGCGCCGACGACGGAAGACGTCACGATCGTGCGCATGCACGGGCGCAACGTCGCGGGCTGGAACCAGAGCGGGTCGCCGAATTGGCGGGAAATCCGCTACTTGTATCAATATAACCCGGAAGAGCTGGCGGAGTGGGTCGGCGGCCTAGAGCTGCTGCTTCGGGAGACGAAGCAAGTATGCGTGCTGTTCAACAACAATTCGGGCGGGCACGCGGCGGGCAACGCGAAGCAATTCATGCGCATGCTCGGTCAGACGACGCGCGAGATCCCCCGCCAGCTCGATCTGTTCCATACGGAAGAATAAGTTCGTGATAACGCCGGCGTCCGGACAGACGATGCTTACCGTGCTGTTCTTCGGCGTATCGGGCATCATCGGTTCGTCGATCGGGGGTTTAGCCGTCTAACGATCGCGAAACGCCCAGATTCACATACAATAGGGTGACAACCGATGTCGGAAGGAAGGCGCGACTATGGCGAATACGTACGTGTACACGAGACGGGAGGAAGTCGTTAACGCGATCACGCATGGCTTAGGGACGCTGCTCAGCATTGCGGGATTGACGTTGTTGATCGTTTTCGCATCGCTCGAAGGAACGTCTTGGCACGTCGTGAGCTTTACGATTTACGGCGTTACGATGCTGCTGCTCTATACGGCTTCGACGCTCGTCCATGCGTTCCCGGAAGGCAAAGTCAAAGACTTGTTCGAGACGTTCGATCATTCTTGCATTTATTTGTTCATTGCGGGCACCTATACGCCGATCTTGCTCGTTACGCTGCGAAGTCCGCTCGGCTGGACGTTGTTCGGAATCGTCTGGGGACTTGCGGTGGGAGGCGTCGTGTTCAAGGCGTTCTTCACGAAAAAATATCTCGTGCTGTCGACGCTGTTCTACGTGCTGATGGGGTGGATGATCGTCTTCGCGTGGCAACCTCTGCAAACGCTGCTGCAACCGGGCGGCATTCGGCTGCTCGTCATCGGCGGCGTGCTGTATACGGTCGGCTCGATCTTCTATATATGGCGCGGCTTCCCGCATCATCATGCCGTCTGGCATCTGTTCGTGCTCGCGGGATCGGCCATGCATTTCTTCGCGATTTTGCTGTACGTGCTGTAGATCGCCGGCTCGCGTAATCCCCCTAACAACGAATCAGCGCCGTCGCGGCTGCCTGGATGGCGGCATTGCGTTCGGCGCTGATCTGCTTTCTTATTCATGACGATTTGCGTTTGCGGCTTGCGATGCCACTGTCCCCGTCTAATGGCGGGGCCGAGTTCGCCTTCTCTCTCATGCTTGCGTCTTGCCCGTTTTGCTTTCGACATTCCCATAGGGATCACCTCCGAATTTGATCTCATCATACAGCAGGCCGGGAGTCCCGCGCAAGACGGCGCTTACGCGAAAACTCTTTACATGCGGGGCGGATTCGTTCGATAATTCGGAATATAGAGTTGAATGGCTACTTAACGATGAACGACGGAAGGAGCTTGATTGTGTCTACTATGCCAGTATCCGCTCTACCGCCATCTGAAATCGTCAGACGCCAGCACGCGTTCTTCCGAGATGGAGCGACGAGACCCGTCTCCTTCCGCGTAGACCGGCTGCGCAAACTGCGAGAGGCGATCGTCCGCTTCGAGCCGCGTCTGCTCGCCGCGCTGCGGCAAGATTTGAACAAATCCGAACGGGAAGCTTACGCCACCGAGATCGGCATCGCCTTAACGGAGCTTCGCGTCGCGCTGCGCGGCGTGCGCGGATGGGCCAAGCCCAAGCGGGCCAAGACGCCGATGTCCCATTCCGGGGCATCGAGCCGGATCGTGCCGGAGCCGTACGGGACGACGCTCATCGTCTCGCCGTGGAACTATCCGTTCATGCTGACGATCGCCCCGCTCATCTCCGCGATCGCCGCGGGCAACACGGCGGTGCTGAAGCCTTCCGAGCTGACGCCGAACGTGTCCATGCTCATCGCCGAGCTCATACGCGAGACGTTCTCCTCCGACTACGTTGCGGTCGTGGAGGGCGACGCGCAGGTTAGCGCGGAGCTGCTGCGGCAGCCGTTCGACCATATTTTCTTCACCGGGAGCCCCGCGGTCGGCCGCATCGTCATGGAAGCCGCGGCGAAGCAGCTTATTCCGGTTACGCTCGAGCTCGGCGGCAAAAGCCCGTGCATCGTCGATAAAGATGCGGACTTGCAGCTCGCGGCCAAGCGAATCGCTTTCGGGAAGTTCACGAACGCGGGCCAGACGTGCGTCGCTCCGGATTACGCGTTCGTGCATCGCGAGGTGAAGGAAGCTTTCGTCGAGAAGCTGGCCGAAGTCGTTACGCGCTTCTACGGCGAGCGTCCGATGGAGAGCCCGGAATACGGACGCATCGTGAACGAACGCCATTACAAGCGGTTGACCGGCTATCTGGACGACGGCCGGATCGTCTTCGGCGGGCAGACCGACGGGACGAGCTTGAAGATCGCTCCGACGCTGCTCGATCAAGTGCCGCTCGACTCGCCGATTATGCGCGAAGAAATATTCGGGCCGCTGCTGCCGATCGTGGAGTACGAGGACGAGGCGGAAATCGAAGCGGTCGTCGAGGCGAATCCGAAGCCGCTGGCGTTGTACGTGTTTACGAGGAATAAGGCTTTCGCCGGAAGGATCGTCGAACGCATTCGCTTCGGCGACGCGTGCATCAACGATACCGTCATGCATTTCGGTTCTCCTTATCTGCCGATCGGCGGGGTCGGAAGCAGCGGCATCGGCAGCTACCACGGGGAGTACGGGTTCCGCGCGTTCTCGCACTACAAGAGCATTTTGACAATGACGAACTTGTTCGACCCGCCTTTCCGCTATCCGGACTCCAAATGGGGCATGAAAGTCATCCGCAAGCTGCTCCGCTGACGGGCTGCGAGACAACGAATTGCGATCCGACGTTATGACGAACGACGAGAGGACGATCCCTATTCAGACGCCCGATTACGCAACGTACAAATCGATTTTCTCCGGCATTCCGATGCCTTTCGCTTTCTTGGACTTGGATTTGCTGGATCGAAACATAAGCGATATTGACAAGGCGGCCGGAAGCAAAACGATCCGAATCGCCAGCAAGTCGATCCGAAGCGTCTCGGTGCTGCGTCGCATTCTGCGTTCAAGCGATACGTTCCGAGGCGTAATGTGCTATACGGCGGGTGAAGCGGCCTTCCTGGCGCGCCAAGGCTTTCAGGATTTGCTGCTCGGGTACCCGACGTGGGACGAGCAAGGCGTCATGCCGCTGCTCGATCTCATCGGGGAAGGGCATTCGATCACGTTCATGGTCGATTCGGTCGCGCACGTCGAGCATCTGGAGCGGCTCGCCCGGCAACGCGGCGTGCGGATTCCGCTCTGCTTGGATATCGATATGTCCGCGAGCTATCCGGGCTTAAGATTCGGCGTATGGCGTTCGCCGCTTGACGGATGGGAGGCGGTTCGTCCCGTCGCGGAAAGAATCAGGTCATCGTCATGGGTGTGGCTGGACGGTATGATGGGTTACGAGGCGCAAATCGCCGGCGTGGGAGACCGCGTTCCCGGCCAAGCGCTTAAAAATGCGATCGTTCGCTATTTGAAGGCGAGATCGATTAAAGACGTCGCCGCTAGAAGGGAAGAGGTCGTCCGGAAAATTCGCGCGCTCGGGATGCCGTTGCGTTTCGTCAATGCCGGCGGAACGGGGAGCTTGGCGACTTCGCGCGCGGAGCGCGTCGTGACGGAGATAACGGCGGGTTCCGGATTCTATTCGCCGCTGCTCTTCGATAACTATAAGGATTTCCGCTATCGTCCAGCGGCCGGATTCGCCGTAGAGATCGTGCGCAAGCCTCGCCCGGACATCGTTACGTGCATGGGCGGGGGTTATACGGCTTCGGGCGCGGCGGACGGAACGAAGCTTCCGGGGCCGTATCTGCCGGCGGGATTGTCATTGTTCCCGCTCGAAGGGGCGGGAGAAGTGCAGACGCCGCTCAAGATAGGCCGAGAAGCGCGCGGACTAGCGTTGGATTTAGGTGATCCCGTGTTTTTCCGCCATGCCAAAGCCGGCGAGCTATGCGAGCGTTTCGATAGACTCTATGTCGTATCCGAAGGCGCCATCGTTGACGAGTACGAGACTTATAGAGGCATGGGGGAGCATTTCTTATGACGAAGAGCGGGCACAAGTGGCGCAACTGGTCGGGCATCGTGCGGACGACGCCGCGAGACGTTGTCTACCCTTCGTCGATCGAGGAAATCGTGGATCTCGTGCGGCTGTGCAGGCGCGAGGGACGCCGTCTGCGTGTCGTCGGATCGGGGCATTCTTTTACGGCGGTAGCCGCGTCGGACGATATTCTCGTGTCTCTGGATACCATGCAGGGTATCGTGGAAGCGGATGCTGCGGCTCGGACGGCTACCGTGTGGGCGGGGACGAAGTTGAAGCTGCTCGGAGAGCTGCTCCACGCGGAAGGACTCGCCCAAGAGAACTTGGGCGATATCGACGTCCAATCGATCGCCGGCGCCATCAGCACGGGCACGCACGGCACGGGGAACGCGTTCGGAACGATCGCTACGCAAGTCGTCGGACTTACGGTTATTACGGGCACCGGCGAGGTCATAAGCTGTACGGAGGTTTCGCATCCGGAGCTGTTCAGGGCGTTGCAGGTATCGATCGGCTCGCTCGGGATCATCGCGCAGGTGACGTTGCGGCTTCGCCCGTCCTACAAGTTGCGTTACGAGAGCGCGCGCGTGCCGCTCGAGGATTGCTTGTCGCGGTTGCCTGAGCTTAACGCGGCGCATCGCAACTTCGAATTTTACTGGTTCCCTTACGCGGAGCCGTGCCAGCTGAAAATGACGAACGAGACGGAGGAGCCCGTGACTTCCCGTAAAGTTCGCGATTACGTCAGCGACGTCATTCTGGAAAATGCCGCATTCGGAGCCTTATCCGGACTGGCGCGAAGAGTGCCGGCGTTGTGCGGAACGGTCAGCCGCATATGCGCGGCTTCCGTGCCGGTTACGCGCAAAGTCGAGATGAGCCATCGCGTGTACGCGACGACGCGGCTCGTGCGGTTCAACGAGATGGAGTACAATATACCGGCCGAGGCGATGGCGGACGTCATTCGCGAGATGAGGGAGACGATGGCGCGGGAGAAGCACCGGGTCCATTTTCCGATCGAATGCCGTTACGTCAAAGCCGACGATATCTGGCTCAGCCCGGCTTACGGCAGGGATTCGGCATACATCGCCGTACATATGTACCGGGGCATGCCGCACGAGAAGTACTTCGCCGACATGGAGCGCATCTTCTTGCGATACGGCGGCCGGCCGCACTGGGGCAAGCTGCATACGCTTCAGGCGGAGCAGCTCTCCAAGGCTTACCCGATGTGGGAGAAGTTCGGCGAGGTAAGGGACCGGCTAGATCCGGACGGAATTTTACTGAACGGTTATTTGCGCCGCGTATTCGGACGATAATCGATTTACAAGCGAACAGGAAGTGATGGCAGTGCCGCATTTATTGATTCGGGGCGTAGATCCCGATCGCCTTGCTTCCGTAAGCGAAGCTTTGGCGGGAGAACTGGCGGTTATATTCGATTGTCCGTCCGACCATATTTTGTTGGAGTGCATGCATACGACTGCCGTATTCGCGGGCAAGCGCGTCGCTTCGTACCCGTTCGTCGAGGTCGTCTGGTTCGAGCGCGGAACGGCGGCTAGAGATGCGGCTGCGGCTTGCGTCGATAGGTATGTGCGCGAGGCGCTCGGGCTCGAGGAGATGGAAATCGCATTTCGAGTATATACGCCGGATGCTTATTACTCGAACGGGCAACGGCTAGGGGACGATCCTTCCGCTGGCGAGCTTGCGGAGCTGAGGGCGAAGAACGCCAAGCTGAAGGACGATCTGGATCGGACGCGCAAGGCGCTCCACGGGGCGACGCTCGGCGGCGGAGCGATGTCTTCGATGTCCAGCAAGCTGCGCGACGCGCTGAGAGAATGATGGACCGAGCCCTTCGCATGCGACCGGACGGAACGTTCACGATCGTACAGTTCACCGACCTGCACTGGAACAACGGAGGGGCGGCGGACTTGAGGACGCGGGCGTTAATGGAGCGCGTGTTGGCTGCGGAGAAACCGGATTTGGTCGTGTTTACCGGCGACATTATCGAGAGCCGGCGCTGCCGCGATCCGGTGAAGTCTTTCCGGGACGCGCTGTCCGTGGCGGCTTCCAGCGGAATTCCCTGGGCAGCGGTATTCGGCAATCACGACAGCGAAGGCAACGTAACGCGGGAGCAGCTTATGCAGGCGCAACTGGAGTTGCCGGGGAACGTGGCGCAATCCGGTCCGCCGGAGATCGAAGGAGTGGGCAATTTCTCGCTGCGGATCGAAGATAGGGAGGGGCGGTTGAGAGCCGCGCTCTATTTCCTCGATAGCGGAGACTATTCCGACCATGAGGAAGCGGCCGGCTACGGATGGATTCGGGAGCTTCAACTGGCATGGTTCCGTCAAGAGGCCAAAGCGTACCGTCAATTCAACGGCGGCGAACCGTTGCCTGCATTGGCGTTCATGCACATACCGATTCCCGAATACCGCGACGTCTGGAATCACCGCGTCTGTTTCGGACATCGGTACGAGAAGGTCGGCTGCGCGCCGGTTAATTCGGGTCTCTTCGCGGCGATGCTGGACGCGAAGTCGATCCAAGGCGTATTCTGCGGTCACGATCACATTAACGATTACGCTGGAGAGCTTTTCGGCATACGCCTATGCTACGGCCGCGCAACGGGCTACTCGACCTACGGCCGTTGGCTGTTCCAGCGCGGCGCGCGCATCATCCGGCTGCGCAACGGCAAGCCGTTCGATACGTGGCTGCGTCTCGCCGACGGCCGCAAAGTCGCCAACCCGCGCAAGCACTGGCCGACCTGGTACTCCAAAGCGTAACCGCGCCGCCTCCTCGCGAGGCGGTTTTTCGTTGTAGCGGTCTGAGAGACCGCTGCACGGTGCAGATACAGATAGCGAGATCGCGACGCCCTAGCGGTCTGAGAGACCGTAACGCGCCGAAACACCACTAACCTTCGAGCTACCTCGATACTCCGTAAGATCATCTTCCGACTGAAGTCCCGCTACACCTGAAATGCCCAAATGAGATGAACATCCACAAACTTTCAAACTATCGCAATAGCTTGCTCCTTCTCCGCATGAACCCATGGACAAGTTGTTACACTTCGTCTCATTTTGCCCATATTTTTGCTTATTGAGAAACAAAACGTATCGAACCTGCGTCAAAAGGATTAACCGCCGCCAACGCTGCTTATCTCAACCTAACCTGGGCGGAACAAAGGAGGTTGCGAAAGTGAAGAAAATCGTTGTGCTGCTCCTATCCCTCGTTTTGTTCGCAAGTGTCGCCTATAACGTCGCATCGGCTGCGGACATATCGACCGAAGAGAAATTCAATTCGCTGAAAAAAGAAGGGATCTTCACCGGTTACCCAGACGGCTCGTCCAAGTTATACAACGCGATGTCGCGCGAAGAGTTCGCCGTCGTGTTATACCGCGTTTTCGAGCTCGCGGACTCCCCGCGCACGAAAAGCTTCGACGACGTCGAGAGAAACCGCTGGTCGTTCACGGTAGTCGAAGCCGTTAACAAATCCGGTCTCATGGTAGGCGACGGGCGGAAGTTTTCTCCCGAGAATAACGTGACCGTCGAACAGCTTGCCGCCATACTCGTCCGCGCAACGGGCTACGAGAGCAGAAGCTCCGGATTCGTCACCGGCACGGTTTCGACATGGGCGAGAGGCGCCGTGCGCACCGCGCTAGACAACGACCTGATCGACAAAGCGGACGATTATACCGCTTACGCGACCCGCGGGCAGCTCGTAGAGGCGATCTATGCGATATTCAAGGATCTGAACGAGCCAGCGCTCACGGTCATGAACGTCGAGGCGGTATCGAACCGCGAGCTTAAAGTTACGCTCTTCCAACCGGCCACCAAAGTAGAGGACAAAAGATTTACCCTCGTCGACCTTT
Source organism: Cohnella panacarvi Gsoil 349 (assembly GCF_000515335.1). Taxonomy (GTDB): domain Bacteria; phylum Bacillota; class Bacilli; order Paenibacillales; family Paenibacillaceae; genus Cohnella; species Cohnella panacarvi. The sequence goes on along the minus strand of NZ_KI911563.1, from coordinate 1,714,215 downwards.
ACGGCAACAAGATTAGAGTAGGGGTTTCTTCCGTCAGCAGGGACGGCAGAACGATTACGCTGTGGACGGATCGGATGTTCGGCGGCGTCCCGCATACGTTGACCGTCGATGGCGGTAGTCCATGGGGCTTTATTTCCTATGTCGAGGATACGACGAAGCCGCAACTGCAATCCGTAACGCCGCTGAACAACCGAACGGTAGAGGTCATCTTCAACGAGGCGGTCGACAAAGCTTCCGCGGAGAACGAGCACAATTACCGGTTCAACAACGGACTTCGCGTTCAGGACGCGGATTTGACTACGGATCGCAAAGTGCTTTTGACGACGAACGAGCAGCAGGACGGCTGGAGTTACGAGCTTACGATCCGGGGCGTCAAAGACAAGTCGGACAACGCGCTCGATCAGGTCACGCGTTCGATCTCAAGCGACTACAACAAACCTACGGTAACGTCGGTGCAAGTGAACAATACGGCGGTCGTCACCGTTAAGTTCAACGAGAAAATCAATCCCGACGATGCCAAGCAGACGAACAGGTACGCCATCGACAAAGGTCTCGCGGTCACGCAGGCCACTCTGGAAAGCGACGGCAAAACCGTATCGCTCAGAACGGCGCCGCAGCAGGACGGCGTGCTTTACAAGCTGACGGTCAGCGACATCCGCGACCTTGCCGGCAACCGCATGGATACTTCGACGAACTGGAAGTTCGGAGGCATCGCCAATCCTGAAATTCCGGTTCGGCTCCAATGGATCAAGGCCGTCAACAACAACACGGTTGAGGTCGGCTTCAGCCGTTCGATTACCGATCAGGATATCGCGAACTTGAAAGCCTATATTCTGAAAGACAACGGCGCGAACGTCTCGATGGACGGATGGAACCAATACGCGCTGCGCAAGGACGACAAGTCGGCAACGATCCAATTCCGCACGAAAGCGTCCGGCGATCCGAAGCTGTTCAATCCCGGCCATTATTACCTTGCTCGCGTATCCGGCGCGGCTTCGCTCTTGACTTCCGATGCCGCCGACGAGCTTGAATTCGCGGGAACGAACGTCGATAATCCGCCTCCGTACGTAACCGAAGTCAAAGCAATCGATAAAGGGCGGGTAAAGGTAAGTTTCAGCGAACCGGTAACGAACGTGGACGAAGCGGCGTTCACGGTCAAGCAGCTCGACGGGAAGCTTATCGAGATCGAGGGCGATGAGCTGAACAATCGTAACGCGCTCGTCTGGGATGTCGTGCTGAAGCTGGACCAAGAGATGGTGCCAGGCTGGGAATATCGGATGACGTTCAATGAAGGCGTTATTACGGACGCATCGAGATGGAACGGGCTCAAGACGAAGAACGGCAACGATCCGATCGCGATCGTGTACTCTGCCCGCTGGTAACCCGGAAGCAAGCAAAGGGGGTATCCCGAAAGTCATCAAGATGACTTAGGGATACCCCCTATATGTTAGGGTTGCAACTTCAAAATCTGCGTTAGCAGCTCGAACGTCTTAGGCAATCGTTCGTCTTCGGTCCGTATGCCCACGATGACGTCCTCGCCGGTCAGCTCGATGCCGTTAAAGATCGGATTGCCGGATATCTCGATCCCGTAAGCGGCCGGGCTCGGATCTTCGTCGGACTGGGATAAGCGAAGTCGTTCTTCGGGCACGTTCAGGGCGGAGAACCCTTGCAGCTCCTCGAGTTTGCGGAACGCTCCTTGCATGACGAGGTTGTCGAAGTTCCTTCGGTCTACGAAATACATCTCGTCATGATCCGCAATTAAATTGAGGACGCTCTTCTGCTGATAAGCGATATCCTGCTCCGTTCTGATTTCCAACGGAATGTACGACAGCTTCGGTTCGATGCGGTTCCATTCCGGGACGAGCTTCATCAAGTTGCCTTTGAGCAGGTCCATGTCGGCGAAGTAGAAGTTGCCCATCATGCCGATAGACAAGTCGATCGGACCGAGCCTTCTTTCTTCGTTGCGCTTATCGACGGCTTCCTTAACGGAATATCCGGCGATCAACAGGATCACGATGCTGACGATGAGATGAACTTTATAGTAATAGAAAAAATGGCCGAGTTTACTTTGTTTAGGCTGCGTGCTGGCTTTCTCCGACTCGATGCCGAGAATGAGTTTATAGGCCCGGGAGTATTCTCCAAGATCGATCTTCCGGTCGTCTCCATCCTCGTCGTCGCCGGCTCTTTGATGTTGCGTGCGTACTTTCTTCATGAGGATAAAATAACGCTTTTCAACCTGCTCGCGAGTGGCGTCGGTCGGCAGACCAAGCGTCTCGTAAGCTTTCTTCAGCTCTTCTTCCAAAGGTTTCACTCCCGTACTCTCCCGATGATAGGTCCTTATTAAAGCATCATACACGAATATCGGAAGCACGCGCAAATCCGAGGCTCCGGGCAATAACAAACCCGCCTCTACCGGTTAGAGGCGGGTTATCCTGTCGATTACCAGGTTTTGAGAAGGGACGGCGTCTCGTCGGCAGGCGCATGCGCCTGCTTCGAATCGGGCTCGCGGGCTGGCGGCGTTTCTTCGGCAACCGGCTGCTGCGATGCATCCATCTTGCTGAGGCCGTGGAAGACGGCGCCGGTTTCGATCGATAGCTCCAGCGCCGACAGGTTGCCATGCAGCTTGCCGGTCGCCTTGATCGTCAGCTTGCCTGAAGCGGCCACGTTGCCTGTCACTTGTCCGGCGATGATGACGTTGCGTGCTTTAATGTTCGACTTGGCGGTTCCGTTCTCTCCGATCGTTACGTCTCCCGTGCAATCGATGTCCCCGATGATCCGGCCTTCGACGCGCAAGCCGGCTTCGGACTGAATTTTACCTTCGAACGAGCTGCCTTCGCCGATGAGCGTATCGGTCGAGTTGGGGTCTATTTTCGCGGATTTGCTGGATTTGAACATGTCAATTTTCCCTTCTAGTCGCTTTGAGATAAGGTTTGGGGTCTACGTTGGTGCCGTTAACCGCTACTTCGTAATGAAGGTGCGGTCCTGTACTTCTGCCTGTCGAACCCATCTTGGCGATCAGGTCGCCTTTCTTCACTTTGTCTCCTGGCCCTACGAGCATCTTGCTGAGATGCGAGTAATGCGTGCGCACGCCGTTAGAATGGGAAATCCATATGTTAAGCCCATGCGAGCTCGTGCGTTCCGCGGAGAGAACGGTACCGTCCGCCGTAGCGTAGATCGAATCGCCATAATCGCCGCCGATATCGAGACCCGCATGGAACTTCGCTCTTTTCGTGAAAGGATCCTTGCGAACGCCGAACGGGGAGGTGAGCTTGCGCGAGTCCGTCGGCCAGATCGTCGGAGTGACTCGCAGAATGGCGGCCATCTTCAATACATCAGCCTTGGTCTGCTCAAGCTCCGGCCGCAAGGTTTCGGCGCGTTGCGCGAGATCGGAGTAAAAGTCCCGCGTTTCGCCGATCAACGCATTCATCTCCGCGTCGGTGACAGGGAGCTCTTCGCCGCCTGTCCCGCCTTCCATCTCGATCTCCGTCTCGACGAAGTCGGAATCGATTTCAAGACCGTCCAGCTTCGCGGCAGCCTTGGTATCGCCGCCGTCTTCTATGCCCGCCATCTGTTTGAGCTGCGATTCGAGTTCCTTGAGGTCGCTCATATGGTTGTCGATCGATTTGGCTTGCTCCGACAGGCCGACGATTTCGGTCTGCAGCTCGTTGATATGTACGTCTTTGTCTTGAATGATCTGTTCGTATTGACCGGTCGAAGCGGAAATCCGGTTCTGCAAGTGACCGATCTGGCTATGATTGCCCCTGTAGAGAAGAAAAGCGGTAATCGCGCTCGCCAAGATCGCGACGAATAACACGACGCCTGTAATCAGTACGACTGCGGAGAGCTGGAATCGAATCACTGAGCTGTTGGCGTCCGGAATCACCATGAAGGTGAATCTCTTACGGCTCCATTTCATGACTTGCCTCCTGAATCTAGCAACGATATTCATCGAGTCCATCTGTCTAAAGGCATCTTGCTAGCCTCATTTTCCTTTGCTATTCTCGTTGACCATTCACAATATCTTCGACCAAAAATGACCATAATCCTTTTTTACCGAAAAAAAACGTCATAAACCATCCTGCAAAAGGAGGATTTTGTCGTAAAAAAGCGAACTCAGTATCATCGAGTGTTCCGGATTACGGTAAACATCAACCGGCGTGCAATCGTAAGGAGGATCTTATGATCAGATTAGCAGGGATTGATATCGGCAACGATAGCGTTAAATTAGTCGTCAGCGGTTCCAACGAACCTATTATTATTCCGAGCGTCATCTCGCCCGGCTACGAACGGCATGTCCTCCAGGAGGAAGATTCCCCGCTCAAGGCGTTGGACGTCATGGTTTATAGCCCGAAACTGCGCAAGAAGAGCCAAAGATACTTCGTAGGCTTGCTAGCTTCCGAAGATCAAGACAACGCGGAGCTGGAGGAGACGGACAACAAAGCGACCAGCGACCAATCGCTGATCGTGGCGTTGACGGCGCTAGCATACGCCAGCGTAACGAGCGTGGCTCAGACGCTCCAGCCTGGCCAGTCGATCGAGCAAGTCGAGTACGTCATCGGGACCGGGTTGCCGGTTCGCACGTACGCGAGATTCCATCAGACGTTCGAGGAACGGCTCGTCGGCGAGCACGAAGTAACGTTCCTGTCGACGCCAAGATTGCGCGGACGCACGGTGCGGGTCAACATCCGCCGCGCGATCGTCTCGATCGAAGGGGCAGCGGCGCTGTTCCATATGGCGACGCACGAGAACCTGTCGGTTCGCGACGAAGAGCTGTACAACGGATGCATCGGCATTTGCGAGATGGGCGCGTTAACGACGGACTTCCCGGTCGTTAAGCGCATGAGTATCGACAACCAATTCAGCACGGGCGAGCAGCTTGGCCTCGCATCCTACCTCGATTCGATCATTCGCGATGTCGAAGATCAATACGGCTACAAGTTCCCGAGCCGCACGAAGCTGATTCACCGCATTCGCAGACACGATTTCATCATCCAGCGAGTCGGCGAAGGTCAAGCGGACATTCGTCCGATCGTTGACAACTACTTCTCGCGCGCGGCGCAGAAGATCGTCGACCTGATTCGCAAACGCTGGAAGAAGTATCCGGACATCCAATGTTTCTACGTTCTAGGCGGCGGAGCAGCGGCGCTCAAGCCGTACATTCTGGACGCGGCCGAGAACATGCGCTTGCGCTTCGTGGACGACAGCGAGCTGCAGAACGTATTCGGTTACCTGAAGCTGGCACGCAACAAAACTTCGCAGAACGAAGTGGTATCTTAATAGAGTCAAAGGCAGCCCCGGGGGCTGCCTTTGTTCGTTCCTCCTTCCTTTGAACGATATCCCCTTCGCTCAGGGGGAGGAAGTTACGACACTTCTGGAAGGAGGAGGCTACGACACTTCTGAGCGAAGGGGATATCGATGTAAGGGCGAGAGGAATAGCGTCATATCAATAGGTATTTAGAACAAATTTTACGCCGGAAGAAAAATAACAACAGAACGATAGTTATTTGAGAGCGTTTGCTGCGGATTACCGTTTCTCGCTCCGAATAACTGCGTACTGTTGTTATTTTGCCATATAACGAGATTTTCAGTGAAATAACTGCAAATGGTTGTTATTCGGAAACACGCGGTCGTCGAGCCCTCGTTCGGGATCAGATGTCGGAAAACGCGGTCGCCGAGCCTTCGTTCGGAGCAGATGTCAGGCATCAAGACTTCTCCAAAAAGCGGCTTTGCGCGCGCCAGTCGAGCGGCAGCTCGATCGATAGCTCGGTCCCGTGATCGTCTAGCGGCGCGATGGCGAGCGTTCCTCCAAGCCGAGCGATGTTATCGCGCATCGCGGACAAGCCGAAGCCGAATGCCGACGGTTCGTACTTGCGCCCGTTGTTCGCGAGCCGGAACTCGAGCTGTCCGCCGTTAACGCGCAGCTCGAACCTGAACCGCGTGCTTTGACCGTGCCGGATGCCGTTGGTCAAGCCCTCCATCAGCGCATGGAAGAGCGCCCTCTTCTGCGCGGAACCGAGCGGAGGCAACGATCCGATGCTTTCGGTAATTTCCACTCCCGCGGTGCGCCTCGTCTCTTCGATCAGTCCCCGGACGGAGCTTCCCAAATCCCCTTCCGTGCTTTCCAGCTTCAGCATGCGGACCGTTCCGCGTATATCGTTAAGTCCTTTGCTTACGAGCTCTCTCGCGGTGTCCAGCTTCGGAATCGCCTGTTCGGACCTGTTGTGGGCGATGAGCATCTTGGCCGCTTCCATCTGGGCGATGGAGGCGGTAAGCGAATGTCCGACGGTGTTGTGGATGTCGAAGGCGATCCGGTTGCGTTCCTCGAGCACCGACGCTTCCGCTAAAGCTTCCGCCGTATCTCTCAGAGACTCCTGAAGCTGGTTGTTCGTTTCCTGCAGCGCTTTCGTCCGTTGGGCGACTTTGCGTTCCAAATTGCGAGTCAACTGGGCGACGGTCAAGTGCAAAGCGATGCGGGCGAGCAGCTCTCTTTTCTCGACCGGTTTAATCAAGTAATCGTTCGCGCCGGCGTCGAACCCTTCCACGAGATCGGAAACCTGATTTTTCGCGGTGAGCAGAATGATCGGCAACTCGTTCGATTTATACGATTTGCGGATGAGCCTCGTTAAGTCGTAGCCCGTCATCCGCGGCATCATGATATCCGTCAACACCAGGTCTGGCCGGAGGCCTTGCTCGAAGAGCCGCACGGCTTCCAGCCCGTTGGCGGCCTTAACGATCTTGCACGGCTCGGCTGCCAGGAAATTGGACAGCACCTGGAGGTTGACCGGATCGTCGTCGACGAGCAGCAGCAGGGCTTCCTGTTCCTCCTGCGCCTCGACTTCGCCGTCCGCTTGTTCGAGGACTGGCAGCACGCCGGCCGCCGCGGTTTCGTTCCAGGCGATCGGAGGCTGCAGCGTCGGAGCCTGCTGCTTCCAGCTGCTGTCCGCGTGAGCGGCCGCCGGCTTCTCGTTCTCGTACAGGGGCAGCGTGAAGGTGAACGTCGAGCCTTTGCCGATCGTCGATTGCAAGCCGATCGTGCCGCCGTGGAGATCGAGAAGCTTCTTCGTGATCGAGAGCCCGAGGCCGGCCCCTTCATAGAGCCGTTCTGCGGAGCCTTCGCCTTGCTCGAACGGTTCGAAGATCGCATCAAGCTTATCGGCGGGAATGCCGATTCCCGTATCCTTGATCGAGACGTACAGCAGGTCGTCGTCCTGATGCGCGGACAGCTCGACCGTGCCGGACTCGGTGAATTTGAGCGCGTTGCCGACCAGATTGTACAGGATTTGCATGACGCGGTTTTCGTCCGCGGCCGCGAGAGGAAGACGATCGTCGATCAGGTTGACGAGCTCGATCTCTTTCATGATGGCGATCGGTTGAAGCACCTTGACGACGAAATCGGCGGTCCGCTTCATGTCGACGCCTTGAATGTGCAGCGTCATGCCGGCATGCTTAAGCTTCGAAAAGTCGAGGATATCGTTAATGAGACCCGATAACCGCTTGCCGCTGGCGACGACCATGGCCAGGTTGCTGCGGGTAAGCTCGTTAAGAGGTCCGCCGACGCCGTCGAGCAGCGATTCCGTAATGCCGATAATCCCATTGAGCGGCGTTCGAAGCTCATGCGACGTATTGGCGAGAAACTCGTCCTTCAGCTTGTCGATCGCTTCGAGCTGGCGGTTTTTCTCGACGAGCTCCTGCGCGTATTCGTTCACCTGACGGTGCAGCTCGTTCTCCCGCAGCATGACGATCGTAGCCATACAGCACAAAAATATGAATATACCTACGAAAAGCGGCAGTTGATCTTCCCGAACGTAAGGCGACAGCCATGGGGCGTTCGAGGATAGAATGTCGCGCAGCTTCGGATAGAGCAGAAGCAAAGAAGAAACCAGCGTCGTTACGGTGGACGACAGATAACCGAACACCATAATGAACGTCTCGGTCGTCCTTTTGCCTTTATAAATCCGATGAATGGCGATAAAAGAGAATATGGCGATGAGGATGAACAGGACCGGAAACACTTTATAGATCAGAATGCGATACAGCTCTACCTCTATTAAACTAGCGGCGAAACAGACAAAGGAGAACAGCAGCATGACGTATCGGGCCATACGGCGGCCGCGGACGGGACGCAATCCGAACATCTGCTCGAAAAATCCATGGAACGCGAATACGCCTAGCGGCAGCATCAGCTCGTGCACATAGATGGCCATCGGCGCATCGATGAACAAGCCGAGCGCGAAGGTCCGGCATATGCTCCCGTACGCGGCGCAGAAAGCAAGCAGCCCGAAATAGAAGTAAAGCCGGCGTTTGGTATTCAGATAGAAGAGCGCGGCCACGACGAAGATCGAAGAGAATATGATCGTATACAGCAGCTTGTCGCCGTCGCGATGAAGAATGCGCACGATGAAATCGGAGGCGTTGCCGGCATGGACGATGCCGGGACTTATGACGCCGTCCTCGGAATAAACGCGGAATAGGAGCGGATCGTTCGGATAACCGAACGGCAGCGAGACGAGGTTCCATTCGTAATAAGGAAGCATATACGGGTTGCGATCGCTGAAATTGAATTCGAACAGCCGCTCTTCGCCCCAATACAGTTCGTACGATTTCAGATCGTGGACGAACAGGTGCGGGTCGCGCCATTCCTGCGAATGAATTTGGATTCTGAGCCAATAGATTCCCGGAGAGTCCAAGCGCTTCTTGGCGCCGTCCGTATCGAAAGGCTCCCATTCGGCATCGTCGAAGAGCGGCTCTCCGTACGCGCCCTTGGGCAGATCGCCCGCATGTACTTGCCAATCGGATCTTTCGGTCAAATTCATCAGCCGCGCATCCGCGTTCTCGTTCAAGAATAAAATCGGGGCGAGCCATCCGAGCAGTACGCATAGCGTAAGTCCGAGTCCTTTAAGCAATTGCCTATACGATAATCCGAACATGAATAGTCCCCCGTCAGCGTGCTTCAGCTGTCCCGCTGCAGCCATTCTCTAAGCAAAGTGACGGCTTTCAGGCGGTCGTTGACGCCGATCTTGTTATAGATGATGCTGATATAATTGCGGATAGTGCCCTCGCTGATGAACAGCTCGGACGCGATTTCCCGATTGCTTTTGCCTTCGGCCATGCGGATGATGATGTCTTTCTCCCGGTCCGTAAAAGCGTAGGCGTCCAACACCGATGCCGTTCTTAGCGAATTCGATGCATGCGGAGGCGCCGGAGCGGTCGATGAGAGAAAGTTCAGGCGCGAGGCAAGCTTGGCGGCGATCGCAGGAGGCATGAGCAGCGAGCCCGCCATGGTGTCGCGGATGGCGGTCATGATCGTCTCGCCGGGCAAATCCTTGAGCAGGAAGCCTTTGGCGCCGTATACAAGCGCATCGATAATATAGTTATCCTCGGCGTATGTCGTTAAGATAAGCACTTCCGTGTCGGGATATTGCTCCCGGATCCGCTTCGTGGCGACGATTCCGTCCATCTCGGGCATTTGAATATCCATGAGCACAAGGTCGGGACGATGGAGGGCGACGAGCTCGACAGCCTTGGCGCCGGTTTCGGCGAGGCCGACGACTTCCATGTCTTCGGTAAGGCCGATCATCGTATGCAACCCGTCGCGCATGAGCCTCTGATCGTCTGCAATGACGATTCGGATCATGGAAGTCACCTCAATCTGCTTGGTGTATTTCGTCTAAGTCGTATTATAAGTGAAATTGTCGGTTCTTGAAACGTTTTCCATGGGATATTGCGGCGAACGAAACGGAAGCTCCGGCGGCGTACGCGCAGGAGCTTCCGTATGGAATCAGATCGACTTGCCGCCGATCCATACATGCCTAAGCTTAAGGGAGTCGTCCGTCAGCAGCAGGTCGGCCCGCTTGCCCGGAGCGATCGCCCCGCGGTCGCCGTCGACCCCGAGCTGGCGGGCCGGGTTCAAGCTCGCCATCTTGCTCGCACCGACTAGCGGAATGCCGATCTCGCGAACGATGTAGCGGAACGCTTCGATCATCGTGAGCGTGCTTCCCGCGAGGTTGCCGGAAGCTTTCAGACGGGCGACGCCGCACGTCATGCGGACGGGCAAGCCGCCAAGCTCGTAGTCGCCGTCCGGCATGCCGGCGGCAGCCATGGCGTCGGTCACGAGCATGACGTTATCCTCGCCTTTGGCAGCGGTAAGCATCTTAATGCCGGCAGGATGAACGTGATGCCCGTCCGCGATCACTTCGGCCATGATGCGCTTGTCCGTAAGCACGGCTCCGACCGTGCCGGGCTCGCGGTGGTGGAAGGCTCGCATCGCGTTAAACGTGTGAACCGCATGCCGCAAGCCATGGTCGGCGGCCGCTACGATCCGTTCGTACGTCGCGTCCGTATGTCCGCAGCTCGGAACGATGCCGTGCCGCGCCAGCAGTCCGATGTAAGCTAACGCGCCTTCCGATTCCGGCGCGAGCGTCTGGATCTTGATCACGCCGGGGAAACGCGCCGTCCATGCTTCCAGCCACTCCGGCTGGGGAGGCACGATGTAAGCCGGATTCTGCGCGCCTTTCCACGATTCGCTGATGAACGGACCTTCGAAGTGCACGCCGAGCACCTGCGAATAAGGCATCGGTTCCGACATGAAGGCGTTCACCCGTTCCAACACGGCGGTCAATTCATCCCTTGCCGCCGTTAAAGACGTGGCCAATAGCCCCGTCGTGCCATGCTCCGCGTGGAATCGGGTAATCGCGAGCAATTCGTCCCGATCCGCGTCCATGAAGTCGTGCCCGGCGCCGCCATGCACGTGCACGTCGATGAATCCAGGCAGTACGATGCCGCCTTGGGCGTCTACGATTTCATGCTCCGGCGCCGCTGGGGCGGAGCTCGAATCGTCTCCGATCGACTCGATCCTGCCGTCGCTGACAAGAAGCCAGCCGTTCTCGATCACTTGGTCCTCGGTTACGATGTCGGCGCCGACGATTAAGAACTTGCCGGTGTCGGGAGCTCTCATTGGCGGTTCTCCTGCTTCAGCTTCGATGCCGCCGGTTCGTCGAGCAGGACGACCAGGTTCGGATGCGTCTGCAGCAGCGAGGCCGGGCAATCCGTCGTAATCGGTCCTTGCAGCGCGCGCGCGACGATATCGGCTTTGTCCGCGCCTTTGACGACGAGCAATATTTTCTTCGCTTTCAGAATCGTCCCTACCCCCATCGTAAGCGCCTGCTTCGGCACCTCGTCGATCGAGTCGAAGAACCGGGCGTTCGCTTCGCGCGTTTCCTCTGCCAGATCAACGACGTGCGTACCGCGAATCAGGGCATGAGCGGGCTCGTTAAAGCCGATATGCCCGTTATGGCCGAGTCCGAGCAATTGAAGATCGATCTGGCCCGCCTGTTCGATCAGCGAGTCGTATCGCAGGCATTCCGCTTCCGGATCGGGAGCGTTGCCGTTCGGGATATAGCGCTGGGATGCGGGAAGATCGATATGGGAGAACAGATGCTGGTTCATATAGGAATGATAGCTTTCGGGATGATCGGCCGGAATATTCACGTATTCGTCCAGATTGAACGATACCGCGTTCCGGAAGCTGATCATGCCCCGCTTGAATTCCTTTACGACTTCCCCGTAAATGCCGACCGGCGTGCCTCCCGTTGCCAAGCCCAGCACGGCGCGCGGAGTCGTCTGAACCGTGCCTATAATAATGCCCGCGGCGGCTTCGTTTAATTTGCCGTCGCTGTCGAATGTCAGAATGTTCATCGCGTCGATTTCTCCTTTTTGCCCGTATAATGCGTAACCGTCTGAAAAGACCGCTCCAACCGCGGCACGTATTCCTCGAAATGCTCGCTGACGAGTCCCGTGAACAGAATATCGACGATGTGCAGCTGCGCGATTCGCGAAGCCATGTCGCCGCGCCGCATCCCGGCTTCCGCAGAGGAAGTGAACAGCCGGATCGACGCGGTATCGGCCAAGCCGTTCGAACCGTACTTCGTGATCGATATCGTCGTCGCGCCTTGCTCGGCGGCGGTGCGAAGCGAGTGAATCGTCTCTAGCGTCTCGCCGGAATAGGAAATGCCTACCGCTACGTCGCGGGAGGCGAGCGAAGCCGCTGACGTAAGCTGCATGTGCGGGTCCGAGAACGCGGCCGCCGCTTTGCCGATTCGGATCAGCTTGTGGAACAAGTCCTGCGCGACGATTCCGGACGTCCCCGAGCCGTACAGGTCGATTCGTCCGGCCGCGTGCAGCGCCGCGATCGCCGATTTGAGCTGGGCGACGTCGAGCAGCCTCGTCGTATCGGTGAGCGACCTCATGTGGTTCGCCGTTATCGCGTGCACGATGTCCGACAGCGGATTGCCGGCGACGATATCCTGATATTGGTTCGGCGTCGCCGTAAGTTGAACGAGCTCGGTAGCAAGCTTGCGTTTGAATTCGGGGAAGTTCTGGCATTGGAACGACTTACAGAACCGCGATATCGTCGCCGTGCTGCTGCCCGAATGGCCGGAGAGCTCCGTGATCGTCATTTGGACGGCTGCCGAGGGGTCGGACAGCACGAAGTCCGCGAGCCTGCGCTCCTTCGGGTGAAGGGTTTCCAACTTTTCGCGAATCGCATTCAGTAAGCTCATGGTCGCACCACGCTTTGAGAGAAAATTAATTTCGTAATTATATTATATAAAATGAAAATAATTTTCTCAATAGACACTCCATCTAACTAAAAATGTTTATGGCGACTGTCATGAGTATCTATTCCAATGTTTAATGATGTGAATGATGAAATGACATGCGACTATTCGCTTACGGACCGAAAGAAAATGAACTAAACCTAGTCGTTTTTACATATTTATCAAAAAAGGACTTTTGTTGGATGGATTAATTAATTGTTGTTGTTAAGCTGTGTTGGAGGAGCCATAATAGCTTTTGCTGAAATGTCGTCTCAATTCAACGTATTGGAGGGAATATCGTGTGAGAAGAAATATGTTTATTTCGATTGTTATGAGTATCGTATTGGCGCTGGGCGTGCTGGGGCAAGCGGTTGCTGCCAACGGAATTGTGTATTCCCGGAATAAAATCGCTTCCGGTGGAATCATTGGTCAGCCGTTGCCGGGGGTCAAGGGCGGGGTGCCGTATATGTGCAGCTACTCCAGTCCGAATCAAACATTTTTTACTATAACATGCGCCCAAGATATTAATTATAGTCCGTACGGGTTTTACGCAATAGACAAAAGGACATTCGATCTGAATATATTCGAGGACAAGTTAACTCTTAGATATTTGCGTGAAGACATTGATAACCTTGTATCCATGTATCAGAACTATCTTCGTGAATTGAGCTTGCTTTTGGAGGAGTTGAACAGGGCCTCATTAACATGGAACGAGCTCAAATACTATGCGAGAAATGCAGATATAGTAGGCTCTTATGCGAAACTTGCCCTCATTAATTGGCAATATTTAGAGGGGCAAATCGAGTATATTAATAATGAAATCGATTTTTGGGTAGCGCCGTAACGGAGAAAAGAATCGTTAATCGAAACAGAAGAAACTATACCGAAATTATTCCGATCACCGCCGTCGCCGGCTAGCATGCGCCGTGTGAGGGTGGTTTTCTATCCATCATAAGGATGCAGAGAACGAGGAGGATTATCGAATGAACCGTAAAGTGTTAATGTCGTCCGTATTGCTTATCGTATTGGTGCTAGGCGTGCTGGGGCAGGCGGTTGCCGCCAAAGTAATTACGCCTTCTCCGTATGAACCCGCGCCTGCCAGAAGTTTCGCGGACAAGCCGTTTCCGGGAGTTAAGGGAGGAGTGCCGAACGTGTGCAGCTACTCCGGGTTTATTGCCAAGTATTATACGTTTAAATGCGCCACGGAAATCGAATACAGTCCGAGCGGGTTGCATGCGACGGGCATCAGGTCGTTTACCTTGAATATTCGCGAGAGCCTCGACTACACCGAATTGCGTGAATATATTGATGAATTTGCGAAGAACTATAGTTATTATCGCGCCGTTTTGGACAAGTTTTTGAAGGATTGGAATAGAACCTCCGTAACATGGGACGAACTCAATAACTATTCGAAGTATAGAAGCCAAATGGGCTTTGATGCCGCTCTAATCGTACAAGAGGTGGGTTTCTTACAGTCCGATCTAGACGCGATCAATCATTTCATTGAGGCTTGGATATTACCGTAACGGTTAGAGGAACCGAATATCGAACCGCCGTCGCCGGCTAACACGTGCCGCGCGAGGGCGGTTTTCTATTGCTATAGGTTTGACAGAATTTTACTTCCCATATATAGTAAAAGTGACTTTGTTGCAAACGTTTGCAACAACCTTTCGAGCTTGAAAAACGGGGGGAGTGACGTCATGCGGAAGCTCAAAAACGGGCTTGCCGGGCGGGTATGACCATCTCTAATGGAGGCAGCGGCAATAGCGGACGGAGAGAAGCGCTCGCCTCCCGCGAGGTCGGCATCAAAGCGATCGCCGAAGCGCTGCGGCTATCCGCCAGCACGGTGTCCAGAGCGCTGAACGGCGTTCCTGGCGTTAATCCGGAGACGAGGAAGCTTGTCGAGAAGACGGCCAAGGAGATGGGCTACGTGCCGAACATGGGCGCGCAGCAGCTCGTAGGTAAGCGCAGCAATCTGATCGGGGTTTACGTCCCGGAATTCGAGCATGACAACATGTCTTTCGGGGATATGTTCTCGTCGATTCAGAAAAGCATTCAAAAGTATGGAAAAGATGTGATATTCTACTTTGTTCCTCTCGTCGTATACGAAGGACAAAGACTGATAGAGAGCGTTCAGTCTCGCAACCTTGAAGGGTGTGTCCTGTTTCCCGCCTTTGACGAGCATCATCCGCTCACGAGAGAAGCGCTGCGAATCCAAGTGCCGTGCGTCAATTTCGAGGGCGTCTTAGGTCCGCATTGCTCGTCGGTCTTATCCGACGATACGGAAGGAGGCCGGATTGCCGGAAGAAGATTGTTGGAAGCCGGTCATCGGGTCATCGGGTACATAAACGGCCCGTCGCATTTGCGGATCTGCAAACAACGATATCAAGGATTCGTGGAAGCGCTTGCGGAGTACGGAATCATCCATCCTGCCAGCCTTGTCGCCGAGGGCAACTTTACCGCCGCAAGCGGTGAAGCGGCATTGATGAAGCTGCGCGAAGCCCATCCGGAGATGACGGCGGTGTTCGGCGCGAACGATCTGATGGCGACCGGCGCGATCTCCAATTTGCAGAAGGGCGGGCTACGCGTGCCGGAGGATTTCTCCGTCATCGGGTATGACGACGACTTGCTCGCGAAATTCATCAACCCTCCGCTAACGACGATCAGGCATGGTCAATCGTCGGTCGTCCCCCTACTGAACGAATTGTTCGAAGGGAAGCCGGGGCGTCTGGTCATGGCGAAGCCCGAACTTGTCGAACGGCAGACGGTGGCGGACAGGCGAACGCGAGATTGAAGGGCGAGTTGGTTCCGAGCCGACGCAGAGTCGTTTCTATCAAGGAGGCAAGCATTCAGATGGCTGTAATCACCCAATCTATTATTCAAGCATCGGGCATTAAACGCGTCTTCGGCAGAGGGTCTGGCGCGGTTACCGTACTCAAGGGCGTAGATATCCGGCTTCCCGCCGGCAAGCTGGTCGCGTTCAAGGGTCGTTCAGGCTCTGGCAAGACGACGCTCATTAACTTGCTTAGCGCGCTCGACCGCCCGACGGAAGGGACGATCGTATTCGACGGCCGGGATTTGACGGCGATGTCGAACAAGGAGCGGGACGAAGTCAGGCGGACGGAGATGGGACTCATCTTTCAATCGTTCGCGCTCATTCCGCTCATGTCCGCTTACGAGAACGTCGAGTTCGTGTTGCGGATCGCGGGCGTACCGGCCGGAGAGAGGAAAGCGGCGGCGACCGAAGCGCTCGATCAAGTCGGGATAAAAGCGAGAATGCACCATCGTCCGTTCGAGTTGTCCGGGGGCGAGCAGCAACGCACCGCGATCGCGCGAGCGATCGCCCACAAACCGAAGCTGATCCTGGCGGACGAACCGACCGCCGAGCTCGATAGCCGGACGGGCTTGCATATCATTAGGGTGTTTCGCGATCTGGTCGAACAGAGCGGCATTACGATCGCTCTTACGACGCACGATCCGGCCATTATGGAGATCGTCGACCACGTATACGAACTGGAGGATGGACAAATTGTCTCGCACAGTCAATAAAGCTGCCGCATTAGGCCTGACCGTCATGCTCGGCGCAGCATTGGCCGGATGCTCGCTGCTTCCGAAGGAAGAGGAAGCGCTTAGCCCGCCGCTCGTCAAACCGGCCAAAGAGAACTATTCGACGACGAAAGCCGAGAAAGGCACCGTCATGAAAACGATAAACGGAAGCGGAACCTTCGAGTCCTATTCGACGGACTCGGCCCAATTCACGGGGGCGGGAGGACGGATCGACGAGATTCTCGTCAAGGCGGGAGATCAAGTCAAGAAGGGCGACGTTCTCGCGAGGCTGCTCGTCGACGGGCTTGATCTTCAGCTCAAAGAGCAGCAGCTCGCGTTCGAGAAAGCGAAATACAATTTCATGCAGACCCGGGACGGAGACGAGCAAGCGCTTAAGATCGCCGGACTGCAGCTGGAAATCGAGCAATTGAAGTACGACAAGCTGAGCAAGCTTTACGACAGCAAGCAGTTAGTCGCCCGGATCGACGGCGAAGTCACTTACGCCGAATCGCTTAAAGAGGGGGATTTCGTCGAAGCGTACCAGACGCTGGTCGTCATCTCGGATACGAAGAAGCTTCGTCTGGCGCTTCCGCTAACCAACCCCGCGGACCGTACGGAAGTGAAAGTCGGCGTCGAGGCGGAAATCACGTTCAAAGAGAAGAAATACGTAGGAACGGTGACGCAGGCCCCCTCCTCCGCTCCGGTCACGGACAACCAGGAGCTCGCGCAAAAATACGCGCAGACGGTCTATATCGATATGGATGAATTGCCGCCGGAAGTCGAAATCGGCAAGCTGGCCGGCGTGAAGATCATTACGCAACAGCGCGACAACGCCATTAAAATTCCGAAGAGCGGCTTGCGTTCGTACTTGGGGCGCAACTTCGTACGGATTATGGAGGACGGCAATAAGCTGCGCGAGGTCGACGTCGAACCCGGGTTGACGACGCCTACGGAAGTTGAAATCATCAGGGGGCTCGAAGAAGGACAAGAGATCGTGCTTCAGTAATTCATCCCCGTAATCCGATCGGTGGGAGGCTTAACCGTGGCCTTATTCGTCATGATTATTCGCAAAATGATTCAGAACAAGTGGCTCGTCCTCAGCATGTTCTTCGGCATTCTGATGACCGTCGCGCTCGTGAGCACGATGCCGATCTACTCGGAGGCGATTCTGTCCCGGATGCTCGTCAAAGACCTAGAGACGTTCCAGAAGGATCGATCGCTCTATCCGGGAGCGCACTGGTCCAGCGTCGGATTCTATAACGAGCCTTTGGATAAAAAGCAGCGTATTCTCCAAGAGCTCGACCAGTTCATGCAGGACAAGGCAGCGCCAAGCTTCGGCATTCCGGTGACCGAGCTCGTAACGGAGCGGCGCACGAAGCCGTTCGTCTTCGTTCCGGAGGAAGGCGTCGAGGATACGAGGAAATCGAAGCCGAGCGCGACGCTTCGCTCCTATACGGACTTGGAGGAGCATATTACGCTCGAAGACGGAAGAATGCCGGCGAAGGAGCCGGTGAACGGCGTCTACGAGGTGCTCGTCACGAACGGGGCGCTAGCCAAATTCAAGACCGTTCTGGACAAAGTATTCGTCGTGCAGGACGACAAAGTCGCAAGCACGATTAAGATCAAACCGGTCGGCATCGCCGCGAAGAAACGGGACGACGACCCGTATTTCAGAAGCGCGGGGCTCGCCGATTGGAATTCCGCGTTCCTTATGAACGATACGCTGTTCGATCGGGAGATCGTCAGGGGGAATAAAATCCCGCTGGCCTTAAGCAGCTGGTTCTTCGTGCTCGATTACAGCCAAATGAATTTGCGCAACGTCAACGCTTTTATCGATACGGACCAATCGATCCGCGACTTCGTCAAATCGCGCGTCGTCGTTTTCCAGGCGGATTTCAACGTGCCGGCGCTGGATACGATCACGAAATATTTCGATCGGGCCAAGCAGCTCGATAAGCTCATGTGGTCGCTCAACGTGCCGGTATTGATCATGCTCGGTTTCTACATGTTCATGGTATCCAACCTGATTACCGACAGGCAGAAGAACGAGATCGCCGTCTTGCGGAGCCGAGGCGCGGCAAGGTGGCAGATCATGGTTTCTTTCGCGGTCGAAGCGATGATCCTTTGCTGTATCGCTCTCGCGGCAGGGCCGTTCATCGGACTCGGACTGACGAAGGTGTTAGGCTCCTCGAACGGATTCCTGGAGTTCGTCCAGCGCACTTCGATGAACGTAAGATTGAATCCCGACGCGTATAAGTACGGAGCGATCGCCGCCGGCGTATCGTTCGTCATGATGCTCATCCCGGCGCTGCTCGCGACGCGCGTGACGATCGTCGGCCATAAGCAGCAGATGGCGCGTTCGATGAGAATGCCGCTCTGGCATAAGGCGTTCCTGGACGTGCTCGCGCTTGGTTTAGCCATCTATGGGCTTTACTCGATTCGCAACCGTCTGGAAGACATCCAGAGACTCGGGCTTAACGCCGACGATCTGAACATCGATCCGTTGCAATTCGTGCTGCCCGCCCTGTTCGTCGTCGGAGCCGGACTGCTTCTTCTTCGGCTGTACCCGTACGTGTTAAGGCTGATCTATTGGATCGGACGTAAATGGTGGCCGCCTTCCTTGTACTCGACGCTCATTCAGGTAGGCCGCTCCAATAGCCAGTACCAATTCCTGATGGTTTTCCTCATCATGACGATCGCCATCGGCGTCTTCAGCGCCGGCGCGGCGAGAACGATCAACGCCAACACGGAAGACCGGATTCGCTATGGCAACGGAGCCGATTTCGTGACGCAGGCGAACTGGCCGAACGACAAGCCGCCGCCGGTGACGGGACCGATGGGGGGGCCTCCGACGACGGAGCAGCCTATACCTAAGGTGATTCACTATATCGAACCGTCTTTCGATCCCTACACGAAGCTGCCGGGCGTCGAGCATGCGGCCAAAGTGTTCGTGAAGCCGAACGCCAGCTTCGGCGCTGGATCGGGCACGGGAAGCGCGATGCTGATCGGCATCGATACGGACGAATTCGGGCAGACGACGTGGTTTCCGGACAATCTGATCGATCATCATCTGAACGAGTATTTGAACCTGATGGCGACCGATACGAGAGCGGTGCTCATCTCGAAGACGCTCGCCGAGCAGAAGGGCGTGAAGGTCGGCGATTCGATCAACGTCGGGTGGGAGAACATCCAATCTCAGCCGTTCATCGTGTACGGCATTATCGATTACTTCCCGACGTTCAATCCGAATCCGCCGACGGGGTCGATTAACGTGGCGGACGCCGCGAAGAAAAACGCGCCGATGCTCATCGTCGGCCATCTGGGACGGATTCAGTTCCAATTGGCGCTTGAGCCGTATCAAGTATGGATGAAGATGAAGCCCGACGCTCCGACTAGCGAGCTCTACAAGGGGATCGAAGAGAGCAGGCTCGACATATTCAGCGTCGTCAACTCGCGAGAGCTGCTCGCCAAAGCGAAGAACGATCCGTTCCTGCTCGCCCTCAACGGCATATTGACGCTCGGGTTCATCATATCCATCGTCATCAGCTTCGTCGGCTTCCTGCTCTACTGGATTTTGTCGTTGAAGGGACGCACGCTTCAGAACGGCATTATGAGGGCGATCGGGTTGTCGCTTCGCCAACTGATCGGCATGCTGGGACTTGAACAGCTTCTGACGTCCGGGGTGGCGATCGGGATCGGGGTTCTCGTCGGCAACGTCGCCAGCCGCCTGTACGTGCCGAACTTCCAATTCGCCTTTAATCCGAGCAGCCTCGTGCCGCCGTTCAAGGTCATGTTCGATGCGGCCGATTTCTTCCGACTCTATTCCATCGTCATTATCATGCTGTTGCTCGGGCTGGGCATCCTGTCTTTCATGCTCTCCCGCATCCGCGTCCATCAAGCGCTGAAACTAGGGGAGGACTAATCGATGATTCACTGCGAAGGCTTGGTCAAAATATACAAAGCGGCGGATCTCGAGGTGTTCGCGCTCCAAGGGCTCGATCTGACGGTAGAGAGCGGAGAGCTTATGGCGATCATCGGCAACAGCGGAAGCGGCAAATCCACGCTGCTGAACATGCTGGGAGGGCTTGACCGGCCCTCCGCCGGACAACTGACGATCGACGGGAAGAACATGCTGAAGATGAACGAGCGCGATCTTGTGAGATACAAGAGGGAAAGCGTCGGGTTCGTGTGGCAGAACAACGCGCGCAACTTGATTCCGTACTTGACGGCGCTTGAGAACGTCGAGCTGCCGATTCTGCTCAAGGGCAAGCGCAAGCGGATGCGGGCGCTCGAGCTGCTCGAGGCCGTCGGTCTCACCCATCGGAAGAACAACAAGCTGCAGGAGCTGTCGGGCGGCGAACAACAGCGGGTGGCGATCGCCATCGCGCTGGCGAACCATCCGAAGCTGCTGCTCGCCGACGAACCGACGGGCTCGGTCGACTCGAAGATGGCGGATCAAATTCTCGACCTGTTCCGCGAGTTGAACCGGACGATCGGCATTACGATCGTAATCGTTACGCACGACCCGCTGCTCGCGAAGAAGGTGGACCGCGTCGTCGCGATCCGCGACGGCAAGATCTCCTCCGAGATGCTGCGGCGCAAGTCGTACTCGGAAGAGCTGGAGGAGCTGGAGCGCGGGATCAAGCAGGCGGAAGGCGATTCCCACGTCGAATACGCGATTCTTGACCGCGCGGGTCGGCTGCAAGTGCCCGCGGCGTTATTGGAATCGATCGGCGTCAAAGATACGAACAAGGTCAAGCTCGAATTGGTAGAGGGCAAAATCGTGCTGACTTCGCCGGAGGAAGCGTCTTGAATACGGATCGCTAAGTGCAAGCCTTTGCGAACGCTCGGTCATGCCGAGTCGCAGCAAAGGCTTTTTCGCGTGGCCGGGGATCGTCCTGTTATAATAATAATGATAGATTAACGATTAGCCGCGAAGGAAGCGAAGGAGAGTTCGTTCCATTGACGATAGATAAGCTACCTATAGAATCGGTACTTCCGGATCTAAGGCGAGGGCTGGAAGGTCACGCCAACGCGGTGCTGATCGCCGCGCCCGGCGCGGGCAAGACGACGCGCGTACCGCTGGCTTTGCTGAACGAGGCATGGCTCGCAGGCAACAGGATCATCATGCTGGAGCCGAGGCGGCTGGCCGCCCGGAGCGCCGCGAAATACATGGCTTCCGCGATCGGCGAGGCCGTCGGGGAGACGGTCGGATACCGCGTTCGGATGGATACGAAGGTCGGTCCTCGGACGCGGATCGAAGTCGTTACCGAAGGCGTGCTCACCCGGATGCTGCAGGACGATCCGGCGCTCGACGGGGTAGGGCTCGTCATCTTCGACGAATTCCATGAACGCAGCCTTCAAGCCGACTTGGGGCTGGCGCTGAGCTTGCAATCGCAGGTGCTGTTCCGCGAGGATCTGAAGCTGCTCGTCATGAGCGCTACGCTCGAGGCGGAGCCTGTCGCGAAGCTGCTTGGCGACGCTCCCGTCGTCGTCAGCGAAGGGCGCGCATATCCCGTTGAGACGATCTATCGTCCGCATGCCGCGGGCACGTACTTGGAGGATGCGGTCGCATCCGCTGTAGTCGATGCCTTGCGGGCGCACGAGGGGGACGTTCTCGCGTTCCTGCCGGGCATCGGCGAAATTCGAGCGGTAGAGGCGAAGCTGGGCGGCATGGTCGCGGGGATGAACGGGAGCGGCGGCGTGCGGATTCACCCGCTGCATGGAAGCCTGCCGATCGGGGAGCAGGACGCGGCGATCGCGCCTAACCGGACCGGCGGCCGCAAAGTCGTGCTGTCCACGTCGGTCGCGGAGACGAGCTTGACCGTCGAGGGCATTACGGTCGTCATCGACGCCGGACTCATGCGCGTGTCGCGATTCTCTCCGCGTACGGGGATGTCCAGACTCGAGACCGTTCCCGTGTCCGCGGCATCGGCGGACCAGCGGAGGGGACGCGCCGGCCGCTTAGGTCTGGGGACGTGCTACCGCTTATGGAGCCGCGAGGAGCAGGATCGGCTCGCCCCGCGCGGCATTCCCGAGATCATGGAGGCGGATTTATCGCCTTTGCTGCTCGAGCTGGCCGTCTGGGGAGTCCGCGATCCGGCCGAGCTGGCATGGCTCGATGCGCCGCCGCTCCCTGCCCAACAGCAAGCGAAGGAGTTGCTGACGCAGCTTGGCGCACTGGATGCGGGAAGCGGCGCAATCACGGCGCACGGCAAACGCATGAGCGAGCACGGCGTCCATCCGCGCGTCGCGCACATGCTGATTAAGGCGCTGCCGCTCGGTTTGGGCGCGATCGCTTGCGAGCTTGCGGTGCTCCTGAGCGAACGGGATATCGTTAAAGGGCGCGCGGGCGCCGACATCAGGCTGCGGTTAGATGCGCTCCACGGAAGAGGCGGCACGACAGCGGACGAAGGCGCGCGGCGGAGGCTGCTGGACGAAGCGGGAAGACTGAAGCGGGAGCTAGACGTAAAAGGCGAAGGCGCAGGCGCAGCGGACGACTGCGGTTTGCTGTTGGCTTTCGCCTATCCCGATCGCATCGCTCGCCGGCGCGATACCGGCAAGTATTTGCTCAGCGGGGGCAGAGGAGCGGCGTTCGCAAGCGGACAAGCGCTATCCGGGGAAGAATGGATCGTCGTCGCGGACGTGGACGATGCCGGCACGGACAGCCGAATCCGGCTGGCGGCCCCGCTCGCCTATTCGAAGCTGCTCGAGCACTTGAAAGAAGATATTGATGAGGAGACGGACGTGTATTGGGATTCGGAATCCCATTCGGTAAGAGCGCGAACGCGACGGAGGCTCGGGGCGATCGTGCTGGAAGAAACCCCGACGAACCGGCCTCCGGCAGAGCTCGTGCTTGCCGGGCTGCTGAAGGGCATTCGGGCAGAGGGTTTGGGTATACTGCCTTGGACGCGCGCGGCTCGGCAATATCAGGAACGCGTCGTGTTCGTGCGTCATCACGATCCGCAATGGCCGGATCTTTCCGACGATGCGTTGTTGGAAGGCCTGGAAGAATGGCTCGCTCCTTATGTGGAGGGGATGAGAGGGCGATCGGATTTGCAGCGCCTTAACGTCAAGGAGCTGCTCGAAGCGATGCTGAACTGGGAGCAGAGACGCTTGCTCGATACGTACGCGCCGACGCATTGGACCGTGCCAAGCGGCTCGCGCCTTCCGATCGATTACGCGGACATCGAAGCTCCCGTGCTGGCCGTTCGGCTGCAGGAGCTGTTCGGCCTGCCCGAGACGCCTTGCATCGCGGGAGGGCGCGTAGCGCTAACGCTGCATTTGCTGTCGCCGGCGCAGCGCCCCGTGCAAGTGACGCGCGATCTGGCGAGCTTCTGGCGCAGCGCGTATTTCGAGGTTCGCAAAGATTTGAAGGGACGATATCCGAAGCACTATTGGCCGGACGACCCCCTCGAAGCCCAGGCGACGCGCCGGGCGAAGCCTCCGGGTCGGTAACCTCGAGCTTTTCTCGGGATACCGCTTCAGCCCCATCGCACAATATTTTTAGTGAAATCGCCGCCCAAGCCAGTCGCTATACCGCTCCTTGCCCGTAGCTGCGAGCGTCTACGCTAGTTGAACGAAGACGAGAACGAATACGGAGGCCAGCCATGAAGATCGGATCTAAGCTATCGTTTCGCAATAAGCTGCAGTCCGCGTTCATCGCGCTCGCGATCCTGTCTATTCTCATTACCGGATTTTTCTCCTACACGACGACGGCGAACATTCTGGAGAATAACGCGCTTAAGCTAACCCAGGACAGCGTCGTCAAATCCGCGCAGATCGTCGACGAGAAGTTGAACAAGCTCATGCTCGTCATGATGACGTTTATGATTAGCAGCTCGTTCCAGAATATGCTTAAAGACGCGACGAGCGGCAACGACCGCGCTTACTTCACGCATTTGACCAACATGGATAACGTGTTCTCTCAAGCCCGCATCGCGGAGCCGCTCATTCAATCGATCTATATCTCGACGCCCATCGGAGAGTTCTATCCGCTCTCCATGAACCGGAACCGGGCGACCGCATTCGAGGATACGCAGCTGTACC
The DNA here is from genome assembly GCF_000515335.1 of Cohnella panacarvi Gsoil 349. Classification (GTDB taxonomy): domain Bacteria; phylum Bacillota; class Bacilli; order Paenibacillales; family Paenibacillaceae; genus Cohnella; species Cohnella panacarvi. The sequence continues at coordinate 1,690,027 of NZ_KI911563.1, read as the reverse complement.
GGCGCATCGCGGAGGAGAATCGCAACGTCTGGATCGAAGGACACGAGGATCAGCTGTTCACGGGCAAGCGCCGCGTCGCCTCGCTTATCCTGCAGCCGATAGCGGAATATCCGGCCAAGGACGTTTATGTCGTCGTTAACGTCAGGGAGGACGGCTTGCGCCGAATCGTCGGATCGTCGAGCGAAGGGAGCTCTTCGCGATTCCTGCTCGATGCAAGCGGCGACCTTGTCTATAACGAGTCCGATCCGCTCATCCGCCAGACGGCGGAGACGGGGCTCGTCGCGGGAATGGCCGGAGAGAACGCGTCGGGCTATACTTCTTTCGATCTCGATAACAAGACGTATTTGCTGAACTTCGCGAAGCTGGAACTGAACGATTGGACCGTCGTGGCGATTCAATCCAAAGCATACGTGCTTAAAGATTTGAACGTCGTCAAATGGACGATCCTGCTGATTGCGGGCTTAAGCCTCATCGTCACCGTCCTGCTCTCGGAATGGTTCACGAGATTCCTGCTTCGTCCGCTGCAGCGGCTGCAGCTCGTCATGAAGCGGGTCGAGAGCAACGATCTTGCCGCCCGCTTCGAAAGCCGTGACAACGAAGACGAGCTTGCGCAGCTCGGGACGAGATTCAACCGCATGCTGGAGCAGATCGTGCTGCTCATCGACGAGGTGAAAGCGGCGGAGGCGAGCAAGCGATCGGCGGAAATCAAAGCGCTATCTGCCCAGATGGATCCGCACTTCCTCTATAACACGCTCAATACGATCTACTGGAAGCTGAAGCTGAATCAGGTCGAGCATTCCCAACGGATGGTTGTGGCGTTGTCTCGCCTTTTCCAGATCGGACTTAACAAAGGACAGGAAATGACGACCCTGCGCAACGAGATCGAGCACGCTCGCCAATATCTCGCGCTTCAGGGCGACTGCTACGAGAACCTGTTTCGATACGAGATCGCGGTACGGGACGAAACGCTGCTGGAACAGCCCGTGCCGCGCATCATCGTTCAGCCGTTGGTCGAGAACAGCATCCTGCACGGCTTCGACAGCATGGAGACGGGCGGCGAAATCGCGATCGAGGCGGATCTCGGACCGAACGAGGGCCAATGGTTCGTTCGCGTGAGGGATAACGGACGCGGAATGGACCCGTCTGCGGTCGGAAGCCTTTATGCGCAGGAGGCCGGCCATGGTTACGCCGTAAGCAATCTGTTAAGCCGATTGCAGCTTTGTTACGGCGACGAGGCCCGATTAACGGTGCATAGCGGAATCGATGAAGGGACTACGGTCGAGATCGTCATGCCATGGAGAGGAGAGGACAAGCATGAATAACCGGGAACCCGTCCGCATGGTCATCATCGACGACATTAAGAGCGTTGTCGACGGGCTGACCTCCATCGAGTGGACGTCTTGCGGGGTAGAGGTCGCAGGCGTATCGGCCAACGGGCTGGACGGCCTCGCTCTCGTGAGCGAAACGAAGCCGGACATCGTCATTACCGATATTCGGATGCCTCGCATGGACGGATTAACGATGCTGAAGGAAATATTGGCGTTGAAGCATGCTTGCAAAGTCATCTTGATCAGCGGATATTCCGATTTCGAATACGCCAAGCAAGCGGTTCAGCTTGGCGCCTTCGACTTTGTCGTCAAGCCGTTCACGGAGGAAGAGATCGTCGGCGCGGTCGTTAAAGCTCGGGACCAAGTGCTGGAGGAGCGGACGAAGGTAACGGGAATCAAGGAGATGGAGCGAAGACTGAGGGAAAGCATGCCGCTTCTGCGGCAAGAATACTTCACGTTGCTCGTCAACCATCGAACGCCATGGGAGCAAGCGGCTAACCGGTGGGCGTTCTTGAACGTCGGCCTCGAGCCGCGGGGATTCGCGGTCATGCTGCTGTCTGTCGACGGATTCGAGGAGCATGCGGCCGGACAGAACGTTCACGAGGTCGAGCTTGTCCGGTTCTCGCTTCAGAACATCGTCGAGGAGACGGTCGGCAAGCACGCGAAGAGCGTCGTGTTCCGCTTCGGCGTCAACCGGTTCGTCGCGGTGCTTAACGAACCGACCTTATTCCAAGTCGGGGAAATCGCGGAGCGATGCTGCCAGAATATCGCGCGGTTCACGAAGTTCACCGTCTCGATCGGCGTCGGGGGTACGGTCGAACACGTGCACGAGCTCCCGGACTCGTATAGGCAGGCCGAACGCGCCCTTGCCTATCATCTGTTCACGGGCGGCAACGGCGCGGTCGGGTACGACGCCGTCGCCAAGACGGGCGGGCAGGAGCCGGTCGGATTCGACGGCAAGGAAGAGCTGCTGCTCGTCCTCCGTTCCGGCAACGGAGAACGGGCGTCGGCGCTCCTCGCGGACATCTCGCGATCGCTCACGATGGCCGATCCTCAGCCGAATCCTCTGTATTCGCTCAGCTTGTACGAGGAACTCGCGGCGTCGGCGATCCGTACGCTGTACGAGCTGGTCCCTTATCAAGAAGCGCAGCCGCTCGTCGATCGCTATCGCGCGGCCCGGGAATCGGCGGGCTCGACGCTGACGGGATTGGAGCAGCGCATTCACGCGCTCGTGCGCGGAGGGGCCGACCTCGTTAGGGATAATTCGTTGTCGGAAGGTCAGGCGATCGTCTACAAATCGCTCGATTTCTTAAAGAGTCAGTTGGACAGTAACGCGGGAGTCACGGTGGCGGATTGCGCGGCATGCGTGCACTTGAGCGCCAGTTACTACTCCAGCCTGTTCAAGAAGGTAACGGGGATGACGTTCACTCAATACGTAACGTCGGAAAGAATCAACAAAGCGAAGGCGATGATCGTCGGCGGCATGCCGGTGCAAGACGTCGCCGCGGCCGTCGGGTACGAAGAACGAAGGTACTTCAGCGAGATGTTCAAGAAAGCGACGGGAATGACGCCGTCGGAGTTCCGCGAGAGCTACTTCCGGAGTTCGACTCCTTCGGACAGACAATGATTTTGTCGCCCTGAATAGTGGACTCGCCGCACGTTGCCTCCGATGATCCCCTTCTATAATGAGGACGTAGCAACCAAATCACGGCAAAGAGGGGTTAGTCACATGTGGAAAAAAGCGCTAGGTATCGGACTGGTCACCGTAATGGCCGCTTCGACGGCAGCATGCGGCAATTCGAATTCGAACGATAAGGAATCCGCACCGGCAACATCGACGGCTTCCGCGACGACATCGGCTTCGCCGTCCGCTCCGTCCGGAGAGAAGAAAGTCATTGCGTACTGGACGGACGACCGTCACGATCAAGAGTATATCAAGCAAGTCATCGACGAATTCAACGCGAACAATACGGATAACATCGAAGTGGAATTGACGGTGCTGTCCGAGAATTACAACCAGAGCGTCGATATCGCCTTCTCCAGCAACCAGGCGCCGGATCTCCTCCGCCTCAAGAGCGCGAACACGGGAACGTTCGTGAAGAAGGGCTATCTTGCTCCGCTCGACGAATATATGACCGACGAGCTGAAGGCGAAATTTTCTTCCGTTATCCTTAACGACGTCAACGTGTTCGGCGGCAAGCTGTACAGTCTTCCGAACTCCGGGCTGACGCTGCGGCTCGTGTATAACAAGGATTTATTCCAACAAGCGGGTATCGCGAATCCGCCGAAGTCGCTTCAAGAGATGGTGGACGACGCGAAGAAAATTACCGAGATGGGCAAGAAAGACGGCGTATACGGGTTCGCGCTCAACTTCAAAAATCCGAAAAGCGCTTTCGAACGCTCGGTGCGGGAAATTCTATCGCTCAGCGGCTATCAAGGCTTAGGCTTCGATTTCAAAACCGGGCAATTCGACTTCGGCCCATACAGCCAAGTCATCGAATACTTCAAACAGATGCAGGATGACGGAAGCATCATTCCGGGCGCGGAGACGCTGGATATCGATCCGATGCGCGCGCAATTCGCGGCAGGCAAGATCGGCATGTACCTCAGCTTCTCGACCGAACCCGGCGTGTACAAGGATCAGTTCCCGACGACGATCAATTGGGGCGGGGCGCTTGCGCCGACGCTCGACGGTCAAATTAAAGGAACGTCCGAGATCGTATCGGCTGGTACGTGGCTCGGTATAAGCGACAAGTCAAAGAACAAGGACGCTGCTTGGAAGTTCATGGAATACATGCACCAAGACAGCATTCTAACCGCCTACCATGAGAAAGGCTTCGGCATCTCCGTCGTGCCGTCCATCGCGGCGAAGGCGAAACAGCCGGACATCGCGGGAATGGAAGGCTTCCTCGTCGGCGAGAACGATTCGTTGTGGCCGGCAGCTCCGAGCGTAACGCCGGAAGGCGCGAACTACGGGGATGCATTCTTCAAATACGTTCTGAGCGGCGGGAATTTGCAGGACATTACGGCGGATCTGAATGCCCGCTATAACGATGCGCTGTCCAAAGCAGTCGCCAAGGGCGACGTAACGGTAACGCCTGATCCGGCGTTCGATCCTGGCAAGCTGTAAGGAAGAGCACGATGTAAGGGAGGCTTTCGCGCGCGAGCGTCGAAAGCCTCTTTGTTTTTGCCGCGCACGGCTGTACCTGACGTCATGAACCGTCATTTTGTAGCCCTGGATAGTGAATCCGCCGTACGCGCCAATCCGCCGCCGCTTCCTATAATGAAAGAAGCAAGATTTAGAAGAAAGGGGAATGGGAGATGACACGTTGGGGGAAATGGCGGGAAAATTCCCTGTTTCTGCTTCCTAGCGTCGCGCTGACGTTGGCACTCGGTATTTATCCGCTGGCGTGGGTGCTTCGCTACATGTTCTACGAGTATGCCGGGTACGGCCAAGAGACGTTCATCGGGCTCGACAATTTCGAACGGCTATGGAGGGATGACGATTTCTGGGCATCCGTCCGCAACACGTTCGTATTTGCCGGAGGCAAGCTGCTGCTTACGATACCGGTCTCGTTGCTGCTCGCGGTCATATTGAACGGCAAGCTGAGAGGCAAGCACGTGCTGAGAGCGGTATTCTTCATGCCGACGGTAATCAGTACGGCCGTCATCGCGGTTGTTTTCTACATTATCTTTAATTCCTACAACGGAATGATTAATCAATTGCTCCTGACGAACGGCGCCATCGCGGAGCCGATCGCGTGGCTGGGACCTAAATTCGCGATGCTGACGGTCATAATCGTGGCGGCGTGGGGAGCGATCGGCAACTATATGCTGTTGTTCCTGGCGGGGCTGCAGAGCATTCCTCATGACTTGTACGAAAGCGCGTCGATCGACGGCGCAGGTCCCGCACGGCGGTTCTGGAGCATTACCGTACCGATGCTCGGGCCGGTCATGCAGATCATCATCATGCTCGCGATTATCGCTTCGTTGAAAGGCTACGAGAGCATTATGGTCATGACCGAGGGCGGTCCGATCGGCAAGACGGAAGTCATGTACCTCTACCTGTACAAGCTGTTGTTCCCGATCGCGGGCTCCGGCACGCCGGTCGATCAGCAATTCGGCTACGGCAGCGCGGTCGGCTTCGCGACGGCGCTCATCGTAGGCGTCATCACGGCAGCGTACTATTACATGTCCAGAAAAATGAACAAAGTTTACTAGGAGGCGGGTTATTCCATGCGCGAACATACATTAAAAGGCGGCCGATCGGCCACCCGTCTCCCGGTCATCGCCGGTAAAGTCATCGTTTGGTTATTCCTGGCGGCCGTCGCCGTCGTCACCGTATTTCCGATCCTCATGACCGTTACGGGCTCGCTCATGACGAATGCCGAATTGCTGGGCGGCGGCAACATCCTCCCCAAGAGCTGGCAGTTCGGCAATTACGCGGATGCTTGGCGGCAGAGCAACTTCGCCCGGTTCACGTGGAATAGCGTCTTCCTTAGCGTCATGGCCACCGTGGGCACGCTGCTCGTTGCAGCGATGGCTGCCTACGTCGTCGATCGCAGAAGCTTTCCGGGCAAATCGCTGTATATAGGCTTGCAGGCTTCGACGATGTTCATCTCGATGGGGGCGATCGTGCTTCGTCCGCAGTTCGACCTCATGGTCAAGCTGGGGTTGAATACGTCGCTATGGGGCGTCATCCTGATCCTCATGAGCGCCCACGCGAGCACGTTCTTCATTCTGCTTAGTTTCCTCAAGGCGATCCCTCGGGAAATCGACGAGTCGGCCATGATGGACGGAGCGAGCTTCACGAGGAGCTTCTATCGGATCATTCTTCCGTTATTGGCTCCAGGTCTTGGCGTCTCGGGGCTATTCGCCTTCCGTCACGCTTGGAACGAATATATATTGCCGCTCGTCTTCACGATGACGAATCCGAAGCTGCAGACGTTAACCGTCGGCCTGGCGAATTTGAGATACGGCTCTTCGGCCGCGATGCAGACGAATCTGATGATGGCGGGGGCATGCCTGTCGATCGTGCCGATGCTGATCGTTTACGTCTTGGCGAATCGCACGTTCATGCAGGTGACGGCCGGCTCTATCAAAGGCTAATCTTTAACCGTTCGAATACGGGAGATTCATTCAACATTGGAGGGTGTGCACCATGAACGAACAACGAATCGGCACGCTAGTCTCGAGCCCGATCATCCGCCGTCATCCGGCGAATCCGCTGCTTGAGCCCAAGAATGTGCCTTACGGGCCTGCGATGGTGTTCAACGCGGGCGTCGCCAAATACGAAGGGAAATACGTGATGGTCTTCCGCAACGACTACGGCAACGCCGAGAACGAGACGATCGAGCCGCACGCGACGACGAATCTGGGACTCGCGTATAGCGACGACGGCATCCGATGGGACGTGCAGCCCGCGCCGTGCTGGAGCTGGAACGACGAGGAAGTCGTTCGCGTGTACGATCCGCGCCTTACCGTCATCGACGGCAAGTGCCATATGTGCTTCGCGGTCGATACGAAGCACGGCTTGCGCGGCGGTATCGCGATTACGGAAGACTTCAAGACGTTCGACATTCAAAGCCTGTCGCTGCCGGACAATCGCAACATGGTGCTGTTCCCCGAGCGGATCGGCGGAAAGTACGTGCGGTTGGAGCGCCCGTTCCCGGTTTATAGCCGCGGCGGCATCGATCGCTTCGACATGTGGATGAGCGATTCGCCTGATTTACGCTATTGGGGCAACTCCAGTCTCTTGCTCTCCGTCGAGCAGGTACCGTTCGCCAACGACAAGGTCGGTCCGGGCGCCCCGCCCGTCAAGACAAGCCATGGCTGGCTAACGACTTTCCATGCGGTGGATCTCGACCGCTCGCGCGGGAAGAACGGCTGGGAGCCGTCTTGGAAGAAGCGATATACCGCAGGGATCATGCTGCTGGATCTAGAAGATCCGAGCAAGATCGTCGGCATGTCCCGCAAGCCGCTGCTCGCGCCCGAAGCGGCCTATGAGACGAGCGGCGGGTTCCGCAACGACGTTATTTTTCCGGGCGGCATGATTCTCGAACCTTCGGGTGAAGTGAAGATTTATTACGGAGCGGCGGATACCGTCGAGTGCTTGGCGTCCGCGGACGTGAACGATTTGGTACGAATATGCCTCGAAGGCGAATGACGGGAGGGACGGAAATGAGAGCTATCGAAGTTACGCTGCCGGAGACATCCGTGCCCGTATCGCGGGAAGCGGACGTTGTCGTCGTCGGAGGAGGCGCATCGGGCATCGCTTCCGCGATCAGCGCGGCGAAAGGCGGCGCGCGCACGTTGCTTATCGAACAGAGAGGGTTTCTCGGCGGAATGGGTACGGTATCGCTCGTGCCGGCTTTCTGCCCGTTCACGGATAAGGTGAAGCCGATCGTTCGCGGGATCGGCATGGAGCTGATGGAACGGATGAAACTCGCATGCAACGCGGAATATCGCGAGGCATACGCGAATACGCTCGATTGGGTGCCCATCGACCCGGAGACGCTGAAGCGGGTGTACGACGACGCGGCGGTCGAGAGCGGCGTAGAGCTCCTGTTCCACACGTTCGTATACGACGTGCTCATGTCCCCAGACGGGCGAACGATCGAAGGGATTGTCATCGTCAACAAATCCGGCCGTTCCGTCGTACGCTGCAAGTATGTCATCGACGCGACCGGCGATGCCGACATCGCGGCGCTTGCCGGGGTGCCGTTCCAGAAAGGAAGCGAGCAAGGAGAGCTCCAACCGGGATCGATGTGCTATTACGTCGCCAACGTGGACCGCAAGCGGTTCAACCGCTATGTAGAGGAGACGGGCGATACCGGGCAGTTGCACAGGACGGTGGAGCGCGCGATCGCCGAAGGCGCCCTGCCGGAAGGACGCAAGTCGATCTCCGGCCTCGCTTGGGTGAACGATTACCTGGTCGGCGTGAACTTCGGACACGTGTTCGGCATCGACGGCACCCGCGCGGAGGATTTGACGCGCGGCGCCGTCGAAGGCCGCCGTCTCGTCGAGCGGCAGATGCAATTCTTCCGCGCGTACGTGCCGGGCTTCGAGCATGCGCATCTCATCGCGACGGGCGAGCAGGTGGGCATTCGCGAGACGCGGCGCATTCAAGGCGATTACGTCTTGACGGCGGAGGACTTCATGAACGCCCGCTCGTTCCCGGACGATATCGCGCGCAACGCTTATTATATCGATATCCATCTGGCGAACAGCAAGGGCAGCATGACGTTCACGCATCTGAAGCCGGGACAGTCGCACGGCGTGCCTTACCGCTCGCTTCTGCCCGTAGGCGTCGACAACCTATGGGTGCCCGGGCGCGCGGCTTCCGCGGACCGGGCGGTACAGGGATCGCTGCGGGTCATGCCGAACTGTTTCGCCATGGGGCAAGCGTCGGGCACCGCGGCGGCCATGGCGCTGCGCGGAAGAGGCGGATCGCGGGATATCCAGGTCGCGCAGCTTCGCAGCGCGTTGCTGGAGCAGGGCGCATGGCTCGGCGAAGGAGGAGAAGAAGGTGAACTGGCAAGGGAAAACATGGGCGACGCTAGGTGACAGCATAACGGCTGCGAACGGTTATCAGCCGCTGGTCCGGGAAGCGCTCGGCTTTGCAGATGTACGCAACCACGGCAAGAGCGGGTGCCCGATGACCGCGGGCGGGGATACCGATGAAGGGTCGACATACCGGGTCGGTCTCGGTATCGAATCGGTACCCGACTGCGTCACGATCTTCGCGGGAACGAACGATTACCGGCTCGGCAAGCCGCTCGGCAGGCGGAACGAGGGAGATCCTCAGACGTTCGTCGGCGCATACGCCGGGCTGATCGAGGGACTGCTGGCGCGGAATCCCGCGGCTCGGTTGAATTTGTGGACGCCGCTGCAGCGGGATAAGGACGGATATGATACCGAAGCGCCAAACGCGGCGGGACACCGGTTGTCCGAATACGTCGAAGCCGTGCTGGCGCTCGGCCGCGAGTACAGCCTTCCCGTGCTCGATCTGTACGCGGAGAGCGGGTTCACCAAGCTGACGCTGCCATTGTTCACGTTCGACGGCTTGCACCCGAACGACCGCGGCCACGAGCGGATCGCTTCGCTCGCGGTGCCGTTCCTTCGTCGAATCTCGGATCAATAACGGTCAAGGGGGTGTCCCAAAGGTCGATTAGACCGAGGGACGCCTCTTTGTTGTTTACTGATCGATATCAACTAAGCCAACGCAGCATCATCGCTCGACACTAACTGCATGAATGGCAGGTATTCTAGTCAATGGGATACTCCTTGACCTGTAAACGGTACGAAGTGCAGTTATTCTGTAGAAAATGAGAGTTCGGACGGTTTCGGCGATAATGAGGAGTATTCGATGCAGCTATTCAGTAGAGGAATGACGATAGGGTGATAAAGAACTGTACTCCGTGCAGTAGCGAAAGGCCCCTGTAGCCGCCTATTTCGGGAAAGCCTCTTTTAATCTTACTATTCGCTTGTATCGGCCGTCGTCTCGCCGACGGCGGCAGCCGCGGCCTCTTCCTCGTCTTTCGCGCGCAATTCCGCCAATTTAGCGTCGATGCCTTGGGCCATATCTTGCAACGTAGGAACAAGCTCGCTAACATCTTCTTGCATCATAAGCATAAAGTGGTTCGAATAGTACCCCATCGCCTCGCCCCATCCGCTCGATTGCATGACCGCGCGTTGTTGCGAATAGGGGAGCAGTTGATAGTCGAGGGCCAGCGAAGGATTGACATCGGCACCGCTGTTGTCGAACACTTTCTTCGAAATGCTCATCCCGATTCGCAACGCCTCTCTTGTTATTTCGTTGTCTTCCATCGTCAATGCGATAATATATTTTAATGCGGCTTCAGGATTCAAACTAGACGAGTTAATGTTGAACATCGTTACGTACGGAGCGCTGACGATATAGTCTCCATTTATGCTCGGCAGAGGAACGATTCCGATATCGGCGTTCGCGGACATGAAGCTGTTGATAATCGGCGTTGCGGAAACGACCATTCCCGTCGTTGTACCGATCTGCGACAAGTCCCCGGTAGAGTCGGGATCGAGAGCGCCGCTGTCGGCAAGCCCTTTCAACCACGCCATCGTACCGACCGTCACAGGACCGTCCATGTAACCGGAAGTCTGTTTTCCGTCGGGTGATAGGAACGAGCCGCCTCTGCTCAAGACGATCGACTCGATATATTCCGAATACAACGGGAAGCTAGCTCCGTATACGGTTGTGGAATCCGCGCCGTTCGCCTCTTTGAGGGCGATGGCATCGGACTCGAACTGTTCCCAAGTCCAATTCGGACTTGGCTCGGCCAAACCGGCGTTGCCATACCACGATTTGCTGTAGGCGACCGCCATATGGTTAGCGGTTAGAGGGATCCCGAGCAGTTTGCCGTCCACTGTCGCCATATCAAGAAGACTACTCGGGAAATATTGCGTAATATCCACGTTCGCTTGCTCCAGCAGAGGATTCAAGTCGTACAGTTTTCCCGCGTTCTGAGGCTTCGTCAGCTCGTATGGTAGGGCCCAGTAAATGTCCGGCTTCAGTTCGATGATCTTGTCCGCGTATTGGTCATGGGGCACTCGCACCAAGTTAACGATAAGTCCGGGATTTTCCTGCTCCACGAACGTTTTGCTTTTATCCAGCAATGTGTTCACCTGCGAACCTAGCGCGCTCGCGCCTTGATCGTCCACGAGCACCGTGATCGCGACTTCCTCGAACTTCGGCTTTGCATTCGAGCAGCCGGTAAGAGCTACTGCGGTTAGCGCCGCCGCGAGCAGAATGCCGATTATTGTGCTTCTCCCCATCTTGGAACCTATCCACCTCTCCTAGTGTATATCTTATTGACGTAAATTGTGGAAATCGGTTTCATGATTTTGGAGAACGATAGAGAGATAGACCATACGATTAGGATACTGTGATATGATGATTGATAACGACAGTAGATTGGCGCGAACGCCAACACTGGGAGGTACGAGGTCAATAATGAGTAAGCTATTAGCGTTCGGAGCGTTATGGTGGTTGTTCGGAAATCCTTTCGTCGCCGTATTGGTCTTGCTCGTCATCTTCTATTTTTTGGAGCGGCGCTATATCGGATTATCCCCAAGCATCGTGCGCCCGTTGAAACGCAGAAGCGCCATCTCCAGATGGAGGCGGCACATTCAGATGAGTCCTCACGACGTGTCGGCGAAATCGGAGCTTGCGAGGCTGTTAATCGAACGCAAAAGCTATGCGGAGGCGCGCGGGATCCTGTCCGGGATCGAGACGCAGATGGATCATTCCGCGGAATATTGGAGCGACATCGGCACTTGCGATTTGGCGCTCGGCAGGTTGATAGAAGGGGAACGGGAGATGGAGCAGGCGCTGGCCATCAGCCCGAGAGTCAAATACGGCCAGCCTTATTTAAGGTTGGCGGAATCGTTCGCTAAGACCGAGCCCGAGAAGGCGATCGGGTGCTTGCAGCGTTTCAAGGACGTAAACTCGTCTTCCTGCGAAGCTTATTATCGGCTAGGCACGATCTATGACGGCCTCGGCCGGGCCGACGATGCGAAACTCGCGTTTCGGGAGTGCACTCAGCTTTACCGGACGCTGCCGCGTTACATGAAACGGCACGAGCGTAAATGGGCGATTCGAAGCATGCTGCGCAATCGTAAATAACGTAGTCAAGGGGCTTCCTCCTCGGTCTTGGCGACCGTCTGAGAAAGCCCCTTTGCACGGAAACGGATCGGTAGGAATGATGTCAGTCTACGACGGACTCTTCGCTAACGGCTTCCGATTCGTCCGCGGCAACTTCCGCCAGAGCAGGCTCGTCGGCTTCTGCCTCTGCCGTCACTTCGGCTTGTTCCGCTTCCGCTTCAACCGATTCCTCGGCTTGCGCCTCGGTTTCTACCGCTTCCAGCTCGGCTTCTACCGCTTCGGACTCGACTTCCGCTGCCGCTTCCGCTTCCACGGATTCCGCCTCCGCGACGACCTCCTCGGTTGCTTGTTCCGCAGCTTCAGCTTCCTCGGCTTGAAGGCTGACTTCGGCCTCCTCGGCCGCCGTTTCTGCCTGAGCGTCTTCTGAAGACGCTTCCAATCCTTCAACCGCTACTACTTCTTCGTTTTGATCCATTTCGAATACCCTCCCGAGAAGTGATTAAGGGGACAAGCCCCCTAAAATCAACGTTATAACGGAAGTCAAAAACTGGCAACGGTGTTATTTTGTAACTTAATGGCGCCTTTGATCGAAAGCGGGACAAGTCGCGTTTTTCCGTTATTTAACGGCAGAGGTTCCTATGAAGGTCGAAAAGTTGAAGCATAGTGAAAGAAGGATAACGCTGTCTGAGCATGGCGTGCGCAGGGGTTATTCAACACCGCGCGGCGACGAATACTTCCACGCGCAAGCAAAGTCTAGAAGAGCGAAATGGAGCTAGCAAGCTTTTCCTGTCCTATTTTTATAGGTTTTGTAAACCCTTAGCTTTGCGCTGAGCTTGCGGTTAAGGCGCGAAGTTTGACAAGGCTGGTCAGTTCCCGTATATTGTTCGTGATTCGGCGCGGCACGACCGTGCCCGTACGGGATAAATTCGGAGGTAAATCGCATGAGTGGAGCAGGCAGAGGGAGATCGGGCGGTTCCGATCGCGGCGGACGAAACGGCGGCAGATCGGGCCAAGGGGGCCGTAGCGATTACGCAGGCCGCGGGGGCAGAGGCGATGGCGCCGGACGAAGCGGACGGAGAGACGGCGCCGGACGTCCGGGACCAAGCAAAGGGGCAGGGCGATCCGGGCCGCATGATCGTACGGCTAGAGACGGTCGCGGCGAGAGCGTCTCGCGAGGCGGAAGCTTCGCGAGAGGAGGAAGCAAGGACGGCGCGGGGCGGACCGGCGCGTCCGGAGGCGCTCCGGTTAGAAACGGATCGCGTCCGCAGGCGCAGCAGGCCATGGTCCATCCGTCGTCCCTGCTAAAGATGGGTCGGATTAAAGGCGAATGGATGGAAATACGGCTTCCTGATTATTTGGCTGGCGCGCCGTTAGCGAAGGTGACGGCTCATCTGCCGTTGCCGCCGAAGCATATCTCCAAGCTGCTGCAGGCGCGCGGATTATTGCTTCAAGGACCGAATTTGCGTCTGCACCTGTTCCCTCGCGAGCAGCGCGATTTTCCGCCGGACTGGATGGAGCTTAATATTTTATACGAGGATGAATTTACGCTTGTCGTCAATAAACCTGCGGGAATCGAGGTTCATCCGAGCGAGCACGGCCAGAGGAAGACGTTGGCGCATGCGGTAGCCGCCTATTACGAGATGTCCGGGCAAGACATCCGCGTTCGCCACGTCCATCGGATCGACAAGGACACGACGGGCCCCGTCCTCTATGCGAAGAACGAGTTTGCCCACTACCAATATGACAAAGCGATGCGCGAGAAGAAGACCGAGCGGATTTATTTGGCGCTCGCCGAAGGATACGTGGAAGGAAATAGAGGCACGATCAACAAGCCGATCGGACAAGACCGCCATCACTCGACGAGACGCCGAGTCAGCGATACAGGCGAGCATGCGGTTACGCATTTCGAGGTCGTCGAACGGCTGCGCGACCATACGCTCGTAAGGCTGCGGCTCGAGACCGGCAGGACGCATCAGATCAGGGTGCACCTGTCCTCGATCAACCATCCGCTGGCCGGAGACGGCATGTACGGCGGTTCGCGAGGCGTCATGTCCAGGCAAGCGCTCCACGGCGAGCAGCTCATCTGGAGCCATCCGTGGACAGGGGAAAAGCAATCGGTTCGCGCGCCGCTGCCGGACGATTTCAGCGAGGCGCTGAACAAGCTGCGGCAGGATTAATGGAGAGCGGCGAAGTAACGTTGCGTGGCAACGCTAATGCGAAGGTGTGACGGGAGAGCGGCGAAGCAACGTTGCGTGGCAACGCTAATGCGAAGGTGCGACGGGAGAGCGGCGAAGCAACGTTGCGTGGCAACGCTAATGCGAAGGTGCGACGGGAGAGCGGCGAAGCAACGTTGCGTGGCAACGCTAATGCGAAGGTGCGACGGGAGAGCGGCGAAGTAACGTTGCGTGGCAACGCTAATGCGAAGGTGTGACGGGAGAGCGGCGAAGTAACGTTGCGTGGCAACGCTAATGCGAAGGTGTGGCGGAAGAGCGCCGCAGTAACGTTGCGTGGCAACGCTAATGCGAAGGTGCGACGGGAGAGCGGCGAAGTAACGTTGCGTGGCAACGCTAATGCGAGGGTGTGGCGGGAGAGCGGCGAAGTAACGTTGCGTGGCAACGCTAATGCGAAGGTGCGACGGGAGAGCGGCGAAGTAACGTTGCGTGGCAACGCTAATGCGAAGGTGCGACGGGAGAGCGGCGAAGCAACGTTGCGTGGCAACGCTAATGCGAAGGTGCGACGGGAGAGCGGCGAAGCAACGTTGCGTGGCAACGCTAATGCGAAGGTGTGGCGGGAGAGCGGCGAAGTAACGTTGCGTGGCAACGCTAATGCGAAGGTGTGGCGGGAGAGCGGCGAAGTAACGTTGCGTGGCAACGCTAAGCTAATGCGACGAATCTGGAGCATCTAAAAGGCGTCCTGCAGTCATCTCGATGATGACGGCGGGACGCCTTCATTTTACCGATCTCTGCAGATCGCAATCGTCATTAAATAGGATATCGTCGATTCCGCGCCGCAGTTCATATTCGGCCCGTAGCGCGTCAGCCCGTCGCAGCAGCTCCCGTCGGATGCGTCGACGAGCGGGGCGTGGAGGTCGTTGCGGCCGTAGAACCAATCCCGGCAAAGGTCCCGGAACGCGCGGTGATCGACGATGCTGTCCGGAAGACCGCCCGCCGCGAAGTTGCCGACGAGCACGCCTCGATCGTCCCGTTCCGCCGGCTGCAGAACCGTCGCGGCTTCAGCCAGCGCCAGCGCGAGCTTGAACACCTCCAACGGCTGCTGGTCCCATCGGCTCGAACGATTTCGCGTGCACCAGCTTTCGTTGCCGATCGGGCGAAGCCAACCTTCCTCGGCCAGCATCGTTTCCAGCAGAAAAGCCAGGCTTTCGAGCCCCGCCGCGAGCGTTCCTGAGCGACGGGTATACCGGTACGTACGAAGCATGGCCCAGGGCAGAACGCCGTTGCCGTAAGTCATGGCGGGCTCGAACCATCTCCATTCCCCGTCGTTAAAGTGGCTGAATGCGCGTGCGAGCACGCCTTCGTATCGATCCATGTGGTACAGCAGCTCTAAGCGAATGTCGCCCGGAAGGGCGATCACGCCGCGATCCGACGCATCCAGCAGATGCGCGCAGGCGGCCATCGCGAACGCTTGCCCTCTGTGCGAATCGATGCTGCCGAGCGTCGGCATCGCGCGCGCGACGATCGCCTTGGCGGTTTCGCGCGAAGATTGAGACAGCCGCACCCAAGCGTCGGCGCATGCCCAGATCGCACGGCCTTGGCAATCGTGGGAGCGTTCTTCCCGTTCGGGCGTCCGATCGTAAGCGATATTGTTATGAATCCAGCCGTTGTCGTTCTGGCTCCATAGCAGGTAGGCAATGTATATATCGGCAAGACGTTCAAGCTCGGAGCGCTCGCTCGGGAGAATCCGGCTGTCGTCGCCCGTGAGCCATTCCGTCGCCGTCCATAACGCGCGGGCGTTGTCGTCGGCGGTATAGCCCTCCTTGCGGCGCGGGATTCGCCCTAGCGCATGCTCGAGCAAGCCGGTATCGTCCGTCAGTCGGCGCAAATGGACGAACGAAGGGCGTTGATCCGGGCGCGGCAGCGAGCGAAGCTTAGACGACATCCGCGATTCCTCTCGATTGCCGATCGATGAGCTGCCGGAACAACCGCAAATGCTGCGCCCCCACATGCGGCCAATGCATCCCTTGTCCGATTTCCGACATGACGCGCTCCCATTCCGCAAGCATTCCCGGCGTCGTGAAAAGCTCGATCAATTTCTGTCCCCACTGATCCGAGTCCCCGAACGGAAGCAGCATCTCCTCATGTCCTTGAACCAAATCTCTCGCATATACATAAGGCGTAGACAAGATCGGACGGCCTAAACCCGCCGCATACGCGAGCGTGCCGCTCGTAATCTGAGACAGGCCGGGATAAGGCGTCACGTATAGATCGGAAGCCGCAATCATCGAGGCAAGCTCGTCCTCCGGCACGTAGCGGTCGATCCATTGCACGTGCCGGTTAAGTCCGAGGCGATTGACGAGCGTTAACAGCTCGTCCCGGTAGGCTTCGCCTTCGTGCTTGCGGACTTCGGGATGGGTCTGCCCGGCGACGACGTACAGCAGCTCGGGAACTTCGCGGACCGCGCTTTCCATGGCCTGCAGAATGAGCTCGATGCCTTTGCTGCGCCCAAGAAGGCCGAAAGTGAACATGACTTTGCGCTGATCCCAACCGTTATCCCGGCGTATCCGCGCTCGATCGACGCTGCCTAGAACCGGCGTGCCGTGGGGAATGAACGATATTTTAGCGGGAGCGATCTCGAATCCGTCCTGCAAATAGCCGATGCCTTTGCGGTTCATCACGATCAGATGATTGCTCCAATGCGCGATCTGCTTCTGCACGTCCGAGTAAGGAGCGGCGGGCTGTTCGAATACGGTGTGGAAAGTCGTGACGACGGGCTTCTTAAGCCTGCGAATCAATTCGATCGCGTAATGGCCGGCTTCACCGCCGAAAATACCGAATTCATGCTGCAGCGACACGACTTCGGCGGCGCTGTCGTTAATGAGATCGGCGATGTCGCGATAGTCGCTTAGGTTCACCTTGACGAGCGGATGCATCCAGGGCTCCCGATAGTCGGGCAACTCATCCGCGTTGCACATCGCGACGACGGGATCGGGAAGCGAGCCTTCTTTGGCTTTGGAGACGGCTTCCCGCAGATGGTGCGTGTAAGTAGCTAAACCGCATTTTTTCGGAACGTAAGTGCTGACGTAGGCGATTTGCGGATATTTGGCGTTCATTGACGATTAACCTCCAAGTTACGATTACATACGGCTTCGTGAAGAATATGGGGACCGGCTTGCATCCCGGAACCGAAAATACAATTGTTAAGCTGCGCGCCCGCGCGAACTCTGCAGCGATCCCACAGGATGGAGTTGGATAAGCGGACCTGCCCGCCGATTCGGCTTCCGTTGCCGATAACGGCGTACGGACCGATGATGGACCGGTCTCCGATCGTCACGTCGTCGCCGATCATGACGGGCGGCACGATCAAGACGCCTTGACCGATCCGAACGTCGTTGCCGAGCCATATCCCTTTGTCGTCCATCTCCTGTCCGTCGATGCTGACCGGAAAACGGCGATCGAGCAAATCCCAATGAAGCTGGCGGTAACGTTCCGTCGTGCCCATGTCCATCCAATACCCGCCGATCGGATGGCCGTACACGCCGCTTCCGTTGGCGATCAGCAGCGGGAACGTTTCTCTCTCGATAGACGCAGGCTTGCCGTACGGAATAAGGCCGAGCGCCCTTCGTTCCAGAATGTATATGCCCGCGTTGATCAGATTCGAAGGCGCCTCGTCCCGCTTCGGCTTCTCGACGAAACGGACGATTTCCCCGCTGTCCAGCTGCTCGACGACGCCGTAATGCGACGGATCGTCGACCTCCGTCAGGCAGATCGTCGCCGCCCCTCCGTGCCGTTCATGGAATTTCAAAGCGGAAGCGAGATCGACTGAGTGAATAATATCCGCGTTGACGACGATAAACCGATCGCCCAGCAGATGTTCCGCGTTCTTGATAGCGCCCGCCGTGCCGAGCAAGTCTTTCTCGACGGCGTATTCGATGCCGACTCCGTATTTAGAACCGTCGCCGAGGTAGCCTTCGATGAGCTCGCGGTAATGTTTGACGGCGATGACGAATCGTTGCACGCCTTGTTCCCTATAATTCAGCAGCAGATGCTCCAGCCAGGGGCGGTTGCCGACTAACGCCATCGGCTTCGGAAGATGTTCCGTCAGGGGGCGAAGCCTGGTACCGAGTCCGCCGGCGAGTAACAGTGCTTTCATGTGGGATCAACCTCCGTTATTTCAAGTGTTCCCCGGAAAAGCGTCTCGCAACCTTATTTTCCAACGTCGTCGTTCAGCTAACAGATTTATACTTGGGGTCAAAATGGTTTATGCTTCGTTCCGGGAAGGACAAAGCATGCCGGCGCCGGGTTTCGGATTCAAACCCGCGACAACGGGAATACCAAGGACGCATGTCCCAACAGGAACAACAGAATTCGGACGGAGGTGCGACATGATGGAGAACATCGCGATATTCGATAACGAACAAGGCGTGCTGGATGCCATTCGCTTGCTTCGCGAGGCGGGTGCGGAGCAAGACGATATCCGCG
Source organism: Cohnella panacarvi Gsoil 349 (assembly GCF_000515335.1). Taxonomy (GTDB): domain Bacteria; phylum Bacillota; class Bacilli; order Paenibacillales; family Paenibacillaceae; genus Cohnella; species Cohnella panacarvi. Next base: position 1,671,401 of record NZ_KI911563.1, on the reverse strand, counting down.
TCGTCGTGAACAATCGAGAAGGAGCGCCCAGGCTTACGTCGGAGGGCAATGTTCGGATCGAGGAGCTCTACGAGCTGCAGTTGGCCCGCTTGGACAACGGGGGCGATGCGCGTCTGATTACCCCGGGACTTCAGCCGGGCGGGCTGTCGCAGTACGGCTCGACCGGACTCGAAGCAGCGCTCGTCGGCAACCCGCACCGCGACGAGCCGTCTAGCGAGGAGCTGCTGCGCGACATCGGCATACCTGGCGAAGCCGCCGGCTGCTGCGCGAAAGCGATCGAGAACGGAAGGTACGTCGTCGTTACCGATACCGAGGTCGGCATAAACGCCGAAGCCTTGCTTAGGCGATCGGGGGCAACGGACATCGTTGGCTGGGAAGGCGTATAAATAAGGAGGAGCTGCTTCAACCCTGACTTAAGGCGGAGGCAGCTCTTTCCTTAGACGGACGAAGCGGCGCCGGCGCCCGGAATGGCGACGCGGCGATCGGGCCGGACGATGGTTGAAGCCGGATGATCGTTGCCCGTCAGATTATCCCGAATGACATTCGCGCCAAGCATGCTGTATACCGCGCCGTTCCCGCCGTAGCCGAGCAAGTAGTGCTGGCCCGGGCGGTCGGGATCTTCGCCGATCCAAGGCAACCCGTCCGCCGATTCGCAGAAGGAGCCGCACCATTCATACCGGATTTCCGGCTTCCATTGCGGGAACAGCTTGTTCATTTCGGACAGCAATCGAAGCGAATGCGCGCGCAATTCCTTGGCGGTGAGCACCGGCAACCTGAGATTCTCGTCCAGTCCGCCGACGACGAGGCGGTTATCCGGCGTCGTCCGGGCGTATAGGTAAGGGCGGGCCGTCTCCCAGAGCAAGCAGCGTTCATGCCAGCCGGTCAGGCTTGCCAGCGGGTCCGTGACGATCGCGTACGTGCGGCACGTTCTGGCGCGTATCCAGCGGCCTCCGGCTTGTTCGGGCGTATAACCGACCGCATAGACGATGTGGTCGGCTTCGATCGTGCCGCCGCTCGTCTCGACGACGAATCTCGCGCCGCTGCCGGCGGGCGCATGATGGACGGATTTCAACGCCGTATGCTCATAGACGGATAATCCGAGCTTGACGGCTTCTTCGGCGAGGGCGAGCACGAATAAGTAAGGGTTGAACTCGGCGTCTCCGTGCGTAAGGATCGCCGCGTCTTTGCGAAAGGGGAAGCGCTCGGCAATCATGCTCGCGTCCCACCAGTCCGCGCCGAACCCATGCCGGCGAAGAAGCTCGTATTCTTGGCGGAGCGGAGCGGCTTCCTCCGGGGTCGAAGCATAGTACAGGCTGCAGCGTCTTCGGGCTTGCGCGCCGCGAGGCAAACGCTCGGAGATCGCGAGCAAGCGTTCGACGGCTTGAAGGCAGGCCCGATATAAAGTCACGGCATCCCGCTCGCCGAGCGTGCCTATGAAATCGCCTAGCATTCTATCGCTCATAAATTGCACGATTCCGCTATTCGCCGCCGAGCTGCCGCCGGCGATCCGCCCTTGCTCGATGAGGACGGCTTCCATGCCGGACCGTGCGAGCTCGTATCCGCATGCAACGCCGGACATGCCTCCGCCGACGATGGCGACGCGCGTCTTGACGTCTTCGTTCAGCGCGGCATAGGAGGCGGGCTTCGCGCAAGTCTCGGGCCAATATAACGTTCCGAAATGCAAGCTCATGGCAGCGGTTCCTCCGTCCGTTGATAACGATACACTAATATGCCGAAATCGATGTCAGGCTATGCAGTGCAACTATTCGCGCGGTCATAACGTCATTCGGTTAGAGATTGCCGCACAACGTTGAAACGCGTACTTTTCGGCGACAGCGCTTTCGTCTACAATAGGAAGGACTACGTGCGAGAGAGCGAGGACGGACATGGAAGCTTTAAACACCGCGAATAGCGGCTACGCATACTACGGACGGAGGAATGAATCGTCGCGCGAGCACAGACGCTGGACGCGGACGGATCTGATTTGGATATTGCTTCTAACGTTGATTTCCGCCGTGATGACGTTTACGGATTTGGGCAACCGATCGGCGCCGCAGACGTTCTGGAAACCGGGCCATGCCGGGGAGGGCTTCGTCGTGGATTTCGGTCAAGCTCGCGACGTCGACCGGCTCAATCTATACGAAGGGCCGGGGGCTAAAGGCAAGACTCGCGTCGAATCGTCGATAGATGGTCGGAATTGGTTACCCTACATAGAAGTCGAACACAAGACGAACCGCGTGTTCACGTGGAAAACGGACGAGAAGTCGGTAAAGGCCAGATACATGCGTTTTACGGCGGAGAGCATCGGTTACCGGCTCTACGAAGCGGCTTTCTACACCAAAGGCATCACGGACGTCGCGATCCCGTTCGACAAGTTAGAGCCGATCGGCACGCCGGGCGCGGATACGGAAGGCAGCGAGCTGAACGTATTCGACGAGCAGGAACTCGCTCCTTATCGCCCGGATTACCGTAACAGCATGTACTTCGACGAAATTTATCACGGAAGAACGGCCTACGAATTCCTGCACGATATGGAACCGTACGAGTGGACGCACCCGCCGCTCGGCAAAGTGCTGCTGTCGATCGGGGTTAAGCTGTTCGACATGACGCCTTACGGTTGGCGCTTTATGGCCGGCGTCTTCGGCACGCTGATGATTCCGGTTTTCTATGCCGTCGCTAGAGGGATGTTCAAACGCACGCGTTACGCGGTCATCGCGACGGCGCTAATGGTGCTTGAAGGCTTTCACCTCGTGCATTCCCGCAGCTCCAACATCGATATCATCGGCGTGACGTTCACGATCATCATGTTCTACGCCATGTACCGGTACGGCGAGACGGCTTGGCGCAAAGGAGAGTTCGGCCGCGGTCTCGGCTGGCTGGCCCTTGGGGGCGTTTTCTTCGGCGCCGCGGCCGCGGTGAAGTGGAACTATTTGTACGGCGGAGCCGGACTGGCCTTTCTGCTCTTGCTCGCGCTCGTCCGCCGCTGGCGGGAGGCGAGATACGAAAGGGAACGCGGCTTCGCGCAGAAGCTCGTGCTTACGTTGATGGCTTGCATCGTTATTTACGTTGCGGTTCCGGTCGGCATCTATTCCGCTTCCTACGTTCCTTTCTTCCATGCGACGAAAGCGGAGGACGGCGTTAACGCCAAAGACTTGTGGCAGCAGCAGAAGAACATATATAACTACCACAAAGGCGTCAAGGAGAAGCATCCGTTCTCGTCCAAATGGTATACGTGGCCGCTTATGCTGCGCCCGGTATGGTATTACGGAGGCAAAGACCTCGCGCCGGACACGAAGCAGAGTATCGCCGCGATGGGGAATCCCGCGATATGGTGGGGCGGTCTCGCCGCGATGCTTGCCGCATGGGCGCTATCGACGATCGCTTGGTTCCGGGGCTCGCTGCGCAGGGACCGCATCGTTCTTACGCTTACGGTCGCATACCTGTCGTTCTACGTTCCTTGGATCGTCGCTCCGAGAAGCGTGACGTTCCTCTATCACTATTTTCCGATCGTTCCGCTGCTGATCTTGTTCCTCGTCTGGTTGTTCAAATGGCAGGAGGAGCGGAGTTACTTCGGCAGATGGATTACGTACGCATGCTTATTCGTCACCGCGTTCTTATTCGTCTGGTTCTATCCGGTATATACGGGCATTACGATCGACAAAGACTGGATGAATATCGCGATCCGGTGGTTGCCGAGCTGGGATTTCTAGAGACAAGAAGGGGGTTACACGCGTGAAGGAGCCGATTTTCCTTTCCGTCGTCGTACCGATGTATAACGAGGAAGAAGTCATCGAAGTGACCTATAATCGGCTGAGAACGGTACTGCAGTCGCTCGGGGAGACGTACGAGATCGTGTTCGTGAACGATGGCAGCCGAGACCGGACCGCGGCGATCGTAAGGGAAATTTGCGCGCGCGACCGTACCGTGAAGCTGGTCGACTTCTCGCGTAACTTCGGGCATCAAATCGCGGTAACGGCCGGCATGGACCATTCCAGCGGCAGAACCGTCGTGCTTATCGACGCGGATTTGCAGGATCCTCCGGAAATTATTCTGGATATGGTCGCCAAGTGGCGGGAAGGGTACGACGTCGTGTACGGCAAACGGATGGAACGCAAAGGCGAGACGTGGTTCAAGAAAACGACGGCCGCGATGTTCTATCGGCTGCTTCGTTCGATGACTTCCGTGAACATTCCGGTGGACACGGGCGATTTCCGGCTCATGGACCGGAAAGTGCGCGACGCGCTTACGCAAATGCGCGAGAGGAGCCGATTCATCCGCGGGATGGTAAGCTGGTCGGGCTTCAAGCAAGCTTCGGTGGAATACGTGCGGGAAGAGCGGTTCGCCGGGGAGACGAAATATCCGCTTCGCAAAATGCTAAGGCTGTCCCTCGATGCCATTACGTCGTTCTCGACGAAACCGCTTAAGATCGCGGGAATACTCGGTTTTCTTCTGTCGGCGGGAGGATTTATTTATCTGATCGTCGTTCTATGCCAGCACTTCTTCACGGATACGACGACGCCCGGCTGGACTTCGCTGATCGCGATCAGCTTGCTGTTCAACGGGATTACGCTGTCGCTGCTCGGCGTGCTGGGCGAATATATCGGAAGGATATACGAAGAGACGAAAGGGCGGCCGCTCTATCTCGTCTCGGACAAAGTGAATTTTACGAGCGAAGCGCGGGACGATCGCAAGTTGACCGAACCTGTAGGCGCCGGAGCCGGAAGCTGATCAGGAACGTAGAGAGACGACCAACGCGTTGGTCGTCTCTTATATGTGCGTGCCTGCATAGAAGTGAACAATGGAGCTACGCTAACAACACGAATCTGGGACATAAGAGATAGGAGTAAACGAGATGAACCATATACCTCAAGATCAGACATTAGCCGTGATGATTCGCGGAGCACTCCCGGAGAACGCGCATCGGGGGCGGATCAGCGTCGTTGCGGCGACGGACGGCCGCGAGCTGTATTCGGTCGGGGATACCGGGGCGCCGACCTACGTGCGTTCGACGGCGAAGCCGATGCAGGCGATCGCGTCATTGGAGGATGGACTCGCGGAAGCGTACGAATTGGAGTCGCGGCACCTTGCTCTGATGGGGGCTTCTCATCGGGGAAGTTCCGAGCAGATGGTCGTGCTGGAGGAGATGCTGGCGCTGACCGGGGTGCCGGAAGACGCGCTTGCGGTTGGGGCTACGTTGCCGGCAGGCAGTCGAAACCGCGATGCCTTCGTTGCGGGGGGAGGTCGGCCTCGCAAGCTGTTTCATACGTGCGCGGGCAAACATCTTGGCGTGCTGGCGTATAGCAAGCTGAAGGGATGGCCGCTGGAGGGATACATTCATCCGGATCATCCCGCCCAGCGGGAAGTGCTCGGCGCGGTGGCGCGGTGGACCGGCGAAGACGCTTCGCAGGTGACGGTCGGCCGCGACGGCTGCGGCTTCCCGGTGGCGGCGATGCCGCTGCGGAGGCTGGCGCTCGGGTACGGCAGGCTCGCGAGTCCCGAACTGGCCGCGACAGCAGGCGTCGACGCCGCTTCGACGGCGGCAGCGGCCGCGATGGCGCAGGCGATGAACGCTCACCCGCTGCTCGTCGAAGGCGACCGTCGTTTAGCCAGCATCCTGCTGGCCGACCCGAACGTCGTCGCCAAGAGCGGCGCGCACGGCGTATTCGCGTTCGGCCTCCGTCGCGAGCGGCTTGGCGTCGCCTTCACGGTGGCGAACGGCACGGAAATCGCGTGGCCTTATATCGCAATGGCGCTGTTGGAGCGGTTCGGCAACTTGGCCGAGGAGACGAAGCAACGCCTCGCGGCCGCGTTCCCGGCGGAGTTCCAGAACGATGCGGGAGAATCGGCAGGTCGGTGGGAAGCGGCGCTTCCGTGAGCTGGCGCGTTAGAACCGGTGCAGAGGGCGAAATAGAGTCACTGTGTGATCTTAATTTGCGGGAAACCGGTGCAGAGGGCGAAATAGAGACACGACGTGATCTTAATTAGCGGGAAACCGGTGCAGAGGGCGAAATAGAGACACGGCGTGATCTTAATTTGCGGAAATCCGGTGCAGAGGACGAAATAGAGACACGGCGTGATCTTATTTGGCGGGGAACCGGTGCAGAGGGCGAAATAGAGACACGGCGTGATCTTAATTAGCGGGAAACCGGTGCAGAGGGCGAAATAGAGACACGGCGTGATCTTATTTGGCGGGGAACCGGTGCAGATGGCGAAATAGAGACATGGCGTGATCTTATTTGGCGGGGAACCGGTGCAGAGGGCGAAATAGAGACACGGCGTGATCTTAATTAGCGGGAAACCGGTGTAGTTGGCGAAATAGAGACACGGCGTGATCTTATTTGGCGGGAAACCGGTGCAGAGGGCGAAATAGAGACACGGCGTGATCTTAATTTGCGGAAATCCGGTGCAGAGGACGAAATAGAGACACGGCGTGATCTTATTTGGCGGAAATACGGAGCGGGGCGAAAACGCGAATGCCAAATAGAAGCAAAATCGCCCTAAAATGGAGGAAACGCGGACATGCGCATCGAATAGAGGCATGTCCGCCTTTATTTGGCCCCCTGTCCGACCGCGGACCGGTACATCGACGGCGATTGACCGTGCCAGCGCCGGAATTGCTTCGAGAAGTAGAGCGGATCTTGGATACCGACGGAGGACGCGATTTGCTCGACGGTCAGCTCCGGGCGCTCCCGAAGCAGGCGTCTTCCATGGTCGATTCGCAGCTTGGTCAGGAAGGTGACCGGCGACAACCCGACGACCTGCTTGAACAGACGCGATAAGTAGGCGCGATTGTAGCCTAACGTTTCCGCCATCGCTTCGATGGTGATCGGCTCGGCGTACTGCGTCGTCAGATAGCCGATCACGAGCTGGACAAGCTCTTCGTTGTGCGAATTCGGACGAAGTTGCGGCGAAGCCGCGCGATCGGAAGCGCCGGTCGCCAGGTCCGCGAACAGCAAGTGCAGGTGGCCGGTCGCTTCCACCGAAGCGGCCCCGGCACGCATGCGAAAACAATCGAAAATCGCGCGGCAGCGATCCGCCGGCGCCGGGCTGTCGCCGGTGTCGACGACCGGCGAGAGGAGCCCGAGTCCCGCCGATGCAACCAGCTCGCCCGCATCCGCGCCGATGAAAGCCACCCAACGATAGCGCCACGGCTCGGCCTCGTCGGAGACGTAGTCGAACAATTGATGCGGATGGATGAGGAAGCTTGAGCCGGCCGTCAGCTCCCCGTCGTATTCGCCGCTATGAAACCGCCCTCTTCCGGACAAAACATGGTGCAACAAATAGTAATCGACGACTTTAGGACCGATGCGGTGACCCGGCTTCGTCTGGCTTTCCCCGGAGAACAGCACCGTCAATCCGCGCGGCTGCAGGGTGACCGGATTGGACGCCACGCGATACGTATAAGCGTCGGATGCAGTCATGGTTATACTCCTTATGACCTCATAAACTTTCCCTCATTATAGCACGAACAGTCGGCAGGAGTTCCTCTGAAAGTCACATTTCTCCATGTATAAAGCATTTCAAGCCATTGGGGTAAGCAAGCGGATTCGCTATACTGATTACAAAAATAGACGTACCAAGGAGAGAAAGTTCCGATGGCAGATGTGACTTCTTTGAAACAGCGGTTCGTAGAACGGTTTGGCGGCAACGCCTCCGACATTTCCGTATTTCAAGCTCCCGGACGCGTGAATCTGATCGGCGAGCACACGGACTACAACGGCGGCGCGGTTTTCCCGGCGGCGCTTACGTTCGGAACGACGCTGCTGATCGCGCCTCGCCAAGACGGCAGGCTCAGCTTCGCTTCGACGAATTTTCCTTACTCGCTCGAGATATCCGCGGACGACATCGCTTACGCGGATGAGCACGACTGGGCGAACTACCCGAAAGGAATCGTATGGGAACTCGCGCGGCAAGGCGTCGGCCTGAGCCAAGGGTACAGCTTTCTCTACCACGGTGAAATTCCGAACGGCTCCGGCTTGTCTTCCTCGGCATCGATCGAGGTCGTTACGGCTTACGCGTTATTGACGCTGGAAGGCCAGCCAACGGATAAAATCGCGATCGCACGCTGGTCGCAGCATGCGGAGAACGAATATATCGGCGTCAAATGCGGCATCATGGACCAGTTCGCGGTCGCGAACGGACGGAAGGATCACGCGATTCTGCTTGATTGCGATACGCTCGACTACACGCTCGTTCCTTTTCGCTCCGGCGACTATAAAATCGTAATAAGCAACACGAACAAACGCCGCGGATTAGTAGATTCGAAGTACAACGAGCGTCGTTCCGAGTGCGACCGGGCGGTTGCCGATCTGAAGGGGGCGGTCCCTGATCTCGCATTGCTCGGACAGTTGACTCCGGCGCAGTTCGAGTCGCATCAACGCCTGATCGAGAACGATACGGTACGACGACGCGCGCGGCACGTCATCGAAGAGATCGACCGCGTGAAGCAGTCGATGGCCGTGCTCGGCCAAGACGATCTGGCGGCTTTCGGCAAGCTGATGAACGCTTCCCATGACTCGCTGCGCGATCTCTATGAAGTGACGGGCAAGGAGCTCGACGCGATGGTAGACGCGGCGCGCAGAGTGCCGGGCGTGCTCGGCGCGCGCATGACGGGAGCGGGATTCGGCGGCTGCACGGTGTCGCTCGTGCATCGCGATTCGGTCGAGCGATTCAAAGCGGACGTTGGCCGTGAATATGAAGCGAAAACCGGCTTGCGCGCGGACTTTTACGTTTGCGATATCGGCGACGGGGTACGCGAGATCAAAGGGGGGGCGTAAACGATGGCTGTTCTCGTTACAGGCGGCGCAGGATACATCGGGTCGCACGCGGTTGCGGCATTATTGGAAAAGGGCGAGCAGGTTGTCGTCGTGGATAACTTGGCGCAAGGACATCGGAAAGCGGTGCTCGGCGGAAAATTGTACGTCGGCGATATACGGGATGCGGAGTTTCTATCGAACGTGTTCGCGGAGAACGAGATCGACGGCGTTATTCATTTCGCGGCGAGCTCCCTCGTCGGCGAGAGCATGCAGGATCCGGCCAAATACTATCGCAATAACGTATACGGCACCTTATGCTTGCTGGAGCAAATGCACAAGTCCGACGTGAAGAGAATCGTGTTCTCCTCCACGGCGGCTGCTTACGGAGAGCCGGAGCGCACTCCGATCGACGAGTTCGACCGGACCTTGCCGACGAACACGTACGGCGAGACGAAGCTCTCGATGGAGCGCATGATTCGTTGGTTCGACGTCGCGCACGGCATCAAATACGTATCGCTTCGTTATTTCAACGCCGCCGGCGCGCACGAGAGCGGTAGGATCGGCGAAGACCATAGCCCGGAGACGCATCTCGTCCCGCTCGTCCTGCAAGCCGCGCTAGGGCAGCGCTCGCACATCTCCGTGTTCGGAGACGACTATCCGACGGTCGACGGCACCTGCGTGCGCGATTACGTTCACGTAAGCGATCTGGCGGACGCGCATTTGCTCGCGTTGGAGCGGCTGTGCAACGGCGGGGAGAGCGGTATCTTCAATCTCGGCAGCGGCCAAGGCTTCACGGTGAAGCAAGTGATCGACGTCGCTCGCCAAGTGACGGGACGAGAAATTCAGGCGAAATACGAGCCTCGCCGCGCGGGAGACCCGGCTGCGTTAGTCGCTTCGCCTGCTAGAGCGATACGGGAGCTTGGTTGGACGCCAAGACGCGATCGCCTGGAAGATATTATCGCCAGCGCTTGGCAATGGCACGTCAACCATCCGGAAGGTTACGGGCAAGACTGATGGCGAGTTTGTTCGAGCCCGACGAAGATTACAATTATCGAGGAGGAACGACATGTCGCGGACGAATTCAACCGTACCGGATCGGGCAACGACCGGTATGCACATCGAGAGGCTTGTCGCTTTCGCTTTGAAGAACGGACTTATCGATTCTATGGATTTAGAGTTCTCTCGCAACTCGCTATTGGACTTATTCGGACTGACGGAGCCGGTTACGGGATACTCGGCGGACTTAGACGCGCTTCCGGACAGCCCCGTGCCGCTGCTAGAACCGCTCTTGGATATCGCTGCGGCTCAAGGGCTTATCGAAGATCATCTTGCGGCGTATCGCGATTTGTTCGATTCCCGTCTGATGGGATTGCTCATGCCTCGGCCTTCGGAGACGAACAGGATTTTTCGGGAGAAGGTCGAGAGCAGCGGCGTTACGGGCGCGACGGACTGGTTCTACAAAATGAACATCGTCGTGAACTATATTCGCGAGGACCGCAACCGGAAGAACGGGTATTGGAGACACGCGACGCCGTTCGGCGAGCTGGAAATCACGATCAACCTCGCGAAGCCGGAGAAGGATCCGAAGGAAATCGCGCTTCTCAAGTCGATGCCTCAGGCGAACTATCCGCCATGCCTGCTTTGTCGGGATAACGTCGGCTATGCCGGACGTCTCGACCATCCGGCCAGGCAAAACTTGCGCATCCTGCCGTTAACGCTTCATGGCGAGCCGTGGTTTTTCCAATACTCGCCTTACGCTTATTATAACGAGCATAGCATCCTGCTCAAAGGCGAGCATACGCCGATGGTCATCTCTCCGGCGACGTTCGTCAGGCTGCTCGATTTCGTCGACCAATTCCCGCACTACTTCATCGGTTCCAACGCGGATTTGCCGATTGTCGGCGGATCGATTCTGAATCACGATCATTTCCAAGCCGGACGTCACGTCTTCCCGATGGAGAAGGCCGACGCGCTCGATTGGAATGCCTGCGCGGCCGAGCCTTCCGTATCGATCGGAAGGGTGGAGTGGCCGATGTCCGTGCTGCGTATGCGCGCTGCGGACCGCCATGCGTTGCTGCGCGCGGCGACGTACATTCTGGCGAGCTGGAGAGCATACAGCGACCCGGATGCGGATGTATTGGCGTTCAGCGCTAACGGAAGCGAACGAGTGCCGCACAACACGATCACGCCGATCGCGCGGCGACGGGAAGACGGCTCGTACGAGCTTGACCTGGTGCTGCGCAACAATCGTACCAGCGAAGAGCACCCGGCTGGCATTTTCCACCCTCATCAAGAACTGCATCATATTAAACGCGAAAATATCGGGTTGATCGAAGTGATGGGACTCGCGGTATTGCCGGGACGGCTGAAAGGCGAGCTTGCGCAGATTGCCGACTTGCTTACGGGCGTCGCGCCGTACGACGCCTCCATGCTGCGATCGCCGTCTCACCCGCTGAACTTGCACGCGGATTGGATCGGCGAGCTCGTTGCCAGGCACGGAACGGCGAACGAAGCCGAGGACGCGCGGCGTCTGCTGGAAGCCGCGGTCGGGGACAAGTTCGCGGCGGTGTTGCGGGACGCCGGCGTATACAAGACGGATGCCGCCGGGCGCGAAGCGTTCAAACGCTTCTTAACGAAAACTTCGATTATCTGATACAATAAGTTGGAATCTAGACGATAGAGGAGCGCTTGAATATGTCGGTAGCAACGATTAAAGTCATTCAACATGAAAGATGGGGCCGCTGCGTATCGTTGGCGAGCGATCGCGTGGAACTGCTGGCAACGCTCGATTTCGGGCCGCGCATTATTCACCTGTCCTCCCAGGGCGGGACCAATCTGTTCTTGGAAGATAAAGACGACGCGCTGACGAACGGCGGCGACGCGTTCGAGCCGGTCGGCGGGGACAAGTGGCACATTTACGGCGGACACCGCCTGTGGACGAGCCCTGAACGACTGCCGCGCACGACTTACCCGGACAACGATCCGATCGAATGGGCGCAAGTCGGCGAGCGCGGCATCGTTCTTCGTCCTTCCGAAGAACGGTGGAACCAAGTCGCCAAGGAAATCGAAATCCAATTGGATGCTTCCGGCGACGGCATTACGGTTACGCACCGCGTGACGAACAAAGGAGCTTGGCCGATCAACTTCGCGGTATGGGCATTGTCCGTCATGGGCGCCGGCGGCCGGGCGATCGTGCCGATGAGCGGCGCGAATACGGGCTTGCTGCCGAATCGCCGCTTCATTCTGTGGCCTTACGCGCGCTTGAACGATTCGCGGATCGTGTTCACGGAATCCGAGGTCGTCGTCAACCAAGGAGACGGGCCGACGCCTTACAAGTTCGGCAGCGACAACGAAGCCGGTTGGGCGGCTTACAGCAACCACGGCGACACGTTCATTAAGCGTTATACGTCAGTTCCCGGCGGAACGTATCCTGATTTCGGCGTTTCGTTCGAGCTGTACACGAACAACCTCATGCTGGAGCTGGAGACGCTCGGCGAGCTGCAGGAAGTGGAATCCGGGGAAACCCTTACGCACGTCGAGACATGGCGAGTCGTGAAAGGGCTTGACCTGAAGCGAGGCACCGAGCAAGAGGCGGTAGCGAAGCTTCAGCCCTATGTGCAGTAAACAAAAATCCTTCAACCGCAATCGGGTTGAAGGATTTTTTTAGGAGAATAAGCACACGTGGTGACTCTAAATGCGTCGGTGGCGCGGGTTTCGGCGAAATAAGCACACGTGGTGACTCTAAATGCGTCGGTGGCGCGGGTTTCATCGAAATAAGCACACGTGGTGACTCTAAATGCGTCGGTGGCGCGGGTTTCGGCGAAATAAACACACGTGGTGACTCTAAATGCGTCGGTGGCGCGGGTTTCGGCGAAATAAGCACACGTGGTGACTCTAAATGCGTCGGTGGCGCGGGTTTCGGCGAAATAAGCACACGTGGTGACTCTAAATGCGTCGGTGGCGCGGGTTTCGGCGAAATAAGCACACGTGGTGACTCTAAATGCGTCGGTGGCGCGGGTTTCGGCGAAATAAGGTTACTTCTATGCCCGCAGCTTGCCGAGCTCGGAGACGAGCGCCTCGACTTCGCTGATGCTGAATCGGTCTTTGGACGCGACCATGTCGTAAATGTCTTTAATGTCCTCGTACTTGTCGACGGCGAAGCTGGACGCTTGCATGGCGGCGCCGGTTGCCATCCGCAGCTTCGTTTTGATCGCTTCGATCATATATTCGATGTTTTGCTCATTCGGAACGCTAAGATCCATTCGGTTAACATCCTCTCCGGAGAATAGGGATGCCGTCATTGTATCATAGAGCGCCAACCGTCCGCCATGCGCCAACACGCGGCTAGCCCGCAGCGGTAGCAATCGACGAGCGAGAATGGTAACCTGTATGTAACTTGTTCAATCGAAAGAAAGAAGAGAATGACATGTCGGATCCATTGGCGCAGGCGGCCAAACGCGTCGATATCGCGGGCGTCGCCGATTTTATAAAACAGATCTGCCGGACGCATCCGATCGAGCAATTGACTTTCGTCTGCATCGGCACCGATCGTTCCACCGGGGACAGCTTGGGACCGCTCGTCGGAACGATGCTCGAGGAGAGCGGCTTCCGGCGGGTCATCGGCACCTTGCGCGAGCCCTGCGATGCGGACCGGCTGCCGCAGATGGCAGATCGATTCGCGCGCGAAGCCGAGGAAGGAAGAACGTTAGTCGCGATCGACGCTTGCCTGGGACGGCCGGAGGGCGTCGGCGCTTATTTAGTATCGAGCGGCCCGCTCGTTCCAGCGCAATCCGTAGGCAGGACGTTCCCTCCGATCGGCGCGTACAGCATCGCCGCCATCGTGAACGAGAACGGTCCGAAGCCTTATTGGACGCTGCAGACGACTTCGCTATATCGGGTAATCGGCATGGCTAAGGACATCGCCGACGCGTTGACAACGTTGAGGAAGAACACGAATCTAGCATGACAAAAAGGAAGGGTGCGAACATGTTCGTTAAAGAAACCGGGAGCGGCGTGCCGCTCGTCTTGCTGCATGGCTATTGCGGCAGCCATCGATATTGGGATGAGGCGGCAGCGCTCCTGGCCGAGCGCTATCGCGTCATTACCCCGGACTTGCGCGGCCATGGCGATTCGCCGGCTGCGGATGGCGACTACCCGATGGAAAGCTTGGCCGAGGATACGCTTCGGCTGCTCGACCGTCTCGATCTGGCGCGGGTTTATTTGTTCGGCCACTCCTTAGGCGGGTACGTCGCGCTGGCGTTCGCCGAACAATATGCCGATCGCCTATTCGGCTACGGGTTGGTGCATTCGACTTCGTACCCGGACACGGACGCGGCGAGAGCGAACCGCGACAAAGCAGTCGACACGATCGGCAAAGAAGGCGTTGAAGCGTTCGTTAACGGTCTCGTGCCCAAGCTGTTCGCTCCGGAGCATCGGAACGAGGAGCAATACCCGATGCGCAAGGCGCTCGAGATCGGTTACGGCACTTCCTCTCAAGGGGCGATCGGCTGCGCTCTCGGCATGCGGGACCGGCCGGACCGCACCTCGGTGCTGCGGCGCGCGAATATGCCCATTCTCCTGCTTGCCGGGGAGAAAGACGAAGTGATAACCGAAGAGCGGAGATTCCCCGTCTCGGGTCCTTCTATCGCGCAGGTGACGCTATCGGGAGTCGGTCATATGAGCATGATGGAGAATCCGCGCGCGTTAACCGACGCGATTACAGCTTTCGTGCAAGGGACGGGAAAATAACGTGCTGGAAAGAGACTATTTGATGCGCTTGATCTCGCAAGCCGCGTTAGTGCTGGGTCGATCGATGGGATTAAGAGAGCAAATGAAACCGAATGAAGCGCTCGATCTCATCGACGAGTTTCTTAGCAAGGAGCTGCGCATACGCACGCGGCTAGCCATGGGTCTTACCGACGAGCAACTGCTGCAAATGCTCACTGTCGGCGGCGTTCCGAACGCGGAGTCGGTTGCCGTCATCGCGGCTTTCCTGCAGGAAGAGGCGGATCTGCTCGCCGAGCTCGGCCAAGAAGATCAAGCGCTGCCCAGATATGAGAAGGCGTTGAGGTTACACCTTTATTTACTGCGTAATCATGTCGAGATTCAGGAATGGAATCTCGAAGGAAGGGTTAACGCGCTGATGATGGCCATCGCTCCTTATCGGATCGAAGTCGGGACGAAACGGGCGATCTGGAGCTGGCACGAAGAGAACGGCAGGTTCGCGGACGCGGAGAACGTTCTATATGAACTCGCGGGCGATTCCGGCGTTACGGCCCTAGAAGGCGAAGACTTCTACGTCCGTCTGGGGTTGCACAGCGACGAGCGGCTACAGTCCGGAGGCATGCCGCGCGACGAATTGGAGGAAGGGCGCAGACAATGGCAAGCGCTCATGAAGGAGAACATCGGATGACGGATAATCAGACGAACGCCAAGCGCAACCGTTCCGCGGAGTGGGACGACTTCGCGGACGAGCTTGCCGAGCCGGGCAAGCTGCTGCAAGCTTCGTTCAGCGGACCACGTGACAAAAGCTCGGATATAGCCAGGAAAATCACGGTGAGGCCGATTAAATTGAAGAACGGTGTCCACTTTCAGTTCGAGAGCCGGTTGAACAATAAAGCGTATCACGACAACGTACCTGCCGAACGTTTGAAGGATCGGCTGAACGCCGTGATGTCGCAATACAAGCAGGCGTTGTTCAAGACGCCGGAGGCGGACGTTCAAGTGCTTGCGAACAAGAAAGGCGCACTGTCGCTGCTTGCCCGCAAGCCCACGGCCAAAGCGGCGGAAGCTCCGTTAACGCACAACCGCAACAAGTCCTACGTGATCCCGGATGGAGAACCGGTTCCTTTCCTGATCGCGCTCGGGGTGATGACAGCCGAAGGCAAAGTCGTTAAAGCGAAGTACGATAAGTTCCGTCAAATCAATCGGTTCCTGGAGATGGTATCCGACGTTCTGCCCGAGCTGCCGAGAGACAAAGAGCTGACGATCGTCGACTTCGGCTGCGGCAAATCGTATTTAACGTTCGCGTTATATCATCTGCTCGCGGTCAAAGAGCAATTGCCCGTGCGCATTATCGGCCTCGACTTGAAGGAAGACGTCATTGTCGCCTGCGCCAAGCTCGCCGATCAATTGCAATGGGACAAGCTATCGTTCGCCGTGGGCGACATCTCTCAATATGAAGGGCTCTCCAGCGTCGACATGGTCGTTACGCTTCACGCCTGCGATACGGCAACCGATGCCGCGCTGCTCAAGGCGCTAGGCTGGAACGCGAGCGTCATCCTGTCCGTGCCTTGCTGCCAGCATGAGTTGTTCCGGCAAGTATCGCAGCCGATTCTGAAGCCGCTTCTGAAACACGGCATACTCAAAGAACGGTTCGCTTCGCTCGTGACAGACGCCGTTCGCGCGAATTTGCTTGAGACGGCGGGCTATCGCGTGCAGCTGTTGGAATTTATCGATATGGAGCATACGCCGAAGAATATCCTGATTCGTGCGGTCAAGCAGCGTCAAGCCGACAACTCCGAAGTTCTGGATGATTATATCAATTTCAGGGAGTTTTTAGGCATATCCCCATATATGGAGAAATTGCTTCGTTAATTTACGACTTAAGTCATAAGGAAATCGCCGGAAAGTCCTTTAAATCAAATAAGTTTGTATAAAATTGCGGGACATTTGGACGCAATTACTGTCGTAATATCGCACGATATGGTAATATTGGGCTTGTAAATTCTTTCACATTACTGTCGATGGAAGAGTGAATGCCTTGGCGTTTCTTCGGCCCGATTTCTTTTTATTCGTGTTTTTATTCCTGATGTTCGTCGGCGTGCTCGCTTTTAATCGCATCACGCAGACGCATAAGGTGTATTTGGCGTTCCATTTCGTTATGATGATCTGGCCGCTAGGTCAATTCTCGACACACTTGACGGACCTCCACGAATACGAATTGTTTTTCATCAATATGTCATTCGTGGCAATGGGTTTGCTCGGACCCGGCTGGCTGATCTTCGTGTTCTTCCTAACCGGAAGAAGTCCGATGCTGAAATGGAAGCGCATCCTTCTATACTTAACGCCGGCGTTCGCCTGCATTACGCTCGCGATGTGGAATCCCGGCCGCTTGTTCATGTCTCCCGTCGGCGGCACCTATGTGGACCGGATTTACGGACCGCTGTTCTGGCTGCTCGTGCTCGTGCAGTTCGCCTACTTTTTCACCGCGCTCATGAACATGTTCCAAGCTTTGAAGACGGTTAACGGAATCAATCAGCGCAAGCAGCTCGCTACCGCGCTCATCGGCATGTTCGTGCTGACGGGCTTCGGCTTGCTGGACGTGCTGGTCAACGTACTGCTGTCGCAATGGCTTCCGATCGTTCCAGGTCTTCTGGCTACCGGAATTCTGCTGTCGGATCTCTGCTTCGTCGTTGCGATCTACCGTTACGGCATGTTCGATCTGCTCAGCATGGCGCAAAGAGACTTCATCGAACATATGACGACGGGCATCATCGTCATCGACGAAGAGGGGAAAGTGCTTGAGGTGAATCGGGGCGTGTCTCCGTTCCTCCAAATTTCCAAGGGCGAGCCGTTCGAGATGGAGAGGTTTCTGTCGCCGATGCACGCGCAAGGCGAAGTGTACGAATTCCTGTATCGTTACATCAACCATCCGCACGAAAGAATACAGATGGAATACGCGTTGCAGGATGCCGCGGGGCGTCACGTATCGATACAGATTTCCCCGATTCTGGACGATCGGAAGACGTTGCTGGGGCGTGTCATTACGTTCCACGACGTGACGGAGCTGCGCAAGCTGGTGGACGAGATGAACCGCAAGAACGAAGCGTTGCATGAACGCAATCTGGAGCTCATCTCCATTCAGGAAGAACTGTTCAACGTCAACCAGAAGCTCGAGCAGATGGCGGTCACGGACGCGCTCACCGGCTGCTTCAATAGAAGATATCTGATGCAGCAGCTTGAGCATGAAGTGCTCCTTAACGTTCGTTATCGTATTCCGTTCTCCATCTTTCTGTTCGATATTGATCATTTCAAGCAGATTAACGACAAATACGGTCACCTTGTCGGCGACGAGGTCATTCGCAGCACGGCGGACACCGTCCGTTCGAAGCTTCGCAGGACGGATATTCTCGCGAGGTACGGCGGGGAAGAGTTTACGGTCTATCTGCCGCATACGAATCGCGAGCAAGCAGAGCTTCTTGCGGATCGAATCATGCATGCCATCGGCGCGAACATCGTGCAGGCGGGCACCGAGCAAGTCAGCGTGACGATCAGTATGGGCGTCGTCTCCGAAGATACGGACGACCTTACGGTCGAGAATCCGAAGGAATATTTACGCGATTTGTTTTCGAGGGCGGATGCTGCGCTGTATAAAGCGAAGAACGAAGGTCGGAATCGCGTCGTCACTGCCTATTAATTCCATCCCTAATCCTATTCTTATAGAAATCTTAGTGACTTAGGTCACAAGTTTATGTTACAATCTTCTCCAAGATGCGATTTGTGGCTATCCGATAATGGCAAACTTGCTGAAAGGCAAGGACGCAAAGCTACAGGGTCTAATGTTCACGCGAACGATGACAGCCTGGCTGCCGATCAGTCCCGTAAGTTGGGTCTATTAGGTACATCAGGCAGCTCCTTAACGGGGCCGCCTTTTTTTCGCTAGAATGATATTTTCCGAAGGCGGAAAGGTGGTAGCTGATGACACAGGCCGGAAACGCAAAAAGAGTTGTAGCCGACGAGAAGGAGCTTCCTCCTCTCAATGTACTGTTGCACTGTCGGACCGTAGTGGAGAGCGCGAACAGCCTGACGACCGGGGTGATGACACACGTCGAAGGAGAGCTGTTCGAAGTCGAATTGCACGATTTCGACAAGTTCGAATTAGGAGAGAGCGTGAAGCTGACGGTCTATTCTCCCGCGGGTTTGCAGACGATCCAATCGACCGTGTTCGCCAAATACGAAGGCGCGATCGCCTTGATTCAGCCGCCCAACGTGCAGAAACGGTTCAAGGAAAGGCGCGAGCATCCTCGCGTCAACGTCAACGGGAGCATAATGGTTCACTCCGTTCAAGACGAAGGCGGGCAGGTAATGAAGTTCGAGCACCCGTTAACGTTCGAGGTGAACGACATCAGTCTGTCCGGTATCGGTATTTCGGCGCCCGATACAACGCAAATTTTTCGCAATATGAAGCTAAGAGCGAGCGTCGAATTCGACTTCGCCTTCAATTGCGAGCTCGAAGTGATCCGGAGAGAACGTCAAGACGACAAACTGCTGCTAGGCGCGAAAATGCACTTGATCGAGCAGGAGATGATGCGCCCGCTTAGAGCTATGATCTTGAAGCATCAGGTGGAGAAGAGCGCTGCGCTTCGCAAGGAAACGGTCATGAAAAAACGCTTCTAATCGATTACAGGCTCCCGAGCGGGGCCTTTTTTATTTGCGGTCATGCGATGCAACTTTAGGCAGGTTTCGTTCGTTAATGGCGAGGACTTATTTGTTATCGCTTGAAGGGATATCGTGGGGAGATTGACGATAGAAGGCGCAAAAAGAATGGTGCAACTGCTGCCGGCGCCTATAGGATCCGGGATTGTTTGCGTTACGTTAGGTTGGCCGGCGATTGGCAGGAGATGGCGCTAAAGTTATTGGACGAATAAATGGACGCGTTCATAGGAGGCTGCCCGTAGCTGTCGGCGATGGAACCACATACATTGAAGTTGAAACTATCGCTTCAAGGAGTGATTCCATGACTGTCCGGTGTCCAACACCGCCGAGGTCCGATTCAGGCCGATCCAGAATCGTGCGCCGAACATCGATCAAGAGACCCCGCGCCTTGAGAACGGGACCGATTTTTACCCGCCTCACGGTCGAATGGGTGCAAAGGAACGGCGTTCCCTTTAATACAACCGGATTTTTCGCCAGCTTATCGATCGGGGGCACGCTCGTAGCGACGACGAGATTCGACCGTTTCGGCGTTGCGCGCTTCAACAACGTCAGAACGTTAACGACCTCCCGCTTTACGCTTCGTCTCTTCAACGCGAACGGCGTCTTGTTCCGTACGAGGACGATTCCCGCGGGCATCGAGACGTTCGTCGTCATCGGTTAATCTTCGAGCTTGCTGAAAGAAAATCGATCATATTTTAGAAATGGTGGCTATAGGGGGATGATCCCTGTAGCCACCATTTCGCGTTTTTTGGTCCATCGCAGCCTTCTTCAATCACCCGATTGACCGACAGCGCATAGCCTTCCTCGCTACCCCAACTGCACGGAGTACAGTTCGTATCGCCATATCGCCCTTTTTCTACTGAATAACGGCATTGAATACATCTCATTATCGCCGAAACCGTCAGAACTCTCATTTTCCACAAAATAGCTGCACTTCGTACCGTTTACAGGTCAAGGACTAAACTCGCTCGATTGGAATACCTGCCGTTCATGCAGTTAGTGTCGAGCAATGAGATGACGCTGCGTTGGCCTCTTGGTGCTGCTTACAGGACTTATTTACTTCAAATCTTCTGGAGGATGACCGCCGCTCCGGCGCGAGTCCTGCACGAATGATCGTCCCTTATCCGCCGAATGCCGCTCTGAACGCTTGCCGCAGACGCTCGAGATCGACGTTCCACAACGCGGCGATTTCTTCGCTGACCGCATCGTCCCACCAATCGGCCAGCGCCTTGCGATTGCTGCGGTTATCGTGGATCCAGAGCAGGTTGCCGATCACTTTGCGCACGTATGACTCTTCGGCTTGCTTCACAAGGGGGGCGGGGACGTGCAGCTTCAGCCTCTTGACCGTCCTGTACAGCTCGTTGCCGCACGCCCTGCGAATGCTCCGCGGGGACGGAAGAGGGGAAGTATGCTTTTCTTTGAATATTGTCATCCTTGCTTCACCATGCCTCTCTTTCGATACCCTATGCGGAGGGCAGGGGAGGGGACACCGGGTTGGGCGAACGTCTAGAACGAGCAAGAAGAACGCTCCCATAAGAGCGTTCTTCGCGAATCGGACTATGCTTACTGAACGTACAAGTAACCGATCATCGGGGTGCTTGAGTTTTCTTCGGAGTGGGTCTCGCAAATAATGCTGTAGACTCCGGACTCCTTCGGCGTGAATTTCACGATCGTCGTTTTGCCTTTATTGACGGTTGCGGAGATGCCGAGTCCTTCGATTACGAAAGGATGCGATTGGCCGTTGACGCCCGAGATGCGAAGCTCTACCGGCTGGTTTCTTTTCACGTAGATGGAACCGGGAATGAATTGGTAGGCTTCGAGCTTTTTGCCGCCGACGTCTGCCGTAAATTCGCCCGTAACCATGTGATACACTTGCACGTCGCCGGACGCGGCCGGCGCCGACGCAGGCTTGGACTGCTGCCACCCGATGTATGCCCCCGCCAGGATCACGACGAGCGCCAAAATACCGTAAAACTGAATCTTTTTCCGGTTAAGTAATACGACTTTGCTCATGCCACTCTCTCCTCTTCAACTTTGTCCACCTACCGAATGTGTATGCGCATGTCCGCTCCGTCATGACAGGCCCGTACGAAATAACGAGACAAGTCTTGAAGTGGAACAAGCAACATACCATATGCTAGAATGGTAACGGTAATCATGGGAGAGAAAGCAGGTTTGCGCGATGATGGATACGATTCACCAATGGCTTGACCAATTGTTGTTATGGATCGAGGACTTAGGGTATTGGGGTATTATTATCGGTCTCGCCATCGAAGTCATTCCGAGCGAAATCGTCTTGGCATACGCGGGGTATCTCGTGTTCCGCGGAGAAGTTTCGTTCCCGGTCGCCGTCATATGCGGCGTGATCGGCGCGCTCCTGCAGCAGTGGCTCCTCTACGCCATCGGGAGGTACGGCGGACGGCCTTTCGTGGACAAGTTCGGCAAGTATTTGCACTTGAAGCCGAAGCATATCGATATCGCGGAGCGATGGTTCGAGAAGCACGGGACGATCATCGTATTCACCGCGCGGTTCGTGCCGGTGATGAGACAAGTCATATCGATCCCTGCGGGAATGGCGCGGATGAAACTAAGCTTATACACGCTGCTCACCGCACTGGCATCTATTCCGTGGTCGATCTTGTTCGTTTATTTAGGTAACGAGCTCGGGAATAAATGGGACACGATCGAAAGCGAGTCGGGGGACCTGGTGATATGGATCCTTTGTTCGGCTCTCGGGCTTCTTTGTTTGTACTTTGTCGTTCAGTATTGGCGCAAGCGGGGCAAAAACAAATAAAGAGAGCTTGTTCGGGCTCGGCGAAAAATCAGATTGATCAAGGAGAGGTTACGATGAGTCAGCAATTGGGAGATTATTTGAGAAAAGGCATCTCGCCGCAGCAATTCATAGACGGAATGGCCAAGAATCAAGAGGCTCTCCGTTCGTGGCAGGAGAAGTTCGAGTGGCCGGACGCGGACACGGAGTATTTCTTCGAATCGCAGAATAACCGAGACGACCTGCGCTGCATGATCATCGCGGCGGAATGGTGCGGCGACGTCGTGCGCAACGTTCCCGTCGTTCTCGCGGCGATGGAGAAGGCAGGCATCCCTACGGAAATGTACATTATGGAGCAGCACCTGGAGTTGATCGACCAGTTCCTCGTGATGGGCGGACGTTCGATTCCGGTCGTGCTGATCGTGGACACGGGCGGTCATCTGCTTGGCAAATGGGGACCTCGTCCGAAGTACATCCAAGAGCCGATGGTGGCGTTCAAACGCGACAATCCGGACCGCGAGGCGCCGGATTATCAGGACAATCTGGCTGCGGCGCGCAAAGAGATCATGGCGCGTTACGGCGAAGGCACCGACTATCAGAAGCTGATTCTGGAAGAGCTGCGCGAGCTTCTGTCCGGGGTATAAGGGGTTTATCGATCATGTTGACGTTCCATACCTATAGTCTAGGCGCGCTGGAGACGAACGGCTACGCCGTCGTGAACGCGGAGCGTACGCATGCGGTCGTCATCGATCCGGGTACGGCCGACGGCGCGCTCATGCGCAAGCTGGACGGCCTGAAGGTCGAGGCGATTCTGCTGACACACGCGCACTTCGATCATATCGGCGGCGTAGACGCTTTGCGCAAGCGCTATGAATGTCCGGTTTACATTCATTCGCTGGAGAAGGATTGGCTGACCGACGCCGCCAAGAACGGCTCCCTGCGCTGGGCGCAGGTGACGCCTCCGATCACGACGGATGCTCCGGAGCATTTGCTCGCGGACGGTCAATCGCTGACGTTCCTCGGAGAGAATTTCCGAGTGCTGCATACGCCCGGACATTCCCCGGGCAGCGTAAGCTTCTTGGTCGGCGATTTGCTGTTCGCCGGAGACGCGCTGTTCCGGCGTTCCGTCGGGCGTACCGATTTGCCCGGCGGCAATCACGAGCAGTTGTCCCGTTCGATCCGCGAGAAGCTGTACGCATTGCCCGATTCCGTTATCGTATTGCCGGGTCACGGGCCGGATACGACGATCGGGGAAGAGAAGCGGGACAATCCGTACGTGAGAGCATAAGATGCCGACCTATCGCTCCTATTGTCTCGGCGTGGTGCAGACGAACGCGTACGTCGTCGTGAATGAGGCTGGCACGAAAGCGGTCGTCATCGACCCCGGCACGGCGGACGAAGCGCTTATGCGGCAGCTTGACGGCCTGAAGGTCGAGGCGATCCTCCTGACGCATGCGCATTTCGACCATTTCGGCGGCGTCGAAGCGCTGCGGAAGCGATATGATTGCCCGGTATACCTCCATGACTTGGAGAAAGACTGGCTGTGGGACACGGATCGTAATCTATCGCTCAATTGGCCGAACGTGCCGGAGATTACGGCGTCGCCCCCGGACTACTTGCTCGAGGACGGGCAGTCGCTGGGGTTGATCGGCGAGACGTTCCATGTGCTGCATACGCCGGGGCATTCCCCGGGCAGCGTGAGTTTCTTGGTCGGCGATTTCCTGTTCTCCGGAGACGCGTTGTTCCGCCGCTCGATCGGGGCGACGGGCATGCCCGGCGCCGATCACGGGCAGCTTGTCCGTTCGATCCGCGAGAAGCTGTATACGTTGCCCGACACCGTTATCGTGCTGCCGGGCCACGGTTCGGAGACGACGATCGGGGAAGAGAAACGGGATAATCCGTTCGTAAGCGCATAGCCCGGGAATCGTCAATTGGATAAAAAAGGGCTTTACACCCGTACGTGTATTTGTTATATTGAGCGTGACAAATCCGATATAGGCTATTTGATCGCTGCGAAGCACGCAGGCGAAGGAGATTGATCTCCTACGCCTGCGTTTTTTATTTTTCCGGAAAGCGGTGATGGAGATGAACAGGCGCAAGCAACTGACGATCAGTCTAGCGGCGGCCGTATTGTCCGGTCTGCTGGTGTACGGCGTATACCTGCTTCAATTGAAACAGATCAAGCTCGAGGAGACGGTGGAGGTCGTCGCTCCGAAGCGGTTCGTTCCGGTCGGCACGATGTTGACCGAAGCGGATCTGAAGACGATAGATCTGCCTCGAGGAGCGGTAGATGAGGGGATGGTCAGGGCGATGGCAGACGCGGTCGGCATGGAAGCGGTCGTACCTCTCGGCGGGGGAGAGCCGCTGCTTCGTTGGAAGCTGGACAAATACAGGCTGCTTCCTCGGGTGGACGAAGCGACTTTCCAAATTCCGCGAGCCTACGTCAAGTCGATATCCAATGGCATTCGCGCCGGAGATCAAGTCGCGGTGTACGTATCCGGGGAGTCGGAACAAGCGCCTTCGCGCAAGCTGTTCGACGGGCAAATCGTCGTGGCTGCGGTCAAGACGGCTGCGAACCTGGAGATCGACGATCCGAAAAATCCGAATTTGCTCTCGCTCGCGAACGACGACAAGGAGAGCATGTATGCCTCGCGGAGGGACGCCAACGGAGCGATCGATTCGATCAACTTGAACCTGACGGAAGCGCAATGGCTGGAATTGGACGCTGTCTGCAAAGGAGGGGGCGCCAAGCTGATTATCGCTTACCAAGCGTCATCCATTGGAGAGAAGGAGGAGGAAAGGGAATGACGGGAAGATTGGCAGCGTTCGCAGGGTCCACGCCGAATATCGGCACGTCATTGACGGCGCTAGGAACGGCGTACCGGATCGCGGCCACGACGGAGCTGCGCGTCGGCTATTTATGCTTGAACCTGAAGAGCGCCAAGTCGCATTTGTACTTGGGCGTCGATAAACCGGAGGTTACGCTGGACGGCGTTCGCCCGGAGCTTAGGGCGAGAACGTTAACCGGGGACAAGCTTCGGCAATACGCCTTTCAATCGCCGCGAATGGGCGGGTTGAGCGTTCTATTCGGCAATATGGCCCGGGAACAGGCGGAGTACTACGAACCGGAGGATATGAGCCAGTTGTTCGCTGCCGCGAGGGATGCCTTCGATCTTACGATCGCCGACGTTAGCGCGTATTGGGACAATGCGGCTACGGTGTGCGCGATGAGAGAAGCCGATGACCGGTTTCTCGTAACGACCGGTCGTCTGAGCCATTTTCAAGAAGACGTCCATAAATGGACCGGTCAAGTCGGTTCGATGTTCGGCATCGCGCCTGAGCAATTCGAATTGGTGCTGCTGCAAGGAAACGAACGAATATCGGGGGGATACCGCATGAAGGAAGTCCGCAAAGAAACAGGATGCATCGCATTTACCGAGATGAAGCTGGTCGAGAACCTTCATCTGCAGTTGGACAGCGGAAGACTGGACGAATGGCTAAGCGCGCAAGAAAGGAACGCGGCTTCCTTCGATCCGGTGGCGAATAAGCTGCTCCACCGGCTGAATTGGACGAAGCGGTTACAACAAACCGATCGTCCGTGGCTGCGCAGGCTGATGGTGCATCGGTCCAGAACAAGATGAGCGCGACATCGTCGCCGAAGCGGTTTTCGACTTCCGCCTACGCCGCCGATCTGCAGATTCGTTCGCCGGATCCGGCAGAACAGAAGGCCCGATCGGAGAGCGGATCCGATATGCGCGCGTACGCGGAGGAGATCAGACGCATGCTGGCCACACCGCGAGGTCATACCGAGGAAGAGCGAAGGCAATATACGGAGAAGCTGAATCGTTCGGTCATCGGATTTTCGCAAGAGCGGCTGGAGATGCTCGCCATTATTTCGGACTGGATCATTAAGAAACGGCTGCAGCATATGCCGATCGAGCAGTCCCAATACGTATCGCTAGCGGAGGCGATGTTCGCCGAGGTGATCGGACTTAACGTGCTCGAATTGGTGCTGCGGAACCGGGAAGGGCTCGAGGAGGTGCAGGTCGTCGGCACTCGGATTTTCGAGGTGCGGGACGGCCGGGCGACGGCTTCGCCCTACAGGTTCCAGAGCATCGCGGACGTGGAGCGGATCCAGCAAAATTTGGTGTTGTTCAATAACGACAGGATCAATCCGCGCAAGAGATGGGCAGAGGTGCTGCTTCAGGACGGTTCGCGGGTGACGCTCACCGGCTTCGGATTTACTTCCCAACCGACGATGACGATCCGTTTGTACACGGTTAAACGGTTCGGGCTCGATACGCTATGCCGGCAGGAATACCAGACGATCGACGACAACGTGCGGCAACTGCTGCTCGTCATTCTCCGGAGCCGATTCAACATGGTCATCATCGGCGCCACGAATACGGGGAAGACGCATTTAATCAAAGCTTTGATCGCCGGAATGCCGGACGAAGAGCGGATCGTGACGATCGAGGGGCGGTTCGAGCTGATGTTGACGAGGGATTTCCCGGATAAGAACGTCGTCGAATACGAGTCGGAGGAGGATGATCCCCAGCACGGTTCGAGGCAGGCGTTCAAGCTGGCTTTGCGTCAGTCGCCGCAACGCATATGCCACGCCGAGATCAGGGACGAGGACGCGAACATTTACGTGCGCGCTTGCACGAGGGGGCACGAAGGCAGCCTGACTTCGGTTCACGCGAATGCGCTCGAGGACGTGCCCGACACGATAACCGACATGTGCATGCTCGACGGACGCGGCATGAATCCGGCGAGAATGACGCGGCGCATTACGGAGCATGTCACGCAGATCGGCCTTGAGATGCGAATCGTCGGCGGCGTTCGCAAGCTCGTGCGAATCGGCGAGTACGAATGGCGGGACGGCGAGGTGAGGGTCCGAACCGTCATGCACTACGATGAGGGGGCGAGGAGATGGGAATTTCCCGGACCTCCTTCCGAGCGGGCGGCAGCTAGAATGGCCAGAATGGATCCTGAAGGCTATGAAGCCATTCGGCGGTTGTACGCGGTGGCGGAATGCTGACGTTAGCCCTCGCGTCTCTTGCCGCCCTGCTCTTCGTGTTGCTCTACGTTAGCTTTAAGCACGGACTATCGGCTTGGTCGGATGGATATTCTCGCAAACGCAGGTTGAAAGCTTATCGAGACACGTTATGGAGCAAGTTTCTGAACCGTCAACTCATGAAGATCGGCAAGCCTTATGAGCATATCGCGGATTTGTTGCTTGCTCTCGGTTGGAAGACGGGACCGATCGGGTTCATGCTCATGTCGTCGCTGCTCGGTGTTGCCGGCATCGTAATCGGGGCGCTGCTGTTTCAATCCCTGAAATCCTCGACCATCTTGCTGGCGATTCTCGGATGCTTCCCGTATATGCTCCTTCGGATGTCGCTCGTTAATCGGCAAATGGCGACCCGGCTCGAATTTCTGCCGGCGGTCGAGCTGTTTTATCAATGTTATTTGGTTACGGGGCGCAGACACGTGCGAACCGCTCTTCAGAAGACGGTCGAGGAGAGGCGGCTTGGCGGTCGCGTGCAGTTCGTATTCGACCAGCTGTATCGCCATTTATCGATACGATCGGAGGACGAGAGCAGCATTCGCAGGTTTACGCTGTCGTTCGGACATGTCTGGGCCGATTATTTCGGAAGCATCTTGAAGGTGTCGCTGGAAGAAGGCAACGATATCTCGGCCAATTTGAAGGAATTGATCGCTGATATGCGCAAATCCCAGATGGACAATCAAGCGGAGAGATATCGATTGCTTGAAATCCGGATCGCCAACTTTACTCCGATCGTGTTTTTGGCGGTGTTCCTCGGCATTAACTTTCAGATGAATCCGGAAGCGAGCCATCAATATTATATCGTGGATCCGGGAGGCAGAAGCATGTTGTTGAATGCGGTCGTCCTGTTGTTCGTTTCGTTCATTATGGGATTGGTCTTATCTCGGCGAAAGCTGTAAATGCGCTTCGGAGATCATTCGGGAGGAGGAAGGCAGCGTAATGACTGGATATGGCGAAGGGTTAAGTTACGCTATCGGCTGGCTGCTGCAATTCGCTCTCGCTTTCGTAAGCATTGCGGCTTTGCTGAAGGCGTTGACCTCCTCGCGTAATCGATGGCGCATTCATCTAAAAGATTGGCGGTTGCATCGATCGCCGAGGTGGTGGCTCGCGCTATGGCGGGCTAGCGCGGAGAGCGCCGCGTTGCAGGAGAGGCGCGTGCTGCTCGCGGGTTGCGGCATTCGATTTCCGCCCGATTCGTATTTGGCTTATCGGCGCTTTTCCATGGCGATGTGCCTGTTAGTCGCCGGAATCTTATATCTGCTTGCCAGGCGGGGGATAGGGTTCGGGTTCGCGAGCTGGAACATCGGGTTGGCGATCGGAATCCTGTTCGTTGCGATCGCTTACGATCATGCGTTGCTCCAAGCCTTCAAACGATATCGAACGGATCGGATCCGCAAGGAGATCGTATCGGTCTGCAGCCAGCTTCTCTATTACACGGGTTCCAGGCTTCATCTTCATGCCAAGCTGATGAAATGCTTGCCGCTTACCCGCGGTATCCGTAACGAGATGAACTTGCTTCTTAACGAATGGTATCACGATGCCGACGCTTCGCTGAAGCGGTTC
This sequence comes from Cohnella panacarvi Gsoil 349, assembly GCF_000515335.1. Taxonomy (GTDB): domain Bacteria; phylum Bacillota; class Bacilli; order Paenibacillales; family Paenibacillaceae; genus Cohnella; species Cohnella panacarvi. The sequence continues at coordinate 1,642,804 of NZ_KI911563.1, read as the reverse complement.
AAGGAGCGGCTCGGCACGGAAGAAGCGTACGGTTTTGCGGAGACGTTAAGGTCTTTACGGCTGGACGAGAGCGAATCGATCTACGATTTGCTCCGGGAAGTCGTCCGCGAATACAAGAACAAGACCGAGCTTGCGAAGAACAGCCGCAAGGAGACGACGTCCTATTTGCTGTTCGTACTGGCGGGAATTCCGATTTTGTATATGTTCCAAATCTTCTTGTATCCATGGGTAAGGGAAGCGGCGAAGCTGTTCGATGCATTGAATCCATAATTCGAATCGGAGGATTAACGAATGAGAAACATTTTAATCACGGTGATGATGATTATCGTAGTGGCTTTGATGTTCAACGGCATCATCGCCAACGATACTACGGGTACGCGCGCTCGGATCGAGACGCAAGGTACGGCGGCGAATTCGACGATCGGAAGCATGACGCCATAATCGGGGAGGTTGTATGATATGCGGCAAATATTGACGACCGTGCTGTTGCTTATGACCGTCGCCTTGCTGTATTCGAATCTTGTGAGCGGAGAAGACGGTACAAGAGAGCAAATCTCGTACTCGGGGTCACGGATGGCGGATAGGATCGCCAAGATGAGCCCGTGAAGCAATTGCTCGTATTCGTTCTGTTCGCGGCGATGTTCTGCTGGCTCATGTTCTCCCCGATCTATAAGCATGTGCTCGTCATTAGGCAAGCGCTACTTCAACAGGAGGTTAACTACATGCTCGAGATCGGGGCCAGCGGGAATTACGGCTATATCGACGAAAGCATGGTCGCGGACTCCCGGCAGAGAATGGGTGAATACGGCTTTAACCCTGCTTTGCTGGAATACGAAGTGACATCCACGACAGGGGGGGAAGGCCGGAGCGCTTCCGAGCCGTTGCCGAGAGGAGCCGGATTGCGCCTGAAGCTGACGTATCCGTACGAACGGCTGCTGGACATCGATCGATTAATAGGTTTAGCTCCTCCTTCGGAAGATGCGCGAATTGCCGGGCGCGGCATGCGAATGAGCGAGTACGTGCCTTGACGGAAGGACGGTGAGGGCGGATGGCCAAGCTGCTATTCGGTATTCTGATGACCGTCGTATGGTGGATGCTGCACGCGCTTCAGCTTGACGAAGAAGCGGCAATGGGAACGTTGAACGACGTGAAGCAGGCGGCGAACAGCGCCGCGCACGCCGCCGCCCAGCAGTTAGACAGGGACAAGCTGGAGCTAGGCGTTGTGACGATCGATTATGACCGGGCGGAACAAGCGGCGGCAACCTATTTAATGGAGAACCTTGCGCTCGATCTAAATTTACAGCCTACGGAAGAGAGTATATTGGAAAGCGCAGTCGAGGTACGCGCGTTCGAGGTATTCGGCGAACATACCTTATATCCTTATACGTATAGGAACGAGGAATACGATTACGAGGTTACGTTCGACCGCCCCGGCGTCGTGCTGATCGTGCACGTGCGATACCCGGCGTTGTTCGGCGTTCTCGCCCCGATCGGGTGGGACGTCAGAAGCTCGGCGGAATTGGTCTATTAGCGGCCGATGGCCATAGTTGACGCGCCCCCTTCCATTTGCTCTAATGGTTTCATAGCGAACGAATCGGAAGGGGGATCGCGAGCATGACGCAACGACAAGCGCATCCGGAGGAATGGAACAACCGGGCGGCGAAGCTCCAGACGCGGCTTCGAGAGGCAGGGATGCAGGGCTGTCTGATCTCGCAGAACGTCGGCATCTATTATTACGCCGGAGCGATGCAGACTGGGTATTTGTTCATGCCCGCGCAAGGCGAGCCGACGTACTACGTGCGAAGAAGCGTCGCGCGAGCGGAGCGGGAGTCGAAGATCCGCGCCTCGGAGCTTCTTTCGTTCCGGAATTTCGGCGAGCAGTTAGCGGCGGATTATCCGTGGCTGAAGGCGGCCGAAGATCAGAACAAACCTGCGATCGGAGCAGATCTCGACGTCATGCCGGCGCAGTTGTACTTGCGCTTGGCGGAGGCCGCTCCAGGGGTCGCATGGACGGACGGTTCGTCGCTGCTGCGCGAGGCAAGAAGCGTAAAGTCCGAATACGAGCTTGAATGCATCTCGAACTCGGCGCAGGTAGCCGCGGATGCGCTTGAGGCGGGACTTGCCGCGCTTAAGGAAGGGATGACCGAGCTCGAGCTGATGGCGGTCATCGAGAACGCGATGCGATTGCGCGGCCATGTCGGAATCATGCGGATGAGAGGGTACAATCAAGAGATTATGACCGGCGTCGTCGCCGCGGGAGCGGCTGCCGCCGAACCGTCTTATTTCGACGGACCGGCCGGCGGCAGGGGATTAACCGAGGCCGCGCCGCAAAGCTCGAGCACGAGGCCGATCGGCCGGAACGAGCCGATTCTGCTCGATATCGGTTGCTGCGTTGACGGCTATACGATCGATCAGACCCGCACGGCCGTTATGGGTAAGCTTCGCCCTGAACTACAAGCGGCATACGACACGTCGGTTTCGATTATAAGAAGAAGCGAAGAGCTTCTGAAGCCCGGCGCAAAGCCGGAAGATCTGTACGCGGAAGCGCTTGAGATGGCCGCGCAAGCGGGATTGTCCGAGCATTTCATGGGCTACGGCAGAGACCAGGTCAAATTTCTCGGACACGGCATCGGACTCGAGATCGACGAATGGCCGGTGCTGGCCCGCGGATTTCGCGCGCCGCTCGAACCGGGCATGGTTATCGCGATCGAACCGAAATTTACGTTCCCGGAATGGGGCGTCGTCGGAATCGAGAATACGTACGTCGTGACGGAGACGGGCTGCAAGGCGATCACGAAGTCGCCGGAGCGCCTATTTGAGTTGCCGTTGTAGACATGCTAGAATCTGTATTATAATGGAAAATAATGCACGTTGGGGGGATTGCAATGTCGGATAGAACGTCGTTCGATCCTTTTCTGATCAAAGAGTCGGGCTGGACTTACGAGGATTACGCGGAGCTTCCCGATAACGGCAATCAATACGAGATCGTGGCGGGAATGCTAGAGTTAAAACCGTCTGCATCGACGACTCATCAAAGAGTTAGTCAGAAGTTGGAGAGAATTTTACTGGGAAGTTGCGAGAATGAATATATCATTATAGATGCGCCGATGGACGTTATCCTCTCCGAACAGGATACGCGGCAACCCGACATTCTGATGGTGCACCGTTCCCGCGCTCACATCGTGCAGGAACATGCCGTCGTCGGACCGCCGGATCTCGTGATCGAGATCTTGTCCCCGACCTCGATCAAGCGCGATCGGATGATGAAGCTGCGCACGTACGCGCAATTCGGCGTACCCGAGTATTGGATCGTGGACCCTGCACATATTACGATAGAACAATATTCGCTCGCGCATGCAGGCCAACCCTACGAGCTTCTGAACGTGTACACGGCGGAAGAATACGTCGAATCCGAGCATATTCGCTGCGTGCGTTTTAAAGTCGTCGACGGCCTGACTTTCAAGTAGTTCTCATCTACTCTCTTAAGGCGTTTCCTCGGCGGAAGCGCCGCATTTGTTTTCCGGCGATTTGCATAGCGTTGTCGATTTTAGTAGGATATAGCTAATAGAAACGAAAAGGCAGCTTGTAACTTGTTACAGTAGGAGGAGTAGCGATGCTGAAGCTCGGGGAAAAAATCATAATCGTGGAAGATCGCTTCGAGCAGAATATGCCCGTTGGCGAGTACGGCTTTATTATCGCTTATGATCGTAACAACGACAGCGCGTTCGACTACATTATCCGCGTTCCGAAAGCGAACAGGCAGTTCTACGTGCCTGCTACCGATATTGAATTGGAAACGACGTTGCTGGAGCTGGAGGCGGAACGGACTTCGCGCGAGGCGCTGATCGATTATGCGCTCGCCACCCGTAACGAGGAGCTGTTCAAGAGCATTATGAACGGCGGCAACGGGGTTCAAGCGGAGCAGGAAGACGATGAGGGCGCCGAAGTTCTCAGCCCGGAAGCGTTCATTAAGCAAGTCAACTTAAAGGCATGGATTTGAGATCAATCGGGACGGAGCAGGATTTACCCGCTCCGTCCCTTTCCTTATCGCGAAGACGCCAACATTCGGGCAGGCCCCGGCGATGCTCGGCCGAATAGGAATCCCTGGAACAACGGGATACCGACTTGGCGCAAATAACTCCATTCCTCTTCCCTTTCGACTCCTTCGGCAAGAACCGTTCCCCCGAATTTCGCCGCGCGATTAACCAAATCGCCGATATACCGTTTCTTTGCCTCGTCGGTATCGCAGCCGCTTACCCACCTTCTGTCCATTTTGACGTAGTCCGGCTTCAGCCGATCTACCGTACTTAGCGTCGCGAAGCCCATACCGACGTCATCCAAAGCTAGTCGAACGCCTTGCGAACGAGCGATGTCGAACACCCTGCCGAGCGCAGGGTCGTCCAACCGTTCGGTTTCCATGACCTCGAACACGTAATCCTGCGCGTAGGTCCCGGATTCGCGAATGCAATCGAACGTCCCTTGCAAGCACTCGTCGGGTTGATGGAGGGAAGAGGGGAGGAAGTTGATGAATCGCTTCGTACCCGCCGGCAGATGGCTGGCTCCCAGGCGAATGGCAGACCGGCGAGCGGCGCGATCCAGGAAGGCGTGATGGCCGATTCTCCGCGCGGTTTCGAACAGATTCGCGGGCTGGAACGGAGCAAGCTCCGGCAACGGACGCAGCAGGAACTCGTATCCCTCGATGCGGCCTCCGGACTGTACGATCGGCTGCATGTAGGTCGTGAACAGGCGATGCAGGATCGTCTCGGCAACGCTTCTTCCCCCGACTTCGCCGAACAACTCGGGAAGCGGCTTCCAATCCGGTTTCATGTCGGGACCGTCGGAAATTCGGAAGCGTATCCGCCTCGTTTCATCTGGAGGAAGCCGTCTTTGAAGCGTGCTGATCAGACGCAGAAGCTGTCCCTCTTCATCGTAATGCAGCGATAGCGGCATATTCTCGGACGGCGATACTTCATGAATGACGTCGCGAAGCAAGGCGCGCGCGCCGGCGTTGTCCGCCGCGAACTCTACGTAACCGTTATCTTTAAGCGGAAGCGGGTAACGTCCGCTGCGGGGTTCGTTCTCGAGTGGCATGTTAACCCTCCTTGTCATGTTGTTGCTTAAGCGCGAGTATGTCCGATATAATGGTAGGAATGAGCGGAAATACGGTTGTTAAGGAGGATTTACACGAATGAGCATCAGTATTAAAGACGTCGAACATGTAGCTAACCTAGCGAGACTAGAACTGTCGGATGCCGACAAAGAACAGTTCGCGGGGCAGCTTAACGCGATATTGAAATATGCGGAGAAGCTGAACGAGCTTCATACCGACGAGATCGAGCCGACGAGCCATGTGCTCCCGATCGTTAACGTGATGCGGGACGATGCCGTTAAGCCTTCATTGACGGCCGAGAAGGCGCTGTTGAACGCTCCCGAAGAGGAAGACGGTCAATTCAAGGTGCCGGCAGTACTGGAATAGGAAACTAAGGGTGAGTTAGTTCGAACCCGACGAAGATTCAATAAATCTAGGAGGAGCAGAGCCCCATGTCGTTGTTCGATTTACGGCTTTCCGAATTACATAATCGTCTTACAACCAAACAATTATCCGTCGCCGAGCTCGTCGATGCCTCGCTGTCTAGAATCGCGGAGACCGACGTCAAGATCGGCGCGTTCTTGACTTTAAATGAAGAGAACGCGCGCAAAGCGGCATCCGAATTGGACGCTGAGCTCGCGTCCGGCGGCGAGAAAGGCCTCTTGTTCGGCATTCCTGCCGGCATTAAGGACAACATCGTAACCGAAGGCTTGCGCACGACTTGCGGCAGCAAGTTCCTGGAGAATTACGACCCGATCTATGACGCCACCGTAATGAAGAAACTGCGCGCCGCGCAATCGATTACGGTAGGCAAGCTGAACATGGACGAATTCGCGATGGGCGGATCTAACGAGAACTCCGCGTACCATCCCGTTCGCAACCCATGGGCGCTGGATCGCGTACCCGGAGGCTCCAGCGGCGGTTCGGCCGCAGCGGTCGCCGCGAGGCAAGCGTATTTCACGCTCGGCTCCGATACCGGCGGCTCGATTCGCCAACCGGCAGCTTATTGCGGCGTAGTGGGCTTAAAGCCGACGTACGGTCTCGTGTCCCGGTTCGGGCTAGTCGCCTTCGCGTCGTCGCTCGATCAGATCGGTCCGATTACGAAGAACGTCGAAGATTCCGCGTACGTGCTGCAAGCGATCGCGGGTCACGACGAGCGCGACTCGACTTCCGCGAACGTGGACATTCCGGATTACCTGTCCGCGCTTACCGGCGACGTCAAAGGACTCAAGATCGGTGTTCCAAGAGAGTACATGGGCAAAGGCATCGACCCGCAAGTGAAAGAGCGGGTGCTCGAAGCGCTCAAAGTATTCGAATCGATGGGCGCGCATTGGGAGGAAATTTCCTTGCCGCATACCGATTATGCCGTTGCTACTTATTATTTGCTGGCTTCTTCCGAAGCATCCTCGAATCTCGCTCGGTTCGACGGCGTCCGTTACGGCGTCCGCGCGAGCAATCCGGATAACCTGCTCGACATGTATCGCCGTTCCCGCAGCGAAGGCTTCGGTCCGGAGGTTAAACGCCGGATCATGCTCGGGACTTACGCCCTTAGTTCCGGATATTACGACGCTTATTATAAGAAGGCGCAGCAAGTGCGCACGCTCATTAAACGCGATTTCGATCAAGCGTTCGAGAAGTACGATCTCATTATCGGACCGACCGCGCCGACTCCGGCGTTCAAGATCGGAGAGCAGGTCGGCGATCCGCTGACGATGTATTTGAACGATATTTGCACGATTCCGGTCAGCCTGGCCGGCGTGCCCGCGATCAGCATTCCTTGCGGCACCGCGGACGGACTTCCGGTCGGTCTGCAAATTATCGGCAAGCATTTCGACGAGGCGACCGTGCTGCGGGCCGCGCACGCGTTCGAGAGCCAGACCGGGTTCCATAACCTGCGTCCGGCGTTGTCTTAGGAGGGCGTTCATCATGGCTAATTCCAAATACGAAACCGTCGTCGGGCTTGAAGTGCACGTCGAGCTCCACACGAAGTCCAAAATTTTCTGCGGCTGCTCTACGTCTTTCGGCGCGCCGCCTAATACGCATACGTGTCCGGTTTGCCTCGGGCATCCGGGCGTCCTGCCCGTACTGAACCGCCAAGCGGTCGAATACGCCATGAAAGCGGCGATGGCGATCAATTGCGAAATCGCCGAATGGTGCAAGTTCGACCGGAAGAACTATTTTTATCCCGACTCGCCGAAAGCGTACCAAATCTCCCAATACGACCAGCCGATCGGACAGAACGGTTGGATCGATATCGAGGTTAACGGCAAGACGAAGCGGATCGGCATTACCCGCCTTCACTTGGAGGAGGACGCGGGCAAGCTGACGCATATCGACGGGGGTCTCGGCTCGCTCGCCGACTTCAACCGCGTCGGTACGCCGCTCGTCGAGATCGTGTCCGAACCGGATATCCGCTCTCCAGAAGAAGCGAAAGCGTATCTCGAGAAGCTTCGCGCGATCATGCTTTATTGCGACGTATCCGACGTGAAGATGGAAGAGGGCAGCATGCGCTGCGACGCCAACATCTCCATTCGTCCGTTCGGTCAGGAGAAGTTCGGCACGCGCGCCGAGCTGAAGAACATGAACTCGTTCCGCGGCGTTCAGCGCGGCCTCGAATACGAGGAGCTTCGTCAAGCGGACATCCTCGACGGCGGAGGACAAGTCGTGCAAGAGACGCGCCGTTGGGATGAGAACCAAGGCAAGACGTTCAGCATGCGCAGCAAGGAAGAAGCGCACGATTACCGCTATTTCCCGGATCCCGATCTCGTTCGACTGCGTATCGACGACGAGTGGAAAGCGCGCGTTCGCGCGTCGATTCCGGAGCTTCCGGACGCGCGCCAAGCGCGCTACATCTCGGAATACGGTTTGTCCTCATACGACGCGGGCGTATTGACCGCTTCGATGAAGCTGGCGAATTTCTTCGAAGAGAGCCTGAAATTCACGACCGACGCGAAAGCATCGGCTAACTGGATCATGGGCGATCTGCTCGGCTACTTGAACGCGAACAACTTTGAGCTCGAAGATGCGAAGATTACCGGCCAAGGTCTCGGAGAGTTGATCCAGCTCATCGAGAAAGGTACGATCAGCACGAAGATCGCCAAAACGGTGTTCAAGGGTATCGTGGAGACTGGCAAATCACCGGCGCAGATCGTCGAAGAGCAAGGCCTCGTGCAGATTAGCGACGAAGGCGCGATCGTCGCGGTCGTCGATGCCGTCATCGCCGCGAATCCGCAATCCGTGGAGGATTTCCGCGGCGGCAAGGATAAGGCGATCGGCTTCTTGGTCGGCCAGATCATGAAGGAAACGAAAGGCAAAGCAAACCCGGGCCTAGTGAACAAGCTGCTGATGGAACGGTTAAAAGGATAAACGAACTGGGAAACGGCAATCCCGCTCGGGCGGAATTGTCGTTTCGTGCATCCGGGAGTGATAGTATGCTCGAGATTATAGGAATAAAAGACGCGGAAGTCGCCGAAGAAGTATGGGCGCTTCAGCACGCTGCCTATCGGGTAGAAGCGACGTTGATCGGCGTGGCGGATCTGCCTCCCCTTCAAGATACGGTGGAGAGCCTCCGCCAAAGCCGGGAGACGTTCTGCGCTATACGGGGGCCGGAGGGCGATTTACAGGGCGTGATCGCTTATGAGCAAGAGCGAGAAGGGCGATACGTCATCTGCAGGGTAATGGTGAACCCCGATCATTTTCGCCAAGGCGTCGGCTCCAGGCTGCTCTCCCATCTGCTCGATGTTTTCCCCGGCGCGCATTGGTCGGTTACGGCCGAAGCTCGTAATCTGCCTGCTTTGGCGTTATACGAGAAAGCCGGATTCAAGAGACTAGGGGCATTCCGACCGGCACCGGGCATCACGCTCATTCGGCTCGAACGTGGCGTGTCTCCGTCTTAAGGCTTGGGATCGCCTAGTCGACAGCCCGTTGTTGCCTTGACAACAACCATGCTACAATGAATAAAATTGGGCGAGGAAGATGACAAGACATGCACGATCCATGGATTATCGGCGATGAGCATCTCGCGTTGCGGCTGCTGTTATCGGTGCTGCTGGGCGGCCTGGTCGGCTTCGAGCGGGAACGCAAAAATTCCGCCGCGGGATTGCGAACGCATATACTAGTGTGCTTGGGCTCATGCCTGATTATGGTGTTGTCGATGTACGGCTTCGCCGCCTTCGCGGACGAACCGAACGTCAGGCTCGATCCGGCGAGGCTTGCGGCGCAAGTCATTACGGGTGTCGGTTTTCTTGGCGCCGGAACGATCCTATTCACGGGCAAAGCCATTACCGGACTTACGACGGCCGCGTCCGTATGGGTCGTCATGGCGGTCGGGCTGGCGGTCGGAGCCGGTTTCTATATGCCCGCCGTCACGACGGCCGTTCTCGTGCTTCTCACTCTGTGGGGATTGAATATCGTAGAGAAAAGGTTCGTCAAGCACAGGCGGGAATATGCGATTACGATAACGGCCGATTCGAAGGCGCAGCTCGTGGAAAGCGTGCATCAATTGCTAGCGGACAAAGGTGCCAAGCTTACCCAAGTGCGCTTCGGGGAAGCGGTCAGGACGGCGGACGACGCCGCGCCGTTGCAGCATATTCATCTGAATATCATGCTACCGGCCCGTGAACAGCTCATGTCGGTTGCGGACCAATTCAGGCGAATCGAAGGCGTTAAATCGGTAATCGCGGAGTAAAAGCGAAAGGTCGGAGGAATCCGTTATGAATGAAACCGATCCATGGCAACAAGACCGCGGCTATCGGACGCCTCAAGGCTATCCGCCCTACTACGGACGCCCCCCGCATAGAAAAAGCAAATGGCTTGCAGGGCTGCTGTCGTTTTTAATTCCGGGCGTCGGGCATATGTATGTAGGGAAAATGATCAAGGCCATCTTCATCATGCTGATGATCGCCGGTGTCATAACCGGAATCGTACAGGTAGCGATGGCCGGAAGCAATGCGCTCAGCATCGTGCTGCTGAGCCTGTTGTTGCCGATCATCTACTTTTACAGTTTATTCGATGCGATCCAGAGCGCCGACAGCGTCAATGCGAGGCTTGCCGCCGCGGAATGGCACGGAAACGCCGGGTATCCGAACGGTTATTCGCAACCAATGCCGCCGCAGCAACCCGTGCAACATCATGTGCCGATGCAACCGCCGCAACAGTCTCCTTTTCCGGAGCTCAAAGGAGTTCCGCTCAAAAAAATGGCGCTGCTGGCGATTGTTTTCTTATTGGTTATTATTATCGCGGAGGAGACTTGGTCTGGATGGAAAATCGAATCCACGCTATCGATCATCGGGGCAGTCCTATTGATCGGAGCGGGAATCGTGATGTGGGCTTGGGAGCTGCGAGGTCCTCATGGACCTAACGGACCTAACGGACCTAACGGACCCGGGCAATAACCTCTCGGAGGCTTCTTCCATTGACAAGTTTCGAACCTCGCACGTACAATGAGGCTATAACTGACATGAAAGGCTGTGAAGAGCATGGACTCCAGGGTCGATCATGCCGTGGACCAGCTCAAATCCGGAGGAGTCCGGATGACGCCGCAACGGTATGCGATACTGCAATATTTAATGGAATCTCACGACCACCCGACAGCAGACGAAATCTATCGGGCGTTGTCTCCGCAATACCCGAGCCTGAGCGTGGCGACCGTGTACAATAATCTAAAGGTGTTCATCGACGCCGGACTAGTCCGGGAACATACTTACGGGGACGACTCCAGCCGATTCGACGCCGATCTCTCCGACCATTATCACGCGATCTGCACCAAATGCGGCACGATGGTCGATTTTGAGCATCCACCGATCAAAGACGTGGAAGAGGCCGCGACGGCATCGACGGGCTTCAGCGTATTCGGGCATCGGATGGAAGTGTACGGACTGTGTCCGACCTGCAAGACGATGCATGCATAACGAGCATCAATAACAAAGCGCGCAAGGACTCGAGGTCTAAGCGCGCTTTTTTATTTCGTACGAATCAGCAACTTTGGCGCAAGCAGCTTCGTTTTGTTATCGTAACCTTTTCAACTTAGATGGGGAGTGAAAGTATTGGATAATCCGATGATGACGGGCCGACGCCGCCGCCGCGGACGATTCGCGCCGTTACTTCTATATAGCTTTGTTGTATTACTTGCCGCTTTCGCCGTCGTATGGTGGTACGGTCTGAGGGATACGTCGTCGCATGAGCGGGTCGTACCGGAATATATGTCCCAGCGGCATCCGATCATGCTGCGCGGCGAATGGACAAGCAGCCATGCGTTGGGCGACGGAGAAGGGATGCGAGTTCCGTTGTCGGTCGCGCAGAAATTGTTGGGTGACGGACTGCGTTACGAGAAGGCCAGCGAATCCATCATTCTTACGACGGAGCACGACGTGCTTCATTTTCGGACAGGCGAACTCGAAGGCACGCTCAACAATAAACCTTTCTCGCTTGCTTTCGCGGCGGAAAAGTCGGGCGGCGATTTGTATTTACCGCTTGCTCCGCTGACTAAGCTGTTCGGACTGCAAGCGAATACGGACGGCGGCAGCGGGATCGTGACGATCGACGCGCCGGGCGACGAATTCCGGACTGCCGAAGTGCCGTCAACTTCCAAGAAGGACATCAAGCTGCGCGCGGGGCCAAGCAACAAGCACGCGATCGTCGAAGATTTGCCTGCGGGAACTTCGCTGCGCATCTGGTCCGAGCAAGAGGGTTGGTATGCCGCGCAGTCTGTTTCCGGTCAATTGGGTTACGTGAAGTCAAGCGCCGTGAACCTTACCGGGGAGCAGAAGATCGCGGAGAACACGGACGGCGAAGAACCGTTCGTCGCATGGAAAAGCGACGGGCGCAAAATCAATATGACTTGGGAAGCGGTATACTCCGCGAATCCGGACACGAGCAAAATCGGCGAGTTGCAAGGCGTGAACGTCGTAAGTCCGACGTGGTTCGAACTGTTGAACGGCAAAGGCGAAATCCGCAGCAAGGCGGACGGAAGCTATTCCGCCTGGGCAAGGTCGAAAGGCATCCAAGTGTGGGGGTTGTTCAGCAACGGTTTCGAGCCGGATCGCACCCACGAAGCGCTCTCTTCCTACGAGACGCGGCTTGCGATGATCGAACAGTTAATCGCATATGCGAAATCGTTCAAGCTGCAAGGCATCAATATCGACTTCGAGAACGTGTATACGAAGGATAAAGACAACCTTGTTCAATTCGTACGCGAGATGACGCCGTTGCTGCATGAATACGGCCTAGTCGTATCGATCGACGTTACGCCCAAATCAACAACCGAAATGTGGTCCGCGTTTCTCGATCGCGCGCGACTTGGCGAAGTCATTGATTATATGATGGTCATGAGTTATGACGAGCATTGGGCAAGCAGCCCTAAAGCCGGCTCCGTATCTTCGTTGCCATGGGCGGAAAATACGGTAGCGCGTATTCTGGAGGAAGACGGGGTGCCGCCCGGCAAGCTGATTATGGGGATTCCATTATACGCCAGATTATGGACGGAAGAGCCAGACGGTAAAGGCGGCATTAAAGTAAGCTCTAAATCCTTGGGAATGAGCGCGGTTCAAAAAATCGTTAAGGACAGAAAGCTGAAGCCTCAGTTCTCCGAGGAAACGGGTCAGTACTATGTCGAATATAAGGACGGGGACAAGCTCATGCGAATTTGGATCGAGGATGCGACTTCGATTAAAGCGCGAGCGGAAGTCGCCCGGAAGTATGACTTGGCTGGCGTGGCGACATGGCGTCGCGGCTTTGAGACGCCCGATATTTGGGGCGTGCTGGACGAGGCATTGCAAAGCCGTCCGTAATAGGCAACGAAAAACCTCCGCTTACGGCTCGTTGGCAGCCGCGGGCGGAGGTTTCGATATCTTCTACAGATCAAGAAGAAGTCGTCGTGGTAACCGTGGGCGAAGCGGGTTCGGAATCCTCGTCATGACCGTCCGCGGCATAGGCGGGATCCCAAGTCAGAATCGTATGGCAATACATGCAGCGATCCGTCCTGCCTAGCATCTTCGTCTTTTTACCGCATTCCGGGCAATCCAGAACCGGAGCGCTGGTAGACAGCATTCCTACATAGAAGTAAATTCCCATGCTCGCGAAGCAACTGATCATTCCGAGCACCATGAATACGGCGGCGATTATTTTACCGACATTGCCGAACAGCAGAATGCCGCTAGTACCGAATACCATAATTCCCATGCCGAGCAACACGAGGAGCAGCCCCCAAGTGCGCATCGTCGATATTTTGCTTGCTTTCCATTTCATGTTGTTTAACTCCCATCCTTGTAGGCCGTACTTAGTAATCGGCTAGCTGCTGCAACGCGGAGTTAACGTCCGCAGCAGGAAACCGCGGGGGCGTTGTAGAACTAGACCATACCTGAAATATTATTATAACTTACATTCGGCGGACAGGCGAGCGTCAGGCTTCGGTGCTGTCCGAATCACTTTGGGAGGCGTGACGAAGATGGTCAGGTCGGACAATAAGGGGCTATTGTATACGGAGTGGTTCGGGGACGAGAGGGGATTGATCGGGCTGCTGCTCGTCGCGAATCCTTACTCGTATCAGCCGATGATCAACGGAATGGACCGTATCGCGGTATTGATCCTGAACGAAGTGGAGCCGGTCAAGGAGATCGAACATATCCTCTTGGACGGAGATCGAGTTCAGGTAAGGCGGCTTACGCCGATGATGTTCGAGAGCCTGCTGCTGAGCCGGGATAATCACAACGCGGTTCAGATGCTTGCGCAAGGCGAGATTCTCCTCGATGGCGAGCGATATCTGGCCGAACTCCGCGGGAGATTAATCGAGTGGTCGCCTATGCTCCGCGACCAGAAGCTGCTATGCGAGTTCTCGAAATTCGCGCGCACGTATTTGCAGGCTAAACAAGACATTAAGGACGGGCAAGTTCTCGACGCTTATGCCAACATCTTGTCATCGCTTCATTATTGGGCGCATATCGCTCTGATCGAGGAGGGCTTGCATCCGGAGTTAACCGTATGGGAGCAATTGCGGCGCGTCAACCCCGGCGTCTATAAGCTGTTCGAGGAGCTGACGACAAGCCAAGAGACGCTCGAGCAACGGGTACAGCTTGTTTTGCTCGCATGCGAGTTCTCCGTACTAACCAAAATGGAGTCCTGTTGCGCGCTGCTCATTCGCATTATCGCTTCCCGTCAGGAGCCATGGTCCCCGGCAGAGCTTCTGCAGCATCCGGACCTGGCCGAGCTGTCGATCGACATCTCCTTGCTGCTGCAGAAGCTAACGATGCGCGGGTGTATCCTGGAGATCGCAAGACCGACTCGTTCTCGCGGATCGGGCATACTGGAGCTATGCTACAAGGTGCCGGACCGTTAAAAATTTCATCGTCAAAAATGTCGAATTAAGCGTTGACTTCGGATGTCGATCTGTGATAAATTAAGTCTCGCCGCTGAAAACGGGTAACGAAAGAAACGCGCAGCGGACACGGTCGAACAGCCGACGAGTGGTAAAGTTAAAAAATACCTCTTGCAATCGGTTAGGCGAATGTGATATATTATAAAAGTCGCCGCTGACGCGGTGGCCACGAAAATGCAACGAAGCTTGTTCTTTGAAAACTGAACATCGAGCGTAATTTACGGTAATAAAACGTTCACTTCGGTGAACAAACCAGCAATACAGATTGAGCCGAAAGGCTCTTCGATAAA
>NZ_KI911563.1:463005-1627955 GCF_000515335.1 Cohnella panacarvi Gsoil 349 | reverse complement strand
ACGTGTGGAGCTGACGAGTACTAATCGGTCGAGGGCTTATCCTAATGACAATGGATGGCCAAGATGTTTCAAACTTTCACCAAACGCTTTGTTTCGCATCCAGTTTTCAAGGCGCAAGCCTTGAACCACATGACTTCTGGTCTGGTGGCGATGGCGGAGGGGTTCCACGCGTTCCCATCCCGAACACGACCGTTAAGACCTCCAGCGCCGATGGTACTTGGACCGCAGGGTCCTGGGAGAGTAGGACGTTGCCAGGCTGAAGTCATCTAACATTCCCTGATAGCTCAGTTGGTAGAGCACTCGACTGTTAATCGAGTTGTCACAGGTTCGAGTCCTGTTCGGGGAGCCATTATGGAGAGGTGTCCGAGTTGGTCGAAGGAGCACGATTGGAAATCGTGTAGGCGCCTAAAGCGTCTCGAGGGTTCGAATCCCTCTCTCTCCGCCATAAAGCTTCAGCAATCATGCAATTTGGCAGTACAGCAACGTGGCCCCTTGGTCAAGCGGTTAAGACACCTCCCTTTCACGGAGGTAACAGGGGTTCGAATCCCCTAGGGGTCACCATCTTCTCTCAATCAGGAATTGCCATAAATTGAGGGTTGCAATCGGTTAACGAGTTGAGTTATGATATATAAGTCGCTTTGAGATAACCGAATAAAGTAACTACTAACGACGCGGGGTGGAGCAGCCCGGTAGCTCGTCGGGCTCATAACCCGAAGGCCGCAGGTTCAAATCCTGCCCCCGCAACCAATTATCTCTCGGCTGATGACCGAGAAAAGATCGCGGAGCCGTGGTGTAGTGGCCTAACATGCCTGCCTGTCACGCAGGAGACCGCGGGTTCGAATCCCGTCGGCTCCGCCACTTTAATCTTGGCTCGATAGCTCAGCTGGTAGAGCAGAGGACTGAAAATCCTCGTGTCGGCGGTTCGATTCCGTCTCGAGCCACCACTTACAACTTCATTTACAACATGCCGACTTAGCTCAACTGGTAGAGCAACTGACTTGTAATCAGTAGGTTGGGGGTTCAAGTCCTCTAGTCGGCACCAGCTTTACCTTAAGTCGTGGAGGCTTAGCGAAGTGGCCAAACGCGGCAGACTGTAAATCTGTTCCCTCCGGGTTCGGTGGTTCAAATCCATCAGCCTCCACCAGTTTTATCTTAGGGGCATAGTTTAAGGGTAGAACAGCGGTCTCCAAAACCGTTAGTGTGGGTTCAATTCCTGCTGCCCCTGCCAACTGAATTGACATGGCGGTCGTGGCGAAGAGGTCAACGCACCGGATTGTGGCTCCGGCATTCGGGGGTTCAAGTCCCCTCGATCGCCCCATTTCTCACATTCAGCATAGGGGTTTAGCCAAGCGGTAAGGCAACGGACTTTGACTCCGTCATCCTAGGTTCGAATCCTAGATCCCCTGCCATTTTACGCGGAAATAGCTCAGTGGTAGAGCATCTCGTTGCCAACGAGAAGGTCGCGGGTTCGAATCCCGTTTTCCGCTCCATTATGTTTTTCCGGCGCCATAGCCAAGTGGTAAGGCAGAGCTCTGCAAAAGCTTTACCCCCAGTTCGAGTCTGGGTGGCGCCTCCAATAACTGAATATACGCGCCCTTAGCTCAGCTGGATAGAGCGTTAGACTACGAATCTAAAGGCCAGGAGTTCGAATCTCTTAGGGCGCGCCACTTACAATAAGCCGGTGTGGCGGAATGGCAGACGCGACGGACTCAAAATCCGTTTCTCGAGAGGGAGTGGGGGTTCAAGTCCCTTCACCGGCACCATACATGGAATGAGAACAGCTTTAGGATCACGGATCCTGAAGCTTTTTTTGTATTTCGAATCGACGAGGGGAGCGAATAGAATGCATCGTCCTTATATGAATGAGGATTCGGAACTGCGAGCTCGATTGATGTTCGAAAGCTATGCCCGATATACAGGGAAAAGGTTGATGGAATATGATTCGAACGTACATACGGCGGCCGAAGCGATTTATAACGCTCCATTCGTGTTGCTCGCGCACGGGGCCGAATCTGATCCGCAGTTGAACTTCGGTAACGCACGGGCATTAAGCTTATGGGAGATGGATTGGGATACGTTCACATCGATGCCTTCGAGGTTAACGGCTGAACCGATGGAACGATCCGTACGGGATAAGCTGCTTGCGGACGCCAAACGTCAAGGCTACTCTGAAGGAATTCGTGGGATACGCGTCGCGAAGAGCGGACGACGATTCGAAATCATCGACGTTCTATTATGGAACCTTGTCGACGAGTATGGCAACTATCAAGGGCAGGCAGCCGTTTTCGATCAATGGCGATACGTCTAAGGATTCCTGAGCGAACGGGATATCGAGAGTTTAGAGGAAACCTCCACGGCCGTGGGGGTTTTTATCGTTCTATACGGCCTTGTTGCCCCGGGCGCTTAACCTTAGGTCGTATAGGGTAAAGCCTTAAGGCGGTATACGTACTCGACTACAGTCCAGGGTCAAAAACATACGCGGGTCCGTTATGCGAAATCGCGCCGGGGTTTACAATGAGTTCATAAAGCAAACGAAATGAGGTGAAGCGAAAGATGCGAAGCGGAAACGGACTTGCGATCCTGCTTATCGGATTCGGCGGTCTCATCATTCTCGGCAAGTTGGGCATCGGACTAGGATTTTTCTTGGGGCTACTGATCCCGATTCTTATCATTCTGCTAGGCGTCATGGCTTGGAACAACGGCAATCGGCTTCTTGGGGGCGTACTTGGGGTAATCGGCGTAATCATGCTGCTCGGTAAACTATCCCACCTGTTCGTCTGGGTAGCCGCGATCGCGCTGGTTATGTTCGGCGTATCGATGCTGCGTAGAAACTCTAGAGCATAGGGGGGTTAAAAGTTAATGAGCGTTATGAGAAGGGTTAGGGATCTCACGGCGGCGAATATGAACGAACGGCTCAGCCAGTCTGAGGATCCGGTAAGCGTAATCGATCAATTCCTGTGGTCGACGCACCAAGAGATCGTTCAAAGCGAAGGTTTGCAGCGTCAGTACGCGGTTCACACCGAGCACCTTTATAGACAATGGAAAGACGCGCAGCAATGGGTAGCGAAGAGAGAGCAGCAAGCGGTGACCGCGCTGAAAGCCGGCGAAGAGGAGCTTGCGAGGCTGGCGCTGCAGGAGAAAGTCATGCACGAGACGCAAGCGGACAATTACGGCAAGCTGTACGAACAGAGCAAGCAAGATCTTGCGGAGCTGGAGAGGCTGCTTCTAGAGCTTCGCTCGGAGTATCGGACCGTATACGACCGGCGTCAATTCTATGTCGCCAAGATGGAATCGCTGCGGCTGCAGCAGCGCTTGAATTCCAAATTCGGCTCGGGCGGTCCGGATACCGCGAGAATGTTCCGCACGATCGACGATCGTCTGACCGATATTGAATTGGAAGCCCGCAGCCTTCGCGAGTTGCGGAGAGCGGGACATGAAACCGCGTATGCTGATTCCTTCGCGGAACATTCGATCGAGCAAGAGCTTGACGCGATGAAGCGAAGACTGCAGCAGGGAGGAGTAACCGATGCGTAAGCTTTACCGTTCAACGCGAGACAAGAAGATATTCGGCATTTGCGGCGGGTTAGGAGAGTATTTCGGCATAGACACGACCTTGCTCCGCGTATTGCTCATTATCGTAGCCGTGTTCTCGGCAGGTTCCGTCATTCTGGTGTACATTATCGCCGGGTTCGTCATTCCGCGCGAACCGATTCACGGAGGATACGGATCGACGCCTCCGCCGTACGGCTGGGGCGGACGCGAGCAGCCTCAATATGGCTCGCAGAGCTGGTCGAACCATGGCCCCTCGTGGAGTCATGCACCTCAACCGCCTCAACCTCCGCAGCCTCCTCGTCCGCCGGCCCCGGATTACGGGAAGCCGCCTGTATATACGGCACAAGCAACTCCCGCATCGAGACCGGCGCAGGAAATCGACAAGATGATGGAGGAGATGGAGACGAAGGCGCTCCGTAAGGAAATCGAAGAACTTAAAGCGAAACTCAACAAAATCGAGAGGGAATCGAAAGGAGAATAACGATGGGCGTATTTCAAAGAATGAAGGATTTGACGAAAGCTTCGATGCATGATTGGCTGGACAAACTTGAGGATCCGATCGTCATGATCAACCAGTACATTCGCGAAATGGAGAAAGAAATTCATGACGCAGAGGTGACCGTGGCCAAGCAAATGGCGGCCGAACGCCGGATGAAGCATCGCTTGGACGAATCGATTCGTCTCACTGCGGAACGTGAAGGGCAGGCGGAGCTTGCGCTGCGGAACGGAAACGAAGGTTTGGCTCGCAAGCTGTTGGAGGATAAAGTGCAATTCGCCCGCCAGGCGGAGGAATTGACGAACTTGCACGGCCAAGCTTACGCACAAGTATCCGAATTGACCGCGCAACTGCACGAAATGAAAGAGGAATACTACAAGCTGCGCAACAAGCGCAACGAACTGGCGGCCCGTGCCCAAATGGCCAAAGCGCGCAAGCAAATGGCGCAAGTCAGCTCGCTCCACACGATCGAGAGCGGCAACGCGACCCGCGGCTTCCACCGGATGGAGGAGAAAATCATGCAGATGGAGGCGGAAGCCGAGGTTGCCCGCATTCCAAACTCTCCGTACGCAGGAACGCCGACGCATCTCGATCCGGACAAAAGCTTCCGCGTCGAACAAGAGCTGCAAGAGCTGAAAAACCGGATTGGAACGAACGAATAGTCGAATAGTCAAGCATTCTCGGCGTTGCCAAGTTATGCTATGATGTCAAAGTATGCTGTCGATCACTCATGCCATAACGGAATTTCCGTTATGGCTTTCGCTACGAAATAAGGCGAGATTCCCAAGGAGGTGTAACCCGATATGAGAATGCCTATGTCCAGGAACGCGATGTTGATTATTGCAGCCGGTATGTATCTTGCGCTTGGCGCCATAGCGGGTTACGCGACGGTTAACGCGGTCGTCTTGATACTCATCGCCATGGACCGTTACCGTTGGGATCGATCAAGGCTTTCTTTCGTCATTATCGCGATCTGTATACTCGTGCTGATCGTGAACCAGTTCGCGCTGTTCGCGCTCGTCGTTCTAATCTCGCTGGGCATCTATTATTTACGGGCCAAGCCGCCTGCGGTCGGTACTTACGTCAGCAAACATCAGTTGTTCCTGAACATGCGGTGGAACGAACAATCGTGGGTGCTTCATTCCATGAGCTTCTGGCATGCGTTCGGCGAGGTGCGAATGGATATGACGCTGGCGGTGCCGGAGGACAGACAGCTTACGATCGTGCTCCAGGGTATTGCCGGCAACGTGGATGTAATCGTTCCCGACGATTACGGGCTCGAAGTGGAAGCGTCGGTGCTGCTTGGACAAATTTCGTTCAAGGATACCAAGGAAGGCGGCATGTTCCATCGCTTCTCATGGAAATCGCCTGATTTCGATAATCGGGAGACGCAATTGAAACTTCAGTTATTTTATCTCGTAGGAGATATCAAAATAAGGACGATATAACGGGCCGATCGGGAGGGTTGAAGGATGGAAACGCGAAAAGCTGTGAATATGGTTTGGCGCCAAATCGGGGAGACCGTCCTTTTCTCGCTGGGAATCGGCATCTTAATCGTCTACTTGTTATGGGTTCAAGGATTCATGGCCCCGTTCGGGCATTGGTCGCACACTTTAAAATTCGGACTTTACGCGTTCGGCGTACTCGTCGTGGCGGGCGCGGCTTTCGGTTTTCTGCGCAGCTACCCGATTCGCAATCGGCTCGATATTCTCGGCGACGCGATGTCGTCGCTCGAGAAGGGGAATCCAAGCCTGCCTATCCCGAGTCTCGGCCATGACGAGATCGGAAGGCTCGGCGATCAGCTTGTCAGGCTCGGACGCAAGTGGGAAGAACAAGTCACTTCCTTGCAGCGTTTATCCACGAACAACGCGGAGCTTGCTTCGAAGGCAAGAATGAGCGCCGTCGTGGAAGAACGGCAACGGCTTGCACGCGAGCTGCACGACGCGGTCAGTCAACAGCTGTTCGCGATTTCCATGACCGCGACGGCGGTCGGACGTACGCTGGATCAAGACTTCGAACGCGCCAAGCGCCAGGTTCAACTCATCGAAGAGATGGCCGCGGCAGCCCAATCGGAAATGCGCGCGTTACTGCTGCACTTGCGTCCGGTACATCTGGAGGGCAAACGGCTCGTCGAAGCGATTCCGGAGCTTGTGGACGAGATGCGCGCCAAGATCGCGATCGATATTTCCTTAGATATGGAAGAGGAACTGTACCTGAACAAAGGGATGGAGAACCACCTTTTCCGCATCGTACAAGAGGCGCTCTCCAATACGCTGCGCCATGCGAAGGCCACGAAAATGGATATCGTGCTTCAGCGGCGCGGGGATTCCGTGCGGCTGGGCATTCGGGATAACGGAGTCGGCTTCGATCCGATGCTGAAGAAGCATGCTTCTTACGGAATGGTAAGCATGGAAGAACGGGTGAACGAAATCGGCGGTTCTCTTAATATCGCCAGCGCGCCGGGTAAGGGAACGCGTATCGAAATCAGGGTACCCATTATGGGGGAAGGCGGGTAAGTACATATGGCAGACATTCGCGTGTTGTTGGTCGACGATCATGAGATGGTACGGATCGGCTTGGCGGCGGTCCTGGGAACGGAGCAAGGCATTGAGGTCGTCGGCGAGGCGGGGAACGGCATGGAAGGCCTGCGCTTGGCGAAGGAGTATAAGCCGGACGTCGTGCTTATGGATCTCGTCATGGAGCCGATGGACGGCATCGAAACGACGCGCCGGGTGATGGAGGAGCTGCCGCAATGCCGGGTAATCGTGTTAACAAGCTTCCTCGACGACGAGAAGCTGTATCCGGTTATCGAAGCCGGGGCGTTCAGTTATCTGCTGAAGACGTCGCGAGCTTCCGAGATCGCCGATGCGATCCGCGCGGCAGGGCGCGGCCAATCGGTATTGGAATCCCAAGTCGCGTCCAAAATGATGAACCGTTTCCGCCGTCCCGCGCAAGCCGAAGCGCAACCGCACGAAGATCTAACGGATCGGGAAATGGAAGTGTTGAAGTTGATCGCGCTAGGGAAGTCTAATCAGGAAATCGCGGACGACTTGTTCATCGGCATTAAGACGGTCAAATACCACTTAACGAATTTATTCGGCAAACTCGGCGTCGAGGACCGCACGCAGGCGGCAATCTACGCCCATCGCAACGGGCTGGCGGAATAATCGATAACGGGAGTGCAATCGCCTATTGTCGAAATAGTAGGTTAAAAATATAGCGTTGTTCCGGCAATTATGCTACAATACATTAAATTTAGTATACTTTGTTTACTCCTATCCTTAGATCCCGTGAGAGAAGAAAGATGAGGAATATGACAAACAACAACCTTGAAACTGTCTCCGCCCATGAAGCGGTCTATTTCATTTTCGGAGCGACTGGAGATTTAGCTCGCCGGAAGCTATTCCCAGCTCTGTACAGCCTGTACCGCGAAGGCAAGCTAGGCGAACGGTTCGCCATCGTCGGCCTTGCCCGTCGTCCGCGCACGAACGATCAATTCCGCGACGACGTTCACGAAGCCATTAAGGAATTTTGCAGATATAAACCGAGCGATGCGGATTCTTGGAACGCTTTCGTCGAGCATTTTACCTATCAATCGCTCGACATTAACAACGTGGAAGGGTTCCGCACGCTGAAAGCCCACACGGAAGATTTGGAAGCCAAGTATTCGATTCCGGGTAATCGTCTTTTCTATTTGGCGCTTGCGCCGGAGCTGTTCGGTCACGTCTCCCGCAGCCTGCGCGACGGGGGGATGTTGGAGTCGAAGGGATGGAAGCATCTCGTGATCGAGAAGCCTTTCGGTTACGATTATCCTTCGGCGGAGAAGCTTAACGCCGAAATTAGCGAAGTATTCCGCGAGGACGAAGTATACCGCATCGACCACTATCTCGGCAAAGAGATGGTTCAGAACATCGAAGTCATTCGTTTCGCGAATGCGTTCTTCGAGCCGCTGTGGAACAAGAACCATATCGCCAACGTTCAGATTACGCTCGCGGAGACCGTCGGCGTAGAGGATCGCGGCGCTTACTACAATAAATCCGGCGCGCTTCGCGACATGGTGCAGAACCATCTGCTCCAGATGCTAACGATGGTCGCCATGGAACCGCCTAGCCGCCTTGATCCCGAGCATATCCGGGACGAGAAGGTTAAAGTCCTCCGCTCCATCCGCAAGATGAATACTCGCGACGAAGTCGTCGGCAGCGTCATCCGCGGCCAATACGCTCCGGGTTCGAGCAAAGGCAAAGAGCTGAAAGGCTACCGGGACGAGGATTCCGTCGATTCGGCTTCCGTGACGGAGACGTTCTTCTCCGCGACGCTATACGTGGACAATTTCCGCTGGGCTGGCGTTCCGTTCTACGTGCGCACGGGCAAACGCCTCCCGGTCAAATCGACCGAGATCGTCATCGAATTCAAAAACGTACCTAACAACGTCTTGTTCGCGAGTAAGCAGAACGTTCAACCGAACCTGCTCGTTATACGCGTCAATCCGATGGAGGGCATTTATATTAAGCTGAACGCCAAGAAACCGGGCAACGAAATGGCGATCCAGACGATTGCCACGGAATATTGCCAAAGCTGCTTGACCGGCATCAATACGCCGGAAGCGTACGAGCGTCTTATTTTCGACGCCGCGCGTGGCGACTCCACGTATTTCACCCGCTGGGACGAACTCGCGACCGCTTGGAAGCTTGTCGACCCGATCGCTGCGGCGTGGAAAGAAGACCCAAGCGATCTGCAGTTCTATTCCGCAGGATCGTGGGGGCCGGACGAAGTCGAGCGTATGCTTGCCGCGAACGGGCACCACTGGTGGCCGGTCAACGGTCAAGACGAAGACAACGTCATATGGATCTCGAACAGCAAGTAAGAAAGGCTGCGCAGCAGCATGTCTTGTAAGGAGGAGAAGCGAATGCCCCGCATTATCGATATAAGCATGACGATCGAAGAAGGCATGCAAGTATGGAAGAACTACGAGGCGAAGAAGCCGAGCATCACGAACGTGCAGAATCACGATCAGGGCAAGCCGCACGAAAGCCTGCTGACGATGAACGTGCACACCGGCACGCACGTCGACGCTCCGTTGCATATGATTGCAGGCGGCGCGACGATCGAGACGATCTCGCTTGACCGTCTCGTAGGGCCGGCTCGCGTGCTTGATCTGACGCACGTGAAGGGATCGATCACGAAGGAAGATCTGCTGCCGTTCGCCATTCAACGCGGAGAGCGTCTACTATTCAAGACATCGAGCTCGTTGACCGAAGACTTCGATCTGGAATTCCCGTTCCTGCGGGAAGACGGCGCGAAGTACTTGGCCGACATCGGCGTAGGCATCGTCGCAACGGACGCGCTCGGAATCGAGCGGGCCCAACCGGATTATGCGACGCATCGTACGCTGATGAGCAACGATATAATTATCGTTGAAGGGTTGCGCCTCAAGCACGTGGATCCGGGCAACTACTATCTCGTCATCGCTCCGCTCAAGATGACGGGCATCGACGCGGCTCCGGCTCGTGCGTTCTTGATCGCCGATTGAATATATCGCCAGTATGAAGATCATACCATCCCCGGTATGATCTTTTTGTATGAGACCCTGCAGAACGGTGCACGGATAATCGGATGGCCGTCCCTTTATCCTGCTAATCTGTTTATGAAGGAGGTCGGGTAAATGGATTCGCTGAAAGCCATGAATGAGGCGCTAGCTTACATCGAGAACCATCTAGCGGACGAGATCGACATGAATGAAGCGGCTAGGGTAGCTTATTGTTCGGAGTACCATTTTACGAGAATGTTTTCGTTCCTAGCGGGCATTCCGTTATCCGAGTACGTGCGGAGAAGAAGGCTGACGCTTGCCGCATTCGAAATTCAAAACCAAGGCGCTAAGGTCATCGATGTCGCGTTGAAATACGGGTATAACTCGCCGGATGCGTTCACAAGGGCATTTCAGAACCTGCACGGAATTACGCCGTCGGACGCGCGCAGCTACGGCCATTCGCTTAAAGCCTATCCGCCACTGACCTTCCAATTAACCGTTAAGGGAGGCAACGAAATGAAGTATCGAATCATGGAGAAAGACGCTTTTCAAGTCGTTGGCATCAGCCGTAGAGTACCGATCGTATTCAATGGGGTCAATCCGGCTATCGCGGCCATGTGGGCTAGTCTGGATGGAGAGACGATCGCCGAGCTGAAGCAATTGTCCAACGTAGAACCGATGGGGCTGCTGAGCGCCTCGACGAA
Source organism: Cohnella panacarvi Gsoil 349 (assembly GCF_000515335.1). GTDB lineage: Bacteria > Bacillota > Bacilli > Paenibacillales > Paenibacillaceae > Cohnella > Cohnella panacarvi. The sequence goes on along the minus strand of NZ_KI911563.1, from coordinate 1,617,676 downwards.
TTTCTCGGAAAGCAGGATGGAGGAACAGGGGGAACTCGATCATTATATTGGCGTCGCGACGACCATTGAAGCTGCTGAACGGTTCGCAAAGCTTAAGGTAGCAGCTGCCACGTGGGCAATATTCGAGGCGGTCGGACCTTTTCCGGATACACTGCAAAACGTGTGGGGGCGAATTTACTCCGAATGGTTCCCGACTTCCGGTTATGAGCAGGACGTAGGACCGGAACTGCTGTGGAACGAGAGCAAGGACGTGTCGTCGCCGACATTCCGAAGCGAGATTTGGATTCCGGTAAAGAAGAAACAAGGGTAATGTGGTATTGAAGCTGTTATAAAATGGGCTGTCGCGGTTGCGGCGGCTCTTTGTTTTCGCTTTACAACGTAACAGTGTTATGTTACATTGAGCTCATGGAGGAGATGAAGATGGATCGAGATCTCATTTCGAAGAAAGAATTGCTGGATACGACGGGCATCTCTTACGGCCAGTTGTACCGATGGAAGCGGAAGCAGCTTATTCCCGAAGAATGGTTTATTCGCAAGTCGACGTTTACGGGACAGGAGACGTTTTTTCCGAAGGATCTGATATTGGCTCGCATCGATAAAATCGTAAACATGAAGGACGATTTGTCGCTCGACCAAGTGGCAGGGAAGCTTTCCCCGCTGCTGCAGGACTATGAATTGCGTAAAGCTGCGTTCGTAGAACGTAACATTGTTTCGCTAGTGGCGATCCATCAATTCGCAGGCAAAGATCCGGATCACACCGTCTATTCGTTCGAGATGCTGCTGTATTTTTATGTTATCGATAAGCTGCTGCAAACCGGCGAGATGACGATGGAAGAAGGCGAACGGCTGCTGACGGTGCTTAGGGATCATTTTCCGAAATTCGAGGGCAAGCCTTGCGATTTGATTTTTATCCGTAAAATGGGCGTCTCTTCGTTCTTGCTCGTCAGCTCGGATGCGCACGTGTACTTCGACAACGGGATCAAGATCGTCGCGAAGCTGCCGATGGTGGAGCTCATCGAGCAATTGAGAGGCAAATTGATATGACAGGGGAGAGCGGAATGGATAATTACGGACTGCCGGATCTGTCCGTGAACGGCGTAAGCGATGCGGTCGGTGGCAAATACGGTAACGTTAGGATCGACGGAGTCATCAAAGTTGTCGGGGATATCGAGGCGCAGTCGTTCAAGCTGAACGGCGTAATCCGAACGACCGGGAGCGTAAAGTCCGAATCGTTCGAATGCGACGGAACGTTGAAAGTCGCAGGGAGCTTATCGGCAAGCCAAATGCGAATGAACGGGTTGGTCAATGTGGAAGGCGCCTTGTCCGGTGAATGGTTGCGGTTGAACGGCTTGCTCAAGATCAAAGGCGACTGTGAATTCGAGCGAGTAGAAGGCGAAGGCGGATTCGATGTCGACGGGCTGCTCAACGCGGGTTCGATCCATCTCAAGCTGCAAGGGCGCGGCAAAGCAAGAGAGATCGGCGTCGAATCGCTGTATATTCGTCAAGGTGCCAAAAGCTTATGGAGCAAAGTGTGGAAATGGTTGTTCCCGAAATTCAATCCCGAGCTCCAAGCGGGCGTGATCGAAGGAGACGATATCGACGTGGAGCATACGAAGGCGGACGTTATTCGAGGAAGCCGTGTCGTAATCGGCAAGGGCAGCGTGATCGGACGGGTGGAGTACGGCACAGAGCTCCAAGTACACCCGGGCGCAACAATCAGGGAAAGGGTGAAGACAGGTGGCTGAACCGCGTAAGCAAGATTTGAAAATTATCGGGGAGACGACTTCTTCCGGAGGGCAGTTCGGCAACGTTCGGATCACCGGGCAATGCACGTTCAGAAGCGACTTGGACTGCAATAGAATATCCTGCATCGGACAGACGGACGTACAAGGGAATTTGCGCGCAGGCGAGCTGAAGCTTACCGGAGAAGCCGCCGTCGGAGGAACGCTCGATGCAGGGCGCGTCGGCGGACGGGGACAGTTGAACGTTTCGTCGCGCTTGCGTGGGGAGCAGATTCAATTTACCGGGGAGATCAAAGTCGGCGATGATTGCGAAGCCGGCGACCTTGCGATGCTCGGAGCGTTCGATGTGCACGGGTTAGTGAGCGCGGAACGATTGGAGCTGAAGATGTTAGGCTCTTGCAAAGCGAAGGAAATCGGCGGAGGCAGACTTGTCGTGAGACGCAGCCGCAAATCGGCGCTTATTCATCTGTTCAAACCGAGCAGCGTAGGGTCTTTGGTCGCGGATTCGATCGAAGGAGACGTCGTAGAGCTGGAACATACGACGGCTCAGGTTGTCCGCGGTAATCACGTCACGATCGGCGCGGGTTGCCAGATCGGCCGCGTAGAGTATACGCAAACGCTAGACGTCCATAAAAATGCGGTCGTCCAAGAGATGGTGCGACAAGCCTGAAATCGAAAGCGCCAGCGAAGGCGATCGCGTCAAGCGAGAGTCGTACTCGCTGGCGCTTCGGCTTATAGATTGCCGACGGAGCTGACGACTTCGTCGATGATCCCGTATTCGAGAGCTTCTTGCGCGGATAGGAAATAGTCGCGGTCCATGTCTTTCTCGATCCGTTCGAGCGGCTGTCCCGTTCGTTCGGAGGCGATCTTGTTCAAGCGCGCTCTCGTATCCAATATTCGTTTGGCACTGATTGCGATGTCGCTTGCTTGGCCTTGAGCGCCGCCGTGCGGCTGATGAATCATCACTTCGCTGCTCGGCAGCGCGAAGCGTTTGCCTTTGGCGCCGGATAATAGCAGGATCGCCGCGAAGGAGGCGGCCATGCCGACGCAGATCGTGTGCACCGGGGGCTTTATAAACTGCATCGTATCGTAGATGGCAAAGCCGGCCGTCGTTACTCCGCCCGGCGAGTTGATGTACAGGCTGATTTCTTTGTCCGGGTCTTCCGCCGCGAGGAATAACAGTTGGGCGACGATGCTGTTCGCGACTTGATCGTCGATGGCCGAGCCGAGGAACACGATGCGGTCCTTAAGTAAACGGGAGTAAATATCGTAGGAACGCTCCCCTCGGTTGGACTGCTCGACGACATACGGAATGTATTGGCTCATGGGATATCCTTCTTTCTGGATTGGAATGTGGAACTCGTGTCGTAAACGAACGATGAAGCATTAAAGATACGGCAAAAAAGATTTAAGATTCGCGTATCCTTTAGGAATCTTCGTTCGTTTACGGTAGCAAGGACGCGTATAATAAAAGTACGGAGGTGACCGTCATGACAAGTACGGTGCAAGATCGAGCGGAACTGGAGAAGCTCGGAGGGGCGCTTACACGCTATTGCCTTTCGCTGACGGAATCCCGCTGGGAAGCGGAGGAATTGTCGCAGGAGGCGTGGCTCAAGGTGCTCGATTCTTCCGTCGGTCTTACGCATGCCAATCCGGAGGCGTACTTGCTGCGAGTCGCACGCAACGCATGGATCGATCGTGCCAGGAAGCAGGCTAGGCGTCTGCGGACGATGCAGGCGATTCGCTCCGTGACGGAGCCTTATGCGTTGCCGGATGAAAGTCTAATCGGCATTGAGAGCGCGATGCTGGCGATTATGAATGGCTTGTCTCCGTTGCAGAGAGCGGTGTTCTTCTTACGCGATGTGTACGGCTATTCGGCTGATGAAACGGCGGTAAGGCTCGGATTAACGGTCGGTGCCGTCAAAGCGGCGCTTCATCGGGCGAGAGCTGCCCTGCCCGCTGTAAGGAAAGCCATTCGGAGCGGGGAATTGCAGGAGGAAGGGCTCCGCGACGTGCTCAAGGCGCTTGCGCACGCGTACGGCGGCGGGGACATCGAGACTTTGCTTGCGCTCGTGCAGCACAATGATGCGGACCCGGCTCCGGCGATCGGCGCGCTTCAGAGCCGGAGAGTTCGCGCTTCGGCTATACCGGCAAGGCACGGAGGTTCCGTGAATTCGATGGGGATGGCAGCTTGATTCTGAGGGAACGAAAGTATAGGTACGACGAGCGTGGCAAACGAAATCATGAGCCTCCGTTTCCCTTTTCCGGGAACGGAGTTTTTTCGCATAAATATGCTATAATGGAAGCTGTCATTTTACAGTGGAAGGGACTTTATCACGAATGAGTTCAAACGGTAACGACGGGCTGCGGCAGGAAGTAGACAAACGCCGCACGTTCGCGATTATTTCTCACCCCGATGCGGGGAAAACGACATTAACGGAAAAACTGCTCCTCTTCGGCGGAGCGATTCATACGGCAGGGTCCGTTAAAGCCCGCAAAGCGGCCCGCCATGCGACATCGGACTGGATGGAGATCGAGAAGCAACGGGGAATTTCGGTTACGTCCTCCGTCATGCAGTTTCAATACGCGGGCAAGCAAGTGAACATTCTGGATACGCCCGGTCACCAAGACTTCTCCGAGGACACGTACCGGACGCTGACGGCGGCCGACAGCGCGGTCATGCTCATCGACGTCGCCAAAGGCGTCGAGGCGCAGACGATCAAGCTGTTCCAGGTGTGCAGCAAGCGCGGCATTCCGATCTTCACGTTCATTAACAAGCTCGACCGCGAAGGTCAGAATCCGTTCGAGCTGCTCGAAGAGATCGAGCGCGTGCTCGGTATTCGCTCGGTGCCGATGAACTGGCCGATCGGCATGGGCCGCGAGCTGTGCGGGGTCTACGACCGGATGAAAAATCAAGTCGAGCTGTTCAACGGCAAAGACCATTCGACGATCGAGGTTCGCAAAACTTCGGATTACAACGACCCGATCATCCGCGAGATGGCGGGCGATTACCTCGCCGACCAACTGGCCCAGGACCTCGAGCTGCTCGACGTCGCAGGCGATGCTTTCGACTACGACAAAGTCAGCCGAGGAGAATTGACGCCGGTCTTCTTCGGAAGCGCGGTCAACAACTTCGGCGTACAGACGTTCCTCGAGAACTTCCTGCAGCTCGCGCCTTCGCCTACTCCGCGCAAGAGCACGACCGGAGAGGTCGAACCGACGGACGAGAAGTTCTCGGGCTATATTTTCAAAATTCAAGCGAACATGAACCCCGCCCACCGCGACCGGATCGCGTTCCTGCGCATTTGCTCCGGCAAGTTCAACCGCGGCATGGCCGTGCGTCACGTTCGCGCGGGCAAAGAGATCAAGCTCTCGCAGCCGCAACAATTCCTCGCGCAAGACCGCGACATCGTCGAAACCGCTTATCCGGGCGATATTATCGGCTTGTTCGACCCGGGTATATTCCGCATTGGAGACAGCTTGGCCGAAAGCCGCGACATTACGTTCGACGAGCTGCCGACGTTCTCGCCGGAAATCTTCGCGAAAGTGTCCGTGAAAAACGCGCTCAAGCAGAAGCAATACTTGAAAGGACTCGACCAGTTGACGGAGGAAGGCATGGTGCAGGTGTTCCGTTCGGTCGGACCGTTCGAGGATACTTACCTTGGCGTCGTCGGGCAGTTGCAGTTCGAGGTGTTCGAATACCGGATGAAGAACGAATACGGCGTCGATATCATGTTGAATCGTACGACGTACCAGTTCGCGAGATGGCTCGTCGGCAAAGTCGATCCGTCGAAGTTCCGCATTAACTCGACGCTAGTGAAAGACAAGAACGACAACGACGTCGCGTTGTTCGAGAACGAATACGCGATGCGCACGGCGATGGAGCGTCTGCCGGACGTGAAGTTTCTGGAGATGGCTCCGTAACCGAATAGGCATACGAATGACAGCGTCCCTGAGGGGGCGCTGTCGTTGCGTGTGCGGCGGTTTGTAATTGCGAGGCATACCTTACGCAGGCAGAGTTGTGTGATAAGATAGGATTATTTCAAACTGATATGAAGGCGATGAGGAGAGCAATATGTTGCAGAACAGGCGAATCCGGCTCATGGTACTCTTGATTCTGGTACTCTCGTTTATCGTATTATTAGCTATGCCCTTCGTCGGCCTGCCTTCAGGCAACCACGCGCCGCGGGCGAAGGATGGCGTCATTGATTTGCGGGATTGGAGCCTGGATAGGGACGGAGCCGTGCAACTCGTTGGTTCGTGGGGCTTTGCCTGGGGACAACTGCTAACGCCAGCCGATCGGGTAAATGCTGAAACGTTCGCGGAAGTGCCCGGGGAATGGAGTCGTTACGGAAAACCGGGACGCGGCTACGCGACTTATCGGTTAGAAGTCGTTAACGCAGGCGGTTCCGAATCTCTCGGATTGAGAATTCCGGCCATTGCGCCAGCCTATAAACTCTACATAGACGGACAGCCGGTCGCAGAGGTCGGCAAAGTTGGAACCGACGGGTCCGGCACCGAGTCCGCCTATCGGCCCCAAACCGTGGTTTTCAAACCTAGCGGCGAATCTTTCGAAATGGTGCTGCAGGTCGCGAACGAGATCTACCCCCAGGGCGGCTTCTGGTTTAGCCTAACGCTCGGCACCGAAAGCGGCATGCTGGAATCGAAGACGAGAAAGACAATGGTCGACATGGCGATGTTCGGAGCCGGGGCATTGATCGGCTTCTACCAAATCGCCGTCTTCTTGCAGCGTCGATCGGAACGATCGAATTTGTATTTCGGGATCTGCTGCTTGTTGGGGGCAATTCGTATAGGGGTCACGGATGGAATGTATATGACGGAGATTGCTCCGAACATCGATATTCATTCGATCATCACGATAGAATATTTGACTTATATCGGGGGAGTTACGGTATCGGCCTTATTCGTGAACGAATTGTTCCCGAAGGAATTCCGAGCGTCCGTTATCCGGGCGATCGCCGGAGCAGGCTGCGCATTCATCGGCGCGGTTATCCTTCTTCCGGCAGAAGTTTTTACGCATTTCATCGATTATTTTAATGCCGTCGCGCTCCTTGCCTTGGCCTATTATAGTTATGGATTCGGTCTGGCTTCGCTGCGCGGACGCAGCGGGGCGCTGCTTCAATTGATCGGGTGGCTTGTCTTTATAGGCGCTGCTTTCCATGACATTCTGTACAGCAATGGCCGAATCATCTGGATCGATGCGCAGCTCGTCCTTTACGGCTTCATAGCACTCGTCTTCATGGAGGCGCTGGAATTGTCCAGAAGGTTTACGAAGGCTTACCGGGTCATCGGGACGCTCTCGGAAGAGTTAACTGAATCGAACCGGATGAAAGACGAGTTTCTGGCTAACACCTCGCATGAACTGAAGACGCCGTTGCATGGGATTATGAATCTGTCTTTGGCGCTCAGGGAGGAGAAGTCCGGTCCTCTTAACGCCGAACAACGCGATCAGTTGGAAGTCGTCGTCGGGGTCGCAAGAAGGATGTCCAATCTGATTAACGATATCCTCGACCTATCGAGGCTGAAGCATCGCGGCATCCTGCTTGAAGTAAAGCCTGTCGATGTACGGGCCGTGATCTCGTCGCAGCAGGAAATCTTCCGCAATTATATCGGGGATAAGCCCGTGAGTCTAAAGTTCGAGTGGCCGGAATCGCTTCCCGACGCGCTGGCGGATGAAAGCCGGCTGCTTCAGATCGTATATAACGTTGTCGGCAACGCGATCAAATTCACGCCGGCAGGGGAAGTCAGCGTTACGGCCATGTTCGAAGGGCGCATGATCCGCATCGCGGTCGCCGATACCGGAATCGGCATCGAGGCGGACAAGCTGGAAGCGATCTTCCAATCATTCGAACAAGTGGGCACTTCCGTCGCGCGGGAATACGGGGGGACGGGACTTGGACTCGGTATCGCCCGTCGCCTGGTCGAATTGCACGGGGGAACGATAGCGGTCGAATCCGAACTGGGCAAAGGCTCCGTATTTTCGTTCACGATTCCCGCGAGCGACGGGAGATCGTCGGTACGGAGGCCGGTAATGTTGGAAACCGAGTCCGATGCAGTCGCTTCGGGAAGATTCGAGAACGATCGAAGCAATTGGGAAACGGCGGCCGCGGTCGCTTCAGATCGCCTCGTCAATCGAGAACAAGTGATTCTCGCAGTCGATGACGACCCGGTTAATCTCCGCGTTCTCAAAGCGCTGTTCGCGTACGAGCCCTATGAGATCGTCACGGCGTCCAGCGGCGCTGAAGCGTTGGAAAGGTTGGAGCGGGACGGAAACAAGATCGGACTTGTTATTCTGGACGTCATGATGCCAGGATTATCGGGATTCGAGACGTGCAGGCTGATTCGCTCGAAGCACGCGCTGTCCGATTTGCCAATCCTTCTCACGACCGTACGGAACGAGCCGGAAGCCGTGACGCTTGGATTCGAGGCGGGGGCGAACGACTATTTGATCAAGCCGTTCCAGGCTTATGAGTTGAGAGCCCGGGCGCGCACGTTGCTGGAAATGAAACGTTCCGCGGAGGCGGCGGTACGGACGGAGATGGCGTTTCTTCAGGCGCAGATCAAACCCCATTTTCTGTATAACGCGCTGAACACGATCGTCTCGCTGACGCTGGACGAGCCGCAAACGGCCCATGACTTGCTGCTGTATCTGGGACGGTATTTACGCGGAAGCTTCGACTTCAAGAACAGAGACAGACTCGTTCCGCTTCGCAAAGAGTTGGAACTATCGGAAGCTTACCTGAAAATCGAGCAAGCCCGGTTCGGTCGTCGCTTGAGAGTCAAATACGACATCGATGAATCCCGCGATTGCATGCTGCCGCCTTTGACGATACAGCCGTTGATCGAAAACGCCGTCAGGCACGGGTTGACGAAGAAGGAAGCCGGCGGAACGGTAACGGTATCCGTTCGAGCCGAAGCCGAGCATATCTTGATCGCCGTCGAAGACGACGGAGTCGGGATGTCCGAGCCGGCGAACTGCATTCTTGCGAGAGAAGGAGACGGCAACGGAGGCGGCGTAGGGTTGAAAAATATCCATCAGCGCATGCTTCGCCAATTCGGCAGGGGGCTCGAGATCGAAAGCGTCGGCGGCATTGGTACCAAGGTCGCGATGAGAATTCCCCGAGCGGGGGAGCCGGAAAAGGAGGGTCGTATATGATTCGCATCATCGCCGTAGACGACGAACTCCCTGCGCTGAGGCGCGTAGGGCGACTCTTGGAATCGTTCGAGGACATTCGGGTGTGTGGGCTGTTCGGTACGCCGCAAGCTTTGCTCGAACACGCGTTAACATCGATGGAGCCGATCGACTTGGCACTGCTGGACATGGATATGCCGGGCATGCACGGATTGGAATTGGCGCGGAAGCTGCGGGGCGTTCGTCCGGAAATGCAGCTTGCGTTTCTGACTGCCCACGAAGAATACGCGCGGGAGGCATTCGATGTAGAAGCGCTGGATTATTTGCTTAAGCCGATCATGAAGGAAGATCTGGAGCGGACTTTGGGCAGGTACGCGAAGCGGAAGTCGATCGGAGGGAAGTCGGAAGAGGCTCCCGGGAAAGGGATTGTCGTGCGGAGCTTCGGTTCGTTTGACGTTACGGCGGAGAACGGACAGCCTGTCCGGTTTCGCAATTCGAAAGGCAGGGAGCTGCTTGCGTATTTGCATTCCCAACGCGGCAGATTCGTAGGCAAAGCGCAGATTATGGAAGCTCTTTGGTACGGCCGCGACTTAGAGCGGACGCAGGCGAACTTGCATACGACGGTCTATCAACTGCGCAAAGATCTCGAAGCCTGCGGGCTCGGGAACGTCATTCATCAGTCGAAGACCGCCGGTACCGGATACGGTCTGCAGTGGTCCGTCGCATTCGACGATGTGGCCGCTTACGAGGAAGAGATCCGCATGTTCAAGATGAATTCCTCTCTAACCGCTTTGATGCGCGCCGTCCAGTTGTACGGCGAAGGCTACTTGTCGGGAAGCGGATACGAGTGGGCCGCCCCGCGGCAAGCGGAGCTTGAGCTCGGATTCGTCGAGCTGCTGGAAGCGATGGTCGATACGTACGTCAAGCATCGGCGGTACGAAATCGCCCTCGGTCCGATGCAGAGATGGTCGCAGCTGCTTCCTCTTAGCGGCCGTCTGCATGCGAAGATGATCGCTCTCCTGCTGCTGATGAATCGGGACAAGGACGCTCATGACTATCACGGGCTCGCGCTCGAGTTGCTCGATCAGGCGGACGAATCGGCAGAGCTGGATTACGCGCGGATATTCGCGAATCCTTCGGCATTATTCTAAGAAATTAGGTTAAGAACGGCTTTCCGGATACGGGAAAGCCGTTTTTTTTTATGCAATTTGCCGCCAAACCTGACATGAAGCGCTTTCTTTTTAGTTTGACAACAGATGAAGGCGATATGCTGGAGGTATATTCGACAAGTTTGGCTATTTTGTGGAAACGAGGTTAGGCGCTATGAACCGTAATGCAACGCTTGCGACGCTGGTCGTATCGCAGCTCGTGTACGTTCTGTTTATCGTCGTCTGGCTGTTCATGGCAGGCATGTCCGTCATGATGTTCGATTCCCCCGACGCGGCTGGCAATGCGACGACTTGGCTCGTATTTATTCTGATCCTGCTATATCCCGTGGGGCTTCTGGCCGCACTGATCGCAGGTTGGAAACGGTTTTCCCGGCGAAGATACAAGGCAGCGTTGATCTGGAACGGCATTCCGCTCGTCTGGATCGTGCCGCTGGGCGGATTTCTATTGTATGCAAACCTTAGTTGAATTTCAGGAGGGCGAGAGATGAGATTCGGATGGAAAAAAGCAAGTGCCGCAATGTTTGCGGCGATCGTCGGTATTCTAGGGCTGTTTATTCTTGGGAGCAGTCAAGCCTCCGCGGCGACGACGAAATTCGTGACGGTAGGCGATGCCGGTATTTCGGATGGCATAGCCAGTTATAAGTCGTTCTTCGTGGATAACGGTACTCCTTACGTTGCCTATATGGATGCCGGGAACTCCAACAAGGCCACGGTGGAGAAGTACGACGGTAGCAGTTGGGTGACGGTGGGCACCCCCGGATTTACGTCGGATATCGCAACTCATATGTCGCTGTATGTTTATGAGGGCACTCCTTACCTCTCTTTTACGAAAGGAACGAGTCCGCGCAAGGCTATAGTGATGAAGTACGACGGAAGCGACTGGTTAGAAGTAGGCAGCGGCGGGGTGTCTGAGGGCGATGCCACGACAACGTCGTTGTACGTATATAACGGCACTCCTTATCTGGCATATCGGGATGAGCAATCGACTTTTAAAATAAAGGTAGCGAAGTACAACGGGAGCAACTGGGAGACGCTGGGTAACGGTCCGGTGTCGGAGAAACTGTCGATTTACCCATCGTTGTACGTATATAACGGCACGCCTTATGTCGCCTATAAACAATATGGCGGATGGCAGAAGGTCAGCGTCAAGAAATATAACGGAAGCGCTTGGGAATTGGTAGGCGCTGATGAATTTACCACGGATGCAGACAGTTTGTCGATGAGTATCGCGGGCGACGGGACGCCCTACGTGGTCTATCGGGAATTCGAGGACCCGCACAGGACGACGGTGTATAAATATGACGGGAGCGCTTGGGTAACGGTAGGCGGAGATAGGATCATACCAAGCAACGCCTTAAGCCCCTCTATCTATCTCGATGGAAATACGCCTTACGTCGCTTTCACCGATAGCGCTGTAACCAAATCTTCGGTGATGAAGTTTAACGGCAGCAGTTGGGAATTCGTGGGCCAACGCGGTATTTCGGCTGACAGCTCCAATTCTGCGCTGGTATACGTGGATGACGGAATTCCCTATGTCGCTTTTATGGATTCTGGCTACTCTAGCGGGGTAACGGTGATGACGCTGAAATACGCCGTGATCTACGACGGCAACGGCGCTACGTCCGGGACGGTGCCGGATGACGGCAACGGCTACGAGATGAACGCGAGCGCGACAATACTGGGCAATAGCGGGAATCTTGTACGAACCGGTTACACGTTTACAGGATGGAACACGAAACCGGATGGCACCGGGACGGATTACGACGCCGGGGATACGGCCGCTATCGGCACGGAAGGCGTCATGCTGTATGCCCAATGGTCCATCAACAGCTATGCGGTCGCATTCGACGGTAACGGAAGCGAGAGCGGAACCGCGCCTGCGGGCGGCAGTTACGTGTATAACTCAAACAATACGCTGCCGGGCAATACGGGAGGCTTGGCGAAGATCGGCTATACGTTCGCGGGGTGGAATACGCAACCGAACGGAAACGGAACGGACTATGCCGCTGGAAGCTCCTATACGATGGGAGCGGGAGACGTTACGCTTTACGCGAAGTGGACGATCAACAGTTATTCGCTCTCTTACGACGGCAACGGCGCTACGTCTGGAAGCGCTCCGGCGGGCGGCAGTCATAACTATAGCAGCGACGTCGTCGTAGCAGGAAGCGGCAGCCTAGTTAGGACAGGCTACACGTTCGAAGCATGGAATCGGCTCGCGGACGGGACGGGAACGGTTTACGCGCCGGGGACGATGTTGGTGATGGGCGCGTCTGACACGACGCTATACGCGAAGTGGACAATCAATAGTTACACGGTTGCATACGACGGTAACGGAAGCGAGAGCGGAATGGTGCCAGCGAGCGGCAGCCATGTCTACGATACGAGCGTCACGGTACAGGGCAATCCCGGCACTCTGACTCGGACCGGTTATTCGCTTACGGGTTGGAATACGAAGGCGGACGGGACCGGAACGAATTATGCCGCCGCGGCCGCATTCACCATAGGCGCGGCGGACGTTACGCTGTACGCGAAGTGGACGCCTAACCACTACGCGGTTAACTACGATGGCAACGGCGCTTCATCCGGCAGCGCGCCTGCAGGCGGCAGCCACGAATTTAGCTCTAGCGTTACACTGCCAGGCAACATCGGGAATTTGGCTAAGACCGGCTATTCGTTCGCGGGTTGGAATACGCAAGCGGACGGCAACGGTACAAATTATGGCACGGGTGACACGTTCTTGATCGGCGCGGCGGACGTTACGCTGTACGCGAAGTGGACGATCAACAGCTACGCGTTGAACTACGACGGCAACGGCGCCTCGTCAGGTACAGCTCCGGCGGACAGCAGCCATGAATATGGCACAAGCGTCGCGGTATTGGACAACGCCGGAAATTTGGTCAAGACGGGTCATACGTTCGCAGGATGGAATACCCAAGCGGACGGCAACGGTACGAATTATGGCACGGGTGACACGTTCTTGATCGGCGCGGCGGACGTTACGCTGTACGCGAAGTGGACGGTCAACAGCTACGCGGTGAATTACGATGGCAACGGAGCAACGTCTGGAACCGCGCCGACGGACGGCGACCATGATTTCGGCACGAGCGTCACGGTATTGGACAATGTCGATGGTTTAGTCAAGACAGGCTATTCGTTCGCAGGGTGGAATACGCAAGCGGACGGCAACGGAACGAGTTACGCCGCAAACGCGACGTTCACGATGGGAGCGGCAGACGTCACGCTTTTCGCGCAATGGACGATCAACAGCTTCCCGGTGACGTTCGATAGCAATGGCGGATCGCCGGTTACGAGCAAGACGGTGACGTATGGCAGCACGGTAACCGAACCCGACACCGTACCGACCAAGACGGGGTATACGTTCGCCGGGTGGTACGCGGATGGCGACTTGGAGACGGCATTCGACTTCGATTCGGCAATCGAAGACCATACGACGCTATACGCCAAATGGACGGTCAACCGTTACACGGTGAACTATGACGGTAACGGCTCTACATCCGGCAGCGCGCCGAGCGGCGGCAGCTTCGACTATGATACGAACGTCACGGTAGGGGGTAACGCCGGCAATCTAGTCAAGACAGGCTATTCGTTCTCGGGATGGAACACCGCGGCAGACGGAAGCGGAGCGGCCCTTGCTGCCGATGCGACGTTCAATATGGGGGCGGCAGACGTGACGTTGTACGCGCAGTGGACGATTAACAGCTACACGATCGTATACGATGGCAACGGCGCAACGTCGGGAATCGCGCCGAGCGGCGGTAGTCACGAGTACCAGACTGAGTTGAGCGTATCTGGCAATGCCGGCATGCTGGAAAGGATAGGTTATACTTTCAGTGGGTGGAATACCGCGGCGGACGGAAACGGGACGGACTATGCGGCGGGGGACGCGCTGATGGTGGGAGCGGAAGGCGTGACGTTGTTCGCGAAGTGGGCGGTCAACAGCTATGCGGTCTCTTACGACGGGAATGGCGCGACGTCTGGCAGCGCGCCGGGCGGAAGCAGCCATGACTACGGCACTAGCGTAGCCGTATCGGGCAACACCGGAAATCTAGAAAAGCCGGGGTATTCGTTCGCGGGGTGGAATACGGCGGCGAACGGTAGCGGCATGCATTACGGAGCGGGAGACACGTTCAGCATGGGCGCGGGAGACATCGCGTTATACGCGCAATGGGCAAGCAACAATGCGCAATTGTCCGTGCTGTCCGTTGACCAGGGCGTTCTATCGCCTGCTTTTTCTCCATCGGGTTTGAACTACGACGTGGAACTGGATGATACGGTCTCAACTCTTAACATTAGCTTCGCGGGGACGGATCCGAGCCAGGAGATTTCGGTCACGGGCGCCGTATATCAATCGGTTACGGATGCGGTATATACCTACCGGGCTTCCGAATTGATCATCGGATCGACACCGATCAGGATTAATGTTACGGCGGAGGACGGTTCCGAGAACGTATATACGGTTAACGTGAATCGCGTATCCGGCAGCAACGCGGATTTAAGCGGAATCGTGTTGTCGGGCGGCACGTTAAATCCGGTCTTCGCATCAGAAAAGACGGACTATGTTTCGAACGTGGGGAACGGCGTAACGAGCTTGACCGTGACGGCGAACGTATCCGATCCTCGGGCGACGATCACGATCAACGGACGGCTTGCGGCCAACGGTCTCGCGAGCGATGCCATCCATCTAGATGTCGGCCGTAACGAATTAACGCTCGTGGTGACGGCGCGGGATGGACTAACGACGAAAACTTATACAATCGTCGTAACCCGCGCATCTAGCAGCAGCGGTGGCGGTGGCGGCGGCAATGCTACGGTGCCGGTAAGCGGCGTACCGGCCTCCGATAACGGGCTGCTTACGCTGCCGGTTGGCAAAGAGGGAGAAGTCAGCCTGGAGAAAGCCATTACCGTTTCCATTCCGGCCGGCGCCTCGGATCGAGAGTTGCAAATTACGATCGAGAAGGTGCTGAACACGGAAGCGTTCGTCACCGATAACGTCGTGCTGACTAGTCCGATTTTTGAAATCCTGAAAAACCAATCCGAGAGCTTCAGCAAGCCTGTCACTCTGACATTCGTCTTCGACCCGGCGATCCTGAAAAGCGGACAAAAGGCAGCTGTATTCTATTACGACGAAGCGAATAAGAAGTGGGTGGAAGTCGGCGGCGAAGTGAATGGCAACCGCATCACCGTAGAAGTCGATCACTTCACGAAATTCGCGGTGCTAGCCGCTGGCGACGCGGAAGAAGTACCGGCAAACCCGATCGTATTCGCCGATATTGCCGGTCACTGGGCGGAAGCCGCCATCACGCAATCGGTAAGAGCGGGAATCGTCAACGGCTATACGAACGGCCAATTCAAGCCGGATGATACCGTGACGCGCGAGGAATTTGCAGTCATGCTTGCCAAAGCGTTGAAGCTCCAAGGGGAAGCGGCTCCTCTCGCATTCACGGATTCGGCGAAAATCGGGGCATGGGCCAAGGAAGGCGTCTCGCATGCCGTTAGCGCCGGCATCCTGAGCGGTTACGAAGATGGGCGGTTCCGTCCGGATGCGGAGATTACGCGGTCCGAAATGGCGGTCATGCTCGAGCGTTCAATCGGTATGTCTGAAGAGGAGCCAGTCGCCACCGGCTTTGCTGATGATAGCGGAATACCGGTATGGGCGAAAGGCGCTGTAAACGCCATTCAGAAGTTGGGACTTGTAAAAGGCAAGAACGGGAATCGGTTCGACCCTTCCGGCAGCCTGACCCGCGCGGAGGCCGTTACGGTACTGCTGAACTTGTCGGCAGCAAAAAACGAATCGCGACCATAATGCGACAGAGTGAGTTAACAAGGGTGACATAAAGGAGAACCGCATCCCGTGAGGGGTGCGGTTTTATGCATCTTTTAACGATATCCCCTTCGCTCAGGAATAGGGAGCTGCGCCACTCCTGAGCGAGCGGGATATCGATAAAAGCGCTCAGGAATAGGAGAGTACGCCGCTCCTGAGCGAGCGGGATATCGTTGTAATGCACGCCAGAGGAGGGCCCTTCATCGGCTTCCGGCAACCGATGCCTTGGATAACGTTTCGATGATGTTGTAAAATGGGTTATACGAAAAGGGAGAAGGGGACGGTTGTGGTATGAACGGCCGGTTGACGATAAAAGGCGGAAGGCTCGTGCTTCCGGACAGAATCATTCATAGTGACGTTACGATCGAGAATGGAAAGATCCTATCGATAGGCGACAACGACGGTTCTGCCCAATCCGCCATCGATGCGGAAGGTGCTTGGGTGCTCCCGGGCTTGATCGACGTCCATTGCGACGCGATCGAGAAGGAAGTCGAGCCGAGGCCGAATACGCTGTTTCCGATGGAGATGGCGTTCTTGAACTTCGAGCGCAAGCTGGCCGGCCACGGGATTACGACGATGCTGCATTCGCTGTCGTTAGGCGTGGGACTCAGCTTGCGCGGAGAGCACCTGGTCGCCAAGATGATCGAGCTGATCTCGTCTTTCCAGGGACAGCCGGCGATGATTCGCCACGGCGTGCATTTAAGGTACGAGGTGTCCCATCTGACCGGGTTCGACCTCGCCAGCCGTTGCATCGCGGAGGGACTTATCGACTATCTGTCGCTGATGGACCACGCGCCGGGAGTCGGGCAGTATCATCGTCTAGGCGCTTTCGAACGATACGTGATGAAAAATCAAGGCGTCGGACTGGACGAAGTGAAAGCGATCGTAGACGAGCTGCAAGGCCGAAGGTCGCTCGTCGATTGGGATCGGCTAAGAGCGTTGACCGCCGAGGCGCGCAGCCGCGGCATCGCCGTAGCCTCCCATGACGATGATAGCGAGGCGGCTGTCGACCGTTCGTTGTCGTTCGGAGCGAGCGTGTCCGAATTTCCGCTGAGCTTGGAGACTGCGGCTTATGCTGCCTCGCGGGGAATGGACATATGCGTAGGCGCGCCGAACATCGTGAGAGGCGGATCGCACGACGGGAATATGAATGCCGCGGACGCGATTAGAAGTAAAACGGCGAACATGATCTGCTCGGACTACCATCCGGCATCTCTGTTGCATGCGGTGTTCGAGCTTGAAGCTGCCGGAATTCCGCTGGAGGAAGCGGTTGCGATGGCATCGCTCGTGCCGGCACGCATGCTCGGCCGGGAATCCGAGATCGGATCGATCGCCGAAGGCAAGCAGGCCGACCTTATCGTCGTGCGCAAAACCCGCGGCGTTCCGATCGTCAGCGATACGTTGGTGAACGGGAATGTCGTGTTTACGGCGCGACCATACGTACGGAATTGAAGCCATGGAGGAGGGATCGCAATGGGGAAAAAGCAATACGCCGTCATCGGGCTCGGCCGATTCGGCTCGAGCGTAGCGAAGTATTTATCCCAGATGGGTTATGAGGTTCTCGCCGTGGACGACAACGCGGAGCGGGTACAGAACGTAGCGAATGTCGTGACGCACGCGGTCAGTGCCGATTCCACCGACGAGGAAGCGATGCGTGCGCTAGGTATTCGCAACTTTGACGTCGTAATCGTCGCAATTGGACAAGATATCCAATCCAGCATTCTGACGACGCTGATCCTAAAGGATCTTGGCGTCCCTAATATTATCGTTAAAGCGCAAAGCGATTTGCACGGCAAAGTGCTGAACAAGATCGGCGCGGACAAAGTCGTGTTCCCAGAGAGGGACATGGGACTGCGAGTCGCGCACCAGCTCATATCGCCGAACATTCTGGAGCATATCGAGCTGTCGCCCGAATACAGCATCGTGGAGTTGCAGGTTCCTACGGCGATGTTAGGGAAAAGCCTGATGCAGCTCGAGTTCCGGCAGAAATACAATTGCAACGTGCTGGCCGTCAAGAAGGGCGGCGTCATGAACATTACGCCGCGCGCGGACGAGCCGTTGACGGCTGAAGACATTCTCGTCATCGTCGGGAAGAACGATCAATTAACGAAACTGGAGCAGGCATATGCGGAAGCATGAGGGATATATTAGCTCGGCGGCCAATCCTAGAGTCAAAGAGTGGGCCAAGCTGCTTGACCGAAAGTATCGGGAACGGGAAGGCAAGTTTCTGCTGGAGGGCGTTCATCTCGTGAAGGAAGCGCTGGACGCCGGATGGCCGCTCGAAGCGGTCGCGTTCGACGAAGGCTCGGACGTTGCGGAACCGTTCGCGCCCTACATGGAGGAAGGCGACTTGCCGGGAGCGCCTGCGTGGGTACCCGTGTCGCCGGAAGTCATCGCCAAATGCAGCGGTACGGAAACGCCTCAGCCGATCTTCGCCGTCGCGCTTAAGCGGCCGCCGAAGCGGGACGCCCTATTCGCGGATAGCCGTGCGTTAGTCGCCGTGCTCGACGGCGTGCAGGATCCGGGCAACGTCGGCACGATCGTGCGCAGCGCCGCCGCTTGCGGGGCGACGGCCGTCGTCTTAGGCAAAGGAACGGCCGATCTGTACAATCCGAAGACGATCCGCGCGACGATGGGGGCGTTGTTTCACGTACCCGTGCTGGAGGCGGATTTATCCGAGCTGCTGCCGGAAGCCCGGCGCCATGGCGCTTCGATCGCGGGAACGAGCTTGCAATCGTCGCGTTCCTGCTACGGATACGACTTCCGGGGCCGCGGCGTATGGCTTGTCTTCGGCAACGAAGGGAGCGGCATGTCGGAGATGGCATCCGAGCTCGTCGACGACAACCTGATCATCCCGATGTCGGGACGCGCCGAATCGCTGAACGTCGCGATGGCGGCTACCGTGCTGTTGTTCGAAGCGCAGCGGCAGCGGACGTACAACCCATAATCGCCAAAGACTGGAGATGCTTAAACAAACTCCAGTCTTTATTATTGAGTCGCAAAAAACGGATTGACAAAAATAGGTTAGCTCAATCGGTGAACCTGTGTTACGCTACTATCATATTGCGCTGTTCCGGGGTCTTTTTAATCGATTTTGTCAATTATTTGTCCGATATTGCGGTTTGAGGTGATTCGAGCCACATGAGATTCTTACGTCAGGAAAATACGCGGCTGTCGGCGTGGGATTTTCCGATCAACGTGTTCCATCCCCGATTCGAGGAGCACCATCATCTGCCGCTGCACTGGCACGAGCATCTCGAGGTAATCTTGATCGAGCGGGGGGAGGCTACCCTGACGATCGGCAACCGCAAATACCAAGCGCGCGCCGGCGAGCTCTACTTCGTGAACAGCGGAGAGCTCCACGGAATTGGCGAACCGTCGACTCCGTTCATATTCTACGCGATCGTGTTCCATCCCTCGCTGATCGGGCTGCAAGAGGTCGATCTCGAGGCGATGGGATTAGCGACCTCGTATACGGAAGGCGACAAAGCGTTCGTGAACGTCCCTGATCCGAGCAGCGAGCATGATCCGCGAATCCGCAGCGCGGTCGATACGATCATAGGCGAGTTCCAGGCCAAGCTTCCCGGCTATCAGCAAGCGGTTCAAGCGTCCGTTCGGCTGCTGTTCACCTGGCTCTATCGTTGGTATACCGAGCCTTACGCTTCGGATAACCGACTGAGCGATACGAACTTGAAAGCGAAGAGATTCAAAGCGCTGCTGCGGTACGTCGAGGATCACTACGCCGAGCCGATCTCGCTGGATAAGGCCGCGGGCATCGTTCATCTGAGCACCTTCCATTTCTGTAAAACGTTCAAGAAGCTGACCGGGTTGACGTTCGTGCAATACGTGAACCACTACCGGATTCAAGAAGCGGAGCGATTGCTGCTCGGAACGACGCTGAGCATCACGGAGATCGCGGACCGGATCGGCTGCGGAAGCATTAACGCGTTCTCCAAGCTGTTCAAGCAAATCAGAGGCTGCTCGCCGAAGCAACTGCGGGCAAGATGACTAGACGCTATAGGGCACCGCGAACCGCCGTACCGGCGGCGAGCGGTGCTTTTTTGTCGTGCCCAAGCATAAGCATGAACGACACGGAAGAGGAGGGATCGCGTTGGCCAGACGATGGGGGATACCCTTGCCGAAGCCTATTCCGCGCAAATGGGGAAGAGGGCGCAGCATGCTGGGGGGCAGCGGTTTCAAGCAGCGGCCGGCGCCGCGCAGATGGGGGACGCGCAAGTGGTTGTCTTCCTCTCGTCCGGCAGTCGGCACCCCGGCGGCGAAGTGGAAGTCGAAGCGGCCGAGCCGGCTGAAACGAAAGCATAAATGGACGATCGCCATCCTGTTGATCGCGTTCCTCCTCTTGCAGGGCATGCTGTTCCTCGACAGGGAGCTGCGCGGCCCGCTCATGTTCCTCGCGAAAGTGCGCGTTACGCAAATGGCCACGGACGCGATCAATGCGGCGATTACGTCGGAAGTCGCGCAGACGGTCGATTCGGGTAAGCTGCTCGAGTGGAAAATGAACGAAACGGGAAAAGTGACCGGGCTCGTGCTCGATTATAAGGAACAGATGCGCATTACGTCGGAGACGATCGAGGTCGTTCACCGAGTGCTTAAGGAGAAGGAGGATATCCCCGAGCATATCCCGATCGGGCATGCGCTGAACAGCCCGTTCATCTCGTCGATCGGCCCGAGCGTATCGGTGAAGTTCCATCCGGCGACGGCGGTGAAGGTGGACGTCCTTACGAGATCGACGGAAGCGGGCATCAACAATTTATTGGTCGAGGTATACGTGCGGATCCGCACCGACATCGCGGTCGTGATCCCGTTCGATCAGGAGCCGCAGCAGTTGGAGACAGAAATTCCGCTGTCCTACGTCATGGTCGTCGGCGACGTGCCTACGTACTATTACGACAACCATGGCAATCCGGTCGGGAATTCGGCGCCGCAGGCGCCGGTCATCTCGCTGCCGAGACCGGAGACGGGGTCAGGGTCCGCTCCCGCCGCCTCGCATTAAAAAGCCGCTTAAGGCTCTCGTTATGGGATTAACGATGAGCCTTAAGCGACTTGCGTTCTTCTTTTTCCCACCGTTTCAGCAGCGGGTAAGGATCGAAAGCCCATTCGACCAAGCCGCGATCCCGGTATACGCCGTAATGCAGATGAGGCGGGAACTTGCCCGATGTGCCGGGCTTTCCGTAGCCCGAGCTGCCGACGTAACCGATCACTTGCCCGGGCCGGACGACGTCTCCTGCCTTGACCGTCTTCTCGAAGCCGGACAGGTGCGCGTAATAATGATACAGATTGTTGATGTCGCGAATGCCGATCCGCCAGCCGCCGTACTTGTTCCAGCCTTTGATCTCGACGACCCCGTATACGGTGCTCCGGACGGGAACGCCGTGTCTAGCGAATATGTCCGTACCTTCATGAATCCGGTAACCGCCCCAGCTGCGGCTGTTTCCCCAAGTGCTGCGAAACGAGTAGACGCTGCCCAACGGAAGAGGGAACGCGTTGCCCGATAAGTCAAGCCTGCCGAACGTGCGGTATAGATAGGCGAATTGCTGAATTCGCTGTACCGCCCGGGTGTTCTGATAATATTCCCACAGCCCGATCGCGAAGTCGTCCTTGACGCTGCCGTACCGTAGAACTTCCGCGGCTACCGAGTAGAGCAAGTCCTCGTCCTGGCTGCGGTCGGCTTTGCGATCGCCGGAGCCGTCGCGGCCGATGCCGCGGAAAAACTGTATCGACGCCGGTTCCGTATCTTGATCGTCGGGATTCAGCTCGCCGCTCCATTCCTCGGGCCGGACGTATACGCCGGTCACCGCGTCCTCCCGGATCGGCCTCGTCTTCGGATGAGCGCGCGACAACGTTCGCTCGTACTGGTCGATCGCCGCGATCTCGGCCCAATCCAGGCCGGTGAGCAAATGAATGCGCTCGTACAGCTGCGAGCGCTTCTTGAGCGTCTCCGGATCGGGCGCGGCGACGGCCGCGGAAGGCGCGCCGGCTGCGCAGGCGAGCGAAATTGCCAATGCGCTTATCATTGCGACTTTCCACAAAAGTCTGATCAACGCAAGCCCTCCTCTATTTCATCATGTAGAGTAGGTTTTTACAGATCATTGGTTTTTATCCGAATGATGCTTTTTTTGTGCGCGGAAGGGAAAGTCCTCCGCGATGTCGAACTTTCGACAAAGCAGGGGACTTTTGTTCGAAGTTGGGAGAGACCGAACGTGCGGGCATTCGCGAAAGGCTTGTCCAGATCGTATTACAAGCTAAGTTTCCAGACGAGAGTGCAAGTGACTTTCGTCGTATTGATCGTGCTCGCCATCTCCTTGACCGGAGGCGGGGCGTATTGGGTCGCATCGGACATCGTCGAGTCGAACGCGAAGCAAGCGGGGCAAGAGACGATCGATCGTTCCAGACAAGTCATGGACGAACGGATGAGACATATAACGGTATCCGTCATGACGTTAATTCTGAGCGACGCTTACCATCAGATGGCCAATGACGTGAAGCAGAGGGACAAGTCCAAATATTACACGGATCTAACCGCGATGCAGCCGTTGTTCGCCCAAATCAAGCTTAACGAACCGATGGTTCATTCCGTGCTCCTGTCGACTCCGATCGGGGACTTCTTCGACACGGCGAACGTCAGGAATTTGAACGTGCCGTTCGTAGGCTCCGACATCTATAAAGAACTGAAGACGGCGAAGAATCATGTGTGGATCAAAGGGCATGAAGATCCGTATTTTACGAGCCGCAAAGACGTCGTATCGTTCGTCATGCACCCGATTTCGGAAACGGACGAAATCTATATCATCGTTAACGTGCTCGAAAGCTCTTTGACCGATATTCTGATGTCGAATTTGAACGCGCAAAATTACGAAATGGCGCTCACCGATGCGGATGGGGCCAACGTGCTGAGTTCGGGGCTCGCGGACATTCGCATGGATAATAGACGGGAGGCCGACTACATCGTCAGCCAAGCGAAGCTGACGATGAACGATTGGACGCTCGTCAGTTTTCAGAAGCGCGCCGTCATCTTGAAACAGCTGAATCGGATACAATGGATCGTCCTATGGGGAGCCGCGAGCTGCATCGTTATTTCCCTGTTCGTCTCCAGAATGCTCGTCTCGCTCCTGCTCAAGCCGCTGCAAAGCTTGAAGACGCTGATGAAAAAAGTCGAGCGGAACGAACTATCCGTACGATTCAGGAGCAAATACGCCGACGAATTCAGCCTCGTCGGCCTTCGATTCAACCAAATGCTCGAGACGATATCGAACTTGATCGCCACGAACCAAACGATCGAGGAAGAGAAGAGAAAAGCCGAAATCGCCGCGCTGCAGGCGCAAATCTCTCCTCATTTTCTATATAACACCTTGAACACGATCTACTGGAAAAATCAGCTCGGACAGTCGGCGAACGTCGGCGAGATGGTGTTGTCGTTGTCGCAGATGTTCCAGCTTGGACTCAACGGGGGCAAAGAAATGACGACGATCGATCGAGAACTCGCCCATGTCGAGCAGTATATGATGCTTCAACGAAACTCCTACGAAAATTTATTCGAATATGAAATTTCGCTCGGGAACGAGTCGCTGCGGAGCTTGCCGATCTTAAAGCTGATGCTTCAGCCGATCGTCGAAAACTCGATTCTGCACGGATTCAAGAACGTTAAGGCCGACGGGATAATCCGGATCAGCCTGGCGACGAACGCTCGGTATTTGGTGATCACCGTATTCGACAACGGCTCCGGGATGGACGAGCAGACCGCAAGCAAGCTGCTGAAAGAACCGCTTGGAACGAGCGGGGGCTCCGGCAACGGCTACGCCTTGCGTAACATTAACAACCGGCTGCGGCTATATTACGGGGCACAGTCGTCGATGTCCGTTCAGAGCCGGCTTAACGTGGGGACTGTAGTGACCTTACATATTCCGATCGGAGGGCATGAAGATGGAACCAACCTGCACCTTGTGCGTGATTGACGATGTCCGAAGCGTGGTGGAGGGCATAACCAAGCATATCCCATGGGCTTCTCATCAGATCGACATTTGCGGAACCGCGCTGGACGGCGACGAGGGCATCTATCTGATCCGGACGATGAAGCCCGATATCGTGCTGACGGACATTCGCATGCCGAACATGGACGGGATCGAGATGCTGACATTGCTGAGAGAGGAAGCGTTCCAAGGCAAAGTCATCTTCTTCAGCGGTTACAACGACTTCGAGTACGTTCAACAAGCGCTTCGGCTCGGAGCGTTCGACTATATTACGAAGCCTCATTCCGTACAGACGATCGTCGACGTCGTGCTGAAGGCGAAGAAAGCCGTCGAAGAGGAAAGGCTGGCGGAACGCAAGGCGGAGGAAATCCGGTTAAAGCTGCGAATGAGCTTGCCGATCCTGCGTCAGGAATTTTTTCATCTGTTGCTCCATCATCCCGCGAGCGAGGATCATATTCGCAGGCGATGGGAATTCCTGCAAGTCGAGCTGTCTCCGGTTGACCTGGCGGTCATGGTCATCGAGATCGACCACTTCGCCGAGAGCAGCCGGTCGCTCTCGATCGAAGAAGCGGAGCTTGTCCGGTTCACGATGCACAATATCGTCGAGGAAACGATGGCCCAGTACACCGCAGGATATATTTTCAGAGACAGCAGCAGCAGGTTCATCGCGATCTACAACACGGTCGACTCGCTCGAACCGTCCGCAATCGCCGAGATGTGCCGGGAGAACATAGCGGCATTCACCAAGCTAACCGTATCGATCGGGCTAGGAAGGAAAGCCAAAGACGCGATTCATTTGAGAGAGGCCTATCGAGAGGCGATATTCGCGCTATCCTATCAATTTTACGCCGGCGGCAACGTTGTGCTGCTATACGACGACGTCGCGAACTCGGATGCCGGCCTTCCGAGTTACTCGAGGGACAAGGAACAGGACCTGGCCATGTGCCTGCTGTCGGGCAACGCGCTCAAGTCGTGCAGCGTGCTCGAGTCGATATTCGCCGAACTGTCGGCGGGACCTAAGCTGCCGGAGCCGATGCTGCTGGTCAGCGTCTACTACGAGCTTGCTTCCGTCATCGTCCGGATTCTGCTAGAGAAGGTGCCCTATCAGGAGATCGAACCGATCGAACGCAAGTTCAGAGACCGCGGGTGGATATCAAGCGTTCCGCTCGCCCATCTGCAGCAGGCTCTGCTCGATCTATGCAAGGAAGGTTGCAAATCGATAGAGGGCAGGCAGCACTCCGAGACGGAGAGAAGAATCGAAGAAGCGATCCGGTATATTCGCTCCAACCTTCACGCCGACCTGTCGATCGGCGATTGCGCCAAGCATGTTCATGTGAGCGCCAACTACTTCGTTCACCTGTTCAAGAAGGTTACGGGCAGAACGTTTGTTCAATACCTGACGCAAGAGCGCATCGAGAAGGCGAAAACGATGCTTGCCGCCGGCCACCAAGTGCAAGATATCGCGGTCGCTGTCGGATACGAGGATCGTCGGTATTTCAGCGAAGTATTCAAGAAATCGGTCGGCATGACCCCTTCGGAATATAAAGAGCATAATCTGTAGATTCTCCCCCCGATTGCGGTAGATTACCTCGCTCTCAATCGTGCGATAGACTCTTATACTCAATTCAGAGTCAGCCACAAGGGAGGATATAAGAGATGAAGAAGTTATCCGCCGCGCTGTCCGCGGTTACGTTGTCGGCGTTATTGCTGTCCGCCTGCAGCGGCAACAATAACGGCGCGAACGAGCCGAGCGCAGCCGCGCCAAACGCCCAATCGAGCGACAAAGCCCCCGAGTCCGCTCCCGCGGACAAAGGACCGAAGACCAAGCTCGTCTTCTGGACCTTCGACCGGCACGACAACGAGTACATTAAAGAACGGGTAGACAACTACAACAAGACGAACCAAGACAATATCGAAGTCGAAGTAACGGCGATGACGGAAAACTACGTACAGTCGGTAGACATCGCGTTCGCGAGC
Organism: Cohnella panacarvi Gsoil 349; assembly: GCF_000515335.1. Lineage (GTDB taxonomy): Bacteria > Bacillota > Bacilli > Paenibacillales > Paenibacillaceae > Cohnella > Cohnella panacarvi. The sequence goes on along the minus strand of NZ_KI911563.1, from coordinate 1,591,805 downwards.
AAGCAAGCGCCCGACATCCTGCGCCCGAACCAAGACACGACGATTCCTTTCGTGAAGAAGGGATACCTCGAGCCGCTGGACGGCTATCTGACCGAGGAAATGAAGACGAAATTCGGCCCTACGATTCAAGATCAAGCGAACCAATTCGACGGCAAAATTTATACGCTGCCGAACTTCGGCTACACGCTGCGGCTAGTCTACAATAAGGACCTCTTCGCCAAAGCGGGGATCGCGAATCCGCCGACGACGCTCGCGGAGATGGTCGATGCCGCGAAGAAAATTACCGAAGCAGGCAAAGCCGACGGCCAATACGGTTTCGCTCTAAACTTCAAAGCTCCGAAGAGCGCGCTTGACCGTTCGGCGAGGGAAATTCTCCAGCTTAGCGGTATCGACGGCTTCGGCTACGACATTAGAACCGGCAAATTCGACTTCAGCGGCTTTAAGCCCGTCATCGATGCGTTCAAGCAAATGAGAGACGACGGCAGCATGCTTCCAGGCGTCGAATCGCTCGATATCGACCCGCTGCGCGCTCAATTCGCGCAAGGGAAGATCGGCATGTACTTGTCCTACTCCGCCGAACCGGGCGTCTATCAGAACCAATTCCCGACCGAGATCAATTGGGGCGCCGCGCAAGCGCCGTCGATCGACGGGAATATCAAGGGAGCCGCAGGCTTCGCGAACTCGGGACAATGGCTCGCGATCTCCAGCCAATCCGAGAAGAAAGACGCGGCATGGAAGTTCTTGACCTACATGTACAGCGACGAGCTTCTGAAGGATTACCACGAGAAGGGCTACGGGCTCTCGGCGGTTCCGTCCATCGCGGCGCAAGCGAACACGCCGGCCATCAATGGCGTCGAAGGCTTCCTGCTTACGCAGTACGACGCATTATGGCCGCTGCCGCCGACCGTGACGGTGCAAGGCTTGAACTACGGGGATGCGTTCTTCAAATACGTGTTAAGCGGAGGCTCGCTCGACGATATCGTCGCCGACTTGAATAAGCGTTATAACGAAGCGTTGGATAAAGCGGTTGCCGCGGGCGAGACGAAAGCGGTCGTTGATCCTGGCTTCGATCCGGCGAAGCTGCAAGGCACGATGCTTACGAAATAAGAAGATGCGGGGGCACGGAGTCTAACAACTTCCGTGCCCTCCTCCTTAAGAGGTGATCATGCGTATGAAGTGGAGAGTCCATGTCGAGAATTACGGCTTCCTGCTGCCGAGCTTCCTTCTGACCGCGGTGCTGGGCATTTACCCGATTTTCTGGGCGATGCGCTACATGTTCTACGACTACAAAGGCTACGGAGATATGATCTATATCGGCTTCGACAATTTTACCCGGTTATGGGGGGACGAATTGTTCTGGGAAGCCGTTCGGAATACGATCGTCTACGCAGGCGGGAAGATCGCGATCACGATTCCGCTTTCGTTAATTATAGCGGTCATTCTTGACCGGGGCTTGAAGGGCAGGAACTTTCTCAGAGCGCTTTATTTTATGCCCACGGTCATCAGTACCGCGGTCATCGCCGTCGTATTCTTTATTATTTTCAATTCGTACAACGGCTTATTGAACCAGTTCCTCCTTAAGAACCGCTTGATATCGGGAGCCATCGACTGGCTGGGGCCGGATTATGCGATGCTGACCGTCATTATCCTGGCCGTATGGGGCGCGATCGGGAACTATATGCTGCTGTTTCTGGCGGGGCTGCAAAGCATTCCCGGAGATTTATACGAGAGCGCCGAGATCGATGGAGCGAGCGCGATTCAGAAGTTTTGGAAAATTACGGTGCCTATGCTGGGACCGGTCATGCAGATGATTATTATGCTGGCGATAACTGTCTCGCTCAAAGGCTACGAGAGCATCATGGTTCTTACGGAAGGCGGGCCGGTCGGCAAGACGGAGGTCATGTACCTGTACGTGTACAAACTGCTGTTCCCAGTATCGACGGGATCCGCCATGATCCAAGAGATCGGTTACGGCAGCGCGGTCGGATTCGCTACGGCGATCATCGTCGGCGTCATAACCGGATTCTACTTCATGCTCTCCAGACGGCTGAATAAGATTTACTAGGAGGCGAGTCCGTTGAACGGGATGGGAAAATGGGTTTCGCGAGGTATTCTTTGGTTGTTTTTGTTGATCATCGCATTGTTCACCGTCTTCCCGGTGCTGATGACGATATTAGGCTCCTTCAAGTCGAACCTGGAGCTCGCTTCCGGAGCGACGATCTGGCCGAAGGAGTGGCATTTCTCGAACTACGCGGAAGCGTGGAAGCAAGCGAACTTCTCCACGTATACGTGGAACAGCCTGTTCGTGAGCGTGGCTTCGACCGTCGGTACGCTGATCGTCGCTTCGATGGCGGGGTACGTCGTGGACCGCAGGAATTTCATAGGCAAAAGGTTTTTCGTCGTCATGCAAGCTTCCACGATGTTCATCTCGATCGGAGCGGTCGTTCTTCGCCCGCAATTCGAGCTGATGGTCGATATCCGGTTGAATCAATCGTTGTGGGGCGTCGTGTTTATTCTGATCAGCGCGCATGCGACGACGTTTTTCATCCTGATGGGATTTTTCAAAGCGATTCCGCGGGACGTGGACGAGGCTGCGATGATCGACGGCTGCAGCTTCATGGGAATTTATTGGAGAATGATCCTGCCGCTGCTGAAGCCCGGTCTCGGGGTTACCGCGTTATTCGCGTTCCGGAACGCGTGGAACGAATATATTCTGCCGCTCGTCTTTACGATGAATACGCCGAAGCTGCAGACGTTAACGGTCGGGTTGACGAACTTGAGATACGGGAGCGGCGCGGCGATGCAGACGCATCTGATGATGGCTGGCGCGTGCTTGTCGATGCTGCCGATCCTTGTCGTCTATTTCTTCGCGAATCGTTCGTTTATGCAAGTTACGGCCGGGTCGGTCAAAGGGTAATAGGAGACTAAAGAGATGAGAATGGTGTTCCGTTGGTATGGAGAAGGCGACGATGCGTTTACTTTAAAGCAAATCAAGCAAATTCCGGGCGTTGAAGGCATCATATGGGCGCTGCACGACGTGCCCGCGGGCGAGGTATGGCCGATGGAGAGAATCCTCGCTTTCAAACGGTTATCCGACGAAACCGGCTTGCATCTGGAAGTGGTAGAATGCGTTAACGTCCATGACGATATCAAGATCGGCTTGCCGACACGAGACCTCTATATCGAGAATTACAAAAAGACGATGGCGAATCTCGCGACTGTCGGCGTCAAGACGATCTGCTACAACTTCACGCCGGTATTCGACTGGGCTCGCGGCGATCTGTGCAACTCTGAGGCCGCGAAGCCGGGTATGGAGCGGGAGCTTCTGGACCGTCTATCGGAACTGTTCGAGGCGTACAAAGACGTGACGGAGGAGAAGCTGCGCGATAATCTCCGGCACTTCTTGGAACATGTCGTTCCCGTCGCTGAGCAGTACGGCATTAAGATGGCGATCCAACCGGACAATCCGTCCGATTCGATCTGCAGCTTGCCGCGCATCGCGAAGAATCGCGACGACATTCGCCTCATCCTCGATTTCGTGGACAGCCCGTCCAACGGCGTGGCGTTGTGTAGCCGTTCGCTCGGGGCGACCCCGGAGATTGACATTACCGCGATGGTGCGTGAATTCGCAGGAAGAATTCCTCTTGCGCGCGTGGGGGCTGTGGGACTGTTGTGAACGGACGAAGACATAGAGGGCTAGAGGGGCTGAGAGTATGGGCGGAAAAGAGCATTTGCGGGGACGCGTAGCGGTTATCACCGGCGGCAGCGGCGTTCTCTGTTCGGAGATGGCCAAGGAGCTTGGCAGATACGGCATTAAAGTGGCGATACTGAACCGCAACGCGGAGAAGGGGGAGTCGCTAGCCGAAGAAATTTGGCATGCGGGAGGAGAGGCGATCGCGATCTCTTGTAACGTGCTGGACGTGGAAAGCGTGCGGGAAGCGGACGGGATCGTTACGCAGTTGCTCGGCCCATGCGATATTCTCATTAACGGAGCGGGTGGCAACCATCCGGACGGGATTACGACGAATGAGATTTTCCGGCTCGAAGATTTGCAGAATCCGGAAGTGAAGACGTTCTTCGATTTGACCGTGGACGGGTTCTCTTCCGTGCTTAACCTGAACTTCCTCGGCACGCTGAACCCGACGCAAGTATTCGCTAAACACATGGTGAATAAGACAGGCGCTACGGTCATCAACATCTCCTCGATGAGCGCGCCGAGCCCGATGACGAAGGTGCCCGCGTACAGCGCGGCCAAAGCAGCCATCAATAACTTTACGCAGTGGCTGGCCGTGCACATGGCTGAGGCGGGCATTCGGGTGAATGCGATCGCGCCGGGCTTTTTCCTGACGGAACAGAATCGCCGTTTGCTGACGAACGAAGACGGCTCTCTAACGGAACGTTCGGGCAAGATTATCGCCCATACGCCGATGAGGCGGTTCGGAAAGCCCGAGGATTTGCTCGGCACGCTTATGTGGCTCGTCGACGAAAGCGCTTCCGGCTTCGTTACCGGCGTGACCGTGCCGGTGGACGGCGGATTCATGGCATATTCCGGGGTTTGACGCGGAGCTTGACTCTTTCTCCCTCTTGAATATCTTCATTGGCATAAAGCGTTACACTACATTATAATAAGGGGGACAGAAAGAGGGGACCGAAATGACGACAAGCGCGAAGCCGCCCAAGCCGGAGTGGCTGAAGATCAGGCTGACGACCGGAGAGCCATACCAAGAAATCAAGCAGATGATGCGGACGAAGACGCTGCACACGGTGTGCGAGGAAGCGCGCTGTCCGAACATATACGAATGCTGGGCTAACCGCACGGCGACATTCATGATCCTCGGGGATATATGCACGAGAGCCTGCCGGTTCTGCGCGGTGAAGACCGGATTGCCGACGGAACTCGATTTGCAGGAGCCCGAGCGCGTAGCCGACGCGGCAGTGCAGATGGGCTTGCAGCATTGCGTCGTGACATCGGTCGCGCGCGACGATCTGAAGGACGGCGGGGCATCGATATTCGCCGAGACGATTAAAGCGATCCGTCGCAAGCTGCCGCTGTGCAGCGTGGAAGTGTTGATTCCGGACTTCCTCGGCAACGAGGAGTCGCTCAAGATCGTCATGGACGCGAAGCCGGACATCCTGAACCACAACATCGAGACGGTCGAGCGCTTGTCGAATCGCGTGCGCGCGAAGGCGAAGTATCGCCGGTCGCTGGAGTTGCTCAGCCGCGCCAAAGCGATGCAGCCGCAAATCCCGACGAAGTCGAGCATTATGCTCGGGCTGGGCGAGACGCGCGAGGAAGTGCTGCAGGCGATGGACGATCTGCGCGCGGTGGCTTGCAACATTCTGACGTTAGGCCAATATTTGCAGCCATCCTCGAGCCATATCGATCTCGTACGCTACGTTCATCCGGACGAGTTCAAGCAGTTCAAGCAAGACGGGCTGTCGCGCGGATTCTCCCACGTGGAGTCGGCGCCGTTCGTTCGCAGCTCCTATCATGCGCACGAGCAGGTCAAGTCCGCGCAGGCAAGTACGACGGGTGTTCGGGAGGAGAGCCTAACGTGATCTTCATGGCTGGCGGCAACGCTTACTCGCTGCTTCACGAGAACAAGAGCGGATGGAATCCGGAAGTTTTCCGCGAACGGTACAGCGAAGTGCTGGAGCGCTTCGATTATATCGTAGGCGATTGGGGTTACAGTCAGTTGCGTCTTCGCGGCTTCTATAAGGACGGTCATCCGCGCGCGACGAAGGAATCGGTCATCTCGAGCTTGATCGATTACATTAACGAATATTGCAATTTCGGGTGTGCCTATTTCGTCTTGGCGAAGGTGGATAGCAAGACGTTGACTCCCGAGGAGCTTGCGCAGGGACAGCAGAACGCTGCAGATGCTGCAAGCGCAAGCGCCGCAGCCGGCGAAGCTGTCGAGCAGGCGGCCGAGACGGCGGCGACGCACAACGGTCCGCTGATGCGATGGCCGCTGAAGGAACGTTCGGGCGGCCCTGCCAGAGTGCCGAATGTAACCGTATCCGCGGTTGCGAGAGCGGCAGCCGAAAGCGCGGAACGGCGAAGAGAGAGCAACGCCGCGAATGCAGGCGGCTCTCAGCATCGTGGAGGCTCCCGGCAAGGCCAAGAAGGCGGCGGTTCATACAACCGGCACGGGAAACCGGGTCATGGTCAAGGCGGAGGAGAGCGTCGCCAAGGACAAGGCTCCGGCAACCAAAGCCATAACCAAGAACGCGGCGGACAAGGGCGCGGCGAGCATGGCCAGCATCGCGGGAACCAAGGCGGACCTCGCGGGCCTAGGCCTCAGCAGAACGCTGAAGGCGGCAACCGGCAAGCAGCCGAAGGACGGAACCATGGCGAGGCTGGCGGCGCGCATCCGAATGCGGAAGCGGCCCGCAACGGGAGCCGGTGGCCGGGCAAGAACCGCAGGCGCAAAAGCTTCGGCGGCAAGCAAGGCCCTAGACCGGAAGGCGCGCAACGCAACGAAGGCGGCGGCAACAATCCCCGCGCGAGCGAATAATAGAAATGAATAAAGCCTTTTCCCGAAGCCGATCTTCGGGAAAAGGCTTTTTTGGTCGTTCGAAGAATTAATCTTTCGAGCCGATGAAGGCCTCTCTGACGCGATTCCAGAACGGAAATGGCCGATAGCGGGCGAAAGCGACCTTCTGATCGGACACCCGGCACGTAATCGAGGTGACGCCTGACATCTGGACGGCCAGATGATCGATGGCGATGTGCAGCTCTTTGTCGGGATTCGGTACGATGTCGCAATGATGATGCTTCGGCAATATAACCGACGAGCCGAGCGTACGGTAAATCCGATTGTTGATCGAAGCGATTTCCGCGATTTGCAGCGCCTCGAGCGACGGATGAATGACGGCTCCGCCAAGACTTTTGTTGTAGCCGGTACTGCCCGAAGGGGTGGAGATGACGATGCCGTCGCCGCGGAACATCTCGAACGGCTCGTCGTTAATGAGCAGCGAGGCTACCAGCGTCCCGTCGACGCCCTTCAGCGTAAATTCGTTCAACGCCAAGTAAGACGAGCTGCCGGATTTCGTATTCACTTCGATATGTAATAGCGGATAGATCACGTTATGAGGCTTCGAGGCGGCCATTGCGCTCACGAGCTGTTCGATCTCGTCCTTCTTCCAATCGGCATAAAAACCGAGGTGGCCCGTATGAACACCGACGAAGGACACGCAGTCGAGCTGATCTTTATAACGGTGAAACGCCTGAAGCAGCGTGCCGTCTCCGCCGATCGAGACGACGATATCCGGCTTTTGTTCGTTATGCGTAAGTCCCTTGGTCGCTGCAAGCCCGTGAAGCTGTTCGGCTAACTGCCGAGAAAGCTGGTCTCCACGGTCCAATAATGCGTATTTCAAGCGGTGACGCTCCTTCCGGACAAGGTGGCTGTATTTGATAAGATCATAAACAATAACCGGAGGGAATACAATGCTTGCCTTCTCAATGGCACAACGGCCAAATCAAATAGACGATGAACATGGCGAGTAGCCCGTGCAGCAAGCGGAATCGCGCGAACGGCCAGTAGCGCCATGGCGTGCGGCTCATCAGACCGGCTACCTGCGCATGCACGGATAACCCGGCCCAAGAGAGCACGAACGCGGCTGCCGCCACGCGATGGACAAGCGGAAGCGTGACTCCGGCATCCCCGCTCATCGCCGCGGCTTTGGCTCCGATCGTCACCTCGAACGTTCCGTTAATAAGCGAAGGCGCGAGATGAGGCGACAAGCCGAACAAGTCGAGGAGACCCGCGATCGCATGGTGGAACAGGATAAGCGATCCGCTGTCGACGAGCAGCGTCATGGCGGCCGAGAAAAACACGACCAATCCTCCGACGATCATCATGAGAACCAAGGAAGATTGCAACGATTGCTGCAACAGAATGGCGAAGGGACGTCCGTCCGCAAGTCTCGCTTGGTGCATGGCGGCCAATGCGCTGCGGATTCTGCTGCCTTGGGCAGGACCGGGAGGATGGCCCGTCTTGCTTTCGTTCTTATCGACGCGATATCGGGATATAATGCCTAACGCCAAGGCGCCGCCGTAGTGGGCGATCGCAAGCACAAGCGCAGGCTCCGTATTGCCGAAAAAGCCGATGCATACCGCGCCGATCAGGAAGATCGGGTCGGACGTCGTCGTCATGGCGACGAGCCGTTCGCCTTGATCGCGGTTAATCATCGACTGTTCCATTAAACGCGAAGTTAAACGGGCGCCGACGGGATATCCGGACACGAACCCCATCGCGACCACGAAGCCGCCGACGCCGGGCAGCCGGAATAACGGGCGCATGAGGGGGTCCAGCAGCTTTCCGGCGAAGTGAACGATGCCAAAGCCGAGCATGATTTCCGAAAGCACGAAAAAAGGAAAGAGGGCCGGAAACAGTACATCCCACCATACCGAAACGCCGCGCAAGGAGGCTTCAAGCGCTTTGCCGGGCATTCCGAACGCCAGCCCTCCGAGCAGGAGAGCGATCCCGCCGATTCCGAGCATGCCTGCAAAAGAGCTTATTCGGGTCTCGTTCCGTTCAACGAGGCGGTCCATCCGCAATGTTGTTCCCTCCAATGGGCAATGACTCTCTTGTCCCATTTATATGAGCCTGGTTGGACAATGTTTCCCGCGATCGAAGGGCATTTAGGATTGTAACCGCTTGCAAAAAAAGATGGCGTTCTAAACGAAATATGGTACAATCAAATTAGATATTCACGCATATAACCCGTTGCATCCAATCTGCTTCTTAATGGAGTGATGAATATGGCCGGCGTAGTCGCAGGATTAATTGTATGCGCTTTCGTATATGTCATCCGTGAATCATTGATGAGACCCGAAGAAGAAGTTTGAAAACCATACGCAACGGCTCGTGCCGCTTAGATCGTCCGAACTCGGATGATCTTTTTTATTTTTCAAGAGGCAAAATGTGACTTTGGTGGTATAATAGGCTTGATCCATTAGCCATGATGATTAGGTCCAGCATCCTAATAGCATCCGCGCGACAGGAGGGACGATTTGTCTAGTTACGCAACGATATATGAAGCCATTGGCGGAGCGCCGATGGTACGCGAGATCGTAGAGAGATTTTATCCTAAAGTACAACGAGACCCGTTGTTGTCTCCGCTATTTCCTTCCGACATTCGTCCGGTTATGGAAAAGCAATATATGTTTTTGAGCCAATTCTTCGGGGGACCTTCCCTTTATTCCGATGAATACGGGCATCCGATGATGAGAGCCCGCCATCTGCCGTTCCCGATTACGCCCGAGCGTGCCGAAGCCTGGTTATCTTGCATGACGGCCGCGCTTGCGGAAACCTCGATTCCGGAACAGCTGCAACGTCTTATGATCGAGAGGCTTTCGGGCCCCGCCCATCATTTCGTCAATACCGATCCATCTTAATCGAAAGGGGGAAGCTTCGTGGAACCGCTATTTCAAATCAAAGTGAAGTGCCACTGCTGCGAATCGAGCTTTCAAACCTCCCGCGTTCGTCCGAGCTTGAAGAGGGCCGTGCGGACCGACTCGGACTTTTGCTCGTACTTTAAAGAAGTGAATCCCGATTTCTATGTCGTGCGCGTATGTCCTTATTGCGGCTTCGCGTCTACGGAGAACTTTACGGAGCATCTCCCGGATAAATTAAGAAAAGCTTTCTTCGATCAAGTAGGCAGCAAATGGCAACATAAGGATTACGGAGGCGAGCGAACGGAAGAAGAGGCGATGGAGTGTTACAAGCTATCGTTGCTGTCCGCCCAGATTACCGGCGAGAAGGACCGTGTCGTCGCGGGGTTGCTCCACCACATTGCCTGGTTGTTCCGTTATAAAGGTGATATCGACCAGGAGAATAGATTTTTAGGCTACGCGCTTAACGCTTACATAAGCGTATTTCAGACCGAGCGCGAATCGCTCAGCAACGCAAGGCTAATGTTCCTGATCGGAGATTTGCACCGTCGCTTAGGCGATTTCAACGATGCCGTGAAGTGGTTCGGAAGAGTCATTCACGATCGCAGCATTACGGACGCCTCGATGATTCGGGCTTCCCGTGAGCAATGGCAGAACATCCGCGAGGAGATGACGGGGCGGGGCATGGAACTGCCCGAGGAAATGAAGCTAAGCGGTTAACGAATCTGGCGATTCGCAAGCAAATAGTCGGAATCCGCATCGATAATGCGAAGGCGGTTATGGCAGCAAGGAAAGACCAGCATGATTTTGCGCGCCCCGCCGTATAAGCTTTCGACGTCGGCGGGTTTAAGCGGGAGAATGACGTTCGCGGATTTGCAGAAGGGACATTCTTGCACGATGACGTCGTTGCCTGTAATATCGTAAGGCCAGCTGTTACGGAATGGGATCATGTAAGCCCCTCCTTTCTTGTACTAAGATAACATCACCGGGAAGCGGCGTGCAAATAGAAAGGAAGCGAACAAAAAATGAATATGAGATGGAACTTGGAGTCGCTGTTCGAGGGCGGCTCTTCTTCTCCGCGTTTTGCGGCATTCGTTCAACAGACGGAATCGCTTATTGCCGATTTGTTGAAGGACTTGCAAGATGCCGGGGATCAACTTGCGGGGGACGAGTTACTGACGGAGTGGACGGATCGGTTACAGCGAGGTTTGGCGCATTTGAGAGAAGCGGATGCGTTCGTGTCGTGTCTCGCCTCTCAGGAGATGAGCGACCGAAGGGCCGTGTCTTTGACGGAACGCATTCAATCGTTGTCGGCGAAGTTCAAGCAAGCGCAAGTCTTGTTCGAGTCGAAGCTGGCAGAGGTGCCGGAGGCCGAATGGGTGCGGTGGAGCGGAGATTCCGCGCGGGCAGCCGTCCAATTTCCTCTTAACGAGCTTCGCGAGGCGGCTAAGGAGAAGCTTCCTCCGGAGCTTGAGAGCGTAGCGAGCGAACTGGCCGTAGATGGCTATCACGGCTGGGGAGAACATTACAACACGATCGTAAGCCGTATCTCTATTCCTTGGAAGGAAGGGGACTCGGAAACCTCTTTGTCCGTCGGCCAAGCGGCGAACAAGCTGGATGACGCAAATTCGGAAGTTCGCGACTTGATGGCGGCCAAATGGGAACAGGCTTGGTCTGAGCAAGCGGATCTTTGCGCCGATACGTTAAACCGATTGGCCGGGTTCCGGCTGAAGCTTTACGGCATGCGCGGCTGGAACGATCCGTTGCGGGAACCGCTTAAGATGAACCGCATGAGCAAAGCGACGCTCGATGCGATGTGGGGAGCGGTAGCGGAGGGGATAGAGCCGCTTTCGAAATATTTGACGCTAAAGGCCCGCTATTTCGGCAAGTCGCAGCTGGCATGGCATGATGTCGATGCTCCGATCGCTTCGAGTCAAGCTAAAATTTCATTCGACGAAGCGTCACATATCATCACGGAAGCGTTCGAGCGTTTTTCTCCAGACCTGGCCAACCTCGCCAGGAAGGCTTTCGAAGATAACTGGATCGAAGCGGAAGACCGTTCGGGCAAAAGACCCGGCGGATTCTGCACGAGCTTTCCGATCAGCGAGCAAAGCCGAATTTTCATGACCTACTCAGGCACGCCCGGCAACGTCTCTACGTTGGCCCACGAGCTTGGGCATGCTTATCACGCTGCGCTCGTAGACGGACTTCCGCCGATGGCGCAAGAGTATGCGATGAACGTGGCCGAGACAGCATCTACGTTCGCTGAAGCTTTGGTGAGCGATGCGTTGCTGAGCAGAGCGGCGAGCGATCAGGAGAAGCTATCGTTATTGGACGATCGCCTGCAACGCGCCGTTGCGTTTTTCATGAATATTCGCGCGAGGTTCTTGTTCGAGACGCGGTTCTACGAGCGCCGAGCAGCGGGGATGGTCGAGACGGAGGAGCTTAACAAGCTCATGGTCGAGGCGCAGCAAGAAGCGTTCGGCCATTCGCTCAGCTCGTGGCATCCTCATTTTTGGGCGTCGAAGCTCCATTTTTACTTGACCGATGTGCCGTTCTATAACTTCCCCTACACGTTCGGTTACTTGTTCAGCACTGGCCTCGTCGCTATCGCGGAGCGGGAAGGCGATAGCTTCCGCTCGAAGTACGATCGGCTCTTGCGAGACACCGGTGTCATGACGGTAGAGCAACTAGCTTCTCGCCACCTGGGCGTTCAGGTGGATCAACCGGAATTCTGGCGCGACGCCGTGTCCAGGGTAGTCGAAGATGTAGAACGCTTTGCGGCTCTTTGTTCGAAGTAATGCCAGACCTTCCTCGATGATCGGGGGAGGTCTTTTTGATGTCCTTTACAAGGATATCCCCTTCGCTCAGGGAGTGATGGGTCGTAATCCCGATTTGCATCCTTTTACCGGTATCCCCCTCGCTCAGGGAGTGGATTGATCGAAGTTACAGGTGCTGCGCGAGTGACAAAGGACCTTATCCTGCTAGCATTGTTTCATGTTTCGTTGATCTGTTTGGTCTGGATGATCTTCGTTGATTGGAACCTGTGAGCGTGGGATAATCAATGGCTCTGCGTTGTACGCAATCTTTAAATATCTCATGATAGAGCACCGCTTTAGGCCTATTGCCGACGTAACAAAAATGATCCAAATACACCTGCAAATGCTTCAGACCGATGCCGCGAAACGTCCAAGCGATCCATGTCTCCGCGTCCCGGCAGATGCCAACCAATGTGTAGTTTACATTTTTGCCGTGCCGCTTCGTAAAGATGGCATGAGGAATAGACTCCGGAGAAACTACGCGGTTGATGAAAGGCGTCGGATCCGGCGATCCGTGTCTGTCAGTCCTTAGCGATCTCGGAGAGATTTGGATCTTGACATGTGTGGGCTCGCCGCGCTCGTTATCCATTGATCCGACCATCAGCGGTTGTTCGAATTCGATACAATTTCTGGGTGGGACGATTCGTCTGTACATCAACGCGTCGGATATTCGCACAATTCCGCTTAACAGCGTATCGGCGTCTGCTTTGCTCATCGCGTAACGCAGCTTGTGGCACATTAGCCAGGCGGTTTTATAGGTTACTTTAATGGCATCGGCTAATTGGACAGCGTTGATCCCGTTCCATCGCGTGTGAAGCAATATGGCTACAAACCAGGACCGAAGCGGCGTTCGCGAGTTGCGAAAAATGGTCTCGGAGATAAGGGAAGTTTGGGACTTGCATTTGCGGCATTCGTAGAGCGGCAGCTTGCGGGACCTGATGACATAGCATTGCGTATGTGAGCAGCTCGGACATAAGAAGCCATTGGGCCATTTCGCTGCATACAGTGCTTCTAAGCAGTCTTCTTCTGTTTTGAACAACTCATCGAATTCTTCTAGTGTCATTTCCAACAGTCTCACCCGCCTCTGAAATACGAACGTGTGTTCTACTAAATGTTAGCAAAAATAGATTGCTCCTGCAAGTTTTTTTTTAATTTAAACAGCGCCAACCTTCCTTATCCTGAGCGAAGGGGATACCGATTTAAGGGAGCAGGGCGATTGCTTCCTGAGCGAAGGGGATACCGGTGTAATGGAATAAAGGAGAGGGGGTGCCTGAGCGAAGGGGATACCGATGAAAGGCGTGCGGAAAAGAAAGCTGCGCCTCCGATCAACAGGAATTTACATTTCACAACTAAATTTTACAAAAAGATTGCAATTCTCAAATAATTCCACTACAATGGGTCTTGAGTCACTGAAAGGTAAATTTTTCATTTTAAGTACAAAGGAGGATATTAATGGATCAAACTTCACTGGTAAGGCAGGTCAATGTAGCTTTAGAGCAACTTGAGGCAGAACTTAAGGGACTAACTGCAGGGACAATCGTTCTTCAAATCCGTGATGATAAGGTTGGACGCTTCGGCATCCGGCATTTGCCGCTCGACTGCGGAAGTCGGCAACCGGACTTCGTGGGAGGGCTGACGCCAGCGCAAGTCAAACAATTGCGTCAGATGGCCGTGGACGCATTGCGTCATAAGCGGACCTGGACGCATGGCGAAATCGCTTACGATTTCGTATTAAGGCAAGGCCAAGTCTATGTAAGCGTTCAATTCGAGTCTAACTACAATATGGCCAACGTATTTTTCAGACCGCCTGTTAAACGAAGCGAACGCAAAGACGTTGCCAACGAATAACTGCCGGATCCATTACATAACCTATTTACAATAAACGGGGACTGCCCAGGAGCAATCCCCGTTTTCGTTTGTTTGCGAAGCCTTCTACTCCAGCTCGAAGTATACATCAGGGGATACGTAAGGGTTGTCGGGCGGCTGGATGTACCGGATGTCGTTCGCGACGAGCTGTATGGCTTCAATGCCGTTGTAAGAAGCAAGGGACAATGTACCGGTTACGGATACCCATTCATTCTCTTCAATCGAGTAAGCGTTATCGTCCTTAACGAGTATGCCGTAAGGATACGCATCAGCCGAGCAGCAGCTCATGGCGAAGCGCGTGACGCTGAATTGGCGGTTGTTCATCCCCCTCTCCCGGTATACGAAACCTTGTATTTGCACCGTACGTCCTATAAAAGCTTGTTTGTATAGATCAAGCGCCGTAAGCGTCTCGATAAAACGATCGTCCTGAACGCGAATCGGGTCTTGCTTCGACAGCTCTTGTCCATACTTGGCGAAGCTTCGGAGGAACGGATCGGAGGGAGATTCGGGCATGACGATCTGCCCAGCCTGGAATTGAACCCCCTTGGCGGCGGCCATCGCGCTTCCGAGCAAGCCGTTCGGGATGAGCAACGCCAAGGCGAGAGGCAGCACGAACCAGCCGTATAGCAGCAGACCGGTTCGCCAAGATGAGGGCATGTCGTGGGTATGATCGTCGCAGCAGTCGCGTGCGTGCGAGCGGTTGCCCGAGAGTGCTTGGAGGGTCCTGTATAGCTGATGAGCGGCGACGACGTACATGCCCAAGGCCGTGCACTTGACAAGCCATTGCATTCTGGCAGCGATATATAGATCCAGATTATCGGTTCGAACGAGATAGACGATGAAGAGAGCGAACGAAGCGAGTATGAACGAGCGAAGAAAATAATGGATAGTCTCGTGCAGGCGATATTTCAAGTTCAACGGGTCATTCCCTCCTCAAACCCATCCAAGTTCACCGAATAGAAACGAGCCGACAAATACTAATGCGAACAGGAGCAAGATGAAGGCCAGCACGAATTTGCGCCGAAAGACGGAAAGGAGCATGAGCGTGCTCTTCAAATCGACCATCGGCCCGAATACGAGGAACGCGAGCAACGCTGTCGGCGGGAACAAGGAGTTGAAGGATGCGGCGACGAAGGCGTCGGACGTCGAGCACAGCGACAGCAAGTAGGCCAACCCCATCATGAACAATTGAGAACCGAAATCGTGGTCGGCGACCGCAGCGATCGCTTGACGCGAAATGACCGTCTGCAACAGGGCCGTAAAGAACGCTCCGAACAACAAAAACTTGCCCATGTCGAAAAACTCCTCGGCAGCATGACCGGGCGTATGGGCGAGTTTGTGCATGAAACCGCTGCTGCCGACGGAGGCATGAAGGCGATTGTTACGGTGGTGCTGATGGTGGTGGTGAGACTCGGCTTTCATCGGATTTTTGGACATGAAAGAGTACAGCAACAAACCGAGCGCGAAGGAGACGAGGAAAGCCAAGTAAAACCTCGAGTAAGCCAGCTCGCGATTCGTGCGGAACGCGGCGAAGGTAGCGCTTACGACGACGGGATTCAAGATCGGTCCGGCGACGATATAGGTAAGACCGATATAGGCAGGAAGACCTTTGCGGATCAGTCTGCGGACGATCGGGATCATGCCGCACTCGCATAAGGGGAGCACGATGCCCAGCAGGCTGCCGAATAGTGCTCCGGTAATCGGATGCCTGGGAGTTAGCTTGCCAATTAGCCTGTCCGACACGAATGCCTGCAGGATCGCGGATACGAGCACGCCGATCAGCAGGAACGGCAATGCTTCGAGAATGATGCTGATGAAGATGATCTTGAACGTCTGCAGTTTATCGAAGTCCCAATGCACGTACTCACTTCCCGGGGCCTAATTGGATTATAAGAGCATATGCTTGGCCAGATTCGAATATGAACGGATTTGTCGGTGATGAGTTGACAATGGCAATGCTAAGCGTATAATAGGTAAAAACCTGACATCTAATGGCGTTGAAGGGAACAAGTACGTCTATGCGGAGCGCTCACAGAGAGCCGGTGGTTGCTGGAAACCGGTGCGCCCCTTGCGCGGAATGGATCCTGGAGCCGAGAGCGAAACGACGGTTGCGAGAGCACAACCGTTCCCATGCTCTCCGGTCGTTCTCCGATAACGGAACAGAAGGTTTTGCGGCTTGCGATGCGCAGAACGAATTAGGGTGGCACCACGGCTTTCTCGTCCCTTGCGGAGGAAGGCTTTTTTTATTTTCAAAAAAAGGGGTACGATTGAGATGTCCAAATTACGCGTTTTATCCGGTATTCAACCGAGCGGCAAGCTAACGCTAGGCAATTACATCGGGGCAATGAAAAACTTCGTTGCGCTGCAGCATGAACACGATTGCTTCTTCATGGTCGTCGACCTGCATGCGGTAACCGTCCCGCAGGAGCCTGCCGCGCTTCGCGAGCAGAGCGAGGCCGTCGCCGCGCTGTTCGTAGCCGCCGGCTTAGATCCTGCGCATGCGGCGATCTTCATGCAATCTCACGTGTCTGCGCATGCGGAGCTTGGCTGGCTCATGACGACGCTGTCCTATATGGGCGAGCTCGAGCGCATGACCCAATTCAAAGATAAGTCCGAGGGCAAGGAAGCCATCGGAGCAGGCCTATTCGTCTATCCGTCGCTTATGGCCGCGGACATTCTGCTGTACAATACGAATCTTGTACCGGTAGGAGACGACCAGAAGCAGCATCTCGAGCTGACTCGCGACTTGGCCGGCAGATTCAATTACCGGTTCGGCGAGACGTTCGTCATTCCCGAACCGTATATTCCTAAAGTCGGCGCGCGGATCATGTCTCTCGACGACGGAACGAAAAAAATGAGCAAAAGCAGCCCGAACGCCGGCAGCTATATCGCTCTACTCGACACGCCGGACGAAATTCGCAAAAAAATAGCCCGCGCCAAAACGGACACGGGTCGGGATATCGTATTCGACGCGCAAAACAAGCCGGAGATCAGCAACTTGATGAGCATCTACGCGCAATGCTCCGGGCAATCGCTGGAGCAAATCCAAGCCGCTTACGAGGGGCAAGGCTACGGCGCTTTCAAGAAAGACTTGGCGGAAGTCGTCGTTGGCGCGCTTGCTCCTCTGCAAGCGAAGTACAACGAAATCAGATCTTCCGGGGCGATCGGCGAAATTTTGCAGGCCGGCGCGGAGCGCGCGTCGGCCGTCGCGGAACAGACGCTGGCAAAGGTGAAGGAAGCGATGGGATTCCTGCCGCCGGTTCGCCGCCGCAAAGGCTAGTCCTTCGTTGCTCGCGATCGGCGCATCCTTGCTTTTAGGCTGAAGCCGTATCCGATGATCGCGAGCGCGATCAAGCCGAATAGCGCCGCGAGCCAACCGTTCTCGCTGATGGTGAATCCGGTAGCAAGCATGAACGCAACGGAAGTGCAGGCAAAAAATAGCGAAAGCGATTTACTCACAATGAAACAACTCCTTGAGCATATTTTTCTGTACATCTAGCATACTAACAAGGCAAGCTTGCAACCAATCATCAGCGAAAGGAGAATTCACTCATGGCAGGAAACCGAAGCAATCGGCTAATCGTTCCGCAAGCTAAAAATGCTCTGGAAAGCATGAAAACCGAGGCAGCGCAATCCCTCGGCGTAACGCTTCCGGCAGATGGCTATTACGGCAATGTAACATCCCGCGATGCAGGTTCTCTGGGTGGTTACATTACGAAGAAGCTTGTCCAAATCGCTGAGCAACAACTGTCCGGCGGCCAACGTTAACGAATACTCGTTACCCGCCGAAAGCCCGAGGCTTGCCTCGGGCTTTTCATATTGTGCGCTTCCGCGCGCGCGCAGTCAAGCGTATTTTGTACCTGAAGAAAGCGGAGGGGCTTCCTCCGCTTTCAGTACGAATTCATTCGCAAGCGCTTCTCGAGCCTCTCGTCGCTTAGCCAACCCACGAAAGACTGAAGGGGCGAGTAGGAGAAATCCATGAGCACGACGGCGACGAACGGATATTGTTTGCGATAGCGGTATCGAACGTCGACCCATCTGACTTCGTAACCCCACGATTGCCGCGTGACTTGGCCGCAGGGAAACGGAGTAACGCTGAGGAAGGCTTTAACGTCTTCATGTTCCTTAGAAGCGTCTAGCGCAGGGTGCACGTCGCATTTCATCGAATCCAGCCATTTCAGCTTGCCATGGTCCCATTCTCCGATATGGTACGTGCCGTCCTCCGACTGTTTGACGAGGTTCCAACGGTATAGCGAAACCGTAGGCATTAGCGTGTAGCGATCGTTGTTTTCCCTGCTCGAATCGATCGTCGGCATCCTGCGGGTCAAATTGAGGTGAACGAGCGTTCGCCAGATGTAGTAGACGGCGAGCATTCCGTACAATATCGGGAAAATAACGGTGGGAGAAGCGAATCCGGAAATCCACAGCAGTATTGCGAGCAAATGGGTGGAAAAAATAAACGGGTCGAAAATATGGATGATGTTCCATGCGACCCATTGTCGGCTTAGCGGCCTGAAAGCCTGCGTGCCGTAGGAATTGAACAAATCGATAAACACGTGAACAACGACCGACAAGAGCACCCAAAACCCGATATGCCACCAAGGAATGTCGCGGAAAATCAGGGAGACGCAAGCGGTAATGGCAGCCGCCCAGCCGACAATGGCTGGAAACGAGTGGGACAAGCCGCGATGGTTTTTGATATAATCGGCATTGCTCCTAAGGCGCAACAGGCTGTCCAAATCGGGGGCGTTAGACCCCGCCACCGTACCGAGCAATATGGCTACGGCCCCGTAATCGTACGAGGAAATGACGGGATCGACCATCGCCAAGCCGCCGAGTCCGAGCCCGAACACGAAATGGGTGCCGGTGTCCATGTCGAAGAGCCTCCTTCGTTATCGTTCGCTACTGATTCAGTATGGACGACTATCGGCGAAATTATAAAAACAAGGCAGGGAACAGCATGATCTTATTCTGCGAGTACGTCGTATTGCACGACTGTCGCGAAGCTTACTTAAAGTGGATGAATGAGCGGTTGAGCGAAGGATTGCCCATGCAGGCTCTGGAAAATACGGCCCAACCGGGCGTGTTCGTCGAAATCTGGCAAATCACGGACGCCGATCATGCCGCGCGAATCGAAAAGGAACGCCGCGAAGGGCGTTCCTGGGAGAAGATGACGCTATGGATTAAGGGCGGCGAAGCCGGGCTTCGCATCTGGACGTTCCGTCCCGTCGAAGCGGTTAACGGGTAGTCGTGCCGGTACCGAACGGCAACGTATAGTTAAGCGGCTCGTCGAACGTAATATAGTTGAGGTTGAGCGTAAGCAGCAAGTAACGTTTGCCCGTCGCGGGATCGCTGATAATAATATGGTCGCGTCCGGCCGCCTCGAGCACGCCTTTGAAAATTTTGGCGTTCCATTCGGAGTTGTTTTCGTACGTCATGTACAGCGTCGCTACCTTGCCCAAGTTCATGCGCAGAATGTTCTCGACGTACGACTCTTCAGGGACGAACGTACCGGGGAAAGCAGGTGCGCCCGGCGCGATCGGTATGCTTCCCGGGGGCAATGGGGCAGGCAGCGTAGTCGGCGTCTGGGTAGGCATCGGCATAGGCATAGGCATTGGCATATGCATCGGCATTTGCATCGTAGAAGGCATTTGAGCCGGCATCGGCATCATCCCCTGTTGTTGCGGTGCGGATGGCCATGGCGTTTTGTTAAACATGTGGTAAATCCTCCTTCAATTCATTAGGCACTTGTCGCATTACAGTGTATTGAGCTGCACGGCATTATGTGACTGGTAATCCGGCGTTTTCTAGGCGCGTTCGCACCTTGTTCACACCAGGTGGCGATTTCATGAACACGGGACGGCGAACATTGTCAATGCTTGAACATTTGCGGTATCATTGAACAGACAAAATGGCGTAAATGCATTGCCGCTCTGTTCGTCACAAAGGAGGAGCACCGTGCTTAAAGATCTCGTAGCCTTAACGAAACCGAGAATCATCCGATTGAATTTGATCGCGGGATTCGGCGGTTTCTGGGTTGCTTCAAAATGGCATATCGATGGCTGGCTACTCGTATGGATGCTGCTCGGCTCCGCGCTTACGATGGCTTCCTCGTGCGTGTTCAACAATTACTTGGACCGCGATTTCGACACGAAGATGGCCCGTACCCGCAACCGCGCGCTTCCGCAAGGCCGAATGAGCCCGGGAGCGGTGCTGGCCTACGCCATCGCGCTAGGAATAGCGGGTTTGGCCGTTCTGTTCTCGCTCGTTGACCCGCTCACGGGATGGCTGGGATTGCTCGGCATGTTCGTGTACGTCGTCGTTTACACGATGTGGCTCAAACGAAACTCCACCTGGAGTACATCGATCGGAGGGATATCCGGAGCGATGCCGCCGGTTATCGGCTACTGCGCCGTAACCACGGAGGTGGATGCGGGCGCTTGGATTTTATTCGCGCTGTTATTCCTATGGCAACCGGCGCATTTCTGGTCGCTCGCCATTCGCCGCATGGAGGAATACCGGGCGGCGGGGTTCCCGCTCTTGCCCGTGGTGAAAGGCGTAACGCGGACGAAATGGCAAATGCTCCCGTACATTCTCTTGCTTATTCCGGCATCGATCCTTATGTACACCTACGATTACGTAGGCGTCTATTTCCTCGTTTTGTCGCTAGTCATCGTCGTCATTTGGTTCATTCATGCGGTGTCCGGTTTCCGCGCCAAGGATGACGACAAGTGGGCCAGGACGGACTTCATCATTTCGATCAATTATTTGATGATCATGTTTTTCGTCATGATTCTCGACACGAATGGAGTGTAACGAATGGAGCAGGAACGAAACGATAATCAGACTACGAACGATCAGGTTGAAGTCGCGCCGAATAAGCAGGATCGCACTTTGTTGCAACGCTATACTTTTCCGCTCATTATGCTTGTGATCTGCTTGGCGTTAGGCGGCTATCTGTTGTACAGCCAGAACGAAACGAATAACAATGCCAACGAGCTGCCCGTCCGGGAAGGCGGAACCGATTTCTCGTTCACCGACACGGACGGCAACGAGGTTACGCTGCAGAACACGAACGGCAAAGTGCGGCTGCTGTACTTCTTCTTCGCCAGCTGCCCGGACGTGTGCCCGCCGACGACGGCGATCCTGTCCCAAGTCCAGGACGAGTTGAAAGAAGAGGGGCTGTTCGGGGACAAGGTGCAGATGCTGTCGGTATCGATCGATCCTACGCACGATACGACCGAAGTGCTTAAAGATTACGCGGATACGTTCGACGCGGATATGACGGGATGGAAGTTCCTGCGCGGAGACGAGAAGGAGACCGCCGCGATCGCCGAAAAATTCGGCGTCATGGTCTACAAGGACGAGAAGGGCAATTTCAGCCATTCCAACGTCGTCGTCTTGTTGGACGAGAACGGCAAAATCCGGGATTGGATTTCCGGCATGGACTATATCGATGTCGATTTGGGAGACAAGAAGCTGCAACCGGCGGAAATGGTCACCCAAATTAAAAAGGTGCTCTAACCGGCGCGAGCAAAGGGACGAGTCAGCGTAATTGCTGTCTTCGTCCCTTTGCTTTACAACGATATCCCTTTCGCTCAGGATCATTGGAGAGGCATGCGACTCCGTGCATTTATTCCTTCGGCCAAGCCGTGAGCGGCGGATCGGGGTAAATAATATACGACTCCAGACCGGCTTTTTCGAGCTGTTGGATCAAATACTCCTCCGGAGTTCCTTCCACCCCGTTATACCCGCGGCGCGTATAGAGATGTTCGGCATCCGGGAACACGTCGCGAAGGACGCCTCGGATGCGTTTGCCCGAAGCGTCGGGATCGGTAAACAAGAAGACTTGACGGTCTCCGACCGCCTTGCGAAGCGATTCGATACGTTCCGTATTAAGGGTGCCGAAAGTGCACAGGATCGGAATCTCGGCGGAGAGCACGCGGGATAAACGGGAACGGTCGTTTTTTCCTTCGACGATAATCGCAGCGTCCATTGGCGAGAGCCTCCGTTTCGGGAATGGATGGATGGAATGGAACGGGCAATGATTCTCTCCATTGTACCACGGGGCGTATCCGCATATGTATCTAACCAAGGCAAAGGGCCGCGGCGCGGCCCCCTTGAGCGTCGTTCCTTAAGTCCTTGACTAGTCAAGAGCGGTTAATATCCTGCTCTAAGGACGATGACGAGAAGAATGAACAGGACGAGAACGATCGTGGTGTTGGCACCGATAACAGTGGACATGCGCGTTCACCCCTCTTCGGCAAGCTGAGATGTAGCCCCGCGACAGGATTCGGGATAAAGCGTAGGCTTCATTCAGCATATGCCGCTATCTAGAACTCGACGTGTGCGAGTATCTAGGTGGAGAAGTCCAATTCATGCGGAAGATCGGCCTCGGGAAAAGAATAATGAGCGCGGTCATCAGTCCGAGGAAAGATAGAAAATAAGGAGAGAAAAATTGCCGCGACGCGCCGGCGGCGACCGGGCCGAGGAACGAGCCGATCGACAACGCGATGGACAACGTAGAGAACGTTCTCCCGTATCGCGAAGGACCGCTTAGCTGCAGCATGAGCGATGTCATCGCGGGAAAGATGATTCCCTTGGACATCCCGATGACGAACAGCAAGAGCAGAAGCGGCACCGGCCAGCCCGCGGCAAGTCCGTAATACGCGAGGGCGAGCAGCAAGACGCCCGACACCGTGCGGTTATAAGGCAGGTAGCGGTTTAGGAACAACAGCCCCAGCGTCGCGAGAGCGCCTAGACTGACGA
Source organism: Cohnella panacarvi Gsoil 349 (assembly GCF_000515335.1). Taxonomy (GTDB): domain Bacteria; phylum Bacillota; class Bacilli; order Paenibacillales; family Paenibacillaceae; genus Cohnella; species Cohnella panacarvi. The sequence continues at coordinate 1,568,951 of NZ_KI911563.1, read as the reverse complement.
CGGAGAATAGCAGGCCGGTCGTCATGATCTCGGCGCTCGTCGTCCCTCTGAGCGGAAGCTCGAACGCCAGTATGCCTTGCGCGAACGCCATGCCTACTGGAAGGACGAACACGGACCAAGGGAACTTGCGCGGGGCGGCCTGCCCGTCTTCTTCCGTATCCGGCATCGGCGGCCGGTCATGGGCATGCGAATGCGCAAGCGCCGGAGTAACCGGCATAACAGGCGCTTCGTCCGGTTTCTCCGCCGAGCTCGAGTTAGCAGGCTCGCGGATGAACCAGACGGAGCCGATCCCGGTCATGAGCAGCACCCAGCCGAGTATGGCGAACGATCGGTTAAATCCGATCGTCGCTGCAAGCCATGCGCCGGCGGCCGGGGAGACGACGGAGGCGATCGTATGGACGAGGCCGTTGCCGGCCATCAGCTTGCCTTGCTGGATATGGTCCTTGGCTAATCGGGCAAGCAGCGACATGCAGGCGGGGGACAGGAACGCGAGAACGAATCCGCTAATCGATCGTATATAAAGCAGATCCCAAGGATCCGTCACTCGAGACTGGAACAGCAAGAGCAACCCGGCGCCGGAGAGGCTGGCCATAATAAAAAACCGGCTGCCGAACCGGTCGACGCCGTATCCGGCAATCAGATTGCCGGGCAAGTGAGTCAGGGAATACATCCCCATCACAAGACCGATGAAGGACGGAGCCGCGCCGAGCGACACGGCGAACGGCGTAAGCATCGGATATTGGGCATGCAGGTCGAAGAAAGCGACGAACAGAAACAAGTACAGCCAAATCGCGGTTTTCATCTTGAAGCCTCCTTAACCTTAGGAACGTACTCTTGTCCGCAACCGCGGCTTATCCTACTAGTACGTGAGGAGGCTGGCAGTTATGACCGTCGTTTACGCGGCGTCGCCCGGTAAGGTATAATAGGAGGAATGCTAATAATGAGATCTCTCTAAATGGAGGAGATACGATGAGTTTCGATAGCGAAGCTTGGAGTCAGTTTATACAAGATCATTGGATCGTCGTCGCCGTCGCGCTTCTCGCGATCGTCATCGTCGTGAAAGCCGTAAAGACGGTCGTGAAGTGGGTGTTCGTCGCCGCGATCGTCATCGGTTTCGCGGTATACGGCGGATATAGCATAGAGGACCTGAAAGAAGTCGGCAGCAAAGTTTCGGAAGTCGGCGATAAAGTCACGAACGAGCTGAAGGATCAGGCCATCAAGGCGATGGCGGGAGAAGCCACGGAAGCGAAATACGTGGACAACGCCGACGGCTCTTATTCGATCACGACCACGAATTTGGAGCTTAACGGAGTACCGAACTCGGGCAAAGTGTCCGTCAAGCTGCGCGGAGTATCGCTGGGCACCTGGGATATGGAAGGCCAAGTCCGCGAATTCGTCGTTCAGGCACGCCAAGCGGCGCAATAACGCGCAATGAACGGTAACGGCTGGGGAATACCGGGCGCGAACGTCGTGACATGGATCATGCTCTTGATCGTGGCGATTTCCTTGCTGCACGGCGTTCGGAGAGGCGCTTCGGGTTCTGCCAAGCATCTGCTGGCTTTCTTGCTGAGCGCTGTCATGACCGTTGCGGCGATCGCGGCGTCGGCGCTGCTCGCATCCGCGCTATCTCCGCGTCTGCAAGCATGGCTAGCGAAACATAGCGAGACGCAGCAGGGGACGGATCATAAGGCTTTGGCCCTGGTTTGGCATACCGTATGGGCAAGCCTGCGCGATTTGCCTCTGCTGCGGTTCTCCGTTCTCTTCTTTCTGATCTACCTCATCTGCCGGTTGCTTGCGGGAGTGATCGCCGGCGCGCTAGCTTCCGTCGCCGTTCCGCCCCTCTCTGTTTTTCCCGCCAAAGGCTCTCTGGGACGTCTGATCGGCGGGATCATCGGCGCGCTGCTTGGTACGGGGCGCGTATTGCTGTTCACCGCGGTTCTGTTCGCCTACTGCGCGATATTCCCGCGCGCGCAAGTTGCGGACTACATCGAGCAATCAGGGCTGTACCGCGAGGTGGCGGCGCAAGTGATCGAGCCTGCGGCGGGGACGATTCTGGGCGACGGGCTCCCGGTGCTGGCGCAAGCCTTCAATGATGAGCTTGGGCAGTTATGGCAGCGCAGATACGACGTAATCGACGCGAACCTTCCGAAGGATATCACGGCAGCGGCAGCATCGGTGACCGAAGGAATGACGGGCGACGAGCAGAAGGCAAAGGCGCTCTATGATTGGGTAGGCAGCCGCATCTCCTACGATTACGACAAAGCAGACGCTTATATCGATCGCGGAGAGTGGCGAGAGCAAGACCCCGGGACAACGTTCGATACCCGCATGGGGGTTTGCATCGACTATGCGAGGTTGTACGCGGCGATGGCGAGGTCCGTTGGACTGCAAGCCAGAGTCGTTACGGGTCTCGGATATGACGGAAGAGGCGGTTACGGACCGCATGCCTGGAACGAAGCGTATATCGAAGAACAGCATCGTTGGATACCGCTGGACGCCACGTGGGCTCAGGCGGGCAACTGGTTCGATGTCGCCGGCTTTGCCGATACGCACATCGAACAGACGTTATCATAGCTATATTTTAATGGCATCGAGGTGAACGAGTTGACCAGCAATTCGACGGAAGAAGCGCAGAAGCGCGAGATCAGAAACCGGCGGCATTTCAGCTTTCGGTTGAACGTATTTTTCTTTTTTACGTTTTTCGTGTTTTCCATGTTGATCGTTCGGCTCGCCTATCTTCAGTTCGTTGAAGGTCCTACGCTCAAGGAGAAGGAGCACGCGCTGGGCAACCGCGCGGTTCCCGTTCCGCCGATCAGAGGCAACATCTACGATAGCGAAGGCGTCCCGATCGCCTATTCCACCTCGACGCAGTCTTTGTATTATACGTTCGATACGAAGACGGGCGAAGAAGAAGGGCGAGCTCTGGCGATTAGAATCGTAGACGTGTTCAACAAGTATGGCGATAAAACGAAGAAGCCCCTGACCGTCGACGAAGTATTCGAGGACATGGACCTGAAGGGCAAAGTTTATTACTCCTATATGCCTCGCCGGCTTAAATCCGGCCTCACGAAGGAAGAAATCGCTTATTTCGCGGAGCATAAGGATGAATTCAAAGGCATCGACGTCGTCGAAGAGAGCATCAGGCAATATAACCCCGATAAGATCGCCGTACAACTCGTCGGGTACATGAAGAAGCTAAGCGGCGCGACGGTTCTCGATAAATACAAGGATATTAAAGAAGTGAATCCGGATCCGAAGCTCCGTTACTTGGATTCCGAAGAGGTTGGATTCGACGGCCTGGAATTAATGTACCAAGACGAGCTTCGCGGTTATAACGGGGTCAAGGAGTATCCGGTCAACAAGGACAGCGAGATTATCGGACCGATGAAGCTCACCAAGCCGATTAAAGGCGAGAACTTGTTCCTGACGATCAACAGGGATATTCAGCTCGAGACGCAGCGCGCGATTACTGAGCATATCGAAAGAATCCGCATGTCCACGGACAAATGGGAAGCAAAAGGGAAAAACGCGACTACCGGATATGCCGTCGCCATGGAAGTCGATACGGGCAAAGTGGTCGCGATGGCCAGCATGCCGGACTACGATCCGAGCGTCTGGCAAGGCGGTATCAGCCAGAAGGACCTCGATGCCATCAAGTTGTTCCAATACAACGGTACCATTCGCACGTCTCCGGCAGCTATTGCGGACGATAAGGAGCGGGCCAACCATCCGTCGTCTATCGTTTATCTCGGTTCGACGCAAAAGCCGCTATCTATCCTGATCGGTTTGAACGAGAAGCTCTTCACGCCTACGGAGAGGTACAACGATATCGGTTATTATGAATTTGGAAGCAAAGGGCACGAAGTAAAAATATGGAACTCCCAGAATAAAGCCAATGGTCCGATCAATGCATCGCAAGCGATCGAGAAATCGTCCAACGCGTTCATGTCGGCGATGGTCGGGAGCAGGCTGCTTTCGAAGTATGGTAAAGAAAGCGTCGACGTCTGGGACGATTACATGAAGCAGTTCGGTCTCGGCGTAACGACCGGCAGCGATCTTCCTAACGAATCCGCAGGGGTTATCGACTACTTCCACGAGGCTAAAGAAGCGAGCAATCAATCCGCGATGGTTCGTTCTTCTTGGGGACAGCAAGGGCGTTACACCGCGCTTCAGCTCGCGCAGTATGCGGCGATGCTGGCGAACCACGGCAAGCGCATGAAGCCGCAGTTCGTGAACGAGATCAAAGACGTCGACGGCAACGTCACGCAACCGTTTCAGCCGGATGTGCTGAATACGGTCGATTTACCGGAGGAATTTTGGGAAACCATCGAGAAGGGCATGTCGAAGGTCGACGTCAAAGGATTCGAAGGCGTGCCGTACACGTTTAATCGGAAAACAGGTACGTCCCAGCAAGACGTCGGAAAAAACTTGAAACTCGAGAACGCCGTGTTCATCGGTTATGCGCCAGCGGATAAACCGAAGCTGGCCGTTGCCGTCATCGTGCCGGAAGGCGGTTTCGGCGGCTGGGGGGCAGCCCCGATCGCCCGCAAAATCTTCGATGCCTACGATGCGAAGTACGGCCTTGAGGGCACGCCACGCAAACCGGCTGTCAATACCCCTCCGGCCGCGGGTACGACAGGCAATAACGCGAACGACGCGAACGACGTTACCCCGCCGGACCCGAATGCCGGCCATACGCAGCAATAGGTAAAATATCCGCATTATAACGATATCCCCGTCGCTCAGGAGTAGAGGTACTCGTCTCTCCTGAGCGACGGGGATATCGTTGTAAAGGCATAGATTACAAGGTAGCCGGTGCGGCTGCCGCGATGACGGTACGGTTTTTGCCCGAGCGCTTCGCTTCGTACAGCGCGGTGTCCGCTCCGACGAACAGCGCGTCTTTGCCCATGCCAGGGGCATACGTGTGAAGACCGATGCTGATCGTGACCGCTTGCCATTGGATCGCTTCATGCGACGTGGATTCGACGGAGTCGCGAATGTCTTCGACGGTATCGAACACTTCTTGGAACGGCTTCTCGGCGAAAATAATCGCGAACTCTTCTCCGCCGTACCGGGCCACGATATCGTTGCTTCCGACTTTCGAACGGATAATGGACGACACCTTCTTCAGTACGGCGTCCCCCGCTTTATGTCCGTAAGTATCGTTGACTTTCTTGAAGTTGTCGATATCGAGCACCGCGACATGGAGCTTCATCCGGCCATTGTCCGCTTGCACGACGTAATGATCCATGAATTCGTGGTAAGCCATATGGTTGAACGTCTCGGTTAGAGCATCCGTCTTGGCCAGCTTGTCCATCAGTATTGTCCGGACGAGCAACTCCTGGTTCGATTCGTAGGACGACCGCAAATGCATCAGCACTTCTCGCCCGCGGACGAGAATGCCTAGCGCGATGCCGGTAAACAATGTCATGGTGAAAGCAATCGTAACCCAATCCAACGCTCTAAGGGAAGTACCGTTCGCGAAAAGGATGACGCTTGCGATTACCGTGCAGACGACCGCGTATAACATTTTTTTCAGTTGAAAATAAAAAATGCTGACCATGATCGGCAGGAAAAGGAAAAACAGGAGATATCCCAAGGATACATGAATGCTCGTATTGATGATCGAGAATAGCGCAACCGAAGAGATGAGCACGTAATCATGGTGCTTGGGCAACCATCGAATGCCGCCTTCCGCCAGTAAACCGACGATCGCAAGCAGGATCGTGGGCCTAAGAATGTACATCTGGATGAACTCGTCCTTGGGAAGGTCGGATATTTGCAGAAATAGAACCTCAATGAGGATGGACAGAACGAAGATGGCCCAGTAACAATTCAACAGCAGCCGATTCCACCGTTTCTGGTTAAATTCCAGTGACGGAAATGACATAACAGGCTTCCTTTCCTCTTCAACGACTTCATAAAATATACCATAGCCGATGTCCCATCGTATATCCCTTTTTGGGCCACCATATAGTTAGTAACAAGCAGGTGGCGGCAACCAAGTTGTTGTCCATCCTTGGAGGAGGGGACAGGGGATGAAAAAAGTCGGACATATCGCGTACGGCCGGCAAGATCAGCCTTCCCTGGAACGGCTCGCGGGCATGCTGAATCGATCGCTGATCAGCTCGCACGAACCCGCTGTCGACTGCGTCGAATGGGAGCTATCGCTCGACGACGGCATCATACAGTGCCAATTTCCGCTCGGTTCGGCTTCCGCGGAAAAGCAACGCATCTGCAATAAAGTCGGACGCATTCTCGCTGAATATACGCTTGCGGAGCATGAACCGTCGTTGTTGCGAGGCATTTTCCAGGTACGTTACGCGTTGAAGGAGCCTGTCGAGATCGACGCTTTGATCGCCGAGTCCGTGTCCATGCTGGACGGGGAACCCGAAATCGAAGGCTCGTGGGCGGGCAGGGGGAGGGAGCGCAGAATCGGCAAGCTTGCGGCGCGGTTCGCGGCTTATCTTGCCGACAACCAGCGGCTCAATCTGCAAGGTTTCCTTAGGTTCAGGTTAACCGAATATCGGGCGGAAGTGCTGGAGGCGGCGGATACGGCCGTCGAGGAACGGCTTATGGAACGGCAATATCAGGAATTCATGTCATTGCTTCGAACGATGGCGGAATGGCAGGAAATCCGCACATCGGCCGTCCACGTCCTTCATGGCGGGGGCAATGCGTTCCGTCTTCTAGACGAGCATATGCGCCCGCTCGATTCCCAGTCTCCGGAGCTCGGGCAGAAGGAGGAGTTAGAGGAGGAGAGCAGAGTCGTCAGCCGGCTTCTCGCCGTATCTCCCCGCCAATTGTTCATTCATACGCCGGAGCCGGAATCGCAGGTTATTCGCACCATAATCGGGATTTTCGGCAATCGGGCGGCGCTATGCCCCGACCTACCGACGCATTAGCCGGGAACGGGTCCGCCGCTTGACTGACGGGGTACGGACGGCGTATAATGTGCGATATCAATCCACATTCAACAGCGATGAGAAAGACACCGATGCTTGTCCATGGACGGCTCAGAGAGAGGAACCTTGGCTGTAAGTTCCTTCCGAACCGGCTTGCGTCGACCCCTTTCGAGCTGCATGGAGGAATTCGGCGACTTCTCGGTCGCAGATACTATTCCATGCCGGGTCATGACCGTTATTCATGCCTGAGAATCGGGCATTATCGCCGATTGAAGGAGGGTGGAACCACGGGCCGCGAGCAGAGCACCCGTCCCTTTCGGGACGAGGTGTTTTTTTATTGCCCAATCATTCAAGGAGGCGTCAACAATGGCGGTTCAAATGCAAGTACTAGTCAAATTTCCGGACGGAGCGGTACGCTCCTTCGATAGCGGCGTGACGGTGGAAGACGTTGCCGGATCGATCAGCTCCGGGCTGAAGAAGAACGCGGTCGCGGGCAAGCTGAACGGCAAAGTCGTCGATCTGAGAACGCCGATCACGGAAGACGTATCGCTAGAGATTCTCACGTTGGACAGCCAAGACGGGCTTGAGGTCATGCGCCACAGCGCCGCGCATTTGATGGCGCAAGCGATCAAGCGTCTATACGGCGGCAACCAAGTGAAGCTGGGCATCGGACCGGTCATCGAGGACGGCTTCTATTACGACATCGACATGGAGCAATCCGTCACGCCGGACGATCTCGAGAAGATCGAGAAAGAAATGGAGAAGATCGTTAAGGAAGATCTGCCGATCGTTCGCCGGGAGGTGAGCCGCGAAGAGGCGCTGCGCATCTACGAGGAAGTCGGGGACCCGCTGAAGCTGGAATTGATTCGGGACTTGCCGGAAGGCGTCGCGATTACGATCTACGATCAGGGCGAGTTTTTCGATCTGTGCCGCGGCCCGCATCTTCCGTCCACGGGCAAGATCAAGTCGTTCAAGTTGCTTAGCGTGGCAGGCGCATACTGGCGCGGGGACAGCAAGAACAAGATGCTGCAGCGGATTTACGCGACGGCTTTCACCAAGAAGGCGCAGCTCGACGAGCACCTGCATTTCCTCGAGGAAGCGAAGAAGCGGGATCACCGCAAGCTTGGCCGCGAGCTGAAGATGTTCACGTTCTCCCGCGAGGTTGGACAAGGCTTGCCGCTGTGGCTGCCATACGGCGCGAAAGTTCGGCAGACGCTGGAACGCTACATCGTCGATATGGAAGAGAAGCTCGGTTACACGCACGTCTACACGCCGGTGCTGGCGAACGTCGAGCTATATAAAATATCCGGCCACTGGGAGCATTACAAGGAAGACATGTTCCCGCCGATGGAGCTTGACAACGAGGAATTGGTGCTGCGGCCGATGAACTGCCCGCACCACATGATGGTGTACAAGAGCGAGATGCGCAGCTACCGCGACTTGCCGGTACGCGTTGCGGAACTGGGCACGATGCATCGTTACGAGATGTCCGGCGCGTTAACGGGTCTGCACCGCGTTCGCGCGATGACGCTGAACGACGCGCACATTTTCTGCCGCGTCGACCAGATCAAAGAAGAATTCAAGCGCGTCGTGACGCTGATCCAGAAAGTATACGAAGACTTCGGCATCAAAGAATATCGCTTCCGCCTGTCTTACCGCGATCCGAAGGATACCGAGAAGTACTGGCCGGACGACGAGATGTGGGAGAACTCCCAGCGCATGCTTCGCGAAGTCGTGGAAGAGCTAGGCTTGCCGTTCTTCGAAGCCGAAGGGGAAGCGGCGTTCTACGGTCCGAAGCTCGACGTGCAAATCAAGACGGCGCTCGGCAAGGAAGAAACGCTGTCTACCGCGCAGCTTGACGTGCTGTTGCCGGAACGGTTCCAGCTCGAATACGTGGGCGACGACGGCAAGAAGCATCGCCCGGTCGTTATTCACCGCGGCATCATCAGCACGATGGAGCGCATGACGGCATTCCTGCTCGAGAACTTCGCGGGAGCGCTGCCGCTCTGGTTGTCTCCGGTACAAGCGAAGCTGATTCCGGTTAACCCTGCTTACGAAGCTTATGTTCGCGAAGTCGCGGAGAAGCTTCAGCTTGCGGGCGTTCGCGTCGATATGGATCTGCGCAACGAGAAACTCGGCTACAAAATTCGCGAAGCCCAGCTTGAGAAAATTCCTTACATGCTCGTCATCGGCGAGAACGAAGCCGCTAACGGCACGGTTTCCGTGCGCCGTCGAGGCGAAGGAGATCTCGGCACGCAGCCGGTTTCGGAGTTCGTGGCGCGCATCGCCGGGGAAATCGCAAGCAAACGAGTGGATTAATGTGAAAAAGCCCGTTACGGATATAGAGTGCACCCCTTAGAATGGACATTGGAAAAACCCCTGGTTTATCCGATGAATTCTAGGGGGTGCATTTTTTATGGCTGTTAAGGGGCAGAAGTTCAAGCGATACACGCATGAGGTTAAAGTAGAGGCAATTCGCCTCCATGTTGAGGAAGGTTGGACTTATCGTCAGATCAATGAACATTTGGGGATTGCAGATCAAGATCGCATGAAAAAATGGATGCGGAAGTATCGGAACTTGGGGCAGTTCGGGTTATTGGATCGGCGTGGCCGAAAAACAGAATACATCAACCAAGATCGACACTTACAAAGCTTGATACGGGAAAATGAAATGCTAAAAAAGTGTTTGGAAATCTGGATGCGGGAGGTGTGCGTCGAAAGTACAGGGCCATTGAGCAGGCGTCAGAGTGGTATGCGGTAAGTGAGCTTTGCAAAGCATTTAAGGTTTCGCGCAGTGGTTACTACGCCTATTTAGCGCGTAAGGGGGCTAGTCGAGATAAGGATCTCAAAGCAAGAATCCAGGCCTTATATACGAAGTATGACGGTAAATACGGGTATAGGCAGCTTCAGCTTTTCCTTTTTCAAGAACAGGGAATATGGGTTAACCATAAGAAAGTTCTACGTCTAATGCAGGAGCTCGGGATACGTTCTAAAATCCGGCGTAAGCACCGCTGTAACTACGCGTCAACAGTCGGTGGGCGCGTCGTGGAGAATCTGTTAAAGCGAGACTTTCAAGCCAACATGCCAAATCGAAAATGGGTCACAGATGTCACTCAGGTTCGAGTGGCGGATACCTGGCTATATTTATCGGTCGTTAAAGATTTATTCAATAATGAAATCGTCGCTCATCATATGGACTTACGTAACGACAACCAACTCGTCTTGCGGACATTCGAGAAGGCCTTTGAAAAGCAAAAGGACATGTCTGGATTGATCGTTCACAGCGATCAAGGATTCCAGTACACGTCCTATGCATACCACGACATGCTGCCAAAGGTTGGCGCCCAAATCAGCATGTCACGCCGAGGCAATTGTCATGACAACGCCTCAATGGAGAGCTTCTTCTCGCATCTCAAAACGGAAGGGCTCTACCTCTATGATATACGAAGCGTTGAAGAGGCACAAAGGCGAATCGAAACTTATATTGCGTTTTATAACCATTCTCGACCGCAAAGAAGACTTAAAAAAATGACGCCGGTTGAGTACCGACGCCAGTTTGTTGCTTAGGTGTTTTTCATTGTCCGCTAAATGGGGTCTTGACCAATACGTAATGGGCTTTTTTTATTGGCGATTTAGAGCTATAGTAGTGCTATAGCTGTTGCTGTCGATGTTTTCCTATTATTTGGAATATATTCTCTTTTGATCGCTTCTATGTTAGAATTACTCTTGTTAATAATATGCATCAGTTTAGGAGTGACAAGATCGATGAGCTTCCTCCGTGAACCAGATGTCCCTAGCCCGTTCCAATCGGAAGATGAGCTATTGGGCGAGCTTTACAATCAGATGCTTCGCGTCGTACGTCATAAATTGTGGCATAAGGGCGATGCCGGCGACGTGGTTCAAGAAGCTTGGGTGCGTATTTTAGAGAAAAGGTCGACGCTTAGGGAGCAGAACAAAATCATTCCTTGGGCGAAAGCGATCGCCGCCAATCTGGCCTCCAACGCCAATCGGGCGCGTCGATTCGAAGTGTCGGGCGATCAATACGAACAGATTTACGATGCGTATGCATCCGCTTCCAGTCCGGAGTTGATGATGGAATTGTCGGATTTGCTCGGCCGGCTGGATCCGAAGGAGAGGACACTGCTCTTATACAAGTTTTATTACGGCTTGAAGGATGCGGAGATCGCGGCTGCGCTTCAATTGCCCGTCGGCACGGTTAAAGCTCAAATCCATAGAAGCAAAGCCAAGCTGAACGCGCTCGACAAAGATGACGGCAAGCCCCATACATAAACCGAAACTTCGCTGTCCATGCTATGTCATGGAGGTGAAGGTCAACGTGGCCAAGAAAAACAAACAAAAGCAAGCGAGCCAAGATACGGAGTTTGCCGCAGATAACGCGGTAAGCAAAACATCGAACAATATGAACGCCAAGAACGCGAATCGTTAAGTTTTACACCGTTAAGTGACGCGAATGCGTCAGGTTTTTACTTAAATCGCTTAAAATGATGAAGAGGATCCGTTAGGATCCTCTTTCTTTTTGTTAAAACCCATTATATAATGTTAGAAAAAGTTACACGCCTATGTGGAGGAGTAACGAATAGGGTGCCTGGGAGTGGAGAGAGATGACAAAGTGGCGTCGTTGGATGGGCAAAAGGGAACAAGCTTTGGTCGAACGTGGTCAGGCATCGCGGGTTGAGGATTCGGTTATAAGCAGTACAAGAGACGGGACATCCGAATCGGAGGAGGATGGAGCGCTGCGCCGGATGATCGGGGAGGCTGTCGTGATCTCCGACAGGCTGCAAGCTGCCGTATCCGAGGTCGATTCGAGCATGGGGCAGCTCAGCGCGATCGCCGATCGGTCGGCGCAGCAAGAGGACTTGCTGCGGGACAATAGCAAGACGGCGATGGCCCGGCTAGGAGATGCGTTCTCCTCCTTGCAGGAGGTGTCGGCCGCTTCCCAGGAAATTCGGAGCGTGACCGAGCTCATGAGCCGGCAAAGCAAGGAGACGAGAGAAGTCGTCATCGAAGTGTGCCGGTCGCTTACCCACACGGACGAAGTGATGAACGATCTGTCCACCAATCATGGAACGATGGAAGGACGGGTTCGCGCGTTGATCGAACAAGCGTCCAAAATCGGCGAAATTAACGCGCTCATTCAAGAGATCGTCGCGCAGACGTCGCTGCTTGCGCTGAATGCGGCGATCGAGGCGGCGCATGCGGGCGAGCACGGCCGCGGGTTCTCGATCGTGGCGGGCGAAATCCGCAAGCTGGCGGAGCAGAGCGGCCAAGCCGTCAAGCGGTCTACCGGCATCGTGAACAACATCGAATCGGGCATACGCGAAGTCGTCAGCTCCGTCGAACTGGAGAAGAAGTCGGTTTCCATGGGACTCGAGGAGATGAACAAGACGCGGGAACGCATGGACATCATCTTCAACCAATTTCTTAAAGTCGACGAACATGTGGGCCGCACCAGCGAATTCGCCGCCGAGCAGGCAGAGCGCACGAACGTAGCGAGCGGAATGCTCGAGGACGTCGTGGAATCTCTGGGCAAGACGATGGGCAGCGTAGAAGAAACGCTGGCTCAGAATATAAAGCAAAGATTCGAAATCAACAACTTGGGCCGCGTGTCCGAGGAGTTGAAAGCTTCCGCCGAAGAGCTGATCGCCTCCGTCCAGCAGACGGGCGGGCGCGTGTGGGAAGGCGCAATGTCCGCCGACACGGCCAAGTGGATCGAGTTGCTGAGAACGGTCGCCTCCGATCCGGCGCTCGCGGGCTTGGACGAAGAAACCCATCGCGAAGTGCTGGGCGATTGGTTGAAGCGTTCTCCTGACATGGAGGCCATTTGGTCCAATCGGGCGGACGGTTCCTTCGTATACTCCGAGCCTGAGGCTGGTTTATTGAACGCCCGAGGGCGCGAATGGTGGAAGCGAGCTATTGCAGGAGAGGCATTCGTCTCCGAAGTGTACATTTCCGCGATCACCAAGCGACCATGCTTGACTGTGTCCATGCCGTTGCAGCGGTCCGACGGTTCGGCATTCGGCGTAATTGGCATCGACATTACGGTATCGTAAAGAGGGGGAACGAACGTGATCAATCCTTTGGCGGCCGAATGGGCGCGCGTGCCGGCAGCGCATAGAACGGCCGACGTGCATTCGTTGTTAGAAGCGCTTATCGCCAAGCGAGAGCAGGCGATCGCCGAAATCGAGCAGATGGTCGAACGATACGAACGGCGTATCAGGATGGAGGAGCAATCGTATCGTTCGATGTCTCCGCTCCGCCGCATGATCGCGGGGAGGAAACCGGATCACCATCTTGCGGTCGAGTATATTCATTACGTAAAAAAGCCGATGGAGAAAGTGCGGGAGCTTCGCGCGGAGGTCGCGAGGTACGAGGCGATGCTGAGCGGCTCCATTCCGGCTGAGATGCCTGCCCAGGAATAAACGAAAGAGGATGTCCCAAGCTCGATTCGACGCGAGGGACATCCTCTTTTTCGTACTGATCGTTTGCCAACCAGGCCAACGCAGCGTACCTTTTTGAGTCAGTTCCTTAGGGGAACTGTCTCTAGAAGCGATTTTTCGATCACTTGTGAGACGGCCCCTTCGTCTGCGTCAGGACTGTGAACGAAGTTGATCTACGTTAAGGAAACCGGGCTCTTGGCTGTACGCGGGAACGCCATGGATACCGACGTCCAAGCCGACAAGCTCTTCGTCGGTCGTGACGCGAACCGGCTTGAATAGCTGGATGAGCTTTAAGCCGCCCCAAGTCAATGCGAAGCCCCATATCGCGACGACGAGCAACCCCAATGCTTGTATGCCCAGCAGATTCCAGCCCCCTCCATAGAACAGGCCTGCGTGGGAGGCCGTATTCGGGAGCGTGAACAGTCCGACGGCAAGCGTGCCGATGCTTCCGCTTACGCCGTGTACGGCGAAAGCTCCGACGGGGTCGTCGACGCGGCGCCGCTCCAGCCATTCGCTGGCCAGCACCATCGCGATCCCGGAGACGGCGCCGATCAGTATCGCGGCTGCGCTGGAGACGTACGCGCATCCGGCCGTAATGCCTACCAATCCGGCTAACGCGCCGTTGATGGTCATCGGAGGATCGGCTTTCTGGTAACGCAGATTCGTGAATAAGATGCATGCGGCGCATCCGGCGGCGGAAGCGAGCATCGTCGTAACCGCGATATGGCCGATGCTTCCGTTCGTAGCGCTCAGCGTGCTCCCCGAGTTGAAGCCGAACCAGCCGAACCAGAGGATGAAAGCTCCCACGGATGCTAAAGGCAGATTGGACGGCGGGACGATGTTCGTCGATCCGTCCGCGCCGAATTTCCCGATTCTCGGCCCGATGAAGATCGCGGCGGCGAGCGCGGCGAAGCCGCCTAGCGCGTGAATCGCCGCGGAGCCCGCGAAATCGATCATTCCAAGCTTGGCGAGCCAGCCGTTCGACGACCATATCCAATGACCGGAGATCGGGTAGATCAATCCGGTCATCAGGATCGTGTAAAGAATATAAGCGCGGAAATGGATGCGTTCCGCCACCGCGCCGGAGACGATGGAGATCGCGGCGATAACGAAAGCGCATTGGAAGAACCAATAGGTATCGTTAGAGATGTTGAAGCTTAAGTGGGATAAGTCGCCTTTGATGAAGAAGCCCGTCGTTCCGATCAAGCCTCCGGCATCCTTGCCGTACATGAGAGCAAAGCCGAACGCGAAGAAAACGAGAGCGCCGAACGCGATATCCACGAACACCTTCATAATGATGCTGGCAGCGTTCTTCTGGCGGACGAACCCGGCTTCCAGCAGCGCGAATCCGCCTTCCATGAGCAAGATCATCGCGGCGGTTAAGATCACCCAGATCGTATCCAGGCCTTTCGATAATTCGCTAATATCCATGAATGGTATGCCTCCGCTTAAGATGAAATCTAACATGAGTTCAAGAAATCCGCACTCATTATATAAGTGGAGGCTGTAGGTGTCAATCATTTGTGTAAAGTTACCTAACATAAAGAGTGGTCATCTAGCGAAATATCACATTTCATTCTCCGTCTGCAGACCGAGGTACATTTACTCCCCTCGCCGCTATCCTGCAAGCAGGCCGCTGAGCTATACTGAGTACAAGGTAAAATCAGTAGTCAGCATGGTTACGGAGGGTTTCGCATGCATTCATCTTTCATGCATAGATTTCTATGGGGGTTTGTCGTCATCGCTGTCGGCGTCGTGTTTTTGCTCAATCATCTAGGCGTCATCACGATGAGCATCGGCGAGTTTTTCTCGACGTTCTGGCCGGTATTCGTCATTCTGTTCGGCTTGCAAGGCATGTTGCTGCAGACGGGAGGCGTATTCTGGTGGAATCCGCTGGTCGTCTTGATCGGGGTTGTATTCCTCGGACGGAATCTCGAATGGTTCGACTGGGACATCAGCGATCTCATGCAACTGCTCTGGCCGGTCGTTATTATTCTGATCGGTATATCGATGATCTTCAAAGGAAGCCGCAGATCGGAACGGACGAACGCTAACGGCGAACAATGGAACCCGATTACGCCGCCGGAACCGCCTGCTCCTCCCGTGCCGCCGGTTCCGCCGACACCTCCGGGACCGCCTCCTGCGCCGCCCGCGGACGGCGAACCGTTCGGTCGCGCCGAAGCGCCACCGCCACCCCCCGATTGGAACGCGTCCGGCAGCGCGGGAGACGCGATCCGGCAATGGAAGGATCAAATGAAAGAAGCGAAACACGAATGGAAGCAAGAGTGGAAGCAAACGAAACGGGAATGGAAAGAGAGCATTCGCGGCCGCAATGGCCATCATCGTCATTACTCCCAGCATAAGCACGAGCACGACTGGCAGGAGTGGCATTCGCGCGGCACTCATTCTCGCTTTATCGGCGACATCTATTTCGGCAACGATTACTGGGAGCTGACGCCGATGAACATTTCGCATTTTATCGGCGACACGACGCTCGATCTCACGAAGGCGCAGGTGCCGATCGGAGAGACGAGAATCCAAATTTCTTCCTTTATAGGCGATGTTAAAGTATACGTGCCGAACGACTTGAGGATCGGCATACAGGTGATGTCCAGCTGTTTGATCGGAGACGTCAAGGTGCTCGATCAGAAGCGCGGGGGGTTCTTCAACCATATGTCGGTGGCGACGCCGAGCTATCAAGACGCGGAACAACGGGTCGTCCTCGTCGTCAGCAGCTTCATCGGCGACGTTCGCATCATGAAGGTAGGTTGAGACGATGAGGGCGATTATTCGATACAGCAAATGGAGGGCGCCGATCTACGCGGGTACGGCGACCCTCGTTCTCATGCTGGCGCTCTATTATTCGTGGGACATGTTCGGCAAAGAACCGCCTCCTAGAGCGGAGCTGTGGTTAAGCTGGACGGTCGGTTTGCTTCTCGTGCAAGTCGGCATCTCGTACCGGTTCGGCCAGACGACTCAGCGCAAGCTGGATCAGTTGCAGCTCGCGATGAAACACGCGGCGGCGGGCAATTTGAACGCCAGGCTGCCGGAGGTGGAGCATGACGCGTTTTCGGAAGTTCATCGCGATTTCAATCGGCTGATGGGTTCGTTGGAAGCGCGGCTGAAGATGCTGCAGCAGCTTGGAGAGCGGGATATATTGGAGGAGGCCACGAGTCTGGAAGCGGCCGTCCTCGAAGAGCGGCGCCGCCTTGCTCGCGATCTGCACGATTCGGTCAGCCAGCAGCTATTCGCGCTCCACATGTCCGCTTCTTCACTGCCGAAGCTGCTGGAACTTAACCCGGAGCACGCGAACAAAGTGATGGAGCAGCTCATTGCGATGTCCTCTACCGCCCAGCGCCAGATGCGCGGACTGATCGCGCAATTGCGGCCGATGGAGCTGCAAGGCCGGACTTTATGCGAGGCGATGGATCGCTGGTTCCCGGACTATTGCCGCCAGAACGGGCTTCAGGGAACGCTCGATATGCAGCTTCGCAGCCGACTGCCCGAGGCGATGGAGCATCAGCTGTTTCTTATCGTTCAAGAGGCGATGGGCAACGTGGTGAAGCATGCGGAAGCGACAAGCGTTCGCTTGTACTTGGGGGAGACGGACAGTCAAGTCGTCTTGAATATCGAGGACGACGGTTCCGGTTTCCGGAGCGAGCAAGTGAGGACGGAAGCCTACGGCTTGTCGACGATGAGAGAACGCGCGCAGAAATTGGGCGGCGAAGCGGAAATTATGAGCAAGCCCGGTGCAGGCACGAAGGTCAAAGTGTGGTTCCCTATCTTCGGAACGGAGAATGAAGACAGGTAGATACATAGATGAGGAGATGAGAGAATGACGGACAAGGCAACTTCTCCATGGAAAGTGTTGATCGTAGACGATCATGAGATGGTCAGAACGGGCTTGCGCACGTACCTGATGCTGGATCCGCGCTTCGAGGTGATCGGGGAAGCGAGCAGCGGTTTGATGGCGCTCGAGACGTTGTCGAATGGCGGATATGAAGGCCGAATGCCCCAATTGGTGCTGATGGATCTCATGATGCCGCAGATGGATGGGGTAGAGACGACCAAAGCGCTGCTCGGCAAATTTCCCGAGCTTCGAATTATTATTCTGACAAGCTTCCTGGAAGACGAGAAGGTCGTGGCCGCGATCGAGGCGGGGGCGGTCAGTTATGTGCTGAAAACGGTGTCCGCCGACGAGCTCATCTACGCGATGCAAGGCGCGATCCGCAACATGCCGGTCATGAGCGGAGACGTATCCCAAGCGTTGACGCGGGGTCTTCGGAAACGGTCGGCCAGCCAGGAAACCGAAGGTTTGACCGAGCGCGAGCGCGAAGTGTTGCTCCTTATCGCGGAAGGTCGCTCCAACAAAGAAATCGGCGACGAGCTCCACATCAGCATTAAGACGGTCAAGACGCACGTGAGCAACCTGCTGATGAAGTGCGAGTTGGAGGATCGGACGCAGCTTGCGATATTCGCCCATCGCAACGGTTGGGTCAAGGAAGGATAAAACCCCTGCAAGCGGGATAGGCTTATACTAAACCAAAGGGGGTTCCATTCGGTATGCATTCCATTCCCTCCTCGCTTACGTCGCAGGAACAAGAATTCGTAATCGTCAAAAACGATTTGTCGGAGCATGGCTTCGCGTTGGGCGGCAACTGGGACTACGATCACGGGTCGTTCGACTGCGCGCTCGACGACAAGCACCAAGTGTGGCTGCGGCTGCCGTTCAACGTCACGAACGGCAATTTGGACAGCGAATCGCAAGAGATCGATGCCAAAATAAAGTTCGGAGAACCCTACGTCCTTAAGCACTTGTATAACGAAGGGTCGGATAAAGAGGCGCAGCCAAGAATACTCGGAGCGTTAATCGATCAGTTCCAGGACCCGGTAGACAAGGATGCGAGCATCGAAGCCCGCTGGATCGACGAAGCGAAGTCGAAGCTGCGGCAAGTAGAAGCGATATTCCCGGCATGAGACGGCACGCGGTGCCGTTTTTTTGCGTCGTCCTACTCGAGAATTCACCTGTGCTTTTACTTCCTTCTCATTTCCGTTTAAGATAGTTTTAAGGTTTCGCGATTAAGATAGGAACATGAACACAGGAAGTCGCCACATTATACGGCGCAAGGAGGCAATCGCGATGGATGAATTTTTCAAAAAACCGGAAGACGATAACGAAGCGCAAGATCAGACGAAACGCGACGATCCGTACGCAAGCGTGCGCAGAGAATCCGAACCTTATACATTCGGTCCGTTCGGGGCTAACCAGGCCAAGCCCTCGATAAGCGAGGCGCCGAATTCCGATCAACCGCACGACATCGTCGTGCCGGGTTCCGTAACCCGGGAATATCGCCCGTTCACCGTATCGGGAGGCGTCGAGAGAAGCCAGTTCGGTTCCAAGCCGCCTCGCAGAACGTCGCTGCGTTCCGCCTTCGCCGCGTTCCTGGTCGGCGTGCTTGCCGTCGGAGCGCTAATGTACTCCGCGGACCGGTACAACTGGTTCTCCGACGATATATTCGGAGGAACCACGAAAGCGGCGACGGAAGCGGACGTAAAGGCGGCCAGCAATCCGGTAAGCAACGCTTCCGACGTCGTAAGGCCGAACAATATCGCCAAAATTTTCGAGCAATCATCTCCTGCCGTCGTTCAGATCGAGACTTACGCCAATTCGCGCAGCAGCGCGGGCAACTTATGGCAGGACGACTTCTTCCGCCAATTCTTCGGCGACGATTACGGCCAAGACAACGGCGGCGAAGACGGCTCCCTGCAGCAAAGCGGCATGGGATCGGGGTTTATCTTCGATTCGACGGGTTACATTCTGACGAATCAACACGTGATCGCGGATGCGGCCAAAATTAAAGTCATCGTCGACGGATATGAGCAACCGTTCACGGCAGAATTGCTGGGTTCGAGCTACGAGCTGGATCTGGCGGTGTTGAAAATCAAAGGCAGCGACTTCCCGACGCTTAAGCTCGGCGATTCCGGCAGCATGAATATGGGCGACTGGGTCGTCGCCATCGGCAACCCGTACGGCTTCGACCATACGGTGACGGTCGGCGTGCTGAGCTCCAACGAACGCGAGATCAGCATTCCGGACTCGAACGGAACGCGCAACTATAAGCATCTGCTGCAGACGGACGCTTCGATCAACCCGGGCAACTCCGGCGGTCCTCTGATCAATCTGCTGGGCGAAGTCATCGGGATCAATACGGCGGTCAGCTCCCAAGCGCAAGGCATCGGATTCGCCATACCGACCAGCACGATCAAGGACGTTCTCGAGAATCTGAAGAGCAACACGAAGATTCCGCAGAAGCCGGTGCCGTTCATCGGCGCGACGCTTCAAGACGTGACTCCGCAAATCGCGGAGAGACTGGGCATCGACGCCAAGACGAAGGGCTCCTTCGTCCGCGAAGTTCTGTTCAATACGCCGGCTTACAAGGCGGATTTAAGACAGTACGACGTGATTACGGGAATGGATGATAAGAGCTATGACACGTCGGCTGCGCTTATCGAAGCCATCAAGACGAAAACGGTAGGCGACAAGGTGACGCTGCACCTCATCCGCGGCGACAAGAAGCTTGACATCGCCGTGACGATCGGCGACCGGAACGAATTCGAAACGCAACATTAAGCTGCAGGAAGCCATGTGGAGCGGGATACCGGATGCGGTTGTCCCGCTCTTCGCACGATAGGGGAGGACGGTCCATGGCAAGACCTCATATTGCTGTTATCGACGACGACGACAAGATCACTTCGCTCTTGCGCAGAAGCCTGGCGTTCGAAGGTTATGACGTATCCACGGCGCAAGACGGCGGAGACGGGCTTAAGCTGCTCGGGAGCCGTCATGCCGATTTGATCATTCTGGACGTCATGATGCCGAAGATGGACGGCTGGGAAGTGTGTCGCCGGTTAAGAGAGGCGGGCATCTCGTCGCCCGTGTTGCTGCTTACGGCGAAGGACGAGGTGCAGGATCGCGTGAAGGGCCTGGACCTCGGCGCGGACGATTATTTGGTGAAACCGTTCGCGCTGGAAGAGTTAATGGCGCGGGTACGCGCGCTGCTTCGGAGAAGGCCGGAGAAGGCGGAAGATTCAACGCAATTCCGGTTCGAGGACTTGCTGCTGGACGTGGACGGGCGGGAGACGATTCGGGGCGAACGCCGGATCGAGCTGACCGCGAAGGAATTCGACCTCTTGCATCTGTTCATGCAGAATCCGAAACGCGTGCTGTCGCGGGATCAGATCATGGAACGAATCTGGGGTTACGATTACAGCGGAGAATCCAACGTGCTTGAGGTATACGTCGCCATGCTTCGCCAGAAGCTCGAAGAGCAAGGAGAGAAGCGGCTGATCCAGACGGTACGCGGCGCCGGCTACGTCCTGAAAGGGGACGGCTAGCATGTCGATCAGGCTGAAGCTGACGCTATGGTATTCCGGGCTGTTCGCGATCGCGTTCGTCGTCTTCGGGATGACCGTCTACAACGTCGTAGAGCACAATACGAAGTCCGAACTGCGGGATCGCCTTCGCGAAGTCGCTTCGAAGGTTCAAACGTCCGGCGGTTTTTTCGGCGAATACAATCTCGATTCTACCGCGCCGGGTTTCGACGCTTCGGTTATCGGTATTCAACTGGTGGACTATAGAGATCGCCACGCCGGCATCGTGCTCGGCAAGTCGCGCAATATGATCGGCGTGCGAGGTTCGGAGGTCACGCTGCCTTACCCGGACCAATCGGAAGCCCGCGAGAGGTTTGCGGATACCCGTATCGGTCACTATTCTTTCTATATTTACGAGAAGCCGATCTATATGAATGGGACCAAAGACATCGGCGGTTTACTGTTGGTAGGCGCGAATACGGATCGGGAGGAACAGTTCTTCGCCCAGTTGAGAGGCATTCTGTGGATATCCGGCGGGGCGGCGCTGCTCGCGGCGTTCTTGCTCGGAATGTTCCTCTCGCGCAAAGCGCTCGCGCCGATCGATCGCGTAACCGCCGTCGCCCAACAAATCCAGAGCGGGTCGGAGCTCGGCTTGCGCATTCCGCGCGAACGCGCCGACGACGAAGTGGGCAGGCTCACGGATACGCTCAACGGGATGCTCTCCGGTCTGGAAAAGGCGTACAAAAACCTGGAAGAGACGAACGCGGCGCAGCGCAGATTCGTATCGGACGCCTCGCACGAGCTTCGCACGCCGCTGACGACGATTCGGGGCAACGTGGATCTATTGGAGAAAATATGGGCGGATCAAAACGGCGAAACGGAAAGTCAGTCGCAAAGCTTGTCGGATACGGACAGACGCCAGCTCTCGCTCGAATCGATCCATGATATCGCGGACGAAGCGAGGCGGATGAGCCGATTGGTGAACGATCTGCTCGCACTCGCGCGCGCGGACGCCGGATACGTCGTGGAGATGGAAAGCTTGTCGCTTCGGCCGCTTGCCGAGGAGGCCGCCCGGAGGGCGTCCTTCCTTCCGCGGCGAGCCGATTGGCTGGTCGGACCGTTCGAGGCTTTGGACGGCGTATGGGTGCGCGGCAATCGGGATTACTTGCTGCAATTGCTTTTCA
This sequence comes from Cohnella panacarvi Gsoil 349, assembly GCF_000515335.1. Classification (GTDB taxonomy): domain Bacteria; phylum Bacillota; class Bacilli; order Paenibacillales; family Paenibacillaceae; genus Cohnella; species Cohnella panacarvi. Next base: position 1,547,033 of record NZ_KI911563.1, on the reverse strand, counting down.
TTCTGATCGAGAACGGATTTAAGTACACGAGCGAAGGAAGCGTAAGATTATATGCATCGCGATCCGGCGAATACGTCGGGCTGACCGTCGCCGATACGGGGATCGGTCTCCTTCCCGAACATGTTCCTCACATCTTCGAACGGTTCTACCGCGCGGACGCGTCCCGGGGCGAGACGTCCGGTACGGGATTGGGCTTATCGATCGCGAGATGGATCGCCGAGCTGCATCAGGCCAAGATCGACGTGCAAAGCCGTCCGGGCGAAGGCTCGGCTTTCACCTTATGGATTCCGGTCGTTCCTGAGCCGCAGATGCAATAAGAGGTCAACATACAAACGCACAATAGCGGTTCAGGGGCTATGTGCTCCTGATACCGCTATTGTGCATTCTAACCTAAGGATAGTCCAAGGTTTAACTTAGAGGTTCAACGGTTCACCAACGGCCTAGCTTCGATGACCGGCGTTGGTTGGGATTCATGTCCGGCTTTGTCGACTGCGGTTACGTAAAAACTATATTTGAAGAAATAGGTCCCCGACACGATTAGAAAATTTTCATTGCCATTGGTCGGCACTACGCGATAATTGGTTTCCATGTTGCTTTTCCTATACACATTGTAATATTGGATGTCAGGGTTGTAATTCGCCCAGACTAGCGTAATCTTACTTTCCCCGGGGAAGGCTCGCAAATTCTCGGGCCTGATCGGATGATCGTCATCCACCCTGACCGGAATGGGGCGATCCGTCACCGTACCGTCGCCGACCGAACCACGATTGTTAATCCCCCAGCCCCATAGAGCTCCGTCCGCGGACATGGCTAATCCATGACTCCAGCCTTTCGCAATGTCGATAATATCGGAAGGAAGTCCCTGTACTTGTTTCGGAGATTCCCATTGATAGTTGTTTATATTGCATCCGAAACTATAGACTTTTCCGGCCTTATTAAGCGCTAGAAAGGAGTAAGATGCATCGATTTCGGTTATTCCGGTCAAACCGGGGATTTGTTCGAGTTTGGAGTTATAGTTTGAATCGTTGCTGCACGCGTTTTTATCGCCCCAGATCCAGACAGTACCGTCAGCCTTCAATCCGATCGTAGCCATTTGTGCGCCGCGAAACGACTTGAAACCGGTAAGGTTGTAGTTTCTGATCGGCGTTGGCTGCGACTTGTCGGCTGTGTCCAGCCCCAATTGTCCGGAATGATTACTGCCCCATACGTATACCTTGCCATCGGCTGTTGTCGCAAAGAAGGAGTCACCTTCGGCGAAAATAGTATCTATGTTGCTCGGCAAACCCGATAGTTGACGAGGAATATGATATTTATCTCTGGCAAGCCCGCTATTGTAGCCCCATTCCCATGCCGTTCCGTCCTTCTTTAGCGCTATGGCAACACCACCACCCAATGCAACCGATCGCACGTTATTGATCGGTACGATGATAGGGATGGCAGACGATTCGACAATCCTCACGTCGAATGGATTCACCCTCAAGCCTAATAAACCTTCATGGTTCTTTCCGAAGCCCAACAGATCGCCGTTCGCTTTGACCGCAAGTGTCGTGCTACCGTTTGTCTCGACCGATACGACATTGACCAGTTCGTTCACGACGGGTCTCGTTTCGAAGTAGGTGCTGCGCTCGCGAAGACCGAGTCTACCACTTTCGTTATCGCCCCATACCAAGAGCTTGCCGTCTCTCAACGCGAATGAAGATTTGTAACCGGCTTCCACGGCATGGATGTCCGAGCCTTCCGCGGCAGCCTCGCGAGGCGTTCCCGCGTTCCAGACGACCGCACCCGCGCCTAATACGGCGCATAAGGCAAGCTTGACGCCTAACGCGATTTTTTTCATTTTACCGACAGTGTTCATTTCTCTTTGCTCCTTATTTTTTTCTAATTAAATATAAAACTGTATTCCGTTGCTATATCGTCCACAAAATAATTTTTTGTAATAGATGATGTAAAAATGATGCTTTACGAATAAGACATTCGCCCTAAAGCTAATTACGTAACCAGGAAAATGGAATTATTTATTAAAAATAAGTAAATCCTATTCAATTTATTGTCGATATGTTAATAGGCAAACAGCCACATCCCACTAAAAGATAGCGAGGAAGAGGACGATGACGACAGTACAGCGGAAAGGCAAGGCAGGTACGGGAATCAAACTGATGATGTGCGCGTTATTGGCCGCAAGCTTCACAAGCGCAATCGCGCCGAGGGAAGCTGCCGCCGCGCAGGTACCTGCGATGAAGGCTATAGGGGCGGCGGGCGATATATCGTTCGCGATCGCTGCGGACGGGGAACTATGGAACTGGGGGGATTTCTACGAAAACCCGGATAGGTTAGTGGGACAGCCAGATCTTGATGTCGTACAACACTTATGGTCGATCGACGACGTATGGGGGGGACAACCATTCGGACTATCTTCCATTTCGGCCGGGAACAATCATGCGCTCTTTCTAAAAGGAAGCCAGGTATGGGGTTTGGGCGCCACCGACTTCGGTCAACTGGCTTATTTGCACCCTTTACATCCTAAGGCGGACCGGTTTACCGTTTATCCGGAGGATCTCGGCATAAGCAATGCGAGATCCGTCGCGGCGGGCGACGGCCACTCCGTTGCGCTGAGAAGCAACAGAACCGTATGGGAATGGGGATTCAACGCATTCGATTTCTTGGGGGAACGTACGCCGGACGAGTGGAAAAAACCGGTCCAGGTTCCCGGTTTTCCTGACGACACCGCAATGATCGCGGTCGCCGCGGGAGCACGACACACGTTAGCGATTAACGCCAATAACGAATTGTTTGCTTGGGGATACAACGGAGATGGCCAGCTTGGCATCGGCAGCGCGGAATTGTTCGCGAAGATGCCGACCAAAGTCAAAGGCAACTTGAAATTCAAAGCGGTCGATGCCGGACCGGATTATACGATCGCGTTGAACGTAGACGGTACCGTCTATGCTTCGGGTTCGAACGCATGCGGTATTCTAGGCACGAATGCGAAATACAGTACCGTGTTAGTCCAAGTAAACGGATTAACCGACATTGTCGCGATTGCCGCGGGCGATCATCATAGCCTCGCGTTGGGCAAGGACGGTAAAGTGCGCGTATGGGGATGCGAGACGAAGGACAGCCAAACGGTCACTAAGTTGCCGCGCACGATCGATTATCCCAATAACGTGAAGTCCATCGCAGCGGGCGCATGGCATTCCGTTATCTTAACGGACGATGGTGTGATGTGGGCATGGGGCGACAATTCGAAATATCAGGTCGGACCATTCGGCGCGTCCACGATTCCGAACCCGGTCCAAATCGTTCACGACTCGTTCAAGCCGGAGTTTATTTCCGTGACTCCGGGCGATAAACAGGTGAAGCTGGTATGGAAGACGGCAGGGAACGACGTAACCGGGCATGAAATTTGCTGGAGGTCTACAAGCGGCGGGGGAACCACCTGCCAAAAAATTGAAGGTAAGTCCTCTTACGATGTATATACCTACACGGTAACCGGTCTCTCATACAGCCCTAGGTATGAATACAAATTCTATGTAAGGGCGAAGGACAAGAGTGGGAAAAAATCGGAAACCTCCGATTACGTCACCGCAAATCCGACTTTGAATCTCGTACCCGTAAAGACGATCAAGATACTGAACTGAATGGACGTTGGAACATAGGAGAGGAACGGTTCCATAAGCAGTTTATCGCATAAGTACGTTTGCGCAAAAAGCATGTCCCGTAGATGGGTGCAATCTACGGGACATGCTTTTTTTTGTTCCAGCATAGGCTGTGGCCGGAGCGATTTTGCCGAAAGACGTCGAAGATGCCTTTAAAAAGGAAATCAATCTTATTTGATTATAATTGGTAAAATTTATACAAAAAAATGAGCAGTTTGCGGTATAATGTGTGTGAAATGGGATCGACAAGAAAAAGGGAGTGATAAGGTGGAAAACGGTGTAAGGAGAAAAATACGTTTAACGGCAACGATCGCGCTGTGCGCAGTTCTCGGATCGGCAGCATGCGTATGGAACGGAAACTCGCCCAAACGGGCGAATGCGGCTCCGGCCATATTCGCGGTCGCCGCTGCAGGCGACCATACGATGGCTCTGCGGGACAATCAGTTTCTAGTATGGGGCGGGAACGGATTCGGCAGTCTGGGCCTTGGCGAAAGCTCTCCTTTGTTAGTCTACGCCCCGACTTCTAACGAATTGCGCGGAGTCGTCTCTATCTCGAATTCCCAATCGCACTCGCTGGCGTTATTGGGCAACGGCGAACTTTGGGGCTTCGGGAGTAACTACTATATGAATCTGGGGAGCGGCTCGGAAGTCGCCTACACTCCGCGCCGAATAACGGGTATTGCCGATGTTCAGTCAGCCGCGGCGGGCATTCATTCTACATTGGCGCTTAAGCGAGACGGATCGGTCTGGGAATGGGGGAATTTCCCCGACCGCGTCGCGCAGGAGCGGCAAACTCCCAAGCAAGTGTCCGGTTTGCCGTCCGGGATTAAGACGATCGCCAAAACCTGGGAAACCTCTTATGCGATTACCGGAGCTGGCGAATTGTATGCATGGGGGAACAACAATCTAGGCCAAGTCGGATCGGCTTTGGCGGCGACGTGGCAGTACGTGCCCATTCGAGTGAACATCGGTTCGGGCGTTAAGGCAGTCGCTTCGGGGCGTTATCATACGATTGCTTTGAAGGAAGACGGTACCGTCTGGCAATGGGGTTACGCCGGCTGCAGTCCGAATCCCCCGAACCATAACGCTTCGCCGGAGCGCCTATTAAATCTGCCTACCATCAAGGCCATTGCCTCGGGGGACACCCATAACCTTGCCATTGACGCCGAGGGCAAAGTTCATGCATGGGGATGTTATCCTCATGACAATAACAGCGATTGGATGCAGCCGACAACCGTAGATTCGCTTAGCAACGTTATTGCGATCGCGGGCGGCACCAGGCATTCCGTTGCAATGACTTCGGACGGCAATATTTGGGCTTGGGGAAATAATCTGCAAGGTCAGATTGGGGATGGAAGCGCTTCCAGTAGGCGGACTCCGGTCAGAGTGGCAGACGGCCCGCCGGATCAGCCGAAAGGATTGAGAGCTACGGCCGGGCCGGGCTCGATTCACCTCACCTGGACGCGCGGCGAGGAGGATGTGCATCGTTATGAACTGTCATGTAGAACAAAGTCGTCCGGCGTCTGCGTGAAAAATTACCTCTTGGGGACGAGTACCTCGTTTACGATGACGAGCCTCAGTTACCTTAACCAATACGAGTTTGTGCTTGTGGCGATCGATTGGCTGGGACAGAGATCGGCGCCGTCGGCACCGATAATCGCGAAGCCGCGGCCAAGCAAAAAAGAGCCGATATTAAGGTAGCCGCGTAAAGAACGAGGGAGCTGTCTCTAGGTCATAGAGGCAGCTCCTTTTATAACCGACCGAACCGTCATTGCGCGGAATCGTCGAGATTTTCTTACCTTTCTCCGGGCTTGCGATTAAGGTATAATGAGTAGCAACGGAACGCCCGGAAACGATAAATCGCAATACCGATGAACCGCGGGCGGGAAAGCAGGCGCTTATCATGGAAGTCGTGAAAATATCTCCGAGAGGTTATTGTTACGGCGTCGTAGACGCGATGGTATTGGCATTGCAGACAGCGCGCAACTTGTCGCTGCCTCGTCCGATCTATATATTGGGTATGATCGTTCATAATAGCCACGTGACGGATGCATTCAAGGAAGAAGGCATCATTACGCTAGACGGCAGCGACCGCTTGGAAATATTGGAGCAAGTCGACCGGGGGACCGTTATTTTCACCGCCCACGGCGTTTCTCCCGAAGTTCGCCGCAGAGCCAAGGAGAAGGGGCTCACGCTTGTCGACGCGACTTGTCCCGACGTGACGAAGACGCACGACCTGATTCGCGAGAAAGTAGGCGAGGGCTTCGAAGTCGTATATATCGGCAAAAAGGGCCATCCGGAGCCGGAAGGCGCAATCGGCATCGCGCCCGGCCACGTGCATCTGATCGAGCGCGATGAGGATATTGCGAAGCTGCACCTGGATACGGAACGCATAATCATAACGAATCAAACGACGATGTCCCAGTGGGACATCAAACATCTGATGGAACGGCTTCTTAAGGCGTTCCCGACGGCCGAGATTCACAATGAGATTTGCCTTGCGACGCAAGTGCGGCAGGAAGCGGTGGCGGCGCAAGCGAAAGAAGCTGACCTCTGCATCGTCGTCGGCGATCCGCGCAGCAACAACTCCAATCGCCTCGCGCAGGTGTCGGAGGAGATCGCGGGCGTACCGGCCCATCGCATCGCCGACCTGGGCGAGCTGGAACGCGAATGGCTGCAGGGCGTGAATAAAGTATCCGTAACCTCGGGAGCTTCGACGCCGACGGCTCTCACGAAGGAAGTTATCGCGTACCTGGAGCAATACGATCACAATGATCCCGCAACATGGCCGATCGTTCGAACGGTCAATCCGAACAAGCTGCTGCCTAACGTCAAGGAGCGGACTACGGAGGAATCCAAATAACGGGCTCCCGGGCTAAGGAGAACGACATGCAACATAGACTAAGCACAACTTGGCGCTGGCTGAAGTACAAGTACTTGCTGCTCATGCGCGCCGAAGGCGGCGCGTCGATGGTCGCGATGGGCTTCGCGATCGGCATGGCGATCGAGATGTTCACGCTGCCTACGTTCGGTTTGGCCTTCTTCCTTATCTTCCCTTTAGTTAAATTATTGCGCGGCAATCTCCCGGCGGCGCTGATCGGATTCGTCTCCGGCAAGCTGATCTACATTCTCATGTCGTTCCCGAATGCGAAGGTCGGATCATGGATTCTGCCCGATCCCATTCATTTGTTCGAGCATGAGTGGGCGAACAAGCTTCTGCTCAAGGATTTAAGGCTTACCGTAGGCGGAATGATCGTCGGCGCATTGCTCGGAGTCCTCTGTTATTATCCCGTCAAATTCAGCGTTAACGCGTTCAAGTCCAAACGCAAGGAGAAGCGCAGGGCGAGCAGAGTTCGCTGGGAATCGGGTTCATCCTCGCATTGTTAGTCGATCGTCGAATAGATGCGCCGTCGGTCTTCCGCGCATATACCGCGAAAGTGGAGTTGCTCGGATGACCGTTGACAGGGCATCTATTTTTCGTTATAGTTACTTTAGTGCTTAAAAGCGTATAAGCGTTGACGCGTATACGCGTCTAAGCGTATAAGCGTTAAACCAATTAGGAGCGTGACTTATTTATGATCGTCATTACTTCCCCCCATATATCGGATAGCCGTATTGCCGAGATCGTTCGCGTCATCGAGCAAAGCGGCGTGCAAGCGCACGTCTCCCGCGGAACGGACCGCACCGTGATCGGCATCATCGGCAAGGCAGCTCCTTCGCTTGCAGAGCACATCCGCTCGATGCAAGGAGTTGAGAACGTGATCAAGATTTCGAAGTCTTACAAGTTGGCGAGCAGAGACTTCCACCCGGACGATACGATCATCGAAGTGAAGGGCGTCAAGATCGGCGGCGACAATCTGGTCGTTATGGGCGGACCTTGCGCGGTGGAAACGCCGGAGCAAATCGATGAAATCGCCCGATTGGTGAAAGCGGCCGGCGGTCAAGTGCTGCGCGGAGGCGCGTTCAAACCCCGCACGGGTCCGTACAGCTTCCAAGGAATCGGCATCGAAGGTTTGAAATGGATGAAGGACGCAGGAGACAAGTACGGCTTGCTTACGATTACTGAAGTCATGGCCCCCGAGTTCGTGGACGTATGCGCGGAATACGCGGACATTATGCAAGTCGGAACGCGCAACATGCAGAACTTCGACCTGCTGCGCAAACTAGGCACGATTAAAAATCCGGTGCTGCTCAAGCGCGGCTTCAGCGCCACCTACGACGAATGGTTGAACGCGGCGGAGTACATCCTGGCCGGCGGAAACCCGAACGTGATGCTGTGCGAACGCGGAATCCGCACGTTCGAGACCTACACGCGCAACACGTTCGATCTGACGGCGATTCCCGTGATCCAGCAGCTTTCCCACTTGCCGGTTATCGCCGATCCGAGCCATGCGACCGGACGCCGCGAGCTCGTTGAGACGATGACGAAAGCTTCCGTGGCCGCCGGCGCGAACGGTCTGATTATCGAGATGCATACCGATCCGGACAATTCGGCGACGGGAGACGGCGTACAATCGCTGTTCCCGGATCAATTCGCCAACCTGCTCAAGGAACTCGAGCAGCTTGCTCCGCTTCTTGGCAAGAAGTTCGACACGCAGAAGGCGCCTGCCGAAGCGTTCGCGACTTGGATTAAATAAGTCATTCCGTGAGAATAGGAATCTCGATTTGCAACGGCCTGCGGAGCGCAGGCCGTTTTTGTCGTTATGACAAGTCTGGCGTCGATCAGTCGATTTTGAATGTTTGATGAACAAGAGTCTAAAATGTGAGAAATGCTAACATAACCACAAAAAATACCTTACATAAGTATTGACGCTTCACAAGACTCGGTTTTATAATTACCTCATAAGTTCAATGAAAACTTGAACAATAGACCGACAAAAACCTTTTAATGTTCGGGAATGGGGGGGAAATTTAAATGTCTGCTCAACAAGTATTGGATTTAATTAAGGAAAAAAACATTGAATTCGTTGACTTCCGCTTCGTCGACCTTGGCGGTCGCGCTCACCACATCACGCTTCCGGCTACAGAGGTAGAAGCTGAAACGTTCGTGAATGGCGTTGCATTCGACGGTTCCTCGATCGTAGGCTTCCGCGGCATCGAAGAATCTGACATGGTCATGATGCCTGACACGGATTCCGTATACGTTGATCCATTCACCGCTCACGCCACTTTGATCGTTATGTGTAACATTCATACTCCGGACGGCGAGCGCTATGAGCGCGACCCTCGTTCGATTGCCCATAAAGCTGAAGAGTACTTGCAGAAAGCCGGCGTAGGTACGGCAGCATTCTTCGCGCCTGAATCCGAATTCTTCGTCTTCGACGACGTTCGTTACGAAAGCACGATGAACTCCTCTTCTTACTTCGTCGATTCAGAGGAAGCCGCTTGGAACACGAACCGTAAAGAAGAAGGCGGCAATCTGGGCTTCAAAGTCGGCGTTAAAGGCGGTTACGTTCCCGTAGCTCCGGTCGACTCCCAGCAAGATATCCGCAGCGAAATGGTTCGCTTGATGCAAGATACCGGTCTGCGCGTAGAGCGCCACCACCACGAAGTCGCGACGGCTGGCCAAGCGGAGATCAACTTCCGTTTCGACACGCTGACCAAGACGGCCGACAACCTGATGAAGTACAAATACATCATCCACAACGTTGCCCGCCAATACGGCAAAGTCGCAACGTTCATGCCTAAGCCTCTTTTCGGCGACAACGGTTCCGGCATGCACGTTCACCAATCGATCTTCAACGAAGGCGAACCGCTCTTCTATGAGAAAGGCGCTTACGCGAACCTGAGCCAGTTGGCCCTGTACTACATCGGCGGCATCCTGCACCACGCTCCAGCGTTGATCGCGATCACGAACCCGTCGACGAACTCGTTCAAACGTCTCGTTCCTGGTTACGAAGCTCCGGTTAACTTGGTATACTCCAAAGGCAACCGCTCCGCAGCCGTTCGTATTCCGGTTGCAGCCGTTACGCCTAAAGGCTGCCGCATCGAGTTTCGTACGCCGGACTCCACGGCTAACCCGTACCTTGCTTTCGCAGCTATGCTGATGGCAGGTCTGGACGGCATCAAACGCAAAATCGATCCAACCGCTCTTGGCTATGGACCGTTCGATACGAACATCTACGAGCTTTCCGACGATCAGAAGAAAGAAATCCGCAGCGTACCTGGCTCGCTCGACGAAGCGCTCGACGCTCTGGAAGCCGACTCCGATTTCTTGACGGAAGGCGGCGTATTCACGAAGTCGTTCATCGAGAACTATGTTGCCGTGAAACGCGCTGAAGCGAAAGCCGTTAACATCCGCATTCACCCTCACGAGTACAGCCTGTACTTCGACTGCTAATCATAGGACTTATGCGCGAAGCTCCCCGCAAGGGGAGCTTCTTTCTGTTGTCGTGCAAAGTCGGATATTGGTTAGTGTCTCGGATATCGGATAGTGTCTCGGGTATCGGATAGTGTCTCGGATATCGGATAGTGTCTCGGGTATTGGTTAGTGTCTCGGGTATCGGATAGTGTCTCGGATATCGGATAGCTGCAAAAGTGCAGTAAACATAGGTGTGATGCTATAGATACGGCGGCAAGCTGCAGAGGTGCAGTTAAATCGACGCGGATCGTTTCGTTAGAGCGAATGGTAAGAGAATACCTGCATGATAGCAGGTATTCCCTTTGTCTATCGAGGTCGGCTGGCAAGTACCTGTACTTGTGCTGGTATTTACTGCAGAGCAAGCTCCTTGCCGCCGCCGAACGGGAAGATTGCCAGCACCTCGTAGCTCGGCCGCCGGCCGAGGTGCGTGCGAAACAGCGTGACGGCATCCGCCGTCCACGCTGCGGCCGCGTGCGGCGCGTCGCATGGCGCAGCCTGCCACGCCGCCGCGATGGCCGCCGCCGGATCGCCTGCGGCTCCGGCGGCGCCGGACCAACCGCGCGCGAGCGTAGCGTGCGCGCGGAAAGGCCTCGCCTCCGTGGCGAAGCCGGAGGCGTTCAAGCTCTCGCCGAGCGCTGCGTGCAGCTCGGCGAGAGCCCCCGGCGCGGCCGCCGGCTCCGCCACGCCGCACCACAGCACGCGCGGCGCCGACGGGGAACCGAAGGTTCCCGCGTTCGTCAGCGCCAGCGTGAACGGCGCCGCGCGCGCAGCCGCGGCCGCTGCCGCGTCGCCGAGCGCGGCGAGCCGCGAGGCGGGCGTATCGCCGAGGAAGTGCAGCGTTACATGCAGATCCTCGCTATGCGTCCATTGGCGGAACGGCAGTTCCCGGGCCATCGCGGACATTCGGCAGCCTAAGTAGGCTTTGGCTGGCGGAGATAGTTGTAGACCGAGGAAAAGACGAAAATTCTTCATATATCCACCCATTTTCGTTCGGAATTTCATGAATTTGACGCACAAAAATTGCAGTTTCTAGTTGCTCTGCGCATGAAAGCTTTGTTATGATTAGCCTATCCTAATTCTAGACAAGGTGGGAACAAGAAAGATGGCTAATCGTGCCTATAACTTCAATGCCGGCCCTGCGGCGTTGCCGCTTGACGTGCTGAAGACCGCGCAAGAACAATTCGTTGAATACGAGAATAGCGGAATGTCCCTGATGGAGATGTCGCACCGCGGCGCCATCTACGAGAAAGTCCACTACGAAGCGGATTCGTTGCTTCGCGAGCTGCTCGGCATCCCAAGCGGCTATAAAGTGCTCTTCATCCAAGGCGGAGCAAGCACGCAATTCGCCATGGTTCCCATGAATCTGCTTCGTCCGGGCCAGACGGCCGCTTACGTATCCACGGGCAGTTGGGCGACGAAAGCGATCCAAGAAGCGAAACTGTTCGGAGAGACCGCGATCGCGGCATCTTCGGAAGCGGACAAATTCATGCGCATTCCGGCGTTTAGCGAGCTGAACTACGCTTCCGACGCTGCCTATCTTCATCTGACATCGAACGAGACGATCGAAGGCACGCAATGGGCCGAATATCCGGATACGGGTTCCGTTCCGCTCGTCGGCGACATGTCCAGCGACATCCTGTGCCGTCCGGTCGACGTATCCAAATTCGGCTTGATCTATGCCGGAGCGCAGAAGAACCTCGGTCCTTCCGGCGTTACGATCGTTATTATCCGCGAGGATCTCATCCGTAAACCGGAAATCGCCGGCGTGCCGACGATGCTCCGTTACGAGACGCATGCGAAAGCCGATTCCTTGTACAACACGCCTCCGACTTTCGCGATCTACATGGTAGGCGAAGTGTTGAGATGGGTGAAATCGCAAGGCGGCGCAGCAGCGATACAGAAGCTCAACACCGAGAAAGCCAACCTGCTGTACAACTTGATCGACGGCTCCGACGGCTTCTACCGCGGATGCGCGATGCAAGGAAGCCGTTCGATTATGAACGTAACGTTCCGCCTCGGTTCAGAAGAGCTCGAGAAGCAGTTCGCCAAAGAATCGGAGCAGCAAGGGTTCGTCGGCCTGAAAGGCCATCGCAGCGTAGGCGGCTTGCGCGCTTCCATCTACAACGCGGTACCGATCGAAAGCGTACGGGCTCTGGCCGAGTTTATGAAAGAATTTAGGCAACGCAACGGCTAAGCTAGACGATAAAGCATACTAGCGGTACAATTGTACCGCTGTATGCTTTTTTTTGTGTGTGGAAACATCGGCAAGGAGGATCAGCTTTATGGCTTTCCATATCGTGCTCGTCAATCCGGAAATTCCGGCGAATACGGGCAACATCGCGCGTACGTGCGCGGCAACCGGCACTCATCTTCATCTCGTGCGTCCGCTTGGTTTCGATACCGACGACAAGACGCTGAAGCGCGCGGGACTGGATTATTGGTACGCCGTTAACATTACCTACTATGACTCCTTCGAAGAGGTGAAGGCCGCATTCCCGGAAGGGCGGTTCTTTTTCGCGAGCACGAGGGTGACGAAACGCTACAGCGATTTCTCGTTCAAGGACGGGGACTTGTTCGTATTCGGCCGCGAGACGAAGGGGCTTCCGCAAGAGCTGCTGGACGCGCATTCGGAGACGGGCATGCGGATTCCGATGACGGACAAGGTCCGCTCGCTTAACCTGGCGAATTCCGCTGCGATTGTCATCTACGAAGCGCTTCGGCAGAACGATTTTCCAGTTTGAACAATTTGGTTATATCCCTAAATTCCGGTCGGATATATCTGTAGTGGATGCGCGGCAATTTTCTGTCTATTTCGATTTATTTTTACCTGTTTTGCATTATTCTAAGTAAATAATTATTATTGCAGGAGATCAATTGTCGATATCGAACGCTATAGGGTGGCAAAAGTGTTTCAGTAACTAACTAGATTTGACACTTGAATGGAGGAAATGCTTTGAAACCGGCTGGCGTTGTTCGTAAAGTAGACCAATTGGGACGTATTGTGTTGCCTAAATCTCTCCGTAAACGGTATCAGATGAACGAAGGAGATCCCGTAGAAATTTTGGTTCAAGGCGATCATATTATTCTTGAACGTTATCGGCCTCGTTGCGTGTTCTGTTCTTCGATGGAGGGCGTAGGAGAGTTCAAAGAGCGTTACGTCTGCGCTTCCTGCCTGAAGGACATGCACGGGCTGTAAGCATAGCCGCGAGAGCAAAAAAACCGTCCAATCCATGGACGGTTTTTTTGTTGCCGGTAAGATTGGAAATTCGGAAAATGGGGATGGGATGGGGTGGAGTGGGATGGGATAGAGAGGAGATGGAGATGGAGATAGAGAGGAGATGGAGATGACCTGAGCGAAGGGGATACCGATAAAAAGAGCGATTAAATAACGATATATCGACAGCTATAATGGCGTCTATCCGACCAACTCGAGGAATAACAACCAATCGATACTTATTTGAGCGCATTCGTGCCAGGCGGCCGAAATCTCCTCGAATAAGTGAGAATGGTTGTTATTTTTGATTTATATCGGGGAAATTAGAGAATTAACTGCTAATGGTTGTTATTCGGCGATCCTAGCACCTTTAGCGGGATATGTTCTAACCATTGCGGGCATGAAAAAAGCCGGCTCTTCCGCATGGAAGAATCCGGCTTCGGGGCGATCGATTAGAGCCCGCTCGTTTTATCGTCGTTATAAGATGCCGTCAGAATTGCGCCGATGAAGAGCACAAAGACGATGATGACGACCCAGAACTTATTGGACATTCCAAAAATCTGATTCGCTTCTTCCGCTGCTTTGGCAGCCGTCTCCGCAAGAAACATGTCCTACACCTCCGATTGACTCCTTCTATTATAACCAACGACATCCAAAAAGAAAACGCTAAAATGTGTGAACAATTTGCAACTTGCATGCGGCTATGGAACGGCATCGGTTCGCATATAGATGTACCGAGAGTAGGCAACGTTAGGGGAGGGAAACGCTCTGAACCAGGTCATTAACTGGATGGGTGGCTGGCCCAAGGAAGGCTTGATCGCGGGTTCCGATTGGGACGAGAGACTGGCGAGGGCGGCAACGAAGACGGCGCAGGCTGTCGCGCTCGAAGGCTTAGCGAGTCGTCGCGAGGCGCATGGCACGCAGAAGCTGCGCGAGCAGCTGGCCCAAGGGCTGCTGAAAGGCAAGACGGGAGGCAACGGCAGGCTGCTTACGGTGACGCCTGGCGCGGACGGCGCGCTCGCTTGGATCGTGGAGAGGACGGCGAAGCAGGGCGACGTCGTCTTAGTCGAGCGCTTGACGTCGAGATCGGCGCTGCAGACGTTCAGACGCGCGGGGTTGCAGCCGCTGGCGATCGCCGGTGATCGGAACGGGATGGACCCGGAGGCGCTTACGATGGCGCTGTATCGTTATCGGCCGAAGCTGGTGTATGTCGGTTGGACGTGCACGGACCCGGAAGGGGGGAGCTGGAGCGAGGAGCGCAAACAAGCGGTTCGCTTCCGGTGCCAAGAGGCGGGGGTGCTGCTCGTTACGGATGACCGGCAGGAAATGCTGCAGTACGAGGGGGAAGACCCGGAGCTGCAAAGACGCGTCGATACGGGGTGCTTGTCGATCGGTCAATTGCCGCCGGGGTTGATCTCGGGCTTGCGAATCGGTTGGATCGCGGGCAACGCCGACCCGCTGAGGCTGGATGCGACAGGGGACCAGCCTCCCGTCAAAGAGCCGCCGGTCAGCGAGATCGAACAACAGGCGCTATCGGATCTGATCGAGGAGCATCCGCTCGCGCCGTTAATCGATATGTTCAAGGTGCAGTGCGGGATGCGGATGAAGCAGATCACCGATCTGCTGGCGCACAAACGGCTGCCCGACCTGAGCTGGGTAACGCCCAAAGGGGGCATGCACTTATGGGTTACGCTGCCGGTTGGATTAGACGGCGAGACGCTGCTGAAGGGCGCTTGGCTCAAAGGGCTCATCTTCCAGCCGGGCGGTCCTTTCTATGCGAAAGACCCGCAGTGCAATACGCTTAGACTCACCTTCGCTTTCGCGGACGAGAGGCAGCTTAGGCAAGGCGTATCGCGTCTCGCCGAGAGCATCGAAGAGTTCACGGGCAGGTGGTCGATCGGCTAATCGGTTACTCGTCCGCTCCTACGGCGTACAGCCTGCCGTCACGAACGACAACCTGACGTTGCATCAGCCGTTCGTCCGGCATATTCAAGCATGCGCCGGTCTTCGCGTCGAACGTCCAGAAGTGTAGCGGGCAGAAGAGCACGTCGTTCATCGGCCGGACTTCTCCTCCCGCGTGGGGGCATAATCCGCTGAGGAGCCGATATTCGCCGTCCCCGCACCGCACGAGCCAATACGGCGAATGATCGATGGTGACTTCCGCCGGTAATGTCTCGTATTGTTCGATCGGACCGAGTTCCGCTTCACTCATTTTGAACGCCTCCGTTCGCATCCGCCGCCGCCGTCTCCGTCGCGGTCGTCCACGCGAATTTGCTTGACCACGCCGCTACGACCTCGGCGTATTGCTTTAACGCTTCGTGCCCCGCTGGGGATAGCTCGTATCGGCCTACGCCAAGCCTTCTGAACCATCCGTAATAGTTCGTGCGCAGCATGGGGCCGGCGTCCGGGCAACCGGTCCACGCCTTCACTTGCTTCGGCGCCGAAGGACCGTGGACGGCCAGCGCCATCGCGCATTGGATCGCCCGCTCGCGATATGCGGTCACGAGCTTGCGCTTCGTGCTGCCTCCGACGTTGTAATCGCCGCTTCTGGCGGAGAACTCCTTGAGCAGCCGAGCCGCTCCTTTCCTGCGTCCGCCGGCGGCCGCGGCCAGCGCGTAGGCTTCCTTCGACTCGGCGGCGGTTTCGCTTGCCGGGTTCTGGATGCGAATTCGCTCGGATGCATACGGAGTGCCGGGTTCGCACCACACTTCGATGACGGGCGCTTTCGTTTTGTAGAACGTAACGGTTATGAAACCTAGCTGAAGCCTGCGGCATAGGGTCGTAATCTCTCCGAACCGCTGGTTATGCGCGCCTTTCTTCGTTCGGTTCCGCTCGACGGCGAGCCATACGGCAGCGCCGGTTTTTTGTCTATCTATGCCTTGAAGCAATAGCGGCAGCGTAAAAATCCGCTTCATCTCGACGATCGTCGGATCTTGTTGCCCGGGATGGTAGGCGACCAGATCGCAGTCTCTGACTTCTGCTTTGACTTCGAATCCGCGTCCGGAGAAAAAAGCCTTGATCGGCGGATAGAGCTCGGTCTCATGCTTGACGGCCAAGTCAAGCACCTCCTCGTAACAATGGGATCTTCGTCGGGCTCGAACTAACTCACCCTCGTAACAATGGGATCTTCGTCGGGCTCGAACTAACTCACCCTCGTAACAATGGGATCTTCGTCGGGCTCGAACTAACTCACCCTCGTAACAATGGGATCTTCGTCGGGCTCGAACTAACTCACCCTCGTAACAATGGGATCTTCGTCGGGCTCGAACTAACTCACCCTCGATGCGCAAGAATATCGCCATTATAACATACGCCGGCTTTCCGAAAGACAAGTCGTTCTCTAGGAATTGATGTCGTGTCCTCACAATGTCAGGTCAAATTCGTCCGCCTTGCCGCATAGGTATGTAATACGTTCGGGTGACGAGTAGAGAAAGAGAGCGAGGAGGAAGCGGCATGGACATCTTCAAGCGGATTGCGGAGTATCGGGCCGAGAGTGAGAAGCTGAACTGGTCGGGGACGTTCCGGGATTATATCGAGCTGCTGCGGCGCGATAGCACGCCCGCGATGACCGCTCACGCTAGGGTATACGACATGATCGTCTCCCAAGGGGTAGAGGAGAAGGGCGGGAACAAAAGATATAAGTTTTTCGAATCGGAGATCTTCGGCTTGGACCGGACAATGGAGAAGCTCGTGGAGGAGTATTTCCATTCCTCGGCGCGCAGGCTCGACGTTCGCAAACGGATATTGCTTCTCATGGGCCCGGTGAGCGGAGGGAAGTCGACGATCGTGACGCTGCTCAAGAAAGGACTGGAGAGCTACTCCCGAACGGACCGCGGAGCCGTGTACGCGATTAAAGGCTGCCCGATGCACGAGGACCCGCTGCATCTCATTCCTTCCGAGCTGCGGGACGATGTGGAGCGGGAGCTGGGCGTGCGCATCGAAGGCAACTTGTGCCCTTCTTGCCAGATGCGTCTCAGAACCGAATACGAGGGCGAAATCGAGCGCGTAGACGTGGAGCGGGTATTGATCTCGGAGGAAAACCGGGTCGGCATCGGCACGTTCAGCCCGTCCGATCCGAAGTCGCAGGATATCGCGGATTTGACGGGGAGCATCGACTTCTCGACGATTACCGAATACGGTTCGGAATCGGACCCTCGGGCGTACCGTTTCGACGGGGAATTGAACAAAGCGAACCGCGGGCTGATGGAATTCCAGGAGATGCTCAAGTGCGACGAGAAATTTCTATGGAATTTGCTGTCCCTTACGCAAGAGGGCAACTTCAAGGCGGGCCGGTTCGCGCTGATCAGCGCCGACGAACTCATCGTCGCGCACACGAACGAATCGGAATACAAAGCGTTCATCGCCAACAAGAAGAACGAAGCGCTTCAGTCGCGGATGATCGTCATGCCCATTCCGTACAACCTTAAAGTGTCGGCGGAAGAGAAAATATACGCCAAGCTGATCGCGCAATCGGACATGAGACATATTCACATCGCCCCTCACGCGCTGCGATCCGCCGCGATCTTTTCCATTCTCTCGAGGCTCAAGGAATCGAAAAAGCAGGGAATGGATCTCGTCAAAAAAATGCGGATGTACGACGGGGAAGAAGTGGAAGGCTACAAAGAGGCGGATTTGAAGGAGATGCAGAACGAGTACTCCGACGAAGGGATGTCCGGAATCGACCCTCGCTACGTCATCAACCGGATTTCCAGCGCTTTGATCAAGCACGATCTGCCATGCATCAATGCGCTTGACGTGCTGCGGGCGATGAAGGACGGACTCGACCAGCACCCGTCGATTACGAAGGATGAACGGGAGAAGTATCTCAATTTCATCTCCGTCGCACGCAAGGAGTACGACAATCTCGCCAAGAAGGAAGTGCAGAAGGCGTTCGTCTACTCGTTCGAGGAGTCTGCTCGCACGCTGTTCGAGAACTACCTCGACAACATCGAATCGTACTGCAACTGGTCGAAGATCAAGGACCCGCTGACCGGCGAGGAGATGGATCCGGACGAGAGGCTCATGCGCTCGATCGAGGAGCAGATCGGCATCTCGGAGAACGCCAAGAAGGCGTTCCGCGAAGAGATTCTAATCCGGATCTCCGCCTATTCCCGCAAAGGCAAGAAGTTCGACTACAGCACGCATGACCGCCTGCGAGAGGCGATCGAGAAGAAGCTGTTCACCGACTTGAAGGATATCGTGAAAATCACGACTTCGACGAAGACGCCGGACGAGAACCAACTGAAGCGGATTAACGAGGTATCCAAGCGGCTGATCGACGAGCACGGTTACTGTCCGGTTTGCTCCAACGAACTGATGCGGTACGTGGGCAGCTTGCTGAACCGGTAGACTGGCGATCAGGCAGACTCGTTACGATCGGTTCAAATCGCCCGCGAGTTTGTTCAGAAGCGTATCGCTTTCGTCGTCTTGCGTGATCTCCCAGATCATCGCGCCGCCTAAACCGCGGGATTTCACATAGCTCGTCTTGTATCCGATCGATTCGGCATCTTCGTAGGAGACGAAGGTGCCGGTCGTTTTTTTGTACAGATAGGGCACTTTCGCTTCGCTGTTCCAGTAGCGCACGAAACCGTTCGCGTTGATCCAGCCTTGCTCCATGATTTGTTCGTAGCTGTACATCTTGCGCGTCGGTCCGTCGCAGTCTTGATAGAGCCCTTGGTTATCGGCGCCGCAAGAAGTCCAGCTTCGTCCGTAGAACGGCACGCCGAGCACGAGTTTGCCCGCGGGTACGCCGTTCTTCAAATATTGATCCACGACCGCGTCGATGTTGTTGCTCTTGTTCGCGCGGCTCGGGTCTTGGCTATCCGCGTATAGAGGAGCGTTATGATTGCTCGAATCGTCCCAAGGTCCATGGTAGTCGTAAGTCATAAGGTTGATCCAATCGACGGCAGCCGCGATAGACGAAATTTCGACGTTGTTCAAGAAACCGGGGAATGCGCCTCCGGCGATCGTCAGCAAGTAATCGCGGCCGTCGTTCTTCTCCGCGGAATCCAGCTGTTGACGGATCTCTTGCAGCAGCAGCGTAAAGTTGCGCTTGTCCTCGGGACGTTCCTTGTTGCCGGCAAGTCCTCCCTGAACGGGATACTCCCAATCGATATCAACGCCGTCGAAGCCGTGTTGCTTCATGAACGCGACGGCGCTTGCCGCGAATGTCTGCCTGGACGCGCTAGTCAGCGCCGCGTCGGAGAACTGTCCCGACCAAGTCCAGCCTCCTACGCTGATCAGGGCGCGAAGCTTCGGATTCGCGGCTTTAAGCTGCCTCAGATGCTTGAAATTCTGAAGATCGGCGTCCGGATCTCCGAGAACGACTTGGCCGTCGCTCACGTTGGCGAAAGCGTAGTTGACGTGCGTCAGTTGCGATACCGGCTGTTCGGACAGCGGCTCTTGCAAGTAAAGTCCCCATGACGGGTAATAGGCGATCACTTTATAAGATCGGGCTGCCGGTGTGCTCGGCGGAGCGTTAGGCGGCGTCCGGTTCGTGATGCTGACCGTATTCACGGCTTGCTCCCAAGATACGGCGAAATTCATCTTCTCCGCGATTGCGCGCAACGGAACGAATAAAGTCGGGCCGACCTTCTTCGGAACGGGAGAGATCGTGGTCTTCACTCCGTTCACGGCGGCTGTCGTACGACCGACTTCCATCACGATCGTCGTACCCGGCTTCGTCAGGCTAAGGCGGGTACGATCCAGCCAATCGATGCGGAAGCCTAGCGTCTGGGCGAAAGGACGTACTTGTATGTAGGTATTGCCGTTGCTTATGAAAGGGCTTTCGGAGAAATCGATGCGACCGCCGTTGTAGGTGACCTGAACGGATTTTTCCGCATGGCTTGGAGGCGGCAAGATGACGTAGATGGTTGCGGTTACGATCAGCGCGATGAGGATGGCTCTGAGGGCGACGTGTTTCAACGCAATCTCTCCTTCGGTTCTCGCAGCCCCGCGTCGTCCCGCGAAAGCTGCGAATCTACTAAGTAGCTAGCTTATCTTAGTTTCCAAGAGAGATAGGGTTTACGTAAAGGCAAACATTTTGGCATCGGAGGGAATTGCAGGTTAGATCGCCATTCGTTCGGCGAAAGGAAGGCGGACCTCGAAGGCGGTCGTACCGTTATCCGGATCGGATCGGACGTCAAGCTGCCCGCGATAATGACGGACTCTCTCCTGCACGATCGCAAGCCCGAGACCGGAGTGTCCTTCGCCTTTGGTGCTGTAACCGGCTTGGAAAATACGGCTGCGCGTCTCGTCGTCGATAGGCGGGCCGCTGTTCGTTATCGTGATCCGTACCTCGTTATTATCGTAGAAGATCGATACGTGAACGGATCGCTTTCCTGCCGGCATCATCATCGTCGCATCGAATCCGTTATCCACGAGATTTCCAATGATTTTGATCATGTCGAGCATATTGATCGCGGTATCCGGCACGTCCCACTTCCTCGGCAGATCGCAGGTGAATGCGATGCCGTATCCGAGCGCCATCGTCGTCTTCGCCTTGGCGAAAGCGGCAAGAGCGGGAACGGTGTGGTTCATAATATCGTTGACTTCGCTGGTTTCTTGGACAAGCGTCGCCGTATACGTCTGCAACTGTTCGAATTTGCCCATTTGCGCCATCGCGTGGATGACCTGTACATGATTCAAGAAATCATGGCGTTGACCTCGTACGGACGCGAACATGTTGTTAATGTCGTCCAAATACACTTCCTGGGTCGAACGGATCGCGTCCGCGCGCGTCTGCGTCAACATGCGGAGCATGAAGACGAGCGCGGTTAGGCTGACGATAATGGTGAAGTAGATAAGGATCGTCGTAACCAATTGATTGTTGGCGTCGGATGCGAACTTTACGGTGTAAATGGTTCCTAGAGAGACAAGCTGGATCACGATGAGCGCGATGATTTTGAGCAGCGTCTTGTTTTGATTGAAGCCGATGGTTAACCATTTAAAAGTAGAGAGAGAAAATCTCTTTCTCACGAACCAAGCTAAGATAAGAATTATAGTGAGGATGGGATAAAGTATAGAAATGAGTATAGACAAATTCTGACGAAGCAAGGATTCGATTTCTTCTACGCCTATTGCGGTTGCGATGGTGGTGATGATGATATCCATCAACATACTGAGGAGGGTGCTTCCGATGAATAAGAACAACCTCGTGCGCAGAGATAGATCCTTGAATATCAGAATAATAAGCAGGATCATCGCGAACAAATTATT
Organism: Cohnella panacarvi Gsoil 349; assembly: GCF_000515335.1. Taxonomy (GTDB): domain Bacteria; phylum Bacillota; class Bacilli; order Paenibacillales; family Paenibacillaceae; genus Cohnella; species Cohnella panacarvi. The sequence goes on along the minus strand of NZ_KI911563.1, from coordinate 1,525,585 downwards.
GATGATTTTAAGAAGAGGGGGGATATAGAAGAGCATAATATCGGTATATAGAGAATGGGCAACCGTCAAGAAGACTAGTCTCGCGATTAACTTATTCGGTTGCGGACGCAAGAGCGAGAATACGAATAACAAAACAACGAACGTTTGCGGTAATGAAAAGAGAACGTGCAGTCTTAAGGCGTCAAGTAGAGTATCCATATAAACCGTCTCCTTATGATGCGGGCTCAAGTAAGCTCACTAATATAACGCCCGCGAAGACAAATCGTTCGTGCTGCAGCTCTAATTCTTCGAAAAACTAAGCAGGTGTTCAAAGCTTCGGCTTTCCTCGCAAGGCAGTCGAACCGTGAAAGTCGTCATTCGCGTTATCTCGCGAGTCTCTTGTACGAGATTTGCGGTGTAGGATCGCAACTGATCGTACTTGCCCATTTGCGCCATCGAATGGATGACTAGCACATGGTTCAGGAAATCGTGCGGCTGCCCGCGGTCGGACGTGAACATATGTTGAATGTCGTCGACGTAAACCGCTTGCGTAGAACGGATCGCTTCCGAGCGAGTTTATGTAATCATGGTTAGGAAAATGCTGACTGTGGATTTGAATTTATTACTTATATACTATAGATATATAGTAGAATAATCGATAAGTTTTAATAAAATTTAAGTGATTTATGGTAAAATAGACATGATAAAACTAATGATAGGTCTTTAAAAGGGAGATACACCCATGAGTTTGCTTGAATATATCACTTTTTCTTTTTTGGAATATTTATCGTTATTTGTGTTTATTTTTGTTCAATTCCGTTTCTCTATTAAAGAGAACATTACTCAAATCGGCATGATTGCTTTATTGCTCTCTTTCGTTTCATATTCTTTTACGAGTTCCGATTTAAACGGAGTATTGCCTTTGGTTCAATTTATCATTGTTCTTTTATATATACGTATGGTAATGAAAGTAACTATTTTCAATGCTTTATTAATGTACTTCGTGGGGTACATCGTGCTTGGAGTGGCCCAAACCTGTATTGTTGCAGTTGCAAGACATATTCAATTTTTACAAGGGGACTTGAAACCTGCAACGTATGAAGGTGATGTACTTCAATTCATTTCGAGTTGCATCCTGCTATTATCCAGCTATGTAATTTATTATTTAAAGGGTGGATTTAGTTTCATAGAAGCTAGAAGTCGATTTTCGAAAAAAACGTTTGTTGGGAAAAATGTTATATACATTAGTTTTGTTATATTAGCGTTTATCATCACGGTCGTATCGAGTATAATTATGATTGAACTTGAAAATCCTCCATATCTGTTGATAGCTTCAATCCTATTGATCATTCTTATTTCATTGTTCTACCTTTCTTTAAGAAAGGATGAGGTCATTGATTGAAGCCCTTTCTAATCGTCTGGCTTTGAAAATGAAACAAGTAAACCCCGAACAGACTACAAGCGTTGAAGTTATGAGTTTTGCACTTCAAGGTCTTCTCCAGAATACTTTGGCTATTATAACAGCCTTTATAGTCGGTGTATTTCTAGGTAAACCTTGGGAGACAGTGATTGCTGTCATTTCATTCATGGGATTACGGTTTGTGTCTGGCGGCCATCATTTTAATAGTGCACTCCTTTGCTTTCTTTCCTCTGCAGGAATATTCATCGTGATCCCTTTACTTAATTTCGACGATATGACACTGATGGTTCTTAATTGCATAAGTCTCATTATCGTATGTATATTTGCTCCTTCTGATATTAGGGAACATATCCGTTTACCTGAAAAGTACTTTCTCCTATTCAAACTGGCTAGTGTGTTACTTGTGGCAATAAACTTCATGTTTCTTTCGTCTATTGTTACCATCGCATTTACAATACAAGCGGTTACACTAGTACCTTTTACCAGGAGGTGAGAAACAATGAAAAATCCAGGTAAAGTATTGGTTTCGGTCATCTCTAAACTACTAGCGGTGACTGCAGTTATGTTTGTAAGTACGGCATGTGCATGGATCATTCATCGTCCCAAAGTTCCATCCGAACTACAAAGTAAGAAATAGGGGGGTAATATATGACAGAACACATCCGATTGTTGGATCGCGAAGGAAATCCCTGTGTAGTTACAGTCGACGAAATCATCGCGATCAAACCGACGGCTGACGGTCCGGAGTTTCATACGAAGGACGAACTGTATTACTATCCCACCACTCTGGAAGAGCTTCTAGTCATACTGAAAGATCAAGGATTCGAACGGTTAGACCGGACGAATCTGGTGAACTTGAACCATGTGAAAGAGTTCGACAAGAAAGCCCGCAAGGTTTATTTCGAATCGCCGCACAGCAAAGACAGCAAGTTCGCTACCGTCTCCGAAGCGAATATCAGCAAGGTGGAGCACTTAGTCAAAGAGGAACAACCTACATACAAGACAGTCCCGAAACCGTCGTTGTTCTGGAACAAGTAACGGCTGGCAACCAAGCTGAAAGGCTTGGTTGTTTTTATATCATTTTATAGACAAAAACTATTGCGTATATAGATTTAATATATTTCAACAATAAATGTATTGGTGATATAACGGGATTAGCATAATTTTACCGATTGGAGATGAACAGTTATGGAGCAGAAAGTTCACTGGGAAGCAGCAAAATACGACGGTTCGATGGGGTTTGTTTCCGAATACGGATTAAGCTTGCTTGAGTGGCTGCGACCGCAGGCTGGCGAAAGCATGATAGACTTCGGCTGCGGTACGGGGGATCTTGCGGCCCGGATCGCGGAGAGCGGAGCCGAGGTGCTCGGCGTTGATATTTCCCCGGAAATGGTCGAACGGGCGCGGGTGAAATATCCGAATATCGGTTTCGAATGCGGGGATGGCACGACATGGCGTTCGCCACGGCTATTCGATGCGGCGTTCAGCAACGCGGCGCTGCATTGGATGAAAGATGCAAGAGCTGTTGCGACGACGATAGCAAGCAGCCTCAGAATCGGCGGCAGGTTCGTCGCGGAGTTCGGCGGGTACGGCAACGTACGCGATATCGTTCGGGCGATGCGAGAGACGTTGGAAGCGCAAGGGCGTATGGATGCGTTCGTCATGCCGTGGTATTTTCCGAAGTTGGGGGAATATGCGTCTGTGCTGGAACAAGAAGGCTTCGAGGTGCGGAAGGCAATGCTGTTCGACCGGCCGACACCGCTGGAGGATGGGGAGCAAGGAATGATGGGCTGGCTGCGGATGTTCGGACACGCGATGGTGCCGAATGCTTCGGCTGCGGAATCGGAAGCGTGGTTCGAGGAAGCCTGCGAACGGCTTAACCCTGTTGCTTATAAAGCCGGGCAATGGACGGCGGGATATAGAAGAATCCGGGTCGAGGCGGTAAAGTTAGGCTAGAGCAGGACAATATTGGATACAACATAGCCTCGAAGCCGCATTGACAGAACGGCCGTTGCCTTGCGAGAATGAGGGAATCAACTTCGCGGAGGAACATACAACAAGATGAAACTATTCAAAACCTGGTACGCGATACTATGGCTGGCGCTTCCATCGCTATTCTCGTTCGCGACGCAGACGGTTACGGGATCGATTAATCTGATTATCGTCGGCGACTTAGGCTTTCTGGCCATTGCGATCGTAGGCGTTACGAATATTATCATGTACAACGTATTCGCCATTTTCTCCGGAATCGGACATTCCGTCAACTACTTGGTCGCGCAAAATTTCGGCGCGGGAGAGATGCGCAAAGGGATGCAACGAACGTACTTGGCGCTCGTGGTCAGTGTCGGGGTTGGCGTATTGATTACGCTTGCCGGCTGGCTGGCTAGCGATACCGTACTGAAGCTGACGGGCGCATCGCCTAATTTCCTTGCCGAAGGCACCGAGTACGTGGAGCTGAGGTTCTATGCGATGGCGTTCGGCATTATCAGCTTCGTGTTCCATGGGTTTTTCAGAGGCGTCGGGGATACGAGAACGTCGATGATCGTCTCGATCCTGTCGAACGCGCTGATGGTGGGGTTAACCTATGGAATGACTTACGGTCATTGGGGATTGCCGAACCTCGGACTCGTCGGGGCCGGATACGCGCTTCTCATCGGCGAGGCGGTTCAATTGGCAATCTGTCTCATCGTATTCTGGGGGCCGATGAACCGTAAGTTCCGGACGCGCAGCATACCGCAGCCGGATTGGAAGGAACTCCGCTTGATTTCTCAGGAGAGCGGCAAGTTGGGTCTGCAAGAATTTTCCATGAGCATATCCATGTACATCTTCACGATATTCGTATTGACGCTCGGCGAAGTGGCCACGGCAGCGAACGAGATCGCGCTTAACGTCATGTCCTTCGGGTTCATGCCTGCGTTCGCGTTCGGCTCGACCGCGACGATTCTGATCGGCCAACAGCTCGGCCAAGGTAATCCGAAGCTGGCGAAAATCATGGGCACGCATACGGCTGTGCTCGGCGCGATCTTCCTGTTCCTACTCGGAACGGCGGAGCTGATATGGGCGGAATCGATCGCGAGATTGTACAGTCAAGATCCCGAAGTATACGAATTGGCGGCAGAGCTGATCCGGGCGTCGGCCTACTTGCAAATCTTCGACGGATTCTATAACTTCTATGCCGGCGGCTTGAGAGGAATCGGGGACACGACGTTCCTGATGCGAGCGTCGTTAATCCTCAGTTTGTTCATGTTCGTTCCCGTTACGTATTTGTTCGTCAGCGTGTTCGAATGGGGAAGCATGGGGGCATGGTACGCGCTCTACTCCTATTTGGTCGTTCTCGGACTTGCGGTGATGATACGTTATTATCGAACGGACTTTACGACGGTACAGTTGAAGGAAGCGCACGGATAACGAGTGCGCAACGAAACGGGTGAGCCGATGCGGCTCACCCAAGACTGCCGAGAAAATCTCGGCAGTCTTTCTTTTTGTGTTTACTCGGATAGGCCCATCCATTGATTTTGTAAGGTTTGCCGCTCTTCATTTGGGCAATGTTGGAAGCTGCTTAATAGGCAGCTTTTGCTATTTGTCAAGTACTTTTCGAAGCCGAAAACAGACATTTCGCGACGCGATTTTGCCGTGTTCGTGCTTCTTATACCATTTCGAGGTCGTTTATTGACATTTCGCGGCAATCCCATTTCGCAGGTGGATGGATTTCCATATACTAGAATAAGAGATCGGCACTCTGGATTCGAGTATACCGGAAGGAGGGGTTCGGGATGTCTCAGATTAAGATACACGTGAACGATGTGCGGGCCGAGAACAAGGCGTTCAAAAGAATGATCGGGAGGATCGGCGACGAGAGAGATGAGCTATCTTCGATACGCCGTAGATTGGACGGCGATATTACCCGGAGGCGGAACATCGACTCGCGGATGAGTCAAGCAGGGTCAAAACTCAATGACGTACAAACCCGGCTTCAAGCGTTGTATCATTTTATTGAATACGGAATGGATGCCTACATACAAGCGGACGATATAGCAAGAGATCACCCGTTCGAGAAAAAGAAGAAAAAATCGATATGGGATAAAATCGGTGGCGCCATCAACGCGGCGGCGGACGGCGTAGCGGGGTTCGTGGAAGGCGTAGCGGACGCGGTGATCGGTACCGTCGAGGGCATCTTTAACATGATTGCCCATCCGATTCAGACGATTCAAGGACTCGTGTATGTCGTGACGCATCCCGTGGACGTGGCCGTTGGCATTTGGACCGCCGTATCCGAATCGTGGAACAACGACGTCGTCAACGGAGACGCTCAGAGCCGCGGCAAATGGTTCGGGCGGATGATCGGCGAAGTCGCGCTCGCAGCCGTCGGAACGAAAGGCGTCGATAAGATCGGCAAGCTGGCCAAGGGATCGAAGATTGTCCAAGAAGCCGCGGGCGTACGGATCGTACCTGATGCCCTGAGAAGCAGGCTTCCGGGTGGGAAATGGCAAACGGGTTCCCCAGGGAAACCGGAAGTTGAGGGAACCTCGTTACATTTGCCGAGAGAAGAGAAAGTAAAGCCCCCTAGGTCCAACAACCCTGATGAGGAGATTAAGAAGCGTGTACTTCAGAATATTGAGAGAAGTAAAACCGCCCGAGAATCTTCAAAATTCGATGAGTATTTAAGAAAAGAGAAGGAACTGCTTACGGAAATAGAGAAGAAGAAGGTTCTTGAGGGGACGGGTGAAACTGTTTCGTACTATAGGGTTCAAGGTGGCGAAATGCCAAATGCTAGCCAAGTCAGAATACAGGTTGATGCAAATGGAAAAATGGTAATACCGAACAAAGATGCGAATTTGAATGTAAGTGCAGGAACTAGGGAGCATGCCGAGTATTTTCAGCAAAAAAGGGGTAACGGTGCAGAAATCGTTGAAGTTGAAGTACCGAATTGGTTTGATGATTTTGTGAAAGAAAATGCAATTCCACAGTATAAGTACAATTCAAATCCTCTTAATCAAGGGGGGGCAGCACCAAAAGTGGTTGACCCGAGCACACCGGGCACATCATATGAATTCCCTGCCCCTTGGATTCAGTGGCTTGAAGAGTATGGTAAAATTAAAAAATAGGAATATTGAGGGACTTGAATGCTGAGGAGGAGGTAAAGTGCATCAGAAGCCGAAGTATGCTGAGACTATAATAGTTCTTGTTAAAAATAAGAACCATTTCAGATGGTTTGTTGCAGATAAGGAGATATGGTTTTTAGATTTGAAAAAACTAATTTCTTCATATCTTGAGAAAGGATTTGACATTCCTAATCCTGATGATTTCTCTGACAGATTTAATATTGCAGTTGTAAGCGACGAAACGGCGGAGGACTTCCTTCTACAGCTTAGTGACTTCGAGGTTAGAACAGAAGAATTAAGGGAGATGTTAGAGCAGAGGACGTATAGTCATATTTCAGATATGTTACCTTCCCTATACGTGGACTTTGATGAAAAGGAATTGACATCCTACTATCCTGAGCCTGCATCCTTTGAACTATATGTACCGGATGGGTGGCATGGGAAGTACGGGCAATTTATTGGTGTCATTCCTGAGGTCTATCGTTACTGGATAATCCAAGGTACAAATCAATTTTTATAAGGAGAGTAAAATGAATAATTCAGACACCTTTACGATAATGAAGGATATGTTCGGTAAACAGGGAAGTGAGGAGCAGGTAGAAGGGCTTACACTAATAATTGATGGCAAGCTGAAAGATGTTTTTGATACCATAATAGCCAAGTCAGATGATTATAAAAATTATACTGATGTACTTAGTAGTGTGATTGTGCATGGGGTAAGCGGGATAATTGAAAAACTGAAATAATTTATGTGGTTTTGGTGGGGGATACCCAGTCATCGGGAGCGATTGCTGAGGCTGGAGCGGGAATCGTAACGGTTTTACATGTGGTAATGATGGAGGCTGTCTTTTCAAGTCTATCGGACTTGGAAGACAGCCTTTGTTATTTGTCAAGACCTTTTCGAGGCCGGAAATAGACATTTCGCGACGCGAATTCGTCTTGTTCGTGCTTCTTATACCATTTCGAGGTCGTTTATTGACATTTCGCGGCAATCCCATTTCGCAGGTGGATGGATTTCCATATACTAGAATAAGAGATCGGCACTCTGGATTCGAGTATACCGGAAGGAGGGGTTCGGGATGTCTCAGATTAAGATACACGTGAACGATGTGCGGGCCGAGAACAAGGCGTTCAAAAGAATGATCGGGAGGATCGGCGACGAGAGAGATGAGCTATCTTCGATACGCCGTAGATTGGACGGCGATATTACCCGGAGGCGGAACATCGACTCGCGGATGAGTCAAGCAGGGTCAAAACTCAATGACGTACAAACCCGGCTTCAAGCGTTGTATCATTTTATTGAATACGGAATGGATGCCTACATACAAGCGGACGATATAGCAAGAGATCACCCGTTCGAGAAAAAGAAGAAAAAGTCGATATGGGATAAGATCGGAGGCGCCATCAACGCGGCGACGGACGGAGTAACAGGGTTCGTGGAAGGGGTAGCGGAAGCGGTGATCGGTACCGTCGAGGGCATCTTTAACATGATTGCCCATCCGATTCAGACGATTCAAGGACTCGTGTATGTCGTGACGCACCCCGTGGACGTGGCCGTTGGAATATGGACCGCGGTATCCGAATCGTGGAACAACGACGTCGTGAACGGAGACGCTCAGAGTCGCGGCAAATGGTTCGGACGGATGATCGGCGAAGTCGCGCTCGCAGCCGTCGGAACGAAAGGCGTCGATAAGATCGGCAAGCTGGTCAAGGGATCGAAGATTGTCCAAGAAGCCGCGGGCGTACGGATCGTACCTGATGCCCTGAGAAGCAGGCTTCCGGGTGGGAAATGGCAAACGGGTTCCCCAGGGAAACCGGAAGTTGAGGGAACCTCGTTACATTTGCCGAGAGAAGAGAAAGTAAAGCCCCCTAGGTCCAACAACCCTGATGAGGAGATTAAGAAGCGTGTACTTCAGAATATTGAGAGAAGTAAAACCGCCCGAGAATCTTCAAAATTCGATGAGTATTTAAGAAAAGAGAAGGAACTGCTTACGGAAATAGAGAAGAAGAAGGTTCTTGAGGGGACGGGTGAAACTGCTACCAAATTAAAAGCCGCAAAACTATCTTCTGAGAAGATTGATCTTGAGTGGTTGCCCGATAAATACACTGCCGTTGAAGTAAAAGGCGCTGTTAAAGTAGCAGGTAAAGAAGTAGATGTGTCAAGAAGGGTTTACCAAATCGAGATTGATAAAAATTATAATCCAAAAGATCCGAGTGCGGCTGGAATGAGCAATAAAGAACTCATGGAAAAAGGGAGAGCTCCTTATGTTATTAAGGATGGCGAAGAGAGCAGAGTAGAATTACACCATTTGATTCAAAGAGAGCCTGGCGGAATGGTGGAAATTGCCGAAACAACGCATGATAAATATAGTTCCGCTTTACATGGATTGGTAGAAGACGGCAATAGTTTTAGAAATGATCCTGATCTTGAAAAACAGTATAATAATTTTAGGAGCAATTACTGGAAAATGCGTGCAAATGAATAATGGGAAAGGGGCGAATATGCATGAACGAAACAATAAGTAAAATGATTGAGGAGTATTCCCAAGAGAAAGACTTCTTTGGAGAGGTATCTGAGGAAGAAATTCAGAGTGCCGAAAAAGCGCTTGGATTAAAATTCCCTCAAAAGTATCGGGGGTATGTAATAAATTATGGTTCTGGCGGGATATGTGGTGTTGAAATCTTAGGGGTTCAGGGTAAACTTGGTGCTTCAGTAGTAAAGGCAACAGAAAGATGGAGAAGATTGGGGTTAAGTGATGGCCTTATTGTGATTGAAGATTCGGGGGAATTTATAAGGTGTATGTATTCAGCCGATATTGGTGACGAAAAAGTTTATACTTGGGACAGAGGCGGGAAGAAATTGTCTGTGAGGTATGAAACGTTTGACGATTATGTTATAGATATGTTTCAGGAAGGGATCGATAATTTATAATGGATATGGCAGAGAAAATGCTTAAAGAAATTTTTAATTAAAAGGTGGGGCCGCTCAGTACCGAATGAATCCATCATTCATGCCGATACATTACACGGGTTGATTACGTTCAAATACTAAACATTCTGACTACCGAGAAAATCTCGGCAGTCTTTCTTTTTGTGTTTACTCGGATTGGCCCATCCATTGACTTTGTAAGGTTTGCCGCTCTTCATATGGGCCATATTGGAAGCTGCTTAATAGGCAGCCTTTGTTATTTGTCAAGACCTTTTCGAGGCCGGAAATAGACATTTCGCGACGCGAATTCGCCTTGTTCGAGCGTCTAATACCATTTCGAGGTCGTTTGCTGACATTTCGCGGCAATTCTATTTCAGGCGTGGATAGTTTTCCATATACTAGTAGCGAGAGTGAAGCGCTCCGGATTCGAGCAGACCGAGAGGGGGAAATTGTGCTGTCGCAGATTAAAATTCATGTGAACGACGTGCGGGCCGAGAACAAAGCGTTCAAGAGAATGATCGGCAGGCTCGGCGACGAGAGAGACGAACTCTCCTCGTTACGCCGTAGATTGGACAGCGAAATTACCAGGAGGCGGAGCATCGACTCGCGGATGAGTCAAGCCGGGTCAAAACTCAGTGATATACAAACCCGGGTTCAAGCGTTGTATAATTTTATTGAATACGGAATGGACGCATACATACGAGCAGACGATAAAGCTAGAGATCATCCGTTCGAGAAAAAGAAGAAAAAGTCGATATGGGATAAGATCGGAGGCGCCATCAACGCGGCGACGGACGGAGTAACAGGGTTCGTGGAAGGGGTAGCGGAAGCGGTGATCGGTACCGTCGAGGGCATCTTTAACATGATTGCCCATCCGATTCAGACGATTCAAGGACTCGTGTATGTCGTGACGCACCCCTTGGACGTGGCCGTTGGAATATGGACCGCGGTATCCGAATCGTGGAACAACGACGTCGTGAACGGAGACGCTCAGAGTCGCGGCAAATGGATCGGACGGATGATCGGTGAAGTCGCCCTGGCAGCCGTCGGAACGAAAGGCGTCGATAAGATCGGCAAGCTGGCCAAGGGATCGAAGATTGTCCAAGAAGCTGCGGGCGTACGGATCGTACCGGGAGCCTTGAGAGGCAGGGTTCCGGGGGGCAATTGGAAGCCGAGCACCCAAGGCAAACTGGAATTTGAGGGAATACCGTTACATTTGCCGAAAGAACAAAGTGTAAAGCCTCCTTCGATCAATAGACCTAATGCGGATATCAGAAAGCATGTACTTGAGAATAATGAGAAAAGTAAAACCGCCCGAGAGTCTTCAAATTTCGATGAGTATTTAAGAAAAGAGAAGGAACTACTTACGGAAATAGTGAAGAAAGAGGTTCTTGAGAGGAAGGGTAAAGGTGTACCTGAGATTAACCCTAAATATGCTACAGCAATTGATAACAAAGTAACAATTAAGGAACAAGTGGAACTACCAACATGGCTTAAAGAAACATATACTGATGGCCTATATCGAACAGTCATCACAAATGAAAGTATAACGTTATACCGTACTTTCGGTGGTAAGGCAGGAGAAGGTGGGGCTTTCGCTACTACGGTACCTGCTGCAAACAGAATAGGCAGTAAAATAGACTCTGCTCTTTTGCCGGAATGGAAAAATAGTAGACAGTATGAGGCAGTTATTGAAATACCCAAAGGTACAGAATTAAATATCGGTAAAGTAGAGCAACAAATGACACAGACAGGGACGGTTCTTAAAGGAGGAGGGGATCAAATTTTGCTGCCGCAAAATTGGCCGAATGAATGGATAAAAGAAATTAGGGAAGTCCCAAGCAGATAAGGAGGAGAAGGGTATGTCAAATAATGAAAAGCATGATAGGTTACATCTACAATTAAGAAAGGTATTAGCTCTATTAAAGGAGCAGTATATAACACAACCTACACCCATGCTCGAAATGATTATTTCACGTTATCAACATGCTAATGATATCTTGGAGAGCAGTAATCGCGAAGAACTGACAAGAGACATGTTTAAAATCAGTGGTTCAGCAAGGGCATATTTGGAATCGTATAGTGACTATATGAATCCAATGCTTGGTGAAATGGATAAGGCAGAGAATATGCTTAAAGAAATTCTTACTTAAAAGGTGGGGATACCCAGTGCCGAATGAACCTCAACGCTTGATTTTTATACCCTAAATAACGCTATGCCGATACATTACACGGGTTGATTACGTTCAGATACTAAACATTCTGGGGTGAGCCATTGCGGCTCACCCGTTTACGATTTCGCCGCCGTTGACGTGCAGCACTTGACCGGCTACGTAAGAAGAATCCTCGCTTGCCAAGTAGACGTACGCCGGGGCAAGCTCGGAAGGCTGGCCGGCTCTCGTCATCGGCGTGTCCGAGCCGAACTTGGCGACTTGCTCGGCGCCGAACGTCGAGGGAATCAGCGGCGTCCAGATCGGACCCGGGGCTACGGCGTTGACTCGGATGCCTTGGCCGATGACGTTAAGCGCGAGCGAGCGGGTGAAAGCGACGATCGCGCCTTTGGTTGCCGAGTAATCGAGCAACGTCGGGTTACCTTTGTATGCGGTGATCGAAGCCGTGTTGATGATCGTCGCGCGGGCGGACAGGTGAGGCAGCGCGGCTTGCGTAAGGTAGAACATGCCGAATACGTTTGTTTTGAACGTGCGCTCTAGCTGTTGGGGGGTAATCTGTTCAAGCTTGTCCTGGGGATGCTGCTCGGCTGCGTTGTTGACGACGACGTCCAGGCGTCCGAACGTTTTGATCACTTGGTCTATCGCGTAGTTGCAGAATCCTTGGTCGCCGATATCGCCGGATATCAGCAGAATTCGGCCGCCGGCGGCTTCGACGAGTTTCTTCGTCTCTTGAGCGTCGACTTCTTCGTTCAAGTAGACGATGGCGACTTTCGCGCCTTCCTTGGCGTACAGAATCGAGACGGCCCGTCCGATTCCGCTGTCTCCGCCGGTAATGATCGCGACTTTATCCTTGAGCTTGCCAGCGGGGCGATAGATCGGCGATTGCGCTTCGGGCAGCGGATTCATGTCCTTCTCGATGCCGGGCTGACGATCCTGATGCTGCGGAGGGAATGAAGTCGGGCGTTGCGGATTAGTTGGTGCGGTCATGCGAACACTCCTTTCGTTCTGAGGGTAGGGTATACAGGTTTGGCAGGAGTTAGTCATAGGGGTGAGATAGCTATTGGCACGAATGGAGGCTGGTAGCAAAATAACAACAAATTGCAGTTGTTTTGGGCTGTAGTTGTGGAGGCGCGAGAAATAACAACATTATGCATTTATTTTTGCGATAATGGCTTCGCACGACCGGAATGGACGGAAATAACTATCGATTGGTTGTTATTTCTACGGAATGGACGAGATCGGTAATAATAACTATCGATCCGCAGTTATTTCAACACAAAAAGGCAAAGCATCGGGATTTCCCCGCATGCTCCGCCTTTTTACACCCCATCCGCACCCTACGCGTTCTTCCTCGAAGTCTTCTTGCCATCGCAGCTGAACAGCACTTTTTTCTCGTCGACGATCGTCTCCAGATGAACCGGTTTACCCCATAACGTTACGAGATAAGGCAACGTTCGCTCAACGTATTTCAAATCGAGCTCGACTCCCTCGAACCGGTGCACGATGAACAGCTCGCCATTGCGTTGATAGTCGCCGTCGGTCACTTCCAAGAACGGGAAGCCTCCGTTCACGCGGGAGAACGCGAGCTGGTCGCGGATATTTTCCCACGTTTTATCGGTAATCTGCCATTCCGGGCCTTTCTTCTCGAAAATATACAGGTCAAGCTCCTCGACAAGCTCCTTGGTAAGGTAGTTGCGCAGGAACGAGATGTCCGAATCCAGCTCGCGCACCTCGAATATTTTCTCGTGTCCGTACTTGCGCTCGATGTCCTCGAAAATTTTCAGCCCGAGATAGTACGGGTTAAGCGAATGGCGCGAAGGCTGGACGACGGCGGAATTGAGCTTGGCGTATTCGATCGTCTCCTCGCTCGTCAGCGGGAGCTCCCGCATGATTTTCTGATGCCAGTAGGAAGCCCAACCTTCGTTCATGATCTTCGTCTCGATCTGCGGCCAGAAGTAGAGCATCTCCTCCCGAATGATGCTCATGATATCGCGCTGCCAGTCTTCGAGCTCCGGCGAGAACTCTTGAATGAACCAGACGATGTCCTTCTCCGGCCGAGGCGGGAACTTGCGCGATTCCGATGCGCCGTCGGCCTGCTTGGCCGCACGCGCCTCCGATTCCTCTAACTCCCACAAATCCGCGTATCTTGGGTCGATCTGCCGGGCGCCTCGTTCCTCTTTCAAGCGCTTGGTCTGGATTTCCGTATATTTTTTCTTGTCGAGTCCGTAAGGCTTGTGAATGCTCGGGTCGACGTGCTCCTGCACGGCCATGACCGCGTCGAGGAAACGCTCGACTTCGGCGGCGCCGTATTCGATCTCGTATCCGTTAATTCGTTCGGCGGCTGCCGACATGCTCTCGACCATGTTGCGGTTGGAGATGGAGAAGCGGGCATTGTTCTTGAAGAAGTCGCAGTGCGCGAGTACGTGGGCGACGATCAGCTTGTTCTGCACGAGCGAGTTGCCGTCGAGGAGGAAGGCGTAGCAGGGATTGGAATTGATGACGAGCTCGTAAATTTTGCTGAGACCGAGGTCGTATTGCATTTTCATCTTATTGAAGGTTTTGCCGAAGCTCCAGTGCGAGAACCGAGTGGGCATCCCGTACGCGCCGAACGTGTAAATGATGTCCGAAGGGCAAATTTCGTAACGCATAGGGAAAAAATCGAGATGAAAGCGCTCGGCAATCTCGGTAATCGCCGATATCGCTTCTTCCAATTGTTGTTGCTCCTGTTCGTGCGACATGCTTGGTCAAGCCCCCTGTCGATCGCGATAGATTTCACCACCTTATGTATATGAGGGAAGCGGCTGGAGCGTGACAGGTACAGGGGGAAAGTTAATTAGGATAGGAAGAAGGGGGAATGCGATTGTCATATTTGAGTTGCTTATGTTAATAAGGCAATAGAAAGACCGAGTGCTGTGAACACCCGGCTGAGTCGGAAGATTGGCGAGGTGGAGGCCGCGGAGGCGATCTGGATCGGAAGAGCGGGCAGAGATGGGGGCGCGGGAAGTTGCGAGTTTGATTGTCTGCAATGATGCAGTTAGTCCCGAACAAATAGATCGTAAATGCATGAACACCTGCGACAATACAGGTAAACGAACAATAAATCTTCCAATGGCCGAATAGCCGCTCCCAACACTGCACTTTTGCAGGTGTTTTTTCGTAACTACCCATGCGCTGGCGAGTAACTGTATGATTACAGGTTTTCCGAAGATCATGATCAGTGGAGTTATGGGACAAAGACGACGCTATTTCCGATGTCGAGTAACTGTATGACTACAGGTTTTCCGAAGAGAGCAATGACAAATGTGATGAATCCGATCCTTTATGCGATAGGCGATCATGTGTTCTCATGGTATGATAACAAAGGAAACCATCCCATCAACCATATAAAGCCGAACACGTTCCATGCCAGCAATAACGGCACGCCGATCGTGAAGCCGCGATGCTTCGTTTTGTGGCGGAACGCGTACATGCCGATCCAGGAACCGAGCGCGCCTCCGGCAAAGGCGATGAACATCAGCGTATTCTCGGGGGTGCGACGGGCGCGGCGGCGGGCCAGCGTCTTGTCGCGGCGCATGGAAGCGAAGCCGATCAGATTGAGCACGATAAAGTATGCGGCGATGATCAAGGGTAATTCCTCCGAACGATGTAAAATAAGAAGCGCCTCCGCATGCCTAACCGGCTGATTGGGGGGGCGTTCGTTCTGCTTACCCCTAATATAACGCGGCGTGACGGATTAGGTTGCACTCGGTATCCGCGCATGTTACAACAGAGATTACAATGTTATCGGTAAGGAGTGGACGTTCAAGTGGCAGAGCAGATGGCGCCTCGCGAAGAGGAAGAGCAGAGGCTTCGCGACACGCTGGAGCAAGTAAGCCGCAGGCTGCGCAAGGAGATGGCGCTCCTCGGGGAACGGCGCGACGACGTCGTCGGCATCCGCCAAGAGTTCTGGGACGACGTGCGGATGAGCTTCACCGATTCCACGGAAGTGGAGGAAACGTGGCGCAGCATCATGCAGCAGGCGGAGCTTCTCGCGGAGCGCGAGCGCAGCCACCGCGTCGCGTCGGAAGCGGTCGAGCGGTTGACGAAGCAGTTCGATTCGCCGTATTTCGCGCGGATCGATTTCGCGGAGCGGGGCGGCCCGGACGAAGTGATCTACATAGGAAGGGCGTCTCTTGTCGGGGAAGACGGGGACACGTTCTGGGTATACGATTGGCGCGCGCCGATCTCGAGCTTGTTCTACGATCACGAGCCGGGGCCGGCCGCTTACGCGATACCGGACGGCATCATGGAAGGCGAGCTGAAGCTGAAGCGCCAGTTCGTCATTCGCGCCGGGCAGATGAAGCATATGTTCGATACGTCGGAGACGGTCGGCGACGAGATTCTGCAGGCGGTGCTGTCCGAAGGCTCGGATACGTCTATGAAAAGCATCGTGGCGACGATCCAGAAGGAGCAGAACCGGATCATCCGCGACGAGAAGCACCGGATGCTCATCGTGCAAGGCGCGGCGGGAAGCGGGAAGACTTCGGCGGCGCTGCAGCGGATCGCTTATTTGCTGTACCGGTTCCGCGACACGCTAAAGCCGGATCAGATCATCCTGTTCTCCCCTAACCCGGTATTCAAGGGTTACGTGTCGCGCGTACTGCCGGATCTCGGAGAAGCGAACATGCTGCAGATGACGTTCCGCGAGCTGGTCGAAGCGAGGCTGGGCCGGAGGTTCGAAGTCGAGGACCTGTTCTCGCAGACCGAGGCGCTCGCTTCGATGGCGGGAACGGAGGGCGGCGAAGCGAGGGAACGTGCGGTAAGGTATAAGGGTTCGGAGCATTATTTCACGACCGTGGAAAATTATTTGAAGCGGCTGCAGACGGAAGGCGTCAAATTCCGACCGCTTCGGTTCCGCAATATGACGATCGCTTCGGCCGAGGAGATGGCCGAGCGCTTCTACGCCATCCAAGAGGCCGACGGGTTCGGCACCCGCGCCGCAGGCTTGCGAAGATGGTTGAACGAGCGGCTCAAAGCATGGATCGAATCGCAACTGGACGAACCCTGGCTGGAAGAAGCGGCGGAGCTCGCGGAGACCGAGGACGTGCAGCGAGCGTTCGTCGACGTGCGGAGAAGCGGCGGTTTCCATGACGACGCGTTCGACGACGAGGAGCAGATGAGCATCCGAATCCGCAGGCGTGCGGCCGAGGATGCGATCGCGCCGCTGATCAAAGCGGTACGGAGCTACCGGTTCATCGATCCCGTCGCGACCTATCATGAGCTGTTCTACAGCCGGTCTTTGTTCACGGCCTGCGCGCCGGACGGCTTGCTGCCGGCCGGGTGGGATTGGATGGCTTTGCGCGCGGAGGAGACGTTGGGCCGGAAAACGATCGACCATGAGGACGCGACTCCGCTCATGTACGTGGCCGAAGCGCTCGAAGGCTTCCGCCGCGTCGAGGGGGATATCTCTCATGTGTTCGTAGACGAAGCGCAGGATTACTCGCCGTTCCAGGCGGCTTACTTGCGCCGCCGGTATCCGCGTGCACGCATGACGGTGTTAGGCGATTTCAATCAAGCGATCTATTTGCAATCGCAGCAAAGCGGAGGCTTCGGCGGTTGGACGCGCCTTATGGCGCCTGAATATACGGCGGTATGGAAGCTCACGACGAGTTACCGCTCCACGAAACCGATCGTGGAATTTACGAAGAAGATTCTATTACCGGAGGATGCGGCAAGCATTAGGCCGTTCGAGCGCGCGGGAGAAGCGCCTGCGGTCGTCCCCTGCAGAGACGTCGCGCAGATCGGAGAGCGCGTCGCGGCGGCGATCGGGATACTAACGGCGCGGGGCTACGGCACGATCGGGGTAATCGCGAAGACTTCGAAGGAAAGCGGCGACGCCTACGCGTTGCTAAGCGAGAGGCTCACCGGAGAAATCGCGATTACGCACGTGACCGGCGTATCGGCGGAGCTTCCGAGAGGCGTGTCGGTTATTCCGTCCTACTTAGCCAAGGGAATCGAATTCGACGCGGTGCTCGTATGGGATGCAAGCGCCGATCGTTACGGCAGGGAGCAGGACCGCAAGCTGCTGTATACGGTGTGCACGCGCGCATTGCACGTGCTGAAGGTGTATTACGTCGGGGAGTCTTCTCCTTGGCTGCCGCTAGATGAGTAGAAACCGGGGAGAGCGAATGGGATGAACGCAGATTTCAAAGACGCCTTGCAGGCGCTTCGCACTTATTATGGTTATGACGCGTTCCGCGGCGGTCAGCGCACGCTGATCGAGGCGATGCTGCAAGGCCGCGACGTGCTGGGTATTATGCCGACCGGCGCGGGTAAATCGATCTGTTATCAAATCCCGGCCGTGCTGCTGCCGGGCGTAACGCTTGTCGTCTCGCCGCTCATCTCGCTGATGAAGGACCAGGTCGACGCGCTGAACGAGACCGGGATTCCGGCGACCTACATTAACAGCTCGTTATCGCTCGCGGAGACGAACGAGCGCATG
Source organism: Cohnella panacarvi Gsoil 349 (assembly GCF_000515335.1). Classification (GTDB taxonomy): domain Bacteria; phylum Bacillota; class Bacilli; order Paenibacillales; family Paenibacillaceae; genus Cohnella; species Cohnella panacarvi. Next base: position 1,507,503 of record NZ_KI911563.1, on the reverse strand, counting down.
CGGCAAGTGGCTGCGGGACGTTACAAGCTGCTCTATATCGCTCCGGAGAGGCTCGAGTCGGAGCATTTTCGAGCGCTCGTGCGCAAGCTTGAAGTGCCGCTCATCGCGGTGGACGAGGCGCACTGCGTATCCCAGTGGGGGCACGATTTCCGGCCGAGCTATATGACGATCGTCCGGCTGCTGCGCGACATCGAGTCGCGTCCGATTATGGCGGCATTCACGGCAACGGCGACCGACGTCGTGAAGGACGATATCGTCGAGCGATTGAAGCTAAGCGATCCGGTGCGGGTAACGACGGGGTACGCCCGCGACAATCTGACGTTGTCAGTCGTCCGCGGAGCGGACAAGCGGCAGTATATGAGCCATTTTCTGCGGGAGCGGCCAGGTCAGGCGGGTATTATCTATGCGTCTACCAGGCGCGAAGTCGATAGCTGCCACGCTTGGTTGAACGGGCTTGGCATCGCGGCGGGCAAGTACCACGCCGGATTGCCCGAGGAGGAGCGCGCGCGTACGCAGGATGCGTTCCAGCGGGACGACGTGCAGGTCATCGTGGCGACGAACGCGTTCGGGATGGGAATCGACAAGTCCAACGTCCGGTTCGTCATTCACCACAACATGCCGAAGAACCTTGAGGCGTATTATCAGGAAGCCGGACGCGCGGGGCGCGACGGAGAGCCGGGCGACTGCGTGCTGCTGTTCTCGCCGCAGGACGTCGTGACGCAGAAGTTCTTCATCGAGCAGAGCGAGGCGGACGAGGAGCGTAAGCGCAACGATTACCGGCTGCTGAACGAGATGGTGCAGTACGCCCATACGGGCGACTGCTTGCAGCTGGCGATCGTGCGGTATTTCGGCGAGGAGAACGGGGAGCCTTGCGGACGCTGCGGCAACTGCACGGACGACCGGGAGATGCTCGACGTGACGGACGAGGCGAAGCTGGTGTTCGGGTGCATTCACAAGATGCGCCAGCGCTTCGGCGTCACGATGGTCGCCAAAGTGCTGCGGGGCGCCAATGACGCCAAGCTCCGGCAGTTCGGCTTCGATAGCTTGGCGTATTACGGCAAGCTGAGCGGGCAGACGGAAAAAGCGATCGTGCAGTTGATCCAGTCGCTTGTCGGCGACGGGTATTTGCGGCTGACGGACAGCCAGTATCCGGTCGTGCAATTCACCGAACGCGTTCGGGATGTGATCGAGCAAGGCGAGCGCGTGTTCCGCCGGGTCGAACGGGAGCTTCCGCCCGAGCTGGCTCGCGGAGGAAGCGGCGGCAGGTCGCGGGGATCGCGTACTGGCGGAGGAGCGGGCTCGCGCGGATACTCGGAAGATCCGGCGCTGTTCGATGCGCTCCGGCAACTGCGCAAACGGATCGCGGACGGCGAGCGGCTGCCTCCGTTCGTTATTTTCCACGATGCCGTGCTTCAGGAGATGTGCCGCGTGAAACCGCGAACGGAGAGCGCGATGAGGGGCGTCAAAGGGATTGGAGAGGCCAAGCTTGCCAAGTACGGACAAGCGTTCCTGGAAGTGATTCGGGCACACACTTAAGGAATCGAATCCGCAAACCGACCTATCCAACGAGAGCACGGAAGATCAGGTTATCGTTCGTTCCCGATGTTACGATTAGTCCATAGGAGGTTATGCGTGTGGAATGGCTAACCCGGATGAGCGACGCGATCGACGCCATGGAGCGAACGATGAAGAAGCCGCTCGATATCGACGCAATTGCCAAGGCCGCGTATTCGTCCCCGTTTCATTTTCAAAGAATGTTCGGTATGCTGACCGGGATGACGGTAGGGGAATACGTACGCAAACGCAAGCTGACGTTGGCGGCCCAAGAGCTCACGAGCTCTTCGTCCAAGGTGGTCGATATCGCGCTGAAATACGGCTACGACTCTCCCGAGTCGTTCGCGAAAGCGTTCCGCAAGCTGCACGGCATCGCGCCGTCGGATGCCCGCAAGCCCGGCGCCAGCTTGAAAGCGATCCCCCGCATATCGTTCCATATTTCTCTCAAAGGGGACAAGGATATGGATTATAGAATCGTCGAGAAGAAGGCGTTCAAAGTGATCGGCAAAGCGATTGAAACGACTTCCGCGGATGGCGAGAACTCGCGGGAAATTCCGCGGTTCTGGCAGGAGAGCAATCAGAACGGCATGGTCGACGACCTGATCTCCCTAGCGGGCGGAGCAGATGCCACGCTTGGCATCTGCATGGACATGGCGATGGAGAACTGCACGTTCACGTACATGATCGCCGTAGAGAATAGGGCGGGAGTCGAAGCGCCCGAGGGGTTCGCCGTTAGGGAGATTCCCGCGCACACATGGGCCGTGTTCACGTCGATCGGACCGATGCCGCACGCGATTCAAGACGTATGGACGAGAGTCTTCCAGGAATGGTTCCCGGCGACGGGTTACGAGCATGCCGGAGGACCGGAGTTCGAGTCGTATCCGGAAGGCGACGTGAACGCCGACGATTACCGCTGCGAAGTCTGGGTTCCGATCGTGAAGAGGTGAGCTTATGTTCAGAAAGCTGGAATGCGTCTGCATTCATACCGTCGATATTGAACGTTCCTTGGAAGTGCCGGACGGCAACGCGTTCGTGCTGGTCGGCCGATAATCAATGAATGCTATACGAAACCCCTTCCGGTAGCGGAAGGGGTTGTTGCGTTGTAACCGGAAGCTGCTCCTTTACTTCGGATCGCGCAGAAGCAGGTAGACCATATAAGGGCCGCCGAGTATCGCGGTTAACAGTCCGCAAGGGATTTCGGTTGGGGCCATCAGCGTTCGGCCGGCGAAATCCGCGGCGAGCACGATGATTCCGCCGAGCATCGCGGCGATCGGAATGAGCGTCCGGTGTCTCGTTCCGACGATCCGCCTCGCCAAGTGAGGCGCCATCAGCCCGACGAAGCCGATCGTGCCGACGGTGGCGACCGTCGATCCGGCCAGCGCGACGGCGATGAACAGCAGCCAAGTTCTGCTTCGGTGAATCCGGTTGCCGAGTCCGGTCGACGTTACGTCGCCGAGTCCTAGCACATCGAGCGTACGGGCACTGAGCCAAGCGAGCGGAAGGAAGACGACGACCCAAGGCAACAGCGGCCAGAAATGCTCCCAGCTTCGTTCGTACAAGCTTCCGACCATCCAGATCGTCGCTTGGTTGACTTTGCGGATATTGCCGTCAAGCAACGCGATAGAGATGACGGCGTCGCATACGAACGCGATGCCGATCCCGATCAGCACCATGCGAATCGTCGAGACGCCCTTACGCCAGGCGAGCGCATAACTGAGCGCGGCGACGATTAACGCCCCCGCGAAAGCGAATGCCGGCAGCCAGTCTCGGCTGACGTCGAGCCAGACGATGACGACGACGGCGGCTAATCCGGCGCCCGCGTTGAGGCCGACGACGCCGGGAGAAGCAAGCGGGTTGCGCGTGATGCCTTGAAGCAGCGTTCCGGATACGGCCAGACTGGCTCCGGCCATCCAGCCGATCAAGGCTCGCGGGACGCGAAGAGTACGGATAACGAAGTCGTATTCGCCGGTTCCATAACCGAACAGCGTAGCGAACGTATCTCCGATCGAGATCGCATATTCGCCGGTACCGATCTGCAATAGCAACAGCAGCAGCGTTAGCGGCAACAGCACGGCATAAACGAGAAGGTTGCGGGATGCGCTCGTCATGCGGGTTCCTCTTTCTTGCGCGCCGCATAGATGAAGAACGGAGCGCCGAACAGAATCGTCATGATGCCGACAGGCACCTCGCCCGGATGCCGGATCAGCTTGCCCGCGATATCGGCCGCGAGCAGCAGAACCGCGCCGAACCAGATGGAATGAAGGACGATCCAGCGATAATCGCTCCCCGCGAACGAACGGACGAGGTGCGGCGCCGCAAGCCCGATGAAAGCGATCGGTCCCGCTAACGTAACGCATGCGGAAGCCAGCAGCGCGGAGACGAAGAACAGCATCGCCTTGCTCGCGCGGATGTTGTTCCCTAGCCCGGCAGCCACTTCGTCCCCCATCTGCAGGACGTTCATGCGCTTGCCGAGCAACAGCGTACAGATGAGCCCCGACACGATTACAGGCAAAGTCTGCAATAAAGGCTCCATGCCTCGGCCCGTAACCGAACCGGCAAGCCAGAAACGCATTTCGTCGACCGTCCGCTCGTTCAGGACGAGAACGCCTTGCGTCAGCGAATGAATGAACATGGAGATGGCCGTTCCGGCCAAGATGAAGCGCATCGGATTCAGCGCCCGGCGCCCCGCGGTGCCGAGAGCGAAGATGAAGGAAGCCGCTAAGCAGCCCCCGGCGAAAGCGGATAGGTTGTACAGCCATAAAGCGGAACCGGGCATGGCGAACATCGCGATCACGATAGCCATGGCAGCCCCTTGGTTCACGCCTAGCAGCTCGGGCGAAGCCAGCGAATTGCGGGTCAGCGACTGAAGGCAGGCCCCGGCGACGGCCATTCCGGCTCCGACCGCCATCGCGATGCATGCCCTCGGGAGGCGGATGGTGGCGACGACCCAGTGATCGTCCGTCGCCCGGTCTCCCCAGAGGGAGGACCATACGGTTGTGAACGAGATGAGCAGCGAACCTGTAGACAGCTCGGCCAGGAATAAGGCGGCTAATGCCAGCAAGCCGGCAACGGAAAGCCAAACTTGTTTGTTCATGATTTCTCCAAAAATATAATAATAAAATGCAATTGACATCAATTTACAAAGTAAATATACTAATCAGTGGCAAAGAAAATGAGAATCATTATCAGTTAGTTTGCCATAATTATCCTACCATCGGGGGAGTGGAGTGTCAATGAAAGAAAGAAGAATACGGCTGCCGCTGCTCGTTTTGGGACTGGCGTTGGTCCTGATCGCGGCGGGTTGCTCTACGAGCGGAAACAACAATAACGCGGGATCGCCCGAAGCGGCAAGCCCCGCCACATCGGCTGCCGCGCCGAGCGAGTCCGCCGCCGCTGCAACATCCGAGACCATCGTCGTCAAGCATGCGATGGGAGAAGCGACGATCGACGGCGTGCCGAGTCGCGTCGTCGTTCTGGACAACGGAGCATTGGACAATGTGCTCGCTCTCGGCGTTAAACCGGTCGGCGCGCCTACGGTGCAGCTCGATAATCCGTTTCCGGCGTATTTGACGGCCCAGACGGACGGCATAACGAATATCGGAACGATCGACGAGCCGAACCTGGAGACGATCTCTTCGCTCAAGCCGGACGTTATACTCGGCAGCAAGGATACGCATGAAGCGATTTACGATAAGTTGGAACAGATCGCTCCGACCGTATTCGTGGATACGCTCGGCTACACTTGGAAAGAGAATTTGAAGCTGCAAGCGCAGGCGATCGGCAAGCCGGCGGAAGGAGACAAGCTTCTAGCGGATTATACGGCGCGGCTCGAAGAGTTCAAGGGCGCGATGGGAGATTCCCTGGCGACTACCGATGTGTCCATTCTGCGGCCGCGCGCGGATCACGTCCGCATTTACTTAAGGCAGTCGTTCAGCGGCATCATTATCGAGGATGCCGGACTGCCGCGTCCGGATTCCCAGAAGGCGGACGAATTTTCCAAGGAAGCGACGGAAGAGCAGATTGCGGACCTGGGAGGAGACGTCATTCTTTGGTTCACGCGCGACACCGATCATTTGCTTAAGTCGAAGCTGGAGAACAACACGTTGTGGAAAAACCTCGATGCGGTCAAGAACAATAAAGTTCACGAGGTAGACGCGGAGACTTGGCTTAGCGGGCTTGGCGTACAAGCGGCTAATAAAGTGGTGGACGATCTGTTCAAGTACATGGCGGAATCGAAATAGTTAACGCTCCTAGGAGGGCCGCTGGCGAGGTGAGGCGGCCTTCCTTATTTCATTGCAGAGTGAAAGGGGGTGTACTAATGAAGTCGAAGCAGCGCTTGATCGTAGAATGCGAGACCGCCGCGAGAGAATGCCCGTCCGTGATGGCGGAACTGCAACAGCTCATCATCGACAAATTGACGGTTATGGACGGTCATGCGATCGTGACCTTTTCATGGGAAAGCCGTGCGGTCGACGAACAAGAGCAGAAGAAAGCCTCTGAGCCGGTCAGGCATACCCTAAGCGGAAGACAGCTCGAGATCGCCTTGTTGCTGTGCAAACATCACTCGATCCGCAAAATCGCCGGCCAGCTCTACATCACGGATAACACGGTGAAAAAGCACATCCAGAACATCAAGCGTGCTTACGGACTCCGATCGACCGGACTTGATTTTCTGTACGAGCTTCAGGGTAAATTGAACGAAGAGCAAGCGAGCGGAGTACTTCTCGCGGAGAACATAAATCATTCGATCGAATAATTTACAGTTCCCTGTCAACGGCGTTACGATTGTCTTGTTAGTGATAATGATTATCATTATCGCGTATCGAGTAACAATCGTAACCGTTGGGAGGGATTTTTGTGTTTAATGCCGGATTATCGACCGCGACGAAGCCGGATTCGGGTTCCGTTCGTTGCCACGCCTCTTTGATGGACTGCATCGGCCGTACGCCGCTCGTTCGCTTGAGTCGTCTTTTTCCGGAAGGGGGACTCGCCGAAGTATACGCCAAGCTGGAAATGATGAACCCGGGAGGAAGCATGAAGGATCGTCCCGCGCGCCATATCGTGGAGGAGGCGTGGAAGCAAGGCATTTTGCACGAACGAAGCCACTTGATCGAGAGCACTTCCGGCAATCTCGGCATCGCGCTGGCGATGATCGGAAGGCTGTACGGGTTGGAGGTTACGTGCGTCGTCGACCCGAACATCAGCAGCACGAATTTGAAAATCATGAAGCAGATGGGCGCCCGCATCGCGATGGTTACGGAGAAAGACGCGCAAGGAGGCTACTTGCATACCCGGATAGAGAAAGTCCGGCAGTTGCTGATCGAAATTCCTTTCGGCTATTGGATTAATCAATACGCGAACGAAAGCAACTGGAAAGCCCACTATTACGGCGCGGGCGACGAAATCGCAGAATCGATGGATCGATTGGATCTATTGGTCGCGGGAGTGAGTACTTCCGGCAGCATTATGGGAACAAGCCGCAGATTGAGAGAAAAATTCCCGAACTTGCAAGTCGTCGGCGTCGACGCCGTCGGGTCGATTATTTTCGAAGGCGCCCCGGCAGGCAATCGCCGCTTGCCCGGCATCGGCGCGAGCAGGGTGCCGGAGCTCCTGAACCGCGCGGAAATCGACAGGGTCATACACGTCGGCGATTACGAGTCGGCATTGACATGCCGGGAGCTCGTCCGAACGGAGGGCATCTTCGCAGGCGGCTCTTCCGGATCGGTCGTGGCCGCGATACGCAGGCTCATTCCCGAGCTGGACCGGCCTACGCGCATCGTGACGTTGCTGCCGGACAGGGGCGAACGTTATATGGATCTTGTATACGACGACGATTGGCTTGAATCGGTAAGAGAAAGGGAGATCGAATGATGTCGGTCAAGGATCGGGAAGTTGGGACCGGGCCAGAGTTGTTGTATTTGAGCCGCGGAAATTTGGCGGAAGCCGGCGGGGAATCGCCCGCGTTATACGCGGAGGTCATCGAGCGGACGTTAGCCCTTCACGCCGAAGGAAAGTTCGTTCAGCCTCTAAAGCCTTACTTGCGGATCTTGGACGAGAACGGCGAACCCGGACATATCGCGGACCGCATCATCGCGATGCCATCCTATGTCGGAGGCGGGTTCGGCATCTCCGGCCTGAAGTGGATTGGCAGCAAGCACGATAATCCGGCGAAGCGAGGGATGGAGCGGGCAAGCGGACTCATCGTGTTGAACGATCCGTCGACGAATTACCCGATCGCGGTGCTCGAGGCGTCGCTGATCAGCAGCATGCGCACGGCCGCGGTAACGGTCGTCGGCGCGAAGTTGTTGGCGAGGGAAGGGTTCAGCGATGCGGCGTTCGTCGGATGCGGGTTGATCGCGCAGCGTCAGGCGCAGAGCTTGATCGAGTGCTGCCCTTCGTTATCCCGAGTCTATCTATACGACGTCAGCGACGAATCGGCTAGGCGGATGGGCGCGTGGTTGCAGGCACGTTATCCGAACGTTGCCGTGCAGGTAGAGGCTTCTGCGGAAGCCGCCGTGCGCAATGGGGAAGTCGTCGTAACCTGTACCGTCGCCGATCGGCCTTATATCCCTTTCGAATGGCTGCGACGCGGAGCGTTCGTCAGCAACGTGTCGATCATGGATTTGCATAAGGACGTGTTCTTGAAAGCCGACAAAGTCGTCGTGGACGATTGGGAACAAGCGAACAGGGAGAAGAAGGTGTTGAACCAACTCGTGCTCGAAGGCCGGTTTTCCCGGGACGGCTTGCACGCCGAGCTGGGCGAAATCGTTGCGGGCCGGAAGCCCGGGAGGGAGTCTCCGGACGAGACGATCGTGCTTAACCCGATGGGAATGGCGATCGAGGATATCGCCTGCGCTTATCGATTATACGAGCTGGCAAGGGACAAGGGGATAGGGCTGCGGCTGCCGCTATATGAGTGAGTCCGCAATAACTTGGAAAAAACATCTGTCGATCCTCTGGGCAGGCCAATTCTCGGTATCGCTCGGTTTGACCGGGACGACTCCGTTCATCGGCCTGCACATGGCTCGGTTGACGGATGACGGAGGCTCGGTTGTGCTCTGGGCGTCGTTGGCCATGGCCGGACCTTCGCTTGCGTACATGCTGACGACCCCGCTATGGGGGAAGCTTAGCGACAGAATGGACAGAAAGTGGTCGGTCGTCCGGGCGCTTTCCGGACTTGCCGCATGCATGATCGGAATGTCCTTGTCGACGAACGCCGCAGCGTTCCTTCTGTTTCGGCTGCTTCAAGGAGCGCTCGGAGGCATTTCGGACGCGAGCCTTAGCTGGATTGCCGCATCGGTTCCTCCGGACAGGAGAGGCGAAGCTATAGGCATCTACCAGCAAGCTTCGCTCGCGGGCTCGCTGGGCGGACCTCTGCTCGGCGGATTAGCGATGTCCTTGGCGGGTGAAGCATCCATGCTGATATTAACCGCCTCCTTGGCGGCGTCGTGTGCTTGTGCCTCCGCCTGCTGGCTTCCGAAGGGACGGAATGCGTCCGCACGGAAGCGGGACAGGAGGGGGGAGCCTGGAATCGCCGCCACGCTGGCCGTATTCTGGCGAATGAAGGAATTGCGGGTGATGCTGACGGCGGGATCGCTGACGAGAGGGATGACGGCTGCCTTGGCCGTGCTGTTTCCGCTAACCGTAAGCGAACGGTTCGGGGGCGGCTCGGGAACGGCAGCGCTAATCGGAATGCATGAAGCGGCGGGAGGGTTCGGTGCGCTGATCGGTTCAAGGTACTGGGGCACACGGTCGGACCAACGCGAAGGCAAGACGATGATCCGCCTGGCTTCGCTGATGGGTGTGCTGACGATAGGGCTTCAGGCGGCGTCGCCGGTCTATGCGATGCTATTGCCTTGTCGGGCGATTCAGGGTTTCTATTCGTCGGCGATTTCCCCGTTCGTGCTTAGGGCGATAACGCGGGAAAGCGGTCAGGATAGTCTCGGCGTCCGGATCGGAACCGCGAACAGCGTGCTTGTCTTCGGGCAATTCGCCGGTTCTTTCATTCCCGCGGCTCTGCGCGGTATTGCCGATCCCTCCCTCGCCGTCGCGGCCGTCGGCTTGATCCCCCTCGCGGCGGCAGGTTCGGCAAGCAGCTTGAACGTACGAAGCCGAAATCGCATATTAACTCGCAAGAAAGGCGGAAACTCGAATGAATCCAGCATTTCCGGTTCATGAACCGTATAGGAACGCTCTGGCGGCCGAACAAGCTTTGGTCGTCAGATGGCTGAACGCGTATCTCCGGGAATCCGGACAGTTTCCCGAACACGGACGTTCGGACGGGGAGATCAAGCTACCGGTTACGAACCGCACGCTTTATTTGTCCTTTCAATATTTGTCCGCCGCCGGACATCACCGGTATCGATTTCCGATTCGGGGATCGATCGCCGCGGGGAGCAAGCCGGTTGAGCTCTCGGGAATCGAAACGATCGATTGGCTGCTTGCCGAGATTGCCGCCTCCGAGCAGGGGCTACCGGATATCGGCGAGCGAGTCGCTCGGTTGCGGGAGCGGGCGCTCAACAGCATCTCGAAGACGGAAGCGTATTTGCAAGCAGCCGATAGGCGCTTGCTATGCGCGCGGGACGGTCTGTCTGCGGCGAATACGCTACTGCGGTCGGAGCAGTCGCTGCTGTTCGGTCATCCGTTCCACCCGGCTCCCAAAAGCTCGGAAGGATTCTCCGTAGAGGATTTGACCCGATACGCTCCGGAACTAGGGGCAAGCTTCCCGCTGGCTTATTGGGCCGTACACCCGGATTGGCTGGAGGAACGGTGGCTGCCTGGCGCGGAAGCGGGACAATTGAAGGACAATTGGCTCGAATGGGAGAGGACAACGCTCGCCTCGACGGAAGAGAAGCGCCTGCTAAGCGAGGGCTATCGGTTACTGCCCTGTCATCCATGGCAATCCGATTATTTGCGTTCGCTGGATTCGGTCAGGAGCGGAATCGACGAAGGAAAGCTGATCGTTCTTGGCGATCTAGGCGAACCGTGGCACCCGACTTCGTCGGTTCGCACCGTATGGTCGAACGCTCGCCCGTATTATTTGAAATTGCCGCTCCATGTGAGAATTACGAATTTCATCAGGACGAACGACGAGGAGCAAAGACGGCGTTCCTTGGATGCCGCTTGCGTCTGGGAAGAAGCGAAGCGGACGTTCGAACGCGGACGGTTCGACGTCATGCCCGAATACGGGTTCCTCTCTCTTAGAGGGCCCGGGCTGCAGGCGGAGACGACCGTTCTGTTCCGCGACGCTTCGCCGATATTCCGTGCGGAATCCGAGGATTGGCACGTCGCGGCTTCCTTGCTCGAAGACGAGAATGAGGCGTCGCCGCGGCTGCCGCGCCATGCGCCGGACGCGGAGGAATGGGTGCGGCGTTATGCGGATACGTATTTATCGCCTGTACTGCAACTGTTCGCGGACTATGGGATTAGCTTGGAGGCGCACGTGCAGAACGCGCTCATTCGGATCGAAGGCGGGTTCCCTGCCGGTTGTCTGGCCAGGGACATGGAGGGGATGAGCGTGTCTCGGGGCTCGGCGTTCGCTAGGCGATGCATGGGCACCGTCATCGAATCGGCGAGCCCGGTTCTCTACGAAGAAGAGGAGGCTTGGATGAGGTTGCTGTATTACAATGTGACGAATCACTGGGGCCATATGCTCGCGGCGGTGTCCCGGTCGTCCGGGGCCGAGGAACGGCGATTGTGGGCCTTGACGGCAACGTCGCTCGCGGACCGGGCATCGTACGGTTCGGAGCGGCTGCAATATTGGACTCGTCGGTTGCTCGATCGGAAGGGGCTGCCCGCCAAGGCGAATTTGATCAGCGGATTTCAAGGGCGCGGCGAACGTCCCGTATACGGCGATATTCCGAATCCGCTCAACGGGACGACGATAGATGGGGAGGGATGGCGATGAACAACGGGCTGCTGGATTCCGAATCGTGGCGTTTGTTCCTGAAATCCGGCGAAGCCGACGCGGCGCGGGAACGCGTGCGCAGGCAGCTATTCGAATCTCTGGTTCACGAACAGTTGGTAGCGATTCGGCCGATCGCGGAGGAATCGTCAGACCGGCGGCAATGGGCGATCGAAGGGTCGACCCGCCAAGAGGTTCGTGTCCGCTATCTGTTCAAGGCAAGACGTACGGCAGGCTTCGGGCGTATACGTATCGAGTCCGGATTGAGACGGCAGATCGAGCGGTCCGAACAGGGAGACTGGGCGGACGAAGCCATCCCCTGCTCCATGGCGGAGCTGTTGGAGGAGCTGGTTGCCCATGATCCGGAGGCAACGCCCGATCGGCTCGCGGCGTTCGCTCAAGAGATGGAGCATACGATCGTGAACGACGCGCTCCACTCGTGGCTGCAGAGGCCGGATAACGGCATTGACGACGTAGATAGCTTAACCTATTGGGAAGGGAAGATGAGCTTCGCCCATCCCTATCACCCTTGTTACAAGTCAAGAATCGGATTTACGTTAGACGACCATTTGAACTACGCGCCTGAATTCAATCCTAGCTTCGGCCTGCATTGGCTCGCCGTGCAACGGGAGTGGCTTGAAACCCGCACTCTGTCCGATCTGGATTACGGAATATTCATCGAGCAAGTGATCGGGACAGGTCAGATCGAGCGGTTCCGGCGGAAATTGCGCGAAAGCGGGTACGTTCCCGAGCATTACGAGTTCATGCCCGTTCATCCTTGGCAGTGGCGGTTCAAGCTGGCAGCCGACACGGCCGCATTGACGGCGGAGAACGCGATTGTGCCTTTAGGCGCAGGCGAGGAGCGATACCGTCCGCTGCAATCGATTCGGACGCTTGCCAACGGGACCGACCCGGCGAAGCCGTACGTAAAAACGGCGATGAACCTGCTGAACACATCGGCGTTAAGGGTTATCGGCGCTCATCATATCCGCAACGCCCCCGTCATCTCCGAATGGCTTGACGGCATTGTCCGGCAGGACGATTACCTGCAACGCGAATGTCGGGTCGTCGTTCTGCGCGAGACCGCAGGTGCGGCGCTCCGGTACGACCGGCTGCCGGAGCCGTTGGGACGGCTGCTGAACGGGGCCGCCTCCGCCGTGTTCCGCGAAAGCATAGAACCGATGCTCGCAGCCGGAGAGCGAGCGGTTCCGTATACGTACGTCACCCATCGGGAGAGCGGCGGCAAGCCTATCGTGCAAGACTGGCTGCAACGATACGGCGTAAGGGAGTGGCTCGCGAGGCTGCTGGAGGTGACGATGGATCCTCAGCTTCACCTTTTGTACGCTTACGGGATCGGCTTGGAGGCGCATGGTCAGAATATGGTCCTTATCCATCGCGAAGGTTGGCCGGAACGGATCGCGCTTCGCGATCTGCCGGGCGGTATCCGCTGCATGGAGGACGGGGGCATGTTCCGCAACCGGCCCGAGATTCCGCCGCTTGACGTGAAACCCGGCGACACCCATCCGATTATGACGGATTCGCCGGCGGAAGTGCGGGATTATTGGTTGGACGGATTCATGCATATTCAGCTTCACGAGATCGCCCTGCTGTTCGAGGAAGCGTTCGATCTCGACGAATCGATATTCTGGAACATGGTCGCAAGCCGGGAGCTCGCTTACCGGAGCTGTTATCCGGAATGGAAGGAGCGGTACGAGCTATTCGATCTTGGAGCGCCTACGGTTAGCGTCGGTCAACTTACGGCGCGTAAGATCCGCGGGGAGGGCGAAGGCCGCGAGCATGCCGTTCCGAATCCTTTGTCTGCCGCGATACGCGGCGGCCAGCCTATCGGCGTAGATGCGCGCTCGGAGGAAGGGGAGTCGGTTCGATGAGGATCGCAAATCCGTTAACCCATGCGGCGAACTCGGCCGAACGATGGGCGATCGAACGCATGTCCGTTCGCGAACCGGACGCTCCGCTTAACGCTTACGTATACGATCTGGATGCGCTGCGACAGCATGCCGGGAATACCGTCGCCCGGCTTCCCGCGTTCTGCCGGATGTACTACGCGATGAAGGCGAACAGCGAGGACGTCTTGCTTCGCGCGATCCGGCCGTACGTTCACGGCTTCGAAACGGCGTCGATCGGCGAGGCGAGGAAGGCGTTCGCGGTCGATGGCGACGTTCCGATCATCTTCGGGGGGCCGGGCAAGACCGATGGCGAACTGAGGGAGGCAATCAGATTAGGCGTAGAGCGCATCCATGTCGAAAGCTTGCACGAATTGCGACGGCTCGGGCGAATCGCGGAGGAGGAGGGGCGCGAGGCGACGATTCTGCTCCGCGTCAACGTGCAATGGGATCTGCCTTCCGCTACGCTGCTAATGGCCGGCAAGCCGACGCAGTTCGGAATGGAGGAGTCCGATCTGGCGTCCGTCGCCGAATGCCTTGGGCGCTTGCCCATGCTTCGTATGGCGGGATTCCATTTGCACTCCCTCTCCAATCAGCTTAGCGCGGACGACCACCTGGCGCTGATCTCTTTCTACTTGCGCAAGATGGAAGAGTGGAACGCGAAGCACGGATTTGCCGGTTCTATCCTTAACGCGGGCGGAGGAATCGGGGTTTCCTATAGCGAAACCGTTCCGCAATTCGATTGGGAGAAGTTCGCAGTAGGGCTGAATCTGCTGGGAGAAAACCGGTTGCGGGAAGGGAAGGAGCCGCCGCGAATCGATTTCGAATGCGGACGTTATTTGACGGCGTTCTGCGGCGTATACGCCGCAGAGGTCATCGACGTCAAAAAGAATCACGGGCGCGCGTACGCGATTATACGGGGAGGGACGCACCAGTTCCGTCTGCCGGCATCGTGGAAGCACAATCACCCTTATCGGGTCGTTCCCGTCGATTCATGGCCGTATCCGTTCGAACGCCCCGCGGTTGCGGACGAACCCGTAACGATCGTCGGTCAGCTATGCACGCCCAAAGACGTGCTGTCCGACGACGTGCGGGTCCCGCTGCTTCGAAGCGGGGACGTCGTCCTGTTCGTATTGGCGGGCGCTTACGGATGGGCAATATCCCACCATGATTTTCTAAGCCATCCGCATCCGGAAGCGGTGTTTGTTTCAAGTAGAACGTAGGCATGTTCAGAAGTTGCGATAGACGTACGGGTCTTTCGGCTGTTCGATCGGTTTGAAGCGGGTTGCCTTGAGCACCGGAATCGTCTGCTTGAACGGTTGATAGAGCTCCGAGGTGAGGGTGCCGGTTACTTCGACCCAATCGTCGTCGCTGAGCTTCGTCCCCTTAGGGAAATCAACGAGCATGCCGAACACGCCGGAATCCGCCGCGCAATGGATGAAGCCGAATCGGAACAGGAAGTAATGCTCGCCGTCGACCTGTTCGCCTTTGTAGGCAAAACCGGTGAACGAAATGGTCTTGTTCATGAACAGGCCGGGATTGTTATAGATGACTTCCATGCCCTTCATATAGTTGTCGTCGCGAAGCGCGATCTCGTCGAGGCTGGCGAACTCGGACAATTCCTTGTCTTTGACCTTATTGTAATTTTCCTTCGAGTAGAACACGCTGGAATCCGGTCTTAGGAACTGATGGTTGCCGGGGTTTTTGTCCGAGAACGATTCGTCCATGCCCGGGAAAGAGAAGCCTTTCGCCTTGACGAAGCTCGAATCGAGCGTCTGTACGGGAAGGAAGATCCCCGTAATAATCGGAAAAGCGAGAATCAAGTAGCCGACGACGCGCTTCCAGCGGTAAGGAGATGCGTGCGAGTGCCCGTGGTCGTGGTCGTGGTCGTGGTCGTGGTCGTGGTCGTGCGAGTGGTCATGTGCATGATCGTGGTCGTGAAGTCCATGGCCGCGGTCGTGTTCATGCTCGTGCTCGTGCTCGGAATCGTTGCGCTCCTGTAGTTGCTCGGCCTTTTTCTCCGCAGCCCGCTCCAGTAAATACATTCGAAGTCCCTCAACTAAGCTAAGCAGCAGTAGCATGCCGATGGCGATCGTGGACAAATAGGCGTATTTCGTATTGATGTACATATTCAGCTTGCCGTCCCAGCGAATCAACAGAAACATGAAGGCGAAGCCGAACATAATGTAGAAACGAATCATCCCCAAACCCTCCCTACGATAAGCGCTCCGACTAAGGTGAACAAGGCGACGAGCGATATGAGTACGATCACGAATTTCGTTCGGAACGTACCGAGCAGCATGAGCGTGTTTTTAATGTCGATCATCGGTCCGAATACGAGAAAAGCGGACAGCGCGCCGGTAGAGAACGTTGAGCGGAACGACGACGCGATGAACGCATCGGCTTCCGAGCAGAGCGACATGACGAACGCCAAAGCCATCATGATGAGCGTCGCGGTCACAGGGTTGCTGCCGAGATGAAGCAGCGTCGATGTCGGAACGAACGTCTGCATGCTGGCCGCGATGAACGCGCCAAGCACCAAATATTTGCCGACGGAGAAAAACTCGTCGATGCTGTGCAGAAGCACGGAGTAGATTCTTGCGTACCATGCAGGACGACCGACGGCAACGAGATGATGGGCCGGTGTTTCCGAAGTTGCCGCTGTCTCCGCTGTCGCATGCTGAAAGTGGTTGGCGTGGCGAAGAGGAAGCGTCGGAAACAGCAAAGCGATCGTTAGCGAAACGGCGAGCGCAACCGCGAATGCCATACCGGCGCGAATGGCTGCCATCGTCCAATCGTTGCCGAAAGCGATGAAGGTAGAGAATACGACGATCGGATTGACGATGGGCCCGGTCAGCATGAAGGCGATGCCTGCGTTGAGCGGCACGCCTTTATTCAGCAAGCGGCGGGTAATGGGGACGATTCCACATTCGCAAGAGGGGAAGAAGACGCCGACGCTGCATCCAAGGAGCGATGACAGCACGCGGTTCTTAGGCATGACGCGCGCGATCCATTGCTCGGTGACGAACGATTGGATGAGACCGGCAATCAGCACCCCGACGAGAACGAACGGGATCGCTTCCATGATCATGCTTAAGAAGATCGTATTTAACTGGTAGAAAGTCGTCACGCGAGCACCTGCTTCATTCGAGTTAATGGCAATCTTCGATACTTCCACGCGGTTTCGGTTAATTCCTGCCAAAAGGATGAAGCTCTCGCACTTTCGTTTTGAAAAAGGTCGCGTTCCTGCTACAATGGAAGGAATGAGGTTTACGGGAGGATTATGGGTTGAATCAGATCATTACGGTTAACAAAAAGACGGTAAGCGTCAGCTTCACGAATTATTTCGATTCCACGTTCGGCGAATTTCTATTCCGGCAAGTCATGTGCGACGTGTATATGCCGGGCAACGAGGTCGTTCCGATCGATCTCGAGAAAGAGCAAATCCGGCTCATTCTCGAAGCGTTCAAAAATCGGAAAGAGCTTTACAACGAAATTCGCAAAGAAGACATTAAAGGCCAATCCGTCTACGTCATTACGCCGCAAATGCGCTATGACCTGCGCTGGCTGAAGGGGCCGAAGCCTAAGAAGCCGCTTACGAAAGAAAAGCCCCCTAGCGACGACGATGACGACGACTACGATATTCCCGGCGTTACGGCGACGACGGAAAGCGCAAAGCCGGCAACCCAGCCTCGCGAATTCAAGGACGCGCGCCGCCAACATTTAATGTCGATCGGATTCGTGCTCAACGAATCGACGAACAATTGGGTGCGCAAAGGCATTCGGTTCCCGGACGGTAAAATTAACGCCGCCCCGTCGGACGAGCAGTTTATCGACGATATGACGAGGCTGATCGCCGCCGACGAGCGCAGCCGGCAGAAACGCACGACGGCGAAAAGCGAATAGACGTAGACGTACGCGGGCAGGGACGAAGCGGAAGAAGCTTTGTCCCTTTTTTACGTCGTTACATCGATATCCCCTTCGCTCAGGGGGGGCTTAGCGGCATGCAGTGCCGCTAAACCCGGTGAATCCGCGGGACAGGCTGAATAGCGGCATACAGTGCCGCTAAACCCGGTGAATCCGCGTGACAGGCTGAATAGCGGCATACAGTGCCGCTAAACCCGGGGAAATCGCGGGACAGGCTGAATAGCGGCATGCAGTGCCGCTAAACGCGTGGAATCCGCGTGACAGACTGAATAGCGGCATGCAGT
This sequence comes from Cohnella panacarvi Gsoil 349, assembly GCF_000515335.1. GTDB lineage: Bacteria > Bacillota > Bacilli > Paenibacillales > Paenibacillaceae > Cohnella > Cohnella panacarvi. The sequence goes on along the minus strand of NZ_KI911563.1, from coordinate 1,489,930 downwards.
GCCGCTAAACCCGGTGAATCCGCGTGACAGGCTGAATAGCGGCATACGGTGCCGCTAAACCCGATGTCCCCTCGCTCAGGGGGAGCGGGATTGGCGCCTCAGGCGGCAACCGTTAGGCACCTATCTTCTTCTTCCTTAATAAATTAGGAAGAAGGGCGGAGGTGGTGCATTTGCGCAGTAACAGCTACGATAACCGGATGGCGATGTTCTTGGCGGCCGTGTGCAGCCAGACGTATGCGCAGTTCGAGGATGCCGACGGAGGATTCATCGTTCCGCAAGGCTACCGAGTCGCTGAAGCTTTCGAGGCGAAGTCGTTCGGAGGCAAATGGGAGCGGTTCGGTTTTATCCTGGAGTCGGACAATCGTCTTATCCTTGCTTTTCGGGGCACGAGCTCTACGACCGATTGGATTTCGGATGCGATCGCCAGCCAAGAGAAATACAAATGCGTTAAGGATGCCGGGTTGACTCATCGCGGCATTTCGAACATCTATTATTCCGCTCGTCCCGCTATTGTTCCTGCGTTGAAGAAGCAGTCGTCCTCGGAAAAAAGATTGTTCATCACCGGCCACAGCTTGGGAGGAGCGCTCGCTACGCTCAGCGCGATGGACATGAAGAAGAATGCCGGGTATGCGCATCCCGTCGTCTATACGTTCGGAGCGCCTCGGGTCGGCGATCCGGAGTTCGCGCACGCTTATCGGGAGCGGGTGAAAATGAGCTGCCGCGTATACAATCTATTGGACGCCGTACCGTTACTGCCACCGCAAACCTATAAGCCTCCGAGAAAAGAGACGACCTATCATTACATGCACGTCAATGAGGGGATTCCGCTCCAATTCAACAACGGGTCAGTGTCCGCCAACCACGTGATCGGAAGCTATTATCGAGAACTCGCGAAAGCCGATCCTGCCTATGCCGCAGCGTTGGAAAGAGATAATCCCGGTTTCCCGCCGCCGCTCGCCTAAGTGTTGAAAGATTTGAAGAATCGTTAGAACCTTTGTCGAATACGATTCTCGCAAAAGGGAATTATGATATTCTCAGACTATGAGAATACGCGCGGGAGGAGATTCGGGTGCAAGAGGAACAAGGGGTAATCGAGCCCGTCGACGCGAACGACGCGGAAGCGGGTCGGCGGTTAATCGAACAAGCTTTTCACTATTGGGAGCAGACGGTTCACGATTTGCAGCGCGAGATGCGCGAGCTAAAAGGCCGTCTTGAGAGGCTCGAGCGAATGCACGAGGAACCCCAGCCCGTCGTGCTCGCGCTGCCGGAGATGCCTCCGGTTCCGGAACCTCAGGATCGGCCTTCCCGCTTGGATCGTCACCGTAAGCCGCGTTGGTTCTAGAAGCTCGCCCTCCGTCGGGCGAGCTTTTGTGCGTCTTTATAACGATATCCCCTTCGCTCAGGGGAGCGTACAGGGGTGCACGCGAACGTTATAGCGCGGCGGGACCGAGTTGCAATGACTCGATGAGCGGAATAGCGCGGCGAGACCGCGTTACTGGGGTTCGAAATGACTCGATGAGCGGAATAGCGCGGCGGGACCGAGTTACGGTTACGAGTATTGCCCTCCTGAGCGAAGGGGATATCGATGTAAAGGACCGTCGAACGTCGAAGTAACTACGAATCGATAGATATTTCAACGCAACACCTCCGCAAAGGCAAAATAACAACAAAACGATAGTTTTTTACGTGTGCTCGTGCCGGTTGGCCGATTATTACGCTAAATAACTACGAATTGTTGTTATTTTTGCATTTACGCGATTGTCGAGTGAAATAAATGCAGATGGTTGTTATTTCGCCTAATAGCCGTTCTGTCTTCCAATCCGCCTACTCCGCGCTTGCCGCTGCCTCTTGCGTGATCTTCCTAACGGCGGCGTTATACACGGCACGGTTGTCCCACAAAAAGGCGACGACGCCGGTAGAATCTTCGAAGAATTGTTCCTCGTCGTCGTGATAGTCCGTTCCAAGCCCGTGAATGCTGTAGCGCTCGCCGCCCGCATACTTCATCAGCGTCCATTGACCGCCTCGGCTCCGATCCTCGAATACGATGTAAGATTTGCCGCCTGCATCGTCCCAGCTCGCTATCTTCTCGAAGTTGTCCAGAATCGACGAGATGTCGCTCTTTTTCTTGATTTGCATAAACTCTCCCTCTCCTTATCGGCTCCATAAATTCGCTATCCGCCTATATTTTAGCGAATTCGGGTTGCGGAGGGTGTCGACCGCTGTCGCGAGGATAAAATTGATGAAGGCGAGGGAAGAGTCGAAGATGCGAGCGATAAATTAACGCCAATCAAGAACTGCAAAGGACCGAGTGGCATCCGGGAGGACAGAGCGTTGCTTACGGCATTGACGGCGGGGTGGCGTTGAATCCGCCGGAGACGGCTTGGACCGGCATGCAGCGGGCGTACTTCTACGCGCCCGGCGCTTATCAGCAAAGCATCCACCAGCAGGTGAGCGTGCCGACCAATAACGCCAACTACAAGTTCGAGGCGTGGGTTCGGCTGAACAACGCGACGCCGACGACCGCGCGCGGAGATATCGAATTACGGCGGCTCCGCGCAATATTACAATATGGCCAACGACGGGGTATGGAAGTATATCAGCATCGATAACATCTTCGTCACCTCGGGAGTCGTCGACGTCGGCTTCTACGTGAACTCCCCCGGCGGCACGACGCTTCATATCGACGACGTCAGGCTGACCCAGCAATAGCTTTCCAGGCTTCAGGACGAAAAACCCGAGCGCATGCTTCTCCAAAGCGCGCTCGGGTTTTTCTATGCTTTTTACGGTTGAAGTAGTATTGCTACTGCTCCGAGATCGCTCTATCGACTTTACTCCTCCGCCTCGCGTCTCTTGCCGCCGGTAGCGGTCGTCTGGGCTAGAACGAGGTTTATTTCTCGAAATTCTACTTGCTGCGTTACGATCGTAACGAGGTCATGTTCTGGAGGCGTTGTATGGGCGAGCAAACGATTAGATATGTCTATGAACAAAAGGAAGGCAGCAACATAGCAATTAAGTTTAACGGTTTGTTCTTTGGATCTTATGAGATTGATCGTTTTTTGGAACAGAGCGGGTCGGAAGATCATTACAATGAATTTCTACCTGGCATTTATATGAAGAAGGATCAGAAGTTCTTTAGCAGGATGGATAGAGCAATCAACAAGCTTGATTATAGGAAGCGGGAAAAACCTACAATAGGTTTGATCTTTCGTTTGCTCTATTGTAGATTGGTCGATAAATGGTTATTCGAAAAGCAAAAAGTCATGATCACAATAAATATAGTAAACAAGAGAGATTCAATAGAGATCGTCGATGAGGCAAAGACCTTGTATACCCAAAGAACTCCAGTATTCAATCCTTCTCAAGGCGAGCACGACTATACAAATGATTCGATAGAGTTTAAGTGGGTGGATACATCCCATATCCTGTATCCCTTTAGATCCGGCGGGGATGGAAACCGATGCAGGATAAAAGGGATTTTTCAGACGCTTAACCTATTGAATGGACATCGTGATAACGAGTATGTTTTTTTCAGCGAGCATGAGATGTTTGTGGCATCTGCGGAATCGATCGGATTGATGGAGGAGTGCAAAAAATTCGAACGTTGTATGGATATATACAATCGCTTCAATAACAATGAGTATGTACAACCGGACATTGAACATTGGTATGATGAAATCGTGTTGGAGGAATATAATGGTCAATATAGAATAGCAAATGCAAATCATAGAGTATGCATTGCGAAAAGATTCGAAGTGCCTTCCGTTTATGCGAAGGTATATAAGTACAGTGAAAAGAAGATTGCAGAACCGAAGAGACGGAGCGTAGTATCTGGATATGGTCGTCATACTCGCGGGAATAACAAAGAGATTCTATTCAGCTTCTATCACACGATAGGCCAGTTGGGGATTAATAAGGAAACGAGTCAGTATATTTTAAAAGAAGGATTAAGAGGCAAAGATTTGGTTGATTTTATCGAGAGAGAATCAGGGAAAAGCTTGTATGAGTTAGCCCGAACATCCTTGAATAGATAATGTTCTGATCGGATCTCGTTGAGATCTTCTTATTTTCTTCATACGGCGTTCGTTAAAAATTCAATTGCCTCCTGTAAGATTCGGATATCGACTCTTGCGGGAGGTTTTGATTATGCATCGTATAAGCACGGCATGGGCGGGTATTGCCGGAGGATTGCTTTATCTATTCTTCGGCGCGGCTTTCGCGATGACGCACGGCAGCACGACTTATAATCGCAACGACACTTGGCTCGGCTTCGACAGCTTCGATTACGGGATATCGTATCCAATAACGTTATCGATGCCCAGCAAGAATGGAACGGGGATATTGGAATAGGGGGCTGGTATTTGTTTTTATTTTCCCATCTGCTATTGATGATCGGAATGATGTCGTGGGGTTGGTCGCTTAAGGGCAATGCGCAATATCGGCGGCTTGCGCGCCTATTATTCGCTACAGTCGTATTTACGCTCGCTTTGTTTGTCGGCGGAGAATGGATGGCCAATCATTCCGACGAGAGCTTTTGGTGGGAGTTGGCCGCCGGATTCGCCTATTGGCCTGCGGGGTTATGTTGGATCGGTATCGGAATGACGAGTCTGCGAGTTTGCAGCAAGAGCCGGTAACGATTCTGCATTACATGCTTGCGCATAAGAGCGAGTAGAAAGCGACCGACAACACGCGGATCGGTCGCTTTTTTTTGTCACCGCCCCGCTTTTCCCCAGTCGATGAACTTGTTCACGAGCGTGTAGATCGGAGTCGTGTCCGCCATATCGGCCAGGCCGCTCGCGTCCGCCATGAAGAAGACGAGCAGGAACGGCAGCAGGCCGATGACGAGGATCGCCAGGATCAAACCGGCGGCAATGCTGCGTAGGATTCGAACCGTAGACAATCGTATCGCCTCCCTTAATCGTTAAAGCGACCGTCCCTTCGGGAGACGATCGCTTATTCGCTTTAACCCGCCGCTTCGCGTTTCTTGAAGAACGTCTTGAGCGCCGAGTATATCTCCGCTTTTTCCTTGATCACGTAATAGAGGAACTGCTGATGCTCCAGATGCTTGTAAGCCGACATCAGCGTGCTCGACCGGTTGTATTGATTGACTTCCCCGTAGCCGAAAATATTCGATTTCTTCAGCATCTCCTGAATGAGGCGGACGCACCGCTCGTTATCGCTCGTCAGGTTGTCGCCGTCGGAGAAGTGGAACGGATAGATGTTGTATTGCGAAGGCGGATAACGGCTGTCGATGATTTCAAGCGCCTTCACGTAAGCGGAGGAGCAGATCGTGCCGCCGCTCTCGCCGCGCGTGAAGAACTCCTCCTCGGTCACTTCTTTCGCCTCGGTATGGTGCGCGATGAACACGATCTCGACTTTCTCGTACTGCTTGCGCAGAAACCGGCTCATCCAGAAGAAGAACGACCTCGCGCAATATTTTTCGAAGCTGCCCATCGATAGGGGTGTGGCGTAATTAACGAATGTGACAAGTCGTCGCCTACATACGTTGAAGTAACTGAACGTGTGGGGGAGAAGCGATGAAGTTTACCTTTACGGAAAGGGAAGGCGATACTCCGATCGAGGAGTGGTTGGTGGAGAGGGTAAAGGAATTCGCATGGCGAACATACGGAATCGAGATTGAAATCTTCGTTCGATCAAATGAAGAAGATCATGGGAGGCGAGATACTTGTCTGCTTCCGAAAAAATAAAATGCGCGGTGTATGCAAGGGTGAGCACGGACAAACAAGGCGATTCGATCGAGAATCAGGTCAGTCAGTGCCAAGAATATATAAGCCGACTTGGTTCGCTTTATGATGCAGAAAATCTGCTTATCTACCGAGATGAGGCCGTATCGGGATATTACACGAGCGTGTTTCATCGCGCAGAAATGAAGCAAGCGATTAAGGATGCACGCGAACATAAATTCAAACTGCTTGTTTTCAAAGAAGTCAGCCGCGTAGGCAGAGACAAACAAGAAAACCCCGCGATTATCGGCATGTTCGAACAGTACGGGGTACGCGTTGTCGCGATTAACGATAATTACGATTCCTTGAACAAGGACAACATCACGTTCGATATTTTGTCGGTGCTGTCCGAGCAGGAAAGCAAGAAGATATCCGCACGCGTGAGCAGCGCCCGAAAGCAAAAAGCGAGGCGAGGCCAGTGGGGCGGGGAACCTCCAATCGGCTATGTCGTTAATGCAGTTACCAAAAAACTCGAGGTCGATCCGGTTTGGAAGCATATCCCCAAGACGATTTTTGATCTTTATGTATATGAAGGGCTAGGTACTTTTAAGATTGCGCTCTGTCTGAATAATCAGGGCTATCGATCCAAGAACGGATCATTATGGTGCCGCGAGACCGTTAACCAAGTATTAAGGAACCCGGCCTATATAGGAAATGTGGTACACGGTAAGCGGCGGAACATGCTGCAGCGCGAATATGAGGACGATGGACGGATGTCCAAGCGCAAAATCCAAATAAAAACCGCTAAGGAAGAGTGGAACGTTGTTGAAAATGCTCACGAGCCGCTTATTGATCGTGCAATCTTCTATAAAGCACAGCAAATTCTACTTTCAAGAGGACATAAGAGGATGCCAAATCGCGCGTATCATCCTTTAACCGGGATCCTTTTTTGCGGTAAGTGTAAAGAAGGAATGGTTTGTCAAAAACGATCTTATAACGGCAAGGAGTACCGATATTACATCTGCAAGACGTACCATAAGTACGGAAGGAATTGCTGTGATCAAGCCAATGTGAACGCAGGAGAGATCGAAGATGCTGTCCTTACTTTAATTCGAACAAAGCTGCAGAACATTCCTTCGGAAATTTTTACGATCAGGGTTGCGATAGAAAAAGAGCTGGGTCGACTTGAGGAAGAGTTGAAATCCGCTAAAAGCAAAATCCAAAAGCTAACTAAGGACCAGATGGCGCTTTTTCAGCAAAGGGAGCTCTTTACTGAAGAGGTTTACACTCAAGAAATGCTTGCGAAAAAGCGGCAAATTCATGTGGCGAATGAGGAGAGCGAAAACTTATCTCGGCAAATTGAGAATCTAACTAAGTCCGTTAACCAAGCATCAACGTTACGCCATCTTCTTGAGGAGTTTCGAGAATTAAATATTGAGGAGGCACGTTTAAGGATTGTACTGCACGAGTTAATAAAGGGAATTGTTTATAATGACGGTCACCTTGAAGTTAGCTACCATTACGGTTTTGGGTTCGGTAAGATCTCGGCGTCATGCCCGTTAGTTTTTTGAAGGTTTTATAAAAGTGGGGCAGCCCTTGAAAGCCGCAGGTCAGCGCGATCGTTTCTATATTCTTGTCGGTCTCCAAAAGCAATTCTTTAGCGTGAACCAGCCGCTTGGCATTAACATAATCGGTCACGTTCATGCCGGTGAGCTGTTTAAACGCCCGCGAGAAATGGGCGGGGCTGACGCAAGCTTTCTCGGACAGCTCGGCTAGGCCGCCGCATTGAACGGGATTACGGTCAATGCGGCGCAGCGCGTCCTTGATCCACTGAGGACCGATACGATTGTCCGCCGAAGAGCTCTCCTTTGTAAGATTGTGACGGTTCAGCCCGAGCAGAAGCTTTTGCAGATCGAGTCTGATCGAGTGGCGGTATCCGGATGTTTTCGCTTTCAGTTCCTCCGCCATTGCGTTTATCGAATGTTCGATCAACTGCCGTAACGGTTCGGACAGCTCCAGTTTATATTGTTTTCGCTTGCGGGCGATGTCGAAGCATCTTAGCGGATCGTACCCTTCGCCCAGCGATTCATCTTGTACGAGGGTGGGAGCGAAGAACACCGCGGTAGACACGATGGGCTCCTCGGCGGACGGAAATGCTCGATGTATGGTGTTACCCGGTATGAGAAACAAGTCTCCGCCGCTTTTTTCATACAGGGCGTGATCGATGAAGAAGGTTCCTTTGCCCGAGTGAATGTATACGATCTCGTACAAATCATGCAAATGGTCAGGCAGCTCGTTCATCGAATAACGAGTGCCATGATAGACAAGATCGAACGGAAATATCGGATCTAGATAAAAGGTTTTACGCATCGGGTGCATGCGACACGCCTCCATGGTCTGTCTTTAGATTCTATTGTATATCAAAATCGGGTATAAAATTGCAATCTGATGTTATTTTACTATTCATGCAAACGTGTACAATGAAAGAATAACAAGCTTATGAAGGAGAGAACTCCCATGCGAATCGATGCCCATCAGCATTATTGGACGATGTCTCGCACGGATTACGGTTGGATTACGCCTGAGTTGCCGGTGCTGTACCGGGATTATTTGCCGGGGGATCTAGAACCTATTCTGCAGAAGCATGAATGGAATGGAACGATTGTGGTGCAAGCTGCCCCTACGATAGACGAAACGGAATATTTGTTGACCCTTGCCGATGGCTCTGAATCCGTATTGGGTGTCGTCGGGTGGTTGGATTTGTTCGATCCCTCGCATCGAGAACATTTCGAACGATTGCGCAGACAACCCAAATTCGTAGGTTTTCGGATCATGATCCAAGAGATGACCGATGCGAATCGCGTGCTCGAGCCGTCATTCGTGCAAGCGCTGCGAGAGTATGCGAGGGACGACGTGCCCGTCGATTTGCTCGTGAAATCAAACCAACTGGACGCCCTAAACGCGTTGCTGGATGCCGTTCCCGGCTTGAGAGGGGTTATCGACCATATCGGCAAGCCGCGTATCGCAGAGCAAGCGTTCGAACCGTGGGCTACGCAGATCGCGCGCGCGGCCAAGCATCCGAATATCTATTGCAAAATATCCGGTATGGTTACGGAAGCCGATCACCAGGCCTGGGAGGAGGAACAATTCCGACAATACATTGAACATACCCTTAGCGTATTCGGCCCCGATCGGGTCATGTTCGGCTCGGACTGGCCGGTATGTTTGCTCGCGGCGAGCTATGATCGCGTTATGGAGATTGTTCAGGGCGCTATTCCGCAAGAATGGGGAGCCAAGGAGAAAGCCCTGCTGTTCGGAGGAAACGCCAAGGCGTTTTATAAACTATAGGAGTGATGATATGAAGTATCGCCCATTAGGCAAAACAGGATTGGAAGTTTCCGCTCTTAGTTTCGGCGCTTCTTCCCTTGGTTCCGTATTCCGCGAGACGGATGATGCGGAAGCCATTCGTACGGTGCACGCTGCGATCGACGCAGGTATCAATTATATCGATGTTTCGCCTTATTACGGCGCGACCAAGGCAGAAACCGTTTTAGGGAAAGCGATAAGCCAAATGTCGCGAGACCGATTCTATCTATCCACGAAAGCCGGTCGATACGGGGTCGATACGTTCGATTTCTCGAGCTCGAGAATAGAATCCAGTTTGGAAGAAAGCCTGAGGAGGCTGAATACGGATTACGTAGATATTCTGTTCCTCCATGATATCGAATTCGTTCCGCCCGAGATCATCTTGGAAGAAGCTATTCCGGCACTGAACCGTTTAAAGAAGCAAGGGAAAATACGAAATTCCGGCATTTGCGGATTACCTTTGGCGTTATTCGAACAATTGCTGCCTCAAGTCGAGGTCGACGCGATCATTTCCTATTGCCATTACTCCTTGAACGATACTTCTTTGCTTCAACTATTGCCGTTATTGGACGCAAGAGGCGTCGGACTCGTTAATGCTTCGCCTCTGTCGATGGGGCTTCTGAGCACGCGAGGAACGCCGGACTGGCATCTCGCAAGCCCGGAGCTGAAGGAGACTTGTCTGAAGGCTGCGCGATACTTGGAAAGCCGCGGGGAAGACATCGCCAAGCTGGCGATCCAATTTTCAACAGGCAATGAGCGGGTCCCGACAACCCTCGTCAGTACGGCGAACCCCGATAATATCGTTAGAAACGCGAAGTGGACGGAGGTGCCTATGGATCTTGAACTGCTGAGCGAGGTTTCCGATATCTTAAAACCCGTTCACAACACTACGTGGGTAAGCGGACTGCAGCGATATAACGAAAATATTCAGGTTTAAGAGGAAAGAGGTCATCGTATGAAAGGGATCATTTGCGAGGAAATCGAATCTTTTCTAATGTCGGAAATGCTGCCGGAGCCGGTGCTTACGACAGGACACGCCATCGTGGGTATTCGCAGAATCGGAATTTGCGGCACGGATTATCATGCCTATAAAGGGAATCAACCTTTCTTTCAATATCCGCGGATTTTAGGTCATGAGCTTTCCGGCGTAATCGAAAGCATTGCCGCTAACGAAGAAGGCTTCGCTGTCGGTGATCAGGTTTCGGTCATTCCTTATATGCATTGCGGTGATTGCGTGGCATGCAGGAGAGGAAAAACAAACTGCTGTACGGACATGAAGGTGCTAGGCGTTCACATCGATGGGGGGATGCGCGAGCGCATTTCCGTTCCGCTCTCGCATTTAATCAAAACAAACGGACTAACGCTTGACGAGGCAGCGATGGTCGAACCGTTGGCCATCGGCGCGCATGCCGTACGCAGAGCGGAAATCTCGGCAACGGATACGGTTCTCGTTATCGGTTCCGGTCCGATCGGACTCGGGGTTATGGCATTCGCCAAATACGCGGGAGCGAGAGTCATCGCGATGGACATTAACGAAGAGCGGCTTGCGTTTTGCAGGTCGTGGGCTAAGGTGGACCAAACCCTTAACGCGTTGGATTCCGATGCGAGGGAACGACTTTCAGCCATGACGAACGGGGATTTCCCGGTCGCGGTGTTCGACGCTACGGGAAACCCCGCCTCTATGATGAAAGCATTTGATTTCGTTGCCCATGGAGGGAAGTTGATATACGTCGGACTCTTTAAAGGCGATATCGCCTTCTCCGATCCGGAATTCCACAAGCGGGAGCTGACGCTGATGGGAAGCCGTAATGCAACGATTTCCGATTTCTATCACGTGTTGGATGTTATTGGAGAGTATAGGTTCGACATTAACCAATATATTACGCACCGATGTTCCTTTGACGGCATGATCGATGTTTTCGAAGATTGGTTGAAGCCTGAATCCAAGGTTATTAAAGCGATCGTAGAGTTATAAGCAGGGCTTGCCGAACGGTGTTTAACCGTCTAAGGCTAGGCAACGGCGACAGAGAAACTAGCAGTCGTTAACCGAGTCCGCAAGAGGAGCTGCGTACCGTTTGCGCGAGACAAATAACCGGAAGGGCGGACAAACGCACAATGGATAAGAAAAAAGGTTTGCAGGCGATTGAAGAAACGATTGCAAGAGGCCGATTCAAGGACGATTGGGACTCCCTCGCGTCATTCCGGGTTCCCGACTGGTATAGGAACGCCAAATTCGGCATTTTTATTCACTGGGGCCTTTACTCCATACCCGCCTTCGTAAACGAATGGTACTCGCGCAATATGTACATGAAGGATTCAAAGGAATACGAGCATCATATTCGTACCTACGGAGAACACAAAAAGTTCGGTTACAAGGATTTTATTCCGATGTTCAAGGCGGAGCGTTTCGATGCGGAGGAGTGGGCCGAGTTGTTCAGCCGCAGCGGGGCCAAATACGTAATGCCTGTTGCCGAACACCATGACGGTTATCAAATGTACAAAAGCGAACTTTCTCGGTTTAACGCTTATGAAATGGGTCCGGGCCGAGATCTTCTCGCCGAAATGAAAACCGCGTTCGAGCACAAAGGTTTGGAGCTATGCGTCTCTTCCCACCGCGCGGAGCACTGGTTCTTTATGTCCCATGGCAAGGAATTCGATTCCGATATCCATGAACCGCTCGCATGCGGCGACTTCTACTGGCCGTCGATGCCGGAGCCCCATCATCATGATCTGGCAGGTTCCCCTCCGAATCGGGAGTTTCTGGAGGACTGGCTGCTCCGATGCTGCGAGCTCGTGGATCGTTATCGCCCCAAAGTGTTTTACTTTGACTGGTGGATCCAGACGACTGCATTCAAACCTTATCTGAAGAAATTCGCGGCTTATTATTATAATAAGGGCGAAGAATGGGGCTTCCCCGTCGCCATCAATTACAAGCACGACGCTTACATGTTCGGCACCGCCGTACTCGATATCGAAAGAGGCCAATTCGCGGAGCTGAAGCCGTACTTCTGGCAAACCGATACAGCCGTTGCGAGGAATTCCTGGTGCTATACTCCCGATAATGACTACAAATCGTCGGTCGAGATCATTCAGAGTCTGGTCGATATCGTGAGCAAAAACGGTAGCCTGCTGCTTAACGTCGGTCCCAAAGCGGACGGAACGATCCCCGACGAGGACCGGGATATTCTTCTTGCCGTCGGCGAATGGATGCGGGTCAACGGGGAAGCGATTTACGACACGACGTATTGGAAAACTTTCGGCGAAGGCCCGACTGCAATCAAAGAAGGCCAATTTACGGACGGTGAGGCCACCGTCTTCACAAGCGAGGACATCCGCTTCACGGTAAAAGGGCGTTATCTGTATGCCACGGTTCTTTCATTCCCGGAAGATGGCATCGTGCGAATTCGCTCGTTGAAAGAGAATTCTCCCCACTATCATGGACTCATCCGGGAGATCCGCGCGCTCGGATTCGATGAACAGCCGTCATGGGATCGAAATGCCGAAGCTTTATCGATTCGGACGGCAACCATAAAAAGCTCTGTGCCGGTTGTGTTTCAAATTGAGCTGGCATAGGGTGTCGCGCAGTAGATTATAAATCTCGAGGAGCTGATCATCCCATGCTAAAGGGCATCCCGCCGATCCTTTCGCCGGAGCTATTAAAGATCTTAATGGAGATGGGTCACAGCGACGAAATCGTGCTGGCCGATGCCAACTTTCCAGCCGCAAGTCATGCCCAAAGGCTTGTAAGGTGCGACGGCCACAACATACCTGAGTTGCTTGAAGCTATTCTTCAGTTGTTCCCGTTGGATCCCTATGTCGATAAACCGGCAGCCCTTATGCAAGTTGTTCCGGGCGACCCTGTGGAGACACCGATATGGGACGCGTACAAAGCCATCGTTCAAGCAAACTTCCAAGCGAGCGAACCGTTCGAGCAGGTTGAGCGCTTTGCATTTTATGAACGCGCCAAACAAGCTTATGCCATCGTTGCGACAGGCGAGAAAGCGTTGTATGCGAATTTGGTTTTGAAAAAAGGCGTTATCGGCGGTTAATCCGTGAAACGAAAATCAGGGTCATTTCTCCGTCAATGTGGAGATATGACCCTGTTCTTCTTCTATGGACTCTTAGGGGTTATATCAATCGATTCTTATATTCCGTCGGCGTCATGCCGGTAAATTGTTTGAAAATCCGGCTGAAGTAGAAGGGATCAGGATATCCTACGGTTTCGCCTATTTCTTTTACGGACAACTCTTTTTTCAGAGAAAGCAAATGCTTCGCCTCGTTCATTCGGAGCGTCATTATATATCTGGAAGGAGACTCGCCGGTGTATTTCAAGAAAATTTTACTCAAATGCGGCGCGTTAATGTTAAATTGCTTGGCTATATCTTCGAGGCTGAGCTCGCGGGAGTAGTTGTTTTTGATAAACTCCGCCACGGTCTTGACGACTTCTTCGGCGGAATATTGCCGGTTTTCCAGGAGACTAGGTGATTTTAAATCCGACCTGTCGCTTTCGATCAACATCTTTAACTTCGAAAGCAGCTCCTCCAAGTCTACTTTTTTGACCGGCTTGAGCAAGTAATCGATGACGTTCGCTTTCAACGCTTGCTGTGCGTATTCGAACTCGCTATAACCGCTGATGATGACTTTCTTAACCGCGGGATAATCTCTTTCAACGGCTTTAATCAAGCCGATGCCGTCCAAAACCGGCATATGGATATCCGTAATGATAATGTCGGGCACTTGCGTGTTTTCCATGAACCGAAGGACGCTTTCACCGTCATTCGCGGCTTCTATAACATGGAACAAAGCATCGGTTCGCTCGATTTGATTGACGAGCGTTCTGAGCAGCAACGGCTCGTCCTCGGCTACGATAACCTTAATCGGATTCATGGACTCGCCTGCCTTTTTCTTTGAGATATAGGGGGCCGCCGATCGTAACGATGGCACCGCGATCCGGTAAGTTGCGTATATCGAAAAACATTTTGCCGCCGTAATGCAATTTCAATCTTATGAAAATGTTGAGCAATCCCATTCCGTGCAGCTTTAAAGCCGGAAGCACGTTGTTGTGTTCAATCTCTTTAACCTGTTCATAAAAACGAGCTTGTTCTTGATGATCGAATCCCGTACCGTTATCTCTGACCTCGATGATCCAGCGTTGATCCACGATTTTACCGCAAACGGAGATCTCCCAAGGAGGGCTTGCTTTTGTTCCGTATTTCAAGGCATTTTCGACCAAAGGTTGGATCATAATCTTAGGGATTTGGATTTGTTGAATCGAGGGATCTAAATCGATCTTGCATGAAAGCATATCTCCATAACGGAGCTTCATGCAAGTTAAATACATTTCGGTATAGCTGATTTCTGTCTGGATATCGACTAACGCCGTCTCGTCGGCAGCAATATACCTCATCATGTCGGATAAACTGTCGCACATTACGATAATCTGTTCATTCATCCGCTCATACGCCATGGCGCTTATCGTCGCTAACGAATTATACAAAAAATGCGGATTCATCTGAGATTGAAGCGCCGTCATCTTGGCTTGAAGCTCTTGGGACTGAGAAAGCAGCAATTGATCGAAAGAATCTTTAAGCCGGGCATTCATTTTCACGAACGAAGCATTCAATCTGTCCCATTCGTTCAAGCCGCTGTTCAACCCGACGGCCGGACCGGAAACAAGCGATTCCAGACTCATCGATTTAATCGTTCTATTCAGCGAGTTGAGCGGGCTAGTTATTCTTCTGGATGCGAAAAACGATAAAATAATGAGAAACGCTAAAATAATAAGCGTCACGAAAATAGCTAAACGCGTGAATTTATTGAGCGGGGAAAGCAGCGTTTGGTTCGAAACCATGACCGCGATATTCCAGTTGGTCAAGTCGGAGTGCCTGATCGTGAGCAGCACCTTGTCTTTGGTTTGCGGATCGGCGATGTAGGTGCGTTGGTCGGATGAAAAGTTATTGGACGGGTTATTCAGGATGTTGCTCACGATGTGACGATCTTGCTCGGTAGAATCGTAGGGGTATATAACCTCGCCGGCATTGGAATAGATTAAGACTTTACTAAGCGAAGGGTTATCTTTGGTTAGCTGAATGAAGCTGCTGAACACTTTGTTGTAGCTCTGCTTGACCTCTGCGATGCCTTTGGGAGCATTATATTTATCGGAGAAATAGCGGAATAGAGAGAGCGACACGTTATTTTTCAAGCTCAAGGAGCCGTTGTCCGATGTAGAGAGTAGCAATACTTTCGACTTCTTATTGTTATTAACGGCGGTATACCAAGGTTGGCTGGCAATGTCGATTTTCTTTTGGCTGTTGTCGAAGCCTACCCCGATCTGGGTACCGGAAAATAAGTGCAGATACACTTGTTGAACCGGATAAGAGGGACCGACAAGGGCAACCAATATATCGTATAGAGCCGTGGGTTTATTAAGACGGCTAACGCTCTGTTCGGAAGTCTGCGGGGCCGAATTGTCGGTATTCGCGGCTTCGTACGCCGAAATTTGATCGGTAATGAGGTTGGAGTACAGAATGCTGACGGAGACGGAATCTAACTTCTGAACTTCTAAATCCAACTGTCTTTGAAGAGAGGTGGATAATTCGGATATGGAATCGAAAGCTTTGGTTTTCAATAGATTGGAAGCCCACAAGTAGAAGAGCACGAACAAAAATGCGATTCCGACCACGATAATGGATGAATAGGTAAGGAACAAGATCGAACGGATGGATCGCGGTATCCTTATCAAATGAATTGGTCTCCCATCCTATCAAGTTGGGTTGTTTTTCCCATTCTGCATCCTCTATGAAGAGATTGTCAACCTTCGGAAAAAATGTACAAATAAACACACAAGCATCTCCATGGAGTGAATGAGAGCGCTTAAATATAATGAAATTGCAACATGAATACGTTTTCAAAAATAGGAAAAGGGGAAATGGGAATGAAGAAAATGTTGAGTGTCATTACGGTACTCGGACTTGTGTGTGGAGTGTTAAGTGCTTGCGGCAATTCCGGTAACAATAATTCTCCGCAAGATACCGCGTCAGCGGCCCCCACTCAGGCGAGCGCACCGGCAAGCGAAGCTCCCGTAAAGAAGAACATAACTTTATCTTATCTTGCAAGTCAAGACTGGATTAAGGATTCGGAAATGAAGCTGGCCGAGAAATTCGAAGAGCAAACGGGCATCCATATCGACTACCAAATCGTACCCTCGGATCAATATTTCAATGTACTCAAAGCAAAGCTGGCGGCGGGCGAGGCGCCTGACATCTTCGGCGGCCAAAGCGGCAAGTTCGACCTAGGCCCTCTGTACGATGTAGAGAATAACGCGGTCGATCTATCGAACGAAGAATGGGTGAAAAGAGAAGATCCGCTATTCGTAGAACAAGCCACATTGAATTCCAAGGTTTATGCGTTAACGGTTTGGGATCCAAGCGCCAGCTGGGTTATCGTATACAACAAGAAAATTTTCGAAGGCCTCGGCTTGAGCATTCCGAAGAGTTACGAGGAATTCCTCAAAGCTTGCGAAGCTATTAAAGCCTCTGGTGTAACGCCGATCTATGAGCCGATCTCCGACGGGTGGCACCATGTCTTATGGTTCCCCGAGTTAGGTGTAAGGTACGAAGAACAGGATCCCGGTCTTTCCGATAAATTGATTAAAAACGAAGCGAAGTTCGAAGATTCCGCCGTTCTTGAGCAATCGCTCTCCCAATTCAATGAATTGATGCAAAAAGGATATTTGGGAGACAATGCATTCTCTAACACGTATGCCGATACCGAAAAGAACATGGCTGGCGGCAAATACGCCATGACGGTGTACAGTATCGGCCTTCCGGCTCAAATCGAAACGGCAGTTCCGGGAAGCAGCGCTGCCGATTACGGATTCTTCCCGATTCCGCTGAACGACAACCAGGATCTTAACGTTAACCCTGCCGCTCCGAGCAAATTTATTTCCAGCACTTCCAAGCACATCGACGAAGCGAAGCAATACTTTGCATATTTGACGCAAACCGAGAATCTTCAATTCTTTCTGGATAATGAACCGAAATTCACGGCGCTTAATTTCCCGGGTGTAAAAGCAAAATACAACGAGGAACAAGCCGCGTTCTTTGATACCTACGGCAAAAAGACGGGTACTGTTTATCAAACGGCTATCAACTACCTGAATCCGCAGTGGATGGACATCGGCAAAGATATGTCAGCCATGTTTGGCAAACAAATGACGCCGAAAGACATCTTGAAGAACATCGACAAGAGACGCGAGCAACAAGCGAAAACCGCAGCGGATCCAAACTGGAAGTAAGGAATATAGCATAGGAAGGCGAGGCTCGATAATGACTTCGGTTGTCATCGAGCCTTGCTTTATCCAAAGGTCGGAAAAGAACGGGGAATGAAAAGATGACTAGACGAACTTATCCGTTTTATTTTATAGCCATTGCATTAGCGTTCTATATTATTTTCACGGTCGTTCCTAGCTTAATGGGCATTTATTTGTCCTTCACGGATTGGAACAGCTATGCCAAAGCCATTCACTTTATCGGCTTCGATAACTTCAAGACGATTTTCTCATCCGATGAAAACTATTTGCACGGCATTAAAAACACGGTTATTTTTACGATTTCCACCATTATATTAAAAACGGTTATCGGTCTGCTCTTGGCTGTTTTAGTAAATAAGGGAATCAAGCTTCAAAGTTTTCATCGCGTTATCATCTTCATGCCCGCCATCATACCAATGCTTGTCGTAGGTATTATCTTTAAGTCGATTTTCCATCCGGAAACGGGCTTAATCAACGAAGCGCTGAGGGCAATCGGATTAAGTCAATGGACGCAGCATTGGCTGACGGATATAGATTGGGCGTTTAAATCGATCATCGCGGTCGATGTTTGGAAAGGCGTAGGTTATATTATGGTCATTTTGCTCGCGGGTCTTCAAGCGATCTCGCATACCTATTATGAGGCTGCGGATATCGACGGGGCCGGCGCTTTCAAGAAGTTTAGATTTATTACCGTTCCGCTGCTTATGCCGGCGCTCATGGTAACCACCGTATTAAACCTATTATATGGTCTTAAAATTTTCGATACGGTATACGTCCTTACCAACGGAGGGCCGGGATACGCGACGGACGTTGTCTATACGCAGGTGTTCAGTCAGTTTTCTCTTGGGAGCTATGGGGTAGGAACAGCATTAATTACCATTCTGTTTATCATTATGACCTTGCTAGGTTATTTTGCCGTAAAGCTGATGTCAAGAGAGGAACAACACTGATATGGCAAACAAATTCATGAAAAATCCGATTCAGAATATCGCGATATGGATCATAAGCATCATTGCTATCGTCCCTATCTTGCTTATTGTCATTAACGCCTTTAAGTCGGCGCCGGAAGCCAGCTCCATGAATTTTAATCTTCCAAGCGAACTGCGGTTCGGGAATTTCTCAACGGTAATCGAAAAAGGAAAGCTAGTTCACTCTTTTCTAAACAGCATAACGTATTCCAGCCTGTCCTCGTTGTTTTGCATCCTCTTTTCCGCGATGGCTGCTTATGTGCTATCCCGAAACAAGACGAGGTTTAATCGTTTTATCTACTTTTTTATGATCATGGGCATTGCGCTGCCAGTGAATTACTTTACGTTGATCGACGTCATGAAGTGGACGGAATTGATTAATACCAAAGCCGGGATTATCGTCCTATACATGGTCACGCAAATTCCATTCAGCGTATTTATTTTATACGGCTTCATCGGAGGCGTGCCGAAGGAACTTGACGAGGCAGGGGTAATTGATGGGTGCGGGCCGAAAAGACTGTTCTTCTCCGTTATTTTCCCTATGTTGCAGCCAGCGGCGGTTACGGTGTTCATCCTCTCATTTTTAAATACATGGAATGAGTTTCTCTTGCCGCTCTACTATTTGAACAGCGCCAATAAGTGGCCGATGACCTTAGCCGTCTACAACTTCTTCGGACAATTCCAACAGTCTTGGAATTTGGTTAGCGCGGATATTATATTGACGATTTTGCCTGTCATCATTATTTATCTGCTAGGGCAGCGCTTTATTATATCGGGTATGACAAGCGGATCGGTTAAAGGTTAGGGGAAGAGGGGGATAAGATGCCAATCATAAACCACGCGACGTTGCCGGACGGACTATTCATTGAAACGACCGAAGGGACAATGAAGCTTACGCCGGAATCGAATAGCATCGTCCGTATTCGGTTCACCAAGGAGCCGGCTTTCGGCACTGAGGAAAGCCTGATGATTGTTCGAAATCCGGGTAAGGACGTTCACTTCTCCGTTAAGGACGAAAGCGATCATTTGAAGTTTTGCACGACGAGCGTCGTCGTTCTAGTCGATAAAAAAACAGCCGCATTTACCTACTACGATTCCAATGGCGTTTTGTTGACGAAAGAGCCATCCAGAGGCGGGAAAACGCTGGACCCTGTCGATGTTGTGAAAACCGTATTTGACGAGAACGCCGTGCTGGAAACCGGGCAAGGGGCAGATGGGTTACGAGTCAGAGCGGACAATATAAAGAAGGTCGTAGATAGGAAAGCTTACCGTACGAAGCTTGAGTTCGAATGGTCGGACGGGGAAGCCTTGTACGGGCTCGGATCGCATGAAGAGGGCATGTTCAACTTGCGGGGGCAGCACCAATTTCTTTATCAGCAAAATATGAAGGCGGTAGTTCCGGTTATCGTGTCGACGCAGGGCTACGGAGTCTTAGTGGATAGCTACTCCTTAATGACCTTCCATGACGATGCTTTCGGTTCCTATTTGTCGACCGATGTAGATAACGAGATGGACTTCTACTTCATATACGGCCCGGAGCTGGATGAAGTTGTTCAAGGAATACGGTATTTAACGGGGAAGGCTCCTATGCTTCCGAAATGGGCATACGGATATGTTCAATCCAAGGAGCGCTACGCGTCGCAACGCGAGTTGATCGAGACCGTCCGCGAATATCGTTCCCGCCGTTTGCCTATCGACTGTATCGTCTTGGATTGGAAATCTTGGACCGGCGAGCTTT
This sequence comes from Cohnella panacarvi Gsoil 349, assembly GCF_000515335.1. Classification (GTDB taxonomy): domain Bacteria; phylum Bacillota; class Bacilli; order Paenibacillales; family Paenibacillaceae; genus Cohnella; species Cohnella panacarvi. The sequence goes on along the minus strand of NZ_KI911563.1, from coordinate 1,469,866 downwards.
GGGGACAGAAGACGCTTGACCCGGAACGTTTTCCGAATCCGAAGCAAATGATGGAGGATCTTCACGGCCTGGATACACGCCTCATGGTTTCTATCTGGCCGATTATGAACCCTAACAGCGATAATCATAGGGAGATGGCCGAACAAAACGGTTTGCTCGGGAATCATGCCAACTACGATGCATTCCAGGAAAAAGCTCGCGATTTGTACTGGAAACAAGCCAACGAAGGATTGTTCTCGCACGGCATCGACGCATGGTGGTGCGATTGCACGGAGCCGTTCGAAGCGGATTGGAAGGGAGCGGTTAAGCCCGATCCGGAGGAGCGGATGCGCATCAATACGGAGGAAGCGAAACTCTATTTGGATCCCGAGTTGATCAACGCCTATTCATTACTCCATTCTCGTGGCATCTTTGAAGGACAACGCCGCGCGACCGAGAGCAAACGCGTGGTCAATTTAACTCGTTCAGCCTATGCGGGGCAGCATAGATACGGGACAATTACCTGGTCTGGCGACATATCCGCGAATTGGGAAACGCTGCGAAAGCAAATTCCCGACGGACTTAATTTCTGCGCAACCGGCTCCCCCTACTGGACTCTCGACATAGGCGGATTCTTTGTTCAGAATAAGCCCGATCTTTGGTTCTGGAACGGAGATTACAATGACGGCGTTCAGGACATGGGGTACCGGGAATTATACGTACGGTGGTTTCAATACGGAGCTTTTCTGCCGATGTTCCGATCTCATGGAACGGATACGCCTCGCGAAATTTGGCAATTCGGCGAACCGAATGAACCATTCTATGAAACGCTTACGTTCTACCTTCGATTAAGATATAGGTTGCTGCCTTATATTTATTCCTTGGCGTTTCGCGTCTATCGCGACGATTATACCCTAATGCGAGCCTTGCCCTTTGATTTCCGTCACGATGCAAACACCTACGATATTAAGGATCAGTACATGTTCGGCCCGGCCTTGCTTGTCAATCCGGTAACCGTGCCTATGTATTACGATGTTGGTTCCGAACCTCTCGAGGACGTCGAAAAAACAAGAACGGTTTATTTACCGGAGGGTTCATCTTGGTTTGACTTCTGGAGTCATCGGGTATACGAAGGCGGGCAGAAGATTGAAGCAGAGGCACGCCTGGAACACATTCCCGTATACGTTCGTTCAGGTTCGATCATTCCGTTAGGGGACGATGTTCAATTCGCCGATGATCGTTCAAGCGATCGCCTATATATTCGAATATACGCGGGTCAAGACGGGTCCTTTGATTATTATGAAGACGAAGGCGACAACTATGGTTATGAGGAGGGGAGATTCGCAGTATCGAGGATGCATTGGGACGAAGGGCGTAGAATCTTCACGATCGAGGAGAGAGAGGGGTCTTATCCCGGATTGAGAACCCAGCGTGAGTTAATCGTTTTACTGTTCGAGTCGAATGGCACCGTAAGTCCGGAGGCCCCAAAAGTAAAAGATGTCACTTACGCGGGACAAACCATAGAGGTGTTATTTTAAGCCTAACTAGGTGAAACGGATTTTAATATGGTTATCGGAGAAGGTATATCGGTGGCATGGATTTCGCAGATGTATTTGCCGTAACCAAAACCGTCATTCACAAAGATACCGGAAAGACGATTGGAATGGTCGTCTTGTATATAGAAGAAGCCGTAATCGCATCCATATACGACAAAGAAATGAATTATAAGGGGGGCAGATTTTTTATTCCAGATCGCAACGGGCAAATCATTTCCTCGCATAACAAAGCTAGCCTGTTTCGGGACTATTACGAGGCGACTGCCATATCGGGTCTTGATTTGAACGGGGAAGAAGCTAGCTTTATTCACGACGGAGGAACGCAAAGAAATAAACCAAGTCATCATTCGAATCGGTGCACTGTGTTTGTTGCTGGCGCCGGCCGTCTCTTTCCTGTTGTCCCGTTCGATCACAAGGCCGATTTTCCGGCTCGCCAGAACGATGAGGGATATTCGTACCGGACGTATGAATGCCAGAAGCTCGTATAGAGCCGAGAACGCAGAAGAGCAGAGGACGAATGCGGAGATCGAATTTAAATCGCTGCAAGTTCGGAATCCCGGAATCCTGGGATTGGCACCATTTTAGCTAAGCGTTGTCGAAGTATCATTTTTTCGTGTACTTCAAGAACAGCTTGATTTATGCCTCCGGGACGATTGCCATCACGCTGGTAACGGGAAGCATGCTCGCTTACTGTTTGAGTCGCATGAAGTGGAAGTTTAATTCAACGGTTCTGATCTATATCTCTCTCGGTTTGATCGTGCCCATTGAAGTCGTTGTCATCCCGTTATTCCAATCGATCAAGGAGCTTCATCTCCAAGAGAGCTATCTGGGTCTCATACTGCCGTATACCGGATTCTCCCTCGCTTCCTGCGTGCTCATGCTGTATGCGTTTCTCCGCTCTTTGCCCAAAGAGCTGGAAGAGGCCGCCTGCATAGACGGCACGAACGTGTATCAGACTTTCTTCCGAATCATTATGCCTATCGTCTTGCCCGCGCTCGTAACGCAAAGCGTGCTGGTGTTCATGCGAATCTGGAACGAGTTTCCGTTAGCCTTTATTATTGCCTCCAAGGATCATTTCCGGCCTATCACTGTCGGCGTTTTCGATTGGGGAATCTTCGCAGCGTCCATGCTCCTGTCAAGTTACCGTCGCTTATCGTCTATCTGATTGGAAACGAGAAGATCGAGCCTTGGCCGATGTGCTTGGATTTATTGTAGTTAAAGATGAAGCGATTTTCGTCTAGGCTTCGAATGGGAATCTTGATGATCTGCTTTCCGTTGGAGGCTAGGATGCTTTCGTCCGTAACAAGGTCGGGAAGGTTCTGCTTGATCGCTTCGCGGGCTTTCTCTCGGTGACGGCTTTGATCCAGATAACCTTTGCGGTGCAGGGACCAATCTTCCTTAGAAACAATAAAAAAGCGGCTCCGTCATCGCCGCTGAACTGCACCCCGTCAAGTAGACAGTACAAAAAATAAAGATCTATTATGCGGCCTTAGCCCTGTATTCCATGGGGCTGAGGCCGTGTAGTTTTTTCTGCAATCGTTCGTAGTTGTAGAAGTAAATGTAATCTACAATGTCGTCCTTTAATTGCTCAAAGGTTTGGTATTTATGTAAATAATACTTCTCACACTTCAACGTACCCCAGAACGACTCCATTGGTCCGTTATCGATGCATCGGCCAACTCGGGACATGCTCTGCTTCATGTTGGCGGCTTCCAACTTTTCTTTAAAGTCCGTTGAAGTGTATTGGTAGCCTCGGTCGCTGTGAATCATAGGCTTACTCCCGGACGCAGTTTCCAGTGCTAATTCCAACGTCTTAAACACCAGCGGATTGTTGTTGGAGTGCCCCAGCACGTAGGACACAATCGAATTATCATGGAGGTCTAGAATCGCGCTTAGATAAGCCTTCTGGCCATGACCGTATTTGAATTCCGTTACGTCCGTTACCCATTTCTCATTAGGCGCATCCGCTTGAAACTTGCGATTTAGCAGATTTTCGGCCACATGCTGAGGGGTGGAGCGAGGATATTTCTTTTTCTTTCGGCGGATCACCGACTGGATTCCCTTAATCTTCATTAAACGCTGCACGCGTTTGTGGTTAATAGGCTTCTGCAGCTTACTGCACATATGCAGCGTGAGTTGGCGGTAGCCGAAAGTTCCCTCGACCTTCCTGTAGATGGACATCATGACTTCCGCCAGCTCCTGGTTCTCCAGTTCCCGCTGACTTGGCTTATGGCTAAGCCACTTGTAGTAACTGGATCTTGGAATCCCTGCAACTTCGCACAGAAGCTGTATGCTGAGCGACTCTGCCTGTTGCACGGCCTGTATCGCGAGATAGACGTTCTCCTGACGATGTTGGCTTAGCGACGCCTCCTTTGGAACTCTTGTAACTTTTTTAAGAAGGCATTCTCCGCTCTAAGACGCTCCATTTCATACTCCAGCTTCTTTATCGCGAGCTTTTGCTGATCCGCCTCGGTTAACTCTTCAGGAGCCTTCTTGCGTCCTCTGCCGTCTCGTAAAGCATCCTCGCCACCAGTCTCATACTTCTTTACCCATCCATAAACTTGTTGGTACGAGACCTTGAATTGGCTCGCTGCCTGCTTATAGTCCTGTTTATTTGCAAGGCAGTACAAGACAATGTCGAGCCTTTCCTGCCATGTTGTAGAACGTCCTTTGGTCATCGTCTTTGTTCCCCCAGTATAGGTGTTCAAGCGCATATGACCATTATACTTCCTTATCCAGTTATAGAGCTGCTTCGTGCTGGCAATCTCATATTTATCAATAATTTGGTATTGGGACAGCCCACCCTCAAGATAATCCTTCACCGCCTGAAGCTTGAGCTCAGCATTGTAACTCCGGTAACGTGCACGATGCCCCAACCCTTCATATCCCCAAAGCTTGTAACCACGCTGCCATCTCGCCAGGGTTGTTCTTTGAATCCCGTATTTATTCGCTGCAGCCGAAACACTAATTTCTCCGTTTGATATTGCTATTAGAATAGCCATCTTCTCCGAGGCATTAAGTTTTCCTCTAGTCATGAAAACTCCCCTTACAGTAGCAGGTTTTATTATTTCACCTGTCTACTGTAAGGGGAGCATATCACGCTTCACCTCCCGTAAGCTTTAGTTAGTTATGCAACACTCAAGGATATGGGTTTGGCGTAATTAACGGAATGTGACAAGTCGTCTCCTTCATACATTGAAGTAACTGAACGTATGGGGGAGAGGCGATGAAGTTTACCTTTACGGAGCGGGAAGGCGATGCTCCCATCGAGGAATGGTTGGTCGAGAAGGTAAAGGAATACGGCGAAGAACATACGGAATCGAGATAGAGATTTCTATTCGCTCTCAAGTGGATGATCAAGGGAGGAGGCGAGAGTCTTGTCTTCCTCCGAAAAAATAAAATGCGCAGTATATGCGAGGGTGAGTACGGACAAACAAGGCGACTCCATAGAGAATCAAGTCGGTCAGTGCCAGGAATATATAAGCCGATTAGGTCCTCAATACGATACTGAGGATCTTCTAATATATCGGGATGAGGCCGTCTCGGGGTATTACACGAGCATGTTTAATCGTGCAGGAATGAAACAAGCCATTAAAGATGCTCGCGAACATAAATTCAAGCTGATTGTGTTCAAAGAAGCCAGCCGCGTAGGTAGAGACAAGCAGGAAAACCCCGCGATCATCGGCATGTTCGAACGGTACGGAGTTCGGGTTGTCGCGATCAATGACAATTACGATACCTTGAATAAAGACAACATCACGTTCGATATTTTGTCGGTACTATCCGAACAAGAGAGTAAGAAAATATCAGCTCGCGTGAGCAGCGCCAGAAAACAAAAAGCAAGGCGTGGACAGTGGGGGGGGCGAGCCCCGATTGGATATGTTGTTAATCCGGCTACAAAAAGCTCGAGGTCGATCCGGATTGGAAGCATATCCCTAAGACGATTTTTGACCTATACGTAAATGAAGGCATAGGCACCTTCAAGATTGCGGTCTATCTGAATAATCAAGGTTAACGGTCAAAGAACGGATCTTTGTGGTGCCGTGAGACCGTTAATCAAGTACTAAGGAACCCAGCCTACATTGGAAATGTGGTTCACGGTAAGCTGCGTAACATGCTTCAGCGCGAATACGAAGATGACGGAAAAATGACTAAGCGAAAAGTCCAAATAAAAACAGCTAAAGAAGAGTGGAACGTCGTTGAAAATGCTCATGAGCCGCTTATTGATCGTGCCGTCTTCTATAAAGCACAGCAAATTTTGTTTTCGAGGGGACACAAACGGTCACCAGGGAGAGCGTATCATCCCTTAACTGGTATTTTATTTTGCGGCAAGTGCAAGGAAGGGATTGTATGTCAGAAGCGGACTTTTAACGGGAAGGAATACCGTTATTACATCTGTAAAACCTACCACAAATACGGCAGGCATAGATGTGATCAAGCCAATGTGAGGGCAGATGAACTCGAAGCAGCTGTAATAAATTTGGTACGAAAAAAGCTTCAGGATATTCCATCTGACATTTTCACGATGAAAGTCGTGGTTGGCAATGAGCTTGGTAGACTTGAAGACGAAATAAAATCCATAAATAAAAGGATTCAAAAGCTGACCAAAGATCAAATGGATTTATTTCAGCAAAGAGAGCTTTTTCCGGAAGATGTATACACTAGGGAAATGCTAGCCAAGAAACAGCAAATAAAGATAGCCCATGAGGAATGCGAAATCGTGAATCAAAGAATGGCAAACCTACAGAAATCAGATGCCGAAGTCTCTTCCTTACAATATATTTTTGAGGAATTTCGCGAACTGAACGTAGAAAATGAACGGATAAGAGGTTTGTTTCATGAGCTAATTAAAAGTATTTTGTACAAGAGTGGTGATATAGAGGTGATTTATACGTATAGTTTCGATTGGCTTGTAAAATGACACTTTGATCGAATAAGGTGAATCTATTGCGGAATAAAAAGAGAAATCGGGATATCTGGCATCGATTTCAAGCGCCTTGACGTAGGCTGACGAACAGATCGTCCCACCGCTTTCTCCCCGCGTAAAAAACTCCTCCTCGGTTACTCCTTTCGTCTCCGTATGGTGCGTGACGAACACGATTTCTATCTTTTTTGCGGACGTCGTTTAAGATGATTTCGTTGTCGATCATGACTCGCTTATCTTTCTGCTCTAATCGCGGAAGCTCCAATTCCTCGAAGAGCATACGCTTAAGCCCAGCAATATTAATTTCCGTCTCGACATAATCGACGCCTGGTTTAGACTCAAACATTGAAATGAACATCTATAAATTACTGTTTGATGAAGTGGATGAATTTTTCAAAAAAAGTGCGGTAATAAAAAAAAAATTAATATCGATGAGACTTTCTGCAAATAAATATTATCTGGTTTATAAACATTTTTCGGTACAAATAGAATATTTAATTATTTAAGTATTTCCTATACTTTCCATAGGGGAAATGTGCACAAAAAGTCGAATTATTGGAGAGGAGTAATTTTAAAGGAGGAAGGTGCAATGTTTGGAAATGAACAAAATACAGTTTGTCTCCACAATAAATTCAAGGAACAAGTTAATAAATTTCCCGAATCCATTGCGATAATTTACGGTGATCAAAAGCTGAATTACAAGCAACTCCAAAAGGCAGCTTAGTTGGTCTATTTCTTTAATGGTCTTTGGAAACTGAAAATTCGGGGCTTTATTTGTTTACTACGCATAATAAGATCTATACCGGGAGAGCGATGCATGTTATACATCGAGTTCATTAAAAAGGCGTTCCAGGAGAGATACAGCTACCGATTGGATTTTTTCCTCTCCATTATGGCCAGTTTGTTTGCATTGTTTATTCAAATCAATGTATGGACCGCTTTATTTCAGAGTCAAGGAGTTGCCAATGTTGTTTCCCTTCCACAGATGCTAAGCTATTCGATAATGACTTCCGTGATTTTGACGCTAACGAAGTCCAAAATCAGCGGAAATATTTCGGAAAGAGTTCAAAACGGAAACATCTCGTCCGATTTTATTAAACCGATCAACTTCAAAAGTTACCTTTTCGCCGAGGACATGGGCAGAAATCTATTCCAAGCCGTACTGATCAATTTGCCGGTGTGCGTCGTGATCGCTCTCATTTACGGATTTATTTCTTTGAATGACCCGTTGCAATGGATACTGTTCATAGGCAGCCTTCTATTGGGGGTGGCCATTGCTTTTTACATCAATTACATAATTGGTCTATCGGCATTTTGGTTGGAGACTGCGTGGTATCTCCCTTTCTTTACCGGTGCATTGTTCAACTTGTTTTCAGGGGCCGTTATTCCATTGTGGTACTACCCGTCATGGTTATTTAATATATGCAGCTGGCTTCCGTTTCGATTTGTATTTTATGAACCCATTGCAATCTATCTAAGTAAATATTCCATCAGCAGCTCGCTGAACATCATAGGATTAGAAGCACTTTGGCTAATCTTGCTGTATACGGTGGAGAGAATCGTTTGGAGGAGAGTCAATCATAGAATTTCGGTGTATGGAGGGTAAGGGTTCATGGGCTACCTGGATTTATACTTTACGTTTATCAAATTAAGAATTATGGGAGTCGCGGAATATCGGAAATCTTTCTTTATGGGTGTACTGGCCCAGTTTTTTTCATATGCATCGGAAATATTACTTGTTTGGCTCATCATGAAGCAATTCAAATCGATCAATGGCTGGGGAGCATACGAAGTTACGATTCTTTATACCATCAATTTAGGGTCGTACGCACTCGCTGGCTTTTTGTTCTTTACGCCGTGCAATCAAATCAGCAGCATGGTGAAAAACGGTTCATTTGACGAGGTATTGACCAAACCTTTGAACAACTTGTTATATCTGATCTGCAGAGACTTTAATACGGCGTATATCAGCCACTTGTTGTTATCGCTATTTGTAATCGCTTATAGCCTTAATGCTCTGGCCATACCTATCGATATAAGCTCAATTGCGTATATCATCGTAATCTTTTTGAGCGGAGCCTTGATTCAGGCAGCGGGGTTGATTGTGACTTCTGTTCCCGCTTTCTGGGTAGTCGAAAATTCCGGAATCAAAGAAATATTCTTTTTCGAGTTCAAAAGCTTTGTTAAATATCCCATTTCGATTTATCACAAAAGCATCCAGATTATTTTAACCATGGTGTTGCCTTATGCCTTTATCAATTTCTTTCCGGTTCAAGTGCTGCTTAAGAAAAATGATTACGTCGGCTTTAACCACTCTCTCCCCTATATTAGTCCGCTTGTAGGTGTCTTTTGTTTCACGATCGCATACTTGTTCTGGAAAAAAGGGATCAACAATTACTCCAGCACGGGCTCATAGGAGGCTAATGATGAATACGATCATTCAACTAAAAAATGTGACCAAGGAATATAAGGTTGTACAACATGAAAAAGGGATTGTTCCGACGATGCTCTCTCTGTTTCACCGAAAATACGAGATCAAAAAGGCGATTAACGATGTCTCCTTCGAAATTAAAAAAGGAGAGCTGGTCGGATATGTTGGTGCCAATGGCGCCGGCAAATCGACAACGATCAAAATGCTGACCGGCATTTTGGTTCCAACGGAAGGAACCCTTTTGGTGCACAACGCAGTTCCCTATAAGAATAGAAAAGAAAACGCTAAGAAGATTGGCGTTGTATTTGGCCAAAGAACGCAATTGTATTGGAATTTGCCAATGGAAGAAACCTTCGACTTATTTAAAAGAATATACAAAATCGAAGACAAGAGGTTCAAAGAGAACGTCGGCTTTTTTGTAGAACTGCTGGAAATGAACAGTTTTTTGCGGACCCCCGTGAGACAATTAAGCCTAGGACAACGAATGCGGGCGGAACTGGTCGTCTCCTTGCTGCATGATCCGGAAATATTGTATTTGGATGAACCGACGATAGGATTAGATGTCTCTATTAAACGGAAAATAAGAAGTTTCATTAGGGAAATAAACAAAGAAAGGAATACGACCGTTATTTTGACGACCCATGATATGGACGATATCGAGGCTGTCTGCAATCGTATTATTACAATCGATAAAGGGGCATTGGTCTTCGACGGAAGTCTTGATCAATTTAAAAATAAATACAGCAACGGCAATGTATTGATTATAGATTTCTTGGAGAATACACCGAAACAATTGGACTCCCGAATCCGAATCGTGAAGGAGGAAGGAACGAAGAAGTGGCTTTGGTACGATAAGGATATTATATCCACCGCCGAAGCAATAACGCTTATTACTAGAAATCATGAAATCGTAGACATACAAGTTCAGGAACCCACGATTGAGGCAGCAATGTACGAGATTTATAAATTCCAATCGGATAAAGAAAAAAATAAAGATCGTCTATTAGTTTAGCGCGTAACGGGAGCCCTGAATCTAGTGAATTTTATCGATGTGGGGCTAAAAGGAGGAAACTGAGTGTCAACTTCTTTGACAATTGAACAAAAAGTATTATTGAGAACAATTCGTTCAATTCTTTTGGAGAAACCTATTCAAAACAGAGATTACATTGATGTTGATTGGAATGCATTTCTTGACCTTAGTAAGAACCATAAAGTAATGCCAGTCATATTCAAAGTTGTATCTCCGTATATTCCACCTGATTATCAATCCTTCTGGAAAGAGGCATATGAGAATCATGTTTCTAAAATCAATAGCATTCTATTAGCATTACGCGACGTGACGGCGATTTTAAAAAAAGAAAACATCCATTTTTCGGTGATGAAAGGTTTATGCCTGTCCGTGTTGCTGTTTGATGATATTTTTGCAAGACATACAGGAGACATAGATTTGTTATTTAACGACAGACATTCAAAACAAGCATTTGATTTACTTTCCCGTCATGGGTACAAATCATATATTGGAGTGGATAGAGCCGATCTCTGCAACATTGAACAAGGACTTGCTTTGCAAATTCCATTCCCATTGTTAAAAGGATATCGACATCATGAATATTTTGAAATGTGGAAACAATTTGAGAACCATTATGTCAGCGTTGAAATTCAGCGTTATTTACATGAGACGATTATGTGTGAAGATAGTATTGAAACCTTTATTCGATCAAATACGCAGATTAATATCAGAGATTTTCAGGTTCCTACAATGGATTTGTACCATACGTTCTTATGCCTTTGTGAAAATGCTGATAATGACGGATCAAGCGAACAGCCAATTTTGAGAAACATGTTTGATATTGCGATTTTCCTGAAAAAGTTCAAAACGCAAATAGATTGGAATCGATTGTCTGTTTTGGCTGACCACTATAAAATGGGGAGCATTGTTCATCAAACTTTGAGCGAAGTGAACGATTTGTTTGGTGAAGTCATGTCCCACCAATTCAAAACCATAGAGAGTATACAAAAATGGAAGTGGAACCTTTCAATTCATGACAGAATTTTCACAACACCGGAAGAATATGAGCGAGAGAGGCTTAAACAGCATCAACAAAAAACCATACAAAAAGTTATATCTCGCATTGAAGTTTTCAAAGATTCGCATAAAGAACCAAAATTATTAGAAAACTTCTCTTCATATGAAATTAATGCCGATCGTTTTGATTTGAATTTAAAATTTTTGTTCGAATTGAATTCAAACAAATTGGATTGTTACATTCAATTTGAAAATAGTGCATATGAAATTTTACATGCTTACACCTTTATCTTTAAGATGCTGAACAACCATTTGAGCTATGATCAAAATTTTTTGTTTCATGAATATCAAATTTCATGGAAAGAAAAAAACTTGTTCCTCAAAAATGGGAATGGCGAAGACATTTCAAAGGTCGAGGTAGTAAATATTGATGGAACTAAGGTCATGTACTTTTCTTTGCCATTTAGCGATAGCGTTATTGTTCGTAATTTAGTAGAGCATAACCAATTGGTTTTTCAGTTCAATTTATTAATCAAGCCATATTTCCACGTATATCATAATTTTGATGGAGCCTTTATGGTCTTATCAGCAAGATAGTTTTCATGAATTTAAAAATGGTTGGAGGTATCATGAAGACTTTTGACATTGAGGTTGCTGATTGCCCTGAGCATCAGTTCATCACATTATTAGAGAGTTTGCTTACAAGAATACGAGAGCGAGTATCGGAAGTACTGCAGCAAGAAACTTCGCAACGCATGTTAACCAAGTCCCTTATCGAACATCCCAATCTGCAAGTGCGTTCCAAATTGGCGTTCTTCTTGGAATGCTTTATGCATTTACATGCGGGCTGGTCAAATCTATTGAAATTTCTCGAATGGGTCAAGGGGTTAACGGCAGACTCCATGTTTGATCACATGTTCGAGAAAACGATTCAATTGGTAAATGCATGGCAGCGGTTTCAACTCGAATACAATCGACTTCTAAGAAAGCCGGAGTTATTTTCACAAGAGTTTGCAACGAAATTTTCTGCAATTATTGATCGAGAATACAAGACCTACCGCCTGTTTCTTGAACTGCTAAAGCGTGAACAATATGCATGATTTGATAACTCAAAAGACGATCGTTATTTTTGGCGGTACAGGTGATCTTGCTCAAAAGAAGCTTATCCCTTCCATAATGAAAATGCGCATAGAAGAGGATTTGTTCCCCCAGCTGAAAATAGTCTGTATTTCCAGAAGACAGTTGACGGAGAATGATTTCACGCAATACGTGAGGCGCATATACAACAGTTTTTGCGAGACTTATTCGTATTACATAGATGAACAATGGTTTTTAAGATTTATGGGATCAATTTATTACTATGCAATGGATGTAACGCAGGAATCGGACTTTAAGGGTCTTAAGGAATACCTTAATCGCTTAGACGAAATGCGTAATTCATCATTTAACGAGAGAATCTTTTTCCTTTCCTTATTGCCAAGCTTATTTTCTATCTCCATCCGTAATCTTGCGGCATCGACTATTCTTGCTGATAGCGGCGTTAGAAAGATCGTGGTAGAAAAACCGTTTGGTACGAATTTGCAAACCGCGCTTGAGATCGAAACCGAACTTGTTAAGCATTTTCGCGAAAAGGAAATATTTCGGTTGGATCACGTACTTGAGAAAAAGTTTTATAAGGACCTCTACCATATTCGTTCAGTATGTCCTCGTTTTGATTGTTATTGGAACAGTTCGTTCATTAACAAGATTGAAATCGAGTGGAACGAGTCAATTGGGATAGAGGGTAGAGGTCAATACTACGAGTCTGTAGGGGCCCTGCGAGATATGGTTCAAAATCATATCCTGCAAACATTGTCCCTTGTCTGTATGGAGCTGCCGGCAACCGGAGAGCTGTTCATGCTTCGCAACGAGAGAGCTAGGTTAATTGGAAATCTTACGAAATTCGAACAGGAAGAAGAACTGGGACGAAAGGTTATACGTGGGCAATATATTGGCTATCGAGAAGAGGATAACGTAAATCCGAATTCTGTTATTGAGACATTCGTACGTCTTGAATTAACGATTCGGAGTTTGCGCTGGAAAGGTACTGACGTTGTACTGAAAACCGGAAAGAGAATGGAAGAAAAACGCACGAGAATCGAAATTTCATTTAAATCACCACAAACAGTGAAGACACTCAGAGATCTTCTCAGTGAGTTTACGAATTCTTACGATTCCATAATCTTCGATGTCATGAGAGCTAAAATCATTGTGACCGATATGCACAATAACTCGGTTGATTCCAAGAGGAACTCCATTTCTTATGATAAGTTGTTTCAACGTATAATTTCCGGTGATCAAAGCTCATTCGTCTCGTGGGAAGAGATTCAAGCATCTTGGCAATTCATTGATCATATTCGTCGGTTGTGGGAGCAGAATACCACAGGAATTTGTTGTTACCAATTAGGGTCCATAAATTAGCGAGAAGCGGAGGGGGAGCCTGTTGAACTACCAAAAGAAAAATGTATATGAAGCATTAATGGAAAAAGAAATCAGCCACGAAGGGATGGGGGTGAACGAGAAGAACCGTCTTTTCTCAAAAGTTGATTTCCAATCGCCACTCGATTTCATCGATTATGTAATTGTTCCTCCCCAATCGAGCATCGGGGTACATCGTCATGGCAACAACGAGGAAATCTACTTTATCGTTAATGGAGCCGGAAACATGGTCCTCGGAGAATCGGAAATCCAAATTAAAGCGGGAGATGTCATTGTAAATCCCATTGGGGGAACTCATGGATTAATGAATAATTCTGATGCTAATATTTCGATTCTTGTGTTTCAAGTATCCATGCAAAAAGGAGTCTGACAAATGTGAGAAACTTGCATTTCGTAGATAATGTCCTTACCGTCTCTGACGAAAGACACGTTGTGAATTATGAAATTGCGATGACAAAAGATATTTTCAACCCAGAAAACGAAGTGATAAAAAAATATTGTAACGATAGGAAGCTACTTGTATTAATTAGTGAGAGTATAAACAAACTTTATATAGATAAAATCAGCAATTATTTTTCGACTCATTTCCATCCAGAGAAGTATAAGATCATTACAATTAATACAAACGAGCAAGAAAAAAATATGAGTGCCGTCCTTTATATTTGCAATGAAGGTAAAAAGTTCAAATTGGATCGGAATTCACTGATGATCGGTATTGGGGGCGGAATTTTACTTGATATTGTCGGATTTGCAGCATCTATGTATAAACGGAAGTTGGAATACCTGAGAATACCAACGACCTTGGTTGGTCAAATAGACGCGGGGATTGGTATTAAAACAGGAATAAATTATGAAGGATCAAAAAATTTCTTGGGTTCATTTTATCCTCCAAAAGCTGCGATTAATGATTTTTCCTTGTTATCGACATTAGAGGAGAAAGAAATTCGTTGCGGATTATCTGAGATTGTAAAAATGGCAATCATCCGAGACAACCAATTATTCGATTTGGTTGAGGAATATGGAGCCCAATTGATACAAAGCAAGTACAGAAGTCATCAGTCGGCTGCCATAGAGATTAATCAACGTGCAATCATTAGAATGATTGAAGAACTTCGGGTGAATTTCTATGAAGCTGATTTGGAACGGTTGGTCGATTTCGGACATTCCTTCAGTCCGTATATTGAAACGAGCTCAAATTATCGAATTAGCCATGGCATTGCAGTGGCAATGGATATGGCTTTGTGCACAGAAATTTCATATCTTATGGGATTACTTTCATTACCTAATCGTGATCGTATCTTAAAGCTGCTAATCAGTCTGGGTCTAGATGTGCACGTTGGTAATGAGGATGCAGAAGGTTTATGGGATTCCTTGAATGATATCGTATTGCACCGAGGGAATCATCTCAATCTTGTTTTACCAAACGATATCGGTAAAGCAATCTTTATCAAAGATTTGAAAGAGATTAATTTTGAGTTAATTCATCGTTCGTTATTCGAACTCACTGCATTCCAGTCACGGTACGGGAGGGAACTGAATGTATGAAAGCCTTCCTCGTAATGGATATTGGTGGGACGTATTTCCGCTCAGGGTCGTATTTGGAGTCTGGAGTTTTGGTGGATGTAAAGAAAGTGAATTCGGATAATTTCATAAATCTTCCGGACATAACCATTGAACAAATGCAACAGGATTTCTTAGAATCCATCACTAGAATTGTTGAGGAGTACAAACTTTCGAATGACTACCGGATCACGGGTTTGGGAATTTCCTTCCCTGGACCTGTAACCGATGAAGGCGTAGTGAGAGAAGCGCCTACCCTATGGGGGAACACTTCCAGTGAATTCCCATTAAGACACTTGTTGCAGCTTCGTTTCAGCGATCTTGAAGTCATAGTTATGAACGATGTTACTGCGGCCGGTTGGAGGTACGTCAAAAGTAAAAGTGATCGTTTCTGTATCATTACTGTTAGTTCTGGAATAGGCAATAAAGTATTCTGGAACGGTGAAGTTTTAATTGACTCCAATGGTAGTGGCGGAGAAATCGGTCATTCCTATTATGGAGGACGCTTCAAGGAATTGGTGTGTGATTGCGGCTGCAAAGGGCATCTAGGAGCAATTTCCTCAGGGCGGGGAGTTGAAAAAGTAGGGGAATATTTGAAGAATGAATATCCGGAACAATTCACCCTATCTTTGCTTTCGCATTCCCCCAAAATAACAACTTTCGAAATGATTAAAGCGTTGGCGGCGGAAGATGACTTCGCCAAGATTATCCTAGATGAAAGCATAAAACCGTTAGCGCATTCAATGTCCTTCATCTGTCAATTAATTGGTATAAAACGTTTTGTTATTATCGGTGGTTTTGCGATCGCTGTCGGGAATCCATACATCGAAACATTGAAACGGCACTTAAATGAATTGCATGAATTTCAGAAAGACACGGAGATTGAGATTGTATTCGGTGAGAATGACGATAACCATGGATTAATTGGCTTAGGAAAATACATTAATGTAGTAGAAGGGAATGGACGACTGTGTTAAAAACAAGTTCATATTTGGAGTACCTAGCTAATAATACTTGGCCGGATCCGTCGTTAGGACCAGCCGTGAAAGGGGAAGGTATTTACTTTTGGGATACCGAAGGCAATCGATTCGCTGACTATTCGAGCCAAACACTTAATGTCTTGTTAGGTCAGTGTCATCCAGCAATTGTAGCGGCAGTCGTAGAGCAGGCCCGCACTCTAACCTACATTTCGAGTCGCTTTAGCTCCGTATCTTTCCTCGAAGCTTCGAAATTAATTGTTGAACTAGCACCGAAACATTTAACGAAGGTTAATATAAAAATGTGTGACGGCTCCGATGCCAATGAGGCTGCTCTTAAAATCGCAAAGAAGTTTACTGGAAAGAGCGGAATTATCTCTTATAACGGAGGTCATACGGGTCAGACGACTCAAACCATTCATATTCGCGGTTACGCAAGAGATTACAACACTTTATTAGGGACGACCGAGGATGTTGTCTTTATCGATCCACCTTCATGCGATGAACCTAGCTCTTTTTTACGGTCGCTCGAACAGCTCCACGATGCGATCAGTAAACATGGAAACATTGCCGCTGTCTTTGTTGACCCTATTATGGCCAATGCTGGCGTACTCGTTGACGAGAATACCGGAACCTACCTGAAGGAAATTCAACGTTATTGCCGTGAGAATGATATTCTATTCATAATTGACGAGAACCAAAGTTTCGGTTGGATGCCTGGTATATTTGCAACAAATTACTATGGAATAGAGCCGGATATCGTAACACTTGGAAAAGGACTTTCGGCAGGTCATCCGCTCGCAGGCGTACTTCTTCATGATAAATTAAAGGCAGTACTTGATTATAACGAGGCTGATTTCACTAATGGCGGACACCCCATTTCCTGCGCAGCGGCAGTAGCTACTCTGACCACCCTGAAGTCTGAGGAATTTGATATTTTGGGTAAAGAATCAGAAATGATCAAACGACTCGAGAAATTGAAAAACATATCAAAAGTGCCGATCCGCACGAGAGGGGTCGGACTGATTCACAGTATTGTAATTTCAGTTGGCAGCAAGGAAGAAAACCTTTCGACAACTAAGGGAATTTACAATCGTTTACTACGCAAGGGTGCTTTCTTCAGGCTATATGAAAATCGTATTGTAATTAAACCACCCATCATCATTACTTACGAGCAGATCGAGGAACTTTTTGCAATTCTCGAAGAATGCTTTGCTTCGTAGGCCGGTCTATGAATATATTACCTGATTTGATCAATTTTCAAAGCTTCGCTTGGCGCAGTTTGTTTCTTGAATACCAGGACCCTCGTGAGATTCTAATGAATTTAGGAGGGTATATCGAAGATCAACTTCATAGATTACCAAAGACGAATATTGTAGATGTTCCAGGAACTTTCTTACAACACGATAAGGTTTGGATTGGTGAAAATACAACGATTGAGCCGGGAGTTTATATTAAGGGACCGGCACTAATCGGATCTAATGTTACTATCCGACATGGTGCATACCTTAGAGAGAATGTAATTATTGGGGATAACTGTGTCGTGGGGCATTGTAGTGAAATTAAACACAGCGTCTTATTAAACAAAGCGAAAGCTCCCCATTTCAACTATATTGGCAATTCAATTATAGGTGAAGGGGTAAATTTCGGCGCTGGGTCGATATGTTCCAATGTGAAAAACCTTCCGTTTAAAGGCGCTATTTCGATCGAATTCAATGGACATAGATGGAGTGCGGAAACCCCTTACTTTGGCTCAATTGTAGGAGATAATGCCAAGATCGGGTGCAACACGGTCCTGAATCCTGGCACAGTAATTGGTAAAAATGTTGTCACTTATGCCAACATTTCACTCAAGTGCCATATTCCGGACAACCATATCGTGAAATCTAATGCCGAAATCGTGCCAATCGTGTAGGTGGGGGAGAATATGGACAGAAAACTGAATGCCGTAATCGTAGGTTTAGGTAAAATGGGAAAAAAGTGGATCGATGTCGTAAATCGAAACCCTAAACTACAATGTATTGGTTATGTGGATCCTATGCAGGATACTTTGGAGCGCATTAGAAATAAATACGACTTCCGTCAGGATGTGATGTTTGAACGTTATCAGGATGCTTTTTCGGGTACGCCGAAAGCTGACATTCTGATCAACGTCACGCCGCCAAATTTACACGAAGAAATAAGTGTTGCCGCCATTGAACATGGCATCCATGTGCTAAGCGAAAAACCGTTAGCTGATACATTGAAATCAGCCCAAACGATTATGGAACGAATAAAGGGTACACAACTGAAGTACATGGTTAGCCAAGATTATCGCTTTAACCCAATTCCGAGAAAAGTGAAACAATTGTTGAAAGAGGGGTTCATTGGGGACCTTTCTCATATCCAGGTACTGTTTGCACGTAATCCTAATTTTTCACCTGACAATTTTCGGTTAACTGAAATGGAATATCCGATGATAATCGATATGAGCATTCATCATTTTGACTTGTTGAGGTATTTCACGGAACAATTACCTAAAAGCATCTCCACAGTAAGTTATAACCCAAGTTGGAGTCCATACAAATCAGATGCGGCGCATTCGATGATCATCGTTTTAGATAGCTGTCAAGTTACTTATGATGCATCTTGGTGTTCTGTCGGGCTGGAAACGTCCCGTGCAGGTACATGGAGATTTGACGGCAGAAAGGGAAGTTTGCTTTGGGAAGATTCAAGTCTATATCATATTCATACCGTTAATCAAATCACAGTGAAACAACTTATCGACAATAGCGTGTCGACCCAATCTTCACAGGATCTTGTCTTAGAAGAGTTCATCCAATCTATAGTCGAAAACCTCGAACCAGAGTGCAACATATTCGACAACATCAAATCCCTACAGATGGTATTTGATGCTGTTGAATCGGCAAAGAGAACGAAAGCCACTATCTAGGCATACTAGAAAGATGAGGTTATGACGATGCAGTTCACTCTATGTTTTGGGGCGTATCAAGGTAAAGATGTTACCTATCACTTAGAAAAAGTAAGAGATCATCAGCTTGCGGGTCTTGAGTTTTATCGGTGGTGGAATCTAGACCTTTCTGCTGTAAAGAAAGACATCGAAAGAATTGATAAACGAATCGTTTCAATATGTGCACGCTACATCAGCCTAGTTGATGAAACTCTCCGTGATTCTTTCATTGCTGGAATACGTGAAACGATTGAAGCGGCGAAGAGCCTCGGTGCTACTTCGATTGTGACGCAAACTGGCGATTTACTAAGTGGCGTTACAAGAGAGAAACAAATGAATACGATGGTGGAAACCTTAAAAGTATGTGCACCGCTATTCGAGAAAGCGGGTCTTGTTCTTGAGATAGAGCCACTAAATACCCTGGTTAATCATCCAGGGTATTTCCTGCAGCATTCAGATGAAGCGTATCGAATTGTCCAAGAGGTCGACTCTCCTCATGTTCAAATCTGCTTCGATTTTTACCATCAGCAGGTTTCAGAAGGCAACTTGATCTCCAATGCAAGGAAATACTTCGATAAAATAAACCATTTTCATATTGCCGACCATCCCGGCCGGACCGAACCTGGTCTTGGAGAAATTAACTACCACAATATTTTAAAGGCTTTAGTAGAACTGGATTTCACCGGACTTGTAGGATTGGAGTGCAAATTTATAAATGACACTGATGAAAGCATAGAGCGGTTTAAAAAAGAATATATCGAACGGATTTTTCCTCTTGAAGAGGTGACACCTTGAGGTTAGTTTACGATTATGAATATGGGACCGTATATGATGAAAACTTCAAGAACTCAATACTTACGGAACCGACGTATTTCGATATAGATGCACATGGGAACTTTCCTCTCATAGTCGATGGGAATAAGCAATTCCGTTTCTTTGGCAAATTACTAGAACGGGAAGATTGGGTGGATATCGGAAACCCAATGGCGGGAAGACCCCTTATCATGGATCGAGAGGGGAATTTCATTGCTTATTCTACTGAGCGCATCCGATTCTCTTGGGAGCAAGAATTAGATCCAGAGACTATTCATATTTTAGACGAAGATAGAGCGTTGCTTACACTTCGAAAGAAACAAAAAGTGATTCTCATTGACGCAAGCGGAAAAATTATATGGTCTTTCGGTAAAGATCGGAAGCCGGGAAGCGGACAACTGAATGTTCCGATGTACTCATGCTATCTTCTTCAGTCAAACACCGTACTGATTGCGGATTCGATAAATTCACGGGTTCTTGAAGTGGATCTAAATGGCAAGATCTTATGGCAGTACGGAGAGGCAGGTACACTGGGATCTGAGGGGCAACTCTTGTGGAAACCTACGTGCGCGAAACGGCTCCCCAACGGAGACACTGTTATAGCGGATTCCAAAAACAGACGCATTATAAGGGTAACGAGGGAAAAAACCGTCGTTTCTTCTTTGGGCGAAGCGACTATTAAGCGATTAATACTCACCTATCCAAGATCGGTTGAGGAATTGGCAGATGGTACATTCCTGATTGCAAATACCCACAGCAATGCCTTAGTACGAATCGATTCCGATATGAGTCGAATGATAGATTTCTACGAAAACATTGGGAATCCGTTTTATTGGCCAAGATGCACTGCCACTAACATGAATCGATCGGAAATTGTGGTATGTGATGGGCTGAACAATAGGCTCGTTCTATTAGAATACCCAACCTTTGAAGAAAAACATAACTTAATGCAATGCCAATCAGGGGATTCCTTTCTGCCATTGGGTGACCCTCATCACCTCGAAATTAATAAGACGACAGGACATTACCTTGTGACACTCACAGAAAATAACGAAGTAATTGAGCTTAGCCGAAGCGGGAAACTCGTTAGGAAATGGGGGGGACTCCAGGATCCGCATTCTGCTAAGTATATTGAGAACGGAATCGTAATTGCCGACTCAGATAAGCACAGAATTACTCTTCATTTCGATGATCAAACCATTCAGCATATCTCCTCCTTCGTAAATAGTCGAGGAGACGTGGAAACGTTCCATCGGCCCAGATTTGCTACCAAGTATCGAGAAGGATATCTCGTCATGGATACAGGAAATCAGCGAATCGTTTATATCGAAAGCAAGCAATCGGGAGTATGGAATGGGAAAGTGGTAGAAATCGACTTTCCACCCAACGTCATCTCGAGTTTGTGTAATCCGAGGTGGATATATATCAGAGAAAATGGTTCGCTCATCATTACTGATACGGAAAACTGTCGAATCATTCACTGCACCGTCGCAAGTGACGGCCTTTAGGAGGGATCGAATGTATCTTCATGACCGTGCGACTGCAGAAAGTTGGCTTGAATGGGCCGGTAAGAAAAACCCCGGAAGATGGGTAGACCATTCTTATAACGTAGCAAAGGCTGCGGAAGTTATTGCTACGGCAATGCAGCAGTCGGGAGAGGATATTGACCCCAATATCGCATATATTTGCGGTATTTTACACGACATTGGCAGATTTAGGGGGGTTACGCCTTCTGTCGTCCATTCTTATGACGGATATCAATTGATGATCGAAAAAGGATACCCCGGAAATGCACAAGTTTGTGTTACTCATTCCTTTCCTATTCAGAATAGAATGATTGAAACGAGTAACGGCTGGGATGAGGTGCCGAACCATGTGCAAAAGGAACTTATTTCGTTAATTCATCAATTTGACTGGAATCAATACGATTTTCTATTAACCTTATGTGACGCCCTCTCCGAAGCTGACGGCTTTACGCTAATTGAAAGAAGATTAGTTTCCGTTGCGATCCGTCATGGGACGAATGCGAATGTTCCCATGCATTGGAAAGGCTTCTTTCAGATAAAGAATGACATTGAACAGAAGATTGGACAATCCATCTATCGCTTTTTTCCAGAGACCTCTGATTCCATATATAGTCCAATAGTAATTGACAATTAGGAAAGGGTGGCTCTATAAATGATAATCACTTTTTCAGGAATTGATGGTTCAGGAAAGACTACACTTGCCCAAACTTTAACAAATGCTTTGCTAAACAAAGGCATAGACACTGAGTATGTAAAACCACGCTACGTTTGTAATTCAATAATGAAAACTTTTTGTGAGTTCGAGTTCGGTGATCCGCTATCTTACATCCCGAATTTAGACAGTACACTTTATATGTGTGGTATTGTCGTGGACTTTATGGACTTGCTTAATGAAAAGCTTAGAGACCATGATGGCAAGGTATATGTGTGCGATAGGTATATATTTGACGTTCTGGCACAAGCATTTCATTATGGCGCGGATCCCAAACCTATTACAGCGCATTTCAAGCACTTCCCGGTTCCGGATATAAGTTTCTATATCGAGATTGACCCTCTCGAGGCCCATGAAAGATTACTAAAAAGAGTAGATCCTCCTATCTATGATATTGAGAGTTTAGATAATTTAGAGAAACTGAAAGCTGGTTATGCCAAAGTTAATAATATGCTTATTTGGAAAAGACACGTCATTGATGCCTCGACCAAGATAGATGGTATATTAAAATACCTGGATAAAATAGTTTAAATACCCACCATGTCGAGAGATTGTTTATGTATGAGGACAGGGATTGGAGAATGTACGAGGAAATGACGTCGAGGTGCAGACCAGCGATTGGTATATGGTGCATCTTTGCGGTCGTCCTTTAACGGCGTCCCGAATGTGCGACTTAGGACGTGAAAGCGCGATTCAGAAGGCCGAATGGGCGGCAGACGGTTGGCTGCGCCTGGCGGAAGGAGGCCATGAGCCCCGCCTGCTGGTTCATTCGCCTTTACCGGAGCATCGCTTCGATGAATGCGTACATGGAACGGGAACGGACCATTTTGACGAAGACATACTCGGTATCCACCTGAACACGCTTCGAGAACCGGCGTATGCGTTCAGGAATTGAGCGGTGCCCGAAAGTATGCGGATTTTTCAGTGGGGCTTGGGCTGCCACAGTCCCTAACGGATAAAAGACTCCAGAAGGAGTCTTTTGCATAGAGTAGCAAGTCACTTTTGAAAGAATCTCTTTAACGCAAGATAGATTTCGCTTTTTTCTTTGATGACATAGTACATAAATTTGGGATCCTCGATATGCTTGTAAGCCGCCATCAGCGTACTCGAACGATTGTACTGATTGACTTCACCGTACCCGAACATATTGCTTCTTTTCGTCAACTCCGTAATGAGCCTTACGCACCGCTCGTTATCCGATGTCAGATTGTCGCCGTCAGAAAAATGAATCGGATATATATTGTACTCGTTTGGCGGATACCTGGAATCAATAATTTCCAAGGCTTTGGCGTAAGCAGACGAGCAAATCGTCCCGCCGCTTTCCCCCCGAGTAAAAAACTCCTCTTCGCTGACTTCCTTAGCCTCTGTATGATGCGCGACGAACACGATTTCGACTTTTTCGTATTTCGTCCTAAGAAACCTAGCCATCCAGAAAAAGAAGCTGCGCGCCGCGTACTTTTCGTAGCTTCCCATGCTTCCCGATGTGTCCATTAGAGCGAGGATGACGGCGTTGGAGTGGGGCTTTTCAACTTCATTCCAAGTCCGGTAACGGATATCGTCCGGGGAAATCCCGCCGATCATCGGACGACCGTCCCGAGAATTGCGCCGCAAGTTTTCGAGAATCGTCCGCTTCTTATCGATATTGGATACGATGCCTTTCTTGCGGACGTCGTTAAAGATGATTTCGTTGTCTGTCATGACGCGCTTGTCTTTCTTTTCCAAACGGGGAAGCTCCAGTTCCTCGAATAGCATGCGCTCCAGTTCCGCGATATCGATCTCCGCTTCGAAGTAATCGGCCCCCGGTTGATCGCCCGCGCCTTCGCCTTTACCCGGACCCTGCGTCTCCGCAGTATCTCTGCCCAGCACGTCTCCGACTTGCGTATCGCCATCTCCTTGGCCGACGTGCTTCGATTTATTGTAGTTATAGACGAACCTGTATTCATCCAAACTGCGAATGGGAATCTTGATGATTTGCTTGCCGTTCGAGGCGAGAATACTTTCGTCGGTGACAAGATCGGGGAGATTCTGTTTGATCGCTTCGCGAACTTTCTCTTGATGCCGGCTTTGATCCAGATAGCCTTTGCGGTGCAGGGACCAATCTTCCTTAGAAACAATAAAAAGCGGCTCCGCCATGGCCGCTTCACCTCCCGTAAGCTCTAGTTCATTACGCCACACCCATCGACCCCGAAGTATCCATCATGGCTAGAATAACCGCATTGTTATGCGGCTTCACGATTTCTTCCCACGTTTTGAAACGCAGATCGTCCGGCGAGATGCCGTGGATTTCCGGATGTCCCTCGCGCGAGTTGCGGCGTAAATTCTCGAGGATCGTCCGCTTCTTGTCGATGTTGGACATAATGCCTTTGCGCCGAACGTCGGTGAACCGGACTTCCTTCGACTCGATCTGCTCTCGTTCCTTGCGCTGCAAGTAAGGAAGCTCCAGCTCTTCGAACAGCATCGACTCCAGCTCGGCCATCGAAATTTCGGCTTCCACGACGTCTTCGCCCGGATCGGAGCCGGCATTCTCCCCTTTGCCGCCTTGCGGCGTCGGATCGACCCCCAGCACGTCGCCGACTTTGCTGTCGCCTTGGCCTTGGCCGACGTGCTTCTTCTTGTTCATATTGAATACGAACCGATATTCGTCCAAACTGCGAATCGGGATCTTTATGATCTGGCGCCCATCCGACAGCACGATGTTCTCTTCGCTGATCAGGTCGGGCAAGTTCTGCTTGATCGCCTCTCTGACTTTCTGCTGGTGACGCGCTTGATCCTGGTAGCCCTTGCGGTGGAGCGACCAGTCTTCACGGGACAGAATGAATGAGGAATGGTTCATGGGCAACCCCCTCTCGCGAGTAGTGAAATCGTTGATCGTAATCAATATATTCAAGTTGCCGCAAACAATGTGTGCGATATGCCCGGGGTACAAGCACATGGAAACAAAACATAGTCCGCGCGCAACTGACAGATGTCCCCTCGATCGATTAAAATAGTTAAGAGAATCGTTCGATTCCGTAAAATGTTCGGGAGGTTACGCCTTCATGAGGTTCATACATACGGCGGATTGGCATCTAGGCAAGCTGGTACAGGGCGTCTATATGACGGAGGATCAAAGGTTCGTGCTGCGGCAATTGGTAGATGCGGTAGAGCGGGAGCGCCCGGACGCGGTCGTCGTCGCGGGCGATCTGTACGATCGGGCGGTACCGCCGACGGAAGCGGTCGAGCTGCTGGACGAGCTGCTCGCCGAGCTGGTGCTGCGCATCGGCGTGCCTGTGCTAGCGATTTCGGGCAACCACGACAGCCCCGATCGGCTCGGGTTCGGCACGCGCATTATGGAGGCGCGGGGACTCCATCTCGTCGGGCAGTTGCCCGCGGAGTCGAAGCCGGTCGTGCTGAAAGACGGGGACGGCGAGGTGCATTTTCACCTCGTACCGTATGCCGACCCGGCTCAAGTTCGGTTCGCTTACGGGGACGAGACGATTCGTACTCACGACGACGCGATGAAAGCGATCGTAGGACGGATCGGGGAGCGGATGGTTGCAGGCGCTCGACACGTGTTCGTCGGACACGCTTTCGTGACGCCCGGCGCGGCGCCGCAGGAGAATACGAGCCAGTCGGAACGGCCGCTTGCGGTCGGCGGCGCGGAGCACGTTCACGCGGAATACTTTAAGGCGTTCCATTATACGGCGCTCGGCCATCTTCACCAGGCGCACCATGTCGGCGACGAGCGGGTACGGTATTCGGGTTCTCCGCTCAAGTATTCGATATCCGAGGAGCATCATCGCAAAGGGTATTACATCGTCGAACTAGCGGGAGACGGTACGGTTGCGATGGAGCAGCGGTCGTTCGCGCCGCTTCGCGACATGCGCAGAATCGTCGCTCCGGTCGAGGAGATCGTAGCCGCGACCGGTTTCATATCCGAGGATTACGCGTTCGTGACGCTGTTAAGCGACCATCCGGTGCTGTTCCCGATGGAGAAGGCGCGCGCCGTGTATCCGAATGCGATGCATGTCGAGGTTAAGCCGGCTACCGTAGCGGAGGGTGCGGTTGAGGATGGCGCCGACCACGCCGGCGTATCGCGCAGGGAAGCCGATCCGGTGTCGCTGTTCGCGGCGTTCTACGAGGAAGTCAAAGGGCAGCCGCTTACCGAGGATAAGAGGCGCTTGTTCGCCGAGACGTACGCGGAAGTCGTGCGAGAGGAAGGTGGCGCGGTATGAGGCCGATTCGATTAAGCATGACCGCGTTCGGTCCGTATCGCGACACCGAGACGGTCGATTTTCGGTTGCTGGAGGATCGGCGGCTGTTCGTCATCTCCGGCAACACCGGCGCGGGCAAGACGACGATATTCGATGCGATCTGCTTCGCGCTGTACGGAAGCGCCAGCGGAGAAGACCGCGCGGAGACGCGGATGCTGCGCAGCCATTTCGCGGAGGACGACGTCCATACGGCGGTCGATTACGAATTCGGCGTAGGCGGGCGCACCTATCGCGTCATTAGGCAGATGCCGCACCGCCGCGCAGGCAATAAGAACGAAACCGGCGGCAAATCCGAGCTGTACGAGACGACGTCGGGAGAGGACGTGCCTTGCGTCGACCGGTTCATCGTCTCCGACGTGAACGCGAAGCTGGAGTCCGTCATCGGGCTGACGAAGGAACAATTCAGTCAGATCGTCATGCTGCCTCAAGGCGAATTTCGCAAGCTGCTTACGTCCGATACGGACAATAAGGAAGAGATCCTGCGGCGCATATTCCGGACAGGGCTGTACGAGAAGCTGGAAGAGAAGTTTCAGCGCAAGCACCGCGAGCTGCAGGACACGCTGAAGCAAGAGAAGGCGACGCAGGACGTCTACGTGAAGCAGGCCGAGGAGACGCTGCCGCAGCGGGAAGACAGCGCCTTAACCGCGGCCCTGTCGCAGACGTACCGCAGCTCGGCGCAGGTGATGGAAGGGCTGACGCAGGAAGCCGAATATTACGGCGAGCAGGCTGCTGCGGTGTCGGCGCGCCGCGACGCGTTGGGCGCGAGGCTTGCCGAAGCGGAGACGGCGCTGCGCGAGGGGCTTGCGCTTGCCGGCCGGTTCGCGCAGCTGGCGGATAAGCAGGCGCAGCGGGAGCAGATGGCCGCGCGGCAGAGCGACATCGATGCGCTGGCTCGCGGCGTGCAGCTTGCCGAGCAAGCCGCCAAGCTCGAGCCGTACGAGGAGCAAGCGGAGGCGGACAAACGGCAAGCGGAGGCGAAGGCGGCGCAGCTGGAGCGGACGCTTGGGGCGGTCTCCGAAGCGGAGCGGGCGTTAGCCATGGCGGAGGAGCGTTACCGCGCCGAACAAGCGCGCGAGCCGGAGCGGACCGAGGCGCAGCTCGCGCTGCAGAAGCTCGGCGAGTACGCCGAGGTCGTGCGGACGCTGGAGCAGCGCGAGCAGGAGCTTGCGCTGCTCCAGCAAGAGGAGCGCAAGCTGGCGGCCGAACGCGACGCGGGAGAGAAGCAACTGGTCGAGCTGCGCGAATCCCGGCGGGCGAAGCAAGAGCGGCTCAAGGCGATGGAGGCGGAAGCAGAGCGTCTGCCCGAAGCGGAGAAGCGTCTTCAGCTAACGATCGATCGGTACAAATGGCTGAATGAAATGGTTACGCTCGATGCTCGTCTCATCGAACAGTCCCAGAGCAGGCAAGCCTTGGCGCAATCGGCCGAACGGATGAGACAACGCCACGACGAGCAGGAAGCCTTGTGGTTGGAAGGACAAGCCGGCCTTCTGGCCATGCACCTGCACGATGGAGCGGCTTGTCCCGTATGCGGCAGTCTGGAGCATCCGAGCAGAGCGACCGCAGTCGAGACGATTCCGACACGGGAGCAGATTCAGGAGCTGAAGGAGCAGCTTCGCGCCGCGGAGCAAGTCTTGAACGAAGCGGTTGCCCAAGCGTCGGCGACCGTCGAATTGCGAGAGGGTAAGCTTGCGATCATGGATGAACTCGGGTTGTCCCAGGATCGTTCGTGGTCTGGGCAGCTCGATCAAGCGAAGGAAGACGGCGCAAATCATCGGGCCGATAAGAACAAGCTGGAGGCTCTGAAGACCGAAGCGGTATCTCTCAAGGAAAGCCTTGAGCAAGAGGAAGGGCAATTGGAGAAGCTGCAGACGGATCGCGAACGGCTAATAGAGCGGTTAGGGCGCATCACGCTCGATCGAACGACGAAGCAAACGCTGCTCGAGAACGAGCGAGGCCGCGTACCGGAGGACGTTCGTTCGCCGGCACTGCTGACGTCGCGCCTGAACGGCACATCCGCGCGACTCCAACAGTTGACCGACGCTTGGGAAGCTGCGCAACAAGCGTTGGAGCAAGCGCGGACGCGGGTAACGGTCGAGCGAACGAACGTAACGCAGCTTACGGGCCAGCTCGAAGAGGCCAAGCAGCGGCAAGCGGAAGCCGCCGCCCGGTTCGCTGACGCGCTCGCCAAGAGCGGGTTCGGCGACGACGCGTCAGCCTACTCGTCGGCCAAGCTGCCGGAGCAGGAGCGGATGGCGAGGCAGCGTCAGATCGAGACGTTCAAGTCGGCGTGGGCGGCGCTGGCGCAGCAGATCGAGGAGCTGGAGCGTGAATTAGCAGGGAAAGCGGCTCCCGGGCTCGACGAGATGCACGCCGCGATCGCCGAGCTCAAAGCGAGCAACGATCGCGTAACCGCCGAGCTTCACGGCGTGCAGCAATTCAAGCAGGAAGCGCAGCGCCTTCTAGCGGCGATCGCCAAATCGCACGAGCAACTGGCGGACCTGGAGCGGCAATACCAGAGCGTCGCCGATCTCTATCAGATGCTGAAGGGCGACAACGCGTTGAAAGTGTCGTTCGAGCGCTACATTCTCATCGAATTTCTGGAGCAAATCCTGCAAGCGGCGAACGCCCGCCTGCAAGAGTTGTCGGGCGGCCAATTCCTGCTGCAGCGCAGCGACAGGCTGGAGGCGCGCGGCAAGCAGAGCGGGCTCGGCCTCGACGTGTACGACGCGTATACGGGCCAGAACCGCGACGTGAAGTCGATGTCCGGCGGCGAGAAGTTCAACGCGTCGCTATGCCTCGCGCTCGGGATGACCGACGTCATCCAAGCGTACCAAGGCGGCGTCTCGATCGAGATGATGTTCATCGACGAAGGCTTCGGGTCGCTCGACGAGGAGTCGCTGGGCAAAGCGATCCGGACGTTAATCGATTTGCAACGGGCAGGACGCATGATCGGCGTCATCTCCCACGTGCAGGAGCTGAAGCAAGCGTTCCCGGCCGTGCTCGAAGTCAGCAAGACCAAAGACGGCCACAGCCGAACTTCGTTCTTTTTGAAATAGTTATATCTGTTGGTCAGGTTTAAGGTATGATAGTGAAGCTTGTACTACACCGCGAACAGGGGATTGACGAATACGAATGATCAGATACGTGAAAATCGGCGCGCTCGCCGCCATGCTGTCCGTCGCGCTCGGAGCTTTCGGAGCCCATGCGCTTAAGGACGAACTGTCATCGGACATGATGGACGTCTATCAAACCGGCGTGCAATATCATATGCTCCATGCGATAGGCATTCTGCTCGTCGCGCTGCTCATCGACAGATTGCCGCGCCCGAAGCTGGCGCTGTGGTCGGCGCGTCTGCTGCTGGCGGGAGTGGTATTATTCTCCGGAAGCCTCTATGCCCTCGCGTTAAGCGGAGTGGAAGCTCTCGGGGCGATCACGCCTCTCGGAGGAGTCGCGTTCATCGCCGGTTGGATATGCCTAGCGCTGGCCGCGCGAACCCAAAAGTGAAAAATGTGGGATTTCTCTATACATCTTTCGACTAGCGTTTATAATGAGAGTTGTAGAGAGTTCGCTATTTTTCCCGAATGGGGAGGAAGGACGTCGTCTTGTGAACGACATTTGGCCTGCATGGATCGCCGCCGGTTTAATAGCCGCCGCCGGCTCCGTGGCGTTAGGTCGGCAGTTCGCCCGTAGGCGCCGCCGGCAAGAGGCTTCGGTTCCTTCCTATCATTCCGAACTGCTGAATTCCCTTTATAATAGCAGTCCGGTTGCTTTTGCCGTCATCGATAAGCAGGGCCGACTTCTCGATATCAATCAAGATCCTACGGATTTGATCGGTTACGACAAGTCCGAGATGATCGGAGAGCCGTTCGCCCAATTCGTGGACGAACGTTCGTACGATCATACGTTGCAGATTTTCGTCAGGACGCTTCGGGGACAGAACGTATCGCAGGAAATTCGCGTTGTGCACAAACAGGGCCACCCCGTCGACTTGATCATTTCGTCTTCGCCTTTGGTACGGGACGGTTCGACGATCGGGTTGTTAGTATTCATCCAAGATATAAGCGAACGCATACGCACGTTGGAGCGGATTCGCTACATGGCGTATTACGATGATATGACGGGACTTCCGAACCGCCGTTATTTCACGAGCCGATTGGAAGAGAAGCTCAAGAGCGCCCAATCGCCCGGCACGAAGCTGGCGGTATGCTACATGGACGTCGATCGGTTCAAGCTCGTTAACGCTTCTTTCGGCCGGGAGTTCGGGGATATGCTGCTGCTGCAGATCGCGGAGCGGTTGACCAGATGTTTGCCGGAGAACGGGGACATTGCCCGCATGGAGGGCGATGAGTTCGTCGCTCTGCTGGATCTCGTGAAAGACGGCCAAGACGTTACCGTCCGGCTGGACGCGATGATGGCCGTGCTCGAGGAACCGTTCGAGCTGAACGGCCTTCCGTTGCACATTACGGTCAGCATCGGCGTAGCGGTCTGGGAAGAAGGAATCGTAGACGCGGGCACGCTGATGAAGCGCGCGGATACGGCGTTGCACAAAGTCAAAGAGAACGGCAAAAATCATTATGTGCTCTTCTCTCATGAGATGGATCCGATCGCGATGCAGAAGCTGACGATCCAGCACGAGATGCGGCAAGCGCTGAACAATCGAGAGTTTCGCCTCTACTATCAGCCTCAATACGATTTGGCGTCGGGTCAGATCGTCGGGATGGAGGCTCTCATTCGTTGGAGGCATCCGGAGCGCGGTCTCGTGCCGCCGAGCGACTTCATCCCCGCGGCCGAGGAGAGCGGAATGATCGTTCCGCTCGGAGATTGGGTCATCGAGGAAGCGTGCCGTCAGAACAAGGAGTGGCAGCTTGCGGGCTTGCCGAGCATTCCCGTGTCCGTGAACTTGTCGTTCAGGCAATTCGTGCATCGGAATTTGACGGAGAAGATCGCCGAGGTACTGGAGAAGACGGGACTCGATCCGAAGTTTCTCGAGCTGGAGATTACGGAGAGCATGACGATGGACGTCGATCGGGCTTCGCTCAGCTTGAAAGAACTGACGGAGCTCGGCGTCAACATCAGCATCGACGATTTCGGTACCGGGTACAGCTCCTTCCATTACTTGAAGAAGCTCCCGATCGCAAGGCTGAAGATCGATCGCACTTTCGTGCGCGACATTCAACAAGACCCGAACGACGCGGCGATCGTCGCGGCGATCATCGCGATGGCGCACAACCTTCAGATGCAAGTGATCGCGGAAGGAGTCGAGACGGAGGAGCAGGTGCATTTCTTGCGTCGTCACCATTGCGACGAGATGCAAGGCTACTTCGGCAGTCCGCCGCTCGACAGCGGGAGCATATCGAGCTTATTGAAGGAGCATCTCAACCGCTCGGCGCTGCCGTTAAGCGCGAACTATAGCTAGAATCCTATAGAGACAATTCCCCTAAGGAACTAACTCGAAAAAGTAAATAACCAGGATGGAGCAGGGTTTGTATCTGCTCTATCCTGGTTTTGTTTTGGTCTATCGCAGCCTTTTTAAGGATATGGTGGGCAAGCGAAAGCCAGCTCGATCATCCGCCGAACCGATAGCGCATAACCTTCCTCGCTTCGGAGTCACACCTGTTGTTTGTACCGCAATACCGCAGGCACACTGCATGGAGTACAGTTCGTTATCACAATATCGTCATTTATCTACTGAATAACTGCATCGAATACTTCTCATTATCGCTGAAACAACCGGAACTCTCATTTTCCGCCAAATAGCTGCACTTCGTACCGTTTATAGGTCAAGGTGTATCCCATCCATTGGAATAGCTTCATTGCATGCAGTTAGTCCGAGTGATGACGCTGCGTTGGCCTGGTGGATATCCTCTTTGTCATGCCGCTCTCTATCGACTGACCCTCTACTCGATGAAATCGTCGATTTCGTTCAGGAGAACGGTATACACTTGCTTCTCGTCTACGTGATAGACGGTCAGCATTTGATTGCTCGGGTCGTAGTTAACGACGCGGCACGGTAGGCTCATCTTAACGCCGCGGCCTTTGTTGATATTGAGCCGAATGAGTTGGTTGCTCTGTATGAAATGGCGTATCCGGATTTCAAGCGGGTTCGTCTTACTGGCTTCTTTGGCGTGTGGTTTGGCATTGACGGGTTCTTTGCCGGGGGACTTGACGTGTTCTTTGATCGGGATGGGCACGGTCTGCGTCGTCTGGGCAAGCGCTTGTTCGATCGCCGAGCCGAGCCGTATACCCGATCCGATTCGATAATCCGCGAAATTGCCGCTGTTGAGTACGCGAAGAAGCTGTTCTAATGCCGCTCCGTTGCTTGAGGCATGGAGCATGACGTCTACTTGGAACAGGTAGGCGCCGTCGGAATCGGGTTTCTTCTGTGACATCGTATGTCCTCCACTGGGTACACCGTTTATTTCTTTAGGTAAAATTAATATAACACGTTTTGTCCGCCTAATGTAGTACTTTATAGGGCAAAAGGCCTTAATGTTCGCGAACATTGCCGCATATTCTATACAACGTAATTATGCACTGACTTGGCGGTCTGGAGGTGGTAGGCATGGTTAGAATCGTGCCGATTCGCGTCGACGATTGGACGGCGATCGGCGTCGAAGTGCTGTTGCCCAAGACGACGCTCGTCGCGATCGCGGCAGGCGGCGGGTATATTATGTGCGGCGCGCTGGATGTCGGACTCCTTAACGACAAACTTAGAGACCGGCAGATTATTGCCGGGCGCGCCGTAGGCGTCCGCAACTTCGAGCAGCTGCTCGACGCGCCGCTCGAATCCGTTACGGAAGCCGCTGCGGCAATGGGCATTAACGTCGGCATGAGCGGGAAAGAAGCGGTCCGCCTATTGGCGGGGTCCGCTTCTTAACGAATGCTATAGCTCCGCGAATAAGTTCTTTAAGCTCTCCGAATAAGGCGCGCGCACGATGCCTTTCTCCGTAATGATCGCGGTGACCAGCTCGCTTGGAGTAATGTCGAAAGCCGGGTTGTAGATCGCGACGCCCTCGGGAGCCGTGCGCTTGCCGAATCCGTGCGACACTTCGTCCGGATGCCGCTCTTCGATCGGAATGTCGGCGCCAGTCGGCGTCGACAAGTCGATCGTCGAAAGCGGACAAGCGACGTAGAACGGGATATGATGGGCTTTGGCCATGACGGCCACGCCGTACGTTCCGATTTTGTTGGCGACGTCGCCGTTGGCGGCGACGCGGTCCGTGCCGACGATGACCGCCTGGACCCAGCCTTTGGACATGACATGACCGGCCATATTGTCGCAGATGAGCGTGACGTCGACGCCGGCCTGTTGAAGCTCGAATGCGGTTAGCCGGGCGCCTTGAAGCACCGGACGAGTCTCGTCGGCGAACACTTTCAACCGGATGCCTTGCTCAAGCGCGAGGTAGAACGGAGCGAGCGCGGTTCCGTATTTCGAAGTCGCGAGTCCGCCTGCGTTGCAGTGCGTAAGCACCCCCATGCCGTCCTTGAACAGAGTCAAGGCGTGCTCCCCGATCAATCGGTTCGTTTCCTCATCCTCCGCGTGAATCTGTTGCGCTTCGTCCAACAGCGCGCGAATCGCATCCTCCAGGGACGCGCCTTCGGCGGCTAACGCGTTGGCGCGCGCCTTCATCCGGTCGAGCGCCCAGAACAGATTGACGGCCGTCGGCCGCGAAGTCGCCAGATATTCCGCATGTTTGACGGCTTCCGCAGTCAGTTGCTTCGTATCCCCGGCGAAATCGATAATGCCCAGAACGACGCCATAAGCAGCCGAGATGCCGATGGCGGGTGCGCCGCGGACTTTAAGCTCGCGAATGCCTTCCCATACTTCTTGCGGCGTCGTTAACCGCAAATAGACGGTTTCTTCCGGCAGCAAGCGTTGATCGAGCATCAACAGGGCGTTGTCGTCCCATATCAACGATCTAAGAGCTTCCGGCGTATTGGATTGTTGCGCTTTCGGTGTTGTCACGATGTTGCTCCTCTCGAGGTTTCCGGCAATGGCTGTTACCCGCGCACGACGGCGGATTCCGCGATGTCGATCAGCTGTTCGATCGAAGTCAGCTTGCGGTTGCGTTTAATGAGCTCCTTGCCGATCGCGAGCGCGATTTTTTGCGCTTTCTCGCGAACGGCCGGTTCGGGGATTTTATCGATGTCGGCGACATGGGCAAGGCCCACGACCCGGCGAACCATTTTCGCGCCCGCAAACCCGATCGTATCTTGCAGCAGACGTTGCATGTAATCATCTTGATAGCCGGCGGAGCGCGCGACGCGATCGACTCCGTGCTCGTTCCATAACGCGCGGAATTTGCTTTCGAACCCCGTCCAGATGTCTCGAACGGTCTGAATGAGGTACGCTCTGCGCGACTGTCTGGCGGAATCGCCGTCCGACCAGTGTTCTTGGCTGGCGAAGTTGAGCAATATATTCGCCAGCACGGCGCCGATATCGAAGCCCATCGGTCCGAAGTACGCGAATTCCGGATCGATGACTTTCGTCGATTCCGGCGTAATGAAGATGCTGCCGGTGTGCAAGTCGCCATGAAGCAGGGCTTGCGCATGCGTCAGGAACTTCTCCCGAAGCTTCGCGACTTCCAGATGGAGCTCCGTATCGGACCATAGCAGGGACGCTTCGATCTTCAGGTGGTCGTCGAAGTTGTTCGTATCGGCATCCGTGTAAGGATGGTCGAAGATCAAATCCTCCGTGATTTTACATAGCTCCGGATTCGCGAAGGACGCCGCCAGCGTCTTCTTCTGCTGTTGATTCATGCCGAGATCGGACGTGAAGAACAGCGTGCGGGCCAGGAATTCCGAGATATCGCCGGCGAACTTCGGATAGACGCCGCCTTCGATCAAGCCGCGGCGCATGATGACGTGGCTGCTCAGGTCTTCCATTACTGTAACCGCCAAGTCGTTGTCGGTGTAGTATACCTTCGGCACGAGGCCGGGCGCGAATCGTCCTTCGAGCTTAAGCGCTTCGCTCTCGATCCTTGCGCGGTCCAGCGTCAGCGGCCAAGATTCGCCGACGACTTTGGCGTAAGGGAGCGCCTGCTTCACGATTACTCCCGCTCCTGAGGACGGCTGAGTGACGTGGAACACGAGGTTAAGGTTGCCGTCGCCGATTTCGCGACATGTCAGCTCGCCGTTCCCGCTGAAGAGACCGGGGATGGTCTTCGCGAGGGCGATCGCTTCGGTTTCGGACAAAGGATGGTATTGGCTCATTGTATTCTCCTCCGCGGAACATATCCGATAAGATTAGTACACATTCATCGTTAACAATCTAGATGATAGTATAAATGAATTTGCAGGCGGTTGAAAGCCCGGCCGCGCGCAAAGCAAAGGAAGACCGAACGCCGGCGATTCCGGTCGTCGATCTTCCTCCGCTTATAGGGGTATGAGAGTGCCGGATTTGTCACATCCTTACTACGTGAGCGAGAGCGTGCGCAAGGACGATTCGCGGACGACGAGACGGTGAGGGATGATCTGCCTGGCCGTAATTTCGACTTGCTGGATCATTCGCAGCACCATCTGGGATGCGGTGTATCCCAACTGATACGTACCCACGTCCACGCTCGTGATCGGCGGCATCGTGAGTTCGGTCAGCGCGATGTTATTGAAGCTGACGATGGCGACGTCTTGCGGGATGCGGTAGCCAAGCTCCGTAAGTCCCTTTAATACGCCGAAAGCAACGACGTCGTCGATGATGACGAGAGCGGTAGGGGGCTCGGGTTGCGACATGATGGAAGCCATCGCCCGATAGCCGCTTTCCAACAGAAACTCGCCTTCGACGACCCATCCTTCTTTAAAGGGCAGACCGGCCTCGCTTAACGCCTTCGTATAGCCTGCCATACGGTCTTGCGTCATGGCGAGCTTGGTCG
Organism: Cohnella panacarvi Gsoil 349; assembly: GCF_000515335.1. Classification (GTDB taxonomy): domain Bacteria; phylum Bacillota; class Bacilli; order Paenibacillales; family Paenibacillaceae; genus Cohnella; species Cohnella panacarvi. The sequence continues at coordinate 1,433,812 of NZ_KI911563.1, read as the reverse complement.
GACCGCTGACGAAGCCGATGCGGCGCTGACCTTGGGCGATCAGATGCTTCGTCGCGTCGTAGGCAGCTTGCACGTTGTCGTTATCGACCGACGGTACGTCTTCGTAATCCAGGCTTCTGCCTAACAGCACGAAAGGCATTTTTTCTTGGCGAAGCAGATGGATGACCGGGTCGGAGGCGCGGGAGTAGAGCAGCAGCAGCCCGTCCACGCGTCCGCTTCGGACGAGCCGGGTCACGGTTTCGAGCTCCTCCTGCTCGTTCGTTCCGCCCGCCATGAGCAGGTCGTAACCGGAGCGGGTGAGCTGGGCGAGCACGCCGCGAATCAATTCGTAGAAGAAGAAGTTGAGCAGCAGCTCTTCCGCCGGCCGCGGCAGCACGACTCCGATCGTGCGGGTCGTTCTGGACACGAGGCTCTTGGCCATGATGTTCGGATGATAGCCAAGCTCGTCCATGATTTCTCGTACGCGTTTGCTCGTTTCCTCGCTAATGCGGGGATGATTCGCGATGACCCTCGATACCGTCGAGGGAGAGACGCCCGCTTTCTTCGCGACTTCCTTTATTGTGACCGCCATAAGGTTTCGTCCTTTGTTCTAGTATTTGATTAATCGTATCGGAAACGCCTGAAAGTGTAAACCGGTAGTTGTTGTTGCGCAGATTGCACAAAAGTATCCGTTTACATTGTGCCATCTGTTGCACAAATCAACAAGGTTAGGGATTGTTAGAAAACGAGAGATAAATAGAGTATTTATAATATTTTATAACCTAAATGAACGAAAATAATATGTGCAAACGATTTACTTATTTTTGATTAGGCGTATCATAAGAGATGTGTTAAAAAGCGCTTTCAAATCCGCGAGCATGCTTGATTAATAAGAAAATCGGCGATATGTGTAGTGCTGTGCAACGATGAACAAACGTTTGCGCAAACGGCTACAAAAATATGCCGATTGATGGCATGCGGGTACGGCAGCGCACAAATCTATTGAGAATCAGAGAGGGGTTCACACGGTTTATGAGCAAAAAACAACTGCTACTTCTGTCCCTGGCGTTGACGACTGCGGTCGGTCTGACAGCATGCGGAAGCAACAACAATGGGAACAACGCTTCCCCTAGCGCACCTGCAGCAACGGAGAGCGCTCCGGCAGGAACCGATGAAGCGCCTGCCGAAGAACTCGCGCCGGAAGCAGGCGCAAAGCTCGTTGCTTGGTACTCCGCAAGCGAAAAGCAGCTTGTAGAAGAAGCGGCTGCGACTTTCAAAGACAAATACGGCATCGACGTGGAAATCCAAGACGTAGGCCCGGATAAATCGATCGAGAAAATCATCAACGACGGCCCCGCGGGCGTAGGCGCGGACGTATTCCTCGCGGTTCACGACCGCCTAGGCGCAGCTGTGCAAGCCGGCGTCGTTCTGCCGAACGATCTGCACGAAGAGGGTTCCAAAGCGAACAACTCCGACAAAGCGGTAGATGCGTTCACGATCGACAACGTTCTTTACGGCTATCCGATGTCCGTCGAGACGACGGCAGTATTTTACAATAAAGACCTCGTTCCTACGCCACCGAAAACCTGGGACGAAGTGATCTCTTTCGCCAAAGGCTTCAACGACGTTAAGAACCAAAAATACGCGTACATGTGGGAAGTCGGCAACGGTTACTGGAGCTGGGCGTTCTTCGGCGGATACGGCGCGTACGTATTCGGCAACGACGGTTCGGATCCTAACGATATCGGCCTGAACAACGCCGGCGGCGTTGAAGCGGCGAAGTTCTTCGGAAGCCTGAAGGATCAAATCCTTCCGATCAAAGCCGGCGACATCAAAGCCGACATCAAAACGAGCTTGTTCAACGAAGGCAAACTCGCGATGAACGTATCCGGCCCTTGGCAAACGAAAGAATTCCAAGCCAGCGTGAAAAACCTCGGCGTTATGGAATATCCGTCGCTGCCTAACGGCAAGCCGATGATGCCGTTCTCCGGCGTAAAAGGCTTCCTCGTTAACGCCTACTCGAAATATCCGATCGCCGCGAAGATGTTCGCCGAGCTCGTGTCCGGCGAAGCGTCGCAAGCCCGCAACTTCGAGCTGTTCGGAAGCTTGCCTTCCAACAAGAACGTAGCCGCAAGCCCGACGGTAAGCAACGATCCGTTCGCAAGCGTGTTCCTGAGCCAGTTCAACAATTCCACGCCAATGCCTAAGATCGCCGAGATGAACGGCTTCTGGGCAACGCACGAAGCGGCTCTCGCTTCCCTGTGGAACGACAAGGCCGACGCTCAGAAGACGATGGACGAATGGGCGAAGAAAATCAAAGACGCCAACGCTGCGGCACAGTAATCCGCGGAGACATCCAGAATAAACGAGTTCGCCACGCACCCGCCGGTTAACGGCGGGTGTATGGTTTACAGGAAGGAGAGGACAGCGTTTGAACAGAACTCCGACGATCGCGGGTTGGTTATCCGCGCTCTTCATGGGACTCGGACAATGGTATAACCGGCAATACGCGAAAGCCGTCTTGTTCATGGCCGTGTACGCGACGGGACTATACGTGGCCTTCGCCGTGCTTCCGCCGTACTTGAAAGGTTTAATATCGCTAGGAGACAAGGGAGTACATCTAGAGAAAGTCGGTAAAATATCCAGGCTTGTTCCGGGCGACCATTCCATCTTCATGATGATTAACGGCGTGCTGGCGCTGCTCGTGCTGCTCGTCATCGTTTTCCTCTACGTATTGAACATTCGCGACGCGGTGACGGTAGGGCGCAGACGGACGCAGGGGCAGGATTCATCCAAGCTGAACAACGGCCTGTTTCCGTGGCTTCTACTTGCGATCCCTTTCCTGGGCGTGCTATTCTTCACGGTCATGCCGATCGTATTCACGTCGCTGATCGCGTTCACCAACTATTCGTCGCCTAATCATATTCCGGCCAAAAACCTGGTCGATTGGGTAGGCTTTTCGACGTTCCACAATCTGTTCAATATGACGGGGTGGAGCGACACGTTCGTCGGCGTACTTACGTGGACGATCATCTGGGCTATTCTGGCAACGGTGACCTGTTACTTCGGCGGCATTCTCGTCGCGCTGCTCATCAGCCAGCAAGGCGTGAAGTTCAAGGGCTTCTGGCGCACGTTGTTCATTATTCCGTACGCAATTCCTCAATTCGTATCCTTGCTGATCATGCGGAACATGCTGAACGAGCAGTTCGGGCCGATCAACCAGTATTTCCGGGCGTTCGGGTTAGGCGGGCTGCCGTGGCTGAACGATCCGTTCTGGGCGAAAGTGTCGGTTATCGTAGTCAATATGTGGATCGGCATTCCGGTGACGATGGTTCTCGTCATGGGCATTCTGACGACGATACCGAGAGACCTCTACGAAGCGGCCGACGTCGACGGGGCATCGCAGTGGATGAAATTCCGCAACATCACGATGCCGTTTATCCTTTTCGCCACGGCTCCGATTCTGATCTCCCAGTTCGTAGGCAACATCAACAACTTCAACGTCATCTACCTGCTCACGGGCGGCGGTCCCGCGACCGTTAACTACAACAACGCGGGCGAGACGGACCTGCTCGTCACGTGGCTCTTTAAATTGACGATCGACTTCAAGCAATACAACATCGCGGCGGCTGTCGCGATCCTGATCTTCCTGTTCATCGCTACGGCGGCTATCCTGCTGTTCCGGAGAACGAAATCCTACCAAGAGGAGGACATGATCCAATGAAGCCGAAGCTGCTCATTAGCTACGCTGTGCTGGCGCTAATCGGCGTCGTATCGATATACCCGGCGCTTTGGACGGTGCTGTCCTCCTTCCGCGTCGGCAACTCGCTGTTCAGCGATACGTTCATTCCCCAGCAATGGACGCTCGATCATTACAAGGATTTGTTCAGGACGCGGGGAACCCGGGATATCCAATACGCCAAGTGGTTCTGGAATACGCTGCAGGTGGCGGCGGTCAGCACGGTCATCGGCACGATTCTTCAACTGCTTACCGCCTACGCCTTCTCCCGGTTTCGCTTCAAAGGGCGCAAGCCCATGATGATGGTCGTGCTCATACTAGGCATGTTCCCGGGATTCCTTAGCATCATCGCAATCTTCTCGATCTTGCAGAAGCTCCAATTGCTTGATTCCAAGTGGGGTCTCGTCCTCGTCTATTCGGCTGGCTCCGCGCTCGGAATGTTCGTGGCCAAAGGGTTCTTCGACACGATCCCGCGCAGCTTGGAAGAGGCGGCGAGAATCGACGGGGCGAACAATATGTCGATTTTCTTCCGAATCATTCTGCCGCTCTCGCGTCCGATCATCACTTATATTTCTTTAATGACGTTTACTGGCGCGTGGGTCGACTTTATTTTCGCAAGGGCGATTCTGACCTCCAGGGACGAGTGGACGCTGGCCGTAGGCCTGTGGAGCATCATCGATTCGTATAACAGCACGGAGTTCACGCTGTTCGCCGCGGGATGCGTGCTCGTCGCGATTCCGATTACGATTCTTTACATGTACACGCAACGTTTCCTTGTCGACGGATTGACGGCGGGAGCTTCCAAAGGATGAGTCGGTCGCTGCGGTTGGCGGCGGGCGTGCTCATCGGTTCGGCTTTGTTGCTTGCCGCCTGTTCGGAGGGCGGGACGAAGCAAGCCGAGGGTCCTAGCAACGCCTATTACGAAATTTTCGTTCGGTCGTTCGCGGATTCGAACGGCGACGGGATCGGCGACCTGAACGGCGTTACGGGCAAGCTTGACTATATCGATAAACTCGGTGTGGACGGCATCTGGCTCATGCCGATTAACCCGTCCCCGAGCTATCACGGTTACGACGTCACCGACTATTACGGGATCGACTCCGACTACGGCACGCCGGAAGACTTCAAGAAGCTGATCGACGAAGCGCATAAGCGCGGCATTAAAGTGATCATGGACCTTGTCGTCAACCATACGAGCGTGGAGCATCCGTGGTTCGTCGATTCCGCTTCGGGCGAAGGCAGCGGGCGTCGCGACTGGTATACGTGGGCGAGCTCGCGTCCGGATGGGGCGAGCCCATCCGACGGAGCGACGGGAGCGGAGCCTTGGCACTCCCGACTGGGCGACCAATACTTGGGCATTTTCTGGGAAGGGATGCCCGACCTGAACTTCGACAACCCCGATGTTCGCAAGGAGATCGTAAGCATCGGCCAGTATTGGCTGAAGCAAGGCGTCGACGGATTCAGGCTGGATGCGGCCAAGCACATTTACGGCGACTTCAACTCGACGCTGAAGACGAAGAGGGTGAAGGATGCCAACCAAGCTTGGTGGCAGGAGTTCCGCGAAGGCATGAACGAGGTTAAGCCGGACGCGTATCTCGTCGGCGAAGTGTGGGACGCGACCGCGGTCATCGGTCCTTTCTTGAATAACGCGCTGGATTCCGCGTTCAACTTCGATCTGGCCGCGAATCTGATCAGCGCGGCGGATTCGGAGAAGGCGCCGGACTTCGGGTTTACGGTGTCCCGCGTGAACGAGTTTTACGCGAAACAATCCGGCGGCAAAGCCGTGGATGCGGTGTTCTTGACCAACCACGACCAGAACCGCGTCATGACGGCGTTGAAAGGCAACGCGGATCATGCCAAGACGGCCGCGGCGCTCATGCTGACGATGCCGGGCAACGCGTTCATCTATTACGGCGAAGAGCTCGGCATGACCGGCGCCAAGCCGGATGAGCGCATCCGCGAGCCGTTCCCGTGGAAGATCGCGCCGGGAGATCCGGCGGAGACGACCTGGGAAGCCGCAACGGGCCGAGGAGGCGGCCAAGTGTCCGTGGAGGCGGAAGACGAGACCCCCCGCTCGCTTCTGAACCATTATCGGACGCTGCTGTCTTGGCGCATGCAAGAGCCGGCGCTTCGCGGAGGAACGATCGAGTCCTACGAGGCGGACAACGACGCGATTGCTTCCTATATTCGCAAGAACGGCGAACAGACGCTGCTCGTGCTCCATAATCTGTCGGGCCGGCAGCAGGTTGTCGCCTTCGCGGAGATGAAGGAGCAACGGCCGAGTTTCGACGAGCTCATCCTGTCGACGAGCGAAGACGCCTCGCTGCAAGGTAGGGAGCTTACGCTGCCGCCATATACGAGCGTCGTGCTTCAACCGTAATACGCGATAACCCTCGGACCTGAACCCCCTTCAGGCTCGGGGGTTATTTTGTAGGCAGGCATTAGCGTTGTCGCACAACGTTACTGCGGTGCGCTGCCGAGACGGAGTTAAATTAGCGTTGTCGCACAACGTTACTGCGGTGCGCTGCCGAGACGGAGTTAAATTAGCGTTGTCGCACAACGTTACTGCGGTGCGCTATCGAAGCGGAGTTAAATTAGCGTTGTCGCACAACGTTACAGCGGTGCGCTATCGAAGCGGAGTTAAATTAGCGTTGTCGCACAACGTTACTGCGGTGCGCTATCGAAGCGGAGTTAAATTAGCGTTGTCGCACAACGTTACAGTGGCGCGCTATCGAGACGGAGTTAAATTAGCGTTGTCGCACAACGTTACTGCGGTGCGCTATCGAAGCGGAGTTAAATTAGCGTTGTCGCATAACGTTACTGCGGCGCGCTATCGAAGCGGAGTTAAATTAGCGTTGTCGCACAACGTTACAGTGGCGCGCTATCGAGACGGAGTTAAATTAGCGTTGTCGCACAACGTTACTGCGGCGCGCTATCGAAGCGGAGTTAAATTAGCGTTGTCGCACAACGTTACTGCGGTGCGCTATCGAAGCGGAGTTAAATTAGCGTTGTCGCATAACGTTACTGCGGTGCGCTGCCGAGACGGAGTTAAATTAGCGTTGTCGCACAACGTTACAGTGGCGCTCTACCGTACAAGTGATAGAGCGATTAGGTTGACGATGGTATAATCCGATGGTACGATGGATTTATCGAATTAATCCTTATTGGAATAGTCAGAATTAATAGAAAACAGATTGGAGTTGGGAGTATGGCTAATATCGTCGTCGTATCCGGGAGCCCGACGGCAAACTCGCGCCTATACGGATTAACGCAATATAGCGAGTCGCAATTGAAACGGCTTGGCCATGAGGTCGCCCATCTGCAGGTCGCTTCGTTGCCCGCGGAAGATTTGATCAAGGCGAACTTCGCCAGTCCGGCGGTTATCGAAGCCGTCGCGCAAGTAGAGAAGGCGGATGCCGTCATTATCGCCAGTCCGGTATATAAAGCTTCTTATACGGGCGTGCTGAAGACGTTCTTGGATTTGATCCCGCAGAAAGGCTTCCAGAATAAAGTGATCGCGCCGCTCTTCATCGGCGGAACGATCGCGCACCTGCTGTCGATCGACTATGCGCTGAAGCCGGTGGCGGCCGCGCTCGGAGCGACGAATATTCTGAGCGGCGTATATGCGATCGATCAATGGGTGGAGCGCGTAGAGGGCGGGGGCTTTAAGCTGTCCGACGAACTGGCCGAGCGTCTCGACACCGCGATCGCCCAACTGAACGAGGAATTGAAATGGCAGACGCTCCGTCAAGGAACGCCTGCCGCGAAGTGAAGACCGATTAGGTTCGGACGATCGCGAAACCGTATGAAGGAAGCGCAACGCTCAGTTTGCCTTTGCTTCCCGCAACGGTGCCGTCGCCGAAGACGACACGGGCAGCCGTTTGGCTTCCAATCGGAAGCGATACGGTTGCTTTTTGTTTGTTCGCGTTAAGGGCGATGACGAATTTCTCGTCGCCATGTTCGCGCGAATAAGCGAGCGTGCGATCGCCGTTCTCCGCATGTAGGACTTTGTACGAGCCGTCCCTGAGGGCGCGGTGATTACGGCGTAGCCGTACGAGCTCGCTGAAGAAGGCGAACAGCTCGCGGTCCTGTTTTTCTTCCTCCCACGGCATGCACTTGCGGCAGCCTGGGTCTTGCCCGCCGTTCACTCCGACTTCGTCCCCGTAATAGATGCAAGGCGTGCCGGAGAACGTGAATTGGATCGCCGAAGCCAGCTTCATGACTTTTTTATCGTCGTTGCACAGGGTCAACAAACGCGGCGTGTCATGGCTGCCGAGCAAGTTGAAGGCGGCCTCCGACGCTTGCTGCGGGTACGCCGCCAGCAAGGAGCCGACCAAGTCCGCGAATTGCTTGCCGTCGCGCGTGCCTCTCACCGCGAAGTCGAGCACCGCCTCGGTGAACGGGTAGTTCATGACCGCATCGAACTGATCTCCGCTAAGCCACGGCAAAGAATCATGCCAAATCTCTCCCAATATATACGCCTCGGGATTCGCGCGCTTCACGACGTCGCGGAACGATCGCCAGAACCGATGGTCGACCTCGTTGGCGACGTCCAGGCGCCAGCCGTCCACGCCGATATCCTCGATCCAATAACGCGCGACCTCGATCAGATGAGCCTGAACCTTCGGGTTTTCCGTGTTCAGCTTCGGCATATGGCGCTCGAACGCGAACGTGTCGTAGGTCGGAATCCCGTCCTTGACGTCGATCGGAAATTCGCGGACGTGGAACCAATCCGCGTATTCGGAAGCGGCTCCTTTATCGCGCACGTCGACGAACGGGGGCCATTCTCTGCCGCTATGATTGAACACGGCGTCCAATAGCACTCGGATGCCTCGCCGATGGCAGGCGTCGACCAGCTTCTTGAGCAGCGCGTTCGTGCCGAAATGCGGATCGACTTTCAAGTAATCCTTCGTATCGTACTTATGATTCGTCGGCGCTTCGAACAACGGGTTGAAGTAGATGGCGTTGACGCCGAGCGCGGTCAGATGGTCCAATCGATCAAGCACGCCTTGCAGGTCGCCGCCGAAGAAGTTGCTCGTCGTAGGCTCGCCGCCCCATGGCTCGACGTCTTCGGGATCGAGAGATCGGTCTCCGTTCGCGAACCGCTCGGGAAATATTTGATAGAACACGGCGTCCTTGACCCACGACGGCGGTTCGAACACGTCCGCGGGATTCAGGAACGGGAACTCGAAGAACAGGTTGCGGTTCGCCGGTTCCTCCTCGTGCAGCCCTTGTTCGTCTAACCAGAGCGACTCCGAGCCGGACTCGAGTTTAAAACCGTATTTGAGTCTCCGGTACTTCGGTTTAATGGCGAGTTGCCAGTAGTCGAACAGAGAATCTTGCGCATAGACGGACATATCGGCTACGCTGGCTCCTACGATGTGCCAATCGTATTTATCTCCGTGAATCAACTCTACGCGCGCGACATCGTCACGCTTCGTACGCAGGCGGATATGGATCGTCGAACGATCGTAAGCGTACGACCAGTTGTTTTTGGGACGGTGGAAAATCGCTTCTCTCAGCATACGTTTGTCTTTACCTCCATGAGATCGACCTGAATGTAAGGATTCCCGCAAAGACGTAAAAAGGCACAGCCCCGGACATGAATTCGCTCCGAGGTTGTGCCTTCCGTCGTTCGGCAAGGGCAGCATGGCCTTTTAATTAGCTACTATTATACTACAGTCCGGTTGCGGATGAAAATACGGCAGCCAACAGGGGACGAGCAAGCCGAAGCAGCATCGAATATGTTATAATATGGGGATGGTTCTAAGGAGGGCGGATCAGACTATGGAAGGGTCGATTGCGTTAAGGGAATGGGCGGCGGCCGTAGAGGCGCTCGCATCCGGAAGGCAAATCATCGTGCTGCGCAAAGGCGGAATCGCCGAAGAGACGAAGGAATTCAAGGTCGAAAGTCCGAGCTTCTATTTATTCCCGTCGTACGAGCATCAGAAGCCGCACCTGATGAAGGAAGAGGCCAGGGATGCGGTCGTTCGGACGCAAGAGGAAGCATCGGCCCATCCGGATACGGTGCGGATCAACTATTACGCGGAGGTTGTCCACGATCTTGAAGTGACGGACGAAGAGACGCTTCAACGACTCGACGAGCTGCATGTGTGGACGCAAGATTATGCGGTCGAGAGGCTGAAGTGGAAAAAAACGAAGCCGCTTCACGTACTCGTCTTGCGTGTATACGAACTGGAGGAGCCCGCGATGCTTCCGGCCGACGAAAGCTACGGGGGTTGCAAATCTTGGCTGCGAATTCCGTCGATCCTTACGTCCGCGATGCGCCCGGTCCTGCCGGATGATAAGTTCGCGGCCATGGCAGGGGAAGCTTTGCGCCGCGTGCGCGGTTGACGATAGCGTTTACAAGCGTTGAAGCTCCCGTAAGGATGCGATTTGTTTGCTTTTTTCAAATATCTTTCATAAAATTGTTATTGAGAATCAGTGAGAATCAGATTAGAATAATTATAAATAAGGAGTCGCCTCGTACGAGAATTCCCGTTACGGCGAATCCGCAGAAACCTGGAGGTTATTGAGAAGCATGTCGACACAATTCGAAATTCGCGGTTTGAAAGCAACGATCGAAGACAAAGAAATTCTTAAAGGCATCGATTTGAAAATTAACGGCGGGGAAGTTCACGCCATCATGGGTCCGAACGGTACGGGCAAAAGTACGCTCGCTTCCGCGCTCATGGGCCATCCTAAATATGAAGTCACCGAAGGCGAAGTCGAGCTGAACGGAGAAGACGTGCTCGAGATGGCAGTCGACGAGCGGGCACGCGCAGGTATGTTCCTCGCAATGCAGTATCCGAGCGAAATTACCGGCGTTACGAACGCGGACTTCCTGCGCAGCGCGATCAACGCTCGTCGCGGCGAAGGCAATGAGATTTCCCTCATCAAATTCGTTCGTCAAATGGAAAGCAAAATGAAGCAACTGGAAATGAATCCCGAGTTCATGCACCGTTACTTGAACGAAGGCTTCTCCGGCGGAGAGAAGAAACGCAACGAAATTTTGCAAATGATGCTGCTCGAGCCGAAGCTCGTCATTCTCGACGAGATCGACTCCGGTCTGGACATCGATGCGCTTCGCATCGTCGCGGAAGGCGTTAACGCGATGCGCGCGGAAGACCGCAGCTTCCTGATCATTACCCACTACCAGCGTTTGCTGAACTACATTAAACCTGATTTCGTGCACGTCATGATGCAAGGCCGCATCGTGAAATCCGGCGGTCCTGAGCTTGCGCAACGCCTCGAAGCCGAAGGCTACGATTGGGTCAAAGAAGAACTGGGCATCGTCGACGAAACCGTCGGCCAAGCTTAATTGAAGGGGAGGTTATTGCAATCATGAGTACGCCTACCACCTCTTTCGGCCGCGAAGCGGCCGCTGCGATCGCCCGCAGCAAAAACGAGCCTGCATGGCTGATCGAATGGCGCGAAGCGGCAGCCGACCTGGCTGGCAAGCTGGAACTGCCGAAACCCGAGAAGATGCCGTTGCAACGCTGGACATTGGATCAATACGGCACGAATCGTCCCGGCAACGTCGTAACTTCCGTTGCCGACTTGCCGGCGACGATCACATCCCTGCTGCCGCAAGCCGACAAAGGCGCATTGATCGTTCAGCATAACTCTTCCGTCGTCTACACTCGCCTTTCCGACGAGCTGAAGACGCAAGGCGTCGTCCTGTCGAGTCTCGAAGAAGCCGCGCGTACGCACGAGGACCTGCTTCGCAAGCACTTCATGACGTTGTACGCCAAAGACGAGCATAAGCTTGCCGCGCTGCATGCGGCGCTTTGGAACGGCGGGGTATTCCTGTACGTCCCTAAGAACGTCGTGATCGAAGAGCCGATTCAAGCGCTTCTGTTCGCCGACGACGCGGAAGCGACGTTCATGCCGCATATTCTGGTCATCGCGGACCAGCACAGCGGCGTGTCGTTCGTCGAGCAAGTCGCGACGACGCTGCAAGCGTCCGAAGCGACGCTGCTGCACAACAGCGCGGTCGAAGTATTCGCGAAACCGGGCGCGCAAGTGCGTTACGCATCCGTTCACCATATGGACGAGAGCGCGGTCGATATCGCTTACCGTCGCGCCCACCTCGACAACGACTCCCGCGTCGAGTGGATCATCGGCGACTTGCACAACGGCAATACGGTTACCGACACGAAGTCGATTCTTAAGGGCAACGGCTCCACTTCCGATTCGAAGATTATCTCGATCGGCAAGGGCAGCCAGCGCATGAGCATTACGACGCAAGCCGTGCATTACGGACGTTCATCCGAGAGCGACATGATCACGCGCGCGGTCATGAAAGAAGAAGCGACGGCGATTATCAACGGCATCACGAAGATCGAGCACGGCGCGACCAAAGCGAACGGACAGCAGACGGAGAAAGTGCTGATGCTGAGCCCGAAAGCCCGCGGCGACGCGAACCCGATCCTGTTGATCGACGAAGACGACGTTAAAGCCGGCCATGCGGCCAGCGTAGGCCAAGTGAATCCGGATCAAGTGTATTATCTGATGTCTCGCGGCATTACCCGCCAAGAAGCGGAACGCCTGATCATTCATGGCTTCTTGGATCCGGTCGTTTCCGAAATTCCGCTCGAAGGGTTGCGCGAGCAGCTTCACCGCATTTTGGAAAGAAAGCTGGGATAAGCGATGGATGCCAAAGCTCTCAAGGCCGAGTTTCCGATCCTGAACCAGGATATTAACGGACACCCTCTCGTCTATTTGGATAACGCGGCGACGACTCAGAAACCAATCAAAGTTATCGAAGCGGTCAAACGCTATTATGAGTGGGATAACGCCAACGTCCACCGCGGCGTCCACACGTTAGGGTCGCGGGCGACGGACGCTTACGAGGGCGCAAGGGAGAAAGTCGCGCGTTTCATTAACGCGCCGGCTTCCCGCCAAATCATCTTCACCAGAGGTACGACGGCCGCGCTCAACATCGTTGCATCGGGCTATGCCCGCCAAACGCTTCGCGAGGGCGACGAAATCGTCATCACGCCGATGGAGCACCACAGCAACCTGATCCCTTGGCAGCAAGCCGCCAAGGCGACGGGAGCGACGTTGAAATACATTCCGTTGCAACCGGACGGCACGATCAGCTTGGCAGACGTCGAGAGCACGATCACCGCGAACACGAAGATCGTATCCATGACGTATATCTCCAACGTGCTCGGTACGATCAATCCGATCGCCGAGGTCGCGAAGATCGCGCACAAGAACGGCGCGATTATCGTCGTCGACGGCGCGCAGAGCACGCCGCACCTGAAGGTCGACGTGCAAGCGCTCGACGTTGATTTCTATGCGTTCTCCGGCCATAAGATGTGCGCGCCGACCGGAATCGGAGTTCTATACGGCAAAGCGCAACTGCTCGAGCGTATGGAGCCTGTCGAGTTCGGCGGCGAAATGATCGATTTCGTGGAGCTTTACGACTCGACGTGGAAAGAGCTGCCGTGGAAGTTCGAAGGCGGAACGCCGATCATTGCCGGAGCCGTAGGCTTGGGCGCCGCGATCGACTTCCTGCAGGAAGTCGGGCTAGACAACATAGACCGGCACGAGAAGAAGCTGACCCGATATGCGATGGACAGCCTGTCCGCGATCGACGGAATTACGATCTACGGACCGCGGCAGGAACGCGCGGGACTCGTGACGTTCAACCTCGGGGACGTGCATCCGCACGACGTGGCGACGGTGCTCGACACCGAAGGCATCGCCGTTCGGGCCGGCCACCATTGCTGCCAGCCGCTTATGCGATGGCTGCAAGTGAGCGCCACGGCGCGGGCCAGTATTTATTTATACAATTCGGAAGAGGACATCGACCGGCTTGCGCAATCGCTCGTCCGCACGAAGGAGTTTTTCCTATGAGCCAACTAGACGATCTGTACCGCCGCGTCATCATGGACCACTACAAGTCCCCGCGTAACCGCGGCGAGCTCGAAGCAGGCTCGGTTACGGTGAACTTGAACAATCCGACCTGCGGCGACCGCATCTCGCTGCAGCTGGAGATCGAGAACGGCATCGTAAACAACGCGAAGTTCACGGGCGAGGGCTGCTCGATCAGCATGTCGTCGGCTTCGATGATGACCGATGCGGTGAAGGGGAAGACCGCGGATGAGGCGCTCAAGCTGGCGGACAAATTCTCGTCCCTGATGAAAGGCGAGAGCGTGGAATTCGACGAGTACGAGGATATCGAAGCTCTATCCGGCGTGAATAAATTTCCGGCCAGAATCAAATGCGCGACGCTCGCCTGGAACGCGCTGCGCAAAGGCGTGGAGCACGGGCATGGCAAGCACGAAGGAATCGAACAATAAAATGTGAAGGGAGCTGACCGCATTGGCTAAAAATTTGGAATTCGAAGAGTATAAATACGGTTTCCGCGACGAGCACAAAGCGATTTTCCAATCCGGTAAAGGCTTGACCGAGGAAATCGTGCGCACGATCTCCGAGATGAAAGGCGAACCGGAATGGATGCTGAAGTTCCGTCTGAAATCGCTGGAGCAATTCCGCAAGATGCAAATGCCGCGTTGGGGCGGCAATCTGGATGAGCTTGATTTCGACGACATCCAGTACTACGTCAAGCCTTCCGAGAAACAAGGCAAGACTTGGGAAGAAGTACCGGAGGAAATCAAAGCTACGTTCGATAAGCTGGGTATTCCGGAAGCGGAGCAGAAGTTCTTGGCGGGCGTATCGGCTCAGTACGAGTCCGAGGTCGTCTACCACAGCATGCAAGAGGATCTCGAGAAGCAAGGCGTTATCTTCACGGATACCGATACGGCACTTCGCGAGCATCCGGAAATTTTCAAAGAATATTTCGGCACGGTCGTTCCTTCGGCGGACAACAAGTTCGCCGCATTGAACAGTGCCGTATGGTCCGGCGGAAGCTTCATCTACGTTCCTAAAGGCGTGAAGTGCGAAATTCCGCTGCAAGCGTATTTCCGTATCAACTCCGAGAACATGGGCCAATTCGAGCGCACGCTCATCATCGCCGACGAAGGCAGCTTCGTTCACTACGTCGAGGGCTGTACGGCTCCGATCTACAGCACGAACTCGCTGCATAGCGCGGTCGTTGAGATCATCGTTAAGAAGGACGCCCGCGTCCGTTACACGACGATCCAGAACTGGGCTCCGAACATTTATAACCTCGTTACGAAGCGTGCGGTTGCCGAAGAGAACGCGACGATGGAATGGGTCGACGGCAACATCGGCTCGAAGCTGACGATGAAATATCCGGCGGTGGTCTTGAAGGGCCGCGGCGCGAAAGGCATGGTCCTCTCGATCGCGGTTGCGGGCAAAGGCCAACACCAAGACGCGGGCGCGAAGATGCTCCACCTTGCACCGGACACGACGTCGACGATCGTATCGAAGTCGATCTCCAAGCACGGCGGCAAAGTAACGTACCGCGGTATCGCTTCGTTCGGCCGTCAAGCCGAAGGCGCGAAAGCGAACATCAAGTGCGATACGCTTATCCTCGACAACCAGTCGACGAGCGATACGATTCCGTATAACGAGATCATGAACGACAACATCGTTCTGGAGCATGAAGCGACTGTCTCCAAGGTGTCCGAAGATCAGCTCTTCTACCTGATGAGCCGCGGAATGACCGAAGCGGAAGCGACGCAGATGATCGTCATGGGCTTCATCGAACCGTTCACGAAAGAACTGCCGATGGAGTACGCGGTCGAGATGAACCGTCTGATCAAGCTCGAGATGGAAGGATCGATCGGCTGATCGTCCGTTGGAACGTACAACCCGGTCTCTCCCAAGGGAGAGACCGGGTTTATTTGTTGATACGGCTTCGGAATATTCCGTATGCCCGGGCGTCATCCTAATGGGGCAACAACTTTAGGGAGGCGACGAACACCGTATGGACACAAGGAAGCTGCTGACAGTCGCGTTAGGGGTCATGCTGCTGTCGGGTTGCGCCGCCAACTCTGGCGGTACAAGCAATGCGGGCAACGCGGGAGATACGGGCAATATTGGCAATACAGACATTACGGGGAATACGAACAATGCAGGCGGTACGAGCAATACGAGGTCTTATTCGAGCACGGTAAAAATCAGGACGAACGAGGAGTCCCCGGCATTATTGACGGATGGCCGCAGCAGCGTTCCGATCAAGACGATCCAGAATACGCCGTACGTCGCGCTTGACGAGTTGGCGAACGTCGCGGGGTTGCGCGGGAAATGGCTGCCCGACGGCAGCTTCGGCGTCGGCGATACCGATCCGGCTATGATGTTCAGATCGGGGGAGAGCCAGGTCGATGTAGAAGATCGGCGCGTCCGTTTGCCGGCGCCGACCGTAAGCGAGGGCAACAGGCTGTATGTTCCGGTAGCCGGATTGCAGCAGTTGTTCGGAGATGAGGCAGGGTTCAACGTGGAAGCCGATCGGGTGGCATTCGTTCCGAACCCTACGATGGAGGATACGGAATCGGCAGCGAACGAGCCTGACTTCCAAGACGATCCGTCCGAATGGGATACGGGATCGGAATCCCCGATGTCCATTAACAGCACGGATGGTCGATTGAGAGCGTTAGCGGTCAGGAGCAATTCGGACCGGAACAAGCTGGTGAATTACGCGGACAACTACATGGGCGTTAAATACGATTTCGGCGCGGCGCCGTACAGCGCGCGCAACAAGAGATTCGATTGCTCGACGTTCGTGCAGAAAGTATATGGCAATTTCGGTCACAAGATGCCCCGTCTTGCGCGGACACAGGCGAAGCGAGGCAAGACCGTCGCCCGGAATAAGCTGAAGAAAGGCGACTTGCTGTTCTTCTACGTTCCAGGAAGGTTCAAGACGAATAAGACGGTCGGCCATGTGGCCATCTACTATGGCAACGGCAAGATGATCCACGCCAGCCCGAAGCCGAAGAACGGCGTTCAACTGACGAATATCAATAAACCGTACTGGAAAAAGACGTTCCTGTACGCCAAACGGAATTTCTAAGTCAAAGGGCAGCGGCCGAGATCGGCGCTGCCCTTACGTTACATAAAAATATGTTTGATATCATACTTTCTTTGTGCGGACAAATCGATGAACGAATCGGAATCTTCCAGTTGGATAAGCGGTCTGAAATAATCGGACGGATTCGTCATGACGATCGTTCCGGATTCGCCGTTCGTCAGCTCGACTTTCTTGCCGATGAAGTTCGGTACCATATGGCGGATGAACGTATGCGTAATATCCGGATCTAGTTTGTTGAAGCTTAATTCGTGCATTTCTCTCAAGACGATAAGCAAGTCCCGCTTCTCTCTGTACGCGCGCGAAGAGATCATCGCGCTGTACACGTCCGCCACCGCGACGATTCTCGCGAGAGGATGGATGTTATCCTTCGTCAATCCGAGCGGGTAGCCCGACCCGTCCATCCGTTCGTGGTGTTGAAGCGCGGCTAGGTGAATTCCCGAATCCTCGAGAGAGCCTTTAAGAATGTCGTATCCGTATCTCGGGTGGTTTTTCACTTCCTCGAATTCGACTTCCGTCAGCTTGTCCGGTTTGTTCAGGATTCCATCGGCCACTTTGCATTTGCCGATATCGTGAAGAAAGCCGGCTTTGCCCGCGCGCACGGTGTCTTCCTCGTTCCAGCCGATCCATCGGGCGATATAATAGCTAAGCATTCCGACCTGCACGGAATGCTGGTAGGTGTAATCGTCTTGGCTATTGAGCATAAGCAGGAGCGACACGACGTCGCGTTCCGCCTTGAAGTTCTCGACCAAGGGTTGAAAGCTTTCTTTGACGTCTTCCTCGTAAATCTTACCGTCGGAGAGCGCTCGTTCGAACAATTGCTCCGCTCCCGCGACCGCATCGTAGTATAGCGGACGCAGCAAAGGGTTATACGCGGTATTCTCCGGCTCCGACGAAAGTCCCGATCTAGGTTCTATCTCCAGGAAATCGATCTGGTGCTGATAGAGGCGGGATAGCTCTTTCTCGTTGAGCATTGTCCCCTTCGAGAGTACGTGCAAGCCAAAAGAGTTGAAGATATCTTCCGTCAGTCTGTCTCCGGATCGTACGTCTGTGATATGTACCCTCATGTCACACCTCGACAAGTTGTTCGAATGGGTTTCGCCGGTCTATATAAATAGTCCTTTCGTCACTATGCTACCAAGTAAAGCGCTTTCTTGCAATAGGAGAGGAGTCTCGGTTCATTCTCCGAGCAACTCCGTATAGGTTCTTCTTGCGAGCGTCTCGTCGTCGGTCCCCATGATCAGCGCCCGGCCGTCCGTGAATAGGACGAACGCAGGCCTATTGTCGCGGCTTAACTTGATCAAGTAGGGGTTTAGTTCGACTTCGCCGAGCGTTCGCCAGGTTTCGGCCAGTTTCTCCAAAGGAACGGCTAGTTGCCTGGTAGGCTGGATTTGAATCGTATTTCTGCCGCACAAGGATACGGCGATCGCCTCGTCCCGGTTTCCTTCCAAGCTATCGAACTTTCGCTCGCCGCAGACGGGGCAATTCGGCCTTCTGGCGTCGCGAATCGATAACGATTGCCATTGCGAATGCCAAAGATCGATTTGCAGCAACGAACCGTGAAGCGCTTGATGGTTGCCGCTGAGCAGCTTGATGGCTTCCATCGCCTGCAGCGAAGAGATCGTATCGATGATTGGGGCTAGGACGCCGGCCGTCTCGCACGTATCGAGAGCGCCTCCTCCGGGCGGTTCGGGAAACAGGCAGCTTAAGCACGGCGTCTCGTTCGGCAAGACGGTCATCGTCATGCCGGAGCTTCCGACGGCGCCGCCATATATCCAAGGGATTCCATGCTTTACGCTGATTTCATTCATGAGATAGCGCACGGAAAAGTTATCGCTGCCGTCGATGATCAGATCGGCTTCCCGCAGCAGCGATTCCGCGTTATCCGCGCCCAAATGGGCGATGCGCGCATCGACGGCGATATCGCGGTTGATCAAGGCTAATCGCTCTGCCGCGGCGGCGGCTTTCGGCTTTCCAGCCAGCGCGTCGCTCTCGTCATAGAGCATTTGGCGCTGCAAGTTGCTGAGGTCCACGACGTCGCGGTCGATTAACGTGAGCTGGCCGACTCCGGCGCGCGCAAGGTGGTTCGCGGCGACGCATCCTAGCGCGCCGACGCCCACGATCGCGACGCGAGCTTCTCCCAGACGGCGTTGTCCGTCCCGGCCGATCGCCGAATAACGGATTTGCCTGGCGTATCGTTGCTCCGGCGGAAGCAAAGGCTGCATAGGCTCGTTCACCTCTGCCCTTCGTACGAGGCAAGCGGATTCCACGGACCAAGCTGATGGCCTTTCCACTCGGTGCCGTCCTCGTAGATTTCTTTTTTCCATATCGGTACGGTCATCTTGAGACGCTCGATGGCGTACCTGCTGGCGTCATAGGCTTCCGCGCGGTGCGGAGAGGATACGGCAATGACGACGCTGATCTCGTTGATGCCGACCGTACCTAACCGATGAGCGATCGCCGTCGCCGTTCCCGGCCATCGCTCCCCGATCTCCGCGCCGATCTGCTCCATGGCGGACTCGGCCATCGGGATATAAGCCTCGTATTCGAGCGTCACCGTTCTTTTGCCCTTCGTCCATTCCCGCGTCGTGCCTACGAAGGCGATCGTCGCGCCGTGATCCGGATGATAGACCCGGGAAGCTACCTCGTTCACGTCTATCGGCTGGTCCGTAATGACGAATCGATTAGCGATTCCGCGACCACCGTGAGGTTGTTCGTCGATTCCCCCGGATACGGGAGGCAGCAGCGCCAGCTCATCCGCGGCGCCGACTTGCGTCTCGTCGCTTACGAACGCGCGGTTGCGCGCCATGAAGCACAAGGCGACGAGATCCGCATGCTCGGGATATTGAGCTTGCAGCCGTTGTTTGATCTGAGCGACGGTCAGCGTCGCTTCTTCCCAACTTAGCTCGAGGGCTCGCGATCCGATCCGATCGGCGATCCCCGCGAATAGGGCGATCGTCCAAGCATGTGTCATCGTTATGTTCTACTTCCTTCCCTGAACGGTAAACATTGCCTCATCCAAGCATACCATATCGATCGTGAAAATGTTATGCTATAGGCATATCGCAATCGCTTGTTCGAGGGTGAGTCAGTTCGAGCCCGACGAAGATTCTGTTTTATCCGAGGAGGGAAGAGAGAGTGGAGAAGATGCCCGCGCTCGTCGATCGGTTCGGCAGAACGCATACGTATTTGCGTATTTCCGTAACGGATCGCTGCAATCTGCGTTGTCTATATTGCATGCCTGAGGAAGGCATGGTTTTCATGGAGCAAGATAAGCTGCTCAGCTACGCGCAAATTCTGGAAGTCGCCGCGGCCGCCGCGAAATTCGGTATTCGCAAGTTCCGGATCACGGGCGGAGAACCGCTCGTCAGGCCGAACTTAGACGAACTCGTCGCCGGACTGTCCGCTCTGCCCGGAATCGAGGATATATCTCTGACGACGAACGGGATCCTGCTCGCGCCCCAAGCGCGCAAGCTGAAGGAAGCGGGACTGAAGCGCGTCAATATCAGCTTAGATACGCTGGATGCCGCTCGCTTTAAATTTATCGCCCGCAGAGGCGATCTGAACAGGGTGCTCGAAGGCGTCCAAGCGGCAGCCGAAGCGGGATTGACGCCGATCAAGCTGAATTGCGTCCTCCTGAAAGGCGTTAACGAGGACGAAATCGAGACTTTCCTGAAGCTGTCGACGGATCAGCCGCTGCACGTTCGCTTCATCGAATACATGCCGATCGGCCATGAAGATGCCGGCTGGCGCAACCACTATTTGCCGTTGTCGAAGGTTCTGGAAGAGGCGCGGCGTCTAGGCTACGCCGTTCACTCGGTCGAAGGGCCCCAAGGAAGCGGTCCGTCGGACGATTATCGTATCGAAGGCGGCGTCGGAACGTTCGGGCTCATCCATCCGATCAGCGATCAATTCTGCAAGAACTGCAATCGGCTTCGGCTTACGGCAGACGGCAACCTTAAACCGTGCCTGTACTGGGTCGATGAGCTGAACGTCAAGCAGGCTCTGGGTTCCGAGGAGGCGATGGAGCGTCTGTTCCTCAGGGCGATGGATATCAAGCCGGAGAACCACGAGATGGCCGCCTTATTGGCCGGAGAGAAACTTACCCACGTGCCGACGGAACGGCGGATGTCGCAAATCGGCGGTTAGAAGAGCGGCGGATCGAGAGATCGTAAGACGCCGGCTGCGGACATCGGCATATCACTAGGAGGATTCGATGAACGGTCGAGACGTCACGTTGACATTAATTCATACGAACGATATCCATAGCCACTTCGACGCCGCTTCCCGCATTGCATCGTACGTGGAGGAGGTTAGGCGGAGCGTAGGCGAAGACAACGTGCTGCTACTCGATTGCGGCGACTTCCTGGACCGGGTCAGCGTCGAGACCGAAGGCTCGGGCGGAGCCGCGAACGTCGCGCTGCTGGAGCGATTCGGCTATGACGCGGTACTGATCGGCAACAACGAGGGCTTATCATACACGATCGAAGAGCTCGATTCCTTGTTCGCGGACTGCACGGTCCCCGTCGTCTGCGCGAATATGATTCGGGAGAACAGCGGAGAGCCGCCTTCGTGGATGTTGCCCTCCTGGACGACCGTCAAGTCGGGAATGCGAATCGGCGTCATCGGCTTGACCGCCGCATTCGAAGTGTACTACCGTCTCCTCGGATGGGAAGCGCTTGAGCCGATATCGGTCGCCCGGACGTACGTGAGCAGGATAAGGCCGAACGTGGACGTCGTGATCGTGCTCTCCCACCTCGGCCTCAAGTACGACGAGCAGCTAGCCGCGCAAGTAGAAGGGATCGATCTGATTCTCGGAGGCCATACGCATCATCTGCTTGCTTCCCCGCTGACGATCGGCAACACGACGATTAGCGCGGCAGGCAAGTTCGGACAACACGTCGGAAGGCTGGAGCTAACGCTTGCGGAGGGCGGGAACCGGGTACGAATCGCGGGCGAATGCTTGCCGACGGACGAGATGAGGCGCGACGCGGGCGTCGATCGATTGATCGCCGATTACCGTGCCGAAGCCAACGCAACGTTGAGCCGCCCGGTCGCGAACTTGACCGATCCGCTGCCGTTGCAACCGTACGAGGAATCTCCGCTGGCAACGCTGCTGGCGAGCTCGGTAAGGCGCGTGACCGGCGCAGAGATCGGTCTCGTCAACGCGGGCCAGTTGCTTGCCGGCTTGCCCGCGGGCGAGGTGACGGAGCTGACGCTTCATGAGCTTTGCCCTTCTCCCATCAACCCTTGCGCGATCAAGCTGAGCGGCCGGCAGCTCATCTATGCGCTCGAGGAAAGCTTGCTTCCGGAATATTACGAGCTCGAATTCCGCGGCTTCGGTTTCCGGGGCAAAGTGCTCGGAACGCTGTGTACGGACGGTCTCGAGCTGCTGATCGACGAGACGAAGCCGGCGTACAATCGGATTGTCGAAGCCCGGATAGGCGGCGAACCGCTTCAAGCGGACCGCCAATACGACGTGGGGACGCTCGACATGTTCACTTTCGGAGTCGGTTACGTGGGTTTGAAGGAGGGCGCCGACGTTCGCTATTTGTTGCCGAACTATATTCGGCATACGCTCGCGGCCGCGTTGAACGACGAATCGATGATCCGCGATTGCTTTCGGCCGAGAAGAAGCTATAGGCAACGACTGCTTTAGAGCAAATGACTTATACGTACCCTATTGATGCACAAGGAGTGACACGATAGCATGCTGCATTGGTTCGACTCGGTGATTTTAGGGATTGTCGAAGGTTTGACCGAATTTCTGCCCGTATCCTCGACGGGACATATGTTGCTCACGAACAAGCTGCTTGGCTACGAGACGACGCCCGAGGAACTGAAATCGTTCGAAATCATCATTCAGTTCGCGGCGATCTTAGCGATCTCGCTCGTGTACCGAAACAAGATCCTGCAAGTATTCGGAATCGGACGCAAGGAAGCGGTCCGGGGATTGTCCGTGGACGCGTTTCCCGAACGCCGCCTGAACATGATTCACGTCGCGCTGGCGATCGTCCCTCCGCTCGGAGCTGCGTTCCTGTTCCGCGATTATATTAAAGACGATGCTTTCAATAATACGTCCCTCGTATTGTGGGCGCTGGTCGTCGGCGGCATCTATATGTGGATTTCGGAAGCGTTGTACGAATCCGGCAGAATCAGAAGAACGTCCGAGACGATGGATCAGATTACATACAAGCAAGCGCTCATTATCGGCTTGATTCAATGCGTGTCCGCTTTATGGCCGGGCTTCTCGCGCTCGGGCTCCACGATGGCGGCTGGCATGTTGACGGGACTTAGCTATCGCGCTTCCGCCGATTTCTCGTTCTTCGTGGCGATTCCGATCATGACGGTGGCGACGGGGTACGAGCTGATCTCGAACATCGACCAATTCCGCTCCGGCGCGATCGACGTCGGCTTCCTGGCCACCGGATTTATCGTCTCTTTCGTCGTAGCATGGCTTGTCGTCGTCGCGTTCCTGCGGATGCTGCAGAAAATCAAATTGCGTTATTTCGCTTGGTATCGTTTCGCTCTTGCCGCGCTATTCTATTGGTTTATTATGAATTAATTCGAAGTTTGACGAATCTTGTCGCATATTTTTGTCGTAAACCCTTGTCTTGTCTGCGTAAATATCTTACATTCACATTAGACAACATCGAGGCAAAGGGGGGAAAGTTACGAATGCGCATGGTGCCGATTTCGTTATGCAGGCCGGGCATGAAGCTGGCCAAACGAATATATTCTGACGATGGCATCGTGTTGTTGGCGGAAGGCGTCGAACTGACGCCGGCCATGATTCGCAGGTTGAGCAATAGCCCGATTCATTTCTTGTACATCGAAGATGCGCGTACGGAGGGAATCGTCATTCCGGATATGCTGTCCGAGGAGACCCAAAGGCAATCGATGCAAGCGATCCGAATGGCTTTCCGCGAGTACGTCGACCAGCCGGCCAGGCGCAAATCGGTAACTTACCCTTACGTAGGACGGTCGATCAGGCAGTCGATGCATATGATTCTGGATGAGCTCGGAAGCAACAAAGACGCCATGATCATGCTGATGAACATGCATACGGTCGATCATTACTTGTACACGCATTCGCTTAACGTATGCGTGTATACGGCGTTGCTCGGCATCGCTAACGGCTATGACCAGGATCAGCTCATGACGCTGGGAATCGGTTCGATGCTGCACGACATCGGGAAGACGCAAATCTCGATGCAAGTTCTGCTCAAGCCGGGCGCCCTGACCAAGTCCGAGTACGAGGAGATGAAGCGCCACGCCGAGCGCGGGTTCGACTTGCTCAGGGACGAACCTAATATCCCGCTGATCGCCGCGCACTGCGCCTATCAGCACCATGAACGTCTGAACGGCAGCGGTTATCCGCGCGGCCTGAAAGGCGACGAGATCCACGAGTACGCCAAGCTGATCGGCATCGTGGATTCTTACGACGCAATGACGAGCCATCGGATCTACAAGAAGGCTATGCTTCCGCACGAGGCGGTGGAAGTACTCTATACCGGAAGCGAATCGCTGTACGATACGGAGATGCTGAAGCTTTTCCGCGACAAGGTAGCCATCTACCCGATCGGGGTTACGGTGAAGTTGAACACGGGCCAAAGCGCCGTCGTCGTCGACATTAATTCCGCTGTCGCTCACAGACCGATCGTTAGAGTCATTACGGACGAAGTCGGCGAAGACTTGTCCGTTCCGTACGAGATGGATTTGTCCAAGCAGCTGAACATTCTGATCGATTCGGTCGAGCTGGGCGGATTGGACAACAATTCGCTTCCGGCTTGACCCCCTCAAACCGGCTTCCCCTTGCAGCCCAAGCGGCCCAAGGAGAAGCCGGTTTGCATTAGGAGCCATCCGACCAGTACAATATTCATATATACACAGTAGACAGGAGCTATTCGACATGTCCGGTTTCACCCTTCCTTCCGCCGCGGAACGATTCGCGCCGCCGGCGGGTTGGACGCCGCTTTCGCCCGCCTACGATCCTTGGGATCCGATTCGTTCGCTGAGCCGATATGGGCGTCATAAGCTTACGAGCGTCGAATTTACGGTAACCCATTTATGCAACATGAGATGCGAGCATTGCGCGGTAGGCGACAGCTTGACGATGACCGAAGCGCCGCATCTTCCATTGGATACCCTATTCCGCAGGCTCGACGAGGTCGAGCATTTGGAGACGATCAGCTTAACGGGCGGAGAGCCGACCTTCCGGACGGAGACGATAACGGAGGTGATGCTGCCGTTATTGAAATACGCGAGAAGTCGCGGCATCAGGTCGCAGCTCAATTCCAACGTAACGCTCGATTTCGAACGTTACGAATTGATAGCGCCTTATCTGGACGTCATGCATATTTCTTTCAATTATACGGAGGCCGAGCATTTTCACCAGATCGGCTTCGCCAAGTCCGGCCGCCACGTTAAGCATGAGACGACCCGGAAGCTGTACGAGCGCATGGTCGACAACGCGAGCAAGCTCGCGGCAGGCGGATTATTCGTCTCCGCTGAATCCATGATCAACTATCGCACGTATAACCATATTGCGGATATTCACCGATTGATCGTCGAGATGGGGTGCAAGCGGCACGAAGTGCATCCGATGTACCCGAGCTCGTTCGCGTCCGGCTTGCCCGTTATAAGCAAGGAACAGATGCGGTCGGCCGTTGAAACGCTGCTTGATCGCCGCGATCGCAACGTATGGATGCTGTTCGGCACGCTCCCGTTCTTCGCTTGCAGCGACAGCGAGGAAGAGCGCGGTTTAGTCAGGCGTATAATGGCAGAACCTAACGTTACCGTGCGGAACGATCCGGACGGCCGCAACCGGGTGAACGTGAACATGTTCAGCGGTGACGTCTACGTCACGGACTTCGCGGCGATTCCGTCATTCGGCAACGTGAAGGACGAACGGCTTGACGACCTCTTCGAGCGTTGGCAGAACCATCCGATGCAACGGGCGATTAACTGCCATTGTCCCGAAGCGGGCTGCTGCGGTCCGAATTTGCTCGTGGGCGAAATGTATTACAAAGGTGCCGACTTCTTAAGCAGAAGAGCCATACCTTAACCATCATCCGTTCCTGATCGGACGGTAAGCGAACGAGGAGTTGGTACTAAGTTGGAACAGTTTCAATGGGGATCGATCATATGGAATATGCTTCTTGTTCTTTTCTTAGTTCTATTGAACGGATTTTTCGTGGCGTCGGAATTCGCGCTTGTGAAGGTGCGGCAATCCAGGCTGACGCAGCTCAGCAACGAAGGCAACGTTCGCGCGAAATACGCGCTTAAGGTGAACCGGAAGCTGGACGCTTATTTGTCGGCGACGCAGCTCGGCATTACGCTCGCATCGCTGGGACTTGGCTGGGTAGGCGAACCTGCCCTCGCCGACTTAATCATCGAACCGCTCCTGCGCGAGTTCGGCGTGACCGATCCGGATATTATTCACCCGATCGCATTCGCGGTCGCGTTCTGTATTATTACGTTCCTGCACATCGTGCTTGGAGAGCTTGCGCCTAAGTCGCTTGCCATTCAGCGGTCGGTAGGCGTATCCTTATGGCTTTCGTGGCCGTTGCTGATGTTCTACCGTTTGTTTATGCCGTTCATCTGGTTTCTGAACGGCGCCGCCAACCGTTTGCTCCGTCTTTTCGGCGTAGACCCGGCCACCGAGCACGAGGTACATACCGAGGAAGAAATCCGCATTCTCATGAATCAGAGCGCGAAGACGGGCATCATCGACAAAGACGAGATGACGCTGTTCGATAACGTATTCGAGTTCGCGGACCGCGTGGCGCGAGAAGTCATGCTTCCCCGCACGGATATGGATTGCCTGTTCACGAACCAGAGCTTCGCGGATAATCTGAAGCTCGTCCACGCGACTAAGCATACGCGTTACCCGGTAGGCGTGGAAGACAAAGATCAAATTATCGGCTTCGTCCATATCACCGATCTGCTGATGGCCGCGCCGGACCAAGAGCATGATATGAAGAAGCTGATGCGTCCGATTCTTAGCGTGCCGGAGACGATGGAAATCAGTAAAGTGCTGAAGTTGATGCAGAAGAGAAAGTCCCAGCTTGCGGTCGTCATCGACGAGTATGGGGGCACGGCGGGTATGTTGACCGCGGAGACGATCATGGAAGAAATCGTAGGCGAAATTCACGACGAATTCGACGACGAACTCCCGAGCGTCGTGGTGAAAGGGGAATTAACCTCTGTAGACGGGCGTATGCTCATAGAAGACGTGAACGATCTGCTAGGCCTCTCCATCGAAGACGAAGAGGTCGATTCGATCGGCGGCTGGATGTTCAACCATCTGGAAGGCAACATCGCCAAAGGGCAGAAGGTGAACGACCAGGGCTATACGTTCGAGATCGCGCAGACCGAACGGCTTCGCGTCGTCAGGATACATATTTACCGCGAGCAGCCGCTCGTTAAGGAAGCGGCGGGACAAGCCGCGATACCGAAGGAATAACCGGCAACCGGGAGAGCCGGGGAGAGAGGGGAACGTCGATGCCGATCAGAACCGTTATTTTATTAGGCGCTTCGTTAGTTTTTCTGTATTTGCTATTCACGGTAGGAGCGCCATTCCTGCTGGCGATCGTAACGGCTATATTCCTAGAGCCGCTGACGACGGTGTTCATGAACAAGACGAAGATGAACCGGCTGGCGGCTTCGACGATATCCAGCACGATCTTCACGGTCGGACTGCTCGGGATGATGGCGCTCATCGGCATTAAGCTCGTCAACGAGTTCGCCGACTTCCTCCAGAAGACGCCGGGTATTCTGGAGAACGCCCAGACGTATTTGAGCGATCGGCTCGAAGATCTTCAGAATTATACGAACGGTTCCGGCGGCGCGGACCAGTTGGAGAACTGGTTGGGCAACCTGACGAATATGTTAACCTCTCTGGCGACTAACGTCGCCGGTATACTGGGCAACTTCGCCAGCGGCATACCGGACTTCTTCATTTTCTTCATCGTGTATCTCGTGGCCGTCTATTTGTTCGCGCTTAGCTTGCCGATGATGAAGGCTTCGTTCCTTAGCTTGTTCGACGACAAGTCTAAAGTTCAAGTCGAAGAAGTGCTGGGGAGCTTGCGCAAATCGGTATTCGGATTTCTTCGCGCCCAATTGCTGCTAAGCGTCGTAACCTATATTCTATCGTTCATCGGGCTGCTGATAATCGGTACGAGTTACCCGCTCGCGATCGCGCTGCTTATCGTCGTGGTCGATATTCTTCCGGTGCTCGGTACCGGCTCGGTACTCATTCCGTGGGCCGTCTATCAGCTTGTAACCGGAGATATATTCACGGGGATCGGGCTCATCATCCTGTTCCTCGTCATTACCGTCGTCCGTCGCATCATCGAACCGAAAATTCTCGGGGACGCGGTCGGCATCGGTTCGTTGTCCGCTTTGATCAGCTTGTACGTCGGGTACGAGCTCGTCGGGATCGTCGGCGTGTTCCTCGGTCCGATCATCGTCATCGTCATTTCGGCGATGCGCAAGGCGGGGTTGTTCGAGTTTAAAATCAAGTTCCAGTAATCGTGCAATAGTCGGAATAAAGGTGGGCTTAGCGAATGTCGAATCCTAACTTGGAACAAGACATGCTGGCGGCGATGTCGAGAAGCGGCTGGCGAATTACCGATCAGCGCAAGACGCTTGCGAACATATTCGCCGGCAATGAAGGGTACTTGTCTCCGAAGGACGTCTATGACGAGATGAGCCGAATATACCCGAGCGTGAGCTTCGAGACGGTGTACCGCAATCTCAGAATGCTGAGCGAGATGGGTGTGCTCGAGCAGTTCTACTTCATGGACGGCGGGCTTAAGTTCAAAGGGAGCTGCATCGATCACCATCATCACCATCTGATTTGCGTCAATTGCGAGAAGACGCTGACGTTCGAGTACTGTCCGATGGAGCAGCAACTGCAGCTTCCCGGCGACTATAAGATCTTGAACCACCGGTTCGAGGTGTACGGGATTTGCGAGTCGTGCCAATCGGCGTCGCAGGAAAAAGTATAGGCGATCAAGACCGTGTACCAAGGTACACGGTCTTGATTTTTTGCGGACGGCGGCTGAATTGGTGTAATAATACATGAGATTCATTCGATTCGTAAGGCTGCGGGTAATGACCTGCGTAAGTGCAGCTATTCTGTGGGGAAAAGTTCCGATTGGAAGGTAATCGTTCGAATAACTGCAGTATTGCATGTATCACAGGACCATCAGTCTAACCGGCTGATAATTACTGCATGAACGCAGGCGATTATTTTACCAGGCTCGGCCTTAGAATACCTTCTTCTGCTCCCGGTCCGCCTTGAGGATTTCGACTGCTTCTTTGAAGCGCAGCGAATGCACGATCTCGCGCTCGCGGAGGAATTTCAAGCTGTCTTGAATATCGACGTCGTCGGTATAGTCGATTAGCCATTGATAAGTCGCGCGGGCTTTCTCCTCGGCCGCGATGTCCTCGTACAGATCGGAGATCGGATCGCCTTTTGTATCGCGAGACTAAACATGTGTTTGCCAAACAACATTCACAATCTCTCCGTTCAATAGTTCGATCCGATTGATAATTTGGCGAAGCGCATTTTTTGCTCTGACTCGATCGGCCCCTGATATGTCGACGTATAAAGCTCTCACGGACTTCTGCAGCTCCTCTGCGCTTACTTTCCGTCGATCCCCTTGTTCTAACCTGCGTAACAGCTCATTTCGGTCTTTTTCTGTACGCTCACTTGCGGCCTTTAGATCCTGCGCGGAAATTAACTCGTTTTCATAGGCCTCAATCTGTTTCTGAATTCGTTTGTCAACCTTTGCGAGTTGAGATTTGATTTCATCAATTTCGCTAGCGTTTGATCGTGGTGCAGTAATCTGCAAGTCAAGTGTATCGGACTTAGATTCAATCAATTTATTGACCTCACTAATAATTAAACTCTCCAAATCTTCTCGATGGACTGCGTGGTGCTTACATTCGTAACCAATAGCATACCCGGAACAAATATATCTGAAATAATCGTAATTCTTGTTGTTTGGTCGCTTATATCTCGCTGTATTACCACGCATATTACGTCCACAGTGTCCGCACTTTACGAGCCCGGTGAGCAGATAGGTCTCACTATCTGCATGTTTATTTGCCGGGATTCGGCTATCCAGTATTGCTAATATCCTCTGTTGCCGCTCTGGCGGAATGATGGCTGGGTGAGTGTTCTCTTTAACAATCCATTGTTCCTTATCTCGAATTACGGTTTTACCGTTCTTATTCTCGCGCATATTGTATATCGTATTTCCGGCTATAACTGGGTTCCGTAAAACACGTTTTATGTTCGTCTGATCCCAAGGTTTACCTGCTTTAGTACAAGATCCACGTTCGTTTAATTTCTTTGCTATCATTCGATATCCGTCTCCAGCTTCAGCAAGATCCGCCATTAGTAATACAAATTGGGATTCATTATCGTTGATTTCGTACATCCCGTTGTAGATGTCTAGACCGAAACATGGTCTAGTCAGGGCTTTGTTGGTGTTCCGTGCAAGCGAGAGCATATTATCTTTTACTCGTTCACTGTTACGTTCTCGCTCAAACTCTGCAAATGTCGCAAGGAGTTGGAGGACCATTCGGCCAACAGCTGTTGAAGTATCAAAACTCTCTGTAGCCGAAACGTAGTGGCAATCATATTCATCAAGTAATTTAACGAATTGGAGCATGTCAAGTAGGTTCCGGGACATACGATCGAGTTTCGATGTAAGCACGATATCGAACTCTTTTTGCTTCACACGATCGATTAACTTTTGGACGTATGGGCGTCGCATGTCTTTCGCGCTCTGTCCTTCATCAGGAAAAAAAGTCGGATGGTTCCACCCCATAGCCTTACAGTACGCCTCTAAACGTTCTTTTTGCTCAGGTAATGAATTTCCTTTGTCGGCTTGTTCATCAGTCGATACGCGAATGTACGCAGCAACACGCATGAGATACCCTCCAGAATTTAATACTTGATATTGACAGGAGACATATACCAAACCATTTTTCCAATTAATCTTAGATTCGCAGAATCTTCGCTATTTGAGTCGTATAACTTTGCGACATGCTCGGGGTTGTAGCTGTCCGGTTCTAACGCGATCGTATTGTGAAGTTGGTAAAACCGCTTAAGTGTAGCGTCTTGTCCGTTAACTGCCACTGCTGCAACATCTCCGTTATTAACCTCTTCGCTAGGGTCAATTAATGCATATGCTCCATTTGGAACGATTTTGTTCATGCTGTCCCCGTTTACCTTGAGCAAGAATGCAGTTGGATGGTTCTCGGCAATCGCTTCAGGTACCTCTATATATTCTTCAACTCGAAGCATTTCGAGAGGAACCCCGGCTGCAATAGACCCGTATAATGGGACTTCCCACGACTTCCCCTTGACTGGTATAGCATTTGGAGGCAAGTTGTTACCGGAGGGAGTTTCCTCGAATAGCAGATCATCTATTGACACGCCTAATACATCAGCGATCATTTCAACTTTCCCCATCCGAGGCTCATTCTTGCCCGATTCCCAATATCCTATCATTACATCAGACACACCAACTCTCTTGGCTAACTCTGTCTTAGAAAGACCCTTCATTGATCTAAATTTTCTTAGATTTTTTGAGAAAGTAATGGTGTTCACGGTTATTCCCCTAACATTTTTTCTTGATTGTAGCACGTGTAATCTAAGTTTACAACAACAAATCTAAATTTACTTAGATGAAGTGTAATTTATTGGAGCTAAACCTATTGACACCTAAGCTAAACTTAGGATAAGATAGGTTCACCGGAAGGAGGTGTTAGGCGCAATGGAGGCAATCAGGAAAACCTTGCGGGAGTGGCGGGCATACAAGAACTTGGATAAACAGGATATTGCGGCAGCAATAGGAGTCCATCCAAGCACGTATGCAAAGTGGGAAGCTAAACCGTCTGATATGAAAATACGCGAGGCGGTTCGGGTAGCGCAAGCACTTGAGTGTGAGGTAAGCGCAATCATTTTTTTTGAGTCAAATCCTAAGTTTAGCTTAGGAGAACAGCGGGCTGTTAATCAGTAAACTCGGACAATCCGTTCTGCATATGTTTCGTCAGGAGGTGTTGCCGTGAAACGCGCTGAGCGTCCAAAGTTACGAATCGGCGGCCATTTTTTTGAAGTTGAGGGGAAGTTGGTTGAGATCGACCCGATGAAGACCAACCTCCCCTCTCAATGTAAATTGATCTGGGCGGAGGCAATGACCGGCAATAAATACAGCCTCGTCCCAAAAGTAGAAAGCAGCTCCCGTTAGGAGCTGTGTGAAGGACAAGCCTTGTGGCCCAACAGAAGGAGTGACTACCTATCAAACCGCGTTACGAAGTAAGACCCTGGCAGCTCGACGGTACCACGTTCCTCTGCGTATGGGACACCAAGAAGAACGAGCGCGCACCATCGCCGCTGTGGATTACTGAGAAGTTCGCGCAAGAGGATGCGGACAAGCTTAACGCCGCGGTGACCGTGGAGGGTAACAACAAAGAAACCTCTGCGGCAACAGAGGCTTCGAATGAATCGGAAAGATGTACTCATGATCAATTCATAAGAGGCGATCACGTGTCGGGTATTACGCTTGAGCGCGAAGCCATGCCCATACCTGAGGCTTAACCCAACCTTGCATCTTTTTTAGGCGATCACCGTCGACTTTGATCACGACGAGAAAATCATTGTTCGTAATGTGTTTTTGCAAGAAGTTGTAGACGACATCGTTCTCATTGTCTCCAGGCAATCCAACAAGCCAAAGCGTTTCGTGAACCTTGCAGTACTCGTAAGTTCTGATGTCGTTAAAAAATGCTGGGTATGAACCAGTTCCAGACAGTTGGAAGCTAACAGCATGGACAGACATAGGTACCCTCCTGTATTGATTTAGTGAATTTGGTCAATTTCCAATATTCGACAGAAAGAGAGTAAACCCTGCTAAGGAGGTGAACAAGGATGCAAGCAGTTAACGCAATGCCGGACCTTACCGGCACACTCGTAGCGTATGAAGGTGACGCGAAAGCGCAGTATAGTCCGTCATTCTATCGGATGCCTGCTGTTCCGGAGTCCGAGCCGCTTGTCAAACGCTTGGAGCGTCCGCTGCGTGTAAGGCTGGACTACAGTCTAAACGGCGCGATCTTGGTGCCGTCATGAGCGGGAGTAGCTGGTTCATTATTGGCGTATTCGTTGGAACAATCTTCGGCGTAGTCATGATGGCGATAACATCGATCGCTAAGCAGTCGGACAAGCAGGCAGAGAGTGAGCTAGATGATCGGCATTTCGACAAGAAAATCTGAGAGGGAGATGAACAACGATATGGGAGAAGCAAGACGTCGCAAGCTGGCTGGAGAAACGGAGCCAAAGGGGTGAGCATGGAGAGAGTTAAAACCAAGCCGACTAACAAGAAATTGGCTCCCAACTGGCAAGTGGGGCATGTTGGAGCCTTATCGAATCCTAGTGATTCCACGAGGCAGATGAAACGAAAAACGACCTAATCGGGGTAGGATCCGATCAGGCCGCAAGACAACACTATTCAACCCCATCATACCGCATCGACGCGGCAGGGGCAAGGAGGATCTTTATGAAAGCTACTGGCATTGTACGTAAAATCGACGGACTTGGGCGCGTGGTTATCCCTATGGAGATGCGCAAGACGATGGACCTGCCCGAGGGAACGGCCTTGGAGATTTTCGTTAACGGTAATCAAATTGTTCTCCGCAGATACGAGCCCGGCTGCGTGTTCTGCGGCAGCATGACGGACGTTAAGGTTATCCGCGAGAAGCTGATCTGCACGAGCTGCGTTTCCGAGATTGCTGAAAGCCGGGGTGTTCACGCATGACGGAACCAGTAAAAGGCTACAAGGTTTTCAATCGTGATTGGACATGCCGCGACTTCCAGTACGAGGTCGGCAAGACGTATACGCTGGAAGGCCACTTGCGCGTCTGCGGATCCGGCTTCCACTTCTGCGATAAGGTCGCCGATTGCTTCAATTATTACGACTTTGATCCAGATAACCGAGTCGCCGAGATCGAAGCGCTTGGTGAAGTCGTAACCGACGGCGACAAGTCCGCGACGAACGTGATCCGGATCGCCCGCGAGCTGAGTTGGGCAGAGATGCTCGAGCTGGCGAACAGCGGAAAAGGCAATACCGGACTTTCCAACGCGGGCCACCGCAACGCGGGCCACAACAACGCGGGCCACCGCAACGCGGGCGACTACAACGCGGGCGACTACAACGCGGGCCACCGCAACGCGGGCGACTACAACGCGGGCCACAACAACGCGGGCCACAACAACGCGGGCCACAACAACGCGGGCGACTACAACGCGGGCCACCGCAACGCGGGCCACAACAACGCGGGCGACTACAACGCGGGCGACTACAACGCGGGCCACCGCAACGCGGGCCACAACAACGCGGGCGATTTCAATTCTTGTAACTGGTCTACTGGCACGTTTTGCTCTATTGAACAACCGTTCATGCTGTTCAACAAGCCTTCTCAAATCTGCCGCGCCGAGCTGCTCTGGCATCCAGGTATGCGGGCGGCACGCCAGCTACGCGTAGTGGACGACGAAGGCAACCGGATCGACTATAAGGAAGCTTGGGCGAAGCTTTGGAACGAAGAATTCGGTAATCCGGAACGGATCGCGGTCCAGTCGCTGCCGAACTTCGACTCTGACGTATTCTTCGACATTACGGGGATTCGCGTATGATCGCGGCGGAGAAGAAGCGCCCAGCTCGCAAGCTCGAGACGCGGTTGCGTTCCGCAGTTATCGTGCTACTTAAACCGGAGTGCGAAGTTTGCGGCCAGCGAGTGGACAAACAATTCCTTAAACCATTCCCGGGTGCGCCGGACAAAAAGGCTTGTTCTCATTGCATTAACGATTACGCCGTGGAGGTAGAGAGATGAGCATCAAAATTAGCAAACTCGAGATCGAAAACGTTAAGCGCGTCAAGGCGGTCAAAATCGAACCGACAGCGGCCGGCCTTACAATCGTCGGAGGCAACAACAAACAAGGCAAGACGAGCGTTCTAGACGCCATCGCTTGGGCTCTCGGCGGTAACAAATATAAGCCGTCTCAGCCGGATCGTGAAGGATCGGTCGTTCCGCCTTATCTCCATATCGTCTTGTCTAACGGGCTGATCGTGGAGCGCAAAGGAAAGAACAGCGACCTTAAGGTCATCGACCCGAACGGCAAAAAGGGTGGTCAGCAGTTACTCGATAGCTTCGTCGAGGAGTTGGCGATCGATCTTCCAAAATTCATTAACGCTACGAGCAGGGAAAAGGCAGCTATCCTGCTACGTATCATCGGCGTCGGGGACAAGCTTCAGGCGCTAGAGAAACAAGAGTCGGAAATTTACAACCGGCGCCATGCCATCGGTCAGATCGCGGATCAGAAAGCGAAGTTCGCCAAGGAACAACCTTACTTCTCGGACGCTCCGAAAGATCCGGTTTCTGCCTCGGAACTGATCCAGCAACAGCAAGCTATTCTCGCGAAGAACGGCGAGAATCAGCGGAAGCGGCAGAGAGTTCGCGAAATCCAATCCGCTTTCGAGCAACAGGGTCTCGAGGTGAATCGGTTAACGGCCATGCTTAATGCCGCTCAATCCAAGTATACCGGCCTGCAGGAGGACTTGGCTATTGCTCAAAAAGACGCGCTCGATCTACAGGACGAATCGACAGCTGAGCTCGAGGCTAACATCCAGCAGATCGACGATATCAACCGTAAGGTACGGGCTAACCTCGACAAAGACAAAGCCGAAACAGACGCCAGCGAATATCGTCAGCAATACGACGCGCTGACGACCGAAATTAATGCAGTTCGTCAGCAGAAGTCTGACTTGCTGAATAGCTCACAATTGCCGCTGCCTGGTCTTTCCGTACAAGACGGCGAGCTGACCTATAACGGACAGCACTGGGACAATATGAGCGGCAGCGAGCAGCTTATCGTATCCACGTCGATCGTACGCCGTCTCAAGCCACAATGCGGTTTTATCCTGCTGGACAAGCTTGAGCAGATGGACATGAAGACGCTGGCCGAGTTCGGCGACTGGTTGGAGCAAGAGGGACTGCAGGCCATCGCTACTCGTGTCAGCACCGGCGAAGAGTGCTCGATCATTATCGAGGACGGTTATGTCGTAGGACAGGAAGGAATTGAAATTCAGCAGCCTCCTGGAGAGATTGACGCTGGACCGACATGGAAGGCAGGGGAGTTTTAAATGGAAGTCATCAGCGGTAAAGTCGCTAAGGCAAAGAAAGTTGTCATCTATGGACCAGAGGGGATCGGCAAGTCGTCGTTCGCGGCCCGATTCCCGCGGCCGATCTTCATTGATACCGAAGGATCGACAACGGAAATGGATGTCGACCGGTTGCCGAAGCCGTCGAGCTGGGAAATGCTTCGTCAGCAAGTCGTATGGGTTAAGCAACAGAATGGCCGTTTCGGATCCCTCGTCATCGATACGATCGACTGGGCAGAGATGCTGGCGGTAAACAGCATCTGTGCGGCGCACAACAAAGCCGGCGTAGAGGACTTTAGCTATGGTAAGGGATACATCTACGTGGCGGAGGAAATCGGGAGGTTCTTGAACCTCCTGAGTGACATTGTCGAGTCCGGTATCCACGTTGTATTGATCGCCCATGCTCAGATCATCAAGTTCGAGCAACCGGATGAGATGGGTGCGTACGACCGCTATCAGCTCAAACTCGGACAGAAGACAGGATCGCGCACGGCGCCGCTTGTGAAAGAATGGGCTGACATGGTTCTCTTCATCAACTACAAGACGTTCAGCGTGGCTACTGACGATAAGGGCAAGAAGAACAAAGCCCAAGGCGGCGCTCGTACAGTCTACGCTACACATCATCCTGCGTGGGACGCGAAGAATCGTCACGGACTTCCTGACGACTTCCCATTGGACTATAGCCATATCGCGCATATATTTACCTCTCCAGTTGCATCGCAGTCGCCTACACAGGAACAGCCTCCAGCTCTATCGACGCAAGCTCCAGCTGCGACACCGAGTCTACAGCAAGTTCAAAAAGCTGAAGCAGTAGCGAACACGCCGTCGGCTGGCGAATTGAATCCGAAGATTCCTCAAGCGCTTCGTGACTTGATGATTGAACATCAGGTGAAGGAGACGGACATACAACTCGTGGTAAGCCAAAAGGGGTACTACCCTTACGACACTCCGATCGAGAACTATGATCCTAATTTCATCAATGGCGTGCTCGTAAGTGCATGGCCGCAAGTCTTCAGCATGATCGAACAAGCAAGAAAAGATCTGCCATTCTAAACACACCAGGAGGATACACACATGAGCACTGAACGCGAATTGGGTTGGGACGACGAGATTCAAAAGGACGGCGGCGAGTTCATCGTTCTTCCGGCAGGCGACTACAACTTCACGGTATCCAAGTTCGAACGGAGCCGTTTCGCTGGAAGCGAAAAGATGCCGGCATGCAATCAGGCGAAGTTGGAGCTGACGGTCCACTCGCCAGAGCACGGCGACGTAGTCGTGTTCCATAATCTGTTCCTGCATACGAAGACGGAAGGTCTGCTCTCCAACTTCTTCGCCGGAATCGGCCAGAAGAAGAAGGGCGAGCCGCTCCGCATGAATTGGCAAGCGGTAGTTGGTGCCCGCGGTCGGTTGAAGCTGGAGATTAACAAATTCAAAGGAAACGACGGCAGCGATAAAACCAACAACAATGTTAAGACCTTCTATGCGAAGGATGATTCTCCCGGCCATCAGGCTCCATTCCCAGGCACTCAGGGCGGCGGGTATACGCCGGGAAAATTCTAGGGGGCGCCGATGGAACTTAGACCCTATCAACAAGAGGCGCGGGAATCTATCCAGCGGCAATGGGAGGGCGGCGTGCGACGTACGCTGCTCGTCCTTCCTACCGGCTGCGGGAAGACGATCGTTTTCTCTAAGGTTACCGAGGATCGGGTGAAGAAGGGCGAGCGCGTACTCGTCCTCGCCCACCGCGGAGAGTTGCTGGACCAGGCAGCTGACAAGCTGGAGAAGTCAACCGGATTGAAATGCGCGACGGAAAAGGCAGAACAGACCTCGATCGGCAGTTGGTATCGCGTTGTGGTCGGTAGTGTACAAACGATGATGCGTGAGAAGCGGCTGGAGCAATTCAGCCGCGATTTTTTTAACACGATCATTGTTGACGAGGCGCACCACTGCATTTCCGACAGCTATCAGCGCGTCCTGCAGCATTTCGATTCGGCCAATGTCCTCGGCGTTACGGCCACACCGGACCGCGGCGACATGCGGAATCTCGGATCGTACTTCGAGAGCTTGGCCTATGAATATTCGCTGCCCAAGGCGATTAAAGAGGGTTATCTCAGCCCAATCAAGGCGATGACCATTCCACTCAAGATTGACTTATCAGCAGTCAAGCAACAGAGCGGGGACTTCTCGTCCGGGGACCTTGGAACCGCGCTCGATCCGTATCTCGAGCAGATTGCGCAGGAGATGAAACGCGTCGCGCCCGATCGTAAGATCGTTGTATTTCTCCCACTCGTCAAGACGAGTCAGAAATTTACTGGCATCCTCAATTCGCTCGGATACCGGGCTGCGGAAGTCAATGGAGATTCGGAGGACCGGGCGCAGATCCTTGCGGACTTCGATGCCGGCAAATACAACGTATTGTGCAACAGCATGCTCCTAACGGAGGGATGGGATTGCCCTAGCGTCGACTGCGTCGTTGTCTTGCGGCCGACGAAAGTCCGTAGCTTATATAGCCAGATGGTCGGGCGCGGAACCCGGTTATATCCCGGAAAGACGGAGCTCTTGTTGCTCGACTTCTTGTGGCATACGGAGCGACATGAGCTATGCCATCCGGCTCACTTGATAGCAGAAAACGACGAGATCGCCCAGGTCATGACCAAGCAGATCGAGGAGTCTGGCATTGCTCTCGATCTTGAAGCAGTAGAGAAGCAGGCGTCTGAGGATGTTATCGCTCAACGCGAAGAAGCGCTCGCCAAACAACTTGAAGAGATGAAACGTCGCAAGCGTGCGCTGGTAGACCCTCTGCAATTCGAGATGTCTATCCAAGCCGAAGACTTGGCGAGCTACGTACCGTCGTTTGGATGGGAGATGAGCCCGCCGAGTGAAAAGCAACTGCAGACACTTGAGAAGCTTGGAATTTTCCCGAATCAAGTAGACAATGCCGGCAAAGCAACGAAGCTGCTCGAGCGCTTGGATAAACGACGTACAGAAGGACTCACAACGCCAAAACAGATTCGTTTCCTTGAGGGTCGAGGATTCCAGCACGTGGGAACTTGGTCATTCGAATCTGCCAAGAAGCTTATCGATCGCATCGCGGCAAATGGTTGGCGAGTACCTGAGGGGATCAATCCTAGAGAATATCGAGGGGAGATAGTAACTCCGTGAGCATCATTGACCAACTTACCGAGCTTAAAGAGCATGAAGAAACGATTATTTGGGTTAAAGGCGAGCCATTCATCGTAACGCGCGCAACGGATGGTGACATCGAGCGAGTTACGAAGGGAATTTGCTTGGACTAGGGGTGACTGTATGAATTGGAAGAGGGCCACTGATAAAGAGTTATTGGTCGTCATGGGGTCCGATCGCGAAGCCCGGTTATCGGATGTATGCGCAGCAAAGGAAGAATACGAGCGGAGAAATCGGAAGATTCCGACGACTCAAATCAATTTCAAACGGAAGACGGTATATCCGCGATGAACCATGTCAGCCTATTCAGCGGCATCGGCGGACTAGATCTTGCAGGCCATTGGGCTGGAATGGAATCATTGCTATTTTGCGAGCGTGAGCCGTTCGCACAACAAATACTCCGCAAACACTGGCCGGACGTCCCTATTATCGACGACGTCCATAACGTAACGAGAGAGGAGGCAGAACGCCTTGGAATTAGAGCAGTTGACATTGTTTCCGCCGGATTCCCCTGCCAGCCCTTCAGCCACGCCGGGAAACGGGGGGGGACTGACGACGACCGCTATCTCTGGCCGCAAGTTGTACGCGTATTGTCCGAACTACGGCCCCCTTGGTTTGTTGGCGAGAATGTTGCTGGGCTCCTCAGTATGGCAGAGCCAGATGGGCCGCCTAACGTGGTCAGTCGCACCAATTATCGCACGCCGGAAGAGGACTATCTCGAAAGTATATTTACACAAGCGGAAATTATGCTCATCTACCGTATCTGTAAAGACCTTGAAGACATCGGATATGAAGTCCAAGTATATGTGTTTCCGGCTGCGGCTGTCGACGCGAAAAACCTCCGAGAGCGGGTCTTCATTCTGGGCTACTCCGAGCGCGGCCGACTCCGTGGGAAGTCACGGCGGCGGACAGGGGAAAAGCTTACGGACGGACATCGCGGAATGGAAGGCGGGTATGTGGCCAACTCCGAAGGCGAACAACTCAACAGGGCCGAGCACCCACGGAGAAGGGGGGCAGGATTTGCAAACGGCAGTTCTATGGCCTACTCCGAGAGCGAACGATGCGGAGAAACGAGGGAGTGTGTCGTCGGACGATGTTCGACACGGTCTTCCTGGAGCAGTAAGAAAGATGTGGCCGACACCGAAAGCAAGCGATGCAATCATGGGAACGACCGCAAGGACAAGTGGTCGACCAATCGAGAAATCGACACATCTACAAACGCAAGTGCATCTTCATTCACTGGCTGGTCAACTCAATCCGGAATGGGTAGAAATCCTAATGTGCTTTCCTCCTGGATGGACAGAAACGGAATAAATCCATTGGACGAATTAGTCAAGTTCATCGCCACATATCCCCAGCCCGCACTACTCGGACAAGCTCAGCAAGATTGGGAGCCTCCGAGGGTGGCAGTCGGAGTGAAGGATCGTGCGCCGCGGCTGAAAGCTCTCGGGAATGCCGTGAACCCTTTACAAATATTCCCGATTATGTATGCGATAAAGGTCATCGACAATTGGTTAAGGAGGGAGCGGACATAGAAACTTCGCAAATTCTACAAGGGGACAATCTCCATGTCCTCCCAACACTTAAACCGAAGTCATGTTATACCTGTGTCACAAGCCCACCATATTGGGGCCTTCGTGACTACGGTATCACTCCTAGCGAATGGCCGGAGATAACGTACACGCCGATGCCGGGGCTTCCGCCGATCACGGTTCCGGCATGGACAGGCTGCCTCGGACTGGAACCCACGCCGGAGATGTTCGTCGCGCATTCGGTTCACGTCTTCCGACTCGTTTGGAGAGTGCTGCGGGATGACGGGACGATGTGGCTAAACTACGGTGACAGCTACGCGGGAAGCAATAAAGGTCGTTGGGGTGATGGTTCCGGCGTTATCGGCGAAAAACCGATGCAATCAAAGGCAAGAACTTCCGGATCGCTTTCGTACTCGGGGTTCGATTCAGGACTGAAGTCGAAGGACCTTATCGGAATTCCGTGGCGAGTGGCTTTCGCGCTTCAGGCCGATGGTTGGTACTTGAGGATGGACAACGTATGGAACAAGCCAAACCCAATGCCAGAGAGCGTCCAGGATCGACCGACGAAAGCGCATGAATATGTTTTCCTTCTATCCAAGTCGGAGAAGTATTACTACGACAAGGAAGCGATCACGGAGTCTTTGTCCGAGTCATCAATCTCCCGGATCAATCAAAATATTGAATCCCAAGGTGGTTCAAAGAGAGCGAACGGCGGGAGTAGACCGAGCAGAGCGATGAAAGCTGTATTCACGGTAAGGGGTTCTAAGGGAGTAATAAATAATCCTATGAACTCGGCATTAAGAGACGAAGATGCACCATTCGAAGTCCCAAAAAACAGAAACAAACGATCTGTATGGACCGTACCAACCGCCCAATTCAGCGAAGCGCATTTTGCGGTTATGCCGGAAGACATAGCTGTAACGGGAATATTGGCCGGCGCTCCAGTTGGAGGCGCGGTACTCGATCCGTTCGGAGGAAGCGGGACAGTCTACAAGGTAGCGATCGAGCAAGGACGTATTCCGACAATCATCGAGATTGGTCCGCAATATGTAGAGATAGCCGAGCGCCGGACGAAGATCATACAACCAACAATTCAATTTTAGCCCAAGGAGGATATAGGGATATGTACTGGGAGCGGATCGACAAAGGAGACAAACGAGCGCTCGCTCTCGCGGATCGGCATTATACTCGCCAGTCTCCCCGGCAGCAATCAATTCTGCCGCCCCGGTCGAAACC
Organism: Cohnella panacarvi Gsoil 349; assembly: GCF_000515335.1. Taxonomy (GTDB): domain Bacteria; phylum Bacillota; class Bacilli; order Paenibacillales; family Paenibacillaceae; genus Cohnella; species Cohnella panacarvi. Next base: position 1,391,947 of record NZ_KI911563.1, on the reverse strand, counting down.
TCGTACTCCTCAGCCAAGACGAAAAAGCGCTATGGGTGACATGGGACGGTATCCGGGACGACGGCTGGGCAGCGTGGGAGTGTACGATATTCCGGAATGAGGGGCCGTTTATTTCCTCGCATCTCATCATGCTGGCGCTCGGCATCACTCGGCAGGAATGGGGCGCACCCCCGGAGGATGGGATGATAACGTACGTCGGAAAACACCTAAACGGCGGATGCTTTCACGCTGCCGGATTCACAAAGGCTGGAGCAAGCAAGAGCGGAAAAGCCTGCCTACATCTCCGCGCAGATCGGTTTCCGCCGCCCCTTCAAGTCTTTGAGAAGCAAATACTACTTTTCTAGGAGAGGATAAACGGATATGAAAGCATATTTGGCAGGGAAGATAACGGGAGACAAAAACTACAAGCGAAAGTTTGAAGAAGCGTAAAAACGGTTGCAACATGAGGGCTTTACGGTAATCTCGCCTGCGGTGTTGCCTGAAGGAATGACAAGTGGAGATTATATGCGGATATGTTTTGCGATGTTGGACAGCGCGAATGTTGTGGCATTCCTGCCTGATTACGAGTTAAGCAAAGGCGCGATGTTGGAATGGTCATATTGCCAGTACGTTGGGAAACAAACCTATTACCTTAAGTAAGTAATTCCGAGAAGGAGGCCAATTAACCCATGAAAGCCATATCCATACATCAGCCTTGGGCGACGCTGATCGCCATTGAAGCAAAGAAATTCGAAACGCGCGGATGGAAAACAAATTACCGTGGGACGATCGCAATTCATGCAAGTAAAACAGAGCCGGTTAAAGTGCTTCGCACGCTTCCGAAAGCTGATCAAATCCGCATCATGAATCGCTATTATAAAGAACTCAATATCGAATCAGGAGCCATCGGGAAAATGCCTGTCGGTAGTGTTGTTTGCACCGCCGAACTAATTGAATGCTATGAAGTTCACGAGGATCACACGGGCGACGCTGTGCTCATGTTGGGCGGAGTGACCAAGGTATGGGTTCCTAGGGATTCGGATGAATTTGCATTCGGCGGTTATTATAACGGACGGTTTGCGTGGGAATTGACTAACGTTAAGTTGCTAGACAATCCTATCCCCGCCAAAGGGCAGCAAGGACTATGGAATTGGGAGGCACCGCAATGAGCGCGATCAATAAACACTGCCAAGCTTGCGGAATGCTGCTGAATCATCCGGCAGAGTTTCACCCATACGAGTTCTGCGTTCTTGTAAAAGCAGGACAGGACCCGCGCCGACTGTATGCGGACATTGCGAAGCACAGCTCATCCAACCAAGGAGAAGCAGCAAGACTGCGGGAGGCGATTTCGGAGGCGCTTATCTTGTGGGATAGCCTAACGACGGAAGGTGACCTTGAGGGAACCATTGAACGAATGGTTCAAAAACTTCGAGATGCTATCGTCCTAAATGCAGCAAAGAATATGGTAGACAAGTGGCCTGATTGGAAAAAGGCAGTTTATGAACCCGAAGCAAGACTGCGGGAGGCGCTAGCGTGGTACGCAGACAAAGAGAACTACGAGTTTCCGGAATGTGGCGATTATCAAGTCCACAACCCGCCTGTATGGGATGACGGTGGCGAGAAAGCTCGCGAAGCCCTCTCCCAACATACAGAGGATACAGGATGCGAGGAATGTGGAGGTAAGGGATATTACCCCGCCGAGGCTGGAGACGTAGGGTATAGCGGTCCGGGATCGCATCATATGTGCTTATGCAACCCAGAAGTTGATAGATTAATAGGAATACAGAAGGTGCGGGAACTATGTGATCGTCAAACGAATGCCGGACGCGCGTATGTAGCAGATTTCATCGCTGAGGCATTCGGGTATATTGGCATCACCATACCAGGCATTACGGATGGAGGTACACCGAATGAATAGCACACATGAAGGATATGCGAAACTCTTAGAGCAGTACGAATCGGCAAAAGAAATGATAGATAACATGGCGTTGCAACTTCGATTCATTTGGAAGAACACGAAAGAACAATCTTATTCAAATCCCAACAATCACGCATGGAATGAGTTTGGCTACTTGGAGAACTGCATAAAACGTCTTGAATTGCAGATGGCGGAAATGATGGTTGTCGCTCATGATTTCCGCAAATCATTCCAAAAGGGGACGGCTGGAGGGGAAGCAGATGGGTGATATAACGAAGAACACCAAGTTCATTAACGTTTGCTGGACATGCGGAAAGCATCATGACCTCGGGGATTTATCTTTTGAACGCCCGGACGGACAAGGATACAAATGCGACGCCTGCCCCGGATTCGTAATAAGCCCGTCAGGAAAGGTGCAAGGGTTCTTAGCTCCGGTCGTCAAGATATTCTTAGTCGAAGACGGAGAAACGCATCGGTTTGCGGCAAAGGACGAAGAAGAGTGCCGCGAATATTACAAAGAACTGTACGGAGAGGATTTAGACGAGGAATCCGATGTCACAGAGATCACCGATCCGGAAGAGTGGAATCGAAAGTTCATTCACGTTGAAGATCAGCCTGGACTCGCATCGATCATCGACATTATCAACGAATCAACGGAATTTCCCACAATTATTTCATCAACCGTCTATTAGGGGGCGCGGAGATGCGTGATATAAAGTTCAGGGGAAAATGTTCGGATGATGGTAGATGGGTTATCGGAAATCTCGTTAAGACTCCATATGGCCTATATATCATTCCGCAGAATGTCTTCGCAAACAGCATTCCGCAATTCTCAGTCGATCCCGAAACAGTCGGTGAATACACCAGTCTCAAAGATCGTAACAGCAAGGAGATATACGAGGGGGATATCGTACAGATCATCGAGCATGGTTTCGACAATATAAACGATATCGACTACTTCGAGCAATGGTTGATAAACGAAAGAGTCATTTCACACACAATCGATGAAGACGGCTACATCGATTACCAATATGCGAAGTGTAACGACGCGGTTGTGATGGACAGATTCCCTAAATACTGGTTGCGGAATGAATCCTTCGGATATGAAGGTGAGGATCTTGTTGATCCGGAACGATGCGAAGTCATCGGCAACATCCACGACAACCCCGAACTCCTTACGGAAGGAAAATAGTGATGGAACGAAAAGTAGACCTCATAGCATTGCTAGAGTACGTAGACCCGGTCCGGCTGTCGTATCAGGAATGGGTTAACGTTGGCATGGCCCTGAAATATGAGGGCTACACGGCCAGCGATTGGGATGCCTGGAGCAAACGCGACGGCGGCCGATACAAACCCGGCGAATGCTTCCGAAAGTGGACAAGCTTCGAAGGAACCGGGAAGCCGGTCACTGGCGCTACGATCACGCAGATGGCAAAAGACGGCGGATGGTTGCCGCGAGGAACGCGGGATGATCGGGATGACCACGAATTGGGATGGGACGATGAGATCGCAGGCGACTACGTCGTGGTCGACCGCAATTGGATCGAAGGCAAGGAAATCCACGAACCGTCCGTCTGGAATCCGGTCCAGCAGCTTACGACGTACCTGTCGACGCTGTTCGAGGCATCCGAGAACGTCGGTTACGTCACGGACACTTGGCAGAATGACGACGGCAAATACTTGCCGACGAAGGGCGCGTGGGACCGGACGGCCGGCGAGCTGATTCAGCGGCTAAATCAATGTGGGGGCGACCTTGGCTCCGTACTAGGCGATTACAATCCGGAAGCTGGCGCGTGGATCCGCTTCAACCCGCTCGACGGTAAAGGCGTGAAGAACGAGAACGTGACAGAGTTTCGTTACGCTCTCGTCGAATCCGACACAATGGACATCGAGAAGCAAAACGCGATCATGCGCGAGCTCGAGCTGCCGATCGCCGTTATGGTGTACAGCGGCGGGAAGAGTCTTCACGCCATTGTGCGCGTCGAAGCTCCAAACTACGACGAGTACCGTAAGCGCGTCGATTACCTGTACAACGTATGCAAAAAGAACGGCCTGAACATCGACAATCAGAATCGTAACCCGTCGCGGCTGTCGCGGATGCCTGGCGTCGAGCGGAACGGTAAGAAACAATTCATCGTGGACACAGGTATCGGTAAAGCGAGTTGGTCCGAGTGGTACGAATGGATTGAGGGCGTGAATGACGACTTGCCCGATCCGGAGAGCCTGACGGATTACTGGGATAATCTTCCCCAGCTTTCGCCGCCCCTCATTCACGGCGTGCTACGTCAGGGCCATAAGATGCTAATTGCCGGACCATCTAAGGCAGGGAAGTCATTCGCACTGATTGAGATGTCCATTGCCATCGCTGAGGGAGTCAAATGGCTAGGGTGGCAATGTACTCAAGGCAAGGCGTTGTATGTCAACCTCGAGCTCGATCGCGCTAGCTGCTTGCATAGGTTCAGGGACGTATATACGGCACTGGGACTATCGCCGCGGAACATTTCGAACATCGACATCTGGAACCTCCGTGGCAAGTCCGTACCGATGGACAAACTGGCACCAAAGCTGATCCGGAGGGCGCAGAAGAAGGGCTATATCGCCATCATCATCGACCCGATCTATAAGGTGCTGACGGGCGACGAGAATAGCGCCGATCAAATGGCGCACTTCACGAACCAATTCGATAAGATCGCTACGGAGCTAGGCGCCTCCGTCATCTACTGTCATCATCACTCTAAAGGCGCGCAAGGTGGCAAGAAATCGATGGACCGCGCGAGCGGCAGCGGCGTATTCGCCCGCGACCCGGACGCGCTGATTGACCTTGTGGAGCTCGACGTGACCGAGGCGCTGCTCGCCCAGGAAGAGAACAAGGCGATCTGCTCGGTCTATCGTCGCTACTTCGAGCAGCACAATCCGACATATCTGCGAGATTCTGTATCCCAGGATGATGAGCTGAGCGCTAAGGCGATGGAAGATCATGCACGCCGGGCGATCTACGATACGGAGCAGGCGGCCGCGAAGGAAGAGATTCAACGCGTACTGCAGGCCGTCCGTAATCGTTCGGCGTGGCGCGTAGAAGGCACGCTGCGGGAGTACGCCAAGTTTGCGCCGGTCAATATGTGGTTCCAGTATCCGATCCATCGCGTCGACGACGTAGGCAGCTTGAAGGACATCGATCCGGAAGGAGAAGCAGCTCCGTGGCAGCGTGCGGCCGGCAAACGCAAGGACAAGGCAGGCAAGGAACGGCGGAGCAAGGCCGAGGAGTTCGAAGACGCGGTAGCGAACTGCAATATGGGCGAGCCTCCAACAGTTAAGGACCTCACTGAATGGTTCTCGTCATCGGGCAAAGAAGTGGCTGAACGGACGATTCGGGATTGGGTGGCGAAATTCGGTTTCATGATCGACAAGAATAACGGCTTCGTAGTGGTCAAGAAAGACAACGGCGGCGACCATGATTAACGCCGCCGCAATAAAATTCGCCAAACGGCGGGGAAATCATCATTTTATGGTCGCCGCCGCACGGAGGTTATTCGTTTTTATGGTCGTTGCTTTGCGGCGGAATTGCGGCGGGGATTTGATACGTCATGGTGCTCGCCGCCCGGAGGCGGGGACACCTATATATAAATATATAGGGATAGGGAGGGGCGTGACGCAAGCGCCCCTCCCCCTCCCCCTGACATTTATAAACGCGCAAGTGGAATAAAATGGGAGAAGGTGACGACCGCATGACGACAGAGTTCTTCATGCCGATGAAACCGCCGACAGCTACTCATCAAGAAAAACAGGTTGCGGTTGTGAACGGTAAGCCAGTGTTCTACGAACCGGATGACTTGAAGGCGGCGCGGGCTAAGCTAACGGCACACCTGGGACAACATGTGCCGGATAAGAAATACACTGGAGCGCTGCGCGTGATCGTCAAATGGCTGTTTCCCATCCCTGATGGCAGCAAGCACTATGACGGGGAGTGGAAAACGACGAAACCTGACACGCACAATCTGAACAAGTTGCCGTTCGATATCATGACTGATCTCGGGTATTGGAAGGACGATGCCATCGTCGCCAGTGAGATCATTGAGAAGTTTTGGGCAGCCATGCCCGGCATTTACATTCGCATTGAGGAGCTGTAGCCGATGGACTATAACGCGGTTTTTGGAGATGTCCTAGCTTGGATCGGACAAGCCAATCACGCTGCAACCATGCACGGTATGGATAGCGACGAGTTTTGGAAGTGGGCCGCGGATTCCGCAGGCAACTTGTGCAGGAAGTATGACGACAATCGCCTCGTAATTAAGCAAATGACGATGATGGTTGAATGGTTGGAGGAAGTTTTCGAGAGTCGGAAGAAGGCTGTATAAACTGGAGGGGTAGACATCATGATCGAACAGCTGATGCAATATAGACAAATGCAAGCAAGACTAAATGTGCTGTCGACGTATAGCGTCGGCATGGGCATCACCGTCAGCCGGCTAAACGAAGACGACCAGCTGCAGGAATTACACCGCCGGCTGCGTAATTTGCCGAGCTATAAGTACCTGTCTAGCAAGGAGCAGAAACTTGAGACAACAGCACATGCGTATCTTGGTGGCAGATACCCAACGGGAATTCGTAGTCAGCAGAGAGCTATTCCGCGAGTCGGTGCTGATGAAGAGGATGACAAACTGCTTGAAGAGTTGCGCGAGAAGATCGCAAAGGTTATAGCGGCCCGTGGTTACGAGATCCGAGACGACATAGACGCTGTTCTAGAGCGCTTGGCAGAGTATCAGGATCTGCAGGCGGAAATCAAAAGGATTGATAACGTGCTGGCCGAGTTGAAGCTGTTAAAGCCGGACTATGAAAAACTGTTGCGGCTGAAATACATCGAAGGCCTCAGCGTAGAAAACATATGCAAGGCGCTTTCGGTCGTCGAAATGACTTACAAGCGTTGGCGAAAAAAAGCTATAGAAGAGTTTGAAAAGCTAATTATTTAAAAGTTGTACCGTTGTGAGTACCCCTATGTGTACCTTTTGGGCCATGTCAACCCGTGTTAATATGGTATTGAGGCGAAATGGGTAACTGACAATCCACTATATGGGTTAGGCGGTTGCCCATTCTGCATTACAAGGCTCAAGGCACCTTTCTGTATGGATTGCAGGAGGTGGCGAAGGTAACCGCGCATCAAAGGGACCGGGGTAAGCCCGATCGCGATGCGCGGTTTTTATTTACCCGAGAGGACGAGAGGAGATATGGACGATGCGTTAACAGTCAGAATGACCGATCACGCTTACGAGCAGTACTGTCAGCGCGTCGAGCTGATCGATCGGACAAGACTCAGAGAGCATGTGACCCAAGTCGTGAATAGCGGCGAATGTCATCGCAAGAGAGAGTTCGTGCAGATCGACGGAGTTTGGTGGGTATTCGAGGTTACGGGCGATGTAATGCTGCTGATTACGTGTTACGGCCGCAGCGACTTCGACATTCCGAGGGCGTTAGCGTGGGCGAAGGTACAGAACGACAGGATCAATCTTGATGGAGCGAGGTGATAACGATGAGCGCGAATAAGCTGACGGCAAAACGAAAAAAGTTTGCTGATGAATATCTTAAAGACCTCAACGGGACAAAAGCGGCTATGCGAGCTGGGTATAGCGAGAAGACAGCGAATGAACAAGCAGCGAGGCTGTTAGCAAATGCTAGTGTGCAGGAGTATCTGCAGAAGCGGCAGGCTGATCGCGCGCATCGAACCGAGATCACTCAGGATATGGTGCTGCAACGTCTATGGGCTATCGCGACGGCGGATCCGAACGAGCTTGTCCACTTGCGCCGCCTATGTTGCCGTCATTGCTTCGGTATCGATCACGCCTACCACTGGCGAGACGAGGCTGAGTACGCGGCGGCCGTGCAACTGGAGAGAGACGACGCGCTAGCTAATAACCGAGAGCCTAACTTACCTACAAACGAGGGAGGCTACGGCTACGACAAGCTCGAGCGCCCGCATCCTAAGTGCCCGCAGTGCCGGGGCGAGGGTCGTGCTGACCTCCATATGGCCGACACGCGCGACGTTAGCGAGTCAGCTAAGCTCTTGTATGCAGGCGTTAAATCGACGCAGGCCGGTATCGAGATCAAACTACAGGATCAGCAGAAAGCACTCGAACTCGTGGCGCGCCACCTCGGCATGTTCAACGACAAGTTGAAGATCGAAGGGGAGATGGTCATCTTCAAGGGCGAGGAGCAGCTTCTGGACTGACATCCGCACAAAGCGCGTATTTTGTCGTAAAGTACAAAGCCTTAACACATCGAATATCGCCAAAATTGACCGTGAGCGCCGATTAGCTATTTTTGATCGGTGCTTTTGCATGTGTCAGAAGGTTGTTCTAAGGCGCAGCAAGGCAGAGAACACGAACTCTCGTTTTCTCCGTTTTTCTCGCGTTTACGCCCCAATCCATTTCTAGCGAATCGAGGTGATCGTCATGGGCGAAATCAACCTGGCCGAGGTCGTTGGCGGCGGTTACGGCTCGTTCTGGCGATCGCGCAAACGGTATCGCGTCCTGAAAGGTGGCCGCGCCTCGAAGAAGTCGCGGACCGTGGCGCTATGGTACATCTACAACATGATGAAGTACCCGCTGGCGAACACGGTTGTCGTCCGGAACACGGCCAATACGAATAAGGACTCGACATTCGCAGTACTCAAGTGGGCGGCCCGGCGGCTTGGGGTATACCACTTGTGGAAGTTCACGGAGAGCCCGCTAGAGGGAAAGTATCTACCGACCGGTCAGAAGATCCTCTTTCGTGGGTTCGACGACCCGTTAAAGATCACGTCGATCACGGTAGATGTTGGCGTTCTCTGCTGGGCATGGGTGGAGGAAGCGTTCGAAATCGCAGACGAGGAAGAGTTCCGGACCTTCGACGAGTCGATCCGGGGCGACATGCCAGAAGGGTACTTCAAGCAGCTGACGCTCAGCTACAACCCTTGGATCGATAGCCATTGGACAAAACGTCGATTCTGGGATCAGGAAGATCCGGACGCCGACCGGTTCACGACCACGTACAAATGCAACGAGTGGCTGGATGATGCGGATAGACGGCTGATCGAAGAGTTGGAACGCACTAACCCAGCTCGGTTCAAGGTCGTTGGCCTCGGGGAGTATGGCCTGCCAGGCGGGACTTACTTCGAGGAGTTCCGCGAGGACGTGCATGTCATTAAGTCTTTCGTCATCCCTCCGGACTGGCAGCGGTTCAGGGTGCTAGACTATGGCCTCGATATGCTGGCCGGTTACTGGATCGCAATCGACCGGCAGGGATTCGCCTACGTGTACAAAGAGGTATACGAGTCGAATCTCATCATCAGCGCCGCAGCTAAGCGGCTGACCGAGATGACGATCGAGGATATCAAGCTAACCTACGCACCGCCTGATCTGTGGAACCGCAGGCAGGATACGGGTAAGAGCGCGGCTGAGATCTTCCAGGAGAACGGCATCACGCTGATTAAGGCAGGCAATGAGCGCGTGCAAGGTTGGTTGAACATGAAGGAGTGGCTGACACCGTTCGAGATGCAGGACGAGCAGACTGGCGAGCTCGTGAAGACGGCGCGGCTCCGGTTCTTCGACAACTGCAAGAACGCCATCCGGACGATCCCTTCTGTACTCAAGGATGAGAAGGACCCGAACGACGTTGCCACAGAGCCGCATGAGTTGACCCACGCACCGGATGCAATTCGATACTTCTGTATCATGCGTACGTTGCCAACGAAGCCAGAGCCTAAGCCGGTCGACAACACCATGGAGGCACGCGTACGTAGGAACATAGAACGGCTTAACAAGCCAAGCAAGCGGAAGGGAATGAAGATGTTGTGACAATTAAAGACGTATTGATATACAGCCTAAGCGTTGAAGCATTGCTTTTACTTGCGTTGTTTATCGTTTCAGAGATCCGCGGCGATGCTAGGTTTCGTCGGATGTCCGATATGGTCACAGAGTCGCATCAGCTACTAGCGAAGAGCATCGACGCTCGAGACGCTGAACGGCAAGCCTGGGCAGTTGAACGACAGCAGCTCCTCGATCGCATTCAGGCACCATCGTTCGGCGAGTACAAGCAAGCCGAAGTCCGCACGATCAAGGCCCAGAACGGCGTGAAGGAACCGCCGCCGCTGGAGCAACTATAGGAGGAGAGAAATGGACAAGATTCTTGAAAAGTACAAGCGCGTTAAAGCTGAAATGGAAGGGCAGATCGAGCTTAAGGTATGGTCTGAACACGAAGTGATCTTGGCGTACAGCCCCCTACTCAATAAGATAGCTAGAGATTACGTAGAGTCTGTTATCATCGCCGAGAAGGCACAACAACCCAAGGAGGTAGACAATGAAACTCTATAAATTCACCTGTGGCGCCGACGAGAAGATCGGCGTTTTTGTTGACGACAAAGAGGCAAACAGCCGCCGCGCCGAGGTCGATCCGACGTTCCAATACGTCCATACGACGATCGAAGAGGTCCGCGTCCCCGGCTACAACATCACGATCACGCCGATCGGCAAGAAGGCCGAGCCTAAGGTGGAGGACGACAAGCCGGATCAATCCGGTGGTAGCGATCCTGACGAGTTCGATGCGATGGAGAAGCCGGAGCTCGTCGAGTTCATGAAGGCGAACGAGATCGAATACAAGCCGCAATGGGGCGACAAGCGGTTGCGCGAAGCGGCACGTGCATGGAAGGCCGCACAACAAACGAAAACGGAGGATGGACAATGAACTTCGGACAAGCACTAGAAGCATTGAAGGCAGGTAAGAAAGTAGCTCGTGGTGGCTGGAACGGCAAGGGGATCTTTATCGAACTCCAACGACCGGATGCTCATAGTAAAATGACGCACCCCTATATCTTCATCGACACGACCGGCCTGCAGACAGACAATCCGCAGGCTCCTAAGTCGCGCGTGCCTTGGTTGGCATCGCAGACTGACATGCTTGCCGAGGATTGGGGTGTTGTCGAATGATCCCAACGGTCGGACGGATGGTCTATTACAAGAGTCTCGGTTCGCCAGGCGGCGAATTCCAAAGCGTTGATCGCGCAGCAGTCATCACGGCGGTGCATAACGCAACCTGCATCGATATCTGCGTGTTCAACCCGAATGGGCTTTACTTCAACCAGAAGGTCACGCAAGGTCAGAACCCCGGCCAATGGGATTGGATGCCGTATCAAAAAGGGCAAGCCGCTAGAACTGAGCAGCTTGAAGCTCAGCTTCGTGCACAAGATCAGGATATGAGAGACCGATAACCCAAGGCGCTCCCAATAGAGCGTCTTTTCTTATGCCAAAACCAAGGAGGCTAACCCATCATGGCACTTACTGTATCCCTCGTTAACCGCACCGTATTTGGAGACAAGAAGATCAGCGTCGCCGACGTAACGTTCGATAGCTCGTACGCTACCGGCGGCGAAGAACTCGACCTAAAGCTCCTCGGCCTTAATAGCGTGCTGTTCCTGCAGTCTCAGCCGAAAGACGGATACCAAGTCGAATGGGACGGCACGAACAAAAAGCTTCTCGTCCGGGCGACCGGCTCCGCAAACAAAGCGGCGTTCACACAGCTCGACAGCGCGACCGACATTGCAACGTTAGTCATTCGAATTATGGCATACGGCAGCTAAGGAGGCGATGAGCCGTGGCGAAATCCACCCAGAAGGGCGCTTCCGCGTCCCCGGACACCAAGCAGACGCGGCTCACGCCCGATGTTGTTCTCGATTACTTCCGCAGCGCGGAGAACTGGACAGACATCCGTCAGCAGCTCGTTAACGTGAACTACTTCGTCGGCAATCAGTGGATCGGCTGGAACGCTTCGCATCGCAGGATTGAAGTTCTGCCGCAGCAGTCCGGCGAGGTCCGCATATCGCGTAACAAGATAAGGCCGCGCGTCATGACGCTCCTGGCGAAGCACTTGAAGTCGAAGCTCAAATACAACGTCATTCCCGGAAGCAAGGAGCAGCAGGACATAGACGCGGCGAAAGCGGCGGACAAGTTCTTGCATGTTCAATGGCAAGAACTCGACCTCACGACGAAGTCGCGCGAATTGTTCTTGTACATGCTTATCCAGAAACGCGCCTGGATTAAGACGTGGTTTGACGCGGAGGCCGGAGACGAGATTTCGCCGGAAGAAGGCCAGCCGGGATATAACAAGTGGGTCGAGCGCGGCAAGAAGCCGATTCACCAGGGTGTCATTCGCGCGCGGATATGTAATCCGCTGACGATCTTCTGTGACCCGGCCGCGACGACCGAAGAGGAGATCCGCTGGATCATCGAGCGCAAGGCGCGTGACGTCGACGAGATCTTCGAGGAGTACGGCGTCGAGGTTAGTGCCGACGCCAACCTCGATTATCTGAACACCTACGATATCACGCGCGTCAATGGCGACGGTATCGGCGCATATCAGACGACCCGGATGCGTAACATGGCGATCGTCTACGAATTGTGGATCAAGCCATGCAAGAAGTATCCGGAAGGCGTCAAGATGACCGTCTGCAACGGTCAGGAGCTCGACTATACGGACGCTGCCGGCGACATGCCTTATCAGCTCTTCGGCTATATCCCGATCCCGGGTAGCTTGCTCTTCGATGCGATCGTAACGGACATGCTGCCGCCTCAGCGCGAGATTAACGTCATGCGGTCCATGATCGCCACACACGCACGTCGGCTCGGGAACAGCATGTGGCTAAACCCAATCGGCAACGGCGTCGACGAGGAGGACCTCGTTAACGAGATCGCGGGTATCATCAACTACACGGCCGTGAACGGCATGAAACCGGAACGTATTCAAGCGCCGGACATCCCTTCGTTCTATGGTCAGGAACTCGCGAACAACGCGATCGACATAGACGACTCGTCCGGGGCACGCGAGGTCAGCCAAGGGCGTATGCCGGCCGGCCTCGATACGCTGGGCGGTCTTGAGATCATGGTCGAGCAGGAGAACGAGAAGCTCGCGGTCGCCGCGCAGAACTACGAGCAAGGCATGAAGAAGGTTATGCGGCGTATTTTGCGACTCACGAAGGCGCATTACACCGAGGAGCGGCAATATCAGATCCTCGGCGAGGACAACGAGATCGAGGTCATTAGCTTTAACGGCTCCGATCTGACCGGCTTCGAGGATGTTAACATCGTCCAGGGCTCCAGCCTGCCGGAGATGAAGGCGGCCCAACAAGAGCGCATCATGACGATGTGGGAAGCAGGCGCGATCGTCAAGAAAGACGGTACGCCGGACACGGCCAAGCTCTTGCGGCTGATGGGAATGGGTGATTCGACGGAGCTTTTCGAACAACAGCAGCTTGACGAGAACAACGCCAAGATGGAGAACAAGACATTCGAGGACTTAGCGGAAAATCCGGAGTACAAGGCCGCAGCGGCAGCGTATCAGCAGATGCTATTACGTTATCAGCAAGCGGTTACGAGTCTCCCGCCGGAACAGGCACAGCAGGTACAACCGCCCGAGCCACCTCCAGGTACGCCGGCTATATGGGACAGCGACGACGATGAGGTGCATATTCAACTGCACAATACGTTCCGCAAAACGGCACGTTATCGTAAGATGCCGCCGGAGCTGCGGTTCATGGTCGACCAGCATTATCAGCAGCACGTCGATCGGATAAACGCCCCGATGCTCGCCCAGCAACAGGCGGAGGCGGCCGCGAAGGCCGGACAAGCCGAAGAGGCGGAGAAGGGGCGTAAGCATCAGCTCGATATGAAGCAGATGGACAACGAAGCTAAGGCCGCGAGTGACATGCTCAAGGCCGAGACAGCGCTCGTGACAGCCGGCGCGGGAGGAGGTGCGACATGAACCGGAAATATATCAGCGGCGTGGCTGTAACGCCGGATGACGACGTGACGATCGGTCCTACCGCCGGTTTATTCGTCGGTGGAACCGGGGATCTTGAGATCGAGTTCTACGGAGGCGGTACGGTATTGCTTGAGAATGTTCCTAACGGGACGTTCTACGACGGCTTCTGTGTCGTGAAGGTCAAGGAAGGCACAACAGCAACAAGCGTTATCGCTTTATACTGACGGGCACTCGCTGAGACTGCGAGTGCCTATTTTCTATTCATTTTCGCGCGGCGTTGAGCGTGTGGAGTTGCGCCGCCCACACAGGAGGTTTTTTACATGTCGAGATTCTTATTGCCAATGAAATTGCAGTTGTTCGCGGAAGGCGAAGCTGCATCGGGCGTTGAAGGGACTCCTGCCGCCGGGGAGCAATCGCAAGTATCCGAACCGCCAGGCGAACCAGTCGGCGATCAATCTGGTGAACCAGCCAAGCCGAACAACTTCGAGAAAGCATTCGCTAAGCGCCTATCTGAGAAGGAGGCGCAGTGGAACACCGCTAAAGACGCGGAGATCCAAGCACTCCGTGACCAGTACAAGGACTACGACACGTTCAAGCTGGCCGCAGAGTACCTCCAGCAGAAAGCTGGCGTACCTGACATGCTGACGCTCAAAGAGGAGATCGAGCTCGTTCGACTCCAGGAGCGCGCAGAGAAGGAGAAGGTCCCGCCGTCCGTCTTGAAGCGCATCGACGAGCTCGAGGCGAAAGCTGCGAAGGGTGAAGAATACGAAGCCCTTCAGAAGGAACAAGCCGAGCGGCAGGAGTTCGAAACTTCGTTGAAGACGTTCAGCGATGGGAAGACGCTCGGCGACAAGCAGCTCGATCACACAGAGCTGTGGAAGTACATGCACGAGAACGAGATCGCGAATCCGGAAGTCGCCTATAAGGCGATGAGGGCGGATCTCCTCGAGGAGCAGCTTAAGACGGCCGAGGAAGATGCCGTCAAGAAATATCTCGAATCCAAAAAAGCACCTAAAGCGGAAGGCGCTCCGGGTGCAGCAGCGCGGCAAGTGCCGACGACTGGCGGCGGATTCAAAGGAGCCGAACAGCGCGCGGCAGAGCGCATACGTGCAGCCCGGACAGCCGAATAAGGAGGGGCCAACATGCCCGCAACACTGTCCACGATTGAAGATGCGTTGAAGATTGACTATCTCCCGGAGATTCAGGAGCAAGTCAACAACGGCGCGAACTACTTTGTTAAGAAGTTGAAGGAAAAAGCGGAGAAGATCGACGGCGATGGTCGTAATTTCTACATCGCCCATCACTTCGGCCGCAACACCGGCGTCGGCGCGGGCACGGAGATGGGCGATCTGCCTACTGCCGGCCAACAAGGGTACAAGGGTTCGACGGGTAACGTCGCCTATATCCACGGCCGTCTGCAAGTCTCCAACGCCACGATCCAAGCGTCCAAACGCGACGAGACGTCCTACCTGCGCGCGCTGACATCCGAGGTCAAGGGACTCACGACCGACCTGCAGAACTATATGCGCCGCGCGTCGCTCGGTGACGGCACAGGGAAGCTCGGTACGTTCGCGGTGAACACGACCACGACAACACTTACCGTCAACGACGTGCGTCTGTTCTTTGTTGGTCAAGTCATCGACATCATCGACTCCGACGGCACGACGGTCGATCAGACGGCGAAGGTCATCACGGACATCGACTACGATGCCAAGACGATCAAGATCAGCGGTTCGAACATTTCCACTGCCGCCGGTGACTTCGCCGTTAACGCGGGCACGCTCGGTCTAGACCCTGTTGGGCTCGCGTCAATTATCTCGAAGACAAGCACGTTGCAGACGCTAGCTCCGGGTACGTATGGTTGGTGGAAAGCAAACGTACTTGCGAACGGCGGCACGCTGCGTCCGATCTCGCCAGAGCTCATTCGTGCGATGATCGACCGTCAAGACATCGTGTCCGGCACGAAGACGGAATGGCTGTCCGGCTCGCACGGCATTCGCGCGGCGTATGAGGCGCTGCTCACGAGCCAGAAGCGCTTCGTCAATCCGATGGAGCTCGAGGGCGGCTACAAGGCGATCGAGTTCGACGGCTTGCCGTTGATCGTCGACCGTTACCATCCGGCAAATCGTATCTGGGGCGGGAACTGGGACGACATTGGCTGGTACTACACGTCCGAGCTCGCATTCATGGACGAGGACGGCAGCATGTTCTCCCGCGTGCCGAACAAGCCTGCGTACGAGGCGACGGCGTTCGAGTACGGCACGATGGTCTGCCATCGCCGGAACGCGTTCTCCGAGCTCGCCGATCTGCAAGAGGCGTCCGGCTACTAGGCCGCGTCATAACGAACGAGAGGGGCCTTCTGGGCTCCTCTTTTTACATATTCCCGAGGGAGATGACTTCATGTGAACCGACATTACCGCCAAGGCTTCCGTCGTGATTTCCTCAACGATCTGAATGACGTCGAGCCTCAACTGCAAGCATACGACGAGCACTTATACCTGATGTATAACGGCGAGACCGGCGAACACCTCATCATGGATGGTCTGACTGAGCTCGCGGTTATGAAGATCCCTCAACCGGGATGGCCAAATCTGAACAGCGCGATCGTCGACCATATCCGGAAGATTCATACGATGAATGGCTTCTCGGCCGTCGCGGAGATTGAAGCCGCGGACAACGCTAGAGAGCGTGACGTTGAGCGACGCAAGGATGAGCTCGCTGAGGACTTCGCCAAGAACATGTACCACGCAGATAAGTATTCCATCACGGTTAACTGAGGAGTGAGACGATGAACACGGGAGAACTGATCGATCGCGTACGTCTTGAAGTCCATACCGATCTGACGGATGCCCAGATCGTTAGTAAGTTCAACCTGTTGTCGCTTCAGCTCTTTCGTGAGTTCGTATTCCCTGAGCAAGTCACGATCTATACGACTACCGATACTCCGTATCTAGCTCTACCAGCAGACTGCGCGGAAGATCGCATCCGCTGCGTGATTATAGACGATATCGAATACACCAAAGTGACTCCGGAAATTCAGAATCCACCGGCTAATTTTTGTACATCGTTCCTCGGAGCACTTTATATCAATCCTGTGCCTCCAGCCGGTAAGGAAGCTTATCTATATTACAGGCCGCGGCCCATTACGCTTAGCGCCAGTGCCTTGTCTACCAGCCCGAACTTCCCCGAAGATTATCACGAGCTCTATGTCTACGACGCCGCCAAGTGGATTGCAGGTTTAGCACGCGATACGGATATGCGCAATAACTTCCAAGCGGATTTCGATGAACTTATGAAGAGGGCGAAGAAAGGTCTTAAGAAGATGGGTCTGAAGCGCGTAAAAGAAACTACTATTTGGTGAGGTGGAGAGATGGAAACAGCTATGAGCATTGCGATGAAAGACATGGGGAAGTTAATAGCAGCGGCTAACTCTCCACAATCTGAAATAGATGAGCTTAGAGGCGAGTTTGATGCGCTTCAGGCGGAAACTGTGACAGGGGTATATAACATTGTCACAGGATACGGTGCTGATCCGACAGGAGCAACATTCAGCGATTTAGCTTTCAACAACGCGGTGAATGCCGCAGTTGCGGCGGGCGGCGGAATAGTGGAATGCCCGCCTGGAACCTTTAACTTTAGCATTTACCCATCATCATTACGTCAAGAGACGATTACAGAGACAAAAGACCTTAAAAACATCATTATCCGTGGTGCAGGAAAAGCGACAATATTAAAGGGTGTTTCTGCTGATGGACACGACGTATTGCAACTTAACGGTGTAAAGAACCTGACCATCAAAGACTTAGCGATCACATCTATAAAAACCAGTCCGGCAGATATGTCACACGGCTGTAACGGTATTTCTGTTACAAACGGCACGAATAACGTCACAATTGACAACGTGTATGCGTATGATCTCCCTTATGTCGTTAAACCGACTTATGTTGATGGCGGCAAACCATTTACTGTACAACCTGGAGCGCTTGGGGTGGAGGCTTGCCATAACATCAATGTGATTAACTGCGAGAGTGATAACTGTCCGTTTGGTTTTGAAGCAAGTATGACGGGAACAGAGCCATACCAACCTTATGGAATAAACGTAATAATGAACACATTCAAGGCATTCTATCGGATACTCTCCATAGGCGCAAGCGCACCTGCTTCCGGCAATTTCAATGAAAAGTTGATGTTTAATGTCGTGGATAATATAGGAATCGGAGCACAACAGGCCCTTGCTTTGACTAGAGTAAGTGGAATGTTTGAAAACAATCAATTCTATTCTGATTTGACAGCTATCCCAACAGCAATATCTATCGATACGGCAGTTGTTCCGATTGGCGTAGTGTCTTGCGAACATGCAGTTGTTAAAGACAATTTTGTCTACTACGCGCGTTGCGATCATTACGCGCGTGTAGGTGGGACGGGATCGGGTGCAACCAAATTCTGTTCGTTCAAGGACAATCAATTCACGGGTGCGTCCGATGGGGCAGGATTCCTCGCAATTGATTTTGGAGGGAACACGGTAAGGAATAGCGTGTTCGCGAATAACCAGTTCCGGGGCGTTACGACCGTCGCCTACGACGAAAAGTATTACGAATCCGCTAACGATAACGTTATCGTCACGAATGGGGCGGGAACCCGCTTTGAAAAGCTTGGAATCGGCACTACTGGCGATATTAGCGGAGCCGATTTTGTCATAAATGGCATGCTTGGTTTTACTTACTCGGACGGCAAGTCCGCGACTAACTTCATCTTCCGTAATGGAATCCCAATCGCCGTTAAGCAAACGATTAGCAGCGGGGCCACAACGAAGGTGTTCCAAGTCCTATCAAATGCAGATGCCGAATTGTTCAACATTGACAACAGTGGCCACATTCTCACAAATCAGGTAACAACGGCAGCTGTTCCTGGGACGCAGACTAAGCGGTTGCCAATCTACGATGTGGCTGGAACGCTAATGGGTTACATTCCGATTTATAGCACCTAAGTGAACCTACGGACGATAATGCGCAGCAAGCCGAGGGTTTACGACCTCGGCTTTTTATTTTGCAGAGGAGGGGTGAACCGTGGCTAACTGGACACCTATATCTGGCATCAAGCCGCCTATTCCGATCCGGGACTTCGCCGGCGTGTACAAGCCTGACGACGAGGGCTTCAATTTAGCCGATAACGTGTTCACGGAACTCATTAACTTCTGTCCGGATAAGTATCCTGCAATCACGACGAAGCCCGGCTATAGCGTCATCGGTACGTTCGGGACGCGCGTGCTAGGACTCGGCGCATGGAAGGACAGCGAGCTCCATGCGGTCTTTAACGACGGTAGCTGGAGACGGCTAAATAATGATGGAACATGGACCAGTTTGGCGACGGGGCTCAACACCTCGGCCGACTGGTCTTTCTGCAACTTTAAGGGGAATCTGACAGAGATCAACCTGATCGGCGCGAACGGTACGGATGCGATCAAGAGGTATAACGGTTCGACCGTTCAGAACCTCACGAATGCGCCATCAGGCGGCAACTACATTACAACGCAGGCTAACCGGCTGTACTGCGCCAAGGAAAACTCCGTGTTGTTCTGCGCGCTAAATAAGCCGACCGACTGGTCAACGGTCGACGATGCCGGCGAGATCGGTTACCAAACGACGAACGGCGAGACGATCAATGGGCTTAATGCAGGGTATCAGCACGTTACGGCGTACAAGCCGTCATCGATGTCGGAACTATACGGTACGGGTCCAAGCAACTACAGCTTTCCTGTGGCCGGAAGCGACATCGGAGCAACTGGAAACAAGGCGGTTACAGTTAAGGACGACGTGCAGTTCTTCGTCTCACGCGACGGAATCTTCCGCTATGACGGCGGAATCAGGCCGACCAAGGATTATTCGGTGGCGGTATACAACTTCGCTCGTGCTATGAATCCGGCGCAGCTGGCAAAGTGTGTCGCGGAGTCGGACGGGCGGTACCTGTACTTCGCTATCCCTTATGGATCGGCGACGGAGAGTACGACATTGCTGCAGTACGATCCGATGCATGGCGCCTGGTACACGTGGGACGGCGTATCCATCACGCAGATGCTTCGCGTCGGCTCGAAGTTCTACATCGGCGACGCATCCGGGCGCGTGCTGCTCCTTGGCGGAACGACGGCAGCGGGCTCGGCCATCACATCGACGGCGATTACGAAGCCGTTCGCGCTCGACTCTATCGCCCGTAAGCAGGAATGGTACAAGCTGTGGATCGTCGCCTCCGTGCCAGCTGGCAGCACGCTACAGGTGTACGCGAGCGGTAAGGCAGCCGGCAACGACTGGACGCTTGTCAACAGCCTGACGGCCGCGAGCGAGATTCAGTACAAGGAGCTGCTGATCCCAACGACGTCGCTTCGCGGGGCAAATGCGGTCCGCCTAAAGATCGTTGGTACGGGGCCGGTTACAATACATGAACTGACTCGCCAAGTTAGGGAGTTACCAATGAGGAGGTAAAGAGATGCCATTACAACCGATCAAGGTGCTGACCGAAGCGGCGAAGAGTTTGGAGGAGCTAACCAACGAGCTCGCCAAGATGCAGAAGATCCTGAATTACCTCCTCGAAGGTAATCTCGACTTCGACAATATCAGGGCACGCGGTATTAAGGCAGAGAATATTGAAGCGAACTCGATCACGGCCAATGAGATCGCGGCAAACACTATCACAGCCGATGAAATCGCGGCAAACACCATTACTGCTGACAAGATGGATGTCAATGAGTTGTCGGCGATCTCAGCGAATCTCGGAACGATCAATGTTGGCACTCTGATTGGCGTACTTATCCAAGCCGCCACTATTATCGGTTCGTACATTGCTACCGCAAACGGGACTTACCCAAGGTCAGAAATGAATGTGCTCGGTAATTTTTTCGGAGCTTTTAAAGATGCTAACAACTCGATTAAATTAGAGTCGGATTATTTTGGAAATCCCATAATAATTCAGGCGGCAGGCGGTGTAGAGCAATGGCTAATTACTCCTAACCCATCTGGAGGGATGATTATCCAATCGCTTGATGACCTTGTATTAGCTGTGTCAGGAAATATAATCATGAATAATCTCGGGTTCCAAGTCCAGGTCCAGAACTGGGATTCTGTATACGGCCTAGGTAACCTACAAACACTCCAACAAGCGCTTGATAATAAGGCTAACAAATCAGCAGTTTCCAAAACGGTATATGTTGCCTCGACGAGCGGAGGAGCGGCAACAACTCCATTGACAATAACAAATGGTATAGTCACTTCATAACTTATATAGTATTATTGGGGAAAATGGCAAAGGATGATAATCAATGAAAAAGATTGTCATAGGCATTCTTATCGGCGCGGCATTAGCTTTCTCAGGACAAGCGCTGGCAGAAACTACCTCAAAAGTCGGCAAGACAATACAAACCGAATATACTGTCGTTGTCGACGGTGATCCCCTAAAAATGAAGGCTATTGCCGTAGATGGTTCGTCGTATACTCCAAACCGAGTATTGGCGGAAGCTGTCGGGTATAATGTAGATTTTAAAGACAATACTGTAATCCTCACAAAGAAGGAGGATGATATCATGAGCGATGTTGTAACGATCCCTGAACAGACTGTGCCAGAGCAGAGTGGTAACGACCCTGCGGTAACCGGCATTAGTCTAGAAGGTATTGAGGCGGGTTTAAAATCACTTAACTCGTTGCTGGATTTTGCTAAAAATTCACTTGAGAGAGCGACAACAGAAGAGGGAAAAGAAAAAATGAAAAAGAAGATAGAAGATATTACGGCTCAGATAGAGTCGTTAAATGAGATGAAAGATCAACTTGAATCGCAGCAACCAAAACAATGAAAAATGACTTTATCAGGTTCGGATTAATTGTCGCCATAATTTTTATCTTTGCAATCTTCGTTTACCCCACGCCAATTAGGTACGAGACAATTAATATCGGAAATGGCAATACCGCATTAGCCAAAATCAATAGAATCACAGGGAAAACGATGGTTTTCATCCCCACAGACGGCGGGGGATGGGAAGAGTTTGAAAAATAACAATAGTAATAGGTCACCTCGACACCCTCTGCGGGTGTCTTTTTCATTCCCAAAGAAAGGACTGATGCTGGATGGCTGCAGTACCGGATCCGAATAACCAGCGCAAGTACATCGAGAATATGGCCGCAGGTAAGACATCGACCGGAGGACAGGCTACGGCAGGTCAGATCGCTTGGGCTAAGGCACAAATACCGAAGCTTCCCGCTGCCGTCACGCCGCAATCCGATAAGCCGCCGGTGACGGCACCAGCCGACATTCCAAATCCATCCACTGGCGCAACAACGTCCGGCACGTCGACGATGACCGTCCCAACACCGCCGGCGGTAACGAAACCGCCGACAGAGTATGACAACTGGAAGGCGAAGCAGGACGAGCTCTTCGGGAGGTTAGAGAGTCTCGTTAACACGCCGTTCTCCTACAATCCGGAGACTGATCCGGGCTATCAAGCTCAGCGGCAGCTCGCTCAGCTACGTGCCGGTGATGCATCGAAAGCGGCGATGGAGACGATGAACGCAAGCGGGCTGCTCCAATCCACGATGACGAACAGTCAGCTCGGACAGATCCAGCAACGGGCGGAACAGGAGGCGGCAGCTTATATCCCGCAGTATCGAGATCAGGCATACGGGCAATTCCAGGATCGCCTGCGCTCTGCTGCTGACCTGCTAAGCACGGCGCGTAATCTACGCGGAGACGAGTTCAACCGATCCGTGACGGAGGCAGAATTGACGGGCAATTATCTCAGCGATAAAGATAGGACTGCCCAACCATTGCTCCAAAACTTGATTACCTACGGTCAGGAATTCGGATCGGCAACTCCGGAGCGGCAAGCAGAGTTGCGGAAGCTCGCTGATGATACCCGTGCGCAATTGGCGAGCATGGGAGTCGACCCATCGCTCTATGATCCTAATCTCTCCACTGAGCAACGCCAAGCATCGCTTGGTAAACTCGGAACGCGTACGCTTGCAGGAGAACATCAGGACTATGCCCAACAAGCGGATCAGCGCGACTTCGAGTTCCGGCAAGCCCAGCAACAATGGGAGAACCTGTTCAACCAAGCGCAATTCGACGAGTCGAAGGCTGCACGGGTCTGGGAGCAGGCGTTCAAGGAAAAGAGCTTCGCGCAAGAGGTCAAAGACGCGGCCGCCTCTCGCGGGCTTCAATGGGCAAGCCTCAATCAGCGTGAACGGGAGTTCATCGCCGACCAAGCGTTCCGTGATAAGGAATTCAAGTATCAGCAAGAAAAAGACGCGGCTGCCGCAGGTACGAATGACTTCGAAGCGGAGGTCATGAGTGGACTCAGAAAATTCGGTTCGCCTGATGAAGCTCGCGGCTGGCTTACCGAGAACGCGCCGGAGATCACGAAGCGACTAGGTAGAGAAGGTTATGACGACATCCTCAAGTCGCTACCTTCGTTCTACGGCATAACGGAGAAGTCCGACGACTCCGCGATCCGTCAGAAAGCCATTGACGCCGCAATGAAAGACGGCGATTGGTATAGTGCGAACGAGGCTGAGCGGCAAGCACTCATCAATAAGTATATGGCTTATTACCAGTAAAGGAGGCTGACCCATGGCACTGACCAGTCCGGATGATTACAAGAAGCGAAAGGGCGTGTCAGTCTCCTCTACCTCTAGTAGTTCATCTAGTGGGCTCACGTCCCCGGAAGACTATAAGTCCCGTAATATGCCTGAACGCATCCGCGCCGCTGAGAATAAGCAGTATGCCGACGCTATGGGACCGTCTCGCCTGTTGGAAATAAGTAACCTAGAGGCCGAGCGAGAGAAGGACCGTCTAGCGAATGAGACAATGAAGTCGATCGGCATGGACTTTGCCTCTCAACATGGCGGCGGACCACTTAAACTAAGCCAAGAGGGCATAAAGCGTATTGCCGCAACACAGCCTGTAGAGCCGGATCGTCCGAACTATATAGAACGTGTCCGCGAAGATACAAAGAAATGGCCCGCTTTGCTCCGTCCGATCGGGGCGGCAATCGAAGCCGTTGCCGAAGCTCCTTTAATGGTATCGGCACGCCAACAGTTAGGCACGGCATCGGATCGCGATAAACTGTATGAGCCTAGCAAGGCCGCTCAATTAGCCGGAGGAGCGCTTAATACGATCGGTAATATTACGTTCTCCGGTTCACCGATGGGTGGCATCTATCAAGGAACGGGGCAAGCGATATCTAGATATGCGCCTAGACTTGATAGTGCGGCTGACGGATTGAAAGCCGCAACTGGAAGGGTAGCCGCGTCAGCAATCAAAGGCGTTGCGGAGGGCGTGCCGACGAACATCGCGCAAGAGCTTATCGTTAACCCCGAGGCATCAGGTAAAGACCTGGCGGTAGCAGGGGCTGTCGGTGGCGCGTTCGGCCTTCTACCGGCTGCCGGTCGTGCAATTGCTGAAGGGGTTAGAGGTGCTCGAGGAGCTGCAGAAGGAGCTGCTAGAGGTGCCCTAAGTGCCGTAGATGCACTTGACCGCACAAGCAAATTGCCTCAGTATTCCGGAAAGCTGCGGGTCGACAAGTCTCTTCGTTCATCTCCGGTAGAAGGCGCTGTCGTAAGCGAATTACCTTCAAGCGATCAAAAACAGCCTTGGGAGATGACGAGAGAAGAATTCTCACAAATTCCCGGCACGATATATGAACAATCAGACTTTCAAAAGGAGTTCGGACTTTCTGCAGAACCTCCGATGCCATCGCCGATGGAAGCGCAATCGAGTCGTTTATCCGGGGAATATGATAAGTATCTTTTGTCGGATCCGCGAACTTTTGAAGATGGGTACGGAATAGGCACTGAATTTGAAGTCCCGATTCCGGAAGGTGAATTTGTCACCATTTATCGTGTTGCTCCGCTTTCCGAAAAAATCATACTTCCCGGAAAATATGTGTCTACTTCAAAGAAATACGTTGAACATCATCTTGAAAACCATACCAGTGGCAGATTGATCGAGAACCCTGAATTGTTGAAAGGTTCTCATATCCTAGAAGCGCGCGTACGTAAGAATGACGTCGTGGTCGCTGCTGGAAATGAATTGTGGTGGGCTCCGAAAGATGCGTATCAATCCGTATTGGATTTGGCAAAGTCGAAAATGCCATCCATAAGTAAAGTTAATGCTAGTTCTCTTACTGAGCCTACGGTTAGCGTTGAAAGATCTCCTGACGTTCAGCCTAGCAAATATGCGGCGGAGAGAATCGCAAAACGCCGTAATCTCGGTTTCCCGCAGCCCGAGCTTCCTACAGTACGTCGTCCGATCATGCGCGAGACGGCACAGGCTGGAGAAGACGGAGCTGCTCGGGCAGCGAGCGACGCAGACCTGCTCGGGTTCGTTCCGAAAGGCGATAAAGGTCGGTTCACCCACCCGGAGGACACGCGGACATACATCCGCTCCGGAGCAGAGAAGGAGCCGATCAGCTTCGAGAACGCGGTTAATAACTTCTACACGAACGCGTTCGATAATCAGCAACGCATTAATCAGTTTGACAAGTACGTTGAGTCTGTAACGGGTACGCCGCTTTCGCCGGAGGAGCGTTCCTATTACTTGGCGCTTAACTCTCGCGGCTCCGATATGGTCTCCAACCACATCTTAACTGAACAGCTCGTGAACGCTAAGGGCGATGTGATCGGCCAATCTCTCAAGGACATCACGAGTCAGATTCCACGCCGGGCATACAAGAATTTCACGGACTACCTCATCGCGAAACATGCCGAGACGCGGATGCTTCGGGACGAGACGGTGTATAACCGTAAAGCGAATATGACGGTCGATAAGGTGAAGCAGAAGATCGCCGATTACGATCGGACGTATCCGGAGTTTGCGAAGATCGCCGATCAACTCTACGAGTGGAATGAGCAACTGACGAAGTCCTGGC
The DNA here is from genome assembly GCF_000515335.1 of Cohnella panacarvi Gsoil 349. Taxonomy (GTDB): domain Bacteria; phylum Bacillota; class Bacilli; order Paenibacillales; family Paenibacillaceae; genus Cohnella; species Cohnella panacarvi. Next base: position 1,366,364 of record NZ_KI911563.1, on the reverse strand, counting down.
TCGTTGACACCGGGATCATCTCGCCCGAGACGGCGAAGGCGTGGAAAGATGCGAATCCCTATTGGGTGCCGAATAAACGATTCTTCTCCAAGCTTGAGCGCGCGGGCAAGGGGCTCGGGGCGAAGCGCGGATACGGGAATCAGAATAACCCGGTTAAGAAGTATTCGCCTACGGGGTCGGAGCGCGACATCATCGACCCGATCGAATCCATGATCGAGTATGTTGACCGTTACGTGAAGACGGCTAAGCGTAACGAGGTTATGCAAACCCTTATCAAGAACATCCGTAAAGATCCGGAGAGCTTCGGAGATTTCGCGGTAGAGTTAAAACGCGAGAAGGTCGAACCCGGATCGCTCGGTGACGACGGATTCGATAAGTTGATCGAGAGTATGGACGATGAGTTTAACCGGACGCTCCGGAAGAGCGATATTGAAAAGGATAATGTCATAAGCGGTCTGATCGATGGGGAGCGTGTCTATCTGCGCGTGAACGACCCCGCACTCCTGGAGGCACTCGTTAATATTACGCCGCAGGCACGCAGTAAGGTGCTAGAGTCCGCACGTAAGGCGACGAACCTCGTTAAGGTGCTGACGACCGGCATTAACCCGATCTTCTCGCTAACGCGGAATATCTTTCGAGACATCCCGACCGCATTCATCGCGTCCAAGACCACGAATAACCCGTCCCGCTTTGCTTGGGACTTGCTTGACGGCGTCGTTAGCACCTTCGGGAATAAGGACTTGTACAAGCGGTACAAGGCAGTAGGCGGAGGACATTCCAGCCCGGTCGCGGCCGACCGTGATCTCCTCGCGCAGAGCAAGCAATCCATCCTGCCGCAAACCCGCAGGGGGCTAGGGTTCCTCCCGCGTGCGAAGAGCGCGCTCGAGAATCTGAGCAACGTGATAGAGTCGGCCCCGCGTCTTGGGGAATTCAAGCGCCTAACGGAGGCCGGCGGAGACAGCTACGGCAGCCGCGTGGAAGGGTTGTACGAGGCGAACGACATCACGACCAACTTCAAACGGCACGGCACCGTTTCGAAGGAGGCCGACGCGATCTTCTTGTACTTGAACGCTGCTCTGCAGGGCTTGGATAAGACGGCGCGTATTTTTAAGGATAAGCCGGGCGCCGCGGTCTCGAAGTCGCTCCTGGCCGTTACATTGCCGACGATCGCGCTCTATGCGCTAAATCACGGTGACGAGGCGTACGAGAACCTGAGCAACTATCAGAAAGACAACTTCTTCAACATCCCGAAAGGCGACGGCACGTTTATTAAGATCCCAAGGCCGCGCGAGATCGGAGTTCCGTTCGGATCAGCAGTTGAACGAGCTTTGCGCGAGTGGGTTGATAAGGATCCGGAGTCGTTCCGCGACTTTTCCGATACGATCACGACCGCGTTCGCTCCTCCAGGTGTTCCGGCTAAGGAGCTCGCCGAGGGTGATTTCATGGGCGCCGCTGTCTCTCCGATACGTGATACGATCGCTGGCCCGCTGGTTGATGTTGCCGCTAACGAGAATTTTGCCGGGGCGCCGATCGTGCCTGGATACCTCGAGGGTGCTTCGCCTCGTAACCAGTACGACGCGAACACCTCGGAGATCGGGAAGAAGATCGGCGACATCCTGAACGTATCGCCTAAACAAGTCGATCATTTAATCCGATCGTATACCGGCGTCGTCGGGCAGCTTGCGCTCCCCGCTTCGGCAAAAGGTGGCACGGTAACGGACATGCTTACGAAGCAGGTCACAGCGGACCCGGTGTTCACGACCGATGCGACAAGGTACTTCTACGAGTTGAAAGATAAGGTCGATACGCAGTACCAGGATTTCAAGGTCACGGGTGAACCTCCGGCAGGATACAACGACGCAGCACGGAAGTACCTCGATTCCGTAGCCAGTGACATGTCCGACATCACCAAAGCGATCCGCGCGGTCGATGATATGGACCTCTCTGCTGGAGAGGCTAAACGGATGAAGCGCGAGCTCACAGAGCTACGAAATACGATGGCGCGCACCGCTTATAAGGCTGTTGCCGGTCAGCAGTAACACAGGGCTCCGCGTAATCGGGGCTCTTTCACATACATCACGGCTCACACCTAGGAGGCTACACATGAATAGGGAACAAATCGCGGCATCGAGTATCGGAGCTATTGCTCTTCCGATTTTTGAATTTATCTATGGCGAGGGAACGGCTGTAATGTTCAGCGTATTCGCATTAGCATTCTTTATTCTATTAGATTGGCTAAGCGGATCGAGAGCATCGCGCAAGGATAACACCTACGCCTCGCACTACGGGATTGACGGCGTGTTCCGAACGTTCTTCATGCTGTTATTGCCGGCAGGGGGCCACATGATCGACGTGGTGTTCGGAATCCCCGGCGTCGTATTTGGGATTCTCGTCGTCGGGCTGCTGCACCATACGATTAAGTCCATGACAGCGAACGCGGTCCGCGCAGGGTGGGCAGAGTGGTTGCCCATTAGCTTACTTGAAAAACTAACAGCTTGGGTCCAGTCCGAGATTGATTCGAAGATAGACCGCGCCGTGAAGAGAATGTCGGATCGCGAGGTGGGTAAATGAAAAAAGGAATCGATTGTGCTCAGCCGTTGACGGCCAGCGTCGCAAAGTCGCTTGTCGCCGCTGGGCAGACCTTCGCTGCTCGTTATCTCGTCCCGATAACATACAAGTGGAAGCGCCTGACGAGAGCGGAGGCGGAAGCGATCACGGCGGCCGGCATGAAGATCATAAGCGTGTTCGAAACGACTGCTAACCGTCCAGCTGGGGGCGCGAAGTACGGCACGGAAGATGGTAAGGCGGCGCTGGCAGAGGCGAGAGAAATCCGTCAACCTGCGGGATCTGCGATATACTTCGCTGTCGACTACGACGCGCATCCGAGAGACTATGATGCGATTGAAGCGTACCTGCATGCGGCAGCTTCGCAGCTCTCAGGGTACAAAGTTGGCGTCTACGGCTCGTATGCCGTCATCGAGGAGATGGCGAAGCGAGGGGCGGCGAAACACTTCTGGCAGACGTATGCCTGGAGTCGCGGCAAGAAGTCAGCGCGTGCGAACGTATGGCAGCATAAAAACGGTGTGACGCTCGCCGGCCATCCGCTAGATTTGAACGAGTCTTACGGGGGCGAGGGTTGGTGGAATACGAAATCGGCCGACAAACCGGCACAGGAGGTAAAACCGAAAATGAGCGCAGAAGACGCTAATAAGATTATCGGATTCCTACAAGCAGCGTGGAAGGCGACGGGAGACCAGGAATCGCGGGCAGAGTTCAATCGCCTCGCCAACGAGCTACGCAAAGCATCCGGACAACCGCTGCAATAACGAAATGCCCGGGGGCTTCGGCTCTCGGGCTATTTTTGTTTTATCCCACTGTACAATCCACAATTTACCTTTATTTACTCTTGATAAGAACAGACGTTCGCTATATAATGACAGAACAAATGTTCTTATTTGGAGGTGAATATGATGTATGACGTCCATCGCGTAGAAGTCTTGCCGGAGTTGCTGACGTTGTCGCTAAACTTCAAAGAGCCGATCGGTGTATTGGCGAATGCAGATCAGCCTTACACGGTCACAGGGATCGTCGAGGAGATCGACGATACGTCTGTCTTGTTAGAAGGCCGGCTGATCCAGTTGAGCAACATCGTAGGTGTAGAGCCATGAAGCTGGACGATACATCGCGAAAGCTGCTTCGGATATTGTACAACGCAAGGGGAGTTCCATTGATCGAGGAGTTGGCGCGTATGTCCGTAAGAACTCCAGGGCAGGTAAAGATGGCGCTGCGAGTACTAGCGGTTGAGGGGTTCATTCAATACGATCCGGATAATCACCGTGAGTTAAAGATCATCCAGGCGTGGGAAGTAGGACCGGAAGTGATTGACGTGAGGGCATTAGAACGGAGGATGGTGGATTGGGAGTTATATCCTGGGCGATAAGTACGAATCTAGAGTACATAACAGGAATGGTATCCATTTTCTGTGCAATTTAGTAAGGGATTATTTTTGTCAGCGGACCTAGACGCATTTCGACAGCGTTCGACTCGATTGTTCAAGTAAAGTCGATTTACTGAGAGCTATTAGCTCACAAATATCCGAAGGAGGTGCGGATATTAATCCGCTGCTTGCGATTCCTCGTTCATGAATTTTCTGTTGATCGCCCACTCGTGTAATTGGTCTTCGGAGCACCCAAAAATCAGGCAAGCAGCATGAATGTCTTCGGGTTGCATCGCGCGTTCATTTTTACAGAAGTGTGAGATCATCCGCTTGTGCCGCCCGGTCAACCTAGCGTAATGGGACTGGGTCCAGCCGCGTGCAGTAATCATGTCGAGCAGCAAGCACCTCCCTCGGGAGATGTACATGCTCGTATTTACTCCTTATCGTTTTCCTACCATTATACATCAAAGGATGGAACAGTGAATGATGACGAGACAAGTAAACGCTGAAAAGTTAACGCTGCGAGCTGCTCGAAAATCTTCAGGTTACTCCGCTGCTTCTGTCGCTAACTACTTAAAGGTGTCAGTTGGATCGTTGTACAGATATGAAAGGAATGCTGACAATCTAAGGATATCAACTGCGACTAAGATGCTGAGCTTGTACAATGTTCCGGCTAAGAAAATAAGATTTAGCAATAATTTTGATATGCCTTGATATATAATCGGATCGCCCTTGGCTTGGATATAAGTGGCCGTCCATGGATTGCCTGCGGCATTGTTATAGAACAGAGCGCTGTCATGGTTGACGAAGTGGGGACCGAGACCGGCTGCTTCGAGCTGCTCGGGGGTCGCATCCTTGGTCAGCTTGTAGATCATCGTGGCGATCATCTCGAGGTGGGCGAATTCCTCCGTGCCGATATCCGTCAACAATCCGATGACTTTATCCGGTATCGTATAGCGCTGATTCAAGTACCTGAGCGCGGCGGACAGCTCTCCGTCGGCGCCGCCGTATTGCTCGACCAAATAGCGGGCCATTCGGGGATCGCATTTGCTAACGCGTACGGGATACTGCAGCTTTTTCTCATAAATCCACATCGGCGTTCCCCCTTAAACTTGCCATGGCCAAGGGGTGTCGACCCACTGCCATGGAAACCGGGAATAACTGTGTCCGAACTGCAGGAGCGGCCCGTGCTTCATCTCGAAGGCGGCGGCCAGCCGCTGGCGGCGCTGCACGAGCTGATTGAACTGCTGGACGGCTTGCATATCCATCGGGTGCGTATCGAGATACAGCGTCAGCTCCACGAGAGCGAAGTCGACGACCTGCAGCTCTTCGAGATCGGAGCAGTAGGCCATGTGTTCATTGCGATCGGCATTCTCCGCGCGTTTGCTCTTAGGAGAATCGGCGCGTTCCTCGCGTTCGTTATGCTCAGCCATTCGGTTTCCCTCCTTTGACGGAGCGTCTGGACGTGAAGGGGCTGTAAAGCGCGGGCCATAGCGTTCCTCGCCGCAAAGCTTCTTCTAGCGGGAACTGCGGCAAATTCATCGGCTGGTACGGAATGAATTGGTTCGGCGGCACGATATACCATTTGACCCTGATCGGCGGACAAGGATCGTTCGGACTGACGTAGGGCTTCCAATCACGCCATTGCGAATCGTACATAGTTCGGCATCCTCCTCCAAGTTGGCGCTTTGGCGCGCCGCTATACGAGAAATCATCACCGCTATTGTATGCGGCAACGACAACGGTTCAGACCTTATTACCCAGGTCGATCTGAGGATATTCCCACATGAGGAAGCAGGGGAAAAGTCGATCGTTGTCGAATAGCCAAATAGATCATAGTCAAGGAGATGAAGAATGCGTAAGAATAAGGGATTTACGCTTCGATTTGCGGTAAACGCGCTCGTACTGTTCAGCGTTCTCGTCACGGTTATCATCAGCGCCGTGGTAGGCTATCAGAGCCAGAAGGATTCGCTGACGCGAACGACCTATCAGATGAACCGGATTTACACCGATAAAATAGCGGATACGGTAAACGGCTTGTTCGACTCCCTGTTCGATAGCTTGGATGAATTCGGACGGGAAATGTCGAAAGATTTACGCCGCTCCGATCTCCACGAGAGATTCGAACTCTTCCAGCGCACGCACCGGAACTTCAACGCCGTATTCCTGATCGGCAAGGACGGCATACTCGTAGAAGGCTCCAACGCGAAGGAAGAGAATATCGGAACGAAGATCGATTCGGTAGGAGCGAATCAAGCGCTCGAAGAGCGCAAGCCGCTCGTGTCGGAGCCGTATATGAGCATGACGACGAATAAATTGATCGTCATGGTGAGCCACCCCGTTTACGACGAGAAAGGCGAATACGCGGGCTTTATCGGCGGGTCGATCCGCCTGCACGAGACGAGCATTTTCCAGAAGATTCTGGGCAATGCCCCGTTCCACGAGGATGGATCGTATGCTTATGTAGCCGGCAGCTCGGGTGTATTGCTCTATCATCCGGATAAGACGAGAATCGGCGAGGATATTACGTACAGCGAGATTGTCCAGGAAACGATGAAGGGCCGCAGCGGCACGCAAAAGACGACTAATTCGCGCGGCATTAAGATGTTGGCCAGCTACACTTACATTTCCTCGGCAGGTTGGGGCATCGTCTCTCAAACGCCGAACATAATCGTCGTCGACTCGGCTCGCGGGCTCGTCAAAGAGTTAATGCTTTACATGCTCCCGGCGCTTATTCTGTTCATAGGGGTCATCTATTGGCTCATCGGCAAGCTTGCATCCCCGTTCTCCGTCCTTGCGCGGTTCGCGGTCCAACTGTCGTCGCGGAATAGCGGCAAAGTCGCTTTCCCGAGCATCCATCATTGGAATTACGAGGCGAACGAACTTCATAAGGCGTTCGGCAGAGCGGTCCGGCATTTCCGCTTTCAGTTCGAGCATTTGAAGAGAGACGCGCAGACCGATCCGCTGACCGGACTGTTCAATCGCCGCACGCTGGATCAGTTCGTCGCGCATCACATCTCGCAAAGGCTGCCGTTCTCGATGCTGATCATGGATTTGGACAATTTCAAAAGCGTGAACGATACGTACGGACACGACGTCGGCGACGAGGTGTTGCGTTTTCTGGCGGAGGCGTTAAAGCGATTGTTCGGCGAAGAATACGTGGTATGCCGGATGGGCGGGGAAGAGTTCGTCGTTCTCGTGCCGACCGACGATGCCGAAGCGGCGTTAAACGATGCGGAATCCGTTCGTTCGTACATGGCGGATACGGCAAGTCCGACGGGGAATCGCGTGACGATCTCGATCGGCGTAGCGACTTATCCGGCAATGGCGGAAACCTCGGAGCAGCTATACCGGAAGGCGGACGATGCGCTATACCGGGCGAAGCGACTCGGTCGCAACCGAGTCGAATTGGCGGGCGAGGACGATAGGGATGTGAAGTCGAGCTAAAGAAGGGGGGCAGGCGCCATGCCGATCATTCAGAAGCTGGCGTCGTCGCAGGGACGCAAAGACGAGGAGCCGAACATCGCATTGGCACGGGAAATCGCCCGGTCAGGCGACTCGGAAGCGGTCCGGGAGTTAGTCGGTTTGCTGCTAGTTAAGAACAAAGACGTTCGATGCGACAGCATTAAGGTGCTCTATGAGATCGGCGCGATGGAACCTTCGCTCATCTCGGAGCATGCGGAAGCGTTCGCCGCGTTGCTTGGCGATAAGAACAATCGTCTCGTCTGGGGCGCGATGACCGCGCTCGATGCGGTCGCGTCTTGTTCGCCGGAGCTGATATACCGTCAGCTGCCGGTTATCATGGAAGCCGCCGATAGCGGATCGGTAATCGCGAAGGATCACGCCGTCGGCATCTTGATTAAGTTGTCCGCGATCGAAGCTTATGCGAGAGAGACGTTCCCGATGCTCCTCGCGCAGCTTAGAAGCTGTCCGACGAACCAATTGCCGATGTACGCGGAGAACGCTCTTACGCTCATTCACGCGGGGAACAAAGAGGCGTTCAACGAGACGTTGCTTGATCGCCTGACCGAAATCGAGAAGGACAGCAAGCGCAAACGCGTAGAACGAGTAATCAATAAAGCCGTTAAACGGTAAAATAGGTTGGGGAGAGCAACTATAGCAATAGAAAGAAGGCAGCCTGTTATGAACGCTAGGAATGCACGAGATTGTCCGGATGCGATGATTTTCGATCTGGACGGCACGCTCTTCCAGACGGAGACGCTGCTCACGACGGTGCATCGCCGTTTGTTCGCCCAGCTTCACGCGGAAGGATTATACGGGGAAACCGCGCCTCCGATCGATCGATTACTGGGCTCGCTGGGCATGCTGCTGTCCGATATATGGAAGCAGGTCATGCCGGACGGATCGCCCGAGGCCCACGAGAGAGCCAACGAGCTCATGCTCCGTTACGAGATGGAGGAATTGGCGAAGGGCGTCGGTTCGCTGTATCCGGGCGTGGCGGAGACGTTAACGGAGCTCCGTCGCCGCGGAATTCGTCTATTCATCGCAAGCAACGGATTGGAAACGTACGTGAAAGGCGTTCCCGCCGAGAGAGGGATCGGGGAGTTGTTCGAAGGAATGTACAGCGCGGGGGAGTTCGGAACGTCCTCCAAAGTCGATCTCGTCCGTCGCTTGCTGGATACGTTCGGCGCGACGTCGGCGTGGATGGTCGGCGACCGCTCGTCGGACGTGGCGGCGGGCAAGGAGAACGGACTGTTCGTCGTCGGCTGCGACTACGCCGGATTCCGGCGCGAAGGCGAGTTGGACGGCTCGGATGCAGTCATTCGCGCGTTCCCGGAGCTGCTGGATTTGTTGGAGCGGCAACCTTCGCCGCGTGGATAGGACCGAAACTTTTCTCGTTGGACATGAGCTTCGATTGGATCAGCTACTCCCGCCGTCCGCTGGAGGGACGCCCAGGTGTCGTAGGGGGTGTATCGGAATTGCTGGTGGCCACCGCGGCAGAGGATCGCCGATTCGGCGGGAGAAGTGAAGTCGAGGAAGAAGAGCAAAAGAGTCTACTGATAACCAATGGGCAATGGAAGGGTTCCGGAATACGCAATACATCGAGTACGAAAACACCTATGACTTTCGCGATGGCGACGCCATGTTCTATTATGCGGATCTCTCCAGTAACTACGACTTCAATTCCTGCGTTCCGCACTAATACAGGAAGAGAGTAGCCAAACCTCTTTGGTAATCCGATTTACTGAAGATACTACCCTATAAATACAAATCTGATTTTGAGTTATATTTAGGCGTGAGCGACGATTTTCGTTGCATGGAACAATATGAAAAACGGCCATTGTTCGCTTTAACTGCGACAAGGCCGTTTTCGTGTTTTCTCATGATTACTCCGAATATCTACCCGATCTGCGTTCTGGAGGGGCTGAGCTTATTCACAAAATATGGTATTTGATACACATATCATCGCTTTTAGGAAAGACTAGAGGGTTGATTCTATGGGGACGAGTAGTCAATAAGTTGATAAGTCAAAAGCTTAGGCTTCTTTCCGAAATATGACCGATATTCAATGAAATATGTTTTACCAAAATCTATAATCTTCAAATCATCATTCGAGACCGTAATGTTTTTTTCTTGTCCGCCTAAATTAACAATTAATATCGATTTATTCTCAACATCGGCACTAATTATTTTTGCAATCTCGCCTGTTGTCTTCTTCTGAACTAAAGTCATTGTTAAGAATAACATAAAAATAACTACAATTAACAAAATGGTAGGCATTTTTAAATTTTTACTAAAATTCACTATTCTCACCCCCTAAAGAATGGAGAAATGTGTACTATTTATGATATTTTACAATGCAGATCCAAAAAAATCAAAAGATAGGTGGGAAATTATGTTCAAAAAATCGTTGTCTGTTCTATCAGTAACAATTGTCTCAGCAGCTATACTTATCCCAACAATCAGTGTTCAGGCAAAAGAAAAAGATCCAAATGTCGTCTTCAAGAGTGAGAAATTCGGCTCCACAGTCGTCTCTTTCTTAAACGATGGAAGAATTAAGGGAGTTCCACATCCCGAAAAATTAAGTAAAGAGGATCGAAAGAAGATTTTGAAACAATTGAATTTTAAAGACAAAGACATTGAAGAATATCCAGACGATTTCGAATTCGTTCTACTTCAGGAAGGCGGCCGAAAAGTCGAAGTAACTGTAGGAGATTACCAACACACTGTTACTCACGAAGATGGTACTACCGAAATAATTAATGATAGTCTGGTAGCCAGCACACCTACTACAGAAGGCCTCCCTAAGTCTAATGGAGAAGTAAATGTACTCTCCATGGGAACTGCTTCTGATGGGAAATGGTCTGGTGCCGGTGTCTTGACTTACTTAGGGACAACCACAACAGAGTATAAGTATAAATATAGAACTACATTTAATTGGTCTTCTAAACCGAATTATGTCTACGTAGACGACATTGCAATCTCTTGGAATGATACTTCCGTACCAGTGGGAACTTCTGGTTATGATTACCGTAGGTATGAAGACGGTGGGTATTACTCTCACACGAGCAGAATGTCTCTTACACAAGTCATTCCTGCTGGTGTATCTGCAGAGATCGACTTAGCAAGTCAAGAAGGCAACCATTATGGATATCTCGAAAGAGAAGTGAGAATTGCTAAAACAAGGCAAGGACTAACAGAGGTATTTGGTTCAGCGTATGGACATTCACATTTGCCTAGCTGGATGGGCGGTATTGGCGTATCTATCGGTTGGGCATCTATTGATCTGTCAGGTACTGGAGATCAATGGACATGGACGAGTACATTTACCGTGGGATCCACTTCATAAAACAAAATTGGTAAAAGTAATTTGATTAAATAATGGGGCTGTTCCAAAAGGATGTTTAGCTCGCTTTGAGAACAGCTCACTTGCGACAAAACCCTAGATATTTATGAAGACGGCGGCTACAGAGTGGTTATCCCTGTGCCGCCGTCTCATGTTTTTTTGTCTATTGCTGCTTTTATTAGTGAATTATGTGCAAGCGAAAGCCACCCGACCTACAGGCTTACCTTCGACAAGCCACAAAGCAGAAAAGGCCGGAATCCCCGGTTGTTTTTCATTTGCCCGAACACACTTTCCGGCTCGATCATTCGTTTGACCGATAATGCATAGCCTTCCTCGCGCCGGAGTTTCTCTAGTACCTGCTCTTTGTAACGCCTATACCTTTGACTGACACTGACTTCTTGATTCCCGGACTTCGTGCATGCAGACTTTAGCAGACACCCTTCGCAACTTAGGCTACGGTAATACCGATTGCGAACTTCGAACCCGCTATCCGTCTTCTACGTGCTTTCTTACTTGAGCGGCCTCACCAAGCTCTGCAAGGTCTGCTCCTCGTGTTCTTTCTCGTCCTCAAGCTCGGACGCGTCAATACAGCGAATAAAGTCTGGACCTTCACTCGCCAGTTCGGCCTGTTGCTTGACGACGGTTTTGCCCCAATCGAATAAATAGCGATTTGCGTTTGCTTCGATCTTGATGCCGTAGACGAAATAGTGATCCAGCTCGGTGTACTTCTCGTCTACGAAAAATTGCAAGCGACCGTAAAGACCGACTCCAGAACGGACTTCATCCGTTCGGAGTTAATACGGTTGATGGTACGAAAGTCTGGCCGCTGTCCACGAGATACACTCCTTTCCTTTTTGTCGATAGAAAAATAGCCTTTTTACAAGTCAAAAAGAACCCGTTTTTTGATAAAATGGAAGTGCGACCCACTATTTACGAAAGAAACGGTTTCTTCGTTTCTATATTTCCCGTCAAATCGCTAAAGCTGTCCGGGAACCCGTCATTTTCAGGTGAACCGCCGGCAGGAGCGAAGCGTTTGGCTTTGAAATCCGGGGATGTTATTGTAAATCCTAATTCCAAATTCCAAATCCCCTGATTTTAACAGCAATCGGAACGAGATACATCTCCGTAAAAAACAAAGCCGATAGAAAAGAAAGGGGGTATCCCTTAGTTGTTAACATTACTTTTGGGACACCTCCCTGTTTCGATTAATATACGCCGTAAGCTTCCAAGTTCAAAGCCTGCGGTTGATAGTTTCCGTCAGGCTGTCCGGAGCTTGCGTTCCGATGCTCGGCCGATAAAGACGATTTGTGGCCGTGCGAGACCCTGCGCTGCTGATACACCCAGAGTCCGTACTCGATGGGACGAACGATCGCTTTGCGGTAGACGTCGCGTTCGCCCGCCTTGCTGAACACTTCGCGAGAAGGCTTCGGATTGACTTCGAGCAGCCAGATTCTTCCGTTACGGTCGATCGCAAGGTCGAGGGCAAGCTCGCACAAGGCCTCGTAGGTCGACTCCAGGTGTCTAGCGACGCTAATGCCGAGCTTTTCGGCTGTCGACTTGATCTGCGAGATTTGCGCTTCGCTGCCGACCCATTGCCGAAGCAACGCATTCATCGAAGCCGCCTGCCCGCCGCCGTGCAAATTCGAAGTGATGCTGCCCGCGGGGCCGATCCGGCCGGCGCATCCCGTCACTTCCCACGCGCCGGAGCCGTTCTTCTGCACGAGCATTCGGTAATCGTGCACGCGCCCGTTAGGCAGCTTGATGTTAAGCCCTTGTTGGGCGATGTATCGGTCTCCGTGCATATCCCAGCTCCGGATCGCGGGCGCCAAGCTTTGGCCGGACACGACTTTCGGCTTTACGATTCCCCGGGAATGGTTGCGTCCTTGCAATAAATAGGAGCCTTCCGACCTGCGGTCGATGCGCAGAATGCCGCGTCCGCCGGTGCCGTTGATCGGCTTCACGTACACCGTAGCATACTTGCGAAGCAACGACGTCACGTCTTCGGTCGATTGATACAGCTTCGTGGCGGGTAAATGGTTGCGGAACGCGGGTACGCGCGATAGCGTTTTGTATATCGTCCATTTGTTGCGCAGCGGACGATTAAGGAACGTAAGATGCGAGTAGCGTCGTCGGAAAGCGAGCAGCTCTTGGAACCGATGGCTGCGCTGAATGCGGCATCGATCGTAGATCACGTGGGGGAATTTCACCCACTTGCGACTCCAGCTTCTCGTCTCCGGCTTGAAGTGCAGCGCGTTGATCCGGCCGGCGCCGTCATCGACGTCTTGCGGGGTGAAGACGAAGACATGAATGCCGATCCGTTTGCCCGCGGCGATCATTTTCTCGTATACCGGCCGTTCCTCCAGCGTTTTTCTGTCGTTCAAATATAAAGTAAGAATGCCTAGAACGGGCTGAGACAATGCTGTCGTCACCTCCGCGCGGGCGTTGCCGGCAACGCTTGCGTATCGTCGTCCGCGCGATGACCGAAGACGACGTCCGAGATCGACCGGTCATCGGTTTGAGCGTTGCCGTCCTCTTGGCTGCTTCGTACGAATCGAAGCGTCGGCTTGCCCGTCGGACCGGTTTCGAGCCCGACGGCGACGAGTCCGGCGGCGAAGCACATCGCTACGCTCGCCGCGTTGTCTATGGCAACGTTGCAGGTCAACCGTCCCCAAGGCTCAGCCAATACGCCGAGCAGCTTGCGCCCGACGCCGCGCCCCCTGAGGGCGGGATGCACGGTGACCAGGCACGCGGATTCGCCGAATTGGACGGCGAAGGCGACGCCCGCCGGGCAGCCGCCCTGGGTATAGGCGACCGCGATCGCGGTTCCCGGTTGCGCGAGCTCCGCTTCGCTCACGAGCAGCAGCTTCTGCCAGGCGAGCGCCGTAATTCTGCGTTCGCCGTGGCGTCTTACGAAGCGAAGCAATTGAAACCGTCCGCTCTCCCACTCTTCGGGCTTGAGCAACCGATAATCCAAGATGACGCTCACAAGGCTGCGCCCCCTTTGAATTCTTTCTTCTGCTGATGCAAATACAAGCTGTATTGGAAAATCCGTTCGAGCGATTTGTTGCGGATGTGCGGCTCGTCGAACTTCATCGGTTTGGAATTCGCTTCGAAAAACCAGACGTGACCGGTCGTGTCGACGCCGAGATCCATGGACATCTCGCACATCCGGGTATGGGAGGAACGTTCGATCTGCCGCGCGAGCGTCAATGCCGTATCGCGCACTTTGCTCAATACTCTGGCCGATTTCTCCCGGCCGAATATCGAAGTCAGCAGCCGCTCGGGATCTTCGATATACCCTCCGCGCGGAACATGGGTCGTTATGCTGGAATCGCCGGCGACTCTTGCGCCGACGCCGGTAAGCTCCCATTTGCCCAGACCGTTCTTCTGAATGAGCGCCCTTAGATCGAACGGCCGGTCGTTGACCGTGGCCAGCGCAATGCCCTGCTGCGCGATATAGGGCTCTCCAAGAGCTGCCGATTGCTTAAGCACTTTCCCCCACAGACGCTTAAGCGTCGTGCAATTGTACGTCGAACTGCCTTTCTCCTCTTGGATTTGCAGCCGATAAGGCATATTCTTCTCCGGCTGCACCCTAACGGTCATGATGCCGACGCCGGCTTTGCCTCTTACGGGCTTCAAGTACAGGAGCCGGTGTTTGCGCAGCAGTCCCGTCAGCACGCCCGACCGCGTCAGCTGTCTCGTCACCGGGATATATTGGCGCGTCGATCGGCTCTGGTGAAGCCATTGGAACAGCGACCATTTGTTGAAGAAGCGCCGATTGAACAGCTTGATGCCGGGATGCTTGGAGATCGCGGCAAGCTTGCGCTTCACTCTTAACAGCCGTTCGTCTTCGCGTTGGGGGATCCGGTTGTATACGATCGTCGGACGCGGGAACCAGGCAGAATGCCAAGTTTCCCGCGACGAGTCGTACGTGTAGCCGAGAACCCTCGGGGCGGACAGCTTAAGGTCCTTGGTCGTCAACACATAAGTGAGAATGCCCATCTTCTTGCCGGTTTTCAGTAAATCCGCGAAGTTGTTCCGATTGCCCCGGAACATCTGCAGATCGTCGTCGATCGTCAGGATGGCGACGACGGGAAGGTCCGCGTTCGTCTCCACGATTCTCGGTTCGGCTTCAAGGGACTTCGGAATGATCAAGCCTCATCCCTCCTGCGGAATTTGCTCAAATACAAGCAATGCTCCAGAATATATTGAAGCGACGCCTTGCCTTGCTCCTTCAGCGCCGGATGCTTGAAGATCGACCGGCCCGGCTTCGCGTTCGCCTCGAACATCCATACTTCGCCGTCCCGGTCGATGCCGATATCCAGGCCAAGCTCGCCGAGGGTATGCGAGTAGTTTCGTTCGATCGCTTCGGACAGCTTAACGGCGATCCCTTTCGCCTTCTGCAGCACGGTGTCGGCTTGGTCGCCGAACGTCCTGCTGAGCGCCTGCTCCGGCGTCATGAGCGATCCGCCGTTCTTAATATGGGTCGTAACGCTGCCTCGTCCGGCTTTCTTGGCGCCGATGCCGGCGACGACCCATTTGTTATTGCCGTCCTTGTGCATGTGGAAGCGGAAGTCGATCGGGCAGCTATCGATCTCGACGAGCCGGATGCCTTGTTGCACGACGTAGCTGCTTAGCCCGCTGCCATGCCTGGCTCGCAGCATCTTCATGAGGCTGGCGAAGTTGCTGAAGCGAAGCAGCACGTTGCCGCCGTTCCGGCGATAGCGAACGAAATAGCCTCTTCGCGGATGATAGGTTAATCGATAGATTCCGATGCCCAAGCTGCCGGCGGTCGGTTTATAGTAAAGAAATTGGTGCTTCTCCAGCAGCTCCCTGATTCGCTCGGGGGTGGGATTATTCACCGATTCTGGCAAGTGGCGCAGCGCCTCCACGTCGTTATCGAGCAGCTTATAAACGTCGGATTTGTTGAAGAAGCTCCAGTTGAAGAACGGAATTCTTTTTCTTAGGAATCGTTCCCTCAGCGACGTGATCGGCATCGTCGTCTCGGCTCGCCTGCTGGTCAACCGGTTGTAGACGACGTCGGGCAGCGGCACGACTCTTCTCACCCAACCTCCGCCGCCGTCGAGGAACCAGGCGTTGACGGTTTCTTGCTGCCAGTTGATGTCGCGGGGAGTAAAGGCGAAGAAATAGGCGCGCTTTTGCCCAAGCCGGAGCAATTCGCGGACGAAGCCGGTTCTGTCGCCGAAGGGCGCGACTTGCGAGCGACCGCCGTCGGTCAGGACGCCGATTAACGGTCCGAGCTGGATTTCGTTGCCGTCGTCAGCCGAGACGAAGACGTTACCGGACTTCGGTACCCTTACGGAACGCCGTAATCCGGCGGACATATAGACGTGATTGCCTTTGCGTTTAATCGTCCTTACGGTGGCGGGAACGGTATCCCGTCCGAGCTTCACGTTAACTGATTTGCGTCCGCTCAGCTTTAACAGCTTCGCAAGCGGGCTGGATAACCATACGATCCGCTCGGGCTGTTGCGTGAAATGGACGTTACATAGGGTCAAACTCATGAATTACCCTCCCAGATGGTCGAAGCAGAATTGTGCTGGCATAGGACAACGGCATAGCGAGGGCTCGCTCGGCCGCATCGTCGCCGGCGAACTTCATCGCCATGCGTCCAGGTTTGGAATTTGCCTCCAGAAACCAAAGTTTTCCGCTTCGGTCGACGCCGAAGTCAAGTCCGAGCTCCGCGAATCTGCCGAGCGTCTCTTCGAACCAATCAGCAAGCGCCAGCGCTGCCCCGCGAATGTCTTGTTCGAGCGCCCGAGCCTTCTCCGAGCCGAATAGCGGGCTTAGCGCCGCGCTTGCCGGTTCCGCTCGTCCGCCTCCGTGCAAGTTGGCGGTCACCGTTCCTTGCGAGCCGATGCGGGCCGCGACCCCGGTTATCGTCCAGCGGCCGCGCTCGTTCTTCTGCAGAAGCGCCCTTAGATCGAACGGCTCGCCGAAGGCGGTCCGAAGCTCGAGCAGGGGCTGCATGATATAAGCGCGAGAGCCGATCCAGCGATGAAGACGGGCGAGGGCGTCGCGTTCGCTTCGGAAGGAGCGAACGAACGGGCGATTGCTACTTGTTCGGCCGGATAATAAGGCCGAGCCGTCGGCGGCGCGTTCGAACGCGACGACCCGCCTGCCTTGACTGCCTGCCGCCGGTTTAAGGAAAGCCGAGTCGCCATGCTCGCGAAGCCATCCGACAAGCGAGTTCGTTCCCTCGTACGCGGCGGTCGGAGGAACGAGCGGCGAGAACTTCTTCTCTCGCGAAAGCAACTCGCCGATTATCCGTTTGTGCGGCAGCCGGCTGTTCAAGAATGTGAGCGGCCGAACGGCGATTATGCGATCAAGCGCAGACCGAAAACGCCGCTTCTCCGTTTCGGAACTCGGCCAAGCGCGATCGTAGACGACGCGGGGCAGCTCGCTAACCCGCGGCATCCAGCGCTGTTCGCGTTTGCTCCAGCTCCATCCGTTGACGGAGTTGCTGCGTGCGTTCCAGGTCCATGGCGCAAAAACGACGAGCGATATGCCGAACCGTTGCGCGACGAGGCTGAGCCTGCGAATGTACGCGTCCTCGGCGAAAGGCAAGGAGCCGTCCCGTTCGCACACGAGCACGCCGAGCACGCGCGAGAGCTCCTCGCGGACGGCCGTTCTAGAAACCGGAGATGTAGCGCGCATATTGAATGATCATCCGCACGGAAGGGCGGATTTTCCCCTCGGTTAAAGGTGTATTATCGTTCTTGGACGGCTTGGAGTTCACTTCGAGCAGCCATACTCTGCCGCCCGTATCCAATGCGAGGTCGATGCCAAGCTCCGCGAAATGCGCCGGAACGTGCGTATCGATGCCCTTGGCAATGTCCAACGCGGCTTTCTGAAGACGCGAGTATGCGCTGCCTCGCTGCGAGACGGGCAAATTGGACCTGGAGACGGCTTCCTTGACCTTCGATAACGTCCCTCCGCGCGCCAGGTTGGAGACGAAGTGACGGCTGCCCGCCGTGCGGCCGACAATGGAAGTAAGCGTCCACTTGCCGGTCATGTTCTTCTGGGTAAGCGCCCTGAAGTCTACGGGGCGTCCGCCGACCTCGATGAGCGACAGCCCTTGCTGGATCTGATACTTGGTCTGCTTCATCTTCGGGGCGATCGCGGCGAATAGCTTCGTCAAGCTGGCGAACGGCTGTCTTCGGGTACCGCCCATCGTCGCGAAAGACGCCATCCAATTATCGGGGCCGATTCGCGTAATGCGAATAATTCCTTTGCCGAGACTTCCTCTGACCGGTTTAAGGAACACGGAGCTGTAACGGGAGCACATGCTTTTGAGCTGGCTGACGTTATGAAGAGAGTGCGATTCGGGCAAATACTTGAGTAGCGAGCCGTCTCTCTTCAGCGCGTCGAATACTTCGGCCTTGTCGAGGAATTTCTCGTTGAATACGTGAGAGTTGTACTTTTGCCGGATTTCTCTGATGAATTGCTGTACGATCGGCAAGTTTTCCAGCTTCCGCTGGGTGAGACGGTTGTTCACGACGTCCGGAGCGGGAAGCGTCAGGCGGTGCCAGCCTCTGGCGTACACCCATCCGTCGACGGACGAGAGATTGGACCCGATTCCGCCTGGCGTAAAGAAATAGACGTAAGCGCCTTGCGCCCGGCATGCGTCCGTCAACTCCCGGCAGAACATCGTGATGTCGCCGAACGGCTTGTCGGGATGGCTTGGATGGTCTCTGCTGACAAGCACGCCGATGACCGGGCCCAGAGACAGCGTTCGCGAGCTCGACTGATAACGCAGGCGGATCGGAGTTCCGGCGTAAATTCCCATCCGCCTCGCAAGCGTCTGGCTCATGCGCAACCCGTTAAACTTCGGCACGGGGACGAGGGTAACGGAGTGGCGGAATGAACCGAACTGAACATTAACTTGTTGCTGGGCCGGAATTTTCCACGTTCTCATCAGCGACTCCGCCAGCATCAGGACATTGTCGGACAACATGCTCGAACTGATGATGTGGACATCGATTTTTGGGGTGGACATTCTCTTACTCCTTCCACCGTTCGATTGCCATGGCAAGGCTTTGATAGGCTCCTTCCCGGGGGCTCGCGAGAATACTCCATTGTATGAGGACGAATATCTATCGGTGATTGCCCCTATCACATTGGGACGGGGAGGATGGGAAGTTGGGGTATAACCGCGTTAAAGGTGACGGGTCGGCTTATCTGCAGGTGAAAGGTAACCATCCGCCGAGCGAACGGCTTGGCAACCTAAACCGATTCGGGTACGATGAGATTGGAGCAAGCAGGCTATGGGAGACGGAGTGGCACAAGATAGATGAATGATAAAATGGATTACGCGAGCTTGCCCGGCGGCTGGATTCAAGCAAGGGTGCCGCTGCCTTTTGCGTTGAAGCGGGTGAATAGCTACCTGCTGCCGGAAGAGGACGGAGGATGGACCGTCGTCGATCCCGGCCTGAGGACGGCAGATACGATCTCCTATTGGGAAGAGACGTTAAGCCAATGCGGAATCGCATGGTCTCAGGTTCGGAGAGTCGTGCTGACGCATCACCATCCCGACCATTACGGTCTGGCCGGATGGTTTCAAGAGCGGAGCGGCGGTGCACCGGTCTATATTTCGCAGGTCGCGCTTGATGCGGCTCGCCGCCTGTGGGGAGAACGGGAATCGTTCTCGGGCGAGCTGACGAACGCTTTTCTGGCACACGGGCTCGCTTCGGAGCTAGAAGCGGACATGCGGGAGCATCTCGTATCGTTCAGATCCAGGGTCGCGCCTCATCCGGCCGACGTACGGATTCTCGAGCCGGGCGGCGAGTTTCGCATGGGCGGCGCGAACTGGCGCTTGATTCGCGGGGACGGTCATGGACCGGGGCACTTGAGTTTCTACGATCCGGATTCACGGCGCATCCTTTGCGGCGATCAAGTGTTGCCGGATATTTCGCCGAATATCGGCTGGATGCCGAATGCGGATCCGAATCCGCTGGATTCCTATCTATCCAGCATCGCCGCCATGCGTACGCTCGAGGTCAATATGGCATACCCGGGGCATCGCGAGCCGTTCGCGGCGTTCCGCGAACGCGTGGCGCAGCTGCTCGATCACCATGAGCGTCGTCTGTCCGGAATGGCCGAGCTTATGGGCGATTCCACCGTCACCGCGTTCGAGATGTGCGAAATGCTGTTCGGAGCAAGATTGCGCGGCAACGCGCATAACCTTAGGTTCGCGCTAGCGGAGACGATCGCCCATCTGATCATGCTCGAGCATCGGGGCGTCGCCAGGCGAACGGAGGAAGCGGGAGTCGTTCGATACGAACGTCGATAAACGAAAGGAGCAGATCCGCGATCTGCTCCTTTCGTTTATGCCGTGGTTACCGTTAATCGCTCCCGACGCTCTTGGCTTGCTGCTGCTCTTCGCGCTCCGCTTGTTTCCGGTGCGCAAGCCGGCTCGACGCCGCAGCCGCGATCGCGCCTACGATGTCGTCGAGGAACGTATGAATTTGGCCGCTGCTTTTGTCGTTCAATTTTTTGAGTACGCCGGGTTTGAATTTATCGATGTAGCCGAAATTCGTGAAGCCGATGCTGCCGTAGACGTTCACGATGCTGAGCGCGAGCACTTCGTCGCACCCGTACAACCCTTCGTCGTATTTGATCATATCCTGCAACGGGGGAAGCAGCTTGCCTTCCTCGGCAAGCACGTCGAGCTGAATGCCCGTCAGGATGGCGTTCTGCACCTCGCGTTTGGATAGGACGCGTTCTACGCTGGCCACGCATTCGGCGAGCGTCAGCTCGGGGAAGTAGTCTTTCTGCAGCAGCATGACCAATTGCCCGATCTGTTCCTTCGATACGCCGCGCTTCGAGAGCCACTGCTCGGTCGACTCGGCGACGAATTTGCTGTTCAGGCGGTAGACGTTAGGCTCTGACATGAACAACACCTCTCTTGTCTTAAGGACAAACCATACATATTTGTCCAGGGGGCTCGTATACATAGTACTATTAATTAGGGAGACGAATTAACGGCGATCCCTAGCGGGAGGAATAGTACATGAAAGCGAATATCGATCGGTTCATCAGGCGGAAAATGGCGGCGTCGGTCCTGCTGCTGCTCCCGCTGATCGCGGCTTGCGCGCAGAACGGCAATAACGGCGGGCAACAGGCGGCGATCGATCCTCCGCCGGCAGACATCGAGAGCGCGATGCTGCAGGAAATCAGCGGGACAGCCGATAACGCGTCTGTAAGCCAGGATCAACTTACCGTATATCTTATGGACCGCAACGGATATTTGGCACCGATGACGCTGGGCGTTAATTTGACCGGCGAGTCTACCGGCGAGGTCGCGAAGGAAGCGCTCGCTTGGATGACGTCGGACAACAAGCTGAAAGATCAACTGCCCGAAGGATTTTCGGCTATTCTGCCGACAGGGTTGACAGCGGAAAGCATTAACGTCGACGAATCCGCCGGTTTAATGAACATCGACTTCGCGGGTCCGATGCCGGGTATGATCGCGGCTGACGAACGCCACCTGCTTGAAGCGATCGTGTGGACGATGACCGAGCTACCGGGCA
Source organism: Cohnella panacarvi Gsoil 349 (assembly GCF_000515335.1). GTDB lineage: Bacteria > Bacillota > Bacilli > Paenibacillales > Paenibacillaceae > Cohnella > Cohnella panacarvi. Next base: position 1,345,066 of record NZ_KI911563.1, on the reverse strand, counting down.
TCAACAAAGTGAAGTTGTCGGTAGGCGGCCAGCCGCTTCGCAGCCTGCCTTCCTCCCGCATGCCCGTGTACGACATCTTAACGCGCGCGATCGGCATTAACGTCGAGAAGGCCAAGGGCGTGGACATTAATCGTTCGATGGCGGTCACGCTCTATTTCTCCTCGCAATCGGAAGCGGGAGAAGGGTATTTCGTACCGGTCACCCGGGTCATCGATAGAACGCCGGATCGCGCTCGCGCCGCGCTGGAGCAACTCATCAAGGGACCGTCCGATACGGCAACGCTTAAGCCTGTTTTCAAGACGGCGATGACGATCGAGCAACTAAGCTTGCTTGCCGACACCGTGAACGTCTCGCTTAAAGACGAGGAACTGAAGGCGAAAGCCGACGTCCCGGCCGAGACGATGGAGGCGCTCGTTCTAACGTTGTCGGAAGCGACGGGCGCGCCTCAAGTACGGGTCGTCATGAACGGAGACGATTCGTTCTTGGATTCCGAAGACCGGCCTTACGATCAACCGGTGCTCCGTCCGTCGGCCGTTAATGCCTTGGAACAATGATCCCTATGCGCCTTCGGCCGGTTATGCCGGTCGGGGGCGTTTTTCGCTATGTAACCCAATTGTTGCCAAACGCGGGCGAGTTCATGCGAGTAGAACCGAATCCGCGCTGGATGCTTTTGTTTCGAGACTTTGGTAGAATGGGGAAGATTCAGTACGTGGGAGGCAAATGATGATCATGAGATCCGATGGCAGACAACCCCGTGACCTGAGAGCTTTCTCGGTCACTCTTCACCCGAATAAATACGCGGAAGGCTCGGTGCTTATCGAAGCGGGAGACACGAAAGTGTTATGCACGGCAAGCGTCGAAGAGAGGGTTCCGCCTTTCTTGAAAGGGCAAGGCAAAGGCTGGGTAACAGCCGAGTATTCGATGCTTCCCCGGGCTACGCATTCCCGCAATCAACGGGAATCCGCCAAAGGCAAACTAACCGGAAGGACGATGGAAATCCAACGTTTGATCGGGCGCGCGCTTCGTTCCGTCGTCAATCTTAACGCGCTCGGCGAACGGACGATTACGCTGGACTGCGACGTCCTGCAGGCGGACGGCGGTACGCGGACGACTTCGATTACCGGCGCATACATCGCGCTCGCGCTGGCGATCCATAAGCTTGACGCTACGGTCAAGTTCGAACGTTATCCGTTAACCGACTATTTGGCTTCGATCAGCGTTGGCGTCATGGATGAGCCGATCGTGGATCTGAACTACGAAGAAGATTCCAAAGCGAAGGTCGATATGAACGTGGTGATGACCGGCTCGCGCGCGTTCGTGGAGGTGCAGGGAACGGGCGAGGAAGCCCCGTTTTCCCGCTCGGAGCTGGACGGCATGCTGCAGCTTGCGGAGGAAAGCATTCTGCGGTTGATCGAGCTTCAGAAAGATACGCTTGGCGACGCGGGAGCGCGGATCGGCGGAGGCAAGGCATGATCCGGCGCGGCGCAACGCTGTTGATCGCGACCCGTAACGGCGGCAAGACGAAGGAGTTTCGCGAAGCGTTCGGCGCGATCGGCATCGACGTCAAAGATTTGCGCGATTTCGAGGGAATACCGGAGATCGAAGAGACCGGCGAGACGTTCGCGGATAACGCCTTCATTAAGGCGAAGGCAGTCGCCGAAATCGCATCGCTACCCGTGCTGGCAGACGATTCGGGCTTGTGCGTCGACGCGCTCGGCGGCGCCCCCGGCGTCTACTCGGCGCGATATTCCGGCGAAGGCGCGACGGATGCGAAGAACAACGCGAAGCTGCTCGCGGAGCTTGCATCGGTCGGCGCTAAGGCGGACGCCGGCGGCGCGGGAGAGGCGGAAGCGCTAAGCGCCGCGCGGTTCGTATGCGCGCTCGCGCTGTACGATCCCGCCGACGAAAGCATTGTACAGGTCGAGGGCACGGTCGAGGGCTATATTCTGCGCGAGCCTCGCGGTGCCGACGGTTTCGGCTACGACCCGCTTTTCTGGGTGCCGTCGCATGGCCGAAGCATGGCCGAGTTGACCGTCGCGGAGAAGAACGCGATCAGCCATCGGGGCAAAGCGCTCGCGGAGCTAATCGGTAAGATCGAGGTAACGGAATAGACACGATGAAGGACCGTATCTCCAGCACATGTAGTGCAGGCGAACGGTCCATTTTTATGCCTTTACATCGATATCCCCGTCGCTCAGGAGCAGGGTGGAGTACGCGACATTATAACGATATCCCCGTCGCTCAGGAAGGGAAATAAGCGCACGAAGTGTCACTAAATACGCCGAAAGACCGAGTCACGAGGAAATAAGCACACGAGGTGTCACTAAATGCTCAGAAAGACCGAGTCACGAGGAAATAAGTATACGAGGTGTCACTAAATGCTCAGAAGGACCGAGTCACGAGGAAATAAGCACACGAGGTGTCACTAAATGCTCAGAAAGACCGAGTCACGAGGGAATAAGTATACGAGGTGTCACTAAATGCTCAGAAGGACCGAATCACGAGGAAATAAGTATACGAGGTGTCACTAAATGCTCAGAAAGACCGAGTCACGAGGAAATAAGCACACGAGGTGTCACTAAATGCTCAGAAAGACCGAGTCACGAGGAAATAAGCACACGAGATGTCACTAAATGCGCGGAACGAGCGCGAGCGCTCCCTGAGCGAAGGGGATATCGATGAAAGGGGCCTCGCAGCCATATATAACACCGATCCCCTTGCTCCCTGAGCGAAGGGGATATCGATGCAAGGGGCTTCGCAGCCATATATAACACCGATCTCCTTGCTCCCTGAGCGAAGGGGATATCAATGCAAGGGGCTTCGCAGCCATATATAACACCGATCCCCCTTGCTCCCTGAGCGAAGGGGATGTCGATAAAAAGAAGCCCAGCCAACCAAACGCGCCTTACAGCACGATCCGAACCTTATAGTGCCTGAGCCAGAAATCCATCTGCAGCAAATAGGCGAACAGCTGCGGGCCGGACATGAGCTGCCCGAACCATGGCAAGTGCGAGCTTGCGTCCGGATTGGCAGCCAGCTCCCGCACGCGGGAGGAGTTGATGAGCGGCAGCAGCGGAGAAGACGGGTCGTCAAGCCTCTCCAACAATCGAGTGCGCACGGCCGTTAAGTAGTTCGGGTTATGCGTCTTCGGATAAGGACTCTTTTTGCGGTAGAGAACGTCGTGGGGCAGAACGCCTTCGAGCGACTTGCGCAAAATGCCTTTTTCGCGGTTGCCCGCGGTCTTGATTTCCCAAGGGATGTTCCAGACGTACTCGACGAGCCTATGGTCGCAATACGGGACGCGCACTTCCAAGCCGACGGCCATGCTCATCCTGTCTTTGCGATCGAGCAACGTCGGCATGAACCGGGTAACGTTCAAGTAGCTCATTCGGCGCATGCGCCTGCGAGCCTCGTCCTCGCCCGGCAGCTCGGGAACTTCGCCGATCGCCTGCGCGTACCGATCCGCTAAGTAAGCCTGGGGCTGCAGCTTCTCGCGAAGCTCCGGCGACAGCAAGCCTGCCCGCATTCCCGTCGCCAGCGACCAAGGGAACGTCTCCGCCTGCAGCGCTTCCTCGCGATGAAACCACGGATATCCGCCGAATATTTCGTCCGCCGCTTCGCCGGAAATCGCGACGGTAGCTTCCTTTTTGATCTCTCGGCAGAATAAATACAGCGAAGCGTCGATGTCCGCCATGCCCGGCAAATCCTTCGCCAATACGGCCGCTTCCAAAGCGTCCACTAATTCGGGCGTGTCGAACTGAACGGGATGATGGACGGTGTTCAGATGCTCGATCATTCTCGTAATCCAAGGAGCGTCGGCGTTCGGCTGAAAGTCGTGGGATTTGAAATGCTTGTCGTTATCCACGTAATCGACGGAGAACGTATGGACGCTGCCTTGTCCTTCCCGCTCGTAATAAGAGACGGCTAAAGCGGTCAACGCGCTGGAATCGAGGCCGCCGGACAGCAACGTGCATACCGGAACGTCCGACACCAACTGCCGTTCGACGGTATCTGACAGCAGCGCGCCGACGCGCTCAGCCGTTTCTTCCTCGCTATGCTCGTGCGGAGAGCTCTCGAGCTGCCAATAGGCGGTAATTCTCATGCCGTCCCGGTCGTAATGCATGCAGTGTCCGGGCTTCAGCTCGAAGAAATCCCGCCATACGCCATGCCCCGGCGTACGAGCCGGACCGATGACGAACAGCTCGGCGAGACCTTCCGCGTCGACTTCGGCGGGAACGTCCGGATGGGCCAATATCGCCTTCGGCTCCGAGCCGAACAGCAGACGACCTTCCTCCCGGCGATAAAAAAGCGGCTTGACGCCAAGCCGGTCCCGTGCCATAAATAGTTTCTCCTCGTCGGTTCTCCAGATCGCAAAGGCGAATATTCCGTTGAACTTCTCGACGCATTCCGATCCCCATTCCACGTAAGCAAGCAGCAGCGCTTCCGTATCGCAAGTCGTGCGGAAGCGGTAGCCGAGCGATTCCAGCTCCTTGCGAAGCTCAGGCGCGTTGTATAGTTCACCGTTGTAGACGACGATGCAATCGTGGTGATCCGCGTTTTTCGCCCTCCGTATCATCGGCTGCGCCCCGCCAGCGGGATCCATGACGGAGAGCCGGCGATGCCCGAACGCGCAATGCCGCGACAGCCAGGTGCCGGATGCATCCGGACCGCGCAATTCCAACGTTTCGGTCATTTTCTCGATCGTATCCGCCTGCTTCGTTAGATCTTCGTTCCAATCGATCCAGCCGGTTATTCCACACATACGACTTCACCTCATCAGATGATATGCGAAATAAGGCATAAAATGTATGTCCTCGGGGAGAAAATACATTACGGAAACGGTACGATACCGGGAAAGGAGCCCCGTGGCCTAATGACTGAAGCTCGTGTGCCGGATCACGAAAGAAAGACGTATTACGTCTCGGTAGGGGCGGGACAAGTGCTGGAAGACAAAGAAGCGGCGCCTTTCGAGCTCGTCATTCGCGCGAACGAAGAGGAGCTTAACAAGCTGCAGGAGCTGTTCGAGGAAACTTCCAGCACGGACGAAGCGGGAGCCTTTACGTTCGACAGAAATCCGCTCGTAAGCGATCCCCCGGAGGACGAGACATACGACGGATTGATCCGGGACGTTTACCGCTTGCTGCACGAGCTGGGTACCGAAGAGACGAAACGTCATATCGAGTCGATGAACATTTTACAATGACACACTGGGGGAAAGCGCGATGGCGACTTTTCGCGAAGCCCGATATAGCCGGGTGGTAGACCGCGGGGGACATCGGCTCGCCGAGGTCGAGGTGTTTACCGGACGGACCGATGATCCGCAATACCTCGCGTATTTCAGCGTATGCCCGAACGGCGACTACAGACTGGATCAGGTGCTGGTCAACGATGCGGATACCGAGGTCGATTGGTTCGACAACAGCCTTCACAGTGCCTTTTCCGACGTTACGCCGCAGATTTTCTCGTCTCCGGATCATGTCGGGTTGCTGGACCATGACGAGTTTACGTCGCAATTGCTGGCTCACGAAGGGGTCAAGGACGCGTTGGATCAACACTTAAGCACGCATAACCCATAACATGAGGATAAGGAGATAGACAGATGGCGGAGAAATTTAAGAAGAACGATGGCAACAAATATGCCAACCAAGGCGACAATTACGCCAAGAATGTCATCAAAAACCGAGACGAACTGCACCCCGCGCAGAATAGCCCGGCTCGCCCGCATAACCGATAGACCGGCATGAACGACGGACGCCCGGTTTCGAATAAAAACACGAACCCCCGAGAATCCGGATCCTCGGGGGTTTATCGTTCATTGCTTATTAGGTAGACGCTTAATGGCGTCCCAGGAGGGACTCGAACCCCCGACAACTCGCTTAGAAGGCGAGTGCTCTATCCAGCTGAGCTACTGGGACACGCGAGTGCTATTGTAACACAGAATGAATTCGATTCGCAAGGCTGTAATTGGCATAAAATCATTTCGCGGTTCAGCCTTCCATCTCGATTCTGGCGCGCAGTCCGCCGACGTCGTTCAGTCTGATGTGCCGGTCGTGGATTTGGATGACGCCCTCGTCCTGCAGCTCCTGCAGCACTTTGGATACGGTCTCGCGTACCGCCCCGACCATCTCGGCCAACTGCTGATGCGTGATTTTGAGCGGCATCGTATATTCGTTCGCCCCTTGCGACAGGCCAGGCTCCGCCAATAGGAGCAGCCGCTTGACGATACGCGTTCTGACATTCAGGAAGGTCAGGTCGTAGATTTGCTGATTCGCCCGGCGCAATCTCTCCATCGTGTAGTCTAATAATTGGAACGCAATGTTGCGGTCCTGCTCGATCAGCGTCTGGAAATCGTTCCTGCGCAGAATATACAGCTTCGTCTGCACGAGACATTCCGCGGTCGCCGATCGAACGAGTCCGGGCTTCATCATGGCCATCTCGCCGAAATACTCGCCCTCGTGGAGGAAGGCGAGTATGACTTTCTTCGACTTATCGAACGTATAGATGCTGACGGAGCCGCTGCGTATGAAGAAGATTTCGTCGCCGTAATCCCCTTCGAGGAAGATGAGTTCGCCTTTGCGGTACGTTTTCTGATGGATGTAGGGGGCCATGCGGTCCAGAAGTACAGGATCGATCTCGCGGAAAAACGGAATCGAAGACTGCAGCTTCTGACGATCGATCGGCAATATTCTCACCCTCCAATTGAATCGTACATAAGAACTTTTTCGATCTGGAACGTCGTATGCGCCATGAGATCGACCTTCGTGTTGCAACGGTCCAGCACGATGACCGGTCTGCTTGGATTCGCTTTGTTGATCGCGGTCACCCGTCCCGTCAGTCCGCCGGTCAGCGCGACCATCGTACCTACGGGATAAGGCTGGAAAGTTTTGATGAAGGCTCTTGCAACCGCATAGGAGCAGGATGTATCTATTTTCGACATGACCATGTCGATTCCTTCCGCGGGAAGCCGCGATGCCGTCTTGTCGTTCATAAAATAATCGAAGTCGCTGGCGACGCCGCAGATCTGCGCCGCTTCGTTGCAATTCGAATAACTGATTCCGAACGGAAACCCGTGTCCGTCGATTTGCTCGTGATGCTGGAGCACGATCCTGAGCGCGCCGTCGGGAATGCCTTTCACTTTCTTCAGCATATCGTAGCCGATGATCGGATGATGCATCATCAGCGAGCCGTCATGGGGCAGCACGAGTCCGATGTCGTGAAGCAGGCTTCCGATCGCGACTTCCTCCAGCTGTTTTTTGTTGTAGCCGAGCGTCTTGGCGGTTATTAGGGAGAGGAAGCATACGTTAAGGCTATGGGAAATCAGTTCGGCAGGATCGGTCGATAGGTCTTTGGTACTCATGGTCAGATCGGAGTCGTTCGCGAAAACTTCCGTAACGTGGTCTGCCCATTCCAATAAGGGGCGAACGGGAATGTTGTTCAATTGGCGAACCGCTTGAAAAATTTGCTGGAGGATTTCTTCCGTGAGATTCATGAGATGGCTGATCTTATTTAAATCGCTGTTTTCCGAAGCGCGATGCGCCGTTAGCTCTACGAAAATATATTTTTGGCCCAATCGCTTGATTCCTTCGATGAGCTTCTCGTTTAAAGCCACGCCTTCCTTTAACATGAGGCGGCCGTCCGGAGAGTAAATGCCGCGTCCCAGCAAATCTCCGTTTACTACTTTTTCAACGGGCAATATGAGCATAGGGTTTATCCATCCTATCTTTTTTGTCTATAGGAAGTGTAACACTCAAAAAGTGACGATTTCTGTAACCTTCGCTACATTTTTGATAATTTTAATAGGTCTTTAGGTTCGGTACTCTCGGCTTGATAAGAACGCATGTTCGTTATATAATGGAACAAATGTTCCCGTACGGAGGCGAATCCAATGTCGATCGAGAGAAGCGTCGGTCGGATTGTCGAGCTCATTTATCAGGACAGCAAGGGGAATATTACGCAGAGGCAGATCAGCGTCCGGCAAGTCGAACATGGGATGTTGAAGGGGTTCGACACGGTCAAGCACGCCTATCGCACGTTCGCGCTCGATCGGATCTTGGCGTCGCGTCCGGTAAGCCGGATTTAAGCCGCGGGATGCCGGCATCCGATGTGACCACGCCGGTCGCGCGCTTCGCTTCCTTTCCATTTGCCATGCCGTTCGTGCTATAATGCGATGAACGGAGATGGCCGCGGTCGCGGCTTGGAAGGGGGATAGCCCCATGACGGAGCAACATAAAGATAATCTCGTCTTATTTCCGAAGACGCTTGACTACTATCAGATTCAATTGACCAAGATGTTAGAGACGGAGCGTTACGGCGACGCTAAAGGTTTGCTCGAGTTTCTGCTTCAATGCCGAGGCGAAGCGGAGCGCCATCACACGGAATGGCAAGCGCTCCTCGGCTGGTTGGACGCCGCGTTCCCGGAAGCCGTTTATGGTATCGCCCCGAACGGATTCGGAGCGGAAGACGACGAAGAAGACGAGCAAGAGGAAGATTGGCTGAAGCGCAAAGTTCAAGGCCGCGCCCAGTCAGACGTCGATTACATACCTAAGCTCCTTGCATCGCTTTACAACGTTGACGATCCCGAACAGCAATTGCTTGCTCTCGGCCAACTCATGCACGTGGAACATCCGGATATCGAGAACGCGCTGAAGCAATGGTTGGCAAGAGAGCCGTATTTGCCCTCGATCCAGTTCAAAGCGCTGCAGGCGCTTAGGAAACAGGGATGCGCCGGACCGGTGACGCTCTGGAGAGACGGCGAGAGCTTGAGCGTGGACGCGGGGGATACGCCGATGTCGTTCTCCGAGTTTCCTCCCGGCGTTCATCAAGTGCTGGATCGAGTCCATCAAGCGGCGGAAGTATCGGATCCGACGCTCAGCTATTTCGCGGAAGAGATGTGGAAGGAATGCGTGCAATCCGCGTACGGAACTTCGACGTATAGAAGCATGATCGACGACGCCGACAGCGCATCCGATTTGTGGGCGGCGGCCCTCCATCAGTTGCTGCTCGAGAAGCTGCAAGGCAAGCTGAACGACGAATGGATTAGAGAGCAATACGGGATCACGGCCGAGCTGCGATTCCGATATGAGCAGGCGTTAAGGTGGCTGCGGCAGTATGCGTTGGAGCCCCGGAAATCTTAGCTTATAGGTTTTTCTTGAATGGCGGTCAATGTTGTTTTATAATGGAATGGTTTATGTCATGGTCGCATGATCGCGGCAAGAAGCTACGGAGGGGAAAGCATAATATGAAAGCTAATTGGGAAAAAATAGAGAAGAACATCGGGGTCCTTGAAGTCGAGGTCGATGCAGAGCAAGTCGCGTCCGCATTGGATAAAGCGTTTCGCAAAGTCGTTCAGAAGGTGAACGTACCTGGATTCCGCAAAGGCAAAGTGCCGCGCGGTATTTTCGAAGCCCGTTTCGGCATCGAAAGCTTGTACCAAGACGCAATCGATATTCTGTTGCCGGAAGTGTACACGAAAGCCGTCGAAGACACGGGCATCGAGCCGATCGACCGTCCCGATATCGACGTCGAGCAATTCGGCAGAGGACAAGCGTTCAAGTTCAAAGCTAAAGTTACCGTTAAACCGGAAGTGAAGCTAGGCGAGTACAAAGGCCTAGTCGTTCCCGCGGAAGACGCGAGCGTCGGCGAAGAAGAGATCAACGCCGAACTTAACCGTCTCCAACAGCGCCATGCGGAACTTGTCGTCGTCGACGAAGGTCCTGCTCAGCTCGGCGACCACGCGGTGATCGATTTCGAAGGCTTCTTGGAAGGCGTTCCGTTCGAAGGCGGCAAAGGCGAGAACCACACGCTCGAGCTCGGTTCCGGTTCCTTTATCCCCGGCTTCGAAGATCAAGTCGTCGGCCTCAACATCGCCGAAGAGAAGGACATCGAAGTTTCGTTCCCGGAGAACTACCATGCCGAGAACTTGGCCGGTAAGCCGGTCGTGTTCAAAGTCAAATTGAACGAGCTCAAACGCAAGAACTTGCCTGCGCTTGACGACGAGTTCGCGAAAGACGTCAGCGAGTTCGACACGCTGGACGAATACAAAGCCGATTTGACGAGCAAACTCCAAGAGCGCAAAGCGAAAGAATTGGAAACGGTTCGCGAGAACGCGGTCGTGGACAAAGCTTCCGAAGGCGCAGAACTTGAAGTGCCTGAAGTGCTCATCAATAACGAAATCGACAACATGCTTAAGGATTTCGAAAACCGCTTGCGGATGCAAGGCATGAACCTTCAATTGTACTTCCAATTCAGCGGTCAAGACGAAGCTGCCTTGCGGGAACAAATGAAGTCCGACGCCGAGAAGCGCGTTCGCAACAACTTGGTTCTCGAGGAAATCGCTAAAGTCGAAGGCTTCGAAGTGTCCGACGCGGACATGGAAGAAGAGCTGCAGAACCTGTCCAAGATGTACAACCGTTCTGCCGACGAGCTTCGCAACATCTTTGCTTCGAACGGTTACTTGGAGAGCCTCGCCTCCGACCTTAAAGTTCGCAAGGCGGTTAAGTTCCTGATCGAGCAAAGCAAATCCGAATAAATTTACAGCATCAAGCGATAAGATAAGGCACGTGAAACCCGCGTGCCTTATTTTTCACCCCGCGTACGGTCCGAGGCGCGGCAAGTCGGCTTGGCGCAACTCAAGCAGGCGCTTGTCAACATGACATTCGGATTTGAACGTGTTAGAATATTACCGAGATTGGAAGTCCATTCAGAAAAGAGGTTGGTTGCATGCTGGTACCTATGGTCGTCGAGCAGACGAATCGCGGAGAGCGGTCGTACGACATTTACTCTAGGCTCTTGAAAGACAGGATTATTTTTCTCGGAAGCGCGATTGACGACGATGTTGCCAATCTCGTCATTGCCCAACTGCTTTTCTTGGCGGCGGAAGATCCTGAAAAGGATATTCACTTGTACATCAATTCTCCCGGCGGGTCGGTTACTGCCGGAATGGGAATCTACGATACGATGCAGTTCATCAAACCGGACGTATCCACGATCTGCGTCGGCATGGCTGCCAGCATGGGCTCGCTCTTGCTGACCGCAGGCGCGCCGGGCAAACGCTTCGCGCTTCCGAACAGCGAGATCATGATCCATCAACCGCTCGGCGGGGTAAGAGGTCAGGCATCCGACATTAAGATCCACGCCGATTGGATCGTCAAGACAAAAGAGAAGCTCAACCGCATTTACGTTGAACGTACCGGCCAACCGTACGAGAAGATTGAGCGCGATACCGATCGCGATAACTTCATGAGTGCGGAAGAAGCCGTTGCATATGGATTGGTCGACCGCGTTATTACTACACCTGTTGCGACTAGCGCTTAGAGCGCGGTTACAGCCGTTTTTCAAAGGAGGGTTTACATGTTTAAATTTAGCGACGAGAAGGGTCAATTGAAATGCTCGTTCTGCGGCAAATCCCAGGATCAGGTTCGCAAGCTGGTAGCCGGTCCGGGTGTCTATATATGCGATGAATGCATCGAGCTGTGTACGGAGATCGTCGAAGAGGAGCTCGGACACGAAGAAGAGCTCGATATGAAGGATATTCCGAAGCCGAAAGACATCCGCAATATTCTCGATCAGTACGTCATCGGCCAAGAGCAAGCGAAGAAATCGCTCTCCGTAGCGGTGTACAACCATTACAAGCGCATTAACTCGCAGACGAAGATCGAAGAAGTCGAGCTTCAGAAGAGCAACATCATGCTTGTAGGTCCTACCGGGTCCGGCAAGACGCTGCTCGCGCAGACGATGGCTAAGATTCTTAACGTCCCGTTCGCGATCGCGGACGCGACTTCCCTGACGGAAGCCGGTTACGTCGGCGAAGACGTCGAGAACATTCTGCTTAAGCTGATCCAAGCTGCCGATTACGACGTGGAGAAGGCCGAACGCGGCATTATCTACATCGACGAGATCGATAAAGTCGCCCGTAAATCCGAGAATCCTTCGATTACTCGCGACGTATCGGGAGAAGGCGTACAACAAGCGTTGCTCAAGATTCTTGAAGGCACGGTCGCTTCCGTTCCTCCGCAAGGCGGACGCAAGCATCCGCATCAAGAGTTCATCCAGATCGATACGACGAACATCCTGTTCATCTGCGGCGGCGCGTTCGACGGTCTGGAACAGATCATCAAGCGCCGGATCGGCAAGAAAGTCATCGGCTTCAGCTCCGCCCTCGAAGGGCAGAAAGACATGAAGCCGGGCGAATACTTGTCGCTGGCCCAACCGGAAGATTTGCTCAAATTTGGGCTCATTCCGGAATTCGTCGGTCGTCTTCCCGTGATCTCCACGCTGGAACCGCTTGACGAGGCTGCGCTCGTGCGCATCCTGTCCGAACCGAAGAATGCGCTGGTTAAGCAGTACCAGAAGCTGCTCGAGATGGACAACGTCAAGCTTGAGTTCGACGGCGGAGCGCTCGAAGCGATCGCACGCGAAGCGATCAAGCGGAACACGGGCGCGCGCGGACTTCGCGCCATCATCGAGGGCGTCATGCTGGACGTCATGTACGAAGTGCCTTCGCGCGACGACGTCGTCAACTGCCTCGTGACCGAGAAGGTCATTAAGGAAAAGCTGGCGCCGGAGCTCACGACCAAGAAAGGCAAGAAAAAAGAAGAGAGCGCGTAACGCAAAGCATGATGGGAGCAGGACGAAAGCCGATACGGTTATCGACTACTCGGCGTTCGCCTTAATCGCCGGTTCCACCCCGAGTAATCAATCGGGGTGGATTTAGCTTATACAGGGGAGATTCTTAAGATGTACAAACGTACCGATACGGTCGCCGTTCGCGTGGGGAATTTAACGATCGGCGGCAACAATCAAGTAATATTGCAGAGCATGTGCACGACGAAGACGGCCGACGTTGCCGCTACGGTCGCGGAGATTAAGCGACTGGAGGAAGCGGGTTGCCAAATCGTTCGGGTTACGGTCAACAATAAAGAAGCCGCGGAAGCGATCAAGGAGATCAAGCGCCAGATCAGCATCCCTCTCGTCGCTGACATCCACTTCGACTATCGTCTCGCGTTGATGGCCATCGAGAACGGCATCGATAAAGTGCGCATTAATCCGGGCAATATCGGCCGCCGCGAGAAAGTCGAAGCGGTCGTTAAAGCGTGCAAGGAGCGGAGCGTGCCGATTCGGATCGGGGTCAACGCGGGGTCGCTCGAGAACCATTTGCTCGAGAAGTACGGCTATCCAACGGCGGACGCGATGGTAGAGAGCGCCTTGTACCATATCGGCATACTGGAAGAGCTTGATTTTCACGATATTATCGTTTCCCTTAAAGCATCCGATGTGCCGATGGCGATCGAGGCATACACGAAGGCGGCGGAAGTCATTCGCTATCCGCTCCATCTGGGCATTACGGAAGCGGGCACGCTGTTCTCCGGCACGGTGAAGAGCGCGGCCGGACTAGGCGTGTTGCTTAACCATGGAATCGGGAACACGATGCGCATCTCGCTGAGCGCGGATCCCGTGGAAGAGATCAAAGTGGCGCGCGAGCTGCTTAAGGTATTCGGGCTTATTACCGATGCGCCTACGTTAATTTCTTGCCCGACGTGCGGAAGATTGGATATCGACTTGTTCGCGGTGGCGAACGAGGTAGAGGAGTACTTATCGAAGCTGAAGGTACCGATCAAAGTATCCGTCCTTGGCTGCGCGGTTAACGGGCCGGGAGAGGCGCGCGAAGCGGACATCGGCATCGCGGGAGCGCGCGGAGAAGGCATGCTGTTCCGTTATGGCGAAATGATCCGCAAAGTACCCGAAGCCGATCTCGTCTCCGAACTGAAGAAAGAGATCGACCATATCGTCGCCGCCTACACGGAAACCGGAGAAATCCCGGGACGCAAACACTAAGACAACGTTCTTGCGCGAGTCGCGCGATTAAATGTAACAAAGAAATGCGGGTTGATACTTAGATGGCGAGCAATAGGGAACAGGTTAAGTTTCAGCTCGATCGTACGACCGTAGAGCGACTTTGCACGGAAGCGGTAACGAGGCAAGGGGAAGTGATGCTTCGAGGGGGCCAAGTCGGCTCCCTTAAAGCTGATACGGCCTTCGGCGGCGTTACCGCGATCGTGAAATCGAATACGAACAAACGAGAGGAAGTCGAGATCGTATGGGGCGGAGCCCATGAGATCGAGGCTTCTTGCTCATGCGATCCGTACGCGGCGTCCGGGGCGTATTGTCCGCATATCGCTGCCGTCTTGCTTACGATGGCCAAGGATACGACGGATGACGAGTCCGCGCAGTCTATCGCGATTACCGATCGCGATTCGCAATTGACCAAACAGGTCATTTACTTGTTCGATCGCGACTTGTCTCGCCAGTCCGAGTTGCAATTGGAAGATGATGCGATTCCAGAGCAAACCCAAGAGCTGGACGTCGAGTTCGCTTGCCGGGTGATGCAAGGCTTTTCAAGTCGCCCGATGCTGGCCGTCACGATGAAAATCGGCGTCTCCCGCCTCTATATCGTGCAGCGGATGAAAGATTTTCTGAACAACGTCGATAATCGCAATCCGATGGTGTTCGCGAAGCATTTCACTTACGATCCGCTCGAGCACGTCTTCAAACCCGCCGACGAACAATTCATCCGCTTGATGATCGAAGCGATGCGAGCGGAAGAAATCTATAAAGATTTGTTTCATTCGTTCTCCTCGTATTCGCATCGTGAGGAGAGGATCTTGATGATTCCTCCGGCGATCTGGGGGCGCATGCTGCCTCTTGTCGAGCAAGTGAGGCTGACATACGAGGATAAAATGGGCAATGGCGGACGGATGAAGGCCATGACGGGTCCGTTGCCGCTCCATGCTCAGTTGAACAGAGCGGGAGAAGCGGGCTATCAGCTTGAATTCGAAGGGCTCAAACATGCGATTTTCCTCGAAAATTATGGGACGGCGGTCGTGAACGGCATGTTGTTCGAGGCGGACGGCGAGCAGTTGAAGCGCATGGCCGAGATCAAACGGATGTTCCATTACGAGTCTCGGACGCGGCTGCTCATTCAGCGGGATCAGCTGGAGCCTTTTCTCGAACGCGTCGTTCGAGGACTAAAGCCGATGATGGACGTGCGCATATCGCCGCAGATCGCCGACCGGATCGTAAATCCGCCTCTGCAAGCGAAGATGCATATCGATTTCGAGGATAATAAGCTGCAAGCAAGTCTCGAATACGTGTATGACGACATCATCATTCGTCCGCTGCCGCAGCTCCAATCGCAGATGAACAATCCCGACGTGATCCTCATGCGGGACATCGAACGCGAGCATCGGATCATGTCGCTGATCGAGCGGGCCGCGTTCAAGTTTAATGGCAGACAAGTGTACTTGGACCAAGAAGACGACATCTATGACTTTCTGTTCGTGCTGCTTCCGCTGCTGGCTAACGACGTCGAGATTTACTCGACCGAGGCGGTCAGGGACATGATGCGAACGGAAGAATATCGGCCCAAAGCCCGATTGGACGTCGACGCCCATACCGAATGGCTCGAAGTTTCGTTCGACATGGAAGGCATGGACACGGAAGAAATCCAGCGACTGCTGCGCAATTTGGTGGAGAAGAAGAAATATTATCGGACGTCGGCCGGCGCGTACATGTCCTTGGAGCAGGACAGCTTCAAGGAGATCCATCGCTTGTTCGACGAGCTTGATCTTGCGAGGCCGGAGATGAGCGGCAACCGTCTTCGGATGCCGGCCGTTCGCAGCTTTCAGCTCATGGATCGGTTCGGCGCGACCCCGGGCGTACAGCTCGGCAGGTCTTTGCGCAAGCTGTGGGACAATCTTCGCAATCCGGACAACTTGGATTTCGAAGTGCCGCAGGAGCTAGATCCTGTGCTTCGCGACTATCAGAAATACGGCTTTCAATGGCTCAAGACGCTGTCTTACTATGGCCTGGGCGGCATTCTGGCCGACGATATGGGGCTTGGGAAGACGGTTCAGAGCATCGCCTATATCGTGTCGGAGCTGCAAGAGCCTTCCTCGGGGGACGAGGAGAATGCCGACAGGAAGCCCGTGCTTATCGTCTCGCCCGCATCGCTGATTTATAACTGGGAGCGGGAATTCAAGAAATTCGCTCCTAACGTCAGAACGGTCGTCGCGGCGGGCGATCGTCAAGAACGCGCCGAAATGATGGAAGACCTATCGGCGGCCGACGTCTGGATTACGTCTTATCCGCTATTGCGCCGTGATATCGAGCGGTATGAGAAACAGCGGTTCCGGGCCATGTTCCTGGATGAAGCCCAGGCGATCAAAAACCACGCTTCGCTGACGGCCCATGCCGTTCGCCGAATCCATGCCTCCCAACGCTTCGCCTTAACGGGAACGCCGATCGAGAACTCTCTCGACGAGCTTTGGTCGATCTTCGACGTCATTTTCCCCGGTTTGTTCGGAGGAAGAAAGGCGTTCTCGGATCTTCCCCGGGACAAAATCGCCAGAATCATAAAGCCTTTCATTCTGCGCAGGCTGAAGAGCGAAGTGCTGAAGGAGCTGCCGGACAAAATCGAGAGCGTGCAACCCTCGGAGCTGTCCCTCGAGCAGAAGCAGCTGTATCTCGCTTACCTGGAACGCCTGCAGAGCGATATCGCGAAGGATCTGGCGCAGGACGGCTTCCAAAGAAGCCGGATGAAAATATTGGCCGGGCTCACGAGGCTCAGACAGCTTTGTTGTCACCCCGCTCTGTTCATCGAAGGGTACGAGGGTACGTCCGGAAAGCTGGAGCAGCTGATGGAGATCGTAGAGGAGTGCCAGGGCGGCCGCAAGCGCATGCTGATTTTCTCGCAATTCACGTCGATGCTAAGCATCATCCGTTCGCAGCTTGACGAGAGGGAGCTGTCGTATTTCTATTTGGACGGCTCGACGCCGGCCCAGCAGCGCATTGAGATGTGCCAGCAGTTCAACGACGGGGCGAAGGAAATTTTCCTCATCTCGTTAAAGGCCGGCGGGACCGGCTTGAACTTGACCGGCGCGGATACGGTCGTGCTATTCGATCTGTGGTGGAATCCGGCGGTCGAGCAGCAGGCGGCGGACCGGGCGCACCGAATCGGGCAGAAGAACGTCGTGCAAGTGATCAAGCTTGTCGCGCAAGGGACGATCGAGGAGAAAATGCTGGAGCTGCAGCAACGGAAAAAAGATCTGATCGACGAAGTGATCCAATCGGGGGACGCGGCGATATCGACTTTGACGGAGGAAGATATCCGCGAGCTGCTGGAGATTTAGCGAATGTTTGTCGGCGAATAGCGGTTATTCCTTCCGGTTTTCGGGCAATACTACCAAGTATAGCCCGAAGGCCGGATTTTTTTTGTTGCCATCCAAAGGCATAAGATTAGCTCGATTGGGGAGGACAGGTTTACATGACTTTAAGCTCGATCCTGATGCTCGTTCAAGTTTTTTTTGCCGTCGTAATCGGCATTTATTTTTGGAACTTGCTGCGCAACCAGAAGAGCAACCGCAGCGCGGTCGATCGCGAGTCGCGCAAGGAGATGGATAAGCTTCGCAAGCTTCGCTCGATCTCCCTGACGAAGCCGCTCTCCGAGAAGACGAGGCCGGTATCGATTGCCGACATCGTCGGCCAGAAGGAAGGGCTTCGCGCGCTGAAGGCGGCTCTGTGCAGCAGCAACCCGCAGCACGTTCTCGTCTACGGCCCTCCCGGAGTCGGCAAAACCGCCGCAGCCCGCGTTATCTTAGAGGAAGCGAAGAAAAACAAGCTTTCCCCCTTCCGGTCCGAAGCGAAGTTTACGGAGATCGACGCGACGACGGCGCGTTTCGACGAACGCGGCATCGCCGACCCGCTGATCGGCTCCGTGCACGATCCGATCTATCAGGGCGCAGGCGCGATGGGCGTCGCAGGCATACCGCAGCCGAAGCCGGGCGCGGTGACGAAGGCGCACGGCGGCATTCTGTTCATCGACGAGATCGGCGAGCTGCATCCGATTCAACTGAATAAGCTGCTTAAGGTTCTCGAGGACCGCAAAGTGTATTTGGAGAGCGCTTATTATCATGCGGAAGATACGAATATCCCGATGTACATCCACGATATTTTTCAGAACGGGCTGCCAGCAGACTTCAGGCTGGTCGGAGCGACGACCCGCTCTCCCGGGGAGCTGCCGCCGGCTTTGAGAAGCCGATGCATGGAAGTGTTCTTCCGGCCGCTCCTGCCGGACGAGATCGGACAAATCGCGGAGAACGCCATTCAGAAAATCGGGTTTGCGCCTAGCGTGGAAACGATCGAGGTCGTGAAACGGTACGCCACGAACGGCCGGGAAGCGGTCAATATTATTCAGCTGGCCGCAGGCCTCGCTTTATCGGAAAGTCGCGACGAGCTTAACGCTTCCGACATCGAATGGGTCGTCAATAGCAGCCAGCTTCCGCCACGGCCGGAGCGCAAAGTTCCCGCGAAGCCGCAAATCGGCTTGGTCAACGGATTGGCGGTGTACGGCCCGAGCATGGGGGCGCTGCTCGAAATCGAAGTAACGGCGATCCCGGCGCATCATGGACGCGGCCAATACACCATTACCGGCGTCGTGGAGGAAGAAGAGCTCGGCGGCGGGCAGCGCACGCTTCGGCGCAAAAGCATGGCGAAGGGCTCGCTCGACAACGTGATGACGATTCTGCGGCGCAACGGCTTCCAGCCGGAGAATTTCGACCTGCACATTAACTTTCCGGGCGGCACGCCGGTGGACGGTCCGTCCGCAGGGGTCGCGATGGCGGTGGCGATCGCATCGGCGCTCCTTCGCCAGCCCGTCGACAACAAACTGGCGATGACCGGCGAGGTAAGCATTCACGGAGGCGTCAAGCCTGTCGGCGGCGTGATCGCGAAGGTCGAAGCCGCGCTGCAGGCTGGCGCGGAGACTGTGCTTATCCCGAAGGAGAACTGGCAGGCGATCTTCGAGGGGCTCGAAGGCGTCAAGGTGATTCCCGTCGACCGGATCGAAGAAGTGTTCCGCCACGTGTTCGGCGAGCATATGATCCACGCGGACGCCGAGTGGCAGATCGCCGAGCATCCGGTCGCCGCGGACGCGTTCGCGGCGGCTCCCGCGGGTTCCGTGCTGCACGCCGGCGCGAAGTTTACGGAGAGCGATAAAGGGTAAATGAAGGGCGGCGGTCCGAAGGTCACTTCGGCGTCGCTTTTTTGCGTCCGATGCTGCAGCTAGTATGGCTTCCGATGCGTGGTAATAGCGTCCTCACACGCCGCTAAATCGTATAAATGCGCCGGCGCGCGGCAATAGCGTCCTCCTACGCCGCTAAATCGCAAAAACACGCCGACGCGCGGCAATAGAGGCCTCCCACGCTGCTAAATCGCCAAAACACGCCGACGTGCGGCAATAGCGTCCCCCCACGCCGCTAATTCGCAAAAACACGCCGACGCGCGGCAATAGCGTCCTCACACGCCGCTAAATCGCATAAATGCGTCGACGCTTGGCAATAGCGTCCTCACACGCCGCTAAATCGTATAAATGCGCCGACGCGCGGCAATAGCGTCCTCACACGCCGCTAAATCGGTATAAATGCGCCGACGCGCGGCAATAGCGTCCTCACACGCCGCTAAATCGCCAAAACACGCAGACGCGCGGCAATAGCGTCCTCATACGCCGCTAAATCGCAAAAACACGCCGACGCGCGGCAATAGCGTCCTCCCACGCCGCTAAATCGCAAAACCACGCCGACGCGCGGTAATAGCGTCCTCACACTCCGCTAAATCGCAAAACCACGCCGACGCGCGGCAATAGAGGCCTCCTACGCCGCTAAATCGCAAAAACACGCCGACGCGCGGCAATAGCGGCACCACGCGCCGCTATATCGCAAAAACATGCCGACGCGCGGTAATAGCGTCCTCACACGCCGCTAAATCGCATAAATGCGTCGACGCTTGGCAATAGCGTCCTCACACGCCGCTAAATCGTATAAATGCGCCGACGCGCGGCAATAGCGTCCTCACACACCGCTAAATCGCAAAAACACGCCGACGCGCGGCAATAGCGTCCTCACACTCCGCTAATTCGCAAAAACACGCCGACGCGCGGCAATAGCGTCCCCCCACGCCGCTAAATCGCCAAAACACGCCGACGCGCAGCATTAGCGTCCTCCCACGCCGCTAATTCGCATAAATGCGCCGACGTGTAGCAATAGAGGCCTCCCACGCCGCTAAATCGCCAAAACACGCCGACGCGCGGTAATAGAGGCCCCCTACGCCGCTAAATCGCAAAACCACGCCGACGCGCGGCAATAGCGTCCTCACACGCCGCTAATATCCGTCGCCGGGCCGCCGACGGCTCCTGAGCTAAGGGGATAACGGTCGGCGCGGCTTCCAGCAACTGGGTGTTCATTTTTGCGGCGAGCGAATACATTTGGTACAATGACGAAAGATTTAACTAGCTCCAGATCCTTCGAGGAGGTGCCCAATCATGGGAACCGGCAAACAGAAAAGTCGCTCCATTCCACTGTTGCCCTTGCGCGGGCTGCTCGTCTACCCAAGCATGGTGCTGCATCTGGACGTAGGCCGCGAGAAGTCGGTCAAAGCGCTGGAGCAATGCATGATCGACGATCACATGATCCTGCTCTGCTCCCAGTCGGAGGTTAATATCGAAGAACCTACTCAGGAGGATATTTACCGCGTAGGTACGATCGCCAAGGTCAGGCAAATGCTCAAGCTGCCGAACGGCACGATCCGCGTTCTCGTCGAGGGCGTAAGCCGGGCCGAAATCGAGCAATACTTGCCGAATGACAATTTCTACGAGGTGCTGACTCACGAGCTGAATGAAGGGCAATCCAACGATTCGGAGTTGGATGCCCTCATGCGCGCGGTGCTAAGCCAATTCGAACATTATATCAATCTGTCCAAGAAGGTTACGCCGGAGACGCTTGCCGCCGTATCGGATATCGATCAGCCGGGACGGCTGGTGGACGTCATCACGAGTCACCTGTCGCTCAAAATCAAGGACAAGCAAGAAATTCTCGAGACCGTCGAAGTCCGTCCGCGGCTCGAGAAGCTGCTCGATTTCCTGAACAACGAGCGCGAGGTGCTCGAGCTCGAGCGGAAAATCAGCCAGCGCGTCAAGAAACAGATGGAAAAGACGCAGAAGGAGTATTACCTTCGCGAGCAAATGAAGGCGATCCAGAAAGAGCTCGGAGAGAAGGAAGGCCGCGCGGGAGAAGTCGAAGAGCTTCGCAACCAACTGGCCGAAGCCGAGCTGCCCGAGAAAATCGCCGCTAAAGTCGAGAAGGAGATCGACCGTCTGGAGAAAATGCCGGCGGCGTCCGCGGAGGGCGCGGTCATCCGCACGTACGTGGAATGGCTGCTTGCGCTTCCGTGGATGAAGATGACCGAGGACGATCTCGATATTGCTAAAGCCGAATCGATACTCGAGGCGGAGCATTTCGGGCTCGACAAGCCGAAGGAACGCGTCCTCGAATACTTGGCGGTGCAGAAGCTCGTCAAGAAGCTGAAGGGGCCGATTCTGTGCCTCGTCGGGCCGCCGGGCGTCGGCAAGACGTCGCTGGCGCGCTCCATCGCCAAATCGCTAGGGCGCGAATTCGTGCGGATCTCGCTCGGCGGCGTCCGCGACGAAGCCGAAATCCGTGGTCATCGCCGGACGTACGTAGGAGCGATGCCGGGACGCATCATTCAAGGGATGCGCACCGCGGGATCGGCGAATCCCGTGTTCTTGCTCGACGAGATCGATAAGATGGCGATGGACTTCAGGGGCGACCCTTCGTCGGCGCTGCTCGAAGTGCTCGATCCGGAGCAGAACGCCACGTTCAGCGACCATTACATCGAGTTGCCGTACGACTTGTCCAACGTCATGTTCGTGACGACGGCGAACGTCGTTCACAATATCCCCAGACCGTTGCTCGACCGGATGGAGCTGCTGTATATTCCGGGCTATACCGAGCTCGAGAAACAGCAGATCGCCGAGCGCCACCTGCTGCCTAAGCAGATGCGGGATCACGGTCTCGAACCGGAGCAGCTCGTACTCGAACCGGACGCGCTGCTCGCGCTCATCCGCGAATATACGCGCGAATCCGGCGTCCGCAACATGGAGCAGCAGCTGGCCTCGATATGCCGCAAGGCGGCCAAAGCGATCGTCTCGGATCCGGAAGCCGCTCCGTATGTCGTCGACCTGGCGAAGCTGAAGGAGCTGTTCGGGCCTTCCAAGTTCCGCTACGGCATGGCCGAGCAGGAAGACCAGATCGGCGCCGTTACGGGGCTCGCCTGGACGGAAGTCGGCGGGGACACGCTCGTCATCGAGGTTACCGTCATGCCGGGCACCGGCAAGCTGACGCTGACGGGCAAGTTGGGCGACGTCATGAAGGAATCGGCGCAAGCGGCGTTCAGCTATACGCGCAGCCGCGCGAAGGAGCTGGCGATCGATTCTCAGTTCCATGAGAAGAACGATATTCATATTCATATTCCGGAAGGAGCCATCCCGAAGGACGGCCCTTCCGCGGGCATTACGATGGCGACCGCGCTCATCTCCGCCCTCACGAACCGCACCGTGTCCCGCATGGTCGCGATGACGGGCGAAATTACGCTGAGAGGTCGCGTGCTGCCGATCGGCGGGCTGAAGGAGAAGTCGCTGGCGGCGCACCGAGCGGGCATCAAGAAGGTGATTATACCGAAGGACAACGAGCGCGACTTGCGCGACGTTCCCGAAAGCGTGCGCGCCGACCTGACTTTCGTGCCGGTAGCGCATATGGACGAAGTCCTTCGCCACGCGTTGTCCGACGCGTTCGGGAAGTTCGCGCTCGCGGCGGATGAAGGCGACGACAATCTGCAGGGCAAGCCGTTCGTGCAAGCGAACGAAAAACCGGAGGATACGCCGCCGTTAGGTACTCACTGATGGGAGAAGTCGGTCAAGATGAAAATCAATCAAAGCGAGTTTGTCATTAGCGCGGTCGGCCCTGATCAATATCCGGCGGACGGTTTGCCGGAGATTGCCTTGGCCGGCCGCTCCAACGTAGGGAAGTCATCGCTCATCAACAAGATGCTGCTCAGACGCAATCTGGCGCGCACGAGCGCGCAGCCGGGCAAGACGCAGACGCTGAATTATTATAAGGTGACCAGCGAAGCCGGCGTGCTTTACTATGTCGATTTTCCCGGTTACGGTTATGCGAAGGTGTCCAAGTCCCAACGTCAAGCATGGGGCAAGATGGTCGAGAAGTATTTGCGCGACCGGGAGCCGCTCAAGCTCGTGCTCCAGCTCGTGGACTTCCGCCATCCGCCATCCGCGGAGGATCAGAACATGTACGCCTGGCTGTCCCATTACGGCATCCCCATGTGCGTCGTGGCCACGAAGACCGATAAAGTATCTCGTTCCCAGTGGCCGAAGCATTCGAAGATGATCCGCCAGACGCTCGGCATGCCGGGCCATGTTCCGCTTGTCCTCTTTTCCTCCGAAACGGGTCAAGGAAGAGATGATTTATGGAGCATTATCGCGCAATCGGCAGATATGACGATGAAATCCCCCTCTGAACCCCCTAAACTCGCGCAGGAAACCGAGGATAACGGGTAAAAGTTTGGCTGGATCGGGTGAGGAATCGTTTTTTGAGCGTTTTTTACGGAAAAATCGAGACTCGGCGGCAAGAAACAAGGTTGTGAATCCGGTATAATAAGACTTAGCAAGACGGTTTCACAATTTGCAACACAATGGAATTGAGGAGATTTTATGGCTCAACGGGTAGCCACGGAGTATGTGAACGCCAGCTTTGTACTTCCGGAATCCGAAATGCCGAAATTGATCTCTCTTTGCGAGCTCCAACAGCTGAAGATGCAAGTGTTCGTGTTGGATAACGGCAATCATGAGGTCGTGCTAGGAGACGATGCGGGCGGAGAAACGATCCGCTTGACGTTCGAGAGAATGAATGGTCAGTTTCGTTGCGTTCTCACTTGCCGTGTCGTTCAACCGAATTTGAATAATGTACTGCGCAAGCTCGTATCGTCCTTCAAAGGAGATGCGGTAGTCAATCGGATTTATCCTGGATTTACGATGGTTTATCACTATATACGGGGAGCCGTCGTCCGAATCGTGGAATGCAGCGGCAACAACTTGCGCACGGTGTTCGAGCACCGGGACACGGCAGGAGCGTTGGAAGCTAAGTTCAAGTTGGTCTCGGTCGAAGGCGAGATCGAGAGGTTGCGCGGAGCGGTCAACGAGCTGCTCGACATCCGCAATCAGACGCTGGACGCCCGCCGGATCGCCGATATCGACGAGAAGTTGAAATACCACAGCCGCATGCTGTTCGCGCTGGAAGCTTAAATTTGCCATTCTAGGGAGCCGACGATACGGCTCCTTTTGTTGTTGCCTGCGGATCGCGGAGAATCGCCCGGCAGCGGTTTCGGGCCGACACCCGGTTTTCCTAAGCTGGGCGCGGTATGGCGGGGGGTAAAGACGCGCAAAAAAAAGTATTGCATTTCATGCGGATAGATGTTATTTTTAGTTTCGTTGACAACACAATAGGAACCAGGATTCACTCTCAAAGGAATACAGACAGATTCCCTCCAAGTGAATGACGTAGGTCCTAGCGGATGAAAAGTTTCACACATTTTATTCCTAGGAAGGGGGAACCGAAAGATGGAATATTCAACTTTCGGAAGACACGTTGCGGTCGATACATGGGGAGGAAACGTCGATCTGTTGAACAGCGCGGAGCTGCTTCAATCCCACATGGTAGAAGCCGCTGAAGCGTGCGGCGCAACCGTTCTCTCGGTTCAAGCCAAACAATTTGAGCCGCAAGGCGCTACGGTGCTCGTACTGCTGTCCGAGAGCCATCTGTCCATTCATACGTATCCTGAGAGAGGATTCGCCGCGATCGACTGCTATACTTGCGGCGAAACGGTAGATCCGCAGCTTGCGATCGACTATTTGATTAACGTGATCAAGCCGGAGAAGACGTTTGCGAAGAAGTTGGTCCGCGGTCTTGGCGAGATGCAAGTCGAAGAACCGAAGATCAAGCTGGCTGAACTCGTCTAATAACGATATCAAACTCGCCACGGGGCATGCGCCCTGTGGTTTTTTGTACGTGATATCTTGCTCGCGCGACGCCGGTCGAGGGAATAGATTGAACGCAGCAGGCCGACACTAGCAAGAAAAGGTCTTAAAGGCATGGCAGGGTTATTCGAAAAGTGTTCAAATTTGGCGACAGAGCGGTCGTCCAATTGTGCTATAATGAAAATTGATTTGGAATGAATCGAATTCGCTCCTTAGGAAGGCAGGTGAATGCCCCGTGCATCTGATCGTCGTCGGTCTTAATTATCGTACAGCACCCGTAGAAATCCGCGAGAAGTTCGCGCTTTCTGAATCGGATCTGCCGAAGGCGCTTCAAGCGCTCAAAGCGACGACGGGCATTCTCGAAGGCGTCATCGTCGCTACCTGCAACCGAACGGAGATTTACGCGGTCGTAGACCGGCTCCACCTATGCGGGCACTATATCCGCTCGTTCATGGAGCAGTGGTTCTCCGTGCCGCGCCAGCAGTTCAATTCCCACTTGTACATGTACGAGGACGATCGTTCGGTAGAGCACTTGTTCCGCGTCGCATGCGGTCTGGATTCGATGGTGATCGGAGAGACGCAAATATTGGGCCAAGTGCGGGACGCGTTCTTGCTGGCTCAAGAAGAACGGGCGACGGGAACGTTGTTCAACCGCTTGTTCAAGCAGGCGATTACGCTCGCGAAACGAGCGCATTCCGATACGTCGATCGGCGAGAACGCCGTGTCGGTCAGCTATGCGGCCGTCGAGCTGGGCAAACGCATCTTCGGACGGTTCGACGAGAAGACGATTATGATCGTCGGCGCCGGCAAGATGAGCGAATTGACCGCGCAGCACCTGCACGCGAACGGAGCCGAAGAGGTGCTGGTCGTCAATCGGACGCTCGAGAACGCGCAAGATCTCGCCAAGAAGTTCCAAGGCGAGGCGCTTGCGTTCGAAGAGGCGATGAACCGCCTCAAGGATGTCGACATCGTGATCAGCAGCACCGGCGCGCAACGGTTCGTTCTGACCCGCGAGCAAGTCGAGGCTGCCATGGCGAGCCGCAAGAAAAAGCCGCTGTTCCTGATCGATATCGCCGTGCCGCGGGATATCGAGCCGTCTACCGGCGACATACCGAACGTATTCCTTTACGATATCGACGATCTCGAAGGCATCGTAGAGAACAATATAGCCAAGCGCCGCCAAGAAGCCGCGATCATCGAAGAGATGATCGAGCTTGAGGAGGAGGCTTACCGTCAATGGTACGCTACGCTCGGCGTAAGCCCGCTCATTCGCGCTTTGCAAGAGAAAGCCGCGAGCATTCAGGAAAGCACGCTCGACAGCTTGCTTCGGAAGCTTCCGGAGCTTGACGAAAGACAAGTGAAAGTGATCCGCAAGCTGACGAAGAGCATCGTCAACCAAGTGATTCATGATCCGATTCTCCGCATTAAAGAACTGTCCGCCGAAAAACGCAGCGACGAAGCGATGAAGCTGTTCGTGCAGCTATTCGCGCTCGAGGAAGACGTCGCGAAGCTGAAGGCGCAACAGAAGGCGGAGGAAAAGTCCCGCAAGGATGCGACCTTAGCGGCGGCTAAAGCGCCGGAGACGGCAGTCGGTTCAGGCTTGGATCAAGGCGGCTTGCTGTCCAAGCTCGCGGGCGCGATTCGATAACGGTAGGGAAGCGGGAGGCGCTGCCCTCATGATGACGCAAGATTTGTTAACGGACGCCGTCTTGTATATTTATGCCCTGAGTCTGCTATTCTTCGTATCCGACGCCGCTTCCGGCAACCGGAGCGCGAGAAAAGTCGGAACAGGGCTGCTTGTTTTTGTATGGGTCATACAGACGGCGTTCCTGCTGTATATTCTGATCGAAAGCCTGTCGGACCCGAAGCTTACGATCAGGGAGTTTCTGTTCTACGTATCATGGCTGCTCGTGTCGGCTTCCTTCGTGCTCCTTCGATGGCTTCGGGCCGATCTGCTCGTCTTGTTGGTCAATGTCGTCGGCTTCGCCGTATTGGCGCTCAATTTGCTTGAGTATCCCGGCAGGCGAATGGAGCTGGGGACGGAAGAGGTTGCAAGACGGCTGCTCGTCGTGCATATCAGCTTCATCACGCTGGCTTTCGCGGTGTTGACCGTAACGGCGCTTCTATACGGAATGTACTTGTACCTGCATCGCCGCCTGAAGACGAAGCGATGGTCGCCGGTGATGAGCCGAATGCCGGGGCTGCAGCTCATCGATACATACGCGTTCCGTTCCGGACTTATCGGCGTGCCGCTGTTGCTGTTGTCGCTATCCACGGGAACGGCCGCGTTGCTGCTCTCGGCGAACGGAGGGGAGCTGCTCGACCTGAAGGCGTTGCTTGCCTACGCGGCTGGCGCTGCGTACATCGTCTCCCTCATCCGCAGCCGGTTGGCGCGGGAGGCCGGCGGCGAATCGGCTAAGTGGAGCCTGATCGGATATGCGCTCATGGTCGCCGATTTTTTCGCCAGCGCGTTCTCCTCGTTCCATCATATGTTCTAGGCGTAAAGGAGCCGGATAGACGTGTCCGAATGGTACCCGATCTTATTGAACTTGAAGGACCGAACGTGCGTCGTGATCGGAGGCGGAGCCGTCGCCGCGCGGAAAGCGCGAGGGCTGCTCGATGCCGGCGCGAACGTTACGATCGTCAGTCCGAAGCTGAACCCGGAACTGTCGGAGCTGGCGGAAGCAGGCCGGATTCGCCACGTGCCGAAAGCATATGCCGACGGCGATCTCGAAGGCGCTATGCTTGTATTCGCGGCGACGGACAGTCCCGAGGCGAACGCAGCGGTCTTGTCCGAGGCGAATAGGCGGGGGATACCGGCGAATGCGGCTGACGGCGGCGAAGCAGGAGACTTTATCGTTCCGGCCGTGTTAAGGCGAGGCGATCTCGTATTGACGGCGAGCGCATCCGGTTCCGGCCCGGCGGTGGCTTCGCGCATTATCGGCGAGCTTAGGGATCGTTACGGGCCGGAGTATGCGGATTACTTGATCGGGTTAAGGAAGATTCGGTCATGGATTAAGGCGGAGGTCGCCGATCCGATCGAGCGGCGCAGGCTGTTAGAGGAGGCGTCTACGGATCAGTCGCTGACCGAATGGAGCAAGCTGGACGATCGGGCGGATATTCACGCTATAATAGAAAGATTAAAAGTGCGAGCACTTGGAAGGAAAGGATAACACACCATGCGCAAAATCATTGTCGGAAGCCGGCAGAGCACGCTGGCATTGACGCAGACGCAGCAGACGATCGACGCGATAAGCAAGCTGTGCGCGGAGGCGGGGCTTCATTATACGTTCGAGGTCAAACCGATCGTGACGCGAGGCGACCGGATACTGGACGTGACGTTGTCGAAGGTCGGGGGCAAAGGCTTGTTCGTCAAAGAAATCGAGCAAGCGCTGCTTGACGGGGAGATCGACTTTGCCGTTCATAGCATGAAAGATATGCCGTTCGAGCTGCCGGAAGGCTTAGTCGTCGGCGCGGTGCCGGCTAGACAAGATCCGAGAGACTGCTTGATCTCGAACACGGCGACCAGCCTGGAGGAGCTTCCGCAAGGGGCGCGAGTCGGTACGAGCAGTTTAAGAAGGGCCGCTCAGCTGCTGGCGGGACGTCCGGATTTGCGGATCGAATCGATACGCGGCAATATCGATACGCGTATCCGCAAGCTGTCCGAGGAAGGCTTCGACGCGATCCTGCTCGCGGCCGCCGGCTTGCATCGCATGGGATGGAAAGAGAAGATCACGGCGTATTTGCCGACGGACGTCTGCTTGCCTGCGGTCGGCCAGGGCGCGCTCGCGATCGAATGCCGCGGGGACGATGAAGACGTGCTGGCCATATTGCATCTCGTGAACGACCCGGTGACCGAGAGAGCGGTTTCCGCGGAACGCAGACTGCTCGGCTTGCTGAACGGCGGGTGTCAAGTTCCGATCGGCGCATTCGCCGAGGCAAGCTCCGCGGACGCGGGCTCGCCGGTTACTTTGACCGGAATCGTATCGTCTCCGGACGGCGTCAAGCTGCTTCGGGAAACCGCGACGGGCAGCGATCCGGGCAAAGTAGGTTATGAGGTCGCCGAAGCGCTATTGCGCCGGGGAGCGGACCAGTTATTGGCGGAAGCGAGGGAGTAGGCGGATGAACACGGGGAAGATTGGCAAAGTCTATTTGGTGGGAGCGGGTCCGGGGGATCCGAAACTCATAACGATCCGAGGTCTGGAGGCGCTGAAGCGCTCGGACGTCGTCGTATTCGACCGTCTCGCGGGGCCTCAGCTGCTCAATCACGCGAGACAAGACGCAGAGCGGATTTACGTCGGCAAGCTGCCGGACCGCCATACGATGAAACAAGAAGAAATCAATCAGTTGCTCGTCGATTTGGCGCTGCAGGGCAAGTCCGTCGCTCGCCTGAAAGGCGGGGATCCGACCGTCTTCGGCCGAGTCGGGGAAGAAGCGGAGCTGCTGCGCCAGAACGGCGTCGAATACGAGATTATTCCCGGCATTACTTCGGCGATCTCGGTGCCGGCATACGCCGGCATCCCGGTGACTCATCGAGACTTGGCCTCCTCCTTCTCCGTCATTACCGGACATGAGAGTCCGGACAAGCTTGATCTGTCGATTCATTGGGACAAAGTGACGAACGCTACCGGCACGTTAGTCTTTCTGATGGGCGTAGCCAAAATCGGCTATATAAGCGAGCAGCTAGTCAAACACGGCCGATCTCCGCAGACGCCCGTTGCGCTCGTGCAATGGGGTACTCGCGCCGAGCAGCGAACGCTCGTCGGCACGCTGGGCGATATCGAAGCGAAAGTCAGCGAGGCGAACTTCAAGCCGCCGGCGGTCATCGTCGTAGGCGATGTCGTGGGCCAGCGCGAGACGCTCTCGTGGGTGGAGCGGAAGCCGCTCTTCGGCCAGCGGGTGCTCGTCACGCGCGCGCGCTCCCAAGCAAGCGAACTGGTCGCCAAGCTGGACGATCTCGGGGCCGAGACGTACGAGTATCCGGTCATCGAGACGAGACTTCCGGACGCTGCCGGCAACGTTCAGGCGATCCGGGAAGCGCTGGCTCAGGCGGATGTTTACGATTGGGTCATTCTGACTAGCGTGAACGGCGTCGAATACTTTTTCCGCTGGTTAGAGAGTGAAGCCGTCGATATCCGTCGCTTCCATCGCGCGAAGTTCGCTGCCGTCGGTCCGAAGACCGCCCAGGAATTGGCGCAAAGAGGGATTCGCGCCGATCTGCTTCCGGAAAGCTATCAAGCGGAAGGACTCGCGGATAAGCTTGACGGATTAGTTATACGGGGGCAGAAAGCGTTGCTGCCGCGAGGGAATCTCGCTAGGGAGCTGCTTCCGAAGAAGCTGCGGGAGCTGGGCGTCGAGGCGATAGAGATCGATGTGTACGAGACGGCGCTATCGGCGCCTAAGGATATGTGGATCGCCGAGATGCTGGAGAAGAAGCAAATCCACGTCATTACGTTCACTAGCTCGTCCACTGTCGTCAATCTGCTGGAGGCGCTTAAGCTTAACGGCATCGATGATCCGGTCGCCGCGCTGCAAGGCATCGAAATCGTATGTATCGGTCCCGTGACCGCCGAAACGGCGGAGAAACGCGGCATTCAAGTTACGGTCGTTCCACAGCACGCGACGATCGACGGCATGGTCGAGGCTTTAGCGGAGCGGCGTCGCATCATGAGAGGAGAATAGACAACGATGGCATATCCGATCGCAAGACATCGCAGATTAAGAGGATCGGCTGCGCTGCGCAGCATGGTAAGAGAGACGAGCCTAAGCGTTAACGATCTCATCGCGCCGATCTTCATCACGGAGGGCGAAGGCGTTCAGCACGAAATTCCGTCGATTCCCGGCGTCTATCATTGGTCGCTCGACACGTTGGAGAAGGAAATAGGCGAAATCGCGGCGGCGGGGATCAAGTCGGTTCTCGTATTCGGAGTTCCGAGCAGCAAAGACGCCGTCGGTACTTCGGCATTCGAAGACAACGGCATCGTACAACGGGGCATTCGCCGAATCAAAGCGTTGCGGCCGGATCTTATCGTTATCGCGGATACTTGCTTGTGCCAGTTCACGGATCACGGACATTGCGGGGTTGTTCATCAGACGGATTGCGGGGCGGAAATCGACAACGACGAATCGCTCGAGCTTCTGGCGAAGACGGCGGTATCGCAGGCGAAGGCAGGCGCGGACATAATCGCCCCTTCGAATATGATGGACGGCTTCGTGACGGCGATTCGCGGAGCGCTGGATCACGCAGGCTTCGCGAATACGCCGATTATGTCTTACTCGGTTAAGTTCGCGTCTGCCTATTACGGGCCATTCCGCGAAGCGGCGCATTCGTCGCCGCAATTCGGCGACCGCAAGACCTATCAGATGGATCCGGCTAACGCGCGCGAAGCGATGCGCGAAGCGCAGTCCGACGCGGAGGAAGGCGCGGACTTCCTCATGGTGAAGCCCGGCCTGGCCTATCTGGATATCGTTAGAATGCTGCGGGACAGATACGATCTGCCGATCGTCATCTATAACGTGAGCGCGGAATATTCGATGGTAAAAGCGGCGGCGATGCAAGGGTGGATCGACGAGAAGTCGATCGTGCTCGAGACGCTGACGGGCATGAAACGCGCGGGCGCCGAGTTGATCATTACGTATCATGCGAAGGATGCTGCTCGCTGGCTGCAGGAAAGCTGAGCGTTAGCCGCGCAGCTTCAGCAGGTTAATCTTGTACTCGTTGATGCCGAACGTAAGCACGCCGCGGGATTCCAGCTCGCGAAGCACGTCGGAGAGCACGGCTTTCGTGACGCCGGCCATCTGGGCGAGCTCGTCGTAATTGAGCGCCATGTGGATCGAGATGATGTTGCCTTCGCGATTGCCGTTCTGATTGGCTAGCGTGATGAGATTCTTAAGCACGCGCGTGCGTCCGTCGAGGAACGTCAAATCGTTCACGTGCTCGTTCGTCTTGCGCAGCCGGCGGCTCAGCTCGGTCAGGATGCCTTTCGTAATATCGAAATGGTTCTGCAGAAGTTCCATGAACTGGTCGGAGGACAGCTCGAGCACGGTCGTCGGCTCCAGCGTTTGCGCGGAAGCGGAACGCGGACGGCCGTCGAGCAGCGACAGCTCTCCGAAGCTCTCGCCGGCGTTGACGAGCGACAGCACTTTCTCTTCGCCGTTGTTGCTCCGGGTGAACAGCTTGATCGATCCGGACAAGACGACGTAGAACGTATGTCCGAGTTCTTTCTCCTGGAACAGGAGGGAGCCTTGGGGTATCGTGCGGCGTTGGGCGATTCTTAGAATATGTTCGAGCTGCTCGTCGTTAAGATTATCGAATAATGACACTTTCTTTAACCATTCGATCATCGTCTTCGTCCTCCATTCAACCGGTAAAATCATTCTAATTCGTAGTGTATCATAGCTATTTCCAATCTAGATAGTAGGGTGTGACGATTATGAGCGAAAATCGTCGAATTCGCGACGACGCAAAGTCCAAAGCCGCTTTCGAGCAAGCGAAGAAAGTCATTCCCGGCGGGGTGAACAGTCCGGTCCGCGCGTTCAAATCCGTCGGATTAACGCCTCTGGTGATCGCGCGCGGGGAAGGAAGCCGCATTACCGACATCGACGGACAGACGTATATCGACTACGTGCTGTCTTGGGGTCCGCTCATCGCGGGACATGCCCATTCGGAAGTCGTCGAAGCGATCAAGCGGACGGCCGAGAACGGCACGAGCTTCGGCGCTCCGACCGAGCTCGAGACCCTGATGGCCGAACTCGTCTGCGAGCGAGTGCCTTCCGTCGAAGTCGTGCGCATGGTCAACTCCGGAACGGAAGCGACGATGAGCGCGCTAAGATTGGCTCGCGGCTATACGAAAAGGAATAAAATTCTGAAATTCGAAGGCTCGTACCACGGACACGCGGACAGCCTGCTGATCAAGGCGGGTTCGGGGGTCGCCACGCTCGGACTGCCGGATAGCCCCGGCGTTCCCGAGAGCGTTGCGAGCCACACGTTAACCGTTCCTTATAACGATCTGGAATCGGTTAAGGTCGCTTTCGAACGCTTCGGCGAAGAGATCGCGGCGATCATCGTGGAACCCGTCGCCGGCAATATGGGCGTCGTTCCTCCTCTGCCCGGCTTCCTGCAGGGGCTGCGCGATATCACGACGAAGTTTGGCAGCCTGCTTATTTTCGACGAGGTTATGACCGGTTTCCGGGTTCATCGTCATTGCGCGCAAGGGCTGTACGGCGTAACGCCGGACTTGACGACGCTCGGCAAAGTGATCGGCGGCGGGCTGCCGGTCGGCGCGTACGGCGGCAAGAGAGAGATCATGGAGCAGATGGCCCCGGTCGGTCCGATCTACCAAGCGGGCACGTTGTCCGGCAATCCGCTCGCGATGGCAGCGGGTTATACGACGCTCAAGCTGATGACGGAAGAAGCTTACGAGCTGCTGGAGCGGTTGTCGGTACGGCTTCAAGCGGGCCTCGAGCGGAACGCCAAGGAAGCGGGCGTTCCGATGACGATCAATCGAGTAGGCTCGATGGTATGCCCTTTCTTCACGGATAAGCACGTCATTAACTACGAGTCCGCGAAGCAAGCGAACGCGGACTCGTTCCGCTCGGTGTTCCGCAGCCTGCTCGACGGAGGCGTCAATATCGCTCCTTCCGCCTATGAGGGATGGTTCGTCTCCACCGCTCACTCTGAGCAAGATATCGACCTTACGGTCGATGCTCATCGGACGGCGCTTCGTAAGCTCTAATCGTTGCGACCGTCTTGCAACCTCCCGCGATTGCGATCGCCGGGAGGTTGTTTGTATTTTGCGGTTCGAACAGGCATGCTAGGCTCTCTTCGGCATATAGATAGTTAGTGAGTTGCTAGAGGGCCCTGACAGCGATCCGGGCGCCGAGTGAAGAAGGAGGAATCACCGTGACGGAGCCACCAAACGGACTGCGGTTCGATATTTACGAACGGGTGCATTTGCCGGACGACGTAGCCGCGATCGACGAATTGGAGGAAATCGAGCTTGTGCCCCATATGCAGGTGCTTCCGCGCGAGGACAACGTCCTGCTAAGCGGGAGCCTGCTGCTGTCCGGCGTATATCGCGCGCAGTATTCCGACGAAACGACGCAATTGACGCATTGGATACCGGTAGAGATCACGCTGCCGCTTAATCGGGTCCAGAACGTGGACGAGATCGGCGTGGAAATCGACAATTTCGACGTCGATTTGTTGTCGACGAGGTCGCTTAACGTGACGGGCGTATTGGCGCTGAGAGGGTTGCAGACGTCTTCCTCGCAAGAGCCGATATGGAAGGACGACAGCTTTACGGTCGTACATCAGGCGCGGTCGAGTTACGAGGAGGACTTCGGGCGCGACGGCTTATCCGCAGCGCAGGCAGCCGACGATTCCGCCGACGATGACGACTCCTCGCAGGCCGCGTCTTCCCAGTCGGACGATTCCTTGCTTGAATTCGATCCGGAGCGGATCGAGGAGCAGCAAGCTGCGCAGCCGCAGCAACCGCAGAAGCCGCAGCCGGTCCCGAGCTTCGCCGATGCCGCGAACGAGGGAAGTTGGCTGTCGAACTTCAAGAGCTACGCGGATAAAGCCAAGTCTCAGGAACAGACGAGAGCGGCGCAGCCCGTCCAATCATCGGATGGGTGGGGAGATTTAAGCCAGCGGCGAGACGCGGATCCGCAAACGAGCCAGCCCGCAGCTCCGTCCTATAGCGCATTGGAAATTCCGGCATTGCCGGCGGACGTGCCGGCAGCCCAGCCGGAGACTTTGCCCTCAGTCTCGGCAGCCCCGGAACCGGAACCCATGAAGATCGCCATTAACGGCTTGCCGTCGGATGCGTCGCAACGCATTCAATCCGGCGTCGGGCTGCTGTCGCAGCTCGGCGATATCGGCGCCAGGCGCGAATCGGATTTGAAGCGGCAAGAGGCCGCGCAATCGGAAGAAAAAGCGAATGCCGCAAGCTCTTCCGGAAGTACCGGCGACGAACTCGAATGGACGCGCCTATTATCGGGCGGAGAGAACGAAGCCCAGTCGTTCCGCAAAGTCCGGATGTGCATCGTGCAGCGCGACGATACGCTCGAATCGATCGCGGACCGATATAACTTGCAACCGAGGGTGCTGCAAACGCACAATAAGCTTAACGAACCGTACTTATCCGAAGGGCAAGTGCTCTACATCCCATAGAGCGGCTGCCGCTTCGCCGCATACCCGTCTCCCAATAACCTCCGGCGATCCTTCCGCCGGAGGTTATGAGGCGTATCGCCGCCCCTTATTGACTCTCCCCTCGGCGAAGGGTAGAATAGGGGGAAAGACTTGGATAGGGAAGAGTCACAGATCGTCCTACAGAGAGCGGGGCCGCTGAACGTCAGCGCTGGAAGGTTCCGCAGGAGAATTGAGCTGCGACGAGTCGCCCTGGAGTTTCTTGTTCGAACGGACGGCCGCTGTGCGGCTTACGCCCTAGATCAAGACGGCTGCTACCGTTATCCCGCGTCGAGTGCCGCTCCGGCTGAATATAGCCTGGCGGAACGAAGGTGGTACCACGGAAGATGAACCTTTCGTCCTTTGCGACGGGAGGTTTTTGTGTTTTTATGCGCCGCGATAAGGAGTCGGAACTCCTTGTCGGCAGGCTGAACATTGCGTCCTATGGAGGTTAATTCGTACATGTCCGAGACAAAAAGCTTTAACGTCGAAATGCCGACGACTTACGATCCGGCGAGCGCCGAACGCAAATGGTACGACGCGTGGCTGCAGGGCGGATACTTTCAAGCGGGACGCCGTCCCGACGCGCCTAAATATACGATCGTCATCCCTCCTCCGAACGTAACGGGCATGCTTCATATCGGGCATGCGCTCGACTTCACGCTGCAAGACATCATGATCCGGTTCAAACGGATGCAGGGCTTCGACGCGTTATGGCTGCCTGGAACCGATCATGCGGGCATCGCGACGCAGACGAAGGTCGAGCAGAAGCTGCGCGAAGAAGGCAAATCCCGTTACGATTTGGGTCGCGAGGCTTTCCTGGAGAAAGTATGGGAATGGAAGGAACACTATGCGGGAACGATCCGCAACCAATGGGCTAAGATGGGGCTGAGCCTCGATTATTCCCGCGAGCGGTTTACGCTGGACGAAGGCTTGTCCGCGGCGGTTCGCGAAGTGTTCGTGCGCTTATACGAGAAAGGCCTGATCTACCGCGGCAAACGGATCATCAACTGGGATCCGGCAGCCCGCACGGCTTTGTCCGACATCGAGGTCGAGTACAAAGAGGTCAACGGCCATCTGTATCATCTCCGCTATCCGCTCGCCGACGGCAGCGGCTCCATTACCGTCGCCACGACGCGCCCGGAGACGATGCTGGGCGATACGGCGGTCGCCGTTCATCCGGAGGACGAAAGATACAAGAGCCTGATCGGCAAGATGATCAAGCTGCCGATCGTGGATCGCGAAATTCCGATCATCGCGGACGAATACGTCGATAAGGAATTCGGAAGCGGCGCGGTCAAGATTACGCCGGCCCACGACCCGAACGACTTCGAAGTCGGCTCTCGCCATAACCTGCCGCAGATTACGGTCATGGACGAAGGCGGGCGCATGAACGAGCATGCGGGGCCGTATAACGGCCTGGACCGCGCGGAATGCCGCAAAGCGATCGTCAAAGACTTGCAGGAGCAAGGCGTGTGCATCCAAATCGAGGATCACGTTCATCAGGTCGGCCATAGCGAACGTTCCGGAGCGGTCGTCGAGCCGTACCTGTCGACGCAATGGTTCGTCTCGATGAAGCCGCTCGCCGAGCGCGCGATCGCTAACCAGAAGTCCGGCCAAGGCGTCAATTTCGTGCCGGACCGGTTCGAGAAAGTGTATTTGCAATGGATCGAGAACGTCCGCGACTGGTGTATATCCCGTCAACTCTGGTGGGGACACCGGATTCCGGCTTGGTACAACGATACGACGGGCGACATTCATGTCGGTCTCGAAGCGCCGGAAGGCGCGGATCAGCCGGGTTCGCCTTGGCGCCAAGACGAGGACGTGCTCGACACGTGGTTCAGCTCGGCGCTGTGGCCGTTCTCGACGCTCGGCTGGCCTTCGGATACCGAAGACCTGCGAGCGTACTTTCCGACGAGCGTGCTCGTTACGGGCTACGACATCATTTACTTCTGGGTTGCCCGGATGATCTTCACGGCCCTCGAGTTCACGGACCGAATTCCGTTCAAGGACGTGCTCATCCACGGCCTCGTCCGCGACGCGGAAGGTCGCAAAATGTCCAAATCGCTCGGCAACGGCGTCGACCCGCTCGACGTCATCGCGCAATACGGCGCGGACGCGATGCGGTTCATGATCTCGACGGGCAGCACGCCGGGTCAAGATTTGCGCTTCCGCTTCGAGAAAGTCGAGCAGGCGCGCAATTTCGCCAATAAAATATGGAACGCATCGCGGTTCGCGCTCATGAACCTCGAAGGCTTCAACTATGCGGATATCGACCTGAGCGGCGAGCTGTCCACGGCAGACCGCTGGATTCTGCATCGGTTTAACGAAACCGCGCAAGACATTACGCGCCTGATGGAAAGCTATGAGTTCGGCGAAACCGGCCGTTTGCTCTACGACTTCATCTGGGACGATCTGTGCGACTGGTACATCGAGTTCGCGAAGCTCACGCTTTATGGAACGGATCCGATCGCGAAGCGCAGCACCCAATCGGTCATCGCATACGTGCTCGACCGCACGTTGCGTCTGCTGCACCCGTTCATGCCGTATTTGTCCGAGGAAATTTGGCAGCATCTGCCTCACGAGCCCGGCGAGACGATCATGCTCGCGGCATGGCCGGCGTACGACGCTTCGTTCGAAGCTTCGGAAGCGGTCAAAGAGATGAAGCTCCTCATGGAGGCGATTCGCGCCGTGCGGAACATTCGCGCGGAAGTGAACGTATCGCTGGGCAAGAAGATCGAGCTGCTGCTTAAGCCGACCGGCGCGGAAGAAGAAGGCATTTTCCGTCGGAACGAAATTTACGTTCAACGCTTCTGCAACACGTCGGCGCTTACGCTCGACCCGTCTCTGACGGCGCCGGACAAAGCGATGACGGCGATCGTCACGGGAGCGGAGCTGTACTTCCCGCTGGCGGGCTTGATCGACATCGGCCAAGAAATCGCGCGGCTGAACAAAGAGCTTGATGCCCTTAACGCCGAGGTCGACCGCGTAGAGAAAAAGCTGGCCAACGAAGGCTATATCGCCAAAGCGCCGGCGCACGTCGTCGAGCAGGAACGCGCGAAAGGCGCGGATTACAAAGACAAGCGCGACAAAGTGCTGGCGCGTATTGCCGAGCTGCAAGCTTAACGGAGGGAAAGCATCATGAAGAACGAATCTCCCCGGACCGGAGCCGGCTTTAACAGCGCCGAAGAGGCGATGTCCTGGATTGTCGGACTGACGAATTTCGGCATTCGTCCGGGACTTGACCGGATCAAGCTGCTGATGGAGGCGCTGGGCAATCCCGAGCGTCGGCTCAAATTCATTCACGTCGCGGGCACGAACGGCAAAGGCTCGGTTTGCGCCTACTTGACGAGCGTGCTCCGCAAGGCGAAATACGATGTCGGCACGTTCACGTCGCCGTATTTGACCTCGTATGCCAATCGGCTGCAATACAACGGACAGGATATCGACGACGAGACGCTCTTGCGTCTCGTCAACCGGATCAAGCCGGAAGCGGATAAGCTCGCCGGTACCGAATGGGGCGCGCCGACGATGTTCGAAATTACGACGGCGCTCGCGCTCCTGTATTACGGCACCGTCACGTTCCCGGACTACGTCGTCTGGGAGACGGGATTGGGCGGCCGGCTTGACGTCACGAACATAGTCAGTCCGGTCGTCACCGTGATCACGAACGTCGGGCACGATCATATGGACCTTCTTGGTCCGACGATCGCCGACATTGCCAGAGAGAAGGCAGGCATCATTAAACCCGGCGTTCCGATCGTTACGGCCGCCGGCCATCCGGAAGCCGCGGCGATCATTCGGGAGACGGCCGAGAGCAAGAAGGCAACCTTGTACGCGCTAGGCGATCAGTTCGGGTTCAAACCGGAGTCGATCCGGGAAAATGAACAAATTTTCGGTTTTCAAGGGCCGTTCCGCGCGATACAATCGTTAGCGGTGACATTGAACGGAACGCATCAGCTCGCGAACGCCGCCGTGGCGGCCATGACGCTTGAAGTGTTGCGCCAATATTACGCGCTTATCGTCGACGACGAGGATCTCGAGGCAGGGCTCAGAGAGACGTCCTGGCCGGGTCGGCTCGAGATGGTTTCCGATTCCCCGCGCATTCTTCTCGACGGCGCGCATAATCCCGAAGGGATGGAGGCTTTGGCCGCTGCCCTGAGCGATATTTACAGCTTCGATAGGCTGAACGTCATGATCGCGATGATGCCGAATAAGAATCACGAACATTCCCTGCGGCATATACTACCAATGGTGGATATGCTAGTGATTACGGAGCCCGATTTTCATAAAAAAATGGCCGCCGAAGATTTGGCCGCAGTCGCGAACCGGCTGAAAGCCGAGCTTGGAGGTCCGCGCGACATCGTCGTCGAACCGGATTGGCGGCGTGCTTTGACGCTTCTGCGCGATGCGTCCTCGCAAGCGCCTGCTCAAGGGGATACGCTAAGCGTCGTAACTGGCACGTTATATTTGATTGCCGACGTTCGCTCGTGGTTGCTCCACGGAACGAATTCAGAAAAAGGCTGGTGAAGCGTCGTTGCGAACCGCTGAACATGTTCATTTTATCGGTATAGGTGGCTACGGTATGAGCGCCATCGCCCGCGTGATGCTGGAGATGGGTTACAAGGTGTCCGGCTCCGACGTCGTACGTCAAGAGCTGACCGAGAAACTAGCGGCCGGCGGGGCACAAATTTATATCGGCCACGAGCCGGAGAATGTACGAGGCGCCGATCTCGTCGTATATTCAACGGCGATCGCCAAGGACGACGTGGAACGCCGAGCCGCGGAGCAATTGCGCATCCCTACGCTGCACCGCGCCCAGATGCTGGCGCGCC
Organism: Cohnella panacarvi Gsoil 349; assembly: GCF_000515335.1. Lineage (GTDB taxonomy): Bacteria > Bacillota > Bacilli > Paenibacillales > Paenibacillaceae > Cohnella > Cohnella panacarvi. The sequence continues at coordinate 1,305,087 of NZ_KI911563.1, read as the reverse complement.
TCTTGAACGCGCGCACGGGCATCGCCGTCGCCGGCGCGCACGGAAAAACGACGACGTCCTCCATGATCGCGCTCGTGATGGAGAATTGCGGGCTGGATCCGACATTCATTATCGGCGGGGAGATCGTCAACGTCGGCACGAACGCGAAAGCGGGCAAGAGCGACTTCGTCGTGGCCGAAGCGGACGAAAGCGACGGTTCCTTCCTTCAATACGAACCGGCCGTCGGCGTCGTCCTTAACATTGAAGCCGATCATCTGGAAAATTACGATGGCGATTTCAACAAGCTGAAGGATGCTTACGTATCTTTCCTTGGCAATATTCGACCGAGCGGCTGCGCGGTCGTATGCGCGGACGACGACAACGTACGGGAAGTCGTGCCGATGGTGAAAGGTCCGCGCGTGGTTACGTATGGCGTCAGCTCGTCAGATGCCGATTTTACCGCGACGAATATTAACCTCGGCGACCGCTGCGTATCGTTCACGGTACGCAAAGGGAACGACGAACTAGGCACGGTCGAGCTGTCCGTACCCGGACGCCATAACGTCTACAACGCGCTTGCGACGGTCATCGTCTGTCTCGAGGCAGGCGCTTCTTTCTCGGCGATCGCCGGAGCGATTCGCGAATTCCGCGGCGCTAAGAGACGGTTTCAAGTGCTTGGCGAAGTGAAGGATATGCTGGTGATCGACGACTACGCGCATCACCCGACTGAAATCCAGGCGACGATCCAAGCCGCCAAAGCGACGGGCAAGCGCATTATTGCCGTGTTTCAGCCCCAGCGATATACGCGCACGTATTTTCTGCTCGATGCGTTCAGCAGAGCGTTCACCGACGCCGATGAGGTCATCATCACGGATATTTATTCGCCGGCCGGCGAGCAGAGGATCGAAGGCGTCAATTCCCGCAGGCTGGTCGAGCTGATCGCCGGCAACAGCAATCCGAACGTGCGATATATCCCGACGAAGGAAGAAGTGCGCGATCTGCTCGCGGACGAGATCAAGCCTAACGATCTCGTTCTGACGATGGGCGCGGGCGATATATGGAAGACGGCCTACGAGCTTGCGAAGATTCTTCGCGAGCGAGAAGGAGCGGAATAAGCGAATGCTCCCTTGGGAAGCTCTCTCCTTCAACGAAGGAGGGGGCTTCCCTTATTCCTTTATAACGATATCCCTGTCGCTCAGGGACGCTGCAACGTTCTCCCAGACCGCAGTAGAGCGTTCTATCATATTTTTCATCCGTCTCTCATATCCTATTGATAGATTGTAGGACAAGGGGAGACGCGGCATGCCATCCAACGCAAGAATGACGTTTCGTTTCGAGCAGCCTCCTATGCAGAAGCCGGTTAAGCTAGCCCCGGCGGCGAATCTTGCCCGGACGGAGCGGGAGGACGTCTTCGATGAACCGTCTATCGCAGCCAAGCCGGAACTAGCGAGCGAGGCGCGAGTTGAATCAGCATATAATCATTTAGTTATAGAGCCGTCCATAGCGAATGACGGACCCTATCAAGACGATATTCGCGCGCTCGAGGATATCATTCGTCGGACCGATTCCGTCGTCGTGCATATCCCTCCGGCGGAGAAAGCTCCCGAGACGACACCCAAGTCCGACCGCAAGCTGCCCGTTGGTACGATTCGCCATCCCGTCGTCGTCCGGGAGCTGGAACAGACCGAGCCGGATCATGAACAGCCGGAGCGATGGAGCTTGCCGGCGGATGACGACTATACGCCTACTGAAGATTGGCTATCGCAAGCAGGAAGCTATAGACGTAACGATTCTCCGACCTGGACGCGCGTGTTCTTGTCGGTGACCGCGGCGATCGCAACCGGCGCGCTATTCGGATATATGGTGCTGACGTTGTTCACCGGTGAGCCGATGTTCCCCGGCAAGCAGTCTGCGGGAATTCAAGCTGCCGGGCAAGCCGGAGTCCCGGACGCCGCATCGTCATCGACGGCCGCGGCAGCCCATGCCGACGATGCCGCCGTGGGAGCGGGAACTACGCCGGACCCGAACGCAACGGGTAAAATAGAAGGCAAGTCGTTTGCGGAAGTTCCTGCGAATGAAGCTTACGTCCTGCAATACGGCGTCTTCCGCAACGCGGACAGCACGCAATTGGCGGCCGCGCAACTGAAAGACGTCGGATTGCCCGCTGCGATCGACGACGGCGACGGTTACCGCGTCTACGCGGGCATCGCCTCGACCCGCGCCGAAGCCGAGCTTCTGGCGGCGCAAATGCCGAACATCGAAGTGTATATCAAGCCGCTCGGAGCAACGGCGCTAATGTTGGACGGAAGCGAACAATCCGAGACGATACGAGCATTCATGACCGAGAGCGCATCGCTCGCGCGGTTGATCGCTCAGCTCACCGTAGGCGGCCTGCAAGACGGGCTGCCGCAGCCGTTCGCGCAAGAGGACGCGGACGCCTTGCGGCAGACGGGGTCCGCGTGGAAAGCCGCCAAGCTGCCGCAAGGCGCGCTTACGGGCGCGGCTAACGCCGCGGCGGTAAAGCTCGAGCAAGCTTTGGATGAGGCGCTTGATTCGCTCGCAAATTATAGCGGCAAGACGTCCCGGTTTCATCTATGGAACGCCCAGACGGCGATCATGCAAGCCGGGCTGGCGGACCGCGAGCTGCGCGATGCATTGCAGCCCGCCGCGCGCGGTTGAGCAATCCGTAACTCGAACGAGGCAGCTCTGACTCCGCGGGGCTGTCTTGTTTATTCTCATTCGTTCCAGTTTCGCATTGTGCGCAATCTCCAAGCCACGTATAATGAGTATGCAAGTGTCAAAAAATGGTGGTGAATAACGAACCGTGAAGAAAAATGGCTGGATTCTGCTACTATTCATCCTGTTAGGCATGCTTGCCGGCACCTTGGTTTCCCATTGGCTTCAAGACGCGCAAGCCCTTAATTCCTCACCCGCTCGCTTCCGGTCCATTGGTCGCCTTCCGCCGATCTGGCGGTGTTCAAATTCGATCTTAATTTTGACGCGGATGTCAGCCTGCTCAGCATTATCGGCGCAGCGCTTGCCGTCTGGGCTTATCGCAAAACGTAATATCGAAAGGAAGTACAGCGTCATGGGTTTGAACCAAGCAGCTTCGCCGACGCTTATCCTGGCGTCAGGTTCGCCTCGGAGGCAAGAGTTGATCCGTTTGCTCGGCTTGCCCGTGGAAGTCGTGCCTAGCAACGTCGACGAGGACACTCCGGAAGGTTGGACGCCAAGGCAAATCGCCGAAGGACTTTCCTTGAGAAAAGCATTATCCGTTAAAGAACAACTCGCGGGGCAATCCTTCGCCGAATCTATCGTCGTAGGCAGCGATACGATCGTTGTCTTAGATCGCGAGGTTATGGGGAAGCCTAGGGACGCGGAAGACGCGACTCGGATGTTGGGACTGCTCTCCGGGCGCACGCACGAGGTGTATACCGGCGTCTCCTGCGTTCGCGTATCGGACGGGGAAACCGTCACATCGCATCGCGTGACGCACGTGCGCATGCGAGCGCTTACGGCCGAGCAAATCTCGCGTTATGTCGCTACGGGAGAGCCGAATGACAAAGCCGGCGCTTACGGAATCCAGGAAATCGGCTCTTTGCTCGTAGAATCGATCGACGGCTGTTATTTCAACATCGTCGGTCTTCCAGTATCGCTCCTCTCGGAGATGCTGGGGACGTACGGAATCACGACGCCTTAAGTTTAAGCCAATCCCGCGGCCGACGCGGCTAACGAAGGCAGGATAATGATGAGAGCGCAACGATCTTATCGGATTAGAGAGATGAGAGCCGAAGAACGGCCGCGGGAAAGAATGCAACAATACGGCGCCGGCGCGCTCAGTCACGCGGAGCTGCTGGCCATATTGCTCCGGACGGGCACGAAAGACGAATCTTCTATCGATCTCGCTCGGCGAATCTTGACGGAACGCGGCGGCTTGCGAAGACTCGCCGAGAGCAATTGGGACGAGCTCACGCCTATTCGCGGCATCGGCCCGGCCAAGGCGCTGCTGCTTCAAGCTTCCATCGAGCTCGGGCGCAGGGTCGCAAGATCCCAACTGCCGGACATGGTCAAGATCAGCTGTCCTCAAGACGCGGCGGACTTGCTTATGGAGGAGCTTCGCCACTTGAGGGAGGAGCATTTCGTCTGTCTGTTCCTGAATACGAAGAATCAAGTCATCGGCAGGCAGACTTTGTCGATCGGCAGCTTGAACGCTTCGATCGTCCATCCGCGGGAAGTGTTCCGCGCCGCGATCCGCCGAAGCAGCGCATCAATCTTGTGCGCGCACAATCATCCTAGCGGCGATCCAGTACCGAGTCCCGAAGACATCGTTCTCACGAAGCGGCTCGCGGAAGCCGGGGAGCTTGTCGGCATCGAGTTGCTGGACCATTTGGTAATAGGTGACAATCGTTATACGAGTTTGAAGGAAACCGGATGCTTGTAGTAAAATAATAGGGATTGTCCCGACGACCGATACGCCCCTTCCGGCGTTAGCTAGCGGTCGCGGTAATAGCAGGAGGTAGCAGCATGGCATTCACGCGAGATTTGGGGATCGACTTAGGTACGGCTAACACGCTCGTATACGTTAAAGGCAAAGGAATCGCCGTAAGGGAGCCCTCCGTGGTCGCCCTTCGTACCGATACGAAGAAAATCGAGGCCGTCGGCACCGAAGCGAAGAAGATGATCGGGCGCACGCCGGGCAACATCGTTGCGATTCGTCCGATGAAGGACGGCGTCATCGCCGATTTCGAGACGACGGCGACGATGATCAAATATTTCATTCGCCGCGCGCAGAAGGCGCGCGCGCTGTTCCCGCGCCATCCGAACGTGATGGTGTGCGTGCCGTCGGGCATCACCGCGGTCGAGAAACGCGCGGTCGAAGACGCGACGAAGCAAGCCGGCGCTCGCGAAGCTTACATTATCGAGGAGCCGTTCGCGGCGGCGATCGGCGCGGACCTTCCGGTCTGGGAGCCGACGGGCAGCATGGTCGTAGACATCGGCGGCGGCACGACGGAAGTGGCCGTCATATCGCTCGGCGGCATCGTTACGAGCCGCTCGATCCGGATTGCGGGCGACGAGATGGACGATGCGGTCATTGCTTACATTAAGCGTCTGTACAACCTGATGATCGGGGAGCGTACGGCGGAGCAGTTGAAGATGGAGATCGGGTCGGCTATGCCGCTCGACAAAGTCGAGTCGATCGAAATTCGCGGCCGCGACCTGGTCACCGGCCTGCCGAAGACGCTCGCCATCACGTCCGACGAAGTGACCGAAGCGCTGTCGGATACCGTGGGCGCCATTATCGACGCGGTTAAGATCACGCTGGAGAAGTGCCCGCCGGAGCTATCGGCCGACATTATGGACAGAGGAATCGTTCTGACCGGAGGCGGCGCGCTCCTGCGCAACCTCGACAAGATGCTTTCGCGAGAGACGGGAATGCCCGTCCTCGTGGCGGAGAATCCGCTGGACTGCGTCGTCATCGGAACCGGCCGAGCGCTCGACAACATTCATTTGTTCAAAACGAAAGGCGGAACTCGCTAGAAAGCAAAGCTTAGCCCATGGGACGGAAAAGCAGGTGAGCGGATATCTTTAAGTTAATGCGCAACAAAAGACTGTTTATTCTTATGATTGGGTTGATCGTATTCATTGCGCTTATGGGGTTCACGCTCGGTCGCAAAAAATTGACTTGGCCCGAGAAGTTCGTCAACGACGCCATCGGGACTGTACAAGGCGTATTTTACCGGCCGGTCGGAGCGGTCGCGGATTTTTTCCGCGACCTCGGCCGGCTTTCCGACGTGTATAAGGAGAACGAACTGCTCCGTCAGACCGTAGCGCAATATACGCAAGACCAGATTCGGTTCAACATGCTCGAAGCGGAGAACAAGCGCCTGCAAGAGGAGCTGAACTTCACGGAACGCCAGAAGCAGTTGGACAATTATCGTTATTTGATCGCGCAAGTCGTAGGCACGACTTCGAATCCTTACGAGAAGACGATCAAAATCAATTTGGGCTCCAGAGACGGCGTCCAGCCGGATATGGCGATCACGACGGTCGACGGGCTCGTCGGCATCGTCAGCCGAGTGTCCACGTTCACGTCGACGGTCAAGCTGATTACCGACTTGGACGAGAACTCGTCCGCGGGAATGCCGATATCGGCAACCGTGCTCGGCAAAGAGACACAGTCGTTCGGTATTATCGAATACGACGAAGAATCCGGTAAGCTGCAAATGACGAAGATCGACGAGAGAGACCCGCTCGCCGTAGACGACAAAGTCATTACGTCGGGTCTAGGTAACATTTTCCCTAAAGGAATCATTATCGGTACGGTAGACAGCCGCCAAGTCGGCGATTTCGGTCTAACGCATACGGCCGTCATTACGCCGGCGGCCAAGTTCGACCACCTGCGAGAGGTGTTCGTCGTCGTCGTGCCTGAAGTGGACGGTCCGTGACGATGAGAATCAATCGGGTTATTCTCTGGACGCTGCTGCTATTGATCATCGAGACCGCCGTATTCCCGTGGCTCGTACCTCCCGCATGGACGGAACGGCTGCTCCCGCATTTGGCCTTTATTATGACGTTATTCGTTTCCGGCTTCGGAGGACGCCACCCGGCGTTCCTGTTCGGCCTCGGCTTCGGATTGCTGCAGGATATTTTGTTCTACGGCAATCTGATCGGCCCTTACGGGTTCGGAATGGGTCTGCTCGGCTATGTTGCGGGACTGGCGGCGGAGAGGCGCTCGTTCACGCTCGCGTTTTTCGTATGGATCGTCGTCGTCGGGGGCGCGCTGCTCGATACGGTCGTTTATTTGATCTACAAGCTTTTTGGGCTTACGGACTTGTCTTATAGCTTCGTGTTCTATTGGCAAATCGCTCCGACGACGCTGCTCCAGCTCTTGTTCGCTCTTCTCGTCTATGTGCCGGTTCGTCGCTATTTGGTGAAACCATCCCTATCTTCAGGCGAAGACAATCCGGAGTAAGCAGGAATTCGGCTTATCTTGGCAGAATTTCAAATATCGTAGGGAGGAGCGGAAAAATGGCCGGCAAATCGCACATAACGATCAAGGGGACGAAAGACGGGCTCGTTTTTCTGCTGGACGACGACTGCGAATTCGACGCCTTGCTCAGCGAGTTAGGAACGAAACTGGACAAACACGCGCAGCAATTCACCGGTCCGATCATTCACGTATTCATTAAGCTTGGCGACAGGCAATTGGATGAGGAAGATCAGGAGCGCGTTCGCGCCGTCCTTCGCAAGCAAGGGAATCTATTGATTCAATCGATAGAGAGCAATCCGCCGGAGCAAGAACCTTCCTCGCTAACCGGACCAAGTTTACATACGGTAGCCGCTATCGTTCGTTCCGGTCAAACGTTGGAATACGACGGACACTTGCTACTGCTTGGGGATGTTAATCCGGGCGGGGTCGTTCGTTGTACGGGGGATGTCTATATTATCGGGGCGCTAAGGGGAATGGCGCACGCAGGCTCGGCGGGCAACGAAGACGCGATCATCGCCGCGTCTTCGATGACGCCGACCCAGCTTAGAATCGCCGACGTAATCAGCCGGCCGCCGGACGAGTGGACGTCCGCGGAGCCTTGGATGGAATATGCGTTCCTCAAGGACGGCAAGATGGCGATCGATAAGATGACCAGCCTCAGCCGTCACCGCAAAGATGTCATGCAGTTCAAAGGAGTGTAATCCATGGGAGAAGCGATAGTAGTCACCTCGGGCAAAGGCGGAGTCGGCAAAACGACGACATCCGCGAATATCGGCACGGCGCTGGCTTTGCTCGGTCAAAAAGTGTGCATGGTGGATACCGATATCGGCCTGCGTAATTTGGACGTCGTCATGGGGCTGGAGAATCGCATCGTCTATGATCTCATCGACGTAGCCGAAGGCCGTTGCAGAGTCAACCAAGCCCTCATTAAAGATAAAAGGTTCGACGAGTTATATATGCTCCCCGCCGCGCAGACGAAAGACAAGAACGACGTGTCGCCGGAGCAAGTCAAGCAGATCGTCGACAGCTTGAAACCCGATTTCGATTACATCATTATCGATTGTCCCGCCGGCATCGAGCAAGGCTTCCGTAACGCCATTGCCGGAGCGACGCAAGCGATCGTCGTCACGACGCCGGAGAACGCGGCCGTGCGCGACGCGGACCGCGTCATCGGCCTGCTGGAGAAAAGCCATATCGCGTCTCCGAAGCTGGTGATCAACCGGATTCGTCCGAATATGATGAAGAGCGGCGATATGCTGGAGATCGACGACATCTGCCAAGTATTAGCCATTGATCTTCTCGGCATCGTACCCGATGATGAGATGGTGATTAAAGCCGCGAACCAAGGGGAGCCGACGGTGATGAACCCGAATTCCCGCGCGGCGATCGCCTACCGCAATATCGCTCGTCGAATTCTCGGCGAAACCGTCCCGCTCTCGCAGCTGGAGGAGAAAGCCGGCATGTTCCGCAAAGTAAAGAAGTTCTTGGGAATGGGATGATCGGAACTTGCTTAACCGATTGAAAAAGATGGATTGGATGATGCTGCTTATCTTGGCGGCATTCATGGGGATCAGCGCCTTATTGATCCGAAGCGCGACCCACGGCAATCCTCAATATCCGAATTACGACCTGAAGACGCTCGTCTATTACGCCGCCGGCTTCGTCGTCATTGTCCTATCGACTATGGTCGATTATCGGCTGATCCTCAAAACCTGGTATGTCTGGTACGCGCTCGGGATTATTTTGCTGGTGGCGGTCTATTTATTCGCTCCGGAGATTAACGGCGCCAAAGGCTGGTTCGTGCTCGGGAGAGGCTTCCAATTCCAGCCGGCAGAAATGATGAAAATATTCCTGATCGTCGCCATAGCCGCATTGCTCGGAAGACGACTCGGCGATCCGCTGCGGCTGCGCAGCGACGTCATGCTCGTCGCCGTGACGGTGTTCGTCCCTTTCCTGCTCGTCATGATCCAGCCGGATTTGGGCAACGCGATCATCTATATTTTCATCGTGCTCGGCATGCTTTGGATCGGTAATATCCGATATTCGTACGTCATGCTAGGATTAGGAGCGATCATCGGCGGGTTAATGTTATTCGGAACCTTGTTTAATGCGTACAATACGGAAATCAAAACGTATATGGAAGAGCACGACAAAGGCCACTGGTACCAGCGGATCAATACCTTCATCCATCCGGACGAAGCTTCCGAGGACGACAGCCGACAGTCGAAATACGCCCAGATCGCCATCGGGTCGGGCGGATTGGCGGGCGACGGATATATGGAAGGCGATTCCAAAAACCGCAGGTTTATTCCGTATACGTACTCGGACTCCATCTTCGTCGTCATCGCGGAGGAATTCGGATTCCAAGGCGCCGCCGTCTTGCTGCTCCTGTACTTCATATTTATTTACAGGATGATCTTAATCGCCTATCAGTGCATTGACTTACGAGGCTCGTTCATCATTATCGGTATCGCCTCGATGATGGTATTCCAGATTTTCGAGAACATCGGGATGATGATCGGCATCATGCCGCTGACGGGGATTACGCTGCCGTTCATCAGCTACGGCGGAACGTCGCTGCTGCTGAACATGCTGTCCATCGGCTTAATATTCAGCATTAAATCCCATCAAGAGAAATACGAAATGGACACGTAAATGAACGTTCGCAGGCGACGGCCGGGCGGACGTTTTTTATGTGCGCATGCGTTGCAAGTCTAATCCCCCTTTGTCCGCCATAAGGTGATAGTAGAAGAGAAGGACAAGGAGGGCTTGCCGTGCAGACGAGGAACAACGCGCGGGATCGCAGGCGCGAACGTATACAGCAATTGATTACGGATATGCAGGCTAAAGAAGTTATCACTCGCGAGAATCACGATCGGCTGGAGCATTCTTCCGTTCGGCCCGATTCGCCGCCGACGATAGAAGCCGTCCCGAGCGGGATTTCGATAGACCCGCAGCTGCCTGCGGCGCCGCAGGCGCACATCCCGATGTCGCCGATCATGCCGTCGAGCGAGCCGGATCCGGAGCTGTGGTGGAAAGAAAAGCAACGTTCCATGAATTACGATACGAGCAATTGGGCGGGCATGAAGGGATTGAAGCCGACGTCGCGAGCGCCGGAGCACGGCAATTCGCCGGGCGGTTCTAGGTTGTCTCCTTGGGCGCGCGGCATGATGGTTCGGCTCGTGATCTCCGGCTTGCTGTTCGCGGGGATGTGGGGTTGGATGAAATACGAGATTCCGGGCAGCGCGGAGGCGCGGGCGTGGGTGATCGATTCCTTGACGAACGATATGGACTTCGAAGCGATAGAAGCTTGGTATAGCGATACGTTCGGGGGCTCGCCGTCATTCCTCTCCTTCTCGGACAAGAGCGGTGAGACAAAGGAGGTCGCCGCTTCTTTGAACAGAGAAGACACCGTGCTGCCCGTGCAAGGACGCATCGTGCAAACTTACGAACAGAGCGGCAACGGCGTCCAAGTGGCGGCTCCGGGAGGCAGCGATATCGTGGCGGTGTACGCCGGACGCGTCATCCAAGTGCAAGCCGAGAGCGAGAACGGGCTGACGATCCTGGTCCAGCATCCCGACCGGATTTTGTCCGTATACGGCAATTTGCAGCGCGCCTCGGTTAAGGAGAACGATTGGGTCGAAGCCGGCGATAAGCTCGGAGAGTTGCAAGCGGCGCAGCAAGGCGGAGAGAGCAAGCTTTACTTCGCCATGCAGCAGAACGGCAAGAAGCTGAATCCGACGGAAGTGGTGTCCTTTGATTAAATGGCAAGGGATCGCGTTCCGCCTTCATCCGCTGTTCGTCCTCGTCATGATCGCTTCGATCGCGACGGGACGGTTCATGGATCTGGCGACGCTGTTCGTCATTGTGCTATGGCACGAGCTTGGCCACCTTATCGCGGCGCTGCGTTTCGGCTGGACCGTACGGGAAGTGAAGCTGCTGCCGTTCGGCGGCGTCGTCGAGGTGGAAGAGGCGGGGACGCTGCCGGCCAGGGAGGAATTATGGGTCGCGCTGGCCGGACCGATGCAGAACGCGATACTCTCGGGCGCTTGTTGGCTGCTCGGACAAGCGGGCGTAGTGGATAGCGGGTGGTCGGAAACGTTCATTCGCGCCAACCTGCTTATCGGCGCGTTTAATTTGCTGCCCGTTCTGCCGCTTGACGGAGGCCGTATGCTTCAAGCTTGGATCAGCCTGTTCGCGCCTTACCACCGCACGTTGTTATGGAGCGCAAGAATCAGTCTTCTGTTCAGCGCTTCGATCGTCTGCGCTTCGGTGTATCCGTTTCTTACGGGCGGCTTGGTTCAATTGAATTTACTGGCCGTCGGCGTCTTCCTGTGCGCTTCCAATTGGACGTATATGCGCAACGTGCCGTTCGTGTTTCTGCGTTTCCTCGTCCACCGCAACCAGCGTTCGGAACGCCGCGTGGAGCGCGGCGCGTTATCCCGCCCGATCGTCATCGCGGAAGACCGTCCGCTCATCCACATCATTCGCTTGCTCATGAAGGAGCAGTATCATCTCGTATACGTCATGAATCGAGGCAAGATCGCTCGGGTCGTTCCCGAAAAAACGATCATCGAGGGGTTTCTTGGCAGATTGACTTCCGGGAATGCGGATTTTCGACTTTTCATGTAAAATGAAGAAAAGCGCAACCAGCGGGAGGTTTGAATGAAGCAGCTGTTCATCCATAGCTCGCACGACGTTACTCAATCGGCATTGCTCGAGAACGGAAATCTCGTGGAATTCAGCTTGGAGAAGGCCACGGGCAAGTCCTTGATCGGCAACATCTATAAAGGCAAAGTCGTCAACGTGCTGCCCGGCATGCAAGCCGCGTTCGTCGACATCGGCCTGTCGAAGAACGCTTTTCTATACGTCGACGACGCCCTGCACCCTCACCTGGACAAGCAGCCGAAGGACAAGCCGTCCATTGCCGAGCTTCTGACGCCCGGCGACGAACTGCTCGTGCAGGTGATGAAGGAACCGCTCGGAGGCAAGGGCGCGCGGGTAACGACCCACTTCTCCTTGCCGGGTCGCTGGCTTGTGTATATGCCGGGAGCCGACTACGTCGGCATATCGAAGAAAATCGACCAAGAGACGGAGAGGCTGCGTCTCAAGAGCTTGGCGGAAGACATCCGTCTGGAAGGCGAAGGGCTCATCATGCGCACGAACGCGGAAGGGGAAAGCCGTGTTTCGCTGGAGGAAGACTTGGACGGGCTGCGCGCGATTTGGAATCAAGTGATCGCTTCGAGCGGCAGTACCGCCGCTCCCGCCGAACTGCACAAAGACTCGGGACTCGTACATAGGCTCATTCGCGACGTCATCACTCCCGATACCGACGAATTGATCATCGACGACGACGCGTGTCTCCGGGACGCGATGGAGTACGTTCGCCAAGCGGCCCCGGCTCTGCAGAACCGAATCCGTCCCTATCAGGATCAGCAACCGATGTTCGAGAAGTTCGGTGTCAAAGAACAAATCGACAAGGCGTTCCAAGCGCGGATTTGGCTGCGAAGCGGCGGCTATCTGGTGTGGGATCAGACGGAGGCGCTTACCGTCATCGACGTGAACACCGGCAAATATACGGGCACCGCATCGCTCGAGGAGACCGTGTTCCTCACGAACCTGGAGGCGGCGGAAGAGATCGCCCGCCTGCTCCGAGTACGCGACGTCGGCGGCATCATTATCGTCGACTTCATCGATATGGAAACCGAAGAGCATCGTCATCAGGTCGTGCAACTTCTAGAGTCGACGATGAAGCGAGACCGGACGAAGTGCCAAGTCGTCGGCTGGACGCGGCTCGGACTGCTGGAGATTACCCGCAAAAAGGCGCGCGAGAACGCGATGAAGTATTTCTACGAGACGTGCGCGGCTTGCAAAGGGAGCGGCAAAATATTCGTTCGTTAAAGTTACCGTTGTTATCGCTTGTGCAATGTGTTAAACTACATTAGTGCGTGCAATCTGAACATTTTGCAGGCTACAACCGCACTCCACCGGGTCGACAAGACCGGCGCTGCCCTGACTGAACGTTATGTTGCGGCAACCGGCACCCCATGAGGCGAGTCTTAGACATGAGGAGGTGCAACAGAATGTACGCGATTATTGAAACTGGCGGCAAGCAATACAAAGTGCAAGCCGGCGATGTCATCTTCGTTGAGAAACTCGCAGCCAACGCTGGCGAGAGCATCACGTTCGACCGTGTATTGGCAGTATCCAAAGACGGCGGTCTGACGACGGGAGCTCCGCTCGTAGCGGGCGCGTCCGTAACGGGCAAAGTCGAGCAACAAGTCAAAGGCGAGAAGATCATCGTCTTCAAGTACAAGCCTAAGAAGAACTACAAGCGCAAGCAAGGTCATCGTCAACCGTACACGAAAGTGACGATCGAGAGCATCAAGGCGTAAGAGGCAGCCGGATGATCAAGATATCGCTAGTGCGGAACAGACGTGGTCATATCGCGCGGTTCACCGTATCCGGCCACGCTTACTACGACGACCCTGGCAAAGACATCGTCTGCGCCGGCGTGTCGGCGGTAACGCAAGGAACGGTTAACGCCATCGAGAAATTGACGGGGCTCGTCCCCGATGCCGAGGTGTCCGAGAAGGACGGGCTGCTGAAGGTGGCAACGCCCAGCGGCGGCGACGAAGCTCGGAACGCCCAGGTCCAGCTGTTGCTGGAAGGCATGGTCGTTTCTCTGGAGTCTATTGCTGAAGCATACGGGAAATACGTGACAATAAAACAGACTTTTGTGGAATAAGGAGGTTGACACCATGTTGAAGCTGAATCTTCAGTTATTCGCCTCGAAAAAAGGGGTAGGATCGACGAAGAACGGACGCGACTCCCACGCGAAGCGCCTTGGCGCTAAACGCGCGGACGGTCAGAACGTACCTGCGGGCAGCATCTTGTATCGCCAACGCGGTACGAAGGTTCACCCGGGCACGAACGTAGGCATCGGCAAAGACGACACGTTGTTCGCGCTCGTGAGCGGCGTCGTCAAATTCGAGCGTTTGGGACGCGATCGCAAGAAAGTTAGCGTATACCCGCTGGAGCAAGCGCCAGTCGCTGCCGCTCTTGAAGTTTAATACTTCTCTCGAGAACAACCCGGCCATCGCAACATGGCCGGGGTTTTTGCGTAACGGGGGTTACTTGCAAGAATGGTTAAACGATACATAGCCATGCTATACTGGAACCATAGATCGTTGCGCGTATGTTGCGAATGGATGGAGAGGAGACGGGGATGCATGAGGTTGATGACATTGACGCCTTTGAATATCGTTGCGGCATCCTCGCTTGCGCTGCCCATTGCGGCGATGTTCGTCTGGTCAGGCGCGTGGTGGCCGCCCGTATCGTTCGTGCTGTGGGGGCTGGCGGTCGGGGTCTACTTGGCAATGGCCGCCTCTCGCAGGTATGATGAACGGTTCGACCGGATGCTGGATCACGCGCATGCATCGGCGATTCAGACGTTAAGCCACCACCGGCACGACTGGATGAACGACCTGCAGGTTCTGTACGGTTATTTGCGGCTGAACAAACCCGATAAAGCCGTTGATGTTGTGGATAGAATAAGAGTGCGTATGGAGCACGACAGCCGTCTGTCCCATATCGGCAACCCGAAGCTGTCGATTTACTTTTTGTCGTTCCGTACGATGTGCGACACGATGAGATTGGAAGTCGTGACGGAAGAAGGTATTCAGCTGGGACGAACGTCTGACGAAGCCGATCGGATCGCTCGCGCGGTCATCGGGATGATCAACGTGATCCGGGTAAGGACGACTCATGCTTCCGGTGAAGATAAGGTGTTGACGGTCGGTCTGTCCCAAGCGGCGTCCGGCTATCGGATCGACCTTAAAGTAACCGGGGAACTGGCTGCGGAAGGCAGCATAATCGCCGAATTGGCCCAATGCTTGGACGGAATCGGGCAGCTTGCCGATCGACCGGTCGAAGACAAGGAGAGCGCCCGCACGATGAGCGTTCATATACCGTTGCCGGCATAAATAATTGGAGTGAAATCATCATGTTCGTAGACAAAGCGAAGATTTACGTTAAGGGCGGAGACGGAGGCGACGGTCTTGTCGCGTTCCGCAGGGAATTGTACGTACCGGAAGGCGGGCCTGCCGGAGGAGACGGGGGAAAAGGCGGCAACGTTATTTTCCGCGTGGACGAAGGACTTCGCACGCTTCTCGATTTCCGTTATCAGAAGCACTTTAAGGCACCGCGAGGCGAGAAGGGCCGGAACAAATCCCAGCACGGCGCGAACGCCGACGATCTCATCGTCCGGGTTCCGCCGGGCACGATCGTCGTGGACGACGATACGGACGAGTTGATCGCCGATTTGACCCGTCACGACCAGCAGGTCGTCGTAGCGAAGGGCGGAAGAGGCGGACGGGGCAACACCCGGTTCAAAAGTCCGGCGAACACCGCGCCCGCGATCGCGGAGAACGGTGAAGAAGGGCAGGAGCGCTGGGTTAGGCTTGAGCTCAAGGTGATGGCGGACGTCGGTCTCGTCGGATTCCCGAGCGTCGGCAAATCGACGCTGCTGTCGGTCGTCTCCGGCGCGCAGCCGAAGATCGGCGCGTACCACTTCACGACGCTGACCCCGAATCTCGGGGTAGTCGATCTTGGCGACGAGAGAAGCTTCGTCATGGCGGATTTGCCCGGTCTGATCGAGGGCGCTCACACGGGCGTCGGATTAGGGCACGAGTTCCTTCGTCACGTCGAGCGTACGCGCGTGATCGTGCACGTCGTAGACATGTCCGGCATGGAAGGCCGCGATCCGTTCGACGATTGGGTGAAGATAGGCGAAGAGCTGAAGCTGTATAACGCCAAGCTCGCGGATCGCCCGCAGATCGTAGCGGCCAATAAGATGGATATGCCGGATTCGGAATCGAACTTGGAGGCGTTCCGCAAGCAAGTCGAAGAGATTCATCCGGATATGCTCATCATGCCGATCTCCTCGCTTACGCGTCAGGGCGTTCAAGAACTGCTGTACAAAGTCGCCGATCTGCTCGACACGTTGCCGCACCATCTCGTTACGGAGGAAGCGGACGACGAAGACGTTGAAGAGGGCGTTGTCTATCGCTTCGAGCCGGGGAACGACACGTCGTTCACGATTACCCGAGACAACGAAACGTTCGTCATCCATAGCGAAGCGATCGAGAAGCTCATGCGCCGGACGCAATTCAATTCTCACGAGGCGGTCGTACGGTTCGGCCGCATCTTGCGCGGCATCGGCGTCGACGCGGAGCTTCGCAAGCGCGGGGCGAAGGACGGCAACACGATCCGGATCGGCAAGTTCGAGTTCGAATTTTTCGAAGGCGGCTCCGACGAATACTTATTCGAAGATTCCTAATACGCCAAGCCCCTTGTCCTGCCTAACGGTGGCAACAAGGGGCTTTTATCAATATGCGCGGAGTTAGTCGTCGAAACCGACTAATTTTCGCGATAGTCCGTGATCCTGCGCCCTCTTAGTAACTCTTCCGACGCTTTTCTTTGTACACCGTAAATGGACCTATTGATACTCCGTCCGATATTCGATATAATGTCCTCCATGAGCGTACATTCGTCTTTTATAGGAGGACGGAATATGGCGGAGCGTTACTATGCCGTCAGGGAGGATTTGTTGCCCGAGGGGATCCTGAAGACGGAACAGGTCAAAGAGCTGTTGCGCCGCGGAGAGGCCGCGACCGTCCATGAGGCGGCTGAACGCATCGGCCTTAGCCGCAGCGCGTTCTATAAATATAAAGACGGCGTATACGCGCTGGAGCAGGCGTCCCGGGAACGAATCGCCACCTTGTCGATGGATTTGGAGCATCGGTCCGGCGTTCTCTCTAAAGTGCTTGGAACGTTGGCGGCCAGCGAAGGCAACGTGCTTACGATCTCGCAATCGATCCCGTTGCAGGGATTGGCGAACGTCGTCGTATCGCTGGATACCTCGTCGATGGGCGGGGAACTGACGGAATTGTTAGAGGAACTTAAGGTGATCGGCGGCGTGAAGCGGGCGAACGTCGTCGGTCGCTCGTAGTCGACGCAGCCGACATGGAGCTGCCGAATGAGGAAGACAGATCGAAGCGGAGGGGCTAGAATGAAGCCGATAAGAGTAGGTTTGCTTGGATTGGGCACGGTTGGCACGGGGGTCGTTCGCATCGTCGAAGGCCATCAAGAGGATTTGCAAAGCCAGATCGGATCTTCGATCGCGATCTCCAAAATATTGGTGAAGGACCGCGCGAAAAGCCGCAGTATCTCCGTGGATCCAAGCAAGTTGACCGAGGATCCGTGGGACATCGTCCGCGACCCGGACATCGACGTAATCGTCGAAGTCATGGGAGGCATCGCGCATTCCCGCGACGTCATCTTAGAGGCGCTCGAGCGCGGCAAACACGTCGTTACGGCCAACAAAGACCTGATGGCGCTCCACGGGCCTGAGATTCTGGCGAAAGCGCGCGAGAAGGGCTGCGACGTGCTTTACGAAGCGAGCGTCGCCGGGGGCATTCCGATCATTCGCACGCTGATCGAGGGTTTCTCCTCGGATCGGATTACGAAGATCATGGGGATCGTCAACGGAACGACGAACTATATTCTGACGAAGATGAGCCAAGAAGGCGCGGCTTACGCCGACGTGCTGAAGGAAGCGCAAGCGCTCGGCTACGCCGAGTCCGACCCGACCTCCGACGTCGAGGGCTTGGACGCCGCGCGCAAGATGACGATCTTGGCGACGCTCGGCTTCCGCGCGAACGTGGCGCTGGAGGACGTTAGCGCGAAGGGCATCAGCAACGTGTCCCAAGAGGATATCATGTACGCTAAGCGGCTCGGCTACGAGGTGAAGCTGCTCGGAATCGCCGAGCGAGAAGACGATTCGATCAGCGTCAGCGTTCAGCCGACGATGGTGAAGCAAAGCCACCCGATCGCCTCCGTGAATGGCGTGTTTAACGCCGTATACGTACATGGCGAAGCGGTAGGCGAAACGATGTTCTACGGCCGGGGAGCTGGCGAGATGCCAACGGCGACGTCGGTCGTCGCGGACTTGGTCGCGGTTGTCAAGAACATGAAGCTGGGCGTGAACGGCCGCCAGGCGCAATTGAGCTATAAAGTGATGAAGCTGAAAACGGACGAGCAAATCGCTTCGAAATACTTCCTGCTGCTCCAAGTCGACGATCGTTCTGGCGTTCTTGCGCAAATCGCGCAAGTGTTCTCGAATCTCGACGTCAGCATCGAATCGGTCATGCAGCCTTCCGCTCCGGATAAGGAAGGCGCCGAGCTCATTATTATTACGCACAACGCGAACCAGGCCGCAATGAACAAAGTGCTTAAAGCGTTCGAAGCGCTGCCGGCCGTACAACAAATCAAAAGCGTCTACCGTGTCGAAGGGTGAAGGATTCCGCATGAGTAAGCAATCACAAATCGTTGCCGACCGGGTCGTAGTCAAGGTTCCGGCAAGTACGGCGAACCTCGGACCGGGCTTCGACTCGCTAGGTATGGCATTAGCTTTATTCGCATGGGTTAGTCTAGCGCCGGCCGATACGACCCGGGTTACGCTTTACGGCGATAATCTGGACGGCGTTCCGCTGGATAAGACGAATCTGGTATATGAAGTCGCTCAAGCCGTTTTCGAGCGCGCGGGAATCTCGATCCCCGAGCTGGACATTGCGATTCGCTCCGACATCCCGTTAACGAGAGGACTCGGCAGCAGCGCTTCGGCGATCGTCGGCGCGCTCGTCGCGGCGAACGCTCTGATCGGCGATCCGCTCTCTCAAGACGAGCTGTTCCAGATGGCGACGGCGCTGGAGAAGCATCCGGACAACGTCGGCGCGTCCTTGTTCGGAGGGATTATCGTGGCCGCTTGGGACGGGACGAGAGCGGAGCTCGTCAGATTCGATCCGCCGGCCGGGATGGCCGTATTGGCGGCGATTCCGCAATTCGAATTGTCAACGAAGAAAGCGCGCAACGTCCTTCCGGAGAGCTTGCCGCTCAAGGATGCCGTCTTTAATGTGACGCACAGCTCCTTGCTAACGGCCGCGCTGGCCAGCGGGCGGCTGGATTTGCTTCGGTTCGCGATGCGGGACCGGATTCACCAGCCTTACCGCGCGGCGCTGATCCCGGGGATGGAGAAGATCCTTCGAGATGCGGGAGACCACGGAGCGCTTGCGGCGGTGTTATCCGGCGCGGGTCCGACGCTGCTCTTGCTTACGAAGGCGGACGCGACCGACTCGGCGCAGCTTATCGGCTTCATTAAGCGGACGATGAATGACGAAGGCATAGATGTCGAGACCAACTGGCTAGTGCCATGCCTTCACGGACCGCAAGTAAAGCTCTTGAGCAAACATCAGCCAGGGTTCGACGACGATCCTAACCTGATCATCGCAGCATCCGAAGCGGGGGTCGGCGCATGACGAAGCGTAAATCCGTTGCGGTGCTGCCGAAGGGGACGGTGTCGGACGAAGCCGTCCGGCATCTGTTCGAAGGCGCGGACGTAGAGTTCGTCTATTGCAAGATGATATCGGACGTGTTCCAATCGACGGCAAGAGGAGATACCGATTGGAGCGTCATCCCGATCGAGAATACGATAGACGGTTCGGTAAGCCTGCACATGGACTGGCTCGTTCATGAAGTCGACTTGCCGATTCAAGCGGAGTGGGTGTTTCCGTCGATTCAGAATTTAATCGGCAGACGAAGCGAGCTTGCGGGCGAAGGCGACCGCTTCGACCCTGCCCGGATCACGAAAGTGATGAGCCATCCCGTCGCGATGGCCCAGTGCCTGCAATTTCTGCGGGCCAACCTGCCGCATGCCGAATTGGAAACGCTCAGCAGCACGAGCGAGGCCGTTCGCACGGTCAAGCAGAATCCGGGCTCCGGCTGGGCGGCGATCGGAACGAAGCTGGCTGCGCAGGATTACGGGCTGGACTTGCTCGAAGAAGGCGTTACCGATCACGATAACAATTTCACGCGGTTTCTGCTCGTCGGCCACGCGCCTTTCGAACGACCGTCAGCTCAGCTCCGCAAGACTAGCATTCTGATCACGTTGCCGGAGGATTATCCGGGCGCGCTGCATCAAGTGCTGTCCGCATTCGCTTGGCGCCGCATCAACTTATCCAAGATCGAATCGCGTCCGACGAAGAAGAAGCTTGGCAACTACTATTTTTATATCGATATCGAAATGTCTTTGGATTCGGTGCTGCTGCCGGCCGCTATCGCGGAAATCGAAGCGATCGGCTGCCAAGTCCGTCTGCTCGGGTCTTATCCTAGCATCCCATTTTCCAAATAACCCGCGATACCTGATTATCCGGCGTCCCGACTAAGGGGCGTCGGTTTTTTATGCCCGGATGGATGTCAAACGCCTATCGCCTGCATAGGATGTAGGGATTGCGCGAGGGCGTTCGCCCGCACGTAGAGAAGTCAATCGATCAGGAGGGAACGGCGTGAAGATCCATATGGTAAAGCAAGGGGATACGCTGTATTTGATCGCCAAAAAGTATAACGTGCCACTAGAGGAACTGATCAAGGCGAATCCGGAAATCAGCAATCCCGACGAGCTCGCTATCGGTACGAAGGTGAAAATACATTCGCAACCGAAATCGGCGTTCGAAGTGATGCACCAGCACGTTGTCCAGCAAGGCGATAGCTTGTGGAAGCTGTCTAAGGCTTGGGGAATCCATCTAGCCGACATGATTAAAGCGAATCCGCAGCTCAAAAATCCGAACGCGTTGTTGACGGGAGAGGTCGTTAATATTCCGAAGGCAGGAAGCGCTCATGAACCCGCGCAAGGCATGCATCATGCACATGCGATCGAAGGCAAAGCGCCTACCGGCGTGAAGCCGAGCACGGAGGTCGTTCCGGCGCCAATGCCAATGCCAATGCCAATGCCGATACCCGAGCCGGCACCTATGCCAGCTCCTCCGGTTTTACCGCCGGAACCGGTTATGCCGGTTCAAGAGATCAAGCCGATCTACGGCGCGCCGCACAAAGATTTGTTCATGCAATATCCGACTCCAGCCGTTCAAGCCGGAGCGATGGTTCCGGATTGTCCGCCCGAAGCCGTATCGCCGGCGTTCGGATACGGATACCCATCCGTGTCGCCTGCTTCGATGATGCCGGCTCATGAGGGTTACGGATACGCGCCATACTCCGGTATCGCTCCGTTCGGCGGCCAAATCGGAGGTTTGGGGAATATGGGCGGACTTGGCGGCTATGGGCCTCAGGCCGCGCAGCAAGGAACATTTCCGGGCGTCGGATCTCCGTCCATGGCGTCACCCGGCATGACGTCACCCGGAATGATGCCTCCAGGAATGATGTCTCCAGGAATGATGCCTCCAGGAATGATGTCTCCTGGAATGATGTCTCCAGGAATGATGCCTCCAGGAATGATGTCTCCTGGGATGGTATCTCCGGGCATGATGCCTCCGGGCATGGTATCTCCAGGTATGGCATCGCCCGAGATGACGGGTATGAAACCGCAGGCTGGGTGCACAACTTGCGGGGGGGCTTCGGCTTGGCCAAGCGCAACGAATATGTATCCCGGCATGGGATATCCCGGTCAAGCCCAACCGACAACGGTCTCGCCTTATGAAGGGTATTCGTATTCGGCAGGAACGGATGTAGGCGGATTTCAAGGAGGCGTCGGCTCCTATGGCGGCTATCCCGTACAATACGGCACGAATCCTAACGTTGCCGGCGTTGCGTCGCCGGCGGAAATGGCTCACACCGGACATGGATACTCGTATTCAGGCGCAGAAGCTTACGGATACGGCGGCGGATTTCCGCCAATACCGTCATACCCTTCGGCGCAGCTAAGCTCTTACGATGGCGGTTACGAGGATCGCTCCGTCAGCGATCTCCACGAGGACGCGCAGGATACTGCAACAGCGAAAAGCCGTCCTGCGGCGAAAGCGAAGCAGAAGGCGAAAGTCATACGCAATAGCAAACCGAAACGCAAAGAAAGCATGCCATGGATAAATTGGTAAACTAAGCGCATAGCACCGGAATTCCCAGGCAACACTATAGAAAAAAGCAGAGAAGGGGATTCCGGTGCTGCGCTTCCGCGTGCTTAAAGAGCTTAAGAAAAAGTTGAAGAGAAAACGTCGCCACGTATGGTCGCTGGGCATTGGCGCGGCCATATTCACTCTTGCCGCGCTCGCCGGATCGATAGGAGCTTACGCGATCGTGCGAAATTGGTCAAGCGAGCAGCCTGACGATGCCGTTGCCGTGTTCTCGGCATCGGACAAGCTCGACTACGGACCGGGGTTCGGAGAGTCCGACCGGGATAAGACGATCGCTGCTTTGCGCCAGCGAAAGGGAGACGTCGAACTCGTCCTTCATCGAAGCTACTTATGCGGAGAAGAGACGCGCAAGCTCGGCACGCATTCCGCGGAGGAAGCCTACGAGCTGATTCTCGCGCACCGGGAATGGGAAGCGTCGCTTACGGAAGGCGGCAAGCTGACGTTGGAAGAATCCGTTGACGACTTATCGCCCCAATGCCGAAAGTCCGCGTATATCGGTATGGATCAGAACGGAAATTTATCGTTGTTTAACGGTCCGCCTACGAAGGATAAAGTCGTGAGAACCTTCTTCCAATTGGACGTTAGAACGTTGCAGACGAGCTTGACGAAGCAGAAGCTCGAGGAGCTGCTGCACGGCATTCGCGTATCGGACAAGGACGAGTATAATAGCGTTATATCCACGTTCAGCGATTATGCCCGGATGAAGTCCAAGGGGTAATCCTTCGTGTTCCTTGTCTCCGCCATGCCCATACCAGAAGGATAAAGGGCTCTGATAGGAAGAGAAGGGTTGCCAGTCCATCGACGAAGCGCCAGGAATAAAGAGAATGCTCCCTTAGCTGATGGATAACGGCAAGGAAGATCCCCATAGCGTCAAGCACGATAAAGTCGATAAAAAACCATAACACAGATGCAATGCCGACGATATAAATCCAAATGTACCACTTGATGATATTTTTCTCGCGCTGGTCTACAGAATCCCATTCTTTCCGTTCATTGGCCCTAAGAAGACCGAATTTATTACGCAGCGCAAGTCCGGTATTGTGCAGCAAATTGTTGCAGCGAAGGAATGTAGTCGCTACATAATAGATGTCGGTTTTCATGAAGAATAGAAATTGGAAGGCAAGAGAACACAGCAAAGACACATTGATGAGCTTCAGGAGACCAAGCATCAAGGGGGATACGTACACATACGCATGATAATGAAGATATTGAATAATAAAGGACAAAGAGATATATACGCATTCCAGCATCATTCCCGCTAAATAAGCTTTATACCTTTGTTTGGGGTGGAGCAGTACGATGTTGGACATGTTGGTTTCAGCAACGGGGAACACCAATCGGTGGCTAAGGCGAATGTTAGCGGGCACTCCTATTGAACGAGCGGCCAGCAAATGCGCAAGCTCATGGATGAGCAGGAATCCCCAGCTTACGGACGCAATGGCGAATAGCGACGCAGAAGTAGACGAAGAGATTAAGATATCCGTAAAGCGCGGAATAGATACTGCTCGACTCTGCACGGCGGCAACAATGCCAAGCAGAACTATCGTTCCATATAGGCAATATGCCCAGGGCATAAATAAGAGAATGCCCAGCTTCTTCGGTATCCAGGGGAAAGAAACCTTGGGTAATGCAGGTTCGTTCACAACGATATGATCCACCATGTGAATAAAGGGAGGGTCTACCAGAAGATCGTTCGCGAATTCAAGTATCTCTACAGGCTCTCCAGCCTCCATAGCGATCGCGGCTTCCGCCTCTTTAACGGGAAAGCCCTGATTAAGAAGTTCGATAATTCTGACGCCAATCCGAGGCAATAGGACGAAGCAACTGATATCTTCGCGGCCGATCAGTATTTCCTCTTCACTCTCTTGTCTCATCGCCAGCGGAAAGAAGGTCAGTATGCTGTCGCCGTTAAGGCTACAATCAGGTTTAGATGGTTTGCCGTCGATGGAGAACACCTCGCTTTCCCCCGTTCCTGTCCACCCCTAATACAATGGTATCGACATTGTAGAAGCCGCGATCGTCAATGTCAGATCGCGGCCCCGATTACTGGTTTGAGCTAGTTCCTAGTAACCATTGTTGTGCAAATTTGCTCTATCTTTTTCACTTTGATCTTCATGGTATCACCACCCTTCCAGAGGGTCGAGGATCATATGTTCTGAGCGATCCCAAGCTCTTCAAAAACATGGATAACCGAATGTTCTTCATTACAAGATCCACACGTCGGGCAAGCCGCATGCCGTTGCGAGAGATCGATAGCTTTTTCCTTCTCAAGGGTCATGAAATCAATATTGATCATCGTTCCTTTCGATACTAATGGTCCTACTCCGGTGAAATAACGGAAAATTTCAGATGAAATCATGCCGCAGATAATCATTAAGTTGGATACGATCGCTGAATTGGGGATTTGATTGTCAAATCGAAGGATATTGGAGACGCTTTGCACATAGTCGGGATATCGTTCGCTTTGTTGGATATGAAGACAATCGATGCAACCGGTTTCAAGTGGGGATACGGTGAGCAAGAAGCCGCTTATAACGTTAATGCCTCCTACAACGAAAGGGGTCTGCAAATTTACGCAGGCTTTATTGATCCAACGTTGCAATAGAAATAACGGTTGATCCGCAGCCAGGATGACGAGATCGGTGCCTTGAATGACGCTAGCCGCATCCTCGACGGAGAGGATTTGTTTATGTACCGTCTCGACCTTCATATCTGAGTAGAACCGAGCCATGAAGTCCTTGGCGACGTCAATCTTGAGCTTGCCGATATCGGCTTCATTAAATAGCATCTGCCTGTTCAGATTGCTTAGATCAACGGTATCGAAGTCGACGACTTTTACTTGGGTTACGCCTAAACCGCCCAAATGAAAGAGGAGGCTGGAACCAAACCCACCAATTCCGATTATGGTTACATGTGCGGATTTAAGTTTCTCTTGCATGGTCCATGGGCTGCTTTGAAAGGTGGAGTAGAAGGAGAAATAATCAAGGTTTGCCTTGAAGCGATGCCGCTCCAAATCAGTGAGTGAGGATCGTTCTAGTGCGGAATAATCGTAGAGAAAACCGAGATTATGAAGTTCATAGACAGCAGCTTCGACCTCATCTAATCGAATGTGATCGTAAGTTTCCTTCAGCAGCCGGAACAATTCGGGAACCGTTCGAGTACCGTCCATGTACTGAATAAGCTTAAGGATAGCGCCGTCATCATCTTCAATCTCTACTCCCATATCCTTGTAGAATTCACCTAGGCGGATAACGCCGGGTTTAATCTCATGTACGGATTGGGTGTGTTTAAATACAGGCCGTGTTCGATATACACTCATAAACCGCAACTTCCCTTCTTTAACAGAATGAAGACTGGCGGAATCTATGGAGCTCATCGGTGGAAGCGCTGCCAAAACAACAGTCGTTTATATTTTTCAAGGCACACCCCTATTGTAGATGCAAGTTGATTATAGTCATTCTTACTTTTTTTGTCAACTTTTGAGGTGGTAAAAAATGGTTTATCCCGGCGGTAACCAGGCACATCATTAACTTTTATCTCCCCTTCCGCATATTGCCCCATTCTGAGAATAATTCGCGCAGCTGTTCTCCTTCTGTTCTCATGGAAGCGAACATTTGCTATAATCATAGGATAGTTCAGGAGCGACTTTTGAGAGCGGGGAGCGTATTAATGAGAGTGCTAGGCATAGACCCCGGAATCGCGATCATGGGCTTCGGCTTTATCGATAAGACGGGGCATAAGTTGACGCCCGTGCAATACGGATGCATCGAGACGGAAGCGGGCACGCCACCGGAAATCAGATTGAAACAAATCTACGAAGCGTCTTGCAGCCTGCTGGATCAATATAAGCCGGATACGGTTGCGGTGGAAAAGCTGTTCTTTAATAAAAACGTCACCAACGCGTTCAGCGTCGGACAAGCGCGCGGAGTGTTCATGCTCGCGGCGGCGCAACGGGGGCTTCCGATCTCCGAATATACGCCGATGCAGGTCAAACAAGCCGTCGTAGGATATGGCGCGGCCGAGAAAAAGCAAGTCCAAGAGATGGTTCGCATGCTGCTGAAGCTGCAAACCGTGCCGAAGCCGGACGACGTCGCCGATGCGCTTGCCGTGGCGATTTGCCACGCGCACTCTGCCGTCATGAACGATAGAATGAATGGAGCGACGCTGAGATGATCGATTTTTTACGCGGCAAGATCGTACATACGGAACTGGAATACGTCGTCATGGACGTACGGGACGTCGGATATCGGGTGTTCACGCCGAATCCGTACGCGCTCGCTGCCAAAGAAGAAGCCGTTCAGTTGTTCATCCACCACCATGTTCGCGAGGACGCGATTCAGTTGTTCGGGTTCACGACCCGCGACGAACAGTGGCTATTCCGCAGACTGCTTGAAGTGTCCGGTATCGGCCCTAAGGTTGCGCTCGGCATTATGGCCGGCGGCAAACCGGAGACGATCGCGGCGGCGATCCAGCAAGAGAATATCGCGTTCCTGACGAAGCTGCCGGGCATCGGGAAGAAAACGGCGCAGCGCATGATTCTCGATCTGAAGGAAAAGCTCGGCGGAACGGACGGTCTG
The DNA here is from genome assembly GCF_000515335.1 of Cohnella panacarvi Gsoil 349. Lineage (GTDB taxonomy): Bacteria > Bacillota > Bacilli > Paenibacillales > Paenibacillaceae > Cohnella > Cohnella panacarvi. The sequence continues at coordinate 1,278,559 of NZ_KI911563.1, read as the reverse complement.
TGGTCGGCAACGGCGATCGAAGAGGTAACCTCGCCAGCCGTCATGGGCGGGAGCGCTTCATGGGCTGCCGCTCGCGAGGCGCTTGGCGGACTCGGTTACCGGGAAGCGGAGCTAGACCGGGCATGGCACGCCATCAAGGACAAGGTTACCGGCAGCGAATCGCCGGATGCATTGATGAAGCTGGCGCTCCAGCAGCTATTTCAAGGATAAACGCGCGCGTAAGCGGGGGAGGAGGCAGCAAAGATGGAGGACCGCATCGTCACCGCGCATTTGATGATGGAAGACCAGGCGGTGGAATACAGCCTGCGTCCGCGTTACTTGAACGAATACATCGGACAAGCGCAAGTGAAGGACAATTTGAAGATTTACATAGAAGCGGCCAAGATGCGCCGCGAGCCGCTCGATCACGTGTTGCTCTACGGACCTCCGGGACTCGGGAAAACGACGCTCTCCAACATTATCGCCAACGAGCTCGGAGTGAATATCCGCACGACCAGCGGACCTGCGATCGAGAGGCCGGGAGACTTGGCGGCGATCCTGACGAACCTGCAAGAGAACGACGTGCTCTTCATCGACGAGATTCATCGCCTTCACCGCACGGTCGAAGAGGTGCTTTATCCCGCGATGGAAGACTTCGCGCTCGATTTCATTATCGGCAAGGGACCAAGCGCAAGGTCCGTAAGGCTTGACCTGCCGAAGTTCACATTAATCGGCGCGACGACTCGCGCGGGGTTGCTGTCGGCGCCGCTGCGCGACCGGTTCGGCGTCGTCAGCCGGTTGGAATTCTATACGGAAGACGAGCTCTCCTATATCGTTACCCGAACTTCGGAAATCTTCGGCGTCGGCATTATCGGCGAAGCGTCCAGGGAGATCGCGCGGAGATCGCGCGGAACGCCGCGTATCGCGAACCGGCTCCTGAAGCGGGTACGGGATCACGCGCAGGTCAGGGGCGACGGGGTTATTACGGAAGCGGTCGCCCAAGACGCGCTCGAGAGAATCCAAGTCGATCCGATGGGACTCGACAGCATCGACCACAAAATGCTTAGAGCGATGATCGTGAATTACGGCGGCCGTCCGGTAGGGCTCGATACGATCGCCGCGTCGATCGGGGAAGAAAGCCAGACGATCGAAGACGTGTATGAACCGTATCTCATGCAGATCGGATTCCTGCAGCGCACGCCTCGGGGAAGAATCGTCACCGCAGCGGGTTATAAGCATCTAGGACTTCCACTTCCGGAAAGAGAGGCCTAAACGATGGCGCCAACTATTCGACAACCTCGTTCACGCTCGCGATTGGCATTGCTCGTGCTCCTGCTCGCCGCGCTATTGTCGGCTTCTTCGCGAATCGTCGCGCATGCGGACGTCGCGGTCCCTAGCACGATCCGTGCAGCGCTGTTCATCAATACGGGCGCAAGCGCGTCCACTTCGTTGACTTCCGTCGCAACGCTTCAGTCCGCCGGCGGACTGAAGCTCGTCTGGAGAGATCCGCAGTTCAGCCTGGCCATCGGTTCGACGGTACCGAACCAGCTCGTACGGTTCGGCATGGACGGGTATCGGGCGCTCGTGCTCGAGACCGCGGACTTATCCGCGGCGACCGCGGTGCTGAAGTCGATTCAGGCGCAGTCGTCGTCGGCGTTCATGACCCAATTGTTCAAGTCCGGCAAGATGGTCTATCAGGTATCCGAAGGCTCGTACGCGACCGCTTCTCAAGCCGCCGCGTCCTTGGCAAAGTGGACGAACGCGGCTTCTTCTCTGGGGGTACAGACGCTGCTTAGCCCGCGAGTGGCCGGTCCATGGGCGATCGAGGCCGGTTCCTACGCGAGTTCTGCGGAAGCGGCAGCCGCGGCGGAGGTTATCGGGAACAGCGGTCTTGACGCGTTCGTTGCGCTGAAGCCGGTGAACGGAATCATCACGTACACGGTTAGAGTCGGCCAAGAGAAGGACGCTGCGGCGCTGGCCGCCGTGCAGCAAACCGTCATCGCGACGGGAGTCGTTAACGTCGCGATTCCTGCGCCAAGCGAACCGTATGCGGTTGTTCGCAACGATATGACGTTGAACGGAACGGCGGCCGTGCCGGTCCCGATGTACGCGATTCCGGCTTCGTCCGGCGTCGTGCTCCGCGCCGACCCGGCGGGCGCGAATCCGATCCAACTGGCGGAACGTTCCAAGCGGTCTTACCGGGGCAGCATGGAACTCAGCGTGAACAACAATTCGCTCGCGGTCATTAACGAAGTGAACCTAGAGCATTATCTTTACTCCGTCGTCGGAACCGAGGTCGGCTCCGGCTGGCCGCTCGAAGCTCAGAAAGCGCAAGCGGTGGCGGCGAGATCTTACGCGCTCGCCGGGGGTATGGCTTTCAAGATCGCCCACGTCGTCGATACGACGGTAAGTCAAGCTTATTACGGTACGGGCGCCGAGAATCCGAATTCGACGGCGGGCGTCGACGCGACGCAGGGCGAAGTGCTTGTAGGCGCGGGCGGCAAGATCATCAGCGCGCTGTTCTCGTCGAATGCCGGAGGCGTTACCGCGGATGCGGCGGAAGGCTGGGGCAAGGCGGACCCGATCTATGCGAGCGCGGCGCTCAGTCCGGACGACGGTCCGAACGCCGGCAAGAAGCAATGGTACAGAATCTCGTCCAACACGGGATTGGTCGGATACGTCCGGGAGGATTTACTTGCGGACGCCGGTCGCAAAAATGCGGCAGGTCTCCCGGAGCTGCAGGTAACGGGCGATGTCGCGATCGTACGTTCTAAACCGGCGACCGACGGAGACGATCTTGGACGATTAACGCTTGGCGAACGCGTAGTACCGCTTGCCAAGGTGCCGGAAATGACGAAAGCGTACAGCTGGGTAGCCGGACCGTTCACCCCGGAACAGCTGCAGGCGAGCTTGTCCAAGCGCGATCCGAGTATTGCCGGACCGATCTATACGCTTGAAGTATCGGCGAGAGGGCCGTCAGGCCGGGCAACCGAGCTGAAAGCGAACGGGGCTCGCGTGGCAATCGACCAACCGGACAGCTTCCGCAGCGCGCTAGGCAATATCAACAGTACGCTGTTCGAGATCGAAGAGACCGGCAGAATGACGGTGTTGGACGGTCAAGGTAACACTCGGGAGCTGGCTAAGCAGTCCGGTACGCTCAGCATCGCCGGCGGTAACGGACAAGCGCAGACGGTAAGCGACGGCAACTTGTTCATCATGGACGGCAACGCGCAGGTGAGAGCCGCGACCGTGAAGCCGAAGTTTATCATTAGCGGTTACGGTTGGGGCCACGGTATCGGCATGTCCCAATGGGGAGCGCGAGGCTTCGCGGAACAAGGGTATGACTACCAATATATCCTGCTATACTATTACAAGAACGTGACGATCGAAAAAGGTGCAAAGTAGATGAATGTTAGCGATTACGATTTTGATCTGCCGGAGGCTTTGATCGCGCAGACTCCTCTTGCGGATCGGACGGCTTCCAGACTGCTCGTGCTGCATAAGGACGGCGGCCGGACGGAGCATGGGACGTTCACCGATCTGGCCAAATTCCTGAAGCCGGGGGACACCCTCGTGTTGAACGACACGAGAGTGCTCCCCGCACGTCTGTTCGGAGTCAAAGCCGAGACCGGCGCGAAAGTCGAGCTGTTGCTTCTGAAGCGTCTGGACGGAGACCGCTGGGAAGCGTTGGCCCGGCCTGGCAAACGCATTACGCAAGGGACGAGGCTTCACTTCGGACAAGACGAGAATAACGGCGGCGCGCCGCTCCTGACCGCGATCGTCGAGGCGGAAGGAGAGATGGGGGCACGAACCGTCCGGTTCGAATACGCCGGCATCTTCAACGAGCTGCTCGATCGTCTCGGTCAGATGCCGTTGCCGCCATATATTAAGGAAACGTTGGACGATCGCGAAAGATACCAGACGGTGTACGCGAAGCACGAAGGCTCCGCCGCCGCGCCGACTGCCGGCCTTCATTTTACGGACGAATTTTTGAGAAGCTTGCAGGCTTCCGGGATTAAAGTGTGCCCGATCACGCTGCACGTCGGATTGGGGACGTTCCGCCCGGTGTCGGCCGAATCGGTGGAAGAACACGAGATGCATGCCGAATGGTATTCGGTCAGCAAGGAGAGCGCGAACATGCTTCGCGAGGCGAAAGCGAGCGGAGGCCGGATCGTTGCCGTCGGCACGACGTCGGCGCGTACGCTCGAGACGCTCGGCAAGCGGTTCGGAGATGATCACGTGCAAGCTTGCGAGGGATGGACGGACATTTTCATCTATCCCGGCTACAAGTTCCGCATGGTCGACGCCTTGCTGACGAATTTCCATCTTCCGAAGTCGACGCTGGTGATGCTCGTGAGCGCGTTGGCGGGAAGAGAACCGACGCTTGCCGCCTACCGGGAAGCGATCGAGCGGCAGTATCGGTTTTTCAGCTTTGGAGACGCGATGTTCATCACTTAGGTAATAGGCCTAAGCAGAGAGGAATCATGGAATGGCTATTAAATACGAGTTTATTAAAGCGTGCAAGCAGACGGGCGCGAGACTAGGGCGTCTGCATACGCCGCACGGCATCATCGATACGCCTACGTTCATGCCGGTAGGCACGCAAGCGACGGTCAAAGGGATGAGCCCCGAGGAGCTGAAGTCGTTAGGCGCGCAGATTATTCTCAGCAATACGTATCATCTGTTCCTGCGCCCCGGCCATGAATTAGTCGAACAAGCAGGCGGGTTGCATAAGTTCATGAACTGGGACCGTCCGATTCTGACGGACAGCGGCGGGTTTCAAGTGTTCTCCCTGAGCGAGATGCGCAAGATCACGGAAGAAGGCGTGCAATTCCGCTCCCACATTAACGGCGACAAGCTGTCCCTAACGCCGGAGAGCGCAACGCACGTCCAGAACGCGCTCGGCGCGGACATCATGATGGCGTTCGACGAGTGCCCGCCATACCCGGCGGAATACGAGTACGTGAAGCAATCGACGGAACGGACAAGCCGTTGGGCGGAGCGTTGTCTCAAGGCTCATAAGCGTCCGCACGACCAAGCTTTGTTCGCGATCGTCCAGGGAGGCATGCACGCCGATTTGCGGAAAATCAGCGCGCGGGATTTGACTTCCCTTGATTTTCCGGGGTATGCTATGGGTGGACTGAGCGTAGGCGAGCCCAAACCTATGATGTACGAGATGCTCGAAGAGACGGTTCATTTGCTGCCTAGCGATAAACCTCGTTATTTGATGGGCGTCGGATCACCCGATGCGCTCGTCGAAGGCAGCATCCGCGGAATCGATATGTTCGACTGCGTATTGCCTACGCGAATCGCGCGCAACGGCACCGTAATGACCAGTCAAGGCCGATTGGTCGTGCGCAATGCCAAATTCGCCAGCGATTTCGGTCCGCTCGATCCGGAATGCGATTGCTACGCTTGCCGTAATTACTCCCGCGCATACATACGCCATCTCGTCAAAGCGGACGAGATGTTCGGGCTGAGGCTGACGACCGTACATAACCTTCATTTTTTGGTTAATCTTATGGCGAACGTACGCCATGCGATTCGGGAAGACCGGCTGGGCGATTTCCGCGATCAATTTTTCGAAGCTTATGGCATGGCCGGTAACGAAAGCGGATTTTAATGAAGGGGGGGACAACCTATGTGGCTATCCGGTGATGCGGGCGGAAGCAACCTGCTAGTAACGTTGCTGCCGTTCGTTCTTATGTTCGCAATTTTCTATTTCCTGCTGATTCGTCCGCAACAGAAGAAGCAGCGCAATCGCGGCGCCATGCTGAACGCCTTGAAGAAAGGCGATAAAGTCGTCACGATCGGCGGCATGCACGGAACGATCTCGGAAATTACCGACGATTCCATCGTGTTGAAAGTGAACGACGTAACGAAACTCACGTTCGACCGTTCCGCGATCAACAACGTTACCGCTCGCGCGGAAACGAACGAATAATAACAACGGTGGCGCTAGGGAGAAATCCCGGCGTCGCTTTTTTAGTTTACGAGGGGCGAATAACACCAATTCGATAGTTATTATTCGAGATAATAGATGAACGGGGAAAATAACAACATATCGTTTGTTATTTGCGCGATTTTTACGGATATGATGGTTTTGGGTCGAAAATAGTTGCGATTGGTTGTTATTCAGTTATCGTGACACCGAAGTAGATGAAATAACTGCGCATGGTTGTTAGGATGAACGGAAACTGAAACGTTACCTGGAGGCTGCAGCAAATGGAAACGACGATCGCAGGTCCGGATGGGAAGCCGCGCTGCCGTTGGTGCGGCTCGACGCCGGAGATGATGCATTATCATGATACCGAATGGGGTTATCCCGTAAGCGACGATCGCCGACTGTTCGAGAAATTGTGCTTGGAAGGGTTTCAAACCGGGCTCAGCTGGCGTACGATTCTGGACAAGCGCGAGCATCTTCGCGAGGCGTTCCATCACTTCGACTTCGAGAAGGTCGCTTCTTATACCGGGCAGGATATCGACCGTCTATTGAACAATAAGGGGATCATCCGTCACCGCGGCAAAATCGAGGCCGTCATTAACAACGCGAAGCGGGCGCAGGAACTCGTCCGACGGGAAGGGTCGCTAGCGGCGTTCCTATGGCGATACGAACCCGCCGCCGGGCTGGCAAAGCCGCAGACCGTATCGGTCTCCGAGGCATCAACCGCGCTGTCCAAAGACTTAAAGAAGCTAGGCTGGAAGTTCGTCGGACCGACGACGATGCATGCGTTCATGCAATCGATGGGTCTGATCAACGATCATGTCGAGGATTGCGCGGTCAGACCTCCAGTCGAAGCCGCGCGCGCGACATTTATTCGGCCGGGGATTAGCGCAGGTTTTATCGAATTAAAAAAAGGGCATCCGTAAAGGATGCCCTTCGTCATGCGATCAAGACTCCAAAGACCGGGAAGCCTTCAGCTTCGCCCGAATGCGAAGCGGCCAGCTGACATCGCCCAGCGAATGGTCCGCCCAATCGCCGACTTTGAGACCGACCGTGACGGCGAAGCTCGCGAGTACGAGTCCCGCGACCATATCCGTAAACCAGTGAATCCCAAGGTAGAAGATCGAGAAGATGATCACCGAGGCATGTATCCATGTAAAGACGGCCCATTTGCGGATACCGGAACGGCTGGCGAGAAGCGCCATCGAAACCGAGATCGACGTATGTAAGCTAGGGAAGCAATTGTTCAGTCCGGATAGCGCGCGATAGCTCGATTCGAAGGTCGGGAATGAATCCAGCATGAGAAATTTAATTTCCGGATGCGCGAACCACACTTCATTGACCGGTACGAACAAATAAAAAGGGACGGCCAGGAAGTAGTTAAGCAGCAGCGTCACGCAGAAGGCGTAGTACAGTCTCCGGTTGTTATGGAACGTATAGATGCCAATCGACGCGATCATGACGGCCTGGAAGACGACAAGGTAGAACATCGTGCAGACGGCGGTGAGCAGGTCGGATTGGAAAGTCGATTGAAGCCATAGCGGCCATTTCCCTTCCCATCCGCTTAATAGCGGGGTGAGGTCGTACGGGACATTGAGCCACCGTTCCAGTCTGAGCTCGTTCTTGTTGAGCACCAGAATAGCGGACATGGCAACGAAGAACAGCAAATAGTTGCGCGACATCGCCAAAGACTTCAGGAACATCCATGCAGCGATGAGTGGCTGTCGCCTTGTGCCGAATGTCAGCAAGACGGCAACGACGACGACCGTATAGATCGTCAAAGTCGACATGCTCTCGAACAAAACCATGGTGCGCCTCCCGTACAGCCTGTTGATCGAAACATACCGAACTATTATAGCACAATAAGCCCGGGATTATCGAAAATCAGGCACGGGAGCCGAATTTAGCGACCGGTGGCCGTATTTACGCCGAGCATGCCGCCGAATGCCCCGGTCATCGCCGTTACGAGCAGCAGAATCGGCACGGATGTCGTCCAATTCGCGTCCGTGGCCAGGAAGCTGACGATCAGGATAATCACCGTATACAATAAACCGTTCGCGATGCCGAAGTACCATCCTTTGCGCTTCGCCCGCCTAGCCGATGCGAATCCCCCGGCGAAGGAGGAGAAGCCATGCACGCCGAACACCCAAGGGAGCATGTTCGATTCGTTCACCGAAGAGCCCGTCAACATAATGGAGAGAACAACCGCGCCGATCGCCAGCCATATGCATGACCAATATAAGCCGGAAGCGACAGGCGAGGCGATCCGAAAGCCAATTGCGCCACTGAAAGATTTCACCTTTATACCTCCTTCTCATTCCTATTTGTACAGCTTATGGCACGCGAGGGTAGGCTAGTACAGCAGCTTGCGCGCGCAGGCTCCTTTGCCATATTTTCCGCTTGATGCAATTGAATGAGCCCCATGGCATGCGGTGACACTACGACGGCAAGCTTGACTTACGCGAAGCGGCTACCGAGAGGTGAAGGAGAGAGGCGCATGGAATTCACGGCGATACTGCTGCGGACGGCGTTCATGTACATCTTCATCTATGTCATCTTGCGGATGATGGGAAAACGCGAGATCGGCAAGCTGTCCGTATTCGATCTTGTCATCTCCATCATGATCGCGGAGATCGCGGTCATTGTCATAGAGAGCACCGAAAAACCGTTATGGACGGCGATTACGCCGATTTTATTTTTGGCGCTCGTCCAGATCGGCATCGCGTTTATCGCATTGAAAAACAACAAGCTCCGCATTTGGGTCGACGGAAAACCGAGCGTGATCGTTCGCGACGGACATCTGAACCGCAGGGAGATGACGAAGCAACGCTACAACCTTGACGATCTAATGGCCCAGCTTCGCGAGAACGGCGTTACGGATATCGGAGAAGTGAAGCTGGCCGTACTCGAATCTACGGGCAAGCTTTCGGTCATCACTAAAGATGGCGAAGGTGCCGGCAGAGAAGCAACCGCGCGAAGCGGCGGCATTCATCCCGAAAGCTCTGCGGGGGAGCAAGATTACCCGAAAGTGCGCTACGAATTGTTGCCGATCGCTCTCATCCTCGACGGACACGTGCAGGACGATACGTTGGAAGGGATGGGCAAAACCCGTTTTTGGCTAAAAAAAGAGCTGCAGGGTTACGGGATAGACAGCTTTAAAGATGTTTTTTTCTGCAGCATCGACCATCGCGGCAAGCTGTACGTCGACCGGAAGAATCGGCCTTAATGCGGCCGCAACGGCCGAAACAGCTTTCCGATGACCGGAATGCGGGCGACGTCTCGCCGGTCGATCAGTCTAAGCATGACGAGCAGCGACAAATAGACAAGGATCGCGACGGCCGAGGCGATTCCCATATCGGCGGCGCCGATATGGAGCCAATGCTGATTCCATATCCATAGCGCGACCGCGCTCATAACGATCATCGCCAGCGTTACCCGGAGGAAATCGAGCGGATTCATTCGGAAGCCGGTTAATCTCGCTACGCTGATCCAGTGCAGCAACGTAACGAGCGCCATGTTGACCGCGATCGCGATGACGGCGCCATGAATGCCTAAATCCGGTTTCGTTGCCAATTGTACGATAAGAATGAGCTTGACCGCCGCGCCTGCGAACGTGTTGAACAATGCCGTCCCCGGCCGGTCAAGCGCTTGAAGAGCGGCTTGCAGAGGGGCTTGCATATACAGGAAGACGGCGATCGGAGCAAGCCATCTCAGCATGACTGCCATCGAGCTGCTTCCATATAATAGCGTGCAGAGCGGATCGGCCAACAATCCCATGAGCACGATGAACGGAGCGCCGGTCACGACCGCAAGCCGCATCGATTGATGGAGACGATTGTGGATCGTGGTCCAATCTCCGCGCGACGCCGCCTCGGAAAGCGCGGGTACGAGCGACACGGCCAGCGAGTACGTAAGCGCGCCGGGCAGAAGGATGAGCGGGATGACCATCCCTTGAAGCGCCCCGTATTGCGCGGTCGCGATTGCGGGCAAGACGCCTGCGATCGCCAAGCTTCGGGCGGTAATAATCGATTCCAGCAAGTAGGAAAGCGATCCGATCATTTTGCTGCCGGTTACAGGCGCTGCTATCGCAAGCAGCTGGCGCATGAAGCGCTTGTCCCGCGGCGATGCATCGGAGACGGGATCGGCGGAGGCTTCGTTGCCAAACGATCGACGCTTCTCTTTCAGAAGCTGGAGCCACAGCACGAGCAACCCCGCCAGCTCGCCGGCTCCCATCCCGAGCACCGCGCCGGCCGCCGCCCAATTCAGACCGTAAGGAAGCAGCATCCAGGCGAGCATGAGCGAAAGAACGATACGGACAAGCGTCTCGGCCGTCTGGGACAGCGCGGTTGGAATCATGTTCATCCGGCCCTGAAAATAACCGCGCCAGACGGAGGAGACGGCAACTAACGGCAGGATGGGCAGCATGGCAAGAAAAGCGGTATGCACGCGGGAGTCCGTCATGACGTAAGAAGCGATCCACTCCGCCAACCCGAGACATGCAGCGGCGCATACGAGGCTGATGGATAACGCGATGGACACGGCACCGCGCACAATGCGGCGAACCGAGGCGACGTCGCCCTTGGCTTCGGCTTCCGCGACCAGCTTCGCGACGGCTAACGGGATGCCTCCCGCGATAATCGTTAACAGCACGATCGTGAACGGAAACACGAGCTGGATGAGCCCGACGCCTTCCGCTCCGATCATGCGAGGCAATGCGATACGCGGAACGAAGCCGAGCAGACGGTTGAAGAGTCCTGCGGCGAGCAAGATCATGGCGCCTTGTATGAACGACTGTTTGCGCAATGACAACGGAATCCCTCATTCCCATGGTAAATCCCACAATTATGTGTATGCGGGGTTTGTCCTCGTTCATTCCATAGGCAGGAATTTCGGGATCGGGTGGAGAAACCTAATAGGCAAAGGGTTGCAACAGGTATGAGGAGGTACGAAGCGGTGAGCGACGCGAACGACTACATCCAGGCGCAAGAGAGCGAAGAGAAACTCCAGGACGCGGAATTGAACGAAATGATAGAGAAGCTGTGCGAGAGCAAGGCGGACGAATTCCGCATGATCGGATACGACCAAGTGACCGGCGCCGATGTATGGGAATGCGTGAGCGATAAGTACCACAAAAAAGGAACGCCGAGCCTCCACGAAGTCGTGAACGACATTTTATCCTTAAAAGTGACGCAGTTTATGAATTTTATTACGCTCAACATGTACCGCGGCGAGTTTCGCGGACGATAATCGGGACGGCAACGGCTTCTCTCCGACTTGCGGAGGGAGGCTTTCTTTTTTGACTTCCTTTCGGACACGTAGGTATAATAGGAACATTGAGAATCGAAAGGGGCCGCATATAGAGATGAACCGTTTAGTAGCATTCGCGCTAATTATTGTGGTAGCTTTCGCGGTAATGGGCGCAACGACTCCGGGTTTGCTGAACAACACGAAGCTCGGGCTTGATTTGAAGGGCGGAGTCGAAATTTTGTACGAGGCGTCGCCGTTGACGGAAGGCGGCGAAGTAACGAAAGAGTCGCTCGTGCAGACGGCGCTCAGCTTGGAGAAACGCGCGAACCAAAGCGGCGTCGCCGAGCCGGATGTTACGACGGAAGGCAAGAACCGCATCCGCGTCAAAATCGCGATCGAAACCGGCAAAACCGAGAAAGAACGCGAGGAAGCGATCACGAAAATACGCGACTTGATGCAGAAACCTGCCGAACTGCAATTCCGCAGCGCTTCGGAATGCACGGACGGCACCTATTGCAAAGTCGAATTCAATGGAAGCGACTTCAAAGCGGGCGCAGCGAAAGTCCAATCGGACGAGCTGGGCAGACCCGTCGTTGCGATCGAAGTCAAAGATAAAGATCAGTTGGCGGAAGTATCTCAGCGCCTGATTGGCCAAGTATTGGCGATTTACCTGAACGACGAGGCCATCTCGACTCCGGTCGTACAGGCGGCGTTAACGCAAGGCACCGCCACCATAACCGGACAGGAGACGCGCGCGGAAGCGCAGAACCTGGCCGACATCATTAATCTAGGCGCGCTGCCACTGAAGCTTACGGACAAGTACACGCAAAGCGTAGGCGCGACGCTCGGCAAAAAATCGCTGAACGATACTTTGTTCGCCGGCGTGCTCGCATCGGTGCTGATCTTGGTGTTCATGATTCTATTATACCGATTGCCCGGCGCGGTCGCGGCAATCTGCCTGATCATTTTCGTCTGGCTGCTGCTTGCCGTATTCTGGATGATGAACGCCACGTTGACGCTGCCGGGGATCGCCGCGTTCGTACTCGGTATCGGTATCGCGGTCGACTCGAACATTATCCAAGCCGAACGGATCAAGGATGAACTCCGCAGCGGCAAGACGGTCGCTTCGTCTCTGCGCGCAGGGGCGAAGAATAGCTTCCGTACGATCATCGACGCGCATATTACGACGATTATCGCAGCCGGCGTGCTTTACTTTATGGGACAGGGTATCGTGAAGAGCTTCGCGATCGTACTGATCGCGAGCATCGTGGCGAACATCCTGACCAACGTATTCCTCCCGCGCTACTTGCTTCAATTGCTGATCAAGAGCGGCCGGTTCAACAAACCGGGCTATTATGGCGTGAAGGAGAGTGAGATTCATGCACTCTAACAGAAAGTTCAATTTCGCGCGTTCCGCGAATAAATTTTTGCTCATCTCCGCGATCATCACGGTGATCGGCATCGTTGCGACGGGCTTCCTCGGTCTGAACTACGGGATCGATTTCAGCGCCGGCACGTCGATGGATATTACGTCGAAAAAGCCGATCGACGACGTCAAGATAGGCGAGTTTCTGGACGGCGAGAATATCGGCACCTACTCCTTGACGGTATCGAACTCGGATAACCGGGCATCGGTTCGTTTCAAGGACGCGCTCACCCAGGAGCAGGAGCGAAAGCTCAAAGCAGACTATCACGCGCAGTTCGATCCGGAAGCCTCCTTCGAAGTCAACGTGGTCGATCCCGAGATCGCCCAAGAGCAGCAACGCAGCGCGCTGATCGGCATGGCGATCGCCTGTATCGGCATCGTGCTGTACGTCAGCATTCGCTTCGAATGGCGGTTCGCGATCGCGGCGGTTCTCTCGCTCGTGTACGATGCTTTTTTCGTCATCGCGATATTCTCGATATTCCAATTGGAAGTCAACCTTCCGTTCATTCTCGCGGTTCTGACGATTATCGGTTACTCGATTAACGATACCGTCGTTATATTCGACCGGATCCGCGAAAATCTTCGTTTCGCGAAAATCAAAACGCCTGAGGACTACGACGATCTCGTCAACAAAAGCATCTGGCAGACGTTGGCGCGTTCGATCAATACCGTCATTACCGTTCTGATCGCGGCCGTATGTTTGTTCATCTTCGGCAGCGTCTCGATCAAGCTCTTCTCGCTCGCGATGATCGTCGGTCTCGCCAGCGGCGCGTATTCTTCGATCTTCATCGCCAGCCAAATCTGGCTGTACTTCAAGAAAAAGCAACCGATTAAGAAGATTCCTGCCAAAGCGGCAACCAATCCGTAAGCGAAATGGGTATAATGGCAGGTCTATGGAAAGGGCGTAAGGAGTGGCTCGGATGAAAATGGAAGATCGCACAGCCGCTTGCGAACGCGGCGCAATCGTTTCTCTGTGGGGGCTGCTCGGCTTATTTTTCGTGAAAGGCACGGTCGGTTGGTTGACCGGGAGCAAAGCGCTTATCGCGGATGCTTGTCAGTCCGCGGCGGATTGCGCCAACTCGGCTACCGCCTATCTAGGGCTTCGCAAAGGGAGGCTGCCGTCCGCGGCGGCGTCTCCTTCCCAGTCCCAGCCAGGCTCGGCGCTCGCCATCGTATTGTCGGCGATCGTGCTCGTCGCCGGACTTGAAGTCGGTATTTCGTCGATCCGGGAAGTCGCGAAAGGCGTTAACGAAGCGCCCGGCTGGGGAGCCGTCGTCGTGATCGCCGCGAGTATCGGAGCGCGTGAAGCGCTCGTACGGTATAAGAGAAAACGCGACAGCGAGTGCGGAATCCGGGAAGACCGAATGGCCGATAATCGCTCCGATATATTCGCGTCGTTGACGGCGCTCGTCGGAACATCGGCTGCGGTCGCCGGGGGGCTGCTGGATATGCCGTTCCTGTACGTGCTGGATCCCGCCGCCGGTCTGGTCATTTCGGTATTCGTCCTGCGCATGGGTTATCGATTGACGTCCGGCGTGTTACAGAAGTCGACCTTATGTACGATGAACGAAATCGATGCCCAGACGGTTCTGGAATCGGTTCAACGCATCGACGGGGTCGTCGCCGTCGAAGATTTGGGGGCTCGCGAGCACGGTCATTATATCGTGTTGGACGTTACCGTGTCCGTGAATCCTCGGATTACGGTCGCCGAAGGCCAAGAGATCGCGATGCGCGTCAAGCGTCACTTGACCAAACGATTCCTGCATATTATCGATGCAAACATCCGCGTGCAGCCTTATGATCCCGGCTATCCGTATAAATCGAACCATCAGGAAGAGGAATTATCGGCGTTCGTGCAATAGCGCCATCACGATTGTCCGCCATTATTCGCCGCCGTTGATTTACGGCGGCTTTGTTATTTGACCATGCAATGGAGGCATTATCCGGTGAGATTATCCAAATATAAGTGGGCTTTGCCGCAGCAAGACGAGCAGCTTGAACGGGAACTCGCCGCGCAGCACGGCCTCAGCAGACTCGTTGCAGGCGTGCTCGTCGCCCGCGGCTGGACTTCCGCCGAGCATACGACGGCTTTCCTGCATGCGAATGAGCAGCATCTGCACGATCCTCTCGGGATGAAAGGGATGGAAGCCGCGGTATCCCGAATCCGACAGGCGATCGATGCCGGAGAGTTAATTCGCGTGTATGGAGATTACGACGCGGACGGCGTTACGTCCACGGCGTTGATGAGCCGTCTGCTGACGGCGCTCGGCGCGCGTTTCGATACGTATATTCCGCATCGGAGCAACGAGGGTTACGGATTGAACCTGAAAGCCATCGACTTGGCTGCCGAAGCCGGCGTATCGTTGATCGTTACGGTCGATAACGGCATAAGCGCGGTGGAACAGATCGCTTACGCGGCGCAGGCAGGCATCGACGTGGTCGTTACCGACCATCATGAACCGCCGGCGTCGGGCGTGCTTCCGGCTGCGGCGGCCCTCGTTAATCCGAAGCAGGAAGACTGCCCGTATCCGTTCAAAGGACTGTGCGGGGCAGGCGTCGTCTTCAAGCTGGCCCATGCGTTCATGGGTAGACCGATGCTGGAATACGCGGATTTGGCGGCGATCGGTACGATCGCCGATCTGATGCCGCTCATCGGCGAGAACCGAATCATCGCGAAGCTGGGGTTAGCGATGCTGCGAACCAATCCGATACCCGGCATACGGGCGCTGGCGAAGGTGAGCGGAACGAAGGCGGAGGAACTGACGAGCGGACGGATCGGTTTCGGCTTGGCGCCGCGGCTTAACGCGGGCGGACGCCTTGCTCATGCAAGCGGGGCAGTGGAGTTGCTTACCGCCGCGAGTGAAGAAGTAGCCGCGGGATTGGCCGAGGAGCTGGATCAGCTCAATGCCGAGCGTCAAGACTTAGTCGTGCAGACGGTAGCCGAAGCGGAGGAGAGGTGGAAATCTCTGATGTCGGATGGACGCCGTCGGAACGTGATCGTGCTCGCAGGCGAAGGCTGGAACGCGGGGATCGCAGGGTTGGTGGCGTCTAAACTAGTCGAACGCTATTACCGGCCCGCGATCATCCTGGCGATCGATCCGGAGACGGGCAAAGCCAAAGGCTCCGCCCGTTCCATAGAGGGTTTCGATCTATTCGCCGCGTTATCCGAATGCGCGGAGCTGATGGAGCACTTCGGAGGGCATACCGCGGCTGCGGGCTTGACGATTTCCCGGGAAAACGTAGACCGATTATCCGATCGGTTGCACGCGTTAGCCGAAGAATGGCTTACCGAGGACGATTGGCAGCCGAAGAAACGGGCGGATCTCGTCTGTACGCTCGCTCACGCAACGCTCGACGCCGTCGACCAGCTTGCCGGGCTGGAGCCTTTCGGGAACGGGAATCCTACGCCTCGAGTAGTCGTTCAAGGGCTGACGGTCCGAGAGGCCCGCACGCTCGGCAAGGAAAACAATCACTTAAAGCTGTCGGTCGAGCAGGACGGCCAAGTCATCGAAGCGATCGGATTCGGCATGGGCGAAGATAGCGCCAAGCTAGCGCCAGGCATGCGGATCGATCTGCTCGGGGAGCTGTCGGTTAACGAGTGGAAAGGCTCGAGGCGCGTGCAACTCGTATTCCAGGATTGGAGAACGGGCGAGCTTAGGCTGACGGATTTGCGTCAAGAACGGGACATCTGGCGTAAGCTTGGATATCTGATCGAGGAATCGATCTCAGGTACCTTAGTATTGTGCGGCTCTGCCAGAGCGGCTCAAGATGCGATCGACCGATTCGGTTCGCGCGATATTCTAGTGCGTACGTATGCGGAGGATACGCGGCCCTCGGGCAGATGGTCGAGATTGATTCTGCTTGGCGTTCCTCGCAACGAACGAGATGCGGAGCAATTAACCGCTTGGCTGTCACCGGAATGCGGGGGAGAGCTCGTCGTCGTGTTCGACGATTCGCGAGAGGAGGATCAACCTGCTGCTAGAGTCGATTTTCCGGATCGCAAACAATTCGGACAAGTATACGGCTTGTTCAAGCGGCAGAGCACATGGATCGACGCGCCGGAAGGCTTCCTCCAATCCGTCGCGGCGGAAACGGGGTGGCCGCTTGCCACCGTTCGCATGATGCAGGAGGTATTCGTCGAGCTCGGCTTTATTGCCGTCCAAGGCAGCAAGCTTCAAGTGGTTGCCGATCCGCCGCGAAGCGAGCTGGATCGTTCGGCTCGCTACCGCAGGGCGCAGCAGGCGGCAGAAGCGCTTCAGCTTAGGCACATGCCGGCCGACGAGCTGCGAAGCTGGATGCACCGCTGGCATTTGGACCGCCGCGCTCCCGCACACGATTCGCAGTAACGTTGCCGCGCAACGCTAACCCGGCGCGCTCCCGCACACGAGTCGCAGTAACGTTGCCGCGCAACGCTAACCCGGCGCGCTCCCGCACACGAGTCGCAGTAACGTTGCCGCACAACGCTAACCCGGCGCGCTCCCGCACACGAGTCGCAGTAACGTTGCCGCGCAACGCTAACCCGGCGCGCTCCCGCACACGAGTCGCAGTAACGTTGCCGCGCAACGCTAAATAGGTCGGTCGTAGGCAAGCTCTAGCCAGATGGGCGCACGGGAGTGTATAATGCTTAACGGATATAGAAACGGCAACACTAAGTGAACGATGATCAAAGGAGCGCTACTACGTTGGACTTCAAAAACTATATTCGGGTTATTCCCGACTTTCCGCAGCCGGGCATCCGGTTCAA
The DNA here is from genome assembly GCF_000515335.1 of Cohnella panacarvi Gsoil 349. Lineage (GTDB taxonomy): Bacteria > Bacillota > Bacilli > Paenibacillales > Paenibacillaceae > Cohnella > Cohnella panacarvi. The sequence continues at coordinate 1,261,219 of NZ_KI911563.1, read as the reverse complement.
GGATATTACGACGCTGCTCAAGGATCCGACCGCTTACCAAGCGGCGATCGACGAGCTTAAAGCGCTGGTGAAGCATCTCGATATCGATCTGATCGCCGGTCCCGAAGCCCGTGGGTTCGTCATCGGCGCGCCGCTGGCGCTGGCGCTTGGCGTAGGCTTCGTGCCGATCCGCAAAAGCGGCAAGCTTCCGGGCGAGACCGTAGAAGCGGCATACGACCTCGAATACGGCAAGGATCGCCTGGCGATTCATAAGGACGCGATTAAGCCGGGCCAGAAAGTTCTGATCGCCGACGATCTTCTCGCTACCGGCGGCACGATCGCGACGACGATCAATTTGATCAAGCAGCTCGGCGGCGAAGTCATCGGCGCGGCCTTCTTGATCGAGCTCGGCTACCTCGACGGCCGCGCCAAACTCGGCGACATCGAAGTCAAATCGCTCGTCACCTACTAATCATCCCCAAGGACGTATCAGAGGATAATCTCTGCTGCGTCCTTTTGTTTATTACCGACCTGATCGATGTCGACTCGGCCAACCGCAGCGTAATTGCTCGACGCATACTGCATGAATGGCAGGTGTTCCAATCGATGGGATACTCCTTGACCGGTAACGAACTGTACTCCATGCAGCAGCGTCGGCACGAGGGCGGTGGAGCCGAGCATGGCGAACGGATGCCCAAGCTGAGAAGTAGATTCTGGCCGAGCGGCGGACGTTCGTGAACATCGATCTCAGGGCGCATGGAGTCCCTCTTTTCCGGCGAAGTTGGCAGGCATGGTTCCTTCCGATTCGGGCACAAGCGCGTGTCGAACGAAGGCGAAACCCAAGACTTTAGAAGGAATGGACGTGGTTGACGTTTCGCTTCGTAAAGAGGCATAATGAAAGGAATAACTTCAGGGGACACTTCCGGCGCCGGGCGCCGGCGGAAAGGAAACTCGGCATGGGCATGGAGCAGCTGCTCGACAAAGCGTCAACCTATATGAAGGAGCAGGATCTGCTCAGAGTGCGCGAAGCGTACGAGTACGCCGACGAGGCTCATCGCGGCCAGCTGCGCAAATCCGGCGAGCCCTATATTCTGCACCCCGTAGCGGTCGCCGATATTTGCATGGGCATGCAGATGGATGTCGTTACGGTCATGGCGGCGTTGCTGCACGACGTCGTCGAGGATACGAACGTGACGGTCGACGATTTGCGGGAGCGATTCGGAGATACGATCGCGGGACTTGTCGATGGCGTAACGAAGCTAGAGCGCATTCAGTTCCGTTCGAAAGAAGAGCAGCAGAACGAGAACTACCGTAAGATGTTCGTCGCGATGGCGAACGATATTCGCGTGATCTTAATCAAGCTGGCTGACCGCCTTCACAATATGCGCACGCTCAAATTCCAATCGGAAGAGAGCCAGCGCCGGATCGCCCACGAGACGCTCGAAATTTACTGCCCGATCGCCCATCGGCTCGGGATTAGCGCGATCAAGTGGGAGATGGAAGATATCGCGCTTCGATTCCTGAACCCGCAGCAATACTACCGGATCGCGCATCTCATGAAGAAGAAGCGGACCGAGCGGGAACAGTACATTACCGAGCTGATCGGCCGCATTCGCGAGAAGCTGGACGAGATGGGTATCCAAGGGGATATTTCGGGGCGTCCGAAACATATTTATAGCATTTATAAAAAAATGACGACCCGCAACAAGCAGTTCAATGAGATATACGATCTGCTCGCGATTCGCATTCTGGTAGACAACGTCAAGGATTGCTATGCCACGCTAGGCATTATTCATACGTTATGGAAGCCGATGCCGGGGCGTTTCAAGGACTATATCGCCATGCCGAAGGCGAACATGTATCAATCGCTGCATACGACGATCGTCGGACCGACCGGAGAGCCGACCGAGGTTCAGATTCGGACGTGGGAGATGCATCGGACAAGCGAGATCGGGATCGCCGCGCACTGGGCGTACAAGGAAGGCAGCAACTCAGGGGTGACGGGCAGCTTCGGCGACAAAATGAACTTTTTCCGCGAAATTATCGAGCTTCAGCAAGAGACCAGGGACGCGGCGGAATTCATGGAATCGCTCAAGATGGATTTTTTCACCGATCTCGTATTCGTGTTTACGCCGAAGGGCGAAGTGTTCGAGCTGCCGGCCGGTTCGGTTCCGCTCGATTTTGCGTTCCGCGTTCATACGGAGGTCGGCAACCGTACGATCGGAGCGAAGGTAAACGGGCGGATCGTACCGCTCGACCATAAGCTGAAAACCGGCGATATCGTCGAAATTCTAACTTCCAAGCATTCTTACGGCCCTAGCCAGGATTGGCTGAAGATCGCCCAATCGTCTCACGCCCGAACGAAAATCCGGCAATGGTTCAAGAAGGAACAGCGCGAGGAAAGCGTCGAGAAAGGCCGGGAATCGCTCGAACGCGAGCTGAGACGCCAAGGCTTGGATCCGATCGAATGGATGACGGACGAGAAGCTGCAGGAAGCGGCGAAGAAATTTACGTTTAACGACGTCGAGGATATGATGTCCGCGATGGGCTTCGGCGGCATTACGGCGGCGCAAGTGTGCACGAAGCTGACCGAGAAGCTGCGCAAGGAAGCAGAGGAAGCGAAACAGATCCAACTGACGACGGAAGTGCAGGAGATGAAGGCTCCCGCGGCTCAGACGACGGAGCGTCGTCGTCCGTCGAACGGCGTAACCGTGAAGGGCGTCGACAATCTGCTCGTTCGGTTCGCGCGGTGCTGCAATCCTGTGCCGGGCGATGATATCGTCGGCTACATTACGCGGGGGCGCGGCGTTTCCGTTCATCGGACGGACTGCCCGAACATCCCGACGGGCGATGACGGCGAAGAGACGGCGCGGGTGATCGAAGTCCAGTGGGAGGAAACCGCCCTTTCGAGCTACAGCGTCGAGATCGAAATTCTCGGCCACGATCGCCGCGGCCTTCTTAACGAGGTGCTGCTGGCGGTATCCGAAAGCAAGACGAACATCGCCGCGGTATCCGGCCGATCGGACAAGAACAAGATGGCGATTATGCATATGACCATTCTCATTCGCAACAGGGATCATCTCCAATCCGTCGTCGATAAGATCAAACGGGTGAAAGATATTTTCTCGGTGCAGCGGATGATGCAATAGACGGAGGTAGCCAGTTGAAAGTCGTCGTACAAAGAGTATCCGAAGCGAGCGTAACGGTAGGCGGGGAAGTGATCGGTCGAATCGGCCAAGGGCTTATGCTGCTCGTCGGCGTCGGGCACGAGGACGGGGAGCAGGACGTCGTCTGGATGGCGGACAAGCTGGCGGGACTTCGAATCTTCGAGGACGAGAACGAGAAAATGAACTTGTCGGTAGAGGACGTGAAGGGCGAGATTCTGTCGGTGTCCCAGTTCACGCTCTACGGCGATTGCCGCAACGGCAAACGGCCGAATTTCATGGCCGCCGCTCGCCCGGAGCTTGCGGAAACGCTCTACGAGCAGTTCAATGCCCGTCTGAGAGCCAAGGGCCTTACGGTCGAGACCGGCAAATTCGGCGCGATGATGGACGTCGCGCTCGTGAACGACGGTCCGGTGACCTTAATCGTAGATAGCAAACTTAGATAGCAGAGGTTGACGATTGAAAGCTTCGCGACCGGGCAATACTAGATGCCGACACTTCTACGGGAGATGATTGGCATGCGGCAGTCGCGCAAGGAAGCGAAGCTGGAATGGTTCATGCGGGAAGGATTAATGCCTGAGCGCCGGGAAGCGATGGCGTTGGATACCGGCCGCGAGGAGTTCGGGAGCGAGTTAGGATCGATCGGTCCTTCGGAAGGCGAGGCGAACGGCAGACGGCATCCGCCGGGCGGCCGCGGATAGCATGGCGGTAAGGAATCCCTTTCGGTTAATAAACCGGAGGGGATTTTTGATGTACGCCCAGCATGGGCGTCATCTCTACGGTGAAAGTCCGGAATGGGGGCTGGCAAGCGCCTACCATAGCCAAGAGCAAGGGTGTCCGCCGCGAGGCGGAATCCGAAGGAAGCTGGAGGCAAACGCACGGCTCGAGGTACACGAATCCAATTTGAGGCGGTTGCAGTCGGATGAGTCACCATCACATGACGAAATCCTAAGCTGCCAAAGGCTGCAGCCGTAAACTTGGGCGAGCGCGGGCGGAAAGATGACGTTCTTATCTGGGGAGACCTGTGGAATATGCGAAGTATTTGCGTAACCGTGGCTGAGAAGTCGCGCTGAATCCGCAGGAGTCAGCAGAAGCCATAGTACGGTGTTGTTGCAACAACACCGGAAGGGCTGAACCTAAAGGAGAGAAGAAATCGATGCGTTCGCGCGAAGAACAACGACAGCAGAATATCCCGCAAGGGAGCTCGCGGCAAAGGGTAGCGGTGAAACCGCAAGGGTATGCCGGAGCGCCGAGTTCTTCGTCGGCACAAACCGACCTTTCTTCTCGCGAAGGAAAGCACGACTTGCTGGATCAAATGCTCGAGGAGGGAAATCTCCGAGAAGCCTACAAGCGAGTGAAACAAAACGGAGGAGCGCCCGGCATAGACAACGTGACGGTAGCCGAGCTACAAGCACACGTATGGGAATGCTGGGAAACCGTGAAAGCGCAGCTCCAATTGGGTACGTACAGACCGATGCCAGTCAAACGGGTGGAAATCCCCAAACCCGGAGGCGGGGTGCGGCTGTTAGGTATCCCAACCGTAATGGACCGCTTGATCCAACAAGCCCTCATGCAAGTAATGACACCGATTTTCGACCCGTTATTCTCACCGAACAGCTTTGGATTCCGCCCAAGGAAACGTGCCCATGACGCAGTAAAACAAGCGCAGTCCTACATTCAAGAAGGAAATCGCTGGGTCGTAGACATAGATTTGGAGAAGTTCTTTGACAGAGTGAACCACGACATCCTCATGGCAAGGGTAGCACGAAAAGTCGCGGACAAGCGTGTCTTGAAGCTGATTCGTTCCTACCTCAATGCCGGAGTCATGGTCGACGGGACAAAGCAGGAGACGCTGGAAGGAACGCCGCAAGGCGGTCCGCTCAGCCCGCTTTTAGCTAACATCCTGTTGGACGATCTGGACAAAGAGTTAACGGAACGCGGCTTGAAGTTTGTGCGTTATGCGGACGACTGCAACATCTTTGTCCGAAGCAAGCGTGCAGGTGAACGCGTAATGGCGTCGGTCATTCGCTTTGTAGAGGAGAGGCTCAGACTAAGAGTGAATCGGGACAAGAGTGCGGTAGACCGCCCATGGAACCGCAAGTTCCTTGGATTCAGCTTTCTCAGCAACAAAGTCGCGACGATTCGAATCGCGCCGAAGAAACTGGAACAACTAAAGGAACGCGTCAGGGAGATAACCTCGCGTACGCGAGGCGTCTCGATGGAGAAGAGGCTGCAAGAATTAAATCGCTACCTGATGGGTTGGATAGGCTACTTCCGGCTAGCATCCGTAAAGACGCACTGCGAACGACTCGACGAATGGATTCGCCGAAGACTACGCATGTGCCTATGGAAGCAGTGGAAACTACCTAAATCCAGGCTCCGAAACTTACGTGCCCTAGGTGTACCGGAGTGGGCGGCAAGAATGATGGCAAACGCTCGCCGCGGATGCTGGGAAATGTCCCGAAACATAAACAACGCCCTTAATCGCTCCTACTGGAGTGACCAAGGGCTGTTAAGTCTGACAACTCGTTATCTTGAAACTCGTTAACTTTTAGGAACCGCCGTATGCGGACCCGCATGTACGGTGGTGTGAGAGGTCGGGGGCTAGCCGCCCCCATCTACTCGATTATATAACACTATTTTCGCGATGAGTTGGCTGGACTTGCTTCGTAAGATTGGGGCAGGAATGCGTAATTCGATGACGAATTATGAATACTGATCCGGTAGCGCGCTCACTTTTGTATGACTTTTCATACAAATTCCCTGTATCAGACCGCTATTTTCACAATGTTGTACGATTTTTCGTTCGTTTTTGTAATATAACTGTAATCTTTTATTCACGTTAGCTTAACCTGTATGGATTACTCTATAGACGACCCCCTTTTTTCAATAGAATTAACTTGAACCTGCCGAGACGATCGGCGGGTTATTTTCTTTTCTTTCCCGAGAACGGGTAGTCGCCTTGACAGTCATCCGGCAACAGACTACAATATATAACAATTGAAATCCGCCTGAAATTCGATGACAGGGATAAGTAATCCGGACCCAGGTCCCCAGAGAGGAAAGCCCTTCTTGCAACCGTCCGCGGCTAGCGCCGCCGGTACGAACGCGGATATGGCTGCAAGCTTTCCGGCAATGAACGGATGAAAGACCCCCTCGAGATCCTTCCGCGAACGGCTGACGCTCGAATGAGCGAAGAGCCCAGTAGCGTTATGGCGTAGCCGGGCGTTAACCGGATTGAAGCGCAAACCGAACATTGCTCGTTCGCTAATCGGAACGGTACGCGGCGGTTTGAATGCGGGTGGCACCGCGGGAGCACGTACGTACAGCTCTCGTCCCCGACGATTCCGACATCGTCGCGGGGCGGGGCTTTTTTATTTGCCGAAAGAAGGAGTGAACGAACGATGGGTTACCAGAAGCCGACGGGCACGCAGGACATTCTGCCCGGCAAGAGCGCATTATGGCAGTACGTAGAGAACAAAGCGAGAGATCTAGGGAGACGCTACCGTTACCATGAAATTCGGACGCCGATCTTCGAGTCGACCGAACTGTTCAATCGGGGAGTAGGCGAGACGACGGATATCGTCGAGAAGGAAATGTACACGTTCGAGGACCGCGGCCAGAGAAGCATGACGCTGCGTCCGGAAGGCACGGCGGGCACCGTTCGCGCTTACGTGGAGAACAAGCTGTACGGCGAACCGGACATCGCGAAGCTGTACTATATCGGACCGATGTTCCGTTACGAGCGGGCGCAGGCCGGCAGATACCGGCAGTTCCATCAATTCGGCATCGAAGCGATCGGGTCGACCGATCCGGCGCTCGACGCGGAAGTGATCGCCCTCGGATACGCGTTCTACTCGGAAGTCGGGCTGACAGGCGTAACCGTCGATTTGAACTCGGTCGGAACGCCTGCCGTGCGGGCCGCGTTCCGCGAGAAGCTGCTTGCTTTCTTGCTGCCGATGAAGGACGGCCTGTGCAAGGACTGTCAATCCCGCATGGAGCGCAATCCGCTCCGTGTCCTGGATTGCAAGGTCGACCAGGCGAAGTTCGAAGGCGCGCCTTCGATCCTGGACAACTTGGACGAGGAATGCGAGACCCACTTCGCTCGGGTGCGGGCGATCTTGGACGAGATGAACATCCCATATCAATTGAACCCTCGGCTCGTGCGCGGACTCGATTATTACACGCATACCGCGTTCGAGTACAAGGCGCAAGGCATCGGCGCGATCGACACGATCGGCGGCGGCGGCCGCTACAACGGCCTCGTGGCGCAGATCGGCGGCGACGACCAGCCGGGCGTAGGCTTAGGATTGGGCCTTGAACGCACGGTGCTGCTGCTAGAGAGCCAGGGCGTGAAGCCGGATCTCGGCGACGATATCGAGGTTTATCTCGTCGCGCTCGGCGAACGCGCGGAGCAAGCGACGCCGGGCGTCCTGCACCGGCTGCGGAGCGCGGGCATCGCGGCGGAGCGCGATTACAAAGGACGGGGAACGAAGGCGCAGTTCAAAGCGGCCGACCGTCTGGGCGCGAAGTTCGCGGCGGTGCTCGGGGACGACGAACTGGCGCGCGGCGAGATCGCGTTGAAGCATCTCGCATCGGGCGAACAACGGGCAGTCCCGCTCAGCGGGCTGGCCGAAGCGATTCAATCTTTCATACCGAACGAAAAGGGGACGAATTAGAGATGATGCTAAAAAATATCGATTGCGGAAAATTGACGAAGGCCAATGTAGGCGATAACGTCGTGCTGAACGGTTGGGTGCAGGGCTGGCGGGACTTCGGAGGCATTCTGTTCATCGACCTGCGCGACCGCACGGGTATCGTGCAAATCGTATTCAACCCGGCGTTCTCCGGGCAAGCGCTTGAACTTGGAAGCCGCGCGCGCAACGAGTTCGTGCTTGCCGTGAAAGGAGTCGTCGTCGACCGCGATCCGGAGACGTTCAATCCGAATCTGCCGACCGGCGAAATCGAAGTGCAGGTGCACGAGGTCGAAATCATCAACGCGGCGAAGACGCCTCCGTTCCCGATCGAGGACGGCGTCGAAGTCGATGAATCGCTTCGCTTGAAATATCGTTACCTTGACCTTCGCCGTCCGGAAATGCAGAAGACGTTGCTGCTCCGCTCCAAGGCGACGAAGGTGTTCCGCGATTACCTTGACGAGAACGGCTTCATCGACGTAGAGACGCCGATCCTGACGAAGAGCACGCCGGAAGGCGCCCGCGATTACCTGGTGCCTAGCCGCGTTCATCCGGGCGAGTTTTTCGCGCTGCCGCAATCGCCCCAAATATTCAAGCAGCTTCTGATGGTTGGCGGGATCGAGCGCTACTATCAAGTGGCGCGCTGCTTCCGCGACGAGGACCTTCGCGCGGACCGTCAGCCGGAGTTCACGCAGGTGGACATCGAGACGTCGTTCCTCTCGCAGGAACAATTGCTCGGCATGATGGAGACCCTCATGGCGAAGCTGTTCCGCGAGACGATCGGCGTCGAAATTGCTACGCCTTTCCAACGTCTGACGTATCATGACGCGATCCATAAATACGGCTCCGACAAGCCGGATCTGCGATTCGGTCTCGAGATCGAAGACGTCACCGATATCGTGAAGAACAGCGAAGTCAAAGTGTTCGCATCCGTCGCGGCTTCCGGCGGCGTCGTCAAAGCGTTGAACGCCAAAGGCTGCGCCAGCTGGAGCCGCAAAGAGCTCGACGACCTGCAACCGTTCGCCGCGCGCTACGGCGGCAAAGGCATCGCTTGGATTACGGTCAAGGAAGGCAAATGGAACGGTCCGATCGTGAAGTTCTTCAAAGAAGAAGAGATCGCGGCGCTGACCGAGCGGCTGAACGTCGAAGAAGGCGACTTGATCACGTTCTCCGCCGACAAGCTGAAGACCGCTGCGGACGTCATGGGCAACCTGCGTCTGAAAGTCGGACGCGAGCTCGGCTTGATCGACAATAGCGCGTACAAGTTCCTGTGGGTCGTTGACTTCCCGCTGCTCGGCTGGGACGAAGAAGGCAAGCGCTGGGTGGCGGAACACCATCCGTTCACGCGTCCTCACGACGACGATCTGGCCCTGTTCGATACCGATCCGGGCGCGATCCGCGCGCAAGCGTACGATATCGTGCTTAACGGCTACGAAGTCGGCGGCGGCTCGATGCGGATTTTCCGTCGCGAAGTGCAGGAGAAGATGTTCTCCGCGCTCGGCTTCTCGATGGAGGAAGCGAAGGAGAAGTTCGGCTTCTTCCTCGATGCGTTCGACTATGGAACGCCTCCGCACGGCGGCATCGCTTTCGGTCTAGACCGCCTCGTGATGCTGCTGGCCGGCCGCACGAACCTCCGCGAGACGATCGCGTTCCCGAAAACCGCGAGCGCCACCGACTTGCTGAGCGACGCGCCGTCGCCGGTCGCTGATCGTCAATTGGAAGACCTGCACGTCCGATTGTCGGCGAAGGCGATCGCGGCGCAGACGAAAGCCGACGCTCCGGACGCCGAAGCTTCCGCAGTGCCAAGCCAAGGCTAAGCAAAGGAGCGAGTCTCTAAGATGCTGCATCAATTTTCTCGAACGGAGCTTGCGATCGGGCCGGAAGGGTTAGCGAAGATGAAAGGCAGCACCGTCGCCGTGCTCGGCATCGGCGGCGTCGGCGGCATTGCCGCCGAAGCGTTGGCGCGGTCCGGCGTAGGCCGGATCATCTTGATCGATAAGGACGTCGTCGACATTACGAACATTAACCGCCAGATCCATGCATTGACGACGACCGTCGGTCAGCCGAAAGCCGAGTTGATGCGGGACCGGATCAAGCTGATCAATCCGGATTGCGACGCGATCGCGCTCCGCATGTTTTATACGGAGGAGACGTACGAGGAGCTGTTCAAGTATCCGCTCGATTACGTCGTCGACGCGTCGGATACGATCTCGTACAAAATCCACCTGATCAAGCAATGTCTGGAGCGCGGCATACCGATCATCTCCAGCATGGGCGCGGCGAACAAGACGGACCCGACGCGGTTCCAGGTAGCGGACATTTCGAAGACGTCGATGGACCCGATCGCGAAGGTCATCCGCAAAAAGTTGCGTCAAGAAGGCATCAAGCGCGGCGTCAAAGTCGTGTTCTCGACCGAAATTCCGGTGAAGCCGCGCGAGGACGTCACGCAGCGGATCGTTCCCGAGAGCGCGCCGGAAATCCGCAAAGCACAGCAGCCTCCGTCCAGCAACGCGTTCGTGCCGCCTGTCGCGGGCCTCATTATGGTCAGCGTCGTCGTAAGAGACCTCGTCGGCCAAGGTGAGACGTAACGAACGGCCTTCGGTTAGGTAAGGAAAAAGATGCCCGCCATATGCGAATGTCCCTATCGGCTAATGCCTTGCCTACATAGACTGAAGCATCATCTATGAGGAGGCGGTACCGTGGGAGCGTGCAGACATCATCACCGTCGCGATTGCGGATGCAACAGGCGCAAGAGAAAGCTTCGCCGGCGTAGAAGGACGTGTCCTCCCGACAATACCGGAGCCCAAGAGGAAGAGCAGACGCCGTCGCCGGTCCAGGAAGAGCCTTCGGCTTATTGGGCGCCATTGTGGATCGAGCGGATTCCGGACTGGGCGTTCGGGCCGATCGGGGGCGGAATATCGCCCGGGCATCACCATTCCGGCGGATTCCATGGCGACCATCACCGTACGGGGGGAGCGCAGGGGTTACACCATTCGGGGCAGCCCCACGAGCATGATCGTCCGGGCGTCTCGCCCGGTTGGCTTTAACCGAATAACGCAGGACTAGCAAGCCTCGGATAACCCGGGGCTTGCTTTGTTGTTGAGCTAACGATTCCGCGTTCTAGTCATCTGCCGTTTCCGCGAATCTCCCGCGGACATACGTTGATTGCGACAACGACAACGGCTGTTACGGAAAGGCGGTGTCCGTTTGACCCTTCCGGTCAGAGAGCTTCGGTTTCGCGAATCGGCTGCCTTGGAGCTTGAGAAAAACCTGTGGAAAGATCGATACGTTTCCGCGATTATGCAGGACGGCAGGCGGTCTGCGCCGGTCCGAATCCGGTATCGGGGCGGACATACCCGCGGCTACCCGAAGAGATCCTACGAAGTCGCGAGTAACGGCGTCATCACCCACTACAACGCCGAGTACGACGATCCTTCGATGATCCGCAATGCGCTTTCCTTCGCCTTTTTCAATCGGATCGGGGTGCACGCGCCTATGACGCGACACGTCCGTCTATCCGTCAACGGCCGGCCGGCGGGCGTTTATTTGGAAATCGAAGGCGTCGGTCGCCCCTTCTTCCGCAGACGGGGCATCGCGGCCGAAGCGTTATTTTACGCAGTCAACAATCATGCGAACTTCGAAATCCGCGACTCGGAATCGAGCGAACGTAAGCCGTCGCTGTTGTCCGGCTACGAGCACCGTTTCGGCGGACAGGGAGAAAGAACGAGGCTGGCGGCGTTCATCCGCGCGTTGGGCGAGGACGGTCCCGCAAGCGCCATTCGGCGAACGCTCTTGCGCGTCGATGCGGACAATTATTTACGATGGCTGGCCGGCGCGGTGCTGACGGGCAATTACGACGGATTCGAGCAAAATTACGCGATATACCGGAGCCGCCGAACGGGACGATACCGCATGGTGCCGTGGGATTACGAGGGAACGTGGGGGCGCAATTGCTACGGACGGGTCGTCGACAGCAACCTGGTGTCGGTTACCGGGTACAATCGTTTGACGCGAAAGCTGCTCGAGCAGCGGGCGATCCGAGACCGGTATGTCCGGCTGCTGAGCGGCTTCATGAACGGTCCGTTCACCGAACGCTGGCTGATGCCCGTCGCGAACGAGATGCTTGCCCGTCTGGCTCCGCATATTCGCAAGGACGAATCGCAACGGTGGTCCTATCGGGAGTTTACGGAAGAGTCAAGCCGCATACGGACGTACATCCGCGAACGCAGAGAGAGAGTCAGAGCCGAACTGTCGCGATTATGAGGGCGAATCTGCTATGATAGGAATAGCAGAAAGGCGGGAGCAACATGGATTTATTCAGCTATCGGGCGGAATCGGAGCCGCGGGCGCGGCTGCTCGCGGACCGGATGCGTCCCGAGAGTTTAGAAGAATATATCGGCCAAGAGCATCTGATCGGAGAAGGGAAGCTGCTGCGGAGGGCGATCGAAGGCGACGTCGTCTCCTCGATCATTCTGTTCGGTCCTCCGGGCTGCGGCAAAACGACGTTAGCGCACATTATTTCCAAACAGACCAAAGGCGAATTCGTCCGTCTGAACGCGGTGGACGCCTCAGTGAAGGACGTACGCGACGTGATCGAGAAGGCGGAGCAGAACCGTGGCCTATACGGCACCAAAACGATCCTGTTCCTTGACGAGGTTCATCGCTTCAACAGCGCGCGGCAGGACGCATTGCTGCCGGCGGTCGAACGGGGGACGATTATATTCATCGGCGCGACGACGGAAAATCCGTTCCATTCGGTGAACGGGGCTTTGCTGTCCCGTTCCACGCTCTTTCGCCTGGAGCCGCTTACGAAGGCGCATGCGATGGAGGCGATGCGGCGGGCGCTTGCCGACAAGGAAAAAGGTCTGGGCTTCATGAAGCTGACCGTGGACGAGGAGGCGCTCGAGCATATCGCTTCGATGGCGAGCGGCGATATTCGCCGCGCGTTGACGGCGCTTGAACTCGCAGCGGTCACGACCCCTTCGCGGCAGGACGGATCGGTTCGCGTTACGCTCGACATTGCGGAGGAATCGATTCGCCAGCCTAGCATACAAGCGGATGAATCGACGCAGTACGACGTGCTTTCCGCTTTTCACAAGAGCGTGAGGGGATCGAGCGACGCCGCGTTGTTCTGGTTCATGTACGCGGTGGAGAAGCTCGGGATGGACCCGATGGTGTTTATCCGCCGTTTGACGGTCGCCTGCAGCGAAGATATCGGCTTAGCCAACCCGCAGGCGATGCAACAAGCGGTCAGCGCGATGGAAGCTTATCATCGGATCGGTTGGCCGGAAGCCAAATATATCGTCTCGCAGGCGATCCTATTCGCGGTCGAAAGTCCGAAATCGAACGCCGTAGCCGTTGCGATCGGTAATGTCATGTCAACGATCGAGGCGACGAAGAACATCGAGGTTCCGCTTCATTTGCGGGATGGCCATTACAGCGGAGCGAAGAAACTCGGCCACGTCGGCTATCTGTACCCGCATGACTATCCCGGCCATTACGTCGTTCAGAATTACTTGCCGGACAAGCTTGCGGGCCGCGCGTTCTACGAAGCGACGGATCAAGGCACGGTGGATAAAATCCGGGTTAACCAACAGAAACGCAGACGTCCCCCTCAGCAGGAATAAACTAGCATTTTCAAGCGCGGTTCGTGTAAAATGACAATAGTCGAGCATGAGCGACAATGCAATAGGGACGGGGGGCAGAGGACATGCTTCGAAGAATCGCATGGCGTCTTTCGATGATCTTTATGGGCTCCATCCTGCTCATCGTCGCGATTTGCGTGATTACGTTTACTTCGGTTCGAGAGCTGGTAGACAGCGCGAACCGGATTAAAGACGAGACGTATCCCATGGATCATACGGTGAATCGCCTAATGCTCGCCGTGACCAACCAGGAGACGAGCCTTCGGGGGTACGTCCTGTCGGGAGACAAGTCTTACTTGGAGCCTTACGAGTCGGGAACCGCCGACGTTGAACGCTACATGTCCCTGCTGAAGGAGCATCTTCGCTACAACCCTACGATCAGTTCGCATGCGGAGCTTGCGCTGGCGAAGCTGGAGGAAGTGCAGAACGACTTCCGCCATATCGATCGGCTTATCGATGCGAACCAAGTATCGGAAGCCGCCGTGCTGCTGTTGTCGGGCAAAGCGAAGGTGGATCGTTTTCGCACGGAAATCGGCCTGTTGAACGATGATATCGTCGAGTCGATGGAATCCGCTTGGGGGGAACAGAACCGCCGTGCGTCGTTCGCCCAGGAACTTATTATCGTGTCGATCGTCGTATCGATGCTCGTGATCTTGGCGATGGGTTATTTGTATCTCACGACCCGCAAGGCGCTTCGGGCGACGATCGAGAGCGAGCGAAGGTATCGCGTGTTGATCGACAGCACTCCCGACGCCGTCGCGGTGCATCAGGACGGTCACGTCGTATTCGCGAACCCGGCGTGCACGACGCTGATGGGCGTAGGCCAGACTTCGCAGTTGGTGGGCCAACCGATCATGAAGTTCGTGCCCGCGCATTTAGCCGAAGTCGTCGCGGCACGGGCATACAACGCGATGAAGGAGAACGAGGTAGGCAAACTGGACGAGCAGTTCGTGCGGCCGGACGGCACCGTGATCGACGTGGAGGTAACGGCGATCGGCATTCCTTACCAACGAAAGCCGGCGGTGCTCATTATATGCAGGGATATCGGAGTCCGCAAGGAAGCGGAACGGAAGCTTACGGAAGCGAATATGCTTCTGGAGCGCTTGTCTAAGCTCGACGGTCTGACGGGCATCCTGAATCGGCGTTCTTTCGACGAGCGGCTTGCTTCGGACTGGGACCGTTCCCGGCAGGAGGTCGAGCCGTTAGCCTTAATCCTTCTCGATGTCGATAGCTTCAAGGAATATAACGATCATTACGGCCATCAGGCCGGAGATACGTGTCTCCAGATGATAGCCGGCATCGTGGAGGACGAAGCAAGGAAAGCAAGAGGCGCGGCATTCCGTTACGGCGGGGAAGAATTTGCCGTATTGCTGCCGGGTTGCGACTCTCGAGCCGGCAAGTCCGTCGCCGATCAAATCCGTCGTTCCGTCGAAAGCTGTGCGATCCCGCACGAAGGCGTAGCCGGCGAAGCCATCGTAACGATTAGCGTAGGCGTGGCTTCGGCGTTGGACTACACTGGCTTGGAGCATTGGGTACAGGCCGCGGATCAAGCGCTCTATCGGGCCAAGAAACAAGGCCGGAATTCGACGGTCGAAGCCGAGAACGGCTAACTTTGCCCGCAAAAGCAGGCAATATCGCTGGAATCGAGGATTTCCCGCCGTAAGAGCCGAAAAATCGGCATAGCGGGCAGGCAGGAGCGAATAGAGATGGGTACTACGGCATATTGCTGTGGCATCCGGCGTTTGACGGTCCGCTGTAAACCGTCTAAGCTATAGAAAAGTATGTATGTACAATAAAGGAGGTGTACCTATCCTCTCTCGTAAGTGGGGATAGGGATTATTTGGACGTAGACCCCTTTCCGCTAAGCGTGGACTTGGTCTTGATCGCTTTTCTCGTATTTTTGAACGGTTTCTTCGTGGCTGCCGAATTCGCGATGGTGAAAGTACGCGGCACGCGAATCGAATCGTTGGTTCAGGAAGGACATTCGCGAGCCAAACGCGCGTCACATCTCGTGGACCATCTGGATGCCTATCTGTCAGCTTGCCAACTGGGGATTACGTTAGCCTCGCTTGGTCTAGGCTGGATCGGCGAGCCTGCCATTGCGAGAATGCTCGAGCCGCTTTTCGCCGATTGGAATTTAAGCGAGAAGCTCATCCACCCGTTGGCGTTCTTAATCGGATTCTCGTTCATTACGTTGCTGCATATCGTGCTCGGCGAGCTGATGCCGAAGACCGTCGCGATTCGCAAATCTGAGATGGTAACGTTATGGGTAGCAGCTCCGCTAATGTTTTTCCGCAAGTTAATGAGTCCGTTCATCTGGTTGCTGAACGGAACCGCCGGACTATTGTTGCGGCCATTCGGCATTAATATGACCGACGAGTCGAACTCGGCGCATACCGAGGAAGAAATTCGCATCCTGGTCAAAGAAAGCCACAAGAGCGGCTTGATCGATAATACGGAGCTTACGCTCATGGACAACATTTTCGACTTCGCGGAGACGAACGCCCGCGAGATTATGATTCCGCGGCTAGAAATGATGTGCCTATACGGCAACCTGTCTTTCGATGAGAACAAGAAGATCGCGCTCCGCGAGATGCATACGCGTTATCCGGTGTGCGACAAAGACAAAGACAATATTATCGGGTTCGTTCATATCAAGGATCTGCTTAAGGCGACCGATAATGCCGTCCACGATATTCGCGAAATCATGCGGCCGATCACGACCGTTCCGGAGAGTATGCCGATCAGCGCGCTTCTTAAGCTGATGCAGAAGCGGAAGTCGCAGATCGCGATTCTGATCGACGAGTACGGCGGCACGGCCGGCCTCGTGACGCTGGAAGACATCATGGAGGAGATCGTTGGCGAAATTCAAGACGAATTCGACGAAGAGCGTCCCGATGTCGAGAAGCGCGAAGACAGCACTTATTCCATTAACGGCATGATGCTAATCGAGGAAGTGAACAACTTCTTCGGTCTCGACATTCCGACGGACGATTACGATACGATCGGCGGATGGATGTATTCCCAGATCGAAAGCCCGCCGAAGAAGAACCAATTCGTGGAATCGAACGACGGTCTGCGGTTCACGATCGAGGAGACGGACAACTTGCGCATTTCCCGCATTACCGTCACCCGCATGGACGACTCGGAATGGAATCTCCAAGAACTTCAAGCCGAAACCGGCTGACAATAGCACTTATTCTTACCTATCAAAACGGGCTTGGACGCGGCGATCGCCGCATCCAAGCCCGTATTTGCGTGTTTGATTGGCGGCACGTGGTGCCGTTAAATCAGCGCGCGCCCGCGAATGAGCGAAATAGCGGCACGAGGTGCCGTTAAATCGGCGCTTGCCCGCGAATGAGCGAAATAGCGGCACGAGGTGCCGTTAAATCGGCGCTTGCCCGCGAATGAGCGAAATAGCGGCACGAGGTGCCGTTAAATCGGCGCGCGTCCGCGAGAGAGAGAAAATAGTGGCACAAGGTGCCGTTAAATCTGCGCGCGTCCGCGAGAGAGAGAAAATAGTGGCACAAGGTGCCGTTAAATCTGCGCGCGTCCGCGAGAGAGCGAAATAGCGGCAAGTGGTGCTGCTAAATCGGCGCTTGCCCGCGAATGAGAGAAATAGCGGCAAGAGGTGCCGTTAAATCGGCGCTTGCCCACGATTTAGCGAAATAGCGGCAAGTGGTGCCGTTAAATCAGCGCTTGCCCGCGAATGAGAGAAATAGCGGCAAGAGGTGCCGTTAAATCGGCGCTTGCCCGCGAATGAGAGAAATAGCGGCACGAGGTGCCGTTAAATCAGCGCTTGCCCACGATTTAGCGAAATAGCGGCAAGAGGTGCCGTTAAATCAGCGCTTGCCCGCGAAAGAGAGAAATAGCGGCACGAGGTGCCGTTAAATCAGCGCGCGCCCGCGAATGAGCGAAATAGCGGCAAGAGGTGCCGTTAAATCGGCGCGCGCCCGCGAATGAGCGAAATAGCGGCAAGAGGTGCCGTTAAATCGGCGCACGCCCGCGAATGAGCGAAATAGCGGCAAGTGGTGCTGCTAAATCGGCGCGCGCCCGCGAGAGAGAGAAAATAGTGGCACAAGGTGCCGTTAAATCGGCGCACGCCCGCGAATGAGAGAAATAGCGGCAAGAGGTGCCGTTAAATCGGCGCGCGCCCGAGAGAGAGAGAGAAAATAGTGGCACAAGGTGCCGTTAAATCGGCGCGCGCCCGCGTGTGAGCGAAATAGCGGCAAGTGGTGCGGCGGGGTGAAGCAGACGCCGCTAGGAGATACATGCCCGGATTACGTGAGGAGCGGTAACTAAGTTAAGCCGTATACGACTTGCGAAAGTGCATCGCGAAAAACCCGACGGCCCCCAGCAACGCGAACAGCGCGCCTAGCCTGAACGCCGACCCGAAGCCGATCGCATCGATCAACCATCCGCCCAGCGTACCCGCGGCGACGCCGGCCAGGCCGCTCCAGACGACCGCGAATACGGCTTGACCGGAGGCGCGGAATTCGTCCGGAATGATGATCTGCAAATACCGCAGCGCGGTTATGTAGAAGATGCCGAACGTAACGCTGTGCATCGTCTGCAGGGCAACCATCATCCACGGCTCGTCCGCCAAGCTCAACAAGCCGAGCCGGACGACGTACATCGTGCTCGCGATCGCAAGCAACGGCAGCTCGCGGAACCGATAGCCGTATTTGGCCAGCAGGAAAAATACCGGAATTTCACTGACAGAAGAAGCCAAAGAGGCGACTCCGATGATCGAATCATCGGCATTCAGTTCGCGCATGGCGAGCGCCAGGAAGCCTTCGTTAATGCGGTGAGCGATCGAGACGAGCATGATCATGACGAAGAACGCGATCGTCTCCCGTTGCTTGAAGATGCCGATCAGGCCGCTAAACTCGAATTTGCGAAGCGACGCTTGGTAGTTGCCGACGAATAAAGACAGGATCAGCGAAATCGCGACGACGACAAGACCGATGATGATCGTCTCGTCCGAGCCGAAATGCTTCAAGATATAACCGAATAAGACGGCGCACACCGCGTAACCAAGCGAGCCGAACATGCGGATCGAAGGGAAGCTGCGGTTCATTCGTTCCGCCGCGAGCAACGTGACGCTGTCCATCATGGCGTTCATCGGCGTTTGGCAGAAGTAGAAGAAAGCCATAATGCCTGCCATGATGCCGAATTCCTTCTGCGGCAGCAGCAGCGCCAGGCCGAGTATTTGTCCGACGTATAGGATGCTGAGCACTCTTCGGATATTGCGCGAGCGGTCGCCGACGATGCCGACGACGATGTTGGACACGATCGATAGCATCGGACCGATCGAGTAGATGGCTCCGATCTGAAGCTTGGAGAAACCTAGGCTGTCGAAGTAGAGCGGGAAGTATGAGATGAGCAGCACCATGAACGCATAGTTCGTAAATTGCATGGCCCGCAGGATGAACAGTTGGCGTGCATGATTAGTCATAGTTGCTTCAGATTCATTCATAACGGGCAAGTCCCCTATAGGTTAATAACGTGCTTTATTTTACGGTACGGTGATTTCTCCGGAACAACCAAGCCAGGAAGAGCAGCTCGACGCAGACGCCGATCGACTGAGCCATCGAGCCGAGAACGCCGTTCCAACCGGGCAGAGCCAACGAGAGCACGACGATCATCGTTACGGTCGTCACGGCGTTCGCGAGCTGCGAGCCGAACATCAGCTTCGTCTCCCCGCCCGACATGACAATTCCGTTGAGCGTATCCAGCCACGGAAAGACAAGCACCAGCGGGAGGAACCCGCGAAGCGCGTGGATGCTGGCCTGCAGCAGTTCCTCTTCGGCGCCGAGCACGTGAGAGAACATCCAGGGTCCAACCGGCGTGAAACACATGATGAGAAGGTTGACCGTCGGAATGAACCCGAGCATGAGCGTAAACCGCTTGACGAGGTGCGGGTGCGATTTGAAAAATTGGAGCGCGATCTGATGAAAGTATGTGAAAAAACCGAGCATTAAGTTCATCAAGCTTCCCGCCGTCGCGAAAGAAGCGATCGTAAGCGAGCTTTTCTCCGTCGTTCCCATTAAGGTGTTCATGATCGGGCTGACCCAAACCACGATGAAAGCGGAATAAAGCAGCGGGCTGTAGAACCCGAGCACGTGTCTCGGTTTCGTTACTTCGCAAGCGTCGTCCTTCTCGGGCATCTCCTTCAGCAGCTTGCGCGCTTCCAGCCAGCTGATCGCGGCTTCGATGATCATGCCGAACAAGAAAATAGCCGCGCCCTGCCAAGCGCTATGTACGCCGGTATGGAGGAAGTATTGAGACAGCGCGAACATGCCGGACAACCGGAACACCATGCCGATCGTCAGCCAGCGCGTTTTCATTTTATAAATAATGATGCCTTGGTACAAGCAACGCAATCCGGAGAAAACGGACAAGAACATCAGCGGGTAATAAGTTTCGATCGCCTGTCGTTCCACGACCGCGTCCGCGCCGAACGCGCCTCCGAACACCCAGTGCCCGACCGGAGTGTAAGCGACCGTCGCCCCGAACAAGAGGCCTCCTCCGAACACGAAAGCGCTCACCCTCGCGACGGCTCGGAACGATACGCGGTCCCTGACGAGCGCGGAACAAGTCTGCCTCATTAACACGGCGGGGCGTTCCGTTACGTTGAGCAAGCTCATCCCGAGCGCGTAACCCGCGATTATCGTCACCTGCATGCTCGGGTCGGAGCGGGCAAGCGTTCCGTTGATAATGACGTGCGATAAATTGATGAGAAGGACGGATATGCCCAGCGGAATGAAAAAAAGGAAAAGCCGCCTCAGCGAGACGGACTCGTTATTTTGGATCATTCGGACATCCTCCATAGACATGATGCGACACGATTATTCGACTGGATTGCTTGTATTATAACAGAATTCCGCATCCGGCGCGGATGTAAAACCGAAGGTTTGTGCTGGATTTCACGGTTGCGAAGTGATAAATTAAAGAATGATATGTTTTCGAGTGGGGCAATGAAGATGACAATGCTTATGCAGGCTGATGAAGAGTTCTGGTTGGCAAGCCAATTCGCGTTCGATGAACGGCTTGGCATTCGATTGCCCCGCCTGACGGAGGATTGGGATTCGCTCAGTTGGAGCCGCCAGATTGCTTTGCTAGAGCTGTGGGAAAGAATCCGCGGCAACATTCCCGACCACGTGAAGCGATTCGAAGAAGAGATCAAGATCAAGCAGGCGATGTTGTACGAGGAAGAGGATTTTGCCGCATCGTGTCGATTGAATAGCGAGATCGCGGAGCTGGCAAGTCGAATTAACGATCTGCACATTTGGTTCCGTACCCAGCAGGAGTTGGATCGCGAAAGCAAACGGCATAGCTGATCGAACAGCGGAGGGTAACGACCGGAATGAACGGGAACGAGCTGCTGGCTGGCCAAACGCCCAAAGGGCCGCTCAGTCTGATGAAGCGGGTGTATAAGTACGTATTGCCGGAAGTCAGAGCCGAACTTGCGAGGTGGCGCAGCGTCGCGGATGCGATACCGGATCCCGAGCTTCGCAAGCAAGCGATCGATAGCATGACCTCGAAGCAGTTCCATTGCGAGGGCGGCGGCGTTTACGCGGCCGGCAACTTGGCGCAAAGGCACGTGCTGATTCCGTTGATCGTCGCGCTGCAGACGATCAGCGACTACTTGGATAATTTATGCGACAGAAGCACCTCGCTGGATGCCGACGATTTCAGGCTGCTGCATCAAAGCATGATCGACGCGGTGACGCCCGGCGCCGAACCGCGCAATTATTATGCGCTTCGAGCCGAGCAGGACGACGGCGGATACCTGCAAGCGCTCGTCGACAAATGCCGGGCGATGGTGGCGGAACTGCCGGGTTACCGGCACGTTCAGCCCTTGGTCGCGGAGCTCGTGCAGCTGTACGGCGATCTGCAAGTGTATAAGCATATCGCCCGCGAGAAGCGCGAGCCTGCGCTTCAGGCATGGTGGGAGTCGCATGCGTACCGCTATCCCGAGCTGATGTGGAACGAATTCGCGGCGGCCACGGGATCTACCCTCGGGATGTTCATGCTCTTCCTGGCGGCAACCGATCCTTCTCTTGACGGAGCGCTGGCGAAGCGGATTCGAGAAGGGTATTTTCCTTCGATATGCGGATTACATATTCTGCTTGATTATTTAATCGATCAGGCGGAAGACGAGATGGGCGGCGATCTTAACTTCTGCAGCTATTACGCGGACCAAAGCATGCTGAACGACAGGCTTGCCGGCATGGTGCGTTCGGCTCGGAGAGCGGCTGACGAATTGCCTTTCAGCTCCTTCCACCGGATGATCGTAGAAGGCTTGGTCGCGCTCTATCTATCGGATCCGAAAGTCAAAGGGCAGAAGAGCGTCAAAGCGACCGCGAAGCGGCTCATGAAGGGCAGCCCCTGGACGAGAGTGTTTTTCTGGCTGAACAGCCATTGGATAAGAAAGGCTCTGTAAGGGCCGGGAGACATTAGGGAGGAATCGGGAATGAGTGAAGTGAAGAAAATTGCCGTTCTGACGAGCGGCGGAGATTCTCAAGGGATGAACGCGGCAGTCCGCGCCGTCGTACGGAGCGGCTTATACCATGGCCTCGAGGTATACGGAATCCAGAGAGGATACCAAGGCCTCTTGAATCAAGATTTGCGTCCGATGGATTTGCGCAGCGTCGGAGACATCATACAGCGCGGAGGTACGATTCTGCAGACGGCCCGCTGCAAAGAGTTCATGACCGCGGAAGGTCAGCAGCGCGGAGCGGAGGTGCTTCGCGAGCACGGCATAGACGGCCTCATCGTCATCGGCGGAGACGGCTCGTATCAAGGCGCGAACAAGCTGAGCAAGCTCGGAATCAAGACGATGGGCTTGCCGGGAACGATCGACAACGATATTCCGTTCACCGATTTCACGATCGGCTTCGATACGGCGGTCAGCATCGTCGTAGATGCCATCAATAAGCTTCGCGACACGATGACTTCGCACGAGCGTTCGTCCGTGGTCGAGGTCATGGGCCGCCATTGCGGCGATATCGCGCTATATGCGGGCCTGGCGAGCGGGGCGGAAGCGATTCTCGTTCCGGAGGTTCCGTTCGACGTCAAAGAAATTTCGCTTCGGATGAAGGACAACTTCATGAAGGGCAAGCGTCACGGCATCGTCGTCGTTGCCGAAGGCGTCGGCACCGGAGAAGATATCGCGCGCGGCATTACCGAATTCAGCGGCATCGAGCCTCGCGTTACGGTGCTCGGGCACATTCAACGCGGCGGCTCGCCGACGCACAACGACCGGATCTTGGCCAGCCAATTGGCCGACCATGCGGTACAGAGGCTGCGCGCAGGGGATTCCGGCAAATCGATCGGCATTATTAAAGGCGAGTTCGTCGCGACGGATATCGACAAAGTCGTTTCGACGAAGAAATCGTTCAACATTGATCTGTACAATTTGGCGATGCGTCTATCCCAATAAGCTTCGACGTTGTCAGCCGATCTGGAATAGAATGGCTGACGTCGGGGTACATTTAGACTGCGCTTTACAAAGGTCGAGGAAAGCTGACACTCCTGTGCGGGCGTCAGCTTTTCTGCGTAATTTTACCTAGCTAAAAGGTGGCGAATGGGCTATAATAAGCGCTGTAGAACATAATTTCATCTCGGGTGAACATAATTTCAAAAATCCGCCGTATGAAAGCGTGTGACCGTTGTTGGAATCCGACAAAATCAAAAAAGTTATCGAAGCGGCCAAGCTGTATTACCACCTGGACTATAGCCAAAGCCAGATCGCGGAGACGCTCGGCGTCTCGAGACCTACGGTCTCGCGGCTGCTGCAGCAGGCGAAATCCGAAGGCATCGTGCACATCGAGATTCACGATCCGACGAAGGATATCGAGCAGCTGCGCAAGAAGCTGATGGAGCGGTTCGAGCTCGATCAGGTTATTATTGCTTTTACTCCTACATACGACGATAACATCGTGAAGAAATATATCGGCCAAGCGGCTGCAGATTATATCGTGTCCCTCGCTAAAGACGGCGATACGATCGGCGCCTCCTGGGGATCGACGATGTATCAAGTCGCCTTGCATCTGCAAACGAAGTCGCTTAAGAACTCGTTAGTCGTGCAGTTGAACGGCGGCGTCAGCGACGCGGACATTCTGATTTCGCCTTCGGAAATCGTTCATTTATTCGGCAAAGCCTTCGGCGTCATTCCTTACTTTATGTATTTGCCGGCCATCGTGGACCAGACGATCGTCAAGCAAGCGATCATGACGGATCGTCACATCCGGCGCGTCATGGACATGGCCAAGAACGCGAATATCGCGGTATTCACCGCGGGGGCGCCGACGCCGGATTCGGTTCTAATCAATTCGAACTATATGCGTCCGGACGAGCTCGAAGTCATTATGTCCCGCGCGGTCGGCGACATCTGTTCCCGTTATTACGACCAAGACGGGGAGATATGTTTGCCCAAATTGAACGAACGGACGATCGGCATCGAGTTGGCCGAGCTCAGGCACAAGGAGCACGCGATTCTCGTCGCTGGCGGCGCATCGAAGGTGGGCGCGATCTACGGAGCGTTGAGAGGCCGATACGGCAACACGCTTGTGACCGATCAGATTACGGCCAAGGCGTTGCTAGATAAATCCAAGAGATAAGAGGTTAGGTGCTGGATGAAAGCGGAGCAAATCGCAAGCATGATCGACCATACGTTGTTGGGTGCGGCAAGCACGGAGCAAGACATCATTCGGATTTGCGGGGAAGCGAAGCAGTACCGTTTCGCGACCGTATGCGTCAATCCGTACTGGGTCCCTGCGGCGGCTAAAGAGCTGCAAGGCAGTCCGGTCGGGCTGACGACCGTCATCGGTTTTCCGCTCGGCGCAAGCCGTACGGAAATCAAGGCAGCGGAAGCGACCGACGCGATCGCGGCAGGCGCGACCGAAATCGACATGGTGCTTAACGTAGGGGCATTGAAGTCGGGTCTGAAGGAAGCCGTGTTGCGCGACATCGAAGCGGTCGTACAAGCCTGCAAAGGCAAAGCGAAGGTCAAAGTCATCATCGAAACTTGCTATTTGACGGACGAAGAGAAGAAGGAAGCCTCGCTGCTTTGCAAGAAGGCGGGAGCGGACTTCGTCAAGACGTCGACCGGCTTCGGCAAGGGCGGCGCGACGGTCGAAGACATCGCGTTGATCCGGCACGTCGTCGGACCGGACATGGGCATTAAAGCATCCGGAGGCGTTCGGGATTTGGAGACGGCTCGCAAGCTCATTCAGGCCGGCGCTACCCGTCTTGGCGCAAGCTCCGGCATTGCGATCGTAACGGGCGGAACGGCCCAAGGCTATTAAGCGGAGGGGATGCCGTTCATGAGAACGGTCGATTTGATTACGAAAAAGCGGGATGGCGGCGAGCTCGCGAAAAGCGAGATCGATGCCCTCATTCACGGATATACGCAAGGGACGATTCCCGATTACCAGATGTCCGCCATGGCGATGGCGATTTTCTTCCGCGGAATGACGCCGGACGAACGCGCGAATCTGACGATGGCGATGGTAAACTCCGGGGAAGTCATCGATCTGTCCGGCATTGCCGGCATTAAGGTGGATAAGCACAGCACGGGCGGCGTCGGCGACACGACCACGCTCGTATTGGCGCCGCTCGTCGCATCCGTCGGCGTGCCCGTCGCCAAGATGTCCGGCCGCGGGTTAGGCCATACGGGCGGCACGATCGACAAGTTGGAGTCCGTGCCGGGTTTTCACGTGGAAATCGACAAGGACGAATTCATATCGCTCGTTAATCGGCACGGCCTTGCCGTTATCGGACAAAGCGATAAGCTGACGCCTGCGGACAAGAAGCTGTACGGATTGCGCGACGTTACCGGAACCGTTAACTCGATTCCGCTGATCGCCAGCTCGATCATGAGCAAGAAGATCGCTTCCGGCGCGGATGCCATCGTACTGGACGTCAAGACGGGGGACGGCGCGTTCATGAAAGAGTTGGACGAGGCCAAAGAGCTCGCCGCGTGTATGGTCGATATCGGCAACCGCGTCGGTCGCCGCACGATCGCCGTTCTCTCCGATATGAGCCAGCCGCTCGGCAACGCCATCGGCAACGCTCTCGAAGTACGGGAAGCGATCGACACGCTGCGCGGCGTCGGGCCTAAGGACTTAACCGAGCTTTGCCTGACGCTGGGAAGCCATATGGCGGTTCTTGCGGGGGTAGCGGCAACGCAGGCCGAAGCGGCGGAACTGCTGAAAGAAGCGATCGCGAGCGGCAAGGCGATCGAGAAATTCAAGACGTTCCTTGCGGCGCAAGGCGGCGATGCCTCCGTCGTCGACGAGCCGAGCCGGCTCCCGACCGCCAAGCATCAAATCGAAGTGGTTGCGGAGAAGTCCGGTTACGTCGCATCGATCGCGGCCGAGAACATGGGGCTGGCGGCGATGATGCTCGGCGCGGGCAGGGCGACCAAAGAATCCGTCATCGATCTAGCGGTCGGCATCGTGCTGCACAAGAAAGTCGGAGACCCCGTTGCCGCGGGACAACCGCTTGCGACGATTCATGCGAATAACGAAGAAGTCGCGGAGGCGACGGACAAAATTCGCGCTTCTATCGCCCTTCGGAACGATCCGGTCGAACCTCCGCCGCTGCTGTCGGGAGAGATCGTCTAGCGCGTCGGACAATTATTCGCCCTGAAGGGGCATACTTGGAAGGAGGTGATGGAATGGGCCAATTACTACAGACAATGGAAGCCGCCAAAGCGTTCATTCAATCACGAATCACAGTAACGCCGCAGATCGGTCTTATCCTAGGTTCCGGATTGGGCGAGCTTGCGGACGAGATCCAGGGAGCCGTCAAGATCCCGTACGAATCGATCCCTCATTTTCCGGTCTCGACCGTCGAGGGACATGCGGGGCAGCTCGTCATCGGACAGTTGCAAGGCAAACCCGTCATTGCGATGCAAGGGCGGTTCCATTATTACGAGGGTTATTCGATGCAGGAGGTTACGTTCCCCGTTCGCGTCATGAAGGCGCTGGGCGTCCGGCAACTGTTCGTTACGAACGCGTGCGGCGGAATGAATCCGGCGTTCAAGCCCGGAGATCTGATGATCATTCAAGATCACCTGAACTTGACCGGCGCGAATCCGCTTGTGGGTCACAACGAGCCGACGCTCGGACCGCGGTTCCCGGATATGAGCCGGGCGTATACGCCGGAGCTGATTAAGCTGGTGCGAGACACGGCTGCGTCGCTGGGGATAGAAGTTCAGCAAGGCGTCTATGGCGGCATCTCCGGGCCGAACTATCTGCCGCCGGCTGAGCTTATCATGCTGCGCCGGCTAGGCGCGGATGCCGTCGGAATGTCTACCGTGCCGGAAGTGATCGTCGCGAGCCACATGGCGATGCAGGTTATCGGCATTTCATGCGTTACGGATATGGCGATCGGGGAAGAGCTTGAGCCGCTTAGCCACGAGCAAGTGATCGAAGTGGCGAATCGGACGAAGCCGAAGTTTATCTCCCTGGTGAAGGAAGTCGTAGCGAAGCTGTAGAACGCTCGTCTAACTCTTGGTTTCACGCAACACATTATATAATTATTAGACAAAAGGAGAGTCATGAAAATGAAAAAGACAGCGAAAATCGCAACGGGCATTATGCTTGTCGCTTCGCTTGCCTTGACGGCTTGCGGCGCGAAGAACAACAACAACACGAACGAGGGCGCAAGCCCTGTCGCGAGCAGCCCGGCAGCAAGCGAAGCGGCTAGCCCTGCAAGCTCGGCAGGCGCCGGCAAAAAGTTCGCAATGGTTACCGACGTGGGCGGCGTCAACGACAAGTCGTTCAACCAAAGCGCGTGGGAAGGCCTGCAGAAGCTGTCGAAAGACACTACGGCGGAAGTAAGATACCTCGAGTCTAAAGAAGCAACGAACTATTTGACGAACATCAACCAATTCGTGCGCGAGAAATACGACCTCACTTGGGGCATCGGATTCTTGCTGGGCGACGCGATCACGGAAGCGGCTAAACAGAATCCGGACGCCAAGCTGGCGATCATCGACAGCGTTGTCGAAGCTCCGAACGTGGAATCCGTAACGTTCGCCGAGAACGAAGGCTCCTTCTTGGTCGGCGTCGTTGCGGGCATGATGACGAAGACGAACAAAATCGGCTTCGTCGGCGGCATCGACATCCCGGTCATCAAACGTTTCGACCTCGGTTTCGAAGCCGGCGTTAAAGCGGTAAATCCTGACGCGCAAATCATCAAAAACTACACGGGCGCATTCGACAAGCCAGACCTTGGCAAAGCGGCAGCGGCTACGATCTATAACGACGGCGCGGACATCATTTTCCACGCTGCGGGCGGCACGGGCAACGGCGTATTCAACGAAGCCAAAGAGCGCAAATCGAGCGGCAAGCAGGTTTGGGTTATCGGCGTCGACAAAGACCAATCCATCGAGTTCGGCGACGACGTAACGCTGACTTCCATGCTGAAGCGCGTTGACGAAGCGGTATATCGCATATCCAAAGATTTGCTTGACGGCAAATTCGCCGGCGGCAAAGTAACGGTTCTCGGTCTGAAAGACAATGGCGTAGGTTTGCCTGAGACGTCTTCGAAGAACGTTCCTGCAGACGTGCTCGCTAAAGTAGAAGAGTACAAGAACAAAATCATCAGCGGTGAAATCACTGTACCGACAGCCCAATAATATCGATAAAAGGGTGCTATTATGAATAAGGCGGACACAGTCGTAGAAATGCGGAACATAACGAAGCGTTTCCCCGGCATCGTCGCCAATGACCGTGTCAGTTTCGAGCTGAAGCAGGGCGAGATTCACGCCCTGCTCGGCGAGAACGGCGCGGGCAAGTCGACGCTGATGAACATACTGTTCGGACTGTATCAGCCTGATGAAGGGGAAATCTTCGTTAACGGCGAGCAGGTCGTCATCGACGGCCCGAATAAAGCCATTAAGCTTGGCATCGGAATGGTGCACCAGCATTTCAAGCTGGTGCACCCTTTTACGGTCACGGAGAACATCATTCTAGGAAGCGAGCCGACCAAAGGCTTGGCTGTGAATTATAAGAGCGCGAACGAGAAGGTTGCCAATTTATCGAAGCAATACGGGTTGAACGTAGACCCGACCGCCACGATCGATGAAATTTCGGTGGGCATGCAGCAAAGGGTCGAAATTTTGAAAACGTTGTATCGCGGCGCGGACATTCTCATTTTCGACGAGCCGACCGCGGTGCTTACGCCCCAGGAAATCGAAGAGCTGCTCGTTATCATGCGGAAACTCGTCGAGCAAGGCAAATCGATTATTCTGATCACTCATAAACTTAAGGAAATAATGGCGATCGCGGATCAGGTTACGATCGTGAGGCGCGGCAAATGGATCGATACGTTGCCCGTAGCCGGCATGAATCCGAATCAACTGGCCGAGAAGATGGTCGGCCGCGAAGTATCGCTTAAGCTGGATAAAAAGAGCGCCGTGCTTGGCGAGCCTGTGCTTGAATTGGATAAACTCGTCGTTAAGGGCCGGCAAGGACTAAGAGCGCTCAACGAGACGTCGTTCGTCTTAAGACGCGGCGAAATTCTCGGCATTGCGGGCGTGGAAGGTAACGGCCAAAGCGAGTTGATCGAGGCGATTACCGGACTGCGACCGATCGAGAGCGGGTCGCTGAAAGTTCTCGGGACCGAGATGGCGGGCGCGAAGACGCGCAAGCTCTCGGAAGCCGGTATATCGCTCATCCCGGAAGATCGCCACAAACACGGGCTCGTGCTCGATTTCCCGATGAGGGAGAACATGGTGCTTGAGACGTACTATCTGCCGCAATTCAGCAAGGGAGGGTTTCTCGATTACGACGCGATCGATGCACACGCGAAGCGCCTGATCGCCGAGTTCGACGTCCGGACGCCGGGCATCCATACGCCGGCGCGCGCGCTATCCGGAGGAAACCAACAGAAGGCGATTATCGCCAGGGAAGTCGACAAAAACCCGGAAATTCTCATTGCCGCGCAGCCGACGCGCGGGTTGGACGTAGGCGCGATCGAGTTTATCCATAAGAGACTCGTCGAACAGCGGAACATGGGGAAAGCCGTGCTTCTCATCTCCTTCGAATTGGATGAGATTATGCAGCTTTCCGATCGGATTGCCGTTATGTACGAAGGCAGAATCGTCGGCGAAGTGGACCCGGCGCAGACGAGCGACGAGGAGCTCGGCTTAATGATGACAGACTTCAAAGCACCGCAAGGAGGTGGACAACGTGAATAAGGTCATCCGATTGTTCACGAAAGACTCCGCGGTCGTACCTCTTGTCGCTATCGTGCTCGGCCTTATCGTTGGCGCCATTATCATGCTGTTCGGCGGTTATGACCCGATCTTAGCTTACCGGTCTTTGTTGAAGAAAGTATTCGGCAACCCTTATGATTTCGGGGAAACGTTGACCGCGATTACACCGCTTATCTTCACAGGCTTATCGGTCGCTTTTGCGTTCCGTACGGGGCTGTTTAACATCGGAGCCGAAGGCCAATACATTGTGGGCATGACCGGAGCGACGATTATCGGTGTGCAGGTGAATGCCCCATGGTTTATTCATGCACCTCTAGCGATTATCGTCGGGGCGTTATGCGGCGGCTTCTGGGGGATGATCGCGGGCTATCTTAAGGCGGCTCGCGGCGTCAACGAGGTCATTACGACGATCATGTTGAACTGGATCGCGCTCCACCTCGGCAACTACCTCGTGAATACGTTTGTACTCGAGCCGGGCAAAGGACGCTCGTATTTCGTGGACGATTCCGCGGCAGTTACCATCGGATGGCTTTCCCGTGCGATGGACAACGCCAGGATCCACTGGGGGATGTTCTTCGCGATACTGGCGGTTATTTTCGTCTACGCGTACTTGTGGCGCACCAAATCGGGCTACGAACTGCGCGTTGTGGGCTTCAATCCGGATGCCGCTAAATACGCAGGCATCAACGTGAACAAGGGCGTCGTAAAGGCGATGTTCATCTCGGGCGCGCTCGCAGGTCTCGCCGGTGTATTCCAATTGCTCGGCGTATTCTTGAACCAACCGATATCCGCAGGGCATACCGGTCACGGGTTCGACGGCATCGCGGTAGCGCTGCTCGGCGGCAATACGCCGCTCGGCGTCCTGTTCGGTGCGATCTTGTTCGGCACATTGTCGTACGGGGCTGCGGGTATGAGCTTCGGAGCTGACGTGCCGCCGGAAATTATCCGCATCGTCATCGGCTCGGTCATTTTCTTCGTCGCGGCGCCAGGTATTATCCGTTGGGTACTCAAACAGCTTAGACTTCGTAAAAATAAAGGCGAGGTGGCTTAGATGGATCTGGTTACGATCGGAAATATGCTAAACACCGCCTTGGTTTTCTCGACGGCTCTCATTCTGACCGCGCTCGGCGGAATTCTGTCCGAACGTTCAGGGGTCGTTAACATCGGACTCGAAGGCTTAATGACCGCCGGCGCATTCGCTGCGGCCGTATCCGCCTACCATGCACAAGAGGCTGGCTTCGGCGCATTAACGCCGTGGATCGGGCTCCTCGCGGGCGGACTGTTCGGCGTGCTGTTCGCGGTCATCCATGCGTTCGCAACGATTACGTTCCGCGCGGATCAGGTCGTTAGCGGCATCGTCATCAACTTTATTGCCGCAGGCTCAACCGTCTATTTGGTTAAGCAATTGTTCGAAGGCGCAGGCGAGACCAGCCTCGTGAACGAGACGTTCCACAAAGTAGCGATTCCGCTGCTATCCGATATTCCAGTCATCGGTCAAGGGTTATTCAACGCTTACCCGACGACTTACGTGGCGTTCATTCTAGTCGCTGTCATCTATTATGTGCTGTACAAAACACCGTTCGGCCTTCGTCTGCGCGCCGTTGGCGAGCATCCGAGCGCCGCTGACACGGTCGGAATCAAAGTGTTGCGCATGCGTTACACTGCCGTATTGCTAAGCGGCCTGCTTGCGGGCTTCGGCGGCGCGACGATCGCGATGACGACGACGGGCAGCTTCTCGCATAACACGATTTCCGGTCAAGGCTTCATCGCGCTGGCGGCAGTCATCTTCGGTAAATGGAATCCGCTCGGAGCGATGGGCGCGGCGATTTTCTTCGGATTCGCGCAGTCGATCAACAACGTTCTGCAATTGTTCGATTGGTCGCGGGACATCCCTCCGGAGTTCATCTACATGCTGCCGTACGTGCTGACGATCCTTGTGCTCGTAGGCGCCGTAGGCCGCTCGAGGGCGCCAGGCGCGCTCGGGGAACCGTACTTTGCGGGTAAAAGGTAGCGAGTTTTTGCCGTTCGAAAGTAGGTTTAACCGTCTTCCATGGAACCGATCGTTGGAACAAAGAGTCCTTCGATCGGTTTTTCCTATTCATCATCTTCCGATGTTATTTGGATCGTCTCGTTAGCTAGACTAGAGCTATCGTTCCCTAACGCCTGAATGTAAATATAGTCGTGAAAAGTCTGATTACCGAACTCCCATTTTATTGACCAACCATCGCTTCCATCTTTGTCGAAACCGATGAGTGTTCTTTCGCCCCAAGTTTCCGTCCCTCCCGGCACTTTCCAAAAGAGAACGGTTTCTGCATTTTTGACTTCCGCGTAGATAGTCATTGCGCTAACGCTTCTCGGCACTACCCACCACCCCGACTTTTTCTGTAGATCAGTATAAGCATTCAATATCTGCGCACGAGTATCATTCTTTTCGGTTTGGTTTGGCAAGAGCGATTTTGTTTCTAATGTTCGAAGATCTTCGTTGTTAGAACACCCCGAGAAGAGCATCATGATAATAAGTGAAACGAATGTTTTCTTTTTAAACATAGCTACCTCCAGATATCTATTTAATAATTAGACGGGGCGAATAAGAATTTAGTTGTCTGAACTATTGCGTAATATAGCCTTATATTATGTTATGTAAAAAGCCGTCAAACTCTTAGATTTGATAAGTTTGACGGCTTACTATTCTAATTATGCCTGGATATGGTTTAACTGGATCGAGAAGTATGCGACTACAAGCATAACAAAACGGTCTCAGTCCGATGCAATATCGGACTAAGACCGCCTAATGAATGTTTATAAGTGCATTAATATTTAACGCCGGTCGAGTAGGTGTTTCCTGCGTTCCAAAGGAGGAACTCGTCGATGCCGGTGTCGCGGAGCGCCTTGATCTGCGCTTCGACTTCGGCGGCGCCGTACTTGGTGTAGTGTCCTGCTCCGAGCCATTTGGCGGTGAAGTCTTGGATCCAAGGCCGAATGATCGGCTGCGCGTCTCCTAACGGATCCAGCTTCTTGTGCGTATCGAGCATCGCGCCTTTGATCGTCTCGTACGGCGCTTTGTCAGGATCCTTCTGCTTGAACCAACCGGTACTGTAATGGCTTGGGTATACCATCGGCGAGATGACGTCTACGTTACTGGAAATCTTCACGAAGTCTTGACCGATGCCCTCCGCTGCCGGTACCGAAGCCGCATATCCGAAAATATCGACCGATACTCTGACGCCGAGAGGAGCGAGCTGCTGCTTCGCGTATTCCACGAAACCTGCAACGATGTCCACGCGGCTCTTATCGTCTTTCGCGAATTTAAGCCCATCCGCTTTCTTCTCGAAGCCTTCCGGGAATCGGACGTAGTCGAATTGGATTTCCTTGAAGCCCATTTTGGCGGCTTCCTTAGCGATTTCCACGTTGTAGTCCCAAACTTCCTTGACGTATGGGTTCACGAATTTATCGCCGTTGCCGTTCTGCCACACTTTGCCGTCTTTCTGAACGAAAGAGAACTCCGGATGCTTTTTGGCTAGGATGCTGTCCTTGAACACGACGACGCGAGCGATCGGATAGACGTCGTGTTCTTCTAGCGTTGCCATGAGCTTGCCGATGTCCTTAATGAACGGTTTAGGTTCGCCCATCGTCTTCAGCGTCTCGTTCTCGGTTTTATAGGTGATGAAGCCCGTGTCGTCTTTAATGTCGATAACCATGCTATTGAGTTCCGTCGAATCTACCAACTGAAGAAGCTTGGCGAAACGTTCGCCGCCGGCGCTGTAAGCGGTAACATAGACGCCCTTGATTTTGGGCGCGTCTTTCTGCGGGTCCGCATGCGGATCGACTGAGGATCCCGGGTCGGACGGTTGCGACGGGTCGTTCGCGCTTCCGTTCTGCGCGTTGCCTTGCGGTGCCGATGCATCGTGAGATAGGGTGAGCTTGACCGTGTTCCATAACTTGCCGATTGCCGAATGATCTTGTTGCTGTCCGTTCCCTGAAGCCGAATTTAGCAGTAGGAACAATGCCAATAAAATATCCATCGTATCTCTCCCTATAAGCGCTCTATCCCGATTATAAACGAGTTTCGAGGGGGGAGACACAGGTATTTTGTAGTATTTTGAAGATATTTGGCGATCGCAGAACGATTATTTTGGCTAGTTTGTCCTACGTCTGAATTCTCCGATTACATCAATCGTCTGGACAACGTTGACGAAGGCCCGTTTATCGACTTCCATGATGATTTTTCTTAATTCGGCTAGCTCGTATCTCGTCGTTACGGTCATCAGCATGTTGCGGCTTTCGCTTGTATAAGCGCCCCGGGTCTCGATGATGGTTACTCCTCTCGGAATCGACATTAACCGCTTGGCCAGCTCATCGGACTTATGGGATACGATGAATGCGGTAATTTTGCGATGGGGTGTATGGACGATATCAACAACTCTTCCCGTTAAATAGATCGACAGCATAGAATATAGGGCGGCTTTCCAGTCATTGAGCAGAAAACCCAGTGCCGCTACGACGAACGTATTCAGCGCGATCACGAGCAATCCGACAGGCACGTCTTTGTAGCGGGAAACGATGGAGGCGACGACGTCGAAACCTCCTGAAGAGCCTCCGTAACGCAGCGATACGGCGCTCCCGAGCCCGACGAGCACGCCCCCGAACACTGCCCCGAGCAGCCGATCTCCTTTCGTGATGTCGAGCTCCGGCACGAGTTGCATGAAGATAACGGTCGACACGACCACGATCATGCTGAGCCCGACGAATCGGCGCCCTAGGACACGATATCCCCAGAGCAAAATCGGCAAGTTCAGGGCAAAATACATCCACCCGATGTTCCAGCCGCTCACGTACCCGATGATCATGGCCACGCCGGATACGCCGCTGCTGAGAAGTTCCTCGGGGATCAGAAGCCATTGAAACCCGCAGGCAACCGCCGCAGAGCTAAGTATCATCAATACTACGGGCCCGATCCAAGCGAATCTTTTCATCGTATGCACTCCTGTCGTAGACGCTGGCATTTCGTAACGGGACTGGTAATAGGTTTTCCCCCGATCGGTCGAACATGCAAAAAAACACGTACCCGTATCCTCATGCTGGAGTTTCCGAACAGGTTTGTGCTATAATGAACTGATTATCTTTTTGGAAGCCGTAAGTTGAAGGCCCAATACAGAAGGAGTTTGAGAAATTGAGTACATTTGCAGAATTTGGGTTGGAGCCGGACGTTCTTCAAGCCATCTCGGAGATGGGGTTTGAAGAAGCGACTCCGATTCAAGCGAAAGCCATTCCTGTCGCGATTACCGGCAGGGATATGATTGGTCAAGCGCAGACAGGTACAGGCAAGACTGCAGCATTTGGTATTCCGCTAATTAGCCGAATCGGAGTTAATGAAGACAAAATCGTCTCGTTGATTATGGCGCCTACGCGCGAACTGGCGATTCAAGTCGCAGAGGAAATCGAGAAACTAGGACGATTCAAAGGCATTCGTTCTTTGGCTATATATGGCGGTCAAGACATTTCGCGTCAAATCCGCTCGTTGAAGCGGAAGCCGCAGATCATCATCGGCACACCTGGTCGGTTGCTCGATCACATTAACCGGAAGACGATTCGGTTGGACGACGTGCGTACGGTCGTTCTGGACGAAGCGGACGAAATGCTCGACATGGGCTTCATGGATGACATCCAATCGATTCTGAAGCTTGTCCCCGAAGAACGCCAGACGTTGCTGTTCTCCGCGACGATGCCTTCGAACATCCAAAGACTGGCGCAGCAATTCCTGCGCAATCCGGAGCACATCTCGGTTATTCCGAAGCAAGTCAGCGCACCATCGATTCAGCAATTCTACGTTGAAGTGCAAGAGCGGATGAAATTCGACGGACTTTGCCGTTTGCTCGATATGGAGCCGCCTGAACTCGCCATCATCTTCGGACGTACGAAACGTCGCGTAGCGGAACTGTCGGAAGCTCTTATGAAGCGCGGTTACGCATGCGACGGCTTGCACGGAGATCTTTCCCAGAACCAACGGGATGCGGTCATGCGCAAGTTCCGCGACGGAAGCATTGACGTGCTGGTCGCAACGGACGTTGCGGCGCGCGGTCTCGACGTATCGGGCGTCACGCACGTTATCAACTTCGACCTTCCGCAAGATCCCGAAAGCTATGTTCACCGCATCGGCCGTACGGGACGCGCGGGCAAGGAAGGTACTTCCTGGTCGTTCGTAACGCCTCGGGAGACGGATCACCTGCACTTCATCGAGAAAATTACGCGTCACCGGATCGCTAAGAAACCGTTGCCTACGATCTCCGAGGCGATGGAAGGCAAGCAGAAGCTTATGGCGGAACGCATTATCGAAACCGTCAGCGGCGAAGAAGACGTCTCATCATTCAAATGGGTCGCGATGCAGCTTCTCGAGCAATACGACTCGGTACAATTACTCGCGGCAGCGATGAAGCTGCTTACCGGCGACAAGAAAGACGTCTCGATCGAATTGACGCCGGAAGATCCGATCCGTTCGAAGAAGCGCAAGTTCGACGGCAATCGCAGCGGACCAGGCGGTTATCGCGGCGGCTCGGGCGGCGGTTACCGTGGCGGTCAAGGCGGCGGTCAAGGCTCTTGGCGTCAAGGGCAAGGGCAAGGACGCGGCGGAGATTCCCGCGGATCCGGCTATGCCGGACGCAAGCCATACAGCGGCAGCAATAATGGCCGCAGCGGCGAAGGCTATCGCGGTCCGCGCACGGAGCGTCGCGACGAGCCAAGACCAGGCAGGTCGCACAGCGAGGATTTCGTAAACATCTAAGGTTAACTCGACGATTGTCATCAGGGAGGAAACCCCATGGAGATGCGGGGCATGATGGGCGGCTTCTACCGGCTGTCCGAATGGGTTATGCGGCTGTCGGTCACGAACATATTGTGGTTAGTTACGTCTTTGCCGTTTTGGTATATCACGCTTGTCACGTTCCGGGGCATGCAATTAACGGAAACGAACGAAGAATTGCTTGCCACGTTCCAATCCGGCGTAATCATACTCGCGGTTATATCTCCTTTCACCCTGTTTCCGGCGACCTCGGCGATGTTCTCGGTCGCCCGGAAATGGGTTTTAGGCGATACGGACGTGCCTCTCTTCAAGACGTTCTTCAGAAACTATAAGCAGAACTACGTCCAGGCGATGATCGGCGGTATTTTCTACGCGCTGCTGTTCGCGATCATGATTATCGATTACCGGGTTTATCTGAACCAGATCGAAGGTTTCGGATTCGTCGCATACCTGTTCATTTTTCTTATGGCATTGCTATTGATTTCTATGCTGCATTTTTTCTCGCTCTTGTCTCATTTCCATATGAAGACGTTCCAGTTACTGAAGAATGCGCTGATCTTGACGATCGGCCGGCCTTTGCGTTCGATCATGATGGCGATCGGGACGGCAGCCGTTCTGTACTTAAGCATCAAATGGACGTTCCTGATTCCGTTTTTCTTCGGAAGCATTATCGCGGTGTACACGTTCTACAACTTTAACTTGATCATGCAGAAGATGATGACGCTTAAAGAATCGTTAGAGGCCGCCGAAACCGAACAATCCGAGGACTCCGAGGACTCCGAAGACAATAAAGAAGACGGAAAGCAAGCATAAGTTACTTAACGAAAGCCTTTAGATCTTGATTATTCTCGACTCGGACGGACATCCGGCCTTCCCGCAGGAAGGCAATTCCGTTTGCGCTTACCTAACCGCCTGTTCTATAATGGAGCTATTCCTGCGATGTGCGTTACGGTGCTTATTGTTTTGAACCAATGTTTGTTTCCCGGGAGCCCTACATTGCGCTGCGGCTGACACGCCCCCGAAACGGGTAGTCAAAAGCAGGCGCTGCGCGCACCCACCTGCCAAAGCAGGTTCAGAAACATGCACGCCGGACGGCAAAGCGGGTTTTTCTAAGCTTACTCTTTAATCGCCGGGATTGGCGTGGTAAGATAGATGATAGCGCCAAAGGCACCCGGAGGGAGAGAGAGCTTTGCTGAAGCGAGTGCTGATCGGATTGATCCGAAGCCACGAACATACGAGCGATCGAGCGAAAGACCCGAAGCTCAAATCTCATTATTATCGGCTTTCTAAAGACCGCGCATGGGAAGAAGTCAGCTCGATACTTAAGAAGATGAAGGGCTACAAAGTTCTTCACGAAGTGCAGAACGTCGGCGAGATCGTGATGGAGAAGAAGACGGCAGTCGGCCGAACGATGGATATCACGATACAGGTCGTCGGTACAAGCCCAGGCAGCACGGCGGTCGATATATATTCCGCGTCCCGCGGATCGCTTGGCGACCTCGGAGCGAACTATCGGATCATCCAAGAAATTTATAGCGTTCTGGATCGCAAGCTTGCATCTTATAAGACCTCATAATGAATAGAAAAAGCGAGGAAGGCGCTAGGCCATCCCTCGCTTTTGTTGTTGTATGGAAGAAGTTAGATCAGCGCTTTGACTGCGGCAATCGCTGCTTCGTAGTTCGGATGCTCGGTCATCTCGCCAAGCACTTCCACGTACGTGATTTGGTCGTTGCGGTCAATGACGAAGATCGATCTCATGTCCAAGTGCAGTTCTTTGATGAATACGCCGTATGCTTTGGCGAAGGTGTTGTCTTTGTAGTCGGACAGCGTGACGACGCGATCTACGCCGGCAGCGCCGCACCATCGAGCTTGCGCGAACGGAAGATCCGCGCTGACGGTAATGATGACGACGTTATCGCCGAGCTTAGAAGCTTCTTCGTTGAAGCGGCGGGTTTGCGCGTCGCAAACACCCGTGTCGAGCGAAGGAACGACGCTGATGAGCTTGACTTTCCCTGCGAAATCTTTCAGCGAAGCGGTCTCTAGCAGGTTTTTGTTCAACGTGAAGTCCGGCGCTGCGTTACCGGCAGCTAGCTGAGGACCTACGAGAGTAATCGGGTTGCCTTTAAGCGTGGCGGAGCGTTCTTGAGACATGAATTTGTTCCTCCTTCATTGATAAGGGTTGCCGTAATCATTATAATCTTTAACGAATACCGTTGTCCAATGATTGGAATTTTGCTTCGTGTAGGGGGGCACTTTGTCGTGGAACTTAGGCAGCTGCAATATTTCGTACATGTCGCTAGAATGCAGCATGTGACCAAAGCGGCGGAGGAGCTTCATGTCGCTCAATCGGCGGTCAGCCGTCAAATTCATCGGCTGGAGGAAGAGTTGGGCGTCCACTTGTTCATGCAGCGCGGGCGCAACGTGCAACTGACGCCTGTGGGCCAATTGTTCCTCAAGAGAGCCGAAGGCTTGCTTGCGGACTTGGAACGCGCCGTGACGGAAATTCATGAGTTTCTCGACCCGGAGGTCGGGGAAATTCGTCTGGGATTTCCGCATAGCTTAGGCATTCAGCTTATTCCGCAGGTCGTTGCCGCATTCCGAAAGCTCCATCCGAACGTGAAGTTCAAATTCAGGCAAGGGATGTATCCATCCTTGATCCGGGACGTTATCGAAGCGGAAGTCGATCTCGCCTTCATCTCTCCTTACCCGGAGAAGAACGAACATGTGACGGGGGAAGTCGTCTTGACCGAAGAGTTGTTCGCCATCTTGCCGGCGAACCATCGTCTAGCCATGGAAGACTCCATCAATCTTGGCGAGTTGAAGGATGACAATTTCGTCCTGTTCAGTCCGGGATACTCATTAAGGCCGATCGTGCAGGAAGCATGCCGCGAAGCCGGGTTTACGCCGAAGATCGCGTTCGAAGGAGAGGAGACGGACACGATACGGGGATTAGTCGCCGCGGGGATGGGGGTTAGCCTGCTGCCCGAGCTCGCGATGTATAAGACAAGCTCGATGATGCCGGCTGTCGTGAAAATCAGCGAGCCGCAAGTGAACCGTTCGATCGCGCTCATTCGCCGTTCAAGCGAGAAAATGCCGCTCGTCGTCCAGATGTTCCATTCGTTCCTGCTCGAATACTTCGATCAATATAGAGCCCATTCATAAGAAAGGCGTTCCCGCCTCAGTCGCGGGAACGCCTTTGTGCGATATTCATTATTCTTCGCGGTTCTGCGTAAAGATCATGATGTACTTGATGAGCTCCAGCAAAGAGATGAGCGCGGCTGCGACGTAGGTTAGCGCTGCGGCGTTGAGCACCTTCGCGACGCCTCGTTCTTCGTCTTGAGCAATAAAGCCCTCCGAGATCATGATGTCGCGGGCGCGGGAGCTGGCGTTGAACTCGACAGGCAACGTAACCAGTTGGAAGGCTACCGCGGCAGAGAAGAAAATGATCCCGATGCCGACCAGGTTCATGGCTTGGAACAGGAAGCCTGCGATAAGCAAGAACGGGGCGATGCCGGATGCGAATCGTACCATCGGGAACATTCGGTGACGAAGCGTCAGCATCGGATAGCTTTGCGCGTGCTGGATCGCATGTCCGACTTCGTGGCAAGCGACCGCGACGGCCGAGATCGAGTTCTCGTAGTAGACCGGTTCGGATAGGCGTACGACGCGATGGATCGGGTCGTAATGGTCGGTCAGTCTGCCTTGGACCGGCTCGATCGGCACATCGTGAAGCCCATTGCGGTCAAGCATGCGACGGGCGGCTTCGTATCCGGTCAGTCCGTTTCTCGTCTGAACTCCCGCCCAGCTGTTGAACGTTCCCTTTACCCGGAATTGTGCCCATAGCGACAACAAGAATGCGATAATAATCAGAAAATCCATCGGGTGAAAAAACATCGGTGAGAATCCCTCCATCAATCTGGATGTTGCTTTATGGGTGCTTAGGCAGGCGCGTTACATGAAATTGTTCTTGCCAAGCAGGAGGAGAAGCGCTTCTACGCAAGCCGCCGTCTGCGGAGTAATCGCGCGGAAGAGGCGTTTGGCTTGCTGCGGCTTCAGCTGGTCGAGCACCGGTTCCAGTTCTTTGACCTCTCGTTCCAACTGAGTGAGGTGCGTCTGCAGCTCCGTAAGCTTACGGTTCACTTCTTCGTCATGCGTTACTCGGTCGAGCGAAGCGAATTGCTCCTTAATTTCCTCTAAAGTAAACTTCTGCGCCTTCAAATGTTCAATACGGCGGATGCGCGATAAAGTTTCATCATCGTATAACCGATAATTGCCTGCCGAACGTTTGCTAGGCGAGAGCAAGCCCAGCCCCGTATAATAGTCGATCGTTCTTGCGCTAATACCGGCCAAGACGGATAGTTCGCCGATCCGGTACAGGCGCGGAGTGTTCATCGTTCCGTTGCGCATGGCGTTCACCATTCTTTCCTGATATTCGGCTTCGATCCTATCCCTATCATACTCAAACGCGAACCATACAGTCAAACGTAATGCTTAGGAGTGAAAAGCGGAATCATAGTCATTTTCTACCACTGTGACATATAAACTAACACTAATGGCCGTCAAGCTGAAACCTAACATCAAATTAAGGGGTGATATCGTCATCGCAAAAGGAGAATGGCGAGCATCTAGGCGTTTATGCAGCCCAAATCCTAACATTAAGGCCGCATTCCCGATATAATGTTAGATTTTTGGCATAATCCATTAAAGAAATCGCAAAAAGTGTATTGTCAAATGGTGAAGTTCAACCTATAATGACAATAAGTCTTTCTTATTATGTAATGTAACATAACATTCGGGGAGTGGTTGTCGTGGTCAAAAAAAGTTTGCTTGCAATCGGAGCACTGCTAGTCCTATTTCCAACGTTAGCGTTCGCGGATGATCCGTCCGTAGCTCAACTGGATATGGGGCTGAATGCGATCTGGATCATGGTCGCAGGCGTGCTCGTACTGCTCATGCAAGGCGGATTTATCTTGCTGGAAGCCGGCTCTACTCGGATGAAGAACGCCGGCCACGTAGCGGGCAAGACGATTTTCACGTTAGGTCTTTGCTCTCTGATCTACTGGGCAGTCGGCTATGGATTCGCCTTCGGAACGGAAGCAAGCGAATCGCTGAACAAGTTTATCGGCATCGGCAACTTCATGTTCGAGCCTAGCTTAGCCGCAGGGGAAGGAGAAGGTTATCCGACATCGATCTTCTTCGTATTCCAGCTGGCGTTCGCGGCCGTATCACTCTCGATTGCATGGGGCGGTTTCGCTGAACGCGCGAAATTGTCCGCATACTTGATCTTCACGGTGATTTTCACGGCAGTGATCTATCCGATCATCGCGCACTGGATCTGGGGCGGCGGTTGGCTGGCTACGGACGGCGCGCAAGACTATGCCGGATCCACGGTCGTTCACTTGACCGGCGCTATGGCTGCGTTCGCGGCAACGATCCTGTTGAAACCCCGGATCGGCAAATTCAACAAAGACGGCTCCGCTAATGAAATTCTCGGCCACAACCAAGTATTCACGGCCCTTGCCGTATTGCTGCTGTGGGTCGGTTGGTTCGGTTTTAACGCGGGCAGCGCGCTCGCGGTCGGCGACGGATTCTTCGGCTACGTCGCATTCAACACGCAGCTTGGCGCCGCAGGCGGTGCGGTTGCGGCGCTTCTGATCTCTTGGCTCGTGAAAGGCAAAGCCGACATTACGGCGATGCTGAACGGCGCTCTCGCAGGCCTCGTCGCCATTACCGCGTCTTGTGCTTACGTTGAACCGTGGGCGGCGGTCGTTATCGGTCTAGTAGCGGGAATTCTCGTGTTCTTCAGCTCGATGTTCTTCGAGAAAATCAAAGTCGACGATCCGATCTTCGCCTTGTCCGTGCATGGCGCGGCAGGAGTTTGGGGCACGTTGTCGAATGGTCTATTCGCTACCGAAGAATTGGTTGCCAGAGGCGTAGGTAAACCGGGCTTGTTCTACGGCGGCGGCGGAGAGCAATTGTGGGTTCAATTCGAGTCCGTAGTCGTATGCGGCGCGTTCGCGTTCGCGGCTTCCTTCATCGTCCTGTGGATCGTGAAGAAAGCGATCGGTTTCCGCGTTACGGAAGAGCAAGAGATCATTGGTCTCGACCTCAGCGAACACGGCAACTACGGTTATCCGGAGCAAATGAAAAAAGCTGGCACGTCGGTCTGATCGCATAATCTTTAACCGGCGACCTTACAGGAGGGTATATGCCGCATGTCTAATCCCCAGCGGGAGAAGCGGTTGCGCAAGATCGCCGTAGCCGGCAGCCTTGAGAAGCTCGCGGCAATACGGGAGTCGGAGCAAAGCCGATTGTCGGCGGAGATCGTATCCTCTCCGATCCATACGGTAGTCGATTCTTTAAACGAGTTACACGACGAGTTGATCGCAAGAACGATTGAACTTGCGGAGATAGAGATGGCACGGTTGGGGCATGGCGCCCCTCCCGTGCCTTACGCGTATTTGTTGTTCGGCAGCGGAGGGCGCTCGGAGCAAACCCTTAACAGCGATCAAGACAGCGGCCTCGTCTACGCCGATCCGGCTGATGATGGGAAGGCGGAAGCTTATCGGGCTTATTTTGCGCAATTGGCCGCCATTATCGTTCGTTCCTTGATTACGATCGGATATCCCCCGTGCGAAGGTAACGTCATCTCGTCGAATGCCGATTGGTGCCTGTCCTTGTCGGAGTGGGAGGGCAAAATCGGCCGTTGGTTCGCCGAACCGAACTGGGAGAACGTCCGGTATTTGCTGATCGTGGCGGATGGCCGTCCGATCGCCGGCGACTTATCGTTCGGGGAGCGATTGAAGGATCGTTATTTCAACGACATGCTAGGCAATCCGGTCATCGCCCGAAGAATGCTTGATAATACGCTCCGGCACAAAGTATTGCTCGGCGTCTTCGGACAACTGCTCCGGGAGAGATACGGCGACGACGCGGGAAGCTTGGATATTAAGTATGGCGCATATATTCCAATGGTTAACGCGTTCCGTCTGCTGGCGCTGAGCTGCGGGATTCGCGAGACGAGCACGCTCCGGCGGATTTCCGCCTTGCAGCATGCGGGCGTGCTGACGATCGGAGAGGCGGAGAACGCCTCCCAAGCTTTCTCCTTCTTCCTGAGACTGAGGTTGCTCGCCACGGTCGCCAGCGAAGACGGACATAGGGTCAACACCGGCAAAATTTCAAGAGCGCGGCTTACGAAAGAGCTTGTAGGTCCGCTTAAGAAGGCGCTCAAGACGGGCAAATATTATCAACGAAAGGTTGAACGAGAGATGAATGGCCGCTTCGGCGGGAGGTGAAAGGGATGAAGGAACCACCCAAAAGCGCGAATACGATGGGGAGAATGTGGAATCTCTATAAAATGGGTGGATTGACGCCGGCGATCGCGTCGATGCTGGGCATGTCCAATGCGCAGCAAATGGCGTTCATTCGTTCGATGTCGCGCGATCAGCGCAAGGAAAGCTCGATGGAGCTTCAACTTTCGGAAATGGGAGCAGTCGTGTTCGATTTGGAGACGACGGGATTCAATCCGTATAACGGTGACGAGATTATCTCGATCGGAGGCGTCATCATCCGGGGAGATCAGTTCGAAGACGCGGAGCCGTTCTATCAACTCGTCAATCCGAGACGGAGAATCCCTAAACATATAACCGAATTAACGGGCATAACGAACGAGATGGCCGAGAAGGCCCCCGATCTGATGCAAAGCTTGCACGATTTCATGGACTTTGTAGGCAAGAGGGTCATGATCTGCCACGGCAGCGGCCACGATAAGCAATTTCTGAATTCCGCCTTGTGGCGGACGTCCAAAGTGAATCTGACGCACCGCGTCCTCGACACGATGATGATCGCCAAGTGGCTGGAACCGAAGCAAATCCATTACGGCTTGGACGATTTGCTAGAGCGGTTTGGCATCGAGGTGACGACGAGGCATCATGCGTTGCACGATTCGATTATGACGGCGAAGCTTTACTTCCAATTTCTTAAGATGATCCGTAATCGCCAAGTGCCGACCTTAGGGGAGTTATACGCTTATTTAAGCCGGCACTAGCGGCAGCGAAACCCAGCCTTGTTCGGTATGCCGGTAAACGGCGATGTCGCCGTCGGAGCCGGCGAAACCGATAATCCAATACGAATCCCACGGAACGAGCGACTGCTCGTCCCGTTTGCTGG
This sequence comes from Cohnella panacarvi Gsoil 349, assembly GCF_000515335.1. Classification (GTDB taxonomy): domain Bacteria; phylum Bacillota; class Bacilli; order Paenibacillales; family Paenibacillaceae; genus Cohnella; species Cohnella panacarvi. The sequence continues at coordinate 1,216,535 of NZ_KI911563.1, read as the reverse complement.
GCGCGTTAGCGCCGATCGGATGGGAATGAAACACGCCAACGATAAGTCGTTGGTTTTTTTGCGCTTCGTAGCAAGCCGCGATCCACTCGCCGGGATCGAATGCGAAGGCTTCTTCGGCATTCGGAGCAACGTTACGGATCCATGCGAATCCGTCGGGGATCAGCTCGTCCGCGGTCCGATAACCGTAAACGACGCCGCAAGCTTCATTCGGCAGCCGGCGGCGGCAAGTCTCGACGAGTTCTTCCCTCAAACGGTTCCCTAGCTTGACTATAATTTCGCAGGACATATGTCTGTATCCCCCCTACACGTTAGTATGCGCGAATCGGGGAGGATGGGCAACATTCGAGCGGTTTATTGGACTTGTTTGCCCGGCTTCACGAGGAAGAAGACGAGACCGAGCGCAATCAGCGACAGGATCGACACGGTCATGAACACGGTACGGTGCGAAATGTTCATGAGCCAGCCGAACAAAGGCGGACCGAACGCCACGCCGAAAAATCGCAGGCTGCTGTACAAAGATGTGATCATGCCGCGCTCGGACTTCTCCACTGCCCCGGTAATCATCGTATTCAGGCAGGGCAAGAGCAAGCCGGTTCCGATGCTGCTAACCGTAAGCAATCCGATGAATACGTAAATGCTCTTGTTAAACCAAATCGCTAGCGCCAGGGAGACGACCATCAGCACGAGGCCGATGTTCATGAGCAGGCGGATCAGTACGCCGTTCTTGCTGATAACCGTGCCGGTAATGTAGGCTGTCGTAACCATGCCGAATAGAGGAATCGCTAATACGAAGCCTTTGCGAACGCCGTTAATGGAATACGGGGCGTCCTCTAGGATATTCGACAAGAAGAAAAGTACCCCGAACAAGATGAACAACGCCATCGCCCCGCTGAAAAAGGAAGAAATCATCCAACGGCCGTGCTTGGCGAATACCTTCTTAACGGACTGAATGTATTGACGGATCGGCTTCGGTTCTTGTTGTCGCTTCGGTTCCTTGATCAGAAAAAGAATGGCCAAGAGCGACAGCGCGCAAAACGCGGGAAAAGCGAAAAAGGCGGCGTACCAGACGATGATCGCAAGTAAAGAGCCGAGAATCGGACTGACGACTTTACCAGCCCCGTTGGACGCTTCGATCAACCCGAGCGCTTGGCTCTCTTGACCGTCTTTGTACATATCGCCGACGAGCGCCATCGCGATCGGGGCCGTGCCGGCGGCGCCGATCCCTTGCAGCGCCCGGGCGCCGATCAACACGCCGTAAGAATCCCAGATTGCGCCGAATCCGGCTAATATTCCGGCGCCGCCGTATATAATCAACGAGGGAATGATGACCGCCTTGCGGCTGAATCGGTCGGACAAGTAGCCGGCGAATGGAATGACGATCGCGGCGCATATGGAGAACAAGCTGATGACCAAACTGCTTTGGAATTGGGAAATGCCCAGTTCTCTTTGCAAAGTCGGCAAAACCGGGACAAGCATCGAGTTGCCGAGCACCAGAACGAGCGGAACGGTCGCCAGCGCGACGTACTCCCACACTTTGCTTTTGCGGCCGCCTTGCGCTTGGCCTCCGCCTTTGGATTTTGCCGGTGCATCGGAAGGGACGATGTCGCTAGTGAACGTGACGGTGAGCCTGGATCTCGATTTAGTTGCGGACATGGCGCGATCCGTTCCTCCTAACGAAATGATCGGTATCGGATGTAGAACATAGCTAATTTGCCCTTGCGAATGGACGGCTATGCAGTTGTCAGGGAGGAGGGAAGTCGTTACAGTTCGGTGACAACGGTTGGAACAATGGCCGCGAATGGGGTAGAATAAGGGCAATCAGGATGACGAGAAACGGGGATGTACCATTGAAGAGGAATATCGTAATACTGGCGCTCTTGTTGGCGGCTGTTGTCGGCGTAGTCGTGATGAACCTCGATAAAGATAAGAACGCGGCGGATGCCCGCGATCCGTCGGACATTCAAGATGCCGTGTCGCAGTTGGCGGAGGCGCCGAAGAAAGGCGCTAGGGCGCCTTCGTTCAGCCTTGCGTCGCTTGACGGGACGAAGACCTACGACGTCGGGGGGCCAAGCGACAAGGTAACGATCGTGAACTTCTGGGCAGCTTGGTGCGGACCGTGCGAAGCGGAAGCGCCCGACCTTGTCGGACTTTACGCGAAGTACAAAGGCGATATCGAGCTGTACGCGGTCAACGCGACGAATTACGACAAGCTCAGGGAAGCCAAAGTATTCGTGAAGGAGCAAGGGTTCACGATGCCCGTGCTCACCGACGAGAAGGGCACGGCAGGGGATTTGTACAAAGTGTTTTCTTACCCGACGAGCTTCATCGTGGACCGGGACGGCGTCGTTCTGGAGCGAATCGAAGGGGTTATCGAGAGGAAGCAGTGGGAACAATACTTGGATAAAGCGATTCGATCGTAACAATAAAGGCTGTGCCTCGGCCATCGACCTCAATCGATGTTCGGCGGCACAGCCTTATTCATTGTCGGTACGACGAGGGTAGCTTAGTGGTTGATAAGCCCTAGTGTTTCGCGCGGGACGGCGGTCATGGATGCATCCTTGGCCATGCCGAGCAACGCATAACGGATACTGTCGACGAGGGCTTCCCAGCTTGCTTCGATGACGTTGGAGGACACGCCGACGGTGCTCCATGTGTCCTTGAAGTTAGTCGACTCGATCAGCACGCGGACTTTCGCCGCGGTCGCGTCCTTCTCGTCCAGCACGCGTACTTTGTAATCCGTAAGATGAATATCGCGGATGCCGGGATAGAATTGCATGAGGGCCTTGCGGAGGGCGTTATCCAGCGCGTTGACCGGTCCGTTGCCTTCGGCCACCGTATACACTTGTTCTCCGCCAACCGTAAGCTTTACGATCGCTTCGGTATTCAGCGTCTTATTCGAGTTTTCGACGATGATTTTCATGTTGTCGATCGTGAACATCGGCTCGGCGACGCCTGCCGCGTCCCTGAGCAGCAGTTCCAGCGAAGCGTCCGCGCCTTCGAATTGATAGCCTTGGTGCTCCAGTTCTTTGATTCGGTCGATGACCTGGCGGGACTTGAGGCCGTCGGATTGAATGTCGAGGCCCATCTCCTGCGCTTTGGACAAAATATTGCTCTGTCCCGCAAGCTCCGATACTAGCACGCGCTGCTTGTTGCCGACCAGATCGGGCGAGATATGCTCGTACGTCTTCGAATCCTTCAGGATCGCAGATACGTGAATGCCGCCTTTATGCGCGAATGCCGCGGTGCCGACGTAAGGCTGGTTGACCGGCAGGTGAACGTTGGAGATTTCGCTAACGTACCTGGCGACGTTCGTCAGCATTTTCAATTGGTCGCCGCTAACGCAGGAATAGCCCATCTTAAGTTGCAAAGTCGGTAGAATCGAGCACAGATTCGCGTTGCCGCAACGTTCACCGTAACCGTTGATCGTGCCTTGGATTTGGCGCGCTCCGGCTGTGACGGCCGCGAGGGAGTTGGCAACGGCCAGCTCGCTATCGTTGTGCGTGTGAATGCCGATCGGAGCGTCGATGACCGATGTAACGCGGGAGACGATCTCGGCGATTTCGTTCGGGAGCGTGCCGCCGTTCGTATCGCACAGGACGATCCATGCCGCTCCGGCTTCCTTCGCCTTCTGGAGTGCGGCAAGCGCGTATTCGGGATTCGCTTTGTACCCGTCGAAGAAGTGCTCCGCGTCGAACAGAGCCTCCATTCCGCCGCGGTTAAGGAAAGCCAGCGATTCGTAGATCATCGCGAGATTTTCCTCCAGCGTCGTCTGGAGCGCCGTATGTACGTGGAAATCCCATGTTTTGCCGACCAAACTCGCCGCTTGCGCTCCGGATTCGATCAGATGCTTCAGATTAACGTCCTGATCGCACGAGATGTTCTTGCGGCGCGTACTGCCGAATGCCGTCAGCTTCGATTGAAGCTTCAACTCGCGGACGCGCTTGAAAAATTCGATGTCTTTGCTGTTGCTGCCCGGGTTGCCGCCTTCGATATAGTGGACGCCCAATGCGTCAAGCTTGAGCGCGATCTTCACTTTGTCTTCCGCAGTCAGGCTGATGCCTTCTCCTTGCGTGCCGTCGCGCAGGGTCGTATCGAAAATGCATAAGGGTGTAGACATGCGTAAACGTAAAGCCTCCTTGTTAAAAAACAGTTAAACTATTATACCATGGCTTGAACCAAATGTAGAGGGCGATAGCCTATATTTGCCGCAGGTTTCAATCCGTTTGTATAATAGCGGCATAGGAAAGAATTTCGCGGAACGGGGGCGATGGCGATGGGCGAAACGAAGCGAAGAATTATTCTGCATATCGATATGAACGCTTTCTATTGCTCCGTCCATTCAGCCGAGGAACCCGCTACGTACAAAGGCAAACCGACCGCCGTCGCCGGAAGCGTGGAACTGCGCAAGGGCATTCTCGTCACTAGCTCCTATGAAGCCCGGGAGCGGGGAGTAAGAACCGGCATGACCGTGCGGCAGGCGCTGGGTCTGTGTCCCGACTTGATTCTGATCGCCCCGGACTTCGACCTCTATCGCCGATATAGCAAAGGTTTCATGAGAATCGCGGGCAATTATACGCCGCTCGTGGAGCCGGTGTCGATCGACGAATGTTATCTCGACATTACGGGCAGCTCGCAATTCGGCACGCCGCTCGAAATCGCCGAGACGATCCGCCGCCGGGTGAAGGAAGAGCTCTCTCTGCCGTGTTCGATCGGAATCGCGCCGAACAAGCTGCTGGCCAAGATGGCCTCGGACATGCGCAAGCCTGACGCGGTCACCGTACTGCGCAAACGCGATGTGCCGGCGCTGCTCTGGGATAAACCTTGCCAGACGCTGTACGGGATCGGCGGCAAAACCGCGGAGAAGCTGAAGAGGCTTAACATTAACACGATCGGGCAGCTTGCGGCGGCGGACGAACGAATGCTCGAAGAACGGTTCGGTGTCTACGGAGCTTGGATGAAGCGCGCGGCCTACGGGATAGACGAATCGCCGGTCGAACCGATTTCGGAAGCGCCCAAATCGGTCGGGCACACGACTACGCTTCCGGCGAATATATTGGAGAGAGAACAATTCCATCGCGTATTGCTCAATCTTGCGGACCAGACGACGAGAAGATTGCGCCATCAGGGCATGATATGCAAGGCCGTGCAAATTACGATCCGCGACCCGGACATGAGAACGATCACGAGGGCGACGACAATGGCCGAGGCGACGGACGATGCTCAGGTCGTCTATCAGACGGCGTGCCGATTGATGGACGACCATTGGGGCCCCGGCAATCCCGTGCGGCTGCTCGGGGTGACGCTGCAATCGTTATCGGCCAAGGACGCAACGCCGGTTCAGCTCGATCTGTTCTCGTTCGAACGTCAACCGAAGCAAGATAAATTGACTGTCGCGATGGATAAACTAAGGAACAAATACGGGGAGAACGCCGTGCTGACGGCGGGCATGCTGGGGGATGACCCGTCGTCTTTGATCCGCAACAAACAGCGCAGAGGAACGTCGCTTCAGAAAGATTTTTTACGCGGCGATCATTCTCGCGATGAGAATGATTATTAAGAACGGAAAGCGATGGAACCGTTCTGTAATTTTGTTTGATCTCGCCATCGTTTTGTATTATATTGGACTGTAGATGGACTACTTATGGCAAGAGTCGTTTGATAATAGGAGGTTATTCCATGGCCAAATTTACTTATGTAGATAAAGACACCTGTATTGCTTGCGGCGCTTGCGGCGCAACGGCACCCGACATCTACGACTACGATGATGAAGGTCTTGCAGAAGTGATCTATGCCGGCGATGGAAATCACGGCAATTCGGAAATTCCCGAGAACCTGTACGACGATCTTCAAGACGCTGCGGACGGCTGCCCTACCGATTCCATCAAGGTAGCGGATTCTCCGTTTAATATGTAAGATCAACATCGCTGACGCGTTAAGCGAAGCTCTTTCTTAGGCGGTAAGTCCTAGGAAAGAGCTTTTTTTGTTTTTCATTTTCATGACGCTCGTCATGTTAGTCATTTTTTGGACATTAATCAACAAAAATCTTCCTACCTAAGCTATAATAAAAAGGATACTGGAACGATTTTCATAGATCGGGCGGGATTACTTGTGAAGGAAAAGATTAAACGCATTGCCATCGTACTTAACGTGATTCTGTTGATCGCGGTTTACTTCGTATATCACTCGCACACGTTGCTCAAGATCGATAATTTGCTCGGGGATTTCAACATGGAGCGGGCGAAAACCGGCGTGCCCGACTCGCGGATCGTCGTCGTGACGATCGACGAATCTTCGATCGCGGCGCTTGGCCAGTTCCCATGGGATCGCGCCGTATACGCGCAACTGCTGGCCAACATGAATCAGGAAGGCAACCTTCCGAAAGCGATTGCGTTCGATGTGATTTTCAGCGAGCCGAGCATCAATCCGGACAGCGACATGGCGTTCGCCGAAGCGTTGGCCGCTTATCCGAACGTTATTATGCCGGTAGTAGGCAATATGACGAACAATGACGTATTAAGCAACTCGTCCATCGCCAAACGCGACGAGCTGATTCAAGCGGGGTCCGTGCTCAAGCCTTACGAGCTGTTCGCCGAACTCGTGCAGCAGGCGCACATCAACCGCGTCGTCAGCCCGGACAACGTCATACGCCAGACGTGGTTGAAAATGCGCGGCCCGGACGGCGAGGTCATCCCGTCGCTTGCTTATAAAGCGGTCGAGATGGCCGGGGTCGATCTAAGCAAGTACGACGATATGACCGACCCGAAGAAGAGCGACGATCCCGTCGCGAAGAATACGATCACGATCGATTATCAGCTGGAGACGGACGACCTCATGTCGATCCCTTTCATCGATGTCATGGAAGGCGCGATACCTCCGGACATGTTCAAGGATTCGATCGTGTTCATCGGGTTTACGGCGGTCGGTCTATCGAGCGACGGCGGACAGGATACCGGGGCTACGCCGATCGAGAAGAACATTAAACTCGTCTATACGCATGCCAATATCGCTAACCAGTTGTTGAACGGCACGAACGTGTCGTACGCGCCGGACTGGGCCGAGCTGTTGCTCGCGCTGATCTTGTTCGCATTGTTCATCTGGTTGCCGTGGAAGCTGAAGAACGTGTACTCGTTCCTCATCTTTATCGTCGTGGCGTTGGGCGTCCTCTATGGTCAATATGCCGTCTATGACGCGTCTAAGCTTCACTTTAATATCGTGAACGCCATGTTGGCGATGATCTTGGCTTACTTGGCGAACGTATCTCTGAAATCCTATCTGGATAGCGTGCAGAAAAGTTTCGTCACGCGCCAATTCGGACGGTATATCTCTCCGGATCTCGTTAAGCAGATCGTAGATAAAGACATCGATATCGAGCTCGGCGGCGACTTGAAGCATATTACGATTTTATTCCTCGATATCCGCGGCTTTACGCCGTTGTCGGAGAAGCTGACTCCGCCGGAGCTCGTAGATACGCTCAATACGATGTTCAACATGATCACGGAGACGACGCTTAGGAACGAAGGCACGATCGACAAATTTATCGGCGACGCCGCGATGATCTTGTTCAACGCCCCGCTGAACGTCGCGGAGCATGAGCGGATGGCCGTCAAGACGGCTTACGAGATTCAGCAGGGCATGAAGAAAATCCGCGACGAGATTATGGAGAGATACGGCTGCGAAGTTAACGTCGGAATCGGAATCCATACCGGTAACGTCGTTGTCGGCAACATCGGTTCATACCTGCGGGTGGATTATACGGCGATCGGCGACAACGTCAACATCGCGGCGCGGATCGAATCGCAGACGAAGAAGGGACAAGTCCACGTCTCGGAGCAAGTGTACGAGAAGACCAAGGCGCACTTCCTCTTCGACGAGGGCGAGGACCGCATGTTCAAAGGCAAATCCCATCCGATCAAAGTATACGAAGTTCTTGGCATTATCGAAAAATGAGAGGAGACTTATTCATGCGACAACATTTAATCAGACTGCTCGCTTTACTGCTCGTCGTCGTTCCGCTTCTCGGCGCGTGGGCGAACGAGACTTCCGCCGCCTCGACGCGGGTGGCCGTCATTAAAGAATTGAAGGGCACCGCTAAGGTGAAGAAAGCAGGCGGCTCCAAGGAGTTCACGGCGTTCGCCAAGATGAGCCTCAACGAGGGTGATGTCCTATCCGTAGGCAGCGGCGGCTCCGCCGTGCTTCAATTCGCCAACGGGACGTCCGAAGACGATAAAATGACGGTCGGCGACAATACGAAGCTAACGTTCTCGAAGCTGTCCAATAAAAAAGGTACGACGACGAAAGTCAGCATGTGGAGCGGCTCCGCATGGGTCGACGTCAAGTCGATCGCAAGCAAGGACGATCAATTCATGCTCGAGACTCCGACCGCGGTCATGGGCGTGCGGGGAACGCATTTCATGACGGTCGTCGACCCGCTGACGGGAAGCACGCGGCTTAGCGTTGCCGGCGGGATCGTATCGATGACTCCCCCGGTACCTGGCGGGGCTGTTCCGCCGACTCCGCAGTTGATTTATCCGAGTCAGTCGATACTCACGTTGACTGGCGGAACGGGGCTGCCGAATAATAACTTGGCTGCGCCGGTCGATCCAGCGGATTTGGTCAACCGGGCAGGATCCGCATTGATCGAAGCGATGCTCCGGGCAAGCAGTGAAATCCAGCAAGAGAATGACAGATTGATGTCCCAGTACGTTCAAGATTTGGCCGTTCAGCAGTCGGATTTAGAGCGGATGCAGAATAATATCGATAATCTGGTGTCCGTAATCGTCAATCAAGCCATTGCGGCGCAGCTCATCCAACAGGCGGCGATCGATCGTATTCAGGAAGAATTGCTTAGATCCTTAGGAAAGAAGATCGATCTAAGCATTAAGGAATTGCAGCTCACCGTCGAGGAGAGACGGAAGCAAGAGATTCAACGCGAAGTCCAGAGGCAAGCGAAGGAAGCGGCAGAGAAAAAATTGCAAGAAGAGGCTGAAGCGCGCAACAAAGAACTGATGGAGAAGATTAAGCAGAAGCAGGAAGAGCAGAAGAAAGCAGCCGAGGAAGCGATTAAGAAGAAGCAAGAACAAGCGTACAGTAAATACGAGTCGCAGTTGGACGAGGCCGGCAAGAAACGCCTGCAGGAGAATAAGCAAAATCTATCGCAAGGTCAAACTCCTGCGCCAAGCGAGGTCAATACGGGCGGCGGCGGTGGTGGATCTCCGAGCGGGTCGCCTAGCAGCGAGCCCTATACGAATCCGCTGCAATCCTTGAGAGTCACCTATAAGATTTATCCGGAATCGGAAGGGTACAGCTCATTACCTCCAACTAATGTTGATTTCGATGTTCCGTTAGGAAGCGTAGGAAGCTCGTACGAGTACGAGCTCCCATCATCGATCAATTACGTTGAGCTATCGCTTGAGAAAGCGGCTGCGTTCGCCGATTATGACGTGAAAATTTCGGTTAACGGCAAACCTTACTCCTACGATGAATACTATACCGAGTATGATTTAACCCGCGCCCGCAATGAAATTGCGATCGAAGTGAAACCGCACGGTCAGATTGCGACTTCCGCGAACACGAAACGATTCACGCTTTATGTGATCAAACCTTCCTTGCCGGAAGGCTACAATTTCACGACGACGACCGACGGCGGAAGCTTGACCTGGGAGCCTCTGGGGAATGGTCATTTTAGAGCGAAGGCGACAGCCGCCGCGGTGAGCGAGATCGCGTTCAACCCGACCTACAATGGTTCGGCGGTTGAAGGAGCAATGCTTCATTACTATAGCGAGAATAACGAGGAGATAGAGATAGCAGGGTTAACCGCTCGAAATCTGGTTGAAGGTGAAGTTTATAGCTTTGTACTATCCATGGGGAATACGAGTCTTTATTTCGATCTGCTCAATCATGTCGCCGAGCCGGACTGGGAACAGTTCTTCTACGACAACTTCGAATTCCGAGAGGATCACAGCGAAGGTCCGTATGTACGTTTCGGCAATCAGAACGGGGAGCAATATACCGAAGTTTCTTTCTCTACAAAGCGACTCGACATGGATTTCAATGGAGAAACAGAAGAGGGCTACTTCCCTCTTGGAGGAATATGGGATGAACGGGAATGGACGTATGTCCCTGGGGATTGGTCGAGTGTATGCGGTGAGTCGGACGAATGCGATCGATTGCAGCAAGGGGATAACCGATTCATCTTGTATGTCGGATATGGTGGCGATATAAACGAGCATCGCTACGTCCTGAACATTCATAGAAACGATCCTCTCAAGTTATTTGACTATGCGCTTGGTATGGATAGCGGATTGCAAGATTGGTACGTAGGCGATCGAACATGGGTTATCCATGCTCTTGCGCATGAGCCTGAGATCGAGTTTGTTACATTCGGTGAATTAGCGATAAGCGGCTCAAGCGCTGACGGACAAATCCAGCTTATCGATACCGAAGATGTCAGTGTGGTTATGGCGACATACATGGATGCTCCCGGCGAATACCTGTTGAATGTTAATGTAACCAGTATTGAGGAGCCGGATCATACCTATTCGCCATATAAGTTCATTATTTATAACGGATTTAATATAGACTTTGACGAGTTCAAAGTGGACGGATTAACATACGAAGGCGATCTATATGTCATTACTGATGAAGATGTAACGATAAATTCTGCATCTGTCGGGATGGACAAAGAAATCGTCGGCGTATTCGACAGGTTTGGCAATGCGGTACCCCCTATATCGGACGGATCTTATTTCTTAGACGAATCTCTGTATGGCCAATATTACGTTGTTGTTAGAGATACGATAACCAATTATAAGGTAACCACTGTAATCGACCAACAATACTATCGTTAATCATTAAGATATCTTTCAAAGGGGCTAGCAAACATGTATAAATTCCGGTTGAAGAAAAGTTTCGTCGCGGGGCTAGGATTAACGTTGGTGCTCGCGGTTCCAAGCATCGCCTCCGCCGCTTCCGCGGATTACGGTTGGTCGACGTCGCCCAAGCTGTATGAAGTGCGTACGATCGCGGGCAAATCGGAACTCGGTCATGCGAACGGCGCGAACAAGGACGCTACGTTTTTCCAGCCCTACTCGGCGGTGGCGTTGCCGGACGGCAGACTTCTCGTATCCGACTATGAGAACCATCTGATTCGGGTCGTAACGGCTGCCAGAACGGATACTTACGCCGGTCTTGACCTCGGCCAAGACGAAGCCAACAATCCGATCGGCGGTTTCAACGATGACGTACTGCTGAAATCCGCGTTCGAGCACCCGGCCGGGTTGGCGATCGATTCGAAAGGCTCTATCTATGTAGCGGACTCCGAGAATAACGCGATTCGCGTCATTACGAAAGACGGCAAAGTATCGACACTGGCGGGAAGCGGGAAACTCGGTTCGGATGACGGAATCGGCGCGGCGGCAAGCTTCGATCATCCGTCCGACGTTGCGGTAGCCAAAGACGGGACGGTGTACGTAGCGGATACGTTGAACCATGCGATCCGTAAAGTCGCTTCGGACGGTAAAGTTACGACATTGACGGCGGATTCGAACCGGCCGTTCGAATATTTCCCGGGTGCGGTAGAGTACTCGGGCAGCTTCAAGGACGGTCCGATCGCGTCCGCTCAATTCAATGAACCTACCGGTCTCGCGCTTGATTCGAAAGGCAATCTGTACGTAAGCGATCGCGGTAATCAACGGATTCGCTATATCGATTTCGCGGCAGGCACCGTAAGCACGGTTGCGGGCGGCGGCGACCTGGACAAGCAGCTTCAGTACGTTGAAGGCGACTATATAGACGGTGAAGCGTTGAAAGCTCGCTTCAACGCGCCGGAAGGCTTGACTATCGCCCCGGACGGCACGTTGATTATCGCGGATAAGTTGAACCATGCGATTCGTACATTGAAAAATGGACAAGTCGGCACATTGGCCGGTATTGCGACGGAGGTCGGAACTTCGGATGGCGTATCCGCGAATGCTCAATTCGACAATCCGACAGACGTTACGATCCTGACGGATGGCCGCCTCGTCGTTATCGACCAGAATAGCAACAAAATCCGCGTCCTTCAGAAGTACGCGGCCCCGGCATCCTTGCCGACCGACAAGTCGATCAAAGTGTTGCTTAACGGCGAACTTCTGACAACCGATGTGCCGGCGATCATGTCTCCAGGCGCGGTCTTGCTCCCGATTCGCAGCGTAGGAACGGCGCTTGGCTATGCGGTTGATTATGACGACAAAGCGCAAACCGGTACGTTAACGAAAGGCAACACCGTATATACGATCAAGAAGAATATGAAGACAGTCACGAAAACCGTGGACGGCGTCGCGACGCAGGTAACTCTTAACTCGGCTACCGTGCAGACAAATGACCGTCTGTTCATTCCGGTTCGTTTCTTCGCGGAAGAGAGCGGGTACGACATTCAATGGGACGACAAGCTTCAAATCGTCGTCATTCGCGACAAGCAATTCAATTAATCGCCCCAAGCCAGCCCCGTCCTAATCGGTTAGCCGATTAGGACGGGGCTTTCTTCATTCTATTGCCGATATGACCGATAAAACCTATATAGAGTTGTGCATCGCAAGGAGCGTGCAAGTAACGGTGAACAAAGAAAAACGAATCGAACAGCAAATCCAGCATTTCTACGATAACGTGCCCGACGTGGATGATGCTTTTCCGCTGAAGGAGTATTTATTGAAGCACGAGGACAGCCGCATGGCTTGGTATTTGCTTGGCAAGCAATACGAGGGCAAAGGCGATATCGCAAAGGCGACCTATTGCTTCGGGCAAGCTGGAGATATTTATACGGCGTTCGAGGGAAAACCCGCGCCGTCGCTTCCAGAACCGAAGAACGATTCGAATACACAGCGCAAGGCGTTCTGGATATGGACGGCCGTATTCACCGTGCTCATCGGCGCGATCGGACTTGGAGTTTATGCGATTGCGCGGGAACATAAACAATCGGAAGCGGCGAATCAGGAGCAACCGGCGGATACGATCGGTACCCCTTCGCCTTCCGTGGAGGCGGTTCTGAAAGATCCGCCTTTTCCATCGCCGATCATCGCCCTGGTAGACGCGCCATTAGGCGCCGTTTCGGCGGCGAGTGATCCGCTTAAGGACGGCCAGACGGCACTCGGCGCATTGCTGCTGCCATCTAGGAATAACGACGCTAGAATGCTTGTTCAGGCAGCGTCGCTTGGCAAGTGGAACGATTGGGTGAAGAGCGGCAAACCGCTGGCGACCGTCGCCGTCGACGACAAGCTCGGTTCCGCCGGCGTCAATTGGCATGATGCCAAATGGTGCAATTGCAAACCGCAAGATCCGAGTTCCGCGCAGAAGAGAATCCAGGAGTGGAAGCCGCTTCAAGAGAGCAAGCTCGCGATGCGGTCAGCGATCGTGCGTTACAAGGAGCGGACGGGAACGTGGCCGGCTAATCCGGAAGCGCTGAATGGCGATTACCCGAACAACACGATCGCGGGCTGGAGCGAGGAGATGACGCCTTGGTTCGAAGAAGTGGTAGGCGAGCTGACGAATCCGAAGGACGGCAAATTGCCGACGTCCGTCGGCTGGCCGACGGTAACCGGACCGCTGGCCGGAATGGGAACGCCTGCGGGAGCAATCGAGCCGATCACGCAACAACCGCTAGCCGTTATCGTTGACAAGACGAGCCACCGGCTCGCGATCGTCAGCGGCGACGTCATTGTGAGGAATTACGAAGTCGGTCTTGGCGGAATTCGAACGCCGGAAGGCAGCTTCGTCATTACGGAGAAGGTTCGGAACCCGAACGGAACCGATCAAGGCACATTCGGCAGCCGCGGCATGACGTTATCGGACGGCGATTACGGCATTCATGGAACGGACAAACCGGGCAGTATAGGGAAAGACGAATCGCTGGGCTGCGTGAGGATGAAGAAGGAAGATATCGAGGAGCTGTTCGATCTCGTGCCGATCGGAACGCCTGTTACGATAACGCAAGGGGGCTTGCCTAACGAACTTCGCGCGCCGGCCGAGCGGTTCAAGCTCAGCAACGCGAAGGACGAGACAAACCCCCATAAAATCTATGTCTGGCTAGATTGAGATTACGGATTCACGATCAACAGAACGGCCATTACCGCTACGATAACCGCGAAGCATACGCCTATCCAAATAAGAGCCTTCTTGTTCACGGTCTCTTTTTGCTTGGCACGTGGATTCACGGGGGCTCTCTTCTTGGTTGCGCTCATCGTTCATCAACCTCTCCTCGAGTGATTCAATTTCTATGCCCTCATTGTAATCGTTTTCGGCGTAAATTGCCAGACAAGCCCGCGTAATCCTCGCAATTATCAAAGACGGATAACCGAGTTCGGGCGAATGGGCGTAACGCCCTTTTCTTTTTCCTGGGAAAAGGCTAAACTGGTAGCCGAAGGTTTTGTTCTTATATCCCAATGGATGTTCATATTACGCGCTACTTATCATTGATGATTGAAGGGACGTTGAATTCGTTGTTGTACAAAATGGCCAAATCGTTCTTATTCCGCATGGACCCCGAAGCCGCGCATCATCTGATTATCGACGGTATGGGGACCGCGGCCAAAGTGCCGGGCGTACCCGCGCTGCTCTCCGCGATCTGGGGGACGAGCGTTAAGCCGGAGCTCTCCGTCGATTTGTTCGGGCTGCATTTCGCTCATCCCGTCGGCCTTGCTGCCGGATTGGACAAAAACGCGAAGGCGGTAACCGGGTTCTCGCGTGTCGGCTTGTCGTTCATGGAGGTCGGGACGGTAACGCCGAAGGCGCAAGCCGGCAACGAGCTGCCGCGGCTGTTCCGCCTGCCGCCGGACGAAGCGCTGATCAACCGGATGGGCTTCAACAACGAAGGAGCCGACGCGATGGCGGAACGGCTGGCGAAGCTGCCGAAACGCCGCATTCCGCTCGCGGTCAACATCGGGAAAAATAAAGTTACGCCTAACGAGAACGCGGCGGACGATTATCGCGAGTGCGTGCGGAAGTTGTATCTTCATGGCGATTTTTTCGTCGTGAACATCAGCTCGCCGAACACGCCGGACCTTCGCGCGCTTCAGCATGGCGACGAGCTTCGCATGTTGCTCGATGCGGTTAAGGACGAGATGGAGAAGCAAGCGGAGCGTCACGGCGGTCTGCCAAAACCGATCCTGGTCAAGATCGCTCCGGACAATACGGACGAACAGCTTGCTTACATGGCCGAGGCGATTCAGTTGAGCGGCATGTCGGGCATTATCGCCACGAATACGACGATCGGCCGCGACGGGCTTACGCATGCGAACAAAGACGAGACGGGCGGCATGAGCGGGCGTCCTCTGACCGAGCGTTCAACCGAAGTGATCCGGACGATTTACGCATTAACGAAAGGCAAGCTGCCGATTATCGGATCGGGCGGCATCTTCACGGCGGACGACGCTTACGATAAAATCCGGGCGGGCGCGAGCCTTGTAGAAGTGTATACGGCGCTCATCTATAGAGGGCCAGGCGTTCTGAAGTCGATTCAGCAAGGCCTGTTAAAGCGTCTGAAGCAGGACGGTTTCTCGCGAATATCCCAAGCCGTGGGTGCCGATCATCGGTAACGCTTCGTCGCTGCGGTCGAGCAGCCGCGTTGCAGAAGGAAAGGAGGTGCCGATGATGGATGGAAGAGACTGGGGGAAGTTTCTGCTACCTTATCAGCAGGCGGTAGAAGAGCTGAAGGTGAAGTTGAAATCGCTGCGTTCCGAGCTTAAAGCGCGAGACGAGTATGCTCCGATCGAGTTCGTCACGGGCCGCGTCAAGCGTATATCGAGCATTCTGCAAAAAGCTCGCAAGCTGTCCGTTCCGCTCGATCGCATCGAGCTCGGCATCGAGGATATCGCGGGCATACGGATTATGTGCCAGTTCGTCGACGATATTTATCGGGTGGCCGATCTCATCCGCCAACGTAAAGACCTTGTGCTCGTCTACGAGAAGGATTACATTACGAACTTCAAAGATAGCGGCTATCGCAGCTACCATCTGATCGTGGAATATCCGGTGCAGACGTCGCTCGGTTCGAAGCCCGTGCTCGCGGAGATCCAAATCCGCACGCTGGGCATGAATTTCTGGGCGACGATCGAGCATTCGCTGAACTATAAATATAAGGATCAATTGCCCGAGCATGTGAGGGAACGACTGCGTAAAGCGGCTGAAGCCGCGACGCAGCTCGACCTGGAAATGTCCAGCATTCGGCAGGAGATCGTCGAAGCCCAGCAAGACTTCGAGGAAAGCTCGATTATCGTCCATAAAGTGTTGAATTCCATCCAGGAGCTGTATTTTTTCCGCAGGGTGCGGGAGGCGGCGCAGTTCCAGCTCCGGTTCAACGAGCTTTGGGAGCAAGACGACGTATGGGGGATCAAGGAGCTGTCCTCGGAAATCCAAGCTGCGCTCGACCGTGCCGGCAAGAGCGGACAGAGCTGAGCCTAGAGAGGCGGGAAGCTGCATGGGGAGAGACGTGCGCGGACTTGCGTCGGTTAAGGGAGATGAGCGCTATCTGGCGTTTATCTCCTATTTCAATACGGAACGGGATTATTTCGAGTGCCATGAAGTGATGGAGGAGCTGTGGTTGGAGGAAGGCCGCCATCCGCTCCTGCAGGGGCTTCTGCAAGCGGCAGTCGGTCTTCACCACTGGCACAACGACAACTTTACGGGCGCGGTGAAGCTGATGGAGGCGGCGCTCGCTAAGCTGTGCGCTTATGCGGATGTGGGGTTAGGACTCGATCTCGCACGGTTGCGGGCGGATTTGGCCGCTTCTCTCGCTGCGTTGGCGGCAAGGCCAGCGGACGCCACGTTCCAAGCGTTCGAGCTGGTCGTATTGGACGAGCAGCTCGTCGGGGACGTTGCCGCGTGGGAAACGCGAGGACGCTCAGAGAGCGACGCCGGCGATCGTGTCCTGTAGCGCCATTACAACGATATCCCCTTCGCTCAGGAGCGCTTTAGAGGTCGCATTGACCTCTAAAGCAGCAAGACAGCGGGTAGTGCGGCGTAATAGAGGTCGTATTGACCTCTAAAGCAGCGAGACGGCGGTAGTGCGGCGAAATAGAGGTCACATTGACCTCTAAAGCAGCGAGACGGCGGTGGTGCGGCGAAATAGAGGTCACATTGACCTCTAAAGCAGCGAGACGGCGGTGGTGCGGCGAAATAGAGGTCACATTGACCTCTAAAGCAGCGAAACGGCGGTGGTGCGGCGAAATAGAGGTCACATTGACCTCTAAAGCAGCGAGACGGCGGTGGTGCGGCGAAATAGAGGTCACATTGACCTCTAAAGCAGCGAGACAGCGGTAGTGCGGCGAAATAGAGGTCGCATTGACCTCTAAAGCAGCGAGACGGCGGTAGTGCGGCGGACTCCTGAGCGAGGGGGATACCGATATAAAGCGCACAAGAAAAGGAACGAGAAGCGATCGATCGCCCTCGTTCCTTTTTCAGTTACGCGTTATAGTTTGGGTTGTAATGTTCTTCGATCAACTGGTTAATCTCGTCGGCCGACTTGCCCTCTTTAGACCATTTTTCAATATCGGCCAATTCATCGGTGCACATTCCGCATAAAGCGCTATGGTCGGTCCAAGTGACGCCTTCCCCGGACTTGCTTGCCACATAGCAGCGGTAGAGCGAATCATGCGCATCGTCCTCGTATTCCATGCAACCGCAGTAGCAATGAACCGTCTTCATAATCGCCTCGTAATCTCCGACGATCGAATACAGATGCTTCGTGCGGTCCGTGAAATTGCCAAGGAAGGCGGGAAGCTCCGCGTACGACGCTTTGAGCTCCCATTTCTCGCCGTTGTGCGCATGCGCCTCATGCGAGTCCCCGCCGCTTCCGCCGCCGCAAGCGACCAGAACGATGCCGCACGTCAGCACCGCAGCAGGCAGTGCCAATAACCACTTGGCTTTCATCATTCGTTACCTCCTTCCTTGCCCGGAGCGGGTCAATCGTTGCCGTCCGGCTTATGCTCGTTGAAAAATTCCCGGAAGTCGTCGAGCGTGTAACCGTCGGCGTTCCCTTCCTTCAAGCCGCCTTGCATTCTGTCCGCCTCGACTCCGTCCTTGTAGTAGACGAGCGTAGGCGTTGCTTGGATGTTCATGCGACCGAAATAATTCTGGAACTCGAGCAGGTTGAACTGGTGCATGTTAATGCCAAGCTCGTCCGCGAGCGGCTTCAGTTGAGGCGTCGTCCATTTGCAATGAGGACACGTCGCGGAGAAATAATAGACGAAAAAGCTCTTCTTGTCCGCGATCATCTGATCCAAGTCGTCCGGAATGATAATATTGTTATAGTTCGGGTCCTTCAGCAGCTCCCGGGTTTCCGGATACAGTTTATTGGACGGCATGCCGTACACGGTATCTTTTCCCAAATTGTTGATCACGACCAAGCCTACGATAAGAACGATAAGAATGCCAAAGAAAATCGATAAATTTTTAGCTTTCATCAGTTGTACCCCCATCTACACGGTATGATTATGGACGAAGCGGCATGGACAAGCGCCTCCATCTTTTTTACATTATACTTGATCTTGCTAGGTATCAAAATGGGACGAGTTACTTTGACATGAAACTGCCCCAACTTCGCGTTGGGAAGATACAGAGGTGAGTGCCCGAATGAAATCAACGATCAGACTCGATAAAATGCTAGGCAACCTCGGATACGGCACGAGAAGCGGCATCAAGCTGCTTGTGAAGCAAGGCGCCGTAACCGTGAACGGCCAGCGCGCCAAAGATCCGGGCATGCAAATCAATCCGCATGCCGACTCCGTGGCGCTTGACGGCGAGACGATTGCCTACCGGGACACCGTCTACGTCATGCTGCATAAACCGGCGGGCGTCGTGTCGGCGACCGAAGATAACCGCGATCGCACCGTGCTCGATCTGCTCGACCCGGACGTGACGGTGCTATCGCCTTTTCCGGTAGGCCGGCTCGATAAAGATACCGAAGGCCTGCTTCTGCTGACGAATGACGGCAAGCTGGCTCATGAGCTGTTGTCGCCGAAGAAACACGTTCCGAAGACGTATCGCGCGCTCGTAGCGGGGGACGTAGACGCTTCGGATGCCGCGGCTTTCGGGCAAGGCGTAACGCTGGACGACGGTTATGTAACGATGCCGGCGCAGTTACAAGTATTGGCTGCTGCCTCGGACGCCAGCGAGGCTCTTGAAGCATCCACCTCCGATTCCGATCCGTCCGGCGAGGAGCTGAGGGCGGCGGCTCGGCTCGCGCGTCGCAATCTTACACCCGATTATACGGAGCAACCGCTAAGTTGGATCGAACTAACGATCAACGAAGGCAAATTTCATCAAGTGAAAAGAATGTTCGAAGCCGTAGGCAAAAAGGTGCTGTATCTTCGTCGAGTCTCCATGGGTCCGCTTACGCTGGACGCCGCCTTGGCGCCGGGGCAGTGGCGGGAGCTGAGCGAACAAGAAGTGGACAGCCTGCGCAGCTACCGGAAGGAAGGCTTGTCCGCGCGGCCATAAAAAAAAGCAAGCCAGCGCGCGCCGGACTTGCTTCAAGCAAGGTTGGTCGGAGTTTTACCCCGAACTCAGTAACCTGCTTTGAGGATGATGACAAGCAGAATGAACAGGACCAGCACGAAGGCTGCCGATGCATAGTAACCGCCGACTACACCGGACATGCAAACTCCTCCTTCATGAACATAATGTTGTAGGTTGCCGGGGTTCAGGTTCCCTTGGGGGGTGTCCCTTGCCTCGGTCTACACTTATAGTATGAAGAAGGCGGGTTGCCGATTGGACATTTACCCCGTGGCATTTGATTTTGGGCAACCGCCATGGGCGGAGGCATTATCCCGTCGTGGCGCGGTCCGAACCCTTCAGCTTCGCGAAATCGGTGACGCGGTTTTTGCCGTTCGTCTTGCTGTAATACATCGCTTGGTCCGCGTCCTTCATCAGCGTCTCTGCAGTCGCATTCGGCTCGTAGAAACGAACGCCGACGCTGATCGTGACGAGGCTTTCCTTCTCCGTGCGGGCGCGAATCGATTCGGCAGCGGAGAGCAGCGCGTTCATCGGTCCCGCGACGATCGCGACGAGCTCCTCGCCGCCGTATCGTCCCGCAAGGCCGACGCCTTCGGTTTCCTCGGTCAGAATCGCCGCCACCTGCTTGAGCACAAGATCGGCCTTATGATGCCCGTGCGTATCGTTCAGACGCTTGAAATTGTCGATATCGCAGAAGATGACGCCGTGCGGCCGGCCGGAGCGAACGAGCTGCTCCAGCTTGCCCATGAAATAACGGCGATTGTATAAATTCGTTAGGCCGTCCGTAATCGAAGAGCGGTAGACGGATTGGAGCAGCTCGACGACGCGCTCGAACAGCAAGATGAACAGCAGGCAGTAGTAGACGACCGTCAGAAACCCGGTGAATGAATCGTAGCTTCGGGCTTCGGAGAAGCCGAACGTGCCGATGATCGCCATCAGCTGCGATCCGAACGCGATGAATAGAGACGCCAAATATTTGCGGGGCTGTCCGATGACCGGCGCGAACATAAGCGCGAACAGCGGAGACAAGAGCAGCATATATCCGTCCAGGACGGGCGTGGAACGCAAGTCGACCGGCAAGTCGGATGCGTACGCCGGAGCGTCGGGCATGAAGTCCGCGAACCCGATCAGCGTAGCGAGGACGAGCAAGCCGAAGAACCAGAGGCGTGTCCGCGGCCTGCGGCGATGGTACAGCTCGAATACCGCGAAATTGATGACGATGAACGCATATACTTGTAGTAGCTTCCCGCCGAAAAATATCCATGCGGTCTGCTCGGCGGCATCTATCGCAATCGCGAGCTGAAGCAGGTTGTAGATCAGTATAATGACGAGCGAAACGAGCAACGACCGGAAAGCTTGCCTGCGGTTGCTGCCTTGCAGCCGGTAGGACATGAAAAGCATGAGGCCGACGATAACGACAGTGATTGCCGACGTGAAAAACTGGCCTGAGATGTCGATCGTACGCATGGGTTGGTCCATAGGCGGCTCCTTTAGGGTCGTCCATAATACTTGAAAGCTTGTTGCAGAACATGTGTTTCTATAATAAACTATTTTAGAGGTTCTGAAAGAGAAAGTAGATAGGGAATTAGCCCTAGAAATCGTATAGACAAGCGAAAAAGGAGGAATCGCCGTTGAACATCCTACAGGCGCTATTTTTCCCCCCCGAACAGCCGGGAGGCGTCTCGTCCATGGTGCCCCACATCGGGGAGCGGTTCCGTAAGCTAGGCTGGGAGATGGAGCTATTCTCGCTGCCGAAACGAATCCGCAACAAAGGCAACGAAGAGATCGAGTTCGAGACGTTCGATTGGAAACAGTACGCGGGCCATCCGATCGTGGATAAATATATTCAGACGTATAAGGATTACGTATGGTGGGTGAAGCTGCGTCTCTCCAATCAGCAATACGACTTGATTCACGCGCATCATCCGATCGCTGCGCTTGCGATGAAGATTGCTTTCACGGATACGCCGATTCTGATGACCGTACACTCTAGTTTCGAGAAGGAGCTTATCCTGAACGGCAGAATTGCCGAAGGCGGGCCGGAGCATCGGTTCTTGACGTCGATCTACGGCGAACTGGAGCACAAGATGGATCGCATGCTGACGGTATCCAAATCGTTCGCCCAGTATATGGGCGGCTACATGAAGCACCCGGAGCGGATCGAGGTCATTCCGAACGGCTACGACGAACGGCGCTTCAAACCGATACCGCACGACAACGCCGTGACGCAGCTCGTGTCCGTCTGCCGGCTCATCCCCGCGAAAGGCTTGGATATTCTGCTGAAGGCTTGCGCGGAGCTGAGAAAGCGGGGTCTTCCGTTCGTCTTGCACCTTATCGGAGACGGACCGGCCCGGGAAGAGCTCGAGAAGCTGTCCCAGCAACTCGGCATATACGACGACACGATATTTTACGGTTACATGCTGCACCCGGAAGAGATGATTCCGTTCTTCGACGTGTTCGTGCTGCCGTCCCGCGCGGAGTCTTTCGGTTCGGTATTCGCGGAAGCCGCGCTTTGCTTGCTTGCGCTTGTCGGCACGAACGTAGGCGGGATCGCCGAGCAGATCCAGGACGGCGTCAACGGGCTGCTCGTGCCGCCCGAGGACCCGGTTAAGCTCGCGGACGCGCTCGAGAAAGTCATTAACGACCCGCATTTCCGATACGAAATGGCAAGAGCCGGTTGGAACAAAGCGGTGAAGACGTATTCGCTTAACCGCGTCATCGGCCAATTGAAACGGATTTATACGTCGTTCCAGCAAGAGACGACCGGATAACGACAAGGGGGCAACGGAGCTGCGATGGTACCTTTTACGTTCATTCATGCGGCGGATTTGCATCTAGGCAGCCCCTTTAGAAGTTTAGCCAAGTCGCCCGAGACGGTTCGCGAGCGGCTGCGCGAAGCGACGTTCGTCGCGCTGCGGAGACTGGTGGAAGCCGCGAAGCGGGAGAAAGCCGACTTCATCGTCCTCTCGGGCGACCTATACGACGCCGCCGACCGTTCGCTGCGCGCGCAGTTGAGACTGCAACGCGCGATAGCGGAACTAACCGAGCACGGCATCGAAGTGTTCGCCGTTCACGGCAACCACGACCCGGAGAGCGGACGCCAGGCGAAGCTGGACCCGCCTCCGGGCTTTTTTGTGTTCGGTGCGGACGAGGTGAGATGTCTGCCCGCCCATACGCGAGGCGGCGAGGTTGCGGCGCATGTGTACGGAATCTCCTATCCGCACGCGGCGGTTTCCGATAATCTGGCGCTTCGTTTCCAGAAGAAGGAAGGCGCCTCGTTTCATATCGCGGTGCTTCACGCCAACGTAGACGGCGATCCCGCGCACGACAACTACGCGCCCTGCCGGCTGGAGGAGCTCGTAGCCTCGGGCTTCGACTATTGGGCGCTAGGGCACGTGCATCATCGGCGCGTAATGCACGAATATCCCCATGTCGTCTATCCGGGCAACCTGCAGGGACGAAGCATCCGCGAGACGGATGGCAAAGGCGCTTATGTCGTCAAAGTTTCCGCGTCCGGAGAAGCGGAGATGAAATTCCTTGACGTTGCGGACGTGTTATGGCAGGAAGCCGTCGTATCCATCGAAGGCATCGAGCGCGAGCAAGCGTTGAAGGAGAAACTGCTCGAGGCCGTGGACGGGCTGCGCGCGTCGTCGAAAGGACGTCCCGTCGTCGCTCGGATTAGGCTGGAAGGCCGAGGCGCGCTTCACGAGCGGCTGCTCGAGCCTTCGGTTGCCGAAGAATGGCTGACGGAGCTTCGGGATTGGATCGGTTTGCCGGAAGGGGCGGATGGCGATTGGTTGTGGCCGGAGTCGCTCGCGGTACGGACCAGCGGCATGACAAGACTCGAGGCCGGGGCGGAAGAGGACGGGTTCGTCGGCGAGTTGCTGCGAGCAGGCTTGGAAGCTTCGGAGGACGAGGAGCGTTCATCGAAGCTGTTCAAGGAGTCGCTGGACTCGCTGCGGAAGCATCCGAGCCTGCGTAATTGGATCGATTCGAGGAGCCACGGAGAGAGAGCCGAATGGATTCGTCAAGCGATGGAGCTGTCGGCGTCGCTGCTGCGGGAAGAAGAGTAAGAGCGAGATAGGTCGAGCCCGACGAGATTCTGTTGTATCGAGGGTGAGATAGGTCGAGCCCGACGAGATTCTGTTGTATCGAGGGTGAGATAGGTCGAGCCCGACGAGATTCTGTTGTATCGAGGAGGTGACGGAATGTTCATTCGCGAGCTTTATGTCGACGGCTACGGCGCGCTGCAAGGCACCCTGTTGACGTTGGATCGTTCCGTTACGATCCTGTACGGCCCGAACGAAGCCGGCAAAAGCACGCTGTTGCGGTTCATTCGCGCCATGCTATACGGGTTTCCTTCGCGCAAGGAGCTTGTGGAGCGGGGGGAGCCCGTTCGCGGCGGTAGACATGGCGGAAGGCTGCTCTTAGCCGAACCGGACGGCCGCGAATGGCTGCTCGAACGGTATGCGGAGCGCGGCTCGGGTCTTACCGTAAGAGATCCGTCCGGAATGGATAGGCAACTTTCTCAAGCCGAATGGGAGCGCCTTGCGCTCGGTGGCATAACGGAGAAGTTATTCCGTCAGTTGTTCGCGGTTTCGCTTGACGAGCTGCATCAGCTCCGCACGTTGCAGGGCGAAGAAGTCGGCAACTACTTGTACCACGCCGGACTTGCCGGCGGGGCCGCGCTTACCGCGGCGAGACGACGCCTCGGCGCGGAGATGGATCGGCTGTACCGGCCGAAAGGCGTCACGCAAGAGATGAATAAGCTTCTGGCGGCGATCAAGGATGCGGAGGCTGCCATCCGGCAAAGCCGGGATCAAGTGCAGTTGTTCAACGAGCTGAGCGAGGAGCTTCGCGCAACCGAGCTTGGCATCGCCGAGACGGAGCAGCAGTTGCCGCTGCTCAGGACTCGCGTCCTCGAATCCCAGAGCGCGTACGAGTTGCGCGAATGGTGGCTCAAGGCGCAGTCGTTGCGGCTCGAAGAGGAGGAAGCGAGGAGTTCGTTGCCGAATCCGGCCGCTCCGTTGCTGCAGGAGTCGGCGCAGTCGCGGTGGACGGAGTTGAAAGCGCGGCGAAGCGAGCTTGCGGAGAAACTTGAGCAAGCGAATCAGGCAATGGCGGAACTTACGAGAACTAGAGATTCATACACATGGTCGAACGCCCTGCTAGAATCGTTGCCTGAATGGGAGCGGCTGGAATCGCTTCGCGAAGGGATTGCCGCGCGGAGAGAAGAAGCCGCGGAGCTCGAAGCCGAACGCCGAATGCTGGAGGAGCAGCTTTCCTCGTATTTGATGCGCCTCTCTCCCGGATGGGGAGAAGGCGAGCTGCGCGCGTTCGGGAGCGCACTGTCCGAGCAGGAGCAGCTTAGACGGCTCGCCAGAGAGCGGGAGGAAGCGCAGCGCGCGCTCGAACCGATTGCGGGCGAGCTGAAGCGGATCGAGCGCATGTCGGAAGCGTTGCACGCCGAAATGGCCGAAGCCCCTCATGAAGAGGAAGCGCCTGACGGTTTCGAAACTCTTCGGTTTCTGCCTCGGGACCGGACGAGCCTGCTGCAAGCGTGGCACGGTTTGGAGGATGCGATGCGCGCGTTCGAGCGGGTCGTGCCGCCGCGCGCCGTCATGCCTGCGCAGAGCGATGATCATGCCGCCGGGTACGGCAGAGGCAAGCGAGCGCGACGAGCGGGAAGCAGCCGAACGGATCGCTTTCCCGTCGCGATGATCGGAGGCTCGGCTGCCTTGCTTGCCGTCGCAGCCATCATCATGCCGTTCGCGCTACGGGGCGACGGCGGATCGGTTGATCCGATTATGGCGGCGATCTCTGCCGTCTTCTTGTTGCTGGCGGGCGGACTTGCTTACATCGCCTATCGAACGAGCGGCCGATCGACCGGTCCGGCGGATGTCGGATTCCCAAGGCTGGATGAATCGACGCTCGCGAACATCCGAGCTCATCGCAACCAAGTCTCGGAGCGGCTCCGCCAGCTCATCGCGGATCCGGAGACGGCGGCTGCGAGCCTTATGCCCGAAGCCGGTAAGAGCGTAGACCATCGCGAAGCCAACCTGCAAGCCGTCCAAGCCGATGAGGCTTGGAGACAGCTGCGCGAAGCTGTCCATGCTCGGCTCGGAGAGCTCGAACGTCGCGATCGCGATGCCGCGAACCGAGAGCAACGGGCAAGGCGCGGCAATGAGTTGCGTACGGAGCAACAACTGCTCGAGAGGGAACGGACTCGGCTGAACGAGCGGATCGAAGAGTTGAACGCGCGTTGGCAGCATTGGCTTCAAAGCTACGCGTTGACTGCCGGTTTAAACACGGACTCCCTATCCGACCTATTCAATCAGGCAGACCAAGCGCTGACCGCGTTGCGTCATAGACAGCGTGTCGCGGAGCGGCAGCAGACGGTCCGGCACGCGATCGAAGGATTCGAACAATCGGCTGCCCGGTTGATCGCGCAATCGCAAGCGTCGCTGCCGCCGGCGATCTCGTCGGACGCCGTGCTTGCCGTCCGCTATCTCTATACCGAAGCGGCCAGGCAACAGGAGGCGAGACGGGAGGCGCATCGAACGGAACGGCAGCTAGAGACGGCCGCCGCCCTAGTCGGCAAGCTTCGCGAGCAAGCTGAGCTTGCCGAGGCGGATATCGAGGCGTTCCTGGCCGAGTCGCATTCGACGGACGAAGCGGAGCTGGAGCTGAGATTGCGCGTCGACGAACGGTGCAGGACGCTTCGCAGGGAAGCGCGCGACATTCAGCTCAGAATCGAATCCGGGAGATCGGAGGCTGCCCGGGAGAAGCTGTACGCATGGCTTCGGGAACACGACGAAGCCGCCTTGGCCGCCATCCTCTCGGAGCAGAACGCGGCGCTTGCCGCCGAGGAGCGCAGACGAACGGAGCTGTTTGATCGCCGGGGCCGTCTGATGCAGGAGCTGGAGCGTCTTCGTACGGACGCGGAGCTGGAAGACAGAAGGCAGACGCTGATCGAGCGCGAAAGCCAGCTTGAATCGCTGCTTGCGCGGTATGCCGTGCTCGCGCTCAGCGAACGGCTGATGTCGCGGGCCAAAGCCGCGTTCGAGGAAGAGCGGCAGCCGGAGGTACTGAAACGGGCCTCTCGATTGTTCAACCTGATGACCGGCGGCGCGTACGAGAGAATCGTCGCCCCCGGGGATCGGTCCGGGCTGCTCGCGGAATCGGCGAACCGGCAGTTGCTGGACAGCGCCTTCTTAAGCCGCGGCACGCAAGAACAGCTATACCTCGCGATGCGCTTCGCTCTTTGCGAAGCGACATCGCGGGAGCGCCCGTTGCCTCTCTTGCTCGACGACCTGTTCGTCCATTTCGACGAGAAGAGACTGGCGAGCACGCTTCCCGTGCTCGAGGAAATCTCGGGCAGCCGCCAATTGATTCTGTTCACTTGCCACCGCCATGTGGCGGACCTGCTGGAACACGGCATCAAAGACGCCAAGCGGCTAGCTCTTCCTTAACCGGCGGATTCGGCGGACCGGCGGGGGGCTTCGCTCGATTTTTCGTAATCAGGAACAGCCACCCTAGGCTTAGCAGTCCGAACATCGGGTAGAGAGTCGACAGCAAGTAACCGAAGCCGAACTGTCCCGCGAGAAAACAAATAAACAGAAGCGTCATCGTCAGTATGCTTCGGGATACGCGAGTGCGTTCGTGCAACTGCAGCGTAAGCCCGTAAATATCGGCGACAAGCGTCGAGAAAATTTCCATGAAGATCAGGAACACATAAATCCAGTGCAGCCAAGCGCCTAGCTCCCGAGCGATGCCGCCCATCGGGATTTCGAACTGGGCGACGCCCGGCATCCGAGCGGACAAAGCCAAATGGCCGGCGAGCAGCAGGATGCCAATTCCGATGCCGCCGATCCAAGCCCCTCGCCTCAGGATGCGGATGTCTCCGATCGCCGAGCCGAGCGGAACGAGCACCGCTTGGGACATCGACAGGTTGAAAGCCGCGTACAGGAACGGCGATAGCCAAGCCGCCCAAGGCGACAGCTCGCTTGGCGCCGAAAGCCAGTGTCCGGAACTCGGCTCACGCAACGTCTCGATCATAAGGAACAACGTAAAGCCCATCATGACCGGCACGACGAACGTATTGATGGTAAGGATCGCGTTCATCCCTTTTCTAAGCAGGACGAAGCATGCGAACATCGTTACGATCAAACCCGTCTGGTAGCTGAGGTTCAAGTGCTCGGAGAATACCGAACCGGCTCCCGCCAGCATGACCGCGTTCACGCCGAGAAGCACGACGAGCATGAGGTTGCTGACCCATTTGCCCGGACGGGCGCCGAACAGATGCTTGTTCAAATCTTCGTACGACTTGGCTTTCAGCTCCGCCGACAACAGCATGACCTTGGCCCCGATCCAGACGAAGAATAACGTAGATACGATGATCAAGTACGGCCCCCACATGCCGAACCTCGTAAAAAATTGCATCACTTCCCGGCCGGAAGCGAATCCCGCGCCGACGACGGTCCCGATAAAGGTGAATGCGACTTGTAAGCTTAACGCCCATTGTTTCATACGGCGGACCCCCCAGACCTAATCTTGTCCTCCCTTCCTATCAACTTATGTCAACGATCGGACGGGCATGACACCAGGAGATGTCCACATGGCTTTGTCCCTATCGATTATTGTTTTCTCGATCACGCTCGTTCTGATTATTTGGCGGCCGCGCGGCTTGAACGAAGCCGCATATGCCGTGCCGGGAGCAGTGATTCTGCTTGCCCTAGGCACGTTAGCTTGGTCGGACGCCGAATATATATGGCAGGTCGTGTGGAATGCGACGTTATCGTTAATCGGCATTATGGTGCTGACCGGCGTGATGGACGACAACGGGTTTTTCAAATGGGCGGCTTTGCACGTCGTCCGAAGGTTCCATCGCCGCCCTATAACGTTAATGGTCGGATTGTCTCTTGTCGCGAGTCTGATAACGACTTTCTTCAATAACGACGGAACGATATTGATCATGACGCCGATCGTATTGGAAGTGACCGCTTTGCTCGGGATGGGCTTCCGGGCAAGAATCGCTTATTTGCTGGCCGTAGGCTTCATGGCCGATACCGCAAGCGCGACGCTGATGGTGAGCAATTTGACGAACATCCTGACCGCGGATTACTTCGGCATTTCGTTCGGCGATTTCGCTCGCGAGATGGCGTTCCCCGGTATAACCGCATCGTTCGCGACGATCGGTATGCTGGTCGTGCTCTTCGGCCGCTCGGTCCGGAAGCAAGTTCAGTCCTCCTTCTCATTTCCCGAGCCCGCGTCGGTCATCAAGAACCGCAGCGTGTTTAAGCTGTCGTGGCTCGTATTCCTATTGATTATGGTCCTTTATTATTACTCGGAGAGCATCGAACTTCCCGTGTCGGCAATCGCCTGCGGCGGGGCGGCTTTGCTATGGCTCGCGGGCATCGCGACGCGGAGCGTCGATTCCATGCGGCTGCTGCGCAGGACGCCTTGGCTAATCGTCGCGTTCGCCCTCTCGATGTATTTGATCGTTTACAGCGTGCACCTGCATGGCGGCACGGATTGGTTCTCTTCGCTGCTTACGCCGCTCGATCGTTCAGGACTTGCCGGCATGATATTCGGCTCCGGCGCTCTATTCTCGTTATTAGCGGCGGTCATGAACAATCTGCCTGCCGTACTCGTCTCTTCGCTGTCGATCAGCGAACTGGAGGGAGGCCACGCGATCATGCCTTTCGCGAGCTTGATCGGCATGTCCGTCGGAGCGAAGCTGACGCCGATCGGATCGCTCGCGACGCTCCTGTGGCTGCAATTGCTGCGCCGCGACGGCGTTCGATTGAGCATCCTCGAATATATCAAATATGGCTTCCTGCTTACCGTTCCCGTGCTTCTCGTGACGCTCGGCGCGCTCTGGCTGCAATTCCGGCTGTTTCCGTAAATCGGCGAGATGTTGTAAAATAAGGTGAGGACGATTCGCGGACCCGAGGGGGAGGCGACAGTGCCGATGGTTAGGTGCTCTATACCTACGGCGTCGCTTCGGGCAGACTCAACGACTACCCGGCCCGGGAGAATCGTCCGGCGTTCCGGGCTTCAAAGGAGCTGCTACATTGAGTAATCAAGAAAGACTGCAACAACATCTGCGCAAAAAGCCTTACCTCGTAGATGCCATTGCGGGCAATTCCGCCATGCTGGCGTCGCTCGGCAATACCGGGAGACTGTACCGGTTATGGTGGCCGCACATCGATTTTCCGCAGCATGTGGACGAAATCCGCACGGGACTTCAAGCGAGCGGGACGCCGGGGGGCGTTCAGTGGTTTGACGATGCCGCAGCGGGGTGGACGCATGAGGCGGGATACGTGCCGCATACGAACGCTTACCGCGTTCGCGCCAGCCGGCCGGACTATCCGGTATCGGTGGAGCAAACCGACTATGCCGTACCGGGTCAGCCGCTTTATGCGAGGTCGTACCGCCTGAGCAATGACGGCAACGAGACGCGCAATGTGACGTTCTATCATTACGGATCGTTCCGGATCGCGGAGAACGAATTTTATGCAACGACCGAGTTCCGGGGGGAACTTGACGCGTTGCTGCATCACCGCCACGAATACGCGTTCGCGATCGGCAGCTCGCAAGAGTGCGACGGCTATCAAGCCGGGTCCGGCGCGTGGCCGAGCGTTGCGAACGGCTACTTGAACGGCAATACGATCGACATGCAGCCGGACGGCGCGATGTCGTGGACGTTCGCGGGCATCGCTCCCGGTCAATCGGTCGAGCTGACGCTGTATATCGCGGCAGGCCATGGCCGGCATGAAGCGCTGGCTGCGCTCGCGACCGCCAAATCCCGTCCGCAATCAGAATGGTACGGAGACATGGGGTCATACTGGGCGAACTATCTTGCCGCTGCCGTTCCTTGTCCGTCGAAAGACGAATCGATCGCTGAGCTGTACGAGCGTTCCTTGCTGGCGATGAAGCTAATGGCGGACGAGGAGACGGGGACGATCGTCGCCGCTCCGGAGTTCGACGAATACTTCAGCCGTTGCGGCGGATATGCTTATAGCTGGGGCCGCGATGCGGCTTTCGTCACGACGGCGTTCAACAAAGCCGGTCTCGGCTCGTTATCGGAGAAATTCTACGAGTGGGCATTGTCCGCGCAAGATCCTGACGGTTCTTGGCAACAGCGCCATTACCACGACGGCAGGCTGGCTCCTCATTGGGGATTGCAAATCGACGAAGGCTCTTCCCTGCTATGGGGCATGTGGGACTATTACGTCTATGCCGGCGAGAAGCAAGCTTTCCTAGATCGCGTATGGCCTGCGGTAGAGAAGGGGGCGGCGTTCCTCGTCTCGTTCATCGACCCGGAGACGGGATTGCCGCTGCCAAGCAGAGATTTGTGGGAAGAGCGCGAAGCGGCGCACACGTACTCCGCGGCGGCGGTATTCGGGGGACTGAACGCTGCTGCATCGTTCGCTCGGCGCAAAGGCCGCGATAATCTTGCGACGGAGTGGGAGCAAGTCGCGCGCAAGATCGCGGAGTCCATCGAGGCGTTCTGTTGGAACGAAGGGCGTTCTTCGTATTATCGCGGCGTGAAGCTGACCGTCTCGAAGGAAGAGTACGAAGCGGCGATCGCGCGCGGAGAGAAGGGGCAGGCGTTCCAGCGGGATAAAGGCTACTGGAAGCACGTGCTCGAAGTCGATCCGATCGTAGACATCAGCTTGCTCGGCCTTAGCGTGCCGTTCGGCGTCGTTCCCGTCGATTCTCCGAGAATGGCGCAGACGGCCGACGCGATCGAGAAGCTGCTGACGTCGCCGAAGGTCGGCGGCATCAAGCGTTACGAGAACGATACGTATATCGGCGGCAATCCATGGATCTTAACGACGCTGTGGCTGAGCCATTATCGGACGCGGCAAGGCCGTTACGACGATGCCCGCAAGCTGCTCGACTATGCGGTGAAGCACGTGACGCCGTCCGGGCTGTTGCCGGAGCAGGTCGATCGCGATACCGGCGAGACGGCTTGGGTCGTGCCGCTTACTTGGTCGCACGCCATGTTCGTGCTTGCCGTTCATCTTCTCGCGGAGAAGGGCGAGCTTTAATCGACCGCATAAGAGAAGCCATCCACGACAATTCGTGGATGGCTTTTCCTTATTATCAAGATCAAGATAAAGTGTCGGATTAGCCTCCGACAGGCTGCTAAAGCGCCGATGTGCCAGGGGTGAGCCGAAGTAACGTTGCGCGGTAACGCTAAAGCGCCGATGTGCCAGGGGTGAGCCGAAGTAACGTTGTGCGGTAACGCTAAAGCGCCGATGTGCCAGGGGTGAGCCGAAGTAACGTTGTACGATAACGCTAAAACGCCGATGTGCCAGGGGTGAGCCGAAGTAACGTTGTGCGGTAACGCTAAAGCGCCGATGTGCCAGGGGTGAGCCGAAGTAACGTTGTGCGGTAACGCTAAAGCGCCGATGTGCCAGGGGTGAGCCGAAGTAACGTTGTACGATAACGCTAAAGCGCCGATGTGCCAGGGGTGAGCCGAAGTAACGTTGTGCGGTAACGCTAAAGCGCCGATGTGCCAGGGGTGAGCCGAAGTAACGTTGTGCGGTAACGCTAAAACGCCGATGTGCCAGGGGTGAGCCGAAGTAACGTTGTGCGGTAACGCTAAAGCGCGATATGCGGGGGTGCCCAAAAACTAGAATACGAAGCAAATCAAAGAGACCCTCCTTAGTGGAGGGTCCCCGTCTATTCGGATCCGATCAGCTTGATCGAAAGGACGTCGTGCGTGTCGGGATCGAGGTCCAGCTTGAGCCAGCCTTCGCTCAAATCCATCGTCAGGACGTGCGAGCCGGGATGATCGAGAATTTCCAGCAGTTCTGCCGCTTGTTGTCCGGGCATGCCCAACTTCAGCCCAGTAATCCCGGTAGGCGCTTCGCTAGATGTCAGCTCGACGTAGATGACGTCGCCGTCGCCGCCGAAGCCGACGGTGAAACCCGGATACTCCCTCATGTCGATCGTCGCATGGTCGCCGGGCAACTCATACTTCGATTCGGAAAGGCCGAATCGTTGTTCGATTGATTCGATGTTATCTTGAAAGCCGATGCCGTTCAGCATCGGATGACCGCTGTCGAAGGGTGCTTCCTGGACGGCTTTGCCGTCTGCCGTTGTCGAAGGCTCCGGCGTTGCCGCGTTGGAAACGCCGACGCCGCTGTCGCCGCCCGAAGTTGCCGCTGAGGATTCGGATTGCGCATTGGCGTCAAGCGAAGATTGCGCGGACAAGTCCCGTGCCTGGGAAGAGGGTATCTGATGGGCGTTACCGATCGATTCGCTCGGCTCGGACACTGCGGAATGCTCGCCCATCGATCCGCAAGAGACCAGTAACGCGCTTACGGCCGCTATCGTCAACGCTACAAACCATGTTCTGGCAGATCCCAACATGTCCTTTCGCCTCCCCTCCGGCGTAACTATATATAGTATGACATATCCATTCAATGAAAAGTTGCGCCGATCATGAAAAAGTTGGTAAAACAGGTCTTTTGTCGCATCGTGTTGACAGTTGAAGGGGTCTCCGCCTCCATCGTTCGGCTCATTCCCTAAGCGGCGAAAGCACCGGTTTCTCGCCCTTCGTCCTGCTTGTTTACCGGTTGCGCGAGGGAAACGGATATGGTACGTTAAACGGAAAAGAATCGGGCGTTGGAGGAGAAATATGGACATTCTCAAGGAGAGAATATTAAAAGAAGCGAGCGTCATCAATTCAGACGTACTTAAGTTGGATTCGCTGCTGAACCACGGCGTGGATCCGCAACTGACGATGGAGATGGGCAAAGAATTCGCCAAGCGTTTCGCGGAGACTCGGATTACCAAAGTCATTACGGTGGAATCCTCGGGCATCCCGGTCGCTTTCGCGACGGCGTTGCAGCTTGGAGTGCCGCTCGTGTTCGCCCGAAGGAAGAAGACGCTGCTAGGGGAATCGGACGCCTACTGCGAACGCGTGCCGTCTTTTACGAAAGGGATCGTTACCGATCTGATCGTCTCCCGTCATCTGCTCAGCCCGGAGGATTCGGTGCTGTTCATCGACGACATTATCGCCAACGGCGATGCGGCAAGAGGGCTAATCAAGATCATCGAGCAATCCGGCGCGAGTCTCGCGGGAATCGGCATCGTGCTCGAGAAGTCGTTCCAAGCCGGCGGACGCGCGCTGCGCGAGCTCGGCTTTAAGGTGGAGACGCTCGTCAAAATTCAATCGCTGGAAGCAGGCCGAATTACGTTCGAAGAGTAAGCGACGCAGCATCGGGACTGGATGATTTACCTTCTTTCGCAATGGAAGAACTTTAACGTATAATAAGAGTAACTTGCAGGGGGAGGCGAGCAGCAATATGGGGAATATTGAACTGTCGGGTGAGTTTTTTCTTGATAAACTGGAAGCAGCCAAAATCCATTTCGAGCGCGCGCTCGACTGCAAACATACGGAATTCGACGATTTGTATCCGTATATGATCGAGCACCCGCAATTTTTCTGGTACAAACGGTACGTCGCTTGGTCCGAGCTTCTGACGATCGTTAAGTTGTCCGAAGAGCTTGGCATCGACTGGAAAGAACGTTTTACCGAGAAGCAGGTCGATTATGTCAGCAAGCGGGTGATGTCGAGCACCGTATTGGATTACTGGTACGAGACGAACGATACGAGAGAGCATGTCGGGTAACTGACCGCGTAAGCAATAAGGAATAACCCGCGAGGACGACGATCCGCGCGGGTTTTCTTGCGAATAAGGGCGAGTTGGTTCGAGCCCGACGAGGATCCGATTGTATCGAGGAGGAAACCGAAATGAATGACGACCAACTGAATCAATATCGCGAAGAAGGAACGAAAATTCGAATCGTCAGGGACGCGCTGGAACAGAACGACGTCGTCGGGATCGTCGTCGCTTGGGACGACGAGTACGTGCTCGTTCGCCGACCGAATCGAAGGGTCGTTAAAGTGAAGCGCGGATACCGGATGCAAGCGGCTTCGGAACCGAGACCATCGCTGATGGAATGATTTTCAAGGCAATGTGGCATAGTAGACGACAGGATCAACATCATCGACGGCAATGACCGGGGAGGCGTTATCATGTCGCTGGCAAACCATCACGCGTTCATAGGATTCGAAGAAGATTCGGAAGGGTTCGCTGCGATGCCGAGACAGATCGAGGATGCGTACGATCGGTTCGCCAGCCAGTGCCTTGGGAACGGGGAGCTGAACGCCCTCACGAAGCAACTGATCGCCCTTTGCGTATCTCTATATGCGAATAACGAAAATTCGATGCAATATCACGTACAGGAAGCGTTGGCTCATGGAGCGAGCGACTCGCAAATCATGGAAGCCGTCGCTGTCGTTGCGGCCACGGCCGGCGGCCATGCGCTGTCTCAAGGCGTCATGCAAGTCGGCAACGCCATTCATGCCGCGCTAAGCGATAGCTCGATCGTACATGCGATCGAACCGGACAGGCTTCGCAGCGGCAGCAGCAGCAGGATCAGCAGAGGCGGTATGCAGGATTACTTGCAGGATACGGAATTCTCGGCCGACCCGGGCTGGGAAGGGATGGCAATCCCGGGCAGTTCGGCGATATCTCCGTCTTATTAACCGTCAAGATTAACGCGATATTAACTGAAAATTATAACTTCCTCCGGTTGCTTGACTTCGCTTCGAACCCCATGCTATTATAAGCTACGTGATTGAGACAAGGTTGTTCGGATACGCGGCGCAACGCGATTATGATAAACCTAGACATCACCTTATAACATGCGGTCGTGGCGGAATTGGCAGACGCGCTGGATTCAGGTTCCAGTGGTAGCAATACCGTGGAGGTTCGAGTCCTCTCGACCGCACCATCATCTTCAATGACAGAACCCTTCGGAAACGAAGGGTTCTTTTTCCGTAGAAGGAGCGCTCATGGATCTTACGCCGTTGCAACTTATCCTTACGATCATCGCAGCTCTGCTGGTCGGCTTCTCCAAGACGGGCGTTCCGACGCTGGGCATATTCGTCGCAGCGATGCTGGTGTCCGTCTTCCCCGCCAGCGATTCCGTCGGGCTTCTTACGCCGATCTTGATTACGGGCGACGTCATCGCCATCGTCTATTATCGGCGAGCGGTGGAATGGAAACCGCTCTTTGTCTTATTGCCATGGATGTTGGTAGGCATGGGCGGAGGTTACTTCGTGCTCGAAGCCATCAATAACCGCTCGCTCGGATTGTTGATCGGTACGCTCGTGCTGCTGCTGATCGGCGTCCACGTAAGCAGAGAACGGCTGGAACGCGCGTTGAACGTAGCTTTTACGAAGTCGGCCGCCTTTCATGCATTACTCGGCGTCTTGGCCGGATTCACGACGATGGTCGGCAACGCGGCGGGAAGCATCATGTCCATATACTTATTGTCCAAGGGAATGAACAAGACGTCGTTCATCGGCACGAACGCCTTCTTCTTCTTTCTGGTGAACGTAATTAAGGTGCCTTTCACGGCGCATCTCGGGCTCATTACCGCCGACTCGCTTACGATCGACGCATGGGTTATTCCCGCAGTGGCGGTCGGAGCTTACGCGGGGTTCAAAGTCGTTCCCCGAATCCCGCAACGGTTGTTCGCGACGCTCGTACTGTCGCTTGCCTCTTTAGGCGGGATTTATTTGATCGCGGGCGCCCTGCGACTGCTGTAACCCGACAACGAACAACCCCGCCCGGAGCTTTCCAGGCGGGGTTGTTGCATTTCTTCAATCGATCAATAACCGGCTTTCAGGATGATGACTAAGAGGATGAATAAGACGAGCGCAAAAGCAGCTGCACCCATACCGCCATATCCAGCGCCTTCACCTGCTACAGGGTATCCCATGCGTATCACCACCGATAGTTATTGTGATGAATCATCACGAACACAGTTTATGCGGTGGCGTGGCTGCTGGGATGGGCTAACGAATCATTTCCGAAACGGTTCCGCTCCTGTACGCGCGGCTGCTTCCGGATACGGTTGGAGGTGCAGCTGGTTCAGAACGTGGTCGATGTTGATTTTTCGTTTGACGATTTCTTTAAGAAGCAATTGGATAAACTCGTCGTTCGCTGAGAAAGGAGACACGGATTTATATTCGATGATAAGCTGTTCGTCGTCCATCCGTTGTACTTTATCGGCCAATTCGCGCAAGCGATCCACCGCCTTTCTCAATAGTGTAGGCTTTCATTATAAAGGACAAGTATTAGCCAAGTTGGATTGCAAATATTAGAACATTGTTAGCATATTGGCTATAGGGCGGACGGATGAATATCGGGCGCGGCGGAGAAATTAGAGGTGTACTCAAACGATACACATCAAGGAGGCGTCAACTTGAAAAAGCTGTTGTTGAGTTCATTACTGGTGAGCAGTTTGTCCGTTGCCGCAGTTACCCCGGCCTTCGCGCAAACGCCAACGTCTCCGGCCACGTCGCAGACGTATGGGCAAACCAACAATAACATGTTGAATCCGGGTACGATGAATCGCACGTTCGTGAACGACGTGGACCGGATGCGAGGGGATCTCAACCCGTTCAATAATAACGGTAATCGAGTCGATCTCAATCCGTTCGATCGGAACAATACTAACGGCATGGTTACGAACGATCGGGCAGGCACTTATGGCACGTACGACAGAAACCGTATGAACGCCTATAACACCAACAGAGTAACCACCAACGGCGTGCGCACGAACAGCTATCGGGCTGCGGCGACGACGACGAATAACAGAGGGTTCAGCTGGGGTTGGCTCGGTCTGCTCGGTCTGTTCGGTTTAGCCGGCATGCGCAGCAGAAGCCGCGACGACGTTCGATAAGCCGCTTACCCGTAAGTTTAACCGGTCCCCGTTTTACCTTTGCGGTAAAGCGGGGACTTTTATTTGCAATTTTAGTCATTTTGTTAGCAAAAAATTATGCTACACTACTATCATAAAGAGGAGGAGCGATCGAATGAAATGGAATCCCGGCAGGTGGACTCGGCTCCCTTCGCCCCTGAACAGAATGGAAGGGAAGCTTTTTATCGTATTTTTGTTTCTGATTATTCTGCCCATCGGAGCGTTAAGCTACATATCCGCCGAACGCTATACCGATTCGATCGAGCGCAATACGATCACCTACGTGTCCCAAATCTCGGACACAATGATCAGCAAGCTGGACGACTATATGGAGGATATGAAGAAAATATCGATCATCCCTTCTTACTTGGACGAGATCAAGGAAGGACTTAAAATTTCGAATAAATATTACGAAATGTTGCCGATGCACCAGAACGATCCGGACCGGATCGTGGACGACTCCCGCGGAGGACTGTCCGGCGAAGAGCTTCAACTGCTGCGGCGCGTCGAGGGCAGCATATACTTCCTGAACAATATCAAGAGCTCGGGCTCCAACTCGGTGTACTTATTCGACCGTTACGGACATTATTATTTCACGACGAAAAGCGATGGCATTCGAAAGGACTTAACTTCGGTATACGAAGAATGGAAAGCGCTTGCGTACGCGCAGCACGGCACGCCGGTGCTCGTCAGCACGCAGGAAGTGAGCGGCCGTTCGGGCAGCCGCTACGTGTTCTCCGTCGTCCGGGAAATTATCGACACGAACTTCGAGTCGCTCGGCATGATCGCCGTCGACGCGAATATCGACGTCATCGAGAATATCGTGAAGGACTTGGACGATGCGACGCAAGGGTCGACGCTGATCGTGGACAATACCGGCCGGGTCGTATTCGATAGCGAGAAGAAATTTTTGGCGCAGAACATGCAATCTAGCGAACTGCTTCGGCAGGCTTCCGGAGAATCCGGCAGCTTCCATACGAATATCGACGGCGAATCCGTATTGTCCATTTACCGGGAATCTCGGAATACCGGCTGGAAAATATTCGTCACGATCCCTCAGGGCAATCTGATGGGCGACGCCATGCGGATCCGTAACGTAACCGTGGCGTCCGCGATCGCCATTACCGGGTTCGCTCTGTTCATCTCGATGATATTCACCTTCACGCTGACGAAGCCGTTGCGGTCGCTCGTGCGTCTGATGAAGAAAGTGCAGACCGGCAATCTGGACGTTACGTTCCCGGTCAAGGGCCGCGACGAGATCGGCGTCGTCGGAGGCGCCTTTAACCGGATGATCGACCGCGTCAAGTCGCTGCTGCACGACGTCTATATGGCCGGCAGGCGGAAGAACGAGGCGGAGCTTGAAGCGTTGCAGAATCAGATCAACCCTCACTTCATCTACAATACGCTTGAATCCATCCGGATGACGGCCGTCATTAACGACGACTCCGAAGTCAGCGATATGGCTCAGTTGCTCGGGAAACTGCTTCGGTACGGGATCGGGTCGGGGACCGAGAAGGTGTCGCTAGCCATGGAACTGGAGCATCTGGAAATGTATCTTCAACTCCTGAATTATCGTTACGGAGACAATCGATTCGAGCTCAGGATGCCGGACGGGAACGTCGATATGAACATGCCGATCATGAAGCTATTGTTCCAACCGATCGTGGAGAACGCGGTATACCATGGCATGGACGAAACGAAGCCGAAGATGACGATTCGCTTGAAATACGACGAAGCAGGCGCGGATCGATTGTTTACGATTTCCGACGACGGCGTCGGCATGGATCAAGCCGCGTTGAGGCGGCTGCGGAGTACGCTTAACAACCGAGAACGCAAGCAGTCGGAAGGCGGAGGCGGCATCGGATTAAGAAACGTGAACGAACGACTTAAGCTGCGGTTCGGAGAAGGGTACGGCATCAGCATCGATAGCGAGCTTGGGGTCGGGACGAACGTGACCGTGAAAATTCCGATCGAACCGTCGAAAGGGGGACGAATTCATGGTTAACGTCGTCGTCGTGGACGATGAAGAACGCATCCGGCAAGGTTTGGCGAAGCTGATCTCGCAAGCCGGGGAACAGTTCCGCGTGACGGGCGTATTCGCGAGCGGCTTCGAGCTGCTGGAACAGCTTGACAAGCAGGAGATGCAGGCAGACTTGGTCATTACGGATATGAAGATGCCCAATATGAACGGTCTTGAGCTTATCGAACGGCTTAAGGAACGGGCGCCGCGTTCGAGAATCGCGATCGTAAGCGGTTTCGATGATTTTGCGTTCGCGCGGCAAGCGCTTCGGTACGGCGTCGAGGAATACTTGCTGAAGCCGGTAGATAAAGGCGAACTGGAGCAGCTTCTGCGCAAGGTGGATGAGTGCCTGGCTCTGGAGCGCGAGAAGGAGCTGGCGATGCGGGAGGATCAGCTCGGTTTGTTGCTCTTTAATGAAGCGGAGCTATTGCCGAAGCAACTTCGGCAGGAAGCGGGCAAAGCGTTGGAGCTGTCTCCTTTATTCAGTGTTCCCTATGCGGTTTACATCATCCGCAGCAACATGCCGGAATCGCCGGAGGAGATGCTCGAATCGGCGGCCGAAGGATGGTTGCAGAGTTGGAAGCTAATGGCGGGAGACGATTGCTATGCGTTAATCGTCGGCATGAACTGCGCGGATCATGCGGAGAGCGCCCGAGAGATAGGGCACACGCTGCTTTATCGGCTGCCTCCCTCGTTCGAGGGCAGAATCGGAGGCAGCAACGTGTTCCGCGGCGCATCCTGGCTTCGGGAAGCTTATCGGCAAGCCGAATTAGCGATTCAGCATGCCTGGTACGATTCCGGCAGGCGCGTCTTCGCGGACTACTCCCGCTTGCCGAAGCGGCAGCATTCCGTGACGCACCTGCTCGTGCTGCTCGACCGGGAGTTCCAAGAGACAATGACGTTATCCGACTTCGCGCGCGCCAAGGAATGGATCGCCAGATGGTTCAGAACGTGCAAAGAAGACGCGCATCCATGGACGGAGCTGCGCGAGGGCTGCGAAGCCGTGCTCGCGTTCATTCACCGATACGCGAACGCTAAGACCGCCGACACGGCCCCGCGTCAACCCCGAGCGAAAGCGTGTTTTCCGCAGAGGTTCCCGGATTTCGGCGCCTTCTCGATATCGTTCCTTAGCGAGGTCGAAGAGCAGTTCCGCGTGCTTCAGGAAAGCCGGCAGGAGAATCGGGCGATCGAGACCGTCAAAGCGTATATCGCGCAGCATTATACCGAAGAGCTCGAGCTTAACCGATTAGCCGAGGAAGTCTATCTCACGCCGAGCTATTTAAGCAAGCTATTCAAGACGGAGACGGGAGAGACGATCACGGATTTCCTGATTTCCGTGCGAATCGATCGCGCCAAAGATATGCTCCGGGATCGGAGCGCCCTTAAAACATACGAGATCGGAGAGAAGGTCGGGTACGCCGACCCGGCTTATTTCAATAAGGTGTTCAAGAAAGTCGTCGGCTGCACGCCGAGGGAATACAGGGATCGCACGAGATGATGATGTTAGGTGAAGATTATCTAAATAGAAGACAATGAAAACAAACACAGTCTCTAAAATTCAATAACGAATGTCAGTATAATCTTGTTGAAAGCGTTTCCGATTCGACAAACGATGATTGGACTGAAAGGCGGGATCTCTTTGAACTTGAGCTACAAGACGCAAAAATACATGATCTTATTCGGATTTCTAACGATTCCTCTGGCTCTGTTAGGCGCGTTCTCGCTGTATCCGGCGGCGGCGTTGTTCTACTTCAGCTTGACGGACTGGGACGGTATCGGTTTCGACCAGAGCTGGGTCGGCTTCGCGAACTATAAAGAGATTTTCACGAGACCCGATATTTTCGCCGCGTTCAAGAACAACTTGTACTACTTCATCGGCGGATTGTTGCAGACCGCGGTCGCCTTGTACTTCGCCGTCGTTCTGAACGGCAGGCTCAAAGGCAAATACGTCTTCCGCGTGCTGTTGTTTTTGCCGTATGTCCTGCATAGCGTCGCCACGGTCATCATGTTCAAGAACGTGTACCACGCCGAGTACGGCTCGCTGAATATTTTCCTAGGCGCGATCGGTCTCGAATCTTGGCAGCAACTCTGGCTCGGCAATCCGCATATCGTCAACTTCTCTCTGGCTTTTATATCGATGTGGAAGTATTTCGGTCTTAGCATGGTGATCTTCATCGGCGCGTTGCAATCGATTCCGAACGACTTGTACGAAGCGTCGAAGATCGACGGGGCGGGCAGTTGGCAGACGTTCCGTTTCATTACGCTGCCAAGCTTGCGGAAAGTCATCGAGCTTATGCTCGTCCTCACGCTGACGGGCGCGCTGGAAGCATTCGATATTCCTTACGTCATGATGCTCGGCGCGGGCGGCACGTCTACTTTCGTCATCCAAACGGTCGATATGGCGTTCAAGTTCGAGAACTTCGGACTTGCCTCGGCGATGGCCGTCGTCCTGCTCATGATCGTGCTGTTCTTCATCGCGATCCAACGCAAAGTGCTGTTCAGGGAGGGCAAATAAGATGCTGCGCGGAACTTTCTCGATCAGAGCGATCCAATATTTGACGTTGCTGATCGGCGTATTCGTCGTGTTCTTCCCGATCTATTCCGTGTTCGTCGGCGCGTTCAAGACGAAAGTCGAGTTCTATCAATCGGGGCTCGGCCTGCCGAACGATTTCTTTAACTTCGAGAACTTCGAACGCGTATTCAAAGTCGGCAAGCTTGACCTCGGCTTCAAGAACATCGCGATCATCATGGTCGTCGCGCTTACGGGAAACGTCATCATCGGCACGATGGTCGCCTACGCGCTCGGACGTTTCGATTTCAAGCTGAGGACGCCGATCATGGGCCTGTATTTGATCGCTCAAGTCATTCCGCTCGTGACGACGCAAGTCGCTACGTTCAGCGTCATCAAGTGGCTCGGCGTGTACAATACGCTGAAGGCGCCGATGTTGCTGTACATGGGCGCGGACGTCTTGCAGATCGTCATCTACTTGCAATTCATCCATAATATACCGCGAGACTTGGACGAGAGCGCCATGATCGAAGGAGCTTCGCTGTTTAGAATCTATCGATCGATCATCTTCCCGCTGCTCGGTCCGGCGACGGCGACGCTCATCATCTTGAAGTCGATCTCGATCTATAACGACTTCTACGTGCCGTTCCTGTACATGCCTTCTCAGAAGCTTAAAGTCGTATCGACGGCCATCTTCAGCTTCGTAGGCCCGAACGCGGCTCAGATGAATGTCATTTCCGCGGGCATTCTCGTGATTTTCATTCCGACGGTCATTATCTTTTTGCTGCTGCAACGGTTTATTTTCGCGGGGGTCACGAACGGCGCCGTTAAGTAAGCCCTATTGGTTAGCCCTGCCGCAACGAGTATCGCTAACGCACGGAATATGTTATGATAACATTTGAAAATTTGTTATCATACGTCCGGGCGTTTTTCTTTCTATGAGCGGAGTGAACACAAGATTATGTCCAAGAAAATTACGATGCAGCAGATCGCCGATCAAGTCGGCGTGTCCAAATTCGCCGTATCCAAGGCGTTGTCAGGCAAGTCCGGCGTCAGCCCGGATACGCGGGAGAAAATCATCCAGGCTGCCACGCAGCTCGGTTATTTCGTTCAGAAGCGGGTGCGTCCAACGACGGGCAGAACGCAGGTAGGCAGGCCGGCGATGTCCGACCGCAACACGATTATCGTGCTTATTCCGAACGTGCGGGATCAGAACCGGCAGTCGACGTTCTGGGGGCGCATCATCGACGGCGTTACGAACGCACTCGAGCAGAACCATCTCGGAATGATGATCGTGACGGAGCACATATCGGACAACTTCACGAAGCTGATCAATCCCGACGCCGTGCTCGGCTTGCTCGGGGTCGGTCATATCTCGAACCAGTTGCTGCTGGAAATTCGCAATCTCGGCATTCCGTTCGTGCTGGTCGATCATGAGGATCCGCTCATTCCTTCGGACGTCCTGTTCATGAACAACTACGAATGTCTCCGCAGAACGACCAACTATTTGCTCGGCAACGGGCACCGCGATCTCCAATTCGTCGGCAACATCCGGTTTTCGCGCAGCTTTTTCGACCGGTGGCTCGGCTTCCGTTCGATGATGGAAGAGCAAGAGATGATGCTCGATCAGCGTAAGGGGCTGCTTGAGTTCGAAGGAGATAACCGGTCGGAGATGACCGATAGCTTAGACGCGATCGTCCGCAAGCTGATCGAGGAGGACAAGTTGCCGACGGCTTTCGTCTGCGCGAACGATTCGATCGCGATTTGCATGACGACGGTGCTCTTGCGT
The DNA here is from genome assembly GCF_000515335.1 of Cohnella panacarvi Gsoil 349. Taxonomy (GTDB): domain Bacteria; phylum Bacillota; class Bacilli; order Paenibacillales; family Paenibacillaceae; genus Cohnella; species Cohnella panacarvi. Next base: position 1,172,936 of record NZ_KI911563.1, on the reverse strand, counting down.
CACGGTATCGATGTGCCGGGACGGTGTTCGGTCACCGGCTTCGATAACATCGATGACGCGGCGATGGCCATCCCGAGGCTAAGCACGGTGCACGTCAACAAGGAAGCGCTCGGCCAACGCGCCGTCGATACGCTGCTATGGCGGGTCGAACATCCGGACGGACCGAAGGAGAAAATCCTGCTGGCCGGCGATCTGCTCATTCGCGAGTCGACCGGGCCCGCGCCTAGCTCGAAGTAATCATATGCATTCTGAAGAAGGTGAACTGTCGCTGATGAGCGGCAGTTTTTTATTTTGCTCAGTACCTAAGTGGCGTTATTGTTGCTCAGTACCTTTAGTGGCTTTATTGTTGCTCAGTACCTAAGTGGCGTTATTGTTGCTCAGTACCTTTAGTGGATTGGTTAGCTGTACGAAATACAGCAATTTGTAAATGAAGGAATTAGATTGGTGATTAGTTGTACGGAGTGCATCAAGTTCGGCGGAATATAGGTTGATAGCGCTTAATCGGACGAGTTACATGTGTTTCGTACAGTTAAATGGGGTAAACCAAAAATTTGAGGCCATTCAGATGTAGTTAGTGCAGGTGTCCCAACAGCCCTCAGTCTCATTAGATGTAGTTAGTGCAGGGGCCTCTAGTCCCCACGGCCTTTACTCTTTTTAACAATGATTTTCTGTTGACAACAATCACGTGGGTGATAAAATTTGTTTGTATATTGTTATTCTGTTATGCAAACAAAGTGATAAAGTTAGCAATTATTTGAGAGGAATACGAAGCAGGAGGTTATCGGCAATGAAGACATGGGCGGAGACGGTCAACGGCATGACGTGGGGGTGGACCGGCGTTCGAGGTACGTGGGGCGGAGCCGAAGCGGAACATTCGATGCGGACAATGAGCGCGGTAGGAGTCAATTGGGTCGCGATCGCGTTAGAAGCGCTGCAGAAGACGGCGCAATCGACGAAGATTGATTACGAAGAAGCGCCGACCGTGACCGACGACGAAGTCAGATGGGCGATTCGCCAGGCGAAGTCGCTTGGGCTTAAAGTATGCGTGAAGCCGGTCGTGAACTGCGCGAACGGAACATGGCGGGCTCACATCGCGTTCTTCCAACAAGACGTGCCGGGGGAGCCGAGTTGGACCGAGTGGTTCGCCTCCTATACCGAGTTTATCGTGCATTACGCGCGAATCGCAGAGGAAGAAGGCTGCGAGATGTTGTGCGTCGGCTGCGAGATGGTGCAGGCGGACAACCGGGAGAACGAATGGCGCGCATTGATCTCGGAAGTCCGTAAAGTTTATAACGGACTTCTTACTTACAACTGCGATAAATACCAAGAAGACCGCCTGACGTGGTGGGACGCGGTCGATATGATATCCTCCAGCGGCTACTATCCGATCGGAGAGTGGGAGGGGCATCTGGATCGCATCGAGGCCGTCGTGAACGAATGGGAGAAACCGTTCTTCTTCATGGAAGGCGGATGCCCGAGCCGCGAAGGCTCCGCGCAGAAGCCTAACGATTGGTCGCTTGCGGGAGCGCCTTCCGAGGAGGAACAAGCAAGCTATTATCGCGTCATGTTCGAGGCTTGCTCGAAGCGGGAATGGATGCGCGGTTATATGCTTTGGGATTGGCCGGCACGCCTGTACGACGCGGCTGACGCTTCCAAGAACGACGACTATTGCATGTACGGCAAGCGGGCCGAGGCGATCGTTCGCGAATATTACGAGTCTCGAAATTCGCACGGGTCCGGCAAGGAGGCGCAGAAGACGCCATGAGCACGGCACTTACGAACGACCAGTGGCGGCGCGAGCTTGAGGAAGAGCTTAAATCGACGATTCTAGGCTTCTGGATGAAACGGACGATCAACGAGAAGCACGGCGGATTCGTCGGCGAGATCAAGAGCGATATGACGGTCAAGGAAGACGCGGACAAAGGGCTCGTATTGAACGCCCGCATCTTATGGATGTTCGCCAGCGCATATAGGGCCTATCAAGACGAAGCTTATTTGACGATGGCGCAGCGGGCGTACAAGGAGCTGAATTCGCGGTTCCGCGACCGGGCGAACGGCGGTCTGTACTGGATGGTCAGCGCGGCCGGCGAGCCTGTCGAGAGCAAGAAGCAAGTTTACGGCCAAGCGTTCGCGATCTATGCGCTCGCCGAGTTTTACCGGGCGACCGGCTCAAGCGAAGCGCTCGATTGGGCGAAAGAGATCTACCTGTTAATCGAGAAACACGCCTACGACCCCGTGCATCGCGGCTACATCGAGGCGCTGTCGGCGGATTGGACGCAGACGGACGACCTGAGTCTCAGCGGAAAAGACTTGAACGAGCGCAAGTCGATGAACACGCATTTGCACGTGCTTGAAGCGTACACGAATCTTTATCGCGTCTGGCAGCCGGAAGGGTTGCACATGAAGCTGGCCGATCTCATCGATATCCATCTGGACAAAATCGTGAACGCGGACAGCCATCATTTCCTGCTGTTCTTCGACGACGAATGGACGTCGAAATCCGGCCATATCTCGTACGGCCACGATATCGAAGGCAGTTGGCTTCTATGCGAAGCTGCCGACGCGCTCGGCGACGAAGCGCGGATCGCGCGCGTTCGGGGGGAAGCGTTGGCGATGGCGGACGCGACGCTGGCCGAGGGAATCGATGCGGACGGCGGCGTATTCAACGAGGCGGACGGTCGCGGTCATCTAGACGATTCCAAGGATTGGTGGCCGCAGGCGGAAGCGATGGTCGGCTTCTTGAACGCTTACCAGTTGACGGGCAACGAGAAGTATTCGCAAGCCGCGCGCAACAGTTGGACGTTCATCAAGAAGTTCATCAGCGATCCGATTAACGGCGAATGGCATTGGCAAGTGACGCGGGAAGGCGTCCCGGTGCCGTCTTATCCGAAGGTAGATCAGTGGAAATGTCCCTACCATAACGGAAGAGCTTGCTTGGAGGGCTTAGAGAGACTCGCGCGGTTATAAACTAAAATTTATATTTTGTTATCATAATGAGAGACAATAAAAACAAAACAAATGCATTTTCATCGGCGGCGAAAAAATTTATATTTTGAAATGTAAGCGATGTCAATCCGCCTCCCGGTCGGATTCGACGCGCTTTAATAAAACGAGGTATGGGGGTCATACAGAACATGAAAAAAGCAATCGCACTTGCATCTGTTCTGACGTTGTCCGCCGGCATGCTCGCGGCATGCGGCAGCGACAACAATAACGAGAAAGCTTCTCCGGCATCTTCCGCACCGGCTTCGTCGTCTTCTTCCGAAAGCCCGGCGGCATCGGAATCCGCAAGTCCAGCCGCGGAGCTCTCCGGTAAGCTGGTCGTCCTCACGCACCGCACAGACCTTGTCGACGACGGCACGATGGACAAATACGCGGAAGCTTTCAAAGCGAAATACGCGCCTGACGCGGAACTCGAATTCGAAGCGATCACGAACTACGCGAACGACATTAAAGTTCGCCTGACGACCGGAGAAGCCGGCGACGTCAACATGATGGACTCCGGCTTGCCGAACAGCGAGCTCGGCAACTACTACGAGCCGCTGCCGGAATCGATGCTCGAGAACGTCTGGTTCTCCAACTACAGATCGAACGACGGCAAGAGCTACGGCTTGCCGACCGGCGTGAATACCCAAGGCATCGTATACAACAAGCAAGCGTTCGCGAAAGCGGGCATCGACAAAGCGCCGACGACGCTCGACGAATTCTATGCAGCCGCGCAAAAGCTCGAAGACGCGGGCATCATTCCGCTGTACATGAACTACGGGGCGCAATGGCCGATCGGCAACTGGGCCGAGAACTCGGTTAAATACGTCGCCGGCGATATGAAATACTTCGACAAATTCGTAGCTGCCGACGAGGTATGGACGGTCGACAGCCCATGGGGCACGTTGATGAACATCGCCCGCAAATTCGTTCAAGAGGGTTGGGTAGAGAAAGACCTCGCGACGAACAATTGGGAAATGTCCAAAGGCGAGGTGGCATCCGGCAAAGCGGCGATGTACTTCCTGGGCAACTGGGTCATTCCGCAAGTCATCGGCGCTGGCGCGGCCTCCGAAGACATCGGATTTTTCCCGCTCCCTTACGACAACAGCGGCAAGCTGAACGCTCCGCTCGGACCGGACTACTTCATCGGCGTAAGCAAGAACAGCAAGAATAAGGAGCTGGCGTTCAAGTGGGTCGACTTCTTCGTCAAAGAATCCGGCTACGTGGATTCGCAAGGCTTCATGCCGGTCGATAAGTCGCAGCAAGCGAAAGTTCCGCAACTGGCCGAGTTCCAATCGTACAATCCGGCGTTCTTGGAAGACCAAGCGACGGATCCGAAGTTCAACGAAATCGCCAACAAGGCGGAGATCGATCTCGGCGTCGGCAAATACACGCAAGACGCGATCGTCGCGAAAGATCTTGCCAAGTACTACGATGAGCTGAACGCGAAATGGAAAAAAGCAAAAGAAGCGCTCGGTTACTAATCAATCGATAACGCGCGAAGAGACCTCGCGGGCAATCCCCGCGAGGTCTCTTCGTGCGCTCATGCGTTACAGATTGCCGGCTTGAATGAACAGCGCGAGCCATTTCGCCGTTTCGCCTCTTGTCGTACCGGCTGCCGGGTCGAACCTGTTGCCGTCTCTGCCGGAGACGATGCCGGCGGCGCGTAAGCTGGCCACGGCCTCAGCGGCATAGTCGGCGATTGCGTCCTCGTCGGCGAACGGAGCGACGGTCTCGGCGCCTTTCAAAGCGCCGGGAGCGAATGTACTCGCGAATTTGACGAGAATGACGGCGAGGTCTTGGCGAGAGAGCGCGGCGTTCGGATGGAATCGGCCGGCTTCTCCTTCAATAAGGCCGTTCTCGACCGCCCACGCGACGGCCCCGTTAAACCAGTCGTTGGAATCCACGTCGCTAAAGCCGGTCCGAGCATCCGCGCGAAGATCCGCGCCGTTCAGATTGGCGAGCAGTCGGACGAATTCCGCTCTCGTGATCTCTCGATTCGGAGCGTAGCGTTGCCCGCCGACGCCATGAACAAGCTCGCGATCCGCGAGGAACTGGACGAACGGCGCGGACCAATCGTTCACGTCGACGAACGAGGAATGAGGTGCGGTCGCAGGAGCATTGCCGAACCGGACGTTATCGATGTACATACGTCCGGCAAAGTCGCTGTCGACGTCCGCGACGACGACGGTAATATCGCGAAGAAGCGTGTCTGGGGCAATCGTTTTATGATCCGAAATCCGGGTCAGGTCAAAGCTGGCTACATAGCGATACAGGCCGTCGGGCGTTCTCGCTGCCGATGCCAGCGAAGTCAGCGGAATATCGAAATTGCTCGCCGTTTGCGCCCAGTAGCCTAAGCTAGGCGGAGCAAAGGCCAGGTTGATCGACAACGTGCCCGACGAAGCGCGAACGGGATCGAGATAGAAGTCGAACAGCAGCCGGTCGTTCGCGCCGCGCGTCGCGTTAATGCCGCCGAGTACGATCCTCGGCGCGGAAGCCCAGCCGTCCGCCGGTTTAACCTCGGGATAGGCGACTTCCCAGGACAGCGCTTTGGAGCCGTTCGCTTGGCCGATCGTAATCGCGTTCTTTACGCCCGAGCCGCCGTCCCAGTTCCAGCCTTGCCGCGTATCGTTCTCGAAATCGGAAGGAAGCGTCGGCGTTCCGAGCGGCGCGTGGACGATCGGTTGATCGGCTACGGCGCGGGTTCCGGAAACGGTAATGTTATCGAGGGAGACGGTGTCGGATTCCGAAGAGCCCACGAACAGAATGAGGTTGCTCATCACGCTATGCTCGGCGTCTTCCGCGATCGATCGGAAGTTCGGAGAATCGTCTCCCGTGATCGTCAACGTCTCCGCGTATTGTCCGTCTTTCAAATCCGCCGCGTCCAGCACGACTTGTATCGCGCGGGTCGGATTCGCCCAGCCGTAGGTTGCGTTCTGCGGAATCGCGGCAATCGAGACGGTCGTCGGAGCCTGCGAGATGACGTCGATCGTCAACGCGTTCGCCCCGAGCAGATCCGGTCGGGCGCCCGAGCCGTCCGCGGACAACCTGACGTTAGCCCAGTAATTGCCCTCGGATATATCCGTGCTGCCGCTAAGTCCGGAAATTTCCAAAGCTTGGCGCGCGTTAGCCGTGACGGCGATGCCGGTCTTGACGGGACTATCGGCGTTAATGCCGAATCCTTGCGTCGTGCCGTCGTTGAAGTCCCAGATCGTCGTTTTGAATGGCTCGCGCGGCGTGCGATCGATCGGCTCGTAGGCGATGCCTTTGATGCGCGCGCGCACGTATTCGCCGGACGCGCTAAGCTCGGGGATGCTCCATGCTTTATCGTTGCCCGGGTCAAGGCTGGTCGCTTCCGATTTGCCCAACTCGAACGGAGTAAAGGCGGCCGATGTCTCGTTCTTGTGCGTTAGAGACCAGTTCACCCAACTGAAGTTATTCCCGTTCAAGAACGCCAGCCATTGATCGGCCTCTTTCAGGAACGGCCCGTTATTGCCGCTTGCTTCGCTCGTGCCCCATTCCGTGGCGAATAGAGCGATGCCGCGCTCGAGCGCGTAACGCGCGTTGCTCATGACGTTATTCCGATCCGAGCTGTCGGCGGCCGGCTTATGCGTTCCGGTGTAGAAATGCACCGTGTACATCGTCTTGTCATCGTCGATCGGATTGTCGGCGGCTAAATCCGCGCGCTGGCTCCAGTTCGGACTGCCGACAATGACGATATTGCCGTTGCCGCTTTCGCGCAGCATATCGATGATCGGCTCGGCGTAGCTTTTGACCGCCGCCCAGCCTGCGGCGTCGTTCGTAACCCCCGGCGCGGTGCTGTTCGGCTCGTTGGCGAGCTCGTACAGGATGTGCGGATCGTTAGGGTATTGAGTCGAGATGTCTCTGAAAAAGTCCATGGCGCCGGCATAGGTCGGGTCGTTCGGGTCTCCCGGCGCGTGAACGTGCCAATCCACGATGACGTACATGTCGTTTGCGATCGCGTAGTCGATGCCTTCGATCACTTTGTCTTGTAGAGCGGGATTCGACGCATAACCCGATTCCCCGACGTACATCGCGAGGCGGATCACGTTGGATTCCCAATCGTTGCTCAGCGAGGAGAAAGCGTTATCGTTCACGATATCCGGGAACCATTGCAGCCCGTGCGTACTCATGCCGCGCAGCTGAATCGGGTCGCCGTACTTATCGCACAGCGTCATGACGCCGTCTTGCACGAGGAGTTGGAGCTCTCCTCCCACGGACGGTTTTTTCACGGCATCGTTTCCAAGAAGGTGGGCGGAGGAAGCAGTCGGCTCGTTCGCGCTTGCGGTTATCGAGAATGAGGAAACGATCATGGAGACAATTAGCAAAAAGGCAACCAACGGTTTTCTAATCGATGCGTTCACATGCAAAGCCTCCTTGTATGGATATGGATAATGAGTTGCGAAAGGAGAGAGAAGGCGCACAATAATTAAGTTAGAAAACGTTTTCTACACCAAGCAAAAAAAAACGACATTTTATACTCCGTTTACGACCTTTGTTCCGACGAACCTGTTCACTCCTTTCGGTAACCGCTTACAAACCGGAATAAGATGAGCTCTTTGCCGATCTTTCAACTGAAATCATAACATTGCGATTTCTACTAATCAACATATAAGTAAAAAGTTAACTTGATTTGTTCATTCGGTAATAAATCCTTCCATTTGTAGGAATCCTTAATTTATTCGATGAATACCGCAAGAAGGAAGGTTCGTAACGGTGAGAATGAACAGAGGCAAATCGCTCGTATTAACCGTAGCCTTGCTCGGAAGCGTGCTGTCCGGACATCTCCGGTCGAGCGCGGCGGGCCAAGAGCAAGCGGGGATGGATAAGCGAATCGCGATCGTCATCGACGATTTCGGCAACGCGATGAAAGGCACGGAGCAAATGCTGGATTTACCGGTCAAAATCACGGTTGCGGTCATGCCGTTCCTTCCGACGACGAAAAAGGACGCCGAGGAGGCTTTCCGCAAAGGTCATGACGTTATCGTCCATCTGCCGATGGAACCGATGCATGGCAAACGCAGCTGGCTTGGACCGGGCGCGATCATGACCGATTTAACGGATGGGGAAATCCGCAAGCGCGTTGAAGCGGCGATCGACGACGTGCCTCATGCGATCGGCATGAACAACCATATGGGCTCGAAAGCGACGTCCGACGAACGGGTCATGAAAGTCGTGCTGCGAGTGTGCAAGGAGAGAGGATTATTTTTCCTTGACAGCAGAACGTCCTATCGCACGGTCGTGCCGAAAGTAGCCGCAGAGCTAGGCGTGCAGACGCTTCATAATAACGTGTTCCTGGATGATGTCTACACGCCGCATCACGTTTCGCGGCAAATCGGCGAAGTGAAGAAGTTTCTTCAAAACCACGAACGCTGCGTCGCGATCGGGCACGTCGGTCCTCCGGGAATGATCACTTCGGGAATGCTGCGCGGCGCGATACCCGGATTAATGAAAGATGCGAATTTCATTCCTGTCTCCGGCATGCTGACTTCGCCTCCGACTCCGGTTCACGGCGACAAGCACAAATAAGCGACAATGCCGTTGGCGATCGCGGCGGCGATACGGGTTTGCCCCGGGGAAGACGACAGCATGGCGCGATCCGCCGGATTGCTTAGGTACGCCGATTCGACGATGACGCTCGGGGCCGGCACGCGATTCAGCAAATAAAATTGATTGGCGATTTGAGGCAATCTGCGTTTGCCTTGCTGTTGATTCAGGCTGCTCTGGATCGTCGCCGCGAGCAAAGCGCTATGGCCTTCGGCTTTATGAATAACGACAGGTCCGCTCCTGCTATTGTTCGAAGCCCAGTTCACATGGACGCTTACGAACAAATTCGCGATAATTTCGTCCGCAAGCCCGCGTCGTTGCGTCAAGTCGCGGCGATGCCGAGAGCGCGACAGATGCCACCGGTTATCGTCGCTGAGCGCGTAATCTCCCGTTCGGTTCAAGACGACGACAAGCCCTTTGCTCCGAAGCAGCAAATACAGCTTGCGCGTAATGGCTAAATTAATGTCCTTCTCCAGCATATCGCCCCATTGAGTGCCGCCGTCGATTCCTCCATGCCCTGCATCGATCAATATGTCCGCCGTCGGCAATGCGCGGCGAATGTCCGGGGTATCGGCCTGTAATTCCCGGTTTGCCTGTCTATGGATCTCCACGGGTTCGGGCACTCGCCAGCCGACGAGCAGCAGCAGAGCGCAACCCGCCATAATCGCTCGAATCATCGTTGTATCGACTCCGTTCGATAAGAAAGTTTACCTTCCTATCGTGGCTTAGATTAGCGGCGCTCATGCACGCCTGATCGCCAACGAGTAAGTGACGAGAGCAAATGGGCGTTTGGCGAAGGCGGGAAGCGGGCATGCTAGAACCAGAGGAGATGATGATCATGGGCGAAAAAAAGGACGATTACCTGAAGTACATGACGGAGAGAGCCGTAGCGTATTGGTCGCCGGAAGCGGCGGAAATCCGGCAAGCGAGAAAGCAGCGGCGCGAACCTTGGGCAACGAGATGGTTCGGCGTTCTTCCTTTCGGCGTCAGCATGTGGTGGGGTCAATTGGAGCTGCGCAAACACAAGAGCCGCGCCGAAGCGCGGACCAAGGATTCGGTGGCGGAGACGCCGTCGCAATGAGCGTTATCGATAAAACAAGCCGTCTTGATCTAGCGTGCTAAGCGGAATAAACCGCTGGCCGTTCATATCCAGCGCCACATCGACGCGACCGCTGGCCCAGCGCTGATAACCGACCACGGAAAGCGCATAAAGCATCTTATCGCCAAGCGGTTCCGTTACATAACGCAAGTGCTGCCGCTTATCCAAGCGGGCTTGCAGCTTAGAGACCTCTTTCGCCGGGAAAGGGGTCTCTTTCATGAGCCACGGAAGACGTTCGTATACGTCGAACGCTGGATTCAGCCGCAGCCGCTTGCTGCGATCCGCGTCCGCGACGGAGGCAAGCCGTTGATATTCCGTCGGAAACAGTTCCGGGAAGGTTCGCTCGTCAAGCGGCAATTGTTCCGCTGTCTTGGCGTCCAAATAATACGTTTCTTCGCCGATTCTGACTTCCCAGGCTGCCGCGAAGGGATGAACGTAAATCTTCGTGACCGCTGCCGGCAACGGTTCGCTGGACGAGAGCATTCCGCCGTTCGTTAACGACTGCTTCAGCAGCTCGTAGGAGAACAGCGGATATGGGCCAAGGCCGTATTCGCCAAGCTTGAACGACCCGTCCAAAGCGGCGTTCACGACCATGTAGCCGATGTTCTCGCCGGCTTGGGTGAACAGCACGAGCCAGCTATGCGTCCCCGGCCCGAGCGCTTCGATCTGCGGATCGGCCGATTGCCAAGCCGCGAACGGCTTCTGCTTCGCCAAAGCGTCGACCCATTCCGCGATTTGCAGCTCGAGCTTGGAAGGAGTCTGCGCGTTCTCATGATCCGGCGAAGCCGCGGCGTGAGGAGGGAAGTGAACGAACGCCGCCAAGGTGATCGCGGCGATGACGAGCAATGAGCGTATTCGCATGAACGGTCGCACCTGCTTTACGTGATTTTGGCATCATTGTAGCGGACACGCCGCGCCGAAGCTGTTGAAACCTGTCAGCGCGGCGCTAATCCGAACGATTCATTTTTCGTGTCGAACTAATGGATTCCGGGCAAGTGGAAAATGCCGCAGTTGATCGTCGTAAGCGTGATTCTCGGCCGGTATTGCCAGTCGATCTCCGCCTTGCGCTGTTCGAAGCGCTCGAGGAACAGCTTTCGCTGCGCTTCGTCTTCGTTCTTCAGCAACGGCTCGTAGTATTGCCCGATTCGCGCAAGCTCGTCCTGACGACGCTCTTCGGCTTCCGCCGCCCAAGCGAAGTCGGCGTTCTTCAGCTTCCGCTCGATCGTCGATTCCAATTGGGTCATGCCCTTGCGCAGCGAGAGGCCGTTACGGAGCAGATGGACGTTCGCCGGCAGGCGAGGCGTAAGCTTGCGCCCTTGCAGCCGGTCCATGAACTTGTCGTCTATGACCCCGGTGGCAAGCGAGACGCCGTAGCTGTGCAGTTCTTCGCGTCTCATGTCGCAAGCGAAGCTTACCTTGAAATTGGCGCCGAGCCAAGCGGTGTAAGGCTGCGAGCTTAGCGGATCGCCCATGCCGCGCGCGGGCTCCTCGAACAACGTCACGCAGCGGCCGCCTTGGCGGACGACGTCGAACAGCTGCTGCAGCCGCCGCGAGCCGAAGTAGACGCCTTCCTGGATGACCCGGCCGGCAGGCGTCATCAGATAAGAGAGAGGGGACGATTGTCCGTCCTCGGCCGAAGGCGCTTCGAAAAACCAGGAATAGGTCAACGTTTCGGGCGGAGTGCCCGTGCGATCGACGAAGCTCCAATAGTAAGGCCGGTTCGTCAGCGCGCGGTCCGCTTCCGGGGACAGCTTGACGGTGACGCGGCCGGGACACTTCTCGACGATATGGCAGCCGGTGCTGTCGCAGTAAGCCTGCACGAATTTCTGCACCTGTTTCGTGTTCATCGCGGTTTCTCCCGTCCCTCGCGTTGCTTGACGACAAGCAGCTTTTCTCCGATGCCGTCCATTCTCCGGCGGAGCTCGTCGCCGTCCGCCGATTCAAGCACCATCTGCGCGATTCTGCGTTCGAGAGGCTCTTCTTTTTCAAGCTGCTGAATGATCTCGTCCAGTTCTCCGATGACCAGCTCGAACATATTGATTTTTTCATGGAGCAGGTGTACGATATGTTCTTCGATCGTCCCTAACGTGCACAGATTAAAGATGCGGACGTCCTTGGATTGGCCGAGCCGATGGACGCGGCCGATTCGCTGTTCGACCCTCATCGGGTTCCACGGAAGGTCGAAATTAACGATATGGTTGCAGAATTGCAGGTTGATGCCTTCGCCCCCGGCCTCGGTGGCGACCATCACCTGCGCCCTTCTGCGGAACAGATCCATCATCCAGTCCTTCTTGCCCCGGTTCATACCGCCGCGGTAAGGCACGGCGGACAAGTCGTGCTCCTTGAAAAACTTCAGCAAGTATTCTTGCGTCGCGCGGTACTCGGTGAAGACGATGACTTTATCGTCGATGCTCCGGATCAGTTCCATCGTCTTCTGCGCCTTCGTGTTCGACTTGATGCTCTTGATCAGCGCGACAAGCTCCCATATTCGGGCGCGCAGCGGGGAGTCCTCGCCCGTCTTTTTGAATAGATTAATGAGCGTCAAGAAGACGGCGTCGCGGCTGGAGCACACCTCGCGCTGAAGCGTCACGAGAGAGAGCATGCTCGTCAAATCCATGCCCGTCTCCGCTTTGACATGAGTGCGAACGTAGGAGGTAACCCCTTCGTACAGAGCCATCTCTTCGGGCGACAGCCTAAGCGGGACGTTGGTTACGTGGCGCTCGGTGAAGTGAACGCCGCCGTCCGAGCGCCGATTGCGGATCATCACTTGGCTGAGCGCCTCTTGCAGCTTCTCTTCGTTCTTAGGGACTCGCCGATCCTGCACGAAATTGGAAGCGAAGTCGCCTTCGCCGCCGAGTTGACCGGGCTTCAGCAGCGTAATTAAGTTGTATAGTTCGGACAGGTCGTTCTGCACGGGCGTCGCGGTCAAGAGCAAGCAATATTTTTTGCGAAGCCCGCCCACGAATTGGTAGTTGCTCGTGCGTTTGTTTTTGAGCTTATGGGCTTCGTCCACGATGAGCATATCGAATTCGGCTTCAAGCAGCATCGCACGGTTCGGCTCGCGTTTGGCGGTGTCCATCGAGGCGACGACGATATCGTTGTTCCACGAATATTCCTTCTTCTGGGCCACGGCGGGAATATCGAATTTGCCGTTAAGCTCGCGCACCCACTGCAGCACCAAAGAAGCGGGAACGAGGATCAAGGCGCGTTTGACAAGCCCGCGAATTAAATATTCTTTCAGAATCAAGCCGGCCTCGATCGTTTTGCCGAGTCCGACTTCGTCCGCTAGTATCGCTCGGCCGCGCATGTTCTGCAGTACTTTGCGCGCGGTTTCGACTTGATGGGGCAGCGGTTCGAAACGAGGAAGCGACTTCACGCATTGCAGCGCGTGGAAATCGGCCACTAGCTCGGTTTCTTCGGCTTCCAGCGCCATCTGGTACAACGTCCAGTCGTCCCACGGGCCGTTGCGTTGAACGCGCCGGTCCAGCTCCTCGAAGGCGCTTCGGTCGATATGCAGATCGACAAGCGGATTCAGCTTGCGGGGATTCGGATCGATGAACGATGTCGCGGAGCCTAGAGGCGCGGATGTAGCAGGTTGGCCGGTCTGATGCTCTTGCGCGGAGCTTAAGGACTGCTGTTCGACCGAATTCTCGGCGAAATCGGGTTCTAGAGCAGGCTCGAACGATTGCAAGGAACATTCCTCCTAAGATGCCGCGTATTGCAGCCTACTGGCAGACAATCTTAGTATGGACTTTCGCCCTGCATTCAAAACAAAAGGGCTCATCAAATCGGACGAATCGCTGCGAATCGCATAAATACGGGCTTTTTCGACCTTGTTCCGCAAGAGTCGAGAATCTATGATAAATGTCCTATAGCTGTACCATATGTGGTATAGTATAATGGTAATCGCACACAATATATTGTACAATTTACATACATGAAAAGTGCTGCGAGCCTTGTAATCAAGCCATTTTTACTACTATTCGGGAGGGTGCCGGATTGAAAACGATGCAGGCTAAAAAACGGTTAGAAGGATTAAGCGAAAAGATTTTTTTGGACCGGTATGCTTGGAAGAATGCCGATACTAGCAATACAAAAGTAGGCGACGTCGTTCTCGTACTGACGAAGGACGATCCGAAATTCCCGGCGAAGGACGTAGGGGAAGTCGTAAGCCGGGAAGGCAGTAACGTGACCGTCAAGCTGCGCAACGGCGAGCTCGTGCAATCGACCGTCGAGAAGCTGACGTTAACGATCGAGAAGACGCCGGAAGAGCTTTGGGCTCGTCTGGCTAACGCGATGTCCCGCGTAGAGTCTACGCCGGAGAAGCAGAAGGAATGGGAAGAGAAGTTCCGCTGGGTGCTCGACGATTGGAAGCTCGTGCCGGGCGGACGGATCGCAGCGGGCGCAGGCGCAAGCGACGAGTTGACGCTGTTCAACTGCTACGTGATCCCTTCGCCGCACGATAGCCGCGGCGGCATCATGGAGACGTTGTCCGAGATGACCGAAATCATGTCTCGCGGCGGCGGCGTCGGAATTAACTTGAGTTCTCTTCGTCCGCGTCGCTCCGTTGTCAAAGGCGTTAACGGTTCGTCGAGCGGAGCGGTATCTTGGGGCGGACTTTTCAGCTATACGACCGGCTTGATCGAACAAGGCGGCAGCCGTCGCGGCGCGCTTATGCTCATGATCAACGACTGGCATCCGGACCTGCTCGACTTCATTACGGTCAAGCAAACCCCGGGCATGGTCACGAACGCGAACTTGTCCGTTTGCGTAAGCAACGGCTTCATGAAGGCCGTTAAGGAAGACTTGGAGTGGGAGCTCGTATTCCCCGACACCAAGGATCCTGAATATAACGAGCTGTGGGATGGCGATCTGGACAAGTGGAAGAAGCTTGGCAAGAATGTCGTTCACTTCCGTACCGTTCGCGCGCGCGACGTATGGCACACGATTATCGAGAGCGCTTGGAAATCGGCAGAGCCGGGTGTCGTCTTCATGGAATATTACAACCAAATGTCCAATAGCTGGTATTTCAACCCGATCATCTGCACGAACCCGTGCGGCGAGCAGGGGCTTCCGGCTTGGGGCGTATGTAACCTGTCGGCGATCAACCTGTCCAAGTTCTACGATGCGGAGAAGCACGACGTCGCATGGGATGAGCTGTCCCGCGTCGTTCGTTACTCCACGCGTTTCTTGGATAACGTCATTGACACGACGCCTTACCACTTCCCGGAGAACGAGCGCAACCAGAAGAACGAGCGTCGCGTAGGTCTCGGAACGATGGGTCTGGCCGAGCTGATGATCCATCTTGAAATTCGTTACGGCAGCCCCGAGAGCTTGGAATTCCTTGACAAGCTTTACGGCTTCATGGCTCGCGAAGCTTACCTTGCTTCCACGGAAATCGCGGCGGAGAAAGGTTCGTTCGAAGCGTTCGATCTGGAGCCGTTCCTGCAATCCGGTTTCATGAAGAACATGGTCGACGTATTTCCGGAAGTCGGCGAAGCGGTTAAGAAACGCGGCATGCGCAACGTAACCGTCATCACCCAGGCGCCTACGGGCTCCACGGGCACGATGGTCGGCACTTCTACCGGCATCGAGCCGTACTTCGCGTTCGAGTTCTACCGTCAGAGCCGTCTCGGCTTCGATAAACAGCTCGTTCCGGTCGCGCAAGAATGGAAAGACGCCCATCCGGGCGAAGAGCTGCCGGAGTGGTTCGTCACCGCGATGGATTTATCCGCGAAGGATCACATCCGCGCGCAAGCGGCGATCCAGCGTTGGGTCGACAGCTCGATCTCCAAGACGGCGAACTGCCCTGCGGACTTCACGATCGAAGAGACCAAGGAGCTCTACGAGCTCGCATTCGACCTCGGTTGCAAAGGCGTTACGATTTACCGCGACGGCAGCCGCGACGTGCAAGTTCTGAGCACGGCGAAGGAAGAGAAGAAAGAAGAAGCTCCACAAGCGGAAGCGCCTGCGGTCGAAGTGCCGGCTGCGGCTACGCCTGAGGAAGCGGATTCGGTTAACTCGCTGGGAGCGTCCCTGAACGTCTCCGTTACGCCTGCGCAGCAGCAATCGTTCGACAAGCAATACAAGTCCCGTCCGAAAGTGCTTCGCGGCGCGACTTACAAATACAATACGCCGTTCGGCATGGCCTATATTACGGTCAACGACATCGACGGCACGCCGGGCGAAATCTTCTTGAACGTGGGCAAAGCCGGCTCCGACGTATTCGCGATGGCGGAAGCGCTCGGCCGCGTCTGCTCGCTGTTCCTCCGGTACGGCGACCACGGCGACAAAGTGCAATTGCTCGTGAAGCACCTTAAGGGCATCGGCGGCTCCGGCGCAGTCGGCTTCGGTCCGAACCGCGTCGAGTCGATCGCCGACGCCGTAGCCAAGGCGCTCGAGCAGCACGCGGGCATCTTCGACCACGAGCATGCCGCAGCGGCGGAGACGTCCGCGTCGGCTGCGCCTTACAACGTGCTCGCGGAGAAACCGAAAGCGGCTTACACGTCGAAGGACCTGTGTCCGTCCTGCGGATCGGCATCGCTGCTGAACGTAGAAGGCTGTAAGACTTGCGGCAACTGCGGATATAGCAAGTGTTCTTAAAATAAGCATCATAAGGGTGTCCCAAAGGTCCATTCGACCGAGGGACACCTTTTTGTAGTCATCAACTTGGCCAACTCAGCGTCATCGCTCGACACTAACTGTATGAAGTGCAGGTATTCCAATCGATGGGATACTCCTTGAGCTGTTAACGGTACGAAGTGCAGCTAGTCTGTAGAAAAAGAGAGTTCTGACGGTATAAGCGATAATTAGAGGTACCCGATGCAGTTATTCAGTAGATAAATGACGATATTGTGAAACGAGCAGTACTTCGTGCAGTTAAGAATCGCTTGTACAATCCGGTTGATAATGACGGCACAGGGAAAGAACAAGAACATCCATAGCCATCATAATACTTAGTGAACAATTATATGGAAATAATATTGAACAAAAATTTGCCAATAAGCACAATTCGGTTGTCCACTGAGACAACCGAATTGTGCTTATTTTACTTACTTTGGATTCAGAATAATAACTTGAATACTTTCATGTTAGCTAAGTCAAACATAGGCTTCATCTACATAGGGCAACTTTTTTATAATCATTCGTACGTAAAATTGATATTCAAGAGGAATTTGTAAGATTTTGTAGAAACAACAATAGTGTAAGGAAACCTACCTAAATCGAGGGAAAATAGGATGAAACATCAAAAGACGTTATCTGAATTGGTAGATTATTTAAAGGAGAACGAAAATGAAAGTACGAAGGACAGAATCAACAGTTTGGCAGATTGTCTTATAACTTCGGGGACGATTGCATCTGTTCTCCTAGCCCCAGATATTCCTGCGGCAATAGAAAATCTATCAACTGGTGTTGGACTCATGTCCATGAAGCCTGGTAATATTCTGAATCATCTTTCAAATAATTTAAATTATCAGGATAAGTGTCGAGAACTAAATGCTCGAGAGCAAGCTGATAAACTTAGTTTGGCTCATCTAATACTTATACACCTCGCAGCCCGGGACTCTTTCATTGACAGACTTCTTCCAGTTTTTCATGGCCATGCAGACCGTATAGACATCACAGACGAGGATCGTCTTGAATTAATGAAGCTAGAGCAAGAGACTTATCAATATCTTGCAGACGTGGAAGTAAGTTTGCCTGCTAACGGTGATCAATCTGGCGTGGATAACTATTTAGAGCAAATTTTCAGACCTTTGGGCAAGGTCTTTTTGGATTTTATCGTGCGTGACAGTGTGAAAGAGGACGACAACCTCACAATCATTGAGGAAAGTATCCGGATCGCAAAGCATTATTACAATGCTTATTTGTTAAGTTTAGTTGAGGAATTCCCGGAATTCGGATGGTGGGTGGATCTCTCAGAGAAAGAGCACTTTTTGGGTATTTGGAAAGATAAGATAACGGAAACAGCTGAAATGGCAGCCGGCATCGAGAGTAAGCTAAATAAAATTATTGCTCAAATCGAGTTATTGCATAAAGATGAGTTTACCGGGAGCTTTTCTTTGCAACCGCCTCCATTGAAGGATGTCCCGTGGCTTACAAGGCATACTCTATCGTTATCGGAGTGTGGGAGCAATGAGCGGCTCGATAAAATCGCAGCCCACCACAATATTCTGCGTAAATATGCAGGGAAGACCATTATTTCAAACGATGATCTCGCTGGAATGGCAAATCCTACAAATGAACAAATGTACATTCCGCAAAGCTATACCCTCATTCAGTATTCAGGCAAGTCCAAAAACTACTTATCTTCGGAGTTCTGGGAAGACGCCTCAAATGGAATTGTCCGTGGTGAAAATATTGGTAGCCAACTTCACCGATCGTTAATGGAGCCGTTGAATGCACATAAGCCGATACTAATCCTGGGCAATCCGGGTGCGGGAAAATCCATGCTTAGTCAGATGTTGGCCTCTCAGTTATGCGACCATAAGGATTTTGTCCCTTTCTTTATCAAATTGAGGGATGTAAGGTCTAGTCATAGCGATGTGAAAAGTCATATAGACGAGGGATTAAAGCAGTCTATTGAGGCAGGCGCTGCGGTAGACTGGTTCGATTGGGCGAAAGAGTTTCAGAACAGGATTCCAGTTGTGATCTTAGACGGATTTGACGAGTTGCTTCAAGTTTCGGCTACGGAGTTAAACGGATACTTGACCAAAATTCAGCAGTTTCAAGAAAAGGCATATGATATGCATAATATTTGTCTGCGAGTAATTATTACGAGTAGGCTATCCATTATGCAAGAAGTAAGAATACCGGAAGGGACAATAATTATTAAACTTAACAGTTTCGATAAAAAACGGAAGGATCAATGGGTAGAACGGTGGAACAGGATTCAGAGAAAAGATGGGTTCAAGCGCTTTCAAATACCGGAAAATGAACATATGGAGGAATTATCCAAGGAGCCCCTGTTGCTGCTACTGCTAGCCATTTATGATTATCAACATTCAGAATTGCAAGAGGACGCTAAGGATGCGGATTTCAACCGTTCTAAGTTATATGATAAATTGTTTATCAAGTTCACGTTAAGACAATTAAATAAAGATCAAGATTTCATCGATCTTACTCTTTTGCAGCAAGAGAAGGAAATGGAGAATTTCCGACTTCGGATAGGGCTGATAGCCTTTATGATGTTTATTCACGATGAGACCAGTCACAGTGGCAAGGATCTAACAAAGGAATTACAAGAATTCGGTCTGGGTGACCACGAGCTTGATGCCAAGAAAATCTTCGGAGGATTTTTCTTCATTCACGAGAATAAGGCAACGGGACAAACCGGCAATGAGTTGTACCATTATGAATTTCTACATAAAACCTTCGGAGAGTTTTTAACGGCGGATTTTCTGTTGCGTATAGCGCAAAAACGGGGAGAACGAGAAGATTCTGCGCTTGGCGATGAACAAACCTTCCGATTTTGTTATGGCTATAACTGGTTGCATAAGCATACTAAGATTGTCTCCTTTTTCATGGAACATGCTCATAATGTCATAAGTGAAAATAATTCCGAATTAAGAAAATGGATTAAAAACGAATTTGCCAAATCAGTAAAAGGGACAGGCCAACTTCCGTTTCCTGCAAACGGGATCAATCTGATTTCTCCCAAGCCCATACTGGAGCATTTGGCTATTTATACGCAAAATATGGTGTTATTATTATTGGCATTGAGTGAAGATGCTGCGATTGATGTAACGCTAAATATTTTCTCTGAAACTGGAGAGGGAATCAGGAATATTGCCTCCGGCGTCGAAGCCAGCGGTCGGATGACACAAGACGAATGGCCTGTGACCGGAGAATTTTTATGGTGGACAAAAATGGTGGAATTGTGGAACTTGGCAGGAAATCATTTGGCTGCTGGCAAACTTTCAGAGTGGGCCGATGTGAGAATAGATTCGGGAAGGTTAAGGTTATTCAAAAAATCTCATCGAGAGATCCATGATTACTTTGGAAGCTACGCTGCTGTTTCTAAGAACGATTATCACACTTTACTAAATTATTATTACTCAAACGAGGTGGATTTAGAGCGAATTGGACAAATTGTGCTTAAAAAGCAAGGGATGATTCCACTAGCGCTGGATGTTCTTCATACGAGGTATGATTATATACTTCGTCGGAAGAATATTCCGGAAAGGGAGTTTATCAATTGGTTGCAGAGCATCTTCGATTTCTCTAGTGAGGAATTTACTTCAAGCAGGTTAATGGCTAGGTTTCTGAGGTCACAAGATGTACGCAAGTTCTCCAAGCATTTTTGGGAGAGATGGGTATATTTAAACCTTGACTCCGGGACCGATTATATCGATGTTCTCGAAAGGCTTCAAAGAGGCCATCCTAACTTTTGGTGGATCATCGAGTTGGTAATGCCGGCTGTGCTGACCGAGGCTTCTCCGTCCCAAAGGCTTCGTCTTTTGAGCTTGCTGATTACGAGCCACCTCGATAGCAAGTACACGCTAAGATATGCAGGCGATTTGATTGAAAGTTTACTGAATGATACCGTTCATAACGATGATACTATTGAGATACTTAAGCTTATAAGCCGTATTAATATGAATCTCCAAGGTCGAATCATGGAAGTAGTGAGAAGGACATTTTATAAGATTGATTTCCATGACTTAGGCGGTAAGCAGCAATTGGAGTTGTTTGAACTTGCACTTGTATTTGGAATAGATGACGCGTGCCGTTATTATTACGACGTGCTCTATAAGGAGTTTTATGATTCAAATCGTCTCCCTGTTGAACTATTCATTCGATTTGTCGAACTGTGCATAGCTTCTAGGATATTTGAAGGACCTGATATGGACAATCAATTTGGGGAGAGTAAATATTATGAATACATGAACAGAAAACACAGTTCAAGTTTGATGAAGCATCACGAGTTGGATATTAAGTATTTAGAGCTACTAATAAAGAGATTCGGAGATACTGAGGAAAACTGTGCAAGGGCATCCGAACTATTGGATTTAATAGACTATAAAAAGGGGAATAATCACAAGAGTATACATGGAGAGATGATGATTCGTTTAATGGAATGCATATTTATTCACGGGAAAATACTTTCCAACTATGGACAATTGATTCAGAAATTCCTTCATCATTTTAATTGGCATGCTCCTGGGCGGATTTATGAAAAGACTATGTTATTAGTGAATATTGATCTCTACAGCCATAAGCACAAAGTAGAGATTCCTTATTTACTGAAAAACATGATGCATCAGTTGCAACTTGAAGACAAAGGAAGATTAAGTCCCGCACAAGCCTACGAAATGAAGACAAAACTGCTTGAACTCGCTAGAAGATATGATATTGCGTATGAACTTCTTTAGATTGAGAATGTGGCTTATTTCAAAATAAACATTAAGCCGAATCAGTATTGAAGTGCGAGTTTCTTGTATTGCGTGAATAGGCTCCCGTAACCGTTGGAAAAGCCAACGCGGACGCGAGAGCAGCCACATACAATAGAGGCATGTACGACGACTAGAACCGTAAAGGAAGATGATCGTTCATGCCTTGCCATATCGGACGAATCATTATCGTAAAGAACGAAGGCACGGTCATTATCGGCAATGTGGGCAGCGTTGCCCCGGCCGATACGTCAACGACGAACGAAGGATCAGGCGAGGAAATGACGGGAGAGGAGCTTAAGGGTTACGATTTCAAGGCGAAGCCCGCCTCTTCGCTCCCCCGTTCCCGGTCATGATCCATCCCGTTTACTTTCCGAATGAAGAAGCGTATGCTTGATTTAATAATCATTGCGACTTAAGTCGGCCAAGGGGAAGAATCAGTCGGATGTCGGAATCGGACAAGGCGGGTTATAAATCGATCGCGCTCGATATCGCGCAAAGAATCGTAAGCGGAGAAATACCGGTCGGCAGCAAGATTTCCGGTCGTTCCTTGCTTGCCGGGCAATACCATGTATCTCCCGAAACGATACGGAAAGCCATCGGATTGCTGAAGGAAGAGAGCATCGTATCGGTTGCGCAAGGGAAAGAAATCACCATCGTGTCGAGCCGGCATGCGTACGAGTACATTACGAAGCACGATTATTTGAAATCCGTGTACTCGCTTAAACAAGATTTGCAGCTATTGCTGCGAGAGAAACAAGCGATCGACCGGAAGTTCGAATCGCTCCTTGTCGAGATCATCGAAGCGTCGGACCGCTTGCAGAATCTCAAACCTTACAATCCGATCGAGCTCAGAATCCGTTCGGATTCCCACGTTGTAGGCATGACGATCGGAGATCTGGCATTCTGGCAGAATACCGGCGCCACGATCATAGCGCTTCGCAGGGGAACGAACGTGTCGATCTCTCCCGGTCCGCACGTCGTCCTTATGGAAGATGACGTGCTGGTCGTAGTCGGAGACGACAAGGTGTACGAGAGAACGAAGCAATTTCTCAACCAGACGCGCTCCCAAACCTAATTTCCTATCCGTTCATGTGCTGGAGTCCGTTACGTACGGGCTCTTTTTTGTGCCCCAATCTCATCCAACTAA
This sequence comes from Cohnella panacarvi Gsoil 349, assembly GCF_000515335.1. Classification (GTDB taxonomy): domain Bacteria; phylum Bacillota; class Bacilli; order Paenibacillales; family Paenibacillaceae; genus Cohnella; species Cohnella panacarvi. The sequence continues at coordinate 1,150,741 of NZ_KI911563.1, read as the reverse complement.
CAACTTAATAATAATTATAAAGTTGTCAGATTAGGTAGAGCCGTGTTATAGTCGTTGTACGGTTTGTGTATCCGGTCGACACGGAACTCACTTACGACCCTAGTCAGGGTCTTTTCGTATTATCAGGTCAACCAGAGATTTCTGGTTGGCCTATTTTTATAGGCGTTCTATGATGGCGGTAGCCGGGAGAACGTGGCTCTTTTTGGGGTAGTGACCCCGTAATAAAAACTGTTCTCCCACTACCTCCAATGACCATGTTTGAGCTGGTTGGGGCAATTGACCTCGCATCACAAGCGAAGCTATGGGTTTGGAACCATCGTGGGATTGCCGGCTAATTTTACATCAGGAGGTGCTGACATGGAACCGGTTATCGGACTGGATGTATCAAAAGGAGCGAGCGTATTTCAAGCGTTTGTCAGACGAAATGAAGCACACGGAAGGCCGGAAACAATTCGGCATACAGAAAACGGGTTCAGCAGACTTGGTAACGTGATTCAAGAGCTTAAGGAGCGTACCAAAAAGGAACCTGTTGTCATACTCGAGGCAACTGGTCATTATCATCGCATTATCGTAGCGTATTTGGCGGACATCGGAGTTAAACACTTCATCATCAATCCTTTGCTGTCCAAACGCGCCAAGAGCGCGCAACTCCGCAAAGTAAAAACGGATGCAGCAGATGCTTGGCATCTAGCCGAAATGTACTATCGAGGCGATGTAGAGCCGCATCGGAGCTGGAACGAGTGCTATACGGAGCTTCAGCATGTGACTCGGCAACATGAATTCATCACTTCGCTATATGTACAGGCAAAGCTCAATATGCGTGCGTTGTTGGATCAGATGTTTCCAACCTTTGAGAGTGTGTTTTACGATTTGTTTTCAGTTACAGCGCTTGCTACATTGCAGGTTTGTTTGTCCGGTCAGGATCAAGAATGGGAAGAAGCCATTCGAAAGCAAGCAGGTAAATCGCGCTCGACATCCTGGATTCGAACGAAAGTCGAGCATTTAGAGGTCATCTATGAGCAATGGAGCAAGAGCAAGAAAAGCGCTACTCAGATACAGATGCTGAGAAGCATGGTATCGTTGCTTCTCTCCATGCAGGAGCAACTCGAAGCGATTGAGAAGCAGATGAAACAGCTAGCAGAACAACTGCCAGAAGTGGGGCTTGTTAAGAGTATCCCAGGGGTGGGCGATAAACTTGCTGCAACGATCATATCGGAAGTTGGGGACGCACAGCAGTTCGGGGATGCAAAGCAACTGGTCGCATATGCGGGGCTAGATCCAGGTGTTTACAGCTCAGGACAGTTTGTGGCCACAAGCAATCGAATAACAAAGCGAGGTTCAAAGCGGTTACGCAGAGCGTTATATCTGGCCGTACAGTGCGGACTCAGGGGAAGTACGAACGAGAGACTTCGAGGATATTATGACAAAAAAAGAGAAGAGGGCAAGCCCTACAAGGTGACGGTGATTGCTTGCGCCAACAAGCTACTGCATCACATCTACGCCATCTTGAAGAAGGGCCAGCCCTACCAAGCATAAACCATATTTAACCAAAACCCTCCACGCCAATGGAGGTTATTTGGTGTGCGGTAAAATTATATCAGGTTCTTGCTGTCCGGCCAACACACTAAAGCTTGACAAACATTAGCTGGTTTTTATTTCATCTAGAAGGAGGATGTGGACATGTCCATCATCGAGGTAAGCCAGCTCACGAAAATATTCGGCCATGAACCTATCCGAGCCAGGCAGTTGCTGAACGAAGGTTGGTCCAAAGAGAAGATTATGAAAGAGACGAACATGTCGGTCGGAGTTAATCAAGCAAGCTTCTGCATCGAGAAGGGCGAGATATTCGTCATCATGGGGCTGTCGGGAAGCGGCAAGTCTACATTGGTCCGAATGATCAACCGTTTGATCGAGCCGACCGCCGGCGAAATTCTGTTTAACGGCAAGGATATCGTGCGAATGAACGCCGAGGAGCTTCGTCAACTGCGAAGGAAGAATATTGGGATGGTGTTTCAGAAGTTCGCCTTATTTCCGCACAGAAACGTACTCGGCAACGTGGAATTCGGCTTGGAAATACAAGGGATCGATAAGAAGACAAGAACGGAGCTGGCGCGGAACGCGTTAAAGCTAGTGGGATTGGAGGGCTGGGAGAACAGCTTTCCAGACCAATTGAGCGGCGGGATGCAACAGAGGGTAGGATTAGCCCGAGGGTTAGCGAACGATCCGGACATTCTGCTCATGGACGAAGCGTTCAGCGCGCTTGATCCGCTTATACGCAAAGATATGCAGCATGAGTTGCTGCTGCTGCAAGCCAAGATGAAGAAGACGATTATATTCATCACGCATGATTTGGACGAGGCGCTGCGCATCGGAGACCGGATCGCGCTTATGAAAGACGGCGCCATCGTGCAGATCGGAACGCCGGAAGAAATCTTGATCCAGCCGGCGAACAAATACGTCGAACGATTCGTCGAGGACGTGGATCTGTCCAAAGTGTTGACCGCCGCGCACGTCATGATCAAGCCGGAAACCGTTACGCCGGAACGCGGCCCCCGCGTTGCTCTGCAACTCATGAGAGACAACCGGGTTTCCACTCTATACGTGACGGACAAAGAGCATAATCTGCTCGGTCTCATTACGGCGGATGAAGCTTCGCAAGCCGTGAAGGAGAACAAATCGATTGAAGACGTCATGCAGAAGCCTATCCCGTGGGCGTCGCCGGACACGATCCTGAGCGAGCTGTTCGAAATGATGGCCGAAGCGAAATTCCCGGTAGCGGTCGTGGACGAGCGGGGCAAATTGAGAGGAATCATCATTAAAGGCGCGGTTCTTTCCGCCCTTGCGGGCAACGCCGTTCCGGAAGGAGGCGCAGCGATATGAATATACCGAAAATCCCGCTAGGGGAATGGATCGAAAGCTTCGAAGACTGGCTAACGGACCATGCGGGCCCGATCTTCGACGTGATCACTTCGGTGATCGGCTCGCTGGTAGAAGGCATCGAGACCGTGTTGGTGTCCGTTCCCGCCATCATTCTGATCGTACTCCTAACCGCATTGGCTTATTGGGCAGGGAAATGGAAAATCGCGCTGTTCGCGTTGGTCGGCCTGCTGCTCATCGATAATCTCGGCCTGTGGGAGCCGTCGATGCAGTCGCTGGCGCTGGTGTTAACGGCAGCGCTGCTGTCGATCGTCGCAGGCGTGCCGATCGGCATTATGTGCGCGAGGAAGGATGCCGTCCGGAATATCGTAACGCCCGTGCTCGACTTTATGCAGACGATGCCGGCCTTCGTCTACTTGTTGCCTGCGGTCACCTTTTTCTCGCTAGGAGCGGTACCCGGCGTTATCGCCTCGATTATTTTCGCCATTCCCCCGACGATACGGTTGACGAATCTCGGTATTCGGCAAGTCCCGAGCGAATTAATCGAGGCGGCGGACGCTTTCGGTTCGACACCTGCGCAGAAGCTGTACAAATTGCAGTTGCCGCTCGCCATGCCCACCATTATGGCCGGTATTAATCAGACGATCATGCTCTCCTTGTCGATGGTCGTCATCTCCTCGATGATCGGAGCGCAAGGAGTAGGCGCTTTGGTATACAGAGCGGTAACGCAAGTGAAGCTCGGCGTAGGCTTCGAGGCCGGCCTTGCGATCGTCATCATGGCCATTTTGCTTGATCGCTTGACGCAAAACGCGTTCAAGAAATAATAGATATGGGGTGTTAGGATATGAAAAAGTGGAATTTATTGTTGACCATGTTGCTTATCGCGGCCGTCATAGCCGGATGTTCGGGGAAGGACGGGGATAATAAATCGATCAAGCTCGCGTACGTCGCATGGGATTCCGAAATCGCGAGCACGAACGTAGTAAAGGAAGTGTTGGAATCCAAGCTAGGCTACAAGGTGGAAATGCTGCAGGTTGACGCCGGTCCGATGTGGGCGGGAATCGCCGACGGCAGCGCCGATGCGATGGTCGCCGCATGGCTGCCGAGCACTCATGCTTCGTATTTGGAACAATATTCTTCCAAAGTCGAAGATTTGGGAGTGAATCTCGACGGTACGAGAATCGGATTAGTCGTTCCCGCTTATATGGATATCAAGTCCATCGAAGATCTGAATCAACCGGAGACGGCTTCCTCGCTTAAGAAACAAATCATAGGCATCGAACCCGGAGCCGGTATTATGATGGCAACCGAGCAAGCTTTTCAAGATTATGAACTGAAAGATTACAAGCTGGTGGAGAGCTCGTCCGCCGCCATGGCGCAAGAGCTGCAGAAAGCTTACGACAACCAAGAGCCGATCGTCGTGACCGGATGGACGCCCCATTGGAAGTTCGCCAAGATGGATTTGAAATACTTGGATGATCCTAAGGGCGTCTACGGAGGAGACGAGCAAATTCATACGATGGTCCGTAAAGGGCTGAAAGACGACATGGAAAGCGCCTATACGTTCCTGGACCGATTCCAATGGGAAGCCTCGGACATGGAGAGCGTGATGGTCGCCATTCGGGAAGGGAAGTCGCCGGAAGAAGCAGCTAAGGATTGGGTGAACAGCCACTCGGATAAAGTGGATGCATGGATCAAAGGCATCGAATCATAATCTGGGACGGAGCTTAGCTATTTAGCGGGCTCCGTCTTTTTTTCGAAAACATCGCCCGAAGCACGATGCCGACCGCGATGCCGACCGCCAGTCCGCATATCCCCAACCACATGGCCCCGAGATAGTCTTGCGAATAAACGATCCCGATCGTAGCGAAGAAAGCTCCGAACACGTAAGGGAATACGGCGTACGGCTTCGTTCCGCCCCCGGCGTCCTTGTACGCGTCCCATATCCCGAACATATAGACGCAAGGATAGAACATCAGCCATTGGTAATCTGTCTGGTTGATCGCATTCCGAATGTTGCCATGAAGGCTGGAAATAATGACCATGTTTAAGTGGGATTGCACGTTAATCGCGAATTCCAAGAGGATGAGCAGGATTCCCTTCACGTATTTGCCGTTGCGAAATTGGCCGAATCCGGGTAGGGCGATGCTCCACAACAGAGCCTCGGCGTCGCGATCCGCCGCTTGGGGCGGTTGCTCCATCCAGCCGAAATCGATCAATATATTGGCGCCATCCTCCACGTAGTTGCCGATCTCCGCCATAAACCTGACGAACACCGATGCCACGTCGTGCCTGGCGCTGAACGCCAAGGCGTTGCCGTAGGTGCGAATGCGCACGATGAACATGTCGACCTTGTGGAATAACATGATTTTGTCGGAGAACGGCGAGAAGGTTGAATCCGTAACCAAGTGATCCAGCACCGGATGGGTAGGCAGGTCGTCTTTCTGCAGCAGTTTGTTTAATACCTGAATATGCTTTTGCGCGATCTCTTTGCCTCTTTCGAAGAAATTGCGCACCTGCTCGGTTTTGGCCGATTGGCGAAAGCCGGTAAGCACGGCGCTGCTGATCGCGTTATTCTGGACGTTGTCGTAAATATGGGTGATCTCGAGCGCCGAAAGCGGCCGGATGTCTCCGAAGAAACCGTTAAGGAACGACTGTTTTTGAACGAAATCGGTGCTGTTCGGCGTCGGTATTAACGGCGGCTTGATCAAGAAACCCTTGGTGTCGAGCAGATCGTTGACTTCGTTCATCAGATCGACCGTAGACGTCATGCAATCCGTGAAGAAGTCGCGCACGTCGAGTCGGCTCATGAGCGGTACGGCGATACTATAGATGCTAATGCCCGCTTTGCTTGTGTACTTCAGGTAATGCAAATAAAATTCGTCGTCGAAAAGACGCGGAGCTCCGACATTCACGTCTTTGTCGTCGAAGCCGAGCGGGACCGGATGCCCTTCGCGTTCGAATAGATCCGTGATCGTATTCAATAATCGCTCGGTTAGCCGATACGCCTTCTCCAGAACGTTGCGGATTTCGTTATCGTCCACGTTGCGCAGATAGTAAGGGAATATTCGGTTTGCCATGCTGTTCCCCATGTAGGTCGCCCATAGCTTCCCCACTTCGGCCGACGTTAACTTATCCGAGAGGCTTCCTTTCGTCCGGCTATTGTGCAAAGGCTGGAATTTGATCATCGTAAGCAGTACCTCCTCTAAGTACCGCTTAGGTTTCGACATCGGCGAATTTTTATCCCAAGCTAAAGACCTTTCATTGCTATTTTATATTCCTAATTGAATCTGTAAAATAAGAGATAGAAGATAACCTGGGGAGGTAACGAGAATGCGGATTGACTCTCATCAACATTATTGGACCATCGAGCGCGGAGACTACGGTTGGATTACGCCGGAGATGCCGAAGCTGTACCGGGATTACTTGCCGGAACAATTGGCCGGACATCTGAGCAAGCACGGCATTGCAGGGACGATCGCGGTGCAAGCCGCGCCGACGGTAGAGGAGACGGAATACTTGTTTGCGCTTGCGGATCGTACGGATTCGATCTTAGGCGTCGTCGGTTGGCTGGATTTGTTCAACCCCTCGCATCGCAACCATTACGAACGTTATAAGCAGCACCCTAAATTCGTCGGATTCCGGATGATGATCCAGGAAATGCCCGAAGCGTCGAAAGTCTTGAAGCAGGCTGTCGTTGGCGCGCTTCGCGAATACGCGCGGGAAGACGTGCCGGTCGATCTTCTCTTGAAGTCGGATCAGTTGGAATCGCTGAACCTGCTGCTGAACGAAGCGCCCGGGCTTAGAGGCGTTATCGACCATATCGCCAAGCCGCCTATCGCATCCGGTTCGTTCGATCGTTGGGCGGAACAGATGGAACGCGCGGCGGCGCATCCGAACATCTACTGCAAGCTGTCGGGCTTGGTGACGGAAGCCGATCATCTCCATTGGAAGCCGGAGCAATTCCAGCCGTACATCCGGCACGTACTCGCTTTATTCGGTCCGCATCGCGTCATGTTCGGCTCGGACTGGCCGGTCTGTCTGCTGGCCGCCGAGTACGATGAAGTCGTAGACGTGCTCGAACGGGCGATTCCAAGCGCTTGGGGCGAGCAGGAACGCGCGGCCTTATACGGTCGCAACGCAGCCAAATTCTACAAATTGCCTGCGATGATGCAGTTATTCCCGAACAAATAATCGTACATTCATGAGTACATGCGATAATACGGGTAATCGAACGATCATTTTCGGATAGCTTAATCGTCTTTCCCAACACCTGCACTTTAGCGGGTGTTTTTTCGTTTCTGCCCATGAGCTGGCGACTAACTGTATGTTTACAGGTGTTCCGAAAATCTTGCGGAGGTATGTGACGGTGATTCCGCTATTTCCGATATCGAGAAGGAGTCGTTCCGCGATACTGCTTGAACAGCTTCGTGAAATAGTTCGGATTGTCGCAGCCGACGAGACCTGCGATCTCGGTCACGGACAACTCGCTTTCTAGCAGCAGACGCTCGGCCTCGTTAACCCTGCACAGGTTCACGTATTCGATGAACGTGCGTCCCGTCAACTTCTTGAACAGCTTGCAGAAATGATAGGGATTCAGACTCAGTTGTCTAGCGGCGTCCTCGACGGTATGTTTCGCCGATAAATTACTCTCGATTGATCGGATGAGCGTTTTGAATCTTTCGCCATTGTGAACGGGACGGCGGCCTAGCTTGCTTAATTCTTGCTGCGGAAGGAACGTTCTCGATAGATACGTCAATAACATATGAAGCTGCGCGACGACGACGAGCTGATAGCCTGGCCGCTTGGCCGCGAACTCCTCGCCGGCGCGATCAAGCAAAGGATAATGTTCGTCGCACGATGGCACGACCGAGGACGGCTTAACCGGGAGCCGGACGCGTCCCTCCAGATAAGGAAGAACGTAGCGGGAATGAATCGGATCGTTAACCCAGTGCTGGAAAAGAGAGCTGTTGAACACGATAGAGGTAAACGCGGTGTCGCCCTCGCACGTGCTAAAGCCGGTGTGCAGGCTTCCGGCGGGAACGAAGAGCACGTCGCCGGGCGCTGCCTCATAAGGCTGGCTATCGATATGGAAGATCCCCGTTCCTTTCTGCATCACGATGATCTCGAAGTGCTCGTGCCAGTGCAAGAAAAGAATGCATTGATTGATCGTCGCGCCTTTGCATTCGTTGAAGAAGAAATGGATCGGATGGTCTTTGTCGGCAATGGTCGTCTGTTCCCGCAGTTCCTTCGGGTAAGTCATCCTCGATCAACTCCACAAGATATTGCGATATTCGCACAAGATTAGAAGGGTAAGCGCTTCAATAGAGCGTTATAATGAGCCTATAACCGATACGATACATCAATATAGGAGTGGTATTCAAGATGTCGACAGGACAAATTCGGATAGGCACGCTGGTGGGCGGCGGAGATGCGGTACGAGTCATTCCGCAAATCGCCCCGCACGGCTTCGAAAGCTATAGCTTGACGTTCTGGCAGACGACCGGCCATACGAACCTTGCGGAGACCGCGAAACAGGTTCGCGAATTGGCGGATCAGCATGGGTTCAAGGTTTCGTCCCTAGGCATTTTCGGGAATCCGCTAACGGGCGCGGGCGACAACGCCGATACCCTCGCGAGCTGGGAACGGTTGATCGATCATGCCCATCTGTTCGGGACGGACATCGTCGCCGGCTTTACCGGCAGGCTGACGGGACAATCCATCGACGCATCCATCCCTAGGTACGCGGAAGTTTTCGGCGAGCTTGGCCGCAGGGCGGCGGACAAAGGGGTGCGAATCGCGTTCGAGAATTGCGACATGGGCGGGACGTGGGAATCCGGGGACTGGAATATCGCGCATAATCCGACCGCTTGGGAGATGATGTTCAACGCGATTCCTTCGGATCACATCGGGTTGCAGTGGGAACCCTGCCATCAGATGGTATCGTTGATCGATCCGATCCCTCAGTTGCGCAAATGGGTCGGCAAAGTGTTCAACGTGCACGGCAAAGACGCGACGATCGCATGGGACGTCGTGAAAGAATACGGCATTCACGGTCCTAAGCCTTATGTATGGCATCGCACGCCGGGGTTCGGCGATACGAACTGGGCCGACATCATCACGATCCTCATGCAGGCCGGCTACCAGGGTACGATCGATATCGAAGGATGGCACGATCCGGTTTACAAGGGCGAACTGGAGATGACGGGCCAAGTGCATGCGTTAAATTACTTGAAACGATGCCGGGGCGGATCTTTCGTACCGAATCCGGTCTGAAATCATAACGGGAGGCGGTCATCGAATGAGTGCTAAACATAGAGTGGTTGTCGTCGGCTGCGGCGGAATGTCCAATGTATGGATCGATTACGCGATGCAGCGGCCGGATACGGAAATCGTAGCTTTAGTGGACATTAAGCTGGAGTTCGCGGAGAAGATGCGGGAGAAGAAGGGACTGGCTTGCGGAACGTTCACGGATCTTCAACTGGCGATCGAGAAGACGGCGGCGAACGTCGTATTCGATGTCACGATTCCGGCCAGCCACTTCCAAGTCGCAAGCACGGCGATGAGACTCGGATGCAACGTGTTCGGGGAGAAGCCGCTGGCCGAGACGCTGGAAGAGTGCAACGAAATCGTCCGGATAGCCGAGCGAACGGGACGTACGCACGCGGTTATGCAGAATCGCAGGTACGATCCGCGAATCCGCACCCTTCGCCGGATGATCGCATCCGATCGGATCGGCCAAGTCGGCTTCATCGGCGCGGATTTTTTCATCGGCGCGCATTTCGGAGGGTTCCGGGACGCGATGGAAAGCCCGTTGTTGCTCGACATGGCGATCCACACGTTCGATCAGGCGAGATTGATATCCGGCGCGAACCCGGTATCGGTCTACTGTCACGAGTTCAATCCTAAAGGCTCGTGGTATGCGGGCAACGCGTCGGCGATCTGCATCTTCGAAATGTCCGACGGCTCGGTGTTCGACTATCGCGGTTCTTGGTGCGCCGAAGGAGCGCCGACGTCTTGGGAAGCGCAGTGGCGGATCGTCGGAGACAAAGGAACGGCGATATGGGACGGTCACGGCATGCCTTACGCCGAAGTGCTGGCGCCTGGTCCGCAGGAAGGCAAGTTTATTCGGGACTATGTCCGGATCGATCCGGAGCCTGACGCGACCGAAGGCATCGCGACCGGGCATGGCGGTTGCTTGGACGAGATGTTCTTGGCGCTGGAGCAAGGGCGGCTGGCCGAGACGGATTGCCGGGACAACCGATATAGCATGGCGATGGTGCTCGGCGCGCTCGAAAGCGCGAAGACCGGGCGGAAAGTCGATCTGGGACCTCTCCTGAAGCTTTAAAGCTAGCCGTTCGCAGCCGATATGATATAATGAACGATATCTATCCATAGCAACCCTAGCGAGGAGAGTGCTAGATGAACTTCAAGCGAGAATCTAACGTTATGAACGTTATGGAACCGATCGTCGGCAACATGTTCGAAGACCGGTTCGTCAGACCGGGCTTGCTCGAATGCGCCTGCGACAAATGCCAACTCGACATCGTACTGCTAACGCTTAACCATCTGCCGCCGCACTATACGTCCAGCCAGGCGGGCGAAGCCTATATCAAAGCGATCTACCAAGAGACTCAACTGCAGTCCGACGTGCTTCGGGAGATCACGAACGCGGTTAAAGTCATACAGGATAAACCGAATCATTAAAAGGCAAATCCCTTGCGAGCCTTCACGCTTGCAAGGGATTTTTATCAGGCGTCGATCTGAATCGTCCGGGCGTCACGCCGACGAATTTCTTGAATTGGCGCATAAAATGGGTTTCGTGCTCGTAGCCGCATTTGTCCGCGATAGCCGACACCGTTAACGAGCTGCTCTGCAGCAAGTATTTGGCGTATTCAAGCCGGCCGTTGATCATGTCGGTAACGACGGAGCATCCGAATAGATCCTTATAAAGGTGTTGGAAGTGGGACTTGCTGATATTGATGCGGGACGCCAGCTCTTCGACCGTCGGATGATTATGCGGAGCGTTATAGAGCTCGTCCCGCAGCTCGGAGAGCTGGCGGAAATACCGGTTCGGCCGATCGGAGAGCAACGTCATCTCGCGCAGGTTGCTCAGCTTAAGAATAAGCGACCGAATTTCGGAATCGAGAATCCGGGCGGTGTGCGGTCCCCCCATTTTTTTGATGCGGTGCATCTCCATTATGCTTCTGGAAATGAGCAGCGGATCGGCCGCCGGGATGAGCGTGTCGAGCGGAAAGTTCAGTTCTTCGAGCAGATCCTCCAAACCTACGGCATGAAACCAATCATCGATGTAAGGCAGATCGTGTTCCCGGTAAAACTGCGGAGTAGTCGGTCGATACAGGATATAGGTGTCGCTATCGGCGATTATGGACTTGCCGTTCAGAACAACCTCGGATTTGTTTTTGAAAAAGACGAAAGCATAGTCACCCGCGCCGTTCGGACGCGATATCGTAAGACCGTTCGCATACGTATATCGATAACCGCATTTTATTAACTCAAGCATGAGGCGACGACTCCTTTGCATAGACAAAAAGCACGATAGGTCAGTTTTTAACCATCATAATGGATTGTTGTCCCAGGGGCAATCCCCTACAATTTGATGTGATTAAGAAAGATAGGCTGGTGGACGCGATCGACAGTACCGACAACTGCAAAGGCTGCAGAGCCAGCGTGAAAGTCGACGAGGAGCAAATGTCGCGCATGCTATCCAAGATAAAAGCCGAAGATAGCGTGTCGGACAAGCTGTACGCGCAAAGGCTCGAAGCATGCCGGCAATGCGCAAGCTTATCTTATGAATCCACGTGCATGCATTGCGGCTGCTTGGTCGCGTTCCGGGCGAAGTTCAAGGACAAAAGCTGCCCGCATCCGAATCAGGCCGTGCGCGAGCAATGGGAATCCACAATTATGGAGGGCGAGTTAGTTCGAGCCCGACGAAAAACCAATTTTATGGAGGAGGCAATCTAGTTATGATGAAAGCGGTCGTTCATGCGGATTGGACCATCGGTACGATTAACCGCAACATTTACGGTCATTTCGCCGAACATCTGGGCAGATGTATCTATGAAGGAATATGGGTTGGAGAAGATTCGGACATTCCGAATACGGAGGGCTTCCGCAACGATGTCATTGAGGCGCTGCGCGAGCTTCGAATTCCGGTTCTGCGGTGGCCGGGCGGTTGTTTCGCCGACGAATATCATTGGCGGGACGGCATCGGTCCGAAAGAAAACCGCAAAATGATGATCAACACCCACTGGGGCGGCGTCGTCGAGAACAACCATTTCGGCACGCACGAATTTTTCCGACTGTGCGAGCTGATCGACGCCGAGCCGTACATCTGCGGCAACGTCGGCAGCGGAACGGTTCAAGAGATGGCGGATTGGATCGAATACATGACATCGGACGCCGATTCCCCGATGGCGAATTTGCGCCGGGCGAACGGCCGCGATAAGCCTTGGAAGCTGAAGTACTTCGGCGTCGGCAACGAGAACTGGGGCTGCGGCGGCAACATGCTGCCGGAGTTTTACGCGGATCTGTACAACCAATTCCAGACGTACGCGCGCAATTACGGGGACAACAAGCTTTACAAAATCGCGGGCGGCGCGAACACGGACGATTACCGTTGGACAGAAGTGCTCATGAAGAAGTCCGAGCGTCATATGCACGGTCTGAGTTTGCACTACTACACGGTGCCGGGAACGTGGCAGGACAAAGGCGCGGCGACCGAATTCGGCGATCGCGACTGGTTCGTCACGATGAAGAAGGCCGCGTATATGGACGAGCTGCTTACCCGGCATAGCACGGAGATGGACCGCTACGATCCGAACAAACGCGTCGGCATTATCGTCGACGAATGGGGCAACTGGTTCAACGTCGAACCGGGCACGAATCCAGGCTTCTTGTACCAGCAGAACACGATGCGCGACGCTTTAGTCGCCGCCGTGAACCTGCACATTTTCCACAAGCATTGCAACCGGGTACAGATGGCGAATATCGCTCAGATGGTTAACGTGCTGCAAGCCGTCATTCTGACCGAGGGCTCCCGGATGCTGCGCACGCCGACGTACCATGTGCTGCAAATGTACAACGTCCATCAGGACGCGGAAGCGCTCGCCGTGCATGGCGAATTCGGACAATACGGTTTCGAAGGGGAGGAAGGTTCCCTTGCGCAAGTCGGCGTAACGGCGTCCAAGAAGGACGGCGTCGTCCACGTGAGCCTCTACAACGTGAATCCTTCCGAAGCGGCGGACATCGAAGTGGAGCTTCGCGGCCTCGATGGCGGATATTCGGTCGAAGGCAAGCTGCTGGCGGCAAGCGATATTCGCGCGCACAACACGTTCGAGCAAGCGAACGCCGTCGCCCCGCAACCGTTCAACGGTGCGGAGCTCAAGGGCGGTAAGCTGAAGGTGAGCTTGCCGGCCGCGTCGGTGGTCGTGCTGAAATTGAAATAGGATGAAGAAGAACCCGGAGCGGGCTGTGAAATGCCGCTGCCGGGTTCTTTAATATGCCGCAGGACGGAGTACGCCAACGTAACGTTGTGTGGTAACGCTAATCCGTCGGTGTCCCGTGAGCGCGGCGAAGTAACGTTGTGTGGTAACGCTAATCCGTCGGTGACCCGTGAGTGCGCCGAAGTAACGTTGTGTGGCAACGCTAATCCGTCGGTGACCCGTGAGTGCGCCGAAGTAACGTTGTGTGGCAACGCTAATCCGTCGGTGACCCGTGAGTGCGCCGAAGTAACGTTGTGTGGCAACGCTAAACCGTCGGTGTCCCGTGAGTGCGCCAAAGTAACGTTGTGTGGCAACGCTAATCCGGCGATGTCCCGTGAGTGCGGCGAAGTAACGTTGTGTGGCAACGCTAATCCGTCGGAGTCCCGTGAGTGCGGCGAAGTAACGTTGTGTGGCAACGCTAATCCGTCGGTGACCCGTGAGTGCGGCGAAGTAACGTTGTGTGGCACGCCATAAAGAGGCAGTCCATAAGGTCTACGAGCGACCTTATGGACTGCCTCTTGGCATGAGAACTATATTTTCTCCCGAATCCATACTTGCATTTCGCCTTGGCCGCGATTGCCCCATCGGGTGTACGGTATGGCGGTTATGCGCTGCTTCTCGAGACGCGGGGCGGAGGTACGGTAGAGCTGATCGGCGTCGGACTCGATCTGTCGGCAGCCGTCCGCTTGCAGCACGACGGTGTCGCCGCGCATCGCGATCTCGATGTCCGCGTCAGCCGGAAGCATGACGTTCGCGAGCGGCGCGCCGTTGTCGATCTCCTCCAGACAGTACACGAGCGGCCCGCGCTGCAGCGCGACGCGGCCGGCGTTCGCGCGGACGTTCGGGTGCGCGTAGATCCTCTCCGGCATCATGGCGTACAAGGCGGACAGGACGTCGCCGGTTTGCCAATCGCGGGAAAAGTATGCGTAACCGTCGCGGATTTCCGGCGTGATGGCTTCGCCATTAACCGCGAAGGTAGAGCCCTTCGACCATGCCGGCACGCGCAGCGCGAGCGTGAATGCTCCGGAGCCGTCCGCAGCTCCGATCGTTATCGACACGTTGCCTTTCCAAGGCAGCTCGCTGCTTAGTTTCACGCTTACGTTCCGTCCGGCCAGCGTAACGTTCGCTTCGCTGCCGATGAATAAATGAGTGTACAGCGTATCGGAGCTCGACGTATAGACGTATTGGCCGAGGGACGAGAGCAGGCGCGAGACGTTCGGCGGGCAGCAGGCGCACGCGTACCATCCCTGACGGACGGATTTGACATGGTGCTTGCCCGGGTTGCCTTCGCTGGCGGCCGGCCATACTTCCATCGGGTTGACGTAGAAGAAGCTTCGGCCGTCGCCGGCCATTCCCGCGGTAACCGTGTTGAACAGCGCGCGCTCCATTACGTCGCCGTACTCGCCCTTAATCTCTAATTGCAGCATGCGGCGAGCGAAAAAGATGAGTCCGATCGAAGCGCAAGTTTCCGAGTAGTTCGTGTCGTTCGGCAAGTCGTAATCGAACGTGAACGCTTCGCCGTGGTGCGTGGAGCCGATGCTGCCGTTCACGTACATTTGCTTGCGGACCATGCTGTTCCAGAGGCGGCGGCACGCTTCGAGCAAGCCGGCGTCGCCTTTATGGAGCGCAAGATCCGCCATCGCCGTGTACATATACACCGCTCGAACGGCATGGCCGACAGCAACCTCTTGTTCGCGGACAGGCTGATGCGCTTGGTGGTAAGCGAGCGCCGGCGGAGTCTTCTGAACGACGCCGGGAGACCAGGCGCTAACGCGTCCGCGCTGCTCCCATTCCGCAAGGAAGAAATGCGGTTGCTGCCCGCGTTCGTCGATAAGGAAGCTGGCGAGGTTCAAATACCTCGGTTCGCCGGTCACTTCGTATAGTTTTACGAGCGCAAGCTCGATCTCCTGATGGCCGTCGTAGCCGCGCAGCTTGCCCGGTTCGCTTCCGAACAGCGAATCGATGTGGTCGGCGAAGCGCTTGGCAACGTCCAGCAGCTTCGTCTTTCCCGTGCCTTGATAATAGGCGACGGCCGCTTCGATGAGATGACCGGCCGTATACATCTCGTGGCAATCGAGTAAATTCGTCCAACGTCTGCCAGGCTGAGCTACCGCAAAGTATGTATTTAAGTATCCGTCCGCCTGTTGCGCGGACGCGAGCAGATCGATCGCTTCGTCGGCGATCCTCTCCAGATCGGGATCCGGCGCGGCGGCAAGCGAGTAGCCGACGGCTTCCAGCCATTTGTACAAATCCGTGTCTTGGAAGAAGAACCCGCCGAAATCGCCTTTCTCGAGTCCCGCCGCGATGCGGAAGTTTCTCATGACGTGGCTTGGCTCCGTATCCGGAAGCCGGTCGTTAAGCGCTTCCCATTGATACGGAATGACGGTGTTTCTAACTAATCCGATGAAGGAAGACCAATAGCCGTCTTGGATGGACACGCCTCTTAAGTCGAGAGGAGCGGGCGTGGAGGATGGTTGAACGATAGCCATTACTGTCACTCTCCGAATGGTTAATTGTCGTGCACATCTATCATAGTAGATGCGGCTATCGCCTGTCGGTAGACGATCGGGTATAATAGGTGTCAAAAACTGACCTCATCATAGGAGTTCTGAACGCGAAAGGGAGCGGAGCTAAGTTGATACCCCTCATCTTGAACGAGCCTTACCGGCTGCATATGGGCGGACAGTTCATGTCCGACGAAACGTGGTCGCATATGGATCGCACAATCGCGGATTACGAGCTGATCATCGGAGTTTCGGGAGTCGTGTTCCTTGAGGCGGACGGGCGGATGTACGAGGTGAAAGCCGGAGATATCCTTTTTCTGATGCCGGGCGAGCGTCATCGGGGCTATCGGCTTTCATCGCCGGGGGTTTCCTTCTATTGGTTTCACTTTCTGATTCCTGACGTACGGGGCAGCGAGCCGGACGCCCGTATTCCCCGTTACGCCCAATGCTCGAACCAGAGCCGTATCCATATTTTGGCGCGGCAGCTGCTCCATGCGGCGAACGGCGGCTATCGGATTTCGAGAGCCGGAGACTATTTTCTTACTTGCTTGCTCATTGAGCTGGCCGAGCAACTGCAAGATTCGCAAAGACTCGACGCGATGGACCCGAAGCTGCCCGTGCTGCTGGAATGGACGCGGATGCACGCGCTCGATCGGGATATATCCGTGGAGCGGATTGCCGCCCACGTCGGCTACAACAAGGACTACCTCTCCCGCATGTTCAAGCGCAGATTCGGTTCGGGTTTGCTCGCCTATATCCACGATATCAAGCTCGAGGCCGCCAAGGAAATTCTCGCGGGGACGCAGTTGCACGTGAAAGAGGTGGCCGCGAGAGTCGGCATCGACGACGATAAACAGTTCGCCAAGTGGTTCAAACGGCTGGCCGGCGTGACTCCGACCGCCTATCGCGAAGCGTTCGCTCATACGCGGCTGAATAACGTCTAGAAGCAAAGGCGGCGTTCCGGATGTTCTCCGAAGCGCCGCCATGCATTTCTGTACAGTAACAACCATTTGCAGTTATTTCGAGCAAAACCGTTTACAGTGGTGGATTAACAACCATTTGCAGTTATTTCCTCGCTATTCCGGCCACTTAACTCGATGACCCTATAATAACTAGCGATTGGTTGTTACTTCGACATACCGAGTATACTTTGCGATTATAACTGTCGAATTGCTGTTATTTCGTTACCGAAACTCGGGCAGCCAGCTGCCATGGGCTTCGATCAGGTCGTCGCACAGCGCGACGATATCGTCAAGCGACAACTCCGCTGCCGTATGCGGGTCCAGCATAGCCGCGTGATAGATATGTTCACGCTTGCCCGTAATCGCAGCTTCTATCGTTAGCAGTTGCGTGTTGATGTTCGTGCGGTTAAGCGCCGCGAGCTGCGGAGGCAAATCCCCGACGAACGTCGGCGTGACGCCGTTCCGATCGACGAGGCACGCCACTTCGACGCACGCCTCGCGCGGCAGATTCGTGATGAGACCCGTGTTCATCACGTTGCCGCCGATCTTGAACGGCACGTCCGTCTCGATCGCTTCCATGATGTAAGAAGCGTATTCATGCGAGCGGGAATGCTCGAGATTCGCATTGTTCACGAGCTCGGAGCGCATTCTTGTCCAGCTCTCGATCTGTTCCACGCAACGTCGCGGATATTCGTCGAGCGGGATGTTCAACTTGTCGATCAAATCGGGGTAATTCTTCTTAATGAAGTAGGGATGATATTCCGCCGTGTGTTCGGACGATTCGGTGTTGTAGTAGCCGAACTTGAGCATGATCTCGTAGCGTACCATGTCCCAGTGTTTCTCCTTCTGCTTCTCGGCGGCGCGGCGTTTGATCTCAGGATACAGATCGACCCCGTCTTTCGACACCTCGAGCAGCCACGCCATATGGTTGATGCCGGCGATCTTGGCCTTCACGCCCGTCTGGTCCATGCCCAGGTCTCTGAACAGCCGCGGAATGCAGTCCTGCACGCTGTGGCATAGCCCGACCGTATTAACGTCGCCGTGCTTGTTCATGACGTTCGTGAGGACGGCCATCGGATTCGTATAGTTCAAGAAGAGCGCGTCAGGACATCCTTCGCGAACATCCGCCGCGAAATCGAGCATGACCGGAATCGTGCGCAGGTTGCGAAAAATACCGCCGATACCGATCGTATCCGCGATCGTCTGGCGCAAGCCGTACTTCTTAGGAATTTCGAAATCCGTAATCGTGCAAGGATCGTAACCGCCGACTTGAATGGCGTTAATGACGTATTTGGCGCCGCGAAGCGCTTCTTTGCGGTCTTGGTAGGCTTTGACCTTGCAGGAGCTTCCGGAATTTTTCTTCAGGTTAAGCAACATGCTCTCCGAATCGGCCAGCCGTTGCGGATCGATATCGAACAGGGCGATCTCGAAGCCTTGCAGCGCCGGAGTAAGCATAACGTCTCCGAGTACGTTTTTCGCGAAGACGGTGCTTCCCGCACCGAGGAACGTGATTTTGGACATGGCGGACTCTCCTAATTGGAAATGGATTTTCTTTCACTATAAAACCGAACGGGACGGAAGCCCATGGAGAAAACACAGATACATATGGACGAACGTAAGGGTTTTGATATAATCGAAAGCGTAGGAGGGATGCGATGATGCAGGAGCACCACGAATACGAGCTTGCGATTAACGCCTATCGCCAACCTGGAGAACTGTCCGTCCTGTTCAGCGGGTACGGGCGTCCTGAGTGCGGACATACGATCGGTCCGGCTGTGCACGACTATTACTTGATCCATACGGTCGTTGCCGGGAACGGACGGTTCACCTGCAAAGGGCAGCAGTATAAATGTAAGACGGGGGATACTTTCGTCATCGTGCCGGGCGAGTTGTTCACGTACGAGGCCGATAAGCTTGACCCGTGGACTTATACGTGGGCGGGCTTCAACGGCTCGTTGGCGGGACATATGCTGCGAACGATCGGCGTAACGGCGGATCGTCCGATCGTGGCGGGGGCGGACGAGCTTATCCGAGGGTATTACGAGAGGATGCGGAAGGCGCTTCAGTCCGAAGAGCTTCATCGTCTCGCCGATCTGGAATGCTCGGGCTATCTCAGAATGCTTCTGGCGGAACTCGGCAAGCGCAATCTAGACCGTATCGGAGACGAGGAAACCCGCGTGTCGGACTCCGAGAAGCGTATTCGGTACGCGGTCGGTTACTTGAATACGCAATATTCGCAGCCGATTTCCATCGAGGCGCTGTCTGACGAGCTGGGCTACCACCGCGTCTACTTTTCGAGCTTGTTCAAGCAGATCACGGGCAAATCCCCCAAGCAATATTTAGTCGACGTGCGTATGGAGCAGGCGGAGCATTTGCTCGTGTCCACGGCCTTATCGGTCGAGCAGATCGCGGGATCGGTCGGTTATGGCGATTCGCTGTATTTCTCGAAGCATTATCAGAGATGGAGCGGGAAGGCGCCGACGGCTTACCGGAAGGCGAATTGGTTAAGCTTGAAGGATCAGAAGGAGGAATGGCCATGACGCGTAAAGCCGCCGAACGCGTGCCCTACGGGTACGAGCCGCCAGTGGACCGGGCGAAAGGAACCCTCATCTATTACGATACGTTCGAGGATACGGAAGACGTCGAGCTCGCGGCCGCGGCCGCGCTGGCTCAAGACCGCTCATTCTCGCGCTTCGTCATCTATCCGATTCACGAGGAAACCGCGAAACGAATGTTCAGTATGCCGGTAAGCCCGTATTACAAAAGAGAGAAAAGGCTGCTGCAATGGTTGGACGAGTTCGGAACCGGCAACATGACGATCGACGGGTGGGAGGGCAAACGGAAAAAGTATACGCCGATCGACACCGCGCTCCGGCATCTGACGGAAACGCTGCCCGCGCCTCACATCGTGTATATGACCTCGGAGACGGCCAACCTCTTCGCATCTTTCGCTTCGTTCGAGGAGTGGATCGTTCGCGTTCGGTTATGGCTGCCCGCCGAACCTCGATCCGTACATCCGAAGCTTGCGCAGTACCGGCACCGTTGGGACGCGAACCTATAGCCGTCTTTTTACATCGCCCGAACATCCGAACGATATTCCGCTAATGATCCGGCGCTATCCTTAAGTGGATTCGAAACTTAGGAGGCGTAGAAATCATGGTAACTAAGAGATTCGGAATGAGAACGGGTATCTTAGCGTTAACGGCCGTCATCGTCGCGGGAGGCGTCGCGGCGACGAACAGCGTTCAATCATCCGGGGCCGCGCCGGCGAAAGCGAAGAACGTCATTCTGTTCGTGGGAGACGGCATGGGCGGAGCGGCGAGAGATGTGATCCGCCTGGCGGTCGCCGGCGAGAAGGGCGAGCTTGCGATGGACAGCATGCCTTACGCGGGCTTGTTCCGCTCGAGCTCGACGGTTCCGGTGACGGACTCGGCAGCGGCGGCTACGGCGTTCGCCAGCGGGGTCAAAACATACAACGGCGCGATCGGCATGGACGCCGACAAGAAGCCGGTCAAGACGATCATGGAATACGCGAAGGAAATCGGCAAATCGACCGGCGTCGTCACGACAAGCCAAGTAACGGACGCGACGGGCGCCGCTTTCGGAGCGCACGTCGAAGACCGTTCCAAGCAAAGCGATATCGCGCTGCAATATTTGACGAAAGCCAAACTCGACGTCATTCTAGGCGGCGGCGAAGACTTCTGGTTCCCGGCCGGCACCCCCGGCGCATATGCGGACGAGCCGGCAGAGGATCCTTCGGAGAAGAGCAAAGGCACGCAAGGCAATCTCGTAGAGAAAGCGAAGCAGCTCGGCTATGCGTATGTCACGAACGCCGCCGAGATGCAACGCGCCAAAGGCGGCAAGCTGCTCGGCTTGTTCGCCAACGAAGAGATGTTCCAGCAGAGGGAAGAAGGCCAAGGGGACATCTACGATCCGGTCGTATCGTTGCCCGATATGACGAAGAAGGCGATCGATACGCTGTCCGCGAACAAGAAGGGTTTCGTCCTCATGGTCGAAGAAGAAGCGATCGACGAGATGGCGCACGCGAACAACGCCAAGCAAGTCATCCGTTCCGGAGAGCAACTGAACAAAGCGGTTCAAGTCGCCAAAGACTTCGCGAAGAAGCATCCGGACACGCTCGTCGTCGTGCTGGCCGACCATGAAACCGGCGGTCTCGCGATCGAATCGAAGGACGACAAGGACGAGAGCGGCGACGGAATATCCAAGGAAGACGGACCGTTCCCGATCGCCGGTTCCAAGGAAGTGTTCTACGTCGATTGGACGACGTCCGGCCATACGGCGGTCGACATTCCGGTTACGGCGATGGGGGCAGGCGCCTCGTTGTTCACGGGCGTGTTCGAGAATACGGACATTTTCTTCAAACTCGCCGATGCATTGGGGATCAAAGTAAAGAAATAAGCTCGCCAATGAAGCAGCAGGTTTCCCGAGGGGAGGAGCCTGCTGCTGTTTTTGTTGAATACAGGTCGAATACGGTCGGATAACCATGAAACTCGCAAAGGCAGTGCTTCTCACCTTTCATTTTTTCTGCTAAATTTAAAGCGTAATGGTAGGAGAACCGTTGTAGAGAGGATGATTCGGGGTGTCAATCAATTATATATGCCTCCGATGCGAATGGCACGAGAAGTTTCCTTATGATGCCGTGAGAAGCTTCGAGTTGTTGGATGACGCGGATCAATCGGCGCCTCCGCAATTTGTGTGCGGGGTCTGCGGAGGGACGATGTACCCGGAGTATTACAAAGGGGTTCAAGGGAATGAATATCGGATAGACAACGTTCGTGGAGAATGACTGATGATGGAAGATCCAAACCGTCAAGGATGAATTTATCTTTGACGGTTTTTCTATTCAAGAATGGTTGAGATAATATAATCAATAAAAAATATTCCATTTATTATTAAATAGTTGTAAAATGTAAGCGGATGCATTGATTGCGGGAGGCACAGCATGAAGGAGTTTCTACTTGATATTTCGGTAAATATATATGAAGTTATTGCGGTTTTTGCGATATTGCTGGCCCTGTTTCGATTTTCTCTTAAAGATTATTTTGGTTCTACGATCATTGCAGGCGTACTGATGTCCCAGACATCGTATATAAACCGGCTCGTATTTCACATGGATAGCATTACGCCGATCTTTATGTTGTTTTGGACTTTTATCTTCATATGGCATGTATTTCGCATTCACCCGTTTTTCGCGACAGTAATGACTGTGACCGGCTATTTAAGTTATGTGCTTGTACAGAGCGTTCTCATCTTGTTGTTACAAATACCTTTTACTTTTGAACAAATTACGACTCCGTTGCTCCACGCAAAGTTGGTTCAATTTGCGTCTTCTTCGATCACTCTGTTCATTGCCTATTGGTTGTTGAAGAGAAGAATTGGATTTTCATTCGTGCCGGATCGAATGAACGAGAAAATTGAGATCAAAGGCCTAAACCTGTGGTTATTGCTGGCATGCGCCGTTTCCTGTTTCTTTATTTCCGGAATCGCTTATATTTTCATTAATATTAATTTTTTATTTACGACGCTGACTGTCGCTTTTATGTTTAGTGTCATTGTCCTGCTTAATATTGCTTATCGAAAGGAGATGGACTCATGATCAACTCGATCTCTGCACACATAAGCGGATACATATATCGCAACAACGATCGAGGGCATGTCAGTCAAGATGTGATGAAGTTTGCGCTCATCGGTATCTTTACGAATAGCCTAACGATCATATTGAGTCTATGCATTGGTTTGATCGATGGGAAGTTTCAAGAAACCTGTATTGCATTAGCTGCGATGGCGGTTATTAGGATGTTGGCTGGCGGTTATCATCTTCCATCGCCGGAATTATGCATCGTTGCTTCTACAGTTGCCGTAACGGCCGTGCCTTTTATCCCTCTAAGCGATTCATTTATTTATATTTTTGCTGCTGTTAGTGCGGTAGTAATTTGGATATACGCGCCGGTCGATATGAAAAATAAGACTCGAATCTCGGATCGATCGTTTCAAATCATGAAATATAGCGGAATAGCGCTTGTCCTCTCCAATCTATTGGTGCAATCGGACATTCTAGCTGTGTCTTGGTTTATAGTAGCCCTCACACTGATTTCATTCAAAGGAGGTGAAGTCCGTGACTAAAAAGGTAGTAGGATTGATGGCCGCTGCGCTTGGTATTATTGCTGTCTTATTTGTTTCCACTGCATGCTTCGGTGCTGTCGGCCACCGACCTGAAGTGCCTGCGGAATTGCTGAAATGAATTCGAAAAAGACTGCCGGAGCCGATCCGGCAGTCTTCCCCCTAAGGGAATCTTTGATGGAGTGGAGTGCATGATTCAACCTGTCACGAGTGATCGGCATAACAGTGGCGAAGTCATCATGATGGATATGTCCGACGTATTATATATCCAGATCGAAGACGGAGCAGTTGTCTTTTACTGCAAGGAAGGCAGGTTCTATCCGCTCGTTCCGTCGCTAAGCATGTATCATAAACATTTGGAGTCTACCGGGTTCCATCGTCTAGATCGCACCAATCTGGTCAATATGAACAGGGTGAAGGTCTTCGACGAAGTTCGGGGCGTCGTTTACTTCGAAGATGATGCGAAGCCTTCCAGCATGAAGGCGACAGTCGCTTTTATGAATATCAGCAAGCTTAAGAAGCTCATCCACTCATGGATCGCACGCAATAGCCAAAGCTGAACCATTGTTCGCGCCCAACGGACCGGAAGGTCGTTGAGGCGCTTATTTGTGATTCTTGGCGTTCTATCACACAAGTAAAATTTTGTCAATAACTTTTCGAGGTCTGTAGACGACATTTCGCGGCGCGTAGCAGCGTGTTTCGCCGTGTTAAATCCATTTCGCGGCTTTTAGCTGACATTTCGCGTACATCCTATTCAAAGACAAGTAGATTTTCCATATACTAGTACAAGTAGTAAGCAATGCGATACTTCCGAGTGCAGCATACCTAACCCAAAGAAATGAGGGGTAGCGTGTCCTCTTTAAAAATCGACTTAAAGACGGTAGAGCAACTCAGAAGCAAACATTCTCGATTATCGTCTACGTTATCTAATGCGGCCAATCAACTATCATCCGCGGCATACGGTGTGGATCCGGCGATCAAGGCGCGCAGGCAGCTCCAATATCGAATCGCGTACGCAACGCAAAGAATGCGAGAGCTCGAAGATCGCATGTACCGGTTAAACGACTTCATGCGGAGCGCCATAGAGCAATACGAAAGCGCGGAAGGGCAAATCAAGAACAGGATCGGCGAAATAACCGGACGACAACGAAGATCTTGGTTGGAGAATCTGTTCGATGGCGTTGGCGATAGCTATAACGCGTTAACCGATTGGTTGGCGAGCGAGGACGGGAAGCGGTTCACGGAGCAAGCGAAGGCGAACGCTGCGGCACAAGCCAATTCTAGCCATGTACCGGAGGAGCCGATCGACTACACGCAATTTGTGGGCAGCCATTATTGGGATAATACCAAGGATGGGTCGTTCTTCTATTACGAGGATTACGATAGCAGTCTCAAATCCGCAGATATAGCCAAAGCGTCGGCGTTGCTTACCGAGTATGAATCCGCATTGGGGGTCAATTACCACGAAGCCGCCATCTTCGATCCGCACATCGATGATTTAACGGACTTTTTTATCTATACAATACATAATGGCTACGATCCGCGAACATTCGAACCGATTGACGCGCAAGCATTGAGCAACATAGAGAACTATATTAACGGACGCAAGATGGTCTATGAAATCCATCGTCAGAACGCGCGGGCATGGGAATCTTTAGTTCTCGATATGTCGCCATTCGTCGGTCAGGTAAAAGCATTGGCAGACCTGGCGATAGGCGAAGATACCGTGACAGGCAAAAGGTTCGACGAATGGGATTATGGCTTAGGTGCCGCGGGAACTGTTTTCTCGGCGGTTAAGAGCGGGGATAAGCTATATCGTCTGTTTAAAGGCGGAAATAAGTTAGACGATGTGGTAGAGAATTTTGATAAAGTGAAAATAGTGGATAATGTATCAGGTAACGGTGGAAGGCAAACGGTTAAATCAAGTTTGGGGAATGAGATTGATATAACCCCTCTTGCAAAACATTCTTCAACTGCTAAAAACCCAGGCTTAAAAGGCGAACCAAATTCAAGTATTGATATTCTTGATTCTAAATCCGGGAAAATAAAGACAAGAAGATATTACGACCAAGATGGAAGAGCAACTAGAGACGTAGATATGTCCGATCACGGGAATCCCAAGCTACATCTTGAAGTTCCACACGAACATATATTTGAATACAATTCTGATGGTACTCTTAAGTCACGATGATGGAGGGACAAAATGAATATTGACGAACTAATTCAAATGGTGGGTTGTGGAATGGAATATAATTTTTATGTAGACGAAAAGGAATACTGGATAAGTCATAATAAAGAAGGTTATTACTTAACAAGAGTTGAAGACAGTTTTTCTCAGGATTTTGACACTGCTGAGGAGCTATTTGAAAAAGGTCGCATCAATGGGTTATCAATTATTGAATTATGGGATGAGATTAAAGAGTACTTTCAATAAACGAATCTGAAAGTGCTCTCCAAGTGATGTTGTATGATAATTGCGAGTTTATTTGGAAACCTTGACTGGATACTTCCGAGTGCCGCATACCTAACCCAAAGAAATGAGGGGTAGCGTGTCCTCTTTAAAAATCGACTTAAAGACGGTAGAGCAGCTTAGAAGCAAACATTCTCGATTATCGTCTACGTTATCTAATGCGGCCAATCAACTATCATCCGCGGCATACGGCGTGGATCCGGCGATCAAGGCGCGCATGCAGCTCCAATATCGAATCGCGTACGCAACGCAAAGAATGCGAGAGCTCGAAGATCGCATGTACCGGTTAAACGACTTCATGCGGAGCGCCATAGAGCAATACGACAGCGCGGAAGGGCAAATCAAGAACAGGATCGGCGAAATAACCGTACGACAACGAAGATCTTGGTTGGAGAATCTGTTCGATGGCGTTGGCGATAGCTATAACGCGTTAACCGATTGGTTGGCGAGCGAGGACGGGAAGCGGTTCGCGGAGCAAGCGAAGGCGAACGCTGCGGCACAAGCCAATTCTAGCCATGTACCGGAGGAGCCGATCGACTACACGCAATTTGTGGGCAGCCATTATTGGGATAATACCAAGGATGGGTCTTTCTTCTATTACGAGGATTACGATGGCAGTCTCAAATCCGCAGATATAGCCAAAGCGTCGGCGTTGCTTACCGAGTATGAATCCGCATTGGGGGTCAATTACCACGAAGCCGCCATCTTCGATCCGCACATCGATGATTTAACGGACTTTTTTATCTATACGATACATAAAGGCTACGATCCGCGAACATTCGAACCGATTGACGCGCAAAAATTGAGCAACATAGAGAACTATATTAACGGACGCAAGATGGTCTATGAAATCCATCGTCAGAACGCACGGGCGTGGCAGTCTTTGGCTATTGATTTGATGCCGTTCGTCGGTCAGGTCAGGTCGTTGACCGAGCTTGCGATCGGCAAGAATCTCGTGACAGGGAAGAAACTCGACGGTTGGGATTATGGCTTAGGCGCCGCGGGGACAGTTTTCTCGGCGGTTAAGAGCGGGGATAAGCTATACGGTTTGCTTAAAGGCGCAAAAAAGTTAGACAATGTGGCAGAGAATTTTGATAAAGTGAAAATAGTGGATAAGGGTGCGGGGAAACTTACAATTCCTCAAGGTCTGACAGCAGAGCAATTTAGTAGTGCTTCCTCGACAATAAGGCAAAAGGTTGGTTCGATTAGCGATGATATTCTAGTTCAGGGAAGCAGAGCAAACGGGACGGCACGTGTCGATTCTGACATTGATTTTGCTGTTAGAGTATCTCCTGAAAAATTTGATGAGTTAATTTCTCAACGGTTTGGGTCGCCAAATCCGGGCTCAGCTAAAGAAAAAACTATGCTTCATGCAATTGAAACTGGCAAGATTCAAGCGGGCGAGGCAGGACTTCGTAGCTTGAGACAACAATTGCAACAGGAACTTGGAATTGATGTGGATATTTCAATTATTAAGTCGGGCGGGGCTTTCGACAACGGACCATACATTCCACTAAAATAATATTGAGGTGATTAGTATGAATAGTGATGACATTGATTTATTCTGTAAGGTATTCATTGACACAGATTTTGGCAGGGAAGAGGTCGTCTCATTTGTATCGGAGAGCATAGATGGAACAATAGAAAGATGGAGTGTTTCAAACAAATACTGTAACCTTGATTTGTTGAGAAATGATGACTTTAACGAAGCCAAACGAGCACAAGGACCTGACGGTTTTTTGTTTTCGAGATACTATCTTGAGATTGAACCAAATGAAGAAACAGAATCAAGTGCTTATATAAAATGCATATCGGAACTGCTTACTAAACTATGGAACAACGGCTTCAAGGCTGTTGCAGCTTGTGATTTTGAAGATGTGTTGCCAAGAAAAGGCGGGTACGACAGTACTACTTGATATTTAATATAGTGGTCATTGTGGGGGGGCTCTCTGTTTGAGAGGGGGCTACCCAGTGCCGAATGAACCCATTGTTCAACCAATAACACATCTAACCCATGTAATACCCGCATACAGATTTCTCGAAGTCGATTGTACGCACGTCAATGCTTGATTTTGTAACCTAAATAACGCTAAGCCGATACATCGAACAGGTCGATTATGGTCAGTTACCACCATAGTTGACTTGTTTTTGTTTAGCTTCGTTTTCTACGGTTTTCTTCAATATCCATCGCAACTGTACAATACCCTGTCTCGAGTCGTTGATGTAAACAAGAAAGTGCATAGAGCAGATGGAACACCATTGACAGATTATGATATTGAACTTGATAATGCGATAATTCAAGTTAAACAAGGCGGCGGAAAAGGTGCGACGCGGCAAGCAATAAATACTGCCTCAAGTACGAATAAAGAAGTTATTGTATATTTACCCGATCAGAGTCCGAATTCCGCTGTTGTAAAAGGGCTTCAAAAAGAAGGATTCCAAGTGTTTACAAATGAAGAGGGCTTAATTAATCATGTCGGTAGATAACAAAGAAGGGAGAATGCTACGTGCAATGGATAATTCTAATTGGCAATGAAGGTTTTAATCTTAACCTAATTCGTAATCTACAACATTACGGTGAGAATAAATCCACTTGTCTTACTGAAAATAGAATTGTTGTAGATTACGGTCAGGATCATGTTTTTTATGAAAGTGCGGAAGATATCATGAATGATTATGAGGAAGATGATATAAAACGAATTCCTTTTCCAAACCCTCATTTTATAATGATGACGTTTACGAATGAAAATTTGATGAAACAAATATTGTCTCAAGAAAATTTCCCGCGTGGCATCTATATTGATGATGACAATGGAAATATAATGCCAATTGAAGATTTTATTGTGTCTTAATTCTTATTTCGACTTGACCTTGATTGGCTCTTTGCCTTTCAAGGTTTTTTTTGGTAGGGGCTACCCAGTGCCGAATGAAATCAACATTCAACCAAATAGCACCTAGAGCAGCTTAGAAGCAAACATTCGCGATTATCGTCTACGTTATCTAATGCGGCCAATCAACTATCATCCGTGGCATACGGCGTGGACCCGGCGATCAAGGCGCGCAGGCAGCTTCAATATCGAATCGCGTACGCAACGCAAAGAATGCGAGAGCTCGAAGATCGCATGTACCGGTTAAGCGACTTCATGCGGAGCGCCATAGAGCAATACGACTGCGCGGAAGGGCAAATCAAGAACAGAATCGGCGAAATAACCGGACGACAACGAAGATCTTGGTTGGAGAATCTGTTCGACGGCGTTGGCGATAGCTATAACGCGTTAACCGATTGGTTGGCGAGCGAGGACGGGAAGCGGTTCACGGAGCAAGCGAAGGCGAACGCTGCGGCACAAGCCAATTCTAGCCATGTACCGGAGGAGCCGATCGACTACACGCAATTTGTGGGCAGCCATTATTGGGAAAATACCAAGGATGGGTCGTTCTTCTATTACGAGGATTACGATAGCAGTCTCAAATCCGCAGATATAGCCAAAGCGTCGGCTTTGCTTACTGAGTATGAATCCGCATTGGGGGTCAATTACCACGAACCCGCCATCTTCGATCCGCACATCGATGATTTAACGGACTTTTTTATCTATACGATACATAAAGGCTACGATCCGCGAACATTCGAACCGATTGACGCGCAAAAATTGAGCAACATAGAGAACTATATTAACGGACGCAAGATGGCCTATGAAATCCATCGTCAGAATGCACGGGCGTGGGAATCTTTAGTTCTCGATATGACGCCATTCGTCGGCCAGGTAAAAGCATTGGCAGACCTGGCGATAGGCGAAGATACCGTGAAAGGCAAAAGGTTCGACGGTTGGGATTATGGCTTAGGCGCTGCGGGGACCGTTTTCTCGGCGGTTAAGAGCGGGGATAAGCTATATCGTCTGTTTAAAGGCGGAAATAAGTTAGACGATTTGGCAGAGAATTTTGATAAAGTGAAAATAGTGGATAGTGGTGCGGGGAATGCTCTAGTCAAAGACACTGGTAATTTAGCGGATAACACTGATAACTTAAGGTCATGGGCGGAAAGCATAGGTTGGGTAAGGCAAGATACTGCTGGTGGCGTTGAGCAATGGGGAGTAAAGAACGTCGATGGATCGTTTAGTTGGAGGCTGAAACTAAAGCCGGAAGCAAGTACACGTGAAGGTTTAGGAGCGGGAAGCAATCAGCCTCGTTTTGATGCTAGACTTGATGATAAGGGGACGTACGTAAATCCCTTTACTGGGCAAACGGGTGGACGGGAAGTTGGTACTCATATTCCATTGGGGAAGTGACAAGATGAATAAATCAACGTTAATAGAAATCTTACGTGACCCTTTATCCAGTGAGGCTGATAAGGATGATGCCGCAATTGAGCTTGGAAACCATTTCGAAGATGAGGAAACAATTGATACCTTAATCAAAGTTTCAAACATTGGGGATATCGACGAAATGATTGCTGCTAGCTGTGGTGAGTCGCTGGGTCATATTTGGCTAAGAAAAGCGCAAATCGATTATGAAAAACTTGCCTGTCTAAAAGGCATTGCATTAACTGAAGCCCTTTCGCTTATTAAACGGCAACGGCTTGATTGGTATGAAAAATTTATAGAGCAAACTTCGGGCAAAAAATGATATTTTAACCGTTCCACTTGCGGTAGCGCATCGGGTTCGTGCCGGTAATTTTCTTGAAGGTCCGGTTGAAGTGAGCGAATTGCTCGAAGCCGACTTGCTCGGAGATGTCGGTCACGCGGGCGTCCGTCCGGGCAAGCAACGCCTGAGCTTCGCGCACGCGCGTCAAATTCTGATAGCCGACGAGGGTGAAGCCGGTTACCGATTTGAACGTGCGGCTTAGATAAGAGGGACTCATGCCGAACCTATCGGACAATTGCCCAAGCGGAAGCCGGTCCGTGTAATGGGCGTTAATATATTGGACGACCTCGGCGATTTTCCGGTGCGTCGGGCTGAGCGGATCCTCGGTAACGGGTACGTCCGCATGCTTCAAGCGAAGGGCGAATACCAATAGTTGAGTGACGAGAAGGCGGATCGATAACTCGAATCCGTCTTCTTGCTGTTTCACTTCCTCGGTCATACGGCGAAACAGTTGTTCGACGATCATTTGCTCCTGCGGCTTTAAGCGGTACTGATGGTTATCCCGATGGAAAATGCCCAGCAATTGCGGCCGAAACAGCGGATGATCGGTGCCGAGAAAATCGTCGCTGAAGTTCATGACGATGCGCTCGTGCTGCGGAGAACCGAGCACGGACGTCTTGTGGACGTCGTATTTGTTAATGAAGACGAGGTCGCCGGGAGCGATGGCGTAGGCCCGGTCTTTAATGAAGTAGTGCCGGCGACCGGACAATTGGTAGTACACTTCGTACGTGCCGTGGTAGTGATTGTTCCGCTCGAACGGAGAGGAGCGCTGCACGTGATCGAGATAGAACTCGTCCTCTTCGTTGCCGTAACGCACGATACTCGTTTCTTTTGGCTGCATGGACACACCTCGGAGCAAAAAAGATCATTTTTCATCTCATTATAGCAAAAAAGAGCAATTAATCGCACATATATTGTCCTATGATAGAACGTAGAAGGGCGAATGAGGGTGAGTTCGTTCGAGCTATACGAAGATTCAATGTATTCAAGGGGGAATTGCTGCGATTATGAAGCCATTCATGGACGACAACTTCTTGCTGACTAACGAGACTGCGATTCGGCTCTATCATGACTATGCCGAGCAAATGCCGATCATCGACTACCATTGCCACCTCGAACCGCGGGAGATCGCCGAGAACAAACGGTTCTCCAACCTGACCGAAGCGTGGTTGTACGGTGATCACTACAAATGGCGGG
This sequence comes from Cohnella panacarvi Gsoil 349, assembly GCF_000515335.1. Lineage (GTDB taxonomy): Bacteria > Bacillota > Bacilli > Paenibacillales > Paenibacillaceae > Cohnella > Cohnella panacarvi. Next base: position 1,119,447 of record NZ_KI911563.1, on the reverse strand, counting down.
CGATGCGGACGAACGGCATCGAGGAGAAATTCGTGACCGGCGGCGAAGGCGCAACCGATTACGATCGGTTCCTGGCCTACGCGCGCACGGTTCCGGCGACGATCGGCAATCCGCTCTATCACTGGTCGCACCTGGAGTTGCGCCGAATGTTCGGCGTAGAGGAGATCATTAGCGAAGTGAATGCCCCCGTCATCTGGGAGAAGACGAAAGCCGTGTTCGACAGAGGGCTGTCCGTCCGCGACCTGATCCGCGACAACCGCGTCACGGTCATCTGCACGACGGACGATCCGGCCGACACGCTCGAATATCATGCGGCGATTCGCGATGATCGAAGCATCGATACGAAGGTGCTTCCATCGTTCCGTCCGGATAAAGCGCTTAACATTCGCGCCGCGACGTTCTTGCCATGGATCAAGCGCTTGGAAGGCGTCATCGGCTCCGCGATCGGCGATTACGACGCGCTGCTCGCGGCGCTCGAAAGCCGGGTAGCGTTCTTCCACGAGACGGGCTGCCGTGTGTCGGACCACGCGCTCGACGAAGTTCCGTTCGCGAAGTGCACGCGGGACGAGGCCGCGGCGATATTCGCCAAAGCGCTCAGAGGCGAGACTCTCGGCAGGGAAGACGAGCATCGCTATAAGACGTTCACGCTGCTGCAACTCGGTAGATGGTACGCCGAACGGGATTGGGCGATGCAGTTGCACATGCATGCCCGCCGCAATAACAACGGACGCATGTTCGCGAAGCTCGGTCCGGATACCGGCTACGATTCGATCGGCGACGGACAGCTGGCGGACGCGCTCGTCGGATTACTGAACGGCTTGGATGCGGAAGGCAAGCTGCCGCGCACGATTCTGTATTCGCTTAATGCTAACGACAACGATTTGCTGGCATCGATCATCGGCTCGTTCCAAGGAGACGGCATTCCCGGCAAAATCCAGCTCGGATCCGCCTGGTGGTTCAACGATACGAGGGACGGCATGATCGCCCAAATGTCGTCGCTCGCCAATCTGGGACTCTTGAGCCGATTCGTCGGCATGCTCACCGATTCGCGCAGCTTCCTCTCTTTTACGAGACACGAGTACTTCCGCAGAATTCTATGCAATATGCTCGGAGAATGGGTGGAGCGCGGCGAAGCGCCGAACGACATGGCGTGGCTTGGCGGCATCGTGCAGGATATTAGCTATCGGAACGCGGAGCGATACTTCCGGTTCGGAGCAATCTAAAGGAGCTGAACGAAACATGGCGGGACAGGAGACGGCGGCATGGGCGGGCAGACCGTTGATCGGTCCGGATACGCTGCCGCGGGAAGCGCGCGAGTCGTTCGAGCGCGATCGGGAGCTGCCGGTGAAAGTGCTGCAGATCGGAGAAGGCAACTTCCTGCGCGGGTTCGCGGACTGGATGCTGCAAGCGTGCAACCGGCAAGGCATGTTCAACGGAACGGTCGCGGTGACGCAGCCGCGCCCGTCGGGCAAGCCGCATATGGATCAACTGAAGGCCCAGCAAGGCGCGTACACGCTGCTCGTTCGCGGCATTCGCGACGGCAAGCGGATCGAGGAACAAGAGACGATTACCGTATTGACGACAATGATCGATCCGTACGAGGATTGGGAGGCGTTCCTGGCGCTTGCGGACGTTCCCGAGCTTGAGATCGTCATCTCGAACACGACGGAAGCGGGGCTTGCGTATCAGCATTCGGAATGGCGGAAAGACGAGCCGGTGCTCTCCTATCCCGGCAAGCTAACCGTCCTGCTGTATCGCCGCTTCCGCACGTTCGGCGGCGATCCGTCGAAAGGGCTCGTGCATTTGCCTTGCGAACTGCTGGAACGCAACGGAGAGCGGCTACGGGAGATCGTGCTGAGGCATGCGGACGATTGGGGATTGCCCGACGCGTTCAAGGCGTGGGTGAAGGACGCCAACTCGTTCCTGAATACGCTCGTCGATCGGATCGTGACGGGGTATCCTGCGGATGAAGCGGAAGAGCATTTCGCAAGCTGGGGGTATGCGGATCCGCTGCTTACGACCGCGGAACCGTACCACTTCTGGGCGATTCAAGGAAGTCCGGAGCTGGAGCGGAAGCTCCCGCTCGCCAAAGCCGGTTTGAACGTGAGCTGGGTGGACGATCTGGCCCCGTACCAATTGCGGAAAGTGAGAATATTGAACGGTACGCATACGATGATGGCTACGGTCGGTCTCGTGAACGGCGTTCGCGAAGTCCGCGAAGCGCTCGAGCATCCGCTGTGGGGGCCGAAATTCATGCAGGGGCTGTTCGACGAGATCGTGCCCGGGCTTCCGATGGATCGCGCCGAGTTGACGGCTTACGCGAACGCGACGCTGGAACGGTTCCGTAACCCGTATATCAAGCACAAGCTATCCGATATCGCGATGAACAGCCTGTCGAAGTGGAAGGTCAGACTGTTGCCTTCGCTTAAAGCCCATTACGAGCGGACGGGCAACGCCCCGGCGGTACTGACCGAGTCGCTCGCGTCGCTGCTTCGCCTATACCGTCCTGCGGACGTCTCCGGACCGCCGCAATCGCGATTGCCGGACGGTACGCTCTTCGCGCTCCGCGACGATCCGGCGCTGCTCGAGTCGATCCGCCGAGTTTGGGCGACGGCCGACAACTCGGAGACGGCCATTAAGGAGATATTATCGCTCGAGGCGATATGGGAAGACAATCTGACGGCATATCCGGGATTAGCGGATGAAGTCATTCGGCGTATGGCACAAGGAGAGGAGGCAACGCGATGAGCGATACGGTAATGCTTCATTCGGACGACGACGTCGCGGTCGCGCTTCGCGACCTGAAAGCCGGAGAGAGCTTGCGGGTGAGCGCGCCATCGGGCGATGTCGCCGTTACGGTCGCGGACGAGGTTCCCCGCGGCCATAAGCTGGCGCTGCGGCCGATTCCGGCCGGTCAGCACGTGCGCAAATTCGGTTATTCGATCGGCGTGGCGCAGTCGGATATTCCCGCCGGAAGCTGGGTGCATACGCACAATGTGCGCACGGGACTCGGCGGGCTGCTGGAATACAGGTACGAACCGAAGACGCCCGTGGTCGCGCAGCCGCAAGGACATACGTTCCTCGGTTACGAGCGGGACAACGGCGACGTCGGCATCCGCAACGAAATCTGGATTCTGAATACGGTCGGCTGCATCAATAAAACATGCGAGCTGCTCGCCAAGATGGGTTCGAACCGGTTCGCCGGGAGAGGCATTGACGGCGTTTACCATTTCGCCCATCCTTTCGGCTGCTCGCAGCTCGGCGACGATCTTAGCTTTACGAAGCAGTTGCTCGCTTCGCTCGCCGAGCACGGTAACGCGGCCGCGGTCCTCATCGTCGGATTGGGCTGCGAGAACAACCAGATCGCGGGCATGGAGGAACTGCTGGGCGACGGCGGTGGCCGCATACGCTACCTAAGATCGCAGGACGAGGAAGACGAGCTCGAAGCGGGCATGCAGTTGCTCGAGGAACTCGTGGAATACGCCGAGCGCTTCGAGCGCAAGCCGATTCCGCTGTCCAAGCTGAAGCTCGGGCTGAAGTGCGGCGGCTCCGACGGGTTCTCCGGCATTACGGCTAATCCGCTCGTCGGGCGGTTGGCCGACATCGTGACGGCCGAAGGCGGCACGGCGCTGCTTACGGAAGTACCCGAGATGTTCGGCGCGGAGACGATTCTGATGAATCGCGCCAAGGACGAGGAAGTGTTCGGCAAAGTCGTGCATCTGATCAACGACTTCAAGCAATATTTCATCCGCCACGATCAAGAAATTTACGAGAACCCGTCACCGGGCAATAAAGCCGGCGGCATTACGACGCTGGAGGAAAAGTCGCTCGGCTGCACGCAGAAAGGCGGACACGCCAGCGTGACCGACGTGTTGCCGTACGGCGTCCGGGCAAGCAAGCCGGGACTTAATCTGATCCAAGGGCCGGGCAACGACCTCGTCTCGGTGACGGCGCTCGCCGCTGCCGGCGCGCACATCGTGCTGTTCACGACGGGACGCGGCACGCCGTTCGGCGGCCCGGTACCGACGGTTAAGCTGTCGACGAACAGCGAACTGGCCGCCAAGAAGAAGCATTGGATCGATTTCGACGCCGGCCGCTTGCTTAGCGGCACGAGCATGAATGAACTCTCGCAGGATTTGCTAACCTATGTGCTGGGTCTGGCATCGGGCTCCGAGCGGACCAACGGCGAGAAGAACGGCTTCAGGGAAATCGCGATATTCAAAGACGGCGTTATTCTATGACTCGGAAGGAGATTTACAGCATGGCCACAAAGAAATACGTACTCGTAGGATCGGGCAGCCGGGCGGAATTTTTCTACGGCGCCATCGCCTCGGAATACCGGGAAACGTCGGAGCTCGTCGCCTTTTGCGATACGAACCAGACGAGAATGAACTTCGCGAACAAGCTGCTTAAGGATAAATACGACTATGCGCCCGTTGCGACTTACAAGACGCACGAATTCGATCGCATGATCGAGGAGCATAAGCCGGACGCCGTCATCGTGACGAGCGTGGACCGCACTCACCATACGTACATTATTCGCGCCATGGAGCTGGGCTGCGACGTGATCACCGAGAAGCCGATGACGGTAGACGAGCGCAAATGCCAGGAAATTCTCGACGCGGTCGAGCGTACGGGACGCAACGTCAGGGTAACGTTCAACTATCGCTATGCGCCTCACCACACGAAAGCCAGAGAGTTAATCCGCGACGGCGCGATCGGCCAAGTGACTTCCGTCCACTTCGAATGGTTGCTTAATACGATGCACGGAGCGGACTATTTCCGCAGATGGCATCGCGACAAGCGGAACAGCGGAGGCTTGCTCGTCCATAAGTCGACGCACCATTTCGACCTCGTCAACTTCTGGATCGGCTCGCAGCCGGAGGAAGTATTCGCTTACGGCGACCTGCTGTTCTACGGCAAAGAGAATGCCGAGCAGCGCGGAGTGACCGAGTTCTACGAGCGTTCTACCGGCAACGAGTACGCGAAAAAAGATCCGTTCGCGCTTCACTTGGACGAGAACGATTATTTGAAGCAAATGTACTTGGACGCCGAATCGGAAGACGGTTACCGCCGCGACCAAAGCGTGTTCGGGGACGGCATCAGCATCGAGGACACGATGGGCGTTATGGTCCGCTACAAGAACAAAGCGATCCTCACGTATTCGCTTAACGCCTATATGCCGTGGGAAGGTTATCGTATCGCGTTCAACGGCACGAAAGGCCGTCTGGAGATGACGATCGTCGAGCAATCCTACGTGAACGGCAGCGGCAGCAAGGCGCTCGAAGGCGCGCTCAAAGACAGACGCATCATTTTGTTCCCGCAATGGGAACCGCCGGTGGAAATCGAGATCGAAGAGGGAGAAGGCGGACATGGCGGCGGCGACCCGGTGCTGCTCAACGACCTATTCGGCACGCCTAGCCACGACGAGTTCAATCGCGCGGCGAACCACGTCGACGGCGCGCGTTCGATCTTGACGGGCATCGCGGCCAATCGCTCGATCCGCACGGGCCAAGCGGTCAAAGTCGCCGAACTCGTGAAGTTCCACGACTAAGTTTTATGGAAATAATGGGATAGTCCGCTAGTCATGGGATCATGGCTTGGACTGTCCCATTTTCGTTAGTTGCAGCAGAGCCGAATTAGCGTTGCCGCGCAACGTTACTGCGGCGCACCTCCGGGAAAGAGTCGAATTAGCGTTACCGCGCAACGTTACTGCGGCGCATCTCCGGGAGAGAGTCGATTTAGCGTTACCATACAACGTTACTGCGGCGCACCTCCGGGAAAGAGTCGAATTAGCGTTACCGCGCAACGTTACTGCGGCGCATCTCCGGGAAAGAGCCGAATTAGCGTTGCCACACAACGTTACTGCGGCGCATCTCCGGGAAAGAGCCGAATTAGCGTTGCCGCGCAACGTTACTGCGGCGCACCTCCGGGAGAGAGTCGAATTAGCGTTACCATACAACGTTACTGCGTCGCATCTCCGGGAGAGAGTCGAATTAGCGTTGTCATACAACGTTACTGCGGCGCACCTCCGTGAGAGAGTCGAATTAGCGTTGCCGCGCAACGTTACTGCGGCGCATCTCCGTGAGAGAGTCGAATTAGCGTTGCCGCGCAACGTTACTGCGGCGCATCTCCGGGAGAGAGTCGAATTAGCGTTGTCATACAACGTTATTGCGTCGCACCTCCGGGAGAGAGCCGAATTAGCGTTGCCGCGCAACGTTACTGCGGCGCATCTCCGGGGTAGAGCCTAATTAGCGTTGTCATACACCGCTGCAGCACATGCCCTGCAAAAACTACTGATATTTCTTAAGCAATCGCTTACTTTTGTTTATGTCTATCGTTGTCCTTCTCTTTTACAATGAAACTGCAGTTAACTTCAAGGAGGGTTAGATTCATGATAAAGACAAAAAGTGCAGCAGTTTCTATGCTTACCTTGGCAATCCTGTTATCGGCCTGCGGCAACAATAATAACAACTCGAACGCAGGCGCTTCCAGCCCTGCAGCCCCGGCGTCCAGCCAAGCGGCTGCTTCCCCGTCCGCAGCAAGCGGAGAGAAAGTCGAGCTTCGCATGGCATGGTGGGGCTCCGACGAGCGTCACGAAAAAACGCAAAAAGCGATCGAGCTGTTCGAATCGAAAAATCCAGGCGTGACGATCACGCCGGAGTATTCCGGTTTCGACGGCTATATGGACAAGCTGAACACGCAAATCGCCGCCGGCAATGCGCCGGACCTGATCCAAATGGGCGGCAACATCAAAGAATACGTGGACAAAAACGCGCTGCTCGATCTGACGCCTTACGTCGGAAGCACGATCAAACTCGATGACTTCAACCAAGGTCTCGTTCAATCCGCGACGTTCGACGGCAAGCTGTACGGCGTCACGCTCGGCGTTAACTCGACGAGCTTGATGTATAACAAAGCCTTGTTCGACAAAGCGGGAGTTCCTGTTCCGGGTAAAGACTGGACATACGACGATCTGAAGAACGTAGCGATCCAAATGAGCGAGAAGCTGGGCAAAGGCAATTACGCTCTCTACGACCTGTCCAGCGATTCCGGCGCGTTCGCGTCGTACCTCGGCGCATACGGCAAGAAGCTGTACGACACGGACGGCGAGCGTCACTTCGAGAAGGAAGACGCGGTAAACTGGTTCAAATACTGGGCTGACCTTCGTGCCGCAGGCGCCGTCGTACCGGCGGACGTGCAAGTGGCGAACCCGCCGACGGCGGCCGACACGACGCTCGTCGTCAAAGGTCAAGTCGCGATCCAAGCCGGATCGGCTTCCCAGCTCGCAGGTTGGCAACAGCTTACGCAAGATACGCTCGGCCTGTTGATGTTCCCGAGCGGCCCTGCGGGCAGCGGCATGGTTCCTCCGCTTTCGGGACAATACATTACCGCGTACGCGGATACGAAGCATCCTGAAGTCGTCGCGAAATTCATCGATTTCATGGTTAACGATCCGGAAGCCGGCGTGATTCTCGGCAACTCGCGCGGCGTGCCTCCGGCAGGCAAAATCCGCGACGCGCTTGCGGCGCAAGCTACGCCGGTCGACCAAGCGATGTACGATTACATCTCCCTTGTCGCCGACACTGCGCCGCCGGTTAACTACGTGCAATTCCCGGTCGATAACGAGCTGCTCGCGCTGATGAAGCTGACGACCGAGAAGATCGGTTTCAACGCCAAGTCCGTCGATGCGGCGGTAGACGAATTCATGACCGAAGTCGATAAGCTGATCGCGAAGTCGAAAGCGCAATAAGCCGGACCGATTAGAGAAACAGGATAGGGGAGCCGGGCAACGGCTCCCTTTGTCCTCCAGATTGGAGAGCAAACAAGATGCAGAAATATAAAACATACTTAGCCGGCTACCTGTTCCTCTTGCCCTGGCTGATCGGCTTCCTATGTCTCACGTTAAGCCCGATCGGCGCTTCGTTCTACTTGTCCTTCACGAATTACGACCTGCTGACCACGCCGAAATGGGTCGGTCTCGATAATTTCAGATCGATGTTCACGGACGATTACCGGATGATCGACTCGATCAAGGTCACTCTGCAATACGTGTTTCTGTCCGTGCCATTCCGCCTCGCGTTCGCGCTCGGTCTAGCCGTTCTGCTTAACCAAGGCATGAAATTCCTCGGCTTTTACCGTACGATCTATTACATTCCGTCCTTGCTCGGGGGCAGCGTCGCGATCTCCGTGCTATGGAAGCAAGTATTCGACCAGAACGGCATCTTCAACGATGGGCTCGCTCTCCTCGGAATCCAGGGACATAACTGGATCGCCGACCCGAGATTCGCGATTTATTCCCTGATCGGGCTGTCCGTCTGGCAGTTCGGATCCGTCATGATCATCTTCCTCGCAGGCTTGAAGCAAGTTCCCGGCGAGCTGTACGAAGCCGCGACCGTCGACGGCGCGGGCGCCGTTCGCAGATTCTGGCGCATTACGATGCCGCTGCTTACGCCCGTTATTTTCTTCAATTTGACGATTACGTTGATTCAATCGTTCCAAACGTTCACCAAAGCGTTCATTATCAGCAAAGGCACGGGCGGTCCGATCAACTCGACGTTACTTTATTCGCTCTATCTGTACATTAAAGGCTTTACGTTCATGGAAATGGGTTATGCGTCGGCAATGGCTTGGCTGCTTCTCGTCATTATCGCGATTTTCACCGGCCTATTGTTCTTCTCTTCCCGCTACTGGGTTTACTATTCGGACGGGAGGGACTAATCGATGACGCTATCGATGAATAAACAGATCAAATCGGTTATATTCCACGTGATCGTACTCGGCTGCGGCTTGCTGATGCTCTATCCGGTGTTCTGGCTGATCAGCGCCTCGGTGAAGCCGACGACGGAAATTTTCACGAGCAAAAGCTTGTGGCCTTCGGCATTCACGTTCGAGCATTATTCGAGCGGATGGACCGGCATGCGCAACATTCAGTTCGGCGATTTCTTCCTGAACTCCATCTTGCTGTGTATCATCGCGGTAATCGGCACCGTGTTGAGCTCGTCCATGGCGGCGTTCGCGTTCGCCCGCATCGAGTTCCCGCTCAGAAAGCTGTTTTTCGCGCTTATGCTCGGTACCTTCATGCTGCCGGGTCACGTGACGCTCATTCCGCAGTACATTATTTTTCATAAGCTCGGTTGGGTCGATACGTTCCTTCCCTTGACGGTTCCGAAGTTTCTTGGCGACGCGTTCTTCGTCTTCCTGATCGTGCAGTTCATCCGCGGCATTCCGCGGGATCTCGACGAGAGCGCCAAGATCGACGGCTGCGGCTGGACGACGTTGTTCTTCCGGATCATTCTTCCGCTTAGCTCTCCGGCGCTGATCACGGCTGCGATCTTCACGTTCATGGGCACGTGGGACGATTTCTTCGGCCAGTTGATCTACTTGAGCGATATTAAGAAGTTCACGGTTCCGCTAGGCTTGCGCCTGTTCCTCGATTCCAGCGGAAGCTCGAACTGGGGCGCGGTGTTCGCCATGTCGGTACTATCGATCGTGCCAAGCTTGACGATTTTCTTCCTAGGACAAAAATACTTTACCCAAGGGATCGCTACGACCGGCATTAAAGGATAAAATGGTTGTACGATTACTTGAAGAGGAATGAGCCCGATGCGCAGACTGGTGAAATATCCGACCAAACTATTCACGCTGATGATGGTTTGTTTCGTCGGGTTATGCAGCCTGTTACTGCTCGTATCGGGCTTCGTCTATTACGAGACGTACTCCAATATCGCGTACCGGGAAATCCGCGAGACGAAGTCGGAATTGCTCGGGGAGAAGTCGCAGAACCTATCGAACTATGTATCGGCCATTCAAGATACGGCGCTGTTCACCGTTACCAATTCGCTCGTGCAGCAGACGCTCGGCTCGCCGCCGGACAGCTTGTACGACTTCGTGTCGAAGGCGAGGGAGCTCGACGACGAGCTCAAGAAGCTCACGGTCGTAAAGGCCGGTCTGGAGTCGATCGAGCTCTATACCGATTGGCTGAAAGGTTACTTGGAATACCCGAGCACCTCCCTTCACACGATGGCCGCGGCGGAAGCCGAGGGATGGCTCCCCCGGATGGACGAGGCGGACGGCTTCTGGATCGCGTCCCACGATAGGCTCGAGGGCGGGCGGTCCGCTCGCGTCATCAGCTACGTGCACCGAATTTCCGGCGACCGGGGCAAGCTGCTGGGCGTCGTGAAGATCAACATTCCCGAATCGCAGCTGTTCCGTATTCTGACTCGCAACGACGCCGGGGCCAGCATCGACGATTACTACGTCATTCGCGACTCCAGGGGAAACTATATCGCATCGATGCTGCCCGAAGGCTTCGAGACGCCGATCCGGGAAGGGAAAAGCGCTCATGTAGTCGCGGGGACGCATTATAGCGTCATTCAGACCGAAGAGAACTCGGAATATTGGATGCTGCAGCAGTTGATCGCCAAGGACGTGCTCGTGCAAAGCGGCAACGAAATCCGCATGCTCATCGTCGGTCTTCTCGGCGGGCTTATCCTGCTGTCCATTCCGCTCGCCTTCTGGGTGTCGCGGAGGCTGACGTCGCCGCTCCACGGCATGGTTCAAGGAATGCGCGCCGTCGAGCGGGGCGACTTCAACGTCCGGATGAACGCGTCGAACATTCAGGAATATTTGTACCTGACGACGCACTTCAATCGCATGGTGCACCGACTGAAGGAGCTGATCGGCCGGCTGAACCAAGAGCACCGCGACCGCCGCGAGGCGGAGATTCAGCTGCTGCATGCGCAAATCAAGCCTCATTTCTTATATAACACGCTCGATCTGATCCATTGGCGCGCGCTCGATTACAACGCCCACGAGATTAGCCAGATGGTGCAGCAGCTGTCCAAGCTGTTCCGGATCGGGCTTAGCAACGACAAATGGTACGTCGCCGTTCGCGACGAGATGCTGCATGCCCGCTGCTACATGGTCATTCAAGAGTACAGGCAGAATTTCAACATCACGTACGAGGAGCAAGTAGAAGGAGATCTGCATGACGCGATCGTGCCGAAAATCATTCTGCAGCCGTTCCTCGAAAACGCGGTTATTCACGGCAATTGGCAAAAAGGCGACAAGGCGATCGTCAAAGCATCGTTCGAGCAGAAAGACGACGGCGCGGGCAAGCAATTGTTCGTCACGATAACCGACAACGGCGTCGGAGTGCCGGAAGGCTTCGACGTTACGCGAACCGGCGGCATCGGGATTCGCAACGTGATCGACCGCATCCAGCTGTATTGCGGACCGAAGTACTGGGTACAGGTGACTCCCGGAGACGGAGGCGGCACGCGCGTCGTGATTCGTTTACCTATCGTTCGTTACGAGGAGGAAATGGAACAACTGCGAAGGAGCTTGGCCGATGAATACGATTCTATTGGTGGATGACGACGAATACGCGATCGGCGGCTTGCTGAAGCACGTCCCGTGGACCGACATGGGCGTAAGGATCGTCGGAACGGCGTCGGACGGCGCCGAAGGGTTGGCGAAGTACCGCGAGCTGAAGCCGGATTTCGTCATTACGGACGTCTACATGCCCGTGATGGACGGGTTTCAGTTGACCGAGGAAATCCGCAAGGTAGACCCTAACGTTCCGATCGTGATCCTAAGCGGTTACGACGATCTGGCGAACGCCCGGAAGGCGGTTTCTTCGGGCGTCCATCATTTCTTGCTGAAGCCGCCGAGCATCGCGGAGATCGAGTTCGTCGTTCGCGAAGTGCTGCAGATGCTGAACGAGCCGAAAGAGCAAGACGAGCTGCTGGCCAGCTACTTGCAGCAGCAGGACATCGTGAAGCGTTCGATGAAGGACGCGTTCTTCCGCGATTTAATTACGACGCGCTACCGGCCGGAGGAATTGCCTGTCGATAGAATCGCGTTCATGGGTTTGCCCGAAAGGACGACGGTGCGCGCGCTGACGTTAAGCCTGGTTCGATCCGACGTGACCGTGCGCCGCGAGGAACGGGATTGGCAGTTGCTGCGGTTCGGCACCGGGAACATCATCCGCGAAGTGTTGGAGGAGAACCTTCCGAAGCAGCCGGGCCTGACGGCCGAAGTGCTGGAATATTCCGATCAGGAGTTCGTCGTGATCTTTCTGTGCGATCCGGACGCTCGCATCGAAGAAGGCGGCTTGTCTTTCATCATGCGGACTTCGAACGCGATGATGGACAATATTCTGCAATACATGAAATTGTCCGCGCTTGCGGGTCTAGGTACCGGCAAGGAAGGATATGAGCGGCTCATCGACTCCTACTTGGAAAGCCGAAGCGCGGTGGAAGTCGCGGAGATGAACGAATGGAACCGCGTCTACTCGTACTCGGGCTCGGTGAAGCAGGGCGCGGGACGCATTCTGTCGATGGACGAGGTTCGCCGGCTGCACGACGCGATATTCCTCAAGCAGTGGCAGCAGGTAGAAGAGCTATGGTGCGCGATCAAGACCGACATGACGTCGGGTAACGTGTCGCTGCCCGTCTGCAAGGGGATTTGCGCCGGCGTCGCCAGCGCGCTATGGACCGCCCTGCAGACGTCCGACACGCAAGCGGAGCATGCGGAGGCGGGACTCGAGGAACTGCTTATGCAGTTGGGCCGTCACGGCTCCGTCCGGCCGATGACGGAATGGATGGACGATATCTTAACGAGGCTGCTCGCCCAAATCCGGGAGGAACATGGCGGCAAGAAAAGCCACGCGCTCGTCGACAAAGTCATTCACGATTATATCGAGAAGTGCTATCACGAGGATATATCGCTAGAGCGGATTGCCGCCAGCCTTCACGTGAACCGCAACTACTTAAGCCAATTGTTCAAGAGAGTGACGGGCGAGCCGTTCGTCACTTACTTCAATAAGTACCGGATTCGCAAAGCGATCGAGCTGATCGAGACCGGCCAATATATGGTTTACGAGATCAGCGAGCGGGTAGGCTTCCAGAACTCGACGTATTTCAGTCAAGTGTTCAAATCGATTACCGGCTACAGCCCTTCCGAATACAAAAGGTAAATGAGCGAGCTAAGGGGGAAGCAGCGATGAGCGCGATGCTGGATAAGTTGCGAGGCATCGATACGATAGATCGGGTTGGAAAGCACGGAACGGAAACCGGACGGGCGCTTCATGCGGAGTTCGTGCGGTCGGGCGTCAAATTCGCGGCTAATCCGGATCTGCTGGAGAACGTCTATTACGCGGCGCTCGGCAAGCTTGCGGATTGCGTGAAGCCGAATGCGCAAGGCAAGTCGATTCTGCAGGAGGGCGGCGTTTATTTCGGCTGCTGGCTGGAGAGCACGGGGACGATCAATACGGAGATCCTGTCCCGGTTTTGCCCGGAAGCGGCGGAGGCGACGTTCGAGCAGTTCGCCGTTCTCCAGCGCGAGGACGGATTGTTGCCGTACAAGGTCACGGCTAGCGGTCCCGTCTTCAAGCAAATTCAACTCGTTACGCCGCCTGCGAGAAGCGTGTGGACGCACTATCGGGTGAACGGGCGCGATCGCGAATTTCTGCGGCAGATGTATACGTCGCTTACGCGATACGACGAGTGGCTTGCGGAATACCGCGATACGCGGGGAACGGGCGGCGTCGAGGCGTTCTGCACGTTCGATACGGGCCACGACTTATCGCCGCGGTTCTGGCATATTCCCGATACGCCGTACGAGGACGATCCGGCGAAGTTCGATCCGCATGTGCCGCATTTGCCTCTCGTTGCGCCGGATTTAACGGCTAGCGTCTACTGCAGCCGCCAATACTTGTCCTTCATGGCAGCGGAGCTGGGCATGGCGGACATGGCCGAGCACTGGACCAACAAGGCGAACCAATCGCTTCAAAGCTTGATCGACCATTGTTACCACGAGGACGATGGATTCTTCTACGATCTGGACGCGAACGGCTCGTTCAATCGCATTCAATCCGACGTCTTGTTGCGCGTGCTCGCGTCCGAAGTCGGAGACGACACGTACTTCTCGTCATCCTTAAGAAGGTATTTGCTCAACTCGCGCAAGTTTTTCTCCAAATACCCGCTAACGTCGATCGCGATGGACGACCCGCGTTTCGATCCTTCTTCGAGCTATAACACGTGGGGCGGAGCGGTCAATTTCCTAAGTTTGATACGGGCTCCGCACGCGTTCGAACGACACGGCCGCCACGTCGAGCTGACGTGGATCTTGCAGCCGATTGTGTCGGCGATGTCGAACATGAAGCGGTTCGGCCAATGCTTAAGCCCGTGGACGGGCGAAGAAGGCTTCACCGACACGTATTCGCCGGCCATTTTATGCGTGCTCGACTATATCGAGCGGCTGTGCGGCATCCTGCCGACGAATAACGGCGAGCTGTGGTTTACCGGGTTAATGCCTCAGACGCGCGATCACGGGACGAAGCTCGCGGACGAGACGGCTTACAGCCGAACCGTCGACGGAGTCGTGTTCGAACTGCACAATACGCGGGAGGAATGCAAGATTTACCGTAACGGCGAGCTGCTGTGCCGATTCCCGGCGGGCGTTCGGATCGTAACCGACCGCAGCGGAAACTTGCGCTGCGTGGTCGGGATGAGCATCAGACCGGCGGAAGGCCGGTTGCTGTACGGCGGCGAATCGCTGGAGCTGCGCGCCGAAGGCAACGAGGTTCTGAGATACTCAGGCGGCAATTGGAAAGTCGAATCGTCGCCGGGCGTCGTGATGCCAGCGTACGAATAACGTTATAGGCGAGGAAGGGTGAGCGAAGCATGCCGACGAAAGATCACATTCAAATGCGCGATCCGTTCGTGTTAAGAGAAGACAGCGAAGGTCTATATTACTTATACGGTTCCACCGATCCGGACATCTGGAAAGCGAAAGGCATCGGGTTCGATGCCTTTCGGAGCAAGGACTTGGCCCTGTGGGAGGGGCCTTTCCCCGCCTTCCGTCCGGATCCGGATTTCTGGTCGGACAGAAACTATTGGGCTCCGGAAGTGCATGCGTACGGCGGCCGATACTACATGTTCGCGACGTTCAAGGCGGACGGCGTTTGCAGGGGCACGCAAATTCTAGTCTCGGACAACCCGCTCGGTCCGTTCCGTCCGCATAGCGACGGTCCCGTCACGCCGAGAGAGTGGGAGTGTCTGGACGGAACGCTGTTCGTAGACGGCGACGGCACGCCTTGGATCGTGTTCTGCCACGAGTGGGTGCAGATCAAGAACGGAACGGTGTGCGCCCTGCGGTTGTCGCCGGAGCTGGACCGCGCGATCGGCGATCCGATCGAACTGTTCGCGGCCAGCGAGGCGGCCTGGGTCGATCCGGTCCACTCGCCTCGGCACGGCACGGGATACGTGACCGACGGTCCGTTCGCGTATCGCTGCGACAACGGCGAATTGCTGCTGCTCTGGTCCAGCTTCCGTCAAGGACGCTACGCGCAAGCGATCGCTCGCTCCGCGTCCGGCGGCATAACCGGCCCATGGACGCAGGATCCCGAGCCGCTGTATGACAGCGACGGCGGCCACGGCATGATCTTCCGCACGTTCGAAGGACAACCGATGCTGGCACTGCATACGCCTAACAACACGCCGGACGAGCGGCCGGTGTTCATCGAGTTGGCAGAGACGGACGGACGGTTGAAGGTGAAGGTGAAGGAGTAGAGTATGAGGTATGGCGTTGCGGACCAATAATGTCTCGTATGGATGGCGACTACAGGGCGATGGTCCCTGTGTCGTCATTTCGCGTCTGCCATGCATTCCGACGGGAGAAGAAAATAATAACCAATCGATAGTTATTTTTCTGCAAAACGAGTATGTACGGTAAATAACAACCAATCGACAGATATTGTATGAATAAATTGATAGCTACTGCATTGTAGTCGCGAATAAATGCAAATCATTGTTATTTTATAAGAAAGTCATGGATTGAACAGAAATAACTGCAAATCGTTGTTATTTCGACTTACAGCGGACTGCTTATCGCTGTTAAAGCGCTTACGATTTGGACCTCAGTCAAGAAAGTGGACACCCCGAATTGCTTAACTTACGCGTTTGTAATATAACGCTTCAAATTGCGTAGGCGACATATATCCCAAGGTGCCATGAATTCGTTTGCGGTTGTAAAACAGCTCAATATACTCAAACATTTCTTGTTGCGCCTGCGCTTTAGTATGGAATTTCGTACAGTAAACAAACTCTTTCTTCAGCACACTGTGGAATGATTCAATACAGGCGTTGTCGTAGCAGTTCCCTTTGCGACTCATACTGGCTTTCATTCTGTACTTCTTCAATCGCTTGCGGTATTCGTCTGACGTGTACTGCGATCCGCGGTCGGAGTGATGAATGAGCTTGTGTTTAGGCTTCTGAGCGGCGTATGCGTTGTCTAGCGCTGCAAGCACCAGATCCTCTGTCATGCGGTCTCCAAGCTGCCAGCCCACGATTTTACGAGTGTACAAATCAAGGACGCTGGCGAGATACAGGCGGCCTTCACGGCAGGGAATATAGGTGATGTCGGTTACCCAAACTTTGTTCGGTGCAGTGGTTTTGAAATTCTGCTTGAGCAGGTTTGGTGCAATCGGATTACTGTGATTCGAGTCTGTTGTGCAAACCCGGAACTTCTTGGCGACGCAAGAACGCATCCCATTTTCCTTCATCAGTTTACTGACAAGACGGGTGGAGACTTGCCACCCCTCTTTGCGCAGCGTGTCCGTAATTTTGGGGCTTCCATAACGCTTTTTATTGTCGTGGAATAGCCAAGAGATACGCGCTAGCAGAGCCTTTCTCCGGAGCTGGTACCGATTCAAATTAGCCTTCTCAGAAAGCCACTTGTAGTAGCCGCTCCTTGAAACCTTTAGCACAATGCACATCTTCTCCAATCGAAATTCAGAGCGATGATCTTCGATGAATTGGAACCTTAGTTCCTTTCTTTCCCGAAGATGTGCAGAGCCTTTTTTAAAATAGCAAGCTCCTCTTGCAGGTCAGCATTCAAGGCTTCTTGCTTTTGTTTAGCCAACTCCATCTCTCGCAACTGTTGCTCCAATTGACGGACTTTATCTGGTGAGGCTTGGATCTCTGTCTGCATCTCAGCTTGGATCTCAGTACGGTATTTTTGCTTCCAACCGTGCAATACGCCAGCTGAGATATCCAATTCACCGGCTATCTCCGGCATTGTCTTGGATTGCTCCAAAATGTACTTTACAGTTCTCTTTTTGAACTCCTCTGTGTATCGATTACGTGTTTGCTTTTCCATACAGGACACCTCTTCTCGTTAATGTAATTATCTAGTTACACTTAACGGGTGTCCACTTTATATTCTAGTTCCAATTCTATAGTATCTAAAGTACAAGCTTTAATTTCCTAAATAAGCCGTGACTCTTCACGGCTTATAATGGTATTTGATTGCGAGCACAGAGAGGAGATTCCAGCATGACAAACTTGCGAGGATCGTTCCACACCGGTCAATACCGGAATTTGTTCAAGGAATACGGCTATTCGGAGCAGGAGATCAATGAACGCGTCAAGCAGACGTGGGAAGCTCTGTTCGAAGGCGACGAAGATACGAGAATCTATTACGATGCCGGAGACGACATGGGGTATTTCATGGACACCGGCAATAACGACGTTAGGACGGAAGGCCAGTCTTACGCCATGATGGTGGCCGTTCAGATGAACCGCAAGGACATCTTCGACCGGGTCTGGCGCTGGACCCACAAATACATGTTCATGACGGAGGGCGCTAACGCCGGTTATTTCGCTTGGTCGTGCCAACTGGACGGAACGAAAAACGCGTACGGCCCGGCTCCGGACGGAGAAGAATATTTCGCGCTTGCGCTGCTGTTCGCCTCCCATCGCTGGGGCGACGGCGAAGCGCCGCTCGATTATAGCGTTCAAGCGCGCGAGCTGCTTCGCGTCATTATTCACAAAGGCGAAGACGGCATCGGCCATCCGATGTGGAATCCGGACAATAAACTCATTAAGTTCATTCCGAACTGCGAGTATTCCGACCCTTCTTACCATCTGCCGCATTACTACGAGCTGTTCGCGCTGTGGGCTTATCCGGAGGATCGCCCGTTCTGGAAAGACGCCGCCCGAGCGAGCCGCGAATATTTGAAAATCTCGTGCCATCCGGTCACCGGATTGGCGCCGGAATACGCGCACTACGACGGAACGCCGAACAACGAGCGCGGCTTCGGCCACTTCTTCAGCGACTCTTATCGCGTCGCGGCCAACGTAGGCCTCGACTACGAATGGTTTAGAGGAGACGAATGGGAGATCGAAGAAGCGAACAAGATTCAGGCGTTCTTCGCGGACAAGACTCCGGACGATTACCGCCGGTACACGATCGCCGGAGAGCCGTTCGAAGAGAAGTCGCTTCATCCGGTAGGCTTGTTGGCGACGAACGCGATGGCTTCGCTCGCGGCGAACGGCCCTCACGCGAAAGCCAGCGTGGAGTTGTTCTGGAACACGCCTGTTCGTACCGGCGGCAGACGGTATTACGACAACTGCTTGTACATGTTCTCGATGCTGGCGTTAAGCGGCAACTATCGGATTTGGATGCCGCAGGCGTAACGTCTAACAATTTACACATACTTTTCTAACTTTTATCCTGTAACTTACGTAATACACGCTGGGTAGACTTAAGTTATCGCTGGAAGGTATCGCTGGCAGTACGCTGTTAAATCGAGGAGGTGGAGAAGCATGGACCGCGAACTGATGAAAGTAAGACGCCGGATCGAACGATTGCGAAACGCAATGGTATTGGCGTATTCCATTCAAGGTAGCGAGCTAGGCAACCCGAACGTTCTCCGAATCTCGCAACGATTGGACGAGCAACTGAACACGTATACCCGTTGCGCGCTGCAGCTTACGCTCTCCGCAAGACGACACGCGGCACTTATCTCTACATGACTACACCCGAACGAAACCGAGCGGACGTTGTTCCGCTCGGTTTCGCTGCGTTTATCGCCGATTTCGATTTTTCACGATGAACATGACGTTCGCCGGACGCTCCGCGAGACGGCGAACGAAATACGGATACCACATTCGTCCGTAGGGAACATAGCATCGGACCGTATATCCTTCGTCGGCCAGCTGTTTCTGCGATTGCGAACGGATGCCGTACAGCATCTGAAACTCGAAGCGATCGACCGTGATGCCGCAGTCGTCGGCGTAACGTTTGGTCCAATCGATGATACGCTCGTCGTGCGTGGCGATCGCGGTGTAGACGCCGCTATCCAGCCGAAGCTTGATCAGACGTAGGAAATTCGCGTCCACATCCGTTAACCTCGGATACGCGAGCGTTCTCGGCTCCTTGTATGCGCCTTTGACCAATCTGAGCGTGACGCCTTCACGGGTCAACCGTTCGACATCTTCCTCCGAACGATATAAATACGCTTGTATGACGGTACCGACATTGCTCAGACCGTCCGCGCGCAGCCGCCTGACAAGGCCGATCGTGGCAGCGGTGCAAGCCGTATCCTCCATATCCAGCGTAACGAAGTTGGAGCAAGAGCGGGCGGCAGCGACGATGTCGCGTATGTTGGCGTAGCAGTTCTCGGGATCCAGCTTCAACCCCATTTGCGTCGGCTTTAGAGAGACGGTGGCTTGAATATTCGTGCCGCGAATGCTCTCCACAAGCCGGATATATTCGTCCCGATAGACGGCGGCTTCGGCTGTCAGGCGGATTCCTTCCCCAAGATGGTCGAGCGTGACGCCTATTCCTTGAGCGTTCAGCTCGCGCACCCGAGCCAATGCCTCGTCGAGCGTTCGTCCGGCGATGAACCGTTGCGCGCCTCGTTTAAGCCCGTACTTGGCCGCAAGCTTCTCGGCGAGTTTATTGCCGGCGAGCGATAGCAGCAGCGACCGGAAAATTCTCGTTCCAAGGTCCATGCGCAACACACCTCCGCATCCGTTACGAGGTTAGCACCGAATGTATAGCGGCAATTACGCATTCCAGTTCGGCTTCCGTGATGATAAGAGGAGGAGCGATCCGAATCGTGTTCCCGTGCGTGTCTTTGCATAGGAATCCGTCATTAAGCAACTGCTCGCAGTACGGCCTGGCGGGAACGATCAGCTCTATGCCGACGAATAGTCCGGCGCCTCGGACTTCGCGGATCAACGGGTTGCGCAGTTGCTTCAACCGATCGATCAAGTAACGGCCAAGCGCAAGCGACCGATCCGCGAGCCTCTCGGATTCGATTGCGCCGAGCGCCGCGATCGCGACCGCGCAGGCGAGCGGATTGCCGCCGAACGTAGAGCCGTGCGAGCCCGGTTCGAAGACGCCGAGGACGCTGTGATCGGCCGCGACGGCCGAAATCGGCATTACGCCCCCGCCAAGCGCCTTGCCTAAGATATACGCGTCCGGAACGACGTTGTCCCATTCGCATGCGAATCGCTTGCCGGTTCGGCCGAAGCCCGTCTGGATTTCGTCCGCTACGAACAGGACGTTATGCTTCCTGCATAGCTGCTTCGCTTGCCGCAAGTAACCCGGAGGCGGAACGATGACTCCGGCTTCGCCCTGTATCGGTTCGACGAGGAACGCCGCGGTGTTCGGGTTAATCGCGGTCCTTAACGCTTCGATATCTCCGAACGGAACGAGCCGGAAACCGGGCGTGAAGGGACCGAAGCCTTCCCGATACTCCGGACTTGAGGAGAAGGAAGTAACCGTGATCGTCCTGCCGTGGAAATTGCCTTCGCATACGATGATTTCGGCTTGCTTGGGCGCGACGCCTTTATACCTGTAAGCCCAGCGGCGTACCGCTTTGATCGCCGTCTCTACCGCTTCCGCGCCGGTATTCATCGGCAGGACGGTCGACTTGCCGGTGAGCTTCGCCGCTTGCTCGAGGAATAGCCCGAGCTGATCGTTATAGAAAGCGCGAGACGTCAGCGTGATCCGATCGGCTTGGTCCTTCAGCGCTCGAATGACCGCGGGATGGCGATGGCCCAGGTTGAGGGCGGAGTAACCGCTAAGCAAGTCCATATAGCGCTTGCCTTCCGCGTCCCATACCCATATGCCTTCCCCTCTGGCGATGACGACCGGCAGCGGTTCGTAGTTGCGCGCGCCGTACCGGTCGAATTGCCTTATGACGGCTTCTGATGCCGATTCAGGCGGATCCATAAGAACACCCCCTTGCCTTAATTTATTAACGCTCGGTCGTTTCCGTCCCACCCATTCGGTGCATATGCTGATGTATAAGCCTTTCACCGACCCCGAGAGGATGGGATCCGAGATGATGACGCCGTTTCGGAACGAACCGTTTACCGATTTCTCCAAGCCGGATAACAAGGCGGCATTCGAAGGAGCGTTGCAAAGAGTGGAGTCCGAGCTGGGGCTTCATTATCCGCTCGTTATCGGAGGGATGCGCATCGCGACTTCCCGTACGCTTGCGTCGATCAACCCTTCTTTCTTCGAGCAAGTCGTCGGCCAGGTCAGCCTGGCGGATCAAGAGCTCGCGGATCGCGCGGTTCGGACGGCGGCAAGCGCCTTCGAGAGCTGGAAGAAGACGGGCGCAGGCGCAAGAGCGCGTCTCTTATACAAAGCCGCGGCGATACTTAGACGGCGCAAGCACGAGTTCTCGGCATGGCTCGTCTACGAAGCGGGCAAGACATGGCCCGAGGCTGACGCCGATACGGCCGAAGCGATCGATTTCATGGCATTTTACGGCCGGGAGATGGAGCGGCTTGCCGTACCTCGGCCTCTAGCTCCTATCGACGGCGAGCATAACGAGCTGACTTACCTTCCGCTGGGCGTCGGTCTCGTTATTCCGCCGTGGAATTTCCCGCTGGCGATCCTTGCAGGCATGACGGCCGCGTCGATCGTGGCGGGCAATACCGTCGTATTGAAGCCGGCGAGCCCGACTCCGGTTATCGCCGCGAAGTTCGTGCAATTGCTGGAGGAAGCCGGACTTCCGCCGGGAGTGGTCAACTACGTGCCGGGACCGGGAAGCGAGATCGGGGACTATCTCGTCGAGCACCCGCTGACGCGTTTCGTGGCGTTCACGGGTTCTAAAGAAGTCGGGCTGAGGATCAACGAGAGAGCGGCCCGAGTCGCTCCGGGGCAACGATGGATCAAGCGGGTTATCGCGGAGATGGGCGGCAAAGACGCGATCATCGTAGACGGGGACAGCGATCCGGAAACGGCTGCCGATGCGATTACGGCGTCGGCATTCGGTTATTCGGGGCAGAAGTGCTCCGCCTGCTCCAGGGCGATCATCCACGAGAAGGCGTACGACGACGTGCTGTCCCGCGTGATCGAGAAGACGAAAAGGCTAACCGTCGGCAACGCCCGCAACTTATCGACCTCGATCGGACCCGTAATCGATATTCATGCGTACGAGAAGATCCTGTCCTACATCGAGCTTGGCGGCGCCGAAGGGCGGATCGCGCAGGGAGGCAGACCGGGCAATCCGAAAGGCTATTTCATCGAGCCGACGATCATCGCCGACGTGGACAGCCGAGCGAGAATTTCGCAGGAGGAAATATTCGGTCCCGTTGTCGCCTTTACAAGAGCGAGCAGCTTCGAGCAGGCGCTTGCCTTCGCCAATGACACCGAATACGGGCTGACCGGCGCCGTCATATCCAGCAATCGCGAGCATTTGGAGCAAGCCAGGCAGTCGTTCCATGTCGGCAACCTCTACTTTAACCGTAAATGCACGGGCGCGCTGGTCGGCGCGCACCCGTTCGGCGGATTCGATATGTCCGGCACCGATTCCAAGGCGGGCGGAAGCGATTATTTGCTGCTGTTCATGCAAGCGAAGGTCGTCAGCGAGCGGATGTGAGCGTCGCACGGGGTGAAATTCAGTCGAATTCCGAGATTTAGAGATTTACAGCGCGGCGCTTTTATACGATGATAGAGAGCAACGATCGCTTTTTAGGCGGAAGAAAGGAACCGTGCTCTTATCATGGCTTATAAAATCGTGTTTTTCGACATTGACGGAACGTTGCTGGACGAGGATAAAAAGCTGCCGGAGGATGCGGTTGACGCGATCCGGAAGCTGAAGATGAGCGGCGTCGAGCCGGTCATCGCGACAGGTCGGGCGCCTTACTTCTTCCAACCGATCGCGGAGAAGCTGGGCATCGATTCTTGGGTCAGCTTGAACGGCGCATACGTCGTCTATAGAGGCAAGGAAGTGTATCAGCGCACGATACCGCTAGAAGATCTGGAGAAGCTTGTCGAGTTATCGTCTCGCAACGGCCATCCTCTCGTATTCGAGGGCAAGGATAACTATTACGCGAGCGAAGAAGGACATACCGCGGTGTTCGATTCGATCGAATCGCTGAAGGTGCGGCACCCGGAAGTGAATCCGAGCTTCTGGAAGACGGAAAGCGTATATCAAGCGTTCCTTCATTGCGAGAGCCATGAGGAGCATGCCTACCCGAATGAGCTGCCGAATTTGCGGTTCGTCCGTTGGCACCCGAATGCGATGGACGTGCTTACCCGCACGGGGTCTAAGGCGGACGGCATCGGGGCGCTGCTCGCGACGCTCGGAATCGAGACGGAGGAAGCGGTCGCTTTCGGCGACGGGCTTAACGATAAAGAGATGCTGGAGCTCGTCGGGCTAGGCATCGCGATGGGCAATTCGCACAAGGAACTATTGCCTTTCGCCGACTACGTCACGACGCGGGTCGATGAGGGAGGCGTCCGGAACGGGCTCGTATATGCAGGCTTGCTGTAGCGCGCGAATAAGGCCAATGAGGAAAATCCTCATTGGCCTCTTTTCGTTATGGGGGAGCGAATAACAGCAAATTGATAGTTATTTATCGGGATGTCATGTGTTTTGGGAAAATAACAACAAATCGACGGTTATTTTTCATAAAATCGCGATTTGATTGATTTGTGTCTGAAATAACTGCAAATCGTTGTTATTCGGCGGTAACGACATCAAATAGTCGACAATAACTGCAAATCGTTGTTATTTGTGTTCCAAGAACAGTTTGAGATTATAATATTCGTTCGCCGAGAAGCGAACAGATGAGTTCAAGCGTCAGGTTCGTCGTCCTGCCGCCGTTATCGCAAGAAGGATTGAGTTCGACGAATTCGGCCGAAGTGACGATGCCCGATTCGCACAGCAGCTCCAGGGCTAGATGCGCCTCGCGGTAGCTGAGCCCGCCGTGCACCGGCGTTCCCGTTCCGGGGGCTTCGCCGGGGTCTACGCTGTCGATGTCGAAGCTAAGATGGACGCCGTCCGTGCCGCTTCCGGCGATGCGTATCGCTTCCTCCATGACTCGGCTCATGCCACGCCGATCGACGTCGTGCATCGTGAAGCAGGCGATGTTGTTCGCTTTAATATAGGCCTTCTCGCCGGGATCGAGCTGCCTCCCGCCGATCAATACGACGTTCTCCGGCTTGATCTTCGGACCGTCGCCGCCGATGCGGGTCAGCCGTTCGTCTCCTTCTCCCAGCGCTACGCGAAGCGACATGCCGTGTATGTTGCCCGATTCCGTCGTCTCCGGCGTGTTCAGGTCCGTATGCGCGTCGATCCAGATGACGCCGAGCCTGCGATACTGCGGGGAAAGTCCCGCTATCGTGCCTATGGCGATGCTATGGTCTCCGCCGAGCACGAGCGGATATCGGCCGGCGGACAAGATGCCCGACACCTTTGCAGCCAACTTGGTTGTCACGTCGGATACTTCGGCTAAATTTCTAAGCCTATCGGAGCTTTGCGAATCGATTGTTGTTGTCTCGTAAGTTACAGTCCCGGCGTCGTCGACGTCGAAGCCGAGCAATCGCAGTCTTCGTTCGAGTCCGGCTTGCAGGATGGCCGCAGGACCGTCGGCCGCTCCCCTGCGTCCGGCGCCTAAATCGAAAGGTACGCTCAATATCGACAGTTCTCTAGGTTGTGCCATAGGGATGAGCTCCTTCCCCGCGAGTAATAGCATTTAGCGGCTTCAGGTTGTTGTTCCCATCATAACACGAAAACGCGCCCCGCTCGACGAGGGAAAGTCGAATGGGGCGCGGATTATTCGCGGTAACTTCATCCAGTTAGAGCTTGAATTGTTCCACCGCCGCGTTCAAGCTGCGCACGATTCCGTTAAGCTGATCCGCGGAACGGGCGATGCTCTCGACAAGAGCGAGTTGCTCCTCCGTCGCCGCCGCGACGCCCTCCGATTTGGCGGCAACTTCCCGCACGGAAGAAGAAGACTGGTCGATGCTTGCCGCGACTTCCTGCGAGCTGGCCGACATCTGCTCGGTCACCGAGGACGTCTCGTGAATTTGCTCGGCGACTTGACGGATCGACCCGACGATCGATGCGAAGCCTTCCGAGACTTCCTGCATGAGAGCGGCACTCCGTTGTACTTGAGCTAGCGTAGAGCGCATGTAGCCGCTTGCGTGGTCGATCTCGGCGCGCGTATCGGAGACGAGATCGTTAATGCTGTTCGCCGATTCGAGAGAGCTTGCCGCCAGCTTGCGGATTTCTCCGGCGACGACGGCGAAGCCGCGTCCGTGTTCGCCCGCGCGGGCTGCCTCGATGGATGCATTCAGCGAGAGAATGCCGGTCTGGTTCGCGAAGCCCGTAATGTTCTCGGTAATGGCTCCGATCTCGGCGGACTTCTCGTTCAGGACGGTAACCGAATCGTTCAGCCGTTCGATCTCGGAAGACATGAGCTCCATCTGCGATTTCAAATTGACAAGCAGCTCGTTGCCGATTTCCGCTTGTTTGTTCGTATCGTTCGCATGTTGGGATATCGTGCCCGTGCTTTCGGCGATCCGTTGCACGCCGATCGTCATCTCTTCCATGGCTCTGCTCGATTCATCCATGATCTTCGATTGCGTCTCTACGAGCGTGGTCACTTCTTGAATGTTCTCCGCGACGTGGGACGCCGCGTTCGTCGATTCGTTCGCGCTTACGCCTAGCTCGTTCGTCGACGCCTGTACCGAACGGGCGTTGTCGGCGATGCTGCCGATCAAATCGCGCATCCGCACGATCATGCCGTCGACCGCGCGCTGAATGCTGCCGAGTTCGTCTTTCGTATAAGCGATTTCCGCCGGTTTATCCAAGAATCCGTCGTACACGCGCTGCGCTTTCTCGCGAACTTGGTTGATCGTGCGGGTAATTTGCCTGATGAGGAACATTCCGAATACGATCAGTACGATCCATTCAACGATCAGCCATATATACATGCCCATCGTCGTTTGTTTGCCTTCCGCTTTCTCGTCCTCGATCGTTTGCAATTGGAATTGCTCGATGATTTCTTCGATTTTATCGATATGGTTTCGAGCGCTCTCGAACGTTTTGGCAATCTCGGCGTCGGCGTTCGGATCGGCTTTCGGCTGTTGGAGGCGTTGCGTCGTCTGTTCGATCCATGCAGCAAGATCTTTGCCGAACAGCTCTGCGATTTCGGAGATCGGTTGCTTCGATTCCGGGTGCACGATAGTCGTGATGCCGCTTCCTGCAGAAAGCTCCTGTGCTTTAGCGAGACGCTCTTGGATCTGTTTCAGGTTGTCGTCGAAGTCTTTCATCGCCGTTTCTTTCTGTTTCGCGTCCGTGATCGGCGAGACGACGATCAAATAATCGCTATAGGCTTGATACATATCCCGATCCGCGTTGAGGACCAACGTAGACACTTGGCTGCCGCTCTCGTACAAATTCTTCGAGAAATCGTCGATCGTGTCCGAGTTCAATTTAACCAAATACAACGCGGCGCAAGCAAACAGCACAAGCGGAACGAACAGCATAAGCAGAAGTCGGGTTTTTACCGAGATGTTGGTGATTTTCAAACGCGATGCCCCCATTGTAGAGTGTGATGTGTCAAGTTTCTTCTCTCTCTTATCGGACTTTTTTCATATGCGCAGTAGGACCTTTAGTACTATCTTCATCTGTGTCCTTGGTGGCGCGATGGAAGTCGCATTTTCAATCGGCCGGCGAATGGGTATACTATGAAGGTTGTATCTCAACTAGAAGGTGACCTTATGGCTGGAATTAGAATCGTTACGGATTCGACGACGGATCTTCCGAAAGAATGGCTGAACAAATACGGCATCGAAGTCGTTCCTCTAAGCGTGTACGTTGGCGGGGAGACTTATTTAGACAACGTGACGATCACTCCGCTCGAATTCATCGAGAAGATGAGGGGAAGCTCCGAGCTGCCCAAGACGTCGTTGCCGCCCGTCGGCGTCTTCGTCGATACGTACAACCGGCTTGGCGAGAACGGGGATACGATCCTATCCATTCATATGGCAGGCGGATTAAGCGGTACGTACAATGCGGCTTGCTTGGCGGCGGAGATGACGGCGAGCCGCGTGGAAGTCATAGATTCGGAGATGATCTCGCAGGCGCTGGGCTTTCAAGTGATCGAGGCCGCCAGGATGGCGAGGGACGGTCATAACGCGGCTAGTATCGTAGCCCGCCTGAAGGAAGTGCTAGGCCAAACCTCTCTGTTCGTCGTCGTAGATACGCTCGACAACCTCATTAAAGGCGGACGAATCGGCAAAGCCGCGGGTTGGATCGGCTCGCTCCTAAGCATCAAGCCGATCGCGATGCTCGAGAAAGGCGTATATACGCCGCTAGCCCGCGTGCGCAACATGTCCCAGGTCATTAAGACGTTAATCGAGCGCTTCGAGCAGGATACCGCGGGCAAGACCGTGCGGGGCATCGGCATCTCCCATGCGGATAATTTACCGCTCGCCGAGAAGCTGACGGAGCAAATCGCCCGATTCACTTCGGCGCCGGTTACCGTCCGTCCGGCGACGCCGGTCATTACGGCGCACACGGGACCCGGAGCGATCGGATTCATGTATTACGCGGATTAGAAGGCAGCAGCAAAAACGGCGACTTCTGGTGTGAAACCCCGGGCCACGTTTATTAAATACTGAAATAGGCTTCGTCATAAAATTCATCGGTTGCCCAGTAATTGGTGAAGAAAAAAAAGTCGAAAAAATCGAAATGATCAATTTCGACTACAATATCCGAATACAAATAATATTTTTTGTTTATAGCCAGCGGCTCCGACTTTATTGTCATGTCTGTTTTGTTGTATAAATCGTTTCTCCAATCGAGAGTTTGACTCATGATCACCCTCTCGCCGCCATTGGGAAGTAACTCTTTAAGCAGAATACGCCATTTCGCATAATAGATGTCGTCAGGATCCCTTGTTGTATGAAATTTAGCAACCGCCTTGACTTTGACGTCCCAACTGAAGTAATTAACTTGATACTGGAAATAAGTATCGACGCTTGATTTGATTCCATCGCCATAAACCGAATTGGAAAAAGAAACCAGGAAAAGCGCCATTACGGATACGAAAATCAATAATTTCTTTTTCATGATCCACTGCTCCTATCATGATTTGATGAGTCGGGAAGCGTTGCGGCAGCCTGATTGTTCGAGTCGATCCCGTATAATAGTATGAAATCGATTGTAAAAAAAGACAAAGAAAGTAAATCATTAATTGGAGCGCAGATCGAGTTTCCAACCCATGCATATTTTACCTGGCGGCAGCCCACACTAACCCGAATCCATATTCGGGAAGCGTGGGCTGATTTTATGTGTAACCGCTATACATTAACGGCAGAATTGTCGGACTTGACCGATGAGTTCGCGATCGATCGGGTACAGATCCCTTATAATCGGCGTTACAACATCGCGCCGACCCAGCTCGTTCCCGTTATCGAGAAGATGGGCGGGGGGCGTTGCTTGAACCAGCAGCGCTGGGGGCTCATGCCGTACTGGGGCAAAAGCTCGATCAATACGAGCTTGGAGACCTTGAACGAAAGACCGTATCTAGGAGCCATGCTGAAGAAAAAACGTTGCGTCGTGCCTTGCAGCGGATTTTACATCTGGAAGCAGGAGGGTAAAACCAGGCAAGCATGGCGCGTCATCCACCGCGAGAAGCGGACGTTCGCCATGCCCGGGATTTACGATATATGGCTCGATTCCGAGAAGAATGAATTTCCGATGTGCACGGTCATCACGGCCGGCATGGCGTTCGGGACCGATCACGCGATGCCGATCGTGCTCGATCGTAACGGGATGGACATCTGGTTGAACCCGGTGGAGACGAGCGCGGATGCTTTGATCGCGATGCTTCACTCGCAGCCTAAAGCGGATTTCGATATGTACCCGGTATCGCCGCTCGTTGCCAGTACGGCGCATGAATCGCCGGACTTCATCGCCGAGCTTCGCTCCGATTTTCCGCTGGTAAGAGTGTAAACGGCGCGCTTTAAGCGCATGAATGAAACGGAAGCCGATCGGGGAATGCTGTACGTGGTACGAAATGGCGAATAGGAGTGAAAAGGCGTGTCCGATGTAAAATTGGCGATCATTTACTACAGCTCCACGGGTACGAACTACCAGCTGTCTCAATGGGCGGCCGAAGGCGCGAAGCAAGCCGGCGCCGAGGTCCGAATCTTCCGCGTGCCCGAACTGGCGCCCGAAGCGGCGATCGCCTCGAACCCCGCGTGGAAGGCGCATGTCGACGCGACCAAAGACGTGCCGGTCATTAGCAACGCGGACATGGAGTGGGCCGACGCCTATATATTCTCCGTGCCGACCCGGTTCGGAAATCTGCCGGCGCAGATGAAGCAATTCTTCGATACGTTAGGCGGGCTATGGTTCCAAGGCAAATTGGCGAACAAAGTCGTCAGCGCCATGTCGAGCGCGAGCAATACGCACGGCGGCCATGAGGCGACGATCTTGTCGTTGTACACGACGATGTATCACTGGGGCGCGATCGTCGCAGCCCCGGGGTACACCGACCCGGTCACCTTCGCGGCGGGCGGCAACCCGTACGGCACGAGCGTAACCGTCGATCAGAACGGCGCGATGGTCGAGGACGTCCAAGCGGCGGTCGTTCATCAAGCGAAACGTACGGCAACAGTAGCAAGCTGGGTGAAGAAAGGTTTGCAAGGGTAATCGAATCAGCAAGATACGACAAAGCCCCCCGGTCTAATCGACCGGCGGGGCTTTGCCGTTCCTGTATTACGAATGTTCGGCTAACTTAATTGTATACGGCTTTAAGTTGATAGCTCGATGCGGCCGAGTAATTATAATTGTAAATCGGTTGGCCCAAAGGATTCGTTCCGATAGAAGTCGGCGGATGACCGTATACTTTAATATAGAATTGGGTTGAGCCGGACGTATTGAACGAGACAATGTCAGTACCGCCGGAGCCGCCCTGCGTATAAGTAGCGTTCGTAACCAGCGAAATGACGCCGTCAACTACTTTGAAAACGGCGACGTCGAAATTCAAACACGACACATTCACGTACTCATAATGCGGACCCGTATAAAAGGTCGTGCACGGACTTTTCAACGTGACTTTAACGTTCTTGTTCGTCCCGGTGTTGATTTTGAAGTAATCCGTTTCTAGAGGGACGCCAATTTGGCTGTTTACGGTAGAGCCTATCGCCATAGTAATTGCCGTGCCGGTGGAACCGTTAGGGTTCGTATAGTAGTCAGCAAATGCCGATTGTGCGAATACGATCATCATTACCGTTGCTAACAATACGGATGTTAATTTCTTAACCTTCTTCACGATTAAAGCCTCCATTGTTTAGTGTTTAAAGCTGGCCAGCTCCAAAAACAACCATATTACAAAACAAGCATAATTTAAAATAGTAAATATATACCATCTTTTACTGCAAACAAGTCAAAATATAGGTCAAAAAAACCATTTCGATGTCGAATGATATAAAAATAAATTATTTTTAATATTTTTTACCATTAATGTTTTCGGCGAGGGAAATCTTCGACAAATAACGCGAAGGCGACGAAGATAACGATTGCGGATTTAATGGCACAAACTTTAACGAGCAAGTATAATTGGGCTACGATCATCAACTTTGGAGGGAAACCGTTGGCGCAGTTATATTACAAATACGGCACGATGAACAGCGGCAAATCTTTCGAAATCATCAAAGTCGCCCACAATTACGAGGAACAAGGAAAGCCGGTCATTATTTTTACGCCCGCGATCGATACGAGAGACGGCGTAAATCAGGTAGGATCGCGAGTCGGCATGACGCGTCCGGCGATTCCGGTCGACGCCCAGACGAATTTATTAGAGAGCGTGAAGGGCTATAAGCCGACATCCGGCAACGATCGGATCTATTGCGTGCTCGTAGACGAGGCGCAATTCCTGAACAAGCGCCAAGTGCTCGAGCTGACGCGGATCGTGGACGAGCTCGGCATTCCGGTCATGGCATTCGGGCTGAAGAACGACTTCCAGAATCAACTGTTCGAAGGCAGTTATAACTTGCTCATCCAAGCCGACAAGATCGAAGAGATCAAGACGATTTGCTGGTATTGCGACCGCAAAGCGACGATGGTCATTCGGTTCCGCGACGGCGTCCCCGTCAACGAAGGCGAACAAATCCAGATCGGCGGCAACGAGGATTACAAGCCGGTATGCCGCAGATGTTGGAACAACGCGTTCAAACAGCCATAAAATAACGTCGAGCTGGAGTGATGACCCCGTGCTACTGCAAAAAGGACAAAAGCTATTGTTTATCGGCGATTCCATTACGGACTGCGAACGCGCGAGGCCTGCGGGCGAAGGGTTATTCGGAGCGCTGGGCAGAGGTTACGTCTCGATCGTAGACGCGCTGCTTCAGGCGGTATATCCCGAGCTGGGCATTCGGGTCGTGAATACCGGAATCAGCGGCAATACCGTCGTAAATCTTGAAGCGAGATGGCAGGAGGACGTTCTCGACCGCAAGCCGGATTGGCTGTCGATCATGATCGGAACGAACGACGTCTGGCGGCAGTACGACACGCCTTTCGTGAAAGAGTGGCACGTGTACAAGCCGGAGTATGAAGCGACGCTGCGCAAGCTCGTCGCGGCGACGAAACCCGTTCTAAGCGGAGGTCTCGTGCTGATGACGCCTTTCTATATCGAGAGCAACGAGAACGACGCGATGCGCCGCACGATGGACGAGTACGGCGCGATCGTCCGCCAAGTCGCCGAGGACAGCGGGACGTTGTTCGTGGATACGCAGGCCGCGTTCGACGAGGTGTTGAAGGAACTGTACGCGGCAACGCTGGCATGGGACCGCGTCCATCCGACGCAGGCCGGCCATATGCTGCTCGCGCGGGCGTTTTTGAACAAAATCGGCTTTCAGTGGAATCGTTAGTTCGGTGCCTTATAACGATATCCCCTTCGCTCA
The DNA here is from genome assembly GCF_000515335.1 of Cohnella panacarvi Gsoil 349. Taxonomy (GTDB): domain Bacteria; phylum Bacillota; class Bacilli; order Paenibacillales; family Paenibacillaceae; genus Cohnella; species Cohnella panacarvi. The sequence goes on along the minus strand of NZ_KI911563.1, from coordinate 1,087,428 downwards.
GGAGAAGTTGGCGGAGGGGATTTTTGTTCGGGTTTGGGACGCAATAGCGCGATATTATCGGGTTACCTATCGTTCGGCTTAAATCGTTCCAGTTGGCCGAACAATCCTTCGCGGCGAAGAATTTCCGCTTGCTTCGGACCGATGAGGTCGAAGTGCGGGTACGGCGGCCGGTTGTGGATATAGCGGGGGTTTAATCCATTCGCGACGCACCACGAAGAGAGCTTGGCTAAATCGGAGCAGCCGACTTTGGTCACGGTGCGTATGCCGGGGAAACGGGGGTCGAGCCAGTAATGCGTCATATAGGCGATGTCGCCGCGGCTCACCGCCGCTTTCCACGCTTCGAGCTCCGCGCGGGTAATACCGAAAGCCATGAAGCTCATCCTTCGAAAAATTTAGTAGGTTGAATTATTATAGCATGGGGCCGATAATAGATTTACCTAATCCCGCAACGGAAAGTAGACAACATGGACATCTTTTTGCACATTTTATGGAACAACGTACTTCCGCTCTCTTTCGTCATCGGCGTCGGCGTCGTGATGCAACGGATTTTCGATCTTGATATTCGAACGCTTTCGAAGCTTAATTTCTACCTATTCTCGCCGGCGATCATGTTTCAGTTGCTCTACGAGACGGATATCAAATTACATCTGCTAGGACAAGTGCTTGCGTTCTTCGTCGCGTTCATGCTGGCGCAATATGCGATCGTGGAGGCAGTCGTCCGGCTGAGGAAGCACGACAGCGGCAGACGCAGCGCGATGCGCAACAGCGTACTCTTCTACAATAGCGCCAATTACGGCATTCCGATCAACCAGCTCGCGTTCTCGGGCAATCCGTATACGCTGTCGGTGCAGGTCATCATTATGATGATGCAGTCGCTCGTGCCGAATACGTACGGCATCTACAGCGTCAACGCCCACAAGGCCGATTGGCGCAACATTCGCAACGTCATTTTGTCGATGCCGGTTATTTACGTGATTCCGCTCGCGTTTCTAATGAGAGGCTTCGAAGTGCCGCTGCCCCAATCGATCGACATATCCGTCGGTTACTTGGCGAACGCATTCATCGGCACCGCGTTATTTACGTTAGGCGTCCAGCTCGGAAGCATGCGGGGGTCGCTCAATCGCAAGCTGGCCGTCGATGTCGGCATATCCGTGGCGCTTCGGTTGATCGCCGGCCCGCTGCTCGCATGGGGAGTCGTACGGTTGATGGACCTGCATGGACTTCTGGCATCAGCACTGATCGTCTCGTCCGCGGTGCCGACTTCGCTCAGCAGCGTCTTGCTGGCGGTAGAGTTCGACAACGAGAAGGAGTTCGCGTCACAGACCGTGCTCGCGAGCACGATTCTGAGCATCGCGACAGTGACCGTGGTCATCTATTTGCTCAATATATCCTAGTTTCGAATCAATCAGGCTGATCGCGGAAAAGCTTCTCTGCGGTTAGCCTGTTTTTATTTTGTTGACTCACAGTTAAATGCGCTTCGATTTTGTATACTGGTAGTGAAGTTGACTAACGATTAATGATGATACAATGTTGTCGTAAAGCAAACAGTTCCCGAATCGAAGGAGAGTGCATGATGCAAAGCGTCAGAATCGGTATTGTCGGCTTAGGCAACATGGGCACGGGGCATGCGAGTTATTTGATTGAGGGTCAAGTCATCGGCGGGGTTTTGGCGGCGGCGTGCGACGTTAGACCGGAGCGGCTGAGTGAAGCGAAGGCGGAATGGGGCGACCGGGTGAAGCTGTTCGATTCGCCCGAAGCGATGTTTCGTTCGGGTGAAGTGGACGGCGTCATCATCTGCACGCCGCACTACGAGCATCCGAAACAAGCGATCGCGGCGTTCGATCACGGATTGCACGTTCTTGTGGAGAAGCCGGCCGGCGTGTATACGAAACAAGTGCGCGCGATGAACGAGGCAGCGGCGAAGAGCGGCAAAGTATACGGCATGATGTATAACCAGCGAACGAATCCGCTCTATCAGAAGCTGAAGGAGCTGATCGCTTCCGGAGAGCTCGGGGAAATTCGCCGCACGAACTGGATCATTACGAACTGGTACCGCTCGCAAAGCTATTACAATTCAGGCGGTTGGCGCGCGACTTGGGCGGGCGAGGGCGGCGGCGTGTTGATCAACCAAGATCCTCATCAACTGGACTTGTGGCAATGGACGACCGGCTTAATGCCGAAGCGTATCCGGGCGTTCTGCCAATTCGGCAAACACCGCGACATCGAGGTCGAGAACGACGTGACCGCCTACGTGGAATACGAGAACGGCGCCTCGGGCGTATTCGTTACTTCCACCTATGAGACGCCGGGTACGAACCGGTTCGAAATCACGGGAGACCGGGGCAAAATCGTTATCGAGAACGACAATATGACGTTTTGGCGGTTGCGCGAACTTGAGTCCGAGTTCAACGCCCGCAATACGGAGCCTTTCGCCCAGCCGGAGTGCTGGAAGATCGAGGTGCCCGTGTCGCCGAACGCGGCGGAGCACGTGCACATCACGCGAGACTGGACGCAGTCGATCCTGCAAGGAACGCCGCTCATCGCCCCGGGCGAAGAAGGCATTCGCGGCCTTACGATTTCCAACGCGATGCTGCTATCGACGTGGAAGGACAGTTGGGTCGAGCTGCCGATAGACGAGGATCTGTTCGAAGCCAAGCTGCAGGAGCAGATCGATAAGTCGAAAGCGGCCTTGCGGCGATAAGGGAGGACGGAACGGATGTCAAGAGCAAACGGCATGAACTACGCGCCGCAGGGCAAACCGCGGCCGGTGGTCGGCCCCGGCGAATTCGTCTTCGCGGCCATGGCGCTTGATCACGGCCATATCTACGGGATGTGCAACGGACTGAAAGAAGCAGGCGCGTCGCTCAAATGGGTGTACGATCCCGATCCGGAGAAAGTCGAGAGATTCATAGCGACTTACCCGGAAGCTCAAGTCGCGCGGTCGGAGGATCAGATTTTTCAAGACCCCGAGGTGCGGCTCGTCGCGGCGGCGGCTATTCCGTGCGACCGAGGTCCGTTGGGCGTGAAGACGATGCGTCACGGGAAGGACTATTTTACCGACAAAACGCCGTTCACATCGCTCGAGCAGCTTGCGGAAGCTAGAACGGTCGTCGCAGCCACGGGGCGCAAGTACATGGTCTATTACAGCGAGAGGCTGCATGTGGAAAGCGCGGTGTTCGCCGGACAGCTCGTCCAAGACGGCGCGATCGGACGAGTCGTCCAGGTGCTCGGGCTCGGACCGCACCGGCTGAACGCATCCGCGAGACCGGATTGGTTTTTCCGCAAGGCGCAATACGGGGGCATCCTGTGCGATATCGGCAGCCACCAAATCGAGCAGTTTCTGTACTACGCGGGCTGCGGCGACGCCGAGGTGCTGCACAGCAAAGTCGGCAACTACAACAATCCCGAATATCCCGAGCTCGAGGATTACGGCGACGCGACGCTGCTCGGCGACAACGGGGCGACGAACTATTGCCGCGTGGACTGGTTGACGCCTGACGGATTGTCGACTTGGGGAGACGGCCGATTAACGATTCTCGGGACGAACGGATATATCGAGCTGCGCAAATACGTCGATATCGCGAGGGATAACGGCGGCGACCACCTGTACTTAGTCAACGGGGAAGGCGAGTTCCATCTGGAGCTCGGCGGCAAAGTCGGCTTTCCGTATTTCGGAGAGCTGATCCTCGATTGCTTGAACCGCACGGAGAAGGCGATGACGCAAGCGCACGCCTTCAAGGCGGCGGAACTGTGCTTGAAGGCGCAGCTCCAAGCGGTACGTGTTTACAAATGAGGGTGAGTTAGTTCGAGCCCGACGAAGAACCAATTCTATCGAGGGTGAGTTAGTTCGAGCCCGACGAAGAACCAATTCTATCGAGGAGGAAGATGCGATGATGAAGTTATCGATCTTTACGGTCGCGACGCCGGAGCTTGGTCCCGACGAGCTGGCGGTTGCGGCCCGAGCTGCCGGACTGGAGGCAATCGAGTGGCGTTATACCGAGCTGCCGGCGGACGCGGCGAGCCAGCCCTATTCCTTCTGGGGCAACAACATCTGCACGATACAGCCCTCGAAGGGCGAGGCGGAACTCGCGCGGTTCAAGGAAGCGGCCGAGCGCCACGGGCTTCGCACGCTAAGCGTTACGCCTTATCTGAAGGCGGGAGATTTGCAAGCGACGGAACAAGTGCTGCAAGCGGCTAATGCGCTAGACGCGCCGTTCATTCGCCTCGGCGTGCCGGGATATGACCGCAGCAAACCGTTCGACGAGCTGTTCTCGCTCGGTCGCGAGTATTTGCGGGAAGCTTCGCTGCTGTGCGCGAAGTACGGCGTCAAAGGCTTGATCGAGATCCATCATAATACGATCGCGGCAAGCGCTTCGGGAGCGCGCCGCCTGGTCGAGGGGATGGATCCGGCTCATATCGGCGTTCTGTTCGACCCGGGCAACATGGTCTTCGAAGGCTTCGAGAACTATCGCTTGGCTCTCGAGATTCTGGGTCCGTACCTCGCGCACGTGCACGTGAAGAACGCCTGCTGGAAGCCTGCGGGCCATGCGCCCGACGGCAGCGGCAAGTGGGACGGCGAATGGATGCCGATCGATCAAGGAATGGTGCCTTGGCGCCAAGTGATCGAGGATCTGGTCGCGGTAGGCTACGACGGATACCTCGGCGCCGAGGATTTCAGCGGCCAGTTCACGAGTTCTCCGGATATGTTGAAGCATTTTGCCGACTACATCGGCGGGTTGGTGCGGGAGCTGCAGGGCGATGTTCACCTATAGTTACCGTCAGGATTCGCCGGTCGATCCGGCATTCCATTCGCACTCGTTCTACGAGGTTTATTACTTCCACGAGGGCAAATGCAACTATTTGATCGGCGATCAGATTTATACGCTTGCACCAGGGGATCTCATCCTCATGTACGGGATGACGCTCCATTGCGCGAAGGTCGATCCGGCCGTTCCTTATATCCGTACGATCACTCACTTCGATCCTTCGCTGTTGAAGCCGTATCTGCAGCATCCCGGGGCGGTTAACGTGCTGGAGCCGTTCCAGAAGTTCAAGAACTACCGGCTTCGCTTGCGCGGAGAAGACAAGGACGAAGCCGAGCGCATCTTCGCGCTCATGCATCGGCATCAGGAAAGACATGATGAAATCGGAGACAGTCGGCGAATGCTTGCGTTCGCCGACCTGTTGCATTTTGTCTACGATCGCTGCCTGCAGCCTCTTAGGGAGCAACGGGAATTTCCGTCGGAGAAGGAGAAGACGGTCCAAGACGTCGTCGCGCTGCTAGAAACGAAGTTCACCGAGGATCTGCATATGGAGGGGCTTCAGAGAGAGCTCCACCTGAGCAAATCGTATTTGGCCCAAATATTCAAAGAAGTGACGGGCGTTACGATATTCGAGTACGTGTACCGCAAACGGATCAACGAAGCGCGCATCCTGTTCCTGCTCGATGCCGATACGTCCGTGACGGAAGTTTGTTTTCGGCTCGGCTTCAAGCACTTGGCGCATTTCAGCCGCTTGTTCAAGAGGATGACCGGCTTGACGCCGGAGCAATTCAAGAGGCAAGCTAAAGATAAGGCGATAGTAGAGAAGGAAACGGGGTTTAGCGAATGGAAACGATAAAGACGTTAACGCTTGACAATGCGGCCGAAGCGGTCGCGCGCATCGTACGGGAGACGCCGATAACGGATATGCATACGCATTTGTTCGCGGCGGAATTCGGCGAGCTGTGTTTGTGGGAGCTCGACGACCTGCTTACTTACCACTATTTGATATCGGAGACGTTCCGCTGGCTTGATATGCCGTACGAGCGTTTCTGGAGCTTGTCCAAGCGGGAGCAGGCTGATTTGATCTGGCGGACGTTGTTCATCGACCATTCGCCGGTCAGCGAAGCGGCTTCCGGCGTGCTGAACGTGTTCAAGCAGCTCGGACTCGACACGTCGTCCCGCGATTTGGAGACGTATCGGGACGCTTGGGCGACAATGAAGGTGGATACGCATATCGACGAGGTGATGAGGGTTTCGGGCGTGCGCGATATCGTGATGACGAACGATCCTCTCGATCCCGTCGAGCGGGCGACATGGGAACGGGGCGGATACGAAGATTCCCGGTTCCATGCCGCGCTGCGCGTCGATCCGCTCCTGAACGACTGGGATAACGCTTGGCCGCAGTTGGCGGCGCAGGGCTATCGCGTCGGCGCGGAATGGACTTCGGAGACGGTCAGCGAAGTACGGCGTTTCCTGCGCGAGTGGATCGAACGGATGGGCGCGCTGTACTTGGCCGTATCGATGCCGGGCGACTTCGTCTATCCGGCGGCCGACCATCGCACGCGGATGATCGACGAAGCCATGGTGCCGGTGTGCCAAGAAGCGGACATTCCGTTCGCGCTCATGATCGGCGTGCGCCGCCGCGTCAATCCGGAGCTGCGGCTCGCCGGCGACATGAGCATGACATCGGACGTCGGATCGGTGGAGGCGCTATGCCGCGCGTACCCGAACCAGAAGTTCCTTATCACGATGCTGGCGCGGGAGAATCAGCACGAGCTCGCCGTGCTCGCGCGCAAATTCCGCAACTTGATGGTGTTCGGCTGCTGGTGGTTCCTGCACATCGAGTCGATGGTGCGCGAGCTGACGGAGCTTCGCATCGAGCTTCTCGGACTCGCGGTTATTCCGCAGCATTCCGATTGCCGGATTTTCGGACAGCTTCTCTATAAGTGGGAATACTCGAAACGGATTATCGCGGACACGCTGATCCGGAAATACAATCGAGTGCTGGAGACCGGCTGGACGGTGACGGAGGACGACGTTCGCCGGGATTGCGCCGACTTGTTCGGAGGCAATTTCTGGAGGTTCCTTGGCAAAACGAACTCAAAGAAACTTTAATGAACGCAATCAAACATTTTTATAGGTGAATCTAGTAGCACAACGGGACTCGCGGTGTTACACTATATGGCATAATACAAGGCGGAGGGCGAATCGATCGGGATTCGTCCTTGTCTGCAGAAGGAGCTTGCCATGTCATCCGAATTGATGAAATCGTTGCAACGGGAGCAAATCGTAGCCATTATCCGAGGCATCTCCGAAAAGTCGGGGGATGCGACGGCGCAAGCGCTGGCCGACGGGGGGGTCGTGTTCCTCGAAGTGACTTTGAATACGGACGGCGCGCTCGGCATGATCTCGCGTTTCCGCGAGCAGCACGGCCATCGCATGCGCATCGGCGCGGGCACCGTGCTTGATTTGGAGCAAGCCAAAGAAGCGGTCGCAGCGGGTGCGGAATATATCATCTCTCCTAACCTGGACGAGGAAGTCATCGCTTACGGCATTGCGAACGGTGTCGAGGTGTGGCCCGGCACGATGACGCCGACCGAGATGGTTCGCGCATACAAAGCCGGAGCGACTGCGGTCAAAGTGTTCCCGATGGGCTCGCTCGGCGTCAACTACTTGAAGGAAGTCCGTGCGCCTCTCGGCCACATTCCGATGATCGCGACCGGAGGCGTCAACCTGCAGAACATCCGCTCCGTGCTGGACGCGGGGGCTATCGCCGTCGGCCTTGGCGGCAATCTGGTAGACAAGCAGCTCGTGAAGCTCGGCAAGTTCGCGGAGCTGACCGAGCTCGCTAGACACTTTGTGAACGAAGTGCAGGGAGCGAAGTCGGTATGACGAAAGCCGTCGATGTCGTCACGATCGGGGAAAGCATGCTGTCGATGCAGCCGATGAGCGAAGGGGCGCTCGCCTATGCGCCGCTTTTCACGCGAACGATCGCGGGCGCGGAATCGAACGTCTCGATCGGGCTTTCGCGGCTCGGCTATAAGGTCCGCTGGATTAGCCGGCTTGGCGCCGATCCGTTCGGCGACGTGATCCAATCGACGTTGGCGGGCGAAGGAATCGACGTCTCTCACGTCGTTCGGGACGTTCGATATCCAACCGCGCTGTACTTCAAGGAGTTCAAAGGCTACGGCGATCCTAACGTATACTATTACCGCCGAGGCTCGGCGATGAGCCATGTGGCGCCGGAACACGTATCGGACGCGTGGTTCGAAGGCGCGAGTCATCTGCATGTAACGGGCATAACGCCCGCGCTAGGCGAACATTCGGCCGACGCGATCCGCGCGGCGATGAAACGCGCTCGCGAGCTCGGACTGACGGTAAGCTTCGACCCGAATTTGCGCCGCAAGCTGTGGAGCGAGGAAGATGCGCGCCGCACGCTGCTATCGCTTGTTCCGCTATGCGACGTGTTCTTGCCGGGCGACGAGGAGGCCGAGTTTCTGGCCGGCGTGATGTCCGAGGAGGAATACGGCGCGCATTTTCTGGCGATGGGACCGAAGGTTGTCGTGCTGAAGCTCGGCGAGAAGGGTTCGATCGGGTTCGCGAGCGATAAGGCTGTCCGCGCGAAGCCGTATACCGTGAAGCGCGTAGTGGATACGGTAGGCGCCGGAGACGCGTTCGCCGCGGGTTTGCTGTCCGGTCTGGTCGAATTCGGGCCGCTGGATGAAGGCGACAACCTCGCGCGCTCTTTGGAGAGAGCGAACCATATGGGCGCGATCGCCACGCAGTTCAAAGGCGATTGGGAAGGCTTGCCTAAGCGCGAAGAACTGCTGCGGCTGATCGCCGGCGGCAAAGAAGTTACGCGGTAATAGGAAGGGACGACAGAAGGGGGAGTCCTCTTTCGTCGTCCCTTTTCGATGCGCGGTCGGACTAACCCGAATGACAGCGCGCCGACCACTATATTGCGCACGTGCAGTTTGACTAACCGTAACTAAAGCGCGTCGACCGCCCTATTGGGCAGGTGCAGTTCGATCAACCGTAACTACAGCGCGCCGAACTCTAAAATCTCCCGTCGCAGCTGTTCCTTTTCATGCTCCCGTAGGAATGCCGCTTCGACTCCGTTTAGAATGAACCCTTTTATTTCTTGCGGGGTAAACTCGAATCGTTCGGCGAGAACGCGATATTCGTTCGTTAGATTCGTGCCTGATACGCTCGGATTGTCCGTGTTGACCGTCAAGAGCAAGCCTTGTTCGACATAGTCGCGTATCGGGTAGTCGCTCCATCCGCTTACTGCCCTCGTCTGAATGTTGCTCGTGGGGCACAATTCCAGCGGAATACGCCGATCGCGAAGTAGAGCAAGCACCTCGTCGTCTTCCCGCGCGCGTACGCCGTGGCCGATTCTTGCCGCCCCGAGACGTTCGACGGCTTCCGCGATATTATCCGGACCTGCTGCTTCTCCGGCATGGATCGTGATCGGAATGCCATAGCCTTGGGCGCGGGCGAATACGTCGCGGAACAGAGAAGCGGGATAAGCGGCTTCGTTCCCCGCCAAATCGACGGCGACGAGACCGTGACCGCAATAACGGCTAGCGGCTTCAACGACTTCTAAGTTCGCTTCGCCGTCGTGGTGGCGCATGCAGATCGCGATCGCTCTCGCCATGACGCCGAATTGGCGTTCGCCGAGCTTCAAGCCGCGGATGACGTGCCGGATCGCGTCGTCCGCGCTTAACCCTCGCTCGCGATGTAACTGAGGGGCGAACCGAACCTCGATATATTTCGCGCCGTGCTCGGCGGCTTGCCGAACCGTCTCCGTCGCGACGTACGCCAGCGCGTCGGCCGTCTGCAAGAACGGCAGCACGAAATCGAATTTCGCTAAGTATTCAACCAAGCTTCCGCAGCCTTGTTCTCCGATTTGCATATACGGATGTAATTGCGGCGGGTCGTACGTCGGGAGAGGGATCCCCTGATATCGAGCAAGCGCGATTAACGATTCCGGCGAGACGGAGCCGTCCAGATGTACGTGCAAATCCACTTTTGGCAATGCCGATAAAGTCTGTAGCGCATCCATTGTCATCCCTCCCTCACGAAACTATTGTTATATAAAGTAACACAATAATCTGAATATTCAAGGTATTTTAGCTACTGCGTCATTGTTATGTTAGGTATATTTAAGGAGGGGTATGATGGGACTAGGGAGTTTGTTCGATGCCGCTCTGCTTCATGGGAGCTATTCGCCGCGAATATTCGCCTATTATTATAAGCAGTGGAACGGGTATCGAATGGGCTTTCACCGCCACGACTCCATGGAAATCATGTATGTTATCCAAGGGAATTGCGTCGTAGAAATCGAACGGCAGGAGCGAAGCAGCCCGCATGCCGTAAAGCTGCAGAAAGGCGAATTTATCGTGCTGGACGCCAACGTGCCGCATCGTCTGGTCGTCGATCAAAGCTGCAGGATGCTGAATGCGGAGTTCGGATTCGCCGAGCGTGCGGGAGCATTCCCTTCCATTCGGGAATTAGCGGAGGATGAGGAGGCTTTGGCGGCTTTGCTGCGTTCCCCGGCCTTCTACTTCAAGCTGCAAGATCCGGACGACGTCTATTATGCATTAAGAAGCTTGGTCGTCGAGCTGGATAACCGGGGCGGCACCGGCGGAATGCTTGACCGTATGCTGCTCGCGCAGCTGCTGATTCGAATCGGAAGATTGCGCGCGGAAGCGAACGCGCTTCAGAATCAGCCTGCCGAAGTATACGTTAAGCAGTGTACGGCGTATATGCATCAGAATTACGACCGCGACATTCGGGTGAAAGACGTCGCCGCTGCGGTTAATCTGCACCCGGGGTACGTACAACGCATTTTCAAGACGAATACGGGAACGACGTTAATCGAATATTTGACCGCGCTGCGCGTGGACAAGGCGAAAATGCTCCTGCAGAACACCGACATCCCCGTCGCCGACGTTTCCGAATATGTCGGGATCGGGAGCCGGCAATATTTTCACGCGTTGTTCAAGAGACATACCGGACATACCCCGATCGAGTTCCGACAAACCCATCACAAGCAACTGTGGAGCTATGAGAAAAGTGATGATTTCTGACAGGCTGGTCGGCAGAAAGTCATGATATTGATAACGCCGTGACGGAACGCGAGGTTACAATGAAGCCATATTCTACTCTTTGTAACTTTATGACGGAGGGCGGTATCTATGGCTTTCAAAATCGCGTTCATCGGAGCGGGGAGCATCGGATTCACCCGCGGACTGCTGAGGGATTTGCTGAGCGTTCCCGAGTTTCATCAGATCGAAGTGGCTTTTACGGACATTAACGCGAGCAATCTGGAGATGGTCAGGGCGTTATGCCAGCGCGATATCGAAGACAATGGTTTGCGTATTCAAATCGAAGCGACGACCGATCGCCGACAGGCGCTTAGAGGCGCCAACTACGTGATATGCACGATCCGCGTGGGCGGATTGGAAGCGTTCGCGACCGACATCGACATTCCGCTGCAATACGGCGTAGACCAGTGCGTGGGCGATACGTTGTCGGCAGGCGGCATCATGTATGGACAGCGCGGAATCGCGGCCATGCTCGATATTTGCAAGGACATCCGCGAAGTCGCGGCTAAGGACGTGTTGCTGCTCAACTATGCCAACCCGATGGCGATGCTTACATGGGCGTGCAATCAATACGGCGGCGTCCGTACCGTCGGGTTATGCCACGGCGTCCAGGGCGGGCATTGGCAAATTGCCGAGGTGTTCGGTCTTAAGAAAGACGAAGTCGATATCGTATGCGCGGGCATCAACCACCAGACGTGGTACGTGCAAATTCGCCATAAGGGAGAAGACTTGACGGGCAAGCTGCTTGAGGCGTTCGAGAAGCATCCGGATTTCAGCCGTACGGAGAAGGTTCGCATCGACATGCTGCGCCGATTCGGTTACTACAGCACCGAGTCGAACGGACATTTGAGCGAGTACGTACCATGGTATCGGAAAAGGTTGGACGAAATCGAACAATGGATCGATCTCGGCGTCTGGATTAACGGCGAGACGGGCGGGTATTTGCGCGTGTGCACCGAAGGGCGCAATTGGTTCGAGACCGACTTCCCGAATTGGATGAAGGAGCCGTCTTTGGTGTACGCGTCGGAAAACCGGAGCGAGGAACATGGTTCGTACATTATCGAGGGGTTGGAAACCGGGCGCGTATACCGGGGGCACTTCAATGTCGTGAATCAGGGTACGATCGCTAATCTGCCGGACGATGCGATTATCGAAGCGCCGGGCTACGTCGACCGTAACGGCATCTCGATGCCGCGGGTGGGCGAATTGCCGCTTGGACCGGCTGCCGTATGCAACGTGAGCATTAGCGTACAACGTCTTGCCGTGGAAGCGGCGGTGCACGGCGACGACAAGTTGCTTCGCCAAGCGTTCATGATGGATCCGCTCGTCGGCGCGGTGTGCAACCCGAACGAAATTTGGCAGATGGTGGACGAGATGCTCGTCGCGGGCGAGCGCTGGCTGCCGCAATACGGCGCCGCGATCGCCGAAGCGAAGGCGAGGTTGGCGTCCGGCAAGCGCGTTCCGACGAGAGAAGGCTATCGCGGCGCGGCCCGGCTCCAGGTGAAGACGGTCGAAGAGATGCAGCAAGACCGCGAAGCCGCGACGAAGAACGCCGGCGAAGCGGACAAAGGCAAAGAACGGGCGAAGCCGGTTCATTAATCTAAAAGCCGTTTCCCGTGCCGCTATTACGGGCGAATTGGCCGTTGGGACCGGCTGCCGTATGCAACGTGAGCATTAAGCGTACAACGTCTTGCCGTGGAAGCGGCGGTGCACGGCGACGACAAGTTGCTTCGCCAAGCGGTTCATGATGGATCCGCTCGTGGCGGCGGTGTGCAACCCGAACGAAATTTGGCAGAATGGTGGACGAGATGCTCGTCGCGGGCGAGCGCTGGCTGCCGCAATACGGCGCCCGCGATCGCCGAAGCGAAGGCGAGGTTGGCGTCCGGCAAGCGCGTTCCGACGAGAGAAAGGCTATCGCGGCGCGGCCCGGCTCCAGGTGAAGACGGTCGAAGAGATGCAGCAAGACCGCGAAGCCGCGACGAAGAACGCCGGCGAAGCGGACAAAGGCAAAGAACGGGCGAAGCCGGTTCATTAATCTAAAGCCGTTTTCCCGTGCCGCTATTACGGCGTGCGGGAACGGCTTTTTGGGTTTTAGCGTTACCACACAACGTTACTGCGGCGCACCAGGGGACGGAGTTGGATTAGCGTTACCACACAACGTTACTGCGGCGCACCCGGGTGATTGAGTCGGATTAGCGTTACCACACAACGTTACTGCGGCGCACCCAGGGGACGGAGTCGGATTAGCGTTACCACACAACGTTACTGCGGCGCACCCAGGGTGATTGAGTCGGATTAGCGTTACCACACAACGTTACTGCGGCGCACCCAGGGGATTGAGTCGGATTAGCGTTACCACACAACGTTACTGCGGCGCACCCAGGGACGGAGTCGGATTAGCGGTTACCACACAACGTTATCTGCGGCGCACCCGGGTGAATTGAGTCGGATTAGCGTTACCACACAACGTTACTGCCGCGCACCCCGGGGAACGGAGCCGGATTAGCGTTACCACACAACGTTACTGCGGCGCACCCGGGTGATTGAGTCGGATTAGCGTTACCACACAACGTTACTGCGGCGCATCTCCGGGAGAGAGTCGAATTAGCGTTACCACACAACGTTACTGCGGCGCACCCAGGGGACGGAGTCGGATTAGCGTTACCACACAACGTTACTGCGCGGCAATTTCGGAGATAGGCCATCTTTCGATATAATGTGACATTTTATCCATAAGTCTCGTTTATTACACTCATAATTAATTATTTATTGTGTCATAAATAGGATTGTGGTATACATTACTTATGCAAAAAATCGAATGAACTTTCCGGGAGGTTTAAAAAAGATGAAATTTTACTTGGATACTGGTAATGTGGAAGAGATTAAAAGAATCGTGAAACTGGGCTTGGTGGACGGCGTTACGACGAACCCGACGCTGATCGCGAAGGAAGGACGCGTTTTCAAAGACGTGATCCAAGAAATTTGCTCGGTCGTAAGCGGTCCCGTGAGCGCGGAAGTCATCAGTCTCGACGTCGAGGGCATGCTGAAGGAAGCCCGCGAAATCGCGACATGGGCGCCGAACGTCGTCATTAAACTGCCGATGACCGAGGCGGGTTTGGAAGCCACGCACCAACTGTACTTAGAAGGCATCAAAACGAACGTTACGCTCATTTTCAGCGTCGCTCAAGGACTTATGGCGGCTAAAGCAGGGGCGACCTATATTAGCCCGTTCGTCGGCCGGTTGGACGATATCTCCGTCGACGGCATGAAGCTGGTCAGAGAGCTTCGCCAAGTGCTCGATCAATACGGACTGAAATCCGAGATTATCGCGGCGAGCATCCGCAACGTCGGACACTTCGAACAAGCCGCGCTCGCCGGCTCGCACATCGCGACGATTCCAGGCTCCTTGCTGCCTGCGTTATGGAAACATCCGCTTACGGACATCGGAATCGAAAGATTCCTTAAAGATTGGGAGAAAGTGCCGAAGCCTTGAGGCTGCTAGCTTTACGCTTTGCGACAGCGGCTCTCTCCCGAAGGAGGCTACGAGTATCGAACTCACTTCAAGACAGCTGACGATCGTTGAGCTAGTAAAGAAGCATGCGCCCATTACCGGCGAACAAATCGCGGAATCGCTCGGCATTAGCCGTCCGACGATAAGATCGGATTTATCCGTCCTCGTGATGCTGGGCTACATCGACGCGAAGCCGAAAGTCGGTTATTTCCTAGGCAAGGTGATGACGTCCGACGGGCAGCTGAACGAACGGCTTAGACAGTTGAAGGTTAAAGACGTCATGAACCGGCCGGTCGTCATTCAAGAGAACGCGACGGTGAACGACGCGGTTATCGCCTTATTCATGGAGAACACCGGATTTCTAACCGTAACGGACGAGTCGGGAGTGCTATCCGGAATGGTGTCGCTTAAGGATTTGTTGAAAGTTACCCTAGGCAATCCGAGCGCGGCGACGATTCCGATCAGCATGGTCATGACGCGATCGACCCGGATCGTCACGGTGTCGCCCGACGAGTCGGCGCTCGATGCCGCCAAGAAGATGCTCGACCATCAAGTCGGCGGCATGCCCGTCGTCGAGACGGTTAACGGTGACCGTAACCGTTACGAGGTCGTCGGACGGATTACGAAAACCAATATGACGAATATACTGGTGGAGTTGACGTCAGGCTATATGGCCGAGTAGGGGGACGGATCATGCCGGAGGAACGCCAGAAAATCATTATCGTATGCTCCGACGCGATCGGCGAGACGGCTGAAGCCGTAGCTCGGGCGACGACGCGCCAGTTCGCGACGGAACAGGTGAAAATCAAGCGGTACGGCAACATCAAGCACGAGGACGAGATCAAGGCGATCATCGCGGAAGCGGCCATAACCGGAGGCTTCATCGCCTATACGCTCGTGCAGCCGGAGCTGCGCGACACGATGCGCGAGGAGACGATCCGCCACGGCGTGCGCGCCGTAGACGTCATGGGGCCGATGATGCAAGCGTTCATCGATACGTTCAACGATTCCCCGAAGTATAAGCCGGGATTGCTGCACGAGATGGACGACAACTATTATCGCAAAATCGAAGCGATCGAATTCGCGGTGAAGTACGACGACGGGAAGGACGCCCGAGGGCTGCTGCAGGCGCAAGTCGTGCTCGTCGGCGTTTCGCGCACCTCGAAGACGCCGCTAAGCATCTTCCTCGCGCATAAAGGCATCAAGACGGCGAACTATCCGCTAACGATCGAAGTGAAGCCGCCGGAGGAGCTATTCATGAAGTCGAACGGGCTTATCGTCGGATTGACGATGAATCCGGAGCGCCTGCTCAAAATCCGGACGGAGCGGCTGAAAGCGTTGGGTCTCCCCGGCCGCGCGCATTACGCCTCCATGGAACGAATCGTGAAGGAGCTCGCTTTCTCGGACGAGATGATGAACCGGTTGCGATGCCCGGTCATCGACGTCTCGGAGAAGGCGATCGAGGAAACGGCCGGACTTATTATGGATATGTTGGTCTGAATAACGAAAACCCTCCATGCTTATGGAGGGTTTTCGCGTGCCAGCCGTATATTCCGTTACGCCAGCTTCTCTCTGATCATATGGATTTTCCGCCCGGAACAGGATACCCTCTTGGAGGAATCTCCGAAGAAGATGTAAGAATCGCCCATCGAAGAGATGTTGCGGAGGTTCACATAGCAGTCGGACGATACTTTGAAAAACGTAGAGGTGTCGGAGATCAACTGTTTTCTTTCCTCGGCGGACATTCTCTTTTTAATATTATAGTTCCGTCCGTGGAAGCTGATCAGCCCATGAGTCCCGACTTTGAAATACAACGTGTCCGATTGCGGATCGAAGTCCTCGTATACGTTCTTATGCTGCAGTGCTACGGTCATCGTTCCAATCCCCCTTAGAAAGATGTTTGCTTGGTAGCGCTTACAGTATAGCATAGATTAACGGGGATTGGTAGATGTTCTAAGAATAACTATAGGAAATTACAAAGAACCCTCGCCCTGTCCGGCTATTCGTGGAAGGGCGAGGGATTCGATTAGTTCAAGCCGAGACGAATGACGTTCCAGGAAGCTTTGCTTAACGTCGCGGACACTTTAGCACCGTCAGCCGCGGCGTTGCCGCCGTTATGAGGGACGACGCGATTCGGATTCGCGGCATCGTTCACGGCCTTCAGATCTTGATTCTCCAGCACGATATGCTCGATGACGCGGCATTGGCCGAAGCTGCGCAGATCGACCTCGAGCGGGAGCGGATTCGCAAGGTCGCGGTTGACGGCGAATACGGTCACTTCGTTCGCCTCTTCGTTGAAGACGGCGATCGATTCCAAGTAAGGAACGTCCGTAATCCCTTTCGCATCGTACTTCGGCGACTGCACGAGCGGAACGAGCGCTTTGCCGCGGCCGTGCACGGAAGCGTGCATGTACGGATAGAAAATCGTCTGCGCCCAAGCTTGGCCGCCGTTCTCGGTCATGATCGGAGCGATGACGTTAACGAGCTGGGCGAGGCAAGCCATTCTGACGCGGTCGGAGTGTTTGAGCAGCGCGATGAGCAAGCAGCCGACGACGAGCGCGTCCTCCATCGTATACATGTCTTCTAACTGCGGAGGCGCGATTTGCCAAGGCTCCAGCTTTTTGTCGGCGTCGTTGGAATGGAACCAGACGTTCCATTCGTCGAAGCTGAGCATCATCGTTTTCTTGCTGCGCTTCTTCGCCTTGATGTAGTCGCAGGTCGCGGTAACGCTCTTGATGAAATCTTCCATGTGAAGCGACCGGCCGAGGAACGTAGCCGTATCGTTCTCGGGGTTGCCGTAGTAGCTGTGCAGGGAAAGGAATTCGACTTGGTCATAGGTGTGATCGAGAACGGTCGCCTCCCACTCCGGATAAGTCGGCATCTCGCGGCTGGAGCTGCCGCACGCGACGAGTTCGATCGTCGGATCGACGAGCTTCATGACTTTGGCGGATTCATAGGCGATGCGTCCGTATTCGACCGCCGTTTTCTGGCCGATCTGCCACGGGCCGTCCATCTCGTTGCCGAGGCACCACGTCTTAATGGCGTGAGGCTGCCGATAGCCGTGGCTGGTGCGGAGGTCGCTCCAGTAGGAGCCCGCCGGGTGGTTGGCGTATTCGACGACCTGACGGGCGTCTTCGACGCCTTGCGTGCCGAGGTTGATCGCCCACATGACGTCGGTGCCCGCTTGGCGGCTCCAATCGACGAATTCGTTCATTCCGAATTGGTTCGGCTCGATCGTGCGCCAGGCAAGCTCGAGTCTGCGCGGGCGAAGGTGCTTCGGTCCGACCCCGTCTTTCCAGTCGTATCCGGAGACGAAGTTGCCGCCGGGATAGCGGATGATCGGTACTTTCAACTGTTGGATCAGCTTCGTCACGTCTTGCCGGAAGCCGTTCTCGTCTGCTTGCGGGTGCCCGGGCTCATAGATGCCGCCGTACACCGCGCGGCCGAGATGCTCGATGAAGGAGCCGTATAACCGATTGTCGATCGTGCTAATGATGAAGTCTTTGTCTACGATCATGGATGCGGCGTGTTTCATTCGTCGGGATTCTCCTTTAGGATTAATATATTTATTAACTAAATAACAAATCGATACATCCATCCTTATTAAACCCGAAAAGTTGCCCGATTTCAATGAGTAGTTTACGCAAAAGTTGCTTTCTCTTGGATTTATAATTATATTAATCTAAAAGCGAGCCAACGATCGAAGGAGAATCAGCGCATGATTAAAGCGAATACGGACCGGCGATGGCTGCCGCTGTACGAAGCGCTCGCCAGCGACGTCAGGCTGCGCATTATCGAGTTGTTAGCCGGTGCGCCGCTGAACGTGAAAGAAATCGCGGAGCGGATGTCGCTAAGCAGCGCGATCGTGACGATGCACGTACGCAAACTGGAGACCGCCGGACTCGTGCAGACGAAGATGGTGCGCAAAGCGGGCGGCACGCACAAAATGTGCGCGCTCGCCGAAAGCGGAATCGAAATCGCGCTGCCGCAATCCTCTGCCGAGGAGCGGGCTTACCAAGAGCAGCGTATCCAAGTCGGCCATTATACCGCGTTCGAGGTTTATCCGACGTGCGGACTGGCTACTCGCGAGAAGCTGATCGGCCAATACGACGACCCGAGATATTTTCTGAACCCGGAGCGCGTCAACGCATCGATCTTATGGTTCGGCCGAGGATACGTCGAATATACGGTGCCTAATTATTTGTTAACGAGCCAACGTCCGACCGAGCTCGAGATTTCGTTCGAGATCGCTTCCGAGGCGCCGGAAATTAACGAGCAATGGCCATCGGACATTCGATTTTACTTGAACGGAACGCGACTGGGTGAATGGACGAGTCCCGGGGATTTCGGCACGAAATCGAGAGGGCGGTACACGCCGGATTGGTGGGGGGACCGGCTCAATCAGTACGGCTTATGGAAAGTGCTTCGGGTGAACGGTTCCGGCACCTATATGGACGGACAGCGCATCTCGAATACGACGTTGGACGATCTGAGGCTGGAAGAGAGGTTCTGGACGCTGCGGTTCGCCGTCGAGGAGGACGCGGCGCACGTCGGAGGGCTTACATTGTACGGGGCGGGGTTCGGCAATTATAATCAAGATATTCAGTTGCGCGTCTATTACGGCAAGAGGAGAGCAAGCGATGATTAACCGCAAAGTAACGCCGTCCGAGAGCGGCAAGAGGCTGCACCGGTTCCTTCGTAACCTGATGCCGAACATCCCGCTGGGACAAATATACAAGATGATCGACAACGGCAAGGTGAAAGTGAACGGCAAGCGCAAAAATCAAAACTACGAGCTCGCTGCGGGAGACGAGCTGACGATTTACGTCGAGGAAGAGGCATACAAGATCGCCGCCGTCGGCCAGAAAAAGACGAAGTACGTCGGCGTGAACGCGAATATCGACGTCGTATACGAGGACGCGGAATTGCTCGTCGTGAACAAGCCGACCGGCATGCTGACGCATCCGGACCAAGCGGATCAGAAGGATACGCTGATCAACCGCGTGCATGCGTATTTATACCGCAAAGGCGAGCTGGACAGTCCGATGTTCATGCCGGCGACGGCCAATCGGCTGGACCGGAACACGAGCGGACTTGTGCTTGTCGGGAAGACGGCGGGCATGCTGCACCAGCTGAACCAATGGATTCAGAAACACGAGCTGAGCAAATATTACGTGACGATCGTCGAAGGCCATCTGACCGGCGAGGGCGCGTTGTCGGGCGAATTGATTCGCGACGAGAAGTCGAACCGAACGCACGTGGTGCGCAGCGGGGCGGATGCCGAGCGCCACGGCGGCGCCGAACGCGCGAAATCCGCGCTGACCCGTTACCGCGTCCTGCAACCGGGAGCCTCTTACTCGCTAGTCGAGATCGAACTGATCAGCGGCCGCACCCACCAGATCCGCACCCATTTTCAAAGCATCGGCCATCCGCTGCTCGGTGACATCAAATACGGCGGCCGGCGCTACGGCGACGTCAACTACCAACTGCTGCACGCCTGGCGTCTCGTCATGCCGGACGGACGCGAGTACAAGGCCGCTCCGCCGGCCGAGATGAAAGTCGTCGCCGATCGGATCGGATTGCGAATGTAAGCCTTTGTAGGCTGCGGATGAATGTCGTTTGCGTTGCGCGAATGATATAATTAGACTTAACAACCTGCATGACGGGAGGTGCAAGATGGACGATATGGATGCTTTCGAAGTATTCGACCAACAGGAGCCGTACGTCACGAGGGACAGCATTTTGCAGCTTTTCGAGGAAGTCGACAAGGATTTGAACGGGCAACCGTTGATCGAAGTATTCGTCGTTGGTTACTCTGCGATCGTTCTTGCAAGGAAGAACAATCGGGGCTCCAACGATGTCGATATCATTCCGTCCAGATTCTCGCGCGTGTTCTCGGACCATGGCCTTGAAGTTTTCGACGAGCATTACTTTTACCTCCCTAAAGACTATAAAACCAGAGCTAAGGCGGTCGAAAGAGAATATCGGTCTCTTCTCGTAAAGGCCGTCGATCCTCACGATATCTGGTACACCAAATTGGCGGCTTTCCGCAGCAAAGACAAAGTGGATATGATTCAGATGATCCGCGATAAAGTGGTCGATCCGCTCGTTCTGGATACGATGTTCGCCAATTGGAACAAGCATTGGTTCAACGACAGCCCGGAGCTGGAAGCGAACTACGCAGAGGTGAGATACCATGATTCCGAAACTCCTAATCCCTGAACAAGAATACGTGGACGCCTTTCGGAAATACGTGGACGGTTTATGCTTAAAATGGCTAGGGGCTACAGACGATGAAGCGAGCATCGAGGAGGTATTGGAGCGGATTCGAAGCATGGCTAAGGTCAACCATCGCGCGACTTATTTGCGATACCTTCTCCCGCTTGCCCATCCCCGGTATGCATTAACGATGCCTGACAAGCCGTTGACTTCTATGCAGAGGGTCCTTTACGGCATTTACCTTAACGGGATGCCTTACAACGATTTCATGCTGCGCCGTTTCTGCGAGATTATGCTTCGCAATACGGATAAGGCGCGGTTGTTCGCCGAGCCGCTTCCGGAAGACTATAAAGACTTGCAGAAGCTGACGTGGACTTTTATTAATTCCTTCAAGAAGTCCGCGAATGCCCGGTACTCTTACGAACAGGATATCATGTGAAAATTAAGGGGTTCGGCGGAATAGCGAAACCGTCGCGACGATCAATAACGGCAGCACGAAAGCAGCGGTGGCCCACAGCGGATGAATGGCACCGACTGAATTGGACCAGAAGGCTTGTCCGTTTTCGATTTGCAACAGAGATAACAGGAAACAAATTAGCGTCAGCGGGAAAACGAGAATTCGATTGTCCTTGAGGTTGAATAATTTCACGACCGCTAAATTAAGCGCCGCCAAAGAGATGGATGCCTTCATGAAGGAAGCCGTAATCAAAGAAATGCCTACAAAAGACTCGATTCTTTGAAGAACGACGAGCATATCGACGGTGCGGGCGACCTCGAACATGGAGTAGCTCAGCTCTTCCGACATGGGGCCGAACACCATAATCGTGCTTAACGTTACGGCGATCAAGAATAACCCGTTGACGAGCAAGGCCAGATACATGCCTCTATGAAGATGGCCTTGCTTTTTCTTGCGGACGTAAGGGAGAAGCATTGCGATCAGCACGAGCTCGGCATAGGGAAAGCCGTATGCGAAATACGTGCCGAGCGCGATCGGCTTTATGCCGTCAGGCATGAGAGGCAACAGATGCTCAGGCTTGTAGTTCGGATAGGACAGTGCCAGAATGGCGACGATCGATCCGATCACGCTGACGATGGGGATGAAAAACATGCGGGCCATCGTTTCGATTCCGGAGCGTACCGTAAGGGCGACGACAAGAAATACGAAAAACAAAAACAGGATAATCGGAGTTTGCCGCATCATCGTTGTCGTCATAAACAATCCGATGTCCAGAACGATTCCCGACGTCATATGAAACAGAAACGAAACGAATGGGATGGCGAGCAGCGCGGTCATCCACTTGCCGACCAAAGCGTAACTGTACTCGATAAAATCGAGATCGGGATAACGTCGATGCATATACATCACGCAGGCTAGAAGCGCCATCCCTGTAGACAAAGCAAGAGCAAGGGATATCCATGCCCCCATTTTGGCATAGCCGATTAACGGTCCGGGGATGTTGACGATCGACGAGCCTGTCATGAAACAAAAAAAGACGACGGACATTTGTCCGGAACTGATCTGCTCTCTCGCGTGCATCTCGCCACTCCCTCCTGGAAAGCCAATTAAGATGGAACCGTTAATATTTTGACGAGGAACTCGGCGGGTTTGCCTAGCACACTAAAAGCGGCTTCCTCGATAAACGGCCACTTCAAATCCCAAGCGAAATCGATGCCGAGGTAAACCGTAAGCAGAAGCGCTGCCGAATATACCGCCATCTCGCGGCTATGCAGCTTTCTCAGCCTCGCGAGGTCCGCTAATCCGATGACGGCGTATACGATCAGAAGTAACAAAATCTTCCCTGCCACGAACGTTCACCTCTACTTGGAGACGGGCTTGCCAATGGTAGTCCCGCTGCTGTTATTGCGCACCTTAACGACGATATCGAATTTTGCGCGGGCAAAACGATCATCCCAGTCCGATTTCCACTTTTTCCATAACCGCGGGTTCGTTCTATATAAACGGTTACCCAATCCGAGGGCATCGAACTTTTTCAGCTGTAGCCAATCCAGGGTTTCCTCGAGCAGTTCTTTCACCCTCTCCTCAAGTAATGACGCAAATTTCCGTTCGTCTTGGATCGTCTTAATCTCGTTGCAGCCCAGTTCGACTACTGAGACATCCAGCGATACCGAGATTCGGTACCTCATCGAATTCTCCGAGAAGGCGACCGGTTTCGTCGTGCTCTTGAGCGTGCCTACTTCTACCGCTTCGGTCTTTTTGCGCGAGTTTTTGGAGGGTCCGGAACAAGCAATCTCCAGCATCCCGTTCTCGAAGTCGTTCGTCAGCATCTGTAAGCCTTCAACCAACAGAGGCTCCATTCGTCCGACCAATTTTCCCTTTCTTAGCAAAGCGACGCCGGATACCTTGATGACCTTCGGGGTATCTTCGGAGAAGTAAACATAAGGGATAACGGCGTTGCCCAATTCGCTTTCCAATTGCAAGCCCATCGTAAGTAGGTTGGCGAATAACGTCTTCCCGCCCCAAGTACTCACCTTCTCCGCGCTTTGGAACAATTGCTGGCTCGTCGTATTTTCGATAAGCGGCTGGCTTTTTAAATACTGTTCCGCTTTGCCCTGCCCGATCATGACGGAGACCGTCAGCCGAGGTTCGTGGTCTCGATAAAAAAACTCAAGCGTGTCCAAAATATGGCTTTCCCTCGCGAGCTGCTCCCCGACAACGATAAGGTGAATGTGGCTCCACTGGGCTTTGCGGCCGAGAATGATCGGGATGTCGCGGATGGCTCTGGATAACGTTTGGTTAACGGTCGAGATGTTGATATAGGCGGTTTTGGCTTTTCTTGCTCCCGCGGAAACCCCTTGCGACGGTCGGTAAATTTGCGTCGTAATCGCTACTTTGCCGTCGTCGGCTTTATCGATCGCGATCCCCATCACGAACCCTTTCTCCGGAAGCTCCGCCCGGTCCCAGCAGCCTGTCAGCGTAAGAAGCGCCGTTAGGATGAAGCTCGTCCATATTCGCCTGTTCATCGTATACTCCCCTATGCAAGAATCCGCGAAAGCATGGTTAAGGCTTGCGAGACTGCCGCTTCCGCATCGAACGCAGCAGTACTCCATGCGGCGCGCGCACGAACACATCCTTCATCTGTCGCGGAATAAACGGGCCGATCGAGTTCAGATAGGGTTGGCCCAAGCTCCGCAAGTTGGCTAGGTGCAGCCAGATGAGCAGGAAGGCGATCATGATGCCGAATATGCCTAAGAACGCCGCGAAGATCATAAGCGGGAACCGCAATATGCGCAGCGAGATGGCGAAGTTATATTGCGGAATGGCGAAGGACGCGATGCCGGTCAACGAAACGATAATGACCATGATCGGCGATGCGATTCCCGCGGTAATGGCCGCTTCTCCGACGACGAGCGCGCCGACGATGCTGACCGCGGATCCGACCGGACGCGGTAACCGAATGCCCGCCTCCCGTAGCAACTCGAAAAAAAATTCCATGATAAAGGCTTCGAAGATGGCGGGAAACGGAATGCCTTCCCGCGAGTCGATGATCGCGAGCAGGAGCACGGTCGGGATGAGCTCCGTGTGGAAGGTAGAGAAAGCGATATAGAAGCTGGGAAGCGATACGGCGATCAACAAGGCAATCAGCCTGAGAATACGGATCAGGCTGGAAACGACGGTTCGCTGATAGTAGTCTTCGCTGGATTGCAGCAGCTCTACCAACAGTCCGGGGCAGATCAATATCGATCCGGTTCCATTGACCAATACGATGATTTTTCCGTTCAATAATGACGCGGCGGCGACGTCCGTTCTTTCGGTGTATCGATACTGGGGGAACGGTGAGTACACGGAATCTTCGATCAGCTCTTCAATGTACGAAGTTTCCAATATCGTTTCGTTCTCGAGCCAGGCTATTCTTCTCCGAAACTCGGCTAACATATCGGAGTCTACCGTGCCTTCCATGTAACAGAATGCGACCGTGGTTCTTGCATCTCCGCCAGTCTCGAGCTTTTCGACCTTGAATTTCGAGCTTTTGATTCGGCATCTCAGCATACCGAGATTTTTCGATAAATTCTCGACGGTGCCTTCGCGCGGACCAAGAACGACCGGCTCGGTGATCGACTCGGTGACTTGCCTTGTTTCAAGGCCGACAGCCTTATAGCCGAGAGCATTGTTCCAACCGTCGAAGAAAATAACGACAAAGCCTTCAAGCACCCTGTCTACCGCCGTTTCGATATGGTCGATAAGAATGGCGGAGTTTTCGGTAGCGACGTTGTTGCCGAAGTATGTAATGACGTCCTCGGGGGTCACGGAAGTTCCCGGACCGACCAATTGCGTAACGAGATCCTGCAGCGAAGCTTTGAAATAGTTGTGCTCTTTTTTTTGCACGAACGTCTCGGCGTAGATGGAGAAAGCCTCGTGCTTCATCCCGGGACCGTATTGCCAGGGAATAACGACGATGTCGCTGCATCGGTCGAACGTCTGTTGCATCCTTAGCAGGTTATCTCTTAATCGCAGGGATATCGGGTGGGAGGAATTGGCGCCAGTATCCGATAGCCGTCCCATATGCAAAACCGCCTTCCTGAAGATGGTAATATTGTGGCCTGAAAAGCAAAATGATATTCCCGATGGAAGTCCATTGTTCACTTTTCAGACACAGCAATAGCCAAAGCCGCTTGCTATTATGGGAGTATCATTCCATATACATTCGGAGGGCTTGTCGCAATGGGAAATACGACAATCGGGCGATTGCGTGCGATCGGGACGGTTGAGGCGCTTTCGTTTTTGGTTTTGCTCGGAATCGCGATGCCGCTAAAATATTGGGCCGACGTCTCCGAGGCGGTTACGGTCGTAGGAATCGCGCACGGATTTTTCTTCTGTCTCTATCTACTTGCGCTGCTCAACGCTTTGGTCGTTAAGAAGCTGTCTTTCGGCCAGACGTTCGTCGGATTCATCGCCGCGTTCCTGCCGTTCGGACCGTTCGTGTTCGATCGGAAGCTCATCGGCCGGGAATAATGTCTCGGAATCAACATATAATGATGCGCGAATATAAGGAAGCCCAGGCCATCGATAACGGCTTGGGTTTTCTTCGTGTGGCGAGAATGTAAATGATGCGGCTCCCCATGAAGCGAAAACGCCGGCAACGCCGTCTATAAGGTTGGAGGTGATGTTCCCGTGAAGCCGGCCGGCTTATCAGGCAAGGACCAATTCCCGAAAGACCCCGCTCAAGCGCTTGAGCGGCTCATGGACAGCTTCGGCGCGATCGTCATGCGCACCGCCTATTTCTATACGGGCGACCGCCATCTGGCGGAAGATATTAGCCAAGAGGCGTTCCTGCGGGCATACCGCCATTGGACGTCGTTCCGCGGAGACAGCTCGGTTCGAACGTGGCTGACGACGATAACCGTCAACTTATGCAGAGATAAAATGGGCGTCCGAATGTTCTCGGAACAACCGACCGCTCCCGACCGGATCGATGCGGGGCGGACGATCAGCGTCGAGGAAGAAGCGCTGGTCAGACTGGAGAAGACGGAAGTGTTGCGGCATGTACTGCGATTGCCTTTAGCCTATCAAGAAGCGCTGTACTTGTATTATTACTTGGATTTAAGCACGAGGGAGATCGCGGCGGCGACGTCTTCTCCGGAAGGGACCGTACGCAATAGATTACACAGGGCGCGCGAAGCGTTGGCCCGTCAGATGAACGAGGAGGAGATCGGCTGATGACGAACGTAGACAACCGTTTGCGCGAGAGCTTCCGCCATGAGGCGGACAAGACGTTATTCATGCAGATGGATTTGAGCTATGAAATGAAACGTAATATTCGCCGGCAAGCGTCAGCCCTTACGGCGGGCAGACGGCCCGTGCTTCCGAGGACGTGGATAACAGGCGCAGTGGCGCTCGCGGCAGCGATCATGATTATTACGGGTTTTCCGAAGCTGCAGCATCCCGCCATTCCGGCGCCGACGGAGCAGACGGCCGAACCCCCGTCTTCGTCGAATACGGGAGCGACGGGCTCGGAGCTTTCTTCCCTGATCACGACGACGCTAGGTTCTGCCGACGAAGCGAGAGCGGCATTCGGAGACGAATTGCATGTGCCCGCGGCTCTGCCGGACGGGTTTCGATTATCCGAGATCGTGGCGGCAGGCGCGCAAGGAGAACCTGCTAGGGACGTTGTCTTCACTTACGTCTCGGGATCCGAGAGCTTTACGTTCGTGGCGAGCCGCATGGCGGCCGGATTCCCGCAGGAGCTGTTCACGTCCGCGAAGGTCGGCGGAGCGGACGGTTTCGTGTTCGAACAGCCCGAGCTCGTCGAATTGTATTGGTCGCAAGACGGCATTCAGTACTCCATCGTAGGCAACCTTTCCGCGGAACAGGCGATGAATACGGCCGAATCGGCGCAACCGTAATAAGACGCGAGAATGAACGATCTTCATAAGGGAAGAATAGGCATGAAACCAAGCGCGGCCATAGGGCTGCGCTTGGTTGCTTTTTGCAGGGGACGAAACTTCGGGTTTGCGCTTCCGTTCATGTTGCGTTCATAATAGATCTATATGATTATTTTTACATATCGAATCCGGAGATGATGCACGCGTGTTGAAGCTGTTCCGATTTCTTAAGCCTTATCGCTGGCTTGTTGCGCTCGTGTTGCTGTTAATACTGGCGCAATCGCTATGCGAGCTTTACTTGCCGACGCTCATGTCGGATATCGTGGATAATGGCGTAATTCCCGGCAATACGTCTTACATCTGGCGGATAGGCGGGTTCATGCTGCTCGTTACCGCTGTCGGTACGCTTGTCTCGGTCTGGGCGAGTTACGTATCTTCACGCATTGCAACCGGCTTCGGTCGCGACGTCCGCAGCAAGACGTTCAAGCATGTCACGAAATTCTCGTTGCAGGAGTTCGATACGATCGGCACGGCATCGTTGATTACGCGTACGACGAACGATATTACGCAAGTGCAGCAAGTGCTGATCATGATGATCCGCATGATGGTCATGGCGCCGATGATGTGTATTGGCGGCCTTATTATGGCGGTGTCCAAGGACGCGACGCTATCGCTGATTTTCGTCGCCATATTACCGATTCTGGCGTTGACGATTCTGCTCATCGCGCGGCGGGGAATTCCGTATTTCAAAGTCATGCAGAAGAAAATCGACAAGCTGAATCTCGTCCTTCGCGAGAATTTAACCGGTATCCGCGTCATTCGTTCCTTTAACCGAGGAGAGCATGAACGCGAACGGTTCGAGGAAGCGAACGGGGATTTGACGGCTACAGCGGTGAAGGTCAATCAGGTCATGGCGCTGATGATGCCGATGATGATGCTGATTCTGAACTTCTCGCAAATATCGATCATCTGGTTCGGAGGTCTGCGGATCAGCTACGGTGATATGCAGGTCGGCGATCTGATGGCGTTCCTGCAATACGCGATGCAAATCATGTTCTCGCTGATGATGGTGTCGATGATGTTCGTGATGGTGCCGCGAGCGTCCGCGTCGGCCGTCAGGATCAACGAGGTGTTGACGACGGAGCCGGTCGTTCAAGATACGGCGGCCAGCGCGATTGCAAGCGGGGAGAGAGGCGTCGTTCGGTTCGAAGAAGCGACATTCCGTTATCCAGGCGCCGAGAACGCAGCGTTGGAGCAAATCAGCTTTACGGCGAATCCCGGAGAAGTGACGGCCATTATCGGCGGCACGGGTTCCGGCAAAACAACGCTGCTCAGCTTGATCGCGAGATTCTACGATGTCGGAGAGGGTGCGGTCACGATCGACGGACAGGACGTCCGCAAGCTGCCGCTGGAGCAGCTGCGCTCACGGATCGGACTCGTTCCGCAGAAGGCGCTGCTCTTCACGGGCACGATCGCGGACAACATTCGTTTCGGCAAGGAAGACGCGACGGAGGAGGAGATCTCGCACGCGGCAAACGTCGCCCAAGCGACCGAATTCATTGGCGGAATGCCGGACGGATACGACTCGCAGATCGCGCAAGGCGGAACGAACGTCTCGGGCGGTCAACGGCAGCGGCTTTCCATCGCCAGAGCGCTCGTGCGCAAGCCTCGCGTCTATTTGTTCGACGACAGTTTCTCCGCGCTCGATTTCAAGACGGACGCGAAGCTAAGAGCGGCGCTGAAGCCGGAAACCGCGGACGCGACGGTTATTATCGTCGCTCAGCGCGTCAGTACCGTCATGGACGCAGACCGCATTATCGTGCTGGACGAAGGGCGCATTGTCGGCAACGGCACCCACAAAGAGCTGATGGCAACCTCCGAAGTATATCGGGAAATCGCATTGTCTCAGTTGTCGGAGGAGGAGATCGCATGAGCGGGCAACAGCGGCAAGGCGCACCCCAACACGGGGGACCGGGCAGAGGGCCGGGCGGTCCCGGCTTCGGCGGCATGGGCGGAATGGGAATGCCCGTCCAGAAAGCGAAAAATTTCAAAGCGACGCTTCGCAGGTTGTCCCGGTATGTGGCTCCGTTCAAGACGAATTTAATCATCGTGCTGATCACGGCTATACTGGGCACGACGTTCGCGATTTTCAGCCCCAAGCTGCTCGGTCACGCGACGACGCGTCTATTCGAGGGCATGAAGAGCGGGACGGGCATTGACTTCGGGCCGATCGCGGACATTATTTTCCTGTTGATGGGCTTGTACTTGGTAAGCTCTCTGTTCACTTACATTCAGCAATATGTGATGGCCGGCGTAGCGCAGCAAACCGTGTACCGGCTCCGCAACGAAGTGAACGAGAAGCTCGGCAGATTGCCGCTCAAGTATTACGATACGCGGACGAACGGAGAAATTCTGAGCCGCGCCGTCAACGACGTCGATAATATCAGCAACACGCTGCAGCAAAGCTTGACGCAGCTCATTACATCGGTCATCTCGATCATTGGCGTCATCATCATGATGTTCACGATCAGCTTCTGGCTTACGCTGATCGTACTGCTGACGCTGCCGCTGTCTATGATCGTAATCAAAGGGATCGCCAAGAGATCGCAGGAGCATTTCAAGGCGCAGCAGATGGAGCTTGGCAAGCTGAACGGTCACGTCGAAGAGATTTATACCGGCCATCAGGTCGTGAAAGCGTTCGGGCAAGAGGATAAATCCGTCGAGACGTTCGACGAGGTGAACGAGCGGCTGTATACGGCGGGATGGAGAGCGCAGTTCGTATCCGGGATGATCATGCCGCTCATGAACATGGTGAGCAATATCGGTTACGTGTTCATCTCGATCGTCGGCGGCATACTCGTGACGCGGAACGCGATCAAGATCGGCGATATCCAGGCATTCATCCAATATACTCGTCAATTCACGATGCCGCTTGCGCAAACGGCGAACATCGCGAATATTATTCAATCGACAATCGCTTCCGCGGAACGGGTATTCGAGCTGTTGGACGAGGAAGAGGAAATTCCCGAAGCGGCGAACGCGGTCGTCGTGAAATCGCCGAAAGGGGAAGTTGCCTTGCGCGATGTCAGCTTCGGGTACAAGTCGGACGCGCCGCTCATCGAACGGATGAACATCGACGTCCGCAGCGGCCAAACCGTGGCGATCGTCGGGCCGACAGGCGCGGGCAAGACGACGCTGGTCAATTTGCTCATGAGGTTCTACGAAATCAGCGAAGGACACATTACGGTCGACGGCGTTAACATCGCGCATATGAAGCGAGGCGAGCTGCGCAGCCTGTTCGGCATGGTGCTGCAGGATACGTGGCTGTTCAACGGAACGATCCGGGACAACATCGCGTACGGACGGCTTGGCGTGTCCGAGGAGGAGATCGTTCAGGCGGCCAAGGCGGCGCACGCGGACCACTTCATTCGGACGCTGCCGGAAGGCTACGATACGGTACTCAACGAGGAGGCGTCCAACCTGTCGCAAGGCCAGAAGCAACTGCTGACGATCGCCCGCGCGATCTTGGCGGATCCGGCGATCTTGATCCTGGACGAAGCGACGAGCAGCGTCGATACGCGGACGGAAGCGCAAATCCAGAAGGCGATGCACGAGCTGATGAAAGGAAGAACGAGCTTCGTCATCGCGCACCGGCTGTCCACGATCCGGGATGCGGATTTGATCCTGTTCATGAACCAAGGCAGCATCGTCGAGCAAGGCACGCACGAGGAGCTGCTCGCGCGCGGCGGGTTCTACGCGGATTTGTACAATAGCCAATTCGCGGCGGGCGGACTCCGCCGGAGTCCGGCTTGACTCGGACGACTGTAAATCGGACAATGTGAGGGATAGATCGGAGAGGATAGGTAGAGATGGCAGAATTGAATCGCGTGATCCGGGAGAGACGCAGCGTCGGGAGAGTTAAGCCAGATCGTGTTCCGAAGGAACTTATCGAACGAATGTTAGATGCGGCGGTATGGGCGCCTAACCATCACGGCACCGAGCCGTGGCGATTCATCGTCATGACGGGCGAGGGCAGGCGCGTCCTCGGCCAAGCTTACGTCGAATACGCGGCGGATTCGCTTAAGGCGTTCGCGGGCGAAGAGCTTCAGGAGCGGACCGCGAAGGAAATCGCGAAGGCGTATCGCGCGCCGGTCGTGATCGCGGCCATCTGCTCGCCGCCCGGCAACCCGAAGGCGATCCGGGCGGAAGAGCTTGCCGCAACGCACGCCGCCGTGCAGAACCTGCTGCTGACCGCGCACGATCTCGGACTCGCGGCGGTGTGGCGCACGGGCGATCCAGCTTACCATCCGACGATGAAGGCCGCGCTGGAGGTATCCGATCACGAGGAAGTCGTCGGCTTGATCTACGTCGGCTATCCCGAAATCGCGCTGCACGCGGGCAAACGCACGCCGGCCGCAGAGAAGACGCGCTGGATCGAATCTTAATTGACTTCGATTACGAAGGAGCCCGACGACGAGCCGCGCTTCCACCAGGCGGACACTAAGTAATAGTAGACGCCGGGCTCGGTCGGCGCTTGGATGGCGCCGTCCTCGACCGGGACGTCGGTGAAGCTGCCGTCGCCTGAACGACGGACGCTAAGCGTCTTGGGCTTGGAGCCGGAGTAGCGTATGCTGATGTCCGAGCCGGGCTCGACGATCGTCGGTGTCTCGTCCTTCAGTTGATCTTGCGGAGCGGCGTAGTCCGCGCATTTATTGCCCCAGCAGTAGCTGCTTTGCGTAACCGGGATCTTTGTCTTGCCTGCAGCGACTTTAGGCAAAGGCGGATCGCCGAACATGCATCCCGCTACCAACGCTGCAATAGCAACAAGCAAGAAT
Organism: Cohnella panacarvi Gsoil 349; assembly: GCF_000515335.1. Taxonomy (GTDB): domain Bacteria; phylum Bacillota; class Bacilli; order Paenibacillales; family Paenibacillaceae; genus Cohnella; species Cohnella panacarvi. The sequence goes on along the minus strand of NZ_KI911563.1, from coordinate 1,055,648 downwards.
AGGGCTTTCGCCTGTAACCTCACGGAACAACACCTCCGTAAGATTAGACGCGAAAGCCCTTTTTTAGTTGCAAGCGGATGAAAGCACCGCCGTCCCGCCGAATAGCGGAACCTAGTTCCGTTATGCTAGGATCGGTTACTTTTCGCGGGTTATCGCTCCTTTCGTGCATAGATCAATGTCTCCCCTAAGGGAGAGCCTAGACTGTATTTATAAGACGGAGGTAGGGATTTCCACTTCAATGTCGAAATAACATGTTTATACAAGAGGAGGTATGAAAGTGGACCATCAGCCTATCTACAAAGACGTAAACTTCACGCTTACGAAAGACCTGTTCATTACCGGCAGCGCCAGATTCGCCATGGAGCATCTGTCGTCCATCCGATTGGTTAAAAGCAAAAGAGTCGTTCCGTACACGTTATTGGTTCTTGAAGCTGCGCTCATTGTAGGCGGACTGGGGTGGGGGTATAAGTTTCATGACCTCGTCGCGCTGCTCGGGTTTCTCGGCTTGATCGGATCGGCGGCGAATTACTTCCTTCGCAAGCCCGTTCATCGGCTTACCCTCGCGTTTGCCTCGGGAGAACGGGAATCGATCGAATCGACCGACTATACGTATTTGGAGACGCTCGCTAACGCGTTCAGCCGGGCGATGGTCGAGACGAGATATCGAAGTTATGCGGGAGTCGTGTAGTTTGGCGACTACCGGTTCCATACGTGGCGATTCGCCAATATGTAGATAACGCGCTTTATAACCATATCCCCTTCGTTCAGGTGCGTGTCGGTATAGTCATCCGCTTTCGTGAGAAAACTACGCCACGGAGGTGGATTCTCATGGAATTGAACAATCAACGGCAACAAGTGACGGCGGTCCGCAAAAACGGAGACGGCGACATCGTGGAGCTGAAGCTTTCTTCCGGCCAAGTCGTCGGTTATAAGGAAGCGCAGCAGATGGCCAAGGCGGACCAGATCGAGAACGTCAACGTGTTCAAGGGCCGCGACGGTGACGAGCATTTGCGGTCGAATCCCGACGGGCGGGAAGACAACAATCTCGACAATTTGCCGACGTTCTGAGTAGCTCGCTGAACTACCTTGGTTTAGGGTAACCTTCCAAGGTAGTTTTTGTTTGACCGTGCATGAACCCGATTTTCTCGCGCTATTGTGTGCAACCACGTCAGTTGCCACCCAGCAACCCGATATTGTCGCGCTATTGCGTGCATTCCCCTCCCCTGAGCGAAGGGGATATCGATAAGAAGGGGGGATGCAGCGCCTTGCCCGGCTCAACTCGTATGTACAACATTGAAACTTAATTGTACAACGATATTGAAATGCTACAGATACGCATGTAAAATAACAGTGTAAGCATGTACGTACAAGTTGAGCAACTAATCTCATTTCATAGGAGGAACACCGATGCTGCAATTGAAGCCTTATGTATTCTGGTTCGTGACGGGAAGCCAACATTTGTACGGTCCGGAGACGCTCGAAGAGGTGGCCGGGCACTCTAAAGAGATCGCGGAGCAACTGGCGAAGGACGCCGCAATCCCGTTCCCGATCGTATTCAAGCCCGTCGTCAAGACGCCGGACGAAATCCGCCAAGTGTGCATTGACGCGAACTCCGACGAGCTGTGCGCGGGGATTATCACGTGGATGCATACGTTCTCGCCGGCGAAGATGTGGATCGCCGGACTGTCCCAGCTTCGCAAGCCGCTGCTCCATCTGCACACGCAATACAACCGCGACATTCCATGGGATTCAATCGATATGGACTTCATGAACACGAACCAAGCGGCGCACGGCGACCGCGAGTACGGCTTCATCGGCGCGCGCATGGGCATCTCGCGCAAAGTCGTCGTCGGCCACTGGCAAGACTCGCAAGTGCGCGCCCGCATCGGCGGCTGGCAGCGCACGGCCGTCGCGTCGGCGGAAAGCCGCCAACTGAAAGTCGCTCGCTTCGGCGACAACATGCGCCAAGTGGCGGTTACCGAAGGCGACAAAGTCGAAGCGCAGATCAAGTTCGGCTGGGCGGTTAACGGCTACGGAATAGGCGATCTCGTCGAGCGAGTCAACGCGGTTACGCAATCGCAAGTCGATGCGTTGCTCGGGGAATACGCGGAGCAGTACGACATCGTGGAAGAGGGACGCAAGCCGGGCCCGGTGCGCGACGCGATCGCCTACCAGGCGCGCATCGAGATCGCGCTCAAATCGTTCCTCGAAGAAGGCGGCTTCACCGCGTTCACGACGACGTTCGAAGACTTGCACGGCCTCGAGCAGCTTCCGGGCCTCGCGGTTCAACGCCTCATGCAGCAAGGCTACGGCTTCGCGGGCGAAGGCGACTGGAAGACGGCGGCGCTTACCCGTCTCGTCAAAGTGATCGCCGGCGGCGTTGATACGTCGTTCATGGAAGATTACACGTACCATTTCGAGCCGGGCAACGAGCTCGTACTCGGCGCTCACATGCTGGAAGTGTGCCCGACGCTTGCTAGCGGCAAAGCCCGCATCGAGGTGCATCCGCTCGGCATCGGCGGCAAAGCCGATCCGGCTCGTCTCGTATTCGACGGCAAAGGCGGCTCTGCGATCAACGTATCCGTTATCGACATGGGCAACCGTTTCCGCATGATCGTCAACGAAGTGGAAGGCGTGGCCGTCAATAAGCCGATGCCGAAGCTTCCGGTCGCCCGCGTGCTGTGGAAGCCGCAGCCGTCGCTGCAGCAGTCCGCAGAAGCGTGGATTCTTGCAGGGGGCGCGCACCATACGGTGTACTCCTTCGCCGTTACGACCGAGCAAATGCTCGACTTCGCCGAGATCTTCGGCATCGAGTGCGTCGTGATCGACAAGAATACGAACCCGAACCAATTCCGCAACGAGCTGCGCTGGAGCAGCATCGCTTGGAAATAAGCAAGGCCCGATCGCCAAGACCGCCCGCAGGCCGCAAGCCTGACAGGGCGGTCTTTCGTCATAAAGCAATGATTTTCGTCACAGCTAGCGGCAGATCGCGGAAGTTAGGATAGAGCTACGACGACTGGAGGTAGACAGCCATGACCAAAAGACTAGGCATCGTTCAGAAAATGGTAATCGGCATTACGGGCGTTTCGACGATCACATACGCTACGAGCGCGTTTTTCCTGCTCGTCCTCAAAGACAAGCAATCGTTCCTGCCGGGCGGTGCGTTCGTTGCCCTTACGCTTGCGCTCGGTATTTTCTGGACGGGCTTCCTAGGGTACCTTGCGGCGCGATGGTTCATTAAACCGTTGCTGGCGTTGACGGAAGCGGCGCGCGAGGCGGCTTCAGGCAACCTCGAGGTATCCATTGCCGCGACCGACAATCAAGACGAAATTCAAGCGCTTAACCGAGCGTTCTCGCACATGATCCGGCAGCTTCGCGGCACGATCGCCGGGGTTGCGGAGCATTCGCGGGCGACGGACGCCATCGCGGGGGAATTGCAAGGCGCGATCGATCAAGCAACAAGACATATTGTCAGCATGACGGAGGAAGTGAACGCCATCTCCGAGAAGACGGACCGGCAATCCGATGCCGCGGACCAATTGTTCGACTCGGTGAGCTTCATCACGGAGGTCGCGAACAACATGGCCGTCGAGGCGCAGGAGACGAGAACGATCGCCCGAACGATGACGGAGTCGGTACAAAGCGGCGAGACGGTTATTCGTACGCTCATAGATGGCATGCGTCAGTTGGCGGAACTAAACCGCGATTCCTTCAGCACCGTAGCGGAGCTGAACGAGGATGCGGCGAGGATCGGCTCGATCTCCGAAGTTGTCGGCGATTTGGCCGGACAGACCCATTTGCTTGCCCTGAACGCGTCGATCGAAGCGGCGCGAGCCGGCGAAGAGGGCAAAGGGTTCGGCGTCGTGGCGGAATCGGTGAAAGAGTTGGCCGAACGCAGCTCTGCGGCAGCTAAAGATATACGCAAGCTGATCGAACGCATTCAACGGCAAGCCGAACTCGCGACGAGCAGAATGGCCGAACAGCGGGCGTTGTCCGAGCGCGAAGCCGAGAACGGAGAAGTATCCGCCGCGGCTCTGCGCGTCGTAACCGTTGAAGTCGCTAAAGTAAACGGACGCGTAGAGACGATCTCCAATGAGCTCGTCCGGCAAGGAGAGCAAGTGGGGCTCGTATTGCGCGAAGCGCGGGCGATGGCGGCTGCGACGGCAACGATCAAGAGCGGCGCCCGCAACGTATTCGAGTCGGGCCAGCAGCAGACGGCGGTCATGGAGGAAATTGCGGCGACTTCGGATTCGCTGAAGGCAAGCTCGGAGGAGCTGCGTAGGAAAGCGGCGGTATTCGCGCCGAGACAATAAAGATAAAAAAGTCCCTTAACAACGCTTTCCGCATGAGGAAAGCGTTGTATTTTTGTTGTCGAAAAATTTATTTTTGCGGTCGACAATATACTCGTTTTTGTGAGTCGCCATTCCTGCTAATCTGTTCTAAGCGCAAAAAAACCTATCATACATCGATCGGGTCGTGGCGGTTACGTCACGGACTTTCTTGCGACTTTTTTGAAAATGGGGTGAATATTTTCAAACAACTCGCTATAATAAATGTAAGGTTTGTGTAAATTGTAATAAAAGTTAACATCTAGATGACATTAAGCAAACGAATGTTCGTTATAATGCATGTACCACGCCATATTGGTCGGGAGATGACTTCGAATGCAAGCCCGGACGGCATTGCTTTCATTAGAAGATTTGTATTTATTCAATACCGGACAATTGTTTCGAGCTTATCAGACGTTCGGGGCTCATCCGATGACGATCGACGGACAGGAAGGCGTAAGGTTCGTCGTATGGGCGCCTAACGCGTTAGAAGTCTCGGTCGTCTCCGATTCGAACGGTTGGGGCCAGGGCAAACCGGGGTACCTGCTTGAACGGGTTGGTACGACAGGCGTATGGTGCGGATTTTTGACGGAGCTGGGCGAAGGAGATCGTTACAAATACGCGATCTTGAACGCAAACGGCGATCTCGTGCTTAAATCCGATCCCCACTCGATCCATTGCGAGCTTAGGCCGCATACGGCATCGATCGTGACCGCGCTTGACCGGTACCGATGGCAGGATCAATCCTGGATGGCCCGCAAGGAAACGCAGCCGCCGTACGACCGGCCGATGCTCATCTACGAAGTCCATCTCGGCTCCTGGAGAATGGACGCCCCCGAGCAATTCCGAACGTACGAAGAGTTATCGTCAGAGCTTGTCGAGTATGTCAAATCGATGGGCTATACCCATATTGAACTGCTGCCTTTGACCGAACATCCGCTCGACCGATCATGGGGATATCAAGCGACCGGCTATTACGCGGCGACGAGCCGGTACGGCCCGCCGGAAGGGCTGCAGCTGCTCGTCGATCGCTGTCATCAAGCGGGAATCGGAGTGCTGCTCGACTGGGTTCCGGGCCACTTCTGCAAAGACGAACACGGTTTAAGGTTATTCGACGGCACTTCGCTTTACGAAAGTCCTGACAGCCGCTTGGCGGAGAAGACGACTTGGGGAACGCTGGCGTTCGATTTCGCCAAACCCGAAGTGTGCAGCTTCCTCATCTCTAACGCGTTATTCTGGCTAGATCGGTTCCATATCGACGGTTTGCGGGTCGACGCGGTCGCGAGCATGATCGATTTGCATTTCGACAAGTCGGACGACGCCAAAACCTTTAACCGCTACGGCGGAACGGAGTATATCGAAGCTTTAACTTTTCTGCGCAAGCTGAACGAAACCGTCTTCCAACACTACCCCCATACGCTCATGATGGCGGAAGATTCATCCTCCTACCCGCAAGTGACATCGCCTACTTACCTCGGAGGCCTCGGCTTTAATTACAAATGGAACATGGGCTGGATGAACGACATGCTTCGTTACATGGAAACCGATCCGACAGACAGACCCTCCCATCACACCTTGATTACTTTCTCGATGTTATACGCTTTTTCCGAAAATTACGTACTGCCCCTCTCCCACGATGAAGTCGTGCACGGCAAACGCTCGCTTCTGAATAAGATGCCGGGCTCATATGAAGAAAAGTTCGCGAATTTGCGTCTATTCTACGGTTATTGGATGGCGCATCCCGGCAAAAAGCTATTGTTCATGGGCGGCGAGTTCGGACAATTCGACGAGTGGAAGGACTTTGACGGTCTCGATTGGCAAGTGCTGCAATATCCGATGCATGCCGGAATGAACGACTACGTCAAAGATTTGAATGCCACGTATTTAAGCGACGAAGCGTTATGGGAGCAAGACCACTCGAGTTACGGCTTCGAATGGATCGACGTGAACAACGCCGAGCAATGCATGATAAGTTTCCTGCGCATGGGCAGGTTTTCGCCTAATCCGACCGTCGCCGTATGCAACTTTTCCAGACAATCGCATTTCGATTACAGAATCGGCGTGTCGGTGCCCGGGCGGTATCGCTTGCAGTTGAACAGCGACGAACGGCGCTACGGCGGAAGCGGGCAGTTGGTGCCTCTTGTCGCGCTGGCCGAACCTGTTCCGATGCACGGCAAACCTTACAGCATCGTCGTCCCCGTACCTATGCTTTCCTTGCAAATGTGGAAGTCGGAAGCAGATATAGACCGTTTGAACAGCCTGTGAGGCTTGCAACACCAAGTAGGTTTTAATTTGGGGGAGGAGTGAGGAATCATGCGCGCGAATGAATGTATCGCCATGCTGCTTGCGGGCGGCGAAGGGCGTCGTCTAGGCGTCTTGACCAAGGATTTGGCCAAACCGGCCGTGCCGTTCGGCGGCAAATATCGGATTATCGACTTCACGCTAAGCAATTGCGCTCATTCGGGAATCGAGACGGTAGGCGTATTGACGCAGTATCAGCCTCTTGTGCTGACCCAGCATCTGGGAATCGGCACGCCGTGGGGGCTCGACCGCCGGGAAGGCGGCATGCACGTGCTGCCCCCTTACGTTCGTCAAAAAGGCGGCACCTGGTATAAGGGGACGGCGAACGCGATCTATCAAAATATCGGATTCATCGAGCGTTATGATCCGGAGTACGTCCTGATCATCTCGGGCGATCACATCTATAAAATGAACTACGATTTGCTGCTCGAAGCCCATAAGAAAAGCCGCGCGGACGCCACGATCGCGGTTATCAGCGTTCCTTGGGCGGAGGCGAGCCGGTTCGGCATCCTTAGCGTGGACGAAGAAGGACGCATCGTCGACTTCGCGGAGAAGCCGAAGAAGCCTGCCAGCAACCTTGCCTCGATGGGCGTGTATATGTTCTCGTGGCAAGTACTCAAAGACGCGCTCGTTCGCGACGAAGCGGAGAAGGGTTCCTCGAACGATTTCGGCAAAGACATTATTCCGAGGCTCCTCGAGGAAGGGGCTCGCATGTACTCTTATCGTTTCGACGGTTATTGGAAGGACGTCGGCACGATCGACAGCCTGTGGGAATCGAATATGGATCTGCTCGAGGATGAGCCGCAGCTCGAGCTGAACGATCGCGACTGGCGCATTTTCTCCGCAAGTCCGAATCAACCCGCGCAATACATCGCTCCGGGCGCGAGAGTGCAAAGCGCGCTCATTAACGAAGGCTGCGTCGTTGAAGGCGAAGTGACGCGGTCGGTTCTGTTCCCCGGCGTACGGGTCGGAGAAGGGAGCGTCGTTGTGGACTCCGTGCTCATGCCGGGCGCGACCGTCGGCAAGAACGCGAGAATCGTACGCGCGATCGTAGGGGAAAGGGCTCGGGTCGAAGACGGTTGTCAAGTCGGCGCGCCGGATTCGGAAGAGATTGCCGTCGTCGGCGACGGAGAGACGGTTAGAGCCGAAATCGAACTTCAGGAGGTAGAGTCCGCATGAAAATGCCGCTGATGGGCGTCATTAACTTAATTCACGAGGCGGACGAGATGGCGTCGCTGACGGCTAACCGCTGCCTGGCGACAGTACCGTTCGGCGGGCGTTACCGCTTAATCGACTTCGTGCTCTCTTCCATGGTCAATTCCGGCATTCCGAGAGTCGCCGTGTTCGCCCATACGAAATACCGCTCCCTGGTCGATCATCTCGGTTCGGGCAGCAATTGGGATTTGCACCGGAAGCCGGGAGGCCTGTTCGTGCTCCCTCCGTCGTTCGAGGACCAGACGGATTACGGCAAAGGGGATCTCTATCATTTTTTCCGGAACCGCGATTTCTTCGCAAGAAGCCCGGCCGAGTACGTCGTCATCTCGCGCAGCCATATGGTGTGCAACGTCGACTTTACCAAAGTGCTGGAGCAGCATCGGGAATCCGGGGCGGATATAACCGCGGTGTGCTCGAGAGAGCCGGAAGGGCTGCCGGGACTCGCGCGCAAAGCGCGGGTGAACGAAGCCGGGCGGATCGTCGAGATGCAGGACCATTTCGGGCGTCTGAACACCGACGTCGTATCGATGGAGATGTACTTGCTGAGCAGGGAGCTGCTGCTGGACCTCGTGGAAACTTCGCTCGCGCAAGGACGGGATCACTTCGTCCGCCACGCGATACTGTCCAGACTACAACAGTTGCGTGTCCATGCCTACATGCATGAAGGCGTGCTTGGCGTCGTCAACAATATCGCCGCGTACTACCGCCACAGCATGGAGCTGCTGCAGCCCGACGTCTGGCACGAGCTGTTCAACCGCCCCGGCAAAATCTACACGAAGGTTAAGGATGAGCCGCCGACGCATTACCGTACCGGCGCGAACGTCAGCCATTCGCTCGTCGCGAACGGCTGCGATATCGAAGGGACGGTCACGAACAGCATTCTGTTCCGCGGAGTCAAGGTCGGCCCGGGCGCCGTCGTGCGCAATAGCATCGTCATGCAGAACGGCGTCATCGGCGCGGGAGGCGTGCTGGACAATTGCATCTTGGATAAAGAAGTGGAAATCCGCCCGGCGCAGCAGCTTAGAGGAGCGCTCGACTTGCCGTTCCTCGCCGTGAAGCGCAAAGTGATCTAGCTCGCTATTATCTACGACAGGAAGGTGACCACATGAAAGTATTGTTCGCGGCATCGGAAGCGATGCCGCTCGTGAAAACGGGAGGGCTCGCCGACGTCGTCGGCGCGCTTCCCAAGGCGCTTGCCGCCCAAGGGATCGATGTGACGGTCATCCTGCCCAAGTACGGAGAAATCCCGAAGGAAATCGCCGACCGGACGGTTACGCTTGCGGTCATGGACGTTCAGCTCGGGTGGCGCAGGCAATATTGCGGCTTGCAGGAGGTTTACGTAGACGGCGTTCGGTTCCTGCTCGTCGACAACGAGTTTTATTTCAAGCGCGGCTACTTGTACGGGTACGGAGACGAGGCGGAGCGGTTCGCGTTCTTCAGTTTCGCGGTGCTGGAGGCGCTGGCGCATCTCGATGCGCTTCCGGACATTATTCACTGCCACGATTGGCAGACGGGCCTTATTCCGTTCTTGCTTAAGACGCGGTATTCGAATCTGCCCGGATACCGGGACATCCGCACGTTGTTCACGATCCATAATCTGCAGTATCAGGGCGTTTTTTCGAGGGATTTGGTGCAGGATCTGCTGTCCACGGGCGACGAGGCGTTCACGAAGGACGGGCTGGAATTTTACGGCGGGGCGAGCTGCATGAAAGCCGGCTTGCGGTTCGCGGACAAGCTTTCGACCGTAAGCTATACGTACTCTTTCGAAATTCAAGGCGAGGAGTACGGAGAGAAGCTCGACGGCGTCATTCGCCAGCGGGCAGGCGACCTGTGGGGTATCTTGAACGGCATCGATACCGAAGTGTACGATCCGATGACCGATCCGAACGTCGTCGTTCCGTACTCCGATTCGATCCCGGATAAGCGGAAGAACAAAACCGCCCTTCAGCGGGAGCTCGGCCTGATCGTCGACGAGAAGGCGCCGCTTATCGGCATCGTGTCGCGGTTAACCCGGCAGAAAGGCTTCGATCTGATCGGAGAGGTCATCGACGAGATGATGAAGGAGAACGTCCAGCTCGTCGTCCTCGGCACCGGCGAGCAGGGAATCGAGTCGATGCTGTATGGCGCCCAGCAGCGCTATCCGGGGAGAATCGTCGTGTGGTACGGCTTCAACGAATCGTTAGCGCGAAGAATATATGCCGCTTCGGACCTTTATTTAATGCCGTCGCGATTCGAGCCGTGCGGACTTAGCCAACTGATCGCCCTGCGTTACCGCACCGTTCCGATCGTCAGAGAAACGGGAGGACTGAAAGACACCGTCGAGTCTTATAATGAGTTTACCGGAACCGGCAACGGCTTCTCGTTCGGGCCGGCTAGCGCCTACGATTTGCTGTTTACGGTGAAACGGGCTTTAGCTTTTTATCGCAAGCCTAAGCATTGGGAGAAGATCGTGGAGAACGGGGCGGCGCGGGACTACGGCTGGGCATCATCGGCGTTGCTGTACGATAAATTGTATAAAGAGCTAGTCGGATAAGAGAGAGGAGAGGAACCGATATGGCGCGCCATCTGGTCATCGGCAACGGCAAGCTGCTCGTCAACCTGGATAATCACTGCTTTGTAAGAGACGTATATTTCCCTTTCGTAGGGCAGCAGAATCACGTCAATGGGCATGCGTGCCGATTCGGTGTCTGGGTTAACGGCGCATTCGCATGGCTGGACGAACCGGAATGGACGATCGAGCTAGGCTATATCGAGGATTCGCTCGTCACCAACGTCATCGCCAGACATGAGCGGCTTGGCGTCGAGCTTCAGCTTAACGACGGCATTCACCAGCGGGAATGCATTTATCTGAAACGCGTCGTCGTCCGCAATCTCGGCGACTCGCCGAAAGACGTGCGCGTGTTCTTCCATCACGATCTGATGATCGACGGCAACGAAGTCGGGGATACGGCGGCTTTCTATCCCGAGAACCGGACGCTGTTCCACTACAAGCGATCTTCGTACTTCATGTTCAACGGCCGTTCGGAGCATGGCGGGATTTATCAATACTCGACGGGAATCAAACGGTTCCATTCGGCGGAAGGCACGTGGAGGGATGCCGAAGACGGGGAACTCATGGGCAATTCGATCGCCCAAGGCTCCGTAGACAGCACGATCAGCTTTCGGACGACGGTGCCGGTCGGCAACGAGCGGACGATCTACTATTGGATGTCCGTCGGCACGGACATGGAAGAAGTCAAACGGCTCGACCAGTACGTGCAGGAAAGCCACCCGGAGAAGCTGCTCAGCCGGATCGTCATCTATTGGAACCATTGGCTGTCCCGGGTTAGCGGACGATACGGCGATTTGCCGGCGGGCGTCGTTCGCCAGTTCAAACACAGCTTGCTCATCGTCCGGACGCAGATCGACGAGCGCGGAGCGATATTGGCGGCGAACGATACGGACATTCTGCAATACAACCGCGACCATTACAGCTATATGTGGCCGAGAGACGGCGCCTTGATCGCCGACGCGATGTCGCTCGCCGGCTATCACGGCACCGTCGCTCCGTTCTTTCACTTTTGCGCGCGCAACCTGACTCCGGACGGCTACTTGCACCACAAGTACAATCCGGACGGCACCGTCGGCTCCAGTTGGCATCCGTACGTCGTCCAAGGCGTGCCGCGTCTGCCGATCCAGGAGGACGAAACCGCGCTCGTGCTGTACGCCTTATGGAAAGATTACGCCCGGCACGGCGAGATCGAGCTGCCGCAGGCGCTCTACAACACGCTCGTGCGCAAGGCGGCCTCGTTCCTGTGCGAGTACATGGAACACGGCCTGGGCTTGCCGAAGCCGAGTTACGACCTGTGGGAAGAACGGTACGGCATCTGGACGTATACGTCGGCATCGGTCTACGGCGGATTGATGGCGGCCGCTTATTTCGCCGACTTGTTCGGCGATTACGACCGCAGCGACCGGTATCGCAACGTCTCCGAGCAGATCAAGCAAGGCATCGTAACGCATCTGTGGGATGAAGCGTCCGGCAGATTCGCGCGCGGATTGACGTGGCAAGACGGCCAGTGGGTAAAAGACATGACGGTCGAAAGCAGCCTATTCGGCTTGTTCGAGTTCGGCGTCCTGCCGGCGGAAGACGAGCGCGTCGCGAAGACGATGCGCGCCATCGCAGAGAAGCTAAGCGTCCAAACCGACGTCGGCGGCATTGCCAGATATACGAACGACTACTACTTCCGGCAGTCGGACGATATCGACAAAGTGCCGGGCAACCCCTGGATTATCTGCACGCTGTGGGTCGCCAGCTTTCAGATCGAAACCGCGCGCGCGGTCGAAGATTTGGCGGAGCCCAGGCGCACGCTCGAGAAAGTGGCGACGTTCGCGATTCCCGGCGGCAACTTGCCGGAGCAATTGCAGCCGGAGAACGGATCGCCGCTTTCGGTGGCGCCCCTGACTTGGTCGCACGCGACTTACGTGCAGACCGTGTGCAAGTATGTGCGCAAACTGGAGCAATTGTCTTCCTAGCGACAACGCTGCCTCCCGATCCTCGCGCCGGCGCCCGACGGGCATTGGCGCGGGGATTTTGCTATAATAGAATGCAGTTGGCTATAGTTGCCAAGCGCTACTGACGTAAAGGGGATATGAGGAGCATGAAGTATCGTCCATTAGGCAAAACGGGCTTGAACGTTAGCGAAATCAGTTTCGGGACATGGGCCATCGGCGGCTCATGGGGGCAGACGGACGAGAAGGAGTCCCTCAGGTCGCTGGACAAGGCGATGGACGAGGGCGTCAACTTCTTCGATACCGCCGACGTATACGGCGACGGCAGAAGCGAGCGATTGCTCGCGGTCGCGACCAAAGGCAAAGAGGACCGCATTCATATCGCGACGAAGTTCTGCAGAGCCGGGGATATCCACGATCCGAATACATACTCCGGGGAGCAAGTGCGTCAATATTGCGAAGCGAGCCTTTCGCGGCTTCAGCGGGAGACGATCGATCTGTACCAGATCCACTGTCCGCCGCTGTCGATCCTGAAGGACGGCGCGGTGTTCGAAACGCTCGATAAGCTGCAGGCCGAAGGTAAAATCCGGGCCTACGGCGTCAGCGTCGAATCCGTGGAGGAAGGTTTGTTCTGCCTGGAACAGCCGCGCGTCGAAGCGCTTCAGATCATTTTTAATATTTTCCGCCAGAAGCCGATCGCGGAGCTATTGCCTAAAGCGCAGGAGCGCCAAGTCGGACTGCTTGCGAGATTGCCGCTCGCGAGCGGGCTGCTGACCGGCAAGTTCTCGGAAGACGCCTCGTTCGAGGCGGAGGATCATCGCCACTTCAACCGGAACGGCGATGCGTTCAACGTCGGGGAGACGTTCGCGGGCTTGCCGTTCGGCAAAGGCGTCGCCTTGTCGCGGGAGCTGGCCTGGATCGGGGAAGGCCGCGGCAGCATGACGGAAGCAGCATTGCGCTGGATTCTCGATCATCCCGCGATCACTTGCGTCATTCCGGGATTCAAGAACGTTCGCCAAGTCGAGCATAATCTCGCGGCGCAGCACGTTCCGTCCTTCACCGATGCGGAGCTTGCGCGTCTGAAAGCCTTTTACGACCAAGAGGTTCATAGCCATATTCGCGGATCGTATTGATCCAAGGAGCTGATCGGGGTGCGGGGTGAAAGTAAAGGGGTTGTGAACCGTACAATCGTTGACCCGCTGTTCTATATCCTCACCGTGACATCCGTATTGTGCGCGATTTTAGTCTCGTTCCGCGCTTCGCGGGTCGAGTTTATGGACTTGCGTTTTCTGATCTGGAACTTGTTCCTGGCGTGGTTGCCGCTCGTCTTCTCGATGGCCGCCCTCGCATGGACGAGGATCGCGAAGGGCGCCTCGCTCGCCGTCGGGCTATGCGTATGCGGCGTAGCGTGGCTGTTGCTCTTCCCGAACGCGCCTTATTTGATGACGGATTTGATTCATCTGATCTTCGCCGGAAGATGGCTCGATTACGACGTGGATGGATTGCTGCTGTGGTTCGATCTGGTTCTCGTCTTTCTGTTCACGTGGTGCGGGCTGCTGCTCGGCTACGTCTCGATGAATCAGATTCACGCCATCGTGCGGCACTACTGGGACGCCGCCACCGGTTGGGCTTTCGTCTTCGCGACGTCCATGCTCGGCGGCTTCGGCGTCTATCTTGGCCGCATCGTGCGGCTCAATAGCTGGGACGCGCTTCATCCGCTGCGTATCGTCGACGACGTGGCGGGCGCGATCCACTTTAATTCGATCGCCTTCTCGATCCTGTTCGGAACGCTCATCCTGATCGTATACGTATCGCTGTACGCCATTACGCTGCAAAGCCGCAGCAACCCGCAAACGCCTCAAGATTCGCCGCGCTCGCCGCCGCTTTAAGAGGACGGGCCGTGAAGCTTGCGGTACTTCTCGGGCGTCATGCCTTCTTTCTGGCGGAAAGTCGCGATGAAGTGGCTGGCGTCCCTGAAGCCGACCGCTTCTCCGATCTGGCGAACGGTCATCTCCGGCCGCGAAGGCAGCCATTCCTTCGCTTTGCGAAGCCGCAACGTAATGAGATATGCATATGCCGGCTGACCGAACGATTCCTTGAATCGTTCATTCAGCTGCCGCGCGCCGATTCCGAGCTGCGCGGCCATTGCCGCCAATCCCACATCGGGGTTGGCGTATTCTATTTCCAGCCACGCGAGCAACTGCTGCAAACGCTCCAACCGTTTGGACAGAGAGGGGAGCTGGTTGTTCGTCCCGTGCGTCTTCAGCAGCGTCAGGAATCGATACAGTTCGGCTGAATTGCGCCATCCCGCGGGATCTTGGCCGGATTCCGCCAAGTCGAGCACGGATAGAAGCGCGTCGGTCATACCGGTTTCCGACTCGTCCCATTGGAACTTCGCCGACGCATTCCCGAACAAAGCGCTGGCGCACGCGGCGGCCATGCTTCCGGTGAACGTCAAATACGCCGTATGCCAGCGACCGTTGTTAGCGGAATATACGTGGGGTACGTTCGGATAGAGCAGAAACCCGGTCCCTTCGGGAAGCTTCCAGGTCGTGCCCAGCGCGTGCATCTCGCCTTCTCCTTCAATCGTATGAAGCCAATGAAAGCAAGGGTAACCGTCCGGCCGGTTCATGTATTCCTCGTGAGGAGTGAGGCCGACGGTCTCGATCTGCAACGGAAGCTGCTCGGCGGCGATGGGGGCGACGAAACGGCGCAGCATAGGTTACCTCCAGATTGTTATATCCTTGGTCCATTATATTATATAGGACGCGGCATATATAGGGATTATAATCGGAGCTGAGGAGATAAATTATCCTATGGGCGATGAGGTGCGAGATGATTAATAAGGCAAAGCCGAAAATTTGGTACGGCGGCGATTACAATCCCGATCAATGGGAAAAACCGGTCTGGGACGAAGATTTGCGGATGTTCAAGCTGGCCGGTATCGACGTAGCGACATTAAACGTCTTCGCATGGGCGCTTAACCAGCCCGACGAACGAACGTATACGTTCGACTGGCTCGACGAGATGATGGACAAGCTTCATGCGGACGGCGCGGGCGTCTGCTTGGCTACGAGCACGGGAGCGCATCCCGCTTGGATGGCGAAACGATACCCCGACGTGCTTCGCGTGGATTTCGACGGACGCAAGCGCAAGTTCGGCGGACGTCATAACTCGTGCCCGAACAGTCCGACTTACCGCAAGTACTCGGTTCGGATGGCGGAGAAGCTCGCTGAGCGGTACAAGGATCATCCGGCGCTGCTCATCTGGCACGTATCCAACGAATACGGCGGTTACTGCTATTGCGACAATTGCGCGGAAGCCTTCAGGGAATGGCTGAAGGCTCGTTACGGATCGCTGGACGTCGTTAACCGCGTCTGGAATACGCGCTTCTGGGGACATACGTTCTACGATTGGGACGAGATCGTTCCTCCTAACGCGCTCAGCGAGGAATGGCGAGGCTGGAACGGACGTACGGCGACGAACTTCCAAGGAATCTCTCTCGACTATTGCCGATTCCAATCGGACAGTCTACTCGAATGTTATAAGCTCGAGTACGCCGCACTGAAGAAGCATACGCCGGACGTCCCGGTAACGACGAACATGATGGGCGCGTTCAAGGAACTCGACTATCGGAAGTGGGCCCGACATCTCGACGTCGTCTCCTGGGACAACTATCCTTCGCTCGACACTCCTTACAGCTATACGGCGATGATGCACGATCTGATGCGAGGGTTGAAGGACGGTCAACCGTTCATGCTCATGGAGCAAACGCCGAGCCAGCAGAACTGGCAGCCGTACAACTCCTTGAAGCGCCCTGGCGTCATGCGCCTTTGGAGTTACCAAGCGGTCGCCCATGGAGCGGATACGGTCATGTTCTTCCAATTGCGCCGCTCGATCGGTGCGTGCGAGAAGTACCATGGCGCGGTCATCGAACACGTCGGGCACGAGCATACGCGCGTGTTCCGGGAGTGCGCGGAGCTAGGCGCCGAGCTTCATAAACTCGGCGATGCCGTCCTCGATTCGCGGGTGCAAGCCAAAGTGGCGATTCTATTCGATTGGGACAACTGGTGGGCGGTGGAATTGTCCAGCGGACCGACGATCGCGCTCAAATACGTCGAGGAGGCCCATAAGTTTTACGACGCCCTCTACCAAGCGGGCATCTCCGCTGATATGATCGGCGCGGACGCGGACCTCGGTGGCTACGACGTCGTAATCGCGCCGGTATTATACATGGTGAAGCCGGGCGTTGCCGACCGGATCGAGCGTTTCGTGAACGAAGGCGGCAAATTCGTCACGACGTACTTCAGCGGAATCGTCGACGAGAACGACCGGGTGACGCTGGGCGGATATCCCGGCGAGCTTCGCAAGGTGCTCGGCATCTGGTCGGAAGAGATCGACGCGCTGTTGCCTTCGCAAAGCAATCGCATCGTCATGAAGCGGACCGATGGCGGATTGCGGCAGAGCTATGCGGCTTCCATGCTGTGCGACCTCGTTCACTCCGAAGGGGCGGAAGTCGTCGCGGAGTACGGCGAAGACTTCTATAAAGGCATGCCTGCGCTGACCGTTAACAAATGCGGTTCCGGCGAAGCATGGTATTTGGCCACAAGTCCGGAAACGGCCTTCCTCCGCGATTGGCTGCCGGGACTGTGCGCGGATGCCGGCGTTAAGCCTCATCTTCAAGAGGTGCCGAGCGGCGTGGAGACGACGCTGCGCGTCAAAGACGGCAGGCGGTTGTTGTTCGTCCTCAACCATAACGCCGATGCGGTAGACGTCAAGCTCGGCAATGTCGGCGGGACGGATCTGCTGAGCGGCAAGCCGTTAAGCGGAACCGTCTCCCTTGCGGGCCGCGGCGTTTGGATTATCGAACTACAATAAGGAAAGATAACGTAAGGCTGAGCGGACTTTTTTCTGCTTAGCCTTATTTCTATAATTTTGTTAAAATTCGTCTTCGAGCAAGGAATTTCACGATGAATCGGGAATTGTTACCAAGTGAGAGCAAGAGAGATTGTCGAATAATATCCGAATTCAGGGTGAGGACCATTTTATCAAAAGTGCTATCCGACGATCGCAAAAAGCTGTTGGTGCTGAAGACGTTCCTGAATCGGACTTCCGACAGCGTGTTCATAACGGACGAGAAGGGCATCACGCTTGATGCCAATCGGAAATTCGAAGAGCTTTACGGTTGGACGCGCGAGGAGGTTATCGGCACAATGATGCCTATGACGCTAGAGAGCCTTGCGCTCGCCAGCGCGTCTTCCGAACGATCCGAGCTTAGAGACAGCATTGATCTGCAAGGGCTTAAGAGACATCGCAAAGACGGGAGAACCGTTCTTGTCGACGTAGCCGTAGCTCCCGTTCGCGACGATGAAGGAGCCGTATTCGCGTACGTCATCATCGAGACCGACGTCACGGGACAGAGACGCGCGGAGGAGAAGCTGAAAGAGAGCGAGGAACGGTATAGAATATTGATCGATACTTTGCCGGAGCCGATTGTCGTCTATCAAGACAACATGCTCGTATTCGCCAATCCGGCCGCTTACCAATCGATGGGAGCAGAGCATCCAAGCCAACTGCTCGGCCTCGATATCTCTTCCTTCGTGGATGCGGAGGATCTAGAGAGGATTGTCGCCGACGAGATAGATCCCATCAAGCAACCCTCCACGGATAACGTCATTCGGATCGTTCGATTCGACGGTACCGTCATTCAGGTCGAATTCAGCGCCGCGCAAATCGAGTACGAGGGCAAACCTGCCATGCAATTTCTATGTCGCGATATTACGGAGCAGAAGAACGCGGCGGATAAATTGGCAGCCAAGGAAAGGGAGCTGAGCCGCATTCTGAAGCTTTCCCCCGAGCCGATCGTTCTTACGCAGTCCGGCGTCATTACTTTTCTGAACGATAGAGCTATTCAACTATTAAGGGGAACTTGCGCCAGCCAATTCGTCGGCCGGCACATCTTGAGCATCTTCAGCGAGAGCCAACATCAGATTCTGGAGGATAGAATGCGACGCGTCGTCGAATCCGAGGAATATATGGAATTCATCGAATTAAAGCTGCTGCCGCTCGAAGGCGAGGCGATCGACGTCGAGGCGGCTTCCATTTGCGTGCGCAAATATTTGGAGCAGCCGGTCGTGCAGATCGTTATCCGCGATCTCACCGATCGCAAGCGCGCCGAGGAGATGATCCGCAGATCCGAGAAGCTGTCCATCGCGGGAGAGCTTGCCGCCGGAGTGGCGCATGAAATCCGCAATCCGCTTACCGCCTTGAGAGGCTTTATGCAGCTGTTGAGAGCCAGAAATACCGATTACGTCGACATCATGCTGATGGAGATCGACAGAATCAGCTTTATCGTGAACGAGTTTATCGGGATGGCTAAGCCGCAGGCACTGAGATTCGTCGAGTGCGATCTGAAGCAGTTGATCGAAAGCGTGATGACGTTCATGCAGCCGCAGGCGCTCCTATTCAATGTTCAGATGGAGCTGAAGGTCGCAGGGGACATGGATAAGCCTCTCGTCGAGTGCGAACCGAATCAAATGAAGCAGGTCTATATGAACGTTCTCAAGAACGCGATCGAATCGATGCCGCGAGGCGGAAAAATCGAGATCTCCATCGCGGACGATATGGATGGTTATCTTCTGACGCGGATCGTGGATCAAGGCGTTGGCATTCCCGAAGAACGGTTAGGCAAGATCGGGGAGCCGTTCTTCTCGCTCAAGGAGAGCGGCACCGGACTTGGGTTGATGGTGTGCAATCGGATCGTCGAAGCTCACCGGGGGAAGCTCAATATATACAGCGTCGTCGACAAAGGGACGACGATCGAAATCGCTTTGCCGCTGCGTGCGATTTCATGATTTCGCAATAAGATTTCCGAATAAGGAACGACGAGAGCCGGCTTCAAAGTCTTCGCGACTTTGAAGCCGGCTTTTTCTGAAGAGGCTGTTGTATGCCATGCACAGTGCCAAGTTGCGATTATTAGCAACAATCCCTAAAGACAATTGCGTGCATATGTAATATTATATTACATAACGACTCAATTTTTCGTTAATCACGATAATCTACGTTAGTGTATGTAACGTTTACGAACGTATAGCATCGATTTTTCGTCGCATGACGAGATAGGGATGAGTGTCGAGGGGGTTGCACAATGGCCATGCTGCCGCGCAAGGAATCATCTACCGCTAAATCAGCCGCTGAATCTATATTTACAGTGAACGAATTAATGGCCGTTCCGCTCATGAGGGATGCCAAGCTCGTCGCAGGCCAATCCGGCCTAGACCGCGCCATCGCCAGAGTCAGCGCGATGGAGCTGCCTGACATCGAGTCATGGGTCAAGCCGGGGGATTTCTTAATGACGACCGGCCGTCTATTCCAGGATGAGCCCGAACGTTTCCTGCAGCTTGTCCCGGAGCTGGTCAAGCGAGGGGTTGCCGCCATGGGGATCATGGCGAAACCCTATTTAAAGGACATTCCGAGCGAGGTGAAGAAGGAGGCGGATCGGTTCGGATTCGCGCTGGTAGAGCTTCCGCCGGACCTCGAGTTCTCGGATGTGGTCAGGGTGTGCATGGAACGGGTGCTCGCGCTCGAGACGTCCCAGCTCTCCGATCTGCAGAACCGGATTCAGAGCATGACCCGGCTGCTCCTTGAGGGCGGCGGATTATATCCTTTCCTGGACGCATTGGAGGGGATGCTTGGCAATCCGGTCGTCGTCGTGCGGGAGCAGGATAAGTCCTGGCTGTCGACGAGCATACGGAACGCGGACGCCGTGGAAATCTCGTCGCTCCTGCAATCCTTCTCTTTCAAACCGTTCGTACGCGGCGCCGCATACGGCTTCTCGATGCTTCAGAACGGTTGCCGGGTGTACGCGAGCCCGATTCCGTCCCGAAACATGAACCAAGCGTGTCTCGTTCTGTTGGAACGATACCGCGATATCTCGTCTATCGATGCTTTAAGCATCGATAGACTGTCCACCCTGGTCGGCTTGGAGATGGCGAACGTCGAAGCCGTGCGGGAAGTCGAAGGCAAGTACTTGGACCAATTCCTGCAAGATTGGTTGACGGGCAAAATCGTCTCCGATGCCGATTGGAAGCTGCGAGCCGACGTATGCGGGTGCACGATTCCCGAAGGTTCGCGCATGTGCGCCGTATTGGCAGGATGGCGCCAGAAGGAGCCGAATGCCGAGAAGCTTAGGGAAGTCACGCGCCGTCTTCGGTCCGAACGATTGCGTTCGATCGAAGGGTTGTTCGCCGCGCCGATCGGGAACGATCTCGCCTTGGTCCTGCCGCTGGGTAAAGGATCGCTAGGGGATCAACAGGCTGCCGAAGGGATCGATCAGCTGCTCGGCAGATTGTTAGCCGAACTTCGCCCGGTTCTAGACGACAAGGAATTGAAGCTATACGCGGGCCGGGTCGTCGACCGTTACGACGGCTTGCACGGCAGCTGGTCGCAAGCCGGACGGGCGAGGCAAGTCGCGGAAGTATGCGGATTGCCTGGGGAAGTGATCACATACGACCGGCTTGGCGTATATTCGCTGCTGTACCTCATTCCGCCGGGGGAAGAGAGGGAGCAATTCCTGCTGCGGTTCGCCGCTCCGTTGCAGCAAGCCGACCGCAAAGGCGGCGGACGGCTGGTCGAGACGCTCGAGATGTTCTTCCGCTGCAACGGCAACATCAAGCTGACCTCGGAGAAGCTGTATGCGCATTACAATACGATCGTCTACAGGCTCGAGAAAATCCAATCGATACTCGGCGTATCTTTGGACGATCCGGAAGAGCGCCTGCAGTTGCATCTCGCGCTGAAGCTCGGACAGATCGCGACGGACTCCTGAATGTTCAAAAACCTTGCCGACCGCGATCGGCAAGGTTTTCTTATGGTGCGCGACTGCTTACGACTTAATAGCCGGCACGTAGGATGATAACGAGCAGGATGAAGAGAACAAGAACGAAAGCAGCTGTTCCCATAACCCCGTGACCACAGCCAACTGCACCTGCAACCGGATAACTCATCTGTGCAAACCTCCCGCGCTTGTAGTGATGTGATGGCGAATCACAATGTCAGCATATGGCGGGGGGCGTAATGACTCCTGTGCGTTTGTACCGGATCGACCGATAATCCCGATAATTCAGCGAATGCCCGGGTTGTTGAAATGGCGGATATGCAAGACGCGGGTTTGAGCCGTGAGCGGGCCGCCGCAGCCTGCCCGCAGTAAAGCGGACGACGATAAGGCGGTTACGTCGATGCATCCGATTTCGATATCGGGGGAAGGACGATCGATGCGAGTTCCGACGGTAATGCCGGTATGAAGCTGAAGCAGCGGCCTCGTAAACAGCCCGTAAGAGGCGAATCGCACATCGTCGCCTTCATCATTGTTCGCGACGGCTCGCTGCACCGCGATCGCGCGGGATTTCAGGTTCGTTGCGTTGTTGTCCCCGAATTGAGCGACGGACGATGAGCCGACGGTATTGAGCGCGATCGATACGATTCGCGTCGTTCGTTGTCCTTTAGGCATTCGTGTCCTCCTCGGGCAAGCTTGGCAGCGGAGCAAGCGGACCGACGATGACGGACTCCGGCGGCGTATCGAAGAACGAGTAAAGCCGGATCGATTCCGTGTCGCCTAGCAGCATAGAGGCAGAGCTTGAAATCCCGAGAATTCGAATGGAGCCGACTTTGATCGGTCCGTTCGCGACGGTTAGGCTATACGGGGGCGGTATCATCATGGCGGCGATATTTTCCTTTCGGGCGGGGCTATTTTTTGCAAATAGGCGGCGAAGGCGCCGTTAATGTCTCTTGTCGTTTTCGTCTTGATCTCGTCGTCCCAACGGCGCTTCTCCTCATCGGTGCCTTTGTCCGGGTAAGGTTTCATCGTGACGTAATAGCGGACTCTCTCTCTTAATTGCCCTCTTACGTCCTGAACGATTCTCGCGCGGTGAGCGTCGTCGAGGGAGACGCCGTACCGCGATTCGATCGCGATTAGGGCTTGCGTGCCCTCGGAGTCCATATAACGATACATATCGTTCTGCATTCTGCTCAGCGGATCGTCGGCGTCTTGACCGTCGTCATTGGCGGGCGCTTGTTGCACGCTCCAGTTCGCGCTCCCCGGCGTTTCGAGCGATTCGATGTCCGGCATGCCCTGGGGGCTAATCCCGACGTTAAGCGTCCCTTCAAGGCGATTGACCTTCAATTGGTCAAAATGGTATTCGACGTGCAGCGGGGGTTTGCTACGGACGTCGTCGAGCTGCTTTTGCAGAGATTGGAGTTGGGCGGTTATTCGTTGGAGCATTTGCTCGGACGCATAGAACCGTTGCAGCAGAGTCGGCCAATCGCAGATCGGGGAGACCGGTCCTTTGGCCGTCCCCGGGCCCTGATTCGACGGCAGGTACATGGAGGCTGCCTCCTTTATGTCGGATTGGGAAGTGGAACGAGCGAAAGCGACGAGAGCGCCTCTCCGACTTCCCCGATTTCGGGAGCGGGCTCGGTGAAGCCTCCCGTATTGTAAAGCTGGGATAACGATTGGATGCTGCCCGCGCAACCGATCTGCAGCACCGCCGAGTTAGAGACGGCTTCCACGCGCAATTGGCCGATCGTGATCGACTGTTTGACGTTTAAGGTCATCATCCGACGATTCCCCCCGCCCCGGTAGCCGTGTTATCGGATGAATCCTGAAGATCCGTATCGTTGGTGTTCGTCGCGCTTACGGCGTTATTGCTGCGGGATAAATCCCCGGTAAGGAACGACCCTGCTCCCGCGTAAGTTTTGGAAGTGCTGGAGGGTGATACTTGCAGACTGTCGCCGAATTGGACCACGCTGCCAGAGCCGACGCTTAGTATTTTGACGTTGCCGACGATACAAGGCATAGTGTAAGCGACTCCTTTGCTGTGGCGTCTTGCAACAGTGTATGAAGGCGATCGCCCAGAGGTTCATCCTTGAAGCGATCGAGCGGCGCGCACGGCTGGGCTGAATAGGCATATGCTGAATGATAAGCGTCGGTCAGGGAAGGCAGGGTGGGAGATGGGCTCTTTTTTCGACAGCGGGCCGCTTCCGGATTGGAAGATCGTTCAGGAGTGGTTGGGCCGCGATCTGCCGTGGAAGCTCGTGGAGCAATGGGATAAGCAAGGTGATCCCGCGTGGCTGAATACGTACGTGAAAAATATGATGGAGAGAGCTAAGAAAGATGCAAGCGCGAAGACGAAAAACGCGTTGCGGATGGAAGTGCACAAAGACGCCAAGTTCGTTACCGTGTCGATGGCGATGAATTCGGATGCCGAGCTTCGCGGGCTGCAACTATTCGCGACGTCGGACCGGCTGAAGGTGACCGGGATGCCGAATAACGGCAAGCAGACGATCCGGTTGCCTTGCTTTGTCTACCCCCGTACCGGAAGAGCCGCGATTCGCAAAGGAAGGCTGGTCGTACGCTTCAAACGAAGACCCTCGGATAAGAACGAGTACGAATTGTTTATAGAGCCGTAAATCGGTATAATGCTAGAGGAATCTATCTAGCGTACGGACTATTCAATCGATACCTTCCAAGGGGGCAGCTTTGTGAGTTTGGTTAATGTCGAGGACGTCTCGCTCGCGTTGTTCGTTACCGGCGTGATCTTCATTCTGATGATCGGTTCGTTCTTAAGCTTAGGAGTCTTGCGGTTATTCCAGGAGAACAAGCGGCAAGGGTTTCTGTTCTTGGCGCTGTCCGTGGTTTCCGTCGCGGGGTTGGTCTTCACCGTGAATACTTGGTTCGCTTAGCGAGAACAACGCGCAAAGATGAGGGTGCCCTGGAGGGCATCTTCTTTTTTATGCCCGTTGAACCCGCCATGCCATTCCGCCGCTGTAACGGCCTGGGAGACCGTTGTGAAATCCCGATCAGCTAGCCACAATTCCGTCTTTGGGTCTGCATTAGAGGTCAAATCGACCTCTAAACCGACGTTTCTCCGCCAAGTGCCGCAGTAGAGGTCAAATCGACCTCTAAACCGACGTTTCTCCGCCAAGTGCCGCAGTAGAGGTCAAATCGACCTCTAAACCGACGTTTCTCCGCCAAGTGCCGCAGTAGAGGTCAAATCGACCTCTAAACCGACGTTCTTCAGCCAAGTGCCGCAGTAGAGGTCAAATCGACCTCTAAACCGACGTTTCTCCGCCAAATGCCGCAGTAGAGGTCAAATCGACCTCTAAACCGACGTTCTTCAGCCAAGTGCCGCTGTAGAGGTCAAATCGACCTCTAAACCGACGTTTCTCCGCCAAATGCCGCAGTAGAGGTCAAATCGACCTCTAAACCGACGTTTCTCCGCCAAGTGCCGCAGTAGAGGTCAAATCGACCTTTAAACCGACGTTCCTCCGCCAAATGCCGCAGTAGAGGTCAAATCGACCTCTAAACCGACGTTCCTCCGCCAAGTGCCGCAGTAGAGGTCAAATCGACCTCTAAACCGACGTTCTTCCGCCAAGTGCCGCAGTAGAGGTCAAATCGACCTCTAAACCGACGTTTCTCCGCCAAGTGCCGCAGTAGAGGTCAAATCGACCTCTAAACCGACGTTTCTCCGCCAAATGCCGCAGTAGAGGTCAAATCGACCTCTAAACCGACGTTTCTCCGCCAAGTGCCGCAGTAGAGGTCAAATCGACCTCTATTCCGACGCCGCACCCTGAACTTAGCCAACGTTTGACTTCGGTTGCTCTCTCCTGCATAGTTAGAATATACAGCAGCAGGGAGTGAGATCGCGGATGCTTAGACGAACCGTTCAGCTTCCGATCCGGTTCTACCGAAAATTCATCTCGCCGCTAAAGCCGCCGACTTGCCGATTCGCGCCGACCTGCTCGCAATACGCGCTCGAAGCGATCGAAGTCCACGGCGCGGCCAAGGGAACCTACTTAGCCGTCGTTCGCATTTGCAAATGTCATCCGTTCCATCGCGGGGGGTTCGACCCCGTCCCGCCCCGGAAACCTCGGAAGCGAGCGGAATCGGGGTTATAATCTTTCAGGTGTTCCGCGATTTGAAGTTGACAACGCCGCGTCTATTCGGCTATATTGTGGGCAATAACTTGAATAGCTTCATTGATCCGAAGAAGGGATAAGTACTTAGCGTTCGCGCCTATCGCAGAGAGCCGGGGCAGCTGAAAACCGGCATAGGGCAGCTATGGAAAATGGTCCTGGAGGATTCGTCTTCGAGCATCGGCTGAATAGCCTGGTAAGGGGACGACGCGGGTTCGGCGTTAACGGAACGTATTCATGAGCCTCCGCACGGCTACGCTTATACGGTCGGAGGGAAATTGGGTGGTACCACGTGAGTTTTCGCTCTCGTCCCATGCGGACGGGAGTTTTTTGTTTGTTTCATTCGATCAAGCGCGACAAGCGCAAAGGAGCGGGCGACATGCCGGACAACGATAAAACGTTCTATATTACGACGCCGATTTACTATCCAAGCGACAAACTGCATATCGGACATGCGTACACGACGGTGGCAGGCGACGCGATGGCACGCTACAAGCGGCTTCGCGGCTATTCGGTCCGCTATTTGACGGGAACCGACGAGCATGGCCAGAAGATCGAGCGCAAGGCGCAGGAAGCGGGCAAGACGCCGCAGCAGTTCGTGGACGATATCGTCATCGGCATCAAGGAACTATGGGACAAGCTCGAAATTTCGCACGACGATTTCATCCGTACGACGGAAACGCGCCATAAAGCGTCTGTCGAGAAAATTTTCGCGCAGCTACTGAGCCAGGGGGATATCTATAAAGGCGCTTACGAAGGTTGGTACTGTACGCCTTGCGAATCGTTCTTCCTGGAGCGCCAACTCGTGAACGGCAACTGCCCGGATTGCGGGCGTCCGGTGGAGTGGGTGCAGGAGGAATCGTATTTCTTCCGGATGAGCAAGTACGCGGACCGTCTGCTCGCTTTCTACGAAGAGAATCCGGCGTTCATCCAACCGGAATCCCGCCGCAACGAAATGATCAACAACTTCATCAAGCCGGGGCTCGAGGATCTCGCGGTGTCCCGTACGACGTTCGATTGGGGCATTAAAGTTCCCGGCGATCCGAAGCACGTCATCTACGTGTGGATCGACGCGTTGTCCAACTATATCACGGCGCTAGGCTACGCCTCGGACAACGATGAGTTGTATAAGCGCTTCTGGCCTGCGGACGTGCATCTCGTCGGCAAAGAAATCGTTCGCTTCCATACGATCTATTGGCCGATCATGCTGATGGCGCTCGGGTTGCCGCTGCCGAAGAAAGTGTTCGCGCACGGCTGGCTGCTCATGAAGGACGGCAAAATGTCGAAGTCCAAAGGCAACGTCGTCAACCCCGTGTCGCTAATCGAGCATTTCGGCTTAGACGCGGTTCGTTACTACTTGCTGCGCGAAGTTCCGTTCGGTTCGGACGGCGCGTTCACGCCGGAAAACTTCGTTGAGCGCATCAACTACGACTTGGCGAACGATCTCGGCAACCTGCTCAACCGTACCGTAGCGATGATCGATAAATATTTCGGCGGCGAGGTGCCTGCGTTCGAGAGCGGAGCGACGGCGTTCGACGCCGACTTGGAGCAGTTGGCTGCGACGACGGTCGGCAAAGTCGAGGAAGCGATGGATAACATGGAGTTCTCTGTTGCGCTCAGTTCGATCTGGGCGTTCGTCGGCCGAACGAACAAATATATCGACGAAACGCAGCCTTGGGCGCTGGCGAAAGACGAAGCGAATCGCCCTGCGCTCGCCTCCGTCATGGGTCATCTCGCCGAAAGCTTGCGCGTCGTGTCGATTCTCATTCAGCCTTTCCTGACACAGACGCCGCGCAAAATATGGGCTCAGCTCGGCATCGCGGAAGGCGCGCTCACTGCTTGGGGCAGCGTGCGGACGTTCGGCGGATCGCTTGCGGGCACGAAGCTGAACAAAGGCGAGCCGATCTTCCCGCGCCTCGATATGGCGATCGAAGTGCCTTGGATCATCGAGTCGATGGGCGGAGGAGCAAAGGCCGAGGAAACCGCCGCACCGGCGCCTGCCGCGGAAGCCGTGCCGGTCGAAGCTCCCGAGCTGAAGCCGGAGATCGACATCGAAGCTTTCGCTCAAGTGGAGCTTCGCGTCGCGCAAGTCGTCGCCTGCGAGCCGATCCCGAAAGCCGATAAACTGCTGAAGCTGCAGCTCGATCTCGGCTTCGAGAAGCGGCAAGTCGTGTCCGGCATCGCCAAGCATTACAAGCCGGAGGAACTCGTCGGACGCAAAGTCATTTGCGTCACGAACTTGAAGCCGGTCAAGCTTCGCGGCGAGCTGTCTCAAGGCATGATTCTCGCGGCTTCCGCCGGCGACCAGCTTACGCTGGCGACCGTACCGGACAGCATGCCTAACGGAGCGATCGTAAAGTAAGATAAGCAGCCTGTGTCTCTTATGGGGACGCAGGCTTTTTGTTTAGCGCGGCGGAGCCGAGTTACGGAAGCGGAATGGGCGAGACTACGTGAAATAGCGCGGCGGAGCCGAGTTGCTGGGCGATTCCGGCCGCTTGACGTTCTGCAGTTCGACCAACCGAAGCTGCGCGCGGGAATTCTCTTCCCAGAATGGTTGACACACTCTTAAAGCGGCGCTATAATTGCTCATGTTCTTAATAATAAAAATTACGATTAAGAGGTTGTGAGTATATGTTTATAAGCAGGCGCATGGCAATGACGCTGTCGCTCTTCCTTGGACTGTCGATCGCAAGCACCGCGTGCGGAAGCGGAAATTCCGGGAACGTCGAAGGTAAAGTTAACGTCGTGACGACGATTTATCCGCTCTATTATTTCGCGGAGCAGATCGGCGGGGAGCAGGCGCACGTGACGAACATGATCGCCGCCGGCGTAGAGCCGCACGATTGGACGCCCAAGAGCCGGGACTTGTCGGATGCCAGCAACGCGCAGCTGTTCATCTACAACGGCGCGGGATTGGAAAGCTGGCTGAACGACTTCATGCCGGTCATCGAATCGGGAGGCGACGTTCGTACGGTCGAAGCGAGCCATGGCATCGCGCTCATCGACGGCGAGGGCGAAGAAGAAGGCCATGAACACGGCGAAGAGGAAGAAGAAGGCCATTCGCATGAGCATGAAGGAGACGTCGATCCGCACACCTGGATCAGCCCGCGCTCCGCGCTGGCGATGGCCGCCAACATCAAAGACGCTTATATCGCGGTAGACCCGGCGCACCGAGCGGACTATGAAACCCGTTACGAGCAGCTTAACGAACGGCTCAAGCAGCTGGACGCCAAGTTCACGGACGGATTGTCCCCATACGCAGGACGGGACATCGTCGTATCGCACCAAGCGTTCGGCTATTTGTGCAGAGACTACGGCTTGAACCAAATCGCGATTATGGGCTTGTCCCCGGAAGCCGAGCCGCGCGCTCAGGATTTGCTCGAAATCTCCGACTATGTGAAATCGCACGGAATCAAGACGATATTTTTCGAGGAACTCGTATCGGACCGGCTTGCAAAGACGCTGGCGAACGAGGCGAACATCGACACGATGGTGCTTAACCCGCTCGAAGGCTTGACGCCGGAGCAGGAGAAAGCCGGGGACAACTATTTCTCGATCATGGAGCGCAACTTGGAAAACTTGCAGAAGGCACTTCGGTAATCTAACATGAGAGTAGACAACAAGACTCGGGAGGAGGGGACCTATGAGCGAGCAAGCAAGTTTGAAGCAAGCGCAACCGCCCAGCTGCCACCGCGAAATCATTCGATTGGATCAGGTCAGCTACGCTTACGATTCGAAACAAGTGCTGTCGGGCGTTAACTTTACGGTGCAGGAACGGGATTTCGTCGGGCTGATCGGTTCCAACGGCGCCGGCAAAACGACGCTGCTGAAAATGATCGTAGGCTTGCTGCGTCCGCAATCCGGCAGCATCTCGCTGTTCGGAACGCCCGCGAGCCAGTTCAAGGACTGGAGTCTGATCGGCTACGTGCCGCAGCGCAATCACTTCAATCCGCTGTTCCCGGCCACGGTCCGAGAAGTCGTGCAGTCCGGCTTGTACGGGCGCCGCAAGCTGTTCCGCCGCGTAACGAAGGAAGACGTCTCCCGAACCGAGGACGCGCTCAGCACGCTTCGCATCCAGGATCTCGCGGACCAGCGCATCGGAGCGTTGTCCGGAGGACAGCAGCAACGGGTATTCCTGGCGCGGGCCCTCATCAACAACCCTAAGCTGCTCATCCTTGACGAACCGCTGACGGGGATCGACACCGAGACGCAGACGAGCTTTTTCAGCTTGATCAGACATATGCATCAGCACCATAATATTACGTTCCTTATGGTGTCGCACGACATGGAAATGGTTCGTTCTTATCTAGGCGAGACGCCTAAGGAGAAGTCCGGCAAGATCAGTTTCTACGTCCGCCACTCGCACGATCTCGAGGATTGCGTGGAGACGGATCTGCTGCACTCCCTCCGGAAAGAAGGTTAACGACGCTTGTACATTTTGACGGCTGAATTTTTTCAAAAGGCGCTTATCGGAGGCGCTCTTATCGCCATAACCGCGCCGCTAATGGGCTTGTTCCTCGTGCTGCGCAGGCTGGCCATGATCGGGGACACGCTCGCCCACGTCAGCATCGCCGGGGTTGCGCTAGGGTTTCTGATCAACGTGTACCCCGTCGCTGTCGGTCTTCTGTTCGCGATCGTCGCTTCCTTCGGAATCGAAATGCTTCGAAGAACGTACAAGACTTATGCGGAATTATCGATCGCCATTATCATGTCGGGCGGTATCGCCTTAGCTTCGATCCTCTTCACCCTTGGCAAAGGGTTTAACTTGAACGTCAACTCGTACTTATTCGGCAGCATCTACACGCTTACGAACACGGATCTCGCGGTGATCGGCGGCGTAACGGCCATCGTGTTGTCGATCGTGCTGATCCACAAGAAAGAGCTGTTCCTGCTTACGTTCGACGAGGACGCGGCCGCGGTCAGCGGGCTTCCAATCCGTTATTTCAACATTCTGATCAGCATCCTGACCGCTCTTGTGATTAGCGCGGCGATCAAGATCGTCGGCGCGCTGCTCGTCTCCGCGCTGCTCACGATTCCGGCGGCTTGCAGCCTGGCGCTGTCGAGAAGCTTCAGGCAGGCGGTGATCCTCGTCGTTCTCATCGGCGAGCTCGCCGTTCTGGCGGGACTTTGGATCGCCGGGGTATGGAATTTGGCGCCGGGCGGAACGATCGTGCTCTTGCTGATCGGCGTCCTCGCGATCTCGATGATGTCCAAACGAATGTTCCGCGTCTAGCCGGAAGCACCTAAGGAGGCAATCATTTATGTCAGACGTCAATGTAGGGATAGCGTTCGCCGCGGGGTTCGCGTCATTCATCTCGCCCTGTTGTTTGCCGTTATATCCCGCGTACTTATCGTACATAACCGGCGTATCGGTCACCGATATCAAGACGGATACGAGCACGAGCATGCGGATGCGCACGATGACCCACACGTTCTTCTTCATCGTCGGCTTCTCGGTCGTGTTCTTCGCCCTCGGATACGGCACGAACGCTTTCGCGACGTCGTTCCGGGATAACCAAGACCTGATCCGGCAGTTGGCCGCGATCTTTATCGTCTTAATGGGTTTGTTCCTGCTCGGCGCATTCAAGCCGCAGTTGCTCATGCGAGAACGCAAAATGGACATGAAGTGGAAGCCGGCCGGTTACCTCGGGTCCTTCATCTTCGGAATCGGTTTCTCCGCGGGATGGTCGCCTTGCATCGGTCCGATCTTGTTCTCGATTCAAGCGCTTGCGGTGGCCAATCCGGGAACATGGATCGGGATGACGACGGCCTATTCGATCGGATTCGCCGTTCCTTTCTTCGCGGTCGCTTTCTTCCTCGGCTCGACGCGGTGGATTCTCAAGTATTCCAACCTGCTGATGAAGATCGGCGGCGCGCTGATGATCGTCATGGGCATCCTGCTTTTCACGGATCGAATGACGTCGATTACGGTGTGGCTCAACAGCCATACGCCCGAATGGCTCAAGTTCTAAAGCT
The DNA here is from genome assembly GCF_000515335.1 of Cohnella panacarvi Gsoil 349. Classification (GTDB taxonomy): domain Bacteria; phylum Bacillota; class Bacilli; order Paenibacillales; family Paenibacillaceae; genus Cohnella; species Cohnella panacarvi. The sequence continues at coordinate 1,024,365 of NZ_KI911563.1, read as the reverse complement.
TGCCCCGTCCTGTACAAAAGGTGTATGATTAGTAGATGTTGACGATTGCAGGAAAGGGGGATCAGCGTTGCCGACCCCGAGTATGGAAGACTACTTGGAGCGAATCTATCGGTTGATCGACGAGAAGGGGTATGCCCGCGTCTCCGATATCGCCGAAGGGCTGGAAGTCCATCCGTCGTCCGTGACGAAGATGATCCAGAAGCTCGATAAAGACAGTTACTTGATTTATGAAAAATACCGCGGTCTCGTGCTTACGAATAAAGGCAAGAAGATGGGCAAACGGCTTGTCGAGCGCCATCACCTGCTGGAATCTTTCCTTCAAGTCATCGGCGTGCAAGAAGAGAACATCTATCGCGACGTCGAAGGCATCGAGCACCATCTGAGTTGGGATTCGATTACGTGCATCGAGACGCTGGTCGAATACTTCAAGCGGGACGAGAACAGAGTCATTGAGCTCTCGCGCATACGCACGGAATTAGAAACGGAATAGTTCGTCGCAATCCGGTTACGGGATCTTCCTCATCTTTACGTGAGGAAGATTTTTTTATCTCTTCCTTTCAAAAATTTATATCATTAACAAAATTCATGTACATTTTACCGTTACTTTGGGATAATCGGGAAATATGGGACTATTTAGGGGGCATCGAATGCATGCAATCATCCGCAGTAACGCTTAAACCCGGACAGACGTTGATGAAAATGCTGAAATGGGCTCGTCGTTACTGGGCGTCCTATCTCGCGGTCAGCGGAATCGTCATCGTTAGTTCTCTTCTGCCTGTCGGTTGGGCCGAAGGGATGAGGCGGTTGTTCGAAGTGACGACCAGCTTAAGCACTGACGGGCTATTAACTACGGGTTTTTGGCTCGCAGGGTTGTTCGTAATCGAGCAGATCGTAACCGTCATTAGGGCATGGCTGTCGCAGAAGCTGTCCAACCGGACGACGCTCGATCTCCAGCACCAGGTGCTCGGAGGCTTGCTTGCGATGAAGATGAAACGATTCACCGGATTGCATACCGGAGATAAGCTGCAGAGAATAAACCAATCAGCCGTAGCGGCGCAGGATGGAATCAATCAGCGGATTCCCGGACTCATACATAATGGCCTGTCGGTTCTGTTCCTTTTCGCGTACTTGACCGTGCTCTCCTGGGAGCTTATGGCCGGCGCGCTGGGGGTAGCGCTGCTCATGCCTTTGCTGAGCAACCTGTTCAGCAAGCCGATTCGCAAATGGAATAAACTTCATAATGAATCGCAGGCCGTTACGAATGCGCGGTTGCTCGACCAATTGCAGGGAGCCGAGGTCGTTCGCAGCTTCGGGCTGCGGCAAGCGTTCGGCACATCGTGGAAGGAAGATTACGATGCCTCTCGGCGGAATTGGCTGCGCGGAGACCTTTATCGCGTAATTACGAATCGGTTTGTCGGTTTGGGCTTTTGGCTTGGCGAAGCCTATATTCTTGGACTCGGAGCGTGGATGGCGAACCGGGGAACTTTGGAGATCGGAGCGATAGCAGCGTTCGTCCTCTCGTATGAACGGCTTATTTTCCCCCTCGCCTACATGGTCAATTTATGGGCGAGCGTACAGGAATCCGTCGCGCATGCCGGCAGGGTCTATGAGGTCTTCGATCCGACCGAATCGTCCGCTTCCGCGAAGAAGCGGGCGAAGGCGAGCGAGGAAAAAGCCGATTTCGACGGCGACATCGTCATGAACGAGGTAACGTTCAACTATCAGGAGCAACCGGCCCTGGATCGGTTCTCGGCGGTGTTCCGGCGCGGTTCAATGACGGCGATCGTAGGACCGAGCGGCGGCGGGAAGAGTACGCTGCTCAAGCTTATTCTCGGTTTGTACGAACCGGATTCGGGAACGATCCGCTGCGGCGAAACGGCTCTCTCCGATGACCTTCTTGCGCAATGGAGGAAACGTATAGCCTATGTGCCGCAGGACGCGGCCGTGTTCGATGCCGCAGTCATGGACAATATCCGCGTGGGACGTCTGGAAGCGGACGACTCGGAAGTCATCGATGCCGCCCGGCTCGCGAACGCCCATTCTTTCATCGACGCGCTGCCTGATAAGTACGAAACGCGAATCGGCGAACGCGGCCAGCGGTTATCGGGCGGGGAGCGACAGCGCTTGGCGCTTGCGAGGGCTTATATACGCAAGCCTGACATTCTGCTGCTGGACGAGCCGACTTCCGCGCTTGATGCGATCAATGAAAAATTGATGCAGGAAGCTTTGCAGCAGATGATGAAAGGCCGTACGGTCATCGTCGCGGCCCACCGGCTCTCTACCGTCAGGGATGCGGATTGCATCCTATTCGTTGAGAACGGAAAGGTATTGGAGTCCGGTACCCACGATGAACTCCTGCGGCTGGGCGGCCGTTATGCGTCCCTTATTCGCTCGGGCGAGTGGGCGAACCATTCTGCAAGGAGGGTGATTCTATGAAGACTTCGATTGCCGCGCAACCGCCGTCCGTCCGCTTGCGCGAAGTGTTCTCATTGTCCTGGGAACGGCTCGGCTCTAAACAAATGTTGCTTCTATTCGCGTGCTTGATGATTTTCACCGACTCCATTATGCAAGTTTTGATACCTATTATGATGGAATGGTATTTCAATTATTTGGGAGACTCCGACCTTCCGCAGATTCGAACGCTATTGGCCGCGTTCACGTTAATCGTGATTGCCGCAAGCGTGTTCAATACGATCGGCTACTATATCAAGCAGAACCTCCTAAGTTCGGTGCATCGCGATCTCGCGGTCGATCTCGCCGACGAGGCGCAGCGGCTGCCGCTGCATACCGCGCAATCCTCGCATACAGCCGATATCGCGCAACGCGTCAATCGTGACTCCGACTTCCCCTGGCTGCTCGGCACGATACTGGATTGGATGGGGAATCAGGCTCTGTTGCTGCTTCTAGCCTCCGCCTACATGCTTCAATTGAACTGGCGGATAGGCATTTGCGTCATGATTCTGTTGCCGCTTGGCGCGCTAGGCAGCCACCTGATGAAGCGCCGTCTTGCTCGCATCGGAAGCGAAACGGCCAATCAGGAGGCGATCGTAGGGCAATGCCAACAGGACGCGCTGCAAGGAATGGAGACGCTTCGGGCGTTCGGGGCCGAGCATTGGATGCTCGGGCGCTTCGTGACGGAGCGGTCCAAGTTGAACAAGATATATATAAAGCGCATGTGGTGGCAACAGTGCGTGAACGGCTTAACGAGCTCGCTGGCGCTGCTCATCAACTGGGGAACGATACTGACCGTTGCTTGGCTGGCCATCCGAGGCAAGATGTCTCTCGGTTCGCTCATGGCGTTCTCCGTTCTCATCTGGAGAATCCAAGGCCCGCTCATTCAGCTGGGCAATGCATGGGGAGAGGTGCAGATCAGGCTGGGGACTACCTATCGGGCGATTACGCTCTTGAGAGCGCCGAAGGAACCCGCATTGGCCGTTGATGCCGGCGTATCGGCCATCGCCGACAAGAAGCCGACGATTCGTCTGCATGACGTTTCATTCCGCTATCGCGAAAATGCCGGATTGATGGATGCGGGTCATTCCGACCCAACCGGCGCGGAGCACGAACCGGTTGGTCCCGAAGCAGCGACGTTGCTTACGCGAGTTTCACTGGATATTCAGCCCGGCTCGTTCACCGCGATTGTCGGGCCGAGCGGGGGAGGCAAATCCACTGTCGCCAAGCTTGCGGCGGGCCTCTTGTTCCCGGACGAAGGCGACGTACGCATCGGAGGGACGAGTACTCTGGCCAACGCCGAATATGCCCGATCGATCGTCTCGTACGTTCCGCAAACGTCCTATCTGTTCTCCGGCACGATCCGAGAAAATTTGCTCAAGGTCAAATCGGACGCATCGGAGGAAGAGCTGATCGCCGCAGCCGCAGCCGCTCAGGCGCACGAATTTATTAGGTCGCTGCCGGAAGGGTATGACACCTCGTTAAAGGAGCACGGCAGTACGTTAAGCGGGGGGCAACGTCAGCGCCTTGCGATCGCGAGAGCGATATTGGCCGATCGGACAATATTGATCCTGGACGAAGCCACCTCCGCCCTGGATATGGATACGGAACGTCGCGTCATGGAGGCGATCCTCTCCCGCACGAGAGAGCAAGGCAGGACGCTGCTCGTCATTGCGCACCGTCTGACGACCGTTCAAGACGCGGACTCCATCCTTGTCATGAGGGAAGGCAAAGTCGTCCAACAAGGCACGCATCGCCAATTGGCGACGATACGGGACGGTCTGTACAGCGAGCTTTGGGTGCAGATGAACGGGACCACCGGATAACGCAAGCGCATCGTAGTCCCCGCCCATTATAGGGTCGGGGACTTTGCGCGTTTACCCTGTCTTGCCTTCCGAAGCCTGTGCTAGAGGATGGATCGGCGGCATAAACATGTGGAGGATGGGGGTTGACGTACTTATCGCGGTTGCGAGGGGGTGCAGTCATGAGCCGGATTACCGTTAACGCCGTCTTTGAAGGCGGCGGCGTTAAAGGAATTGCCCTTGCCGGGGCGGTCAAAGCGGCAACCGACAACGGCGTCTTATTTAATCGCGTGGCGGGAACGTCGTCGGGCAGCATCGTTGCCGCGTTGCTCGCGGCGGGGTATAGCGCCGCCGAGCTTAGGCTGATTATCGAAAGCACGCCGTTCAGCAGCTTTCTTAAGCGCTCCGCGTTGTTTAACGCGAAAGTGGTCGGCCCCGCCATCAGGCTTCTGTTGCGCAAAGGGCTGTATTCCGGCGACGGATTGGAGCAATGGATCTACGGCATTCTGAAAGCGAAAGGAATTCGCGTTTTCGCCGACTTGCCTCCGGGGAAGCTGCAAATTATCGCCTCGGACATTACGAACGGCAAATTGCTCGTCCTGCCCCAGGACATCGCGGTCTACGATATCGATCCGCTGCAGCTGCCGGTCGCCAAGGCGATCCGAATGAGCACGTCCATTCCTTATTTCTTCGATCCTGTCATCATCCGTCAGCCGCAGCGGCTCAAGGAGGCGACGAGGATGAAATCGTCCTATATCGTGGATGGCGGATTGCTGAGCAACTTTCCGCTGTGGCTGTTCGATCGGCAATCGCCCGGAGCTGCCGCCGAGCCCGTGCTCGGATTCCAGACGGTAGGCATATCGGACGTGCAGCCTCACCGCATCGACGGACCGATAACGATGTTCCAAGCGATGTTCGAGACGATGCTCAGCGCTCACGATCAACGCTATATCGAGCAGCACAATCGGGCGCGAACGATTAAAATTCCCGCGATGGGCGTGCGTACGACGCAATTCCATCTGACCCCGGAGCAAAGCGGCGAACTGTACCAGTCCGGCGTGCGGGCGGGGGAGAAGTTTTTCGCCGCGTGGCGGCCTCCCCAAGGAAGAATCACGTTCGGTGCCCGACAATAATAGTAACGCCCTCCGGCGGAAGAGATCGCAGGAGGGCGTTACTATGCGATTAATGATACTTGGGCGGTTCGTCCTCTTTATTCTTGCGCCCTTCGATGACGGTGAACGGGGAAGCGCGGCGCTTGGCGGCCGGCTTGGCGCCGAGCTTCGCGGGTTCTTTGCGATTGAGGCCCTGCGACGCTCCGCGATAGCGAGGCTTCTTAAACCGGCTCGGCGGAAATTTGTACAGCAAGAAGACGATCGCCACAAGCGCGAGCGGGATAATCAGCGTCCCTAACGCGCCGCGGGAGAAGCTATCGGCAATGCCGATTACGGCAAGGGCGATGACGACGAAGAACCAAGGCTCGATTCGTTTTCGCATAGCGTACCTCCGATCAGGATGGACTAACCTGCCGGTCAAGCTCTCTCATGCGGTTGAAAGATGCGATGGATACGGCAACTTGATCGTTGTGCGGTTCTTTGGTCGTGAGCAACTGCAACCATAGCCCGGGAGCGCCAAGCCATTTGAGCACCGGAATATCCCGGAGGGCGTTCGTCCATCTCAACACTTCGTAAGATACTCCAAGCACGACGGGAAGCAAGACGATCCGTTGCAGGATGCGTTCTCCCATCGTGTCCCAATCGAAGAAGGAATAAATGATGACGCCTACGATGACGGTGAAAATGATGAAGCTGCTTCCGCAACGGTAATGCAGACGGCTGAACTTCTGCACGTTGTCTACCGTAAGTTCCGCTCCCGCTTCATAGGCGCTGATTACTTTGTGCTCCGCGCCATGGTATTGAAAAAGACGTTTGATTAACGGCGTCTGGGAGATAAACCAGAGGTAGGCGAGCAGGAAGACGATTTTGATAGCGCCTTCCAGCAGGTTGTGCAATATCTTATTCTCGAATGCTTGTCCAAAGATCATCGTTTCCAAAAAAGTCGGCACTAACGTAAAAATAAGTTTGCCGACCACGAAGGAAAGGACGCCGACAATAGCAACGCCTAGAATCATCGTTAAATTCCAACGTTCTTTAGGCTTGGCTTCGCTCTTCTCTTCCGGTCCGGTTTCGTCCTCGGCGTAAGCCTCGGCGGAATAGGTCAAATGCTGGGAGCCTTTGGCAGCGGATTCGACGATGCCGATCACGCCGCGAAGGAAAGGGATTCTCTTCAGCTTGGGCAATATCCGCTGCGGTTTCTTGGGAACCTCGAAAAACGTGATTTGCTGGTCTTTGCGGCGTACCGCGGTAACGTGTACGTGTTTGCCGGCGAACATAACGCCTTCTATGACCGCCTGTCCGCCGTAAATCGACGTAGGTTGTTGCGACATATCGTACCACCTGCTTCTTTGTATATAAACTTTATATTACTAGATTGGGGTCTAGATTGCCACAGGGAAAGGATGTGGCGCGGAACCGTCGATTAATCGGCGGGACGCGGGGTCATACTATATCGCAGTTTTTCCAATACGACCAAAGGATGATCAGCATGGCGGAGAATCATTCGGCACGAAGAAGAACGGGGCGCGATGACGGTCCGGAAAGCACGATAACGGCGAAAGCGCTGCGGAATACGCTCGTTGTCGGTTTTTACGCCGGCGTGATATGGGGGCTCGCGAGGTGGCTGGCGACCGGACTTAATTTCACGGAAGTGACGCAAGCCTATTTGCTCGATCCGTTCTTACCCAATCGCGCGCTCGGTTCGGGATGGTGGCAGTTCGCCGGATGGCTGGCGTTCATCGCGATGTCGATCGTAGCCGCGATCGTCTATTGGCTCGTGCTCGGAACGCTCCGGGGGCCTTGGCCGGGACTGGCGTTCGGAGCGGCCTGGTGGGGAATATTCTACGCGCTCCTCGGACCGATGATCGGAGCCGTGCAGCCTTTGCGCACGGTCGGTTGGTTGAGCATCGTTACCGATTTGTGCCTCTACCTCGTATGGGGATTGTTCATCGGCTACAGCATCGCCTTCGAACTGCACGACGAATCGGAGCGCGAGCCGGCGAACCAGGCTCCCCAAGGCTCGCCGCAGCCTTCCGCCTGATCCTCGGCATCTCATAGAATCGTTTTCCAACTCCCTTGCCGTATGTTACAATGTCAGGTGAACTTTACCGGCACGACGGCTGACGATCGATCGGACAACGGACGCCGGTAGCGGGAGGAGAACAAGGTTATGCTTAGCATACTCGTTTTGCACGGACCGAATCTCAACATGCTCGGCATTCGCGAGCCGGGCGTATACGGCACGCTGACGCTGGCGCAGATCGAATCGGATTTGACCGTTCTGGCCGAGACGCTCGGCGCGGAGCTTCGTTTCTTTCAATCGAACCACGAAGGCGCATTGCTGGACGAAATCCATGCGGCGTACGGGAAATGCGACGGGATCTTAATCAATCCGGGCGCGCTGACGCATACGAGCTATGCGCTTAGAGACGGCTTGTCCGCCGTTGGACTACCAGCGGTCGAAGTCCATCTATCCAATATCCATAAGCGCGAGGCTTTCCGGCACGTATCCGTCACGGCTCCGGTCGTTATCGGACAAATATCGGGGTTCGGCCCGCTCAGCTACGAGTTGGGGCTTCAAGCCCTTTGCCGACACGTTCAAGCCGAACGACAACGGGGATAAGGCGAGGAGGAAACTACTAATTATGCCAAACCAACGCGTAGCCCGGTTACGGGGGTTGCTGGCGAAGTCGAACGGGGACGCCTTGCTGGTCACCCATCCGGTCAATCGTCGTTACTTATCCGGCTTTACCGGTTCCGCCGGCGTTCTATTAATCGCGCAGAGCCATGCCGCGCTCATTACGGATTTCCGGTATCGCGAACAAGCCCCGCGACAAGCGCTAGGCTTCGAGATCATCGAGCACGGCAAAGCGATGAACGATACGATCGCGGACGTGCTCGCGCAATGGGGCGTGAAGACGCTGCTGTTCGAAGACGCCGATATGACATTCGCCTCTTACCGCGAGCTCGAGAAGTCGATCGAGTTCGCCCGGCTTCAGCCTGCCGGAGCGATCGTGGAGCAGCTTCGCATGGTGAAGGACGAAAGCGAAATCGCGATCATGCAGGAAGCGGCGGATTTGGCCGACCGCGCGTTCGAGCACATTCTCGGATTCATCAAACCCGGCGTTACGGAGGCGCGAATCGCGCTCGAGCTCGAAGTGTTCATGCGTTCGCAGGGAGCGACGAGCTCCTCCTTCGACACGATCGTGGCGAGCGGCGAACGTTCGGCGCTTCCGCACGGCGTCGCCAGCGACAAGACAATCGGGCGGGACGAGTTCGTCAAACTCGATTTCGGCGCATACTATAAAGGTTATTGCTCCGATATTACGCGGACTGTCGTCGTGGGCAAGCCAAGCGACAAGCATCGCGAAATTTACGGCTTCGTTCTAGAGGCGCAGCAATACGCGCTTGAACACCTCGCGCCAGGCATGACCGGCAAAGAAGGAGACGCCTTGACGCGGGATATCATCACAAGGTATGGTTATGGTGAATGTTTCGGCCACGGGACCGGCCATGGACTCGGGATGGAAATCCACGAAGCGCCTCGTCTTTCCCTTACCGGCGATACCGTTTTGACCCCCGGAATGACAGTTACGGTCGAACCCGGCATCTATCTCCCCGGCTTCGGAGGCGTTAGAATCGAGGACGACGTCGTAATGACGGAAACCGGGATCCAAATTCTTACCCGTTCCCCTAAACAATTGATAACTTTGGATTAAGCGGACGGGACGTTTCCACAGGAGGGAATTTTTGCAGTGATTTCCGTAAACGATTTTAAAACAGGCCTTTCCATCGAAGTGGAAGGAGATATTTTCTCCGTAACCGACTTCCAACACGTTAAACCGGGCAAAGGCGCGGCGTTCGTCCGTTCCAAGCTCAAAAACCTGCGCAACGGCAACGTCGTCGAGAAGACGTTCCGCGCCGGCGAGACCGTGGCGCGCGCGCAAATCGAGAACCGCGCGGTACAGTATTTGTACAACTCCGGTTCCGAATACACGTTCATGGACAACGAGACGTTCGATCAGTTCGAGCTGAACAAGAAGCAGCTCGACTGGGAGATCAACTTCCTCATTGAGAACATGAACGTTAACATCACGAGCTATAAAGGCGAGATCATCGGCATCAACATCCCGAACAGCGTGGATTTGAAAGTCGTCGAGACCGAGCCGGGCGTGAAGGGCAATACGGCGCAAGGCGCGACGAAGAGCGCGAAGCTCGAAACCGGCTTTAGCGTTCAAGTGCCGCTCTTCATCAACGAAGGCGACGTGCTGACGATCGACACGCGTGACGGCAAGTACGTCTCCCGCGCGTAAGGCCGCCAATCCATCGACGCGAATCCTTGTTTTTCGCAAACTTTTGCGAAAAACAAGGATTTTATTATTTTTGGGCATTTGTACTTGTGCTATAATATACTGAATGTATCAATAAATAATTTTTCTCATGCTAGGATTTAACTTGAGGAGTGAAGTACGGGTGTCATTGATCGTAATGAAATTCGGCGGCAGCTCCGTCGGCTCTACGGAGCGGATGGGTCGGGTAGCCCAGCGAATCGTCGACAGGAAGCTGCAAGGCAACCGCGTCGTTGTCGTCGTATCGGCCATGGGCGATACAACGGATGATCTGATCGACAAGGCGAACGAGATCAACGCCAATCCGCCTGCTCGCGAGATGGATATGCTGCTCACGACGGGAGAGCAAATATCCGTAGCCTTGCTGTCGATGGCGATTCATAAGCTCGGACATAGCGCGAAGTCGTATACGGGCTGGCAAGCGGGCATCGTTACCGAAGACGTGCATGCCAAAGCCCGCATTAACGATATATCGCCGGATCGTATTTTCAAGGCGTTAGATGAAGAGAACATCGTGATCGTAGCGGGGTTCCAAGGCATGACGGAGAGCGGAGAGATTACGACGCTCGGACGCGGCGGCTCCGATACGACGGCGGTGGCGCTCGCGGCGGCGATCAACGCGGACGTATGCGAAATCTACACGGACGTTGACGGCGTATATTCCACCGACCCCCGGGTCGTGAAATGCGCGCGCAAACTGGATACGATCTCGTACGACGAGATGCTCGAGCTTGCGCACCTCGGCGCAGCCGTGCTGCATCCGCGCGCGGTCGAATACGCGAAGCACAACAAGGTGAATCTTGTCGTGCGTTCCAGCTTCACGAATAACGAAGGCACGTTGGTCAGGGAGGAAGCAGAGATGGAGCAAGGAATGGTTGTACGAGGCATCGCTTACGATAAGAACGTCGTGCGCATCAGCGTGCTTGGCGTAGAGGACGTACCCGGCGTGCTCGCCAGAATGTTCGGCGCGCTCGCGGGCAACGGCATCGATGTCGATATCATCGTTCAAAGCGGCGTGCAAGGCGGCAAAGCGGATTTCTCGTTCACGGTATCGAACGCAGACCGCGCGAAAGCGATCGACGTCCTTGCCAGCATCAAATCGTCCGTGCCGTACCGCGAAGTATCTTACGAGGAAGGCCTCGTGAAAGTATCGATCGTAGGGGCGGGCATGGTGTCGAACCCTGGCGTCGCGGCTACGATGTTCGAAGCGATCTCGAGCGTCGGCGTAAGCATTAAGATGGTCAGCACGTCCGAGATCAAAGTATCCTGCGTCATCGCCGCCGACAAAGTGCAAGACGTCGTGCGCGCGCTTCATACGGCGTACGGATTGGATACGGCGGACAGCGTGTTCGTCGGCGGTCCTCAAGAACGCAGATAAGTTTTTTGCCATACGAAAGAACAACGGCAGTCGGTGCCGTTGTTCTTTTTTTGCTGCAACACTGCTAAAGCGGCGGATTTTATCTTCAGATGTCAACGAAAGACAACACATCGTCCGCGTATCTGCGGAGAGAGCGGATTCGCGGCGCTTCTTCCACGCCTAATCGGAATAAGAAGATTTCGCCCATTCCGGGCGCAATCGGAAACAACGTCACAAAGCGGCTGCGCAACCGTTTCAGCTCGGCGACCATGGAAGGCTGCATGAACCGCTCCTCTCCGTAATGGAACAGTCGAGAGAACATATAGGTCACTACGGATAGCGGCTGGAAGGCCACGTTCTGCTTGGTCGCTTCGAGCCAGGCTCGTTGTACGGCGCGTCCGCCGTTGAAATAATCGATAGGACGGTTGGAGGGCATCGTAATCAGCGCTGCGTTCGATGCGGACGCGAGCATTTTGCGAGGGACTTTCTCCAAGTTCGCGCCGCCTCTCCAATCTCGAATAAGCGCAACGACAGACGGGTCGCTCGTTATTCGGATGCCTGCCCAATCCGTCGTCGTTAATTCCAACGTCGCAAGGTCTACGCCGTCTCTCGTCGCGGTGACTTCTTCATCCGTCCAACGGAGCTCGGATACCATATTGGCATGCGCTTCGGGATGCAAAATTCGCATTCGTTCCGCCGAAGCAATGATTTGTCCGATCTCATCAAGCTGTTCGGCTTTATCTAGCAAGTGCATCTTGGCGCCCTGTATCGATTCCGCGCTTTGCTTGATGCGATCGAGCGACTCGATGGAGATACTCTTCCTTCCGGTTGCTTTGCGGTTGGTTATGCGACGAGGAATGAATTCGGCTAAATAGGCAAATTTATCGTTGGCCCGAGATTTGTCATGGAAAAATTCAAAGCTGCACGCGAATGCCGGGTCGTCTTCGACCGGAAACGGCCGAGAGCGGACTTGCAAGCCGAGCATATAAGCGGCAAGCGTCAAATTCTCCGCCGCCGAGCCAAGCGACATGTAGGCGGCAATGCGGTGCGCGTCCAGGAAAGTATCCGGCTTGGACGGATCAAGGAATAAATGCAATCGCCCCGGTTCATGCACCCATTGCCAGGGTTGGACATTGCCGCCGGATGGAGCCATAACGGCTTGCTCGACAAGATGCCGCACCTGTTCCTTCGATAAGCGGATAGCGCCCGCGTCTACCCGGTCGCACATTCGAATCCTTCGCGTCATCTCATCTATCGACAACGACATCGGCCTCTCCAATGGATGATGTCCCTTTGCGGTTAACAAGAAATTCGGCTCGTGCTCGGGAACTTCCATCGCTTGATCAGGAACCGCCTGCTCAAGATCTACATAGTAGCGACCGGAATGCTGATGTTGGCCGAGAGAGATCCTGCGGCATACGTCCGCTCCTAGCGCGCCTCCGAGCACGACGGCGGAGGCTAATTGCGGCCAAGTGCTGATACTCTTCTCGACTTCGACGAGCGAGGCTTTCATCCGTTTGGATATGGCATCTATTCCGATGATCCTTAAGATATAAGGCACTTTATCTTCGGTGGTTAAACCTTTGAGCATCTGATAATCAAGGTTGCCGATGAGTCCGTGGAGGATCGGGCGAGCCGGATCGAGGTCGAATCGTTCGATATCCAGCAATCCCCGATCGCTCGTATCCATAACGACGGGAATGCGGTGCGCCTTCGCGCGTTGCCGCGCCAATATTTTCATGTCGATGCTATCGCATTCGTCGACCATAATATCCAACTTGCCTCCATCCAGCATAAACCGGTCGATATTCTCCTCATTTACCCCCTCTGTGTAACAAATGACTTTTAAAAATGGATCAATCTCGGCGATCTCCCTGGCGGTGACGATGACTTTGGCCGCCCCGAGATTGTGCACGCCGCTTCGAATTCGGTTCAGGTTGGTTAGCTCCAACGTATCGAAATCTCCCAGACGGATTTCGCCAAACCCGCGTTCCATCGCCATCGTAACGGCAATAGACTGTCCGACGGAGAGTCCGATGATCCCGACTTTTTTGCCGGCGAGCGCTTGCTGTTCTTCGTCCGTAATTTTGTAACGGTTGCGGTTCGTGCGCAGCAGGACGAATTCTTGCTCGTCCAGTAAGTGCGTCAACGTACGCAGCCATGGATAATAGACCCACACTCCGTACTGTTCCATCGGGGTCGCGCCTGCGTGCCGATGAACGGCTACCTTTAGCTCGTCTTCCGTATATTTGCGGTAGGGGTGGCGCGACTTGATTAATTCAGCCAACTGTCCTTCGATTTCGTCTCTAACCTGAATGTCCGAATGCTGCTCGAACAATTCTTGAAGGCGCTTACAATCTTCCTCCGCCTGAAGCCGATAAAATACAGGATGATAAAGCGGCGGGCTTGTTTGGCTCATCTGCCTTCGCCGGGCGATTTCCATCAACAATTCGTCCGACGGATACTTGTTGCGTTCTTTCTGAGTATTCAGTAACTCCCATAGCGCGGTGTACAATGCGGGCATCTCCGAGGCGGGGGGCGCCCGGGCGCCAATAATTGTTGAACTGTATGCGCATCTGCTTCGTTTCTTCACGGTCCTTATGGCTTGCGCCGTCGACGGCCCTTGATTGCACGCCGCAACTTTCAAGAAATCTTCTGACTGCGGGGGTCATGATCAAATAAAACAATTCCACGCGCTCGGCCAGCATACAGCGAATACCTTCAGCCCATAACAACCGAAAGGCTCGTTGCTTCATTCTTAATGCCAATTTGTGCATCTTTATACTTGCGTGATTCCCGACATCCAGAATAGGGTGAAAAGCTAGTCTGCTGACTTCGGCGGTCTGTTTGGGGATTGTGCTTCCTTCCTCGTGCGGCCATGGATACCCGGAATTCATTTCGAAGAGTTCGAAGGATTCTAGACAATCCCCCCATACGACTCTCCAAGTGCCGAGCGCTAATAGCCGATCGCCGATAGACTGATATACGACGAGCGTACGCGCGGAAGGTGTGCTCAACGATTCCATGCTAATGACCTCGGCATAGTCAAAGCCATCGTTCAAGAACCTTGCGTTGTAAGCGTAGTTCACGATACTCAAGACGTTGGCGGCCGAAGACAATGGCAGTTCATCCAGCGGGGCGCATTTCCATTGAGCGGGATCCAGCGTCGCTTCCGCGTCGGCAAGTTCGTCACAAGGCTGCATGAGCTCCTTGTATAACCGTAAGCAAGTTTCATTCTGTGTTACAGCCGCTGAAGACTTATGCAACTCCCTCAGATTTGCGGATGGATCTACAGATGAATGAATCCGATCATTTTTTGAAGTTGTCATCTCGTCACTGACCTCCATTCATGTGATTGAATAACTCGCTCCTTGCGACCAGGCAGCATAACAATAAATTGTCTTTTTGACTTTCCTTTACATTTTAACATAGGTTTGGATCCCTTCCAATACGCAAAGAGGCGTCCCGGAGGTCTATTAAGAGACCAGGGACGCCCCCTTGTTCGGGACGCGAAGTACGGCTAACCGGTCATGAACGAACGAAGCCGATACCGGCTCCACGTCCTACTTCCCGACGAATAACTGGATAACTTTAATGAACAGCGCGGTTAGACCGGCGGCCATGAGCGGACCTACGGGAATGCCGCGCAGGAACAAGATGCCGACGATCGAGCCGATGACGATGCCGACGATCAACTGCGGGTCGACCCGCAGCATCTCCAGGCCGCGGCTGTTCAGGAAGGTTGCGATGGCGCCGCCCATCAAGGCGACCCAGCCGATCCATCCGGAGAAGGCGTTCATAATGTCTTTGGCTTGTACTTTGCCCGAAGCGAACGGGACCAGTACGGCCAGCGTCAGGAACAACAGGCCCAGCTCCATGCCTCTGCGTTCGATGGAAGGCAAATACCGCTCCAGATGGACGAGCTTGACGATCAATAATAAGCAGGCGGCGGTCGTAATAATGGGCGAGCGGCCTATTAGGCCAATGATGATAAGCGCGACGAGCACCAAATCTCCATACATGCAGGCGACACACTCCCACTCCGTATAGCTAGATGGTACACGATATGGAACAAGCCCCGCGTTTAGAACGCGAGGCCTGCCCGTATGCCCGGATTAGATCATGTAATCGGCAATGAAACTTGGACGATGGAGCTCGAACGTATCCGACCGGAGACCTCTTCGCATCGTTTCCAGCGAGAGCACGTCTAAGACGGATACGTTGCCAAGGTTCACGTCCGATCCGAGCGCTTTAAGCAATTGGACTTGCTGATCTTTCAGCGGCGCTTCCCACATGATGCGGTCGAGCTGCGGAACCGCGGTCGCCATGAACCGCAGCTCCTGTTCGCGGCAGTTGCCCCGCTCGTCGAACAAGCCGACGCCGACGCCGGACTCGCGCGCTTCGACCGTCACAAGCTCGGCGCCGCATGCCCAGTCGCGCTCGGCCGTCGCGGCGAATTGCTCGACGT
Source organism: Cohnella panacarvi Gsoil 349 (assembly GCF_000515335.1). Taxonomy (GTDB): domain Bacteria; phylum Bacillota; class Bacilli; order Paenibacillales; family Paenibacillaceae; genus Cohnella; species Cohnella panacarvi. The sequence continues at coordinate 1,008,826 of NZ_KI911563.1, read as the reverse complement.
CGATTCGGGATCCGAGCAGTTTTTTCCCATACTCCGTGTACACTTTAAATCCAAGGCTGACGCCGTCGCGAATCAGATTATCGCGATCGATGCGTCCGAGCGATATCGTGCCGTCCGAAACTTCGATGCCATGGAACCCGACGGCCATCGCTTGGCGGAAAAAGGCGGGCACGACATCAAGCTTGATAGCGGCTTCCAGCAAAGTGCCTCCGGGAATAACCGTAATTCCATGTCTCGACGCGAGCTCCACTTTATCTCTCAGAAGACCGAGCGGATAAAGCGCCGACGTGCCGAAGCCGAGCTTAATAATATCGATATACTCCCCGGACGTTTGAATTAAATCGGTATACGCGTGCATGCCTACGCCTTTGTCTATGACCATCGTCAGGCCCTTTGCTCGGGGCTTCGCTTGCCGTAAGCCCGTCGGGTCCGTTAACCGTGCAGGCCACTCGGTGTTCATCGATGTTATCTCCATGCTCAACTCTCCTCGTTGTCGTCAGAGGTGGAATTACAAGCCAATATATGCGATTGCCCAACCCGAGGTGTCACGCGATCCTTCCCGCGCCTTCCCCGTTTCCGTCTGCTTAATCTCACGGAATAGACAAGTTGGCTTATCCATTCGCATAACCATTTAGAAGAAACGATAAGGAGATGAGTTGGTGATGGATAAAGCGGCGTTCAGCATGGCGATGCTGCGGATACTGTCCGGCATGATCGAAGTGACGGCCGCGATCGTCATGCTGCGGCTCAATGATGTACAGAAAGCGCTGGTCGTCAATTCCATGCTCGCGCTTGTCGGACCGTTCGTGCTGATCTCGACGACGACGATCGGATTGATCGGACTTTCGGATAAGCTGTCCCCCGTTAAGCTGATCTGGATTCTAGCAGGCGTCGGTTGTCTATTAATCGGCATCCTCCGCAAGTAGGCAAGGTAGAAGCGGCCAAGCAGGCATATTCCCGGCGTACAAGCATACATATGAAACAGCAAATCACAACTTGTACCGAAAGGGGGGCTCGCGTGAATCCATCTCTATTGACGTTATTCCCGGCAGCTTTGAGAGGAGTGTTGGATCGGTTGCCCGGCGATGCGGTCCAGACGTTGGAAGAAATCCGCGTCCGCGAAAACCGCCCTCTCGAGATCGGGTACGGGAGCCGAAGCGCTTTCGTTCGGCCGGACGGATCGCTTACCGACGATTACCGATCGGCCTATGCTCCCGGCAAAGAGGAAGTCCGGGCGCTTCTGGAGAGAGTTACGAATCATTCTCTATATGCGGTAGAAGAAGAGCTGCGCAGAGGATACGTGACCGTCCCAGGCGGTCATCGCATCGGCCTCGCCGGGAGAGCGGTGCTAGACAAAGGCGCCGTGGCGCATCTTCGGGACATCGCCGGATTCAACGTGCGAATCGCAAGAGCGCGCGTCGGATTCGGGGCTCAGGTGCTTCCGGGGCTGCTCGATCACGGGGCGAGAACGATACGCCATACGCTGATCGTGTCTCCGCCGCAGCAAGGAAAGACGACGCTGATCAGGGATCTTGCTCGCTGTATAAGCGCGGGAGAGTGGCATCACCCCCGGGCGATCGGCTGGCGGGGGCGCAAAGTCGGCATCGTGGACGAGCGCTCGGAAATCGCCGCTTGCGAACGAGGCGTACCGACGTTCGACCTCGGTCCGCGCAGCGACGTGCTCGATGCGTGCCCGAAAGCGGAAGGCATCATGATGATGGTCCGCTCGTTGTCGCCCGAAGTGATCGTCGTCGACGAAATCGGCCGCCCCGAAGACGCCGCGGCGCTGAACGAAGCGATTCACGCCGGCGTCAGGGTGCTGGCGACGGCCCACGCTTCCAATATCGCGGATATATTCGCGCGTCCCGTGCTCTCGCAGCTCGCCGCGGATGGCGTATTCGGCGCGTACGTGCTGCTCTCGAGAAACGCGGGGCTAGTCGGGCATCGAATCGTCTCGGCGGAGGAAGCGGCGCTCGAAGCTTCGGGGCGCGGCCGCATGCGCGCGGGAGCCGTGCCGAGAGACGCTCCGCAGGATGCTCCTCAAGCGGCTCCCGTGACGGTGAAGACGAGGCCGATGCCGGCGATCCGTTCGCCGGATGTCCGTGCGCGAGGAGACGAGGAGCGTGCTTAAGTTCATCGGAATCGCGCTCGTCCTGTTCGCGGGCACGATGATCGGCTTCGTTCAGGCGGCAAGATACGCGGCTCGCCCTAAGCAAATCCGTCATGTGCTCCATGCGCTGCAGCGGTTGGAAACGGAAATCAGCTACGGACAGACGCCGCTCGCGCAAGCGCTAGATCGAATCGCTGGCGCGGTGCCCCCGCCGATCTCGCCTTTGTTCAAAGCGATAGCCCGGGCGCTATCGAACGAGACCGCCCGGACGGGCGAGACGGTGAGGGAAATTTGGGAACGCGAAATCGCGGGCAGGTGGGCGGATACCGCGATGCGCGCTCCCGAACAAGAAGCTTTGCTCCGGCTTGGCTCGACGCTAGGTGCGAGCGGACGCGAAGATCAGTTGAAGCATATCCGGCTCGCCATGTTGCAGCTTCAAGCTGAGGAAGCGACCGCGCGCGACGAACAGCAGCGTTACGAGAAGCTAAGCCGCAGTCTGGGCGCTCTTGGCGCCGCGTTGATCGTTATTCTGATCGTGTAGTAGGGGGACGTATCGATGAACATCGACATCAGCACCATCTTCCAAATCGCCGGTATCGGCATCATCGTGGCGATGATTCATACGGTACTGAAGCAGATGGGCAAAGAAGACATGGCGCACTGGGTAACCGTCATCGGTTTTGTCGTCGTTTTGTTCATGGTCGTTCGATTGCTCAACGATTTGTTTCAAGAGATCAAGACGATATTTCTGTTCCAGTAGGTGAGGCGGGTGGACATTCTTCAGATCGTCGGAATCGGATTTCTGGCCACGGTGCTCATCCTCGTCATCCGGGAGCAGAAGCCGATGTTCGCCTATTTGTTGGCGGCGTTCGTCGGCGTCGCGATCTTCCTGATGCTGATCGGCCAGATCGATAGCGTCATCTCGGTATTGGAGGACTTGGCGGATCGCTCAGGCATTCCTTCGGTCTACTTAAAGACGATGTTGAAAATAATCGGAATCGCCTACATCGCGGAGTTCGGAGCGCAAATCGTCAGAGATGCGGGACTTGAAAGCATCGCCTCGAAAATCGAATTCGCCGGCAAAATGCTCATTCTGGTCATGGCGGTGCCCATCATCAGCGTCATCGTGGAGACGGTGTTGAACTTGCTGCCGGCCTGAAGCGCTTCGCGAAGGATCGGAGGTAACGGATGCGCCGCCATAGGGAAAGAGGCATGAAGCTCGGGTTCGCGATGTTCGTCATCGTCATCGTCATCGGCTTGCTCTTGGGCAACTGCAGTACCGTTCTGGCCGCCGCGCCCGCCGAGATCGGGCAAGCCGATCCGGCAGCCTCCGGCGTTGACATATCGGGCGAGCTTGCCAAGGATCAGAGCGAAGACGTAAACACGCAACAAATCGAGCAATATTGGAACAACCTAAAGCGCGATTACGGCGGATATTTTCCGGATGGGAAACTGCCGGAGCTGCGCGAGCTGATGTTTCCGAGCGGTGAAGGATGGAGCGCGGGGCAAGCGATTGCCGGACTCGCCCGCTTCTTCCTTCACGAGGTGCTCTACAGCGGCAAGCTGCTCGTCACGATCGTGCTGCTGACCGTGTTCACGATGCTGCTCGAAACGATGCAGAACGCTTTCGAACGCAACGCCGTCAGCAAAGTCGCCTACGCGATCGCCTACATGGTGCTGATCATTCTGGCGGTCAACAGCTTCCGAACGGCGACTTCCTTCGCGGGAGACGCGATAAGCGGCATGGTGGAATTCATGCTCGCCATGGTCCCGCTGCTGCTGACGCTGCTCGCCGGTACGGGCGGCATCGCTTCCGCAGCCGTGCTGCATCCGCTGATCGTATTCATGATCCATACGATCGGGACGTTCATCCATCTCGTCGTGTTCCCGCTTTTGTTCTTCTCCGCCGTCCTGCACCTGGTCAGTTCGATCACCGAGCGGTACAAGGTGACGCATCTGGCGAACTTGCTGCGGAACGTCGCGGTCGGACTGCTCGGCGTGATGCTGACGATTTTCCTCGGCGTGTTGTCGGTGCAAGGAGCAACGGGCGCGGTAACGGACGGCGTCGCGCTTCGCACGGCGAAGTTCGTCACCGGCAACTTCGTGCCGGTCGTCGGCCGCATGTTCTCGGACGCCGCGGACACGGTCATGTCGGCAAGCCTGCTCGTCAAGAACGCGGTCGGCATCGCAGGCGTCATCATCTTGCTGTTCCTCTGCGCTTTCCCCGCGCTGAAGGTGCTGACGCTCGCCCTGATCTACCGCTTGGCGGGCGCGATCATGCAGCCGCTCGGGGACACGCCGATCGTGCACTGCCTGCAGACGATCGGCAAGACGCTCATCTACGTGTTCGCGGCGCTGGCGTCGGTAGGGCTGATGTTCTTCCTGGCCGTGACGATCATCCTGACGGCTGGCAACGCGGCGCTCATGATTCGATAACGCGAGGGGGCTAAGGCGGATGGGGCTGATGGATGGGCTGTCGGGCTGGCTGCGTCAGATCATCGCGGTGCTCCTGCTGGCTTCGATCATCGACCTGCTGCTTCCCAACCGCACGATGCAGCGCTACGTCAGGCTTGTCGCGGGACTGTTCGTCCTGCTGACGGTCGCGACGCCGGTGCTGAACTGGATGAAAGGCGATTTCGCCGGCAAGCTTGCGGAAGGGATGGACGCCGTCGTGAAATCGCCGCAAGGAGCGCCGGACCAGCTGGCGACGATCGAAGCGGAGGGCGAGAGGCTTCGCGGCAAGCAGTCGCAGCAAGCGGCGAATCTCGTCTCCGTGCGGCTGGCCGCGGCGATACGGTCCGACATCGAGCTCGGCGAGGAGCGCGCGGTAAGAAGCGTGGACGTGCGAACCGCGCAGGGCAAAGACGGGAATTGGGCGATTACGGGCGTTAAAGTCGTGCTCGAAGGCGAAGACGGCGGCGAAGCGGGTGCGCCGCGTGGTTCTATCGCGGCGATGAGCGACATCGATCCGATTGCCGACGTCGATATCCGCGTCGAGATTGGCGGCGAGCGGGGGCTTGGCCGCGAATCGGGCGGCGAGGACGAGGCGCTTCAAGCGACGGTTGAGGAGAACCGGCTCGACCGCGAGACGGAGAACAGGGTCGTATCGCTCGTGTCGAATAAATTCGGCATCGCCTCCGGGTTAATAGAAGTATCGCAAATATCGGATTCGCGGCCTGCGGCGTCGACCGGCAAGGCAAGGAGGTGAGAGGATGGCCAATTGGCTGCAGCGGGTGGAAGCGTTCATCGGGGGAGGCAAAGGCGATGCCGGCGGTCCGGGAGGCCCGCGCAGAATCAAAGCTTTTCGCTGGCTGGTGCTCGTGGGTCTGATCGGCGCGGCGCTGCTGCTCGCCGCCTCCTTGTTGAATATTAAGCCGGTCGATCCCGGCGGCGGAACGGATTTGTCGCCGCCTAGGGACGAGGACGTTCCCCAGCAGGAAGCGTTCATCGGCGGAGGCGACAGCAAGTCCGAAGATCCGTTCACCGACATCGAGAGCCAGCTCGAGAGCAGGCTGAAGGAATTGCTGGAATCGATCGTCGGCGTCGGCACGGCCCAAGTGCTCGTGACCGTCGAATCGACGGAAGAGACGGTGCTGGGTCTGAACGAGAAAAGGACGCAGCAAATTACCGAGGAGTCCGACCGCAACGGCGCGAACCGGCACATTACGGAAGTCACGAACGACGGCCAAGTCGTGCTGTACGAAGTGAACGAAGGACAATCGCCGATCGTCGTGAAGAAGCTGAAACCCAAAGTCAGAGGCGTTATCATCGTGGCCAAAGGCGCGGAGAACGCGACGGTCCATAAACTGATCGCCGAAGCGGTATCACGCGGCCTGGACGTCCCTTTGCATAAAATTTCCGTAGTCCCGCGCAAGACGTGAACAGGAGCAGTCGCTTGAGTCCGCAAGACGAACGTTATTCACGCAAGATGAACCTAATTATTGGGAGGAATGGAGCAATGAACAACAAACGTCAAACGATTTGGCTGGTCTCGATGCTGAGCCTGATGGTGATCCTGTCCGCGTACTACTTATTCACGGAGGACGTTACCCCGACCGACAACGCCAGCGGCATTACCGAACAGACGAATTTGACCGACGCGACCAAGGCGTCGGGGGACGGGTTCGAGATCACCGAAGTGGATACGCTCACGGGCGAGGTTAGCATCACGGGCAAAGACGCCGGCGCTGCTCCGTCGGACGATGCTTCGTCCGGTCTGCCGGAAGAAGACCAAGCCGTGCTTAAGGAGTACAACAATCTGACAGGCGCCGAGCTGCTGGATCAAATCCAACTGCAAAGACGCGAGAAAGTCGATAGGGAAGCGGACGATCTGTCCGCGATCATGGCCGATACGAAGAACCGTTCGCCGGAGGAAGCCCAGCAAGCGTCCGAACAGCTTAGACGAATCGAAGATACGGACTACCGCATTACGGGTCTCGAGGAAAAACTGCTTCTCGAGTTCGAGAACGCGGTCGTCGAGGAAGTCGATCTGAACAACTACAAGGTCATCGTGCTCAGCGATAAGCTGGAGAGGAAGCAGGCGGTCAACATCGTGGACCTCGCGACCAAAGAGCTGAACGTATCTCCGGACCACGTCAGCGTGCAGGTGGTTCAGCAATAATCATGCTCCGGCGCATGGCAGTAACGAATAAAGGGATGCTCCTCCGATACGCGGCGGGGCATCCCTTCGCGCTTTCGCGCTCCGCGCGCTAGGCGGATGGCCCTTTCCATTTTATTCGTTTATGATATAATAAGTCCGTTATGGCAACGTACGAGCTTTCTTTATACGGGATATCCCGATTTCAAGGAGTGACCGACATGTTTAAGCTTAGCGAGATCAAAGAATTAATTAAACTAGTAGATCAAACCTCTGTTCAAGAGCTGGAAATCGAGAACGAAGGAGCGCGCATCGCGATCCGCAAGCCCGGCCGCACGGAAGTCGTCAACGTGCAAACCGCACCTCTTTCCCATACATACGTGCCCGCACCCGTTCATGCGCCTGCCGCAGCACCTGCCGCGCCTGCGCCTGCCGCCGCGGAAACCAAGCCTGCAGCGGATCAATCCCATCTGCACAAAATCGTATCCCCGATGGTCGGCACGTTCTATCGCGCGCCGTCGCCGGATGCGGCGGTGTTCGTCAACATAGGCGACAGAGTGAACGACAAGACCGTCGTTTGCATCCTGGAAGCGATGAAACTTATGAATCCTTTGGAAGCAGAAGTCAAAGGCGAGATCGTGGAAATTCTCGTTGAGAACGGTCAACTCGTCGAATTCGGCCAACCGCTGTTCCTCGTGAAGCCGGAATAATCCGAAGGAGGATTTCAACTTGAAATTTCAGAAGATACTGGTCGCCAATCGCGGTGAAATCGCGGTTCGCATCATCCGCGCCTGCCGGGAGCTCGGTATTACGGCCGTTGCCGTCTATTCCGAAGCCGACCGCGAATCTTTGCACGTGCGTCTGGCCGACGAAGCGTATTGCATCGGGCCCACGGCGTCCAAAGACAGCTATCTCAACCTTACGAACATTATGAGCGTCGCGACGTTAACGGATTGCGACGCCATTCATCCCGGCTACGGGTTTTTGTCCGAGAACGCGGACTTCGCGGACATCTGCGAGACATGCAACATCACCTTCATCGGTCCTTCCTCCGAAGCGATCAGCCGCATGGGCGACAAATCCGTCGCCAAGCAGACGATGAAGGAAGCCGACGTGCCCGTCATTCCCGGCTCCGACGGTTTGATCGAAGATTTGGACGACGCGATTCGCGTCGCTCGCGGGATCGGATATCCGGTCATCATCAAGGCGACCGCCGGCGGCGGGGGCAGAGGCATTCGGCTCGCGGAGAACGAGGAAATGCTCGTCCGCGAGATCACGACCGCCCAGCAGGAAGCCCAGAAAGCATTCGGCAACGCGGGCGTTTACTTGGAGAAGTACTTGACGGGCATGAAGCACGTCGAAATTCAAATTATCGCCGACAAACACGGCAACGTCGTGTACCTCGGAGAACGGGACTGCTCCGTGCAGCGCCGCCGCCAGAAGCTCGTAGAGGAAGCGCCGTGCCCTGTCATGACGCCGGCTCTTCGCGAGCGCATGGGGCAAGCGTCCGTTCGCGCGGCGAAAGCCGTCAACTATTCCGGCGCGGGGACGATCGAGTATCTGCTCGGTCCGGACGGTCAATTTTATTTCATGGAAATGAATACCCGCATTCAAGTCGAACATCCCGTCACGGAGATGATCACGGGTATCGATCTGATCAAAGAGATGATCTCGGTCGCCGAAGGCGCTCCGCTGTCCTTCACGCAGGAACAAGTGAAATTCGACGGATGGTCCATCGAATGCCGCATTAACGCGGAAGATTCCGAACGCGGGTTTCTCCCGTCGCCGGGCCGAATCGGTTTCTACTTGCCGCCGGGCGGACCGGGCGTGCGGGTTGACAGCGGCGCGTATTCGCAATATATGATTTCGCCTCATTACGACTCGATGATTGCCAAGCTGATCGTATGGGCGCCGACCCGCGACGAAGCGATCGCGAGAATGCGCAGAGCGCTTAGCGAGTTCATGATCGAGGGCGTAAAGACAACGATTCCGTTCCATTTGAAGTTGCTCAACCATCCGATTTTCAACCGGGGAACGTTCGATATCAAATTCCTCGAGGAGCATGACGTGAACGGCGATCCGGAGCCTTCCCGCGAGCAGGTTCAAATTTAGGCGACGAGCCAAGCGTTTGTCATAATTATCCGCGGATGCTATATTTATTAGTAGTGAAGGCGAATGCTCGGACTTCTGAAATGCTGAAAGCTTGGCATTGGCCGGGCACATGGAGGTGGAACCAAGCATGGAGACGATAGCACCGGAATATGAACGCACGGATCTTGGAACGATCGAGATCGCTCCCGAGGTCATCGAAGTCATTGCCGGCCTTGCGACGGTTGAAGTCGACGGCGTGGCGGGCATGAGCGGCGGTCTTTCCTCGGGAATCGCCGAACTGCTCGGACGCAAGAACTTGTCCAAAGGCGTGAAGGTGGAAGTCGGTCAGCGCGAAGCGGCGATCGACGTGTCGATCATCGTACAATTCGGCAAGCGGATCCCGGATATCTCGACGGAAATTCAACGCAACGTGAAGCACTCGATCGAGACGATGACCGGATTGAATGTCGTAGAAGTCAACGTACACGTACACGACGTGCATTTCAAACAGGGCGATAAGCCCGGCGAAGAAGATTTGCACGCTCGTGTCAGATAAACCCGTCACGGCGCTGCATGAAGCGCCGTGACGGAGCCTTTCCGGTATGCGGATGACGGCCCTCTGACGAGTAGATCCTGCAGGGATTCTCGCTAGAGGCCTTTTCGCTATCATTCAGCTTTTTCCGATACCAACAGCCTATGGAGAATAGGGAGGACGCTACCGTTGATTAAATTGTTGGACAGGCTGCTGCTTTTCTTGTATAGCATCGCGATCGGAATCGTCTCGGTCTTTGCGATCATCGCTGCCAGCGGCGGATTGAACGAGAAGGGCCTTCACGATTGGCTCGATAATATGACCGGCGAATCGCAAGCCGTTCAAGTCACCGTTATCTGCGTTGCGATCGCTTTGCTGCTCGTCAGCATACGTTTCTTCATCGTATCCTTTAGCCGCGGCGGAAGCGCGGCGCCTTCCATTAACCAACGCACGGAGCACGGTGACATTAAGATTTCCGTCGAGACGGTGGAGAACCTTGCGCTTAAAGCGGCTTCGCGCTCGCGCGGCGTCAAGGATCTGAGAGCCCGCGTTCGCGTTTCCGAGTCCGGATTGGAAATTCAAATCCGCGCTTTCGTGGACGGCGACAGCTCCATCCCTTCTTTATCGGAAGACATGCAACGAACCGTAGCGCAGCAAGTTGAAGAGACGACGGGAATTCCCGTCTCCGAGGTGTCCGTATTCATCGCGAACTTGACGCAAGCACCAACGACCTTCAAAAGCCGCGTGGAATAGGAGGCGCCGCCATGTGGAAATACGCGTGGGAAAATTACGGCGGGCGAATCTCCGGAGTCGCAGCGGGGTTATTATTCGGAATCATCTATTTATTCGCCGGTTTTTGGGACATGCTCTTCTGCGCGCTGATCGTCGGAATCGGCTTTTGGGCAGGCAAGCAGAAAGACGAGGGCAAAGGGCCGATCCTTCCGTGGGAACGACTGACGGAGTGGTTGACGGATCGTTGGCCGCGCTCGAGATAAAAGCTGCGATTATTGGCTTGAACGGCGACGGTAAGCTTCGGCTTTGCGTCGCCTTAGGTTTTTTCTGCTCGCGAGGGCATCATACTACTTTTACGGGTATCAGTTACAGTTAAGAGCGGGGGATTCGGTAGAACTCATGAAACGCAGACTGGCAAGGGAAATCGCGGTACAAAGCTTGTACCTGATGGAAATGAACGGAGTATCAAGCGACGAGGCCGTGAACGTCATTATGGACGAGGCTCGCCAAGAGAACGAAATCGGGGCGGAAGTCGGCGAATTAGCCAAGATCGACGCCTTTACGCGCGAGCTTGTGGAAGGGGTAACGGGCAACCGCGACAGCATCGATCGTCAGCTTGCCGTCTATCTTACCGGCTGGCAAGTCGATCGCTTGTCCCGCGTAGACCGTCAGGTGTTGCGCCTAGCGGCGTACGAGATGGATTATCGCGACGACGTTCCGGCCAAAGTCGCGATCAACGAAGCGATCGAACTGGCCAAGCATTTCGGCTTGGCGGAGAACGGCAAGTTCGTCAACGGCGTTCTCGGCCGCATGTTGAGAGAGAAGGAAGAGAACAAGCAGGGGGAAGAACGATAATGAGCGCTCGAATCATCGATGGCAAAAATATTTCCGACGACATTCGCGTGGAACTCCGACAAGAAGTCGAGCAATTGAAAAAGCAAGGAGTAACGCCGGGCTTGGTCGTCATACTCGTCGGCGAAGATCCGGCCTCGCAAGTGTACGTGAACAACAAAGCGAAAGCCTGCGAACAGCTCGGTTACTATTCCGAGGTCGTGCGCCTGCCGGCGGAAACTTCGCAGCAAGCGCTTCTGGATTTGATCGACCAATACAATCGCAACGCCAATATACACGGTATTCTCGTGCAGTTGCCGCTTCCGAAGCATATCGAAGAGAAAGCGGTCATCGACGCGATCGCGGTCGAGAAAGACGTCGACGGCTTCCATCCGGTTAGCGTCGGAAACCTAATGATCGGCGACGATGCGCTGCTTCCTTGCACGCCGTCGGGGGTCATCGAGCTGCTGAAACGCACGGGCAATTCGCCGGCAGGCAAGCATGCCGTCGTGATCGGCCGCAGCAATATCGTAGGCAAACCGGTATCGATGCTGCTTCTTCGCGAGAACGCGACGGTTACGATGTGCCATTCTCGCACGCCGAATTTGCCGGAAATGGCTAGACAAGCCGATATTCTCGTCGTTGCCGTCGGCGTAGCCAAGCTGGTCAAGAAAGAATGGGTGAAACCGGGCGCCGTCGTGATCGACGTCGGGATGAACCGTCTTCCCGACGGCAAGCTGTGCGGCGACGTAGACTTCGACGACGTGCTGGATACGGCCGGTTGGGTTACGCCGGTGCCGCGCGGGGTCGGTCCGATGACGATTACGATGCTTATGGCGAACACGCTCAAATCCGCCAAGCGGGCGAACGGTTTAGCGTAGTCTGGACATAGAGCGCCGCGCATGGAAGGAGCCGGTACCGATGGAACCGACAAAGGTCATCACCATTCGCGATATTAACCGTCTGATCAAGATGAAGCTGGAGGGCGACGCGAGTCTTCAGGATATATGGCTGAAAGGCGAAATATCCAACTTCACGCGGCATTCCAGCGGACATATGTACTTTACGCTTAAGGACGAAGGCGGTCGCTTGAAATGCATTATGTTTGCCTCCTACAACCAACGTCTTCCGTTCGCTCCGAAGGACGGAATGAAGGTGTTGGCTCGCGGAGGCATCTCCGTTTATGAGCGCGATGGACAGTATCAATTTTACGCGACGGCGATGCAGCCGGACGGAATCGGCAGCTTGTATTTGGCGTTCGAGCAGCTCAAGCGGAAGCTCGAAGCCGAGGGGCTGTTCTCCGAGAGGCTCAAACGGCCGATCCCAAGCTATCCTCGAACCGTAGGCGTCATTACGTCTCCGACCGGAGCCGCCGTTCGGGATATTATCATCACGATACAACGCCGGAACCCTGCGGTGAACGTGCTGTTATATCCCGTATCCGTTCAAGGAACGCAGGCGGCGCCTTCGATCGTGAAGGCGATCGCGGCGATGAACGCGCTCGGCGAAGCGGACGTGCTTATCGTAGGACGCGGCGGCGGCTCGCTGGAGGAACTGTGGGCGTTCAACGAGGAAGCGGTCGCGAGAGCCGTGCGAGGATCTCGCATTCCGGTCATCTCGGCCGTCGGCCACGAGACGGATTTCACGATCGCGGATTTCGCCGCCGACCTGCGCGCGCCGACGCCTACGGCCGCCGCTGAGCTGGCGGTCCCGCATGCGGCGGAGCTGAGACAGCGGATCGCTTATATGCGCGGGCAGCTCGTGCGCTCGTTGCGGAATGCGTTGGAACGCTCGCGGGAGCGGTTAAGCCGGGCGAGACAATCGCCGATCTTCATGCAGCCGAAGCGAAGCTTGCTCGTTCAGGCCGAGCGCCTCGATCGGATAAGGGAGAGGCTCGACTACAGAATGAACGCGCAGCTTGCGCGCCAATCGGACAAACTGGCGAGGCTCACGGCAAATCTAAAAGCGAAGAGTCCCGAACAGCAAGCTTTGCTTGCCAGACAGAGATTGGATACGAACCGGCGAAGCTTGACGCTCGCGATGAACGGTCTCGCGCGAACGAACGCGAATCGCTGGAGCTCCCTGGTACGTCATCTGGATGCGCTAAGTCCGCTTAAGGTCATGGCTCGCGGATACAGTCTCGTCTACGACGAACGGGAACGGTCGCTCGTCAGATCGATCGAAAGCGTTCAGCCGGGAGATTTGGTTCGCGTGAAGCTGACGGACGGGAAGCTAAGCTGTCAAGTATGGGGAATCGAAGGGGAGGATGTTCAGGATGGCTAGTAAAGACGAGCTGAACGTTGCCGCAACGGAGGAACAAGCGAGCATCACTTTCGAGCAGGCGATGGAATCATTGGAGTCGATCGTGTCGAAGCTGGAAAGCGGAGACGTGCCTCTCGAAACGGCGATCGAGCTGTTCCAGGAAGGCATGCGGTTATCGAGCCTGTGCGGACAGAAGTTAGAGCAGGTCGAACGGCGGATCGAGATTCTAGTCGAAGGCGAAAGCGGCCTCGGGCGCAAGCCGTTCGTGCCGGCGCAAAGCGACAGTTAGGAATAGGGGAAATCGCGTGACGATGTCAGAAAGCTTGCATACCTATTTACAATCGCAACGAGATAAAGTGGAACAGGCATTATTGTCCGTATATCCGCAGCAATGGGAAATTCCCTCGAAGCTGAAAGAAGCGATGGACTATTCGCTGCTCGCGGGCGGCAAACGGCTGCGCCCGATATTCGTGCTTGCGTCCGCCGAAGCGGTTGCGGGGGACGAAGCGGCTTCGGCAAGAGCGATGCCGTTCGCGGCGGCGATCGAGATGATCCATACGTATTCGCTTATTCATGACGATCTGCCCGCGATGGACGACGACGATTATCGCCGCGGGCGGCTTACGAACCATAAAGCGCACGGCGAGGCGATGGCGATATTAGCCGGTGACGGTTTGCTGACGCATGCGTTTCATGTCGCTTCGGGAGCCGTCAGGCACGGCGTTCCCGCCGACCGCGCGCTCTCCGTCGTCGCGGAACTGTCCCGATTCGCGGGACTGGCGGGGATGGTAGGCGGCCAAGTCGCGGACATGCTCGGCGAGCAAGGCGTAACGACGCTGGACCAGCTGGAGTTCATTCATCTCCATAAGACAAGCGATCTGATCGCGTTCAGCTTAAGAGCCGGCGGCCATGCCGCCGAAGCCAGCGACAGTCAGCTCGACGCGCTCGAGCTGTTCGGGCGTAACGTCGGGCTGGCGTTCCAAATCCAAGACGATATATTGGATTTGACCGGGGATGAGGCCAAGCTGGGTAAACCGGTCAAAAGCGACGAGCGCCAACAGAAAGTGACGTATCCGTATTTGATCGGCCTGGATGCGAGCCGCGAACGCGTGGCAATGCTGACGAGAGAAGCGAACGATGCGCTTGGCGGCGCCGGACTGGCGATGCCGGACAGGCTGCGTCAGATCGCGGATTATTTATTGTCGCGCGATCACTAGCCGTTAAGAGGTATCCCTGAGTCGAATCGACCCGAGGGACGCCTCTTTTTTTTTGATCATCGAAATCCACCAGGCCAATGCGGCGTCATTACTCGGCACTAACTGCATGAATGGCAGATATCCAGTGGAAGGGATACTCCTTGACCTGTAAACGGTACGAAGCGCAGGTATTTGGGTGGAAAACGAGAGTACTGACGGTTTCGACAATTATGAGATGCATTCAATGCAGGTATTCAGTAGATAAATGACGATATTGCGATAGCTAGCCGTACTCCATGCAGTTGAGGTTGAGGCGGAAATCGGGTGTAGGCGTTCTTCTAAGGTATGGGAATTTAATCGCTTTCGGCACAGCTCCTTCGTCATGACGTTCGCGCTTCGCGCTCGACGATTGTCAGAACGGGTTTGGGCATTGTTTGGCGTTATGGTATAATAGTCGTATTACCCATCCGAGGAAAGCGGGGAACAGATTTGCTGCTCGACACAATCGACAGTCCGTCACATCTTAAGAATTTGGCGTTGCCCGAACTTCCTCAACTGGCGGAAGAGATTCGGCATTTTCTCATTCAAAAATTGTCCGCGACCGGCGGACATCTCGCTCCGAATCTAGGGGTCGTTGAGCTTACGCTCGCCCTGCATTATCGATATAATAGCCCGGTAGACAAATTGATTTTCGACGTGGGGCACCAAGCCTACGTGCATAAGATGTTGACCGGTCGCAAGCACCGGTTCGATACGCTCCGTCAGAAAGACGGCTTGTGCGGGTTCGTGAAACGCAACGAAAGCGAACACGACGTCTGGGAAGCGGGCCATAGCAGCACCTCGTTGTCCGCAGCCATGGGGATGGCTTTGGCGCGCGATCTGAAGGGCGAGTCGAACAAAGTCATCGCGATTATCGGAGACGGCGCTCTCACCGGCGGCATGGCGCTCGAAGCTCTTAACCATATCGGCGACGAGAAACGCCAACTGATGGTCGTCTTGAACGACAACGAAATGTCGATCGCTCCGAACGTCGGCGCCATTCATAATTATTTGGGCAAAGTTCGTTCGGAGAAAATATATCGCAAAGCGAAAGACGAGCTCGATTGGCTGCTTCGCAAAATTCCGGCGATCGGCGGGAAGCTCGCGAGAACGGCCGAGCGCGTCAAGGACAGCCTTAAATACTTGATTACGCCCGACGGCATGCTGTTCGAGGAATTCGGTCTCAAATATTTCGGGCCGGTCGACGGCCACGACATTCCGAAGCTGCTCGAGACGTTCAAACAGGCGGATAGCGTGAACGGCCCCGTGCTCGTCCACGTGCTGACGACGAAGGGCAAAGGCTATTCGCCCGCGGAAGCAGACTCGCATGCGTGGCACGGCGTATCCGGCGCATACAAGATCGAATCCGGTCAAGTCGTGAAGCCTGTCGGACCGCCGATGTATACCGAGGTGTTCGGCAATACGCTGATCGAGCTTGCGGAGCAGGACGAACGGATCGTGGCGGTTACCCCGGCTATGCCGGGAGGTTCCGGACTGTTGAAGTTCGCCAAGAAGTTTCCGGATCGCATGTTCGACGTCGGCATCGCCGAGCAGCATGCGGCAACGATGTCGGCTGCGCTTGCGATGGAAGGGGTAAAGCCGGTATTCGCGGTATACTCGACTTTCCTGCAACGCGCGTACGATCAAGTCGTGCACGATATTTGCCGGCAGAATTTGAACGTGATCTTCGCGATCGACCGGGCGGGATTGGTCGGGGCGGATGGCGAAACGCATCAAGGCGTATACGATATCGCGTTCCTAAGACATATTCCGAACATGGTTATCATGATGCCGAAAGACGAGCAGGAGCTTCGCAATATGATGAAGACGGCCGTCGATTACGAACGGGGGCCGATAGCCGTTCGTTATCCCCGCATTCAAGGCACGGGAGCTCCCGTCGACGCGCCGCTTGTTCCGATCGAGATCGGAACTTGGGAGACGGTGCGCGAAGGCGACTATGCGGCGATCATCGCCATCGGACCGATGGTGCAGGCGGCCGAAGAAGCGGCTGAGCTGTTGCGCCGCGAAGGATTGAACATCCGCGTCATTAATGCCAGATTCATTAAACCGCTCGACGAGACGATGCTGCTAGCGTTAGCGAAGGAGCATATGCCGCTGCTCGTGCTTGAAGAAGGCTCGATGCAAGGCGGATTAGGCAGCGCCGTTATGGAATTTTACGCGCAGAACAACGTGCATTCCGTGCAGGTCCATCTTGCCGGCGTTCCTGACCTGTTCATCGAGCATGCATCGATTAAAGAACAGCGCGCGCAATGCGGCTTAACCGCTGAAGCCGTCGCAAGACAACTAAGCACGCTCGCCGTGCGCCAAAGGCAGCGTGCGACCTGATGGAGAAGACGACCGCGACCAAAGAGCGGCTGGACGTGCTGCTGCTCGAGCTCGGATACTTCGACAGCAGGGAGAAAGCGAAGGCGGCCATCATGGCAGGCCTCGTCTACATCGGTACCGAACGCGTCGATAAAGCGGGCACCAAGGTACCTCGCGATTCCGCGCTAACGGTGAAAGGTGCGCCTCATCCGTACGTGAGCCGCGGCGGGTTAAAGCTCGAGAAGGCGATTCGTACCTTCGGGTTGGATTTGAAGGACGCCGTGATGCTGGATATCGGCTCTTCGACGGGCGGCTTTACGGATTGCGCGCTCCAGCACGGAGCGAAGCTCGTGTACGCCATCGACGTCGGGTACAACCAACTCGATTGGTCGCTGAGGCAAGACGAACGAGTGCGCGTCATGGAGCGGGTGAATTTCCGGCACATGACGTTGGATCAGCTGGACGCGGATCGGCCCGGCTTCGCGTCGATCGACGTCAGCTTCATTTCCCTGAAGCTGATTCTGCCGGTGCTTGCGCAAATGCTCGAGACGGGCGGAACGACGGTAGCCCTGATCAAGCCGCAGTTCGAGGCCGGCAGGGAACATGTCGGCAAGTCGGGCGTCATCCGCGATTCGTCCGTTCATGCGAACGTGCTGCGCGAGGTGCTCTCGTTCGCGTACGAGCTTGGTTTCCGGTTGGAGGGACTCACCTTCTCTCCGATTACCGGCGGAGAAGGCAATATCGAATTTCTGGCGCTGTGGCGCAGCGCGGGCCAAGCAACCATGAATGAGGACAGGAGCCGATTCCTCGAGGTCGAGATGCCCTCTCTCATTCAGAAGACCGTAGAGGAAGCCGCAACGAATTTTCGTCGCGGGGAAGCCTGAACTTGAACGTTTCGTCCGGTTCACCCGGAGCTGCCGAAGAACGGCCGGAGTATACGGACCGGTTCGTTCTGAGCCGCTTCGGGTTTTTGATATGTTCGCCGATTGGAGGAATTAGGCTGTCGGATCGCGAAAATTACATAGTACCAATTATCGATCCGGCATCAGCATCGCTTCCTGCTTAACGTAGTCGGTCAAGGGGGAACGCGGGGTTGGCGAAGTTCGGAGACGGTCTGATTATGGCCATTGCGGCAGGCATTATGGTGTGGTGGATATGGCGGCGGTTGAATCGGTGGCTGTACGAGCCTCCCGGCGCCAGGTTAAGGAAGCTCGCCAATGCCGGAGGCGTAGAGCCGGATGCCGCGGTAGAGCTGCTGAGACAGCAAGGGTATGACGTGTTATCCGGGAAGCATCGCGTCCCGCTCGGAGTGAAGGTGGACGACGGACCCGTTCAGCCCACCCGTCTATATTTCGATTATTTGGTCTCCAAGGAACATAAGTACTACCTGGTAAAGCTGGAACGCGCGCGGCAGCCGACCGAGTGGACGGCGAGCGGGCTGCGCGAGCGATTACTCGTCTACGCGTTGCTTTTTCCCGAATGCGAAGGGATTATCGTCGCGGATCCGGGCGAACGGCTAGTAAGAACGGTAAGATTCAAAGTGGAGGATGGCGACGGATGAAGGGACAACGGCAGCGCAAAATTCGCGAAATCATCGGTTCGAGCGAAATCGAAACGCAAGAGGATTTGGTGGAAGCGCTCGGCGCTGAAGGGATGCAGGTTACGCAAGCGACCGTGTCGCGGGACATTAAAGAGATGCAGCTGATCAAAGTGCCGCTGGAGGACGGGCGATACAAATATTCGATGCCGCAAGACCAGCGGTTTAATCCCGCGCACAAGCTGAAGCGCGCATTGCTCGATCATTTCGTGAGCGCGGATGCCGCCGAGAACCTGGTCGTACTGAAATGCCTGCCCGGCACTTCCGGAACGATCGCTTCGTTGATCGACGGCATGGACTGGCCCGAGATCGTCGGCACGATCGGCGGAGACGATACGACGCTCGTCATCTGCAGATCCAAAGCGCTCGGGGAAGATCTGACGCGGCGCATTTACGAAATGATGGAATAGATCCGGTTATTACATGCTTTCATCCTTGCGACTAGCGGTACATGGAGGGACTCATACGTATGCTGCGTGAGCTTACGATTCGGAATTTGGCTGTCATATCGCAAGTAACGGTCCGGTTTCATGGCGGATTCCATGTGTTGACGGGGGAGACGGGCGCAGGCAAATCGATCGTTATCGACGCGCTCGCGCTGGCGTCGGGCAGCCGCGGTTCGGCCGAGATGATCCGGCACGGCAACGACCGCGCAGACGTCGAAGCGCTGTTCGACGTATCGCCGAACCATCCCGTGTGGGAGACGCTTAACCGGCTCGGCATCGAAGCAGAACGAGAGGAGACGCTGATCGTTCGCAGGGAGCTGCAGGCGCACGGCAAATCTTCCGCCCGGATTAACGGGCAGAGCGTCACGCTGTCGATGCTGCGAGAAGTCGGAGAACATCTCGTGAACATCCACGGCCAGCACGAGCCGCAGTCGCTGCTGCGGACGGACCGCCATCTCGAATGGCTGGACTTGTTCGCCGGGGAACAGATCGCTTCCGAGAAGGAACAATATTCGAAGCTGTATCGTCAATACATCGCCGTCGGCAAGGAACGGCGCGACTTGGAATCGAAGTCCAGGCAAGGCATGCAAATGCTCGATCTGTACCGCTATCAGATCGAAGAGATCGAGCAGGCGAAGCTGAAGCCGGGGGAAGACGAATCCCTGCAAGACGAGAAGCGCAAACTAACGCATGCCGAGAAATTGGCGGAAGCGGTAGCCGAATCCCATGAGCTGCTGTACGGTAACAAAGGCATGGGCGCAATATCGCGCGCGCTAAACCGGCTGCGCGACGTTGCCAAAGTCGATCCCGCCGTGCTGGAGCCGCTCGTCGAGCAGCTGCAATCGGCTTATTACGGCGTAGAAGACGCCGCTTACCAGTTGCGGGATTACAGAGAGACGATCGAATTCAACGCCGACCGTCTCGAGGCGATCGAGGAGCGGCTGGATCTGATCCATTCCCTGAAACGCAAATACGGAGAGACGATCGAGCAAGTCGTCGCTTATATGGAACGAAGCCAATCGGAAGCGTCTCAACTGGAGAACAGCGACGAGCTGCTGAAGTCGCTCGCCGAACAAGAGGAAGCTTTGCTCGCGGAGCTGCGGACCCGCGCCGATACGCTGTCGGCTATCCGCCGCGACGCATCCCGCGTGCTTGCCGCCGCGATCGGGGAAGAGCTGGCGGCGCTGCAAATGAACCGCTCGGTGTTCGAAGTGAAGCTAGCCGCCGGTCCGTTGACCGCGTCGGGCATCGACACGGCGGAATTTCTGCTTTCCTCGAACCCTGGGGAACCGCCGAAGTCGCTGGCCAAGATCGCGTCCGGCGGCGAGATGTCCCGCGTCATGCTGGCGCTTAAAGCGATCTTCGCCCGCATCGACGAAGTGCCGGTGCTCGTCTTCGACGAAGTCGACACCGGCGTAAGCGGACGCGCCGCGCAGGCGATCGCGGAGAAGCTGTCGCTGCTCTCGCGCAATTGCCAAGTGTTCGCGATCACTCACTTGCCGCAAGTCGCTTGCATGGCGGATCATCAATACGAGATCTCCAAGCAGGTGACGGACGATTCGCGCACGATTACGTCCGTTACCGAATTGTCTAAGGCGCAGCGCGTGGAAGAACTGGCGCGAATGCTCGGCGGCGTGGAAGTAACGGAAAAAACACGTCATCATGCTCAAGAAATGCTTGCTTTGGCCGAAACCCGAAAAAACGCGTAGCGACGGCACAATTGAATGACGTAGGAAGCTTTTCGGGAACATAAAAGCGGGGGGGCACGGTTACCTTATAGGTACGTCATCGGCACGAATCATGAATGATTGGTGAACGCCGGTTAACCTGTAAGGGAGCGTGAGAACTTGTACCAGCAACCGTCCAGAAAACGCCGGATGGGACTTGTCATCGTTCTAATCCTCTGTATCGTCGTCTGTTCCGCGCCCGTTCAGCATTTCGCGGCATTTCCGAGCAAGCTGAGAATGTTCCAAGGACAAGCGTTATCCCTTCATTACGAAATGCCGGTTTACGCGGAAGGCTTGCTTGATCCGCGCGTGGCCGGCATTAACGGAAGCGATAACGGCAAAGTTCCCGTAGATCTTCGCCGGCCTTTATCCATCCAGCCTAAGCATAGCGGCAATACAGAGCTGAAGCTTCGGTTGTTCGGCAAGATCCCTTTCAAGACCGTACAATTGCAAGTCATTCCCGATTTGCGGGTGATCCCCGGAGGCCAGACGATCGGCGTAAAAGTGAAATCGGCCGGCATTATGGTCGTCGGACACCATTTGGTTAAAGCATCGGCGAACAAGAAAATATCGCCGGGCGAGGAAGCTAAGCTTCGGCTTGGCGATCTGATCGTCGAAATCAACGGCGAGCCCTGCAACGACATTACGAAAATCGCCGCGTTCGCGGAGTCTGCCGGACGGAATCGCTCGCCTATGCGAATGCTCGTTCAGCGGGGCAAGGATCGGTTTCGGACGACATTAACGCCGGCTTACGATGTAGAAGACAAAGCGTGGCGTCTCGGATTGTACATTCGCGATTCCGCGGCGGGCGTAGGCACGTTGACTTTCTACGCGCCTGATCAAGGAGTCTACGGAGCTTTGGGCCACGTTATTACCGATATGGATACGCAGACGCCGATCGTGGTCGGAAGCGGAGAAATCCTGCAATCCAAAGTGACGTCGATATCCAAAAGCCAGAACGGCGAGCCGGGCGAGAAGAGGGCCAGCTTCATTAAAGAAGGCCGCACGCTGGGAAGCGTGGAACGCAACACGTCGTTCGGCATATTCGGCCGGATGAAAGCATTGCCGGATCACGCTTATCATGCCGATCCGATTCCGGTAGCGTTCGCGGAAGAAGTCGAGGAAGGACCGGCGCAAATCTTAACCGTCGTGAACGGCCAGAAGGTGGAGCGCTTCAATATCGAGATCGCGCATGTATCCAGACAGTCCGCGCCGGCAACGAAAGGCATGGTCATACGCATCACGGATCCGAAATTACTGGAGCGTACGGGCGGAATCGTTCAGGGAATGAGCGGTAGTCCGATCATCCAGAAAGGGAAGTTGGTCGGGGCCGTCACCCACGTGTTCGTCAACGATCCAACCTCAGGATATGGGTGTTTTATCGAGTGGATGCTACAAGATGCGGGAATCATGTTGAATTCTACACAGGAGCAATCAACGTCTAAGGCGGTTTAACGCCTTAGATTTTGCTTATTTTCCGCACATCTAAATCCGAACATTTGTCGAAAAAGAAAGAATTAAATCGTCATTTGACGTAAATTAATAATTATATTCTATAACATCAAAAAAATAAAGAAAAAGTTTAAACTCGAAGAAGGATTTGCTAAACGCCATGTCGAAATCGGATTAACAGGGAAACGATAATATGCGTTTTTCAGAATAAAATCTCGCATAGAGAAAGGGAGGACCAGACATTGCAGCGGATTGAAGTGTTCCTTGCAGACGACAACCGAGAATTTACGAATTTACTTTCAGAGTACATCCAAGAACAGGATGATATGACGGTCATCGGAGTGGCGTACAACGGAGAAGAGGTCATTCGTCAGCTTGAGGAAACCCGTAGAGTTCCGGATGTCATGATCCTCGATATTATTATGCCGCATTTAGACGGCCTGGGCGTACTGGAGAAATTGCGGGATATGAATTTATCGCCGATGCCTAAAATCATTATGCTGACGGCATTCGGCCAAGAGAACATTACGCAAAGAGCGGTGCAACTCGGAGCATCCTACTACATATTGAAACCGTTCGACATGGACGTTCTCGCTAACCGGATTCGTCAACTGGCCGGCGTGTCATCCCCGGTATCCGTGTCGTCCTCCGCTTCTTCGGCGGCAGGAAGCGCGATTCGCTCGAATATCGTGCCGATCGGCAAACCGAAAAATCTCGATGCCAACATTACGAGCATCATCCACGAGATCGGCGTTCCCGCGCATATTAAAGTGTATCAATATTTGCGCGAAGCGATCACGATGGTGTATAACAACATCGAAATTCTCGGAGCGATCACGAAGACGCTGTACCCGGCGATCGCCGAGAAATTCAAGACGACGCCAAGCCGAGTCGAACGCGCGATCCGCCATGCGATCGAAGTCGCTTGGACGCGCGGCAACATCGACAGCATCAGCCACCTGTTCGGCTACACGATCAACATCGCGAAGTCGAAGCCGACGAACTCCGAGTTCATCGCCATGGTAGCCGACAAGCTCCGCATCGAGCACAAGGTGAGCTAGGAGGCTCAGGGTAAGGATTACAGCTAGACTAAAAACCGCCGATAGGCGGTTTTTTTATGCTCTAGTAGCCGGTTCATTGTTCATGGCTAGCGACCGCGAACACATTAACAGCAAATCGATAGTTATTTTTAGGAAATCGGGTGTTCTGGGGAAAATAACAACAGATCGACTGTTAATTGGACATCAACGCTGGAGTTGTAGCTTTTGGCTGGAAACTAACTGCAAATCGTTGTTATTCAACTATTTTGATCAGGAAGCAGACGAAATAACTGCAAATTGTTGTAAAATAACTGCTCTTTTTTTCGTCGTTATTTTTCATCTTGTTTTAATGTACGATCTCGAAAATCTGATATAGTAGGGAGGTTAGTTTTTTTAAATAAGAGGTGAGTCAGTTCGAGCCCGACGAAGATTCACTACTATTGAGGAGGCAACATCGCAATGAACGAATGGAATAAAGAGCAAGCGAACGCGCCGGAGAGCGACAATCGCGATCACGCGGAGACGCTTGACTTGGAGACGGAACGGGAAGAGAATGAAGCATTGCTGAGCGCCGACCCTGTACAACAAGCGCCTAATGCCCCTAAATCGGCGATGCCGGCTTGGCCTTGGATCGTCGTGTCGGTTGTCGCGGTCGCCGCGCTGGCCGTCGTGCTCATTATCAATCCGATGGGCGGTTCGAAAGAGAAGCTCGTGAAGTACGACGGAGGCGCGTTATCGAAAGCCGACTTCTACGAAGGAATGGAAGACATGCTGTTCGGGGATCAGATTTCCCAGATGGTAGACTCCGTCGCGGAGAACAAGCTGGTTAAGCAGCTGGCTGACAAAGCCGGCATTGCCGTAACGGACGACCAGTTGGATAAAGAAGTCACTGATTTTGCAGGCAACTTCGGCGGTATGGAAGCGCTGCAGCAAGCGCTCGATCAACAAGGCATTTCGATGGATGAATTGAAACAGAAACAAGTCGCGCCTACTCTGCTGAGGAAGTTGCTTTACCAGAACCAGAACCCGGCAACGGACGCGGTGATCCAAGCGTACGCGGACGAGAATAAAGATGCGATCGCGGCGCAGAAAAAGGTAAGAGCTTCTCACATCCTCGTGGCAACGAAAGAGGAAGCGGACGCGATCGAGGCTGATTTGAAAGCAGGACAAGACTTCGCGGAACTGGCGAAATCGAAGTCTACCGATACGGGTTCGGCCGTTAACGGCGGCGATCTGGACTACTTCGGTTCCGGCCAGATGGTTCCGGAATTCGAGGAAGCCGCCTTCAAGCTTAAAGTCGGAGAGGTCAGCGAACCGGTCAAATCGGATTTCGGCTACCACATCATCAAGGTTACGGACATCCAGGAGCCGGACGTTCAGACGTTGTACTGGCAAGAACAGTTGAACACGAACGGCACGACGTGGATGGACAAGCTTAAAGCGGACAACCATTGGGAGAAAATCGGCGAGAAGAAAGATGCGCAAGCTTCTCCGTCCGTATCGCCTGAAGCTTCGCCGTCGGCTTCGGCATCGGCAACGACCGAATAAGCCGCGGAACAACGACGAAGGCTCCTGTGCCCGATTGGGCGCAGGAGCCTCTTTGGTATGCAATCCGTTTATCATTCCGCTTGGTTGTCTTCGGGCGCTGGTTGAGGACGCGGCGGCCGTTTGGGACGAAAGCGCGGGGCCAAATAATTGCGCTTGCGGTCGCGATAGAACACCCATCCGCCGATAAAGGCGATCCCTAGCAGAAACAAGAACGCTCCGAGAACGAAAGATCCCCAGGCGAAGTTCGGAGTAATCTTCACGTCGCCCATATCCGCGAAGTAATCGAAGAGGGCGTCTTTCATAAGCAGGAACCCTTTGGCGGCCGACAGGCCGGGAATAACGAGAAGCAGAATGGCGATGAGCCTCTGAATAATTAATTTCATAGGATGATAAGGGCCCTCCTTCCACTTCTATAATCATAACGATTCCAGGGTTTATTGTCTATGAAAGCGTCACATTGGCACATTTTCCCGGGGGTTTTGTTCCTAGCGGCAAAACGATGTACAATAGAGAGCGAGCAACTATACGGAGGGGAAACGCAATGCCAATCGAAGTCGATGTCGCCATTATCGGCGGCGGGCCGGGAGGCTACACCGCGGCGGTCAGGGCGGCGCAAGCCGGACGCAGCGTCGTCATCATCGAGCAAGACAAGCTTGGCGGCACGTGTCTGCATCGCGGCTGCATTCCGAGCAAATCGCTGCTGCGAAGCGCGGAAGTATATGCTACGACTGTGGCAGCATCAGCCTACGGCGTGCAGGTTCCGGACGGGGAGATTCGCGTCGATTGGACGACTGTGCTATCGCGCAAAACCGGAATCGTCGAGCAATTACATAAAGGTTTGCAAGCGCTCATGAATCAGCATCGCATTCAGGTGCTGCACGGGAGCGGCAATATTATCGGTCCTAATATTTTCTCTCCGCGCAGCGGATCGGTGTTCGTCGCGCTCGATAACGGCGAGACCGAAACCATCGTGCCGAAGAACGTCATCATCGCGACGGGATCGCGGCCACGCCGGTTAGACGGATTGCCGTACGACGGAACGACGGTCGTCACGAGCGACGAGGCGTTCGGCTGGCCGAGACTGCCGAAGTCGATCGTCATCGTCGGAGGAGGCGTCATCGGCGTGGAATGGGCTTCGATGCTGAGCGACTTCGGCGCGGAAGTGACGATCGTAGAGGCTGCGGACCGGCTCGTGCCGGGCGAGGACAGAGACGTCAGCTCGGAGCTGGCCAAAGCGCTTAAGAAGAGAGGCGTCAGCGTGCTGACCGGCGCCGCGCTTCGGATCGAGTCGTGCCGGGTTGACGAAGGCGGCGTGCATGCGGACGTCGTTCTCGGCGATAAGACGCATTCGCTGAGCGCGGAGAAGATGCTCGTGTCGGTAGGCCGTCAAGGCAACGTCGAGCATCTGACGTTGGAGAATACGGACGTGAAGACGGATAGAGGGTTTGTCGTCGTCGATGCGAAGACGCTGCAGACGGGAGAGTCCCACATCTACGCGATCGGCGATTGCATCGGAGGCGTTCAACTGGCTCATGCAGCCATGCACGAGGCCGCGGTTGCGGTCGATCATATGCTGGGTACGAAACTGCCGCGTTCGGCTGACCGGGATATTCCGCGCTGTATTTATTCAAGGCCGGAAGCCGCGTCGATCGGCTATTCCGAAGCTGACGCGAAGGCGAACGGCCATGCCGTGAAGACGGCCAAAATTCCGTTGCGAATTCTCGGCAAAGCGCTCGTGTACGGCGAAGCCGAAGGGTTCGCGAAGGTCGTCGCGGATGAGAAGAGCGGAGACTTGCTCGGCGTTCATCTCGTCGGCGCGCACGCGACCGATCTGATCGCCGAAGCGTCGCTCGCAAAGCTGCTGGATGCCGTGCCTTGGGAGATCGGCCGCGCGGTCCATCCGCATCCGACGCTCTCCGAAGCTTTGCAAGAAGTCATGCTGGCGTTGGACGGAGGAGCCGGACACGCTTAACCATACCGAAACCGCGGCATGCCGCATCGTCCCTGCACAGCTCCAGGCGCGCCGAAGCGTGCTTGGAAACCTTGTGTAGTTGGACGTTTCTTTTTGTTACCAAGGAGAGTATAATAGGGATTAAGTTCAAGTATTAAGACCAGGTTATAATACAAAGTGAAAGCTAGGAGGACGCGCCTATGAAACAGTCCGGTTCCGTCCAGCAAACTTCAAGGCATGCCCGGTTAGGCTTATCCGACGAGCGAGTCGTCGAGATGTACAGAATGATGCAGCTTGCTCGAAAGTACGACGAGCGAGGCCAATTGCTTAAGCTCGCGGGCAAAGTGAATTTTCATATTTCGGGCATTACGCAAGAGCCGTCGCAAGTCGCCATGGCGTTCGCGATGGATACGACGACCGACTGGTTCTTGCCTTACTACCGGGATTACGGCTTCGTGCTTTCCGTCGGCATGACGGTCAAAGACCTGATGCTGGCCCTGTTCGCTAAAGAGGAAGATCCGAACAGCGCGGGACGCCAGATGCCGGGTCACTTCGGTTCCAAGCGCCTGCGCATCGTAACGGGCTCGAGTCCCGTAACGACGCAAGTGCCGCATGCGACCGGCATCGCGCTCGCCGCGAAGATGCGCGGGGAGAAATCCGTGTCTATCGTCTCGTTCGGAGACGGATCGAGCAACCAAGGCGATTTTCATGAAGGCTGCAACTTTGCCGGCGTGCATAAGCTGCCTGTTATTTTCGTTTGTCAGAACAACCAATACGCGATTTCCGTTCCTTTGTCGAAGCAGACGCGGGGCAACATTTACGAGCGCGCGATCGGATACGGGTTTCCGGGCATCCGGGTGGACGGCAACGATCCGCTCGAAGTGTACCGCGTCGTGAAAGAAGCGCGCGAGCGGGCGATCGCCGGCGAAGGGCCGACGCTCGTCGAGATTATTTCGTACCGCGTGACGGGACACTCCACGACGGACAACGATTTGGATTATCGGACGAAGGAAGAAGTCGAGCCGTTTAAGCAGAACGACCCGATCGACGGCTTCAGAAATTATCTCGTCGAAGCCGGGTTATGGTCCGACGAACAGGAAACGAAGCTGCTGGCGGAGTTTCGCGCGATCATCGACGAAGCGACCCAGTACGCGGAGCGTGCCCCGTTCCAGCCCGCGGAAGATTCGGAACGGTACGTCTTTGCGGATTCAAGCGAGGTGAAGAGCTGATGGCGGTCATCGAATATATCGAAGCGATTCGTCTGGCCATGAAGGAAGAGATGGAACGCGACGGCAGCGTATTCGTCCTCGGCGAGGACGTCGGCAAGAAGGGCGGCGTATTCGGCACGACCAAAGGCCTCTACCAGCAATTCGGCGAGGAGCGGGCGATCGATACTCCGCTCGCGGAATCCGCGATCGCCGGCGTAGCGATCGGTGCGGCGATGGTCGGAATGAGACCGGTCGCGGAGAT
Source organism: Cohnella panacarvi Gsoil 349 (assembly GCF_000515335.1). Lineage (GTDB taxonomy): Bacteria > Bacillota > Bacilli > Paenibacillales > Paenibacillaceae > Cohnella > Cohnella panacarvi. Next base: position 980,880 of record NZ_KI911563.1, on the reverse strand, counting down.
GCAATACTCCGACTTCATGTTCCCGGCAACGAATCAAATAATTAGCGAAGCGGCGAAGATCCGTTATCGCTCCAATAACGATTGGGATTGTCCGATCGTCATCCGCGCGCCGATCGGCGGCGGGATTTTCGGCGGATTGTACCATTCCCAATGTCCGGAGTCGGTGTTTTTCGGCACGCCGGGCCTTAAGATCGTAGCTCCGGCAACGGCTTACGACGCGAAAGGCTTGCTGAAGGCGGCCATCCGCGACCCGGATCCTGTGCTGTTCTTCGAGAACAAGAAGTGCTATCGTCTCATCTCGGACGAAGTGCCGGACGAAGACTACATCGTTCCGATCGGCAAAGCGAACGTCATGAGAGAAGGCAGCGACATTACGGTTATCGGATATAGCATGCCGCTGCATTTTGCCATGCAGGCGGCAGAAGAGCTGGCGCGGGACGAAGGCGTCGAAGCGCATATTCTCGATTTGCGCACGATTCAACCGCTCGATCGGGAAGCGATTCTCGAAGCCGCTGCGAAGACGGGCAAAGTTCTTATCATACACGAAGATAACAAGACCGGCGGAGTCGGCGCGGAAGTCGCCGCGATGATCGCCGAAGAGCTGCTTTACGATCTTGATGCGCCGATCCGCAGGCTGTGCGGCCCGGACATTCCGGCAATGGCGATTAACCCGCCGGGAGAGAAGCATTTTCTGCTCAACAAAGAGAAAGTCAAATCGGCCATGCTTGAGTTGGCGCGGTACTAGAAGACCGGCAGCCGGTTGCAGGAAGGAGATTGTTTATGGCAAAACAAATCGTCGAAGTAACGATGCCGCAGCTCGGCGAATCGCTCGTATCCGCAACGATCGATCAATGGTTGAAGCAGCCGGGGGACAGCGTGGATATGTACGAGCCGCTTTGCGAGCTCATCACCGATAAAGTGAACGCGGAGCTCCCTTCCACGGTGAAAGGAACTCTCGTCAAAATTTTGGCCGGGGCGGGCGAGACGATCGAGGTTGGCGCCGCGATCTGTCTCGTCGAGACGGAGGCGGAGGCGGAGGATACGCCTGCCGCGACGTCTGCTCCGACTATCCAACAACCCGTGCAGTCGCAGACGAACGCGCGGCCTACCGGCGTCGCGGCAGCAGCCGCGGCGGGGTTCGATGCGAACGCACCGATGAGAGCCCGCTATTCGCCGGCTGTGCAGAGAATCGCTGCCGAACGCGGCATCGACTTAGGCTTGGTGACGGGCACGGGCGAAGGCGGACGCATTACGCGTAAGGACGTGCTTGAATACAAGCCCGGGGCAGCGGCGCAATCGCGTGTCGCACCGGCAGCGCCGATCCGTGCGCCTCGCATCGCCGAGACGTCGGACCTCCCGACCGTCGTCGTCGAAGGCGCGACGGCACCGGGACGCGAATACTACATCGACGTTACCCCGATCCGCAATACGATCGCTAAGAATATGCGACAGAGCATGAACGAGATCCCGCATGCTTGGACGATGATCGAGGTCGATCTGACGAACCTCGTTCAACTGCGTTCCAAGCTTAAGGACGACTTCATGAAGAACGAAGGCATTAACCTTACGTATATGCCGTTCCTGATGAACGCGGTCGTATCGGCGATCAAAGAGTTCCCGATCATGAACTCCGTCTGGGCGACGGACAAAATTACGGTCAAGCGCGATATTAACATCTCGATGGCCGTCGGTACGGAAGGCTCCGTACTGACTCCGGTGATCCGCAACGCCGACCAGAAGAATATCGTCGGGCTCGCTCACGAGATCAACGACTTGGCGAAACGGACCCGCGAGGGCAAGCTTAAGCTGAACGACGTGCAAGGCGGTACGTTCACGCTCAACAACACCGGCACGTTCGGATCGGTCCTGTCCTATCCGATCATCAACTTCCCGCAGGCTGCCATTCTCACGTTCGAGGCGATCGTGAAGCGTCCCGTCGTCATCGGCGACATGATCGGCGTACGGTCCATGGTTAACTTATGCTTGTCGTTCGACCACCGGATTCTGGACGGAGTCATTTGCGGTATGTTCCATCAGCGGATCAAGGCCATCCTTGAAAGCTACAATATGGACACGAAGCTGTATTAATAGAGTAATCCCGACTGCAAGAGGGCTGTTCCGTCCGGTCATCTCGGACCGAGGGACAGCCTCTTGACGTCTGTATGCGCCAACGAATTGAGTCGGCGTTTTTATTGCGTTACAATGGATAATGTCACGCAGGGAGGAGGCCCGGTCATCGTTATGAGAACGATATCGACGCAATGGTTATCCATGATCGACTACGGCGAAGCTTGGGAGTTGCAGAAGAATCTCGTGCGGGAGATCGATCGCGAGGAACGGGGCGAGACGCTGCTGCTGCTAGAGCATCCGCCGACGTACACGATCGGTTCCGACCGTCATCCGGAGCATCTGCTATACGGCGCGGAGGAGCTCGACAGGCGAGGGATTTCCCTATACGAGATCGACCGCGGCGGAGATATTACGTATCACGGCCCCGGGCAGCTTGTCGGATACCCGCTGTTGTATTTGGACGCGGCAGGACTTGATTTACATAAGTATTTGCGGACGCTTGAGGAAGCGATTATTCGTCTGCTGGCCGAATTCGGTATCGAAGGCGGAAGGAAGCCGGAGTATACCGGCGTCTGGGTCGGGGACGTTAAGATCGCCGCGATCGGCGTCAAATTCAACAAAGCCCGTTCCCGGCGAGGTTTCGTCACCAGTCACGGGTTTGCTTTGAACGTCAAGCGCAACGTAGAGCAAGACGGGTTTCAGGGGATCATTCCTTGCGGGATTGCCCAATACGGCGTAACTTCGATCGAAGCGCTCACCGGATTGACGCTAAGCGTTGAGGAAATCGGACGCCGGATCATCCCGCACTTCATGGACGCGTTCGAGAGCGAGCACGCAGAGGAAGGCGCTATTGAAACAGAAATCCAAGGCTCATGACGATCGTCGATACCACCATGGTAACTAAAACGGCGTAGACGACGATTTTCATTAGGCGGTTGTTCATCGGTAAAGTCCCTCTTTTCGATCGGTTGTCTCTTTATTATAAAATAGGCGCGTTCAGGAGGAAAGATAATGGTACAGAGAGAACGTTTAATTTCCGAGTTCATGGAGCTCGTTCGGATCGACAGCGAGACGAAATACGAAACCGAAATCAGCAAGGTGCTGCGCGGCAAGTTCGAGGCGCTCGGCCTTGAAGTGACCGAAGACGACGTAGGCGCCAAAATCGGTCATGGCGCGAATAATTTATTCGCATGGCTGCCGGCGAGCGCGGGACAAGAGAACGTGCCTGCGCTGCTGTTCACCTCCCATATGGATACGGTATCGCCGGGCAAAGGCATTAAGCCGCGCCTCGACGACGACGGTTATATCCGCGGCGACGGCACGACGATTCTAGGCTCCGACGATAAAGCCGGGTTGGCGGCAATGCTCGAGGCGGTCCGTCTATTGAAGGAGAACAACATCCCTCACGGGCCGATCCAGTTCGTCATTACCGTCGGCGAAGAGTCCGGCTTGCTCGGCTCGCGGGCGATGGACGGCTCGCGCCTTCGCGCGAAATTCGGCTATGCGCTCGATTCGAACGGCGAAGTCGGCGCGATCGCGGTCGCCGCGCCGACGAACTCGCGTCAATTCATTACGATCAAAGGCAAAGCCGCGCATGCCGGCGTGAACCCGGAAGACGGCATCAGCGCCGTTCAAGTCGCCTCCAAAGCGGTATCTCTGATGAGACTGGGCCGCATCGACAGCCAGACGACGGCGAATATCGGCCGGTTCGAGGGCGGCGGCGAGGTGAACATCGTCGTGGATACGATCAAAATTTACGCCGAAGCCCGCAGCCAAGTGCAGGAGAAGATGGAGCGCCAAGTCGAGTCGATGCGCGAAGCGGTCGCCGCAGCGGCGAAAGAGTACGGCGCGGAATTCGACTTCCAGACGATCACGATTTACCCGGCGTACAACTATGGCGACGAAGACGAAGTCGTGCAGGTTGCCAAAGCCGCGATTACCTCGATCGGCTTGACGCCGCGCACGTTCGCCTCCGGCGGCGGCAGCGACGCCAACATGTTCAACGGCAACGGCGTGCCGACCGTCAACCTGGCCGTCGGTTACGAGGACATTCACACGACGAACGAACGCATCAAAGCGGACGATCTCGTCAAAGTGACCGAACTCGTGATCGCCATCGTTGGGGAAACGGCGTCGCGGAAATAATTAGGATAAAGAAGTCGATGGAAGGTTGGTCAGGAACATGTATCTCCTTCCGGCGGCTGTTCCCTTCGTGAAATTCCGAATATGTAACCTTCATCGATAAAGTTAAACGGTGGCGATCTCGCCACCGTTTTATTTTTAGCCTACCCCTCTCCAAGATCGTCGATCTCAGCTACAATCTGAGGGAGATTCCGTGCAGCACCCCCCGATATTGTCGCTCTGTACGACAATCGAAAACGCTGTGTCGTCGAGAAAGCGGCGGGGATGCACGAAATAGCGCGGTGAGATCGAGTTACGCAGCGACCAGCCTACCGCCATGGCGAGCGCGGTCGTTCGATTGGCAGCCGAAGCGCGACGATAAGCGGCGTATCGCCGCCTTTGCTTCGTTGCTCTTGGCGAAGCGCGCGGCGAATTTCCCATGCTTTGCCTACGTATCGGAGCGTGTTCGGGTCGGCGTATTTTTTGAGCATAACGGAGCACCTCTCTTGAGCGGCAGTGCCTGCATAGCCGACTAGCTTGCAATCCGGCGGACAAGCCTATATGTTGAACTTATGACCATTCTGGCGAACCTATGACAGGAGGAACCGCAATGACCGAACAAGAGGGCAGCAAGCATCCGTTCTACGAGGCCACGATCGCGACCAAACCGATCTTCGAGGGACGGGTCATTTCGCTTCAGGTAGATACGGTTACGTTGCCGAACGGCGAGACGGCGACGCGGGAGATCGTCCGCCACCCTGGAGCCGTTGCCGTTCTAGCTTTGCTGGACGGGAAAATGCTCGTCGTCGAGCAATATCGCAAACCTTTGGAAAAGGCGCAGACGGAAGTTCCTGCGGGCAAGCTCGACGCGGGCGAAGCTCCGGAGGCTGCAGCGCTTAGGGAGTTGGAAGAGGAAACGGGATTTCAAGCGAAGTCCATCGTGCATCTGCACTCGTTCTCTACGTCTCCGGGCTTCGCCGACGAAATCATTCACCTTTATTTCGCGGAAGAACTGGACAGAGGAGAGCTGCGTCCTGACGAGGACGAGTTTCTGACTTGCGAAGCGATTACGCTCGAACAAGCGCTCGAATACGTGAGAGACGGACGGATATGCGACGCGAAGACGCTGCTGGCCGTTCAGGCTTGGCGCATCTATTCGCTGACGGGATTGTTCTGATGACGCTGCAGCCTGTATTCGCAGACCTACATGTGCACATCGGACGCAGCGATAGCGGCCAACCGGTCAAAATCAGCGGCAGCAAAAACCTGACGTTCCGCTCGATCGCGCAGGAAGCGTCGGAGCGCAAAGGAATCGCTCTGATCGGCATCATCGATTGCCATTCGCCCGCCGTGCAGGCGGACATCCGAACGAGCCTCGAAAGCGGCGAGATGACGGAGATTGCCGGCGGCGGCATACGTTACCGGAATACGACGCTTCTGCTCGGGGCGGAGATGGAAGTGCGGGACGAGGGAGGGGGGCCTTATCACCTGCTCGGGTTTCTGCCGGATTTGCAGGCGATGGAGGCATGGACGGAGTGGCTAAAGCCCCGGGTGACGAACGTCAACCTTAGCTCGCAGCGCGTGAGGTCGTCCGGAAGGGAGCTGCAGCGCGAGCTGGTATCCCGCGGCGGCTTGCTCGCGCCCGCGCACGTCTTTACGCCGCATCGCGGGTTGCTCGGCTGCTCGGCCGACCGTCTCGCCGATCGGCTCGATCCGGAAGGCATCGCAGCCGTCGAGCTTGGACTTAGCGCAGACGCGCTCATGGCCGGACGACTATCCGAGCTCGACCGGTATACGCTGCTGACGAATTCGGACGCTCATTCGACGGGCATGATCGGCAGGGAATGCAACGAGCTTCTCGTCGCCGAGCCTTCGTTCGACGAACTGCGATTGGCGCTGCGCCGCGATTCCGGACGCAAGGTGCTCGCCAATTACGGCTTGCATCCGCAGCTCGGCAAATATCATTCCAGCTATTGCGTCGCCTGCGAAACCGCGCTGCCTTCCGGCTCGCCGGAAGCTTGCCCGAATTGCGGCGGCACCAAGCTCGTACGCGGAGTGTCGGGCCGGGTCGATCAGCTTGCCGACCGCGCGGAGGGAATGCTCCCGCCGCATCGCGCGCCGTATAGGCCGCAAGCGCCGCTTAGCTTCATCCCGGGCGTCGGCCCTAAGATGAGAGAACGGCTGCTCGCGGAAGCAGGAACGGAGATGGAAGTGCTGCACCGCGCTTCCGAAGAAGCATTGGCGGCCGTCGCCGGCGAGCGGATCGCTTCGCTGATCGTCGCCGCCCGAGAAGGCAGAATTTCCTTCACAGCAGGGGCAGGCGGAGCATACGGCAAGATCGGGGGCGCATAATCGCGGCCTGTCCACATACACATAGGTTACGAGGAAGCTCGCGAACTTAGCGTTGTCGGACGGGAGGGAGTCGCCGTGAAGCTTCGATTGTGGAATATGTCGGCTCGCGACAAATTGAATTTGTACGTCTTCATGCTGGCGTTGATCGTCGTCGGCGCGGTGTTCGGCGTCTTCCTCGCCAGCGCGCTGACGCTCGAACAGCAGCAGGAGCTTGCCGATCAGATGGACCTCTATCTGTCGTCGATCCGGCATGCGGATCAATTCGATCACGCGGCTGCGTTCTGGGACAGCTTTATTTTCTACGGCAAATGGCTGGGGCTGATCTGGCTGCTCGGCGTATCGGTCATCGGGTTGCCGCTCGTTCTCGTGCTGGATTTTCTGAAAGGGATGCTGATCGGATTTGCCGTCGCGCTGCTCGTGGACCAACTTGCTTGGAAAGGGGTGCTCTTCTTCCTGGCTTCGACGGCGCTGCCGAACGCGATCGTCGTGCCGGCGTTGCTCATCGCCAGCGTCTCCGCTGCCCGATTCGCCTTTTTCCTCGTCCGCGAGAGGTTGTTCCGCAGGAAGGGTCAACTGCTGCCGCCTTTTCTCGCCCACACGGCGGTTACCGGATTAATGCTGGCCGTACTGCTCTGCGCTGCGCTATACGAAGCGTTCGTAGCGCCGGTTGTGCTCTCCCAATTAGCGCCTCCGGTCGACGCGCAGGTGACGAATGCCGTGCGAGAATAGCGAGTTTTACCGCCTTTTGGATGAGAATGTCTATCATTTAGAGGGTTTGACTTATCGAACGGGCGCGACCTATAATGGAAGCATGCTGTGTTTGCGACCGGAGGGGAAACGATGGAAGCCCGCATTGAAAAAGTGAAACAACAATTGCAAGCCCAGGGCTACAAGCTTACTCCGCAAAGGGAAGCAACGGTGCGCGTGCTGCTAGAGAACGAAGAAGATCATTTGAGCGCAGAGGACGTTTTCATGCTCGTTAAGGACAAAGCGCCCGAAATCGGTCTGGCGACCGTCTATCGGACGCTTGAGCTGCTTACCGAGATGCACGTCGTCGAGAAGATGAACTTCGGGGACGGAGTCGCGCGCTACGACTTGCGGACGGAAAGCAACAAGCATCACCACCACCATTTGATCTGCGTAAAGTGCGGATCGATGACGGAGATCATGGAAGATTGGCTCCTGCCGCTGGAAGAGCGACTGGAGACCGAATACCGTTTCACCGTCCTTGATCATCGGCTCGACTTTCAAGGAATTTGCGCCAAATGCCAACCGGACAATCCGCCGGAGCAACCATAATAATAAAGCTATTCCAACGCGATAAGCCGTCGGAATAGCTTTTTTGATTCCTATAGCAGCTCTCGGATGGAGCGTTCGATTCGCTCCGGAGTGTCGGTGGCCGAGAATCTGCGGACGACTCTGCCGTTCCGATCGACGAGGAATTTCGTAAAGTTCCATTTGATCGACTTCGTTCCGAGGAAACCTCGTTTCGCTTTCGTCAAATACTTATACAGGGGATGAATGCCGGCGCCTTTGACTTCGATTTTGGCGTGGAGCGGGAAGGTAACGCCATGATTAAGCTCGCATTGCTGAGCGATCGTCGCCTCGTCGTCCGGCTCTTGTCCGGCGAATTGGTTGCAGGGGAAACCTAGAACGGCAAGACCGCGATCGGCGTACGATTCATGCAGCTTCTGCAGTCCCTTGTATTGGGGCGCAAAGCCGCATTTGCTCGCCGTATTCACGATCAGCATCACTTTGCCCCGGTACTCGGACAAGTCTCTCGTCTCGCCCCGGATGCCGTTCACTTCGATCTCGTAGATGGACATACGTTCACACGCCCTTTCGCTGAATCAATAGATTTATATAAATTAAATTGTATACAATTTAAAATGCAAAGTCAACGCTTTACTCGTCCGTAACGCGAATGTTATAGTGAGATCATTCATTTAGATTGCATGCAATTAATTGGCGATTGATAGATAGGCAGAAGGAGGGTTTCATGCAACGCGACGCGGCAATAAGTTTGGACAATCAGCTTTGTTTCGCGGTATATGCGCTCTCGCGGGAAATCACGAAACGCTATCAGCCGTATCTGAAAGAGCTCGGTCTAACGTATACGCAATACATTACGATGCTCGCTTTGTGGGAGGATGATCGGGTCGCCGTCAAGCAGCTCGGCGCCAGGCTGTTGCTGGATTCCGGGACGCTGACTCCCTTGCTCAAGAAGCTGGAGACGATGGGACATCTGACGCGTTCAAGAGATCCAAGCGACGAGCGCAGCGTCATTATCGCGTTGACTGACCAAGGCAAGAAGCTGAAGGAGCAGGCGCGGGACGTTCCGGGGCGGATGTTCTGCCAGGCTGGGGTAACCCTGGAAGAAGCGGACGCGCTCAGAAAGCACATCGCATCGATGATGACCAAAGTACAACCGAACGGAATCGAGGAGGAACTGAAGAATGACGATCTATAACTACGAGGTTCGCAAAGCGAACGGAGAATCTACGACGCTTGAAGCTTATAAGAACAAAGCGCTGCTCATCGTGAATACGGCGAGTCAGTGCGGGTTGACTCCCCAGTACGCCGAGCTGCAGCAACTGCACGAACGATACGGGGACAAAGGCTTGTCCATCGTAGGTTTTCCTTGCAACCAATTCGGAGAGCAGGAACCGGGAAGCGCCGAAGAGATTGCCGAGTTCTGCTCCCTGAATTACGGCGTGACTTTCCCGGTGCTCGCGAAGATCGAAGTGAACGGACCTGGCTCCCATCCGCTATACCGCTACTTGACCGATCTGACGGGCGAAGAGATCCGTTGGAACTTCACGAAGTTTCTCGTTGGCGCGGACGGCCTTGAAATCGCGAGGTTCGAGCCGCAGGTAAAGCCGCTTGAGCTAACGGACGAGATCGAGCAACTGCTGCGATAACGGATCGCCTCGCGGCCGTGCGTCCTCCTAGTCGTTCGTTACGTATACTGATGTAAGACATGGCAGCGTTCGCCATGAAGCGCAGGATTGCCGGAGGGGCATCCTATTCAGGCGAATGAAGATTGCGGCGGGGAGGGAAAGACATGATTATCGGTTTGCCGAAAGAAATCAAGCTTCAAGAGTATCGCGTCGCGCTCATCCCTGCCGGCTGCGGAATGCTCGTGCAGCAAGGCCACGAGGTGATCGTCCAGAAAGACGCGGGAATCGGGAGCGGGTTCTCGAACGAGGAATTCGCGGCGGCCGGGGCGATAATCGCGGAAAGCGCCGCCGAGGTGTGGGCGACCGCGGATATGATCGTTAAAGTGAAGGAGCCGCTTCCCGAAGAGTTCGTTTATTTCCGGGAAGGCTTGATCCTCTTTACGTATTTGCATCTGGCTGCGGCTACGGAGCTGGCGAAGGCGCTTGTCGATCGGCGGGTGACCGGCATCGCGTACGAGACGATCCAGATGCCCAGCGGCAGCTTGCCCTTGCTCGTCCCGATGAGCGAAGTGGCCGGGCGCATGTCCGTTCAGGAAGGCGCGAAATACCTCGAGGCATACTTCGGCGGACGCGGCGTGCTGCTAGGCGGCGTTCCGGGCGTACCGCCAGCGGAGGTCGTCATTATCGGCGGCGGCATCGTCGGAACGAACGCGGCCAAGATGGCGCTGGGGTTAGGGGCCGAAGTCGTCGTGATCGAGAAAAACAGCGAGCGGATGCGATATTTGGACGACGTGTTTCAAGGACGGCTGCGGACGCTGTCGAGCAACCCTTACAACATCGCGAACGCGGTGCGCAAAGCCGATCTGCTCATCGGCGCGGTGCTCGTTCCCGGCGCGAGAGCGCCAAGGCTCGTCACGGAAGAGATGGTCACGACGATGAAAAAAGGCGCGGTCATCGTCGACGTGGCGGTAGACCAAGGCGGCTCGATCGAGACGATCGACCGCGTGACGACGCACGAGCATCCGACGTACGAGAAACACGGCGTCATCCATTACGCGGTCGCCAACATGCCGGGAGCCGTTCCTCGGACGTCCACGCTGGCGCTTACGAACGCGACGATCGATTACGTCCTGCAGCTCGCGTCGAGAGGCTTCGAAGCGGCGGTGACGATGAACCCCGCGCTTGCGCTCGGGGTCAATGCGCACAAGGGCGTCATCACGCACAACAGCGTTGCGCATGCAGTCGGAATGAATTACACTGAGCTTCAAAGCGTATTAGGATAAGCATGAATCATTTCCCCTTTTCGTTCATACGGATTAATACCGTGCAGGGACAAGAGGGGGAAGCTGTATGCAAGAGACGGTCAACAAATGGCGGGAGCGACTGCAATTTACGCTCCTTTTCGTCGTATTGACGCTTTTCGTGCATCATTTTTTCAGCCTGTTTCACGACTGGTTGAAGCCGAGAGATCCGTATAAAGTCCCGGAAGGCAGAGCGGAGAAGGTGTTCCAATCGGGAGATGGGAACGACCCTTCGGTTTCTCCGGGCGATCGGCTTCGGTTGTTTTATTGGCTCGGAGAATAGCATACAGAATAGAGGACGACGGAGATGACGACGCTTCGCGATTGGCTGCGCGCCTATTTAGGCGAGCTGGAGCAAGAACGCTCCATATCCGCGAACACTTTGCAGAGCTACAGGAGCGACTTGAACGATTTTATCGCCATGATGGAAGCCGCCGGCGTTACGAAACCGACCGAAATACGGACTTTTCATATTCAAACCTATTTGAATAAGCTGCGAGCGGAAGGACGTTCCGTTGCCACGGTCAACCGCAGAATCGTGTCCATCCGCGCTTTCTGCAACGAGCTGGCGATACGCCGCGCGCTCGATTACAATCCGGCGATGCAGCTCGAATCGGCGAAGATCGAGCGCAAGCCGCCCCAAGCGATCGAGACGGAAGAGATGGTCAAGCTGCTCGAGCTCCCGGACGTGCGCACGGACCATGGGCTGCGGGACAGAGCGATGTTGGAGCTGCTATACGCCTCGGGTTTGCGGGTGTCGGAGATGATCGCGCTCGATATCGGCCATATTCGACTGGATATGGGTTTTTTGCTATGCTTAGGTTCGCGGGGGAAGGAAAGAATGGTACCGATCGGTTCTCATTGCACGGAGTGGATGACCCGTTATATGGAACAATCGCGGCCGAGGCTCCTCCATCCGGACAAGCCGATAAGCGCGATCTTCGTCAACAACCTCGGAGGGCGATTGACGCGGCAGGGGTTCTGGAAAATCATGAAAAAATACGCCGCGCAGCTAGGCATCGATATATCGCCGCATACGCTCCGGCAGTCTTTCGCCGTGCATTTGCTCGGCAACGGTGCCGATCTGCGCGCCGTTCAGGAAATGCTCGGACATGCCGCGCCGGCGACGACGCAAGCGTACCAGCCGCCCGCCAAGCTTAAGCTCAAAGAAGTGTACGAGATGAGCCATCCGCGGGCTAGAACGTCAAGACTCGAATGATAAAGGGGAAACCAGCATGGGTTTCGGTAAAGTAACGGTAATCGTTCTCGACAGCGTCGGGATCGGAGAATTACCCGATGCGGCGAACTACGGAGACGTCGGTTCGCATACGCTCGGACATATCGCGGAGCGGGTTACGGCCCTATCGCTGCCGAATATGAGGAAGCTAGGTTTGGCGAATATCGCCCCGATCTCGGATTGGCAGCCTGAACCGTCGCCTGTCGGCTATCATGGCAAAATGGCCGAAGTATCCGTCGGCAAAGACACGATGACCGGCCATTGGGAGCTCATGGGCTTGCGGATCGACACGCCGTTCCGCACGTTTCCGGACGGTTTTCCGCAGGCTTTGCTCGCGCAGTTCGAGGATGCGACCGGCAGATCCGTCATCGGCAACAAACCGGCTTCCGGCACGGAAATATTGGACGAGCTTGGCGAGGAGCAAATGAAGACGGGGGCGTGGATCGTCTATACGTCCGCCGACAGCGTATTCCAATTGGCCGCCCACGAGGAAATCATTCCGCTCGAGGAGCTGTACGACGCGTGCAGAATCGCCCGGAGGCTCACGCTGGCGGACGAATACGCGGTCGGCCGCGTCATCGCGCGTCCTTATATCGGTAAGCCTGGAGCGTTCAAGCGCACGGCGAACCGGCACGACTACGCGGTGAAGCCGCCTCAGCCGACCGTGCTTAACGCGTTGAAGCAGGCGGGGCGCGACGTGACCGCAGTCGGGAAAATCAACGATATATTCAGCGGGGAAGGCATCACGGCCGCATACCCGACGAAGAGCAATGAAGACGGCATCGCCGTGACGGTCCGCGAGATGAACAAGGACTTTAGCGGGTTGTTGTTCACGAACCTGGTCGACTTCGATTCCTTGTACGGCCATCGCCGCGATCCGGAAGGTTACGGACGCGCGCTGGAAGTATTCGATCGCGCGCTGCCCGAGCTCATGGCGGCAACCGGCAAGGACGATCTGCTGCTCATTACCGCCGATCACGGGAACGATCCGGTGCATGCCGGAACCGACCATACGCGCGAGTACGTGCCGTTGCTGGTATACAGCCCAAGCTTCGCGGCCGGCGGGCGGTTGGAGACGAGGCCTAGCTTCGCGGATTTGGCAGCGACGATCGCCGATAACTTCGGGGTGTCGTTCGCGACTCACGGCAATAGCTTTCTAAAGCTGCTGCGATAATCATTATAGCGATACGAGGAGAGATCAGGATGTCCAACTTAATCACGAAAGCGGTAATCGACGAAGCGGCCGCGTATATTCGGTCCACGACGAGCGTTACGCCGGAGATCGGCCTCATTCTAGGCTCCGGCCTGGGCGTACTGGGAGAACAACTGGAGGATGCGGTGACGATCCACTATGCGGACATCCCTCATTTTCCGGTATCCACGGTCGAAGGCCACGCTGGCGAGCTTGTCATCGGCAGGCTGCAGGGAAGGAACGTCGTGCTTATGCGCGGCCGGTTCCATATGTACGAAGGCTACGAGCCGGAGCGTACGGCATTCCCCGTGCGCGTCATGAAGGCGCTCGGCGTCCGTACGCTGCTAGCGACGAACGCGGCCGGCGGCGTGAATATGTCGTATAAGCCGGGCAACCTGATGCTGATCTCGGACCACTTGAATTTAACGGGCCGCAACCCGCTGATCGGACCTAACGATAACGCGCTCGGCGCTCGTTTCCCTGACATGTCCGAGGCATACAGCCGCAGGCTGCGCGCCATTGCCAAGGAAACGGCGGCGGAGCTCGGCTTCTCGGTGCAGGAAGGCGTATACGTAGGCCTGCTGGGGCCGAACTACGAGACGCCGGCGGAAATCCGCATGTTCCGCACGTTGGGCGCGGACGCGGTCGGCATGTCGACCGTCTCGGAAGTGATCGTAGCCAGACATTCCGGCATCGAAGTGCTCGGCATATCGTGCATCAGCAATATGGCCGCCGGCATTCTCGACCAACCGCTGTCCCACCAGGAGGTCATGGAGACGACGGAGCTCGTGAAGGAACAATTCCTGTCCCTCGTGCTGAACGTGCTGCCTAAGATGTAAGCTGCGGTGTAAGTTAGCCTCATCGTCCTGAGCGGACGGTGGGGCTTTTTTGCGCCTTTACAACGATATCCCCTTCGCTCAGGATGGGCAGCAGCTCGATGCCGCCGCGCTGCTGCCCCATCCCGCTCCAACTCCGAGACATTTCCGCCAGGCTGTCCGCATCTACTAGTAGAGAACGTATGATTCGTCTATGAGGAGGGCCAATAGCCATGGCTAAATCGAAGCGGGGACGCTCGTTGTACAACTTGCCGGCGCGAGGGAGAGGAACATGTCCGGTATGCGGTTCTACCCGGATCAAGCTGCTCTACCCGCGAACGCCGGCAAGCAGGAAGACGATTCAAGTGTGCAAAAGGTGCTCGGTCGCGCCGCAAACGAAAATAGACGCCGTCGTGTAGCCGCCGATGCCGATCTCCAAACAAGGAGGTCGGCTTTTTTCTGCTTCGGCGAAGACTGCGTATGGAATATATTTCTTTCCGAAAGGAAAGACTGAAGGGAAGAAGTCCAGACAACATGGCCGTGATCCGGCCGAGAGGAGAGCCATCATTGAACGCAAGCCGATTTCGCGTAAGAGGGTACCGAGGATTCGTCATCGCGCTAGCCGCGCTGCTTTTATTGCCGTCCGCGGCATGGGCGGAGGAGGGGAAAGGGCAGGCATCGGTACCGATCGCCGGTCTTGCCGCCAGCGCCAAATCCGCCATTCTGATGGATGCGGACAGCGGCACCGTCGTTTACGAGAAGAACAGCAACGCCAAGCTGCCTCCGGCCAGCATTACGAAGATTATGACGATGCTGCTCGTGATGGAAGCGATCGATGAAGGACGCCTGAAGCTGACCGACAAAGTGCAGACGAGCGAATACGCCGCATCCATGGGCGGATCGCAGATTTTCCTTGAACCCGGCGAAGAGATGACCGTCGACGACATGCTCAAAGGCGTCGCCCTTGCCTCCGGCAACGACGCTTCGGTCGCGCTGGCCGAGAAGATCGCGGGCAGCGAGCAGCAATTCGTGGCGATGATGAACGACAAAGCGGCGCAATTAGGGATGAAAAATACGAGGTTCGAGAATTGCAACGGCCTCCCTGCCGCAGGCCACGTATCCTCCGCCCACGATATCGCCATCATGTCCCGGGAGCTGCTGAAGTACGAAGGGATTACGAAGTATACGGGACTCTATCAAGACCATTTGCGCAAGACAAGCGAGAAACCGTTCTGGCTCGTCAACACGAACAAGCTGGTACGGTTCTATCACGGCGCGGACGGTCTCAAGACCGGTTACACGAACGAAGCGAAGTTCTGCCTGTCGGCTACGGCCCGCAGAGAGAATTTAAGATTGATCGCCGTCGTGATGGGAGAGCCGAACACGAAAACCCGCAACGCGGAAGTGTCGCATCTGTTCGATTACGCATTCGCCCAATTCACGAACGTGCCGATCTACAAAAAAGGCGACGCCATCGGCGAGTTCACGATCGAGAAAGGCGCAACGAAGAAAGTGCCGCTCGTCGCCAAACATTCGTACAGCATTCTGCTTCGCAAAGGCGACGCCGGCAAAGGCATCCGCCACGAACTCGTCCTGAATCGCGTCCAAGCGCCAGTCCAAGCGGGAGACCCGGTCGGCAAGCTGGTCGTGTATCGCAACAACGAGGTCATCAAAGAATTCCCGGTGGAATCGCCTGTGACCGTAAACCGCGCCGGCTGGTGGATGCTGTTCAAGCGGGCGACGGGCAAGCTGTTCATGGCGGATTGACGGTTCGCCGATCCTTTAGCGCTGGCGCATATTGTCGCGTTATCGCGCGTAGCTTCTAGTTTTGTCGGAGGGCAGGAATGGGAGAGCCTGCCGTAGAATTGGTGACCATGCAGCTAATGCAGCGAAAGGGGAAAAGCGCATGAGCTTACAGGTCGAGCTGGAGCAGCACCGCAACGTATTGATCGTTCGGCTTAGAGGAGAATTGGATCACCATACCGCGGACGTCGTCAGGTTCAAGATGGAGGATGCCATCCTTCGGGGGCGCTGCGATCACGTCGTATTGAGCCTGAAGGATTTGCAATTCATGGACAGCTCCGGTCTGGGCGTTATCCTTGGACGATACAAGCTGGTGAAGAGCCGCGGCGGCAAAATGGTCATCAGCGACATCCAAACGAGCGTGAAGCGCTTGTTCGAGTTGTCCGGGTTGTTCAAAATACTGTCGGTGTACGAAACCGAACGTTCGGCGATCGCCAGTCTGGAGGTCGTCTCATGAGCGGACACAACTATATGAAGCTCGCCTTCGCCAGCCGTTCCGAGAACGAAGCGTTCGCCCGCATCACGGTCGCGGCGTTCGTAACGCAGCTCGATCCGACGATGGAGCAGCTCGACGAGATCAAGACGGTCGTATCCGAGGCGGTTACGAACGCGATCATCCACGGCTATAACGGCAGCGAGCAAGGCACGGTGACCGTTGAAGCGATCATAGACGGCGATACGCTAAGTTTAACGATTTCCGACGAAGGCGGAGGCATCGAGGATGTGGAGCTGGCACGCCAGCCCTTGTACACGTCCAAGCCGGAGCTGGAGCGTTCGGGAATGGGTTTCACGATCATGGAGAACTTCATGGACGCGTTCGAGGTCGAGACGAGTCAAGGCGCGGGCACGAAGCTCCGGATGAAAAAGCGGATCGAATCCAAAAAAGCGTTGTTCAATTAATAACCGTGCGGCAGGGGTTGGAGGCATGGAACTGGAGTGGAAGCGTTCGTCTCCGCCGGCTTACTTGGATGACAGCGAAGTCAAGCGCTTGATTGCGCTCAGTCAATCCGGAGATGTAACCGCGCGCGACACGCTCGTGAACAGCAATATCAGATTGGTATGGTCGGTCGTCCAACGGTTCGCGAACCGGGGATACGACAGCGACGATTTATTCCAAATCGGATGCATCGGACTGCTCAAGTCCGTCGATAAATTCGATCTATCGTACGACGTCAAATTTTCCACGTACGCGGTTCCGATGATCATCGGCGAGATCCAGCGTTTTCTTCGGGACGACGGGACGCTTAAGGTCAGCCGTTCGCTCAAGGAAATGGCGAACCGCGTCCGCAAGGCGAAGGACGAGCTTTCCAAGCGGCTGGGACGCGGGCCTACGATCGGCGAAGTCGCCGAGGAGCTCGGCGTGACGCCGGAGGAAATCGTCTTCGCGCAAGAAGCGAACAAGCCGCCCGCGTCGATCCACGAGACCGTATTCGAGAACGACGGCGATCCGATTACGCTTATGGATCAGATCGCCGACGAATCGCAGGAGAAATGGTTCGACAAGCTCGCGCTGACCGAGGCTATCCAAGGGCTCAGCGAACGCGAACGGCTCATCGTCTATCTTCGTTACTTCCGCGACCAGACGCAATCCGAGGTCGCCGGCAGGCTCGGCATCTCCCAAGTCCAGGTCAGCCGTCTCGAGAAGAAGATTTTACAGTCGATCAAGAACCAAATCGCCCAGTAGTGGTTTTGAAATTAGCCCTGTGTGATGAATGCTCCAGAAAGCAATGAATCTCTCGGAGAAGTTTACGTCCGCCTTTGTATCCGACAATTATCCTTAAAGGGTAATCAGAAAATTGTTGGAGACAACAGCGGCCGGAGAGAGATTCAATTGCTGAATGGGGTCTGCCATCGCATAAGGCTTTTTTTGCATTCCTGGGCATACTACCCCAAAAGGGGAGGGAGCCGATGGAACAACTGGAACCTGACATCGTCTACGTCCGCATGAGAAGGCGCGCGGTCGTGAAGCCCGGAGCCGTCGTTACGCTCGGCGACGTCGCGCGTATCGTCGTCGATCCTCGATTGGAACATCGGCTGATGCGGCTTCCGCTTCATCGCATTACCGAGCAAGACGGCAACTTGCTCGTCATTGATATGCTGCAGATCGTCAAGGCGATTCGCGAGGCGGAGCCCGGCATTATGATCGAGACGTTCGGGGAGCCGCACGTGCTGCTCGAGATCGTCGCTTCCGGCGAAGTGAAGCCTCGCCGATGGCTGCTCGTCACCGCCTGGATTTTGCTGTTCTTCGGATCGGGCATGGCGATGATGAACTTCCATGCCGACGTCAACATGCCGGCCGTCCAGAAGCGCATTACCGAGCTTATCACCGGCAAGCCGGCCATACACCCTTGGTTGTTTCAAGTTCCTTATTCGATCGGCGTGGGGATGGGGATGCTGCTCTTCTTCAATCGCCTGCTCCGCCGGAAGCTGAACGACGAGCCGAACCCCCTCGAAGTCGAGATGTTCATGTACCAAGAGAACGTCAACCACTACGTGATTACCGAGGAATACCGCAAGAAACACGAGCGGCTCGAGATGCGGGCAGGGGATCGGCGTGATTGACGGGTTCCACGGTATCGTGCTCGTCCTGATCAGCTTCGCCGGCGGATTTACGGTGGGCAGCGCATTCGTCGCCTTGCTCATCGTGCTCGATCTGATACCGAGGCTTGTCCAGCTTACGCGGGCTTACCGGCGGTCCGCATGGTTCGAATCCGGCATTCTCTCCGGGGCGGTCTATTGGAGCTCGGCGGATCTGTTCGGATGGAGCTTCGCTTTGCCGGACGGGGTGTTGCTCGTTCCCGCGATTTTCCAAGGCTTGTTCGTGGGCATGTTCGCTGCGGCGCTGACCGAAGTGCTGAACGTGCTGCCGATCTTGGCCAAGCGGCTGAGACTGAAGCCCTATTTGTTCTCTCTGCTGCTTGCGCTCGTGCTGGGCAAACTGACGGGCTCGCTCGTCGATTGGCTATGGCTGCGACCTTAGCCCGACGAAGATTCTATGATATCGAGGAGGAAGGTATGGAGACGACGGAACACGACAGCATGGACTTTATGCATGACGGGATGCTCGGGATGCCCAAGCGGGATCGCGAACAGGCGCAGGCCGATCGTGAGCAAGGGAACCAGGGCGGCGTTCGACCGAAGCAGAGCGGCACGAAGAACGAGGAAGATCCGATCCCCGATCGCATGGATGCTTTCAAGGAAGCGCTGAAGGAAGCGATAGGGTACGAGAAAAGCTTCGAAGTGCAAGTTCGCGAGATGTCCGTCGGCGACCGCGCGATCGCCCTGCTGTTCCTTAGCGTGTTCGCCAAGGATACGTCGTTGACCGAGATATTGAAGCGGCTTACGTACCTCGAACCGGGCAGCATGAGCCATGATGCGATCCACTCCTTTCTCGAGCACTACGTGCCCGCGATCCAAGTGCAGGTCACGTCCTCGTTCCGGAAAATGATCGATCAAGTGCTCGCGGGCAATACGGCGTTCTTCGTCGAAGGCCAGAGCGAAGTGCTGCTGATCGACGCCAAGCAATATCCGGCCCGCACGCCGGAGCAGCCGTCGCTCGAAAAAGTCGTCCGGGGCAGCCAAGACGGCTTTACCGAGACGCTGCTCACGAACGTAGCCTTGATCCGCAGAAGGCTGCGCGACCCGAAAGCCCGCTTCGAGATGATGCAGGTCGGCCGGCGGACGCAGACGGACTTATGCATCGGCTACATTCAAGATATCGCGAACCCGCAGTTGATCGAATCGATACGCGATAAGATCAAAGCGATCGATATCGACGGTCTCCCCCTTGCCGACAAGGAACTGGAGGAAATGACCGTTAAGGGCGCGTGGAGTCCGTTCCCGCTCGTCCGCTATACCGAACGGCCGGACGTCGTCGCCGCCCAATTGCTGAACGGAAGCGTCGCGGTTATCGTCGACACCTCGCCGAGCGCGATGCTGCTGCCGACGACGTTCTTCGATCTCATCCAGCATGCGGAGGAGAATCGCCAGAATCCGTTCATGGGCACGTACTTGCGTTGGATTCGCTTTATCGGTATTTTCGCCTCCATGTTCTTAATGCCGCTATGGTATTTATTGAGCCAGAACGCCACGATGCGGCCCGAATGGCTGGCGTTCGTCGGCGCCGACAATACGGGGACGATTCCGCTTATCCTGCAGTTTATGCTCGCGGAGATCGGCGTCGATCTGCTTCGGCTCGCTGCCGTCCATACTCCCGCGCCGCTCGTGACGGCGATGACCCTGTTGTCGGCGATCCTGATCGGCGATATCGCGGTCAAGACGGGTTTGTTCATCAACGAAGTCATTCTGTACATGGCGGTGTCGGCGATCGGCATGTTCGCCACGCCAAGCTACGAATTGGGGCTTGCCAACCGGATCGTCCGGATCGGGCTGCTGCTGGCCGTTTTCCTCATGGGCAATATCGGGTTCGTGCTCGGAACGACGTTCGTGTTCGTCTATTTGGCCGTCGAGAGGTCGTTCAACGCACCGTATCTATGGCCGCTGCTTCCGTTCAACGGGCGCGGGCTGCTGTCGGTGCTCCTGCGGCGCCCGCTATCGTCCAACAAAAAGAGATTGTCCATTTACAGAACGCTCGACAGCCGCAAGCAACCTTCTTGAAGACATTAATGCAAATGTTGTGGCAAAATCTCCATTTCCCCGCGCGGTATTTTCGGCTATACTCAGAATAATTCGCGCAAGTCCGGACAGGATGTTCCAATTCCGGAAAATGAGATAAAAGGGGAATCGCATATGTTTTTGCACGGGACGAGCAAAATCAACAGCAAGGGTCATCTTGAGATCGGGGGCTGCGACGTTACGGACCTCGCCAAAGAGTTCGGGACGCCTCTCTATATCGTAGACGAAGAACTCGTGCGCCAGCGCGCGCGCGAATTCATGGACGCATTCCGCAAGACCGGCTTGCGCCACCAAGTCGCTTACGCTTCCAAAGCGTTCTGCGTCATGGCGATGTGCCGCTTGGCGGAAGAAGAAGGCATGAGCCTCGACGTCGTATCGGACGGCGAGCTTTATACCGCCTTGCAAGCGGGCTTCCCCGCGGAGCGCATCCACTTCCACGGCAACAACAAGACGCCCGAAGAAATCAACATGGCGCTCGACGCCAATATCGGCTGCTTCGTCGTGGACAACTTCATCGAGCTGCAATTGCTGAACGCGTTAGCTAGCGACAAAGGCAAAACCGTAAACGTGCTGCTCCGCATTACGCCAGGGGTAGAAGCGCATACGCACGACTATATTTCCACCGGCCAGCAAGACTCGAAGTTCGGCTTCGACTTGAGCAACGGAACGGCGTTCAAAGCGGTAGAAACCGCGATCGCGCAATCGAACCTTAAGCTGCTCGGCGTTCACTCGCATATCGGCTCGCAAATTTTCGAAGTCGAAGGCTTCAAGATGGCGTTCGAGAAAGTCGCCGGCTTCGCGGTCGAAATCCGCGACAGATTGAACTATACGTTCACCGTGCTTAACCTTGGCGGCGGCTTCGGCATCCGCTACGTCGAAGGCGACACTCCGTTGCCGCTCGGCACGTACGTGCAAGCGATCGCGGACGCCGTTCTGACGACTTGCCAAGGCGCGGACTTCCCGCTGCCCGAAATTTGGATCGAGCCGGGCCGCAGCATCGTAGGCGACGCGGGAACGACGCTGTACACGGTCGGCACGAGCAAGGAAATCCCGGGCGTGCGCAAATATATCGCCGTCGACGGCGGCATGACGGACAACCCGCGTCCGGCTCTGTACGAGTCCAAGTACGAAGCGGTGCTCGCCAACCGCGTGAACGACAAGCGCGAGGAAGTCGTATCCGTAGCCGGCAAATGCTGCGAGAGCGGCGACATGCTGATCTGGGACTTGAACCTTCCGACCGTTAAGACCGGCGACCTGCTTGCGGTTTTCTGCACGGGTGCGTACAATTATGCGATGGCGAGCAACTACAACCGCATTCGCCGCCCGGCCGTCGTCTTCGTGAGAGACGGCAAGGCGGATTTGGTCGTCGCTCGCGAATCGTATAAGGACATCGTCGGCAACGATCTGATTCCGGAGCGCCTGCGCAAGCAAGCGGTATCCAAATAATCGATCGTAGGCCGCGGACGCGAAGGAGTGTTCATATTGGCTAAGGAAGCAGTCATTACGTTGCCGGACGGCAAAGAAGTCGTACTCGAGATGTTCGATCAGGACGCTCCGAATACGGTATCCAATTTCGAGAAGCTGGCGAACGAAGGATTCTACAACGACGGCGTGTTCCACCGCGTCATTCCGGGATTCGTCGCGCAAGGTGGCTGCCCTAACGGAACGGGAACGGGCGGACCGGGCTACACGATCCCCTGCGAGCATAACAAGAACAAGCATGAGCGCGGAAGCCTTGCGATGGCGCATCGCGGCCCGAACACGGGCGGCAGCCAGTTCTACATCTGTTATAAGCCGCAACCGCATTTGGACGGCGTCCACACCGTATTCGGCAAAGTCAAATCCGGCATGGAGCTTGTCGACGCGTTCAAAGGCCAAGATAAGATCCAATCGATTCAAGTGCGCGACGTTTAATCGGCACGCGCGGCTGCAGAACCTCTTCCTTCCGGGATTTTCTCCCGAGGGAAGAGGTTTATTGTTTGCGCTCGTCACGCCCTTGCCGTGGTGCAATATATTGCAATTTATTAGGCGGGATGGTACACTTTCACTCAATCAGTTGCTTACCTTCGGGGCGGGGCGAAATTCCCCACCGGCGGTGATCGGCCGCGCGGGACGCTTTTTCGAGAAGTTCCTGCCGCGCGAGCCGTCAGTCCGTGACCCGTCATCGCTCTTACCGGCCGACCGGCAGAGTGGCGATGCGGTGGACCTGGTGCGAATCCGGGACCGACAGTTACAGTCTGGATGGGAGAAGGAAGCGCAGCGCGGCCTAACCGTGCCCAAGCTGAGTATCGAACGGCGCAGGAAGATCGGCAATCGTTGTTGTAGATTGTTCATTATTTCACGATTCATGATGACGGCATACGCCATTCCATTCTGAATCGCTGGACATGAACGACATCGTCCGTATGGGCTAGATGATCGTTTATGCTTGCATGCCTGCGTTCGTTGGTTGAGCGATATCCGTCTCGCCGACGCTCGTCGCGCGACGCAGCCGCCAACTGACGTCTATTCGTTCGTGCCAAAGGGTACCTTCATAAGGTCTTTCTATCGCTGTGCCTCTACAACCCCCGGGGAGTAATCCCTTGGGGTTTTTTTTAGCTTCGCCAAGGCAACGGCGAAGGAGAGGAGAGTGTCTAGTTGAACGTTCTGAACGACGAATACTACATGAAACTCGCGCTTCAGCTCGCCGAAGGGGCGGCCGGTCAGACGGGCATTAATCCGGTCGTCGGCTGCGTCGTCGTCAAGGAAGGACGCATCGTCGGAATGGGCGCCCATCTGAAACGCGGGGAAGCGCACGCCGAAGTACATGCCCTGAATATGGCTGGCGACCAAGCGGCTGGAGCTACCGCATATGTAACGCTCGAACCGTGCAGCCACCACGGGGCGACGCCGCCTTGCTGCGAACGGTTAATCCAAGAGAAGGTGGCGCGGGTCGTCGTCGCGACGACCGACCCGAATCCGCTAGTCGCGGGAAGAGGCATCGAGAGACTCCGCGAGCACGGGATCGCCGTCGAGGTCGGCTTGCTGGGAGAACAGGCGGCGTCGCTGAACGAAGCGTTCAATCACTTCATCGTGAAGCAGCGTCCGTTCGTTACATTGAAGACAGCACTCACGCTCGACGGACGCATTGCTACGCATGCCGGTCATAGCAAGTGGATCACGGGACCGGCCGCGAGAGAAGCCGTACACACGCTCAGGCATCGCCATGCGGCTATCATGGTCGGCGCGGAGACGGTGCTGACGGACGACCCGGAGCTGACGACGAGGCTTAGCGTACCCGGCCTGCATCCCGTCCGGATCGTTGTCGATTCGCAGCTTAGAATACCGGATCGCGCCCGCGTGCTGAACGCCGAAGCGCCGACGATCGTGCTGACGACGGATGCCGCCGACGCGGACAAGGAAGAGAAGCTCAAGCGGATCGGCGCCGAAGTGTTGCGCTGCGGCGCCGGACCGCGTGTCGATCTGGAGGACGCGATGAGCAAGCTCGGGGAGCGGGGCATAAGCTCGATTCTGCTCGAAGGCGGCGGCGTGCTTAACGGCGCCATGCTGCAAGCGGGGTTAATCGACAAGCTGATGCTGTTCTATGCGCCGATCATCGTCGGGGGAGAAGGCTCGCCCTCGGGCTTCGCTTTCCGCGGACCCGAAGCGATGTCGGCCGCTTATCGGCTGCAAGGCGTCAAGCTGGAGGCGTACGGCGACGATTGGTGCGTGACCGGTTATCCGGTTCGAGGGTGAGTTGGCTCGAGCCCGGCGAAGACTTATTCCTATTAAGGGGGCCGCGATGTTTACTGGACTCATAGAAGAAATCGGGTCGCTCCGTTCGGTCGAACGGCGCGGCGAGGCGATGATCCTGACGATCAACGCCGTCAAAGTACTCGAGGATGTAAAGCTCGGCGACAGCATCGCGGTGAACGGCGTATGCTTGACCGTCGTGAAATACGATGCGCGATCGTTCGCGGTGGACGTCATGCCCGAGACGTATCGCCATACGAACCTTGCATCGCTTCAGATCGGAAGTCCGCTTAATCTGGAACGGGCGATGATGGCCGGCGCGAGATTCGGCGGACATATCGTGCAAGGACACGTAGACGGTACGGGCGTCATACGGGATCGCCGAGCCGAAGCCAACGCGGTCATTTTCAAGATCGAACCGCATGAGCG
Organism: Cohnella panacarvi Gsoil 349; assembly: GCF_000515335.1. Classification (GTDB taxonomy): domain Bacteria; phylum Bacillota; class Bacilli; order Paenibacillales; family Paenibacillaceae; genus Cohnella; species Cohnella panacarvi. The sequence continues at coordinate 956,293 of NZ_KI911563.1, read as the reverse complement.
GAATGCGCTTCGCCACGTGATCCCGCAAGGCTCGGTAACGCTCGACGGCATCAGCCTTACCGTCGTCGACGTCGACCGGGAGGCGGGAAGCTTTATCGTCTCGATTATTCCTCACACGCTGAAGGAGACGGTGCTGCAGCACAAGCATGCCGGAGATACGATCAATATCGAATGCGATATTCTGGGCAAATATATCGATCATTTGCTGCACGCTCCGGAAGACCGCACGGCGCAGTCCGGCGGACTAACGGAAGCGGTGCTGCGCGACAACGGATTTATATGACATCGAGGAGGCGTAAGCAATGAGGGAGCACGAACAAAGACCGTTCGATCCGATAGAAGAAGCGATTTATGATCTCATGCGGGGCAAAGCGATCATCGTGGTCGACGACGAGGATCGGGAGAACGAAGGGGATTTGGTCGCGCTGACCGAGAAAGCGACCCCGGAGATCATTAATTTCATGATCACGGAAGGGCGCGGGCTCGTCTGCGTGCCGATTACGCCGGAGAGGGCGGAATCCCTTGACCTGCCGCCGATGGTCAGTCACAATACGGATTATCACGGTACCGCGTTCACGGTATCCGTAGACCATATTTCGACGACGACGGGCATCTCGGCGCATGAGCGCGCGGCAACGGTCAAAGCGTTGATCGATCCGAACGCGAAGGCGCACGATTTCCGCCGTCCGGGACATATTTTTCCGCTGATCGCGAAGAAGGGCGGCGTGCTGAGAAGAGCGGGCCATACCGAGGCAGCGGTCGACTTGGCGAGAATGTGCGGCTCCGAGCCTTCGGCGGTCATCTGCGAAGTAATCAAGGAAGACGGCTCGATGGCCAGACTGCCGGACCTCATCCGGTTCGCCGAGCAGCATCGGCTCAAGCTGATTACGATCAAAGATTTGATCCGTTACCGCAACGAGAAGGAAAAGCTCGTACGGCGCGAAGTCGAAGTCCGCATGCCGACCGATTTCGGGACGTTCCGGGCGATCGCCTATTCGAACGAAGTCGACGCGAAAGAGCACGTGGCTTTCGTCAAAGGGACGATCGACGGCTCTCAGCCGATACTCGTCCGCGTTCACTCCGAATGCTTGACGGGGGACGTATTCCATTCCCATCGTTGCGATTGCGGCCCTCAGTTGGAGGCTGCGTTACGCCAGATCGAAGAGGCGGGTAACGGCGTCCTGCTATATATGCGGCAGGAAGGCCGGGGCATCGGGTTGATCAATAAGCTGAAAGCCTATCAACTGCAGGAGCAGGGATTGGATACGGTAGACGCGAATCTTAAACTAGGCTTTGCTCCCGATTTGCGGGATTACGGCATCGGCGCGCAAATCTTGAAAGACATCGGCGTTCGCCAAATCCGGCTGCTCACGAACAACCCGCGCAAAATCAAAGGCCTTGAAGGCTACGGGCTGAACGTCGTCGAGCGGGTCCCGTTGCAAATGCAGGAGAACGAAGATAACACGGGCTATTTGCACACGAAGAAAGCGAAACTCGGTCACATGCTGAAGTTTAAGGACGACGCGGAAGCGAATCGTTAATCGATACTCCCCCGAAAGCCGATACAACATACAAATCATGCGCGGTCATCGAACCGACGAAAGGATGTAGAACATGTCAGTCGTATACGAAGGTCATTTAATATCCAAAGGGTTGAAATACGGAATCGTCGTCGGACGGTTCAACGAATTCATTACGTCCAAGCTGCTCGGAGGCGCTCTTGACGCGCTTAAGCGCCACGGCGCGGAAGAGAACGAAATCGAGGTCGCTTGGGTACCGGGAGCGTTCGAAATTCCTCTGATCGCCCAGAAGCTTGCCGAAAGCGGCAAATATGACGCGGTCATTACGCTCGGAGCGGTTATTCGCGGCTCGACTCCGCATTTCGATTACGTGTGCAACGAGGTGGCCAAAGGCGTCTCGGCGATTTCGCTGAAAACGGGCGTGCCTACGATATTCGGCGTGCTCACGACGGACAGCATCGAGCAGGCCGTGGAGCGCGCGGGCACGAAAGCCGGCAACAAAGGCTGGGAAGCGGCGTCGACGGCGATCGAGATGGCGAATTTGACTCGCGCGATCCAAGGTTAATAATCACGCGGGTGGAAGCGGATAGCTGAGAAAGACACGGCGCGCGTTAGGCCGCCGAGGGAAGGGTGAACGATCGGCGTGGCCGTGTTATATAAGCTGGAGACGTTCGAGGGACCGCTGGACTTATTGCTTCATCTTATCGACAAAGCGGAAATCGCCATCGAGGACATTAAGATCAACGAAATAACGGATCAGTATATGGCGTATCTCGGCGCGATGCAGGAGCTCGAGCTCGACATCACGAGCGAGTTTCTCGTTATGGCGGCCACGCTGCTGTCGATGAAGAGCCGTCAGCTTCTTCCTAAACCACCGGTTACGGAAGAGCCTTGGTACATCGACGAGGAAGACGAGGGCCTTGATCCTCGAGAGGAACTGATCCGCAAGCTGATCGAATATCGCAAATACAAATCGGTTGCGGTCCAGCTCCGCGAGAAGGAGTGGGATCGGAGCCAAGTGTATACGCGGGAGCCCGCGGATTTGACTCCGTTCTTGAACGTCGTCCCCGCCAATCCGGTCGAAGGTCTTCACGTAGACGATCTGGTGCGTGCTTTCCGCAAGGCGATTCGCCGCATGGAAGGCAGGCATCGGGTTACCGCGATCCGCAAAGACGAAGTGTCGGTCAAAGACCGGATTCAAGATATCGTCGAGACGCTGAAGAGGAGCGCCAGCGAAGGCGGCGGCAGAATCCTATTTTCCAAGCTGGTAGGGGAAGCTTACGACCGCGATGCGATCGTCGTGACGTTCTTGGCGATCCTGGAGCTGATGAAGCGAAGATGGGTGACTTCCCACCAGAACGCGCTGTTCGATGATATCGTCTTGACTTGGACGGGGAGCGAGGATGACCATGGATTATTCGACATTGAAATCGGTACTTGAGGGCATACTTTTCGTTTCGGGAGAAGAAGGTATCAGCGCCAAGACGATCGCCGAGGTCGTCGAAGTGGATGCGGACGTCGTGCTTAACGTGCTTCGGGATTTGCAGAAGGATTATACGAAGAAGGGCAGGGGACTGCGCGTCGCGGAAGTCGCCGGAGGCTTCAGGCTGACGACCGTTCCCGAGCACGCGGTTTACTTCGAGAAGCTGGCTTTCTCCCCGGCTCGTTCCGCTTTGTCCAACGCCGCGCTGGAGACGCTGTCGATTATCGCCTACCGTCAGCCGATTACGCGAATCGAGATCGAGGAAATCCGCGGCGTCAAAGCCGATCGGGCGATACATACGCTTGTAGCCAAAGACTTGATCGAGGAGAAGGGGAGAGCCGACGCGATCGGACGCCCGATCCTGTATGGAACGACGAAAGCTTTCCTCGATTATTTCGGGCTGCCGGGCATTAAGGCGTTGCCGGAGCCTTCCGATCTGGACGGCGACGACGAGCTGGAAGCACGCACGAAGATGCTGTTCGAGCGCGTCGAAGGCCGACAGCTTTCTCTGGAAGACCTGGAACGGGAATTGGAACCGAGCGAGTAATAAAGTCAATTGTATGAAGCGTTGCCAAAAGGTCATACTACCCCTAGGAAAGGCGGGGGTGGGATGGCCTTTTGGCTTTGGTGCGCGGCCTTTGCAGTTGCATTCCTATTGATCTTGGCGATGGCGTCGCGGATTCGCATCCGAGTACGCTATTCCCGCAGCGGCAAGTTTGACCAATTGGTCGTCATCGTGCAGGCGCTGTTCGGTCTCGTTCATTATCAGCTCGTCTTGCCTTCCATCATGATCAGGGGATTGAACGTCATCTACGGCGAGAAGAAAACCGGCGGAGTCGGAACGTCTCATGAAGAGGAAAAGAAGCGAATGTTCGGCATTAGAACCTTCAAGCGTTATTGGCGCTCCTACCGTGCGATCCAATTTTCTACGCGCAAGTTCGCGGGATGGCTGCGATCGACGATGAAAAAGGTGGAATGCACCAGGTGGCGGCTCGATTTCCGCGTCGGTACCGGTGACGCGGCGCAGACGGCGGTGCTTACGGGGCTGCTGTGGGCAGTCGCGGGATGCGCGTCGGGCGCGGCCGGACAGTTCCTGAAGCTGTCCGCGATGCCGCAGAACCGGATCGAGCCCAACTATTCCGAACCCGAATTCGCGGCCGTGTGGGAGGCGGATTTCCAAATTCGCGCGTTCGTCGTTCTATGGTCGATGGCGAAGCTCGGCACGCGTACGGTGAACCTGACGAAGGCGCTTCGGGCATGGCGCGCGACGTTGGCTCCGCCCGAGCAAGTGTGACGGGCGAACGCATAAACGACCGGCTTCTACGGGCAAATTAGGTACACGATGACGACCGAGGAGAACGAATATCGTCGGGATCGCATCAGAAAGGAGGAGCGAATATGACTCAGCAACATCCGATTAACGGCCTTATGCAAACCGCCATGGAAAATATCAAGGATATGGTGGACGTCAACACGATCGTCGGCGAGCCTGTTCAAACCCCCGACGGCAGCGTGATCTTGCCGATCTCCAAAGTCGGCTTCGGATTCGCGGCCGGAGGCAGCGAGTTTCAAGGGGCGGACGAAGCGAATAAAGGCAACTCTAAAAGCAACAATAACGAGGGCCATAACGCTTCCGTTCAGCTTCCTTTCGGCGGCGGCAGCGGCGGCGGCGTTTCGATTACGCCGATCGCATTTCTCGTCGTAGGCACGCAAGGCGTCAAAGTCGTGCCGCTCGACAGCCAGACGCACATTCTCGAACGCCTGATCGAATCCGCGCCGACCTGGGTGGACAAGATCAAAAACGCCTTTCAAAGCAATGTCGGTTCCCAGCAGGATTCGGCCGAAACGAGCAACACGCTGACGACGCAATCCAGCCATTCCGACAAATTGATGTGACGCGGTTCCCGGCCTCTCGGCCGGGTTTTTTATTGCGATTATTCGTACAGAACGCTCGGCGAGGAAGAGGCGCATCCGAGGGTCCTGTAACGTTTACCATCCCCAACTCGGCTACATACTTTGGGACACGCCTACATAAATTGTTAGGAGACCTTTCAAGGGTGAGTTAGTTCGAGCCCGACGAAGATTGGATTGTATCAAGGAGGATATCCATGCACGTCACTTCCAAAGCGCAACTCACACGTCGAATGACAATCGCAGCCGTTCTCCTCGGATCCCTTATTTTCAGCGGATGCATACCTGCCAGAGCCGGGGCCGCCCAAGCAAGCACGCCGGTGCCGCCGGCTAATCGCGCCAAGGGCGTATCGTTGATCGACGTCGCTTCCGGCCGCATCATCTATAGCAAGCAAGGCGACGAGCCGATGCTGATCGCCAGCCTGACCAAGATCATGACCGCGATCGTAGCCATCGAGCATGGCCGGTTAGACGACCAAGTGACGGTAAGCAAGCGCGCGGAAGGCAAGGAAGGGTCGTCCATTTACTTGAAAGCCGGGGAGAAAATCCAACTGCGCAACTTGATCTACGGCTTAATGCTGCGTTCCGGCAACGACGCGGCGACCGCGATCGCCGAACACGTCGGAGGTTCGGTCGGAGGCTTCGCTTTCCTGATGAACAAGAAAGCGGCCGAAATCGGACTTTCGAACAGCCAGTACATGAATCCGCACGGTCTGGACGAGCCCGGACATTACGCCTCGGCGAACGACCTGGCCAAGCTGACGGCTTACGCGCTGCACAATCCGGATTTTCGCACGATCGTGGCCACGAGGGTAAGGACGGCGCCGAATCCGCACGACCCGTGGGATTACAAATGGGTAAACAAAAATAAAATGCTCCACATGTACGACGGGGCGGACGGCGTGAAAACCGGCTATACCAAAAAAGCGCTGCGATGTCTCGTTAGCTCGGCCACGCGGAACGGCCAGCAACTCGTCGTCGTAACGCTCAACGACGGGGACGATTGGGCGGACCATCGCAAGCTGCTGGACTACGGCTTCGCGCATTACCCGCTGACGAAAGTCGCTTCCGCCGGCGATCCGGTGTTAGTCGCGGCCGAAGCGGGCAAGCTTTCGAGCGATTATCGATATCCGCTTGCCGCCGGAGAGCGCGAAAAGCTAACTGCCGTCTACGAGAACACGGATCTTCGCAGAGCCGTATACTCGCTCGGATACCGAGGCTGGATGAATTACTATTTGAACGGCGAACGGATCGGAAGCGTGTCGGTCGTGGCGAGCGATCGGTCGCCGGACCGAGCGGAAGATCAAGCGGGGAAGAAGGGAGCGGGATAGGATGGTGAATTGGATCTGGATGGGCATGATCGTGATCAGCGTCCTGTTCGGGGCGATCAACGGCAAGATGGAGCAGGTGGCCGAGGCTGCCTTCGGCGGCGCGCAAACGGGCGTGACGGTCTGTCTCGGGCTTGTCAGCATTCTCGTATTCTGGATGGGGCTCATGCGAATCGCCGAGGACGCGGGCCTCGTCAGCAAGTTGGCCAGGCTGCTGGCGCCGATCGTCCGGAGGCTGTTCCCGGACGTGCCGCCCGATCATCCGGCCATGGGCTACATTCTGTCCAATATGAGCGCGAATTTGCTCGGGCTGGGCAACGCCGCAACCCCGATGGGGATCAAGGCGATGCAGGAGCTGCAGACGCTTAATCCGGACAAGACGGTCGCGACGCCGGCGATGTGCACGCTGCTTGCCTTGAACACGGCCAGCATTACGCTTGTCCCGACGACGATCATCGCGATCCGCATGAACTTCGGCTCGCTGCATCCCGCCGACATCGTCGCGCCGACGCTCCTGGCGACGATCATTTCGACCGGCGCGGCGATCGTCGTCGATCGCTGGTACCGCCGCAAGGCGGGCAGGCCTCCTAAGTACATACAGCCTACGCGGCCTTCATCGGCTTCTCCGCCTTCCTCGCCTCCGCCTCGGCCGTTAACCCCGCCGGGAGGAGGCTGATCCGAATGCTTGACCTCATTCAACTCGTGTCCACCTGGGCGATTCCCGTCATCATCGCGTTCATCCCTTTATACGCCGCCTTTCGCAAAATCCCGACGTACGAATCGTTCATAGACGGAGCGAAGGACGGCTTTTCCACGGCGATCGGCATTATTCCTTCCTTGGTCGGCATGCTGACCGCGATCAGCATGTTCCGCGCGTCCGGAGCGATGGACGCCATCATCGGGTTATTCCGGCCGCTGTTCGAACGGTTCGGCGTTCCCGCCGACGTGCTGCCGCTCGCGCTTCTGCGGCCGCTGACCGGCGCCGGATCGCTCGCCTACGTCACCGATCTGATCAAAGAGCACGGACCGGATTCGTTCGTCGCACGCATCGCGTCCACCATTCAAGGCAGCACCGATACGACTTTGTATGTCATCACCGTTTATTTTGGCGCTGTCGGCATCCGCAACTCCAGGTACGCGCTCAAAGTCGGCCTCATCTCGGACTTCATCGGCTTTTTTGCCGCAGTCGCGGCTTGCTGGTTGCTGTTCGGATTGGTATGATGGGGGATGAGGTGAACGACCGTGGAAAGATTGCAGAAAATACTCGCGGCGGCCGGCGTCGCTTCGCGGCGCAAATGCGAGGAACTGATCCTTGCGGGCAAAGTGACCGTGAACGATAAAGTCGTGAAGGAACTCGGAGTCAAAGCCGATCCGGCCGTGGACGTCATTGCCGTATCGGGCAAGCCGATTAAGCGGGAAAGCAAGATTTATATTATGTTCAACAAGCCGAAAGGCGTTATTACGAGCGTGTCCGACGACAAGGGACGCAGCGTCGTGACCGATTATTTGAAGGATATTAAAGAACGGCTCTATCCGGTCGGCCGGCTCGATTACGATACCGAGGGGCTGTTGCTGCTTACGAACGACGGTGATTTGGCGCATAAGCTGACGCATCCGCGCCACCACGTGCCGAAAACTTACCATGCGACCGTGGAACGGGTTCCGCACGGCAAAGATTTGGAGAAGCTTCAGCGCGGCATTAAGCTCGAGGACGGCATGACCGCTCCGGCTGACGTCGAATACCACGACATCGATCCGGAGGGCAAATTCGCGACGATCTCGATTACGATCCGCGAAGGCCGCAACCGGCAAGTGAGAAGAATGTTCGACGCGATCCATCACCCGGTCTCCCGCTTGAAACGGATTTCGTTCGGGGGACTGTATTTGAACAATCTTCAGCGGGGCAAGCACCGCAGATTGACCGCGGAGGAGCTTCGCACGCTGCAGGACGCGGCGGAGCAGAGTGAACGCGGGCAAGAACAATAGCGAATACGGCGTCACACAATGTTCAAAACCGGAGGAGAGGGCACCTGCCCTTGACGCCGGTATTTTCGTTATAATGAGAATATGGGATTACAGGTGGTGAAATCGCGTCAATGGGTAAACATCGCAAGCTTGTACAATATTTAATTTTGGCGTTCGTATTGCTTGTCGGAGGTTACGCGATCGGCAATTCGCTCTTCACGTCGAGCGACGCGCTCGCGAAAGGGGACAAGCCGCCGGCCTTTAAGCTGGCCGATCTCGATAACGTCGCCCACGATTGGAGCGAGTACGAGGGCAAGCCCGTCATATTGAATTTCTGGGGGACGTTCTGTCCGCCTTGCCGTGCGGAGATGCCGGCGTTGCAGAAGCAATACGAGAAGTGGCACGATCAAGGCTTGGAGCTCGTCGGGATTAACTTGAGCGAGGACCAAATTACGGTGGAACGGTTCGCCGCCGAAGTCGGCGCGAAGTTCCCGATTCTGCTCGACCGCGACAAAAAGACGGAAAGGGCGTTCGGGCTCAAGCAATATCCGACGACGTATTTCATCTCGGCGGACGGAACGATTCAAGACGTCCTCGTAGGCGGACCTCTTGACGAGGACGATCTAGAGCCGCGCATTGAACGCCTGATGAACGGACGGAAGTAAGAGCGAACGAACGGATCAGTTATCAACGAAGCGCTGGAGGACCTGATGTTAATACAGAACACGAAGTGCGAATGCGGACATCAGAACCCCGTCGGCACCGTATTGTGCGAATCATGCGGCAAGCCTCTGTTCGAGGAAGCCGCCGGAGCCGAGGACGCTCCGCTCGAGATGAGATACGACGGCGTGGCGAGACGCTCGCAGAAGCAAAATCCGCATCTGATCGACCGAGTATGGAATTTCTTCTCGTCGGTCAAGATCGCGATCTACCTCATCATCCTGACGCTGCTCGGCGCGGCGCTGGGCACGATTTTCCAACAGGAAAGCACGTTCATCAATATGACGACCGACGAAGAATTCGCCGCTTATTACAAGGAGACGTACGGAACGGCCGGCGTCATCTATCATGCGCTCGGGCTGTCGCATACGTACGAATCGTGGTGGTTCCGCGGACTGCTCGTCATGATCGGCGCCTCTCTCGTTATTTGCAGCTTGGACAGGGTGCTTCCGTTGTACCGTGCGCTGAACAAGCAGCAAATTCGCAAGCATTTGCAGTTTATTACGAGACAGCAGGTTACATACAGCGGCGAAGTCGCCGGGGACGAGACCGCATGGGTCGAATCGTTCAAGAAGCAATTGAAGCGCCGCGGGTATCGCGTGCATCAAGACGGCACGGCGCTGCTCGCGGAGAAAAACCGGTTCAGCCGCTGGGGGCCGTATATCAACCATATCGGACTGATTCTGTTCCTGCTCGCCGTGCTCGGCCGCAGCGTGCCTGCGTGGCATATGGATCAATACTTGGCGCTCTACGAAGGGGAGACGCGTCAAATTCCGGACACGAACTACTATCTGAAGAACGACGATTTCACGCTGGAGCTTTACGACGAGAGCGAGCTGGCCTCCAATCAGAAAGGCAAAGCCGTTCCGAAGCTGTTCGAGACGAAAGCGACGATGTACGAATGCATCGAGGCGTGCAACGACCCGACCCGCGATCCCGTGCTGAAGCAAGTAGAGCAGCATCCGATACAGGTGAACAGCCCGCTCTCGCACGGAGACTTGAAAATTTATCAGAACAGCTACCAAGCGCGGGTTCGGTTCATCTCCGTTAACGTGACGCTAACGGATACCGTTACCGGCAAGGCGTACGGCACGTTCGCGTTGAGAGCGGACAACCCCGAACGCGTCTACGAGGTCGGCCCTTATACGCTGCGTTTGAACGATTATTTTCCGGACTTCGGACTCGATTCCGAGAGCCGCCCGATGACGAAGACGCGCGATCCGAACAATCCGGCGTTCGCCTTTACGATTACGGGGCCGGATCTGTTGAAAGACGGCGAGACGTATCTCTACTTCCCGATGCCTAACGAGGAGAGCAAGGCTTATCAGGCGATCCTTAACGATTATTACGTCAAAAACGGACAAAGCTCGGGCAAGTTCGCATTTAAAGTTGAAAACGCGATGTCCGGTGGTAAAATGGTAAATGTAACGTTCTCGGAATATACGACGTTCTTGAACATCCGCAAAGATAAAGCGATGCCGTATATTTGGGTCGGGGCCGCGATTTCCATGATCGGCCTGATTATGGGCTTCTACTGGCAGCATCGCAGGGTGTGGCTGCGCATCGACGGCGGCACGTTGTCGCTAGGCGCGCACACGAACAAGAACAGCTATGGTTTAAGAGCAGACGTTGCTTGGGCGCTTGCACGGACCGGCATCGAAGTGCCGCCGAAGTCGCTCGATAACAGGAGGAATTTACGTTGAATTGGATAGATCTCAGCAGCAATGTGTTTACCGCGGCGTTTTTTCTCTATTGCGCCGCGTTCATCTGTTACGCGATCGCGGTAGCCGGCAAGCGCTGGAGCAACCGCGATCCGCAAGGGCATACGGCAAGATGGGGCAGAATCGGGTTCATCGCCGCTATTGTCGCATGGGTGCTGCACCTGGTGTTCTTCTTCGCTCGTTGGAAAGGCCAGGGGCATATTCCGACAAGCAACATGTACGAGTTCATGACGTTCTTGGCCATGGCCATCATGTTCGCCTTCATCGTCGTTTATTTGATTTATCGCAACTCCTTGCTCGGCGCGTTCGCGTTGCCGCTCGTCATTATTATCGTCGCTTACGCTTCCGTATTTCCGTCCGAAGTCCAGCCGCTTAATCCGGCGCTGAATTCGATCTGGCTTCGGATTCACGTCACGACGGCTGCGCTGGGCGAAGCGTTCTTCGCGGTCGGCTTCGCCGCGGCGCTCATGCAATTGATCCGCGTCGTCGATCTGGAACGCAAGGACAAAGTCGGCGTCCGATCCAGAAGGTGGACCGAGTTCTCGCTTGTCGCCATTATCCTGATCGTTGGCTTCCTCGTATCCGTGTTCGGCTTCCGCGGCGCGGGCTACGAAGCGAGCTTCAGCCAGGAGACGGTAGAAATCGCGGACGACGGCACCGTTAACTCCCAAGTCAACGAGGTCACTTACAGCTTGCCGCCGATCGTTGCGCCATACAACAGCGAGACTGTCGACTTCCAGGCGTTCCTCGGCATGGAGAAGCCGCTGTTCGAAGCGCCGTCCTGGATGAACGGCGTTAACGCGGGACGCAAGCTTAACACGGTTATTTGGTCCGTTATTACCGGCCTGATTCTATACGGTTTGCTGCGTTTACTGGCTAGAAAACCTCTTATCGCGGTGATTAAGCCCCACCTGATGGATATCGACGCCGACGATCTGGAAGAGATCAGCTATCGCGCGATCGCGATCGGCTTCCCGGTGTTCACGCTCGGGGCGCTCATCTTCGCGATGATCTGGGCCGAAATCGCCTGGTCTCGCTTCTGGGGCTGGGATCCGAAGGAAGTATGGGCGCTCGTTACTTGGCTGTTCTATAGCGCCTACTTGCATCTTCGCCTATCGAGGGGCTGGCAGGGGACGCGCTCCGCGTGGCTCGCCGTTATCGGCTTCCTGGTCGTCATGTTTACTTTGATCGGCGTTAACCTGGTCATTGCCGGCTTGCACTCTTACGCTGGCGTATCCTAATCACTTAAGGAGTGTTCGCGCATGAGTACCGGCAACCGGATCTTGGTCGTAGACGATGAGGAACGCATTCGCAGGCTTCTAAGAATGTATTTGGAGAAAGAAGGATACGAGATCGAAGAAGCGGAAGACGGAGAGTCCGCGCTGCGGATGGCGCTTGGCGAAGATTTCGATCTCATCGTGCTCGATCTGATGCTGCCCGGCATCGACGGCATGGAAGTGTGCGCGAGACTTCGTCAACAGAAGGCGACTCCGGTTCTGATGCTGACCGCCAAGGGCGAGGAGATCAACCGCGTGCAAGGCTTCGAGGTCGGTGCGGACGACTACGTCGTAAAGCCGTTCAGTCCGCGCGAAGTTATTTTCCGGATTAAAGCGATCCTGCGCCGTTCGTCCGCGACCGCGTTCCTGTCCAAAGATACGAATACGAGCAACAACATCGTATTCCCGCATCTCGTGATCGAACACGACGCGCACCGCGTCACGGCAAGCGGCCAAGAGGTGAACTTGACGCCTAAGGAATACGAGCTGCTTCATTACTTGGCTAGTTCTCCGGACAAAGTGTTCTCGCGGGAAGAGCTGTTGAAGGACGTCTGGAACTACGACTTCTTCGGCGATCTCCGCACCGTGGACACGCACGTGAAGAGGCTTCGCGAGAAGCTGAACCGCGTGTCGGCCGAAGCGGCTTCGATGATTACGACGGTATGGGGCGTCGGCTACAAGCTGGAGGCGGCGAAGTAACGTATGGCGATCTGGAGAACGGTCGTCGGCAAGCTATGGCTGACGATTATCGGCTTAGTGGCCGTCATTATTCTTACGCTCGGCCTGTTCCTGCTCGAATATATCGATCTCACGTTCACCGACCCGGGGAAGATCAAGCGATTGTTCACTTACGCGGGATTGATGGGTTTTCTGTTAACGACTTTTTTCGCCTTCTTCCTGCTCACGAAGATTACCCAGCCTTTGCGGGAGATGAAAGACGCGTCCAACAAGGTCACGCAGGGCGACTATACGACGCGTGTCGCGATCCGTTCGTCCGATGAAATCGGCGAGCTCGCGAATTCGTTTAACCTGATGGCATCGGAGCTGCAGACGCTCATCCGCGACATCCAGCACGAGCGCGACCACCTCAGCAGCGTCTTGAAAAGCATGACCGACGCGGTCATCACGTTCGACGCGGGAGGCTGCGCGATCCTGACGAATCCGCAGGGCCGGCATTTGCTGGACGATTGGAGCTCGGCGGAAGAATGGACCGACGACGGGGAGAGCGACGCTTTCGCCTGCGTGCCGGGTCCGCTGAGAGACACTTTCCGTCAAGTGATATCGGGCGGCAAGGAGCTGACCGTCAAAGTTCACGTGAACGACGACGTCTGGTCGGTCGTCATGACGCCGCTGGCGTCCGAAGACGAAGTTCGCGGAGCGGTAGCGGTGCTAAGAAGCGTAACCGAAGAATTCCGCGTCGATAAGATGCGCAAAGACTTCGTGGCGAACGTCTCGCACGAAATCCGGACGCCTCTGTCGATGGTGCAGGGTTATAGCGAAGCGCTTCTCGACGATATCGCCGCCTCGCCCGAGGAACGGCGCGAGCTCGTGCAGGTCATTCATGACGAATCCCTTCGCATGGGACGGCTGGTCAAAGATTTGCTCGACCTCGCGAGAATGGAAGCCGGACATCTCGAGATGAACTTCCAGCAGCTTGACTTGAACGGGTTGATCGCCAGAGTGTACCGCAAGTTCTCCGCTCTGGCGAAGGAAAGGCACATCGCGTTTAGCCGTTCCGGGGAAGACCCGTCGCTTACGCTTGAATCGGCCGACGGCGACCGGCTGGAGCAGGTGCTGACGAACTTGCTCGACAACGCGCTGCGCCATACGCCAGCGGAGAAGGGCATCACGCTGACGGCGGCCCGGATCGCAGGCAGCAAGGGCGATGTAATCGAGATCAAAATCGCCGACGAAGGTCAAGGAATTCCGCGCAAAGATTTGCCCTATATATTCGACCGATTCTACAAGGCGGATAAAGCGCGCAAACGCGAATCCGCCGTAGGCGGAACCGGGTTAGGGCTTGCGATCGTGAAAAATTTGGTCGAGGCGCATAACGGGAAAATCCGTGCGGACAGCATCGAAGGAGAAGGAACGACGTTCACGATTACGTTGCCCGTAGTCGCGAGCCGCAAGAGAGCAACGAAACAGACGCGTCGGTAGCGGGGGATCTCCATGAGCAGATGGCAGCAATGGCGCCGATGGCCGGCTGGAAGCGGTACGCCGGAAGAACGATTGTCAACACAGGCGTATATCGCGCTGTTTATTCATGGTTGTTTTCAGTTCGGAGCTTCGATGTCCGGACTGTTCTTGAATTTATATTTATGGCGTCTAACCGAAGATCTCGTTATTAACGGGATCTTTAATATTGTCGTCTACGGTATTATTCCGCTTGCGTTCGCGACTGGGGGATGGATCGCCAAGAAGCGGGACCGGATGGTCACGTACCGGCTCGGAATCATGATGATCGCGCTATTCTACTTAGCCGTCATTATCGCTCAAGACAACGTCGTGGACTATTACGTCCTGTTCGGTCTATTCAACGGAATGGCGCTAGGCTTGTATTGGGTCGGGTATCTGGTTCTTCAGTACGACGTGACCGACCCGCGCAACCGTTCGCGCTACTTGGGCATCAACATGGTCGTGTTCAACTCCGCCGGATTGGCCGGACCCGCGCTGGCAGGCTTCCTGATCAGCCTGTTCGAAGGGCTCCGCGGGTATATCATTACGTTCGCGGCGGCTTCGGCCTTGTTCGCGGTAGCTTCGGTGTTCAGCTTTAGAATTCCTCGCATCCCTTCGCACCATCGCTCGTTCTTCCTGCACTTCTCTGGCCGAATGATGAAGCGGAACCGTCTTTGGCTGCTGTCGCTCATCAGCTTTTTCGTGCTCGGCTTATTCCAAGGGCTGATGTTGTTCCTGCCGAACATTCTCATGTTTCAGACCGTCGGCCGCGAAGACCAGGTCGGGTATTTGACCGTGTTTTTCGCATTGCTTACGATATTGACCGGTATCTATATCGCAAGAAGAAGAGAGCAGCCTCACGTTCGCAGGGACTTGTTCGTCTCCTCGCTCGTTATATTCGCGAGTACGCTAGTCCTGCTCCTTAATATCCGGTTATGGAGCGTCATCGTGTTCATGGTCGCGTACTCTTTGTTCGCGCCGCTCATCGTCAATACGTTGACTTCTTATTATTACCGGCTGATGGACGGATTGCCGCTGAAAGGGTTGTTCCGGATCGAATCGGTCGTGCTGCGGGAGACGTTCTTAAGCGCGGGTCGGGTCATCTCGATTCTGATGCAGGTGCTATTCGCCTCGAACGTGACTTCGTCGGCGCTGCCGATCATTCTCGTCGCGCTGGCCGCGACGCAGTTGGGTATTGCGTTGTTGGTTAAAAATAAAACGTGAGACCCCTATCCTTCTCATCTGTTCTAGGAAGTTCATTAAAGAAGCCAGCCGGGCAATCGCCCAACTGGCTTCTTTGTTCATTCCTCGGGGGGAGGGGACGGCTTCTTCGGCAGCCTGTTCGCTTGCCTTAGCGCTTCGCGTATAAGGAACTCCAGGTGCCCGTTAACGCTGCGGAACTCGTCGGACGCCCATTGCTCGAGCGCTCGGTAGATTTCGGGGTCAAGGCGCAGGGGAAATGACTTTTTATCGCTCGCGATACGTCATCACCCTTACGTGTACAGCGTGCCCGCGTTAATGATCGGGGTTGCGCCTTTATCGGATACGATCGCGACCATAAGGTTGTTCGTCATGGCCGCGCGGCGTTCGCTGTCAAGGGCAATGCCCTTGTCCTCTAATTGCTTGAGCGCCATCTCCACCATGCCGACCGCGCCTTCGACGATGAGGTGACGCGCGGCGACGATCGCGGATGCCTGCTGTCTCTGCAGCATGGCGCTGGCGATTTCCTGGGCGTAAGCGAGGTGGGTGAGACGGGTTTCGAGAATGCGGACGCCTGCGATTGACAGCCTGTTCTGCAAATCCGCCATCAGCTCGTTCGCGACTTCGTCCGCGTTGCCGCGAAGCGAATGGCGGTCGTTGTCCGCGAACGTGTCGTACGGATATTGCGCGGCGATATGCCGGATGGCCGTCTCGCTTTGAATTTCCACGAACTTCTCGTATTGGTCTACGTCGAACGTCGCTTTGGCCGTATCGACGACTTTGAAGACGACGACGGCGGCGATCTCGACCGGATTGCCGTCGGCATCGTTAACTTTCAACTGCTGGCTGTTGAAGTTGCGGACTTTCAGCGACACGTTCCGATGGGTCGAGAAGGGCGTGATCATCCAGAATCCGCTTTCGAGCACGGTGCCCGAATATTTGCCGAAGAAGGTAATGACCTTCCCTTGGTTCGGCTGCACGACGACGAGCGCGGATAGCCCGATAATAGCGGGCACGGTCAATATTGCGCCTAAGACGAGAAGAGGGATATTCGGCTCGTCTTGCGCTCCGTTAACGAAGCAAGCAACCGCGCCCGCGAGAAGCGCAAGAGCGGCCAACACCGCAATAAATCCGTTCACATGCCATGCTTTTCTTTCGATCATCGACAACACCTCGGAGTTGAATGAATTTATTTTGATATTCACATGATATCACTTTTGAGAGAAATTTACAATACGCTTTCGTACATCCATTGGGTTCGACCAAATAACAACCAACTGCATTTATTTCATCAACAAATCACGAGAATCGTCCAAATAACAACAGTGCGCAGTTATTCGGAGCGAATATCGACCGGACGTCAAAATCCCGTTCCAATAACTATCGTTTCGTAGTTAATCTTCTATTTGCGGCGTATCCTTCCTTAATAACTATCGATATGTTGCTATTTCTCTCAACCTTCTATCGATATCCCCTTCGTTCAGGGGAAGCACGGGCGGGAGGGGGAAGAAGGGAGGTAGCCTGCCTGCGATCCTGAGCGAAGGGGATATCGTTGTAAAGGACATAAGACGCAAACAGAAAGGGCCGTATCAACCGTCATCTCCGAGATGACGGCCGATACGGCCCTTGGCATAGAGCTTATGATGCTTAGAACAGGTGAATGACCTTCGCCTTGTTCAGGTCAGGTAAGCTCGTTAATTGCTCGATGACTTCTTTCGGTACGCCCTTGTCTACGCCGAGAACCATGATCGCCGCGCCGCCTACGATGCTGCGTCCGACTTGCATCGTCGCGATGTTGATCTCGTTGCTGCCGAGCATCGTGCCTACACGGCCGATAATACCCGGTTTGTCGTGGTGCGACACGAGCAGGATATGGCCTTGAGGCTCGACGTCGACCGGGAAGCGGTCGATTTGCGTAATGCGCGGGCCAAAACCGTTCAGCAGCGTACCGGCGACGAGACGTTCTTCTTTGTCCGTGCGGATCGTCACGCTGATCTGGTTCGTGAAGCCTTTGGAGGCTTGGGATTTCGTCACGACGATGTTGACGCCGCGCGTCTTCGCTTGGTGCATCGCGTTAACGACGTTCACTTGATCCGATCCGAGGTGGAAGCCGAGAACGCCCTCTACGATGTGGCGGGTAAGCGGCTGCGTGTCGACATCCGCGAGGTCGCCTGCGTAAGTAACCGCGATTTCTTTGACCGGACCGTTCGCCATCTGAACCGCGAAGCTGCCGAGTTTCTTGCCGAGCAGGAAGTACGGCTCCAGCTTAGCCAGGACGTCGGCCGGTACCGGCGGCATATTGACCGCGTTTTTGAACGCTTCGCCGCGCAGAATGTGAAGCAACTGCTCGGACACGTCGATCGCGACGTTCTCCTGCGCTTCGATCGTCGATGCGCCAAGGTGAGGGGTTACGATGATTTTAGGATGCGTAAGGAATGGATGCTCCGGCGCCGGCGGTTCTTCTTCGAATACGTCGAATGCGGCGCCGGCTACGCGGCCCGAATCGATGGCTTCTACGAGCGCTTGCTCGTCGATGATGCCGCCGCGCGCGCAGTTTACGATACGAACGCCCGGCTTGATTCTGTCGAATTGTTCTTTACCGATCATATGGCGCGTTTCAGGCGTCAACGGAGTGTGAACCGTGATGAAGTCCGCGTCGCGGATAACGTCATCGACGGAAGCAAGGCGTACGCCCAGCTTGTCCGCGCGTTCTTGGGTAAGGAAAGGATCATAACCGTACACTTCCATGCCGAACGCTTTCGCGCGAGCCGCGACTTCGCTGCCGATGCGGCCCATTCCGAGAACGCCGAGCACTTTGTTGCGAAGCTCTACGCCAACGAAGGATTTGCGGTCCCATACGCCTCCGACCGTCTTCGCGTACGCTTGCGGGATGTGGCGAGCGAGCGCCATCATCATCGCGAAAGTATGCTCGCAAGTCGTGATCGTGTTGCCGTCCGGAGCGTTAATGACGATGATGCCGCGTTTCGTCGCCGCGTCAAGATCGATGTTGTCGACGCCGACGCCCGCGCGTCCGATGACTTTCAATTGCTTGCCGGCGGACATGATCCGTTCCGTTACGCGAGTCTGGCTGCGAACGAGCAACGCGTCGTAATCGCCGATAATGGCTACGAGCTCGTCTTCGCTTAGGCCGACTTTCTTGTCGATGGAGATGTCTGAAGCCTCGACCAGCAAGGAAATCCCCAAATCGCTAATCGGATCCGATACCAATACTTTAAACATGTGGAACCCCCCCTTGGAATATAGAAAACACCCTCGACCTCCGTGTCCGCGAGAAGCGGTCGAACGGTACGCCTCGGGTGACTCCGATTACGTTACGGTGCATGCTATGTATTGCGTAGTCTCGGTTCCCATAACCTTTACTATTTTATAGCAAGGGTACAGGCATTGCAATGAAAAATGTAAGACAATTGCGATTTGCGACAGATCATTATTTGTCGGAGAAGAAGAACGGAAGCTGAGGAAGCTGTTCGTTCTCGTAATAACGGATTTTCATGGAAAGGAAATCGCCGTTGCGGACGCCGTCGGCGCTCGTCAGCAGCTCCGCGATCGCGCCGAAGCTCTTCAGCTTTCGCTTGTCCGCTTGTCCGGAGCTGATGAAATCATCGATCCGAACCGTTAAATCCTGCGGAGTAAACGGCTTCATCTCCGATTGCTCGGATAGATAGTCGGCGGATACCTTAAGCTTAATAATAAGCGGAAGAGACTTCCACTTGGACAAGCTGAGAATGTCCGGGATTTCGTAATCCGAAGGCAAGTCGGTGTCGATCATGGCCGCCCATTTCAGCATGGATCCGTAATAGTCTCTTTGGCCGGACAAAGCTTGAACCCGTCCTTCCTTGAAGTAGGCGTTCCCGCTCAGACTTTCGAGGAATGCATCGGCCGCCTGCCCGTTGGCGTCTTTAGCAACTTCGGCGAAGCTGTCCGAGAATAGCTTAAGGCTCTTCAAATAGCTCGTCTGGGCATCGACCAACAGCGGCGAAGCTTTCGATACGCCGACGGATTTGATCGCGTCGTATTTTTTCTTGGCGGATTTCGCCAGTCCGTTCAAATCCGCGGTGCGATCAGCGGAAGAGTCCGCAAGCCACTTGCTTTCGGTGGCGAACCACTCGTTTTGAAATTCACGGTAGGGCAAAAATACGGTATGATAGAACGAGACGAGATCTTGCTGCTGATACGCGTTAGGCAATGCCGGCGCGACGGACGCGGCAGGCTGCTCCTCGGTGGCGTATTTGTTTTCGACGCGGGCCGTGCCCACCTTGACGCCGTAGAAGAAGGCGCCGACCGCTAAGACGAGCGTCAGCAGAAACGCTAGTGAGTATGTGAGTTCGGAACGTTTAACACGCTTTTCCATTGGCTGCTCCTTTGACAACGGTATGAATGAGGTAGGTAGATTAAGTATAGAAAAAAAAGCATGCGTTGAACATACAAAAATCTACTTAAACCGAGGAAATATGAAAAAATTCGACATACGCAAGTTCAAGCTTCGCAAAGTTACGGCCGATCAGCTAAGCGACCGGCTGCTGCTCATCAATTTGTACATCACCCAGGCGATTACTTTTATTATCGGTTTAATCGTCGTATTATTGCAGGGTAGAAACTTAATTGCTTTATTCGAATGGCCGGGCTCTTACGAATTCGCGTTATGGGGCGGCGGTTTAGGACTGGCGGTGCTGCTCGCGAACGTTGCACTATCCAAGTTCGTCCCGGAAGACGCGCAGGATGACGGCGGGATCAACGAACGAATGTTTCGCGATCGTCCCATCTGGCATATCGCGGTGCTTGCGGCCATCATCTCCGTCTGCGAGGAGCTGTTATTCAGAGGGGCGCTGCAGCACGCGTTCGGTCCTTACTGGACGAGTATTGTATTCGCGGGGATTCATGTACGCTATTTGCGACACTGGATCCCAACGGGACTCGTATTTATCATTAGCTATGGATTAGGTTGGGCGATGATTCGGACGGGGACGATCTGGACGCCTATCCTCGCGCATTTCCTGATCGATTTCATCATGGGATGTATCATTCGGCTTCGGAGGGAGAAAGCATGAACGAGCAAGGCGACCGCGTTACGGCATGGGACAAATACGTCGCGGCCAAACAACATGCGTCGGCTAGCGCGAATACGCAGGAAGACAAATTGACGTTGGCCGAATTGGAAGAGGCAATTGCGGAAGAAGCCGCCGAACAAGGGTTGTCAGAGATCGGAATGCCTCCGCGAGCCATCGTGCACCCGCCCAAGGCAAGCCAGCTTTCGAGAGGGTTCTACTTAACGCTCGTGATCTTGTTCACGTTGCTTGTCGCCGGATTGTTCTGGTGGGGACAAAGCGAATACGGTTCTTAATGGAAGAGCCAATTCCAGAAGTGCGTCGCAGTAACGTTGTGAGGCAACGCTAATCCGACTCTATCCCGGAAGTGCGCCGAAGTAACGTTGTGAGGCAACGCTAATCCGATTCTATCCCAGACGTGCGCCGTAGTAACGTTGTATGGCAACGCTAATCCGACTCTATCCCGGACGTGCGCCGAAGTAACATTGTGAGGCAACGCTAATCCGACTCTGTCCCGGAAGTACGCCGCAGTAACGTTGTATGGCAACGCTAATCCGACTCTGTCCCGGAAGTACGTCGCAGTAACGTTGTGAGGCAACGCTAGCCGCTATCGCTCGCACGTAATCTGTTGAAGAAAACGGCAATAGACTAGAAAATAATGAGGATGGCGCTGAAATCACTTCTGCGCCATCCTCATTTTTTGTTTTCGTGGTTTGGGACAGCCCCCTGTCCTTATATCGTCGGATCTATCGCATTCGGATCTACGAACGAGTAGCCTTTCTGTTCGAGCTGAGTAAGCAGATCGTCAAGCGCCTCGGCCGTCCAAGAAAGCTCGTGCATCAAGATGTTGCTGCCTTCGTGCAGCTGCTCCATCACGTTGTCGATGACCGCTTGCGGCCGTTTCTCGGGCGCGAGCTTGTTCATATCCCAATCAAGCGAACCGTTGGACCACGTCATGAACAGCAGGCCGTTATCTTTGGCGACTTGGCGGACGGCGTCGTTGGAGGAAGCGAACGGCGGACGGAAGAACACGGGCGTTGTGCCCGTTACTTCTTTGACGATATCCTGCACTTTGCCGATCTGTTCCTTTATCTTATCCGCCTTCTCCTTGCCGAGCTCGATATGGTCCCACGAATGGTTGCCGATCACTTGGTTACGTTCGCCGATTTCCTTGAGCAGCTCCGGATGCGCTTTGACACGGTAGCCGTTCACGAAAAAGATCGCTTTGGCTTTATGCTTGTCGAGCGTATCCAACAACGGTTTCAAAGTCTCTTCGTCTTTAGGACCGTCGTCGAACGTCAGCAGAACGACCTTGCTTGGAGACTGTTCCTTATCGATCGGCACGATGCGATACGCTTTATTCATGCGATAGGTTAAGGCGACGGTTTCCTCTCGCGCTGGCGACGATGATGGGGATGGCGACGGTTGTTCGGGAACGGCGACGCTCGGTTCCGGAGCCGTGACGGGCGCTGTTGCCGTTTGTGCCGGATCGGCTGGAACGGAGGCGGTTGCGGTTGTTGTCGGCGCGATTGAAGGAGAAGTGTTCGAGTTCGCGCCGTTACCGCATGCGGCGAGGCTGCCAAGTAGGAGAACGGCCGAGCTGGCGGCGATGATCGTGCGTTTCATGATGTGTTCCTCCGATTCCTTACCGTATTTGCATAATCGGCTTGATTGTATCATAATTCCCCATCGATCGACATCAGTCCGCTTCCTTAATTTACGGGGCATGACGCCCGCGCGGAGCGGTCAAACTAACAGTACCTAAGGAGGTGGGCAGATGAAAATCGGGACTTTCGTGATGGGCGGTCTTGCTGGCGTCGCAATCGTCATGCTTATTCAACGCAATCAAATGATGTCCGCGGTGTGCGCAAGCATGGGACAGAGCATGAAAAACAAAATGGGCGGCATGAAAGACGAAATGATCGGCAAAGCGCTGGGTTCGAAGTTCGTTAACAACATAATGACCCGTTCTTCCGCATCATCCTCGAATCGTAAGGAGCAGCATTCCGGCTCCGATCATGCGGATCTAAGCCAAGTCAGCCAACTCGCATCCCAAGATCCCCAAGTCGCGAATCAGATCAACGCGATACTCGAACAGAGCGGCCAGAACCGCATTTAACATCGTTCGCGTGAGAATAAAGATCGGCACCGCCCCGGGAAACGGGAAAGGTGCCGATTTTTTGTTACATAGAGGGTTTTCCCTAGTGCATTTCTATGGGAGAAGTGATAACATGTTACCAAGCAAGCTGCATTCACGTATTATATGCTTATTCATAAGCTGTTATCACCCACATAAGGAGGATCCTGTCATGAGGATGGAGCGGCTTAGCCAAGACAAAATTCGTATATTTCTCACATTCGATGATTTGTCGGAGCGCGGGATCCAGAAGGAAGATTTGTGGCGCGAAGTACCTAAAGTACACGAGCTGTTCAGCGAGATGATGGACCAAGCTTACAGCGAGCTTGGCTTCGACGCTTCCGGACCGCTCGCGGTCGAAGTGTTCGGCATGCCTGCGCAAGGCATGGTCGTCATCGTTACGCGAGGCAAGCTGGAGCGCGACGCGGATGCGAATGCGGAAGATGAAGAAGAAGTATACGAACTCGAAGTGACGCTTGAGCAAAGCGAAGCCATAATATATCGTTTCAGGGACATCGAAGATGCCATCGGCGCGGCTAAGACGCTTGCAGGCAAGCTGTCGGATGACGGCAAGATGTACCGATACCAGAACCATTGGCTGCTGGTCTTCGATCCGGCGGGACTGGAAATCGCGAGTTATAACGCTTTGATCGCGGTGCTCGCGGAATACGGAGAAGCGACTTCGGTAACGCTTGCCGTTCTAGAAGAGTACGGCAAATCGATCATCGATTCCAATGCCGTTCAGGTGCTTGCGACGACGTTCGCGGACTAGCGCGGGCTTGAATATCCAATGAGGGCATTTTGCGAAATCAGTACGTTTCGCAAAATGTTCTTTTTTTATCGCGGCCGGAATGCTGTTATAATAGGGGAAGGAAAGGAGGGGGAACCACACATGCCGATCGTCTCGGTACTTGCGGCAGCGATCGCGCCGGGCATTGCGCTGCTGGCGTACTTTTACTGGAAAGACCGATACGACGCAGAGCCTCTGCCGATGATCGCCAAGCTGTTCTTAACCGGCGTGCTGATCGTTCTCCCGACGATGATCTTGCAGCGCGGCTTAACGCACATGTGGGGCGAATCCCCGCTGACGTTCTCCTTCGTCATCTCCGCCGGAGTCGAGGAGTTCTTGAAGTGGTTCGTCCTTTACCATATCGTCTTTAATCATACCGAATTCGACGAGCCGTATGACGGAATCGTCTATGCCGTAGCCGTATCGCTCGGCTTCGCGACCCTGGAGAACGTGCTGTACGCCTTTTTCCAACCGGCGACCTTCGGGACGCTGATGATGCGGGCTTTGCTTCCGGTATCGGGGCATGCTTTATTCGGCGTATTCATGGGTTATTCGCTCGGGCGGGCGAAATTCTCGTCCGGACGCAAAGTTCGTCTGCATCTGTCGCTAGCTCTCCTGTTGCCTGTTCTCTTGCACGGATTCTACGATTATTTAACGATGACGGTGTCGCAAACATGGATTTGGCTTGTCGTGCCGTTCATGTTCCTGCTCTGGTTCGGCGGCATCCGTCACGTCAATCGAGCGAACGCCGTATCGCCCTTCCGTCTCCTTAAACGGGAGGAAGAGGTTAAATTCTAGCAATCCCGTCCATACTGTTTGAAGATTCCGATCTTACGGTGGGGGAGACGCATGCTGTCACAACGGGTAAAAGTCATGATTCGATGCAACAAATGCAACGAGAAATTCATCCTGCGCGGACGCAAAGAACGGGGCCGGGTCGATACCGGCTTCCGGATGTGCGTCTGCAACAACGCGGACGATTTTCAGATCGAAGAAGAAATCCTTTGATCGAAATCGCGAATAAAGCCGAACTCTTCTTCCCAAACTAACGGCAGCAAGATTGGGAATGAAAGGGGTCGGCTTTCGCGTGTATAGACGTCTAAGCTCAATATTGTTTCCCGTAGCTTTGATCGCTCTGATCGGTACGATCGTCTGGGGTTATCAAGAGCATCAAGAGAAAAACTCCGTACTTATCAAAGCGGAAAACCAGTATCAGCGCGCCTTCCATGACTTGAATCACCATATGGACCGTCTATACGACGAGCTGGGGCAGACGCTTGCGGTGTCGGCCAAGTCGCAAGGCATGCAACGCAAAGGGCTCGTCAACGTATGGCGGCTTACGAGCCAAGCCCAGAACGAGATCAATCAGCTGCCGCTTGCGCTGCTGCCCTTCAACAAAGCGGAGCAATTCCTCTCGCGCATTAACAACTTCGCTTATCAGACGGCCGTCAGGGATTTGACCAAGGAACCGCTAACCGACCAAGAGCTGCAAATGATGAAGTCGCTGTACAAGACGGCGGGTACCGTCAATAAGGAGCTCGGAACGGTCCAGGAGGCCGTTCTCTCCGATCATCTGCGCTGGATGGACGTCGAGCTTGCCATGGCGAGCGAGAATACGCCGCACGACAACTCGATCATCGACGGCTTTAAGTTGATCGATAAGCGAATGGGCGAGTATCCGGAGAACGACTGGGGGCCTACGGCGATGTCGACGGTTCGCGTTCGGTCCGCGACAAGCCTGTCGGGCGACGAAATGACCACCGAACAGATCAAGAACAAAGCTTTGCAATTTCTAGGGGCTGCCGGGGCAGGCAAAGACGCCAAAGTCGCGGAAGCGGGAACGAAGACGGAATTGCCCGCTTATGCCGTGACGATCGAAGGTTCGGGCGATTCGAACATCGAGCTCGACTATACGAAAAAGGGCGGGAACCTGCTGTGGTATTTGAACTCGCGCGCCGTCAACAACCGCAAGCTTAGCTTCGATACGGCGCGGAATAAAGCCGGTCAATTTCTGCTTCGCCACGGCTATAAGAATATGACTCCGGCCACTTACGACGAATACGACCACGTAGCGGTGTTCACCTTCGTCAGAACGATCGACAACGTCCGTTTTTATCCGGATAAAGTGACGGTCCGGGTCGCCCTCGACAACGGAGAGGTCGTCGGACTTCAAGCGTCGGACCATGTGTTCGCTCCTAAGCTGCTTACGCCGGGCAAACCGAAGACGTCCAAAGAGACGG
Source organism: Cohnella panacarvi Gsoil 349 (assembly GCF_000515335.1). Taxonomy (GTDB): domain Bacteria; phylum Bacillota; class Bacilli; order Paenibacillales; family Paenibacillaceae; genus Cohnella; species Cohnella panacarvi. Next base: position 930,757 of record NZ_KI911563.1, on the reverse strand, counting down.
CGCAAGCCGGACTGAATCCCGACTTCCGCGTTCAAGAGCACCGATTGGCCGTCATCGAGAACGAAATGCGCAAGCTCGTGCTCTGTCATGAATTCGTCGGGCGAATCAACGACCGGGACTATCGAATTTACATGAACGCCGATACCGGGTTGGAAGAGACGATCGAAGAAATACCGGACGGCGCGAAACCGATATACCGATAAACGCACCAGGGACTGCCTCGGGAACCGCTTCGCGAGCAGTCCCTCTTTCCATACCCAAAGCTCATCGGCCATGCTATAATGAGGCGGTAACATTTACCGACAATAGCTGCCGTTGGAGGGTTGCGGGTGCTCCCGAAAATCAATCAAACGATGTACATACAAACCGTGAACGAACTGCCTGATACGCCGACGCTCACGCTAAGGTCCCGCGTTGCGGATTTGGACGAGAACAATATTCATATCGAGGTTCCGCTGGACGAGAAGAGCCGGCGGTATTACCGCGCCGAAGCCGGCGAGACGCTGCAGTTGTATTTTTTTACCGCCGAAGGGGTCAAGCATCAATTCACGTCGCAGGTTACCGGCTTCCGCAAAGATACCGTAAACCTGGTGTCCATACGCAAACCGAATCTTGACGAAATCTCCAAAGACCAACGCCGCAGCTTCCTGCGCGTCGAAGCGAATTTGGAATTGGCCGTCCGAATGTCGGACAGGCTGAAGTTCGTCGCGGTAACCGAGGACGTCGGCGGTGGAGGCGTGTCTTTCATTTGCGACCGCAAATGGCCGATCGTGCAGAATGCCGTATTGGACTGCTGGCTGTTGCTTACCTATAAGGGCGGTTCGATCACCCATGCCAACTTCGAAGGCGAAGTCGTGCGCGTGCTACCGGTAGAACCGGACAAGCATTTGATCATGATGCGCTTTAAGGAAATCGCGGATTCGGATCAGCAGAAAATCATTCGATATTGCTTCGAGCGCCAGTTGGATAAACGCAAGGAATAGCCGGGTTCGGCTTCCGAAGCGGCCGAACCGGCGAATCGAGCCGGGAGGCAAACATGAGCAAGACGAACAACGATAATCCGGAACCGAAATTTACGGCTTGGTCCGATTCCGTCGAGCGCCGCTTGCGCAGAGGGATCGTCATCCTTGCCGTCCTACTTTGCCTCTCGCAGCTAGTGCTGCAATTTCCCGCCGCGCGCTACTGGCTAACGACGACGGATGAATCCGAAGGCGTGCCGTTTCCGGGCATCGCGCCCTGAATCGGCCTGCTTGTTTTTGCATCTCTAATATCGCTGTGGTATAATTTTCACAGGTAGCAGCAGGCTGAGCCTGCCTATTTTTTCTTTGTGGATGATGTTCGCTTGACGTGTAGGAGGCCGGTTGTTCGCATATGAATCAGAAGGCAGCAAGAATTAATATCGCAATCGACGGACCGGCTGGCGCAGGTAAATCCACCGTAGCCAGAATGGTCGCCCGCGATCTCGGATACATCTACATCGATACGGGAGCGATGTACCGCTCCGTAACGCTCAAAGCGCTGGAAGCGGGACTTTCCATGGATGACGACGCTGCCGTCGGCAAGCTGGCGAACGCGCTCGACATCGTGCTTCTGCCGGGCAAGGACGGTCAGCAGGTCGTCGTTAACGGGACGGATGTAAGCTCTCGGATCAGGACGCTGGACATTAATCGCAACGTATCCTACATAGCCAGACTCGAAAGCGTCAGGAAGCAGATGGCCGAATTGCAGCGCCGCATGGCGCTCGCGAAAGGCGTCGTCATGGACGGCCGGGACATCGGCACGCACGTGCTGCCGGACGCGGAGCTTAAAGTGTTCCTTACCGCTACGCCTAGAGAACGCGCTATCCGCAGATTCAAGGAGCTCGGAGACGAGCCCGGCATTACGCTCGAACAGCTGGAGCGGGAAATCGCGGAACGCGACCGTTTGGACCAAGAAAGAGATATCGCACCTCTCCTTCAGGCGCCCGACGCTCGCTTGATCGACTCTACGGGTCGAACGATAGACGAGGTCGCCGAACAAATCGTGCAATGGGGACTTGCCATCGCAAGAACCATTTCGACGGAGGAGAAGTAAATTATGATATATCGATTTTGCAGGCTTCTCTGCCGGATTCTCTGCACGCTTGTCTACCGCCTTGAGGCTAGAGGAGTAAACCATATTCCGAAGGAAGGGCCGGTCGTTCTGTGCAGCAACCATAAGAGCGTCATCGACCCGGTTACATTAGGCACTTGGGTTCCCCGCAAGGTTCACTATATGGCCAAGGAAGAGTTGTTCCGCGTACCGGTCCTCGGCCCCTTGATTCTCAGGCTCGGCGCCTTCCCCGTGAAGCGCGGCGGCGTCAGCAAGGAAGCGATCCGGAAGGCGATCAGCCTGCTGTCCGAAGGCAAAGTCATGGGAATTTTCCCGGAAGGTACCCGCAACGAGAACGTGGGAATGGGGAAGCGAGGAGCGGTGTCCATGGCGATTCGAGCCAAGGCGCAAGTCGTTCCCGTCGCGCTTATCGGCAACTATCGTCCGTTCAGGAAGATGCTCGCGGTATACGGCGCGCCGATCGATATGACGCCATACGCCGAGCAGGGAACGACGGAGAGCATGGAAGTCGCGACGGAGCTCATCATGTCGAAGATCCGCGAGATGGTCGAGACGCGCAAGCCTTCCATGTAGCTCGAATGCATGTTTCTTGCCAATATCTTTCATACTAACGGTATTATTTGGTTCTCATGATTCGGAAGATGTCGATTTAAGCACCGCAAGAGCGGGTTTAAATAAAGTTGGGGTAGATCTGAGGAGGTAATTTTCATGTCTGAAGAAATCAACGTCCAGGAAACGGCAGCCGCCGAACCAGCGGCTCAAGACGCGATGGAGAATCTCGTGACCTTGAAGAAAGGGGACACCGTCAAAGGCACGGTCGTCAAAATCGAGGATAACCAAGCGTACGTAAGCCTTGGGTATAAATACGACGGAGTCATTCCGCTTCGCGAACTGTCGTCTGTAAACCTGGAGAACGCTTCGGATGCCGTGCAAATCGGCCAAGAAGTAGAAGCCAAGATCGTCAGCATCAACGATGCGAAAGAATCCCTCGTCTTGTCCAAGCGTCAAGTCGACAGCCCTCGCGCGTGGGACGAACTGCAAGCGAAGTTCGAGAGCGGCGCGGCGTTCGAAGTGACCGTCACCGACGTCGTCAAAGGCGGCTTGGTCGCGGACGTCGGCGTACGCGGATTCATTCCGGCATCGATGGTCGAGCGCCACTTCGTGGAAGACTTCTCGAGCTACAAAGGCCGCACGCTGCACGTGAAGGTTAAAGAGCTTGACCGCGAGAACAATAAAGTCATCCTGTCCGCGAAAGACGTTCTGGACGCGGAGTACGAAGCCAACAAGCAAGAAATTATGGGCAAGCTGCAACCGGGCCAAGTGCTCGAAGGAACGGTTCAACGCCTGACTCCGTTCGGCGCGTTCGTGGACATCGGCGGCATCGACGGTCTCGTTCACGTATCCGAGATGGCTTGGCAGCACGTTGCGCATCCGGCCGACGTCGTATCCGAAGGCCAAAGCGTGAACGTAAAAGTGCTGAAGGTCGATCCTTCCCTCGGCAAAATCTCGCTTAGCATCAAAGCGGCTCAACCGGGTCCATGGGAAACGGCAGCGAACCAGTTCAAGATCGGCGAAATCGTTACGGGCGTCGTCAAACGTTTGGTCAACTTCGGCGCGTTCGTCGAAATCGCTCCAGGCGTGGAAGGACTCGTTCACATTTCCCAAATCGCGCACCGTCACATCGCAACGCCTTTCGAAGTGTTGAAGGAAGGCCAAGAAGTGTCTGCGAAAGTGCTGGATTTCAATCCGGCCGAGAAGCGCGTATCCCTCTCCATTAAAGAGACGGAAGAAGCGCCGCCTCGCGCGGAGCGCGAAGAACGCGCGCCACGTGGCCCGCGTGCGCCTAAGGAAGAGACGCATCTCCCGCCTGCCGAAAGCATGAGCTTTAACCTCGGCGAGAGATTCGGCGACAAGCTCAGCAAATTCAAATAAGCAATACGTCTAAACCCGCCCTTCGTGGCGGGTTTTTTACATTTCGGCGCATACTAAGAGCAAGGAGGTGGGTGTATGTCGCCCGTATTCGGAGCGGTGATCTTATGGCTGGCGACCGTCATTTTATGGTGGAGCGGCTGGAAGGAAGAGGCTGCGGGAGGCATTCCGCGTCGGGCCGTCGCGGTTTTCCTGGTCAGTTGGCCGCTCTTCGTAGGATGGGGCTTACCGCTAACCTCATCCTTATCGCTGAATGGCGCATGGATCTGGACGATTGCGCTGGTTATTGCGATAGCCTGGAAAATGGAAGCGTCTTGGAGGTGGACGTCTGTCTCCGCGGGCCTATTGTTCGGTTCGGTCTATTTGCTTCTGCATCGCGTTGCGAACTATCCGTTTCATTGGTCCAAGATCGCCGCTCCGTGGGGAGCGGCGATCTTGATCGGCGTGCTGGCAGCCTTGCTGCTGCGAGACGCGCCGCTTCAGCTGCTGTCGCTGTCCGTCGCGATCGCGATCAGCGAAGCCGTTACAGCCATCGTCGCAAGCCGGTTGGAAGCGTTCGTGCCGGAGCCTTCGTTGGAATGGACGAGAGACTGGTGGGTCGCCATCCTGTGCGCGAGGTTATGTTCATGGATCCTGGCCGGATTCACGAAGTTAAAGCGCCGCGAGGAATTGAACATCGACTGGAGAAGAGGAGGGGAACGGCCATGAGCTTGACGCTAGGCTGGTTGACGGAGCATAAGGAGCTCACGGGAGTCGTCATGGGGACGGCATTCGGAGTAACCGCAAGACTGCTGATGCTAAGAAGCGACTATCGGCAATACCCGGCATATCCTCACGGTAAAGTCATTCATATCGCGCTGGGGATTATCGCAAGCGCGCTCGGCGCGGTAGCCGTCCCGGCTCTATACGATAAAGACTATACGGCGCTCACGTTCCTTACGCTGGCGGCCCAACAGTTCCGCGAAGTACGCAACATGGAGCGCGGCACGTTGACCGCTATCGATGAATTAGAGCTCGTGCCCAGAGGCGCGGCATACATAGAAGGGATCTCCGTCGTATTCGAAGGGCGCAACTATTTATCGATTTTCGCCGCTTTCCTCGTTAGCCTCGCCGTTATGGCCACGAGCTGGTGGGGCGGATTAATCGCCGGAGCGTGCTGTTTCGCGGTCGTGTTCCGATTCATGCGAGGCACGACGATCGCTCATATCGCGCATGTCGAAAAGGCCGAGGTTAGGTTGGACGGACCGGATTTATACGTAGGCGACGTGTATATCATGAATGTCGGTTTGGACGAAAATCGCGAGATTATCGCAAACGAAGGAATGGGGTTTATTCTGACTCCGAAAAACGACGATGCGAAGGTGACGCTCTCCAATCTGGGTCAACGGCAGGCGATATTGCACGACGTCTCGACGAGGTTAGGCGTGCTCCGGGACGACGGCGACCCCGCGCTGCTTCCGATCGGCAAGCTGGCGCTTAAGAGCGGCAAGCTAGGGCTGCTCGTTCTGCCCCGCGAGAAAGATCAAGACAAAGCTTACAAGGCGTTAACCGGCGTTCCGCTGCTGGAGGCTGCCGTCAGAAGGCCGACGAAAGCGAACCGGAAGAGCACGGAGGGCAGCGCGCATGGCTAAAATCGTAGGAGTCGTAACGACGATTCAGGGCAGCGTCGCGGGCGGCGCGCCGATCTTCTATGCGAAGGAACGGGACGAATTGCAGCGGATCGCCCACTTGCTCGAGAAAATACTCGATTGCGCGGCGCACGAAATGAACGAGGATCTCTTTATTATCGTAAATCGAAAATCTTGAGAAAATTAGCCAACAAGTCGACTTTTTGTTATGATGAAGATTGTAGTGTTTTTTTAAGTTAGGAGTGAATGTATGGCAAGACCCGTCATCGCCATCGTAGGCAGACCTAACGTGGGGAAGTCCACGATTTTCAACCGGATTATTGGCGACCGGCTCGCAATTGTTGAAGATAAACCCGGCGTTACCCGCGACCGGATATACGGCACGGGGGAATGGATCGGCGTTTCGTTCAGCGTAATCGATACCGGAGGCATCGAGATCGAAGGGGAAGACACGCTGCTGCGTTCGATTAGAATGCAAGCGGAGCTTGCCATCGAGGAAGCCGACGTCATCGTTTTCATGGTGGATGCGAAAGCAGGCGTAACGACCGCGGACGAGGAAGTCGCGCAGATCTTGTTCCGTTCGGGCAAACCGGTCGTCGTAGGCGTCAATAAAGTAGACAACTTGCAGCGCATGGACGACATTTACGAATTTTACGGCCTTGGCTTCGGAGAACCGATCGCTCTGTCCGGCGCGCACGGCACGGGCATCGGCGATCTGCTGGATGCCGCCGTCAAGAAGCTTCCGGCCAAGACGGAAGAGGAGTACGACGATGACGTCATCAAGGTCGCTCTAATCGGTCGGCCTAACGTCGGCAAGTCTTCGCTCGTTAACGCCATTCTTGGCGAGGAAAGAGTCATCGTCAGCGACGTCGCCGGGACGACCCGAGACGCCATCGACACGCCGTTCGAGAAGGACGGTCAGAAGTACGTGCTCATCGATACCGCCGGCATGCGCAAACGCGGCAAAGTGTATGAATCGACGGAGAAGTACAGCGTCATGCGGTCGATGAAAGCGATCGAACGCGCCGATGTCGTACTCGTCGTCATTAACGGCGAGGAAGGCATTATCGAGCAAGATAAGCATATCGCCGGTTATGCGCACGAGAACGGCAAAGCGGCCGTCTTCGTCGTGAACAAGTGGGACGTCGTCGACAAGGACGATAAGACGATGCAACGGTTCACGAACTCCATTCGCGACCATTTCCTGTTCATGACGTACGCGCCGATCGTATTTTTGTCCGCGAAGACGAAGCAACGTCTGAACAAATTGTTCCCGGTCATCGACAGGGTTGCGGAGCAGCATGCGCTTCGCGTGCCTACGCACGTGCTCAACGATATTATTTCCGACGCGACGGCCATGACGCCTCCGCCTACGGATAAAGGCAAGCGCCTGCGGATCAACTACGCGACGCAAATCGCGGTCAAACCGCCTACGATTCTCATTTTCGTCAACGAGCCTGAATTGATGCATTTCTCTTATGAACGGTACTTGGAGAACAAAATACGAGCCGCCTTCGAATTCGAGGGCACGCCTTTGAGATTGTTCACGCGCCGGAAATCGGATCAGGAATAGGGGAGACCGGATTGTTTACATCTATTGTCGCTATCGTCATCGGTTATTTGTTAGGCTCGATTTCGTTCAGCATCCTATTCGCCCTATGGCTTCGCAAAATCGATATCCGACAGTACGGCAGCGGTAACGCCGGCGCGACGAACACGCTTCGGGTGCTTGGCAAAGGCCCTGCCCTGTGCGTATTCTTGCTGGACTTCGCCAAAGGCACCGCCGCGGTAGGCATCGGCTTCTGGCTCGGAGAGAACAATTGGATCCCCGTGCTGTGCGGGTTAGCCGCGATCGCCGGGCATAACTGGCCGATTTTCTTCCGCTTCAAGGGCGGCAAAGGCATTGCGACTACGGTCGGAGCACTGGCTGTGTGGGCGGTTCTGCCAACGCTCATCGCAGGATTGGTCGCGATCGCGATTATCGCCCTTACGAAGTATGTCTCGCTTGGTTCGCTCGTTCTCGCCGTGCTGCTGCCGATACTCTTCGCGACGTTCGGCGCGGACGGTCCGTTCATATGGGGGGCGGCTTTCGTCGGAGCGATCGCGATTTTACGTCATCGTAAAAATATCGTGAAGCTGCTGAACGGAACGGAAAACAAGCTGGGAAGCGGTAAGAAAGGTGTTCGTCATGGAGCATAAGAAGGTTGCTGTTCTTGTGGCGGGAAGCTGGGGGACGGCTTTGGCGCGCGTACTCGCCGATAACGGATGCCAAGTCGCGTTATGGACGCGCAACGAAGCGCAAGCGGAAGAGATTAACGTTAGAAGAACGAACGACAAATACTTGCCCGGCGCAACGTTGCCGGACGGCATTCGCGCGACGACGGACTTGAAGGCGGCATTAACGGACACGAAAGCCGTACTGTTCGTCGCTCCGTCCTCTGCGATGCGGGACGTCGCCAAGAAAGTGGCACCTGATCTGCCGAAAGACGCGCTCGTCATTCACGCGACCAAAGGCTTCGAGCTGGAGACGCTCAAACGTATGTCGACGGTTCTCTCGGAGGAATTGGATCGCCCGGAAAGCAGCATCGTCGTGTTGTCGGGACCGAGCCACGCCGAAGAAGTCGTGAATCGGCAGCCGACGACGATCGTCGTCGCCTCGCAGGATACGGCTTGCGCGGATACCGCACAGGATTTGTTCATGAATAATTCATATTTCCGCGTCTATACGAACCCCGATCTCATCGGCGTGGAGACGGCCGGAGCGATCAAGAATATTATCGCGCTCGGGGCCGGCATGACGGACGGCTTAGGCTTCGGGGATAACGCCAAGGCAGCGCTTATTACGCGCGGGCTGGCGGAGATCGCTAGGCTGGGAGCGGCAATGGGAGCGAATCCGCTCACGTTCGCCGGCCTCGCCGGCGTAGGCGACTTGATCGCGACGTCCACGAGCCGCCATAGCCGCAACTGGAGGGCCGGGTCGTTGCTCGGTCAAGGCGTTCCTCTCGAGGAAGTGCTGCAGCGGATCGGAATGGTCGTCGAAGGCGTAAGAACGACGAAAGCGGCACGCGCGCTCGCGTCCCAATACGACGTCGAGATGCCGATCACGGACCAGCTTTACGCCGTGCTGTTCGAGGGCGCCTCGCCGGAACAAGCCGTCGGCGCCCTGATGGGGCGCGTGCGCACGCACGAGATCGAAGAGATCGCGAGCACGTCGCGCGAGAAGTGGTTAAGAGGGAAATAGCAAGCTGCAAAGTCCGCGTCTATGCGGGCTTTTTTCATTGGGGACGCTCGCCCACACTTTTCCGGTTTCCGCTTCATAGGATACAGTGCGCAATGCCGGAGGAGGGGAAGTATGGACAAAAAAGATCTGTTAGGCGCCGTGAACAAGAAAACCGGCAAACACATCTCCGAAAACCAGGTGAAGAAGATCGCTAGCGGAGTGAATCCGGGCACGCTGCAGAACGAAGCGCAAATTCGCCAGCTGGTTAAGCAAGTTTCGGCGATGGCCAAAGTTCCTGTATCCGAGGAGACGTTGAAGGAGATCGTCGCCGCGGTCAAGAAGAGCGGGATGAACATGAACAACCTCGAATCGCTGATTAAGATGATGGTCAAAAAATAAAAAGAAGCGGCGGCACAGATCGTGCCGCCTTTCTCTTCAAGATCCCCCGTCATCGGCCGTTATATGATTTCAATCGCGAGGCTTGAAAAACGGATTCTGGAAAGTGCTTGCTGTAGTTTGTTTGAGCTCAAAAAACAGCGGGTCTTGAATCATACCGAATGGAGATTTCCAGTTCGCATATTCTATACCTTGTATGCAAGTGCCATCGTCATTGAATTGGGTATAGCGAACAATGAATTTATAGTTTTGGTTAGACCTGAACTTCTTTTCATCGACTTTGCAATGAATTTTTTTCCCGGGTTTGTCGGTCCATGCCTCGCAAGTAGCAAGCGGTTTGTCTGTCTCGTCATTGTCGTTAGGATAGAATAATTGTCCTTTAATTTTAAATTTCATCATATGATAATTGGAAGTGTATGCGGCTGTTTCTATGATGATATATTTGTTATCCGCGGGATCGATGCGAAAATCGGCTTTAACTACGGGACTAGGTTCATTTGCTAAATCATTGGCGGATGCCGAAACAGACCCTAGTGCTGCGGCGAGGATCAGCATCAATACAACTACAATTTTTTTCATGAATTTTCTCTCTCCACTCTTTTTCTCTTTTTTTTAATTGTATTACCTCTGAAGTCCTGATTCAGCGTTCGACTTGTATCCTCCCTTCGAAAGCGATGGAAAAATCGGGTATTCAACTATAACTTTATTTGCCTGTTCGACCATTGTCTATAGGACAAACTTGCTTTATTTTTGTTGATTTAGGCAAATTATGGGACCAAATACATAGGTAGAAAATAATAGGTTGATCGCTTCTTAACGCTTTTCATAAGGATTTTGTTTAATGACTCGGCTAATGGTATAATATTGTGCATTTGAGGGAAACGGACGAGACGGAGGATCATCTATGTTCGAACTTATTCAGCAATTTCCAGCCGCGTTAGACCCGATGACCAAGATGTGGCTTTCGTTCAGAGGCATCGGGCTCATGGTCGCGGCAGCGCTCATCGTCATGTTCGCGCGAGCCAAAACCAAAGGCATAATAAAGACGGTGCTTATGATCGTCGCGACGATCGTGCTGCTGTACGGCGTGGGCTTCAGCATCATATCCATCATATAATACCTTACATCGCGGGAGGACTTCAGCTTGATTACGCTATCGGGGAGAACCCACACGAAAACCGTCGAAGGCACGATCGGGTCAAGCCTATTGAACTTGGCTCAACAATCCGGCATCGACTGGTTGTACAATTGCTCGAGGGGAACTTGCGCGAAATGCCGGTGCATCGTGACCGAAGGCGCGTCGTTGCTGGCGGAATCGACGGATGAAGAGTGGGACCGGTTAGGTCCCGAGGAACTGGAGGCCGGTTACCGGCTGGGCTGCCAAGCGATCGTCGCTAAACCCGGCGACATTGTCGCCAAGAACAAACCTTACTTTTAACCTTAGCATAGAAACGGAAGTGACCCTTATGCCTACCGGTAATCCCGTGTCCGCGCTTCGCCGCTTGGCGGAGCTCCTGGAAGGCTGCGATTCGCGATGGGTCGTCGGCGGCAGCACGGGGCTCGCGCTCAGAGGGGCGAAGCTGGAACGCGCGCCCCGGGATTTGGACGTATACGCGGATAGGAAAGCGATTCGCGCGATTCATCAGCGGCTCGCGGTTTATGCATTGGACGGACCTGCCGACAACGAGACGGATCGCTATCGGTCGGTATTATCCCATTACAAGCTGGAGGATACGATCGTAGAGCTCGTCGGCGATTTCAGAATCGCGGCTCGCGGGTCGGTCTACCGGACGGAAGTCGAGCATTCGTTATATCCAAGCGGCGATCCCGCGAACGCCGAAGGAATGACGGTGATGCTCATTCCGCTAGGACACGAGCTGATCTTCAATCTGCTCCGAGACCGCATGGATCGCGCCGAAGTCGCGGGCCGCTTAATCGCGGCGGACGCCGAGCGCCAGCTGCCGCTGCTCCGCGCGCTCATCGAACGGAACCGCGTGGCGCCGGACGTCGCCGAGCAAGCCTTTCGGCTCGCCGCCGGCGTCGGGAGCCAGCCCGAGGAGGCGCCTGAATGAACGCCAGGAAGCCCGTGGTCACGTTTATGCCCCAGAAGCTTACGATTGCCGTTAGACCCGGCACGACGCTGCTCGATGCGGCCAAGCGGGTTCATGCCGGCGTGAGAACGCGCTGCGGCGGAGTTGCCGGGTGCCTGATGTGCAAGGTTCACGTAGCGAGCGACCAAGCAGGCAGCTTGCAGCCGCCGACCCATGCGGAGAAGGTCAAGCTCGGTCCGTTGCTCGAAGCAGGCACCAGGCTGTCTTGCCAAGCGCGGGTAACGAACGACGTGACCGTAACCGTTCCGGAAGACCCGCTCAAAGCGGCGATCCGCAAGAAGCTGGCCGAGCAAGAGGAAGACGAATGGTTTAGATAGAGCGTTTAGGAGGACAAGGGGTCCATGAAGTTCCGCCATTTTTCACGCATCTCAGTTGCAGCTCTTCTTATCGTGCCGTTATTGACGTTATCCGGGTGTCTTTACCCCGATGACCAACCCCCCCGCGGCGATGCGTCCTCGCGCGAGGCGGTGCTGACCGTTCAAGACGCGGTAGACCGTTATTACGAGCAAACCGGCGTGCTGCCCATCGAGAACGCGGACGAATTCACGCCGCTGTATGAGAAATACAAAATCGATCTCGGCAAGCTGCAGAGCGGGGACTACCTGGGCAGCGTACCGCGGATAGCCTTCGAGAAGGGCGGCCGTTTCCGGTTTCTGATCATCGACGAGGAGACGAAGCCGCAAGTCAAATTGCTCGACCTGCCCGTCTATCAGCAGGTAGGGGAAGTGCAGAAGAAAGTCGTCGAATATTTCGCTTCGCATAAAGGCGTTATTCCGGCGGGAGAACAAATGTATCCCGGATACGTCAGCGTCGACTTCGATAAGCTCGGAATCGATGCCCCGGATATTCGCAGCGTTTATTCGCGACAGCCGGTTAACCTTATTATGGATATCTCGGGCAAAGTATACATCGACTACGGCATCGACATCATGACGGCGATCGGCAAGTCCGAGACGTCTCCGGACGGAGACTCCGATCTGCGCCGGTATCTTATTGACGCTTCCTATTACGTGCCGGTCAAAGCGGCGGAATACCGATGGGTAGACGACGCGCCGCAAGCGGTCGATCCGTTTTCGGCGTCATAGCGGCCGAGGCAACTTTTTTTCCGAAGGGAGAGACATACGTCTCTCTCTTTTTTCATATGCTCATGGGGGAAACAATAGGAGCGCCGGCGGGCGTACGTCGGTATGGCAAACATTTTGTGCGGCTTCGTCATATTTAGGGCGATTAGGCACATACAATGTTACCAGTCCAAATTCGTGTACGAGTTCCGCCCAGCAAGGCGGGTCACGAAACGTTTCGCGATTACGATGGGAGGGAATCTCAGTGGAAAAAGTGGACATTTTCAAAGATATCGCCGAGCGCACCGGCGGCGACATCTACCTCGGGGTCGTGGGTGCCGTCCGTACGGGCAAATCGACCTTCATTAAACGGTTCATGGAAACCGTCGTGTTGCCGAATATCGCTTTCGAGGCAGACCGCGTCCGCGCGATCGACGAGCTGCCGCAAAGCGCCGCCGGGCGTACGATTATGACGACGGAGCCGAAGTTCGTGCCGAACAACGCCGTTCAGCTTAAAGTGGCGGAAGGGCTCGAAGTGAACGTTCGTCTCGTCGATTGCGTTGGATACACGGTCGAAGGCGCCAAAGGGTTCGAGGACGAAGGCGGACCGCGCATGATTACGACGCCTTGGTTCGAGGAACCGATTCCGTTCCAGGAAGCGGCGGAGATCGGCACGCGCAAAGTGATCCAGGAGCATTCCACGCTCGGCGTCGTCGTGACGACGGACGGATCGATCGCCGAAATTCCGCGCAGCGCTTACATAAGCGCGGAAGAACGAGTCGTCAGCGAGCTGAAGGAAGTCGGCAAGCCGTTCGTGCTCGTCATCAACTCCGCGCGTCCGAAAAGCGAAGAGACGCTGGCGCTTCGCAGCGAGCTGGCCATCAAATACGATATTCCGGTATTGGCGCTCAGCGCAGCCACGATGGGCGAGGAGGAAGTGTACGGCGTCCTGCGCGAAGTGCTCTACGAATTCCCCGTTCACGAAGTCAACGTCAATCTTCCGAGCTGGGTTATGGTGTTGAGCGAAAATCACTGGCTGCGTTCGAGCTACGAGAATTCGGTTCGCGAGACGGTCAAAGATATTCGCCGCCTGCGCGACGTCGACCGCGTCGTCTCCCAATTCGTCGAATACGAATTTATTGCCCGCGCGGGCTTGAGCGGCATGAATCTCGGGCAAGGCGTCGCCGAGATCGATCTGTTCGCGCCGGACGAATTGTACGATAAAATTCTTACCGAAGTCGTCGGGACGGAAATTCGCGGCAAAGATCACCTGCTGCAGCTCATGCAGGAGTTCTCGCACGCGAAACGAGAATACGACCGGTTCGCGGAAGCGCTCGAGATGGTCAAGACGACCGGCTACGGCATCGCCGCGCCGTCTCTTGCCGAGATGCAGCTCGACGAACCGGAGCTCATCCGCCAAGGCTCGCGTTTCGGCGTAAGGCTGAAAGCGACGGCTCCGTCGATTCATATGATCCGCGTCGACGTCGAGTCCGAGTTCGCCCCGATTATCGGAACCGAGAAGCAGAGCGAGGAGCTCGTTCGCTACCTGATGCAAGATTTCGAGAAGGATCCGATCCGCATTTGGGATTCCGATATTTTCGGACGCTCGCTGCATTCGATCGTGAGGGAAGGCATTCAAGGCAAAATCGCCATGATGCCGGACAACGCGCGCTACAAGCTGCAAGAAACGCTCGGGCGCATTATTAACGAAGGCTCGGGCGGTCTCATCGCCATCATTTTGTAAAAGAATAGGGCTGTCAATCGCCGCTTTCCTTGCTATAATGGGAAGCGGCGCTTTCGTGCGCAAATTTCGACATTTAAATAATGAAATCCGATTGACATAGTAGGATTAACCAATTATATTAAGTTATATCTTAATAGAACCAAGACATCTGGGAGGCAGAGAGAAACATGAAGAAGTCGCTATACTTAACGTTTGCGTTGCTGTTAGGGGTTGTATTGGTACTCGCGGGCTGCGGCAACAAAGACAACAATAACGCCGCATCGTCCGAATCCGCCGCCGCGCCGTCCAGCGCCGCAGCATCGTCCGCAGCAGCCGAGACGGCGGCGAACTCGCTGACCGGGAAGAAAATCGCGCTGATCATGCGCCTCAACACCGGCACGTTCTCCGCGCAATACGTGGACGGCGTCAAGAAACAAATCGCGAAGTACGGCGGCGAAGTGACCGTTCTCGGATCCGACAACGATCTGAGCAAAATGACGGCGAACCTCGATTCCGCGGTTAACCAGAAGTTCGACGGCATCCTGCTCGACCACGGCGATCCCGCCGCTCTGACGGCAGGCGTACAGAAGGCGCTCGCCGCTGGCATTCCGGTCGTCGCGTTCGACTCCGCCCTGAACGGCGTCGAAGGCGTAACGAACCTGGCGCAGAACGACCAGAAGCTCGCCGAGCTTACGCTCGAGAAGCTGGCCGAAGAAGCAGGCGGCAAAGGCAATATCGTTAAAGTATGGGTTGCGGGCTTCCCTCCGATGGAAAGCCGTCAAATTTCCTACAAAGCGTTCATGGACAAATATCCGGACATTAAAGAGATCGCGGCGTTCGGCAATGCGAGCAACCCGCAGTTGGATACGCAAAGCCAACTGGAAGCCGTTCTGAAGAAAAACCCTAACAAAGGGGATATTACGGCTGTATGGGCGGCGTGGGACGAATTCGCCAAAGGCGCGGCTAACGCGATCAAGCAAGCCGGCCGCGACGAAATCAAAGTATACGGCATCGACCTTAGCGACGAAGATTTGAAAATGATTCAAGATCCGACTAGCCCTTGGGTTGCATCCGCAGCCGTAGATCCGGCTTCGATCGGCCAAGTGCAGGTTCGTTACCTGTACCAGAAGCTGAACGGCGACGCGACCGATGCGGTCGTCGAGCTTGAGCCGGTATTCGTACACCGCGACATGCTGCCGACGGACAAAGTCATCACGACGGCCGAGCTTTCCCAGTACGTCGAAGGCTGGGGCAGCAGCGATCTGGGCAACACCGACGCATTGAAACAGCTTGAAGCCGACGTGGTTGCAAGCGCGAAATAATCTTTCGACTCATAGGGGTTAAGCAGGGGCACGGCGCGGATTTATTGGCGTCGTGCCCTGCTGTACGATTGAAATGAAGAAACGGAGGCGGTAGACCGTGGCGCATTCGGGCACATCATTGGCGGAATTGAACATGCGCGGCATCTCGAAGTCGTTCGCCGGCGTTCCGGCGCTCGCGAACGTCGATTTCGGCGTCCGCGGAGGAGAGATCCACGCGCTGCTCGGCGCCAACGGCGCCGGCAAGAGCACGCTCATGAAAATATTGTCCGGCGCTTACGAGGCGGACGAGGGCACGGTCGAAATCAACGGGATTTCTTACGTCTTCCGCTCGCCGGCGGACGCGAAGGCAGCCGGAATCCACTGCGTCTATCAGGAAGTGGATACGTCGCTCGTTCCGCACCTCAGCGTATCCGAGAACATCTATTTGGATCGGATCGCTTCGTCCACGGGCGGCTCGTGGATCCATTGGGGAAAGCTTCATGAGAACGCCAAGCAGCTTCTCGAACGGCTGGGGCTATCGAAGTTGCAGCCGAAGACGCTTGTCCGCGATCTGACGTTATCCGAGAAGCAGATGGTGCTGATCGCGAGATTGCTCGCGGAGCAAGCTAAGTTCGTCATCTTGGACGAGCCGACGGCGCCTCTTAGCATCGAGGAGACGAACGCGCTGTTCGCGATCATGAGGAGCTTGAAATCGGCCGGCATCGGCGTCATCTTCATTACGCACCGGCTTCCGGAGGTGTTCGAGATTTGCGATCGCATCACGGTCATGCGCGACGGAAGCCGGGTGCTGACCGAGCAGTCGTCCGAGCTGGACGCATCCGGCGTCGTCCGGGCGATGCTGGGCAGAAGCTTCGAGGAGGAGTTTCCCAAGCTTCCCGCAACGATCGGAGAGACGGTACTGTCGGTACGCGGGCTCGAGTCGGGCAATCGCGTGAAAGGCGTCGACCTCGAGGTGAAGCGGGGAGAGATCGTCGCGGTCGTCGGCCTCGTCGGCGCCGGCAAAACCGAATTGTCCCGTGGGCTGTTCGGGGCCGATCCGATCTCGAGAGGAACCGTCGAAGTGGCGGGGCGATCCGTCGACGTTCGTTCGCCCGCTGACGCCGTGCAGGCCGGAGTCGCCCTCGTACCGGAAGAGCGCCGCAAGGAAGGCATCTTGGTCGGCTCTTCCGTCTTGCATAACTTAAGCTTGCCGGGATTGAAATCGATGAGCCTCTTTGGCTGGATGAAGGGCAAGCAAGAGCGCGGCTTCGCGAACGATCAAATTCGCGAGCTCGGGATCAAGACGACTTCGGCGGATCAGATTACGGGCTTCCTCAGCGGGGGCAATCAGCAGAAAGTGTCGATCGGCAAATGGCTCGGGACGGAGACGGACGTCGTGCTGTTCGACGAGCCGACGAAAGGCGTCGACGTCGGCGCCAAACGCGACATTTTCCGCATCATCGGCACGCTTGCCCAGCAAGGCAAGGGGATCTTGTATTTAACCTGCGAATTCGCCGAAGCGCTCGGCATCGCCGATCGCATACTCGTCATGTGCGACGGGACGATCGTGAAGTCGTTCGCCCGGGGGCAAGCGACGCACGAGGATTTGCTCTATTACGCCAGCGCCGGCAAGGAGGAACTCGCATGAAAAAGCAACTGCTGCAGTTTTCGTTCAAATACGGGGCGCTCGTCTTCATCGGACTCGTAATCGTCTTTTTCTCGCTCCAGAACGAATACTTTTTTACTTATAGCAATTTAACGGATATCCTTCGTTCGATTTCCATCGTGACGTTCGTGGCGATCGGCGTAACGATCGCGCTGACGGTCGACGGCTTCGACTTGTCCGTCGGCGCTACGGTATCGTTGTCCACCGTCGTAACCGCGACGATGATGGTCTGGTACGAGATGCCGCTCGTCGTCGTGCTCATCGTTCCGATCTTGGTCGGCGCGCTCGTCGGACTGTTGAACGCCTTGCTTATCGTCAGAATCCGGATTCCGGACCTGCTGGCGACGCTCGCGGTCATGTACATCGTGAACGGTATCCATAAGACGTATACCAAAGGCTACTCCATCTATAACAATATGCCGCTATCGGACGGCTCGACCGCTCCGGGAACGATGCGGGAAGATTTCCTGTGGATCGGCCAAGGCAAGCTGTTCGGCGTTCCGTTCCCGGTCATTCTGATGCTGATCGCCGTCATCGTCATGCACTTGTTCTTCAAGTACACGCGATGGGGGCGGCAAATGATCATGACGGGCGGCAACGAAGAGGCGTCCAGATTGTCCGGCCTTCGCGTTAAGCGAGTCAGAACGTACGCTTACATCGCTTCGGGCATCTTCGCCGCTATCGGCGGCATCCTATTCGCCGCGCGGATCGGCTCTGGCCAGATCGACGCCGGAGCGCCGATGCTGATGGAGGCGGTGGCCGCCGTGTTCGTCGGCTATTCCGTGTTCGCGGCCGGACGCCCGAACATTATCGGCACGTTCGTAGGCGCCGTCCTGATGGGCGTCATGGTGAACGGGATGACGATGATGAACGTCCAGTATTACACGACCGATATTATTAAAGGCGCCGTGCTCGTATTGGCTCTCTCGGTCACCTTTATTCACCTGTATCGGAGAAAGTCTTAATACCAAACGCGTAAAACCGCGCCGCGCTTGAAACTTCGCGGACCCCGAGTGTATAATTTCCGTGTAATCGGTTAAACAGATAACATGCCATATACCGCCAGGGGAGGTGAATGACATGAATAAAACCGAATTGATCGCCAAGGTGGCCGAATTGGCCGACTTGTCCAAGAAGGACGCGACCTCGGCCGTCGACGCCGTATTCGACGTCATTTCCGAAGCGCTCCAGTCTGGCGACAAAGTTCAACTCGTCGGCTTTGGAAACTTCGAAGTACGCGAGCGTTCCGCCCGCAAGGGACGCAACCCGCAGACCGGCGTGGAAATCGACATCCCTGCTGGCAAAATCCCTGCGTTCAAACCAGGGAAAGCGCTCAAAGAAGGCATTAAATAATCGAACATCAGATTATGCTCGAAGGCCCTGCCCAGCGATGCTTACGCGTCGGAGGGCAGGGCCTTTTTGGGCGATTATTTCGGGTTAGGCTTCTTGGCGGAAGCGGATATATACCGGACGGCCAATATCGTCGAGGCGAATAGGAACACCGTTAAGGCTGCTGCCTCCGTAGGGATCGTTTTGTCGGCCGAGGCGCGTAAATCAGGATCATGCATGATCGCGATTGCTTTATCCAAAGAGACTCCGTCGAACGCTTTCGCTAGCAGGTGCTCATCGCCGTTTTCCGGTTTCGACCATCCGCCGTAACGCACTGTTCCGTTCTCGCCCACGACGAGGAGGCCTTCCACAACGCCGATCGTTCCATATACGTCTTCGCCGTAGTCAACGATCTCGGGTTGGAGCATGAGGATGAAATGTTCCTCTTTATCGTTAGCCCCGTTTAGGTTCAATACTTTGATTTTCTTATGCAACATCGCCGAATCGCCTTTTATAACTTGAACAATTTCAACTTCGGAAAGTACCCCGGGAATATACCGCTCTTCGAATACAACGGCCTGCGTTTTTCTTGCCTCGACGATCGAATCCGATTCCGCGATCATTTCTTTTAGGGAAACGAAATACCTTCGAGTTAAAGCGTAACCGGTGTCGGTAACAGCGGAGGCAAGCATAGATACGATAGCGATAGAAACTAGAATGCGCCATAGACGGCAGTTCATGCCCATTTCACCTCATCTTTCATTGTATCGCATGATTGACAACATTTACCTGAAGGATATTTACATTATCCTTCATTAATTTAGTGAATTGTTGCACCCGTATTTTGGCCTATGCTATAATTTCACACATACTAAGATTCGGGACGTGGCGCAGCCCGGTAGCGCGCACCCTTGGGGTGGGTGAGGTCGAGAGTTCGAATCTCTCCGTTCCGACCAGATTGACAGGCGCGAACCATCCGATTAACAGGACACCTTGTTGATAGGGATGGTTTTTTAATCTAATGACGAGAATCGAAGGTGACAACTCCCTATGAACTCAGGCGATCAAGAATACTTCGTCGTCAAGGCGAAGGATAACGGCGTGCAGGTCATCGGCTTAACGCGCGGTCAAGACACGAAATTCCATCACACCGAGAAACTGGACAAAGGCGAAGTTATTATCGCCCAGTTCACCGAGCATACGTCGGCCGTGAAGGTGCGGGGACGCGCGACGATCATGACGAAGCACGGGGTCATCGAAGCAGGCGAGTAACTTCGCGACACCGGGAAAAGAGCAGGCATAGCCTGTTCTTTTTTTTGTATCAATAGAGTAACGGGACTTGCGCACACAATGGGGGGTGGCCTGCTTGTCGATATTTCATTGGCGCAGCTATGGGTTGTTGTTCGTCTTAGGGATAGCCGCGATTGTCGGGCTCAGCGGGTTAAACGCGGCGGACGATGCGCTGGAGCAACGGCGCGCGGCGTCGGCCGTGTTCGAGCCGTTGCATGCGAAGATGCTGCGCGACGATAATCTGATCGACGAGATGGCCGATCTATCGGCTAGAGTAAGGCTGCTCCGCGTCCGCTGGGATCACGGCATCCTGGCCGTGGATCTGGCCGCGTCCGCTCCGGCCGATCTTTGGCTTGACGCGAAATCGCTCATTACGTTCGCTTTCAAAGACAAAAACAACGTGGGCCAGCTGCTTATTCGCGTGTTTAATGGAAACAATGAAGATCACGTGTTGCTGTCCTCGATCGAGACGCTGAAGAGCGATTGGGCGGACAAACAGATCGATCGGCTGCGTCCGACCGATCTGGAGCTGGATCAAGGCGTCGCCTCCCGAATCCGGATGACCGTTACCCCGGCGGGCGAGCGTTGGAAGCGAAATTTTGCAAATTAATGAACAACGGTTCGGGCTTATGCGAGCCTAACCCGGATATGTTATAATAGATCAAATCAACGTCCTTTGCCGCCCGTTAGCCGCAGGCCGCATCGGACTTGGGGCAACAGGTTCGGAGGCGGAACGATGACAAGAGCTCGAATAGCCCAAATGGCTAACAAATATATGAGCCACGACATGATTACCCTGCATACGGAGTTGCCGGATTTTCCGGAAGGCAGGATTTCTTTGTTATATGCGGTATTAAGCCATCAGCCCGCGACGGGTCATCAGAAAGAACTGCTATCGGTCGTAACTTCGCTCGTCCAGATGGGACTGGATACGCACGATCTGGTTGACAATAGCCCGGCGCCCGCGAATTCCGGCATCATGGCGATGCGGGCACAGCAGCTTAAAGTTCTCGCGGGGGATTATTTCAGCAGCAGATTCTACCATCTGCTGTCCCAAGCGGGACAACTCGATATGGTTCGCCGGCTAAGCGAAGCGGTGTGCGAGATTAACCGGGCCAAGATGAACCTCTACGTCCGTATGACCCAGATGAAGCTGGACGCGGAGCAATATTTGCTGCACGCTGCCGAGATCAAGTCGGGGCTTTTCCTTGCGTTCACGGGCGCCATGGGCGGCATGTACGAACGCGTATGGCCGGAGCTGGTCGAACGGTTCAGCCGCTGCGAGGTGTTGCTGCAGGAGCTTGCCCGCGTCGATAAGCCGGCGAAGCTCGAAGGCAGCTGGGGCATGTGGCACATTCTGCAGGACGGGACGGAAGAAGACCGCCGGGCGCTGCAGGATCGTAAGGAAGATTTCGGCGTAATCAAAGGTTTATGGAAAAAATACGCGGTCGCGGAGAAGCTGACGCAGCTGCTTCGGCACTCGACGACGCAGTTGCAATCGTTAGTGCAAAGGCTGCAATCGGACAAGCTGATGCGAGAGCTGCAGCCTCTGATCGAGCCGTTCGTTCAGGCGGCGGCACCGCAGCCGCAGGCGGCATTGAAGGAGCTGGGATAACAACATGATGGATGCGGAATCCAAACAGCGCAAAGTACATGCCGTCTTCGAGGACATCGCGCCGAAGTACGATTTCATGAACAGCGTGATCAGTTTCAGAAGACACAAGGCATGGCGCAAGTTCACGATGCGCAAGATGAACGTGCGGCCGGGCCAAACCTCGCTCGATCTCTGTTGCGGGACCTGCGATTGGACGATCGCGCTCGCCAAGGCGAGCGGCACGGGCAAGACGATCGGACTCGATTTCAGCCGGAACATGCTTGACGTCGGACAAGCCAAAGTCGATAAAGCCGGATTGTCCGATCAAATCTCGCTCGTGCAAGGCAATGCGATGGAGCTGCCGTTCGAAGATAACAGCTTCGATTACGTGACGATCGGATTCGGCTTGCGCAACGTGCCCGATTACGAGCAAGTGCTCCGGGAGATGCTGCGCGTAGCGAAACCGGGCGGAAGGATCGTCTGCCTCGAGATGTCCAAGCCGACCTGGCAACCGTTCAAAGGCATTTATTATTTTTACTTCGAGAAGCTGATGCCGTGGATCAGCAAAGTATTAGTCAAGAAGTACGAGCAATACAGCTGGTTGCCGGAGTCGCTTATATCGTTCCCCGACATGAAGGCGCTCGCGGACATGTTCCGCGGCGTAGGCATGCGCGACGTCAAAGCTTATCCTTTCTTCGGCGGCGTGGCGGCATTGCATATCGGCACGAAGGGAACGGACAAGGCATGATATCCAAAATACGCACTTTTCTTGAAATGATCAAATTCGAGCACACGATATTCGCTCTTCCGTTCGCCTATATGGGCGCCATTCTCGGTGCCGTCGTCGTCGATAAGCGGCTTCCGGAGTGGAGCGAGTGCGGTTGGATCCTGATGGCGATGGTCGGCGCGCGCACCGCCGCGATGGGGCTTAACAGGGTCATCGACAAGGCGATCGACGCGCGCAATCCGCGCACGGCGAGCCGGGCGATTCCCGCAGGGCTGATCAAGAGCACGGAAACGATCCTGTTCATCGTGATCTCGTTCGCGCTTCTGTTCTGGGCCGCTTCGCAATTGAACAGCTTGTCCGTCAAGCTGCTTCCGATCGCCGTATTCATGACCGTCATCTATTCCTACACGAAGCGTTTCACATGGGCTTGCCACATCGTCCTCGGCCTTACGATCGGCCTTGCGCCGCTCGGCGGCTGGGTCGCCGTTACGGGAGAAGTAACGTGGACTTCTATTATTCTTTATTTGACCGTAGCGATATGGACCGCAGGCTTTGATATTATCTATGCTTGCCAAGACATCGAATTCGACCGCAAGGAAGGGCTGCATTCGATCCCCGCGCGCTTCGGCATCGCGGGGGCGCTCGCGATCGCGCGCGTATTCCACGCCATGACGACCGTAGGCTTCGCTTTGCTGTTCGTGTTTACGGATCTCGGCTGGCCGTACTTCGTCGGCATGGTGATCGCGGCCGGTCTTCTGCTCTATGAACACCGTCTCGTCAAGCCGAACGACCTGAGCAAGCTGAACGCGGCATTCTTCACGATGAACGGCGTTCTGAGCGCGGTCGTGTTCGCGTTCACGTTCATCGATCTCGTGGTGGTGAGAACGTGGTAAGAAGATGGGTTGTCGGCATGACGGGCGCCAGCGGCGCTCCTTATGGGGTCAAGCTATGCAAGGAACTGCTGGCGGCCGGAATCCACGTGCATCTCGTCATCTCGGATGCGGGCTGGCGCGTATTGAAGGAAGAGCTGGGCTGGGACGCCGCACGCCGGCAAGACGCTCTCGCGGCGGCTTTCGAGGGCGCTGCCGAAGAAGGCAGGCTGACCTATCATCCGCTTAACGATATCGGCGCCAGCATCGCCAGCGGATCGTTCCTCGCCGAGGGCATGGTCATCATCCCTTGCTCGATGGGTTCGCTGTCCGCGATCGCCGGCGGCGCTTCCACGAATTTGCTGACCCGCGCCGCGGACGTCATGCTTAAGGAAGGCAGGCCGCTTCTGCTCGTGCCGCGCGAAACCCCGCTTTCCGCCATACATCTTGAGAACATGCTGAAGCTCGCGCGCCTCGGCGTGCGGATCATTCCCGCAATGCCGGCATTCTACAACGGTCCGCAGACGGTCGAAGACATCGTCGGCTTCCTCGTCGGCAAAGTGATGGACAGCATGGGCATCGCACACAACTTGTTTAGAAGATGGGGAGAATCCGATGAGTAACGGCCTGTCGCGCCCGATTACGATCGGGCGCATATCATACACGAACTCTTGGCCCGTGTTCCACCATTTCGATGCGTCCACGCTATGCGAGCCGGCAGCAATCGTATCCGAGCTGCCGGCCGCGCTCAACCGCAAACTTCGCGAGGGCGAGATCGACATGGCGGCTATCTCTTCATACGCTTACGGCTTGTCCTCCGACGCGTATTATTTGCTGCCGAATTTATCGGTGAGCGCGCACGGCCGCGTGCAATCGATCCTGCTGTTCCTGAAATCGCCGCTGGAGAAAGTCATCCGCGGCCGGATCGCGCTAACGACGGCGTCCGCCACTTCCGTGAACTTGCTGAAGATCATCATGGAGAAGTTTTACGGCGGCAAGCCAACCTACGAGGACGCCGAGCCGTCGCTCGAGCCTATGCTCGAGAACGCGGACGCGGCGCTGCTGATCGGCGATCACGCGATTCGCGCCTCCTGGACGAATCAAGGATACCGCGTGCTCGATCTGGGCGAATTGTGGAACACATGGACCGGGCATTGGATGACGTTCGCCCTGTGGGCGGTGCGCCGAGAGACCGCGCATGCTCATCCCGAGGCGGTTCGCGCCATTTACGAAGGCTTGACGCGGAGCAAACGGATCTCCTACGAGAATCGGGAGCCGATCGTAGCCAAGGCGTTGCAGCAAATCGGAGGAACGGCCGAATACTGGCACCGTTACTTCTTCGAGACGTTGAACCATGATTTCGGTCCGCGACAGAAAGCGGGCCTAGAGCTTTATTTTCGCTATGCGCAGGAGCTTGGTTTAATGGACAGGCCAGTAGAGCTGCTGGAGCTGCCGCTGCCGAAAGTCGCGGGAACTTACTATAGTTCGCAGGTGAACCTATGAAAATGATGCAACTCTATGCCGCTCTTAAGCCGGATTTGCAAGCGATAGAGGAACGTATGGCGGCGGTCGTCACCTCCGATCTTCCGATGCTCAGCGAAACTTCGCTGCATTTGTTGAAAGCCGGGGGCAAACGGTTGCGGCCTATTATCGTCTTGCTTAGCGGCAAATTCGGGACTTACTCGCTCGAGACGCTGAAGCGGGTCGCGGTACCGCTGGAATTGATCCATATGGCAACGCTAGTGCACGACGACGTGATCGACGACGCGGAAACCCGCCGAGGCCAACTCACCGTCAAGTCCAAGTGGGATAATCGAATCGCCATGTATACCGGGGATTATATCTATGCCAAGGCGCTTACCGTCGTTACGGAGCTGGAGAACGTTAGAATCCATCAGATTCTGTCCGGAGCGATCGTGCAGATGTGCATCGGCGAGATGGAGCAAATCCGCGACTTCTTCAACGTGGAGCAAAGCGTGCGCAATTACTTGCTGCGCATTCGCCGCAAGACGGCGCTCTTGATCGCGATCAGCTGCCAGCTCGGGGCGATGGCGACGGGCGCGCCGGACAAAGTCGCGGGCGCCTTGTACCGCTTCGGCTACAACGTCGGCATGTCGTTCCAGATTACCGACGATCTGCTCGATATATGCGGTACGGAGAAGGCGATCGGCAAACCGCCGGGCAGCGACTTGAGGCAGGGCAACATTTCGTTGCCGGTGCTTTACGCGCTTACCGACGAATCGGTCAAGGAACGGCTGCTGCACGAGATCGGTCTGATCCGCGAAAGCGACGGACAAGGCGGCTCGGCGAACGCGGTCAAGCTCGTCCGTTCCAGCCGCGGGGTGGAGCTGGCCGAACGGCTGGCCGACCGTTATATTAACAAAGCCCTTCAAGCGTTGAAGGATTTGCCGGATATTCCGGCTAAGCGTAATCTGACCGAAATCGCCCGTTTTGTTGCCAAAAGAAGTTATTAGAGCGTTAAATTGTGTGATAAAATGAAGATCGAACGACGATTGGCGATAGAGAGGAGAGAAATGATGGAGAGAACCTATTTGATGGTAAAGCCCGACGGCGTGCAGCGCGGATTGATCGGCGAAATCGTATCCCGGTTCGAACGCAAAGGACTGAAGCTCGTCGCGGCTAAGCTGATGAACGTATCGCCCGAACGGGCGAAGCAGCATTACGCCGAACACGAAGGCAAAGACTTCTACGAGCGGTTGCTCGCGTTCATTACCTCGGGACCGGTCTTCGCCATGGTGTGGGAAGGCGATCAAGCCGTCGCGCTATGCCGCGCGCTCATCGGCAAGACGAACGCGCTGGAAGCCGCTCCCGGCACGATTCGCAGCGATTTCGCGATACATACGAATTTCAACTTGATTCACGGATCGGATTCGCACGACAACGCGGAGCGGGAGATTGGAATCTTTTTCTCCGAAGATGAACTGGTTTCCTACGATAAAGCGATACAAGCTTGGATATAACGAATAGGGAGAGAGCCTGCGTCATGGGAGACAGAGGAACGAATCCGCTAACGATCAACGGCATGCCCGAGGACGAAGACTTCGCCCGGTTCGTCGCGAACATCAAGAAGTTCACGTCGATCGACTTGTCGCAATACAAGGAGAACCAGATGCGCCGCCGGTTGACGACGCTGCGCATGAAGAACGGCTTCGCGAGTTTCGATGCATATTTCGCGGCGATTACGAGCGAACCGCGTCTTCGCAACGAGTTTCTGGATAGAATGACGATCAACGTATCCGAATTTTGGCGCAATCCGAATCGCTGGCAAGTGCTCAAAGATCGGTTTTTTCCTCGCATGATCGAAGAGAACGCGCGCCTGAACATTTGGAGCGCCGCATGTTCGACGGGCGAGGAGCCTTACACGATCGCGATGATCCTCGATTCGCTGGGAGCGCTGGAGCGCACGTCGCTGCTGGCGACCGATATCGACGACGGGGTTCTTGCCAAAGCGAAGGAAGGCAGCTATCTGGAACGTTCTTTGCGCGACGTGCCGAACGAATACAAGGCGAAATATTTCAAAGCGTCCGAAGGCGCGTGGAGCGTCGCCGATAAATTGAAGCGCGCGATTAAATTCCAGAAGCAGAACCTGCTTCTCGACCGGTTCGGCGACAAGTATGATTTGATCGTATGCCGCAACGTCATGATCTACTTCACCGAAGACGCGAAGCATACGCTGTACGGCAAATTCGCGCAGGCGCTCAAGCCTGGCGGACTGCTGTTCGTCGGCAGCACCGAACAAATTTTTTCCCCGGGACAGTACGGACTCGAAACCGCCGATACTTTTTTTTACAGAAGAACGTAATCCGCGTATGTTCGTTACTCTTGCAACCGATAATACGATTATCGAGATTGACGGAGGGAACGAATGGACAAACGAAAAGTCATTGCCGCTTACCGGCGAGGTTTGATCTCGGTACAGGAATGCGCGCAAATTCTTGGCTTGGACAATACGCAGCTTTTAACTTATATGAGAGAAACCCGCGCGACATCCCCGGCGGGACTCGCGAAACAGTCCGTCAGAACTTGACGGGCTGTTTTCTTGTCAAACGCTTTAACGCTGTAATATAATGAGCAGAAGACGTTCACGGGTTTAGTGGCTAAAGGGAGGAACTGAGTTTGACTTTACGTTATTTGACCGCGGGGGAAACGCACGGTCCGCAGCTTACCGCAATTATCGAGGGATTGCCTAGCAATTTGGAGCTTGATTTCGAAGCTTTGAATTTTCAATTGCAACGCCGCCAGAAGGGACATGGCCGAGGCCGCCGCATGCAAATCGAGACGGATGAGGCGCAAATCGTCGGCGGAGTAAGACATGGTAAGACTACGGGCGCGCCAGTCGCGCTGGTCGTCGAGAACAAAGACTGGAAACATTGGACGACCGTCATGAACGTAGAGCCGATCGAAGGCGGAGACGAGGCGAAGCGCCGCGTCCATCGCCCGCGTCCCGGACATGCGGACTTGAACGGCGGCATGAAATATAACTTGAAAGATTTGCGCAACGTGCTCGAGCGCTCCAGCGCGCGCGAGACGGCGGCCCGCGTGGCGGTCGGCGCGATCGCCCGTCAATTTCTGGCGAAATTCGGGGTCAAGGTCGCCGGTCATGTCGTGTCGATCGGGGATGTGGTTGCTCAAGCGCCGAATTTGCCGATCGATGAGCTGATCGAGCAAACCGAAGCGTCGCCTGTTCGCGTCGTCGACAAAGACGCCGAGCAGAAGATGATGGATTTGATCGACAAGACGAAAGCGGACGGAGATTCGATCGGCGGCATCGTCGAGTGCATTATCGAAGGTCTGCCGGTCGGTCTTGGCAGCCACGTGCAATGGGACCGCAAGCTGGACGGGCGAATCGCGCAAGCGGTCGTCTCGATCAACGCGTTCAAGGGCGTCGAGATCGGCATGGGCTTCGAAGCCGGCCGTATTCCGGGCTCCCAGGTGCACGATCCGATCATGCACAGCGCGGACAGAGGCTTCTATCGCGCATCCAACAATGCCGGCGGCTTCGAAGGCGGCATGACGACGGGCGAACCGATCGTCGTGCGCGGCGTCATGAAGCCGATTCCGACGCTCTACAAACCGCTAGCCAGCGTGGATATCGATACGAAGGAACCGTTCACCGCACAAGTAGAGCGCTCCGATGCATGCGCGGTTCCCGCCGCAAGCGTCGTGCTGGAGCACGTCGTCACTTGGGAAGTGGCGAAGGCGTTCATCGAGAAATTCGGCGGAGACTCGATGGAAGAGATCGAGGCGAACGTTCGCAACTACTTGAGCCAATTGGAGGCTTATTAATAATGGCTGATGGGGTTCTGGAGCTTAAGGTCGATCTCGGGGAACGCTCCTACCCGATTTACATCGGCTCCGGATTGCTTGACGGAATCGGCGCTCGCTTCGCGGAACGCCGGTTCCCGGTCAAGTCGCCGGTCATGATCGTCGCGGATGAAGCGATCGTCGACTTGTACGCGGAGAAGGTTGAGAAGTCGCTCGATGCTGCCGGTTACAAGGTGACGACGGTCGTCGTGCCTTCGGGCGAGACGTCCAAGTCTCTCGAAATGCTGGACGAACTGATCGGCGCAGCGCTGCAGGCAGGATTGGATCGCAAATCGACCGTCATCGCCCTGGGCGGCGGCGTAATCGGAGATTTAGCCGGATTCGTAGCCGCTACATACATGCGCGGCGTACGGTTCGTGCAAGTGCCGACGACGATTCTCGCTCACGATAGCAGCGTCGGCGGTAAAGTCGCGGTCAACCATCGGTTGGCCAAAAATATTATCGGCGCGTTCTACCAACCGGAGTTCGTACTCTACGATTTAGATACGCTTGCAAGCTTGCCGATTCGCGAGGTGCGGGCGGGATTGTCTGAAGTCGTCAAGCACGGCTTGATCTGGAACGCGGAATTCGTCCAATGGTGCGACGACAACGCGGAGCGGCTTCTGTCGCTCGATCGCGAAGCGCTCGGCTACGCCCTGTTCGAAGGCTGCAAAGTGAAAGCGACCGTCGTGTCGCAGGATGAGCGGGAGAACGACCTTCGCGCGATCCTGAACCTGGGGCATACGATCGGGCATGCTTTGGAAGCCGTCGCCGGTTACGGCGTACTGGTTCACGGAGAAGCGATCGCGATCGGGATGGTCGGCTCAGCGCGTCTAGCGGCCAAGTTCGGTTATCCTCCGCGCATCGCGGAAGTAACGGAAGCGCTGTTCCGCAAGATCGGATCGCCGGTTCGATTTCCGGCCGACATCGGCACGGACGATATCATGGACGCGATGATGCACGACAAGAAGTTCCAAGAAGGCATGATGGTGTTCGTCGTGCCTACCGATATCGGCAAAGTGGAAATTCGTAACGACGTTCCGTCTTCCTGGGTGAGGGAGATCGTGGACGGATTAAGAGAGGGGAAGTAGGCAGTGATGAGCGTAAGAGGAATTCGCGGAGCGATTACGGTTGAAGTCAACGAGGAAAAACCGATTCTAGACGCAACGATCGAACTACTGGCCAACATCGTGGAAGTCAATCGGATCGTACCCGAGGACATCGCGTGCGTCTGGGTAACGGTAACCCAAGATTTGGACGCGACGTTCCCCGCGCGCGCCATTCGGCAAATGCCGGGGTGGGAGCTCGTGCCGCTCATGTGCTCGCTCGAGGTGCCCGTCAAAGGCAGCCTCGAGAAATGCGTCCGCCTCATGGTGCTCGTGAACACGGAAGCCGCGCAATCGGACATCCGCCACGTCTACCTCGGCGGCGCCCAAGTACTCCGCCCGGACCTGAGCGCAGCGAAGTAATAAGGCTCAATCTTAGTGCCGGACAAGCTGGCAGTAGCTTGGTTGAGCGAAATAAGCGCACATGGTGTCACTAAATGCGCCGGAGTAGCTCGGTTGAGCGAAATAAGCACACATGGTGTCACTAAATGCGCCGGAGTAGCACGGTTGAGCGAAATAAGCACACATGGTGTCACTAAATGCGCCGGAGTAGCTCGGTTAAGCGAAATAAGCACACATGGTGTCACTAAATGCGCTGGAGTAGCTCGGTTGAGCGAAATAAGCACACATGGTGTCACTAAATGCGCCGGAGTAGCTCGGTTGAGCGAAATAAGCACACATGGTGTCACTAAATGCGTCTGAGTAGCTCGGTTGAGCGAAATAAGCACACGCGGTGTCACTAAATGCGTCGGTGTTACATGAATAGTTCTTTTACATATTTTGCGCGTGAAGAACACGTCGTTTCCTTCTATTCGAAGGGACGACGTTTTTTTATTTGTAAAGGAGGATGTCAATGTTCGAAGTAGAGTACCAAAAGTTTCTGCAGGAGCAAATACGGAACGCTAGCGGGATGAGACTAGAGATGATTAAAAAACACGGCGTAGGTGAAAAGAAGTTGCTCGAATTGCTGTGGTCAGTCTTCAGGTCGTTCGATGGATTTGTGCTGGAGTATGAAATCGTTACAAGTACTGGTGTGCGGAATTTTATCGATGTTTATTATTTGCCACTGCGCATTGCGTTCGAAGCAGAGGGGTTCGTCGTACATGCAGAGAAAATAACGAGGGATCGGTTCGATTCGGAAAGGAACAAGATTCGATCTATTGGAACGGCAGGTTTAACCTATTATCCTTTTTCATGGGATGAGATGGACAAGAAACCGGAAGCATGCAGAAGGGCGATTTACGAGTTACTTGGACACAGATCTTCTGGTACTAGCAAGCAATACAAAGAGTTGTCTCCTAACGAACGGGAAGTGATTAGGTTTTGTCTGCGAGTAGATTCTAGAATCGACGTTGCAGATGTGAGAGATATGTTGGGTTGCAGCAGCGGTCTAGCTAGAAAAGTTCTCAAAGAGCTCGTCGACAAACAACTGCTTCGACCCGCAAAGCCCGAAGCGCGCAGGCAACACCGCTACCTGCTCGACCAAGACGCGCATAAATTGCTCAGATGACTCTAAAAAGAGTTGACGCGCTTGCGACGGCGATGCTATATTGAGATACATATTAAGCGATGCGGAACGGTCGGCCACAGGGACGACAACTTACGCGGAGCCAGCCGAGTAGAGTAGAGCCGAGATGAGCGGAGCGATCGCGCCACTTGTAGCGCATGGGCGTACTATGTCCATGTCACAAGCCGATGGCGCAGGCAGCACCCTTATCGGAATCGACGCGCGCCTCTGCGAAGCAGGGGTGCTTTTTTATTGGCTGAATACAAGGGAGAGATGACCGATGAACGATCAGGAATTGCAAGGCATTATCGCGCTCGCGGGCAAATACAACGTGATACCGGTCGTGCGCAGGTTGCTTGCCGACACCGAAACGCCGATTCGCGTGTTCCAGCACTTAAGCAGCGACAAACGCGCGTTTTTGCTGGAGAGCGTCGAAGGCGGAGCCAAATGGGCGCGCTATTCCTTCATCGGCACCGACCCTTTTCTCGTTCTTAGGCTGAAGAAAAATAAACTGTCGCTCGAGCAAGACGGCAAGACGGAATACCACGTCACCGATCGACCGCTCCAGTTGCTCCGGGAGAAGCTGCGCTCCTACCGAAGCCCGCAGATCGCCGACTTGCCGCCTTTCACCGGCGGGGCGATCGGATTTTTCGGCTACGATCTCCTGCAATATTACGAGCGCAAACTGCCGCCGCACGGCATCGACGATCTGAACATGGACGACATGCAATTCATGTTCTGCGACCAAGTGATCGTGTTCGACCATTTCAAGCAGTACGTCCTCGTCATCGGCAACGTGCACGTCAGGGATGGCGCATCCGACAAGATGATCGAGGAAGCCTACGCCGAAACATGCGAAGCGATCGACGCGACGATCGAGCGCCTGCAGCAGCCGTTGCCGCCGGTCAAGTCGAGAGGTACTCCGCCGCAAGATCCGGACCTTGGCGAGATCAAGTCGAACTTGACGAAGGAGAAGTTCCTGGACAACGTCAATCAGGCGAAAGAATACATCCGGGCGGGCGATATTTTCCAGGTGGTATTGTCCCAACGGTTCCATATCGAAACCGAAGTCGAACCGCTTCACGTCTACCGCGTGCTGAGAACGATGAACCCTTCGCCGTACATGTACTACTTGAAGCTTGACGACGAAGTGATCGTGGGAACGTCGCCCGAGCTGCTCGTAAAAGTCGACAATGGCAAAGTCGAGACGCGCCCGATCGCGGGCACGCGTCCTCGCGGGAAGACGCCGGAAGAAGACTTGGCGCTGGAGAAGGAGTTGCTCGCCGACGAGAAAGAACGCGCGGAGCACGTCATGCTCGTCGATCTGGGACGCAACGATATCGGCCGAGTGTCCACGTACGGTACGGTCAAGTGCGACAGCTATATGGAAATCGAGCGCTACTCCCACGTCATGCATATCGTCTCGAACGTGACCGGACAGCTGCGTCCGGACAAAGATTTCTATGACGCGTTCTTGTCCTGTCTGCCTGCGGGAACCGTATCCGGCGCGCCGAAGCTAAGAGCGATGGAGATCATCGCCGAGCTGGAAAATGAGGCAAGAGGCGCGTACGCGGGCGCGATCGGATATCTCGGGTTCTCCGGGAATCTGAACACCTGCATCACGATTCGGACGATTATTTTCAAGAACGGCAAAGCTTACGTCCAAGCCGGTGCCGGAATCGTATGGGATTCCGTGCCGGAGAACGAATACGAAGAGACGGTAAATAAGGCGAAGGGAATGCTCAAAGCGATCCGCGCGGCGGAAGCGGCATTCCCGCCATCGCCGGCGAAGTCGACGATAGCCGTAATCGGAGACAGACGCACGAACCTGGATTACGATTGATCGCGCAATACGCCGCAGTACGATGAGATGTGAGAGAGAGGACGGATGACGAGATGAGCGAAACGATGACGGTTACGCTGCCGCAAGCGCTAGCAAAGCTGATGAAAGGCGAAAACCTGACGCGTGACGAAGCGTTCGGCGCGATGACGACGATTATGAAAGGCGAGGCGACACCGGCGCAGATCGGCGGAACGATGGTCGCGCTACGGATGAAGGGCGAGACGGTCGACGAAATTACCGGATTTGCCGAAGCGATGCGTTCTTACGCCAACACGGTGCGCACCGAACGCGAGGACTTGCTTGACACGTGCGGAACGGGCGGGTCCGGCATTCATAAGTTCAACATCTCGACCGTGTCCGCGGTTATCGCGGCCGCGGCAGGCGCCCGCGTCGCCAAGCACGGCAACCGCGCGATGTCCGGCAAAGCCGGAAGCGCGGACGTGCTCGAGGCGCTCGGCGTCAACATCAACTTGACCGCGGAGCAAGCCGCGACTTGCCTCGAGCAGACGGGCATCACGTTCATGTTCGCGCAGCTGTATCATCCGGCGTTGAAGCACGCCGCGGGTCCTCGCCGCGAGCTGGGCGTTCGTACGATCTTCAACATGCTCGGACCGCTCGCCAATCCGGCGAATGCCGACCGCCAGCTCATCGGTCTGTATGACCGTACGCGCACGGCAACGGTTGCCCAAGTGCTCGGCCGCCTCGGATTGAAGCGCGCGATGGTCGTCGGCAGCCACGACGGGCTGGACGAAATCAGCATTTCCGCGCCGACTCAAGTGTCCGAGCTTCGGAATGGCGAAGTAACTACTTATGATATAACGCCCGAGCAGCTCGGGCTGACGACGCTTCCGCTGAGCGAGGTGCAAGGCGGAGACGCGACGGAGAACGCCGCGATCATCCGCAGGGTGTTGTCGGGGGAGCGAAGCGCGTATCGCGACGTCGTGCTCGCGAACGCCGGGGCTTGCATTTATGTGTCCGGGCGTGCACAATCGTTAGCAGACGGCGTGCGGGTCGCCGCGGAGACGATCGATTCCGGACGCGCCGAAAGCAAATTGCAGCAATGGATTGCTACGACGGGAGAAGTGAGCCATGTTTCTTGATCGGATCGTTGCCACCAAGCGCCAAGAAGTAGAGGCGCTCAAACAAACTTTATCGATAGCCGATGCGGAGAAGTCGATCTCGGCGTTAGCTCCGTGCCGCGGCTTCGAGCGCGCGCTCGCCAGTCGCAACCGTCCGGTCGGGCTGATCACGGAAGTGAAGAAGGCAAGCCCCTCCAAAGGATTAATTCGCCCGGATTTTCATCCGGTATCGCTTGCGAAGCAATATGAAGCCGCGGGTACCGACTGCATTTCCGTGCTTACGGATACGGATTATTTTCAAGGCAGCAACGCGTACTTGACGCAAATCCGCGAGGAAGTGAAAGTGCCGCTCCTTCGCAAAGACTTCACGATCGACGAACGGCAAATTTACGAAGCGAGAGTCATTGGCGCGGACGCGATCCTTCTGATCGCAGCTATCCTATCGAAACGGCAGTTGTCCTCTTTCCATGCGCTTGCCCGCGATCTCGGCTTGGACGTCCTCGTCGAAGTGCACAACCGTCCCGAGCTGGAGACGGTGCTAGAGATCGGACAAGCGACGCTGATCGGCGTCAATAACCGGGATTTAAAGACGTTCGTGACGGATCTTAAAGTAACCGAGCAACTGATCGGCTTAATGCCGAAAGGCGTGCTGGCCGTCAGCGAAAGCGCAATCTCCTCGCCGGATGACGTAGCGTTCGTTCGGGGGGCAGGCGCGCAGGCGGTCCTCGTAGGCGAGCACTTCATGCGCCGGCCGGACGTTCAGGCGGCAGTCAACGATTTGCTAGGACCGGCGTCGAAGGCAGGCGCGGCGGGATGAGCGTTCAAGCCGAACAGTCCAAAATAAAAATATGCGGCATTAAAGAAGAAGCGACGTTGATCGGAATGGCCGGTCTATCCGTCGACTACATCGGGTTTATGTTCGCCGAGAAAAGCCGCCGGCGGGTGTCGCCGGCGCAAGCGGGTCAACTGCATGAATTATCGCGCTCGATTAAGATGGCGGACGGCTTGCCGCCGCGAACGGTCGGCGTGTTCGTCAATCCGACGATGGAGCTGATTGCGGAGACGCTTCAGGCTGTACCCCTCGATGTCGTGCAGCTTCACGGCGAGGAATCTCCGGACTTCTGCCGGCAAGTCGGCGACAGGTTCGGGATCGAGATATGGCGCGCGCTGGCGGTGACGGAAGATCCCGGGCCGGAACGCTTGCAAGCTTTCGCAGGCGCCGTCACGACGATTCTACTCGACACGGCCGGCGGCGGAACAGGCGTCGCTTTCGGTTGGGACGTCATACCGGCGTACCAAGTCGAAGCCGCCAAACACGGTTTGAAGCTAATGATCGCCGGGGGGCTCAACCCCGACAATGCCGAGCGGTTAATGGCAAGCTACCGTCCCTACGGCGTCGACGTTTCGAGCGGCGTAGAGACGGACGGCGTCAAAGATAATGCCAAAATCTCCGCCTTCGCGGAAAGGGTGAAACGTTCATGACACAAGCATCGCAAGCGCCTACGGCGCAATCCGTACCCGACGAGCACGGCCGATTCGGCCCCTTTGGCGGCAAATACGTACCCGAGACGTTAATGAACGCTCTGATCGAGCTGGAAGAGGCGTATCTCAAATACAAGGACGATCCGGAATTCATCGAGGAAGTCCGTTATTTATTGAAGCAATATTCCGGCCGTCCGACGCCGCTCTACTATGCCGAACGTCTATCGAACCATCTCGGCGGAGCGAAAATCTACTTGAAGCGCGAAGATCTGAACCATACCGGGGCGCACAAAATCAACAACACGATCGGACAGGCGGTACTGGCTAAGCGCATGGGCAAGAAAAAAGTCATCGCGGAGACGGGAGCGGGCCAGCACGGCGTCGCATCCGCGACCGTAGCTGCGCTCATGGGACTCGAGTGCAAAGTGTTCATGGGCGAGGAAGACACGAAGCGCCAAGCGCTGAACGTGTTCCGCATGAAGCTGCTCGGCTCCGAGGTTATTCCGGTTACGTCCGGCACGCGCACGCTCAAAGACGCATGCAACGAGACGCTCCGTTATTGGGTCAGCAACGTTAACGACACGTATTACATCCTCGGTTCAGTAACGGGGCCGCATCCGTATCCGATGATGGTTCGCGACTTTCAGCGCATTATCGGTCTTGAAGCTCGCGAGCAAGTGCTCGAAGCCGAAGGCCGCTTGCCGGACGTCGTCGTCGCCGCCGTCGGAGGCGGAAGCAACGCGATCGGCATCTTTCATCCGTTCATTGACGATAAGACGGTTCGGTTGGTTGGGGTAGAGGCGGCAGGCCGAGGCGTTGATACCGAGGAGCATGCGGCGACGATGACCAAAGGCCGTCCGGGCGTATTCCAGGGCTCGATGAGCTACGTGCTTCAGGACGAAGGCGGCCAGGTGCTGCCGGCGCATTCGATTTCCGCGGGACTAGACTATCCGGGCATCGGACCGGAGCATGCGTACCTGAAAGACGTCAAACGCGCGGAATACTTCCCGATTACGGACGCGGAGGCGCTGGATGCGCTGGGCATACTGTCCCGGATGGAAGGTATCATTCCGGCGCTGGAATCCGCTCATGCCATCGCGCAAGCGATGAAGCTGGCTCCAACGATGGCCAAAGACGAGATTATGATCGTCAACTTGTCCGGTCGCGGCGACAAAGACGTCGAATCGATCATCGCCTACCACGCCAAGTTGGAAAAGGGGGAGAAGCTATGAGTACGACGACCGCCCCTAACGCGATCGATGCCGTATTCGCCGAGTTGAAGGCGAGAGGCGAAACCGCGCTCATTCCGTTCATGACGATGGGAGATCCGGATCTGGATACGTCCGTCGCGCTCGTGCAAGCCGCGGAGAAAGCCGGCGCGCATATGATCGAGCTCGGCGTCCCCTATTCCGATCCGCTTGCCGACGGTCCTGTCATCCAACGCGCCTCGGAACGTGCGCTTAAGAACCGCATCGGTCTCGTCGACTGCATGGCCGTGGCCAGCAAAGCCCGCGAACGCGGCGTGAAGATGCCGTTCATTTTATTTACTTATTACAATCCGGCTCTTCAGCTCGGCTTGAACGCTTTCTTCTCTTTGCTGAAGGAACACGGCTTTAGCGGTGTGATCATTCCCGATCTTCCCCTCGAGGAAGACGGGGAAGCGCGGGCGATCGCCGAGGCGTCCGGCATCCATCTCATTCCGCTCGTCGCTCCGACATCCGAAGCGAGAGTGGAGCGGATTGCCGCCAATGCCAAAGGCTTCGTCTACTGCGTCTCGTCGCTGGGCGTTACCGGCGTCCGCACTTCGTTCCACGAAGGCATCGAAGGCTTCCTGGCCACGGTTCGCAAAGCGGCCAAAGTGCCGATCTGCGTCGGTTTCGGCATCTCGTCGCGAGAGCACGCGGAACGGTTCGCCGGGCTGTGCGACGGCGTCATCGTCGGCAGCGCGATCGTGCGCAAAGTGGAAGAAGCGTTGCCGCAGCTTGCTTCGGCGGAAACAAGCGAACGAGACAAAGGAGTTCAAGCCGTACAATCGTTCATCGCCGATCTGAAACCGCGAAAGTAATGAGAGGATTTTAAACTTTACAGCGTTGAAGCAATGAGTAATAATAGAATACACATTCCATACGGAGCGACGGTAGCATCGCCTAAATCAGGCGGTTGCGGACACGCTCCGTTTGCCGTAATCGAGGGTGAGTTAGTGCGAACCCGACGAGGATTCAAATGTATCGAGGGTGAGTTAGTGCGAACCCGACGAGGATTCAAATGTATCGAGGAGGAAACCCCAATGCAAGTGAAACCGAATATCGCGAACCTGCCGGTGTATCAACCGGGCAAACCCGTCGACGACGTAAAGCGTGAGCTGGGCCTTAGCGAGATCATCAAGCTGGCGTCCAACGAGAACCCGTTCGGCTGTTCGCCGAAGGCTAAATCTGCCATCGAGCAAGAGTTGAACCAGCTCAGCATCTACCCGGACGGCGCCGCCGTCCATCTTACGAACGAGCTGGCCAAACATCACGGCGTCAATGCCGACCAAATTATTTTAGGAGCAGGCTCGGACGAAGTCATTCTGATGCTGGCGCGCGCGTATCTCTTGCCAGGCGACGAGACGATCATGGCCGACCTGACCTTCTCCCAATATAAGCACAACGCGCAAGTCGAGAACGCGGTCATTATCGAAGTGCCGATGAAGAACGGTACGCACGATCTGCCGGCGATGCTCGCCCGCGTCACGAACAAGACCAAAATCATCTGGGTGTGCAATCCGAACAATCCTACGGGAACGATCGTAACGAAGCAAGAAGTCGAGGATTTCCTCGCGAAAGTGCCTCAGAACGTGATGGTTGTCCTTGACGAAGCATACTGCGAATATATCGAGGACCCTGCGTATCCGAACGGACTCGAACTGCTGCAACGTTATCCTAACCTCGTCGTCCTGCGCACGTTCTCGAAGATTTACGGCTTGGCCGCGCTCCGCGTGGGCTACGGTATCGCTCGCGCCGACGTGATCCGCGCCGTCAATCCGATCCGTCCGCCGTTCAATACGTCGCGCGTCGGCCAAGCGGCTGCGGCTGCGGCGCTGGAGGACGAAGCGTTCATCGCGTCCTGCCGCGAAGCGAATAAGAAGGGCCTTCAATATTTGAACGCCCAATTTGCAGAGATGGGTCTTACGCCTTTCCCGGCATACGGCAACTTCATTATGGTCGACGTGAAGCGCAACGGCTACGACGTATACAACGCGCTGTTGCGCAAAGGCATTATCATCAGAGCGGGCTTCGGAGAGAGCTATATTCGCATCACGGTCGGCAGCCAGGAGCAGAACGAGAAAGTGATCGCTGCGCTGAAAGCCGTGCTGCAAGAAGTCGAGGCAAAGGTGTGAAGGCATGAGCGGCGAGTTTAGCGAGTTTAACGGTACGGTGCGGGTCGCCATATTCGGCGTCGGACTCATGGGCGGATCGCTCGCGCTATGCTTTAAAGGCAAGCCCGGCTTCCGAGTCATCGGCCATTCCGTTAACCCGAAATCGGTAGAGAAATACATGGCTCACGGCGTAGTAGACGAAGCGACGACATCGTTGGAAGAGGCGGCGAAGGATGCAGACTTCATCTTCGTCTGCGTGCCGGTCGGCATGCTCGACGATTATATGGACAGCTTGTCCCGCATCCGGCTGAAGCCCGGCTGCATCGTGACGGACGTCGGGAGCACGAAAGCTTCGGTCGTCCGTCACGCTTCGCAGCTTGCGCTGCAGGGCGGCGTCTTCATCGGCGGCCACCCGATGGCCGGAGGGGAGCGTTCCGGAGTCGAAGCGGCAAGCTCGCATCTATACGAGAACGCTTATTACGTGCTGACGCCGACTTCGGATACGCCGCCGGAAGCGCTGGCGCGCCTCGAGAAGTTGCTGAAGTACACGAAAGCGCATATCGTGAAGGTCGACGCGGTCCTGCACGATACGATCGTCGGGGCGATCAGCCATTTGCCGCACGTCATCGCGGCTGCTCTCGTCAACCAGATTGCCGGTTACAACGAGAGCAACGGCCTATACGCCGTATTGGCGGCCGGCGGATTCCGCGATATTACGCGTATCGCGTCCAGCGATCCGATCATGTGGCGAGATATTCTTCTGAACAACCGCGACGTCGTGCTAAAGCTGATCGAAGATTGGCAGCAGGAGATGAACCGGTTCTCGGCTCAGATCGCCGCAGGCGACGGAGAGGCCGTGGCGGAGCAGTTCCGTACGGCGGGCGAGTTCCGAAGCAGTCTGCCCGAACGTCGCAAAGGCGTCATTACTTCTATCTACGAATGTTATGTCGACGTCCCAGATCATCCTGGCATCATCGGACGAATCGCGACCGAGCTTGGCGACGCTGCGATCAACCTCAGCAACCTGCAAATTATCGAAAGCAGGGATGACGTCCCCGGCGTTCTGAGACTAAGCTTCCGCAAAGAAGACGATCTCGAGAAAGCCGTTCAGCTTCTCACGAAGCTGAATTATACCGTCCATAAGTAACGCGGTTACGCCGCCCGGCCGATTGGCTGGGCGGTTTTTTATTCGGGAATTTTCGGGCAGGGCAGGTGTAACACTCCTGAGCGAAGGGGATATCGATATAAAGGTTGAATAAATAAATACCAATCGACAGTTATTTATACCCGTACTCCTCTAAAAGAAATAATAACAGCACAACGATAGTTAATTTGAGCGCAAACCGCCGATAGACCGACTTTCCCCTTCGAATAACTGCGTATGGTTGTTATTTTGCGATAAACGGAAGTTACTAAGAAAATAAATGCTAATCGTTGTTATTCGGCAGTCAAGTCAAGCCAAACCAAGTCAAGTCAAGTCAAGTCAAGTCAAGTTTCCGATGGTTTCGTTGGCAGTAGGAGCGCGAATGAACGGGGGTCAAGGATAAGCTTATTTCTTGCAAGGCAAGCAAATGAAAACGCTTAAAAAATAGTATTGACAAAATGAAAACGTATACAATATAATAAAAGTACAGTATGGTTTCTCTCCACTCCTATCCAATCCTAGCACTATGTGCAACCACCCCTCCGGGGTGGTCTTTTTTTTTCTCTCCGATAGATAATTTCTTTGAGGTTCCTGAGCATA
Source organism: Cohnella panacarvi Gsoil 349 (assembly GCF_000515335.1). Classification (GTDB taxonomy): domain Bacteria; phylum Bacillota; class Bacilli; order Paenibacillales; family Paenibacillaceae; genus Cohnella; species Cohnella panacarvi. The sequence goes on along the minus strand of NZ_KI911563.1, from coordinate 890,378 downwards.
TCATGAGAATTAGGACATATTTCCCTTGGATATTTGAGAAAGTTTTAAGGTCATTTAATGAATACCTGTGATACAATAGCAGAGATCATTTGTAAAATACTGGCTTCCTATAGGGAAATGCGCGATAGGCGCGCAACTTTTTCGTCCGCTGTCGGTACAATGGTATATACCGGCTGCGCACGTTCACCCTACACGGGGGGAGGGTCGCGGAAGATGATGACCGATTCCCAGCTCATTCGGGAAATCAAAGACGGCAACGTTGAGCTATACGCCACGTTAATGGGCCGTTATCAGAAGAAAATATTAGCCTTCGTATTCCATATGTTGAAGAGCGCCAAGCTCGAGCTGTTGGCCGAAGACTTGAGCTCGGAGACGTTCTACAAAGCTTACCGAAGCTTGCATTCCTTCAGGGAAGTAGACGCTTCATTCTCTACATGGCTGTACACGATCGCCCGCAACACGGTGCTTAGCGAGCTTCGCAAACAGAAAGCGACCCATATGTCGCTTGATGACACGACATACGTTCCCGCGGCGCCGGCCGAGGCGGCTCCCGAGCAGCAGTTGCTGCGCAGCGAGAAGGTCACGATGGTTCGGGAAGCGATCAACAGCTTGCCGGAGAAACAGCGATCGGCTCTTATTCTAAGGGAGTACGACGGGATGGATTATCAGGAGATCGCCAACATTCTCGGTCAGACCGTGAGCTCGGTGAAATCGCTGCTGTTCAGGGCTAGAGCGAGCGTGAAGGCGCAATTGGAGAACTACTTTACGGAACCGGCGATCATGAAAGAGTACGAGGAGATGAAATTGCGATGAGATGCGAAGAAGCTGGAGAATGGTTCGGGGTCTATTGGGATCTGCCTGAGGATTCGCCGGAACGATTAGCCGTTGATTTGCATGTTCGGAATTGCAAGGCATGCGCGGAGGAATTCCGCATCTGGGAAGAGAGCGCGGCGATTATCCACGAGCTGCCTTCGGACGATCGCGCATTCGAGGAGCCTGCCGCGGTTCAATGGGTGAACGATAACGTCATGAACCGAATCTACTCGGAGCAAAGTTGGTACTTGCCTCCCGTTCGCCGGACTTACGCGTTCAGCTACGGCTTTAAACGGAAGATCGCCGGGTTGTTAGCCGCCTTGCTGGCGCTTTTCGTCAGCGGTTTCCTCTATACGACGATCGAAGGCGCCGACCGCTCCGAAGAGCGGATATCCGGCGTCATGGATACGGCCAACGCTTTCAGCACCGATCACGGTTTCGGGAACAGCATGCATCTCGAAGTGCCGGTAGCGAGCTTGGGCGACTCGATCATGCTTAACGTAACGCCGGCGATGCCGCAGTATTGGGTTGCCCTCTCGATGCTAGGGATTGTCATGACGCTGCTCATTCTGAACTGGCTTTCCAGGGTCCGCTCATGACCAAGGCGGGGACAATCGGATGGATCCGGCATGGCGTCACGGAATGGAATCAACTGGGCAAAATTCAAGGCGTGACGGACATCCCGCTTAGTCCAGAGGGAATCGAGCAAGCGAAGCTGCTCGCGGAGCGGCTTGCTAACGAAAGCATGCGGTGGGACGGCATCGTCGTCAGCGATTTGGATCGGGCGGCGACAACCGGCCGAATTATCGCGCAGCGGCTTGGCCTGCGGCTCTTGACCGACGCAAGGCTGCGCGAACGGTCCTTCGGCCAAGCCGAAGGGATGACGCTCTCCGAACGATTAGAGCGTTGGGGCGAAGATTGGCGCAAGCACATCCCCGATCAAGAACAGACGGATTCGGTCGTGAAGCGAGGACGGCAATTCGTGAACGAACTCTTCTCGAACCATCCGGGCGAATCCTGGTTAGCCGTATCGCATGGGAGCTTCTTGTCCGCGATGATCCATTCGATGCTCGGCGAAGTTCCCGAAGGTTATATCCAGAACGTCTCGCTGACGGTACTGGAGCAGCAGGGCGAAGGCTGGAAGCCGCTCATTCATAATTGCACGCTGCATTTGCAAACCGCGAACTCGTAGAACGGAACGACTGCCCCGAGAGAAGGGGCGAGTCGTTTTTTTGTTGTCCGACAACGTTTAAAGCCCGCCGCATGGGCCGATAATGGACATTAAATGCTCCATGAGGCGGGGAATGCCTATGAATTTAGCCGAAATGCTCGTCTATGCGGACATCGCCGAACTGACGGCCATCGCGGAGACTTACGAATGCACGTGCAGCAGCCATTCCAAGAACGAGCTGATCCAATCGATCCTGTCCACGGTCGGGCGAAGAGATGTCATCGAATCGAGAATCGGCGAGATGACGGCCGCGGATTTGAGGTTCTTGAATTCGCTGCTATTCGAAAGCCGAGGCTCGTACAGTCTCGAAGAGCTGAAGGCGCGCGCGCTCGCCGGCGAACCGGCGGCTCCCAAGCCTGCGAACGATAACCAGCAAGCCGTTCCGATTGCGACGGAAGCCCCATCGAGCCGTTCCCGCAAAGCCAAAAGCAAATTGCCGGATGCGCCCCTCGCACCCGAAGATGTCGCTCGCCGCGCTATCGCCCGTTTCAGAAAATTCGGCTGGCTGTTCTGCGGCTTTTCTCAGCAAACCCGATATTTGTACCAAGTGCCCGAAGACGTCAAGAAAAGGTTAAGCGATGCATTGGAACGGCGCTACCGTACGATGCTGGAAGCAAGAGAAGAGCCGCCCGCCTATCGGGACGAAGGCACGCTTATGCTGGACGACTTGCTGCAGCTGCTTAAATTCGTTAGAGACAACGATTTGCAGATTACTTCCGAAGGCGTGCTCTACAAGCGTCAAATCGGGCAGTTGATCGAACGTCTCGCCGTCGGCGAAGCGATTCCTACGCGCGGGGGCTGGCGGTTCGGCTACGGCAGGCATTTTCGCGATTACCCTGACCGTCTCTCGTTGCTATACGATTTCGCGTACTATCACAAGCTGGTAGACGAAGGGGCGGATCGCTTGACGATTACCGAAGCGGGCCGCAATATCGCCGATGGGTTCGCGCGACCCGATCCGCAGGAGCTGTTTCGATTCTGGCAACGTTTGTACAAGGGGCCGATTCCGAACGTATCGACGCTGGTCCAATGGGTCATGCGCTTAGCTTCGGAGTGGGTCACGGTCGAATCGCTGTTCGCGATCTTGCAACCGCTCGTCCGTTCCTACTATTACGATACGAGTAGAGACGTATTCGAGCGGCGCGTTCTCGCGATGCTGATGCACCAGGGCATGATTAAATGGGGACAGACGGCAGCGGGGGAGGACGTCGTTCGCGCCACTATGCAAGGGAAATCGCTTGTTGCGGGAAACGTCCTCGCTTTCGAGGATACAATCGTGCTGAACAAGGAAGCGAATTAGGCATATGCACATTGATGGGAACGCGGGCTTTCGTCTTGTACTCGAGACGACGCGGTGAATATGATTTTAGTAGGGGCCAGCGCAAACGCATCCAGGAGCGGCCCTTTACGCCGGATTAATCGGAGGTGCAACGAATGGACAACATGAAAGTCGCCTATGAGACGATGCTGGGGTTGGCGGCAGAAATGGTCCTGGACGAAGCGCTGCGCAATTACCGGACGGAGAAGATTTATCACGCAATCGATGAAGCGCTCGCCCAAGGAGATGTCGAATCATTTCGGCGACTAACCGACGAATTGAAGACGATACGGCCATAGATTTCGCAAGACCGCACGCCGGTCAACTCATAGTTCTAGGCAAGCCCGACCTCGCGGTTGGGTTTTTCTTTTAATGCAGACGTTTTTGCAGTAGGATGTAGGTTGTAGGTTGTAGGTTGGACGCAGTCGATCGCGCAAGGAGAGAGAAAGATGAAGTTTAACGAAATAAGCGAGGAAAGCTGGGCTGAACTGCAGCCGTTCCTCGACACGTGCTTGCTTCCGGTATCCGGGTTAACCGGCGCGGAGTCGCCATGGGAAGCGACGGAACGAATTCTTAAGACGGGCGACTGGTTATCGCCGCTGGAGAAAGCTTTCCACGGGCGGACGGTCACGATGCCCGCCTACCATTACGATCGGGCCGGAGGAGACGGCTCCGAAGGGGCGAAAGAACTCGTCGCGCGGCTGAAAAAGAGCGGTTTCCGTTACGTGGTCGTCGTGAGCGGACAAGCAGGAGGCGTTCCGGAAAGCGTTACGGAAGCGAGTCTCGTCGTTCAGCCGGCCGACGACGCGGAGCAGCCGGATCCCGACGCCCTGCGACAAGCCGTTATGGCGATGTGGCGGGCGGGCGCAGGCAAAGATTAAGCGCAGCTTGCATGCGATGTTGTTATCGGGACGCATAAATAAGCCGCCCTGTAGCAAACAATATGGCGAGATATCCCACGGAGAAATGTGACAATTTGAGAACATTTTAACCCTGCATTTCGCACGGGGCGGGGAAACTCGGCGGCCGATTCTTGACGCTCTATATCGCGTGGGCTATTATAGTTATGTCCTTGTGAACAAACTGTTAAAGTCCGTATCGGACAAGAGATTGGTGGGGCAAAGGGGGTAGAATGAATGGACCACAATAAGCAGCAAGATACCGCGCACGCACCGGCTCAGCGCAAAGAAATGACAAGAAGGCAGTTTTTGTCGTATACGCTGGGCGGAGCAGGGGCCTTCATGGCAGGCGGCGCCATTTTACCGATGATCCGCTTTGCTGTAGATCCTATATTGCAAAAGAAGGAAAAAGGTAATTTCGTTAAAGTTATCGAAGAAAGCAAAGTGACGAGCGAACCGACCGAGGTGAAGTTCAAAGTTCATCAGGTGGACGGCTGGTACGAGAGCGATCCGAAGCTGTCCGCATGGATCGCGAAAGGCGATGACGGCAAAATCTTCGCTTTGTCCCCCGTATGTAAGCACCTTGGATGTACGGTGAGCTGGGCTGCGGAATCCCCGACGGAGTACCATTGTCCTTGTCACGGGGCAAGATATACCAAAGACGGAAAAACCTTGGCGGTCGCACCTAAATCGCTGGATGAGTACGAAGTGAAATTGGACAACGGCTGGGTGTACCTCGGACCGATTGAGCCGAATACTCGCGCGTAGCAGAAGGAGGGCTTCTCAGTCCCATGTTCAAAAGTATGTACAATTGGATTGACGAACGTCTCGACATCACTCCGATGTGGCGCGATATCGCCGATCACGAGGTGCCTGAGCACGTTAACCCGGCTCATCATTTCTCGGCTTTCGTCTACTGCTTCGGCGGGTTGACGTTTTTCATTACCGTCATTCAAATTTTGTCGGGTATGTTTCTGACGATGTATTACGTGCCGGATATCATTAACGCTTATTACAGCGTTGACTATCTCCAGCATCAGGTAGCCTTCGGTGCGATCGTTCGCGGCATGCACCACTGGGGCGCAAGTCTAGTAATCGTAATGATGTTCCTACATACCCTTCGGGTGTTCTTCACCGGTTCCTACAAGGCGCCGCGCGAAATGAACTGGATCGTCGGTATGTTGATTTTCTTCGTCATGCTGGGCCTCGGTTTCACGGGATATTTGCTTCCTTGGGACAACAAAGCTTACTACGCGACGAAGGTAGGTCTGGAAATCGCGGGCTCCGTGCCGTACTTGGGCGATTACATCAAGGAATTGATGAACGGCGGTACGATCGTAGGCGCGCAAACGCTGACCCGGTTCTTCGCTATCCACGTGTTCTTCTTGCCAGGCGCGTTGCTCGCCCTGCTTGCCGGACACTTCATTATGATTCGTAAACAGGGCATCTCCGGGCCGCTGTAACAGAAGGGAGTGGCTAGCGTTGGCACATAAACATGATCCTAATGAGAAAATCGTATACGTAGGCGACTCGCGCATTCGGAAACGCGCCAAGTCGAACGTTTCGCCGCCGGATTACACCGCATTCCCGGGCAAGTCGGAAGCTTTTATCCCGAACTTCTTGCTCAAGGAATGGATGGTAGGCGTCGTCGTATTGGTCGGTTTCCTCGTGCTCGTTATCGCGGAACCGGCTCCGCTCGGCTATCCGGCGGACCCGCTTAACAGTTCGTTCATCCCGATGCCGGACTGGTACTTCCTGTTCTTGTACCAGCTCCTCAAGTATCCTTACGCATCCGGAGACTATATCGTGCTCGGGATTCTAGGTCTTTCCGGTATTCCGTTCATCGCCCTCTTGCTTGCGCCGTTCCTCGACACGGGCAAGGAGCGCCGCTTCTACAGACGTCCGATCGCATCTTCTTTGATGCTCGTATCGCTCGCCGCGATCGCTTATCTGACATGGGTGTCTTGGGACCACTATCAGCACGAGCTCGCGAAGAACGGAGTCATTCCGGAGCATATCGAGCGCGAGATCAAGAACGAAGAGTCGATCGAGAAGGGTCTCGGACGCTGGGTACCCGGCAAAGAGAAGATCCCTGCGATGGTCGAAGCGGAAGACGTTGCTTTCACGGAGACGATGACGCAAGCGGCATGTATCACTTGCCACGGCTCCGAGCTTGAAGGCGGCGTAGGGCCTGCGCTTCGCGGCATCGGCGACGCGCGTTCGAAAGAAGAGCTCTTCGATGCGATCATGAACGGCAAAGGCGAAGGAATGCCTCCTTTCAAAGGAACGCTTACGGATGATCAAATCGAGAAAGTCGCGACTTGGCTGTCTAAGCAGAAAGCAGCCGCGGCAGAGTAACGACGGACATAATCAGTTCAATCCCGAATGGTGGCGCCGGCAAGACGAGCGTCACCATTTTTTCTTAATGCGTTTGTTTAGGAGGAGTCCGATTGAGTTGGCTTTTGCTGCAATCCAGAACGCTCTTGTTGCACCGCAAGACGCTATGGCTCATGATGATCATCTACATTCCAGGGACGGCATACGGTTATTACTGGTATAAGAATCAACTGATACGTACGTGGGACGACCATCCGATGTGGCATATTCCGTTCGTTCCGGATAGTCCGACGGCTTCGCTCTTTTTCGCGCTCGCGGTATTATGGCTTTGGCTGCAGCCCGCACACTCGGAATCGGCTGTCGCGGGTACGGTCCGCGGAATCGTGGAAGCGCTCGGCGTCGTGACGTCGGTCAAATACGGCATATGGGCGACCGTCATTATTTTCTGGGGACAAGCCCAGGGCGATATTCTCGTATGGGAGCATTGGATGCTCGTGATCGGGCATTCGGCGATGGCGGTTACCGCTCTGCTCTACGCGAGGTTTTTCACGTTCGGTTGGGTTTCGTTGATCGTCGCCGCGGGCTGGACTTTCCTGAACGACACGATCGATTACACGTTCGATGTGTATCCTTCGCTTCCGTGGCAGCTGGACGACGACCTGCTGGCGGTCGGATGGTTTACTTTCCTGCTGACGGCCTTTAGCGTGTCGGCGGCAGCGTTGGCTAGATTCGCGACGAACGAGAAAAAGCTGGACTAGCCGTTCTAGTCTCGGATAGACCCTCATACGTTAAAGGTAGGAGGGGATGTCCGTGAGAGGGCTGAAGAGCGCGCGAAGGTTGGGATTAAGCGTCGTATCGGCAGTCGCCTTGCTGTTAGCGCTGCCTGGCGCGGCAAACGGCGGCGTCTACGATTCGGATGCCGTGCAACACGGCTCGGAGGCACGGGATATCGCGGATGTTTCCTCTTCCTCCTTGGAGGAATACGATCATTTTTTGCGTTCGGCAACCGTATTGTATCGTGCCGTCAATGAGGACGACGTCTCTCTCATGTCGCAAAGCGCGGTCGTCGTGCAGCAACGGTATGATTCGCTTCCGTTGTCGGATGCGGCTTTAATAGACGGCATGCAAGCGCTTGGGGAGCAATTGAAGCAGACGAAGCGTTCGATTGCCCTTGCCGCGCCGGACAAGCGGCGGTTGAAGGAGGAAGCGGCTTCTTTATTGCTGGCTGCGGACGCGATGGCGAATCCGACGCAGCCGCTATGGCACGACTATCGTACGGTAATCGCGGAAGATTTAAGAGCGTTGCGCGTTGCGCTTAACGGGGATGGCGGGGAAACCGTCCGAGGAGCTGACCTGATCGGTGCCGGGGTAGCGGTAAACCGTCTGCGATCCCATTACGGGCTCATCCGGACGTCCGCGCTCTTGGAGACGGCGCCTCTAAACGTCGTTCGCGGCGACAGCGTCCTGCGCTACGCCTCCATCGTGATCGGTTCCGAATCCAGCAATCTGGCGCTCGCCCACGGGGCGTTGCAGCCGCTCGAGGAAGCGCTGCTTGCGGTATTCCCCGGCGCTTCGGACGAACCGTCCGCCGTCGTGCCCGCCGTTGCCGGAGCCTCCTGGGGGTGGACCGCGATGATGGGATCGTTCATCGTCACCGTTCTAACGTGGGCCGGTTGGCGCAGATACAAGGATGAAGGCGTTGCGGGCATGACGAGAAAGAACGACGGCGAAGTTCGCGAAGACGCCGCGGAACGTCTGCTGAAGCGGTGGAGAAACCGTTAATGTGCAAGCCGTGTCCAAGCTGTTTATTCCTCGCGGAACCCTTCTCCCAGCACGTCATGCACGTCGTTAATGACGATGAAAGCCCGTTTGTCGTGAAGACGAACGAGGCTTTTTAATTTGCGGATTTCGAAGCGGCTGACGACGCAGTAGACGATTGTTTTCGGTTCTTTGGAGAATCCGCCGACCGCGGGCATCAGGGTGACTCCCCGATCGAGCTCGCGGGTGATCTCGGCGGCGAGCTTCTCCGGCTCATGGCATAGAATCGTGAACGCTTTAGCCGCGTAAGCTCCCTCTTGGATGAAATCGATCACCTTGGAAGCGATAAAGACGCTGACGAGCGTATACAACACTTTTTCCTTCGGGATGAACAGCAGCGATATACCCAAGATAAGCACGTCGAGCGAAAGAATGATCTGTCCCATGCTCCAACCACGCATCCGATGGAGTATGCGGGCGACGATATCGACTCCTCCCGTCGTGCCGCCGCCGCGGAACACGAGTCCGAGTCCGGCGCCCAGCGTAACCCCCGCATAGAGAACGACCAGGATGAAATCTTGCTGCGAGCGGAATGGAGTCATTCCGCCTTCCTCCACGAGCTTCTCGGCTACCCATAGGAACGCGGAGAGCAGCAGCGTGCCCGCGAACGTGTAGATCATGGCGCTCTTGCCCAATTGGCGCCAGCCGAGCAGGAAGAGAGGCAGATTGATGAGGAGAGACGTTAAGTACACGGGCAGATCCGCCGCGTAATTCAGAAGCACCGCTACGCCGGTTACGCCGCCTTCCATCAGCATGTTCGGAATGATGAAATATTGAAGCCCGAAGGCGTATATGGCCGTGCCGGCGACAATGAGACTCCAGCTTTTAACAGCGTTCCACAAACGAGTGCGGTTCATCGTCAATCCCTCCAAAAATGCATTTGTTTTCGATAACGTCTTACGCTAACATAGGATTGAAACCTTCGCGAAAGGAAAGAACCGGTAGATGGGAGAATCCCGCATTGCAGATAAGACGTTAACGCAGCGTCCTCTGTCCGATATTCAGCGCGAAGTCGACGCTTATATCGGTCAATTCAAGGAAGGATACTTCTCGCCGCTCGCGATGCTGGCCCGAATGACCGAGGAAGTCGGGGAACTCGCCAGGGAAGTGAACCACGAATTCGGCGAGAAGCCCAAAAAGCGCGACGAAGCCGACAATTCCATCGAGATGGAGCTCGGCGATATTCTCTTTATCGTCATTTGCTTCGCGAATGCTTTGGGCATCGATCTGACGGAAGCCCATCGCAAAGTGATGGAGAAGTTCAATACGCGGGACGCCGACCGATGGACCAAGAAGGACACCGATAACGGCTAGATTTCATATGCTGTACCATCCCTGATTAAAGGAGGATGGTCGGCATGGACGGAGAAGCCTACGTCCGGCAAGCGTACGAAGCCATCTTACAGGGCGATTTCGAGCTTGCCTTGAACGGTTTCCAACAAGCGATCGCGGCGGAACCGAACAATGCGTCTTATTATTATAAAGGCTCCGTAACGTGCGCGCGCAGCGGAAAGCTTCCGCTGGCGATGGCTTACGCGCTCAAGGCGCTGGAACTTGCGCCGGAAGATCCGACTTACGTGCTGCACTACCGGACGATCAAGGCCAAGCAGCTAATATCCGATGCGAGATTCAGACTTCAGGCCGCTGCGCCGAACATGGAGCTGTGCATCGAAGAACTGAAAGAGGCGACTCGGCTCGATCCGCTCTCCGTGGAAGCCTACTTGCTACTCGGCGTCGTCTATCGGCTGCGCCGAGATTATCGGAGCTCCTTGGCGTATTTGCGAGAGGCGGAGGCGCTCGAGCCGCAGAGCGAGGAAGTTCGCCGATTGCTTCGCGAAGTGAGAGCCGAGCGGCGTCGTTCCATCAAACAGCAATATACGAACCCCAATCCGAAAAGAAACAGGTGATACGCATGTCGCAAATCATTAAGGTCGCGGTTGCCGGCGCAAGCGGGCGCATGGGCCGCGAGGTCGTACGAATGGTATTGGAGGACCCCGAGCTTAAGCTCGTGGCCGCGGTAGCCAGAAGCGCGGGTCCTGTCGACGCAGGATCGCTTGCCGGCAAGCCGACTACCGGCGTGATCGTCCAACCGGACTTGGAAGACGCATTAAGGTCGTCGCAAGCGGACGTCTTGGTCGATTTCACGGCTCCGAGGTTCGCCATGCCGAATACGGAAACCGCGATCCGCTACGGCGTTCGTCCGGTAATGGGCACGACCGGCTTTACGCCGGAGCAGATCGTCGACTTGGACAAGCAATGCAAGGAGCGCGGAATCGGCGGCTTAATCGCTCCGAATTTCTCGATCGGGGCGATTCTGATGATGAAGTTTTCCGCGATGGCTGCCAAGTATTTTCCCCATGTGGAAATCATTGAATACCATGGAGATCAGAAATTAGACGCCCCGTCCGGCACGTCGATCAAAACCGCGGAATGGATCTCCGAGGCGCGCCAGGAGCTGCGGCAAGGGAATCCGAACGAAGAAGAAGTGATCGAGGGAGCAAGAGGCGGATACTACAACGGCTTCCGCATACATAGCGTAAGGCTTCCGGGCGTATTCGCCCAGCAAGAGGTCGTATTCGGCGCATTCGGGCAGACGCTGAAGATCCGCCACGATTCGTATGACCGGGCAGGCTACATGCCGGGCGTCAATACGGCAATCAAGAAGGTAATGTCCACGACGGGAATGGTGTATGGGTTCGAGCATTTTCTAGACTAACGCGCGGGCGCAAGACCCGGCAGAGGAGAATCGCACCTATGATGGATATCGCACTTATCGCGCATGACCGCAAGAAGGACGAGATGGTGAACTTCGCCATTGCCTACGAGCACGTGCTCAAGCATCATCGCTTATACGCGACCGGTACGACGGGCACTAGAATAATGGACAACACGGAGCTGTCCGTACACCGATTCATGTCGGGGCCGCTAGGCGGAGACCAGCAGATCGGAGCGCTCGTCGCGGAGAACAAAATGGACCTCATCATTTTCCTGCGGGACCCGCTTATGGCTCAGCCTCACGAGCCCGATATTATCGCGTTGCTTCGTCTTTGCGACGTGCAAGGGATTCCGGTGGCGACGAACGTGGCGACGGGAGAGTTGCTTATTAAGGCGCTCGAACGCGGAGATTTCGCATGGCGGGAGCTTGTGCACAAATATAAGCCGGGGATCGAAGAATGAGCGATATGAAATTGGACATGCTCGTTTTCGCGGCGCACGCGGACGATGCGGAGATCGGCATGGGCGGAACGATCGCCAAGCACGTCCAAGCGGGGTTTAAAGCGGGCATTATCGATCTGACCCGCGCCGAGATGTCATCGAACGGGGACGTGGATACCCGCTTGCGGGAAGCGGGGGCCGCTTCCGAGACGCTCGGCCTGGCGGTTAGGGACAATCTTGGGCTGCCGGATCGTCGCCTGGCTGCCGTTCCGGAGATGATAGACCGAATGGTCGCCGCCATTCGGACGTATCGTCCGCGCCTTGTCTTCGCACCCTATGGCATAGATAGGCATCCGGACCATGTCGCCTGCAGCAAAATGGCCGAAGAAGCCGTCTTCAGCGCCAAGCTGCGGCGATATATGCCGGAAATGCCCGCTTGGAACGTGGACCAGCTTATTTTTTATTTTATTAACGATGCCCACGTGCCGCAGCTTCTTGTGGACATTAGCGACACGCAAGAGATTAAGATGGAAGCCTTGAAGGCGTACCGTTCGCAATTCATGCCGGCGGGCGATCGGGCGGATTGGGTGGAAACCCCGCTTACCGCGGCTTATCTGGAAGCGGTCGTCGCCCGGGATCGGCTGCTCGGGCAACCGAAGCGACTCGCTTACGCGGAAGGCTTCATCCCGAAAGGTCCGATGACGGTCGATCGCTTCTAACGGATAACCCCTAGAGAATACATTGAACACAGCACGAGAGGAGGCCGCTCGGATGAGTCGTCCGCTTAAAATCGGTATAACCTGTTATCCCTCGCTCGGCGGTTCCGGCGTAGTCGCCACGGAGCTTGGCAAAATTTTGGCCGAGAAAGGTCACGAAATTCATTTTATCACCCAAAGCATGCCGTTCCGACTCGGCAAATTCCATCGGAACATCTTCTATCACGAGGTAGAAGTTTCGGATTATTACGTGTTCAGATATCCTCCTTACGATCTATCGTTAGCGAGTAAAATGAACCAAGTGGCGCGTCTGCAAAATCTCGATATTCTTCATGTCCATTACGCGGTGCCTCACGCGATCTGCGCGTTCTTGGCGAAACAGATGTCGGGCGACCGGCTTAAAGTCGTAACGACGCTGCACGGGACGGATATAACCGTGCTCGCGCAGGACGAGTCGCTAAAGGATATTATCCGTCTCGGTATTCGGAACAGCGACGCGGTGACGGCGGTAAGCCGGGATTTGATTCGCGAAACCCGAGAGCTTCTCGATATTACCGAACCGATCGACCTGACCTATAATTTCGTGGACAAACGCATCTACTATCCTCGTTCCTGCTCCGACCTGAGAGCGGAATTCGCGGGACCGGGCGAGAAGATTCTGATGCATATTTCGAACTTCCGGCCGGTTAAACGGACGGGAGACGTCGTCGATATTTTCGCGCGGGTGAGCGCCAAGGTGCCGACCAAGTTGCTGCTCGTCGGGGAAGGGCCGGACCTGCCGAAAATCCAGCAGAAGGTACATAAACTCGGGCTGGCCGACCGCGTGCATTTTCTTGGCAAGCAAGACGATGTCGCGCACGTCATCTCCATCGCGGATCTGATGCTGCTCCCATCGGAGAAGGAAAGCTTCGGTCTTGTCGGACTAGAGGCGATGGCTTGCGGCGTGCCTACGATCGGCTCGACCGCGGGCGGTATACCGGAGCTCGTACAACATGGCGCCACCGGATATTTGTCGCCGATCGGCCATACCGAGGAAATGGCTAACCATGCCATTAAGCTGCTGACGGACGAGAGCCTGTACCGCAGCTTTAGAGAAGCCGGGTTGCAACGGGCGCATACGCTCTTCTGCGACGAGGTGATTACGAAGCAATACGAGGACATCTATTATCGGGTGCTAGGGCTGCCGACGAGAGCGCCGGTAACGGCTTGCCAAGCTTAATCGCGCCCGCATCTTCGGAGGTGCGCGGGGCGTATGGGTGAATCTTACGAGAAGCTGTGGGGAGAAGGGCTGAAGCTGCTTCGCGTGCTGACCGAGGCAGGCTACGAGGCTTATCTGGTGGGCGGCTGCGTTCGCGATCGCTTGATCGGGCGGCCGCTGCACGATATCGATATCGCGACGTCCGCGCTGCCGGGAGCGGTGCAGGCGTTGTTCCCGCGTACGGTCCCGACGGGGCTGCAGCACGGCACGGTAACGGTTATGATAGACGGTACGCCGTTCGAGGTAACGACGTACCGGACGGAAACCGGATATTCCGACGCGCGCAGGCCGGACGAAGTGAGCTTCGTCAGCGACGTCCGGGAAGATTTATCCAGACGCGATTTCACGTTTAACGCAATGGCGGTCGGGCTGGACGGCGAGCTGCTGGATCCGTTCGGCGGCCGCGAGGATTTGTCGGCGGGCATCGTGCGCACCGTCGGCCGAGCCGCCGAGCGGTTCGGAGAAGACGCGCTGCGCATGCTTCGCGCGATCCGGTTCGGCGCGGAGTTCGGTTTCGAGCTCGCCGCGGATACGTGGGACGGCATCGCATCGCAGAAACAGCGGCTCGCGCATGTCGCGATGGAGCGAGTCGGCGCGGAGTGGGACAAGATGATGTCCGGACAGGGACCGGATCAAGCTTGCGCATGGCTGCGAGATAGCGGACTGCTGGCGTATACGAAGGAGCCGTTGCCGGTGCGGGCGGCGAAATGGACAAGCAGTGACGCGGAAACGGCGATTCGCTTATCCGTTATCGAAGACATCGACGCGCGTTGGGCGGCTTATTGGATTTGCGCCGGCGCATCGGAGGCCGAGGCGGCGGCATCCTGCAAGGCGCTGCGCATGAGCGGCAAGCGAGGTGCCCGGATTGCCGGCGTTGTTGGATTCGAGCGGCGGTTAACCGAGAATGGGGCCAGCCGCAGGCTTGCGGCACGGAACCTGAACGGCGTTTGCGACCGCGAGACGTGGATCGAGGCCGTGCTGGATTACGGGGTGGCTGCGGCGGAAGATTGGCTCGCGATTATGGAGGCGGCCCGTGGCGACAAGATAGGCTGCGCGGAACGACATTGGCTGGATGGCATGCCGATTACGCGTATCTCGGAGCTTGCCGTTCGCGGGGACGAGCTTGCGAAAGCGCTCGGCAAGCCGCCGGGCCCTTGGGTCGCGCGGCGGCTGAGGCGGCTGCTCTCGGAAGTCGCCCATGGACGGCTGGCGAACGCTAAGGATGCGTTGTTGAAAGCCGTGTCGATCCTCCAGTCGGAGGATAACGGAACGTAGTTCCGCTTATGGGACAACGATCGGATTTACGTTGCTATAACGGAACAAAGATCCGTTATGAACCTGTCCAACAAGGAAGCGAGGAGATTGCGTGAGTACCGTTACATTGCTCAGCCTGCTGGAGTCGGAGCCGGGCGAATACGTGTCCGGGGAAGAGATTAGCAGGAAGCTGAACGTGAGCCGCACCGCGATCTGGAAGCAGGTCCGCAAGCTGGAGGCGGAAGGTTACGAGATCGAAGCGACGCCGAGGCTCGGATACCGGTTACTGGGCAAACCTTCTCGCTTGACGGTGCAGGAGCTGCTGCCGAAACTGAATACGCGCAGCTTCGGAAAGAATCTGCGTTTGTTCGACGTCGTAGGCTCGACGCAGGACGAGCTGCGCGCGCTGGCGGAGCAAGGCGCGCCGGAAGGGACGGTCGTCGTCGCCGAGCAGCAGACGAGCGGACGCGGACGGATGGGACGCGCTTGGGTGTCGCCTGCCGGCAAAGGCGTATGGATGAGCTTGCTGCTTCGTCCATCGGTGCCGTTGCCGCTCACGCCGCAGCTTACGCTGCTTGCCGCCGTCGCGCTTAGCCGGGCGATCACGCGCCTGGTGCCGCTTACGATCGGAATTAAATGGCCGAACGATCTGCTGGTGGACGGCCGCAAAATCAGCGGTATTCTGCTCGAGTCCGCGGCCGAAGACGAACGGTTGCGTTACGTCGTCGTCGGACTCGGCATTTCCGCGAATTTGGATGCCGAGGATTATCCGGAGGAGCTCCTGGAGAAAGCGATCTCGCTCAAGATGGCTGCAGGACAGCCGGTACCCCGAAGCGAGCTGATCGCCGCCGTGCTCGAACAATTCGAGCAGTTGTACGCGTTGTATCTCGAGCAAGGTTTTGCCCCGATTCGCGCCTTGTGGGAAGCTCATGCCGTAACGTTGAACCGTACGGTAACGCTGACGACTCCGCAAGGCCTCGTCGAGGGCGTGCCTCGCGGGCTGGACGATATGGGCGGCCTGCGCGTGGAGCTTCCGGACGGCAGCTTCCGAACGATCTACTCTGCCGAAGTGGGAACTAGGTGATCATAGTCGGGATTCCGAGGAATTAGAGGTACATATGCCTTTATTGCGGCGAGCTCCGTCCGGTACAACGAACCGAAAATATGCCGGCTATGCCGCTGCACGATCAATTTCGGCAGCGGCGTCCGCTCCATAGACGCTCTTGACGAATTGTGCTACAATTGTCGTGCGAGGCGGTATCCATGAGAACCGCACTTGCGGGAAGGGCACACTAAGGAACGCGATAACTGAATACCGTCAAAGATTCGCGGCGGATTCTGCTCTGAGCCGAAAGGACCGAGACAGAAGGACGTGAAGGACGTTCTATGTTGAATGGAAACCTTTTTTGCTCGTGAGCAAAAAGAGGTTTTTTTTGTTTGTTGCAAAATATTATGAAAATTTAGGAGGGTACTCCCATGAAACAAGCGTTGACCCTACCTCGCTTGAAAGCGATGAAAAACCAGAACAAACCGATCGCCATGGTTACCGCTTACGATTATCCGTCGGCTATGCTGGCGGAGGAAGCCGGCGTGGACATCATTCTCGTCGGAGACTCGCTCGGCAACGTGGTGCTCGGCTATCATACGACCGTACCCGTAACGCTCGAAGACATGATCTACCATACGCGGGCGGTCGTTCGCGGCGCGCCCGGAACGATGATCGTCGCCGATATGCCGTTCGCGACGTACCGGCTCGGGCCGGAAGCGACGCTTCGCAACGCGGCCAGGCTTATGCAGGAAGGCGGCGCCCACGCGGTGAAGCTGGAGGGCGGCGCGGAGCTGGCGGATGAAATCCGGATACTCACGCAAGCCGGTATTCCCGTGCTTGGACATATCGGCTTGACTCCGCAATCCGTTCACCAGATCGGCGGTTACCGCGTTCAAGGCAAGACCGGCGAAGAAGCGGAGAAAATGCTGCAAGACGCCAAGGCGTTAGAGCAAGCGGGCGCTTTCGGCGTCGTGCTCGAGCTCGTGACCGAGGAGCTGTCTGCAGCGGTGTCCCGCTCGCTGTCCATTCCGACGATCGGCATCGGGGCAGGGCGCGGCTGCGACGGGCAGGTGCTCGTATTCCACGACTTGTTGCGCTACGGCTCCGGCATCCGAGACAAGCGCTTCGTGAAAAGTTACGCCAACATCGGGGATACGATCCGCGATGCCATTGCCGACTACGTGAACGACGTGAAGACGAAAGCATTTCCCGAGGAGAAGCACGGTTTTCCTCTAGAGGATAAGAATATCGCCATGCCCGCCAAAATGTACGGTGGAGGCGAAGGTAAATGATGACGCACGCGAAGACTCCCGCCATCGTCAGAACGATCGCTGAGCTTCGGCAACGGATTAAAGCTTATAGGCGCGCCGCTTCGGCCGAGGCGACAGTGGGCTTCGTGCCGACGATGGGCTACCTGCACGGAGGCCATGCCAGCCTGCTGCGTCGTTCCGTTCATGAGAACGGATTGACCGTGCTGAGCATATTCGTTAATCCGCTCCAATTCGGTCCGAACGAGGATTTGGCGAGATATCCGCGCGATGAAGAGCGAGACGTGACGCTTGCCGCGAGCAATGGCGTAGACATCGTATTTTTGCCGTCCGTAGAGGAGATGTACCCCGTTTACCCGCTCTTGACCACCGTCTCGGTATCGAGCGTATCGGAGCATCTCTGCGGAGCAAGCCGTCCCGGGCATTTCGACGGCGTCGCCACCGTCGTGGCCAAGCTCTTCAATATCGTGCAGCCCGATCGGGCTTATTTTGGCCTTAAAGACGCACAGCAAGTCGCGGTGATCGCGCAAATGGCGGCCGATCTCAGCATTCCGGTAGAGATCGTCCCTTGCCCGATCGTGCGCGAGCAGGACGGACTGGCGCTTAGCTCGCGCAACGTGTATTTGAGCGCCGGGGAGCGCGAGCAATCGCTCGCCTTGTCCCGCTCGCTCGCCAAAGCCGAGCGGTGGGTCGCCGCGGGAGCGACGGCCCAAGAGCTGGCGAAGAAGCTTGCGGAGGATATCCGCCAAGCGCCTTCCGCCGACATCGATTACGTAGAGATCGTAACTTATCCGGGCATGCAGCCCATTATCGGCAGCGGGGCGCTGCGCGAATATGCGGACAGCGTCTTGATCGCGTTAGCGGTCCGATTCGGCCGCACGCGTCTGATCGACAACCTTATCGTAAAACCTAAAGAAGCAGGTGATCTCCTATGTTCCGCCAAATGATGAAAGCCAAACTTCATCGCGCAACCGTAACGGAAGCGAATTTAAATTACGTGGGCAGCATTACGATCGACCAGGATTTAATGGAACTTGTCGATATTCTGCCTGACGAGAAGGTACAAATCGTAAATAATAACAACGGGGCGCGGTTCGAGACGTATACGATTCCAGGTCCGCGCGGCTCCGGCGTCATCTGCCTGAACGGCGCGGCGGCTCGGCTCGTACAGCCGGGAGATCAAGTCATCATCATCAACTACGGATTATTGACGGACGAGGAGGCGCGCCGCCATAAGCCGCGCGTCGCCATCCTGGACGAGCGCAATCAAGTCGTCAAATTGTTGGCGGAGGAGCCGCATTCGACCGTTATGTAACGCGTATGAAACACCCCCTCGAAACGCAGAATGAGCAGTACAGTTTCGAGTTAGAGGGGGAACAAAGCCATGATCCGCCAATGGTTCGCAACCATGAACGAAATGCTCGACGAACTCATTATTCGTTATCCGCAAGCATCAGGCGAGGAAAAATGCCAGCTCCAAGAACAATGGAACATGCTGAAATCGTTAAGTGATGATATGATTGAATCATGGCTTCAATTCGAAGACCGCATGGCTTTCTATCGGGAGCTTCAGCAACAGTCGGGCGAACAGCAGTTGAAGCATGACCCGCAGGCGCTTATGAGCCCATTCGTCAAAGGTCAAGGTTATTTTAAACTCCACATGTTCGCGCAAGCCTCCGTACATCTGGAGGAAGCGATATCCTCGTATCCGGATTTTATGGGGGCCAGGCTGTTTCTCGCCATGTCTCGAATGCACTTGAAGGAATGGGGCGAAGCCCAGCGGCATTTCCAACTGATCGCCGCCATCGCGGAGGAAAGCAAGCTCCGAGCGATCTCTTATAACGCGCTTGGCTGTATTCAGGCGGTCTATGCCCATTTGGATCAAGCGCGTAGCTACTTCCGCAAGGCGATCGATACGGATCCGTCCTTCGCGGAACCAAGACGCAATCTCGAATGCTGCGAGCAGGGCTTCGGCCAGTTGCAGCTACAGTTCGGAAGCGCCGAGCTGCAGGCGATCGATACGCATTAACCGGCAGCAAACCGTCCGAACGGAAAGGAAGTCAGGCATGAAGTTCGCCGTGCTCGATTTTGAGACAACCGGCTTATCGTCAGATAAAGACCATATTATACAAGTCGGGCTCGCCTTAGTCGACGAGACCGGCATGCCCGGTGAATCCTACGGCAGCTTCGTGAAGCCCGAAGGGCCGATACCGGCCGAGATCACGCGGCTTACCGGCATCAAGGACGAAGACGTGGCGGAAGCCCCGTCGCTGGAGGAGATGCTAAGCGAGCTCGTTCCGCATTTGAACGACGCGATCTTAGTCGGCCACAGCGTGGAGTTCGATGCGAATTTTTTACAAGCCGCCCTTGATCGGAGCGGCTATTTGCCTTTTTCGGGAAGACTGCTCGATACGCTTGAGCTGAGCAGGCTCCTGTTCCCGACGCAATCCTCGTACGCCTTAAGCAACATAACGCAGGCGCTGGGCATCGCGCACGATCGTCCGCATCAAGCGGACAGCGACGCGCTCGCGACAGCCGAGCTGTTCGCCTTATGCGTGAATAAGCTGCGCGCGCTTCCGATGTTCACGCTTCAGCGGCTCAGCAATATGTTCGATCCCGACCGTTCCGATCTCGGCTGGTTTATCGCCCATACGCTGGCATGGCGGGAGACGCAGCCTTTCTTACCGGAGACGGATATTCATCATTTTCGCCAGTTCGCTATGAAAGTAACGGATTGGGGAGATGAGGGCGCGGACCGCGAACGCGACAATAACGCCGCCGCGGCCATCGAAATTTTGCGCGACATGACATTCGACGAATATATCGGGCATGTGCGATCGAATTTGAAGGAGCTGCTTCCGGCCTACGAGTCCAGGGAAGGACAGACGATCATGTTCCGCGAGGTTATGGATGCGCTGCAGGATGACGCCCATCTGCTCGTCGAAGCCGGCACGGGTACGGGCAAATCGCTTGGGTACCTGCTTCCGTCTCTCTATTATGGGCTGAAGGAGTCCAAAAAAATCGTAGTCAGCACCCATACGATACAGCTTCAAGAACAGTTAAGGGAGCGAGATTTGCCGTTGCTTCAGAAGGTGCTTCCGATGCCGTTCCAAGCAGCCGTGTTCAAAGGACGCAACAACTATTTATGCTTGCGCAAATTCGAGAACCGGCAGCATATTCCCGAGCATGCGATCAATCGGGAAGAAGCGATCGTTCGCGGCGGCATGACGGTATGGCTCGGGGAGACTTTAAGAGGCGAAGCGGAAGAGCTCAATATTGGCGGACGCAACAAAGAAGAATGGGACGTCGTCGCCAGCGACGCCGCGTCCTGCTTGAACAGAGCGTGCCCTTGGTTCCGCAAATGCTTCTATCATCGCGCAAGGAACGAAGCGGGAAAAGCGGATCTGGTCATTACGAACCACGCGCTCTTGTTCACGGACCTTAGAGCGGAGCATCGCTTGCTGCCGGCTTACGAGCGTCTGATCGTAGACGAAGCGCATCACCTGGAAGAAGTCGCGACGAACCACCTCGGCCAGAAAACGGGGCATTCGGCGCTCGTCATCCCGCTCCAACGCTTGCTCAAGGATGCCAGAACCGGACTCATTCCGCAGCTCATTAGCGCCATCTCGGCGACGAGCGTCGTCGAGGCGTCCGAATGGGTCGAGAAGCTGGAGCTGGTTATGCCTAAGCTCCAAGAAATCCGCGAAGCGTGGGAGCGGTGGATGGAGGCGCTGTACGCGATGCTGGCCGCTCATTCGGCGGCGGACGAATCCGGCAATCTCACGATGCGTATGAAACCGGAGTCGTTGCCGCCCGAATGGGATAGCTTATCGGTGGACGGGAACAACGTCATTCAACTGCTGTCGGACGTCATACGGCCGCTCGAGAAGCTGGCCGCGGAAATTCGCGATTCAACGGACGAGCTGACGATGCAAGGGATGCTAACGGACTTATCCGGCGTGCTGAAAGACCTTCAGAACATCCGCGCCGACGTTCAGTCTTTCACCGCGCTAGGCAAACCGGAATTCGTCTATTGGCTCGAAGGCCATTATCAATATCGAGGCCGATCGGTATGGATTTACGGAGCGCCGGCGGACGTCAGCGACTTGCTGAAGGAAGGCGTATTCGACCGGAAGTCGAGCGTCGTCATGACTTCCGCGACGTTGACGGTCGACAAGTCGTTCCGTTACGTAACGGAGCAGCTCGGCCTGAACAGCGCGGAGCGGGACGGCAAGCTCAAGACGGCGCTCTTGCCCTCGCCGTTCAAGTACCGCGAACAGGCGCTCGTGCTTATTCCGCGAGATTTTCCTAATATTAAAGGGAAAGACGGGGACGCGAAGTTCGTCGGCGCGCTCACTGAATCGCTTGCCGAGGCGGCCAAGACGGTCGGCGGACGAATGCTCGTTCTATTCACCTCCAACAAGATGCTCAGAACGGTATACGATCCGTTGAAGCTCATGTTAGAATCTTCGGGAATACAAGTGCTCGGCCAAGGCGTCGACGCCGGCAGCCGCAGCAGGCTGACGCAGCAGTTCATGGGCAACCCGGCCTCCGTGCTGCTCGGCACGAGCAGCTTCTGGGAAGGCATCGACTTGCCGGGAGACGCTCTGACGTGCCTGGCGATCGTTCGGTTGCCGTTCCAGCCGCCGAACCATCCAGTAGCCGAAGCGAAAGCCGAGAAGCTTCAGGCCGAGAATAAGAGCCCGTTCATGAAGCTGTCTTTGCCGCAGGCGGTCATTAAGTTCAAGCAAGGCTTCGGCCGCCTCGTACGAACCGCTACCGACCGCGGAATCGTGCTGCTATACGACACTCGGGTCATCGACACGAATTACGGCAAGTATTTCCTGTATTCGCTGCCCGGACCCAAAATGGAGCACCTGCCAACCGCCGGCATTCCCGCAAGAATCCGCGAGTGGCTTGCGCCTGCCGTTAACGTAGAGGAGGAAGCCTCAACATGAAGTCGTTCAAAATATCCGAAGCGGTCATCCGCCGTCTTCCGATCTATTTGCGATTCCTGAACGATCTGAGCTTAAGCGGCATCCAGACCGTATCTTCGCAGGATCTCGGAGAGAAGCTCGATCTGAATCCGGCGCAAATCCGCAAGGATCTCGCTTATTTCGGAGAATTCGGGCGCAAAGGCGTCGGCTACAACGTCGATTATTTGATCGAGAAAATCCGGCATATCCTGAAGCTGGACAAGCCGCTTAACGTAGCGCTCGTCGGCACCGGCAACTTGGGCCGCGCGCTGTGCAACTACAATATGTACTTGAAGGATAATATGAAGATCGTAGCCGTCTTCGACGCCGACGAGGCGAAACGCGGCACTAAAATCAATCATCTG
Organism: Cohnella panacarvi Gsoil 349; assembly: GCF_000515335.1. Taxonomy (GTDB): domain Bacteria; phylum Bacillota; class Bacilli; order Paenibacillales; family Paenibacillaceae; genus Cohnella; species Cohnella panacarvi. The sequence continues at coordinate 867,921 of NZ_KI911563.1, read as the reverse complement.
ACGGTGCAGCCGATGCGCGAGCTGAAAGACGTGGTCAAGTCTCTGGAAATATCCGTAGGGATCATTACGGTACCCGCCCAGGAAGCACAGACCGTCGCGGACCAATTCAGCGTATCGGGCGTCAAGGGGATTCTGAATTTCGCTCCCGTCGTGTTGAGAGCGCCTGCGGGCGTTAGAATTCACCACGTGGATTTTACGGCGGAGCTGCTCAGCTTGGCTTATTATATGGACGATTCTATCGAAGATAAAAGCGAAGGGGTATTCGAGTGAGAAGATGGCTGATCAATAACGGTACGTTCCTTACGATGGACGATACGAATCCGCAATTCACGGGCTGGCTGGCCGTAGACGGCGCACGCATCGCCGCCATGGGCGAAGGTCCGGCCCTGCAACACGAGTTGAACGCCGCCGACGAGATCGTCGACGGAACCGGCTATCTCTTCATGCCCGGACTCGTGAATACGCACGGCCACGCGGCGATGTCGCTGCTCCGCGGCGTAGGCGGAGATTTGGCGCTGCAAGACTGGCTGCACAATCATATGTGGCCGATGGAAGCGAAGTTTACCGGCGACGACGTGTATTGGGGCACGGCGCTCTCCGCCGTGGAGATGATCAAGAGCGGTACGACGACGTTCGTCGATATGTACGATCATATGAACCGCGTTGCCGAAGTGGTCGAAACGTCGGGCATGCGCGCCAGCTTGACGCGCGGCGTGATCGGGCTGTGCCCGGAAGACGTGCAGCGCGCCAAGCTGGCGGATGCGATCGGCTTCGCCAAAGACTGGCACGGCGCGGCTGACGGACGCATTAACGTCATGATTTCCCCGCACGCGCCTTACACGTGTCCGCCGGATTACATCGTGAAATTCGTTCAAGCCGCACATGATCTGGACTTGCCGATGCATACGCACATGTCGGAAACCGCGGCCGAAGTCGAGCAGAACGTACGCGATTACGGCTGCCGGCCGGTAGAGCATCTGGATCGCCTCGGCATGTTCTCGCGCCCGACGCTCGTCGCGCACGGCGTTCACTTGACGGACGAAGAAATCGCGCTGCTGGCCGAACGCAAGGTTGCCGTCTCGCACAACCCGGTAAGCAATCTGAAGCTCGCCAGCGGCGTGGCGCGCGTGCCGGATTTGCTAAAAGCGGGCGTAACCGTAGCGCTAGGCACGGACGGCGCGGCAAGCAACAACAACCTGAATCTTTTCCAAGAAATCACGACCGCGGCGCTCATCCATAAAGGGGTGTCGGGCGATCCGACCGTCATTCCGGCAGCCGAAGCGCTGCGAATGGGGACGGCTTACGGCGCGAAGTCGATCGGGCTCGGAGGCGTCACGGGCCAGCTTATACCGGGGCTGAAGGCGGATCTGATCGCGCTCACGCTCGGCAAGTCGCATTACGTCCCTCGGACGGATCTTGTGTCCCATGTCGTCTATGCGTCCATGGGGTCCGATGTCGCGCACGTCTGGGTCGACGGCCGACAGCTGCTTAGGAACGGACAATTGCTTACGCTGGACGAAGAGCGGATTATGGCGGAAGCTCAGCGTTGCTATGAGAGGCTGCGGGGATGAATTTAAGCCGGAGCGAGAGCCTTCGTCGAATTCCGCGCATCTCTTGGGTGCGATGGATGATCGTTATCATCGGTTTTATCGTGTTCATAGCGGTATCATTCGTCTTGTACATTCGCTCTGCCGACTCCGATTACCGCCAAGCGGAGCGCAGGGCGATCGCGATCGCGAAGCAACAAGGCGAGCTGGTCGAGATCGACCGAGCTGAATTGCATACTTGGCAAGAGAACGTGTGGATCGTAAGCGGGGAAGACGCGCTAGGGGAAGCGTGGATGATATGGGAACGCGAGACAGAGCTGCTTAAGCTCAAAGTCAGCGAGAACGTGTCCAAATCCCGCATGATCCGATTGTTCGCGGACAGCCATGGAGGCGAGAAGCCGAATCGCATTCTGCCGGGTTGGTTCCAGGGCGCTCCGGCTTGGGAAATCCGTTATTGGAGCGAGACGGGCAAACGCCATGAGGCGATCGATTTTTATTCCTTCAAGGACGGGACCAAATTGAAGACGTACGAGCTGCCGACGCAGCGTTCATAGAGCTTTAGGGCGTGGATGGAGCAGATGTAATTTCTGCGCCATCCTCATTTTTTGTTAGTCTAGCGCCGTATTCTTCAACAGATTGCGTGCGAGCGATAGCGTTTAGCATGGCCACATAACGTTACTGCGGCGCACCTCCGGGACAGTCCCTCGTGTTATCGATGCGGATGCTCCGGCTTCCAGAGCCTGACGTTCTGGGCAGCCATCGCGAGGTGCAGCTCATCGATCGGAACGTCCCGGCACTCGCAAGCCCGATCGATAGAGAGGGAAGCCGCGATTCCGGCAGCTTGCCCCAGCGCATAGCAGGTCGCTTGAACGCGCATGGACGACATCGCGACATGAGTGGCGGAGATGGCGCGGCCTGCAACGAGCAAATTGCCGAAAGCAACCGGAACCATGCACCGGTATGGAATATCGTAACCGTCGACATGCCGTTCATCCGTCGTTCGGTGACCGTCGGGGCTGTGGATGTCGATCTCGTAATTCGTTTGAGCGACGACATCTTCGAACCGCCTGCCGTTCGTTAGGTCGGATTCCGTCAACGTATACAGCCCTTGGATTTGGTTCGTCTCCCGCACGCCGGTCTGTCCGGCGACATGCGACAACGCATAGTTCTCGAAGCCGTTGCGTTGCAAGTAGTCGACGATCGAGAACACTTGTCTTAACGCTTCCGGTTCCGCGGCATTCACATCCGCGATCCGAGCGCCGTGGCCTTTCACTCTGGTCATGTTGACGAGCAGCATGCCGTCATCGTTCTGTTCCCAGAACAGATGCCGGCCTTGAGGAAGTTCATCCACGCTCCGATAGGCGGGGCACCCTTCCGGCAAATAGCGTCTGACGGGCTTGCCCGTATTCTGCATCATGAACATAAGCGTCATCGGTTGCGTCATTCCGTCGCTTTCTCTTCCGGACGTGAACGGGACGCCAAGCTCGATCGCCATTCTCGCATCGCCGGTGCAATCGATGAACCGCAAGCCCCGTATCGCTTGTAGTCCTTCCCGAGTCGATACGATAACGGCTTCCACGGCGCCATCGCCTGCGACGGTGCCGACGAATTCCGCGTGGAAGAACGTCTCGACGCCTTCCTTGCGCATCTTCTCGTTCAAATAATGGCGTAGAACGAAAGGGGAGAATTGAGGAGCGATCGATTGGTCATGGCCCGGAGGCAATGCGGAATCGAGCATCTCGGCAATGAATTCCCTGTAAATGCCGGTGACGTTGCCGATCGGCATGAAGATGCTCACGTTGCCGAGGGTTCCCATTCCCCCTAGCTGTCCGGATTTCTCCAGTAGAATGACTCTTTTGCCGGAACGGGCGGCCCCGATCGCGGCTGCCGTTCCTGCCGGCCCCCCTCCCACCACGATGACGTCAGCGGAATCGTATACGGGAATTTGTCGCTTATAGGAATAGGCGGCGCTCATCTTCTTTCACTCTCCTTGTTGTCTTCCTCTAACCTCTTCATTCAGATTATAGAGAATCGCATACGGTCTAGCGATGAAGTAATTCCATACGGACGTGATCGATTCGAAGATGTTTCAGGTCGCCGAACGAATCCCATGAACGTATAGAATTGCATCACGAACTCCTCGCGGTAGATCATCGACAGGACGGTGAGTCAACCTTATAATGGTACAAATGCCGCGAAAGCGCTTCATCGCCCATCGGAGGTGCCGCCATGTACAAAATATTAGTGGTCGACGACGAACCAAGGGTATGCATCGGCATACGCAATTTCCTGCTGTCTTCGGACATGAATATTTCCGTCGTCGAGACGGCTTTGAACGGGTTCGAGGCGATCGACTATTTGCGAATGGATCGTTACGATCTCGTACTGACCGATATCCAGATGAGCCGGATGAGCGGACTCGAGCTGATGGAGACGATCTATCTGGAGCAACCGAATCTTCCCGTTATCGTCATATCCGCGCACGAGAATTTCGAATTCGCCACGAAGTCGCTTCGGTTAGGCGCGCGCGATTATTTGGTTAAACCGGTGCAACAAGCGGAGCTGCTCCGCGTCGTCCGCAGCGTGCTCGTCGAGAAGGAGGAGGCCGGCAAGCTGGCGCTCGAGCAGACGATGCGGAAGCGTTCGAGCGACGCGGCCGAGGCGGAACGAAGACGCGAAATTCTCATGGAGCTCGTAACCGAACGAGGGCTGTCGAACAAAGATTACGACGAGCTAGTCGCGGAGCTGGGCGATCAGATCAAAGGCCCGAATTACGGGATCGTCTCCGTTCGTCTGGATCTGAGCCGAGGAGGCTTCAGCAACAAAGCGATGGTCCTGCAAGATCGGAAACTGCTGAAATACGCGGCGCTGAACCTGTTCGAGGAGAGCCTGTCCGAATGGAACGGCTTAACGTTGGGCGGATTCGGGAACGAACTGATCGGCATCGTGCAGCCGAACGATCGGGATTTGGCGGGGCAAGGCTTCACTTTGCAGTCTCAGATGCATTTCATCGGACAATTCGTATCGAACAATTTCAAGCAATATTTGAACTTGGACGCGACGATCGGGATCAGCAGCCTGCGCGACGACGTCGCCTTATTGCCGAAGCTCATGGAAGAAGCGGTCAGCGCCGCCGAATGGAAGAAGCTTCATCCCGAACAGAACGTGTTCCATTACGAGGATATAGCCGCGCAAGAAAGCCTGAATATGGTCGGATGGATGGCTAAAGTGGAAGAGTGCGTCCGGCGGTTGAAGTCGGACAGCGACAGCGAGCGGATCGTGCAGGACATGGTCCAAGCTTTGAACGATCTCGGACAGGAATCGGAGCAGGTTCATAGTTATTTCGGCATGCTGGTATACAGAGTCTACGGATTGCTGCTGGACAACGGGCAGGGCAACGGCGTTTCGATTCGGCGCTTCGATCCTGAAGTCTATTTTCGGGATATGTCCGTCCCCGGTAAGCTCGATCGTCTTCCATCTTACGTTGATGAGGCCGGCCGGACGTTGCGCGAGTTAGCTCGCGAACGGGAGATGACGATACTTGCCCGCATTATGGGCTATATCCGGCAGCATTACCGCAATCCCGAGCTTAAGATCCAAGATATCGCGGCAGAAGCGCATTTCAGTCCCGCTTACTTCGGCTATTGGTTCAAACGGGAAACGAAGAAGAACGTCTGGGATTACGTGACCGAGCTGCGCATCGAGGAAGCGAAGCGACTGCTTGTCACGACGCCCAAGAAGCGATACGAGATCGCCTACGAAGTCGGCTACGAATCGCCGGAACACTTCAGCCGCATGTTCAAGCGCTACGCCGGGGTCAGTCCCGCCGATTATCGCAAAGAGGGTCAGGGGGAATACGACTGAAGCTCAAATATAAAGTCACGATCGCTTTTGCGTTATTCATCGTCGGCCCGTTCCTGGTCGTCGGGTGGATCTCTTCTTATAAAACCGTTCAATCCATGCAGGATGAAGTGGGACGTACGATGCTTCAACTGGCGAAGCAGAACCATGCGACGATCCAGAAGACGATGTCGGCCGTCAACGACAAGACGATTACGTTCCTGGACAACCATCTGATCGACCGTACGGGTCCGAACGAGTTCTGGTACAACGTAGAGACGCTCGGAGACATCAATCGGGCCGACGAAATTCTGGATCGATGGTCATCGGACGGCACGGGCTACACGCTGTATATGATGAATACCGAAGGGAAACGAACGCAGTTCGATCTGTCGCACAAAGCGAGCGGCTTCAAATACTTCGATATCGGACTCGAACAGCTCCCCGCTTGGACCGATCAGGCCGTCAGCAAACGGGGAGCCGGGGCGTTTCGTCTCATTCGCTCTTCCGACGGCTTGGTTACGGTAAGCTTCGTAAGAAGCATCCTGAATAGCCAGAATTATAACGAGGTGTTGGGATTTCTGGTCGTCTCCCGCCTGGAGGTGCTGCTTCGAAGAGATCTGTTGTCCGTAGAGCTTCCGGAGCATGCCGGTACGATCTATTTGTATAACGACCAGGACGAGTTGCTTATGCAAGCCGGCTCGACGGACAGATCCGCGGCGATCGTTCCGGAATCCGCCAGACAGACGGAGTCGGGTTACTTCTTTGCCCGCGAAAACGGGGAAAGATGGTTGTACGCGCATTCTTACGAGCAACTGTATCACACGAATCTCGTCTACCGCATTCCGTTGGATTCGATTACCGGCAGCCAGACGTCCTTCCAATGGACGATCATGATCTTATCGGCGATCTACTTGGCGCTCGTACTGCTGTTTGTCCTTTACTTGCTGCGCGTTATCGTTAAGCCGTTGCATCGGCTCGTCTCGATAACGAAGATATACGAGCCCGGCGTTAAAATGGATATGAGCGGAGAACTGATACGCCCGGACGAATTCGGAATTTTATACGGCGCGTTCATGCGGATGACGCGGAGATTGGATCGCTCGATCGAGGACAATTATCTGATGAAGCTACGCCAGCAAGAAACCGAACTCGCTACCCTTCACTCTCAGATCACCCCGCACCTGCTATACAATACGCTCGACTCTATTTACTGGTATGCGCTCGATAACGGCAATACGGAAGTCGGAGAAATGGTCATGGATCTGTCGATGCTGCTGCGTATCGGTCTCAGCAAAGGGAAGACGATGATACCGATCGATGAAGAAGTGAAGCACGTACAGGCATACTGCCGGCTGCAGGCGAAGCGTTACCCGGGCACGTTCGAGGCGCATTGGGATATCGAGGAGGATGCGTTAGCGTATACGACGCCGAAAGTCATCGTGCAGCCGCTCGTCGAGAACGCGATATTCCATGGGGTAGGCGGCATGGACGGAGAAGGCGAGATCTGGATTCGCGTACGCCGTACGGAAAATACGATCGAGATGACGGTCGAGGACAACGGCTTCATGAAGGTGGACATCGACAGGCTGAACGCGATCGTGCGAGGAACGATCGAGGACGCGGGTTACGGCATCCGTAACGTTCATAAGCGCGTCCAATTGCATTACGGCGAATCCTACGGGTTGCAGTACTACCCGCGGGAAGGCGGGGGAGTGAAAGCCGTCATCACCCTCCCGTTGCGCGAGCGACGTCAGGACGAACGATGATAGGAGAACAAACGCAGCCATTCCGGTTGCGTTTTTTTTTGTATGGTTGCAACGATTGTCGACAGCGTCGAAACGCGCCTTATACATCACACGGTTATTGGAATATATCATCGTCTTGCATGGGGGGCCTAGCCTATACTGAGATCAATCGAGAGGAGAGGACGCATGTGAAAGAGAGAACGGGGATCGCGCTCTTTATCCATTCTCTATGGAAGTTCAGGTTTCTGACGTTGATGCTCCTGCCGGCGCTGGCCGTGTTGATCGTCAACAATTATATGCCGATGTTCGGGGTATTCATCGCCTTCAAGAATATCAACTACATCGACGGTATTTTCGGAAGTCCTTGGGTCGGGTTAACCAATTTCGAGTTCCTGTTCAACTCCGGCTCGATATGGCGAATCACGCGCAATACGGTGGGATACAGCCTCGCCTTCATGGTCGTCAACACGGTGCTGTCCGTGGCGATCGCGATCGCGATCAACGAGCTTAGAGGCCGATTGGCGAAGACGTACCAGACGTTCTTGATCATGCCTTATTTCTTGTCCATGATCGTTGTCGGTTACTTGGCCTACGCGTTCCTGAATACGGACAAAGGATTTCTAAATTCGTCTTTGCTCGATTGGTTCGGAATCGACCCGGTTTCCTGGTATTCGGAGAAAGCCTATTGGCCTTACATTCTGATTCTGGTCAACGCGTGGAAGAACGTCGGCATCGGCGCGGTCATCTATATCGCCGCGATCGCGGGCATCGACAACGAATACTATGAGGCCGCGGTCATCGACGGGGCGACGAAGTGGAAACAAACTTTGCATATTACGCTGCCGCTCATACAGCCGATCATCGTTATCTTAACGATCTTGTCGATGGGAAGCGTGTTCAATTCCGACTTCGGATTGTTCTACCAGGTTCCAATGGATTCGGGGGCGTTGTATCCCGTCACGGATACGGTCGACACTTACGTCTACCGCGTGCTGATCGAGCTTAATGATATCGGAATGTCTTCGGCGGCTGCTCTGGCGCAATCCGTGCTCGGATTCATCCTCGTGCTGCTCACGAACTCGGCGGTGCGCAGAATCAATCGGGAACAAGCGCTATTCTAGACAGAGAATCGAGGTGAACCCATCATGACCTATTCAACCAGCCGTCGAGAGAATACGATCTCCAAGGCCGCGAGCGCGGCGCTTCATATCAGCTTCATCCTGCTCGCTCTTGTATGCGTCCTGCCCGTCGTACTCGTCGTCATCGTATCCTTCACGCATAACGATGCGTTAGTCACCGAAGGTTACCGCTTCTTCCCGGAGAAGCTATCTTCGATCGCCTACGAGAGCTTGTTCAAGGATTACGGGACGATCGTGAGAGCGTACGCCGTCAGCATCGGACTTACCGTCGTCGGAACCGCTCTGAGCGTCATCCTGATGGCGTTGTACGCCTATCCGATTTCGCGCCGTGATTATCCGTTTCGCACGTTCTTCACGTTCATCCTATTCTTCACGATGTTGTTCCATGGAGGCGTGGTGAGCAAGTATATCGTTTTCACGCAAGTATTCGACTTATTGGACTCCTATACGGCTCTGCTGCTGCCGCTGCTCATTATTCCATTCAACGTGATCATTATGCGAACGTTCTTCCAATCGACGATTCATCCCGCGCTGATCGAATCGGCGAGAATCGACGGAGCCGGCGAATTCCGCGTGTTCTTCCGGATCGTCCTTCCGTTGTCGCTGCCCGTACTCGCCACGATGGGGCTGCTGGGTATGATCGTGTTCTGGAACGACTGGTTCAATTCGCTTCTGTTCATCCGGACGGAGGAGAAATATCCGCTGCAATATCTGATGCTCCGGGTGCTCAACGACGTTCAATTCCTGCGGGCGAACGTGCAGCTCGCGGCGCAGAATCCGGAGCTGATGCGCAATCTGCCGAACGAATCGCTTCAGATGGCTTTCGCGGTCGTCGGCATGGGACCGATTCTGCTCGTGTACCCGTTCTTCCAGAAGTTTTTCATCAAAGGCCTGACGGTAGGCGCCGTCAAAGGCTGATTCCCTGCGGTAGAACCGGCTCGCGGAACCATGGCCGCCGGCCGATCTATACATTATGATTTAATTATATTAGGAGGGGTACGAAAGCAATGAGACAAAGAAGATCGATCGCGGTTGTCGTCGCCGTCGTGCTTGCGGCCATGCTGGTGCTGCAAGCTTGCTCGTCGAACAAGAATAACAACGCGGGAAGCGAAAGTCCGAGCGCGGTTTCCAGCGCAAGCGCTTCCGAATCGCAGAAGCCGTCCGAATCGGCTTCCCCGGCGTCTGAGCTTAAACCGTACGAAGTCTCCATCACTTACTTCGGCACGCCGGAAGCGGACGTCGCACTGGTCGAGGAGAAGCTTAGCGAGTTCTTCAAGGAGAAGATCAACGCAACGATCAAGCTTCAACCGATCTCTGCGAGCGACTATCAGAACCGGACTGAACTCATGATGAATACGGGCGAGAAGATGGACCTGGTGTTCACCGCGTCCTGGCTCAATTACTTCGGCAACGTAACGAAGGGAGCTTTCCTTGAGCTGGACGAACTGCTCGATAAGCACGGCCAAGGCATCAAAGATACGATCCATCCGCTTTACCTGGAAGCGCCGCGCATGAAAGGCAAGCTGTACGCGGTGCCGACGAACAAGGAGATTACGCAAGGGCAATCGTTCACTTATCGCAAAGACATCGTCGAGAAGTACAACATTCCGATCGAAACGATCAACAAGTGGGCCGATCTGGAGCCGTGGTACGAGAAGATAAGCAAGGAAGAGCCCGGCATGCTCAACCAGTTCATTAACGGAGGCTCGGGTAACCAAGGCGGCGGCGTCTACATGATGTTCGAGACGAATTCCAACTATCGTCCGATCGGCCCGACGCCGGGCAAAACCCAGATGTTCTTCGTCGATTACACGTCGCCGGACGTGAAGGTGAAGACGATTCTCGATCCCGAGCTCGTCGACATCAACAAGCGCGAGTTCGAGCTGTTCCGCAAGTATTACGAGAAAGGTTACATCAACGCGGACGCGGCGACCAACAAGGCGGATATCGGGGAATTGCGCCGCCAAGGCAAAATCTGGGTGGCGTCCGGCGTATGGAAGCCGGGCAGCGACATCGAGCTTAAGATCGCGGATAACAATCAATACGATTACGTCTCCCATGTCGTGACGGAACCGATCGTAACGACGGATCTCGCTACCGGCTCCATGATGTCCATCTCGAGAACGTCCGAGGATCCGGAACGCGCCATGATGGTGCTGAACTACCTGCACACCGATCCGTACGTGGTCAATCTGATCGTGCACGGCATCGAAGGCAAGCACTACAAGAAGGTCGGCGACAACCGTATCGAGCCGATCGCCGATTCCGGTTACGGCGCATCGGCGCTGTTCTGGGTCATCGGCAGCCAGATGCTGAACTACTTGAAGCCGGGTCAGCCGGACGATCTGTACGAGAACTGGAAGAAGTTCAACGACACGGCCGTTCGCTTCCCGTTAATGGGCTTCGTGTTCGACGATACGAAGGTGAAGAACGAGGTCTCCCAGCTCATCGGCATCGTGTCGGAATACAAGACGCTCGCTACGGGCGCGCTGTCCAACCCGTCCAAGCTGCTCGACGAGCGGAACGCCAAGCTGAAGTCGGCGGGCGTAGAGAAAGTGCAAGCCGAGCTGCAAGCCCAGATCGACGCTTGGCTGGCGGATAATAAGTAAGCAGTGTCTCAAACTTGCTTCGGAGAGTCTCCTTCGGGAGACTCTTCGCTGTCAAGACAACGATGCGGCAAAGGAGATTCGACGACCATGAAACCCGAAAATTTAATTTATACGTTCGTCAGCTACGCGACGCATGTCGATACGAGTTGGGGGAAAGGCATCGCGATCGACGGGATCGATCGGACGGCCGCGATCGCGCATAAGCACGGCATTCCGGTTACCTGGATCGTCAACGCGACATCCGCGCCGGTGCTCGCGGACCGCATCCGGTCGTGGCACGACCAGTACGGCGACGACGTCATCCTGCAGACGCCCTTCTACGCCGACGAATCGGAGAAGTCCAAGGCGCGGTTGAAGGAATCGCTCGAGCACGGTTGGCGCGTCTTGCAAGAGACGTTCCCATGGGCGAAGACGAAGATCGTCGCTCGCGGCAGAATCTACAACGAATTCCTCGAGGTCGCGGAGGAGCTAGGATTCGACGGCATATGGGGCTATTGCTGGGAGCAGACCTGGTGGGACGGCATTACGCACAAGGGAATCCCGTGGGGCTCTTGGTACATCGACGGCTCTCGTTTCAAAGCGCCGCATCCGGGCAAGGGCAAGCTTGTCGCCAGCGAATGGACGGCTCGAGACTTGCATGCGACGTACCACTCCGGCAGTCCATGCGTCTACTCCACCGATCCGAACGACGTGCTGCGGGCGGGTTTGTGCACGGGAGAGGATATCGCGTATTGGAAAAACTTGTTTCACGGCTATCTAGACAATACGGACCATAACGAGCGGGTTTATTTTCTGCAGCAGCAGGAAAGCCACGAGATGGAATACACCGACCGGTTCGCCGTCTATCCGGCTTCCCATGTCGAAGAGTGTTCGGGCATGCTCGATCTGTTTTTCGAATACATCACGCAATATCCGATAACGCTAACGACGCTCCCGCTTGCAATAGAAGAATATCACAAGCGGAACGAGAAGACGGCGGCCTCGTACATGCTGACCCGGGATACGCTTCATCGTCCGGACGTGAACGAATACACGATGACGCTAGGCGGCACCGCGTCAGGTCCTTGGCCGGATACGTTCCACTATTACGACAACGAATGCCAAATGGCGTTCGTCTATGGGGCGTGCGCGCCCGATCGGCTGCGGAATTACGTCGGCAAAGGCGATATGGGCGATACGTTCGAAGAATCCGTTCCGCAAGTGTTCGTGAGCGGTTACGAGAAGACGGAGGACCGCATTCGGATGACGTTCGAGATCGGCTACCACGCCCCGATGCCTTTCGGCCTCGTCTACTGGGACGATCTGGAAGGGTTCGAGGTCGGCTCCTGTTCGGATGGAGTCGCGGCGAAGCGGATTCAAGATCGGCTTGTGTTCCTGCGGTTCCAACTGACGGGAGCTCCGGCGAGAATCGAGCTCGTTCTGGAGAAAAGCGCACACTAGGAGGAGAGGAGGAACGGAATGTTCTGGATCGAGGAGAAGCTTGCGGCAAGGATCGACGAGCTTGAGCCATACCGTTATCGAGATCCGGTCAAGCTCCGCCGATTTCTAGCGCTGACGGACGCGGAAGGAGCGATCGGAGCAAGGCCGCCGACCGAAGGGGATTGGGAGGGCATGCAGCTCGGCGAGCGCTGGCAAGGGCGGGATCGCTATGTATGGCTAGCGGCGGACGTTGAGATCCCTAGCGAATGGAAAGGCAGGAAATCGGTAGGTCTATTCGATTTCGGCAAGACGGACCCTGGCAATTGCGGCGGGTTCGAAGCGCTGTTGTATCTGAACGGACAGCCGTATCAAGGGGTCGACGTCAATCATAAGGAAGTGTTCCTGCCGCCGGGCTCGGAAGGCCAGAAGTTATCCCTTTGCTTCAGGCTTTGGTCCGGCCTGGAAGGCGGAGGAGAGCCGCGGGAGCAGGAGCACCGGCTGAACAAGGCGGAGCTGGCATGGCTGGACGAGGCGGCGGACGACTTGTACTACACGGCCAAGGCGACGCTAGCCACGATCAAGGAGCTGGCGAAGGAAGATCCGGCGCGCTTGGAGCTGTTGAACGCCTTGGATCGCGCTTTGTTTCGGCTCGATTGGGCGAAGCCCGGATCCGATCGGCACTACGACACGATCGCCGACGCGCAAGCGTTGCTGCGGTCGGAAATCGGGCGAATCGGCAAGTCGCATCCCGTAAGCGTCACCTGTATCGGCCACACGCATATCGATGTCGCCTGGTTATGGCGATTGAAGCATACGCGGGAGAAGTCCGCAAGGTCGTTCTCGACCGTGCTTCGCTTAATGGAGATGTATCCGGAGTATACGTTCCTCCAATCCCAGCCGCAGCTCTATGCCTACATCAAGGAAGATTACCCGGAAATATTCGCGCAGTTGAAGCGGAGAATCGAAGAAGGTCGCTGGGAAGCGGGCGGGGCCATGTGGCTCGAAGCCGACTGCAATATCCCGAGCGGCGAATCCCTCGTGAGGCAGATTCTAACGGGTACGCGGTATTTGGCGCGGGAATTCGGCGTTCGATGCACGTATTTATGGCTCCCGGACGTATTCGGGTACAGCTGGGCGCTGCCCCAAATTCTGAAGCAATCGGGCATCGACACGTTCATGACGACGAAGATCAGCTGGAACCAGTACAACCGTCTTCCGCACGATACGTTCTTCTGGCGGGGAATCGACGGCACGGAAATACTGACGCACTTCATTACGACGCCCGAGAAATCGGACATGTGGTGGTATACTTACAATGGGGATGTCACGCCTTTCACGGTTAAAGGAATATGGGACGGGTACCAAGACAAGAACGTCAACCGCGAGCTTCTGCTTGCGTACGGATATGGAGACGGCGGAGGCGGCGTCAACCGCGACATGCTGGAGATGCGGCGGAGGCTGCAAGAAATGCCGGGGCTGCCGAACGTGGAGACCGGGCGCGCCGATACTTATTTCGACCGACTGCAACGCACGGTCGCGGAGACGGACCGATACGTACACACGTGGGACGGCGAGCTATATTTGGAATATCATCGCGGCACTTATACGAGCCAAGCCGCGATCAAGCGATGGAACCGCAAGCTTGAGCTCATGCTGCGCGAGACCGAGTGGCTGAATACGATTCGGAGCGCCGGCATGGCGGAATCTAGCTGGCAGACGTATCCGCAGCAAGCATTGAACCAAGCTTGGACGATCGTCCTTCGCAATCAATTCCATGACATCATTCCCGGCTCCTCGATTCGCGAAGTGTACGAAGACGGCATCCGGGAATACGAAGAGGCGCGGTTGATCGTCGAAGAAACGTGGAGAGAAGCGACGTTGGCGATCGCCGATCCGTCGCCTTCCGAAAACGGAGTTACGTTGTTCAACGGCTCTTCCCGGCAGCGTTCGGATCTCGTGAGATTGGAAAGCTGGGACGGCGATAGACGGTTCGGATTGCGCGACGCCGCCGGCAACCGGATGGGGATGCAGGTTGCGACCGACGGCTCCGTATATGTCTTCGCGGAAAATTTGCCGGCCATGGGGTTCGCGACGTTCGACATCGATGACGAGCTTGTCCCCGGGCATGCGACACCTTTTCTCGCGCGGCCCGACGGAATCGTAACGCCTTTCTATGAAGTCTCGTGGAACGGGAAGGGGCAGCTTACGAGAATTTACGATCTTGAGAACCGCCGCGAATTATTGAGGCCGGGCGAATGCGGCAACGTGCTGCAAGCGTTCGAGGATAAGCCGAAAAATTTCGACGCCTGGGACATCGATATTTTCTACCAAGAGAAAATGCGGGAAGTCGACGAGCTCGTAAGCGTCGCCGTCAAAGACATCGGCGAACTGTTCGCCTCCATCGAGTTCGTCTGGACTTACATGGACTCGAGGATCAGTCAGGAGATGATCGTCTACGCGAACGATCGCAGGATCGATTTCGCGACCCGGATCGATTGGAAGGAGCGGCAGCAGCTCCTGAAGGCGGCGTTCCCGGTCAATGTGCGCGCGACCGAGGCAACTTACGACATCCAGTACGGGAACGTCAAGAGGCCGACGCATTGGAATACGAGCTGGGACGGCGCCAGGTTCGAAACCGTCGGTCACCAATGGGCCGATCTATCCGAACGGGGTTACGGCGTCAGTCTGCTGAACGATTGCAAGTACGGCTACGACATCAAGGATCACGTCATGAGGCTTTCGCTGATCAAATCCGCGATATGGCCGGATCCGTCCGCGGACGAAGGCATACATCAATACACTTATGCTTTGTACCCGCATGAAGGCGATTGGTGCGCCGGAGGCACAGTAGAAGCGGCATGGGCGTTAAACAATCCGATACGTTCGGCGCGAGGATCAGCCTTCGCGAAGCGATTCTCGTTATTCGAGCCGTCGGCTTCGCATGTGATGATCGACGCGGTCAAGAAGGCGGAAGACGGGAACCGGCTCGTCCTGCGCGTCCACGAATTCGCGGGCGCTCGCGGAGCGGTAACGATCCGGAGCGATGCAACGATCCGGTCCTGGCAGCTTTGCAATTTGCTGGAAGAGCCGACGGGAGAACGGATCGAAGACAGCGCGGTCACCTTTAGCATTAACCCTTACGAAATCAAAACATTCATCATCGATATGGGATAAGGAGAGATGGAGATGGGACGGACAATTTTATTTCAGGGAGATTCCATTACCGATGCAGGCCGGTCAAGAGAAGCAGGGGCGAATCAAGCGCTCGGTCATGGATACGCGAGCTTGATTGCAAGCCGTATCGGGCATGCGCTCGCCGAACAGGGCCATCGATTCTGGAATCGAGGAATCGGCGGGAATCGCGTGTCCGATGTATACGCGAGATGGAACGAGGATGCGATAAGCCTGCAGCCGGATATGATCAGCCTCTTGATCGGCGTTAACGACGCATGGCGCATCATGTGGAAATTACCCGAAGGGGCAACGGACCGATTCGAAAGAGTATACCGTCATTTGCTCGAGGAGACGAAGGAAGCGTTGCCGAATACGGGGCTTGTCCTATGCGAGCCGTTCATCCTTAACGCAGGACCTCCCGCCGATCGGTGGGAAGAATGGCGCGAATTTATATACCGCTACGGGACAATCGTGCGAGAGCTCGCCAAGGAATACGATGCCGTCTTCGTTGCGCTTCAAGAGCCGTTCGAGCAAGCGACAGCAAGGGCCGAGCCGAGTTATTGGATGCATGACGGCGTGCATCCTTCCCCGGCCGGGCACGAGCTGATCGCGGACGAATGGATGAAAGCCGTGCAGAATAGCAAGCTTGCTTTTTCCGGACTATAGTGCCGTTACTGCATTCCGTATCATAACGCGCCGAACACGCCGCTTGCGGCGTGTTTTTCGTATTCGTACCTGATTCCCGATACCAAGCCGACCCGCGATTACCAACGATCGGCTAGAGATTCGTCTATCAAAAGCTGATATACTCGTTGATGTACCGAATGATTGATTCGCAGATTGATTTGATTCATGACTTGCGACCGAACGCGCGAATCCTACACGACCCTATAACGACACACCTAGAGGAGGACCACACGCGATGAAAATCAGAATACTTCCTTTAACGATAACTGCCGCCTTGACCGCGGCGATTCTATTCGGCGGTTGGTTCGCCTATCGCCATTACGGCATCGTACAGCCGCTAGATCGCATTGCCGGTTCCGTTCCGGGCGTGACGAACGCCGTCGTCGAGACGACGAACGGACACGTGAACATCGACCTGCAGTTGAAGCAGGACGCGAATATTGCGGAAGTTTACCGCCGGTTGAAGAAGGACGGAGCCTCCGAGATCGGAAGCAAAACGTTGACGCTCTCCGCCGAAGGGACCGCGAACGAGAAGCTTGAACAAGCATGGAGCTATTCGCTGTTCGACGTTGCCCAAGCGATGGAGAACCGTCAGTATACCGGCATTCGCGAAGCGATGAACAAGCTGTCGGACCAATATCCCGGCGTTACCGCCGAAACTTCTATGGACGAGGACAACGTCTACGTGACGCTGCGCGACGGCGAGAACGCGAAGTTCGTTATTCTTCCTCGACAACCTGCTGCATTGGAGGTGTGGCCGAATGCGTAATCTATCCCAATACGGCAAAGAGATCGCGATTGGCATCGTTCCGGTCGCGCTTGTTTTTCTCCTCTATATCGGACTTCCGCCGGCGGTGCTCGTGATGGGCGCCTTCATGTTAACCGCCGTGTTTCTGTTCATGCGTGCCAGAGGCGGCGGCCTGGCGATGGGCGCGGCCGGCAAGAAGGTCGCCGCCCGCAAGCCTTCCTTCTTGAGCTTCGAGGATATCGGCGGTCAAGATCAGCCCAAACGCGAGCTGAAGGAAGCGCTCGAATTTCTCGTGCAACGCGATCGGATCGAGAAGCTTGGCATCAGGCCGATGAAAGGCATTCTGCTGACCGGGCCTCCGGGAACGGGCAAGACGCTGCTGGCCAAAGCGGCGGCGCAGCATACGAACTCCGCGTTCATGGCGGCGTCGGGCAGCGAATTCGTCGAGATGTACGTCGGCGTCGGAGCGGGCCGAATCCGCGATCTGTTCAAGGAAGCGCGTCAGCAAGCGATCAAACAAAAACGCGACAGCGCGATTATTTTCATCGACGAGATCGACGGCATCGGCGGCAAACGGGACGGCGGGCAGCATCGGGAATACGACCAGACGCTTAACCAGCTCTTGACCGAGATGGACGGCATCCAAGGCGACGAGGACGTTCGCGTTCTGTTGATCGCGGCAACGAACCGCAAGGAACTGCTGGATGCGGCGTTGCTCCGTCCGGGCCGATTCGATCGCCACATTCAAGTCGATCTGCCGGACAAGACGGGACGAGAGCATATCCTGAACATTCATGCCCGCAATAAACCGATCGATTCCGGCGTATCGCTCTCCAAAGTCGCGGAGGAGACGTTCGGCTTCTCCGGGGCTCAGCTCGAGAGCGTCATGAACGAAGGCGCGATCTACGCGCTTCGCGACGAATCGCCGACGATCGGCATGGAGCATCTATCCCGTGCGATCGACAAAGTGATGATGGGCGAACGCATGGACCGCGAGACGACGCGCGAAGAGCGCGAACGCGTTGCGATCCACGAGCTGGGCCACGCGATCGTCGCGGAAAGCGTCCGTCCCGGCAGCGTAGCGCAAGTATCTCTTACGCCGCGCGGTCAAGCGCTCGGATACGTACGCCACAATCCGCAGGCTGACAGCTATCTGTATACGAAACGCGTACTGGAAGAGCAGATCATGATAGCGCTTGGCGGCGCGGTTGCCGAAGAACTCAATTACGGCGGACGCAGTACCGGCTCGCGAGGCGATTTCGAGCATGCGACGGGCATCGTGAGAACGCTGATCGAGTCGGGCATGTCGGATCTGGGCATCGTTCATCCGCAGGCGCTTACGCAGGAGATGTGGTCGAAGGAGAACGCCGCGATTCTGGATGCGCTGACCGAGCAGACTCGGACTTTACTATCCGCTCATATGGAGACGTTCAAGCAGATGCTTGCCGTTCTGATCCAAGAAGAGACGTTGTCCGGCGAGCAGCTTCGCTCTCATATGAAGCAGCTTGCTGCTTAACGCTCACATCCACCTGTACCCTCGCTTGTCGGAATTCCGCCAGGCGGGGGTTTTTTAGCTAACCTTTAACTAGCGAAATGAAAAGTATGATAGATTGAACTTAGTTCATATTTCGTTCGTTTATAGGGATAGAGGTGGCAGTGTTGAATCCGCAGCATCAATTCGATTTTCTTAAATATAGAGTCGACGCGAACGACGACAAGGAATTGTTGAACGAGCTCATGACGGCGTACGGCAAGGAAGTATGGAACTACGCCTTTAGCATAACCCGCAAATGGGATCTCGCGGACGACATTACGCAGGAAGTATTTATTAAGGTGTTCCGCAACATGCACGCCTTCCGAAGGGACGCCTCGGTTAAAACTTGGCTGCTTACGATTACGCGGAATACGGCGATCGACTTCAAAAGGTCGGCGTTCATGCGCAAAGTCACGTTAATGGACGCTTACGAGGACTACGGACACCGGCAGTCGGCAGAGAAGGAAACGATGGAGAAGCTCGCGACGAACGATCTCTGGAAGCTCGTGCTGCAGCTCCCGATCAAATATAGAGAAGTAATGATTCTATTCGCGCATCACCAGTTGTCCTTGAAGGAAATCGCCCTTATGCTGGACGTTTCCGAAGGAACGGTCAAATCGAGAATGTTCCATGCACGCAAGAAATTGGCGAAAATGAAGGAGGCGAACCTATAGTGGACGACAAAGAGCTCAGAGAACATCTTGCGCAGGGTCCACTGGCTAGGAACGGCTTCGACGAAGCGTTACGAAGACGAATTCACGAACAGATCGACAACCCCCGCAGGCGAACGCGGCGGATATGGGCGCCGATGGCGCGTATCGGAGGAGTCTTCGCGGTCTTGTTCGCCGTGCTCGCCGGCGCATGGATCTGGCAGGCGCAATCGAACGGCGATTCGGCGAGCGAGCGCATGATGGTCGAGACTGCGCTGGACGCTGCGCCGGCCGCGAGCGCTCAGACGGCATTAACGACGGAGCCGCCGCGATCCGCGATGCTGATCGGTTTGCGCAAGGACGTTCCTTCCAGGGAAACGAGTACATACCGTACCGTTCTCGTTACGCCGGAGGACGGGGAACTGCGGGTGAGCGCGAGCTTGGAAGGCATCTACATGCCGTATAAGCTGAAGTTCTACCGGCTCGACGCGGTCGGCGACTCAGGCGGCAGGGGCTCGCAGACGCTCGCGTCCGTACCCGCCGGAGAGACGCTGCCTGTCGCGATCGCGACCGATCCGGCTTATGTCACGAACGAGAAACTGCTGTTCGCGGGCAATAAGTACGTATCGTTGCTGCAGACGCAATCCGATCCGGACACGGGCGAGTCTACGTCCCGCGTTTGGGTGAAGGATGTCGAGCAACTGGCGCCGGCTTTGCGCGAGAACGCCGTCAAATCACGGGAAGAGCCTCACTATGAGCTGACGCAGCTCGTTCAATTATCGAGCCTGCGCACGGACGAATGGACGATTGCGCGTCAGTCGGGACAGTGGGTCGTCAAAGTGCCCGGCACCGCTGAAAGCTCGGAGCAAATGCTTAACAGAATTTCGAACTCCACGGGAATCGGACCGAAGCTGCCGACGGAAGTCGCTTCCTATGACAAGCTATGGCTGAACTGGGAAGACATCCGCGCCAAGGAGCCCGCCGCGATCGACGCGTACACGTCGCCGACGGAAGATTTGCTCGCGGTGCAGACGGCGGACGCGCTCTCGATCGCAGCCTACCGGATGAAGGAAGAGGACATGAAGCCGTTAACGATCAAGCTGGAGCACGGCGAAAACATCGTCATGGTCCAATGGGCGCAAGACGGCTACGTTAACAATTGGAAAACGATGCTCGGTCAATGGATTGGCACAACTAACCATTACTGATTATGATAAAATGAAGATACCCGCGAACACTAATGGGTATCTTCTTCTTTTATTATCATCGGCGGGCAATGGAGGCATAATCGTATGTTTCGTGTAATCGGCGTCGTGGGCGCAGGGACGATGGGACAGAGCATCGCGGAAATGCTGGCGGTCAAAGGGATGGACGTCCATCTCGTGGAGAAAACGCCGGAGCGGCTTCAGTCGGCCGTAGATATGCTGGAAGCGAGCTTGGATCGGCAAATGGAGCGTTGGGCAATAACGGCGGCAGAGAAGAAATTAACGCTGAATCGCATACATATGGAAACGTCGCTGTACCATCTGGCGAGCTGCGATCTCGTCATCGAGACGATAAGCGAAGATTTGGACAGCAAAAAAGCGGTCATTCGGCAGTTGGACGGCATTCTGTCCAAAGACGCGATTATCGCGAGCAACACGTCAACGCTAAGCTTAACGGAGCTCGCGGGAGCGTCGCAATACCCGGAGCGCGTCATCGGCATGCATTTCGTCTATCCGACGAATCGAATCGACGTCGTCGAGATCATTCGCGGCTTGCAGACGTCGGACGATACGTTCGGCAGGACGAAAACGTTCGTCGAAGAGGTGTTGGCGAAAACCGGCGTCATGGTGTACGAATCTCCCGGTTTCGTGACGACTCGCCTGGTCTGCCTGCTCATTAACGAATCGTTGCACGTGCTCGAGGAGGGCGTCGCGTCGCCCGAGGATATCGACAACGCCATGCGCCTCGGCTATCAATTCGAGCACGGTCCTCTGGAGATGGCTGACCGGTTCGGCCTCGATGCCGTGCTCGCCGCGCTCGATCGAATGTTCCGCGAATTCGGGGAGCTGAAGTATCGGCCGTCGTTCCTGCTCAAGAAGAAAGTTCGCGCCGGGCAACTCGGAGTCAAGACGGGCGTCGGATTTTTCAAGTACGACAAGGACGGTGAAAGGCTATGAACATTCTCGTCATTAACGCCGGAAGCTCGTCATTGAAATACCAACTGTTCGACATGTCCACGGAAGCCGTGCTAGCCAAAGGGCGCGTCGAGCGGATCGGCATGGATTCGTCCATTCTGACCCACGAGGTGGAGGGACAGCCCGAAGTCAAAGAAGTCAGCGAAATTCTCGACCATACGACCGCGATCCGCAAAGTGCTCGACATGCTGACGCATCGCAAGGTCGGCGTGCTGCGGAACATTACGGATATTAAGGCGGTCGGGCATCGCGTCGTGCACGGAGGGGAATCGTTCAGCGAGTCCGTGTTGATCAACACCGAAGTGAAGCTCGAAATCCGCAGGCTGTTCGATCTGGCGCCGCTGCACAACCCTGCCCATATGATGGGGATCGCCGCCGTCGAGGCCAACTTGCCGGAAGTTCCGCAAACCGTCGTATTCGATACCGCGTTCCACCAGTCGATGCCGAAGATGACGTATATGTACGCGATTCCGACCGTGCTGTACCGCAAGCATAAAATTCGTAAATACGGCTTCCACGGGACATCCCACGATTACGTCAGCAAGCGCGCCGCGGAATATTTAGGCCGGCCGTTGAACGAACTGAAGCTGATCAGCTGCCATATCGGCAACGGAGCAAGCTGCACGGCGATCATGTACGGCAAGTCTTATGATACGAGCATGGGCATGACGCCGCTCGAAGGGCTCATGATGGGAACCCGCAGCGGGGACCTGGATCCGGCGGTCGTTCCTTTCACGATCAATAAAGAGGATTTGACGCTGAACGAAGTGAATTCGATGCTGAACAAGCACAGCGGTCTGATCGCCATTTCCGGCATTAGCAGCGACATGCGCGAAGTCGTGGACGCGATGAACGAAGGCAATCCGAACGCGAAGCTGGCTTTCGACATGTACGCGTACCGGATTCGCAAGTATATCGGCGCTTACGCCGCGGCGATGAACGGGCTCGACGCGATTATTTTCACGGCGGGCGTCGGAGAAAATTCGGACGTGCTGCGTCGCGCGATTTGCGAGCAACTGACGTTCTTCGGGGTACAATTGGACGAGGAGCGCAACGCCGTACGTTCGTCCGAGCCGCGCCGGATAACGACGGACGATTCGCGGGTTGCCGCGCTCGTCGTGCCGACGAACGAGGAGCTGCTCATCGCTCGAGATACGTATCGGATCGTTAAACCGATATTAAGCCGCAAGGAGTAAATATTCGTTCGGTACGATGGATGGCGATAACGACAAAGGAGACGGTGTGACATGACAACTTCGCATTCGGACAAAGTGACGATCGGAGCGATCGGGAGTTACGTCGGGCAGACGGTAACGTTCGGCGGCTGGCTCACCCGGAAGCGGTCCAGCGGCAAGATCCAATTCCTTCAATTGCGGGACGGAACGGGCTACATCCAAGGCGTTCTCGTGAAAGAAGAAGCGGACGAAGCGACGTGGAACAACGCGGGCAAGCTGACGCAAGAAAGCTCCTTGTACGTCACGGGCGTCGTTCGCGAGGAGCCGCGCAGTCCTTCGGGGTACGAGCTGGCGGTGACGGGGATCGAGATTATTCAAATCGCGCACAACTATCCGATCACGCCTAAGGAGCACGGAGTCGACTTCTTGATGGATCATCGTCATCTGTGGCTGCGGGCGCCAAGGCAGCGGGCGATTCTGCGCATTCGCGCCCAAATCATCTCGGCGATCCAAAGCTTTTTCGATCGGAACGGCTTTACGCTCGTCGACCCGCCGATCTTAACGCCGTCTTCGGCCGAAGGAACGACCAACCTGTTCCATATCAAATATTTCGACGAGGACGCCTATTTGACCCAGAGCGGTCAGCTATACATGGAAGCGGCGGCGATGGCGCTCGGCAAAGTGTATTCGTTCGGCCCTACGTTCCGCGCGGAGAAGTCGAAGACGCGCCGTCACTTAATCGAGTTCTGGATGATCGAACCGGAGATGGCGTTCGTCGACCACGAAGAGAACCTGCGCGTGCAAGAGAGGTTCGTGTCCCACGTCGTCGGCAGCGTGCTCGAGCATTGCCGCGCGGAGCTGGCGACGCTGGAACGGGACGTCAGCGCGCTCGAGCGCGTCATGCCACCGTTCCCTCGCATCACGTACGACGAGGCGCTGGAGCTGCTCAAGGAGATCGGCATGGATCTGCCATGGGGCGAAGATTTCGGCGCTCCCCACGAGACGGCGATCGCCGAGAAGTTCGACCGTCCGGTGTTCATTACGCACTATCCGGCGAGCTTCAAAGCGTTCTACATGAAGCCGGATCCGAATCGTCCGGAGGTCGTGTTATGCGCCGATATGATCGCGCCCGAAGGCTACGGGGAAATTATCGGCGGCTCGCAGCGGATCGACGATCCGGAGCTGATGGCGGCGCGGTTCGAGGAACATAACTTGTCTGAAGAGGCGTATCGATGGTACATGGATTTGCGCAAGTACGGCACGGTTCCGCATTCCGGATTCGGGCTCGGGCTGGAGCGCACGGTCGCATGGATTTGCGGCTTGGATCACGTGAGGGAGACGATTCCGTTCCCGCGCATGCTATACCGGCTTTATCCTTAATCGGCGGCATCGTTCGCCGAACCGCATGCGAGGAGAGGGGACTGGTTATGAACGGGCGCAATGAATACGCAAGAGGATTGGCGGAGGCTTATATGGACGGAGCGGCGAGTATTCCTTATACGCTGCTTCGGTCTTATCGCGCGCTTAAGCTTAGCGACACGGAAGCGATGCTGCTGCTGCAACTGATCGCGTTCCGCCAGCTGGAGCAGAACGAATTTCCGACGATCGAGCAGCTGCAGGAGCGAATCGGCTCCTCGTCCTCGGTCGTCGGACAAGCGGTGCAGAGGCTCATGAAGATGGGCTTCGTCGCGATCGACGAAATGTACGATCCGCTGACCGGCGTGCAGTCGGAGAAGTATAATTTGGCCGGATTGTTCCAGAAGCTGGCTTTGTATAACGCTACAGCCGAAGAGGCAGAGACCGCTGCGGCTTCGGATGGGAATCCGGGAAGCGGCGGCGGAGTCGCATCGTTCGCGGCGGCACCGTCGCCGGCGGGCACGTCTAACTTGTTCGTGCTGTTCGAGCAAGAGTTCGGCCGTCCGCTGACTCCGATGGAGTACGAGACGATTAACGGCTGGCTGGATCAAGATCAATACGCGGAAGAGCTTATCCGCTTCGCGCTGAAGGAATCCGTGTTCGCGGGCAAGCTGCATTTTCGCTATATCGATCGCATTCTGCTAGAGTGGAGCCGCAACCGCGTGACGAACGTGGAGGAAGCGAGACTTCACGCGCAGAAGTTCCGGACGGGCAGGTAAGCTTCGGGAAAGAGAAAAGCTTCGACGAGCAAGGCTGGCGCCTTGCTTGCCGAAGCTTTTTGTTATTGCGTGCGAAATAGAGTCGCCGCGTGTGCTTATTTCTCTTTCCCATCACATGCGTTGGAGCAACGCCCACTTATACGCGTACTCGAACAAGAACTCGAACGCTTCGAGGTGGCGCTTCGCCTCGAACGCGTCCTTGCCCCAGGCGCACACGCCGTGTTTTCGGATGAGCAGGCCGGGGATACGAGCGTCGAGGACCTTCGTGATTTCCGGAACGATGCGCGGCACGTCGGCGTAGTTCGGCACGATCGGGATGTCGATGACGGCGTCCTCGTCCCATATATCGAACGCCTTGATGAGCTCGACGCCTTCGATCCGAACGGCGCGCTGCTCCCAGAACATCTCGGATACGAGGTTGTTATGTACCGAATGAATGTGGAAAATAGCGCCTGCGCCGGTCAATCGGTAAATTTCGCGGTGCAGCGAAGTTTCGGCGGACGGCTTCAGGTTCGTCGTCTCGCTGCGGTTGCCGTCCTGGTCCACGAAGAGGAAATCCTCGGACGTGGATTTCGTCTTGTCTTTGCCGCTCGCCGTGACGGCGAAGTGGAACGACTCCGGCGAGAACGGACCGACGCGCATCGACAGGTTGCCGCTCGTGCCGGGGAACCAGCCTCTGGAGGCGAAGTCTGCCTTTACCTCGGTAAATTCGCGCAGCACGCGCTGCTTTTCCTCTAACGTAATATCCGCGAAGCTCATTCGGACAACCCTCCTTGCTCCAAGTGGCGAATGATATCATGGAACGTCTCGAACGGAATGTGCGGGTATCCGAGCTCGCGGCACCGATCCGTAAGATGGGAGCGAGAGAAGACGAGATCGACGATTTTGGCGCCTTCGAAGTCGGTAATGCTGTCGCCGATCAGAATGCGGAAGTACTCGTCCTTCGGAAAACGGCGGATAACCGTCGTCTTGCACATGCCGCAGCCGCCGTTCGTGCACTCATCGTCGCATTCGTGGGGCCAAGTGATCCTGATTTTCTCGCCGTTAAAATCGCTTCCGTTGCAATACATATGGTCCGCCGGGATGCCGAACGGAGCGAGAAGAGGCTCGATGAAGAAATCGATGCCGCCGCTTGTGACATAGAAAGGAACGTCGTGGTCCTTGCACCATTGCAGCAGCTCGGGAAACCCGGCGCGGATGCCCGCAGACTCAACGATATATCGCGTGACTTCTTCCTTCATAGAGGTGGGAAGAAGGGCGAACATCTCTCCGACGCCGACTTGGAGCGACTTGCGGCCTCCGACGATATCGTTCACGATCGTCTCCCAACCGGGAGGATTGAAGTGCTTCATGACCGCGACGATGTTATCGCTCAGCGTAATCGTGCCGTCGAAGTCGCAGAAAAGTACGGGCTTGCGCGGAAAAGCGACTTTGCCGTTAGAGCTTGTCGTGTCGTGTATGCTCAAGATGTGCGTACCCCCCAGCGTTCGATCGCGATGCGCAGTTCTTCGTGTTGTTGCGCGTATTGTTCAAGCGATTGGCCTTTGATCACGGCATCCACGGCTTGACGGAAAGCCCGTCCTCCGGCTGCCGCTCCTAACGGATGGCCATGAACGCCGCCTCCGGCGTTGACGACGACATCGGGCCCGAAGTCTTGCAGGATAAGCGGGACAAGGCCCGGATGAATACCCGCGGACGGTACCGGCACAGCCGGCTTTTGCGGCAACGGCGCGTTAAGCAGCGCTTCCTTGACCGCCAAGTTCTCGGCTTTCGGCATAACGACCGAGCCGTACGGGGACGGGAATAGGCTAAGGTCGGCTCCGGCGATGCGCATCAGCTTGCCCAGTAAGAGAGCAGCGGACATGCCGTGGTATTGGGAGGGATAGATCGCCCCCGCGAGCGACGGATGAGCGGCAATCGGCACGGTAATGTCAGGATCCGCTGCGAGTTCGGCCAGGGCATCGAAACCGTATGCGAGCACGTTGAATAGCAAGCCGTTCGCCCCGGCGGCGATCGCGCGTTTGGCGTTCGCCTTCAATTGGAATGTCGAGCCGGTCAAATTCGCGAAGTAGATCAGCTTCTGGCCGGTAGTCCGCTCCGCCTCGCGCGCGGCGTCCATGCAAGCTTCGACGCGCTTCTCTAGCGGAGTGAGCGGGTTCTCGAACAGGATTTCGTCGTCCTTGATCAAATCTACGCCGCCTAGCGCCTGCTGGAGGAACTGCTCGCGCAGACCGGTGAGATCGTGGCCGATGACGGATTTGAAAATGCTCATGACGAGCGGCCGATCATGAACGCCGAGCAGGTCGCGAACGCCTTGCATGCCGAGCTTCGGTCCCGGGAACGCGCTTAGGAATTCGGTGGACGGCTGCAGATCGATCAGCTTGATTCGGCCGTCCATCGATAGCTTGCCGAACGCGGTCACGAGCAGGGCAGGGAGGTCGCGGCTGAAGTTGACGTCGGGATAAGCGATCGTCATGTCGGCATAACGCCGACCTTCGCCGCCGTCATGGACGTCGACCGATACGACTTGCCCGAGATGCTGCTGCATTTGGGCTTTCGCTGTTTCCGGGAGCTCGGTCCAACTGCCGACGGTGAGACCGACGGCGATGCCGGACGCTTTCTTGTCGAAGTCCGCTTTGTCGTCATATAGACGATAGGTCGCCAGGCTGTATTTAGAGTAATCCATCGTTCATGTTTCCTTCTTTCTATTGACGTTGCTGAGAGGCCGCTTCGGCGCGGATCGCTTCGCCCATCTCGCGCGCGCGTTCCGCGCAGCGCAGAATCGCTTTGTTCATGCCTTCTTCGAAGCCGAACTGACGCATAACTTCAAGAGCGGCGAACGTCGTGCCGTTAGGAGACGTCACTTTGCGGCGCAGCTCGGCCGGATCTTCGCCGGTGAGCTTGACCATCTCGCCTGCTCCGCGCACGGTTTGCGCCGTAAGGGCCGTAGCTGCCTCGCGGGACAAGCCAAGCTGAACGCCCGCGTCGATCATCGCTTCCATCATGAAATATATATAAGCAGGACCGCTTCCGGATACGCCGTTGACCGCCTCGATGAGCGGCTCGTCGACGACGACGCTCAAGCCGATCGCATCGAAGATGGCCAGCGACAGATCGCGCTGCGCGTCCGTCACCGATTCGGAGAAGCTGATTCCCGTCGCGCCGAGCCCGATCGTGCTGGACGTGTTGGGCATCGTGCGTACGACCGGCTGCGGGCGATCGAGAAGCTGGTGAATCGTAGCGATCGAAAGTCCTGCGATTACCGAGAGCAATAGCTGTTCCGGACGGAGCAGCGGCCGGAGCGAACCGATCGCGGCCGCTGCGTCTTTAGGCTTCATGCCGAGGACGATGACGTCCGCCGTTTTCAGTGCGTCCAGCTTATGATTGTCCTCGATCGCCGGAATGACCCCGTAAGCTTGCGAAAGCTCGCGCAGACGCTCTGCGTTCGAGCGGTTTACGACGGTAATGCGGGTAGGCTCGGTCAGCTTCGCTTCGACAAGCCCGCGAAGAATGGCTTCCGCCATCGAGCCCGCCCCGAAAAAGGTAATGCTCACGTTAGTCAATTTAGATTTATCGGTCATGTCCGTATTCTCCTATTTGCGAATTTGTCCGGAGCCGATGATCCGGTACTTGGTCGAGGTCAACGCAGGCAAGCCCATCGGACCGCGCGCGTGAAGCTTTTGCGTGCTGATGCCGATTTCCGCGCCGTAGCCGAATTCGAAGCCGTCGGTAAAGCGGGTAGAGGCATTATGGTAGACCGCCGCCGCATCGACCTCTTGCAGGAAGCGCTCGGCATGGTCCGCGTTCTCGGTGACGATGCATTCGGAATGCATCGTGCCGAAGCGGCGAATGTGGTCGAGCGCCTCGTCCAGAGAGTCGATGATGCGGACGTTCAGAATGTAGTCGTTGTATTCCGTCGCGTAATCTTCGTCCGTAGCTGTCTTATCGACGCTGATCAGCTTCTGCGTACGGTCGCAGCCTCGAAGCTCGACGTTCGCTTTGCGCAGGGCGTCGGCAAGCGCGGCAAGGTGCGTGCCGGCAAATTCGCTGTGGACGAGCAGCGTCTCCATCGAGTTGCAGACGGATGGGCGCTGCGCCTTCGCGTTGACGGCGATCTCAGCAGCCATAACGGCGTTGGCGGTTTC
Organism: Cohnella panacarvi Gsoil 349; assembly: GCF_000515335.1. GTDB lineage: Bacteria > Bacillota > Bacilli > Paenibacillales > Paenibacillaceae > Cohnella > Cohnella panacarvi. The sequence continues at coordinate 839,191 of NZ_KI911563.1, read as the reverse complement.
ATCGACGAACGTATGGCAAATGCCCGCGCCAGTCTCGATGACCGGTACCGTCGCGTTCTGCACGACGTTCTGAATTAAGGATGCCCCGCCGCGCGGGATTATGACGTCCAAGAGGCCGTTCAGCTTCAGCATTTCGTCGACCGAGCCGCGGCTTGGGTCTTCGATGAGCTGAAGCGCGTCGGCAGGCAGCGCGGATCGCGACAAAGCTTGGCGAAGCACGTTCACGATATAGCGGTTGGAAGAGAGGGCTGCAGAACCTCCGCGAAGAACGACCGCGTTCCCCGTCTTTAAGCAGAGCGCCGCCGCGTCGACCGTAACGTTCGGACGGGCTTCGTAGATGATGCCGATGACGCCGATCGGAACGCGGCGCTTCTCGATGAACAAGCCGTTCGGACGATGGCCGGTTTCCAATACTTCGCCGACCGGATCGGAGAGCTCGACGATTTGACGGATGCCTTCCGCGATGCCCGCGATTCGCTCCGGCGTAAGCTTGATGCGATCAAGCAGGGAAGATGATGTCCCGTTCTCTCTTCCGCGGGCGAGGTCATCCTCGTTTGCCGCGAGAATGCCGGCATGGTCGGCCATTAGCGCGTCCGCCATCATCAATAGAGCTTCGTTCTTCTGCGCGGTTGTCAGCGTACCTAGCTTAACGGCCGTTGCTTTGGCCGCCTTCGTTTTCATAATGACTTCGCTCATGAGTGATCTGCCTCCTTAACGATCGTAGATCCCACCCATTCGTCGCGGTGGATCACTTCGACTCTCGAAACTTCGATTCTGCGCATGGCCTCTTCGCTGGATAAACCGGCTACTGCGGTCACTTGCCATGCGGCATAGTGGGTGACGCCGCGTCCGAGCATCCGCCCGTCCGCTCCCACGACTTCGACGACGTCTCCGGGGTGGAAATCTCCGCTTGCCGAGACGACGCCAGCGGGCAGCAAGCTGCTGCCGTTATTCATCAGCGCGTTCTCCGCGCCCGGGTCGACGGTAATTCGGCCTTGCGGAACGGAGAGAAAGCCGACCCATTGCTTCTTGGACGACAACGAATGATGCGACGAGGCGAAGTACGTGCCTTTGCCTTGGCCGCGAACGGCGTCGGACAAATCTCCGGGCTCGACCGCCCGGCCGACGAACAGCGGTACGCCGCCTTGCATCGCGATGCGCGCCGCTTCGATTTTCGAACGCATGCCGCCCGTGCCTACCGCCGTACCTGCCCCGCCTGCTACGCGATACAGCTCGTCGGTCAACACCTCGATTCGGTCGAACCGGACCGCGTCCGGATCTTTGCGAGGATCGGCCGAGTAGACGCCGTCCATGTCGGTCAGGATGTAAAGGCCGTCGGCTTTTACCAAATTGGCTACGAGCGCGGACAGCGAGTCGTTGTCGCCGAATTTGATTTCGTCGACCGCGACCGTATCGTTCTCGTTAATGATCGGCAACGCTCGCTGCTTGAGCAGCTCCTCGATCGTTCGCTGGGCGTTCTGCGCCCGATTTCGATTGCTGAAGTCGGGACGCGTGAGCAGAATTTGCGCGACGGCGATGCCTTGCGTTTCGAACGCCTCTTGATAGGCTTGCATGAGTAGCGCTTGGCCGACCGCCGCGGCCGCCTGCTTTTCGTGGATGATCTTAGGCTTGGACGGATAGCCAAGCTGCTTGAAGCCCGCCGCCTGGGCGCCGGAGGTGACGAGCAGCACTTGATGTCCCGCCCGATGCAGCGAGGCAAGCTCTTCGGCGAAGAATAGCACTTGCTCGCGGTTCAGGCCGCCTTCCTCGGATGTGAGGGAGCTGCTGCCGATTTTGACGACGATACGCTGACTCATGATTCCCGACAACTCCTTGGGTGGACGAATGATTGATTGGATTACAATTGTTGCTGGTGGCTCCGGGTAATCGCGGAATAACGGAAATCCTTTCCGCTAACCCGCGCAATCTCCGTATCGAGCTTGACGAGTACGCAAAAAGCAGCTTCCGTCCTCATCAAAGGACGGAAGCTGCTTAGCATCCGCGGTACCACCTTCGTTGACGGGGCGACTAATAGTCGCGGTCCGTCCGCTCAACGCCCTGGTAACGGCAGGGGCCGTACGGCTCATCGCCGTCCGCTCGGGGATGGGGGAAGCGGGGGACAAGGTAAATTCTTTCAGCCATGAAATTTACTCTCTGGACATGCCCGGATCCGGTTCGTTTCCCGTCATTGCGTTGCTATCGGTTGCATCGAATTAGCTATCGACGCTTAGTATACTTACAATACCATGCGGCGCATGGGATGTAAAGGAAGCGAAGACCTTGTCCATGGCGTACCGCCGGATTAGAACAGCTTCAGTCTGCCGATTCTCGAGGCTACCTCTTTAAGCCGTTCTTCGCTTGTCAGCAAACCAAGGCGAACGTAGCCCTCGCCGCTCGCGCCGAAGCCCGTGCCCGGCGCCACGACGATATCCGCTTCCTCTAGCAAAACGTTTGCGAACGACACGGACGTGCGGCCCTTCGGAATCGGCAGCCAGCAGAAGAACGAACCCGCAGGCTTGGGTGCTTCCCATCCGATCTCGGAAAGCGCGCCGTACAGCGTGTTGCGGCGGCTTTCGTACGTGGCGACGAGCTGCTCGACGGAAGCTTGGGAGCCGGTCAACGCTTCCGCGGCCGCTTCTTGAATACCGCCGAACAGACTGCAGTACATATGGTCTTGAATCAGATTGATCATCTCGATGATTTGGGCGTTGCCGAGCGCGAAGCCGACGCGCCAGCCGGCCATGTTGTACGACTTCGAGAGCGTATAGAACTCGACGCCGACTTCCTTCGCACCTGGCGTCTGCAGGAAACTGACCGGCCGCTTGCCGTCGAAGCCGATCGCTCCGTAAGCGAAGTCGCTGGCGACGACGATTCCGTTCTTCGCCGCGAACTCGACCGTCTCTGCATAGAACGAAAGGTCGGCGGTAGCGGCAGTCGGATTGTTCGGATAGTTAAGGAACATGAGCTTCGCGCGTTTCAGCATATCCGGGGCGATGCGCGAGTAATCCGGCAGGAACGCGTTGTCCGCCGTGAGCGGCATGAACGCCATCTCCGCGCCCGCGAGCGCGACGCCCGACCAATAATCCGGATAACCCGGGTCGGGCACGAGGCATACGTCTCCCGGGTTCAGCAAGCATTGGCTCAGCTCCACGAGGCCGGTTTTGCCGCCGAACAGGATGGCGACTTCGGTATTCGGGTCGAGGTCGACGCCGTAGTCTTCCTTATAGCGCTTGGCTACGGCTTCTTTCAAGAACGGATAACCGCGAAAAGGCGGATATTTATGATAGAGCGGGTTGTCGGCCGCTTGCTTGAGACGTTCGACGATCGATTGCGGAGTAGGCAGGTCGGGGTTGCCTTGTCCGAGGTTGATGACGTCGCGGCCGCTCGCGGCGCGCGCGTTCGCTTTGGCGACCAGCGAAGCGAAGAACTGTACGGGCAGCGTCTTTAGCCGCTCGGCGGATGTAATCGAGTAAGACATCGTAAAGAAATTCAACTCCGTCATTCTTAGGATAGGTTGAATGTAGCATAATTGCGCGGGAATCGGCAAACGGTTGTTGCCCTGCCGAATCCGATGCAGTAACATGGATGCAACAGTGAATGAGGAGTGGAATGTAGATGACAACGGCGCTTCGAATCGCGCTTGTTCAATTGAATATCGTAGCCGGCGATCCGGATGCCAACTTCGCGAAGATGATTGCCGGACTGGAAGAAGCCGCGACGGCGAACCCGAAACCGGACCTGATCGTCCTGCCCGAGATGTGGAACACGGGATATGCGCTCGATCGCATCCAATCGCTCGCCGATCGGAACGGCGAGCGCACGAAAGCGGCGATCACGGCATTGTGCCGTAAGCATGGCGTCAGCGTGCATGCAGGCTCAATCGCGCGACTGAACGATACGGGCGTAACGAACACGACTTATATTTTCGACGCGCAAGGCAATGAAATCGGGCAATATTCGAAAATTCACCTGTTCCAGCTCATGAACGAGCACCTTCATCTCGAAGCCGGCGAGCAAACGGGGCGGTTCGAGCTTGGCGGAGTTGCCGCGGGGACGATGATTTGCTACGACATCCGTTTCCCGGAGCTCGCCCGCAAGCTTGCGCTCGAAGGCGCCAAAATCCTGTTCGTGCCGGCGGAATGGCCGCATCCGCGCCTCCACCACTGGCGGACGCTGCTTCAGGCGCGCGCCATCGAGAACCAAATGTACGTCGTTTCCTGCAACACCGTCGGAGAAAGCGGAGGGGCGAGCTTCTTCGGCCATTCAATGGTCATTGATCCGTGGGGCGAAGTGATCGCCGAGGCGGAAGAGAAAGAAACGATCGTTCACGTTGGAATCGATCTCGGGCTCGTGGACGAAGTGAGAGGACGGATCCCGGTGTTCGCGGATAGAAGGCCGACCTTATATAAGTAAGTAATAGCGAAAGACCCCGTCCGGCGGACGAGGTCTTTCGTTATGTTATTCGCCGATCTTGTCGAGCGTGCGGCGGAACGTCTCGATGAACGCTTCAGCGGCGTTCGATAAATATCTGCCTTTGCGATAAGCGATGACGAGCGTTCGCGTCGGCTGTCCTTCGATCGTCAGGTATACCGGCGCGCGGCCTTGCGAGTCGTTCAGCATCATCATGCTCGGAACGAACGAAATGCCCATGCCGGCGGCGACGAGCGATTGGACGGTGTTGATGTTGCCGCTCTCGAAGACGATTCGGGGCTCGAAGCCGGCTCTCCGGCACAAGTCGTGGGCGATCGCGCGGAAGCCTTGGCCTTTCTTCAGCAGGACGAACGACTCGTCCGCGAGCTCCGCGATCGGGATCGGTTTCGAGCGTTCGCGTTGCGCCAGCGGGCTGTCCGGCGATACCGCGAGACAAAGCTCCTCGTCGATGAGCGGTTGATAGGCGAGCGACTGCTCTTCGAGCGGCAGCGTCAGCAGGCTGACGTCCGTGCCGCCGCTGGCGGTCAGTTGCTCGAGATTGCGCGTCGACTCTTCGATCAGCACGATCTCGATATCGGGGTAAGCTTTGCGGAACACGGGAAGCACGTACGGTAGCACATGCGCGCCGGTCATCGGCAAGCTGCCGACGACAAGGCGGCCTTTGCGCATGTCGGCGATATCTTCCATTTCGCGGCGCAGCTGGTCGGCCATATCGATAATCTGCTGAGCTTTCTCTACGAAGACGGAACCGGCATAGGTCAGCTCGACGGAGTTCGTGCTGCGCTTGAATAGGAGGACGCCGAGCTCCTTCTCTAGCTTGGACAGTTGCTGGCTGAGAGACGGCTGCGCGATATGCAACTTGTCCGCGGCGCGGGAAAAGTTCCGTTCGGCGGCGATTTGGATGGCGTATTGCAATTGGCGGAATTCCATGACGGAGTCGTCCTTTCGGATGGGTGTGAGGGAATCGGATTTCGGTGAAATAGAGGTACATATGCCTTTAAAATCGTCGCAGCTTCGCGCTACTCAGGCGCATTTAGTGACACTTTGTGTGCTTATTTCGCTCAACCAAGCTACTCAGGCGCATTTAGTGACACTATGTGTGCTTATCTCGCTCAACCCGGTTCAACCCCCTAAGTTTGGACACATTCGCCCACACTCTAGGTGTAACGCATCAAAGCGCGATTTTTTGCGGTTCGAGCAATCCGAGTTCATATTGACGTAGGTACTCTGCAGGAGCTAAATCGTGCAGACTACCATGCATCCGTCTTTCATTGTAAAACCGAATAAATCTGTCCACTGCAGTAAAGGCGTGCTCGTAAGTTTCGAATGAATTCCGCTGGTAGCAGTCCCTTTCTAAAATGCTGTGGAACGATTCGATGTAGGCGTTCTTGTTCGGTGTCTTATTGGGAGTTCGTTCGTGCTCGAAGCCCATTTCCTCCGAATACACGTGGAATGCGTTGCTAATAAACTGCGGTCCATTATCCGTACGTATAACAAGCCGCTGGTCAGCCTCAAAGACGCCTCGCTTTAGCAAGCCATGGTGTACGATCCGTTTGATATCTTGGGTGTCACAAGCTTTGCCACGGTGATACGCGACGATGCAGCGGTCGAAAACGTCGATGATGCTGGCCAAGTAGAAATGACGACGCTTTCCCGTCACGTAGCCGTACTTAATGTCCATCTGCCACAGTTGGTTTGGCCCTGTGACCTCGCGATTGTTGGCCAGCTTACGAGGCACTCGATTGGTAATCTCTCGTTGTGGCTTTAGGACGCCAAGTGCCTTGCAGAGTCTGTAGACCTTCTTCTTGTTGATGCAAAGACCATAGCGGCGCCGCAGACATTTCGTTAACTTCCTGTAGCCGTACGTAGATTCCTCTTCGCGCGCGAGCAAATTCCGGATGTAGCCCTTAATTCGCCCATCCGGTACTTTCTCGCTCCTATTGTTCCAGCTGTACCCCGGGATGGGCCTACCACCTTTGGAAGCATGCTTGGTTAGCGGATGTTTCAATCGGTAGTAGTACGTAGAACGAGGGACGCCGCAAATCCGAAGAACTGTCCTGATCGCGTATCCCGCTGCAATCCATGGCAAGGCTACTTGGAGTCTGAACTCGACCGTGGAGTCGTTTTTTTTTACCAGATCCCTGAGAATGGCGATCTCAAGTTCTTTCTCGCCAAGCATCTTCATGGCCTGTTCGTATTTTTTCTGCAGATCTTGCGTTTCTTTTGCGAGTTGATCCGCTTGCTGCTTCTTTTTCACCATATCAGCCTCTACCTCATCCCAGTATTGACGCACCCATTCTCGTAAGGCAGAAGGAGACATCCCGTGTTCCCGTGCTACGTGCTCTGTCCGATACCCGGAGACCACTAGCCCCACGTATTCCTTCTTCTTGTCCTCATTACAGAAAAAGCGTCTCTTCACTGAACATTTCCCCCACTCATTTTAGTGTACTTCGAGTGAAGGAATGTGTCCAAAGGGATTAGGGGGCTAAATAGAACCAAGCTACTCAGGCGCATTTAGTGACACTACGTGTACTTATTTCGCTCAACCAAGCTACTCAGGCGCATTTAGTGACACTATGTGTGCTTATTTCGCTCAACCAAGCTACTCAGGCGCATTTAGTGACACTACGTGTACTTATTTCGCTCAACCAAGCTACTCAGGCGCATTTAGTGACACTACGTGTGCTTATTTCGCTCAACCAAGCTACTCAGGCGCATTTAGTGACACCATGTGTGCTTATTTCGCTCAACCAAGCTACTCCGGCGCATTTAGTGACACCATGTGTGCTTATTTCGCTCAACCGGATTTCGGCGGAACAGAGATACGTATGCCTCCCCAATTATAGTCTGGAACTATTAACCTTATAGATATTATATCTTGGAACAATGAATGTTCCAATGGTATGATGGGTTCAAGCTATGAGAGTCATTATTGAGGTGATCGAGACATGAGTAAAAAACTTACGATGTTCGAGAAAATTTGGAACAATCACGAAATCGTTGCCGAAGCAGGCAAACCTAGCATTCTGTATATCGACTTGCACCTGGTGCACGAAGTAACGTCCCCGCAAGCGTTCGAAGGCCTGCGCTTGTCCGGCCGCAAAGTCCGCCGTCCCGAGCTGACGTTCGCGACGATGGACCACAACGTCCCGACGAAAGACCGTTTCAACATTAAGGACCCGATCTCCAAGCAGCAAGTCGACACGTTGACGGCCAACTGCCAAGAGTTCGGCGTTAAATTGTACGACCTGAACACGCTTGACCAAGGCGTCGTTCACGTTATGGGACCGGAGCTCGGCCTGACGCATCCGGGCAAGACGATCGTGTGCGGCGACAGCCATACTTCGACGCACGGCGCGTTCGGCGCGCTCGCGTTCGGCATCGGTACTTCCGAGGTTGAACACGTGCTTGCGACGCAATGCTTGCAACAAACGAAAGCGAAGACGATGCTGATCCGCTTCAACGGGAAGCGCAAGCCGGGCATTACGGCTAAAGACTTGATTCTCGGCCTCATCGCGAAGTACGGTACGGACTTCGGTACCGGCTACGTTATGGAATATAGCGGCGAAGCGATTCGCGAGCTGACCATGGAAGAGCGCATGACCGTGTGCAACATGTCGATCGAAGCCGGTGCTCGCGCGGGTCTGATCGCTCCCGACCAAACGACGTTCGACTACCTCCGCGGCCGCGAATACGCGCCGCAAGGCGCAGCGTTCGACGCGGCGGTAGAGCAATGGAAAGCGCTGTGCACGGACGAAGGCGCCGAGTTCGACAAAGTGCTCGACTTCGACGTCGAATCCCTCGTACCGCAAGTTACGTGGGGCACGAGCCCTGGCATGGGTACGGGCATCACTTCCTCCGTTCCCGTACCGGAGCAACTGCCGACGGAGAACGAGCGCAAAGCCGCGACTAGCGCGCTTGAGTATATGGGCCTCAAACCGGGCACTCCGATGACGGCGATCGATATCGACTACGTCTTTATCGGCTCCTGCACGAACGGACGCATCGAGGACTTGCGCGCTGCCGCTAAAGTCGCTCGCGGATACAAAGTCAGCTCTAACGTAACGGCAATCGTCGTTCCGGGCTCCGGCCGCGTTAAGCTGCAAGCGGAAAAAGAAGGCTTGGACAAAATTTTCGTCGAAGCGGGCTTCGAATGGCGCGACGCAGGCTGCTCCATGTGCCTCGCGATGAACCCGGACGTGCTTCAACCGGGCCAACGCTGCGCCTCGACTTCGAACCGCAACTTCGAAGGACGTCAAGGCCGCGGCGGACGCACGCACCTCGTATCCCCTGAAATGGCTGCGGCGGCAGCGGTTCAAGGACGTTTCGTCGACGTGCGCAACTGGGAATTCAAGTCCGAAGTGACGGCGTAAAGGAGAGCGATACACATGCAACCATTTAAACAACTGAACGGTCTGGTCGCACCGGTCGACCGCGTTAACGTAGATACCGACGCGATTATTCCTAAGCAATTCCTCAAAAGAATCGAAAGAAGCGGCTTCGGCCAATTCCTGTTCTTCGAATGGAGATGGGATGAGCAAGGCAACGTCATTCCGGAGTTCAACCTGAACAAACCGCGCTACCAAGGTGCGGAAGTGCTGCTGTCCCGCGCCAACTTCGGCTGCGGCTCGTCCCGCGAGCACGCGCCGTGGGCGATCCTGGATTACGGCTTCCGTTGCGTCATCGCGCCGTCGTTCGCCGACATTTTCTACAACAACTGCTTCAAGAACGGCATTCTGCCGATCAAGCTGAGCGAAGAGCAAGTCGACGACCTGTTCAAGCGCACGGAAGCGAACGAAGGCTACAAGCTGAACGTCGATCTGGAGAACAAAACGATCACGGACGGCAACGGCCTGAGCATCGCGTTCGACCTCGACGAGCATCGCCGCCAGTTCCTGCTGCAAGGCTTGGACGATATCGGCTTAACGCTGAAGCACGAAGCCGCGATTTCCGCTTACGAGGCTAAACGCGCAGCTTCGGTTATCGCTTGAATCTACGAATCATGTCTATTTAAATAGGCCTTTTGTCCCTGGTTCGGCAGAATTCGGGACAAAGGGTCTTTTTTTCCTTTCTTACGCAACTTTTCATAGGGAATCTCGTCTAATTTTGCGTGGACAATCGATAGGCAGTCGTTAGTCGTTAAGGTCGATCATTCCGCAAATCTATTTACATCGAGGTGAAGCATGAAGAAGTGGTTGCCCTTGTTGTTCGTCGTCACCGTCATGCTATTCCTTAGCGCCGGTATGGCTTATGCCGAGAAGGCAACGGTAACGCCCAAGCTCATTCTGGACGGCAAAGTGCTGCAACCTCCGGTGGCGCCGAAGATCATGAACAATTTCGTGATGGTGCCCGTGCGGATCGTGACGGAGAGCTTAGGGTACAAAGTCGATTACGAGAAAAAAAACAAACAAGTAACGGTATCGGGAGGCAAGACGAAGATTGTCATGCAGGTTGACCAGAAGACGGCTAACGTCGACGGGAAATCGAAAAAAATGGACATGCCCCCGACCATGGAATCTAATAGCGTTCTCATTCCATTGCGTTTTGTTAGCGACTCGGTCGGAATCGACGTGTTCTGGGACAACGCGACGAAGTCGGTGTTCCTGTATACGAAGGAAGCTCCGAACACCGGTAACGGTTCGGAAGGGGTTGAGGCCGTTCCGCCTGGAAACGCTTCCGGTTCGGAGACGGGCGGCGGTACCGGTTCATCGCCGGGTACGACGCCTAGCGACGGCGAAGCGACGAATCCGGACGCTACGCCGGGTACGACGCCTAGCGACGGCGGAACGACGACTCCGGGTACGACGCCAACAGATGGCGGTACGACTTCCCCGGGTACTAACCCGGGCACGACGCCAGAAGGCGAGGGAGCGACGACGCCGGGAGGCGAAACGCCGCAGAACGTTGCGGGAACGCTTTACCAAATCAGTTACGAGTCCGACCAAATCCGTCTGAAGTACAGCGGAAAGCTCGAGCCTAAAGTGTCAACGTTGACGAACCCGGATCGACTAGTCGTCGATTTCCCTAACGTCGCGTTCGCGGACACGTTCTACCCTGCGCTGCCGACGGATCCGGCCCTCGGAAAGACCGGCGAGTTCCAAGTAACCGGCCACGAAGCGCTGCAGAAAGTGCGATACTCGCAATATTCGAGCGCTCCGTCGACGATCCGTCTCGTTCTGGATTTGAACCAACCATGGCCGCACGAGATTCAGCATGATGCGTTCCTCGGAGATTTGCTCATCTCATTGAAGAAGCCGACGCCCGACAAGTCGACGTTCACCGTCGTTCTTGATGCGGGCCATGGCGGCAAAGATCCCGGAGCATTAAGCCTTAACGGCAAATGGGAGAAGGAGTATAATCTCGCTCTAACGCTTAAGGTTCAGCAGATTCTCGCCGCGGACGAGCGGATCAAGCTGGTGCTCACAAGGTGGGACGATTCGTATCCCAAGCTCGAAGATCGCGTTCTGATCGCGAAAGACGCCAATGCGGATCTGTTCCTGTCCGTCCACGCGAACAGCTACACCGCCTCGACGAACGGTACGGAGACGTACTATACCCGAGAGGAGAGCTTGGCGTTCGCGCAAACGATGCATGCCGCTCTCGCGCCGGCTACCGGCTTGAAGGATAACGGCGTGCGCAGCAAAAACCTGCATGTGACCCGCGAGACGACGATGCCTGCCGCACTGCTCGAGATCGGTTACTTATCCAGCAAGATCGACGAGCCTCAGATGTGGAAGGAAGAGTTCTTGAACCGGGTCGCCGAAGCGATCGCCAAAGGCATCAAGCAATACTTGCAATTAAGTTGAAGTTGACCGGCCCTCGATGGGGGCCGGCATGCTTGTATAAAGGGAGAGGATACTGTTGGGGAACAATCCGAACGTTAAAAAATGGATTTCCAGTATCGTAGTCGCTTCCGTCGTGTGGTCGGGAGCCTCTTGGACGACGCAGACGGCAAGCGCCGCGGCAACGCCGTTCAGCGACGTCGTCGCGGGGCATTGGGCGGAGAAGCATATCGCCAAGCTGGCGATGCAGAATCTATTGGTAGGAAGCAACGGCAAGTTTTATCCGAACAATCCGGTTAGCCGCCAAGAAGCGATCATCATCGCGCTCCGCTTCATGGGAATCGTGGGCGAGGCCGATGCGTCCGCTGCCGCGGTCATTCCTGCGGCGCTGAGCGTTAAGGCCGACTACACGAAGTACATAAATCTAGCGCTTCAGAAGAAGCTCATTCTCATCGGCGAGGAGACCGCGCTGGCCAAGTCCGAGCCGGGCAAAAGCTGGGGCGGAAGTCCGGCGACGCGCGAATGGATGGCGAGATTGCTCGTTCGCTCGATCGGCAAAGAAGCCGATGCGGCGGCGATCGCCGAGCAGGCGACCGATTTCGCCGACGATGCGAAGATCGACGCGAATCTTAAAGCTTATGTCAAGGTCGCGGTAGACAGCGGATTGGTAAGCGGAGTGACGTCGACGGTCAAAGGCCAGACGGTGACGGAATTCAAACCTGCCGATCAATTGACCCGCGCAATGGCCGCAACGTTATTCAGCTTAGCGGAATCGCAAGTCTCGGTAGCCTACAACGGACAAGTCGAAGGCATCCTCCTCAACATGACGTCGGATCATTTGACGGCGCTGCTTGCCGACGGCACGACGAAAGATTTTTCGATCTCGGACAGCACGGTATACTACCGCAAGGACGATAATAAGCCGATCACGCTGGCAGCATTAAGACTTTACGGCAAAGCGATTCTTATTACGGGCGCCGACGGCAAAGTCGGATACGTCGAGATGACGGACGAGAATCCGCAAGTGAAGACGGTCGAAGGCAAGCTGACGCTCGTGACGGCCGGCAAATACAAGTTTACTTTGCTGATCGGCGACGAGTATAAGGAATATTATTACGACGCGGGCCGTCCGCCGGCGATTACGGACGCGGCCGGACAAACGATCAACTTGGCGGAATTGCCATTGAACGTCGACGTCAAGCTTACGATACGGGCGGATGACAAAGTCATCGCGGTAGCGGTCAAGCAGTCGATCGTCAATAAGTCGGGCACGGGAACGGTTTCCGGATGGAGTCCGCAGACGTTAACGTTGTCCGTGTCGGACTCCGCCGGCAAGGCGGAGACGTTCCCCGTCGCGGCGAACGCGCCGATCAAGCTGAACGGAACGACGAACTTGGCGTTCGATCAGCTGCTTGTCGGAGACACGATCGCTTACGAAGTCAAGAACGGCAGCGTATCGAGCATCGTCGTGACGCGTGTCGAGAAGCCGGTCACCTCGGTTAGCGGAGCGCTCGAGTCGATCGATAAGACGGGCAAGACGATCGTATATAAAGTCGACGGAAAGCTTGAAGTCAAATATTTGGCGGATGCACCCGCTGTGAGAATAACCGGTTTCAACGACGCGACGGTCGACGACCTCATCAAGGGCGATACGGTCACGATGACGCTGGACAACAATGGCAAGGTCACGGAAATATCGGTGACGAACCGTTCCGTTGAATCGGTGCTGGGAGCAGCCGTCGTTAAATACGACCCGACGATCAAAGCCTTGACGTTCAAAGATCCGAGCGGCAAACAAATAACGAAGAACGTAACCGACAATACGAGAATCGATCTGAACGGAACGAAGTGGACGCTAACGGCCGCTAACTCCTACATTTCGACGGCGGGCACGAGATTGACGATCGGCTATAACGGCGAGAACATCGTTTATATTTCTATTTTCTCGAAGTATACCGGCGTCGTAACCGAGAACAACACGACGAGCAAGACGCTAAGGCTGACGCTCGAAGGCGTGACCGCGGGCAGCTCGGTGACGTTATCCTATCAATACCCGGCCGTGGAAATCTACGGCAAGAACGGAGAAACGTTCGCGGACGTGAAAGTCGGGGATCGGATTACGGTACTCATGAACGCGACTCAGGATCAAGTCATCGCCATGTACGTGCATAAGAGCGTCCAATTCGAGGTGATATCCGTCGACAGCGGAGCGAGAAAGCTGAGAGTGAAGCTTCCGGGCTCATCTTCGGTCGAGGATCGGACGCTAAGCTCCGACGTAACGATTAAGAACGAGAACGGCGTAGACGTAAGCCTATCCTCGATAACGGCAGGATCTGTCGTGAACGCGACGCTGCAAGGCGATACGATTAGCGCGATTCGCACGGTTTCCGTCACGTTGGGTAAAGTATCGGCGGTAGACGCAGCCGCGGGCACCATTACGGTGCTGACCCGCTCCGGCGAAACGATCACGAAGACAGTCGGCGCCAATGCGACCGTAAAGCGCGATAATACGCCTATCGGAGGTTTGGCGGCCATTCAAACCGGAGATTTGGTCGAAATCGTTAAAGACGAGAACGATCGCGGAATCATCGAAGTCGCCGCCGCCGTGAGCCGGACCTTCTGGAAAATCGAATCCAGCACGAAAATTTACGTGAAAAGGAAAACGGTAACGGACAAAAACGATTTCGCGATTTCCCCGCAAGTGTACGTGCATCAGGGCGCGACAACGTTGACTTTGAATTCTCTGAGAGATGGAGACGCCATAACGTTGTATTTGCTTAGAGGCGTCGTCGTCGAAATTTCCAAGTAATCGCCATAAGAAAGGGACTGCTCGCGGGCAGTCCCTTTTTGCCGTATAAATTCACTCCCTCGTCGGCGCACCCGGGGGAACGAACGCTGGCGGAACGTTGAGCCAGCCGCGCTTCTGCATCGCTGTCTTCAGTTTGGCTGCGAACATGAGCTTCTCGGCTTGGAATTGAATGAACAGAAGCGCGACGTCCGTTCGTAAGGAGTCGATCGCGGAACCTGCTGCCTGAAGGATGAGGCTGGCAATCTTCAGAACGAGCTCGTTGGCGAGCACGCCGTCCGGCATTCGGGCGCCAAGCGGGACGGCGTTAGGATCCGATCGGGGCAGGTCCTCGGACGATTCCGGAAGGGTTATACCCTCTTGCAGCATGAATGCGCGCAGACGGTTTCGTTGACTTGTCCCGAGCGCCAAGTCCTCCTCTAACAGCGCTAGGAGCTCGGAGTCGGTCGTCATACTGATACCGGATTGAACGGTCGTATGGGCAAGCTCCAGCCCGGCCAAGTACACCCAGCAACTCATCACTTCTCCGACGTGCAACGGTTTCGGATCTTTGTCGTCGGTTAACGATTTAATCGATTCGACTGCCGCTTCGAAGATATTGACCATAACGATCACTCCCGCAGAATTGTTATTAGGGTATCATCTCCTGAACTTCCAACAATATGCGGTTGTCTTGGACAGACGGGAATGTTCGCTAGGCATGCAAGCGGAGAGTAGTATAATGGAAGAAACAAACAGGAATGCCTGTCGCATAAGGAGTGTATCCCGAATTGAAAATGAATCGAATAGGCGGCTCCGAGCTGCTCGTCGGAGAAATCGGACTCGGCTGCATGTCGCTCGGTACGGAAGAGCGGATGGCGATCGGCATCCTACACGAGGCGCTCGACCGCGGCGTTAATCTGCTCGATACGGCGGACTTGTACGACGCGGGTCGCAATGAGGAATTGGTCGGCAAAGCGATCCGGGGGCGGCGCGATCGCGTCGTGCTGGCGACCAAGGTCGGCAACCGGCGTGTACCCGGACGGAGCGGGTGGTCGTGGGACCCGTCCAAGGCGTATATCTTGAGCGCCGTTCAAGAGAGTTTGCGCCGGCTCGGCACGGACTATATCGACCTTTACCAACTGCACGGCGGTACGCTCGACGATCCGATCGAGGAAACGATCGAAGCGTTCGAGCAGTTGAAGAAGGAAGGCGTAATTCGCGCGTACGGCATCTCGTCGATTCGCCCGAACGTCATTCGCGAATACGTCGCGCGTTCAGGCATCGTAAGCGTCATGAATCCTTATAGTATCGTCGATCGCCGCGCCGAGGAAGACGTACTGCCGCTGTTACGGGAGTCCGGCATCAGCGTTATCGCGCGCGGACCGCTCTCCAGCGGAGCGCTTGCGGCGAACCGGGAACCGGATAAGGGCGTGCCGGATTATGAGCTGGAAGAGCTTGTTCGGTTGCGGGTGAGGTTGGAGCCGCTGACGAATGACGGGCGAAGCTTGACGCAGTTGGCCATTCGATACTCGCTTAGCCATCCCGCGGTCGCGGCAACCGTTCCTGGAGCTAGCTCCCGCGAGCAGTTGATCCTTAATCTAGCGGCTGCGGACGTGCCGGAGCTGACTGAAGACGAGGTGCGTCTCGTGCGCAGCCTCAGCATAGCGAATCGCTACGCGTTGCACAGATAGGCTGCGGATGTAAGGCTTTCGTAAGAATTATCTTATACAATGGCAATACATTCGTTGCGAATCGGTTAGTTCTTTCCCTTAAGCTATGAGAGTGTTCCGCAAGGAAACCGATCATGGAAGGGGAAAAGGGAGAATGAAGAAGAGATTGTGGATGGCCGCGCTGATCGCAGGATTGTCGCTTGCGTTAAGCGCCTGCGGGGACAACGGCAATAACGGCAACATGAACGACAAGGCGCCCGCTAGCGCCGGCATGTCCGACTCGGATATGAAGAGCGACGACATGACGAAGGACGACATGACGAAGGACGACATGACGAAGGACGACATGACGAAAGACGACATGACGAAAGACGACATGATGAAGGACGACATGATGAAGGACGACATGATGAAGGACGGCATGACGAAGGACGACATGACGAAGGACGACATGATGAAGGACGACATGATGAAGGACGACATGACGAAGGACGACATGATGAAGGACGACATGATGAAGGACGACATGACGAAGGACGACATGTAGTTAGGAGGAGCACGATGGCGGCTGCCCGGATCGTCGTTGCGGATGACGAACGCAATATTACGGACGTATGCAAACGCTACCTGGAGCGTGAAGGTTACGAGGTCTGGGCGGCTGCCGACGGCGAGGAAGCGCTCTCGCTGTGGCGGGAGCACGCACCGGATTTGCTGGTATTGGATTACATGATGCCGAGACGGGACGGCTTGCAGGTGTGCGACGAAGTGCGCCGGACGAAGGATACGCCGATCATTATGCTGACGGCGCGCGGCGAAGAAGCGGACCGTCTGCTAGGCTTGACGATGGGCGCGGACGATTACATGACGAAGCCTTTCAGCCCGCGGGAGCTCGTGCTAAGAGTGCGTAACATACTTAGAAGAAGCGGCATCGGCTCACCGTCCGCCGCGTTACCCCGCGAACCGAGCGCGGAAGACAGGTCTACGCATCTCGGCTTCGACGGGCTGACCATTCACGTCGATGAACGCAGAGTCGTCGTGCAAGACAGGGAGATTGAACTGACCGTCAAGGAATTCGATTTGCTGCATCTGATGGCTACGTATCCCGGGAAAGTGTTCTCGCGCAACCAACTGCTGAACGCCGTATGGGATATGGCTTATGAAGGGGACGCTTCCACCGTGACGGTTCACGTTCGCAGGCTACGAGAGAAGCTGGAACCGAATCCCTCCGATCCGATTTGGATCAAGACGGTGTGGGGTATCGGCTATAAGCTGGAAAGCAAAGGGGCGACGACGTGAAGCTGCGCACTTACTTGCTGTTAGCCAATTGCATCAGCATAGCGTTCATCATCGGTTTCCTGCTCGTATCGTTCCAATACATGCTCGTTACCAAGAAGCAGCTCGTCTGGCTCGTTACCGCGACGATCGGCTCGGGCATCGCCTCGGCGGGCCTGCACTTCCTGCTCGTCCGCCCATTGGAGTCGTCTGTCCGGCGCATGCGGGACGGAGCGGCGAGCATTGCTTCCGGCGATCTGAAAGCCCGCGTGACGCAACAAACGAGACTAGCCGAATTCAGGGATCTGGCTGTTCAGTTTAACGCGATGGGGGCCAGCCTGGATCGCAGCTTCGCTCAAGTAAAGGCCGCGGAACGCGCGCAGCGGGAACTCGTCGCCAACATCGCTCACGATCTGCGGACGCCGCTAGCCTCCTTGCAGTCTTACGCGGAGGCGCTCGAGGACGGAATCGTTCAAGACGAAGAGTCGTTCGGCAGATACGTGTCCACGATCCGGTCGGAGACGATCCGACTGGGCGAGCTTATTCAAGACGTATTCGACCTGTCGACATTAGACGCGGATAAGGCAATGAACAATCCGGACGCCCAAAGCGAGGCCGCCGTCTTCGAAGATTCGCTGGTCGGGCTGCTGTCTCGCTTCGCCCCGCAATTGAACGCGAAGTCGCTGCATCTTCGCGTGCTGGCGCCGGAGCGTTCCCTCGCGATCCGGATGTCCGCCGTACATCTCGTGCGAGTGCTGCAGAATTTGATCGAGAACGCCGTTCGCCACTCGCCGGAAGGCGGCATTATCGTCGTGGAAGCGAAGGAGCTGCCTGAGCGCCGAATACGGATATGCGTGACCGACGAGGGGGCGGGCATACCGCCGGAGGAACGCGAGCGGATATTCGAGCGGTTCTATCGGGTGGAAAAGTCGCGCAACCGCGCGGGCGGCGGTTCCGGGCTCGGACTCTCCATCGCCAAGCTGCTCGTCGAGCAATACGGCGGCGAGATCGGGGTCGAGCCGGCGACAGGGCAAGGAAGCCGGTTCTGGTTCACGGTACGGGAGGCGTAAACGGAACGGACGGCGCAAATGCATGGAACTAACTATCATTCGATGCGGAGGGATGTCCGGATGTCAGAGTTATGGCAAAAGCTGCGTAAGGGCTACGGCAAGAAGCTGGCCGCGCTGCATGCGTGGAACGGATGGATCGTCGCCTTCCTCGCGCTGTCCGGCCTCATTCTGCTGAACGGCTACTGGAGAGGCGTGCTCGGGGAAAGCCGCGTTTGGCTGAAACAGGCTCATATCTACATCGGTCTGATCTCGCTGTTGCCGGTTCTCTATTATTTGCTGCTCGCAGGCAAGCATTGGAAGCAACTTAAGGATAAGCCGTGGCAGAAATTCAACGTGCTCGTCGTGCTCGCCCTGCTGCTCGGCTGGTTAATCTCCGGGGCCGTACTGTGGCAGTTTCATCTTGCCGGCCCGCGCGCGTCGAACGCGGCGCTGTTCATCCACGACGCGCTCACTTGGGTCGGGCTTCCTTATATCATCTATCACTCGGTCACCCGGGTGAAGTGGCTCAAGGAGCCCGGCCGCAGAGCCGTGCAGACGGGGAAGGCGGCGCAGCCTCTTCATCCGGCGGCGCCGCAGCCCGTATACACTCGCAGAGCTTTCATCCGCGGCGCGGTCGGGGTCGGCTTGGCCGTAACCGTCGGCCCTTCGTTCCTGAAGTGGATCGGCCGGACGATCGGTCCGATCGGCGGCGGCCAGAACATCGACAAGCTGATCGAGAATAACGCCAACCGTCTCGCGCCCGATCCGCTGCCGCAGCCGGCTTCGTCTCCGCCGATCGGGGGCGGCGCGCAAGGATTTTTCCGCGTGTACACGGTTACGTCCATACCTTCCTTCAATAACGACAATTGGTCGTTCGCGATCGACGGTCTCGTCGACCGGCCGATGAAGTGGAAGTGGGAATCGTTTCTACAATTAAAGCGTTCGGTGCAGGTTAGCGATTTTCATTGCGTCACCGGCTGGTCGGTATACGACAATACGTGGGAAGGCATCCCGGTCAAGCGGTTTTTGGAAATGGTCGGCGTCAAGAACGAAGCGAAATCGGCGATATTCCACTCCGGCGACGGCGTGTACACGAGCGGCATTACGCTGGAGCAGCTGGCTAAGGACGACGCGATGGTCGCCGTTCTGCACGACGGCAAGCCGATTCCGAGCGATCTCGGCGGACCGGTTCGCCTGATCATGCCGAAGATGTACGCCTACAAATCGGTCAAATGGTTGTCAAGGATCGAGCTCATCGAAGGGGAACATATCGGCTATTGGGAGCAGCGAGGTTACAAGAACGAAGCATGGGTATAAAAGAATCGATGATCGGGACTGCCTGCGGGCGGTCCCGTTCTGCTTTGTTTAGCGGCGAGGGGCTATTGCCGGGCGGTCTATCTTTCGGTACACTGAAATAATGACTTAGTATGGATGAGGAGAAGCTATGAAAGCGACGAAGATACGGCAAACGCTGGATACGATAGCCGAGATGTTTCCCGATGCGCGATGCGAGCTGGTCCACGACAATCCGTTCGAGCTGACGATCGCGGTGCTTCTATCGGCGCAATGCACGGACGAGACGGTGAACAAGGTAACGGCGGATTTGTTCCGCAAGTACAAGACGCCGGAAGACTATCTAAGCGTGCCGCTCGAGGAGCTGGAGAACGATATCCGCCGAATCGGTTTATTCCGGAATAAGGCGGCGAACATACAGAAACTGTGCAGAATCGTCATCGACAAGCACGGAGGGGAAATTCCGCGCGAGCATCATCTGCTGACCGAGCTGCCGGGCGTCGGAAGAAAGACGGCGAACGTCGTCATGTCCAACGCGTTCGACGTGCCCGCGATCGCGGTCGATACGCACGTCGAGCGCGTGTCGAAGCGCCTTGGCATCGCGAAGCCGGACGATTCGGTGCTCGAGGTCGAGAAGAAGCTCATGCGCAAAGTCCCTCGGGACGAATGGACGATCACTCATCATAGACTCATATTTTTCGGACGTTACCATTGCAAGGCGCAAAACCCGAAATGCGAGATTTGCCCGTTGATCGAGCATTGCAAGGAAGGGAAAGCCCGCATGACCAAGACGCCGGGAACGAAGAAAAGGAGCGTAACCTCGTGAGCCATATCGACATGCAAGCTCCTATCGAGATTGCGGATGAAGAGCGCCTGCGATTAACCGAATACCGAACCGCGTTAACGCGCATGGCCGAAAGCGTCATGTCCCAAGGCGACGCGGTTCAGGCCGATAAGCTGCGGGAATTGAACGATAAGCTAGGCAGCGGGCGGTTGACCGTCGCGTTCTGCGGACATTTCTCCGCGGGCAAATCGACGCTCGTGAACGCGCTGTGCGGCGCGGAGCTGTTGCCGTCCTCGCCGATCCCGACGAGCGCGAACGTCGTGACGATCGTGAACGGCGAGCCGTTCGCCGAGACGGTTTTCCACGAAGCGTCGGGCGAGGCGCACGCAGCGAGACGTATCGGCGTCGAAGAGCTGCACGGCTATGCCGTAGACGGGGAAGGCGTATCGACGATTCGCGTCTCTTACCCGATTCCTTTGCTCGGCGAGCAGCTCGCGCTCGTAGATACGCCCGGAGTCGACTCGACGGACGGCTCTCACCGCGCCGCCACGGAATCCGCGCTCCATCTCGCGGACGTCGTCTTCTACGTGACGGATTACAACCACGTGCAGTCGGAAGTAAACTTCCGCTTCCTGCGCAGCTTGGCGAGATGGGGCAAACCGACGTACGTCGTCGTGAACCAAATCGATAAGCATCGCGAAGACCAGCTCTCGTTCCCGGAGTTCGAGCGCAGCTTGCGCCAAGCGCTGAAGCAGTGGGATATCGAGCCTGCGGGCGTTCTGTTCCTCTCCATGAGGGAGAAGGACCATCCGCTTTCCCAATGGGAAGAGATGAATCGGATGCTGCGCGACTTGCAGCCGTTAGCCGCGCCGCTCATGATTCGCAGCGCGGAGCGCTCGGCGATCTATCTCGCGGAGCAATTCAAGGAGACGCTGCGAGCCAGCGATAGGGAAGAGAGAGAACGGCTGCAGCGAACGGTCGGAGAACAATCGGACGCGCAGAGAGCCGAAGCTAGGGCTAGCCTGATCGCCGGGCTGGACGAAGCGCGGCGCGCAGGAGACGTTCGCCGCGAGAAGTTCCGCCACGAGCTCGACCGCTTGCTCGGCAACGCGAACTTGACGCCGGCGGAAACCCGCGAGAAGGCGCAGCGCGTGCTCGAGGCGATGCAGCCGGGCTTTAAAGCGGGCTGGTTGTCCGGCGCGGCGAAGACCGAAGCGGAGCGCGACAGAAGGCTAACGCTTCTGACGAACGACTTTAGCGGGCAGATTAGCGGCCATCTGGTCGGACACCTACGCGAACTGCTTAGGCAAGAAGCCAAGAGCGCGGGAGCGGAAGGCGCTTCGTTCGAGCAGACGCTCGACGCGGCTTTCGCTCCGGTCGGCGGCGACTGGCTGAAATCGCTCGTGAAGCCGGGAGCCGGAGCGGACGGTCAAGCGACGCTGCACTACTCGGCGGAGATCAGCGCCGAGCTGAAGTCGCTCTACCGGAAAGCGGCTCTCGGCGTATTCGACGAGCTTGAAGCGGGCCGCAGCTCGGAACGGGACGAGGCCGTTGCCGCCGTGCAGCTTCAGTTAGCGGAGCTGGATGACCGGGACGCGGCCGCGAGCGAGATCGAGAAGCTCGAGGCATCGGCGCGCGAGCAAGAACGGCGGTTGCTGGAGGCGCTGCCAGCTTCGCCGGCTAACGATACGATCGCATTGCCCGTACCTGCTAGCATTAGCGCGAGCCGCATGGAAGCGATGGCGGCATCGGCCGAGACGGCGCATTCGGCGGTGAGCATGGCCGTCCCACGGGCCGGAGCGAATGCCGCTGCCGAGACGGCGGGCGAGCAAACGCCAAGCGCCGGCGATCCGCAAGGAGCGGCGGACCTGCTCGAACGCGCCGCCGCGCAATTGCGCAGGCTGCCGGCGCTTAGCGCCATGGCGGACGGCCTCTCGGCCAAAGCCGCGCGGTTCCGCGACAAGCGGTTCACGATCGCGCTGTTCGGCGCGTTCAGCGCGGGCAAGTCGTCGTTCGCCAACGTGCTCGTCGGCCAATCCGTGCTGCCCGTGTCGCCGAACCCGACGACGTCCGCGATCAACCGCATTCTAGCGCCGTCCGATGGCGAGACGGCAGGATCTGCGCGCATCACGATGAAATCGAAGGAAGCCTTCGCCGAGGATATCCGCCTATCGCTAAGACGCATCGGCATCGACAGATCCGAATTGGGCGCGGCGGGCGATAATATCGAGCGCATGCTCGCGCTCAAAGCCCGGATCAGCGCGGACGAGCTGCATCCGCGAGGACGCCCTCACCTGGCGTTCTTGAACGCGGCGGAGACCGGCTGGTCCGAGTACGGCAAGCTGCTCGGCAGCAGCTTCGTCGCGGGCGAAGAAACGTACCGCATGTACGCGGCGGCAGAGCAAGCGGCTTGCTACGTCGCGGAAATCGATCTGTATATCGATTCCCCGCTGACGAGAAGCGGCGCCGTGCTCGTCGACACGCCGGGGGCGGACTCGATCAACGCCCGCCATACGGGCGTGGCGTTCCAGTACATTAAGAACGCCGACGCGGTGCTGTTCGTCACTTACTATAACCATGCGTTCACCGAAGCCGACCGCGAGTTTCTGAACCAGCTCGGCAGCGTCAAGGACGTATTCGAGCTCGACAAAATGTTTTTCGTCATCAACGCCTCCGATCTCGCGTCTTCGGAAGCCGAGCTCGCCTCCGTGTGCGACCACGTGGAGACGCAGCTATCGAAGCACGGCATCCGGGGCGCCCGGTTGTTCCCGGTATCGAGCCTGCTCGGCATTCAAGCGAAGCAGCGCGGCGACCGGGAAGCGCTAGCGCGCTCGGGGGTCGCCGCGTTCGAGCAAGCGTTCCAGACGTTCTCCGAGCAGGAGCTCGGCGGGCTGGCGTTAGCGGCGGCGCGCAAGGAGCTGGACCGCGTCGATAAGCTGCTGGAAAGCTGGCTGCGGTCGGCGAACGCCGACGCCGGCACGCGGGAAGCGAAAGCGCGCAGGCTGCAGCTTGAAGCGGAGTCGTGGATCGCGCAAGGGGAAGCGATGCTTCCGCCGGCCGCGGCGCAGCCGTTGCTGCAGGAAGCCGGCGAGCAGCTGTACCATCTCCGGCAGCGGGTCCGCTTCCGGTTCAACGCGCATTTTCAATCGGCTTTCCATCCGTCGGTGCTGCAGGACGACGGACGCGATCTGAAGAAGCTGCTCGTCGCCTGCTACGGAGATTTGCAGCGCGCGATCGGCGAGGATCTGCTGCAAGAGCTGCGTTCCGCTGGGCTACGGCTGGAAGGAGCGCTTAACGGCATTATCGATAACGTCATTCAGACGAAAGCGTCGGCCGGAGGCATGGCGGAGGAAGGATTCACGCCCGAACCCGCCAGGCGGGCGGCTTTGGAGTTGCCGTTGTACGAACCGTTCGCAAACGGTCCGTTCGCGGACGCGAAACGGCTGTGGAACGCCTTCCGTTCGCCGAAGGCGTTCTTCGAGAAGGATGGCAAAACCGCGCTCAGAGACGAGCTGCTGACGGAGCTGTTCCAAGAGATCGACCGCCGGTTCGAGGAACTGAAGGCGCAATGGGAGTCCGCCCTGTCCGATGCGCTGCGGCAAGCGCTCCGCGCAGCTTCCCGCGAGCTGGCCGGGCAACTGGCTGCTTTCGCTTCAAGCCTTAGCCAATCGCTGCTGGAGCCCGGCGAAGAACAACTGCTTGCCGAAGTTCTCGGCGAGTGGCGGCATATCCGTCAATAAGATTGAAATTCGGCCTTCTTCCGTCATCGCGAGCGACGGAGGGAGGCCTTTGCTTTGCCATGCGTCCGATTGCTCGGTATTTCGTTGTAACTACGGGATGTTGGGTATGATTTCCGACGATTATGGCGTTATCGGGAGAATATGGCGAAACGATGGCGGCATCCTCGGGGTTAGAGGGCCATAGAGGCCAATTTGCGAGATTGCCGGCAACATTTTAATGCGTTAAACTGCCGGTGTAAACAACGAGAGGGGGAGCATATTGGACGTTTTTCGCGCGTTAAAAGGGTTCTTCTGGCAAGATAAAAAATTCTTGCTCGGGTCAGTCATCGGGTTAGCCATTGCGACGGCGTTAGGCTTGGTGTATCCTCTTCTGCTTCGAACGTTAATCGACGATATGATCGTTCCCGGAAAGTACGACGGCGTCACGGGACTCGCCTTCGGGGCGGTCGGCATCATCGTCGTCAAAGCCGGATTCCAATATGTACACGGTTTCAGCGGCTCCCGCGTAGGCAATAGACTCGCCTACAGGCTGCGCAATAGCTCTTACGAGAAGCTGCAGCAGTTATCTTTTACTTATTACGATTCGGCGCGCACGGGCGATCTGATGTCCAGGCTGACGGCCGATATCGAGGGCATTCGGAACTTCATCGGCTTCGGTCTGGCCCAGTTGCTGAATACGATGTTCTTGGTGCTGTTCGGATTCGCGATGATGTTCGCGATCGATTGGATGCTGACGTTGGCGATCATCGCGATCATTCCTGTAATCGGTTTCGTAGCCATCCGCTTCGAGCAGAACATTCACCCGGTGTTCCGATCGATCCGCGCCGCGGTGAGCCGTCTCACGGTCAGCGTGCAGGAGAATATTACGGGCGTCAGAACGGTCAAATCGTTCGCGCGCGAGCCGTTCGAGCTGGAAAAATTCGCGGGCGGCAACGAGGATTATCGGGATAAGCACCTGAAGCTCGCGGGCGTATGGGCGAAATATTTTCCGATTATCGAGTTTATCGCGAACTTAAGCGTAGCGGCGCTGCTGCTCATCGGCGGCTGGCGCGTCATTAACGGCAGCCTGACGCTCGGCTCCCTCGTCGCCATGTCGGGGATGCTCGGCATGGTCGTCGCGCCGCTATGGGGCCTCGGATTCCAAATCAACAACTATACGCAGTCCAAAGCTTCAGGAGAACGGCTGCTCGAGCTCATGAACCAGCCGATCGCCGTCAAGAACGCCGAGATGAGCCTCGTGCTCGAGGCAGGAACGTTCCAAGGGCATATCCGATTCGACGACGTCAGCTTCCGGTACGCGAATCGTCCGAACCAGCCGTCCGCGCTTATCGGCTTCAATTTCGATGTTCCTCCCGGCTCCGTCGTCGGCCTGCTGGGCGGGACGGGCTCGGGCAAAACAAGCGCGGTGGCGCTGCTGCTGCGGGCCTACGACGTCGGCGAAGGCGCCGTAACGATAGACGGAGTCGATATTCGCCATATCGAGCTGACGAGCTTGCGCGAACAGATGGCGATCGTGTTCCAGGAGTCGTTCCTGTTCTCCGCGACGATCAAAGAGAATATTTGCTACGGCAATCCTAACGCAACGATGGAGCAGATCGAAGAGGCAGCGAGGCTGGCGCAGGCGGACGGTTTCATCCGGGAGCTGCCGCTAGGCTACGAGACGATCGTCGGAGAGCGCGGAATGGGCTTGTCCGGCGGCCAGAAGCAGCGGATCGCGATCGCCCGCGCGCTGCTGCGCAAGCCGCAGGTGCTCATTCTGGACGACGCGACGAGCGCGCTCGACATGGAGACGGAGCATCTTATCCAGCAATCGATCCGCCAAGTGATGGCCGGCCGCACCGTGTTCGTCATCGCGCACCGGATTTCGTCGCTGCGGCACTCGGACGAGATCGTCGTGCTCGACCGCGGCCGCATCGTGCAGCGGGGCGTTCACGATAAGCTGATCAAGCAGCCGGGCTTGTACCGGGAGACGTATCGCATTCAATATGCGGACCGCCCGGAAGAGCTCGACGCGGCGCCGGACGAAAGGCGGGTGACGGGATGAGCCGCAGATTCGTCTATCAGGACGACCAGACGATCGAAACGCCGTTCAACTGGAAACAGGTCGGCAGAATGTTCGTGTTCGTGAAGCCTTACCGGAAAGAAGTCGCGCGCGTGGCGTTCGTCATGACCGTGTTCGGGATGCTTTCCCGCCTAGCGATTCCCTATTTAACGTATTTGGCCATCGACCGTGCCATTCACCCCGTGGACGGCGAGGGCAGCATGAGCATGCTTGTCGCGATCGTGCTCGCGATGCTGGCGATGTACGGCATGCGCTGGTGGGCGCAGCACTACACGATCAAGCAGACGAACATCACCGGGCAGAAAGTCATCTCCGACCTTCGGACGGCTTTGTTCAAGCATATTCAGTCGCTGTCTTTCCGCTTCTTCGATAAGCGGCCGGCGGGTTCCGTTCTCGTGCGCGTCACGAACGACGTCAACTCGTTGCAAGAGGTGTTCACGAACGGCGTCATTAATACGATTATCGATATTCTCCAGCTCGTCGGCATTACGATCATTCTGCTCGTCATGGAGCCGAAGCTGGGAATCGCCGTTATGATTACGGTGCCGATCATGTTCCTCGTCTCCTCGAAGCTGCGGCGCACGATCCGGCATTGCTGGCAGGTGGTGCGGATCAAGCAGTCGCGCATCAACGCGCATTTGAACGAAAGCATCCAGGGCATACGGGTCACGCAGGCGTTCGCCCAGGAGCGGGAGAACATCGCGTTCTTCGACGACATGAACTCGAGCAACATCCGTTCGTGGAACCGCGCTTCGGCGTTCAATCAGCTGTTCGGGCCGGTGATCGAAGTGACCTCGGCCATCGGGACGCTCATTCTTCTGCTGTACGGGACCTACCTGATCAAGACCGACGCCATGACCGTCGGCGCGCTAGTCGCGTTCATCACGTACGTCGGCAGCTTCTGGGAGCCGATCACGCGCCTTGGCCAAATGTATTCGCAGTTGCTCATCTCGATGTCGTCGGCGGAACGGATCTTCGAGTTCATGGACGAGAAGCCGGCCGTTCCGGAGCGGGATAACGCGAAGAAGCTGCATGCCGTGGAAGGCCGGGTTACGCTGGACAACGTGTCGTTCGGGTATGAGGCGGACCGTCCCGCGCTAAAGGGCATTAACCTCGACGTGAAGCCGGGCATGTCGGTCGCTCTCGTCGGGCACACCGGTTCCGGCAAAAGCACGATCGTAAACTTGATCTGCCGGTTCTACGATACGGTAGAGGGCCGGGTGCTGCTTGACGGCGTAGACGTAAGAGACGTCACGATCGATAGCCTCCGCTCGCAGATCGGCATCGTCATGCAAGATACGTTCATCTTCTCCGGGACGATCCGGGACAATATCCGTTACGGGCGCCCGGACGCGACCGACGCGGAAGTCGAAGCGGCGGCGCGTTCCGTCCGTGCGCACGACTTTATCTCGATGCTGCCGGACGGTTACGATACGGAGGTGCAGGAGCGGGGCAACGCGCTCTCGGTCGGCCAGCGGCAGCTGCTCTCGTTCGCCCGGGCGCTGCTCGCCGATCCGCGCATCCTCGTGCTCGACGAAGCGACGGCGAGCATCGACACCGAGACGGAGCTTCGCATCCAAGAGGCGCTAGCGGCGCTGCTTCAAGGAAGAACGTCGTTCATCGTCGCTCACCGCTTGTCGACGATCCGTAACGCGGATCTTATCGTCGTCCTCGATCACGGCGTTATCGTCGATCAAGGCACGCACGAGGAATTGATGAGACGGCCCGGACACTACCGGGACTTGGTAGAAGCGCAATACAGGTATTTATCCGCTTAATAGAGTTGTCATAGAATGCCCGGTTGCGCCATGCTCGCAGCCGGGCTTTGCCGTTCTCCGGCGTTCGATTTGAAAAACCGCGCGAGAACCGTTATCGTGTTGCTTAAGGAATATGCAGGAAAGGAAAGTCGGCAGTAGACGCACTCGAGGGGGAGAGACGGATGAAATCTAGCATTTGGCTATGGCGCGTGCTTGGACTGACGACGCTCGCTTGTTTGATCGCGCTCGCCGTCGGCTTCGGCTGGGCGCTCAAGGATACGTGGTTCCCCGAGGACGGGCTGGCGATTCCGGAGACGGAGGATGGCGCGGCCGCGACGGGCGGAGCTTGGGCGGACAAGCCGGAGCTGTTCGTCGCTTCGCTCGGCGATTCGCTGACGTACGGAGTCGGAGATCCGACGGGGCGAGGCTATGTGAAGCGGGTGACGGACAGGCTGGGAGACGTTCTTAACAAGCCGGTGACGCTCGTGAATAACTTGGCCGTTAACGGCGCCCAAATGAAGCACTTAATCGAGAAATTCAATGAAACGGGGTTTAAATACGCGATAGCGAAAGCCGACCTCATCTTGTTCACGATCGGCGGCAACGATCTGTTCCAGCTCGCGCAGGACGGCGGATCGATTATCGAAGGCGGAGACCTCTCTCCAGAGCTGCTGAAGGATCGGCTTCCGGAGGTGACGCCGAGACTCGAGCAAGTTTTCGCGAAGCTGCGGGAATTGAACGCGGGCGCGCGTATCGTATACGTCGGCTTATACAATCCGTTCTACGACCTGGCCGAGATGAGAAGCGGCAGCGGAATCGTCGCGGAGTGGAACGCCAAAGCCTACGAGCTGGCGCAAGCCGACGGCAACGCGACGGTCGTGCCGACGTACGACCTGTTCGAGACGAACGTGACGAAATATTTGTCGCAGGACCATTTTCACCCTAACGCCGAAGGGTACGACCGCATCGCGGAAAGGATCATGCAGGCGCTCAATTAACGGAGGGGGGAAGCTTTATGGCAACGCTCGCGCAGGCGGAACGTGACATCGTATTGTCCGTGCAGGGCTTAAAAAAGAACATCGGCGGCAAACCGATCATTCGCAACGTATCGTTCGACGTGTTCGCCGGTGAAATATTCGGTTTCCTCGGACCGAACGGATCAGGCAAAACGACGACGATCCGCATGCTCGTCGATCTCGTAAAACCGACCGCGGGGCGAATACTCGTCTGCGGCGACGATATCGGCGCTCATCCCGAGCGCGCGCTATCGCACGTCGGCTGCATCGTCGAAAACCCGGAAATGTACAGCTTCATGACGGGATGGGAGAATCTCGAGCATTTTGCCCGCATGCAGCGGGGGATTACGAGGGAAAGAATCGCGGAGGTCGTCGAAATCGTCGGTCTCGACCAGCGTATCCACGATAAAGTGAAGACGTATTCGCTCGGCATGCGGCAACGGCTCGGCATCGCCCAGGCGCTGCTATGCAAACCGAAGCTGCTCATTCTCGACGAGCCGACGAACGGTCTCGATCCGAAAGGGATCAAGGAACTGCGGGAATTCATCCGCATGCTCGCCGGTACCGGCATGAGCTTGTTCATCTCCAGCCATCTGCTCAGCGAAATCCAGCTCATGTGCGACCGCGTCGCGATTATCGCCCACGGGGAGGTCATCGCCGTCGGAGAAGTAGACGCGCTCGTATCGCAAGCCGGTTCGTATACGGTGTGGCAGGTCGACAATCCGGAGGAAACGCGGCGATTGTTCGAAGCTCAGCCGGCCGTTCGGATCGTGGCCGAAGAAGAGCACCGCATCGATGAAACGATCCAGAGCGGCTGGCAAGACGCGATCGTGACGGTCATGGACGAGGCGAGCGTGTCCGCATGGGTTAACAAGCTCGTCGGCGCCGGGATCGGCGTGAGATCCGTTCAGCGCGTCGCGCCATCGCTCGAGGAACTATTCCTGAAGGTGACGGAGGGTGAGACGATTGGGTAACCTGCTCGCGCTCGTGCAGAACGAGACTTTGAAAGTGTGGAAGAAAAAACGTTTTGCCGTCATCGTCCTGATCCTGCTCATTCTTATTCCGGTGTTCGTGTACGCGCAGATGAAGATCGCCCAGACGAACGAGGAGCAATTCAAAGGGGATTGGCGCGCGAACCTGCAGGACCGCATATCCGACAATACGAGGGCGCTGAGCAGCGATCGGATACCGGAGGAATGGAAGCAATGGCGGAGGGCGCTCGTCCAGCAACTGCAGTATTATCTCGATCATGACGTAAATCCGCAGACGCCGAACGCGGTGACGTTCACGAAGCAGTTCATCGACAACGCCGTCAATCTATTCATTCCGCTGATGGTGCTTGCGATCGCTTCCGATCTTGTGTCTTCGGAACGTTCGACCGGCACGATCAAGATGCTGCTGACGAGACCGGTGCGACGATGGCGCATCTTACTGTCGAAGCTGTTGACTCTGTCGCTGTACGTTTCGCTAATCATCGTGACTACGATCGCGCTGTGTTACCTGATATCCGGAGTGATCTTCGGCTATTCCGGTTGGGATGCGCCGGTATTCGTAGGTTTCCAAGTGAACGGGGCGGAAGTGGATACGGCGAACGTGCATGCCGTCACGCAAGGCGTGTACCTGCTCATGCAAGCCGGCCTTGTATGGTTCGCCGCGATGGTCGTGGCGATTATCGGGCTTATGGTGTCGGTGCTCGTCCGCAGCACGGCCGCCAGCTTCGTGACGATGATGGCGACGATTATCGCGGGGACGATTTTGTCCGCGATGGCTTCCTCCTGGACGAACGCTAAATACATTTTCAACGTAAACCTCGAGCTAAGCTCTTATTTGCGCGGAACGCCTCCGCCGATCGAAGGGATGACGCTTGGATTCTCGCTGGCTGTTCTAGGAATTTGGGGCATCGGAGCGTTGTTCGTGTCGTTCTTCGTCTTTACGAGACAAGATATCCTGAACTAAGAGACAATCCCCTTAAGCGGAGGTCGCGAACGGCTCGCGATCGCCGGCTTAAGGGGATTGATCGTTAACGGGAGGATAGACGGTTCAACTCTTGGACGACGTATTTGATCGGAATCGCGAATTCGAGCAACGTGCCGTCGACCCCCATCGAAGTGACGCCGATGACGTCGCCTTTCTCGTTCAACAGAACGCCGCCGCTGGAGCCGTGATCGATGTCCGCGGTATGTTGGATGTAGGTCATCCCGTCGTAGGCCCGGATCGAGGAGACGATACCTTCGGACAGCGTGTTCTCGAAGCCTTGCGGGCTGCCGATCGCATAGACTTTCTCGCCTATCGCGGGAATCGCGGTATTGTAGTCGAGCGAATACTCGGGAGACGATCCGATCGGGTCTCCGTTTACGGAATACTTCGTCGACAGTCTTACGCCGTATAAATCCGCTTCTTCGTCCTCGAAGTAATACCAGTCCGTAATATCGTAGTCGGTGCCGTTAAGCCTGACGATGATTTGCGACGCGCCTTCTACGACATGATAGTTGGTAACGAACACATCGTCGTCGATGACGAAGCCGGAGCCCTGCGCGAGCAGTTCGCCGTCTTCGTCATAGGTCAATACGACGCCGACCGCGTTCTGGAGCTTGCCGATTTCTTTGGACGTCAGTACGGGCTTGAATAAATTTCCCGTGACGGTCCACAATTCGGATATGTCGGCGAGTTTGCCGTTCAGGAAGTCGTTGTAGGTGCTTCTGTCGATCGAGATCGTACCGAGCTCGCTCCCGTCTTCATCGATATATCTCACTTCGATACGGTCCGCGTTCAGCTTGGCAAGCTGCATGAATTTGCCGTCGATCATTTCCCAATCCCTGTCCTCGTCGTCGATTCTGACGAAATAGACGTAGGCGGTCGTTTCCCCGCCGACCATCGAGAAGGATACGTCTCCGAGCGTTCTCAGCACGCCTTTCAAAGGATCGGCAGGTACGGCGGCTTTATTGACGTTGACGGTCAATTTCTTGGCATCGTACGTATATGGGACGCCAGCGGTCTTCAGCAGGCTTAGCGGCACCATTGGTTGTCCATTCACGACGATCGGAGGCGTGCTCTTCGTCTTGAACTCTTTGCCGGATACGAAGGCTTTGACGATAGCGAACCCTTTGTAGCTTCCCCACTGGCTCGCCGCGCTT
The DNA here is from genome assembly GCF_000515335.1 of Cohnella panacarvi Gsoil 349. GTDB lineage: Bacteria > Bacillota > Bacilli > Paenibacillales > Paenibacillaceae > Cohnella > Cohnella panacarvi. The sequence continues at coordinate 807,413 of NZ_KI911563.1, read as the reverse complement.
ACGACACCCATGAACATAAAACTCGCAACGAGAATGAATAGCATTTTTCTTAACATCGGATTATGACTCCCCCAATCTCCTGGCGCCGATCAACGGCATCCTGTTCAATGGTATAATAAGCCGGAGAAAAGCGTCAAGAAAACGTTTACACTGTCGATATTTTACGTTTTTTCTGTCGATATGTTATGTTTGTGAAGATATAGGCGACGTTCGGCAGGGGATAGAAAAGGGGTTCGCTTTGCCTGCGTTCGCCTAACGCGGAATGGGAATAAGGTTATTCGGCTTATTGAACATTGGCGCGGTTATGAATTAGAATGATACGGTAAACGCGTCTGCGGGACAGACGCTCTAGACTAACAAGGGGGACCATCCTTGAGCGAACAAATGGACTTGTTCACGGCTTCGGCCGCCGCGGTTGACAGCGGATACGGCGCGGATGACATTCAAGTACTCGAAGGCTTGACGGCCGTCCGCAAAAGACCGGGGATGTACATCGGCAGCACGACGTCGTCCGGTTTGCACCACTTGCTATGGGAAATCGTCGACAACGCGGTGGACGAGCACCTCGGCAAGTTTTGCTCCAAGATCGACGTTACCGTACATAAAGATAACTCCGTCACGGTACAGGATAACGGCAGGGGAATCCCGACGGGAATGCACAAGGCCGGTATTCCGACGCCGCAGGTCGTCTTCACGATGCTCCACGCGGGCGGCAAATTCGGCGGCGGCGGCTATAAGAAATCGGGAGGACTGCACGGCGTAGGCGCTTCGGTTACGAACGCGCTGTCCGAGTGGCTGGAGGTCGAAATTTACCGCGAAGGCAAAATTCATAAGATGCGCTTCGAGACGTGGGTCGACGCGAGCGGCAAGGAGCATGTCGGCGAAACCGTCGGCGGCTTGCAAATCATCGGCAACACGAACCGGACCGGAACGAAAGTCACGTTCAAGCCGGATGCGAAAGTGTTCCACGGCAACATCAGCATGAACTACGATACGCTCTCCGAACGGCTGCAGGAGATCGCGTTCCTGAACTCGGGCCTGAAGGTTATCTTGAAGGACGAGCGCGCGGGCAAAGAGGATATTTTCCATTACGACGGCGGCGCGAAGCAATTCGTTCAGTTTCTGAACGAAGAGAAGACGGTTCTGCACGACGTTATCCACTTCGCGGCCGAGAAGGACGACATCGAAGTCGAGATCGCGCTCCAGTACAACGACGGCTATACGGAGACGCTGGCATCGTTCGTCAACTCGATTCCCACGCGCGGCGGCGGCACGCATGAGACGGGCTTTAAGACGGCTTACACGCGCGTCCTGAACGAATATGCCCGCAAGACCGGCCAGCTCAAGGAGAAGGACAAAAACCTCGAGGGCAACGATTTGCGCGAAGGGCTGATGGCCGTCATCAATATTAAGATGGCGGAAGTCGAATTCGTCGGTCAGACGAAGGACCAGCTCGGCAGCGCGTCCGCGCGCAGCGCCGTCGACGCGATCGTGGCGGAGAAGATGGCGGTATTCCTGGAGGAAAACCCGCAAGTCGGAGGATCGCTGATCAAGAAAGCCGTGCAAGCGTCCAAAGCCCGCGAAGCCGCCCGCAAAGCCCGCGAGGAAGTACGCAGCGGGAAGAAGAAGAGCGAGAGCCCAAGCCTCGGCGGCAAGCTGTCGCCGGCGCAGTCCAAGGACTACACCCGCAACGAGCTGTTCATCGTCGAAGGCGATTCGGCCGGCGGCTCGGCCAAGCAGGGGCGCGACTCCAAGTTCCAGGCGATCTTGCCTCTGAAGGGCAAGCCGATGAATCCGGAGAAGGCGAAGCTGCTCGATATCTTGAAGAACGAGGAATACAAAGCGATCATCGCCGCCATCGGCGCCGGGATCGGCTCGGAATTCGACGTCGAGGAATGCAATTATTCCAAGATCGTCATCATGACCGACGCCGACACGGACGGAGCGCACATTCAGGTGCTGCTGCTGACGTTCTTCTATCGTTACATGAAACCGCTCATCGACGCGGGCAAAGTGTTCATCGCCCAGCCTCCGCTGTATAAGATAACCCGCAAATCCGGCAAGCTGGAGACGGTGCGCTATGCATGGACGGAAGACCAGCTCGCCAACTATTTAAAGGAATTCGGCAAAAACGCGGAGCTGCAGCGTTATAAAGGACTTGGCGAGATGAATCCCGACCAGTTGTGGGAGACGACGATGAATCCGGAGTCGCGCACGTTCCTCCAAGTCCAGATCGAGGACGCCGCCAAAGCGGAACGCCGCGTAACGACGCTCATGGGCGATAAAGTCGACCCAAGAAAACGATGGATCATCGAGAACGTCGATTTTACGGAATATGAGGAGTAATCTGTGACCCCGTGCAACTCCGCAGCGCCACCAGCGCACAGGGTATGAGATGGTTTCGAATATTCCGTAAATGTTGAGGGGGAAATTCATTGAGTTTGCTGGAAAACTTTTTGCCCGCGTTCCTGGAAGAGGTCGTCGGCGACCGCTTCGGACGCTATTCCAAATATATTATTCAAGACCGCGCGATACCCGACGTACGCGACGGTCTCAAGCCCGTTCAACGGCGTATTCTGTACGCGATGTACGATTCGAGCAATACGCCCGACAAGCCGTATCGCAAGTCCGCGAAGACGGTCGGCGACGTTATGGGCAATTACCATCCGCACGGCGACTCTTCGATCTACGAAGGCATGGTCCGGATGGCGCAGCCATGGAAGATGGCCCATCCGCTCGTGGACGGCCACGGCAACTGGGGTTCGATGGACGACGATCCCGCCGCGGCGATGCGCTATACGGAGGCCCGGCTTTCATGGATCGCCATGGAGCTGCTGCGCGACATTGAGAAGCGGACCGTGCAGTTCAAGGACAACTTCGACAATACGACGAAGGAGCCGGTCGTGCTGCCGGCCCGTTATCCGAACCTGCTCGTCAACGGCGTAAGCGGCATCTCGTCCGGTTTCGCGACGGAAATTCCGACGCACAACCTGCGCGAAGTGATCGACGCCTGTATCGCGATCATGAACAAGCCGGACATTACCGTTCCCGAGCTTATGACGATCGTTCGCGGTCCCGACTTTCCGACCGGCGGCATCATCATGGGCGAAGACGGCATTCGGGAAGCTTACGAAACCGGCAAGGGCCGGATTTATTTGCGTTCGAAGACGGCGATCGAGGATTTGCGCGGCGGCAAGCAGCAGATTGTCGTTACGGAAATTCCGTACCAAGTCGTCAAATCCAAGCTCGTGAACGCCATCGATAACCTTCGGCTCGAGAAGAAGGTCGAAGGCATCGCTGAGGTGCGCGACGAGAGCGGTCGCAACGGCCTTCGCATCGTCGTGGAGCTGAAGAAGGACGCGGATGCGGAAGGCATTCTAGCGTTCCTGCTCAAGAAGACGGATCTGCAGACGGCTTACAGCTTCAACATGGTCGCCATCGTCAACAAAGCGCCGCAGCAGCTCGGCATCAAGGCGATGCTGGACGCGTACATCGGGCACCAGAAAGAAGTCGTGACTCACCGTACCCAATACGATCTGGAGAAAGCGGAGGATCGTGCTCACGTCTTGGAAGGTCTCGTCAAAGCGCTGAACATTCTCGACCAAGTCATCGAGACGATCAAGCGATCGAAGAACCGCCAGGACGCGCAGAACAACCTGATCGCCGAATACGGCTTCTCCGAGCGCCAAGCGGATGCGATCTTGACGCTCCAGCTTTACCGGCTAACGAATCTCGAGATTACGCAGTTGGAGAAAGAACATGGGGAAATGCTCAAGAAAATCGCGCTGTACCGCTCGATTCTGGACAACCCGCGCAAGCTGCTCGGCGTCATCAAGGACGAGCTCACGGAAATCCGCGACAAGTTCGGCATCGACCGCCGATCGGTTATCCAGGGAGAAGTCGAGGAAATCAAGGTCAATCTAGAGGTGACCGTCCCTGCGGAAGACGTCATCGTGACGCTCAGCCGGGAAGGATACGTAAAGCGTACAAGCTTGTTGTCGTTCACGCGTTCGGGCGGGGAACTCGAAAGCGCGGGTGTGAAGGAAGGCGACGTCATTCGCTGGAGCCTCGGCGTAAGCACGCTCGATCCGCTTCTGATCTTCACGCAGAGAGGGCAATACTACCTGCTGCCGGTCCATCAGATCCCGGAATTCAAGTGGAAGGACACCGGAACGGCGATCGTCAACCTGCTGCCGGGACTGACGAAGGACGATCGGATCGTCGGCGTCATTGCGGCCAAGCCGGCGGAGCTGGCGTCAACGCAAACATCCGATGGCGATTCCGGGGATGAGGGCGGGCCTGTCCTCGTGTTCGCGACGAGAAGAGGCCAAGTGAAACGCACGGCGCTGGCCGAGTACGCCACGAGCCGCAATATGGCGATCGCCGCCTGCAAAGTCGCGGACGGCGACGAGATCATTACGGTGTTCCGTTCCGACGCTCCGGCAGATCTGATGCTCGTGACCGAGCAAGGCATGAGCATTCGGTTCAGCGAATCGGAGGTTAGCCTGCAAGGCAAAGTCGCGGGCGGGGTAAGAGGCATTGTCTTGAAAGAGAACGACGCGGTTACGGGCGCGTTCCAAGTCGCGGGCGACGAAGGAGAAGTGCTTGTCGTTACGGACCACGGCTACGCCAAACGTTCGCTGCTGCTTGACTATCCGATTCAAGGGCGCGGCGGCAAAGGCATTCAGACGTTCGAATTCAAGGAAGGCAAACGCGTAAAGCCGAACGGCACGAAGCTGATCGACGGCTTCCTCGTCAAAGAAGCGGTCACTTTGTTAATATTGAGCGCAAGCGGGGCGCTGTCGGAATTCACTTCGGAAGCGGCGCCGATCGACGATCGCAGAGGGCAAGGCAAGCAGATGACGGCCGTAGAACGAGGCGACGCGGTAATCGTCACGTTCAAGAAGCCGCTGCCAACGCTCATCAAATCCAACGATTAATCGTAAGGTCCGTTAGCCGGCTCGCTTCGATCGATCCATTTCAACATCATATCCAATACGACCCACAGCGGCACCGGCTCGCACAGCCGATCCAGCCACTGTGGGTCTTCTATTAACCCGGCGTCCTTCGCCATTCTGCCGATCATTCGTATTCTCTCATCCATAGAAGCCATATCCAAGCCTCCTTGCTTATCCTACTCGATTCTCCACGTTTTCCTATTAGCATATGTCATGGATTGTCGGGACGTTCGCGGATATGGTGGACCATGTCGGAAACATTTAATTGCATTAATCTATCTTTCGACATGGCCTCTGCGTATAATAAAAGAGAAGGCATTGTTCGGGATGAAAGGAGCGCACTCATGGAAAATGCGGCGGATTTTGTGAAAAGCTGGGCTAAGCTCACGAAAGATTGGAACACCCGAATGGAAGAGGAATTGGCTCCCGGGCTGACGGTCGGCCAACTGGAGGTGCTGGAGCTGCTGCAAGCGCACGAACCGATGAAGCCGTCGGATTTGCTCCCGCATCTGGAGACGACTCCGGCCGCGATCACGACGCTGCTAGACCGGATGGAGCGCAACGGACTGGTCGAACGGAATCGGGACGAGGGGGATCGCCGTATCGTCTGGGTGACGATGACGGTCCTAGGGCGCTCGGAAGTCGAGCGCGGCGTCAACGTTCGCAATGCGATCGTCGGCCGTTCGCTGGATCGCGTGTCCAGCCATAACCGGCAGCTGCTCGTCTATTTGTTCGGCAAAGTCGCCGGAACGCGCGACGCGCCCGCCGCAGCGGCGGCCGCGAAGCAGCAATCCGCCGGCGAATCGCCCGGGGAAGGCAACGAAGAGAACGTAGAATCGAATGCGATGTAACGCAGGTTACCTATTCATCATAAAAAGAGGCATATATCCCCGTATTTTCCGGATCGATTCCGCGAATACGGGGATATATGCCTTTGTCGAGCCGATTTAGTCGCCGGACCCGACCTTTTGCTTCAGAAGTTTGTTCGTGCCGTCCAGCATTCGCCGCATGTCAGCGTAATCCTGCGGCTCCAGTTTCGGGTTGTTACGGCTGTGCAGCGCCTGTTCCAATGGAATAATCGTATAATAGCGTTGCTTGCGGATCGATTCGATATGCACCCAAGTCGGAATCGTCTCCACTTGCTTAAGCTCGATGACCGAGGTTCCGTCCGCCAGCTCGGTTTTGGCGATATTCACCTTAAGAATAAGTCCGACGTCTTTCCAATCTCCCGTCTGATTCGAGATAAAATTGCCGAGAGAATAGATGACGACTCCATTGCGGGCGATGCCGCTTACGCTCTCGGATGCCGGAATCGATACCCGTTCGAGAGGCTGCACGACGTGTGGATGCGATCCGAGGACGATGTCCGCCCCGGAGGCGATAAGCTTATGGGCGAGCTGGATTTGCTGCTTGCTCGGCATACGGTGATATTCGAGTCCAAAGTGGAGGGATACGGCCACGACGTCCGCTCCCGCGCTTCTCAGCGATGCGATCTCCGCGACGATCTTCTTCGAATCGATCAAGTTGACGCTGAATGGCTTGTCCTCGGGAATCGGAATCCCGTTCGTCCCGTACGTGTAGGCGAGGAATCCTAGCTTAATGCCCTCCCGCTCCACGATCGTAAGACGCCCGGCATCTTCCTCGTCGACAGCCGTTCCGACGGGGACGAGTCCGGATTTCCTGACGTTCTCGAGCGTTCGTACAACGCCCGGGAAACCTCGGTCCATCGAATGGTTATTGGCCGTGGATACGACGTCAAACCCGGCGTCCACGAGCGCGGTCGCAAGCTCGGCCGGGGCGTTGAAGCGAGGATATCCCGTATACTTCAACGCTTGGCCTGCTAACGGAGTTTCGAGGTTGCCGAATACCCAATCGCCCGTTTGGAAGATCGGCTTCACCTGATCGAACCAAGGGTTAAAAGAATATCGTTTGCTCGCGGCATCATAGTAGGCCGGAAGCTGTGGCATATGCACCATAATATCGCCGACGGCGATTAGCGTAGCTTCCCGTACGGTCGATTGCGGCGGTTGATCGACGGCAGCGGGCGGAGCGTCTGACGTATCGATCAGCGGAGGTTCGGACGGTTTGACGAGCGGATTGCCGTCTCCGGCAGGATTGTGCGCCGCGTTCGAGCAAGCGCCGGTCAAGAGAGCCATGGCGACAATGCCTATCCATGCAGCCTTGCGGTATAGATTCACGATTCACGCTCCAAACACTGACATGACTTGCGTCGCGGTTTACTTATCGCTCTCCCAGCGCCCATAGATCCCGCAAGGAAGCGTTAATGAGCTGCGGGTGATCGGCAATCCGATTTCTCCGCAATCGATCGTGCCGCCGAATTTGCGGCCGATAGACAGATGCAGCAGGTTGCGAAGCACGGTAGGGGAGATTCCCGTCGTATAAGAGTTGATCAGGACGAACAACGGCCGGTCGGACAGAATGGACATGCACGACTCCAGGAACGGGAACAGATTCTCTTCCAGCTTCCACATCTCGCCGTTCGGTCCGCGTCCGTAAGACGGCGGGTCCATGATGATCGCGTCATATTGGCGCTCCCGTCTTTGCTCTCGTTGCACGAACTTGAACACGTCGTCCGTAATGTAGCGGATCGGTGCGTCCTGCAACCCGGACAACTGCGCGTTTTCCTTCGCCCATTGCACCATGCCTTTAGCGGCATCGACATGGCAGACATCCGCGCCGGCTGCAGCCGCGGCGACGGTCGCCCCGCCCGTATAGGCGAACAGATTAAGCACGCGGATCGGACGATCGGCGGAGCGGATCGTATCCATGATCCAGCTCCAGTTCACCGCTTGCTCGGGGAATAAGCCGGTATGCTTGAAGTTGGTCGGCTTAATATGGAATCTTAATGGACCGTATGAGATGCTCCAACGTTCCGGCAGCGTCTTGCGGAACGTCCATTGCCCGCCGCCGCTGTTGCTCCGGTGGTAATGGCCGTCGGCTTTGCGCCATTCATCGTTCTCGGATACGAGGGGCCATATAATCTGAGGGTCGGGACGGCGCAGGATGACGTTGCCCCAACGCTCCAGCTTTTCGCCGTTGCCGGTATCCAGTAGTTCGTAGTCTTGCCAGTCTTGTGCCATTCGCATCGCGTGTTTAACTTCCTTTACATTCATCGTCTAATCGGATGATTAATGGTCGCAGCTTATTCGTTCGCTGCATGTTCGGTTTCGCAGGCCTCGTCTTCGTCCGAGGAGTCCGGCGTAAAGCGGTAGCCGAATCCGCGCACGGTACGAATCCAACGCGGGCGGGAAGGGTCCTGTTCAAGCTTTTTGCGCAGGTTGCTAATATGTACCATTAAAGTTCGCGTGTCGCCCATGCTGTCGGTCTGCCAGACTCTCCGGTAGAGGTCTTCCAGCGGAAACACCCGGTTAGGTTCCCGCGCCAGTACGGACAGCAGCTCGAACTCTTTAACGGATAAATTCAATCGGTCGCCGTGCAAGCGGACTTCCAGGCTGCGGAAATCGATCTCCATTCCGTTATATTGGATCGTCGTCGCCGGTTCTTCCGCGCTTCGCTCGCGGGTGCGGCTTCTGCGCAGATGCGCCTGCACCCTGGCGACGAGCTGGCTCGGGCTGAACGGTTTCGTTACGTAATCGTCTCCGCCTTCGGATAAGCCGCGGATAATATCGTTATCCTCGCTTTTACAGCTTAAGAAGAGGATAGGGACGTCGGAGGAAGAACCGGATCGAAGTCTGCGGCACACGTCGATGCCGTCCATCCGCCCTAAGTTCACGTCCAGAATAACGAGGTCCGGAAGCAGGGTGGCGGCAATCCGCAACGCGTCTTCTCCGTCATGCGCGACGTAAACGTCGAAACCTTCTCTCTGCAAGTATAAGGTGATTAATTGAGTGATTTCGACTTCGTCATCCACGACTAGCACTTTAGCAGCAGATTCCTTCATAGGCTTATCCCCCATATCGATCGGTCGGACTATCACGCTATATTATAACGAAAGCGTTGACGTGTAAGCAATCCACCGTTACAATGACGTTCGAATGGAAAGATCGACGCGGGTCGGCGACCGGGGGAGCGTGCGGAAGAGGTGTCACGCAAGGGGAATACAGGACTAATGAAGCTAGGCAAACGGCTGTGCGGGTTAACCGTGTTTCTAGCGCTCGTATGGGCACTGACCGGCTGCATGGCAGCGGACCCGTCTCCTAAGCCTCCGGAAGCCAAGCAAGGCGTTCTTGACTTGACGGATTGGAATTGGGTTAAGGATGGCCCCGTGCCGTTGAACGGAGAATGGGAGTTCGAATGGCTCGGTTCAGGCGTCCGAACGGAATCGTCGGACAGGCTGGCCACGACGATGCAAGTTCCGGGCATTTGGGGTTCGACGATGCCCGGCGACGGCAATGATTTGCCCAACCGGGGACACGCCGTCTATAGGCTGCACATTCATCACGATCCGACGGAACGTCAATTGGCGATCCGAGTACCCAATATTATGACGGCCTACGAGCTCTACGTGAACGGGCAGCTTTCGGCTAGCCGGGGCATTGCCGGTCACGATGCCGAAAGCACAGTTCCGTATCAAGTACCTGCGACCGTTATCTATAACGCCGCCGGTACGTTGACCGAGCTTGAATTGCATGTATCGAACTTCGACCACCGCCGCGGCGGCATCCGTTCGTCGTTCATTTTCGGCGAGAACGATCAGATCCAGAAGTTAAGCTTTAATTACGAAGCACAGGAAATGATCGTCTTCGGTTGTTTGATCATGATCGGCATTTACCATCTCGGGCTGTTTGCGCTCAGAAGACAAGAAATCGCGAACCTGCTGTTCGCATTGCTCTGCTTGTTCGTGGCGTTGCGAATGGGATCGATCGGCGAAGGCATGTTCGTACAATGGATTCCGGGATTTAACTGGACGACTGCCATTCGATTCGAATATATCGCGTTCGCGGTCAGCGGGTGGGCCGGATACGGTTATTTCTATCGCATGTACCCGCAGGAAGTGAACCGGATCGGTTATTTGGCGGCCGGTTGGGGTGGCGTCGCGCTCGTGCTGTTTACGATCGCGACGCCGACGTACGTATTCTCGTCATTCCTCGTCGCTTATCAATTTTACGTGCTCGCGCTTGGATTCTCCGCTTTCACCTCGATATTGCTAGCGGGCATTCGCAGACGCGAAGGGGCGAAGCTCGCGCTCGTGGGCGTCTCGGGTCTGCTGATCACGATCGTTAACGATATGATGTTCTATAACGGATTCAGGCAATCGATCGACCTTGTGCCATTCGGCTTGTTGTTCCTTATTCTCATGAACTCCTTCATTATATCGTTCAGATTCTCTCAAACTTACGAACGCGTGGAACAGATGTCCGAGGAGTTGAAGGATTGGAACAACTCGCTCGAGCTCAAGATCACCGAGCGGACGGAGGAGCTGCAGCGCTCTTACGCGACGGTGGAGAACGCCAAGTCGGAGCTGGAGCGGATGGAGCATGCGCGAAAACAGCTCGTCAGCAACATTTCCCACGATTTGCGAACGCCGATTACTTTGCTGCAGGGTTATCTGGAAGCGCTTCGCGATCATGTCATCAGTGACGAAGAACAGCGGAATGCGACGATTCGGCTTATGCTGACGAAGGTCGAAGGCTTGAATTCGCTCATTCAGGATTTGTTCGAAATATCGGTGCTGCAATCAAGGAAAGTAGAGCTTATCCTAGAGAGTCTTGCGCTGGCGGATTGGCGGGATAATCTGCAGGAGCAGTACGGGATGGAGTTGGAACAGAGAGGGATTCGGTTCGATTGCTCGTTGAACGATCCTGCCATCGCCTTCATGCAGGTGTCGATCGACGTTCAACGCATGAATCGCGTATTCGAGAACTTGGTCTATAACGCGACCCGGTATACGCCCAGGGGAGGCAGCATTGAAATTGCGTTCGCCGCGTCCGTCGAGAGCGGCTGCGTGAAGCTGTCCGTGTCGGATAACGGGGAAGGGATCAATCCCGAAGATTTGCCCTATATCTTCGATCGGTTCTACAAGAAAGACAAATACCGGCATTCCCGGTCGGGAGGCAGCGGGTTGGGACTGGCCATCGTCAAAGAAATCGTCGAGCTGCACGGAGGAACGATTCGCGTCTTTAACCGAACGCCGACAGGCAGCACGTTCGAGATCACGTTACCGCTGTGCCATGACGAAGCCAAGAGCGCGGGTTAAACGAAGCGGCTGGCGGATGCGCTAGCCGCTTTCCTCGTTACGCTGGCGTATTAAATCCCTTAAGAGATGGATCGATTGCATGCGCTGCTCATGGCTCATGTGCTTGAGCAGATCGAGGACTTCGTTCGTTTCCTGGACCTCCGGCGTTTCGGGTTTTGTTTTACCCGTAGATCCGCCTATAATATAATCCAAGGAAACGTCGAAATACGCAGACAGTTTAATGAGAGTATCGTAAACGGGCTGTCGATTGTTAATTTCGTAGTGGCTGTAAGCCGATCGCGTAATTCCGATATAACGCGCGACTTCGCCTTGCGAGATTTTCTTCTGAAGCCGCAAAGCTCTTAAACGATCGCCCATTGTCATGTTCCCTAACTCCTTGAACTCTCAAGTCTCTACTATTACTATCACTAATTTATGATACGTAACGTATCATGTCAAGGGGTAGAGATCGTATTTATGCACGGAAATAGAGATGTTATTCAAAATGTAAGCTAAAAGTGAATCAAAATATGATACAAATTGTATCAAACGAAGGAGATGCAACGCATGAACGTACAGGTGCTGGGCGCGACGATGAGTTACACGGAAGAGAAAGGATACCTCGGTCACGTGCGGTTTGCGGTCGAAGGCCATAAACAGCCGTACGAAATTACGCTGCAAAGCGACGATGGCAAGTACGACTGGAACTATGCGCTTAATTTCAGCAACGAGCCGGGCAGCGAGGAAGAAATATCTGTCGTGGACGAGCGGTTGGAGGAAGACGACGAGCTGTTCGACATGTTCGTAGACACGGTGAAGGAAGCGTTGGGGAAGTAGCGATCGGAGACCATCCGTTAAGGATGGTTTTTTCGCGAATTAGGAATAAAAGCAAATCGACAGTTAAGGTTCCGCATAAAGCAAAAATGGAGGAAATAACAACCGATCGAAGTTAAATAATCAATGAATGGAGAAAATCCGAATTTGGGAATAAAATAACTGCTTTTCGTCGCTATTGAGCCCAACATAACTCCAAGTAACGAGAATAGCTGCAAAAGGTTTTTATTTCACGCTAACGGCCGGACTGTCGTTATTCGTTCCGCCGCCCGTTTTGACGTTCTCTCCAATGCCGATTATAATGGTAGACGTTCGATTGTAAACGCGCGTTCACAACGATGCAAAGGAGAGTACATATGGTTAACGTTAGAGGAAAATGGGCGCTCGTCACGGGCGCAAGCCGCGGGGTCGGCTACCAGACGGCAATGTATATGGCGAGGAAAGGCTGCAATCTCATTCTGCACAGCCGCAACCTGGCGAACACGAGAATGATGGAGCAAGATGTCCGGGCGCTCGGAGTCGAGGTTTACAGCGTGCAAGCCGAACTGGCCAACCCTAGCGAAGTCGTCGGGATGTTGGATGCAATCGAAGCGAAAGGAACGAATATCGATATCGTCTTCAATAACGCGGCGGTGCAGATCGCTTATCGCAGCGACTACTGGACGACTCCCCAGGAAGATTTCGACATGAGCTTCCGCATTAACTTCAATGCCCCGGCGACGATATGCCTTCGTCTTCTTCCCAAGATGATCGAGCGCGGCTTCGGACGCGTCATCAACACGACGAGCGGCATCCGCAACGAGCCGGAACAGCTCGGCTACGCGGCAAGCAAAGCGGCGCTGGACAAGTTCACGAAGGATCTGGCGTCCCGTCTGGAGGGCACGAACGTCATTATGAGTTTGGCGGATCCGGGCTGGTGCAGGACGGATATGGGCGGCTCTCAGGCGCCGAACGCCGTCGAAAGCGTCGTGCCGGGCATCGCGGTCGGCGCATTCGTGGACGATAAGAAGAGCGGAAGATTGTTCCCCGCGCAAGCTTTCGTCGGCATGACGCTGGAGGATGCGGTCGCGAAAGCCGAGTCCATCGAGGCAAACCCGTATACGATCTGAAAGAGACGACAAATAGAAAAGAGACCGCGAAGGTCTCTTTTGCGCATTATATCGCTTCGTAATCGATTTCGAGAAACTTCTCGACCTCGACCTTCCAGCGCTCGTTAACGAACGCGGAGTGCGCGGGATGATCGTTATACGCCTCATAGTCCGCTTGACTGTCGAATACCATGGAGAATCCGAAGTCGTAATCGTTCTTAGGGCTGACCTGCCGGAACACCTGAAAGTCGTTGACGACGGGAATTCCGCTCAGGATGCTTCGTCCGTCTTCCAGGAAACGGCGCTCCTGCTCGGAACCTTGCGCGTGCTTCAAACTGAATATAACCGAATGAATGATGCGAGGATTGCGGTTCGACATATTGAATTCTCCTTATCGGAAAGCTATTATTAATTGCTATTGTAAAAAGGAGGAGTCCGAATGTCCAGTCCACAGCGTTCAATTACCGATACATCTGCGGCGCGATCGAGCAGGCTCCCCGTCATGATCAGCATCGTTCTGGCGATGCTCGTCGCCTCCATGGATACGACGATCGCGAACACGACGATGGGGGTCATCGCGGACGAGCTCGGCGGCATGCAGCTTTACGCATGGAGCTTCGCCTCTTATATGATCATGTCTACGGTCGTATCCCCCGTAGCGGGCCGCATCTCGGATTTATTCGGACGCAAAACGATATTCTCCAGCGGACTTATTCTGTTCTTGGCGGGTTCTATCCTGTGCGGATTGTCCGAATCGATGCTGCAGCTCGTCCTGTATCGGGCGCTTCAGGGAATCGGCGCCGGCATTATGATGCCGTTCCCGGCTATTATCGCAGGCGATCTGTTCTCGATCGAGAAACGGGGCAAAATCCAAGCGCTATTCACCGGAATGTGGGGCTTGTCCGCCGTATTAGCCCCGATGCTGGGCGCGTTCTTCGTGGAATACGCGAGCTGGAGATGGATTTTCTACATTAATATCCCGATCTGCATCGTTTCGGTGATCCTGCTGAAGTTTTATAAGGAGGAGTACACCCCGCGCAAATCGACGATCGACTTCGGCGGATCCGTGCTGTTCGCGATCGGCGTCAGCTTGCTTCTGTTAACGACGACCGTGGAACAGTATGCATATGCCTACGGGGCAGGAGGAGCAGTCGCGATGATCGCGTTCTATCTCTACGAGCGCAGACACGCATCGCCGATTATTCCGTTGTCGCTGTTGCGCAACCGGGCGGTAACATGGATTAACGTTAACGGATTTCTGGCATGCGTATCGCTGTTCGGCACGTCCAGCTTCGTCCCGCTGTTCCTGCAAGAGGAAGGGTACTCCATCTTCGAGAGCGGCCTTGCGCTCCTAAGCATGTCGTTCGGCTGGATGGCGGTGGCCGTTCCGGCGGGGAAGTGGATATTGCGCTTCGGCTATTCGAAGCTGCTGATCGTCGGCAATGCGATTCTCGTCGTCTCCGGGCTGTTGCTGTTCCTGATGGAGCACGGCAACGGATTCTGGTACGTCTTCGTTGCGCTAATCGTGCAAGGACTCGCTTTCGGCTTGATCTCGACCGTGTCGACGATCGGTTCTCAGCAGTTGGTCGAAGCGCATCAGAAAGGAGTCTCGACGTCGCTCAGCCTGTTCTCGCGGAATATCGGCACCGCGATCGGCGTAACGATCATGGGCGCGATATTGAACGGAGCGGGCGATTTCTTCACGGGCATCGACCAACTGTTCTTGTTCGGCTTCGCCGCTTCGATCGTCGCGTTCGCCTCATCGTTCATGATCCGACGCGTATAAGCTTTTTCCGGTAATCGCTGGGCGTACAACCGTAACGCCCGCGAAAGACGACGTTGAAGTAGCTGAGGCTGTTGAAGCCGACGTCCAAGGCGATCTCCATCATTTTGTCGTCCGTCTCTCTTAGCCGCGCCGCGGCTTGTTGGACGCGGTAGCCGTTCATATACTCGACCGGGCTCTTGGTCGTGATTTTCTTGAAAAACCGGCAAAAGTACGATTCGCTCATGCAAGCGATTCCGGCAAGCTGCCGCAGCGTGATCGTTTCGGCATAATGCTGCTCGATGTGTTCTATGACCGCTTTCAGCCTATCGATCCGGTAATCGTCTTGCTCGCGTCGCGGACCCGCCGTCGGTTCGCTAAGCGCGAGCATTCTGGACAAGCAAATAAATAATAAGCCTTTGATTTCCATCTCCGAAGCCAACCGCATATCGCGGTTGGCTTTCGCGATTCTATGAAGCATATCCAGCAGTTCGATTGCCGGCCCCGTCCGCCTCTGCAGATGGACCGGCAATCGTAACGTTTCTTGGATGACGGGGACGATATATTGGTCGAACAAATAGTCGATCGAACCGTTCCCGAACAGGCTCGGATGGAACACGACCGCCACGAACGAGCATGGCTCTTCGCCAAGGACCGAGCCGGAATGGAGCAGGCCGGAATTCACGAAGATCGCTTCTCCCGCGTTTAATTCGTAATCGCTTGCGTCGACGCGGAAAGCGGCACGTCCTTCCGTAACGAGCAGAAACTCGAGCTCGTCGTGCCAATGGAGGTACAGCAGCGGATGGTCGGGCGAGCACGTAATCTCGTATAGGCTGACCGGATAGACCGGCGTGCCATGCTTGCGTTCTTCTTTCAGCAGCGATTTGTTCATGGAAGTCGATTTGCCTCCCTCTTGTCGATAGATGAAGTCAAAATCATGTTATTAATGAGCAATTTTCACGAAGAAGTCATGGAATAATGACAATATCATTATAGCATGCAAGCATATTTTTCTTCATGGGGGAATATCGGTGAAATTTACGGACGGTTACTGGCAAACGCGCAAAGGCGTCGAGCTTCAAACCCCGGTCGATGTTCGCGAAGTTCGCGAATCGAAAGGCACGCTGACGGCATACTGCGCGGTAAAACCGATCAGAATCAAAGGCGATACGCTGAACGGAACGATGCTTACGGCGGAAATCAGCTCGCCGATGGAAGACGTGATCCGCGTTCGTTGGATTCACCATGCGGGCGCAAAGCGGCTCGGCCCGAATTTCCGGATCAATGAGGACGAAAGCGTCAACGCGACAACGGAGCAGACGGACGAACACGCGACGCTGACGACCGGAGGCCTTACGGCGAAGATCCGCAAGACCCCGTCTTGGGGGTTGACGTTCGCTTATAACGGCCGCAAGTTGACGGGAACGGCTCATAGAGCAGCGGCATACATTAAAGACGTTGACGGAACGCCGTATTTCCGAGAGATGCTCGACCTTGGCGTCGGCGAACAAATTTACGGCCTGGGCGAGCGATTTACTCCTTTCGTCAAAAACGGACAAGTCGTCGATACGTGGAACGAGGATGGCGGGACGAGCAGCGAGCAAGCGTATAAGAACGTGCCGTTCTATTTGTCTAGCAACGGCTACGGCGTATTCGTGGGCCATCCGGAGCGGGTATCGTTCGAAATCGCTTCCGAGGTCGTCTCCAAAGTCGGCTTCAGCGTGCAGGGCGAGACGCTCGAATATTTCATCGTCGGCGGCGAGACGCTGAAGGACGTTCTGAACAACTACACGAAGCTGACCGGCAAACCCGCGCTTCCGCCCGCATGGTCGTTCGGCCTGTGGCTAACGACGTCGTTCACGACCGACTACGACGAGGCGACGGTGAACGGCTTCATCGAAGGCATGGCGGAGCGCCGCATTCCGCTTCGCGTGTTCCACTTCGATTGCTTCTGGATGAAAGAGTACGAGTGGTGCAACTTCGAATGGGATAAGGCGATGTTCCCCGATCCGGAAGGCATGCTCCGTCGCTTGAAAGATCGCGGGCTGAAAATTTGCGTATGGATCAACTCCTACATCGCGCAGAAATCTCCTCTGTTCCAAGAGGGCATGGAGAACGGCTATCTATTGCGCAGAGCGGACGGCAGCGTATGGCAGTGGGATATGTGGCAGGCGGGCATGGGTCTCGTCGACTTCACGAACCCGGCCGCGACCAAGTGGTTCAAAGACAAGCTGAAAGCGCTCATGGACATGGGGGTCGATTGCTTTAAAACCGACTTCGGCGAGCGTATTCCTACCGATGTCGTCTACTACGACGGCTCCGATCCGATGAGAATGCACAACTACTATACGCAGCTTTATAACCAAGCGGTATTCGAGGCGCTAGAGGAGAATCGCGGGAAGAACGAGGCGATGCTGTTCGCCCGTTCGGCAACGGCAGGCGGCCAGATGTTCCCGGTTCACTGGGGCGGCGACTGCTCCGCGAACTACGATTCGATGGCCGAGACGCTTCGCGGCGGCTTGTCGCTCGGCTTGTCCGGCTTCGGCTTCTGGAGCCACGACATCAGCGGGTTCGAGCGGACGGCTCCGGCGGACATCTACAAGCGTTGGGTCGCGTTCGGGATGCTCAGTTCGCACAGCCGGCTGCACGGCAACGAAACGTACCGCGTGCCATGGCTGTTCGACGAAGAATCCGTAGACGTCCTTCGCTGCTTCACGGAGCTGAAAAGCAGTCTGATGCCGTACTTGTTCGGCTGCGCGGTCGAAGCGGCGGAGAAAGGCTTGCCGATGATGCGCGCCATGCTGCTCGAGTTTCCCGAGGATCTGACGACGCGCTATTTGGACACGCAGTACATGTTGGGCGAACGCTTGCTCGTCGCGCCGATCTTCAACGAAGAAGGAATCGCCAAGTATTATGTTCCGGCGGGCCGATGGACGAACCTGATCGACGGGAAGAAGATCGACGGCGGCAGGTGGGTGGAAGAGAAGCATGGCTATAGCTCGATTCCGCTGCTCGTGCGTCCGAATTCCCTCATCGCGATCGGCAGCAATAACCAACGTCCGGACTACGATTATGCCGACAACGTCACGCTCCATCTGTTCGAGCTCGAAGACGGCGCTACGGCGACGGCTACGATCCACGACTTGAACGGCAAGGCTGTCGTTCATGCGAGCGCGGCTCGCAGGGGTAACGCGATCGAAATCAAGGTCGAAGGCGAAGGCAAGCCATGGCAGGCCGTTCTCCGCGGCATCGAAACCGTCGCCTCCGTGGAAGGCGCGGAAACGCGCAAGAGCCCCGAAGGCGCGAGGCTCGTGCCGCACGGCGCATCAGGGATGGTTAAGATCGTTATTTAAGCTTGAATCGTCATCGTTAGTGACCGAAGCGGAACCAGCCGACATCGTCGAACCGGAACCATTCGCCATCGGCGGCAGCGGCAACGCTGTCGCCGCTTTCATGTTTCGTCGTAAAGTCCATGAACAATTCGTGCTGTCACGAGAGGAGGCCCAGCCGTGTTTCGTCTGATGTCGCAAGCCTTCAACAACGTGAAATTAAGGACGAAGCTGATCGTTTCGTTCGTCGCTGTCGTGTTCTTGCCCGTCCTGATCGTCGGTATCTTCCTGACTCGCGAATTGCGCGCCATGACGCTCGACAACGCGATCGATCAGACGTATACGAACGTACAGCGCGTCAAAGCGCGAACCGCCGAGCTGATGAACGTCCTGTACGACAGCGCGTACCGAATCGCGAATAACGAGAAGCTAGAGAGCGTCACGAACCGCCGCTACGATTCGACTTATGAGGTCGTTAAGGCGTACCGGGAATTCACGGGTTTTAACGAGGAGCGCCGCTTGTACGGAGAGATCGATAACATTCGCCTGTACGTCGAGAACAGTACGCTGCTCAACAACTGGGAGTTCATTCAGCCAAGCGAGGAGATCCAACGAACGGATTGGTACATGAACGCGTTCAGGTACTTCGGCAACACCGTCAACTGGTACTACTTGAAGGACGAGCGAGACAATCGCGATTACTTAAGCCTCGTGCGCAAAGTCGCTTTTCCCGATTACGCGTCGAGCGGCGTGCTTGTCTTGAACGTTAACATGACCATGCTGACTTCGATATTAAACCAGGAATCGTTCGAGACGATGATCGTGGACGGGAGCGGTACGATCGTCGCCGCCAACCGCTTGGGATTAGCGGGAAGAACGCTGTCGGACATCGATTTGGATCCGGAGATCATGACAGGGAAGGGCAATAGGTTCGAGACGGATGTGGAAGGCGCGGCATCGCGGGTTTTCGTAGAGCCGTTCGTGCCGGAATCGAGCGCCAACGCGCTGCGGATCGTATCGGTATTCTCTATCGGCAACATCGTGAAGGACGCGGATCGGATCAATCAATTGGCGCTTACGGTGATTACGGCAAGTTTGTTGATCGCCGTCGTTCTCGTGTTCGGCGTATCGACGATCCTCTCGAAACGAATGCTTCGGCTTAGCAAGCATATAACGAAAGTCGCGACGGGTAACTTGGACATCTCGATGCATATCGACGGCAAGGACGAGATCGGACAGCTGTCCCGCCAGTTCAACGCGATGGTGTCCAGCATTAACGGGCTTGTCGCCGAAGTGCAAGAGACGAACAGGCAGAAAAGCCTGCTGGAGTCGAAGCAGAGCGAAATCAGGCTGAAGATGATGGCGAGCCAGATGAATCCCCATTTTCTGTATAACGCGTTGGAATCGATTCGGATGAAAGCGCACCTGAAGGGCGAGAAGGATATCGCGCAGGTCGTCCGCCTGCTCGGGAAGCTGATGCGCAAAAACCTGGAGGTCGGTCAAGGTCGAACGAGTCTGGCCGACGAGATCGACATCGTGCGCTGTTATTTGGACATTCAGAAATTCAGATACGAGGATCGGCTAACCTACGAGCTGCTGGTCGATCCGAGCCTGACTAGGATGCCGATACCGCCGCTCATCATCCAGCCGCTCGTCGAGAACGCCGTCATCCATGGCCTGGAGAATAAGCTGGACAGCGGCAAAGTCGAAGTTCGCGTCGCGAGAGCCGGAGGCGTAATGGCGGTCGAAGTCGGCGACGACGGAGTCGGCATATCGCCGGACAAGCTATCGGAGCTGAAGAGGAAGCTCAGCGACACGGAAGACAGCGAGAACCATCGCATCGGTCTGAAGAACGTGCATATGAGGCTCGTTCTGTCTTACGGTCCGGAGCATGGACTCCGGTTCGACAGCGAGCCGGGAGTCGGAACGCGCATCTCATTCACGATACCGATCAAGGAGGATGTCTATGTATAAGGTGCTGATCGTCGATGACGAACCGCGTATTAGAGACGGGCTTTCTACGCTCATCGATTGGGGCGAGCTCGGATTTGTCGTCGTGGACAAGGCGGCGAACGGAATCGAAGCGATGAACAAATACAAGCGCCTGGAGCCGGATCTCATTATCGCGGATATTCGGATGCCGGAAATGAACGGACTGGAGCTCGTGAAAGCGATACGCTCGGCCGGAGGCGCGATGCACGTGCTCATCTTGAGCGGTTACGCGGATTTCGAATACGCGAAGCAAGCGATGACGTTAAGAATCGACGGATACTTGCTGAAGCCGGTCGACGAGGACGAGCTCATGGATTACTTGGCGAAGTTGAAAAAAGAGTTGGATCAAGAGAGCGAATACAAGCGGTCGGCCGACCGAGAACGGGGAACGAGTACCGAAACGGCCATTCTGGCCATGCTTTCGGAAGACGGCGCGAAGCACGGTCAACCGCAGGCGATTCGGGAATGGGACGCCTTCGAGGTCGTGTTGATCAAACCTCACGGGCTCGGTACGGAAGAAGCTTTGGCATACGCGCAAATTCGCAAAAACTTAGAAGATAAATTCGAACCGGCGGGGCGCGGTATCGTGTTCCAGCTAGAACCTTACATCGGGTTGTTGCTATCGGGCGGATACCACCGGGAAGAGTGGAGCCGGCGCCTGCTGTACCAAGACATCCAAGCGGCATGCGCCGAGTATGCGGACGATTTCACGGCGGCGGCGGGCAATCAAGCAACAGTCTGGTCGGAGCTTAGAAGCTCTTACCTCTCCGCGCTCGATCTGATGAGGCGACGGTTCTTCCTCGAAAGCGAGACGATCGCCACGGCGGGATCGGGTACGCCGTTCGTAGCCCGCTCGCAAGCCTGCTCGGATAAGCAAGCCTTGGACGGAGCAATGGCCGGGCAGAAGCTTTACTGGGCGGTCGATATCGGCAAGCGCGAATCGATCGTGCGGCAGGTGGAGGAGGCAGCGGCGGCGTTGATCAAGCTTGGAAGAGGGGAGACGGAGTTCAAAGCCGAGTTCGTGCAGCTATTGTCGGACGTGCTCGACAAGCTTTCGGTCAGCCGGCCGGAGTTCAATACCCGGGAATATCGGGCAAGGTTGCTGGAATTATATACGGAACTTCATTGCCGTTCTTTCCTTCATCGTATCGTCGGCATTCTCGTCGATATCGCCGACTCGATCGAATGCTCCTCCGGTCGCTCGCCAATCGCGCGCATGATCGATTTGATCCATCGTAACTACAGCGACAACTTGAAGCTGGAGAAGCTTGCGGAGCTGTTCAATTACAATAGCGCCTATCTAGGAAAGCTCTTTAAGAGCGAGACGGGCGAGCATTTCAACACCTATCTGGACAAAGTTCGGATCGAGCATGCCAAGAAGCTATTGGAGCAGGGGATGAAGGTGTATCAAGCGGCGGACAAAGTCGGATATGCGAACGTCGATTATTTTCATGCGAAGTTCCGCAAATACGAAGGCGCGTCCCCGTCCGCGTACAAGAAAAAGTAAACGTCGGCTGGATTTGAATCCGCTTACACTAATTTTGATATGATTTTGCGTCCAATCCTTCGGGTAGTTCCCGCGTTCGGCATCGGCTAACATGAACTCATGCAGCAACGGCAACCTAGCAGGAGGGATTCTATGAAAGCGGTCACAATAGACGGACAACCGCAGGTTCGACGAGACAAGGGCACGTTCTGGAGAACGTTCCTGCGCAACAAGTACTTGTACGCGATGTCGCTTCCGTTCGTCTTGTGGGTTTTCGTATTCAGCTACTATCCGTTATGGGGCTGGACGATGGCTTTTCAGAAGTACAAGCCCGCTTTGTCGTTCGGCGAACAGCAGTGGGTAGGCGTCGACCATTTCAAGACGCTGTTCCAAGACGATACTTTCTATCAGGTGCTGCGCAATACGCTGGCCATGAGTTTTATAGGCATTATAGCCGGATTCCTCGTGCCGATCGTCTTCGCGATCATGCTCAACGAAATCCGCAGCATGGCATTCAAGCGAGTGGCGCAAACGGTTTCGTACTTGCCCCACTTTGTATCGTGGGTCGTCGTCGCGGGTCTCGTGACGAAGATGCTCTCGACCGATAACGGCGCGGTCAACGACTTCCTGATGTGGCTGGGCATCATGAACGAACCGATTCAGTTCATGGCTAAAGGCGAACTGTTCTGGGGGATCGTGACCTTGTCCGACGTATGGAAGGAAACGGGCTGGAACACGATCATCTATTTGGCGGCGATCGCCGGCATCGGGCCGGAGCTGTACGAAGCGGCCAAAGTGGACGGCGCAAGCCGGCTTAGACAAATCTGGCACATTACGCTGCCGGGCATCCGAACGACGATCGTGATCTTGCTGATCATGTCGATCGGCCACTTGATCCAAATCGGATTCGAAAAGCAATTTTTGCTCGGCAACAACCTTGTCAGAGATTACTCGCAAGTACTCGACTTATACTCGCTGGAGTACGGCTTGCAGATGAGCCGCTATTCGTTCGGTACGGCGATTAATATTTTCAACTCCGTCGTCAGCATCATCCTGTTGTTCGCGGCGAACGGTCTGTTCAAACGAATAACGAAAGAAAGCATCATGTAAGGAGGCGTGCCGACATGTCAACGAAGCAATCACCGATGGGCACGCCGATGTCGGACCGGATTTTCAACCTCGTCGTCTACGTCTTCGTTATCGGCGTTATGATCGTCACGTTGTATCCGTTCCTGAACGTGCTCGCGCTATCTTTCAACGATTCCATCGACAGCGTGCGAGGCGGGATTACGATCTACCCGCGCGAATTTACGCTGCGAAACTACGATCTCATTTTCTCGTTTCCTAGTCTTCTGACCGGCTTCAAAATATCCGTGCTGCGTACGGTAATCGGCACGATCGTCGGTCTGATCAGCGCGTCGATGCTGGCATACGCGCTCAGCCGTCCGGATTTCCAGGGCCGCAGGTTCGTGTCCGTGTATCTCGCGCTTACGATGTACGTCTCGGGCGGTCTCATCCCGTTCTACTTCCTCATTAAGGACTTGCACATGATGAACACCTTCGCGGTGTACATTATCCCGGGTCTCGTCAGCGCCTTCAACGTATTCATCATCCGTTCGTTCATGGATACGATTCCGTACGCACTGCAAGAGTCGGCCAAGCTGGACGGCGCGAACGATTTCACGATTTACTGGCGGATCATTCTGCCGATGTCGAAGCCGGCGCTGGCGACGATCGCGCTATTCTTGGCGGTCGGACAGTGGAATTCTTGGTTCGATACGTATCTGTACAACGGCTCCAACGAGTCGCTCACGACGCTGCAATTCGAGCTGATGAAAGTGCTGCAGAGCACGACGTCCGGCAACAACGCGGATATTCATAACCCGAACCTCACGCAGGTCATGTCCACGGTATCGCCGGAGTCGGTCAAGATGGCGATTACGATCGTCGTCACGTTGCCGATCCTGCTCGTCTACCCTTTCCTTCAACGTTACTTCGTAAAGGGCATGACGCTGGGCGCCGTCAAAGGCTAAATCCGAACGGGCGCAATGAACACCGGTATGAACGGGGCAACCCGTTACTACAATATAGCTTCTCATACGATACAGGAGGGTTAAACATGAAACGAGAGATGAAGTGGTCAGGTCTTGTCCTGACGACGACGTTGTTCGCCGGTCTGCTTGCAGCTTGCGGCAATAACAACGACAATGCCGGCAATGCAAGCCCGAGCATCTCGGCCAATCCGACCGCGACGAGCAGCGCATCCGAGGACAATCTCGCACCTCTGACCATGACGTTCTACAGCGAAGATCCGAATCCGAACTGGGCGAACATGCAAGACGAAGTCGGCAAGGCGCTCACCGCGACAACCGGCATCACGCTCGACGCCGAATACGCCGTCGGCGACCCTGTGCAGAAGTCTTCCCTGATCGCGGCAAGCGGAGAGTATCCCGATCTGATCAGCGCCAAAGGAAGCATCAGCAAATTCGTCGACGCAGGGGCCGTCCTCGACTTGACGGATCTGATCGACCAATACGCTCCTAACATCAAGAAAGTATTCGAAGGCCAACTGGGCCGCTTGAAATACAGCGAAGTCGATCCCGCCATTTATGTGATTCCTTCCTATAGCACGGTCGGCCAACAATACTTCAACGCCGGCGGCGGCTTCGAGCTTCAGCATCGCGTCGTGAAAGAGCTAGGATATCCGCAGATCAAGACGGTCGCGGACTTCGAGAAAGCGATCAAGGATTACTTGAAGCTGCATCCGAAAGACGAGAACGGCAACCCGAACATCGGCTTGTCCCTGAACGCGGACGACTGGCATATGTTCATCTCCGTTACGAACCCTGCGTTCCTGACGACGGGCGGCGCGGACGACGGCGAGTTCCACATCGACATCGATACGCAAGAAGTCACTTACCATTTCCGCCGCCCGGAAGAGAAAGAATATTTCCGCTGGTTGAACCACATGAACGCGGAAGGCCTGCTCGACAAAGAAAGCTTCGTTCAGAAGTATGACCAATACAAAGCCAAAATCGCCACCGGCCGCGTTCTCGGTTTGATCGACCAGGACTGGGATTACGGCGACGGCGAGAAAGCGCTGAAAGCGGAAGGCAAATTCGAATACGGCTACGGCCACTATCCGGTTACGCTGACCTCCGAATACAAAGAAGCATCGTTCTGGCCAAGCGGCTTCATGGCAGGCAACGGCTTAGCGATCTCCAAAGACAACCCGGATCCGGTTCGCGCAATCAAGTTCCTGGACTATCTCGCTTCCGACGAAGGCCAAGTTCTGATGAACTGGGGCATTGAAGGCAAGCACTACAAGGTCGAGGGCGGCAAACGCGTGATTCCCGAAGACGTGAACAACCGCAAAATCAACGATGCGACGAAGTTCCAGAAAGAAACCGGCATCGGCAACTACAACCTGCTGTCCGCTCACTACGGCGACGGCGTGAAAGACCCTACCGGGAACTACTACACGACGAACTTCCCCGAGCAAATCGTAGCCGGCTTCAACGACGTCGAGAAAGAAACGCTCGCGGCTTACGGCGCGACGACTTGGAGAGACCTGTTCCCGAAAGAAGAAGAGTTCAAGGTTCGTCCTTGGGGCGCTTCCTGGAACATTCCGGTTCCGACGGAAAGCGATTCCGTCGTCCTCGAGAAGAAATTGCAGGATATTACGTGGAAACGGATCCCGCAAGCGATCTTGGCTAAACCGGAAGAGTTCGATAAAATTTGGGATGACTATCAGAAAGAATTGATCGCGGCCGACGTAGAGAAAGCGGAAGATCTCCGCGAAGAGCTCGTCAAAGCCCGCGTCAGAATGTGGAGCGAATAAGACTTAGGTTATAAGAGAAGAGAGCTCGTGACATACGGGCTCTCTTTTGCTGCGGGCGGTGCGTATAGCGTGAGGTTAACGTAAAGTACGATAAGGGAAAGAGAAGGATAGAGAGACGGACGTGATCGTCTGTTCGCTGCTCTTTCCTTTTACATTTGAGCCTGATCGGCTGGATAATCAATTATCTGTATTCGGTGCAGGTAGCTCGGAAGTTACTCTCTAGGGTTGATCCATTGTGCGATCGATTGGATAACCTTGCCATACTACTTACTATGTTATACGATGTACATAGAATAACAAGATGATCGGATCGAGGTGGATGTTACGGATAGGGAAATTTGGAAAGGCAGCATCGATATTATACTGCTGTCCATTATCGGGAAAGGTCCGACATACGGCTACGAGATCATACAGAACCTGAGAAGGGTAAGCGAGCAAGCGTACGAAATGAGCGAAGGCACGTTATATCCCGCGCTAAGGCGATTGGAGGAAAAACAATTGTTGACCTCTTCCTGGGGGGACTCCGAAACGGGCGGACGGCGCAAATATTACGAAATTACCGAGGAAGGCAGACATTCGTTAGCCGGCAAGCTGCAGCAATGGCGGTTAGTAAGCCGTCTGATTTCGATCAGCGCGGAGGGCATGGGATGAGCATCGTACAAACGTACGTCAAAGAGATCGTCGCCAAGATGAAGACGGACGATCGGGAGAAGATGGAGCTGGAGCTGGAACTGACAGATCATTTGACATTGCTCAAGAACGATTACGTTAGTAAAGGATATACCGAACAAGACGCGGAAAAGTGCGCGATATACGACTTTGGACAAGCGGATAGGATCAGCCACGGACTGAATCAGACGGTAAGCCTGTCTAAGCGGCTGCTTAAGTTCGCGGTCTGGACGATGTTCATCGTCTATTCGCTCGTCGTCTTGAAACTTCTGTTCATTGGCGGAATCTATCAGGTTCGAGTGAACGATCTTAACCAATACGCTTGGATTTT
Source organism: Cohnella panacarvi Gsoil 349 (assembly GCF_000515335.1). Taxonomy (GTDB): domain Bacteria; phylum Bacillota; class Bacilli; order Paenibacillales; family Paenibacillaceae; genus Cohnella; species Cohnella panacarvi. The sequence continues at coordinate 780,966 of NZ_KI911563.1, read as the reverse complement.
CCACAAGCGCGCAGGCTGGGGGTCCTACAATATCGAGCCTTTTTCTACGCTTCGCCAGTATATTTTCCACTCCGATCGGTATAATCCCGGCATTATCGAGAGAAATCTCACGGGGAATATCGCGTTGTTCGTCCCGTTCGGCTTGCTAGCGCCTATGCTTTTCGCTTCTTTGCGCGCGTGGATCAGATTTTGGCCTTTCGCCCTGGCGATCTCGATCGCCATAGAAGCGATCCAGTACTATACGCGGTCGGGCGTAGGGGACATCGATGACGTTATCCTCTACGCGATCGGCTGTTACGCCGGATATGGGATGTTCTCGGCAGCGAGATTTACGAAGAACCGATTGTTCGAGAAGAGACGGAACGATACCATGAAGCGAGAGGAAATGAGATTATGACCTTATACATGGCGTTTTTACGCGGAATTAACGTCGGCGGGAACCATATCGTGAAGATGGCTGAACTTAAGCGTACGCTCGAGGAAGACGGCATGCACCGGGTGCAGACGTACATTCAAAGCGGCAACATCCTGTTCGAATCGGACGAAGCGGCATCCGAGCTGGAAGGGCGATTCGAGCGGTTGCTCGAGGCGGCGTTCGGCTTTCCGATGCCGACGATGATTCGAAGCGCCGATGAGCTGAAGAATATCATGCAGCGCTGCCCGTATTCGTTCGCCGAGGTGACGGAAGGCCAAAGCATTCATCTGTCGCTGCTTAAGCGGGAGCCGTCCGAGGAGGAAATCGCCGCAATACCGGATATCGATACCGGGCGCGACGAGTATCGGATCGTCGGGCGGGAAATATACTGGTTTTTCAACCAAAGCATGCTTGACTCGAAGCTGCCTCGAAAGCTGCAGAAGATCGGTCCGGCGACGATGCGCAATTGGAAAACGATCGTGAAGATGGACGAGCTCGCTCGCGCGCGCGGCTAGACGAACGAACGGCATAAGGCTGCGCGCCTTATGCCGTCGTACGATGTACGCCCAGCATGGGCGTCATCTCTACGGTGAAAGTCCGGAATGGGGGCTGGCAAGCGCCTACCATAGCCAAGAGCAAGGGTGTCCGCCGCGAGGCGGAATCCGAAGGAAGCTGGAGGCAAACGCACGGCTCGAGGTACACGAATCCAATTTGAGGCGGTTGCAGTCGGATGAGTCACCATCACATGACGAAATCCTAAGCTGCCAAAGGCTGCAGCCGTAAACTTGGGCGAGCGCGGGCGGAAAGATGACGTTCTTATCTGGGGAGACCTGTGGAATATGCGAAGTATTTGCGTAACCGTGGCTGAGAAGTCGCGCTGAATCCGCAGGAGTCAGCAGAAGCCATAGTACGGTGTTGTTGCAACAACACCGGAAGGGCTGAACCTAAAGGAGANAAGAAATCGATGCGTTCGCGCGAAGAACAACGACAGCAGAATATCCCGCAAGGGAGCTCGCGGCAAAGGGTAGCGGTGAAACCGCAAGGGTATGCCGGAGCGCCGAGTTCTTCGTCGGCACAAACCGACCTTTCTTCTCGCGAAGGAAAGCACGACTTGCTGGATCAAATGCTCGAGGAGGGAAATCTCCGAGAAGCCTACAAGCGAGTGAAACAAAACGGAGGAGCGCCCGGCATAGACAACGTGACGGTAGCCGAGCTACAAGCACACGTATGGGAATGCTGGGAAACCGTGAAAGCGCAGCTCCAATTGGGTACGTACAGACCGATGCCAGTCAAACGGGTGGAAATCCCCAAACCCGGAGGCGGGGTGCGGCTGTTAGGTATCCCAACCGTAATGGACCGCTTGATCCAACAAGCCCTCATGCAAGTAATGACACCGATTTTCGACCCGTTATTCTCACCGAACAGCTTTGGATTCCGCCCAAGGAAACGTGCCCATGACGCAGTAAAACAAGCGCAGTCCTACATTCAAGAAGGAAATCGCTGGGTCGTAGACATAGATTTGGAGAAGTTCTTTGACAGAGTGAACCACGACATCCTCATGGCAAGGGTAGCACGAAAAGTCGCGGACAAGCGTGTCTTGAAGCTGATTCGTTCCTACCTCAATGCCGGAGTCATGGTCGACGGGACAAAGCAGGAGACGCTGGAAGGAACGCCGCAAGGCGGTCCGCTCAGCCCGCTTTTAGCTAACATCCTGTTGGACGATCTGGACAAAGAGTTAACGGAACGCGGCTTGAAGTTTGTGCGTTATGCGGACGACTGCAACATCTTTGTCCGAAGCAAGCGTGCAGGTGAACGCGTAATGGCGTCGGTCATTCGCTTTGTAGAGGAGAGGCTCAGACTAAGAGTGAATCGGGACAAGAGTGCGGTAGACCGCCCATGGAACCGCAAGTTCCTTGGATTCAGCTTTCTCAGCAACAAAGTCGCGACGATTCGAATCGCGCCGAAGAAACTGGAACAACTAAAGGAACGCGTCAGGGAGATAACCTCGCGTACGCGAGGCGTCTCGATGGAGAAGAGGCTGCAAGAATTAAATCGCTACCTGATGGGTTGGATAGGCTACTTCCGGCTAGCATCCGTAAAGACGCACTGCGAACGACTCGACGAATGGATTCGCCGAAGACTACGCATGTGCCTATGGAAGCAGTGGAAACTACCTAAATCCAGGCTCCGAAACTTACGTGCCCTAGGTGTACCGGAGTGGGCGGCAAGAATGATGGCAAACGCTCGCCGCGGATGCTGGGAAATGTCCCGAAACATAAACAACGCCCTTAATCGCTCCTACTGGAGTGACCAAGGGCTGTTAAGTCTGACAACTCGTTATCTTGAAACTCGTTAACTTTTAGGAACCGCCGTATGCGGACCCGCATGTACGGTGGTGTGAGAGGTCGGGGGCTAGCCGCCCCCATCTACTCGATTGCGGGAATAATAGTACATGCTGAGCGGCCACCATGCGAACGCGAAAATCGGATAGATCGCCCAAACTTCCGTCGTCGTGACCGCGTTCAGGGTAACGAAGAAAACGGCGCTTAGAAGTGAGCCTATGACGGAGAATAGGAACCATTGCCTGACGATGCCGCAGTAGATGGCGAGCGGCCACCATAGCACGACGAAAGCAGGGAAGATCGCCCACGGGAACTCGGGCGAGACGGTGACGTTCAGCAGCGCGTAGCTGGCTATGACGCCGATGCTGCCGATGACCGCCATGGCGAACGTCTTGGCGAATCGTCCCGCGAACATGACGATCGGCCACCAGACGATGGCCAGTGCCGCGTATAGGAACCAAGGGTGATCCGGTGAATGGAGCCTATTTTCCGTAAACAAGAACGCGATGACGAGCAAGCTGTCGTACAAGGCGAACTGCTTGGTCTTGCCCCTGGCCGCGAACGCCATCGCTAACGGCCAATGCAGGACGGCGAACGACGGCTCGATGAACCAGTAATCGTCGGGAGTCGTCAGCAGATTGACGATGAAGAAGAATAAGATCGACATGAAGCTTCCCGTCACGGCGAATGCGAGCTGTTTGCTTTTCATTGGGTTCAGCTCCCTTATTGCTTATTGGCTAACCATCTGTAGAACATGGTCAGCGGCCACCATAGAACGCCGAAAGTCGGGTAGACGAACCAGATCGTATCCGGCGAGGTGTAGAAGTTAATAAAGATCATGAGTCCGATAATGAGCGCGCTGCCCCAAATCGAGAAGCCCAAGTGGATGCCGTAGCGGTTTCTCGCGTTCCGCGCGGCTTGACCGCCGCCCAGCTCTTCCTTGATGTCCGCGATATCCCCGAAATCCACGATCGCCTTATTGATCGCGTCTTCCTCGGCCTTTCCTTTATGAATCAAATCTTGAACTTTCTCCTCGAGGTTCTGGACGATTTCCGCCTTCATCGCTTCTTTCGCTTCGCTATCCGGTATATCCTTAAACCATTCTTCGACGTGCGATCTGATCTTTCTCACGTTAATCCCTCCATGAATATGTTCATAATGTCTTTGATTTCGTTCCATTCCTCGATCGTTTCCCTCAAGTACGCGCGGCCTAGCTTCGTGATCTTGTAATATCGCCGTTGTCCGCCGTGCGAGACGTCCCCGAGGTAAGATTCGATCAGTTCCTTGCGTTCCAGCCGTTGAAAGACGGCATACAGCGTCGCTTCTTTGATCTGGAACCGCTCGTTCGTACGCGCTGCGATCTCTTTGGAAATTTCGTAGCCGTAGCGATCTTCCTCGTAGATGAGGCGCAAGATGATGGCGTCCAAATGTCCGCGTATAGCATCGCTTCTAATCATTCGTTGTCCTCCTGAACCAGAATCGATCTTGGCTGAGTACTCTGCCTGCAAGTGTTCTGTCTGTTAGTGTTCTATCACATAGAGTTCTACCTGATGGAGTAAATTTACCACACATTACTCTGCGTGTCAAAGTAATTATTTCGTGACCAGATTCCTTAGGGCAACTCGGCAATCCAAGCCTATACGAATAATGGAGCCGCCCGTCGGGGCGACTCCATTACGTCGTACTTTTATTCGGCGATATGATTGAACATCCAATGGATGCCGAATCGATCCGTCAGCATGCCGTAATATTTGCTCCAGAACGTCTCCTGCAGCTCCATCGTTACCGTACCGCCGTCCTTCAGCCGGCCGAACAATCCGTTCATTTTTTCCTTGCTGTCGCTATTCACGACTAAGTTTACGTTATTGCCTGACGTGAAGGGCGTCCCGGGGAACGTATCCGAGAACATGACGTTGCTGCCCTCGATCGTAAGGCGTGCATGCATGATCTTATCTTTCGCCTCGTCGGGGAGCGGAAAGTCCGGATGCGGCGGCGCGTCTCCGAAGGTCATCAGTTGAGCGGGCTCCGAACCGAAGACGTCGGTATAGAATCGGATCGCTTCCCGCGCGTTGCCCTGAAAATTCAAATACACGTCCAATGCCATGAACTCAGCCTCCATCACGATAGATAGGTTTTCGCAAGAATATTGTACCATAGGCCCGTCCGAATTATGAACGAGCGTCATAACCTTGACATGAAGGTTAGTAATTTAGTAAATTAGTAAATATGAAAAGGAGATGACAACGTGAAAATTCCGACTTCGTTAAAACATAAACCCGTAATCGTATCCGAGAATTACGCGAACGTGGACGGGAGATACGCGGGGCAGACGGACACGCAGGGCCTCTCGCTAGGACTGGCGCAATGGAACGATCGGGGCAAAGTCGACGTCTCGGCGAAAGTGTGGCGGCATACCGGGGACAAGTGGTCCCGCCAATCCGAGGAACTCCCGCTTCACCGGGTGATGGACCTCGCGATATTGATCGCCCGTTCGCTCTCGTATTTTCGCGAGGCGTATCGTTATCCGGATCTGTACGACCCGGCGAATCCCGTTATCGATAGAATCGGTTTGCAAGGCGACGCGATGACGGTGGAAGTGTGTACAGACAACGAGAAAATCAAAGAGGACATCAAGCTGTTCAACCAAGCGCTTAGCAACGATGGGGAGTTGATCGGAGAACGGCTGCGCACGCTTTCCAACATCCTCAAGGAAATGGGTTATTGACATGACGCTGGACAAACAACAGAAGAAAGATCTGGCCACGGCGTATAAACAGTCGTTTCGCCCGATGGGCGTCTATCAAATCCGCAATACGGTCAACGGAAAAGCGTTGGTCGGAAGCTCGATGGATTTGGATGGCATGAACAATCGGCTGGCTTTCTCGAAGCAAATGAACGCGAATACGTTCATGGAGCTGAGGGACGATTGGAACCGTTACGGCGGCAACGCATTCGTATTCGAAGTGCTCGACCGAATCAAGCCGCGCGAGGAGCAAATGAACGACCCGTCCGAGCTCGATGGGTACAAGGAGGAAGTAGAGACGCTGCTCGAATTGTGGCTCGAGAAGCTTCAGCCTTACGGGGAGAGAGGATACAACAAGCCCAAGAGACGATAGCGGCGCATTAACCTCGACCTCTATCGTTTGGGCTAGTTTCTGAAGGCATTAAACCGGATGTCGGCGATATTCATGGGGGGATTACCGGCGTTCGCGTTCATGCTCCTGCTCCATGGACAATAACGTCTCGGCAAGCAGGTTTTTGGCTTTCTTCAAATTCCGATAATAGGTCGCCATCGAATAGCCGAACCGTTCCGCGGTTCTCGCATGGGAACGCGTGTCGGCCATATAGGCTTGCTCGAGCAGCTTGCTTAACGCGAAGCTAGCGTCGGATTGCTCGCTCATCCCGCGAATGGCCCGCCGAAGAGCGGCGCGGAACGGACTTGCGGAGTCTTTGGCCGACGGGTTCTCGGCCATCAGCCGAGGGAACATCGACGCGAAGTCGGCAAGCGTCTCGCTTTGATTCGCCAGATTGGCGTAATGAAGCAGCAAAACGCCGAGGGCATCTACGATCCGCCGCGTAGCGGCCGGCGGGTTAGGCGCTTGAACCGGTGAAACGACCGACTTCTCGGCAGGCGATCGTTCGTTCACGCGATCCGTCATGGTGCGGAAGGCGTGCGGTTTCCGGCGTTGGAAATCGAGGGCGACCCATGTTCTGAACGGATCGCTTAATGTCCAACCGTTATCGGTAACTTGGATAAGCGGCAATCGCGCGAACGCGTTGAAATCGAAGGCGGAAAGTTCCTGTTCCACGAGCGCAGACAAGCTCTCTTGGTTAAACTCCGGTATCAAGGAGGACGCTTCGATCAGCTTATACGTCAGAGGTTGATCGATATGCCGCAACAGATGCCCGACAAGAATGCTGCAAAGCGAGAGCAAGTCCTGCTGGTCGTATCCGCGACGGATGCGCTCGATCGCAAGCTCCAGCGCCATCGGGACGCCGCCGGCAAACCGGGAGATGGCGTCCTGCAGTCGTTGATCGTGAATGTGATGGCTCCTCATATAGGCAGCCTGTTCTTCGTAGGAGAGGGGCGACAGGCGAATACGTTGCTGTAGGCGGTGCCACACGCCGGAGGAGGACGCGTTCGCGGCGGTCGTACCGGCCGTGACGACCGCAATCCTGCTATCGAGCAAGAGGTACCAGCTTCGGAGCTCGCGAGCCAGCGGCTCGTCTTCCTCGACGGCGTCGAGAAGCAGAACGACCGACCGCTTGCCCGTATTTCCGATACGATTGATGGTGTCGGCCAGCTTAACGCCCGAGGATTTCCCCGGTATGTCCGGCTCGTCTCCGAATCCGTTGCGCGATAGCTGTACGCCAAGCTCGAAGAACAGCTCCTCCGCGGAGCCGAATCCGGAGCAATCGGCATACAGGCATAGCGTTGCCGCGTCTTGGGTCGTTTCGAAGCGCTTCAGAAGCGCGGTCTTACCGATTCCGCTAGGTCCGTGCAGCCGTATATTCGTCCATTCCGGTCTGTTCGATGATAGGATCGCCGTTAGAGCCTGCAGTTCATCGGTTCTTCCGACGAAGCGGCCGATTTCGGCGACTCTGAGCAGTTGTTCGACTAACATGCCTAATCTCCTCGCGCGTATGAAATAAGCTCCTACCCCTTTCGATAGGCGGCGGACGAATCCTCTTATTCCCGTCATAACTGTTAGAAAATGCTACTTAAGTTCGAAAAACGAGCCGCGTTCGTCATGTCCGAGGTCCGATTTCTTGTCACGGTCACCCGAGGCGTCATTGCGATTGTCACGGGAACAGTCATGCGAACATCTTCCGACATTCAACATAAATCCCTCCGTTTGATCGCATCCTAACGGTTAACATGCGATAGTACGCAAAGCGGCGAAACGTCGGGAGGAGCGCGCGGATGGTTCTAACTACGGAGCAACGAATTACGCTGCACGGGTTTAACAATTTAACGAAATCGCTTAGCTTCAACATGTACGATATTTGTTTTACGAAGACGAAGGATGAACGCAAAGCCTATCTAGCGTATATTGACGAGCAGTACAACGCGGACCGGCTGACGGCGATATTGAAATCCGTGGCCGACATTATCGGGGCGCACGTGCTGAACATCGCCAAGCAGGATTACGAGCCGCAAGGCGCCAGCGTCACGATGCTCGTGTCGGAGGGGCCGATCGAGCAGGAGCCGAGCGAATCGTTCGAGGAATCTCCCGGGCCTCTCCCTGGGGCCGTCGTCGGGCACTTGGACAAAAGCCACATTACGGTGCACACCTATCCCGAGTATCATCCGGACGAAGGAATAAGCACGTTCCGAGCCGATATCGACGTCTCGACTTGCGGGGAGATCTCGCCGCTGAAAGCGCTGAATTACCTTATTCATTCGTTCGATACCGACATTATGACGATGGATTACCGGGTAAGAGGGTTCACGCGGGATATTAACGGACATAAGTTGTTCATCGATCATGAGATTAGCTCCATCCAGAACTACATCCCGCCCGAAGTTAAGGACATGTACCAGATGATCGACGTGAACGTTTACCAGGAAAATATCTTTCATACGAAATGCAAGCTGCGGGAATTCGACCTGAATAACTACTTATTCGGCTATACGGCCGACTCTCTGAGCAAGGAAGATCAGCTTGAGATCGAGAAAAGCGTCAAATGGGAGATGGACGAAATTTTCTACGGCAAAAACATGGTGTACGATTGAAGCGAAGAGGTGCGGATAAGGAAGAGAGAACGCCTCTTCCTTTTGGCGTGCGGAAGGAGTTCCCGGCCGTCTGTCGAATTTTTGGATAGAAGCAAATGACGCGTAGGAGGCCAGGTTTTCCATGAATCCGAAGTTCACGCATACGCAATACCTCGTCAGAAAACAAATTTTAACGTTGGCGGGAGCGAAAATCGATATTTTCGACGGCAACGGCCAACCGATCCTGTACTCGCAAATGAAGGCGTTCAAGCTGAAGGAAGATATCCGGCTGTTCTCCGACGATACGATGCAAGAAGAGCTCCTGTCGATACAGGCGCGCAGCGTCATCGACTTCTCGGCTACCTACGACGTGGTCGATTCCGTGACCGGAGAGAATCTCGGATCGCTCCGCCGCAAAGGAATGAAGTCGATGCTGAAGGACGAGTGGGTCATTCTGGACCGAAGCGAGACGGAAGTCGGGCTGATTAAGGAAGACAGCCCATGGATGGCGTTGCTCAGACGGTTCCTGACCAATCTCATCCCGCAGAAGTTCCATGTTGAGATGAACGGCGAACGCGTCGCGTTCTTTAAGCAAGACTTGAATCCATTCGTCGGAAAACTGAATTTGGATTTCTCGCTCGATACGAATCAGCGGCTGGATCGGCGCTTAGGGCTTGCCGCCGCGGTGCTGCTTATTGTTATCGAAGGGCAGCAGGGATAGAATGAGCGAATATCGAATGACGAGCGGGCAAGCCCGCAAGTTCCTTCTGCTTAAGCATGGACTGCTCGGAGCTTACAAATTCGCGGGTAAACGAGGCATATGCGAATTCGCGAAACAAGCGGGCTGCATTCAGTTCGATCCGATCGACGTATGCGGCAAGAACGCCGAGCTCGTGCTTCAATCCCGGATCGGCGGATTTAAGAAGGAGATGCTTAGCGAGCTTCTGTATCAAGACAGAGAGCTGGTCGATTACTTCGACAAAATGCTGGCGATCTTCCCTGTCCAAGACTGGCCGTATTTCGAGAGAACCCGGGAGCTTTACCGGAAGCATGGGCGAAGCCGCGACAAAGTCGACGCGGTAGCGGAAGAAGTCAAGCGGTTCATTCGGGAGAACGGTCCGGTCAGCGCGAAGGATTTGCCGCTGAAGGAAACGGTCGATTGGTCATGGAACGCGACGACGCTGGCGAGAGCGGCGCTGGAGACGTTGTATTTTCGCGGGGATTTGATCGTTCACCACAAGAGAGGAACGATTAAGTCTTACGCGCTCGCCGAAGACTATATCGAACCCTCTATTCTATGCGCGGCGGACCCGAACCGGACGGAAGCGGAATTCGCGAGGTGGATGGTGCTGCGGCGCATCCGTTCCGTAGGAATGCTGTGGAATAAGCCGTCTGACGCTTGGCTCGGGATCGACCGATTGAAAGCCGAGGCTCGTAAAGCAGCGTTCGCGTCGTTGCTTGCGGAAGAAGCGATTATTCCTTGCGCCGTGGAAGGAATATCAGAACCGCTATACGCATGCGCGAACGACGAACCGCTCCTCCGTTCGGCGCTCGCCGACAAGCTCGAATACGATCGCCGGGTAGAGTTCATCGCTCCGCTCGATAACTTGATGTGGGATCGCAAGTTGATCCGGGCTTTATTCGATTTCGATTATAAATGGGAAATTTACACGCCGGCCGCCGAGCGAAAGTACGGGTATTACGTTCTTCCCGTACTGTACGGCGACGCGCTCGTCGGACGCATCGAGCTGGTCGCGGACAAGAAGGCGAAGCGGCTTAACGTCGCCCGGTACTGGCCGGAGGACGCGGAGGAGACGGACGAAGAGTTCCGCAGGCTGTTGCGCGAACGGGTAGAACGGTTCGCGGCATTCAACGATTGCGAGGAAGTTATCGGCGAACCTTAAGAGGGGGTGTCCTAAAGTCGAATCGGCTCGAGTGACACCTCTTTTATTAACATTAGATAATGACGATATTGTGATAACGAGCTGTACTCCATGCAGTTGAGGCGGAAAACGGATGTATGTGTGCATAGGCTCGTTCGTACGCATACTAACCCGGCATAGGGTATTGACTTAACGGAAGGGGAGTTCGTTCATGTCCAACAAAAAGTGCTATTACGCGTTCGAGGATCAAGCCGGCACGACGCTTGAATTCCAAGCGACTAGCTTGCGGCAAGCCATGGTGATGAAGAAGAAGATGGCCCGCGATTTAGGGATTCCTAAAGAGGCGTTCGATCTGACGTCCATTAGCAGGAAACCGGCACCGAGCGAATAAAGGGAACGGATAAAATAGGCGGCTGCAGAGGTAGGATCCTCGAGCCACCTATTTCTTCATTCACTTCTTCGATTCCTCGCGCGTCGGGCGATCCAACACAAGCGGGGGAGGAATCAGCCAACCCTTGTCCTTGCTTAGTCTGAGCGCCTTTAATCCGATCGCCGCTCTCGTGGCATGGTATTTCGCGAACAAAGCCGCGACGTCTTCGCGAATGCATTTGGCCATGATTTGACTGCACAGGACTAGCCCGGCGGCCGTATCCGCCGATAGCATCGCGGCGATCTCCATATCCGAGAATCTGGCTCCGACCGGGATGTCCTCGAGCTTCGCTTCCGGGCGATCCGGCAAGCCTAAGGACGGAACGAGCCCGTTGTGAACCAAGATCTCGTCGCACTCCGAGGCTTCCAACTCCGCTTGATTGATCATGTCTCCGACGAGACTCTTCAGATCCTTGTCTCCCGCATGATAGCTTAACGCGCGATAAACCGACACGCAGCCTTTGGCGCCCATCGAAAATTGCCAAACATCGTAAGCTTCCCCGTAATGCAATGGCTCGTTCTTCGGACTGCCGCTTAAAATTCCCATAACGTATGCACTCCTCGTGGTTAGTTGCTGCCGATTCAAAGATGGAACTCGGTGGACTGAAGTTACGTTCTCCAATCGCGGCGGGCGTTATGCGATAGAAGTCCGTACGAGGAGGCCGTTTTGTGTTTGGAATTCGAATTCGATACAATGATGAAGGTTCGATCATGCGGAAGAGGGGCGTGAAGGAAAGTGAAATTCAGTCAACTGGGCCGGTCCGGCCTGAAGGTCAGCAAGCTATGTCTGGGGACGATGAACTTCGGCGTCGATACCGACGAGAAGGAGTCGTTCCGCATCATGGACGCGGCGCTCGATGCGGGCATCAACTTCTTCGACACCGCTAACATTTACGGTTGGGGCAAGAACGCGGGCAGAACCGAGGAAATTATCGGCCGCTGGTTCGCTCAAGGGGGCAATCGCCGGGAACGCGTCGTTCTTGCGACGAAGTTCTACGGGGATATGAGCGACGAGAACGACGGGCCGAACCAAGAAGCCGGATTGTCCGCCTATAAGCTTCGCCGTCATCTGGAAGGCTCCCTCAGACGGCTTCAGACCGATCATATCGAGCTATACCAAATGCATCACGTCGACCGTAACGTCTCTTGGGACGAGTTATGGGAGGCGTTCAACGTGGCGCTGCACCAAGGCAAGATCGGCTACGTCGGCTCCAGCAACTTCGCCGGCCGAGACCTTGTGAAAGCGCAGTACGAGGCTCGCAACCACCGCATGCTCGGGCTCGTGAGCGAGCAGCATAAATACAGTCTGCTGTGCAGGCTGCCTGAACTGGAAGTATTGCCTGCGGCAGAAGAGCTCGGCATCGGCGTCATCGCATGGAGCCCGCTCGACGGAGGCTTGCTAAGCGGTCATGCGCTGAAGCCGATCGAAGGCTCCAAGCGCGCGAACAATCCGGAGCGGACGGAACGGTACCGCGAGCAGCTAGTCGCGTTCGAGGCGCTGTGCCGCGAGCTCGGCGAGAGCGAAGCGAACGTTGCGCTTGCCTGGACGCTCGTTCAGCTTTCGATGACCGCGCCGATCATCGGCCCGCGAACGCTCGGACAGCTGGAAGGCGCGCTGCGCGTCGTCGACATTCAGCTCGACGAAGCGACGTTGAAGCGTCTGGACGAGATTTTCCCGGGTCCCGGGGGTTCCGCGCCGAAAGCATACGCTTGGTAAGCCGCGAAGCATACGACCATCCGATTTCATGACGAAGAGACGAAGCGAGCGCGCTTCGTCTCTTTTTTTTCCAACGTTCGAATATTGTGAGATAAATGTGAACGAATACACCTTCGAATATTTAGAATTTATAAGGTTTTCATTGACGGGCGTCATCAGGCTGATATAATTTGATATTGATAATTATTATCAATTAGTTGTACGGTAAAGCTACACGATATCGGTAAGGGGACGGTCGACAATGCCATACGGGGACCGCAGACTACGACTGCATTTCAATCGACTAACGATACTATTCGCAATAATGCTTTTGATCTCGAGCATGCAGACGATCCAGGGGAAAGCGTACGCCGAACCGGGGGTACAGGATACGACCAACGCCCTCGCTGAAACCGAGCGAATGATCCAGCAGCTGGATTCAGGGAGTATAGAGCAGGGTTCGGAATCATTCTCGGCCGTTAAGAAATGGTGGAACGCGAACAAAGCCGAAGCGAAGCGGCAATCGCTCGATATGGCGCTCGAGATCGACGGCAAGATCGCCGCCTTATCGCTTTCGTTCGTAATCAAAGATTCGAAGCAAGCGGCGACCCACGCATCCGATTTGAGATTTTCGCTGCAAATGTACGCGGAAGGCGCGTTCGTCATGAACGACGGGAAGACGAACCTGTCGCTCGGCACCTACGTGTTGAAGCTCCGTCAAACAGGGGACTTGATCGACCGAGGCGAGCTCGAGCAGGCAAGGTCCGAAACGAAGCTGTTACAACGTCAATGGCTGACCGTCGAAGGTGACGTCGTCAGCCAATCGCAGTCCGTATACAGCGATTCGGAGCGGGACTTGGTGATGCTCGACGCCTACTTGTCCGGAGAGGGCAAGCCGGAAGAAGCGTCCATGGTCGTCGATCGGATGATCCGGTCGCTGTCGCCGCTCATCGACGCCCAATATTCGTGGTGGGATGCGGCCTTGATTCCGATTCGCGAAGGAATCGAAGCGCTGCTCGTCGTGGGCACGCTGCTCATGTTCGCGAAGAAGTCGAACTCCAAGCCGGCGCAGAGATGGGTCGCTTACGGCACGATGGCCGGCGTCGCGCTAAGCATCGTCGTCGGATTCGGCGTGGCGCTATTGTTGTCCTCCAGCGCGTTCGGCCGGAACAACGCTTTGATCAATGGATGGACCGGCGTGTTCGCCAGCTTGATGCTCCTGTATGTCAGCTACTGGCTGCACCGCAATTCCGACGTGAAACGGTGGAACGGGTTGATCAAGACGAAGAGCGACATGGCGATATCCGGCGGCAAAATGTTGTCTCTCGCATTAATCGCCTTTTTCGCGATTACGCGCGAGGGGCTGGAGACGGTCATCTTCCTGATCGGGATGGCGGGTAAAATGCCTGCCACGTCTCTCGTCGGCGGCATCGTTGCCGGATTCGGCCTTCTCGCCGTCGTCGCGTTCGCGATCATCAAGGGCGGGAATCGGCTTCCGATCCGTCCGGTATTCCTCGTCTCCAGCTTGATCGTGTTCTACCTATGCTTTAAATTCATGGGCTCGGGGATCCACAGTCTTCAAATGGCTGGAATCGTCCCTTCTACGGTGGACGATTATTTGCCCGAGAGAGCGTCTTTCAGTTTGTATCCGTCTTGGTACAGCACGTTGCCGCAGCTATTGTTCGTAATGGCGGGATTATCCGTTATCGTTCTGCAGCGCGTTCGCCATACGGCTCAAAAATATAAATAAGGCTTCATGCTAATTAGAATGAGGAGTGTTGGAATCATGCACGCACGTACGGACAATCGGTTCTCCAAGCTAGGATACATCGGCATTTTCGCTTTGCTCGCGGCGACTCTGGCCGCTTGCGGCAATAACAAAGATGCCGAGTCGGCCGCTCCGGCTAGCGCTCAGCACGCCGAAACCCCGGCGAATGACAATAGCGCGATTCAAGAAGGTACGAACAAGCTGCAGGAAGTGACGAAGCAGCTTCAGGAAGCGATCGGCAGCCAGAACGCGGACGAAGTCAAGAAGCTGGGCAAATCGGTGAACGATGCGTGGCTTGCCTACGAAAATTCGGTACGCCAGGCGTTCCCGCTTGAATACGTGGAAGTCGAGAAATACGTCATGCCGATCTTCTCGGCGTCTGCCTACGACAAAGTCGATTTTGAAGCGCTGACGGTCACTGCAGCCAAGCTGCAAGGCGCGCTAGACGCGTTGAAGAACGCGAAGCCGACGACGGCGAATACGTCCGAGTTGCTGCTTCAGGCGGTCGACAACTATAAGAAGTACGTGCAGGAGCAAGCGGACCAAATGGTCGTGCAGGCGAAGCTGTTCACGGATGCGGTCAAAGCCGGCAATATCGACGAAGCGAAGCGCCTGTATCCGCAAGCCCGCGTCAACTTTGAAAGAATCGAGCCGATCGCCGAAAGCTTCGGGGACTTGGATCCTCGCATCGACGCGCGCGAGGCGGACGTAGAGGATATTGGCGCATGGACGGGTATTCACCGGATCGAAAAAGCGTTGTGGGCGGAAAATTCGCTCGCAGGCATGGATAAATACGCGGACCAGTTAGTTGCCGACATTCAAGAGCTGCAGCAGAAAGTAAGCTCGTTCGAGCTGGAACCGAAAGGAATGGTAGCCGGCGCGATGGAGCTGCTTAACGAAGCGGCGACGTCGAAAATCACGGGCGAGGAGGAAGTGTTCTCGCACCTCGATTTAGTCGATTTCGCGGCGAACGTCGAAGGCTCTAAAACCGTGTACCTATCGATCATTCCGGCGTTGAACGAGAAAAATCCGGATTTGGGCAGCCAATTGGATACGCAGTTCCAGAAGATGGAGCAGGTGCTCCTTGCCTACCAGAAGAACGGGGAATACGTCACTTACGATAAGCTGACGACCGAGCAAATTCGCGAGATCAGCGACGAACTGAGCGTATTGTCCACGCTGATGTCCCAGACGGCAAGCATTCTATAATCCACAAAGGAAGGGACGGAATGTCCATGGGCGAGGAATCGAACAAAGGCGGAATGTCCCGGCTTGATTTTCTGAAAATGTCAGCGGTCGCGGGCGTCGGACTAATCGTAGGCGGAGCGGGCATGAAGGTCATTGAACGCGCAACCGGTTCGGACCGTAACAAGGCGGTTGACGGGAATATCGAGGGAGAACAAGTCGAGATGTACGGCGAGCACCAAGCAGGCATCGTTACCCCGCAGCAGACGTACATGTACTTGGCCAGCTTCAAGATCGTCGCTGCCGATCTTGCCGCCGTCATTCGCCTGATGAAAGATTGGACGAAGTTCAGCGACCTCAGCACGTCGGGAGGCTCGATGCGGACGGGCGACAATCCGATGCTGCCGCCTAGCGATACCGGCGAAACTTACGATTTGCCGGCGTCCGGACTCACCGTAACTTTCGGGTTCGGGCCTTCCTTATTCGGCGTCGGAGGTGGGGACCGTTATGGGCTGGCAGGCAAGCTGCCGATCTACTTGAAGGATATTCCGAGGATGCCGCGCGAGAAGCTGGATGCGACAATGTCCGGAGGAGACGTTATCGTGCAAGTGTGCGCGGACGATCAGCAAGTGGCGTTCCACGCGATCCGCAACTTCATCCGATTGTCGACCGGAGCGGCTACGCTGAATTGGCTTAACGAGGGATTCATTAGCGGTCGCCCGGGGACGACGCCGCGCAACTTGTTCGGCTTCAAGGACGGCACGGCGAACGTCTTGCACCAGACGTCCGCAGGCTTCGACCAAGTCGTGTGGGCGGGCGAAGACGAGCCGGAATGGATGAGAGGCGGCACGTACATGGCGTTCCGTAAAATCAGAATGCTGCTCGAAGTATGGGATCGCTCTTCGATGGCGGAGCAACAGGACACGTTCGGCAGGTATAAAGAGTCCGGCGCGGCTTACGGCAAACAAGGAGAGTTCGATGAAGTCGATGCCTCGAAGCTCCCGGATACGGCGCACGTCCGCCTGGCCAAGGAGTCCAAGCAGCTCATTCATCGGAGAGGGTACTCTTATACGGACGGCGTCGATCCTCGAACCGGCAACGTTAACGCGGGACTCTTGTTCATCAGCTACCAGCGCAATCCGGAGGAGCAATTTATTCCGATGCTGAAGCTGATGCAAAGCAACGACAAGCTGAACGAATACACGCTCCATATTGCCAGCGGCATGTTCGCCTGCCCGGGCGGCATCCGGCAAGGAGAATATATCGGACAGAAATTGTTCGAATCTTGATGATCGCCGCAAAAAAACCGTTCCCTAGCCGATAACGGCTTCTAGGAACGGTTTTTTGTGGCGATTAGGCGATATCCGCCCAAATCTCGTCTTCGACGTCGAGCGTAATTTGCGAAGGAAAGACGCGTTGATCGTACTCGGCGAGCATATACTGCATGATCGCTTCTTTCAGGTTCGCTTCGATAATAAACCGGCTGCGGCCTTGCACCCACACTTCCGCGCTGAAGCCTTGTTCCTCGTCGTACAGCAGCTCGACTTCGACGCTGTCGACCGGAACCTCGTGCCGCTTGGACATATGCAAGCATACGGCGTTGACGATCTCATCCATCGATAACCGCATCGAGATTACCAGCGAGGGCCGTTCGTGTTCGGGTCATGCGGCTGACGGCGACGGTTCTTGAACCGATCGTAGATCGCGCGGAACACCGCGAACAGAACGAACAGCGCGAGCACGTTAATAATCAAGCCGAAGAAGTTGCCGAGCGCTCCCATTCCGGCGAACATGCTGCCGAACATGAGACCTGCAAGACCGCCGATCATCATGCCTTTCATGAAGCTGCCGCCGGAGAAGAAACCGCGGTTCGCCGTCGTGCCGGCCGTCGAGGCAGAGTTCGACTTCGTCGTCGAGGATTGACTAACGCCGCTGTCCGATTTGGAAGGCGTCTTCGTGAACGACTTCTTGCCGGAGCTGAACGAACGGGGTTTGGCGTCAACGCTTGCCATTGGAACGGTTACGGCGATCGTGAACGCGAATAGGCTGAAGATCAATAATGCTTTTTTCCACATGAGTTTGTTGTCCTCCAGTAGGTTAGAAGATGTTAATGGGTAGTAATACGTGCCTGGTCGCATCCGGTTTCGTTAATCGAGCAAGAAAATTGTGGAGTGATAACGAGCGTGAATTGAGCTATGCTTGTTGCAAGAGAGTCATCAACGATAGAAGCGGAAAGGACAGGTTATGATGCCATCCCTATCATCCTATCCAGACGAATACATTCAATACTTAGCCGAATATTACGGTTCGCGAGACTACTTCGAATGCCATGAGATCATGGAAGAGCATTGGAAGGAGCATCCGGGCTCGCCGCAGCTCGGCTGTTGGCTCGTGCTCATCCGCATCGCTGTCGCTCAGTACCATGCCCGCCGAGGCAATCGGACCGGCGCGCTCAAGCTGATGGGCAAGGCGGCGGAAGAGACGGATCCCATCCGATTCGGCGAGATCGGCATCGACGGCGCGAAGCTGAAGAAGCTTCTCGGCGACACGTATCGCCGCTGGAGCGCCAGCCCGGTCATCGCTTATGAAGATTTGGACTTGCCTTTCACCGACTCGGGCTTGCTTGAACAAGCGCGGAGCAGAAGCCTTGCCTTAGGTTATCCATGGGGGATACGAGGGAGCGAGGCGGGGGATTCCGTCATTCATCGTCATAAGCTTAGAGACCGCAGCGACGTCATCGAGGCGAGAGAACAGTCGGTCAAGCGGAAAGCGCTTAGCCGATCGATTCCAAATACCGATACCCGTCAATGACTTTCTCGAGCTCGCCCGTCAACGGATCGATAATAAGTCCGTGAATCGGCGTGTTCGGCGGCAACAACGGGTGATTGCGAACGATGTCCACGCTGTTCTCGACGCTTTCCCGCACGCTGTCGAAGCCGGTAAGCCAGCGGTTCAGGCTGACGCCGGAATGGCGAAGCGTATGGATCGTCTGTTCGGGCACGCCGCGTTCGAGCATATGCTCCACGACCGTCTCGGGGTCGATCCCCGTCATTCCGCAATTCAGATGTCCGATGATGAATATTTCGTGCGCGTTCAACTCGTACAGGGCTACCAAAATGCTGCGCATAATGTTGCCGAACGGAGACGTGATGATCGCTCCGGCGTTTTTGATGATTTTCGCGTCGCCGTCCCTGAGGTCCATCGCCTTAGGCAACAGCTCCGTCAACCGCGCGTCCATGCAGGTGACGATGACGATCTTCTTGTCCGGATAATTCCGTTCGATTTCCTCGTAAGCCTTGTTGGCGACGAATTGCTCGTTGAACGCCATAATTTCATCGATCTTGCGCATGACATGCCTCCGTTTCCTGCAACGGCCGTTACTTCGGAACGGTCGTTCGATCCTCAAGCTTTAATCGGTTCGTATACGTCTGCCTGTCGCTCGCCAGCTTAAAGCTGCGATGTTCGGGCAAGTAATCGACGCGAAGCCGGTCTTCGAAAAAGATCATATGCTGAGGCTTGACCCATACTTCGCCGGAATTGCTGCCGATCCGGACGTCTTCCGGATCGGGACTCTTTACGTTCCAGAACGTCGGAACGCCGTCGACCGAGCAGCCGCACCCTTCGGAATCGAAGACGAGCTTCCAACGCTTCGTTTCCGGTCCGAATCGCGCTTCGATCTCTCGAACCGCGCCGTCGCTCCATTCGATGAACATTCGAATCGCTCTCCTTTCGTGAGCCTTCATGCATGTGTTGATTATAAAGATTACGGGGAGTATGATCAAGGAGACTTTATCCAAGGTGTGAGCTTACATAACAGAAACCGATGCCGAAGGGAAGTGCGTTGTCGATGAACAACAATAACCTTACGTCCGCGCCGGACGCGCTGCGGCGTTTCCGCGCGTTAACCGGCCGAATCAAACATTTCGAAGAGCTGCTCGGCGTCGTCTATTGGGATATGCGCACCGGCGCGCCGCGCAAAGGCATCGCGCAGCGGTCGGAAGCCGTCGGGACGCTGTCGGCCGAATCGTTCAAGCTGGCGACTTCCGCCGAGATGGGCGAGCTTCTCGCCGAGCTGACGGCGCCGGAACAGCTCGCGACGCTTAGCGAGATCGATCGCAGGTTAGTCACGGAGACGAATAAAGAATACGAGCGGAACCGCCGAATACCGCCGGATATGTATCAGCAATACGTGGTTCTAACCTCGCAAGCGGAGTCGGCTTGGGAAGAAGCGAAGGAGAACGACGACTTCGAAGGGTTCGTTCCGTACTTGGAGCAAATCATCGACTACAATCGCAAATTCATCGAGCTGTGGGGAGCGAAGGCGACTCCGTACGATACGTTGCTCGATATGTACGAACCGGGCCTCACGACCGTGGAATTGGACCGATTGTTCGGCGAGTTGCGCGCGCGTCTCGTGCCGCTAGCGGATGCGATCGCGAAATCCGAGCATAAACCGGATACGTCCTTCCTCGAAGGAACGTTCGACAAAGAGGCCCAGAAACGGTTCAGCAAGCTGATTCTGAAAGAGATGGGCTACGACTTCGAAGCCGGCAGGCTGGACGAGAGCGTTCATCCGTTCGCGACGGGGCTGTCCACGGGCGACGTGCGGATTACGACCCGATACTTGCCAAGCGACGTGACGAGCGCCTTGTTCGGCACGATTCACGAAGGCGGCCACGCGCTGTACGAGCAGAACATAATGCCCGAGCTCGCGGGAACGCCGCTATCGACGGGCACTTCGATGGGCATTCACGAATCGCAGTCCCGTTTATGGGAGAACGTCGTCGGCCGCAGCCTCGGCTTCTGGCAACGGTACTTGCCGGATTTGAAGAAGGAATTCCCGGATCAGCTCGCCCTCGTGACGCCGGAGCAATTTTACCGCGGGATTAACGTCGTGCAGCCGTCTCTTATTCGGATCGAAGCCGACGAGCTCACGTATAACCTTCATATTATGATTCGGTACGAAATCGAAAAAATGCTGTTCAACGACGGTTTGAATCCGCGAGATTTGCCGGAGGCGTGGAACAAGAAGTATACGGAGGCGCTCGGGGTAACGCCGTCCACGAACGCGGAAGGCGTTCTGCAGGACGTACACTGGTCCGGCGGGGCTTTCGGCTATTTCCCGTCGTACTCGCTCGGCAATATGTACGGCGCCCAGATGATGGCTACGGCGCGCGAGCATATGCCGGAGCTGGACGGCCAGATCGCGGCGGGCAATCTGTTGCCGCTCAAAGAGTGGCTTACGGAGCGGGTATACAAGTACGGCAAGCTGCTTGATCCGGCCGACATTATCGAAAGGATAAGCGGCAGGCCTTTACAGTCGACGTACCTGTGCGACTACTTGGAGCGGAAATACCGGGACATCTATAAGCTGGATTAATACCGCCGGGTGTTTCGGGAGTTTGCCTATTGATCTATAATTCTACATGAAACGGGGCTTATCTCAGTCATTTTTTGCAGATGATTGATGATCGAGCCTTTTTTTTATATAACAAGAGAGAAAGGAGGGAGTTAATGTCCCCCGGGAAAATGTTGCCCATCGTGGTGCCCGACATTGTATCGTACGCGCACCTCACCTGTTTTCTGTCCGTGATGTATACCGATCCGCAGTCGTTGAAGTGGGTGTACAGCAACTATGTTCAACTGCACATGGATGCGGAAAGCATGTTCACGGACTATTTAACGCCGGGTCCCGAACAGCACATGATTCCTTGCTTGCACGGTTCGCAACGCGTCAATCGGGAGACGATCGTCCGGTTCTCGCCCAGCTTCGTCGATTTTGTCCGGTTTCAAATCGACAACGGCTATTATTGCTGGACGTATGTGAACGAGTATTACGTTCCGAATACGTTCGCTTTCGAGAATCAATCGTTCACTCACCCGCTCATGGTCTACGGCTACGACGATACGGAGCAAAAGTTCAGCGTCGCCGGATTTTTCGCCCAGCGAAAATACGGCATGCGCGAGCTGCCCTACGAAACGTTGGAGAAAGCGTTCAAGGAAGTGGAGCAGCCGTCGCAAAGCACGGAGCAGGACACCGTCATTCTGTTCAAGCTTCACGAGAAAAAAAGAGCGGAATGCGAATTCAGGCTGGCTTGGGTCATGGAACAGCTTAGCGATTATCTGCATGCCAGAAGGTCCGGCTACCTCAAAGGCGCGTTGGCGCCCAATGTGCCCCAGGGCAGGGTGTACGGCCTCGGCATTTACGACGTCTTGCGGGTTCCGTTTACGAAGGAGGAGCTGCTGTCGGATAGCCAAGGGATCGACCACCGCCCGCTTTACGTGTTATGGGAGCACAAGAAGATGATGAACCGGCGGATCGCTTACATGGCCGAACAAGGGTATTTTTCGTTCTCCGATGCGGTCGTGGAAGGGTACAGGAAGGTGGAGCAAGAGGCGCTGTCCGTATGGAACTTGTTCTTGAAATTTCTAATGACCCGGGACGCCAGGCTCGCTCGGCAGATCGTCGAACGTCTAGAGGCGTTGAAAGAGAATGACGCGCTCGCGATCGCGCGAATGCTGGACGAGTATGAAGCCTCTAATATCAAGTGGGATGGGAATGAGGAACGGACGCATTAACGTATCGAAAATCCGAGTACAAAGGAGGTCTGTTATGCGCGCCAGACGGGTATTGCCCTTCGCTTTACCCGATATTACGTCCTATGCGCATTTATCATACTTTTTATCCGTTATGCACACCGATTCGGATACGCTCAAGTGGGTTTACAGTAATTTCGTCCAACTGAGGATGTCTGCCGATCTGTTTATCGATTACTTCACGCCTCAACCGGAAAATGACGTCATTCCATGCTTGCATGGGTCTCAGCGGATCGAACGCCGAACGGTGAATCATTTTTCGCCCGACATTATCGACTTTATTCGGTTTCAAATCGACAACGGTTATTATTTTTGGACGTATGTGAACGACTATTATGTCCCGGAGACGCTTGCATACCGTAATCATTCCTATACGCATGCGCTTATGGTTTACGGGTACGACGACATCGAGCGAGTGTTCTATATCTCCGGCTTTTTCGCGGATCAGCGATACGGAACCCGGACTATCCCTTACGAGTTGATGGAAAAAGCTTTTGCGGAAACGGAGTTCGATCCTAATGAACCGGCGCAAGAACTCGTTTATTTGATTAAAATTCACGAGCTGCGAAAAAACCAAACCGACTTCAGGCTGAGATGGGTCATGGATCAATTGGAGGATTTCCTCCAATCCAAAGATTCGTCCGAACGATTAGGCGCGTCGCAGATCAATTCCGGAATCCGCTGGGTGTACGGCATGAACATCTATGACGAGCTCAGGCGCCGGATCAGGGCGGATCTGCAAGAGGGAAAACGGCTAGTGCTCGACCCAAGGCCGTATTACATTATATGGGAACACAAAAAGCTAATGAACCGTAGACTCGCTTATATGCGCGAACAGGGCCATTTCCAATTCAGCGATGAGGTTAGGGATGGTTATCTAGCCGCCGAAAATTTAGCGCTGACGATTCGCAATATGAAGATCAAGTTTATGATCACGTCGCACGATAAGTGGCTGCGTCAAATCGATCATCGCCTGGAACAACTGAAACTGCTCGAACGAAATCTTATCGCGGCTATGCTGGAGCAGTACTGCAACGATGCAAATCGTTGTCCGTAGGCCGCGATACAGCCTCCGGTCCCGCGGGCATGCGGGGTCGGGGGCTTTAAGTTTGTCCAATCGGGTTGATTCTCCTAACGGTCAGACGTATGATCATAGTGACTTCAAGGAGAAGAGGAATACAATGGTAGGCTTTCGAGTCATTAAGACCGCCGTTGCCGCGCTCTTCGCGATTTACACGGCTTATCTGATCGGAGTAGACAACCCGCTCGGTGCGGGCTTGCTGGCTATACTCGGCGTGGAAACGACGAGGTGGCGCGGGCTTCGTTCCGTGTTCGCCCGGTTCATGGCTTCGGTGGTCGGGCTTTTCTTGGCATCCGTCCTGTTCGAGGCGATCGGCTTTCAGATTTGGGTATTATCGATTTACATCTTAATCGCGTATCCGGCGCTGGTTAGAATCGGACTCAAAGACGGTATCGTCACGGGCTCCGTCGTCGTGTTCCATCTTTTCGCAAGCGGGAATGTCGATGCGCATACGATCGGAACGGAGCTGGCGCTGCTCTTGATCGGGCTAGGTTGGGCCACGGTGTTTAATCTGGTTTACATGCCGAAGGAAGGGAAGTCGCTCGTGAAGCTGCGGCACGAGACGGAGTCGGGATTTTCGGCGATATTCCGGGAGCTCGCGATTCATCTGAGGAATACGGATAACGTGTGGGCGGGAGAAGAGATGCTGGCTTCGTCGAAGGCGATCGAGGACGGCATCGAGACGGCCGGGAGGGCGCGCGAAAACCGGCTCATTCCGCAGGACGAACCGTGGCTCGTCTATTTTCATATGAGGAAAAGCCAGCTGGAATCGATCCAGCTCATGATGGAGTCGGTCGCCTTTGTCTCCAGCCGCGTCCCGCAAGCGGAGCTGATCGCCCGGCTGTTCGATCGGTTGACCGAAGACGTGAAATCGGAATTTTACGAGGGGGAAACGGAACGCAAATTAAACGAATTGGATGCGAGTTTCCGAGGCATGCCGCTTCCCGCCACCCGCGACGAATTCGAAACGAGAGCCGCTCTCTTCCAATTAACCCGGGAATTGCGTCGCTATTTGTCTATCGCCAGCCGCGTCAAAAAACGGAAGTCTCGTTCCGCTTCTTCGATCATACAATGAGTCGTAAATGCTCTGTGCAGGCCCTACATTTTTGTCACTCTAGACGAATGTCCTGCATAGACTTTAAGTGACTTGATCGTATGGAGGAGGTCTACCGACAATGGCTATTGCGGATAAACGGCTGCAGTGCAGGGAAATCATCACGAAGGCGGTTTGCGGAAAAGGCCGGAAGTTCCAGGCGGTTTCCCATACCGTGACGCCGCCGCACCACCCGACCAGCATACTGGGCGCGTGGATCATCAATCACCAGTATGAAGCGGTGAAATCGGGGGACGGAATCGAGGTAATCGGGTCATACGATATTAACATCTGGTATTCGTACAGCAAGAATTCGCAGACGGATGTTGCCAAGGAGACGATCTCGTACGTTGAGCTCGTTCCTCTATCGTACCTTGACCCGAAACATCGCGCCTCCACGGAAGAGGTCTCTGCGGAGGCAACGCAGGAGCCTAACTGCGTGGAAGCGACGATTACTGCCAACGGTTCGTCCGTCTCGATCCGCGTCGAACGGGAATTCGCCGTGGAGATGGTGGCGGAGACGAAGGTGTGCGTCGCGGTATGCCCGGGCGGCTGCGACGACGATGGAAAAGATGGAGACTTCTCACTTGGCGACGACGGAGATTTCGAAGATCTCGATTCCGATCTGTTAGACGACGAGTTATAATCGGTTCGGTCTTTAGGCCGGTACTTATGTCTATGCTGAAGCGGAACAGAAGTCGAGGGCGAATGCCCGATGTAGACGGTGGGAAAAGCCTGTTTTTGGCGATGGCCGGCGCAGGCTCCATGGAATTGAACACGGAACAGGGTCATTCGGCTTCGGCGGTCTATCGCCAGCGGGACGGCCCTTCCCGTTTTTTCGGGGGGTATCGCTCGTGGGCGAACAAGCGGCGCAAGCGGGGCAAGTGTGGCTGGATCGCGGGGGCGTCGCCGCTTCGCGGTGGATGGCGTTGTCCGGCATCCCCGTTCTGCAGGCAGAGTCCCGTGCGAGGGACAACGATTGCGTGCTCCTTACATCGGTATCCCCTTCGCTCAGGGAAGGCGCACGAGAGGGGCAATTCTCATCGTTATCCCCTTGGCTCATGAACGGCAGTGCCGGGCAGCATGCGATTATTCCGCGTGCGGAAATCGAGAGGAGATTGCAGCGGGAAGGGTTGTCCGCTCGCATGGACGGCGATGCTGATTACGGACGGGGGTATGGGGGACGGAGGTTTTCCGTAAGTCTATTCGATCTGTCGGTCATCGAGGTTCGTCGCATCGTTCACCATACAAGCTACATAACGGACGGGAAACGCGGTACCTCCGTGGACGAGAGGCTGCGCAACATTATCTCAAAGGCGGCCGTGCGCGCGCTCTACGTGCAGGGGTTGGACTTCGGCGAAGTCGATCTAGAGCTGGACGATTGGGGGCGCGCGACGATCCTGGACGTGCGCGCAGTCTATTTACGGCTGTCCGCGGAAGGCGAAGCAGATCTTGCCGCCGCCGTATCCGAGTTCGCTTCAGTATGGGCGTTCGAAACGGGACAGGGAGTCCGCGTCATGCTCGGCGCGGATCCCGAATTCGTGATGCTTCGGCCGGACGGCGCTATCGTTCCCGCGTCGCGTTACTTGCCCCGGGACGGCGACGCGGGCTGCGATTCCGTCGTCATCCGCGGCGTCCGCCGCTGGCCGCTCGCCGAACTGCGGCCTGCCCCCGCGGCGGAGCCCGCAGCCGTCGCAGCGGATGTGCGCCGCCTGCTGAACGTAGCGTCGCGCAGAACGGCCGGCGCTGCCCTATCGTGGCGCGCCGGCGCAGTTCCCGTGCGCGGCCTGCCTCTAGGCGGTCACGTGCACATTAGCGGAGCGGCCCTGACAGGCGAGCGTCTGCGCGCTTTGGACAACGCCGTCGCACTGCCGCTGCGCTTGCTGGAGCCGCCGTCCGCCGCGTCTCGCCGCCCGCGCTTCGGGGCGCTCGGCGACTTCCGCCGCCAAAGCCATGGCGGCTTCGAATACCGGACGCCGCCGAGCTGGCTCGTCTCGCCGCGCCTCGCTTGCGGCGTGCTCGCCCTTGTCAAGGTCGCGGCCGAGCATGCCCGCGACCTTGCCGCGTCTCGCCCGCTGGACGACGACGCCGTCCGCGACGCGTTTTACGCCGGCGACCGCGACGTTCTGCTCTCCGGCGCAGCCGCCGTGCGCGAGTCGCTGGCCAATACGAGCGGATACGGCAAATACGAGAAGTACATCGGCCCGCTCTTCCAAGCGATCGATCAAGGTCGAACGTGGAATGAAGCGACCGATTTGCGGGAACGCTGGGGAATCCCGGTCAGGTGAGGGTTAGCGAGATTAGCGACGCTTCAATAGATCGAGTTAGTCGAACTGGCGTGCGGGTAATGGGGTGTTCTGCTGCCTATAGCAGACATCGCCCCTCTTTATTTGCTATAATAAAGCGAATATCCGTTCGAATGATCGAACATTGACGATACATACTCGGAGGTTACGATGTCCGGTTACACTCCCATGATGGAACAATATTTGGCCGTGAAAGCGACCGCGACGGACGCGATTTTATTTTACCGTCTCGGCGACTTTTACGAGATGTTTTTCGACGACGCGCTGACCGCCTCGCGGGAGCTTGAGATTACGCTGACGGGCCGCGGGGCCGGTCAAGAGGAACGCATCCCGATGTGCGGGGTGCCTTACCACGCCGCGGAAGGCTACATCGCCAAGCTGATCGACAAAGGCTATAAGGTCGCGATCGCCGAGCAAGTCGAGGACCCCGCGACCGCCAAAGGCGTCGTGCGCCGCGAAATCGTGCGCATCGTCACGCCGGGCACGGTCATGGATACCCGCGCGCTCGGGGACGGCGCCAACAACTTCATCGTCGGCGTTGCGGCCTCCGGCGACCGCTACGGCTTCGCCGCGTGCGACTTGACGACCGGCGAGCTGTACGTGACCTCGTTCCCGGCCACGGGCGAAGCCGTCAAGAACGCGCTTAACGTCTACCGTCCGTCCGAAGCGGTCGGAGACGGAACGGCACTCGCGCTATTGACCGAGGGCATCGCGCCGACGAACCGCTCCATCGTAACGACGACGCGCGAAGAGTCCGATACCCGCGCGCTCGCCGAGCAATTCCCGGACGAACAGTGGAATCGGCATGAAGCCGTCCGTCAGCACGCGGTCGCCAAACTTATCGTCTATCTTAACGAGACGCAGAAACGCTCGTTGTCCCATATCCGCGCCATTAAAGCCTACGAGTCGGAAGCGTTCATGTCGCTCGACGCTTTTACGCGGCGCAATCTCGAGCTGACCGAGACGGTGCGCGACCGTTCCCGCAAAGGCACGCTGCTGTCGCTGCTCGACCGCACGCGTACGGCGATGGGAGCGCGACTTCTTAAACGCTGGATCGACCAGCCGCTTCTCGACCGCAGCCAACTCGACAGCCGTTTGGACGCCGTCGAGGCGCTCCATCAAGACTGGCTTCAGCGCAAGGAGCTCAGGGACGAGCTCGGAGAAGTGTACGATCTCGAGCGGCTGACGGGTAGAATCGCCTACGGTACCGCGAACGGCCGCGACCTTAACGCGCTCAAGACGTCATTGCAGCGCGTACCGGCCATCCAACGACTATGCCAGAACCTGGGCGCTGCTCCGCTAAGCAGCCTTGCCGACAGGATGGACGCTTGCGAAGATCTCGCCACGGCCATCGAGCAAGCGATCGCGGACGAGCCGCCCGCGAATCTGAAGGACGGCGGATTGATCCGCGCCGGTTACGACGCTAAGCTCGATTCGCTGCGCGAGGCGAGCCAGAACGGCAAGCAGTGGATCGCCGAGCTCGAACGCCAGGAGCGCGAAGCGACTGGCATCAAGTCGCTCAAGATCGGCTTCAACAAAGTGTTCGGCTATTATCTCGAAGTGACGCGCGCCAACCTTGGCAGCTTGCCGGAAGGCCGGTACGAGCGCAAGCAGACGCTGGCGAACGCCGAGCGCTTCGTCACGCCGGAGCTGAAGGAGAAGGAGGCGCTCATCCTCGAAGCGGAGGAGCGGATGGCCGATCTCGAGTACGAGATTTTCCTGAAGCTTCGCGATCGCATTTCGGAGCAAATGCCGCGTCTACAGCGGTTAGCCGAAAGCATCGCGGCTTTAGACGTCCTGCAGTCATTCGCGGAAGCGAGCGCCGAGCGCAGATATTCGCGTCCAAGCTGGACGGAAGGCGACAACTACGAACTTCTCATCGAAGAAGGCAGGCATCCCGTCGTCGAGTCGGTGAACGAGAACGGCGTGTTCATCGCCAACGACACCCGATTATCCCAATCTGACGGTTCGATTCTGCTGATAACCGGTCCGAACATGGCGGGCAAAAGCACCTACATGCGCCAGGTCGCCATGATTTGCCTAATGGCGCAGATCGGCTGCTTCGTTCCGGCTCGCCGGGCCGTGCTGCCTTTCATCGACCGTATTTTCACGCGGATCGGAGCGGCCGACGACTTGGTCGGCGGCCAAAGCACGTTCATGGTCGAGATGAAAGACATTCAAGTCATGACGGAACAAGCGACCGAGCGGAGTCTGATCATCATCGACGAATTGGGCCGCGGAACGTCCACGGACGAAGGAATGGCGATCGCGCAATCGGTGATCGAGTACGTGCACGATCATATCCGATGCAAGGCGCTCGTCTCGACCCATTTTCATGAACTGGCTCACTTGGAGGAATCGCTTTCGGGGCTGCGCAACGGCTGCATGGCGGTCAAGGAAAGCGCCGAAGGCGTCACGTTCCTGAGGAAGCTCGTCGCGGGAGCGGCGGATTCCAGCTACGGCATCTACTGCGCGGAGCTGGCGGGCTTGCCGGATACGATCGTATCGAGGGCGTACAGCTTGCTGAAGGACGGCGGATCGATCACCAGACGCGAAGCAGCGGTTACGAAGGAAGCCGCACCGAATAGAGATGCAGCGGAAGCTGCGGCGAAGAGCGTTCTTCAACTGTCGATGTTCGAGGAGCCGCCTGCGCAGGTCAAACCGTTCAAAGCCGCAACGACTCCCGCGCAAGATAAACTGCTGGACAAGCTGCGCAAGCTGGACGTCATGCGGATGACGCCGCTTCAAGCGCTGGAATGGTTGAACGATGCTAGAAACCAACTTACGGAAAGCGGTGAAGGGTAACGTTGACGAAATTACGCGGATGGAAATCGCCGATTGCCGTACTGTTAGGTTTAACGCTGCTGCTGGGTTTAACCTCCGTCGCTACCGCGGCGGACACGCCGGAGCAGATTAAGGAAGTAAGAGAGCTTCTCCTGAACTATCATTACGGGAATCCGTCCGAGCGGTCTTTGGCCATTAACGATATCGACCAAATGATCGCGACGCTGGACGATCCGTACACGGAGTTTTACGACGAGAAGGAATGGAAAGCTTTCAATTCCGTATTGGAAAAAACGTTCGTCGGCATCGGCATCGTCATGAGGGAAGACAAAGGCTCGGTTTACGTCGACGAAGTGCTTGAAGGCAGTCCGGCCGAGGCCGTCGGCATCGCTGCCGGAGATCTGCTCACCGCAACGGGCGGCAAGTCGCTCCAAGGGAAAACGACGGCCGAAATCCAGCAATTGCTGCTCGGCGAAGAAGGAACGAAAGTTTCGCTCACCGTAACGCGAGGCGGCAAGAAGCTAAGCTTCATTATCGTCAGAAAGCAAATCCATTTGAACGCCGTCACATCGAGCATGCTCGGCGACGGAATCGGTTATTTGGCTTTATCCGGATTTACGTCCGATGCCGCGACGGAAGTGAAAAAGCAACTGGCCGAGCTGGAGAAGAACGGCATGAAATCGCTCGTATTCGATCTTCGCGACAACGGCGGCGGTTATGTGGATACGGCGCAAAAAATCGCGGGCCTATTCCTCGAGAACGGCGTGCTCGCCTACATGCGCGATCGCGACAATAACGACGAAGCGCTTGCGGTGACGGGGACGAGAAAGTCCTATCCGCTCGTCGTGCTCGTGAACGGCAACTCCGCGAGCGCCTCGGAGCTGCTCGCGGGCGCTCTGCAAGATTACCGGGCGGCCAGCTTGGTCGGGATGCGAACGTACGGCAAAGGGGTCGTGCAATCGATCGTCGCGCTGAAGAGCGGAGGCGTGCTCAAACTGACGATCCGGCAATATTTGACGCCCAAAGAGCATAAGGTCGATAAGGTCGGTTTAACGCCGGACGTAGTCGTCGAAGATCCGGCCAGCCAGCTCGTCAAAGCTTATCGCATGGTTGGCGGTCATAAAGTAACGATTACGGCGAAGAACGATATCGTGACGATGGGCGATGTCCGCATGGCGGAGCCGTCCGCCGCTTTCAAGAACGATAAAGGCGTATGGTACGTCAACATCCGCATGGGCGCATCCGTGGCTGGAGCGGATCTGGCATACGACGCCGATCGGCATGTCTTCAAGCTGACCAAGGGTACGGAAGCGCGCACGCTGCCTTCCGACGATTCGCATCTTGTCGTGAAGAACGGCAGAACGCTGGTCGAAGTCGACTTTTTGAAACAATGGTATCCCGGACTCAAGTACTCGGTTAAAGACGAGACGTTAAAGCTGTCAAGCGCGGGATAACGAACGTGAAAAGGAGTGAGTCGGCATGGGCATCATTCGTCCCCTCGATGAACATTTGGCGAACCAAATCGCGGCGGGAGAGGTCGTCGAGCGGCCGGCTTCCGTCTTAAAGGAATTAATCGAGAACGCCGTCGACGCGGGCGCTTCCCGCATCGACGTATCCGCGGAAGAAGGCGGGCTGACGCTGCTTCGCGTCGCCGACGACGGGACGGGCATCGAAGCAGACGACATGCTCGTCGCGTTCCAGCGTCATGCGACAAGCAAGATTGCCACCGGCAAAGATTTGTTCCTAATCGCGACGCTCGGCTTTCGCGGCGAGGCGCTGCCCTCGATCGCGGCGGTCGCCAAGGTGAAATGCGTCAGCGCTACCGATAATAGCGGCCTTGGCCGTTGCGTGGAGATCGAAGGCGGCGCTCTCGTAACGGATAAAGAAATCAATGCGCCCAAGGGGACGGAGATGGTCGTCCGCGACCTGTTCTTCAACACGCCCGCGCGGCTCAAGTATATGAAGACGGTACAGACGGAGCTTGGGCATCTGTCCGACGTCGTCTACCGGCAGGCGCTTGCCCGTCCGGACATCGCGTTTACGTTCACCCATAACGGCAACTTGTTGCTGCGGACGCCGGGCAACGGCGATTTGCGGCAAGTCGTCGCCGCCATATACGGCACGGCTTCGGCCAAAGCGACGATCGCGCTGAGCGCCGAGCATCCGGACTATGCGCTGACGGGCGTAACCGCGCTCCCGTCCGAAACCCGCGCGAACCGCAATGCGGTAACCGTGCTCGTGAACGGACGCTACGTGCGCAGCCAAGCGGTCATGCAGCCGCTGCTGCAGGCCTACCACACGCTGCTGCCGCTGCATCGATATCCGCTGGCGGTTATTAGCCTGACGATGCATCCGACGCTCGTCGACGTGAACGTGCACCCGGCGAAGCTGGAAGTGCGCTTCAGCAAGGAGAGCGAGCTACGCGGGTTCGTCGAGCAAGCGGTGAAGGAAGCGCTCGGCGGCAAGACGCATATTCCTTCGGGAGCGAATACGAGGGCGGCGAAGCAGCCAAGCTGGGTGCAGGAGCAGATTCGCTTCCAGTTGCCTCCTTCCGAGGCAACCGAGGCAACCGAGGCATCCCGGGGATCGGAGGCTTCGGCGAACGCTCCCGACTTCGCGCGGGAAGCCGCGGCGGCAGTCGAGAATTCGCTCTCTCGCGATTCGCGCGTATCGGAGCAAAAGCCGAGCTACGGGAATAACAGCTTCGGCGGCATCAACTACGGCAGCGCCGGCAGCTACGCGAAGCCAAGCTCGCAGGCTTCGTCGTCTTACGCGACGCGTCCGTTCCCGACTTCCCAACAGCCGCCGGTACAAATTCCGGACAAAGTATGGGAAGCCGCTTTCGCCGCTCCGCCCGTGAAGCCGGAAACGCCGGCTTTCCCGGAATTGAGCTGGATCGGTCAGCTTCACGGCACGTACATCGTGGCACAGAACGAGAACGGCCTGTATTTGATCGACCAGCACGCGGCGCACGAACGGATACACTACGAATGGTATTACGATAAATTCGGCCGTCCCGAGGAAGCGAGCCAGGAGCTGCTGCTGCCGGTAACGCTGGAATTCGCGCCCGACGAATGCCTCGTGCTGCGAGGCAGACTTGCGGCGTTCGAAAGCGCAGGCGTATACTTGGAGGACTTCGGCGGCAATACGTTCATGATCCGCGCCGTACCGCATTGGTTCCCCGACGGGGACGAAGCGGCGGTCGTCAGGGAGATGGCCGAATGGGTGCTCAAGGAGAAGACGATCGATCTGAAGGCGCTCCGCGAGAAAGCGGCCATTCTGTGCTCCTGCAAAGCTTCGATCAAAGCGAACCAAGCGCAGACGCGCGAAGCCGGCGAGAAGCTGCTGGAACGGCTGGCGGCTTGCAGGCAGCCGTATACGTGCCCGCACGGTCGCCCGATCGTCGTCAGCTTCAGCGCGTACGAGTTGGAGAAAATGTTCAAGCGGGTGACGTAATGATCGTGACGACACCGGAGAACCCGGACGCGCAGGCGGTGGAGAGAGCCCGGGCAATCGCCGAAGAGTGGAGCGCCGCTTTCGTTCCTCGCCTACGGAATACGATCGCCAAGTTATCCCGCACGCACGGCAACGCGGAAGTCGCGGTCGTCGGCCCGAAGGAGATTAAGCTCGTTTCGCCGGATGCGCCTCCGTTCTTTTTCCACCCGAGCATGGCGATGATCCGGATTAAACGGCTCATGGCCGGAGAACCGGATTCCTTGATTGCCGTCAGCGAAGCCGCAAGCGGCGACGTCGTGCTCGACTGCACCGCCGGCTTCGGCTCGGATGCGCTCGTATTCAGCTATGCGGTCGGCAGGGCGGGAGAAGTGATTGCCCTTGAAGCTTCGCCCGTGCTGCATGGCATCGTCCGCGAAGGCTTATCGCTGTACGAGTCCGGGCTGCCGGACGTCGACCGGGCCATGCGGGCGATCCATGCCGTTAACGCCGATTATGAATCGTATTTGCGCCGGATGGCCGACAATAGCGTAGACATCGTCTATTTCGATCCGATGTTCGAACGGCCGATCGAGTCTTCGACCGCGCTCGCGCCGATCCGATCGCAAGCGCATATGGAACCGCTAACGCTTGATTCGGTTCGGGAGGCGGTTCGCGTCGCGCGCAAAGCCGTCGTGCTTAAAGACCACCGGGACAGCGGACAGTTCGCGCGGCTGGGCTTCAGCCTCGCGCGCAAGTCCTACTCCTCGGTTGCATACGGAGTGATTAAGATTGAATAGTAGGGACGCGGACGACCGTCCGCCGCTGCTCGTGCTTGTCGGTCCCACGGCGATCGGGAAAACCGCGCTCAGCCTCGAGCTTGCCAGGCGGTATAACGCCGAGATTATAAGCGGAGATTCGATGCAGGTGTATCGCCGCATGAATATCGGCACGGCGAAGCTGATGCCGGAGGAGCGGGAAGGAATTCCCCATCATCTGATCGACATTTGCGAGCCGGAGCATCCTTTTTCCGTATCCGAGTTCCAGAAGCTTTGCACGGAAGCGATACGGGATATTGCTTCGCGCGGCAAATTGCCGATGATCGTGGGCGGCACCGGCTTATACATCGAATCGGTCTGCTACGGCTTCGATTTTCAAGAGCACGGCGCCGACGAGGCATTCCGCGAGGAACAGCGGAGATACGCGGCCGAACATGGCAACGAAGCGTTGCATGAGAAGCTGGCAGCCGTCGATCCGGTTACCGCGGCGAAGTTGCATGCCAACGATCTCGGGCGAGTCGTGCGCGCGCTGGAGATCCGTCACGTGACGGGCCAACCGCTGTCCGAGCTGCAAGCCGGGGCGCGCGGCGACGAGAAGCGTTCGCCTTACCGGCTATGCATTATCGGGCTGACGATGGATCGCGCGGCGCTGTATCGTCGGGTCGAGCAACGCATCGACGCGATGCTGGAGGCGGGCTTGGTCGCGGAAGTCGGGAGCCTGCTCGATTCAGGGGTGCCTAGAGACGCCATCTCGATGCGGGGATTGGGTTATAAGGAGATCGCCGCTTATTTGGCGGGTGAGATGACTTACGAGACAGCCGTCGACGTGCTTAAACGGGATACGAGACATTTCGCGAAGCGTCAGCTTTCTTGGTTCCGACATATGAAGGCGCTCGAATGGGTCGATATCGACGACGCCGCAAAAAACAACGGACTTTTCGCGGCAACCTGTGCTATAATAGCAGGAAAGTTTCCAATGGACATTGAATATATTTCTTCATAAATATTTGTGGCGATGGGGGTTTTCCGCTAATGAACAAGTCCATCAATATCCAGGATACGTTTCTCAATCAACTTCGCAAAGACAGCATACCGGTAACGGTATACTTGACGAACGGCTTCCAAATTCGCGGCATCGTACGCGCGTTTGACAATTTTACCATCGTCATTGACAGTGAAGGACGCCAGCAAATGGTATATAAGCACGCGATCAGCACGTTCATGCCGCAGCGCAACGTTTCTCTCATGCAGCAGGACAACGCAACGGACAACTAAGCGATCCGCGCCCCCGAGATCGCCGACCGGCGAAACTTTTGCAAGGCGGAATACGTCTAACGGAATAGACCGGCACAGGAGCAACCCGCTAGCGGGTTGTTCTTTATTTAGGAATCATTTACGATGACCATACTTTAGAGAGAGAATGAGAAACGGAGCAAAGGGGAGAACAACATGAATCAGTCCGACGCGTTGGATAGCGCCGTACAGCGTACGAAAGCGAAGAACCCAAGGAACGGCAAAGGCCGAAAGAAAGGGAAGAGGCCTCCCGGAAGCAAGAAGAGAGCACTCATCTGGCTATTTTTCATCCTCTTGTTCGCGGTCGTGCTAGCGGTCGTAGGGTATTTGCTCGTCATCTTGAACGGCGAAAGAATATTGACGGCCAACATTAACAAGCTCAACTTGGATACGGCTTCCATCGTCGTCGACCGGAACGGCAAAGAGGTCGCAAAGCTATATGTTTCCGAAGGCAACCGCGAATTCGTGCCGATCGGCGAGATGCCGAAGCTGCTGACGGACGCGTTCGTGGCGACGGAAGACAAACGGTTCTACGAGCATAGCGGCATCGACCTGCTCGGCATCGGCCGCGCGCTCGTGAAAGACGTCATCGCCCGCAGCGCGGTCGAAGGCGCGAGCACGATCACGCAGCAGCTCGCCAAAAACCTGTTCCTGAACGCCGATAAGACGCTTTTCCGCAAAGGAACGGAAGCGTCGATCGCCTTGGCGCTCGAAAATCATAAAAGCAAAGACGAGATCCTGGAGCTGTACCTGAACAGGATCTACTTCGGCAAAGGCCAATACGGCGTGAAGACGGCGGCGAAGTATTACTTCAACGTCAGCGATCTCAACAAGCTGGAAATTTGGCAGATCGCCACGCTGGCCGGCATTCCGAAGGCGCCTAACGTGTACAACCCGCTCAGCAATCCGGAGAGATCGATGGAACGCCGCGCCGTCGTGCTGAAGCTGATGCTGGATCAAGGTCTCATTACCGAGAAGGAGCGGGACGCGGCCGCCAAAGTCGAGTTCAACCCGAAGAACGTGAAGGAGGCGAACGGCAAATACAGATCGTATCTCGATTATGTCATCGAAGAAGCGAAGGATAAAACCGGCTTGACCGAGGAGGAGCTGCGCAGCTCGGGATACACGATCAAGACGACGATCGACACGAAGGCGCAGACCGCGATGGAGACGGCGTTCGCGAACGACAGCCTGTTCGAGACAAGCAAAGACGGTACGAAGGCGCAAGCCGCGATGGTCATTATGGACCAACACGACGGCGCGATCGTTGCCATGCTCGGGGGACGCGATTACCAAGGCTACAATCGCGTGACCGAACGGCGGCAACCGGGGTCGGCGTTCAAACCGATCGCGGTGTACGGGCCGGCGATCGAGTCGGGCAAGTTCTTCCCGTGGAGCACGGTGCAGGACGTGAAGCAGTGCTTTAACGGCTATTGCCCGACGAACTCCAACGGCAAAAACAAATATCGCGGAGAAATTCCGATGAGCCTCGCGATCAAAGAATCGCGCAACGTATCGGCCGTCTGGCTACTGAACGAGATCGGCGTCAAGACCGGCACGGCTTTCGCGAACAATCTCGGCATTAAGCTCGAACCTGACGACCGCAACCTTGCGATGGCGCTCGGCGGATTGACGTACGGCGCGACGCCGTTGCAGATGGCCGGCGCGTATGCCGCGTTCGCCAACGGCGGCAAGCTGCAGGATCCTCATAGCGTGCTGTCGATTACGGACCGCTACGGCGATGAAGTCTACGTTTACAAAGCGCCGAAGGCGGAGCGGGTCATGTCCGAGACGACCGCTTATTATTTGACGGAACTGATGAAGGGCGTCGTGCAGAAAGGCGGCACGGGCGTGAACGCCGCGATCAGCGGGCGCACGGTAGCCGGGAAGACGGGGACGACGCAGAACCCGAACGGACCCGGCAACAGGGACATTTGGTTCGTCGGCTACACGCCGGAATGGACGGCGGCCGTCTGGACCGGATTCGACAAGACGGACGCCACTCACCATCTTTCCACGAGCAGCGGGGAGGCGGCGAAGATGTTCTCCGCGGTCATGTCCAAGGCGCTCGACGGGAAGAAGAAGCTGTCGTTCCCGGTTCCGGACAATTTGAAGGAGGAAGAGAAGCTGCCGGGCATCGACGGCTTGATGGCCGCATACTCGGAAACGACCCGCTCCGTTCATTTGGAATGGACGAAGGCGGAAGGCGAGGGCCTGACTTACAAAATTTATCGCAAGGAGGCGTCCGAAGCGGGTTTCGGCGAGCTTGGAGAGGTGCCGGACACCGTTCTCGACGACATGACGATCGAGCCCGGCAAGACGTATACGTATTACGTCACCGCCTATCAAGCGGCGAAGAAGCTGGAAAGCGAGCCGTCGGAGCAAGCGACGCTAGACATCCCGGCAGGCGAGGAGATCGTCACCCCGCCGCCGGCCGGCGAAGGAGGCGAGGGCGGGGAAGACGTTCCGCCGATCGAGACGCCGACAGAGTCGCCGGAAGTTCCGGGCAACGAAGGAGAAGACGGCGGCGGAATCGTTCCGCCCGTCGAATCGCCTCCGCCGAGCCCGGACGGAAGCCAAAGTCCGACGCCGGGCGACGTTCCGGCGAGCGCAACGCCGTCCGATAACCTGTAGAACGTAGACGATAAGACCTCGAACAGCCCGTGCGCGAAGGCTGATCGGGGTCTTTTTCATTCGGTAACGCTTGGTTGTCAAAGGTAAGATGTGTTAGACTCTGTATATGTTGGATTGAATGAAAGGATAGGCATTGCTTATGAAACGTAAATTTTCGGATCGAGCCAATTGGCGACGGATTTTGAAGAAGAGCTATGCCTGCATTCCCGTCGATGAGCCGCAGTTCAAAGGATTCGTTACGCTGTATCGCATACATGAGCTAAGGGACCCGCTATGGAAGGAATACAACGGACGCCGGATGTGCCTTGCGGATCGCGGATATTTGTGGATGCAGCATTTTCCGAAGGGCGAGCATTTCGTCGTGACGACGATGTTCAACGATCAAGGTCAAGTCGTGCAATGGTATATCGACATTTGCAAGACGCAAGGGCTGACGGATCAGCAAGTGCCGTGGTTCGACGACCTGTTCCTCGATATCGTCGTGCTGCCGAGCGGAGAGAAGCTGCTTCTGGACGAAGACGAGCTGGAGGAAGCGCTGGACGAGGGCCAGATTACGCCGCGCGATTCCGCCATGGCGCAGCGCACGGCCGCACGGCTGATGGAGCTGATCAACCAGAATAAGTTCCCTTATTTCGACATGAGCCTGAATCACAGACGTACGTTCTTGGACAAACTGGGCTGGGAGAAAGGAAACGGGTAAATGCGGAGGTTGACGGAAGAGGGGCCGCTGGCCTCTCGTTCTGCGAAATCGGGCTTATTGCGCTCTGCGTTCATTCGCCGCGCGCTGCGGGCCGTCTTCATTGGACTGGTGATCGCGGCGATTTGGTGCGGCGTGCTGTATACGAAGATCGTAACGTTCGACGGAACGCCCGAGGAAGCGCAAAGCACGCGCGCGGACGTCGGCATCGTGCTCGGCGCCGGCTTGTGGGGAGAGGAGCCGAGCCCG
Source organism: Cohnella panacarvi Gsoil 349 (assembly GCF_000515335.1). Taxonomy (GTDB): domain Bacteria; phylum Bacillota; class Bacilli; order Paenibacillales; family Paenibacillaceae; genus Cohnella; species Cohnella panacarvi. The sequence goes on along the minus strand of NZ_KI911563.1, from coordinate 742,587 downwards.
GCGCTGAAGGAACGGCTGGATTACGCGATCGAATTGTTCAATGCAGGCCTATACTCGCAAATCATCGTGACGGGCGGGCTGGGAACCCCGAATTCCCGGATCACGGACGCCGAAGGAGCGGCCGCGTACGTGATCGCCCGCGGGGTGCCGGAAGAGTCGGTTACGCTCGAGAAGAGCTCCCAAGATACTTACGAGAACTTGCTTTTTGCGCAGCGAATCATGCAGGAGCACGGATGGACGTCGGCCGCCATCGTCACCCACTGGTATCACGGCTCGAGAGCCGCGGATATGGCGCGTACGCTCGATTACGATCCCGTGCGCGTATTCACGATGGACACGAAAATGATGAACAGACGGTTTCACGAGGGCAGGGAAGTGCTTGCCTATACGAAGTGGTTCGTCCGCAAGCTGTTCCTATGACTAGGGGCTGAACATCGCGAATACAATGCTACTGCGGCTTAATCGTACGATAGCCAAGGTAGGGGGAGCGCGATGAACGCGAAAATAGGAACACACGGTGCCAAAGACGCCGCAGCCGCGGCCACACGTCCTTCTCGGCAAATTAACGTCGTTCTTCGCAACGCCGAGCCATCCGCGCACTCCGCGGGACCCGACGGAGCGATCGCGCACCGTTCGCTTCCGCAGACGGGGCCGTGGCTGGAATGGCAGAAAGAGCTGGACCGGATGATCGGTCTGGACAACGTTAAGGAATTGGTGTACGAAATTTACGCCCTGCTGCAGGTCGCGCAATATCGCGGGGAAGCGGGGCTTTCGGCGCCTTCGCAAGTGTACCATATGGTGTTCAAAGGAAATCCGGGCACGGGAAAAACGACGGTGGCGCGACTGATCGCCAAGCTGTTCCAAGGAATGGGGCTGCTGGCGAAAGGACATCTTGTGGAAGTGGAACGCGCCGACCTTGTAGGCGAGTATATCGGGCATACCGCGCTGAAGACCCGGGATCTCGTGAAGAAGGCGATCGGCGGCGTTCTGTTCATCGACGAGGCTTATAGCCTCGCCAGAGGCGGAGAGAAAGACTTCGGCAAAGAAGCGATCGACACGCTCGTGAAGGCGATGGAAGATCACAAAAATCAGTTCGTGCTCATACTGGCCGGCTACACGATGGAAACCGAGGCGTTCTTGATGACGAACCCCGGCTTGCCGTCGCGTTTTCCGATTCAGATCGAATTTCCCGATTATTCGATCGACCAGTTGACGCAGATCGCGGAAGGCATGATGAAGGAGCGGGAGTATACGCTGCTGCCGCAATCGCTGTCCAAGCTACGCCAATTGATCGTGGATGAGAAGAACGAATCGATCTATCATTTTAGCAACGCCAGGTTCGTACGCAACGTATTGGAGAGGGCGATCCGCAATCAGGCGGTGCGGCTGCTCGCGCAACACCCGAGCGGCTCGCCGGGACGGCAGGAGCTCATGTCCCTTAGACCCGAGGACATACGGAGCCTATGATCGAGCGCAGAAAGAAGGTTGTCCCGAATGAAAATGAACACCTACGATACGGAAGCCCAAGTCGCAGAGAAAGCGATACTGGTCAGTCTGGTGACGGACGAAGTAAAGCGTTCCGGCTCGGATCCGGAGCATTCCATGGCCGAGCTCGTGTCTTTGGCCGAGACTGCGGGGGTTGAAGTCATCGCCTCTATCATGCAGAACAAAGACGTTCCCGATTCCAAGTGGTTCGTCGGCAAAGGCAAGGCCCAGGAAATCAGGGAGATGGCCGAGCAGACCGATGCGACGACGGCGATATTCGACCAAGAGCTGTCCGGGGCGCAAGTGAGAAACCTGGAAGAAGCGCTGGATTTGAAAATCATCGACCGGACGCAGCTCATATTGGATATATTCGCAGGCCGCGCGAAGACTCGGGAAGGGATTCTTCAGGTTGAGCTGGCCCAGCTTACGTACTTGCTGCCGCGTCTGTCCGGCCATGGCGTAAATTTATCCCGGCTAGGGGGCGGAATCGGCACGAGAGGGCCAGGCGAGACGAAGCTGGAGATGGATCGCCGTCACATCCGCGACCGGATCAGCGAGCTTAAGCGCCAACTGGAAGCGGTCGTTCAGCATCGCGTTATCCATCGTGAACGCCGGCGCAAAACCGGCGTCATTCAGGTCGCGCTCGTCGGCTATACGAACGCAGGGAAGTCGACGCTGCTTCGTCAATTGACGGCCGCGGACGTTCTCGCGGAAGACAAACTGTTCGCGACTCTCGATCCGACTTCGCGGGGCTTAGCGTTGCCGAGCGGCAAAGAGGTCGTCTTGACGGACACGGTCGGCTTCATTCAGAATTTGCCGCATGATCTGGTCGCCGCGTTCCGCGCGACGCTCGAGGAAGCGAACGAAGCGGATTTGCTGCTGCATGTCGTCGACAGCTCTTCGCCGATGCGCGAGCGCCAGCAGAAGGTCGTCGAGGAAGTGCTGCAGGAGCTCGGAGCCGGCGGCAAACCGACGTTCACCGTGTACAACAAAATCGACCGGTGCGATCCGGAAGTTCTGGATCTTCTGCCGGGCGGTCCCGATATCGTTCGGATGAACGCCTTCTCGGAGGCTGATTTAACGCGGCTGCGCGAAGTCATCGAGGACCGGTTGCTCGGCGACGTGGCGCAGTTCCGGTTTCCGGCGTCCCGCGGCGATCTGGCCGCGCTCGCCTATCGCGTAGGCGAAGTCGTTTCCCAAGATACGGACGAGGAAGAACTGGTGCTCACCGTGAGAATCAATCCTGCGGATATGGAGATGCGCGGTCATGCGCTAACGGAGTATCGGATGTAAACGAAATCGTAAAGGCTGAAGGGGAAGTCAAGTCATGCGGGACGGCAAGCAACAACCATTCGAACAAGCATGGACGCAATGGGAGGAGGCGGCGGAGACGCAGGTCTCCGATCGATTCCGCCGAATCGACCGTATCGTCGAACGGAATCAAAGGAAAGTGATCGAGGCGTTTCAGAAACATAAAGTAAGCGATTTTCATTTTGCCGGGTCGACGGGGTACGGGTACAACGATCGCGGCCGCGAAGTACTCGATCTCGTCTACGCGGACGTCTTCGGGGCGGAGGCGGCGATCGTGCGGCCTCATCTCGTATCCGGCACGCATACGATCTCGGCGGCGCTGTTCGGCATGCTTCGTCCCGGGGACGAGCTCGTGTTCGTAACGGGCAAACCTTACGACACGCTCCATAAAGTGATCGGAAAGCCGGGCGACGGCACCGGATCGCTCGCTGATTGGGGCATTCAAGCGAAATTCGTTCCGCTGCTGAGCAATGGGGATATCGACTGGGACGGCGTGACGGCTGCGGTATCGGACCGCACGAAAGTTTTCGCGATTCAGCGTTCTCGGGGGTACGATTGGCGGCCGTCCTTCGCCGTCGGTCAGATCGGCGACATGGTCAGCCGTCTGAAGGATTTGCGTCCGCAAGCCGTCGTATTCGTCGACAACTGCTACGGCGAATTCACGGAGGAGACCGAACCGACGGAGGTCGGGGTCGATCTGATCGCTGGTTCGTTGATCAAGAATCCGGGCGGAGGCTTGGCTACGAGCGGCGGCTATATCGCCGGCAGGGCGGATCTCGTCGAGCTTGCGGCGTTCAGATTGACCGCCCCGGGAATCGGCGGGGAAGTCGGCGCGATGCTCGGAACGACGAGAGCGATCTATCAAGGGCTGTTCCTTGCCCCGCTGCTCGTGGGCCAAGCCGTCAAAGGCAGCGTGTTCGCTGCGGCGATCTTCGGCAATCTCGGTTTCGAGACGCATCCGAGGTGGGACGATCCGCGGACGGATCTCATACAAGCGATTCGCTTCGGCGACCCCGAGCCGCTCATCCACTTCGTGCAGGCGATTCAATCGGCTGCCGCGGTCGACGCGCACGTCGTGCCCGAGCCTTGGGACATGCCGGGGTACGAGCATCCCGTTATTATGGCGGCCGGAACGTTCATCCAAGGTGGCAGCTTGGAGCTGTCGGCCGACGCCCCGATCAGGGAGCCGTATATCGCATACATGCAAGGCGGACTAACGTATGCTCATGTGAAGTTTGCTGTACAGCGGGTTCTGTCGGATTTCCGCGAACGTGGATATTTATAAGAAACGGCCTATTAAAACCTTACATTCCTTGACATGTTTTTGCGACTTCGTTACAATGTAAGTGATTTCAAAAACATTAGTCAAACTCTGGAAGGTTGGTATTGAATGGGCGACGAGATTCGCAGGAATATGGCGCTGTTTCCGATCGGCATCGTGATGAAGCTGACCGATCTGACCGCCCGCCAAATCCGATATTACGAACAGCACGAACTCATTCAGCCCGCTCGCACGGACGGCAATCAACGTCTTTTTTCCTTTAATGACGTCGAACGTCTGATGGAGATCAAATCGTTGATCGAGAAGGGCGTTAATATCGCGGGGATCAAACAAGTCATGAATCCCGTCGGGCAGAATGAGAGCGACGCGACCGTTATTAACGAGCAATCGGAGGTTAAGCGACGCGAGATGTCCGATTCCCAGCTCCACCGCATGCTGAAGCAGCAGTTGATGGCAGGGAAGAGGCCAGGGCAAGTTTCGCTTATCCAAGGCGAACTATCGAGGTTTTTCAAAAACAAATAATGCGGCATATGCCATTATAGGAGGCAGTCATGGGCTACACTCGCGAGGATATTAAGCGGATTGCGAAAGAACAGAACGTTCGGTTCATCCGCCTTCAGTTCACGGATTTGCTCGGCACGATCAAGAACGTCGAAATTCCGGTAAGCCAGCTGGACAAGGCGCTCGATAACAAGATGATGTTCGACGGCTCCTCGATCGAGGGCTATGTGCGGATCGAAGAGTCCGACATGTACTTGTATCCGGACTTAGATACTTGGGTCGTATTCCCATGGGTTACGCAAGATCGCGTCGCCCGTCTGATTTGCGACGTGTACATGCCGGACGGCACCCCGTTCGCCGGCGATCCTCGCGGCATTCTGAAGCGCGCGCTGGCAGAAGCGGAGGAGATGGGCTTTACGTCGATGAACGTCGGTCCCGAGCCTGAATTTTTCCTGTTCCAGACCGACGATAAAGGCAATCCGACGACGGAGCTGAACGACCAAGGCGGATACTTCGACCTTGCTCCGACGGATCTCGGGGAGAACTGCCGCCGCGACATCGTGCTTATGCTCGAGGAGATGGGCTTCGAAATCGAAGCTTCCCACCACGAGACGGCTCCCGGCCAGCACGAGGTCGACTTCAAATACGCGGACGCAGTCAGAGCCGCTGACCAGATCCAGACGTTCAAGCTCGTCGTCAAGACGATCGCGCGTCAACACGGCTTGCATGCGACGTTCATGCCGAAGCCGCTGTTCGGAATGAACGGTTCGGGCATGCACTGTCATCAATCGCTGTTCCGCGGCAACGAGAACGCGTTCTACGATCCGAACGATAAGCTCGGCTTGAGCGCTACGGCTAGACAATACATGGCGGGAATCCTGAAGCATGCCCGCGGCTACGCGGCGATCACGAACCCGACGGTCAACTCGTACAAACGTCTCGTTCCCGGTTACGAAGCTCCATGCTACGTGGCATGGTCCGCAAGCAACCGCAGCCCGATGGTTCGCATACCGGCGTCCCGCGGTCTTAGCACGCGGATCGAAGCGCGCAACCCGGATCCTACGGCGAATCCGTACTTGGCGCTTGCCGTCATGCTCAAAGCAGGCTTGGACGGCATCGCGAACAAGCTGACGCCTCCGGCGCCGATCGATCGCAACATTTATGTGATGAGCGAAGAAGAGCGCATCGATTCGGGCATTCCGAGCTTGCCGGTCAACCTCCATGAAGCGCTCAACGAAATGCTTCGCGACGAAGTCGTTTGCGAGACGCTCGGCGATCACGCGCTCAGCCACTTTTATGAGCTTAAAGAGATCGAGTGGGATATGTACCGTACGCAAATCCACCAATGGGAACGCGATCAATATTTGACGATGTACTAATGGGAGATAGAAAGAAGCCAACCTTGTTTCGTCCTTGGGACGTGCAAGGTTGGCTTTTTTTGTGAGTCTAGCGAGCGATTCGCGCAATAGCGCGGTGTCATCGTGTTACTGAGGTAGAAGTAGCGGAAGATTGCGAAATAGTGCGGTGTCGTCGAGGTACAGAGGTAGAAGTAGCGGAAGATTGCGAAATAGCGCGGTGTCGTCGAGGTACTGCACATAAACACGCAAGTAAAAATCCCTTGCCGCGGCAAGGGATTCTTACTTGCATGTTTACATGAACGAACGAATCAATCCGATGACTTTGCCGAGGATGCTGACGTTCGGATAGCGAAGCGGCTGCATGCTCGCGTTCTCCGGTTGGAGGCGAATATGGTCGCGTTCCTTGTAGAACGTCTTGACGGTCGCTTCGTCGTCTTCGGTCATGGCGACGACGATGTCGCCGTTCGTGGCGCTAGGCTGCTGACGGACGATGACGTAGTCGCCGTCGTGGATGCCGGCTTCGATCATGCTGTCGCCTCTAACGGATAGCATGAACACCGGCTGGTCTCCGACCATCGTCGCCGGAAGAGGGAAGTACTCCTCGATGTTCTCCGTCGCGGTGATCGGCACGCCGGCCGTTACTTTGCCGACGAGCGGAATTTGGCGAACGGAGGAAGCGAGGCCGAACGAGGCTTCTTCGTCGTCTCCCAGAATCTCGATCGCGCGCGGCTTCGTCGGGTCGCGGCGGATCATCCCTTTCTTCTCCAGGCGATCCAGGTGACCGTGTACGGTGGAGCTGGAGGCTAAGCCGACGGCTTCGCCGATTTCGCGGACGGAAGGGGGGTACCCTTTGTCCCTGACTTCGTTCTTAATGAATTCTAAAATGGCATTTTGGCGATTGGACATCTTGGACACGCCAAGCCCTCCCTATGTATCAGCTCATGATGACAAATTATAACACAGAACTCGAGTTCGCACAAACATTCGTTCTACCGAACAAATGTTCCAAAATCTGTTGACAGGCACATATGTTCGTGTTATTCTCATATCAGAACAAATGTTTGGGGTGAGCGTTCATGGTACATACATGGGTATCCGGTAAATCTGCTCCTGCTTCTTTTCATTATACAATGACGGCTTCTTCGCAGCCTCGCTACGCTTCGAGATCGACGACGCAAGCGGCGTCTCGTTCGCATCGCGGATGGAAAGCGGCTCGTTCCTTATTTATCCTTGTTGCTTTTCTGATTCTGTTCAGCGGCCTGGCGTTCGCGCATACGTTCGCATCAAGCGAAGCGGGCACCCCGGCGAGCGCTGACGAGATCGTTGTTTCCGTTGACAGCGGCGATACGCTCTGGGAGCTTGCCGCAGAGTATAAGAAGGATCGTATGGATACGCGCGATGCGGTACATCTGCTCATGAAACGTAACGGGTTATCGTCTTCGTCCCTGCACACGGGTCAGGAGCTCATCTTGCCTGCGAATATGCTCCCATAAAGACATGCGAACAATATACGAACAACGCTAAGAGACCGGGGGTGCCCGGTCTCTTTTTATAGGTTTCGGTTTCTTGACAAGGCAATGCCGTTAATGTCAAAGTAGAGAAGGTATATTGAAAGGAGTGACAACGCCATGGAAAAGCTGATTCAAAGAATCAACGAATTAGCGCGCAAGAGCAAAGCCGAAGGCTTGACGGAAGCGGAAGTCGCAGAGCGCGATCAGTTGCGGAAGCAATATTTGACTACCTTTAAACAGAACTTCCGACAACAGCTTGATAGCATAGAATTCACGGACGAGAAACCAACGATTGTTCATTAAATAGATCGATGGATTGCCGCAGCCGAATCGACGAGGAGGAGCATGAATGTCCCGATCTTGGGAACGCAAGGTGCAGAAGAATACGACAGAAATCAACAAACGCCGTAAAAAAGAGGGCAAACGATCGATCTCAGAATCGTCCGCTCCGAAAGTCGATAAATTCAAGGGCCGTAACTACGTCGTCCCGGTACTCCTGCTATTGCTGGTCACGCTCTATTTGACGGTAGCAGCGCCTTGGCGCTCCGATTTCGAAACCGATCCAACGTTGTTCTGGGTAACGGTCGGCTGTTACGTTCTGCTAGCCGTATTTTACTTTTTGCGCCGTCCTTATTTGTCCGTTACGCGGGATACGATGGAAACCCGCAAACTAACCGGCTATAAGCAGCTTCGTCCGAGCGACATTCGGAAGATTTCGATACAGCCCGGTTACGTCGTGATCGAGACGATTAAAGGCGGCAACTGGGTATTTTCCAGACTGATGAACCGGTTCCCGATCCAACGGATGGCCGAGCGGCTGAAAGTTTACGCCGATCTGCACCACGTGGAGTGGGAAGAGAAGACGAAGTGAGGAGACCGTAAGAATGACGATCAAGGCCGTATTATTCGATTTGGACGATACGCTGTTATGGGATGACAGAAGCGTATCCGAAGCTTTCAGAAATACTTGCCAGTTAGCCGCGGATGAGACGGGACTTGACGTCGAGGCGTTGGAAGCGTCCGTCCGCAAAGAAGCTAGAGCGATCTACGAGAAGTACGAAACGTTCACCTTCACGCAAATGATCGGCATCAATCCGTTCGAAGCGCTGTGGGGCAATTTCAGGAAAGGCGAGCACGAGATGTTCCGCAAGCTGGAGCAACTCGCGCCGACATACCGCGATAACGCTTGGACAGCCGGACTCGCCGCTCTCGGTGTCGATAATCCTGCACTTGGCCGGAAATTGGCGGAATATTTTCCGGCGCAGCGCCGCAGCTTGCCTTACGTGTACGACGAAACCTTCTCCGTACTGGACGAGCTCCGCAAAGACTATAAGCTGTTGTTGCTGACGAACGGATCGCCGGATCTCCAGCAAGAGAAGCTGGACGGCATGCCTACGCTCATCCCGTACTTCGACGCGATCGTCATTTCCGGCGATTTCGGCGAAGGGAAGCCTTCTCCGCGCCTGTTCTCGCACGCGATGGAACGCATCGGCATAACGGCGGACGAAGGCGTTATGGTCGGCGACAAGCTGACGACGGATATTCTTGGCGCTAACGGTGTCGGCATGACGTCGATCTGGATCAACCGCCATGACGCGAAGCTGAGCGGCGACATCGTGCCGAAGCACGAGATCCGCAGCTTAACCGAGTTGCCGGATTTGATAAAACAGCTTAACCAATAACGACGATTCGACTGTTAATTGGAAAGATTAACGGCAATGATGGAAAATAACAACAAAACGATAGTTATTTATGCAAGATCATGCCGGTTGGCTTAATTTTGCTCCGAATAACTGCGATTTGTTGTTATTTTTGCGTTAACCGTGACTTATTCGAAAATAACTGCAAGTGGTTGTTATTCGTGCAATATCCGTGCAATATACGTATATATAGTCGTGCAATCGCGGCGACGTATCGGCGCAACAGCCAGCCATACCCAAAAAGACTTACAATTCGCAAACGCGAACTGTAAGTCTTTCCTTATTCTTTATCTTATTTCACGAAAGCAGGGTCGTCGTAGTTGTGAGCGATCCAGCCGGCAGGTTCGATGAAGAGGCGAACCGCGACGATCTGGCGGTTATCCATCAACGTAAAGAAGTGAGGATAGTTTTCCGGAACGGAAATAACGTCTCCGGCTTCGAGCTCGACATCGAAGTATCCGGTGTTGTCGTCGCCTTTGATAACGAAGATGCCGCGTCCCGCCGTAATGGCGCGAACTTCGTCTTCCGTGTGCGTGTGGACGTTCTCGAACTTTTTGAGCAGCTCTTCGAGATTAGGCGTCGCGTCCGAAAGCGCGATGACGTCCCACGTTTTGTAGCCGCGTCTGCCGGCAAGATCGCGAATTTCCGCGTCGAACGTGGAAAGGATCTCGCTCTTCTCGTCGTCGGACAGTACGAACTTTTCTTGGAGGCGAGCCGGGAGCTTGGACGCATCCCAGTGTTCGTATAGTACTTCGAACTTGTTCAGAAACTCGCGCACGTTCGCTTCGCCTTTAATGCGTTCGTTCGTGTTGCGGATACGAATTTCAGCCATGGTTAATTCCTCTTTTCCCAATAAGAATTATTGACTTAATTATAGAACATATTCCGACTCGTGTCGATGTGCATCTTTTCGTACCATCTCTATTCTGTTACTATAGAGTTTAATGATTTGACAGACGGGGGAAGCGATTATAAATATGACTTTAACGCATTCTAAACCTTCTCTGCAAGAGGAGCTAACCAAACGCATTCTCATACTCGACGGTGCGATGGGCACGATGATTCAGCAGGCGAATCTGACGGCGGAAGACTTCGGCGGCGAGGAGCTGGACGGATGCAATGAGCTGCTCGTGGTAACCCGGCCCGACGTGATCCGCGACATTCACGAAGCTTACTTGGCCGCGGGCTCCGACATTATCGAGACGAATACGTTCGGCGCGACGAGTGTCGTACTCCAAGAATACGACATCCCGGAGAGAGCAAGGGAGCTGAACCTTGCCGCGGCGAAGCTGGCGCGCGAAGCTTGCGATAAGTATTCTACGCCGGACAAGCCTAGATTCGTCGCGGGAGCGCTCGGACCTACGACCAAGACGTTGTCCGTGACCGGCGGCGTGACGTTCGACGGCCTCGTGGAGAGCTACCGCGAGCAAGTGATCGCTCTTGTCGAAGGCGGAGTCGACGCGATCCTTATCGAGACGAGCCAAGACACGCTGAACGTCAAAGCGGCAGGCATCGCCGTACGCCACGCGTTCGCGGAGACGGGAATCGATTTGCCGATCATGATCAGCGGCACGATCGAACCGATGGGGACGACGTTGGCCGGACAGAACATCGAGTCGTTCTACGTCTCGCTCGAGCATCTGAAGCCGATCTCGATCGGGCTTAACTGCGCGACGGGACCGGAGTTCATGCGCGATCATATCCGCACGTTGTCCGGCATCGCGAACATCGCGGTCAGTTGCTATCCGAACGCCGGCTTGCCGGACGAGAACGGCAACTATCATGAATCCCCGGATTCGCTGGCGAGAAAGCTGCGCGGGTTCGCGGATCAAGGCTGGCTGAACATCGTCGGCGGCTGCTGCGGCACGACGCCCGCGCATATCGCGGCGATGGCGGAAGCGATGAAGGAAGTGGCGCCGCGCAAGCCTGACGGTCAACATCCGCCGGCAGTCTCCGGCATCGATACCGTCTATATCGAGGAAGATAACCGCCCGATCATGATCGGGGAGCGGACGAACATCTCCGGATCGCGGAAGTTCAAGCGCCTGATCAAAGAGGAGAAGTTCGACGAAGCGTCTGAAATCGCCCGTTCCCAAGTGAAGGGCGGCGCGCAGATTATCGATATCAACCTGCAAGACACCGATATCGACGAAACTTACGCGGTCAACCAGTTCCTGCCGATGGTCGCGAAGAAGATCAAAGCTCCGCTTATGCTCGACTCCACCTACGACCATATCATCGAGCTCGGACTTAAATATTCGCAAGGCAAGGCGATCATTAATTCGATTAACCTTGAGGACGGCGAGTCGAAGTTCGAGAAAATCGTACCGCTCATTCATCAGTACGGCGCGTCGGTCGTGTGCATCCTGATCGACGAACGGGGACAAGCCGTGTCCCGCGAAGCGAAGATGGAAGTGGCTACGCGGTCGTACGAGCTGTTGACGGGCAAGTACGGCATGCAGCCGGAGGACATTATTTTCGACCCGAACATGTTCCCGATCGGCTCCGGCGACCCGCAGTATATCGGCTCTGCCGTGGAGACGATCGAAGGCATCCGGATGATCAAAGAGAAGTATCCGCTCGCGAAGACGATTCTCGGTCTCAGCAACATCTCGTTCGGCTTGCCGGACGCTGGCCGCGAGGTGCTGAACTCGGTTTATCTGTACCATTGCACGAAAGCGGGTCTCGACTACGCGATCGTGAACACGGAGAAGCTGGAGCGCTACGCCTCCATTCCGGAGGAGGAGCGAAAGCTGGCGGAAGCGCTCATCTACGATACGAACGACGATACGCTGGCGGCTTTCGTCGCGGCGTTCCGCGACAAGAAGGTCGAGAAGAAGGTCAAGGCGACGAACCTTTCGCTCGAGGAGCGGTTAGCAGGCTACGTCGTCGAGGGCTCCAAGGAAGGCTTGTTCGCGGACCTGGACGAAGCGCTGACGAAGTACGCTCCGCTCGATATTATCAACGGTCCGCTCATGTCCGGGATGGAAGAAGTAGGCCGCCTGTTCAACAATAACGAGCTGATCGTAGCCGAAGTGTTGCAGAGCGCCGAAGTGATGAAGGCGTCCGTCGCCCGCCTCGAGCCGCATATGGAGAAGAACGAGTCCGCCGTAAAAGGCACCATCATGCTCGCGACCGTCAAAGGCGACGTACATGATATCGGCAAAAACCTCGTCGAGATCATCCTTTCGAATAACGGTTATAAAATCGTCAACCTAGGCATCAAAGTGCCGCCGGAGCAAATTATCGAAGCCGCGAAAGCGGAGAAGCCGGATGCGATCGGCCTTTCCGGTCTGCTCGTCAAATCGGCTCAGCAGATGGTCGTAACGGCGCAAGACTTGCGCACGGCGGGCATCGACGTGCCGATCTTGGTCGGCGGAGCGGCGCTGACGCGCAAGTTTACGAAGACGCGAATCGCGCCGGAATACGAAGGCGTCGTCTTGTACGCGAAGGACGCGATGGACGGGCTCGATATCGCGAACAAGCTGGGCGATCCGGAGCATCGGGCGCGCATCGCGGACGAGCATTGGGCCGAGCAGAAAGCGCTGGCCGAGAAGCCGGAGACGCCGAAGGAGCTGCCGGAACAATCGCGCGCCCGCCGCTCGAATATTTCGCAGGACGCTCCGCTGTTCAAGGCGCCGGATTACGAACGGCATGTCATCCGCGATTATCCGTTAACCCATGTGAAGCCGTACGTCAACTTGCAAATGCTGCTCGGCCATCATCTAGGACTTAAAGGAAACGTCGAGGAGCTGCTCGCTTCAGGCGACGAACGCGCGGTCAAACTGAAAACGACGATCGACGACATTCTCGAGCAGTCCGAGCGGAACGGCTGGTTAAAGCCGCAGGCGATGTACCGGTTCTTCCCGGCGCAATCGGATGGCAACGATGTTCTGGTCTACGATCCGGCGGATACGTCCCGCGTGCTGCAGCGGTTCTCGTTCCCGCGTCAGCAGGTCGAGCCGTTCCTCTGCTTGGCGGACTTCCTGAAATCGGTCGAGAGCGGCGTCATGGACACGGTCGGATTCCTGGTCGTGACGGCAGGGCAAGGCGCTCGCGAGCAAGGCGAGAAGTGGAAGGAAAGCGGCGACTACTTGCGCTCCCACGCCATCATGGCGACCGCCCTTGAGGTGGCGGAGGGCCTGGCGGAACGCGTGCACCAGATCATGCGCGACAACTGGGGCTTCCCGGACCCGGCGGAGATGACGATGAAGCAGCGTTTCGGCGCGAGATACCAGGGCATTCGCGTGTCGTTCGGCTATCCGGCTTGCCCGAACCTCGAGGATCAAGGCCCGCTGTTCGAGCTCATGAAACCCGAGGATATCGGCGTAGAACTGACGGAAGGGTTCATGATGGAGCCCGAGGCATCCGTATCCGCGATGGTGTTCGCGCATCCGGAAGCCCAATACTTCAACGTAGAGAAGGCTTAAACGCCATAAACAACCCCGAAGGAATTTTCCTTCGGGGTTGTCGGCGCTTAATATTGATTTTTCTCGTCTAGGATTTCCTCTTGCATGCCTTGAACGGCTTGACGGCGGCGGGCGTTCTTGCCCTCCAGCTGCTGCTTTTCCGTATCGCCGAGCTCAACCGCGTGCTCGTCCAAGTAATGCTCCGTCTGGCTGATGTTTTCCATCGTATTTTCTCTAGCTTCTTGCAGCTTGTTTACGTTGTCGGAACGATCGTCCGGTTTGGCCATGTTCAGCTCTCCTTTTCATCCGTATCGGGCTGGTTGCCCGTCGAATAGGATGGCGCGATAGCAACTCGCCTATACGCGGAGCCGCTGAATTATTTTCCGGGAAAGCGCAGGTAACGACATGAATTGTCGCAAAATTTCGATTACGGATGAAACAATGTGTATCAAGCGAAGAGGAGGCGCTCCGGATGTCGAAAATCGCTTGTCGTTGCCGTTGCTGGGCGAACATATATTCTGTACAATAGAAGGAAACGATCGCAAGGAGCAATGCCATGAATCCGTTGACGGAACGAGCGGAGTCGGTGGAAGAATGGCTCGGCCTGCTGCGAAGCAAGCCCGAGCTGATGGAGAACGTCACGTATTGGCATACGCAGCCGGCGCGCCCTGCGCGAACGGTGCCGTTGCCGCCTAATATACATCCTAAGCTGGCCGAAGCGCTGCGGAGCAAAGGCATATCCGAGCTGTACACCCATCAAGCCGCGTCCTATCAAGCGGTCGCGGAAGGCCGCCACGTCGTCGCCGTTACGCCGACGGCATCGGGCAAGACGCTCTGCTACAATTTGCCCGTGCTGCAGACGCTGCTTCACGACGACAGCGCGCGGGCGCTATATCTATTTCCGACGAAGGCGCTGGCGCAGGATCAGGTAGCCGAGCTTCAGCAGCTCGCCGATCTGATGGAGGTCGACATCAAGACGCACACCTATGACGGGGATACGCCGCCGACCGTGCGGACGGCGATTCGCAACGCCGGCCACATCGTCGTGACGAACCCCGATATGCTGCATTCGGCGATCCTGCCTCACCATACGAAGTGGGTTAAGCTGTTCGAGAATATTAGGTACATTATTATAGACGAGCTGCATGCTTATCGCGGCGTGTTCGGCAGCCATGTCGCCAACGTCATTCGCCGTCTGCAACGGATTTGCAAGTTCTACGGCAGCAATCCGCAGTTTCTATGCGCCTCGGCCACCATCCGCAATCCTCGCGAGCATGCGGAGCGTTTGCTTGGCGCTTCGGTCGCGCTTATCGACGACAACGGCGCCCCGACGGGGGAGAAGCACATGGTGTTCTACAACCCTCCCGTCGTCAATCAGCAGCTCGGCATCCGCCGCAGCAGCGTGCTCGAATCGCAGAAGCTGGCCGCGCTCTTGCTCAAGAGCGGCATCCAGACGATCGTATTCGCGCGAAGCCGCGTGCGGGTCGAAATTCTGCTGACGTATTTGCAGGAACTGATTAAAGGCGAGCTCGGCAAGAAATCGATCCGCGGATATCGCGGCGGATATTTGCCCAAGCTGCGAAGAGAGATCGAGAAAGGGCTGCGAAGCGGGGAAATCCGCGGCGTCGTCAGCACGAACGCGTTAGAGCTCGGCATCGACATCGGTCAGTTGCAGGCTTGCGTGCTGAACGGCTACCCAGGTTCGATCGCGAGCACGTGGCAGCAGTCGGGCCGCGCCGGGCGCCGTCAAGGCAGCTCGGTCACGTTCCTGGTGGCGAGCAGCAATCCGCTCGATCAATATTTAATCCAGAATCCCGATTATTTCCTCGGCCGTCCGCCGGAGGAAGCGCGCATTCATCCCGATAATCTGCTCATTCTGCTCGATCATATCAAGTGCGCGGCATACGAGCTTCCTTTTGAAGAAGGCGATTCGTTCGGGGGCGAGAAGCTGACCGATCTGCTCGAATTTCTCGTCGAAGAGAAGGTGCTTCACCATGTCGGCAATCGCTGGTATTGGATGGAACAGGCTTTCCCCGCGCACAACATCTCGCTTCGGACGGCGGCGCAGGAGAACATCGTCATTATCGATATGACCGAGGGGCATAAAGTCATCGGCGAAGTCGATCGGTTCAGCGCGCCGACGCTCGTGCACGAAGAAGCGATCTACTTGCATGAGGGCGTGCAATACCAAGTCGAAAAGCTGGACTATCCCGAGAAGAAGGCTTATGTTCGCCAAGTAAACGTCGATTATTTCACGGACGCAAGCCTCGCGGTCGAGCTGAAAGTGCTGCACGTCGATCTCGAGACGAAGTCGGGACCGTTGGAACGGCATTTCGGGGAAGTTACGGTGATGGCGAAGCCGACGATTTTCAAGAAAATCCGGCTGCGCACCCACGAGAACATCGGCTCGGGACCGATTCATCTTCCGGAGGAGATTCTGCATACGAGCGGTTATTGGTTCTCGTTCTCCGAGGAGGAGTCGGCGAAACGCAGCGCGAACGACATGCAGATGGCGCTGCTCGGTCTCGCGAACGTGCTAATTCACCTCGCGCCGTTGCATCTGATGTGCGACCCGTTCGATATTCGCGTCGTGCCGCAGGTCAAGGCGACGCATACGAAGCGGCCGACGATCTACTTCTACGACCGTTATCCGGGCGGGATCGGGCTTAGTCAAAGACTGTACGAGATGCACGACGAATTGCTGGAGGAAGCGGAGCGGCTCATCGTCGGCTGCGGCTGTTTGAGCGGCTGTCCGGCGTGCGTCGGACCGATCGAAGAAGTCGGGTTGCTCGGCAAAACGCAAGCGCTGTCGTTATTGCGAGGCGCGAGGGCGGAAGCATGAGCGGGCTGAGGGAGCGGCTGGAGCGCCTTCGCGCGGCGGCTCAGGCTTCGGAGGCGGCTGAAGCCGCCCAGACGGCGGATGCCGAGGTTAAGGCTGAGACGGAAGCCGCGTCGCCGAGTTGCGCGGAACAGGCCGGGAGAACCGCTAGCAAGCTGCATCCGGCTTTTCGAGCGATCGGAGTCGAGGAAATCGAGAACGACGGCGGGAGCTTCCTGCTGCGCAGGCTTGCTTATCCTTTGCCTTATAGCCATGGCCGGTATGGACTCGAGGAACTGCAGCGCAGCGCGGGCTGGTTGGCACCGGTCGCCGCTAGGCAGAACCAGACGAGGGCGACGGCGCCGGTAGACGTAAGCAGGCTGCTCTTCTTGGATACGGAAACGACCGGGCTCGGCGTCGGGGCAGGCAACGTACCGTTCATGATCGGTTTCGGTTATTATGCGGACCAAGCTTTCATCGTCGAACAGACGCTGATCCGGCATCCCGGCGAAGAGCGTGCCATGCTGGAATATTTGCTGACGCACTTGAAGGACAAAGAGCATCTCGTTACTTATAACGGCAGGACGTTCGACTGGCCCGTGATCGTGAGCCGGTATATTATGAACGGCTGGCGCACGAGCGGGGCGGAGCCGGGGCATCTCGATTTTCTGCATCCTTCCCGAGCGCTGTGGCGCAAGACGTTAGCCTCCTGCAGGCTGGCGACGGTCGAGGAGGCCAGGCTTGGATTCGTCAGGGGCGAGGACGTGCCCGGATCGTTGGCTCCGGCCCTGTACGTTCAATTTCTGAATGACGGGAATCCCGAGCATCTTCACGGGGTTTATACGCATAACGAGAAGGACGTGCTGACGCTCGCCGCCCTGGCGGTGCACTTCGCGCAACTGCTTGAGGATCGACCGGGCACGGAGCCGCTTGACGACGAGGACGGCGAAGAGCTATACTGCACGGCGAGCTGGCTGGAGAAGCACGGGCAGGAGGAGCACGCGGAGCGGCTCTTCGCCCGTCTGGCCGATCGGCCGGATGCGGGCGAGCGAGCCTGGTGTCTGGCGCTGGCGACCAGATACAAAAAGCTGGGACGAATGGATCGTGCGGTGCCCCTGTGGGAAGCTGCCGTCGCATGCACGGAGTACGGCCTGTTGCCGAAGACGGACGCTTTCGTCGAGCTGGCGATGCACCACGAGCATCGGACGAAGGATTTAGGCCTGGCATTGGATTACGCCAAGCGCGCGCTGGCGATGCTCGGTCGCCGCGCCCGCATGAATCGCGCGAACGCCTCGCTAAGCGACGACAGAGAGAAGCTGCAACGCCGAATCGAGCGATTGGAAGCGAGAATCGGCCGAGCTGCGGAACGCGGATAACGGCGGATCGGGAGGAGAATCAACAAGATTGAAACCTACTATTGAAGCTGCGAGGCAGCTATTGAAGCCGGATGCCTTCTTATTCGATTTAGACGGTACGCTGTACCGCGGCAGCGAACGAATCGAGGGCGCCGACAGGCTGATCGAGAAGCTGGCTCGCTTGCGATTGCCATGCTGGTTCGTTACGAACAATTCGACGCGCACGCCGGAGGAGGTCGCGGAACATCTAAGGCATCTCGGCATCGACGCGGACAAGGGCCGCGTCGTCACGTCCGCCATGGCTGCAGCCTATTATGTAAAGAATCGTTATCCGAATGCCGATACATTCGTCATCGGGGAGCGCGGACTGCATGAAGCGCTTCGGGAAGCCGGCATGCGCATCTTACAGGATCGAGACGACAAGGCGAACGCGGAGATCGTCGTTCAAGGACTGGATCGGAATCTGACGTACGAACGATTGCGCCTAGGCATTAACCATCTGCTCGCCGGGGCGTCGTTCGTGCAGACGAATCCGGATCGGCTGCTGCCGATGGAAGGAAGCTTCCTCCCCGGTGCGGGTACGATCGGGGCCGCTCTCGAGGCGGCGACAGGCATAAAGCCGGTCGTGATCGGGAAGCCTTCTTCCATCTTAATGGATTACGCGCTAGAGCTCGCCGGCACGTCGTCCGAGCGCACTTGGGTGATCGGCGATAATCCGCACACGGACATCGCTGCGGGCAACAACGCGGGATGCCCGTCAATACTCGTGCTGACGGGGTATTGCAGCGCGGACAGCTGGCAACGGGAATGCGAATCGGCGGGCGCTAGTCCGCATGCCGTATGCGGCAATCTAGACGATTTGGAACAGCTGATCGACGGGATCAGCGCAAGCTAGCAGGGCATGAACGCCCGGCAGCCTTACACAGGGTGAGATCGTTCGAGCCCGACGAAGATTCGATTGTATCGAGGAGGAAGAAGCAACTATGCCGGAATGGCCGGAAATGGAGCATTATCGCACGCAGCTATCATCGCTTCTCGGCGGGAAAAGAATTACGGGTGTCGTCGTCAATCGCGAAGGATCGATTAACGAGCCGCCGGAAGCTTTCGCGAACGCGCTCGCGAACCGAACGATCCTATTCGTGGAACGAAGAGGCAAGCACCTGCTATTCCACCTCGACGACGGCAACCGGCTATTGCTTCATCTGATGCTTGGCGGTTGGTTGTACTACGGAACGGAAGCGAAGAAAGAAGACAGCCGCTTTCAAGTCATCATTCGGCTATTCGACGGCAACAGCTTGTATTTCGGAGGATTGCGTCTGGGCTATTTGCACCTTGTATCGGCCAAGTCGGCACTCGAACAGATGAAGCAGCTCGGACCCGAGCCGTTCGATCAGCGATTGACGCTTGAAGCGTTCCGCAAGCTGTTCTCGGGCAAGCGGGGCCGACTGAAGACGGCCTTGACCGACCAGAAGTTCATTGCCGGCATCGGCAACTGCTACAGCGACGAAATTTGCTTCGAAGCCAAGCTGCACCCGGCTAGATCGGTGCCGGATCTTGATGCCGCCGCAATCGAAAGGCTGTATGCCGCCATGCGTAAGGTGCTGATCGAAGCGAAGGAAGCGGGCGGATACATGGAACATCCTCTGACCGAGAACGACAACGTCACGGGCGGGTATAACTCGCGCTGCCTCGTCTACGATCGGGGAGGAGAACCATGCATCGTATGCGGACATGAGATTCAGCATGAAACGTTGTCAAGCCGTAAAATGTTCTACTGCCCGCAATGCCAAGGAACGGCTTAGACGCTATGCGCATCGGGAGCCATGTGAGCACGCGCGGCAGTTACGCTCAGGCGGCGGAAAGCGCAGCGGCGCTAGGCGCGGACGCGTTTCAGTATTTTCCCAAAAATCCCCGCATGCTTGCGCCGAAAGCTTACTCCGCGCAGGACGCGGAACGTTGCAGACGTTACTGCCGGGAGCGCGGAATCGTCTCGATCGCCCATGGCCCTTATCCCGTAAATCCGGCGGCAACCGGCGAAGCAAGCGAGCGCATGGTCGCGTGCACGCTGAACGATCTGGCCATCGCGGAAGCTTGCGGTTCGATTGGCGTCGTCGTTCATTTCGGCGTTCACAAAGGGAAGGAGCCGCTTGAGGGGTACCGAAATATAATAGAGTGGATCGATAAAGTCGCGTCCGCCTGGCAAGGGAAGGCGCTGATTTTATTGGAAAACCAAGCCGGCGATCACGGTCCGATGGGAACTACGCCCGAAGAATGGGTGCAAATTCGCTCGTTATGCATGGAACCGGAGAAAGTCGGATTCTGCCTCGATACTTGTCACCTGTTCGCCAGCGGCGTATGGAAAGCGGACGGCTGGCAAGCGTTCGTCGAACGCGCTAGGGAGCTGCGCATGTGGGATAGTTTGCGCGCCGTTCATTTGAACGATTCGCTCTATCCGCAGGGCTCGCGCAAAGACCGCCATGCTCCGATCGGAGCCGGATACATTGGCGAGACCGGGTTTAAGGAACTGCTAGCCACGCCCGAAATCAGGAAAGTGCCGTTATTTATGGAAACGCCTACAAGCGAAGGGAGAACTCACCGGGAGCAAATCGGGCTTGTACGGCGTCTGTCGAAGGAGGAAGAGACGGATGATTAACGTGTATTTGGACGACGTAAGACCTTGTCCGCGCGGATTCGTCGCTGCCAGATCGGCCGAAGAATGCTTGTTGCTCCTGTCGGATTGCGAAGTCGACGTTCTTTCGCTCGATTTCGAACTTGGGTACAATCAGCCTAACGGCTTATCCGTCGTGCAAGGCATGATCGCGGGCGGCTTCTACCCGCGCGAGGTATACGTGCATTCCTCCAGCTTAATGGGAAGAGCGCAGATGGTTTGCGCGCTGCGAGACGCGAATCCGCCCGGCGTCGTCATTCACGACGGTCCGATGCCGCAAGCCGTGCTTGAACGAGCGGCTTTATCGGGAGCGAAGCGGGATGCTTGAATGGGAGAACGGCGATTGGGAGCGGGCTTGGACGGACGAGCCGGGCCCGCTTGCGGTTTTCGTGCATACGCCGCTTTGCGGAACGTGCGCCCTTGCGAAGCGGATGCTTGCGGTCGTAGAGCAGATTAGACCGGATTTTCGGCTGTATGCGGCGAATTTGAACGCGATGCCGGGCATCGCCCAAACCTTCCGCATCGAAAGCGTGCCCTGTCTGCTCGTGAAGGGCAAAGACGGCGGATGGGCGAAGCAGTACCGCTTTCCATCCGTTACGGACATCGTGGACAGTCTGGATCAAGCGTATAGAGGGGAAACGTTGTTATGATAGAATTACGAAATCTTACGTTGCGGAGGGGCGACCGGGAAATATTGAGGGGCGTGGATTTGAGCGTGAAGCCCGGCGAGCATTGGACGTTGCTCGGACGTAACGGTTGCGGGAAAACGACCGTGCTCGAAATGATCAACGCCTACCTTTTTCCGACATCGGGAACGGTAGACGTGCTCGGGCATCGTTACGGAACGGTCGATGTCCGCGAAATCCGCAAGCAAATCGGCTATATCGGTCCTTCGCTCATGGAGAAGTTCACGCTTCGGGATCCCGTATGGGAGATCGTCGCGGGCGGCGCTTATGCTTTTCTGCGGATTTACGTGGACGTACCGGACGAAGTTCGCGAACGCGCCATGGGCGAGCTCGGTAAAGTCGGGCTAAGGCACATGGCGGAGCAATCTTTCGGCACGCTGTCCCAAGGCGAACGCAAGAAGGTGTTGCTCGCTCGCACGATGATGGCGAATCCGGAGCTTCTGATCTTGGACGAGCCTTGCGCGGGACTGGACCTGTTCGAGCGGGAAAAGTTTCTGGACGCGCTGACGAGGTTGACGACGAGCCGAATGTCGATGCTATACGTGACCCATCATATCGAGGAAATTATACCCGTATTTACGCACGTGGCGCTGATGGCGGAAGGAAAGATCATCGCATCGGGACCGAAGCGGGATGTGCTGACGGCAGAATGGCTGGAAGCTGCCTACGACGTTCCGTTAACCGTGACGTGGCGCCGCGAGCGGCCTTGGATTCAAGTCGGGAAGGAAGAGGAATAACATTGAATACGTATATCGGAACGGCGAATCCGGGGTTTGCTCCCTATGCGATGGAAGAGCTTCGCCGCCGGGTGCGCGGGACGAAAGTGTCGGGCATCGCGGCGGGAGAGACGTTCAGCTTCACGTCCGGAGATTATGAGCCGGAGCAATTATTGAAAGAGTTTCGCAGAGACGAGCCGGTGTTCCTGCGGCATCTGTTCCCCGTCGAAGCCGAGACGGATGTCAGCGGCGACGAGGAGTTGACGGCTGCCGTACTGCGGGATTATGCGGCGCAGCTAGCTGAGCGAGTACGCGGCAAGAAGGTCGCCATACAAGTCAGGAAGGCGCAAGACAGCCCGTTTCCTTTCGGCTCCGCGGAAGCTAGGGACGTCATGGCGGAAGTCGTTCGCGAGCTAGGGGGCGAAGTCGTCGCTCGGGAATCGGATTGGATCGTCTCCGTCTATTCTTCGCGCAAGAGGCTGTATGCGGGCTGCTCGACGCCAAAAGACAATTTGTCGGATTGGCCGGGGGGAGCGGTGCGTTTCCGCCGGGACGAAGCGCTGATCTCTCGCGCGGCGTTTAAGCTGCTGGAGGCGGAGAAGGCATTCGGGTTGCCGCTTGCCCGGTTCACGAATGCGCTGGATCTCGGAGCGGCGCCCGGAGGTTGGACGTCTGTGCTGCTCGAGCGGGGCATGAAGGTGACGGCGGTCGACCCGGCCGAGATGGACGAGTCGCTCGCGCTCCATCCGAGACTGAGACATATTCGGAAGAATGCCGCAGAGCTGAATTTCGCGCCGGGAACGTTCGATTTGCTCGTCTGCGACATGAGCTGGGATCCGTATCATACGTGCCGGATCGTGTCGGGCTTATCGTCCGCGCTCTCCGCCGGCGGCTCGGGCATTATCACGCTGAAGCTCATGTACCGCAAGCCGTTCCAAAGCATCCAGGACTTGACCGAGGCGTATTCGGAGCATTTCGAAATTCGCAAGGTCAAGCAGTTGTTCCACAACCGCGAAGAGGTTACAATGTGGGTAAGGCGGAAGCCGTAATCGCATAAGTTGAACGGGAAAGCATCCCGCACCGAAGCGTGCCTAGAAATAGGCGTTACGCTTGACGTGCGGGATTTTTTGTTGGGTTCCGTTATCAAAGTCATGGGGAGGCGTGTTCATATGGAATCGGTCGGATTGCTTGGAACGGGGGAGTTATTCGCGGGTCGGTACCGCGTCGGGATGCAGATCGGCAAAGGCGGCATGGGGAGAGTCTATCTTGCCGAGGATATGCGGCTGAACGGGAAGCAAGTCGCGCTTAAGCTGACGAAACCGCTTCCGGAGGAAAGGGATGCGTTCGTGTCGGAGGCGAGGCTCATGTGCGGCTTGTCGCATCCGCATCTGCCGGCCATCGTCGATTATTATCCGCCGGATGCGGACGGGCTTGCTTGCATCGTTATGGACTATATCGCCGGAGATACGCTGGCCGAACGGTTCGAACGCTTCGGCTTGAGGCTGCCCTTCCGACTCGTGCTGAAATACCTCATACAGCTATGCGACGTGCTTGCTTATTTGCATGCTCAGTCTCCGCCGATCGTCTTCCGGGACTTGAAGCCGTCCAACGTGCTGATCGATCGGAACGATCAAGCGGTGCTCGTTGACTTCGGCATCGCCCGGCGGTTTCGTCCCGGCGAGACATCCGATACGTTGCAGCTCGGCACGCCGGGTTTCGCGGCGCCCGAGCAGCTTCGGGGCGAGCAGTCCGACTCGCGGACCGATCTGTACGCGTTGGGGGCGTTAGCTTATTTCCTGTTGTCCGGCGGCCGCTTCGCCATGCGGCATAGCGGAAGCATGCGCTCGGCGTTGCAGGGAGACGTGCCGGGAACGTTCATCGTCCAGTTGGAACGGTTGCTGTCTTCGGATCTGAATAAGCGGCCTCAATCGGCGGGACAGCTTCGAGAAGAATTAATGATCATCGGGCCGCAGGTCGGTAAGGATTACCGACCTGCGGAGACGCCCTATCCCGGCAATAGCGAACTTTCGCAAGGCGAGGAAAGCGTCATCGTCGTCGCGGTCGCGTCGGCTTACCCCGGCGGCGGGGCGACTTTCACCGCTCATGCCGCATCGGCGGCTTTGAATCGCGCCGGATTATCTCATGCGCTAGTCGAATGCCCCGGCATCATCGAAGATGCGGAGCTTTATACGTTGCTCGACGGGGAGAAGCGCATGCCGAAAGTTGCCGTCTTCGCGGACGCGTCCGGCATACAACCATCGGCGCCAGCCTGGCGGGAGGGATCGGCTGCTTATTATCCGATCGATCCGAGCAACCAGAGTGCCGGACAAGAGCCGGGTTCCGCATTCTCTCAGTGGCTTCGCAAACTTGGCGTGCCGATCGTGCTGCTCGACGTGTCCAGCCGATGGACGGACGCCAAGACGCAAGATTGGCTGCGCGATACGGCTGACCGTATCTGGATGGTAGCGGACTGCCTCCCGACGAAATGGACGAGGCTCAGGCAGCAAGCATGCATCTCGTTGCAGGCCGCAGGGGGCAAGGAAGGAAGGCGGCAGGTCGCATTCGATTGGATCGCCAACCGCGATCAGTCTTTCCCAGGGCGTAAAGCTTGGTTGGAGCTGTTCCCCGCGATGCCGGCCGCGTTGGTACCGCAAGTAGACAGCGGAGCCATGCTTGCTGCGCTATGGAGAGGACAGGGTTTGTCCGAAGATCGGAGCATCGCTCAACCTCTTGACGCATCGCTCAAGAGGCTATTGGTCGCGTTAGTGAAGTCGATCGGCTAACCCCGTCGCGTTTTTCGCAACTTTGACAGTCGTGGTACAATAAAGGGGTAACCGTCTTGTACGAAAAGTCGTACAAAGCGGCGCAACATACGCCGCGATATTGTCGTCAGTCGCTGTAGACAAGGGAGAGCACAAGATGGCTGGGAGCCTCTATCGTCCGCTCGAAGCGGGGTTAACCGCGCTGAAGCTCGGGTTGACTTCGTTCGGCGGCCCCGTCGCGCATATCGGATATTTCCGGCGCGAGTTCGTTGACCGCAAAGGCTGGCTTTCCAACGAGTCATTCGCGGAATTGACGGCGTTATGCCAGTTTCTTCCCGGACCGGCCAGCAGTCAGCTAGGGATTGCCGTCGGAATTAGACGGGCAGGCCTGCTTGGCGGGGTCGCCGCATGGCTGGGCTTTACGATCCCTTCGGCGCTATTGTTGATCCTATTCGCCCTTTCCATGAACAACAACGACTTCGCCGATGCCGGATGGCTTCACGGTCTGAAGCTGGCGGCCGTGGCCGTCGTCGCGCAGGCGGTATGGAGCATGGGACGCACGCTAACGCCTGACCGAACCCGAATCTCGATGGCCGCCCTTACCGCCGTTATCGCATTAACGTGGCCGGGCGCGCTCGGACAGATCGTGCCGCTGCTGCTTTGCGGGGTCGTCGGGGCTTATTTCATCCAACCTCAACCTTTAGCGGACGAGCATCATTCGCCGGATAGCGGCATGAGGCCGACGCCTGCGGTTATATGCTTGCTTCTATTCATCGTCCTACTCGGTGCTTTGCCTGTTCTGGCTTCATGGCATCCTAGTATGATGGCGCAGCTCGCGGATATCGGTTACCGTACCGGATCGCTCGTCTTCGGCGGCGGACACGTCGTTCTGCCGATGTTGCACGAAGAGACGGTTCCGCAAGGCATCTTGAACGAGCAGCAGTTTCTGGCCGGTTACGGCGCCGCGCAAGCGGTGCCAGGCCCTTTGTTCACGTTCGCGGCTTATATTGGGGCCGTATCCGCGCCTGGAGGCGAAGGCGTTCTCCGCGCGGTCGTCATGCTCTTATTCATTTTTTTGCCGTCCTTTCTTCTTGTCGCGGGCGTATTGCCGTTCTGGTCCAAGCTTCGCGCGCATCGCCGTACGCGGGCAGTCGTCGCGGGTGTTAATGCGGCGGTCGTCGGCGTGTTGCTTGCCGCACTGTACACGCCCGTATTTACAAGCACGGTTGAGGGCGCAACGGACTTTACGTTCGTCATCATCGGTTTCGTCATGCTTTCGAGCTGGCGTTGCCCGCCGTGGTTAATCGTTCTGCTAGCAGCCGTCTGCGGCTGGATCGTATATTCGTGAGGTGAACGCAAGATGAACAACGAGAAAATATTAATCATTGAAGACGAGGATTCGATCGCGAGAATATTGCAACTGGAACTGGAGCATGAAAGCTATACCGTCGGGCGCGCTGCCGACGGCCGCACCGGTCTCGAGATGGCCGTCAGCGGCGAATGGAGCCTCATTCTGCTCGACGTCATGCTTCCCGAGCTCAACGGAATCGAGGTTCTGCGCCGTCTGCGACAGAACGACCGCGCGGTGCCCGTGATCCTGCTGACGGCAAGGGACACGGTTCCGGACAAAGTAAGCGGATTCGAACATGGAGCGAACGATTATATTACTAAGCCTTTCGCGATGGAAGAGCTGCTCGCCCGCGTCAGAAACCTGCTGCGTATTTTCCAGGCTTCCCGCGAAGGGGAGAACGAGGACGTCATCAAAATCGGCGATTTGACTATCGAGCTGCTAACGCGCAAAGTGTACCGCAAAGACGTTTCCATCGATCTGACCCCGAGGGAATTCGAGCTGCTCCTTTACTTGGCGCGTCATAAAAACACGGAAAAGACGAGAGACGAGATTTTATCGGACGTGTGGGGTTATGAATATATCGGGGATACGAACGTCGTGGACGTCTATATCCGTTACTTGCGCCAGAAGATGGACAAAGGATACCGCCATAAGCTGCTGCACACGGTGCGCGGCGTAGGCTACATGCTGAAGGAGCCGGATGCATGACACTGCGGTCGCGGTTTACGCTATTCACCGTTTTCTGGTTAATCTTCATCCTGATTCTGTACAACATCTTCGTTTATTTCTTCGTCATTCGCGTTACGACGCGCGGCGAACTTGCTCTCATGACGAATAAGACGGACCTCGTCCTGGATTCGATTCGCCAGAAGAACATGCGCGGGCTGGATGATCCGAAGGTGCTTATCGATCTGTATAACGCGAACGAGATGATGCGGATCGTAACGGCGGACGGACAAGTCGTCAATCAGATCGGCGATAGAGAACTGCTTTCGCAACCTGCGATCGCCAGCTCGTCCATGATGTCCGAAACGCGCCAGATCAATGGACAACGGATTATTTATTTGACCGTTCCGCTATTCGATCAAGGACATTTCATCGGGACGATCGAGGCGGCCCGCAGACTTACGGTGCTGGACAGCTATTTGCAAATTCTTGTCGGCGCGCTAAGCGTAACGAGCATCGGAGCGGTCGTGTTCGCGATATTCGGTACGCTATGGTTCACGTCGCGATTAACGGGGCCGATCGGTCAGATGGTGCAGACGATGCGGGAAATCGACCGAAGCGGCAAGCTGCAGGTCGTGAAGCTAAGCGGAAGGGAAGAATCCGTCGAGCTTCAGCAGCTCGTTCGTGCGTTCAACCAAATGATCGAACGGCTGGATCGAACGATCGAGCATCAGAAGCACTTCGTGGCCGACGCTTCCCACGAGCTCAAGACGCCGCTGACGGTCATTTCCAGCTATGCGGATATGCTGAAGCGTTGGGGCAGAGACAACGCCGAGGTGCGCGACGAGGCGATCGAAGCGATCTCGAAGGAAACGCAGCGGCTGCAGAACCTTATCCGGTCGATGCTGACGCTCGCCGAAGCGGAGCAGGACGCTTGGCTCAAGATGGACAGATTCGACGTGTACGGCGTTATCCGCGAGCTGTCCGAGACGCTCGGCACGACGTTCCAACGGGAAATCCGCGTTCATTCGGACGGCAACGTCAAGATGCGCGGGGACAAGGATAAAATCCGCCAGTTGCTTCTCATTCTGATCGACAATGCGATCAAATACAGCAAGGAACCGATCGACGTCCGCGTACGAGCGGCGAAATCCTCCGTCAAGATCGAAGTGACGGATTACGGGATCGGCGTTCCCGAGTACGAAATTCCTTACTTGTTCGAGCGTTTCTACCGCGTGGACGACGCGCGCCGACGCACGACGGGCGGCAGCGGTCTCGGTTTGTCCATCGCGAAGAAGATCATCGATATGCACGAGGGCAAAGTCGACGTGTACAGCAAGCCGGGCAACGGAACGACGATCTCGATCCAGTTGCCCCGCAACCGGTGACAACAACATAGAACGCAAACAAAAACCGGCATTTCGGATTTCCCGAATTTGCCGGTTTTTTCGTGCAACATTGCGCGCAGACTAGACGTTATTAAAGTACGCGACGGGCGGTAACGTAGTGAGCCTTCCAGTAGCTGGAGTTGATGCTCGAATAGGTGACGCCAGGCGCTCCGTACGTGTGAAGCATCTTGCCTTTGCCGGTATAAACGCCGACGTGGCCGATTTTCTTGCCCGTGCGTTTCGTAGAGAAAAAGACGAGGTCGCCTTTTTTCAGATTGGACTTCGATACGCGGTAACCTTTTTTAGCCTGGTCGCTGGAGACGCGAGGCAGCTTAATGCCGTATTTGCCGTAAATATATTGAGTAAAGCTAGAACAGTCGAAAGTGGAAGTTCTGCCGGACGGCGAGCCGAAGCGGTACTTGACTCCGAGATATTTATTGCCCAGGCTGACGATTTTGTCTGCTTTCGTAGCCGCCGCCGCTGGCTGAGCTTGTCCAATCGCGATGCCGGTAAATCCAATTACCGCGCCAAGGCTGACCGTAAGTACTTTACGAATGAGCGTATGTTGAAGATTCATGTTGGAATCCCTCCGTATAGTGAGTTTCGTGTCGCTTGCTCAACCGAGTATAGCAAACTCGAAGTTTCCTAACGTTTCCCAAAGAGAGAAAAAAAAGCGTGAACAGGGCATTCGAAGCCCTTTCTTAAAAAACGATGAGAAAATTCTCATAACCGAGCAGGGCGCCGCGTACGCCGCCAGCTCGGTGTTTTTGACGTTGCCGGCGACCGCGACGCTTGCTGAACGTCTACCATGTAGCTAAGATAATGAGAGATACGCGTAGCAGAAAGGAAGTTCACCCGATGAAAATGAGAGTATCAGCCGTTCAGTTTCAACTGCAGGATTGCGAGACGTTCGCCGAATTTGCGGAGCAAGCGACCCACTACGTTCGCAACGCCTCGGAATACGGCTCGGAATTCGTACTGTTCCCCGAGTTCGTAACGACGCCGCTGCTCGCGATCGGCGACGTAGACGGGAAAGGTCAATCGATCGGCATGCTTTCCGACCATACGGATTCTTATATCGCGCTGTTCAGCGGATTGGCGAAAAGCTACGGCGTCTATATCATCGGCGGCACCCATGTGACGAGAAAAGGCGACCGGCTTCGAAACTCCGCTTTCCTATTCGCTCCGGACGGTACCTATAAGACGCAAGATAAGCTGCATATTACGCCGACGGAGAAAGAAGCGTGGAACGTAGAGCCGGGCGAAGGCGTAGAAGTGTTCGATACTCCTTTCGGAACGATCGGCTTGTTGACTTGCTACGACATCGAATTTCCGGAAATCGTTCGAATGGTGCGGGCGAAGGGCGCGGACGTCATTTTCTGTCCGTCTTGCACGGACGATCGTCACGGTTTCTACCGCGTTCGTTATTGCTGTCATGCCCGGGCCGTCGAGAACCAAGTGTACATCGTGACGACCGGCACGGTCGGTTCGCTGCGCAAAGTCGACTTCATGAGAGCGAATTACGGACAAGCGGCGGTCATTACGCCGAACGATATTCCTTTTCCGCCGCGCGGCATCCTGTGCGAAGGGGAGATCAACGCGGATATGCTAATCACCGCCGATTTGGATTTGTCGCTGCTGGAGGACGTCCGTAAGGCCGGCTCCGTGACGACATGGCGAGACCGTCGAACCGATCTGTATACGGATTGGAAATAAGCGAGTAGGGGAGGCCGCTGCCGCATGCGGAAAACGATCAAAGCGACGGACGGGACGACGATGCGCACGGTTATGATTCGTAACTACGAAGCGTCGGATTTCGGGAAGTTAATCGATTTGCAGGCCGAATGCTTTCCGCCGCCGTATCCGTCCGAGCTTTGGTGGAACGAAGCTCAGTTAACGGAACACGTTACGAGGTTTCCGGACGGAGCGATCTGCGCCGAGATCGACGGAAGAATCGTCGGCTCGATGACGGCGCTGCGCATCCGTCTTGAGGAGTACGAACGGCATGATTGGTCGACGATTTCCGATAATGGATATATTAGAACTCATCAGCCTGACGGAGAAACGTTGTATGTCATCGATCTTTGCGTGTCGCCGGCCTTTCGCCGATTCGGGTTGGGTAAATGGCTCATGCAGTCGATGTACGAGACGGTTGTCCATTTGGGATGCGACAGGCTGCTAGGCGGCGGCCGCATGCCCGGATACGGAGCGTTGTCGGACCGCATGACGGCCGAGGAATACTTGGAGCAGGTCGTGCAAGGCAAGCGGAAGGACCCGGTCATTACGTTCCTGCTGCGCTGCGGGAGGATGCCGGCCGGCGTCGTGCCGAACTACTTGGAAGACGAGCAGTCCGCCGACTACGCGGCGTTGATGGAATGGCGCAACCCGTTCAAACGATAGGGAAACGGTAATATATAGAGGAGGATATTGGAATGGAGTACGTTCGTGTCAAATCGATCGAAGACCCGAATTTCGCGGCGATGCACGGGATGATGACGAAGATTTTCCCGCCGGAGGAAGTGCTGGCGTACGAGTTATGGAAGGAGCCGATCGCCGATCCGTCGATTCATGTCTACGTGGCGATCGAAGGGGGAGAGGTTGTCGGCGCGACCGAGTACCGGTATTATCCGGAATTGCGCGTCGCGATGACGGATTTCACCATCATCAGCGCATTAAGCAAAGGGATCGGGAGATTCCTGTTCGTGGAGCGGCAGAAGGACTTGGTTCGCCTGCAAGCCGCTTCGGGTTCGGTGGCGCACGGTATGTTCGCAGAGATCTATAACCCGCAAGCGACGGCAAGCCATTCGTTCGGCGAAGTGCTCGCGATGCATCCGGCGGTACGCCGCGAAGTGCTGTCCCACTTAGGCTATCGCAAGCTGGACATCACCTACGTTCACCCTTCTTGGGATCACGAGGGCAAAGCGGTTACGGGGCTCGACTTGGGCTTCTTGCCGGCCGACCATGCTACGACGCACATTCCTGCTTCTCTCGTTACCGCGTTCTTGAAAACCTATTACGAGGTGCTGCCGAATAAGCCGAAGGAATGGCTGAATATGATCGCGGAGCTCGAGACGCGAAGCGATATTGAGCTCATGCCGCTATAAGAGGAGATACGATGCGGATAACGGTGCTAGGTAACGGCGATTCCATGGGAACGCCCAGGGTGTACTGCGAGTGCGACGTCTGCATGGAAGCAAGATCGTCGGGGGCTAACAGGCGGTATCGTTCTGCCGTGTGGCTGGAGGAGGATACCCTGCCGCCTCTGCTTCTGGATTGCGGGCCGGACTGGAGGACCCAGATGGAGCGGCTTCGCGCGCGTCGCGTCGAGCATGCGCTCATAACGCATGCGCATATGGACCATATCGCCGGACTTACCGATTGGGCCGACAGCTGCAGATGGCTTGGCGAACCGGCGACGTTATATGCGCCGGAAGAGGTGCTCGCGTTAATCCGCAGCAGATATCCATGGGTAGAGACGCAGCTCGAGCTGGTCGCGAACGACGAAGGGATGGACTACGGACAGTGGGCCATCCGAACGTGGAAAGTGAACCACGGCAAGAACGGATACTCCTATGCGTATCGATTCGACCATAAGTCGAGCGGCAAAGCGTGGGCCTATTGCTCGGACGCGATCAACATGTCCGACGAGCAGATCGAGCCTTTGAAAGGTCTTGATCTGCTCTTCCTCGGGACGAGCTTCGCGGAGGAGCCGTATCCGATGGAGACGAGATCGGTATACGATATGAAGGAAGGAGTCGGGCTCGCGGAGCGGATCAAGCCGAAGAACGTCGTATTTACCCATTTGTCGCATGACGTTGACGCGCGAACGGTTTATCCGCTCCCGCCGTACATCAAGCTTGCCGAAACCGGGATGGTCATCGAGCTTTAGTCCCGGCTGCGGATAACGAGCATAAGCCCGCCGCCGATCGTAATCGTACCTGTCGCCGCGACCAGGACGTTGCTGACGCCGATCGATTGGCCGAGCTTGATCGCGGCGTCGCGAAGCGGGTAACGGAAGCCTTCCAGCGTTACTCCCGTCACGGTCTCTGACAACGGAAGCAGCGAGACGTTCTCGTATCGCGAATCCTCGGCGATCCGCATCGCGGCCTTATTCGTACATAATCGAATTTCATTTTGCTCGTCGATCAAGCGCAGGCTGCATTCCAGCTCCTGCGCTTGTTTGAGCAGATGGACGTTGGCGAGGGTATGATCGAATCTCGTACCGAGAGCGCCGATCATATCGATGTCGCGGAATCCTCGGCTTACGGCTTCGCGGAGCGCAAGCTCCGTGTCCGTCCAGTCTTTGTCCACGGCGTCGAACGACAGAAGCTCGTCCGAAAATTCGCGAACGAGATCCAATCCCCCCTGCGTAACCGAGTCGAAGTCCCCGACGGCAAGCTTCATGCGAAATCCGTTCGAGGCAACGAATTCGGCTCCGCGATCGGCTCCGATGATACAATCATAGGTCGCGAGCAGAGCGGAGGCCCATTCCCCGAGCCTGCCTCCGGACACGATTAAGACACGCGGGTGCGGTTGTTGTACGGACACTTGATGACATCCTTTTCTATTCGGGATAAAAATGCGGAACATTTCCTTTAATCCTCTCAGTATAACGGTAAAAAGAGCGTTGCGGAACAGCCGGACCTGCCGCTACAATGAGAGAGGATTGTCATCAATCGACATCGATCGGGATTATCGGAGGTTATCGGCATTGGAATGGGACGTCTTTCATATTTTCAGCTTGATCGGAACGATCGCATTCGCCGTCAGCGGCGCGATCGTCGCCATGGAAGAGGAGTATGACATTCTCGGCGTATTCGTATTGGGCCTCGTAACCGCGTTCGGCGGCGGCGTTATACGAAATCTTCTCATCGGCGTTCCGGTAACGACGCTATGGAGCCAAGGGCTGTTCCTGAAGACGGCGGGCATCGCCATTCTCATCGTGTTTCTATTGCCGATTCATTGGATTCATCATTGGAAAAGAGGCGAAGCGTTCTTCGACGCGATCGGCTTGGCCGCGTTCGCGATTCAAGGCGCATTGTACGCCGTTCAAGAGCATTTGCCGCTTAGCGCGGTGATGGTCGCCGCGATGCTGACCGGAATCGGCGGCGGGATGGTGCGGGACGTCATGGCCGGCCGCAAGCCGCTTGTGCTGCGCGACGAAATTTACGCCGTTTGGGCGTTGTTGGCGGGACTCGCGATCGGTCTTTTCGATTTGCTGCTCGCCTGGGAATTATTCGCTCTGTTTACGGTCGTCGTGTTGTTCAGGATGCTATCCGTCTATTATAAATGGAAGCTGCCTCGTCGGTCGTTGCACGGGGCGCAATCGAAAGATGTTGGAGGGCAAGCATGAGTTATTCCGTACTATTCGTCTGCTTAGGCAACATATGCCGTTCTCCGATGGCGGAAGCGGTATTCAAGGATCTGGTGCTTCGCGAGGGGTTGGGTGACCGGATCGCGGTCGATTCCGCCGGAACGGGCGACTGGCACGTCGGTCATCCTCCTCACGAGGGGACCCGCAAACTGCTGGATCGCAACGGAATCTCCTATGCGGGCATGAAGGCGCGGCAGATCGCCAAAGCGGATGGAGACCGGTTCGATATGATCGTGGCGATGGATACCCGCAACGAGCGCGATATTCGCGGCGTGCTGGGGGCGTCGCCGAAATCGGAAGTGATCCGGTTTCTATCGCTGATGCCGGAGCAAGGGCTCGCGGACGTGCCCGATCCGTATTACACCGGCAACTTCGACGAGGTTTACGAGCTTGTGAAGGAAGGTTGCGCGAGATTGCTCGCGGTCGTTAAGGAGAGAATGGCGCATGCGGGACATTCCGATGAAGGATAAGCCGAACGCGCCGCTGCCGCTTAGCTTCGCGCGAATGCGGCTTGTGAACGAGGAAGAGTTGACGAGGCGGATCGAAGCCGTGACCACGTTGAACGAGAAGAACGGAGAGTTGTACCGGATCGTCAAAGACGCGGAAACCGGCGAGCATTACTTGCATTACGCGGCGTTGCATTTGAACGTGGCAGGCGGCGGAGCGGAGGAGCATTATCATCATTTGCTCCCCGTGCCTCACGACGAGGTCATCGCGATGGCGCTCGGAGCGCCATGGCCGGAATATCCGTCGCAATGGGAAACCGCCTACTTGCGCAACGGACCGCATGGCGGATTCGTCTGGTACGATCCGGACGGCGCAAGTCTGGACGAGGCGGCTTACGAGGAAGCCGCCGCCATGCTCAAGGAGCAGTTGCTCGCGTTCCGCCGCGGTGGTTCGCATACCGAGGAAGATATTCGACGTTTGTTCGAGTCCATAGAGCGCAAGCTCCCGCCCTCGGTATAATCGAGGGTTATCCGAATACCGCAGGCGACGGCCCGAGAAAGGCGCCGAGCGCTTCCGGTATTTCTTTTTGCCAAAAACCCCATTTATGCTCTCCGTCTTTCTCCGAGTAGATGAGCTTGGCTCCTTTGGCAAGCAGCAGCTCGCGAGCGGTTCGGTTCAAGGATACGAAATCGAACACGCCGCGATCGGTCTCGTATGCCGTTTCCTGCAAGCCTACCGTCATCCATAAGCGCAGCGGTTCAAGCGGCCCGGCCAGTCTCAGCTGTTCGATCGACGAGCCGTAGAAAGCGCCGGAGAAGCTGACGATTTGATGGAACAGCTTCGGATACCGAAGGGCTATCGAGAGAGAGACCGTGCCGCCTAAAGAATCGCCGGCCAGCAAGCGCTGCTCCGGCACGTCGCGAACCGGATAGCGCGATTCCACCCACGGGATCATTTCCTCCGCGAAAAACCGCACATAGGCCTCATGCCGATCGCCGTCCGGGGCGTATTCGTTCGTGCGGCGCGTTTTGTCGACATCGACCCCAACGATTATGAACGGCTCCCATCCTTCTTCGATGATCAGGCGTTGGGCTTGCGTCGCGATTCGGCCGAAATTGAAGAAATCTTCGCCGTCCTGGCAGTAAACGACAGGATAACTGATCCACTCTTGAAAGCCCGGAGGCAAATAAACGCGCAAAGACCGGGTTTGCTCCGGCAGTAATCGGCTTGGCATATCGTGTCTAACGATCGTTCTTCGGAATAACGGGTTGTCGCTCATGGAACGAACCTCCTTGGCAGGTATGGGATAACACGGGCTTGGGTAAACCAATTGAAGACTGACTAAGAACGGAGTGTACTATTGTGTTATACAAATTTCATCACCCTGTTATATAAACATAATTGTCAATGAAGCTATATAAATAAAGGATTTTTGGACATTTTCTTTGACCAAATAGGTTAAACAGGGATATAATAATTCTATAACAGAAAGCCCTCTTCCACAATTCAAGATGAGGTGAACCTTAATGAGCAAAGTATCATTGGAAACGCCGGCGAACCAAACTGCCGGTCATGCAGCGCACGAAGTAAGGTCGGATAATGTCGTTCCGTTGCAAGTATTGTCTCCGGAAGGGGAAGTCGTCAACGCGGAGCGTATGCCGAAGCTGTCCGACGACCAATTGAAAGAAATCATGTACCGCATGGTGTTCACCCGCACGTGGGATGATCGCGCCGTTAACTTGGGCCGCCAAGGCCGCCTAGGCTTCTATGCGCCGGTGTCCGGTCAAGAAGCGACGATGGTAGGAAGCGAATACGCCCTCTCCAAAGAAGACTTTATCGCTCCGGGCTACCGCGACATGCCGCAGATCGTCTGGCACGGTCTGCCGCTGTACCAAGCTTTCCTGTATTCCCGCGGTCACCAGCACGGCGGTCAAATCCCGGAAGGCGTTAACGTTCTTATGCCGCAAATCATTATCGGCGCGCAAATTCTGCACGCTACCGGCGTGGCGATGGCGTTCAAGCTGAAAGGCGAGAAGCGCGTTGCGATTACTTATACCGGCGACGGCGGCTCGTCCGAAGGCGACTTCTACGAAGGCCTTAACTTCGCGGGTTCGTTCAAGCTCCCGGTTATTTATTTCGTGCAAAACAACGGTTACGCGATCACGACCCCGTACGCGAAGCAAACCGGCGCGCAATCGATCGCCCACAAGGCGCTCGCTGCGGGTATCCGCGGCCTTCAAGTCGACGGCATGGACGTGCTTGCCGTAATTTCCGCCGTGCAAGAAGCGGCCGAGATCGCGCGTAACGGCGGCGGCGCGACGCTGATCGAAGGTTTGACGTACCGTTTCCGTCCTCACTCGATGGCAGACGATACGACGAAGTACCGCACGAAGGAAGAGGAAGCGGAGTGGAGCCCTAGAGATCCGCTCGTCCGTTTCGGCAAGTATTTGGAGAAAAAAGGGCTTTGGACGGATGAAGATACGGCGCGCGTCAAAGAGGAAGCGAAGAACGCGGTGAACGAGCACATCAAGAAAGCCGAACAAACGGAGAAAATGACCGTGAACGGCCTGATCGATTCGATGTTCGAACATACGCCTCCGCATCTCGAAGAGCAAAAAGCCGATTTCCAATAAATCGTAAGACGGGAGAGTAGACACAGCATGGCTCAGATGAATATGAAAGAAGCGATCCGCGACGCGATTCGCGTCGAGCTGAAGAACGATCCTAACGTCATCGTGTTCGGGGAAGACGTCGGCAAAGTAGGCGGCGTATTTCGCGCGACGGAAGGTCTACAGGCCGAATTCGGCGAAACCCGCGTATTCGACACGCCGCTGGCGGAATCCGCGATCGGCGGACTTGCGGTCGGTCTTGGCATTCAAGGCTTCCGTCCCGTGGCGGAAATCCAGTTCGTCGGCTTCATCTTCGAAGCGATGGACCAAATGTTCATTCAAGCGGCGCGCATGAGATACCGTTCCGGCGGCCGTTACAACTCTCCGATCGTATTCCGTACGCCGTTCGGCGGCGGCGTTAAAGCGGCGGAGCTTCATACCGACTCCTTGGAAGGCCTTGCAATCCAGACGCCGGGCATCAAAGTCGTCGTTCCTTCCAACCCTTACGACGCGAAAGGCCTTCTCGTATCGGCGATTCGCGACAACGACCCTGTATTTTTCATGGAGCATTTGAACTTGTACCATGCATTCCGCGACGAAGTGCCCGAAGATGCTTACACGGTGCCGATCGGCAAAGCGAAAGTCGTTCGCGAAGGCAAAGACGTAACGATCATCGCATACGGCCTGATGGTTCATACGGCGGTTAAAGCCGCGGAAGAGCTCGAGAAGAGCGGCGTATCCGCCGAAGTTATCGACCTTCGCACGCTGCTTCCGCTCGATATCGATACGATCGTCGCTTCGATCCAGAAGACGAACCGCGCGATCGTCGTGCAGGAAGCTCAGAAAACTTCCGGCGCGGCTGCGGAAATTATCGCGCAAATCAACGAGAAAGCGATTCTGCATCTGGAAGCGCCGGTTCTCCGTTGTGCAGGTCCGGATACGGTATATCCGTTCGCGCAGATCGAAGACGCTTGGTTGCCTACGACGGCGCGCATCGTGAAAACCGTTAATCAAGTGCTGCAGTTCTAATCGGAGGAGGAATGCCAGATGGCTAGATTTGAATATCGGTTCCCCGAGCTGGGCGAAGGACTGCATGAAGGCGAAATCGTCAAGATGCACATCGCGCCGGGCCAAACGGTGACGGACGAAGATATCATCATGGAAGTTCAAAACGATAAAGCGATCGTTGAAGTGCCGTGCCCGGTAAACGGCAAAGTAACCGAAGTCCGCGCGAAAGACGGACAGGTTATGCATGTCGGCGACATCGTTGCGATTATCGAAGCGGAAGGCGACGTTCCGGAGCAAGCGCCGTCGGCCGATAGCCATGCGCAAGCCGAAGGCGGCGCGTCCGGCAATAGCGCGGTAGGCGGCGCGGATACGAAAGGCCAGCCTGCCCAAGAAGCAACGGCTGCCCCTGCGGCAGCAGCTCCGGCTGCTCCTGCGGGCAACGCCAACGTGCTGGCAACGCCAAGCGTGCGCAAGCTTGCTCGCGAGAAAGGCGTCAACATCGCGCAAGTAGCAGGTACAGGCAAGAACGGACGCATTACCCGCGAGGACGTGCTCGGCTTTACGGGCGCCGCTCCTGCTGCGGCTGCAACGTCTGCTGAAGCTCCTGTAGCGGCGGCGACGGCTGCGCCTGCGGCGAAAGCTGCCGGACCTGTCGGTCAGGGCGTAGAAGAGCGCGTTCCGTTCAAGGGCATCCGCAAGGCGATCGCGAACGCGATGGTCAAGTCGGTATATACCGCGCCTCACGTTACGCTCATGGACGAAGTGGACGTATCAGGCCTTGTCGCGCTTCGCAACCGCGCGAAGCCGATCGCCGAGAAGAAAGGCGTCAAGCTGACGTACTTGCCGTTCATCGTCAAGGCGCTCGTAGCGGCTTGCCGCGAGTTCCCGGTCATGAACGCCATGATCGACGAAGCGGCTAACGAGATCGTCTATAAGAAGTACTACAACATCGGCATCGCGACGGATACGGACAACGGTCTGATCGTTCCGGTCATCTTCGACGCCGACCGCAAGAACGTATGGTCCGTGGCGAACGAGATCCGCGATCTCGCCGTGCGCGGCCGCGACGGCAAGTTATCCGCGGGCGAGCTCAAAGGCAGCACGATTTCGATCACGAATATCGGCTCGGCGGGCGGCATGTTCTTCACGCCGGTCATCAACTTCCCTGAAGTCGCGATTCTCGGCACCGGCCGCATTACGGAGAAGGCGGTCGTCAAGAACGGCGAGATCGTGGCCGCTCCGGTGATGGCATTGTCCCTAAGTTTCGACCATCGCATCATCGACGGCGCGACGGCTCAGAACTTCATGAACTACATCAAACAGCTGCTGGCAGATCCAGAGCTGCTCGTAATGGAGGTTTAACCCATGGTAGTAGGAGATGCATCCCTCGATATCGATTTGCTCGTCATCGGCGCCGGCCCCGGCGGTTACGTAGCCGCGATTCGCGCCGCTCAGCTCGGGCAGAAAGTCATGATCGCGGATAAGGGCAAGTTCGGCGGCGTCTGCTTGAACGTCGGCTGTATTCCTTCCAAGGCGCTCATTAACGCCGCGCACCACTACGAAGCGATGCAGCATGCGGACGAATACGGATTGTCGGCAGAGAACGTCAAAGTCGACTTTACGAAAGTACAAGCCTATAAGTCGTCGGTCGTGAACAAAATGACCGGCGGCGTCGAAATGCTGCTGAAGGCGAACAAGGTTCAAATGTTCAACGGCGAGGTCATGTTCATCAACCAGAACGAAGCCCGCCTGTTCAACGACCAAGAAGCGCCTCGCTACCGCTTCAAGAACTGCATCATCGCGACGGGCTCCCGCCCGATCGAGCTGAAGCCGTTCCCGTTCGGCGGCCGCATCCTGTCCTCGACAGAAGCGCTGTCGCTGAATGAAGTGCCGAAGAGCCTCGTCGTCATCGGCGGCGGCTACATCGGTGCCGAGCTTGGCCAAATGTACTCGAAATTCGGCACGAAGGTCACGATCCTTGAGGGCGCGGACACGATCATGCCTGGCTTCGACAAAGACATGAGCCAGCTCGTCGTGAAGAAGATGAAGAAGAACAACGTCGAGATCGTTAACGGCGCGCTTGCCAAAGGCGCTACGCAGACGGACAAAGACGTTACCGTAACGTACGAAGTCGGCGGCGAAGAGAAGTCGGTAACGGCGGACTACCTGCTCGTTACCGTTGGCCGCCGTCCGAACACGGACGGAGAGCTTGGCCTCGACCTGATCGGCGTCAAAGTCGGCGAGCGCGGCCTGATCGAAGTCGACGACCAATGCCGTACGAACATCCCGAACATCTACGCGATCGGCGATATCGTTCCAGGCGCTGCGCTGGCGCACAAAGCTTCCTACGAAGCGAAAGTCGCTGCGGAAGCGATCGCGGGACTGCCGTCCAAAGTCGATTACAAATGCATCCCTGCCGTGGCCTTCTCCGATCCGGAATGCGCAAGCGTCGGATACACCGAGAACGAAGCGAAAGACAAAGGCTATAAAGCGAAATCGAGCAAGTTCCCGTTCGGCGGCAACGGCCGCGCGGTTACGCTCGGCGGCGCGGACGGCTTCATGAAGCTCATCCACGACGAGGATACCGGCCTCGTGCTCGGCGCGCAAATCGCCGGCGTCGAAGCGTCCAACATGATCGCGGAGCTTGGGCTTGCGATCGAGATGGGCGCGACGATCGAGGACATCGCGCTGACGATCCATGCGCATCCTACGCTCGGCGAGATCACGATGGATACGGCGGAGCTCGCGATGGGCCATCCGATCCACACGATGGCGCCTAAAAAATAACCTATTCTTTACCATGCACCTTCCGTGGCGCGGCGATATCGTCGTCAGCGCTTCGGGAGGTGCATATTTTTATACGGAGCCGATGAAGGAGAGTGGAGCGCGATGGATGAACAGACGAATGCGATACCGGTCAGCCAGTCCCGGTCGATCATGACGGAGCTCGTGTTTCCTACGGATACGAATCACCACGGCACGATGTTCGGCGGAACGGTCATGAAGTACATCGATAAGATATCCGCGATCGCGGCGATCCGTCACTGCCGCAAACCGGTCGTGACGGCATCGACGGACAGCCTGGATTTCGTGTCCCCGATCCGGATGGGGGAAGCCGTCGAGCTGGAAGCGTTCGTCACTTGGACGCACCGCAGTTCGATGGAGGTGTACGTCGTCGTCCGCGCGGAAAATTTGTTCACGGGCGAGCGGCGCGTGACCGTTACGGCGTTCTCCACGTTCGTGGCTTTGAACGAGGACGGCAAGCCAACGCCGGTTCCGCCGGTTCAGCCCGAGAACGAGCAGGAGCGCAAGCTGGCGAGCAGCGCGCCTGAGCGCCACGCGCTGCGGATGAAGCGGCGGCACGAACGATTTGCTTCCGCGGAATCGACAGATTCTCGGACCGAATGATAGAATAAGACGTGTTGATCGGGAACATCGAGCGGAGGTACTTGGACGATGAGCGCTAATGAAACGGCTTATTTGAATTTATTGAAACATGTGAAGCAGCACGGGGCAGTGAAGCAGGATCGGACGGGAACGGGGACGATATCCGTATTCGGCTACCAGATGAGATTCGATCTCGAAGAAGGCTTTCCGCTGCTTACGACTAAGCGGGTTCCTTTCCGGCTCATTGCCAGCGAGCTGTTATGGTTCATTAAGGGAGACACGAACATTCGGTATCTGTTGCGGCATAACAATAACATCTGGAACGAATGGGCGTTCAAGAAGTGGGTGGAAAGCGCCGAATACAAGGGACCCGATATGACGAACTTCGGCCTTCGGTCGCAGACCGATCCGGAGTTTAACGCGGAGTACTTGGAGCAGGAGCAGATTTTCAAAAAGCTCGTGCTGGAAGACGACCGATTCGCGAGCGAATACGGGGATTTAGGCAACGTGTACGGCAAGCAGTGGAGACGATGGACAACGTCCCGGGGCGATACGATCGACCAGTTGAAGAACGTGATCGATGAGATTAAGAGAAATCCCGATTCGAGGCGCTTGATCGTAACGGCCTGGTCGCCGGAGGATGCGACGCCTCAGCGTTCGGCGCTGCCGCCATGCCATACGCTGTTTCAGTTTTACGTGGCTAACGGCAAGCTGTCGTGCCAGTTGTATCAGAGAAGCGGGGATATATTCCTCGGGATTCCGTTCAACATCGCCAGTTACAGCTTGTTGACGCATATGATCGCGCAGGAATGCGGGCTCGGCGTCGGGGATTTCGTGCATACGATCGGCGACGCGCACATTTATTCGAACCATCTGGAGCAGATCGACACGCAACTGGCCAGAGACGTCAGGCCGTTGCCGACCTTGAAGCTTAACCCTGCAATCCAGTCTATTTTCGATTACGACGTTGAAGATTTATCGGTTGAAGGGTACGACCCGCACCCGGCGATTAAAGCGCCTGTTGCCGTATAATACAGACCTTTTACAGATGGCGGCACAGATTCCTGTGCCGCCATTCGGCGTTCTGAGTGACTGCCGATATCACACAACTGCAAACATGCAGTAATAAAATGCTGAATTTGTTATCGAGGCAGGAATAGATGCGAAACTGCATGTATGAGGTCAGTATTTCGCCATTCAGGGCAAACGCTCAAGTAATAGCTGTACTTATGTAGGCGTGCCGGTTGATCTTCGCTGAGCAAATGGAATGCCTGCACTTATGCAGGCGTCTATGCTAACTTAGAAATTTCCGCTTTTTTCCTCAGCCGCTCAAACCGAAAAGCCCAATCCTTCGTTTCCTATAAGGAATGACAAGACGGAAGGAGATCGGTTAACGGATGAAGAGAAGGAGCAGGCTGTTATTGACGGTTGTGCTCGCGGCAAGCCTACTGACCCTCCCATGGACCGCGCAGGCGGAAGAGGCGCTCCCGAGCGGCGAAACCGCAGGGCCGGCGATCGTTCATGCGTCGGATCTCGCGGCGCAGTTAGGCGTGCTTGTCGGGGATGGCCAGGGCGTCACTGACGCTTACTCGGCGAAATCGACAACGAGAATTCAAGCGGCGATTTTATATTTGCGGTTGATAGGCAAGGAGCATGAAGCGCACGCTTATACCGGAACGGATACGTTCTTAGACGCGTCGTCCGCTGGAAAAGCGAACGCGCCGGCATTGGCGTACTTGAGGAATCATCCCGAATACGGTTGGAACGGAACGGGCGGCAACCGATTCGAGCCTGCGGCGCTCGTCACGTCCCAGCAGCTGTATAAGGTCATGCTGGAAGCGCTAGGGTATAAGGCGGGCGCGGATTTCGCCTACGACGATGCGCTTGCCTTCGCGGCGGCCAGAGGCTTATACCGCGCTGCTGACGCTTCGCCGTTCACGAACGCGGACCTTGCCGTCGCGTTGATCGAAGCGCTGCAAGCGACGGTCAAGGGCGGCGGAAAGACGTTGGCCTCTCAGCTCGCGGAGCTGAAAGTGATTCCTGCGGGAGCGGCGGATAAGCTGAGCGGCAATCGCATCGATATCGCCGAAGCGGCAGACGGCACGGCTTATTTGACGGACGGACAAGGTAGGGCGCTGTATC
Source organism: Cohnella panacarvi Gsoil 349 (assembly GCF_000515335.1). Taxonomy (GTDB): domain Bacteria; phylum Bacillota; class Bacilli; order Paenibacillales; family Paenibacillaceae; genus Cohnella; species Cohnella panacarvi. The sequence goes on along the minus strand of NZ_KI911563.1, from coordinate 699,653 downwards.
TATTCGCGACCGACACCGTCGATCCGGACTCATGCCAAGGCCAATGTCTCGCGAACTGGCCGATTGCGTACTCGGATAACGTTTTGTTGGCTAACGGTTTGGAACGTTCGGATTTCGGTTCGTTCACGCGTTCGGACGGTAAGCGTCAGTTAACGTACAAAGGTTGGCCTTTGTACTATTTCGCTAAAGACACGATGGCGGGAGACCTGAACGGCGAAGGCATGGGCGGCGTTTGGTTTTCCATCAAGCAGCCGTTCTATACGATCGGTTTGGGTACGGACGCGAAGCTTGGCAACTATTTGGTCGACAGCCAAGGGAACACGCTGTATTATTTTGACAAAGACCCGGTCGGCGCAAGCGTTTGTACGGGTAGTTGCCTAGAGAACTGGCCTGCGTTCCACGCGGACGCCATTCAAGTTCCGAAAGCTCTCAACGCGAGCGACTTCAGCGAAATCACGAGGGAAGACGGCACGAAACAGACGATGTTCAGAGGCTATCCGCTGTACTATTTCGTCAATGACGCGAAGCGCGGCGACTTGAACGGGCAAGCGGTTAACGGCGTATGGTTCGTCGTCGATCCGTCCGGATTCGAGGGGACGACGACAGGGCTTGACCAATCGGCTAAGGTCACCATCGAGATGAAGGATTACAAATTCCAATCGGCCGACATTACGGTTAAAGCGGGCACGACGATCGAATTCATCAATCGGGATGCCGATATGAAGCACAACGCCGTCGCGGTGGACGGAGCATTCGAGACTCCGTTGCTGGATGAAGGGGAATCCGCCGCGATCACGCTGACGAAGCCGGGCGTCTATGAATATTTCTGCGAGCCTCATAAATCGTTCATGAAAGGGAAGATAACCGTACAATGAAACGACTGACCTCCAAGGGATTCGCGGCGATACTGGTCGCAGCGTTGCTTCTGGCTCTGGCGGCATGCGGTTCCAACAATGACAATGAACCTGCTGCGGCGCCAAGCGCAAGGGCTTCGGATACACCAGTAAGCAGCGACGTCTCGGCATCTCCGACGGAACAATCGTCAGCTTCCCCGGCAGCTTCTCCATCGGCCGAACCGTCCGCATCCGCCAGCGCCTCGCATGAAGAGGAGCACGAGGCGGAACAGGAAGCCGAATCGACTCCGTCCGCGGAACCTTCATCATCGCCGAAGCCGGTTCAACCAGCGTCGCCGAAGCCGTCGGCATCCGCATCCGCATCCGCATCCGCAGAAGCCTCTGAAGGAGCAACGGCTACGCCGTCCGCTTCACAGGATGACGATGCGGACCAAGCGCAAGAAGTCGTCGTAGAGATCAAGGGCTTCGCCTTCTCCCCCGCGGAAATCACGATTAAGAAGGGGCAGACGGTCACGTTCGTCAATCGCGATAAAGTGAAGCATAACGCCGTGGCTGATGACGGTTCGTTCGAAACCGTTCTGCTAGGCCAAGAGGAGTCCGCGACGGTAACGTTCGACGAGACAGGGGCGTTCGGGTATTATTGCATGCCGCATCCGAATATGAGGGGTACGATCACAGTTACGGAAGATTAATCGTTGGCGGGCGGGGAGCTGAATCCCTGCCCGCCTGTTTCGCTTTTGCCTGGAGAGAAGAGGAACAAGGAGAAGGTGCATATGCCTATACCGTCCGATGCGGAGTTGATGAGACAAATCCGCGAGCAACGCAAAGACGCGCTCGAGCTGCTGTACGATCGATACGTCCGGCTTGTCTACTCGTTCGCGCGCAAAGCCTGCGGCGACGAATCGCTGGCGCGAGAAGTCGTTCAGCTCGTGTTCACGCGCCTCTGGACGACGCGGGCGGAATTCGACGCGGGCCGAGGCGCGTTCTCGAATTGGCTCGTCACCGTGACGAGGAATATCGCCATCGATGTCATGCGCCGAGAGCGGCGTCACAGGCAGACGGTATCCATCGACGAATGGACCGGGAGTAACAGCGAAGATGAGCCGGGCAATCCGGAAGCCGCGGCGTTGCGCAGATCCGCGCAATCGGAACTCGCAAGAGCATCGCGGGCGTTAAGCCAAGCGCAACAGCGCGTTATCGAGCTTCTCTATTGGAAAGGATTCACGCTTCAAGAGATTGCGGAAATGGGCCATGAACCGTTGGGAACGGTCAAAAACAGGCTTCATCAAGCGCTAAAGACGCTGCGCAGACAACTCCAAGGCTTGAGGGAGGAACAGTGAACCATGAATAGTCCGGATACGAATCCTTGCGAAGGATTAATCGATTATATAGCAGGCTGCAGCTCCGACGTAGAGCGCAAACGGTTCGAGAAGCATATGGCTGCCTGCGCGGCTTGCAGGGAAGAAGCGGGCATATGGCGCGACATAGGGGAGAGCGAGGCCGGCAACATGGATTTGATCGAGCCGCCGGCGGACTTGAAAGACGAAGTGCTAGGTTCTTTGCTGCGGGATATGGAGACGGATACGTCATCCTTGATCGGTTCGCGCAAGCCGAAGCAAATGCTGAAGAAAATAAGCATTTACGCGACGAGCGCGGCGCTCATTGCGTTCGTGTTCTTCGCGGGCTGGTTCAGCGCGATCTCCTTGGATGCCGAGAATCGTTCCGCGGAAGTATCCGCGGCCCCGATGCCGGCGACGATCGATACGTTATATCGCCTAACCGCGGTAGAAGAGTCAGGCAAGTTCGAAGGTCGATCGCGCGCTTACGGCGTTGCTTGTAAGGTCAATTCCGGCCGACAGGAGCAACTCGTCGTCTATGTGTTCGATTCCCCGGAAACGCAAGGCACCGAAGCCTATCAGGTATGGCTGTGGAATAAAGGCGAAAGAAGAAGCGCGGGTACGTTCAAAGTAGATTCGACCGGCATCGGCATCATGACGTTGTCGCTCGCGGACACGTCCGACCCGTTCGACGCGATCGGCGTCACGCTGGAACCGGACAACGCTTCGACATCGCCGAGAGGGCCCAAAATGTTCGGGTCCGATCAGGCGGACGAGCCGGAGAAAGCCTAATATTGGAAAGGGGTCGGCCAATAATGTTCGGGTAGGCAACCCTAAATAGGTGTGATATGATAAGGAATAACGATTTTCTAAACCTATTTCCGAACTTGAGAGGTATCCGATGTCGGTAACGCTTATTGCAGCTGTCGCTTCCAACGGCATTATTGGGAACAATAATGAATTGATATGGCGACTGCCTGCGGATATGGCTTTTTTCACTCGCAACACGCTAGGCAAGCCGGTGCTGATGGGGCGCAAAACGTTCGAATCGCTTAAGCGTCCGCTTAGGGACCGCACGAACATTATCGTGTCGAGAACGATGAAGGAGGCTCCCGAAGGCTGCGAGTTGGCGCGGTCGGTTGACGAAGCGCTGGCGAAATACCGCGATTCCGAGCTCATGGTCATCGGAGGAGCGGAAATCTACGCCCTGACGCTGGACGTCGCGGATCGGCTGCTGCTGACGGAGATCGATCAAGCTTTCGCGGGAGACACGTATTTTCCTCCATATGATCGGTCGCAATGGAAGCTCGTATCTCGTACGCCAGGCGTACAGGATGAGCGGAATCTGCTGCCGTATTCGTTCTGCGTATACGAGCGCGCCTAGCGGAATGATGCAAATTAATCGTCGTAAAGTCCATTCTTGCATATGACCCGATTTGATAGGATGATCTATTATTAGCGCGTAACTCACGGCAGATGGAGGAAATGTGATGTCGACACCTACGGGATTCATGGAATATAAACGGGAACTTCCGAGCGATCGCGATCCTCTGGAGCGCATCAAGGACTGGAAGGAGTTCCACCGGATGCTCTCCGACGAGCAGCTTAGAACGCAAGGCGCGCGCTGCATGGATTGCGGAACCCCTTATTGCCATACCGGGATGGAGCTTTCGGGCAACGCTTCCGGATGTCCGATCAACAATCTGATTCCGGAATGGAACAACCTCGTCTATCGCGGTCTTTGGAAGGAAGCTTACGAGCGCCTGAGCAAGACGAACAACTTCCCCGAGTTTACGGGGAGAGTATGTCCGGCCCCGTGCGAGGGCTCTTGTACCGTCGGTCTGATCGGCGATGCCGTAACGATCAAGACGATCGAGCAAGCGATTATCGACCGCGCTTTCGAGGAAGGCTGGGTCGTACCGGAGGTTCCTAAGAACCGGACCGGCAAGAAAGTCGCGGTCGTCGGTTCGGGACCTGCCGGCCTCGCGACCGCAGCGCAATTGAACAAAGCGGGCCATACCGTCACCGTATTCGAGAGAGCGGACCGCATCGGCGGATTGCTGACGTACGGCATACCGACGATGAAGCTTGAGAAACACATCGTGCAACGTCGCGTCGATCTGCTGGCTGCCGAAGGCGTCAAGTTCGTTACGAATACCGAGATCGGCAAGGACATCTCCGCTCGCGAGCTGCAAGAGCAGTACGACGCGGTCGTCCTGTGCGGCGGCGCGACGAAAGCGCGTCCGATCGGCAACGTCGATGGACATCAGCTCAAAGGCATCATCCCGGCGATGGACTATTTGAACAGCACGATCAAGAGCTATCTCGATAACGGGCTGCAGGAAGGCACGTATATTTCGGGCAAAGACAAGCACGTCATCGTGATCGGCGGCGGGGATACGGGGACCGACTGCGTCGCTACCGCCCTTCGTCACGGCTGCGCCAGCGTTACCCAATTCGGCACGCACGCCAAGTCGCCTCTGGAGCGCGACCCGCTCAACAATCCTTGGCCGGAGTATCCTAACGTATATACGCTGGATTATGCCCACGAGGAAGCGAAAGCTCTCTACGGCGAAGATCCTCGCGCATTCTCCGTGCTGACGAAGAAGTTCGTCGGCGACGAGAACGGTAACGTGAAGGAATTGCATACCGTGCAAATCCGCCGCTACGTGGACGAGCAGGGACGCAAAATTTACGAAGAAATTCCGGGCACCGAGAAAGTATGGCCTGCGGATCTTGTTCTCGTAGCCGTCGGCTTCGAAGGACCGGAACGCACGATCATCGACGAGCTCGGCTTGGAAACCGACCGCAGCTCGAACGTTAAAGCTCGTTACGGTAAATACAACACGAACATCGATAAAGTGTTCGCCGCCGGCGACATGAGACGCGGACAAAGCTTGATCGTATGGGCGATCAATGAAGGCCGCGAGGCCGCTCGCGAAGTCGATCGCTTCTTGATGGGAAGCACGATGCTTCCTTAACGAACGGCATATCGATAGAGAGGTTGTTCCCGCGCATCTGGGAACGGCCTCTCTTTTGCGTTAAGATGTAAGGGGCAATAGTCGAAGGAGGATTATAGATGATTCGATACGGAGATGAACGATGGACCGAACTTCGATTCGCGAAGTTCGAATATACGGCGGAACGCCGCGATACGCAGTGGGTGGACGTTGAGCTCAAAGTCGAGACGAGCGAGCAGACGCCGCTGCCGACCGACGTGATCGATTTCTCGATTCTGGCCGTCTGTACCCATAACGGACATCCGATTCAGCTCGTCGCCATGGAAGAAGGCTGCGACAGCGAATATCAGTTGACCGATAGCGAGAAGGAACAGATCGAAGCGTTCGTTCGCAGCCCGGACGTACAAGCTGCCATTCGCGGTGCCGTTCTTGCTTAATCGCCAGTACCCCAAATCTTTCCTCTGTGTTACACTGATGGCATCAAGAGCGATGTCGCCGGGGAGGAGGGGGAGCTTTGAGCAACGCAGATTTGCTAACGCCGAGCGACGTGAACGTCATTCGGCGATACGTCCGGACCAAATATGCTCCCTTACCCGGCAACCGGCAAGCGGAGATCGTGGCGGATGCGATCAAGCGCACGCTGAGGCAGAGGCTGCCCGAGCTGCCCGCCGAACTGAATAATCAGCTAATCAACGAGCTGATCGCTCGCTGTCTGGTGAAAGAGCAGCGAGTCGTGAAGGCCGACGATGTTCTCGATATATGTACGGAGCTTGAGGCGAACGGACATTTCGAAGCGGATCGGCACTTGGATTCGGTCGTTCATTGGGTGAACGAACGCGTGCCCGGGCGGTGGACCGCAGAGCAGTTGGAATCGCGGCTGTCGAGAAGCAGAGGACTTGCCCTCGCGGCTGTTCCGGTTGAATCGACGGTTGACGCGGAACCATCGCAGACGCACTCGCGACGATTGATTACAGCGGCAGGAGCCTCTTTGACAGCGCTTGCAATCGTCGGTGCGATCACGATCGGAGTGCTCGGTCGCGGGGAGCAAGCCGCACGGGAACCGAGTTCGACGCCTAACGCGGCGCCTGTTCCGCAACAAGTCGAGGTCGTCGTCCGCGACGTCGGTTTGCCGGAATTTCTTCAATATACGGACATTAACGCGCCCGCGGTTAAGAGCTTCCTGGAGAAGAGGGACGCGCTGCTGGCCGAAGAGCCGTATTTCGGCGCGATCGTGGCGAGCGCGAAGAAGCATGGCATTCACCCGCTTCTGATGCTAGCCATTACGGGCCAAGAGCAAGGCTTTGTCCCGAGAACGAACAAAAACGCCAAACGGATCGCGAACAATCCGTTTAACGTTTTTCATAGCTGGCAAGATTATAATACGAGCATTCAGGATTCGTCGGACATCGCGGCCAAGCTGCTTGCGAAGCTGGCGGCCAAGCGGCCGGAAGGAGCCGACGCCTTCGATTGGTTCAACAAGACGTACGCCGAGGACGATCAATGGGCGAAAGGCGTGCGAACGCTGTTCGCTCAGTTGAGCGCGGCGGAGCGCTCGTAATTAGTTACCGTCCAAGTAGTTATGAATGGTCGGGGGCACTTGCGGCAACTCGGTCAGCGTGAAGAAAGCGCCTTTGGGCGTCGCGTCGATCGGAACGAGATTATACTTCCATTCTCCGTCTTGCTTCAAATAGACGGCATGAATGCCGCATTTCAAAGCCGGCAGGACGTCCGTACGAACGGAGTTGCCGATCATCCACGTCTGACTGCGATCGAATCCGCCATCGGATAAGATTTGCTCTAATGTCGACGTGTTTTTGTGCATGCGGACATAAATTCGATCCTCGAAGAAACGATCGAGCTTCAAGCTGTCGATCTTCCTGCGTTGAATGGCGTGATCCCCGCCAGTGTATAGATGCAGCTCGTGGCCGCGATCGGCGAGCGCGAACAACGTCTCCTCCATCATCGGATACGGCTCCACATCTAGCTCGAACACGCTGCTCCCCAGCTTCCAAAGCTTCTCTTCTTCCATCGCGGAAGTGGCTCGCCCCGTCAAGTGCGAGAAGTATCTGTACGTATCGACGAACGATTGCGGAAAGTGCTCGCTTTGGAAGCCGACCACGTGCACTCCCGCAATATCGATTTCGGTATGCTTTTTCATAATGCTGTCGCGGCTAATGCCCGCGGATGAAAACCAGGTGGTCATCTCGTCGGCGAATTGCTCGAGAATAAAATGAAAGTATTTGTTGCAGTAGACGAGCGTGTCGTCCAGGTCGAATAAGAGGCGTTGGCTCATGGCTCAATCTCCTTACGCTGCTGCGATGTCCGGCCTGTTTAATATAACCTTCGAAAGTAAAGCCAGGTCGGCGATAGAATGAAACGTGGATTAAATTTCATTATCTCTCTCCGGCACGGGTTTGTAAATGACGGGAATAAGGAAAGCTATGAAGAAACCCCTCGCGAAGGCGAAGGGCGGGAGGTGAATGTATGCCTAAAAATAAAAGTACCACGATCGACGATCAAAGGAACAACGCGCGGTTCAAAGACCGGGAGCAATCGATCAAGTTAAGCAAGATGGCACGCTATCCGGCCAGCTTGAACGGAATCAATAAAAATTTACCATAACCCCGCGAATCTGCCATCTTGACGTTAATGTCTAAGCGTACTTAGCGATCTTCTCCGTTAAGTTGCGCTTGATGCGGCTAAGACGCTGGCGAACATAGAAGTCGTAACTGCCCCCGCTTAACTCGCGGGGGTTCATTGTGTTACCGGTGTCGTTATCGATGATGACGAGCTTGCCGTCGTCGAAAAATTTGAAGGTCAAGTCTATGGACGGCCGTGTTCCTCTCGGAGATTCCACGTAACGGAGATGTTCGCAATTCACCATCCGTCATCCCACCTTTATTAGGATATGCCGGAACGTATGTTCCTATCCTTATTATAGCAAACATTTGTTCGTATGGAAAGCTTTTCTGTAATGCAATACACTAGATTTATATTGGACAGAAGGAGCACGGCGTTCATGATCGTCATTTCAGGCTTAACACGTAAAATTCCCGAGGGCAAAACGATTCTGAATCAAATCAGCGCCCGTCTGGAACCAGCTACTTTTATAGCAGTCGTAGGCGCGAGCGGCAGCGGCAAATCGGCGCTGCTCAAGGCGCTTGCGCTGCGGGAGCATTGGACGGCCGGCGAATACAAAGTTGACGGCAAGGATTTGATGAAAGCAGGATGGCTGGCGCGGATGAAATTTCGCAGGAACGTCGCTTATATCGAGCAGAAGCCTCTGTTGCTGGAGAATAAGAGCGCGCTCAAGAACGTTCTGATCGGCGTAGCCGGACAGACGCCGCTATGGCGCAGGATGATCGGTTCCGTCAGAAGCGACGATTACATGGGCGGCATGGAGATGCTGGAAGCGGTAGGACTGATCGATCTCGCGAAACAGAAGGTGGATAAGATGAGCGGAGGAGAACGCCAGCGGATCGCGATCGCCAGATCGCTCGTCCATGGCGCGCAGTTGGTGCTGACCGACGAGCCGGTGTCCGGACTCGATCCGCACTCCTCGGAAGAGATGATGCGCACGCTCAAGAAGCTTTGCGCGGAGAAAGGAACGACGATCGTCGCCGCGCTGCACCGGTTAGAGCTTGCAGAGAAATTCGCGGATGAAATCTGGGGCATGCAAGACGGCCGTATCGTGCTGCAGGTGAAGGGCAGAAGGCTGACGGCTGCGGAGAAGCTTAGCATTACGTAAGCGATAAAGAATCGCGGGCATATCGCCTTGCAGCGCTTGACCGAAGCTGCGCTGCAAGTGCGACATCGAATGCAGGCTTATTCGTTCGCAGGGTTGGTTTCAATATTGCCGTTGGTTTCAATATTGCCGTTGGTTTCAATATTGCCGTTGGTTTCGTTCGCCAGGTCGTGAAGAGAAGTTATTTTACCATGGATTTGGCTTTGCTGCTTGCGGCTTTTCCAAGCGCTTTCGCGGCGCCTCTTGGATCTGGTCATCGAATCGCTCCTTTCCGTTCGGATGATGGCGGTTCGACCTTATCGTGGCGCTATGGCTTTGGCTTTATACGTCGATCACACGGGGATGGAAGAGTTGTCAATCCAATGAGGAACATCGCGATCGCGGTATCGGCAAAGCGCTTATCGAACGATTGACGGATAGAGCGAAGCAAGCGGGCTGTAGACGAATCGAATTGGATTCGGGATTTCATCGCGAACAGGCGCATCGAACGTATGAACACGTCGGTTTCGACAAGCGAGCGTTTCTATTTTCAAAGGAGATCGTATGAGCGAATTAATTAAGACTGCGGAATATCCTGTCATCTCCGTCAACGTCGGAGTCGCGCGGCGCGGAGAGTATAAAGGGAAAGAACAACGATCGGGCATCTACAAGACGTCTATCGACGGGCCGGTTCGGTTAGGAAAGCTTGGCCTCGCCGGCGACGAACAGGCCGATCTCGTCTTCCACGGCGGACCGGATAAAGCGGTCTGCGTCTACTTGCACAATCATTATCCGCATTGGGAGCAGGTGCTCGGACGCTCGCTCCCTTACGGATCGTTCGGGGAAAATTTTACCGCGGCGGACTTGATGGAAGACGAAGTTTGCATCGGAGATACGTTCGCTATTGGCAGCGCCGTCGTGCAAGTCAGCCAGCCAAGGCAACCTTGCTGGAAGCTTGCCATGAGGTGGGGGCTGGACGCGTTGCCGTTGCTCGTTACCGAGAGCGGGGCGACGGGCTTCTACTTCCGTACCGTTACGGAAGGGGAAGTGCGTCCCGGCGATACCCTGCGCCTAATCGAGAGGCACCCGGCACGGTTTACGGTAGCGGAAGCGAATCGGATCATGCATCGCGATAAACGCGACGCGAAAGGCATTCGCTCGCTGCTGGCGATCGACGCGCTTTCCGAAAGCTGGGTGGCGACGTTGACGGCACGATTGGAGAAGATCAAGGGATAAAAGGAAGGACCTTCAAGCCGGGCGGCTGCGCCGATCGCTTGAAGGTCCTTTTGCATGGTCGCTTATTCCGCCAATTCGGCTGCCGTTTCGGACTTGGCCGCAGCGGATCTGGGCTTTGAAAGGCGTCGCTTGCGGTGCGTTAAGCTGAAGAGTACCGGAACGATAATGAGCGTGAGCAGCGTCGACGTCGACAAACCGCCGATAACGACGACGGCGAGCGCGCGGGAGACTAGGCCGACTTCGGAAGACAACGCGAGCGGGAACAGCGCGCCGATCGTCGCGATCGCAGTCATTAGAATCGGTCGAATACGGGTGGCTCCGGCTTCGAGCAACGCGGCATCGCGGTCCATGCCTTGCTTCAAGTTGCTGCGCACGCGCTCGAGCAATACGATCGCATTCGTTACGACGATGCCGTTAAGCATGAGCAGACCGATCATGGCCGGCATGCCCACGGGCTCCCCGACGATCCACAGTCCGGCAAGCGCTCCGATCAGAGAGAACGGAATCGAGAATAAGATGACGAACGGCGTCAACCACTCTCCGAACGACAGCAGCATGACCAGGTAGACGAGGAAGATGCTGATGCCCAGCGCAAGCCCCATATTGACGAACCCGTCGTTCATTTCTTTGGAAGCGCCGAGCGATTCCCATGTGACGCCGTCAGGCAGGTTCAGCGCGTCCAGCTTGCTTTCGACGGTCGCGATAACGCCTCCGGTATTCGAATCCGTGAAGGTGCCGTTAATTTGCAAATATTCTTTTTGGTTCAGACGCATGATCGAGGAAGGGTTCAGCTTCCGTTCCCAGCTTCCGACGTCGCCGAGACGTACGGGCTGCTGGGCCAGGTTCGTCACCTTGATATCGTTCAGCGATTCGATTGGAGCGGGCTGTTCGGGCGATGCTCCGGTTCGCAACTTAATGTCGGCGCTGCGACCGTCCAGCAGGGCGGTGCCGAGCGTCTCGCCGCCGATCGCGCGGTTGACCGCTTGGGCGACCAGCGCGTTGTTCAACCCGGCGTTAGCCAGCTTGCGGTCGTCTGCGACGAATTGGACCTCCGGCTTTTCGCTCGAGCCGGTATGGTGAACATCTTCCAGTCCCTCGACGTCCTGGATCGCTTCGACCATCATCTGTGCACCCAGGCGTATGGATTCGCTGTCCGGGCCGTTGACGGTAATCATTAGTTCATTGCTGCCGATGCCTTGTTGTCCGGTGAGCGTAATCGTCTTGGCTCCTTGGATGTGCTTGAGCTCTTCGCGAATCGTTCTTTCGAACGCCTCCGAATCGCCGGCGCTCTCGTCAAGCTCAAAGCTAAGGTTGGCGTTCTGGCTCCGCGCCTCGGTCGCCATATCATGAACGGGATGCTGCCTGATCCGCTCCTCGATATCCGCCACGACTTTGTTCGTCGCTTGCAGATTGACGCCTTCTTCCATCGTTACGTCTATCGAAAAGTCGCGGGTAGGCTCCGCCGGCAGGAAGTTGAAGCCAAGCTGACCGGTGACGAGAATCGCCATGCTGCCGATCAACAGAACGAACGCCAGCAGCAGCGTAAGCAGACGATGCGTCAGCGACCAGCTTAACATGCGGCGATAAGCGCGCTGAAGCGCGTTCTCTTGCTGTTCCTTATGCCTCACTTTCAATAAGCTAAGCTTCGACAGCAGAGGGACGACCGTGACCGCTACGAGGAGCGAGAAGAGCAGGGAGACGACGATTGTCCAAGCGAGCGGACGGAAAAACGCGCCTACGATGCCCGGAACGAATGCCATCGGCAGGAATACCGCTACCGTCGTCAACGTCGAAGACGTAATCGCCCGCGACACTTCGTTCGTCGCGTCCTCGACGAGCTGGTCGTCGCGCTGCGTCGTCTTGCGGACGCGCCGGAAAATATTCTCGATGACGACGATCGAATCGTCAACGACGCGTCCGATCGCGACGGCTATACCGGCGAGGGTCATGATGTTAAGCGAGTAATCGAGCTGCTTCAACACGAGCATGGAAGCGATCATCGAAAGCGGGATCGAGATAATCGCGATCAGCGTGGATCTGAAGTTGCGCAGGAACAGCAGCGTGACGAGCATGGCCATGCACGCTCCCAGCAGCACTTCGCGGAGCATGGAATCGACGGATTGCTCGATTTCTTCGGTGCGGTCGGTTGTAATTTTCTTGCTAATGCCCGCAGGCAAAGCAAGCTCATTCTCCGCGTCGATCAATTCGTCCACGAGCTTTACGCTGTCGTAGCCGCCTCTTCCGACGACCGAGATGAACACGGCCGGTTGCCCGTTCATGCGGACTTGTTCGTCTTCGTCTTGTTCATACTCGATATCGGCAATCGCGGAAAGCGGAATGCCGCCTTGCGCGGTCGGAATGAGCAGCGACTTGAGTTCGGCAAGCGAATCGACAGTGCCGCCGACGCGGATCGGCAACCGCTCCCGATCGGTGTCCCAGTTGCCGATCGGAACGGACAACTGAGCGGACGTTACGGCTAGCTTCACTTGATCCGCGTCGAGTCCATGCCGGAGCATATCCGCATCGCGAAGCGAGATTATCGCCGTGTCGTCGACGACGCCGTCCGTATCGATGCGGTCGATGCCGTCGACGCCCCGGTACGCGGGCAGCAACTGATCCTTGACGAACGCTTGGACCGCCGATTGTTCGCTTCCCCAGACGCCGACGGCGTACACGTCGCCGTCCAGTCGATCTTTATAGTAGTCGATTACTTTGGCGGATGCCGGCAGGCTGACTTTGCCGACGGCGGAGCGGGCGTTAACCTCCGCTTCGTCCATCTCATAGCCCATCTCGAAATTCATCGTCGCCAGGAAATAATTCGTTCCGGCGGTTACGTACAAGTTCTCCAGCCGGTCGAGGCGGTTCAGTTCGGCTTCGAGGTCTTTGCCGAAAGTATCCATGACTTGCGTAGGCGATGCGCCGGGATACGCGATTTCCACGGTTAAATACGGAATGTCGACCGCAGGGTATTTCTCCTTTTTCATGCTGCTCATGGCGTATAGCCCGCTGCCGATCATGATCGCGACGATCAGTAACAGCGCTATGCCGTTGTTCATGCTGAATCGAACCCAATATTTCATCTTCTTTATGCTCCTTCTATCTCACTCTGTCCTTTATTATATATAGATTGGGAAGTTACGGAAAAGCGGTCTGCGGAATGGTTCTGCCTTAGACTTAAGTCTAGGTATAAATTGGCAACGGGGCTGTCCAACCGGCTTCCGTCAATGTCGGCGTCACTCCGTCATATAGTGAATGGAAGGAGGCGAGCGTCAATGAATACGGCAACCCAATTGGGCTATGGGAGCGGCGATCGACTGTTGATCGTCAATGCGGATGACTTCGGCCTTTGCAAAAGCACGAACGACGGCATATTGCTTCTATTAGAGGAAAATGCGATCAGTTCGACGACGATCATGATGACGTGTCCTTGGTCCGAGGACGCGGCGGCTTCATACGCCCTGCGGACGCCCTCCGGGGATATCGGGGTTCATTGGACGTTGACGAGCGAATGGAACGGGTATCGTTGGGGACCGCTATGCCGCACGCAGCCGGCCAACACGCTATCGGGCAGGAACGGTTGGTTTCCGGCGACGGTCGGGGAGTTCGAGAAAGCCGCCGCTCCCGAGCAGGTGCGGGCGGAGCTGATCGCGCAGACGGAAGCGGCGCTCGCGATGGGCCTTCCCATTACCCATGCGGATAACCATATGGGCAGCTTATATGGAATTCATACGGGCCAGGACCTGCTGCCCGTCGTCTTCGACGTTTGCGCGATGTACGGATTGCCTTTTCGTCTGCCGCGACAATTGCAGCCTGCCTTGGGAAGGAAGATTCCGAAGGAATTGGAGCGTCGGGCGAGACAACGCGTGAGACAGGCGGAGGATAACGGAATCGTGCTGCCCGACTATCTAACCGGGTTGGAGTTTCATCGCAATAGCGACGAGACGTACGATACGATGAAAGCGGCCGGCATCGAGATGCTTCGCGGGCTGCTGCCCGGCGTAACCGAATGGATCAGCCATCCGTCGCACGTGACGGAGGAGCTTCGCTCCTTTCACGGCGAACCGGACAAACGCGGCATGGAGCTTGCGTTCTGGCGCGATCCGGATGTGAGAGCCGTCCTCGACGAGGAGAAGATTCTGCTGATCGGCTGGAACGAGCTTAAGCGTTTGCAGTCCAGTTTGTCATTTTAAGATGTATCGGGGCGTCATGAGCCCGAATTTGGCCAGAGAGGCAGGAATTGCGCAAATTATCGCGAATATATTAATATTTGCAATCTACGAAATAGTCTGACTCTTTATGTGCCACTACACGCGAAAGGGGATTTCAATGCGCCATGGTCATGCTGCCGAAGGTAAATGAGCTTGGGTTTTTCGAAATTCGTCTGGAATCAATCGGTGGGCTTGGAGCAAACTTGGCCGGCAAAATGCTGGCCGAGGCAGGCGTTATGGGCATAGGACTGAACGGCGTCAGCTTCAGCTCTTACGGCTCGGAGAAGAAAGGCTCGGCCGTTAAGGCGCACATCCGGTTCTGCGACACGAACGCGCTAATCCGCGATACGTCTCCGGTCGAGAGGCCGCACGTCATCGGAATTTTCCACGAGAACCTGTCGAAGACGATCAACGTCATCTCCGGCATGTACGAGGACACGATCGTGCTCGTCAATTCGAAGAAATCGCCGGAGCAGCTCAAGGAGCAGCTCAAGCTGAAGGCGGGAATCATCGCAGTCGTCGATGCGACCGGCATCGCGATGGACGAGAACAACCGCGTGAACATGGCGATGCTAGGCGGATTATTCCGCTTGTGCGATTTCCTGGACGCCGAATTCATGAAAGGCGTCGTCCGCAAGTCGCTAGAGAAGAAATACCCGGGCGCGGTTCAGCCGGCCCTGAATACATTCCAGCGCGGTTATGACGAAATGAAGTTTCAGTCGTTCGCATTGTCCGAAGGAGATGCGATGCCCAGCTATGTCCGGATGGATACGCCGGTGCTCGGTTACGAGACGCAGCCGATCGGCGGCATGATTACGAACCCGGGCAACAGCATCCTGAAGGATCTTAGCATCTCGCGCGCGGGCATGATGCCTCACTTCGCGGATGACAAATGCATTCATTGCGCCGCCTGCGACAACGTCTGCCCGGACTTCTGCTTCGTATGGGAGGAGTTGCCCGACAAGAAAGGCCGACCGCAGATGTTTTTGCAAGGAATCGATTATCAATATTGCAAAGGCTGTTTGAAGTGCGTACAAGCGTGTCCGACCGAGGCGTTGTCCAGCGAGCGGGAAGCGGAAGGCTACGCCGACGAGCATCGCGTTCCGCACAAGTTTCAGTTGGCCCAGTAGTTCCGGCGCCAGGTCGATAGACCGATAGATCGATAGAAAGAGCATGGAGCATTCCGATACTACGAGAAGAACGATAGGAAGGTGGAGTCTGCAATGGCGATCGACATTCGCAAGGAGACGGGCCCGTCCGGAACCGTCGAGCAACGCATCGTCTACGAATCAGGCAATGAGATGGCAGCTTATGCCGCACACCAGATCAACTATCACATCATGGGATATTTCCCGATCTCTCCCTCTACGGAAGTCGCGCAATTTCTTGATCTGATGAAGGCGAACGGCCAGCACGACATCGTGCTTATTCCGGCCGACGGCGAACACGGCTCCGCCGGGGTTTGCTACGGAGCTTCGACGGCGGGCGGACGCGTATTCAACGCCACGAGCGCCAACGGTTATTTATACATGCTGGAGCAGATGCCGGTGCAATCGGGCACGCGGTTCCCGATGGTCATGAACCTCGTCTGCCGCTCGGTGTCCGGGCCGCTCGACATTCACGGCGACCATTCGGATTTGTATTTCGCGCTCAACACGGGCTGGCCGATCATCATGTGCCGCGATCCGCAATCGGTATACGACATGAACATCATCGCGCTGAAGCTGGCGGAGGATCCGGAAGTTCGCTTGCCGGTGCTCGTCGCGCAGGACGGCTATTTCACGAGCCATCAGAAGCGCCGCGTCATGACGTTCGCGAAGCGGGAAGACGTACAGAAGTTCATCGGCGAGAAACCGCCGGAAGGCTTCAAACACGTGCTTGACCGGAACAACCCGATTACGGTCGGTCCGTACATGAACGAGCCGGACTATATCAATAACTGCTACCAGCAAAGCATGGCGATGTATCGCGCAGAAGCGGTGTACGACCGCATTCGCCAAGAATACGCAGTGCTTACGGGACGCGACTATCCGATCCTGGAACTGTACCGGATGGAAGACGCCGAAGTGGCGGTATTCCTGCTGAACTCGTCTTCGGAGATCATTAAGGACGTCGTGGACCAATTGCGCGCGAAAGGCGTGAAGGCGGGAAGCATCTCTCCGAACATTATCCGTCCGTTCCCGGCGAAGCAGATCGCGGAAGCGCTCAAGAACGTCAAAGCGGTGACGGTCGGCGACCGAGCCGATGCTTACGGCGGCCACGGCGGCAACATGTCGCTTGAAATCCGGGCGGCGCTGCAGCAATACGGCAACCATTCGACGATGGTGATCAGCCGGATTTACGGCCTCGGCGGCAAAGATTTCTATGCCGAAGACGGTCTCGCCTTATTCGAATTCGCGATCGAAGCAGTCGGGAAAGGATACGTCGAGAAGCCTTACGATTACCACGGGCATTCGCCGGGCGATCCGAACAAGGCGCCGAAACGCGTGCTCGAGCCGATGAAGTACGAGGACGTGAAGACGGGACTCATTACCGTTACGCCGGATGAGGAGACGGGCAAAGTGAACGTCCGCATTCCGCCGCTTCGCGCTTTGACGAAGAAAGCGAAACGGATCGCTCCGGGCCATGGCGCTTGCCCGGGCTGCGGGATTTTCTCCGGGTTGGAGCTGTTCTTTAAGGGCATCGAGGGAGATATCGTCGCCTTGTTCCATACCGGCTGCGCGATGGTCGTCACGACGGGGTATCCGTACTCCGCGCACAAAGCGACCTACATCCACAATCTGTTCCAGAACGGCGCGGCCACGTTGTCCGGCGTCGTCGAGATGTTCCACGAGCGCAAGCGTCGCGGAGAACTCGATCACCTCGGCTTGCAAGACGACTTTACGTTCGTCATGATTACCGGCGACGGCGGCATGGACATCGGCATGGGTCCGGCGATCGGCGCGGCGCTTCGCAACCACCGCATGATCATCCTTGAGTACGACAACGAAGGTTACATGAACACCGGCGCGCAGTTGTCCTATTCCACGCCGATGGGCCATCGCACGTCGACCTCGAACGTAGGCAAGCATCAAGGCGGCAAAGTGTTCCACCATAAGGACACGGCGCAAATCATGGCGGCAACGAACATTCCGTACGTCTTTACCGGCAGCGAAGCGAGCCCGCAGGACCTCGTGCGCAAAGCGGCGAAGGCGCAATGGTACGCGCAGAACGTAGGCATGGTGTACGGCAAAATCTTGATCACTTGCCCGCTCAACTGGCTGTCCGAGGATAAAGACGGCGCGACGATCATCGATTACGCGGTCAACACCTGCTTCTTCCCGCTTTACGAAGTGGAAAGAGGCGTCACGACGATTACGTACAATCCGGAAGAGAAGGGCAAGCGCGTTCCCGTCGGCGATTGGCTGAAGCTGATGGGCAAGACGAAGCACTTGTCCAAGCCGGAATACGCCGAGACGCTGCGCGAGTTCGAGCACGAGATCGAGCGCCGCTGGAACATGCTGAAGGCGAAGCACGATAACCCTTACCTATAAGAAGTCAGATCGGCGGGATTCGCATATGCCATTCGTCATGAAACATCGCGCAAGCGGAACGATATTGTCTTACGTTCAGCGCAACGGCTACTCGCTCGCCTATTACGGCGTTCGGTTATGGGACGACTCGCCCGACCCCGCGCAAATGTCCGAGGCGCTTGCGGAAGCCGGCGTCTCCGCGACGGACGAAGGAGGAAGGCTTGGCGAGTGGGAGCCGCTGTCGCTGACGGAGCACGAAGCGAAGATGGCGAACGTGAAGCTGCGCAACGATCCGTCGCGCATCGTCTACTACAGGGACGGCGCGATTGAAGCGAAGTGAGTGCTAACCGAATAACCCCCGTTGCTCAGTGCAACGGGGGTTTCGCGTTATACGTCCATCATTTCGCGGAACAGGCGCATCGGAAGGAACGTCGATTTATACAGCGTACTGGCGAACGTGACGACCAATTCCAAATCCGGCACGACGAATATGTATTGGCCGCCGTATCCCATCGCGAAGTAAATGCGAGGGCAAACAGGATTGCGGCGCTCGTCCGTCATGACCCACCAATGCGAGGCGTAGGAGCCAATGTGGTCGTACGTATGATGACGGGGCTCCGTCGTCGCTTCGATCCAGGCGGAAGGGACGAGCTGTTTGCCGTTCCACTGGCCGTTCCGAAGCGCAAGCAACCCGAGTTTCGCGAGATCCGGTCCGACGACTTCGAGTCCGAAACCGCCGATGACGATGTTGTTCGAATCCGCGTACCACCGATAGCGCTCGATGCCGAGCGGATGAAACAAGTGTTGCTCCGCGTAAGCTGACGTCGTGAGGCCGGTCGCCTGCTGCAATATCGCGCTTAGCAGGTGGGAGCTGCCCGAATCGTAAGCCATTCGGGTTCCGGGTTTGTGGGTCATCGGCCGATCGAAGATAAAGCGTACCCAGTCCATGCTGTTGATCATCGGGAACGGCCGGCCGCCCCAATCTCCCATCTCGGGCCACTCCCAACCGGGTGCCATCGTCAGCAGATGCTCGAGCGTGACGTCGGCCTTGTCCGAATGACGGACTTCCGGGAAGTAATCGGCGATCGGCTGGCGAATGCTTGCGATTTCGCCCCGTTCGACGGCGATTCCGATCAGGAGGGAGACGACGCTTTTCGTGACGGAATTGATTTTGTGCAGTTTATGGGCCGACTGATTGTTCCGCGCGTAGGAGAGTAACGTTCTCCCGTGCTGCACGATTTGGCAATGATCGATTTTGTGCCGGGTTAATCGTTGCTCGAACGCTGTCAGCGCAGCTTCGTCGAATCGCTTAGCTGTCGTTATAGCGGCTCGCTCCGTTCTTGTCTAGAGATCTATGAAGTGCTGGGGAAGAACGATTGTTCCGCGCTGCCGCGCACGGCTAAGCAGTGCGTGATCCGTTGCAGGCGCAACAACTCGTTCGGCTTTAATTCTCGTTGAAAATATCCGTATAAATACGCGGCCTCGATGAAAGAGAGTCCCGGATAACAGACGACTTGCCCAGTGGAATAAGGATTGTCGATCAGCACTTGCCATTCGCCGTTGCGCTCGGCGGCGGGAATCGCGGCTATGGCTTCGTTTTTGGCGCGATAGATGCCTTCGAATTCGTCCCATAGCTCGTCGAACGACGGACTGAACCGCGCCGGGTCGGGGAATAGCCCGCGCCCTCTCGCAAGCAAGCGGCCATAAAGTTCGATCCGAGTTTCGTCGTACTGACGCAATCCTTCACGGAACTGCTCCGCGAACGCGTAAAAAGCGAAATAGCCGGAGGCGTTCATCTCGTCCCGGAACAGACGCTCAGACTCCGGGGACTCGATCTGCGTATAATACGCAAAAGACAACTGTGGCATAAGGCGACACCCCTAATCGACGAGAAATATGGTGCGCAATCTTCGAATATTATACCCCAAAGGACGGTCGTTCGTCCCATCATCGTTGTTCGCAAGTACGGCGACAGCCGTCGGCGCATGTGATATAATGAAAGCCAGTCAAACGGCTTCGCGATGTATTATGGGAGGGAATTGCTTAAGATGAGTCGGCGTTTTGTCATCGAGGCGGTCATGATCGCCATCTATGGGCAACTGCTTCTGCCGAAACGGCCAGTCGAATATAGAATTCCATATACGACGGTAATGGAGCTTTACGATATGAAAGACAGTCCGGAACCGGTCATGCCGGAGAAGGACGACGATGCGCACGTGAAGCAGAAAATCGGGGAAATGATCGCGTTCTTCGAGGACCCGTTCAACAAGAAGAAGCTGGAGCGGGCGCTCATCGCGCCATGGAGGGAAAGTCCTCCGTTGCCGATCAACGAGAACGTAACGTTCGTCGTCGTGAACACGTCGGAGAATATGCAGTTCGGGGAAGTATTCGATCCGATCGAGACGGAAGTCATCCTGCTCGCTCAGAGAATGGAAAGCCCGATTCTGACCGATCAGATCGAGTTTCAGGATAAAGTCATTCAGAACGGCATTTCGGTTCAACTGTTCGATATCGACGATTTCGAATTCGCGATCGAGGAAGCAGCCGAGACGTCCGAGAGATAGGAACTCTTTCAGAAGCTGCCGAATCGTTCGGCAGCTTTTGCTTACGGTTACGGGAGTATCTATACGACGCCGACAAGGAGGGGATGCGCATGTTCAGAAGATGGTCCCGGAGAATGGCGAAGAAGCTGCATCGGCAACAAAGGCTGAAGCAAGCGCTCGTATGGTACGAAAGATGGGGCACCGCCTCCATGACGGAGGAGGAACAGATCGAGTACGCCGGGCTGCTTCACGATACCGGGCACTCCGATCAAGCGCTCGTCGTCCTCGGCAAGCTGTTAAGCGCAAGAGAAAACCCGCAGGCTTACGAACGCCGCGCCCACATCTACAATGAGCTCGGCCAGGAGCATCAGGCGATATCCGATCTGAACGCGGCTATTCGCCTTGACCCTAGTCCTTATCTCTATTGGTATACGAGGGCGATCACGCATCATGATCTCGGACAATACGACCAAGCTATTCGCGATTTCGAGGAAGCGCTCCTGCGCCGGGAAGATTCTAGAGCCTCGACGTTCTACGAGCTTGGCAACGTCCATATGAAGCTCGGCCATTACGCCGAGGCGGAGCGCTGCTATCGTCAGGCTTCGCGCGATCCGAACCGGGCGATACCGCATTATTATTATCGGCAAGCGCAGGCGCTGGAGAAGCTGGAGCGTACCGACGAAGCGCTGGCGACGCTGCGGGCGGGAATTGACATGCTGGAGCAGTGGGAGAAGCTAGCCGATCAGGGCGCAGCGCTCATGAAGACCCGCACGAACTATTCCCATGCGGCGGTCGCCAGCTTCATTCAAGGCGCGAAAGCCGAATTCGGCTTTCGCTTGTTCGAATCCCGGCTGCTTGAACTGAACGGGCAGCCCGAGGATGCGTTAGCTTCGATCGAGCAAGCGCTGCTCGTTCACCCGGCTGCCCCGGAGCTGTTGCTCAAGCAGGCGAGCCTGAACCGCATGCTAAGCCGTTATGCGGAAGCGGAGTCGCAGTTGCGGAAGCTCGAAGAAGCTCATCCGCATTGGTTGCCCGCGTCCATGGAGCTTAGCTCGACCTATCGGATGCAGGGCAAGCTGCAGGAGGCGATTCGGACGCTGATTAGGGCAAGGGCTCAAGTACCGGATAACCGCGTCGTCCAATATTGGCTCGCGGACGTCTACCGGGAAGCCGGTATGTCCGAGGACGCCCGGACGTTAAGCCGGGATCTGACGGAGCGGGAACCGGACGATCCGCTGAATTGGAAGCAGCGAGCGGAACTGGCTATCGACGCGGATCAGTACGGGGAAGCCGATGAAGCTTACACGAAAGCGCTCGAGCTGGAGCAATCCGCCGAATTTTATATGCGCAGAAGCTTCGCCCGTTACATGGCGGACCGCCATGAAGAAGCGATGATGGATATCCAATCGGCGATCGCGCTGGATGAACGTCTCGCTCAGGAGAGCCGAACAAGCTTTGCGCTCGGCGAGCTGTACGTCGGCATGGAGAACTGGGAGCTCGCCGAAGCCTCCTATACGCGCGCTCTCGCCTTGGAGCCCGATAATCCGCAAATCTACGAGCGGAGAGCCAGGTGCCGGTTCGCCTCCGGCAAGCTTGCCGAAGCGTTGGAGGATTGCAACCGCGGACTGCAGATCGATCTGAACAACCCGCGGTTAACGTGGTTCCGAGGCTTTATCCATTTCCGCCTCGAAGACTTGGATTCGGCGCTCGCGGACTCCCGGGTCTATGCCCAGCTCGTACCCGACGATCCGCAGGGGCATTATAACCTAGGCGTCGTCTATAATCAGTTGGATCGGCACGACGATGCGATCGCTTCTTTCACGAAGGCGATCGAGATGAACCCGTTCGAGCCTCAACCGTATTTGGAACGCGCATCGCTCTGGTATCATCATTCGTTCGACAGGGGGCGCGCGGCGCACGATCTGGCGCAATGGCTTTTGTACGCCGGCGGAGAGAAAGAAGAGAGCGACCGGTTCGCGCTGCTGAACGATCTCCGCGGGTTCGACGACGAGATGAGAGAGCGGGCGAAAACGTATTTTCTCGATTCTTACGGCAGTACCCGATATCTTTCTTGACGATTACGATGAATGCGAGCAGACAGAAGGAGCTATTCATGAACGAGAACATCGTGCCGGTATCGATTCTGACCGGATTCCTAGGCAGCGGCAAAACGACGCTGCTCAATAAACTCGTCTCGGACGCGAAGGAGCGGGGACTCAAAATCGCCGTTCTCCTGAACGAAGTCGGCGAAGCGAACGTGGAAGCCGAGTTAATCGGCGGAGACGTTCCGATGGCGGAAATGCTCGGCGGCTGCATCTGTTGCCAGCTCAAAGGCGATGTCGCCATGGAGCTCGTGCGCATCGTGCGGGAACACCGGCCGGACGTCGTCTGGATCGAGTCTACGGGCATCGCGCAGCCGCTCGACATTATGGACGGCGTTGCCGAAGCCTCGTTGTACGAGCGCGCGGCGCTTCGCGACATCGTTACCGTCGTGGACGCCCGCCATCTGCTGGATCGCGTCCGCGTCGGCGCGGGCCGAACGCTGAGACTGATGGTCGATCAAATACGCGCGGCGAGCGTGCTCGTCTTGAACAAGACGGATTTAATCGGTCCCGCGGAGCAAGAGGAGCTATTAGAAGCGCTGAAGGATTGGAACGCCAACGCTCCCGTCATTCCAGCGGTTAGGGCGGACGTCGACGCCAAGCTTCTCTATAGCGGCGAGGACCGGGTTCGCCATAGCGAGATAGACGAAGCGCATACGTGCGATGAGCATTGTTCGCATGGTCGCCATTTCCGCGAGCACTCGCACGACCATGTCAACGCTTTAACGTACTATCTGAGCAAGCCGATCGACAGCAGGGCGTTCGAGGCTTTGCTCGCGGGGCTGCCCGAAGGCGTATACCGGGCCAAAGGAATCGTTACTTTCTCGGATACGACGGGTCAGTTCCTGTTCCAATACGCGTACAAGGCAACCGACTTTATGCGAATTACGCCGCAGAAGCCGGTCCATGACGTGGCTGTCTTTATCGGGGAAGGCTTCGCGGAGAGCGAATTGATCAAACAACTGGATCAGCTTGTACATCATGAAGAGAAGGCGTGAAGCGAGATGAAAGTGATGCGAATAACGACAGAAGAGATGCTTCGCCGAGCGCTTGCGATTCGAATGACCGTATTCGTGGACGAGCAAGGGGTACCTGCCGACTTGGAGAAGGACGAGTACGACGCGACTCCGGAAGCGGGAAGACATCATCTGCTTACCGTGGACGGACAAGCCATTGCGACCGGCCGTTGGAAAACGTACGAGCCCGGCGTCGCCAAAATGCAAAGAATCGCGGTATTGAAGTCCTACAGAGGCAGGGGATACGGTTCTAAGCTGCTGGAATCGATGGAAGACGACGCGAAAGCGAGCGGCTACCATTCTTCGCTGCTCGACGCTCAGTGTTCCGCCGAAGCTTTCTATCGGAAGCTAGGATACGACACGGTGTCGGACGAACCTTTCCTGGACGCGGGAATATTGCACGTACGGATGCTCAAAAAGCTGTAATCGCTCCGGTACGAGCGCCGGGGCTTTTTAGCGCGGCCATTTCGTCGAATCTCGCAACTTTGCGACGAATAAACGCGTTAATAGAGTTAACTTCAATGACAAAAGACAAACATGACGGGGACTAAGCATGAACCATATCATTCGAAAAGTTACGCTAGCCGTACTCATCCTACTTATGGCGCCCGCGCCGATTTTCGCCGAACCAAGCCCTACGGGACAAGAACTAATCATTTTGAAGCGCGGAACGAATGTCATCATCCATAATGGCGTTAAAGTCGCGGCAGCTCAGCCGCTCGTCGTCAAGAAAGGCGTGACCTACATTGCCGCGAAGTCGATCGCCAAGGAGCTGTACGGCACGATTACGTACGAAGCGGCATCCAAGCAGTATATTATTCAGCAGGACGCGACCAAGCTCGGCTTCGTTGTCAACGATCGCCATTATCGGTTGAACGGAGTGAAGAAGACCGGTATCGGAGCTCCATACTTAGAAAAAGGGACATTAATGGTTCCGCTGAAAACGGTGGCGAACAGCTTCGGCATCGAGTTGACCGACGTTCCTTCCGCGAAGCGGATCGAGTTGAATTGGAGCATGAAGCCGGTAGCCAAGTTCAGCGTGTCGGACACGAATCCTTACGCGACGCAGACGGAAATCGCCTATAAGGACGAAGCATTCCATCCTCGGGGCTACGCGATCGTGGAAGAAAAGTGGGAGAATCAATACGCGATATTCGATAAGCAAGGCAGCTATACGGTCACCCGTCGCGTGAAGGACGAGAAAGGCGTGTGGAGCGATCCTTATTCGGTCGTTGTTAACGTGAAACCGCCGAACGAGCCGCCGACAGCCATGTTCGCCCTGTTGAAGGGTGCCTACAAGATCGGCGAGTATATCGCGTATTCGGATCGCTCTACGGACGATGAGAACGCGATCGCCAGCCGAGCGTGGACGAACAAGCAGGACGGCTTTTTCCAGCCGGGCGAAAAGACGATTACGCTTCGCGTAACGGATGTTCACGGCGCGACGAGCGAATACTCCAAGACGATTACGATCTTGGACGAAATCGCGTACACGAAGACGGAATTCGACCTGCTGCATACGCCGATCGGCGCTAAACTAACGCTGGACGGAGCAGGCGTGCTTGAGTATAGAATGCTCGATTATCGCTTTACCGATGGAAGTCAATCCACGCTTGTCGTCGACGATAGCCCGGAATCTATCGTAGAGGAAGGGATTTATTACGAGGCGGATCATTTGTCCGGCTACGTCAGGTTTCTCGTGCACAAACAGAATAAACGTTCGACGCCGGCGAAAATTTACGTGATCGCGACGAATACGAGCGCAGCAACCGCTAACGTCACGATGGGTCCGATCGGCATCGGCGGTCCTCATCGGTATGTGTACGTTGCGGGCAAAGCGTCTGTCGGCAAATATTTGGAAGCCAGGAAGTCCGGTCAATCATCGCTTCTTACGATCCCGGCGGGCGAGAGCCGCATTGTATTCCCGGAAATTAGCGCTAAAACGCTTGAGCCGGGACAGGTGTTCTCGAGTTACGCGGACTTGAATTCCGACCAACCGATAAAACTGCGGTTCGTTGCCGTCGACGCTGGCAAGGACGTATTCTCGTCGTTGCCGTCGCTTGCCGTCATGCAGGCGAACGGACATATCCGAGGAACGTTCGAACGAGCTTTCAGAACGATTGAAGTAGATGAACCGCTAGGGGACCAAAGAGCTAGAATGTTATTCGGAGACAACATGATCGATCCTTGGCTGAAGGGAGTCGATCAGGTGGGAGGTTATTCGACATACGACGACGGCAATTACGGCGTCGTCTATTCGATCCGGCTGAATCACGTCCTGCCGAATACGGTGATCGCGATCAATCCGCGAGGCGGGTTTTACGCGGGAGCGTTCGATGTCAACGGCAAAGTGATCTATACGACGACGAATACGGTACTGAACAATTCCAACGAGGCTTCGGTGCTTCATCGGACGGGACTTGACCCGGAGACGGTGACGATTACTTTCACGCCGGCGCCGGGCAGCAATCTGCCTATTAATCTACTATTTCTTCCGATAAAAGAGTAACCGAATACGAGAACTGACGCTTATCTGTGCTATAATATTTGCAGATTATGGTTGCTAAATGATAAATGGCAGGGAGCACGCGGCCGATGGCTTTTCATCCTCGTTTTATCGTCATTTTGTCGCTTGTATTATCGGCATTCGCCGCGTTGAATCTGTTTATCGGATGGAATGCGACGGAATGGTTGGATGCAACGGATTTGCCGTATTCTCCCGGATGGTTCTGGTCGGTTTTGTTCGTGATCGCCTTCGCTTACGTCGTTGCGAGGTTCAAGCTGCCTAAGGCGCTAGCGCCCATCGGACGTCTGCTCAAAATCGTCGGTTCGTACTATATTTTTCTGTTCGAGATGGCCGTAATCTTTGCTTTGGTCGCCGATGTTGCGGGTCTCGCGGTTTATGCGGCAGGCGCCAACGTCGATGCGTACGTCAAGGGTGCAGGCGCCGTCGTTATCGTCCTGTTCGTCCTGCTGCTCGCGGTCGGTACGCGCAACGCGTTCTCGCCGGTCGTTCGCCAGTACGAGCTCGAGATCGACAAAGCAGGCGGCGCGGCGAAGTCGTGGACGATCGCGGTCGCTTCGGACATCCATCTCGGCAACGTGATCGGCAATCGCCATTTGCGAAAGCTGGTCGAAAGAGTAGATGCGATGAACCCGGATTTGATCTTGCTTCCCGGCGACGTGATCGACGATTCGATCGAGCCGTTCCTGCGCAACGACATGAGCAAGACGCTCGGAAGGCTTCGGGCAAAGCATGGCGTGTACGCCGTGCTGGGCAACCATGAGTATTACGGCGGCCATATTCCCGAATATATCGAGGAAATGAGCAAGGTCGGCATACGCGTCATACAGGACGAGACGGAGGAAATCGCCGATTCGCTCTATATCGTCGGCCGCAAGGACAAGACGGCCGAATCGCCGCGGCTCGGAGGACGTAAGGCGGTTGCCGAGCTCGTAGAGGGATTGGACCATACGAAGCCGATCATCCTGCTGGACCACCAGCCGACGATGTTCCAGCAAGCCGCCGACGCCGGGGTGGATCTCATGTTGAGCGGGCATACGCATCGCGGGCAATTCGCGCCGAACCATTGGATCACGAGAAGGGTTTTCGAGCTGGATTGGGGCTATATGCGCAAACATGCGATGCACGTGATCGTCTCCTCGGGCTTCGGGTTATGGGGGCCGCCGATCCGCGTCGGAAGCAGGTCTGAAATCATCCAAGTGACTTTGAACTTCAAATAAATGGAAGAATCTCTCGGCAAAGCACCGGGGGATTTTTTTGTTGTTCGCTCTTAATTAGACACATTAAATAAGGCGAAAATCATTTATATATTGTGTCATAAATAAATATATGATATACAATAAAGATATTAGCGATCCGAATGGGGGATTCTCATGGAGAGGGAATTGGCTTTGGAAATCGTTCGCGTAACCGAGCTGGCGGCACTGGCTTCCGCGCCATGGATGGGCAGAGGGGATAAGATCAACGCGGACGGAGCCGCGACGAATGCGATGCGCAGAATGTTCGATTCGGTCGAAATCCGCGGGGAAGTCGTCATCGGGGAAGGGGAGATGGACGAGGCTCCGATGCTGTATATCGGCGAACGTCTCGGCAACGGCAATGGTCCGGACGTCGACGTTGCTGTCGATCCGCTTGAAGGGACGGAGATCGTGGCGAGAGGATTGAACAACGCGATGTCCGTCATTGCCGTCGCAAGCAAAGGTAACCTGCTTCACGCTCCGGACATGTATATGGAGAAGCTCGCGGTCGGACCCGCGCTCGTCGGCAGGCTGAAGCTCACCGATCCGTTAGAGCTTACGCTTGCGCGGGCAGCGGAAATATTGGATAAGCAGGTGCCCGAACTGACCGTTATGATCCTGGATCGGATCAGGCACGAATCGGTCGTGAAGACGCTGAGGAAAGCCGGGGTAAGGATTAAATTCCTGTCCGACGGCGACGTGGCAGGGGCGATGGCGCCCGCGTTCGCGGAAACCGGCATCGATCTGTACGTCGGTTCGGGGGGAGCGCCGGAAGGGGTGCTCGCCGCCGCCGCTCTGAAATGCCTGGGCGGGGAAATCCAAGGCCGGCTCATGCCGTCCGACGCGAGGGAATACGCCAGATGCATTCGAATGGGCATCGAGGATCCGTACAAAGTGCTTACGATGGAGGATATGGTCGGCAGCGACGACGTTATATTCGTCGCGACGGGCGTCACGCCGGGCGAATTTCTCGGCGGCGTGCGCTACCTGCAGGGCGATCGCGCGGAGACGCACTCGATCGTCATGCGCGCGAAGACGCGCACGATTCGCCGCATCACGGCGTTGCATTACTTGCCGAATAAGGCTCTGCTGCAGCAGTCGGTGTAAGGCGCGGTCTAATGCCAGTTCCGCTTAGGCGGGACTGGTTTTTTATGTTCGATTTTTCATGCAAACTATCCGTACTAAACAATCTCATATGACACTTTGTACGGTATTTCATGTAAATAATCAGCACCGTACAACCTCATAAGACTTTTGAACGGATTTATCACAGGTAATCGCCACTGAGGTGGAAAGAAAGACCTGCAATGATGCAGTTTGCGAGCTTGGTAAATCGCGTTAAATGACCCTTCCTGCAAGTATACAGTCATTACGCGGTGATGACATCAATCTGGTGTTGTACGAAACGAATTACCCGCACTCTTACAGCTATTGTTAGCTTGATTGCGCATTTAGCGCAATTTACCTGCGCATTTGCAGGACTCGGCAATCTGAACGCAAAAAAGCCCCGAACAAGTCGGGGCTGGTGAAATACGTGTGATTACGATTACTCCAATTACCGTGTTGGTAACTCTACCGCTGCAAGCCCATGCTTGAAGCGGAAGGATACAAATCTTTATTTGCGCCCGATTTCTTTATTTTCAAACAAAAACAAATATGATAGACTGAAACCAATCAATTTCAATCATAAACAAACACATTCGGAGGGACATATCGTGGTACAAAGCTCGTGGGAATCATCGAAAGCATCGCAATTGCAATCCGGACTGGAGCAGCTCGTCTATCGATCGAACATCATCGGTGCGGATCGCCGCGTCTGCAACTGGGGCGGCGGCAACACGTCGACGAAGACGATCGAGAAGGATTTTCGCGGCCGCGACGTCGAAGTGATGTACGTCAAAGGCTCCGGCTCCGACCTCGCGTCGATGAAAGCCGGCAATTTCACGGGCTTGCGAATGGACGATATCCGTCCGCTGTTCGAGAAACCGGAAATGTCCGACGAGGACATGGTCGCCTACCTCGCGAACTGCATGATCGACGCGAAGCATCCCCGCGCCTCGATCGAGACGTTGCTGCATGCGTTCCTGCCGTTCAAGCACGTGGATCACACGCATCCGGACGCGATCATCAGCCTTTGCTGCGCGGATAACGGCAAAGCGCTCGCGCGGGAAATGTTCGGCGACCGATTCGTCTGGGTGCCTTACATCCGCCCGGGCTTCGCGCTATCCAAGATGATCGCCGAAAGCGTCCTCGCCAACCCGAAAGCCGAACTCGTACTGATGGAGAAACACGGTCTCGTCACGTGGGGCGATACGAGCGAGCAATGCTACGCGCAGACGATTCGAATCATTAGCGAAGCGGAGGCGTTCATCGAGGCTCGAGTAAACGAAGCGAAGCTGTTCGGCGGTCAGAAGCACGCTGCGCTCCCTGCGGACATTCGCAGAAGCATCGTCTCGCAAGTGATGCCGACGCTGCGCGGCGCGGTGAGCGACGCGAAGAAAATGATCCTGTCGTTCGACGACGCGGACGACGTATTACAATTCGTCGGTGGCGATGATTCCGCGAAGCTTTCCCAAGTCGGCGCTGCTTGCCCGGACCACCTCGTACACACGAAGGTCGTTCCGCTGTTCATCGACTGGACGCCGAACGCCGATGACGTCGAAGGCCTTAAGCAGAAGCTGAAAGAAGGCGTCGCCGCATACAAAGAAGACTACAAAGCCTACTTCGCGCGCAATAAGAACGAAGGCGACGTCATGTTCGAAGCCGCGCCGCGCGTCATCCTTATTCCTGGCGTCGGCATGATCAATACCGGCAAAAGCTGGGCGATGTCGCAAGTAAGCGGCGCGCTGTACCACCGCGCGATCGCGGTTATGCGCGGAGCTACGGCGCTCGGTCATTTCGTGTCGCTGAGCGAGAACGAATCCTACAACGTCGAATATTGGCCGCTGGAGCTTTACAAGCTTTCCCTTGCTCCGCCGGAGGCCGAGTTCAGCCGCAAAGTCGCCTTCATTACCGGCGGCGCAGGCGGCATCGGGAGCGAGACGGCTCGTCGCCTCGTATCGGAAGGCGCGCACGTCGTGCTGGCCGACCTGAACCTTGAAGGAGCGCAGAAAGTCGCTGCGGAGATCAACGCCAAGTACGGCGAGAACCGCGCGCTTGCCGTAAAGATGGACGTCACGAGCGAAGAAGCGGTGCAAGCGGCTTACTCGGAAACCGCGCTCGTCTACGGCGGCGTCGACATCATCGTCAACAACGCGGGTCTCGCCACGTCCAGTCCGTTCGACGAGACGTCGCTCAAGGAATGGAACCTGAACATGAACGTGCTCGGCACCGGCTACTTCCTCGTCGCCCGCGAAGCGTTCAAGCTGATGAAGCAGCAAGCGATCGGCGGCAACATGGTATTCATCGGCTCCAAAAACTCCGTCTACGCCGGCAAGAACGCGACGGCGTACAGTGCGGCTAAAGCGCTGGAAGCGCACCTCGCCCGTTGCATCGCGGCGGAAGGCGGCGAATTCGGCATTCGCGTCAATACGATTCTCCCGGACGCGATTCTGCAAGGTTCGGCGATCTGGAACGGCAACTGGCGTAACGAACGTGCCGCCGCCTACGGGATTGAGCCGGATCAATTGGAAGAGTATTATCGGAAGCGGACGACGTTGCTCGTTAACATTTTTCCTAAAGACATCGCTGAAGGCATCGCGTTCTTCGCTTCTTCGAAAGCAGACAAAACGACGGGCTGCATGCTGACGATCGACGGCGGCGTGCCTGCGGCGTTCACCCGATAATAGCAAAGGGTCGTCGTTTATCCGATTCAACAGAACCGACACGGGGGTAAGGCGCATGTCCGACAATCAACAATTGAAGGCGAATTACGATGCCGCCAAGGCGCAATACGCGAAACACGGCATCGACGTGGAGCAAGTACTGGCCAAGCTCCACGCGATTAAGATATCGATGCACTGCTGGCAAGGCGACGACGTGCGCGGATTCCTGAACCGGGACCAGGATTTGACCGGCGGCATCTCCGTCACCGGCAACTATCCTGGCGCGGCGCGCACGCCGGAGGAGCTTCGCGCGGACCTGGAGAAGGCGTTCTCGCTCATTCCCGGCAAACATAAAGTGAACCTGCACGCGATATACGCCGATACGGACGACAAAGTAGAGATCGATCGGCTTGAGCCGAAGCATTATGAGAAGTGGGTCGCATGGGCGAAAGAGCAGGGGCTCGGGCTGGACTTCAATCCGACGTGCTTCTCGCATGAAAAGTCGAGGGACGGGCTGACGCTCAGCCATCCGGATGACGAAATCCGCGGCTTCTGGATTCGGCATTGCCAAGCTTCCCGCCGCATCGGCGCGTACTTCGGCGAGCAGTTGGGACAAACCTGCGTGACGAACGTCTGGATTCCGGACGGCTACAAGGACGTTCCGGCAGACCGGCTAAGCCCGCGCAAGCGTCTGAAAGCCGCGCTCGACGAAGTGTTCTCGGAGGAGCTGAATCCGGCGCACAACCTGGACGCCGTGGAAAGCAAGCTGTTCGGCCTCGGCTCGGAAGCCTTCGTCGTCGGTTCCCATGAGTTCTATATGGGCTACGGCGTTCGGAACGATAAGCTGATCTGCCTGGACGCCGGCCATTTCCATCCGACGGAAGTGATCTCGAACAAGCTGAGCTCGCTGTCGTTGTTCACGAGCGGCATACTGCTGCACGTCAGCCGTCCGATGCGCTGGGACAGCGACCACGTCGTCGTGCTCGACGACGAGCTGCTCGAGATCGGCAGGGAGCTCGTTCGCGGCGAATTGCTCGACATTACGCATATCGGCCTCGACTTCTTCGATGCGAGCATTAACCGCGTAGCGGCATGGGTTATCGGCACGCGCAACACGATCAAAGCGCTGCTTCGCGCGATGCTCGAACCGATCGAAGCGCTCAAGCAAGCGGAGCGCGATGGCGACTATACGACGCGTCTGGCGTTAACCGAGGAATTTAAATCGTATCCGTTCGGAGCGGTATGGGACTACTATTGCGCCACGCAAGGCGTCCCGGTTCGCGAAGAATGGTTGGCAGAGGTCAAAGCCTACGAACGCGAAGTGCTTTCGAAACGCGGCAATTAATGCGCGAGAGGGGGATGCAAGTGTCCAGCATGATCGCATTCGACCTGGGGGCGAGCAGCGGCAGGGCGCTGCTCGGCCGCTTGAACGAAGGCAAGATCGAAGTCGAAGAATTGCACCGCTTCCCCAACGATCCGGTACAGGTAGGCGACCGTCTGCACTGGGACATTCTGCGGCTGTATCACGAGATCAAGCAAGGGCTGCTGAAAGCGAAGCATCAAGGCGTGACGCCTGCGAGCATCGGCATCGATTCCTGGGCGGTCGATTTCGGCTTCATCGGCCGGAGCGGCGAACTGCTCGCCAACCCGTACCACTATCGCGACCGGCATACGGAAGGCGCGATGGAGAGCTTGTTGACTCGCGTTCCCGCTAACGTTATTTTCGGGCGCACGGGCATTCAATTTCTGCCATTCAACACGATTTTCCAGCTATACGCGCTCAAGACGGCACACTCTCCATTGCTCCAAGAAGGCAGCCGGATGCTCATGATCCCGGACTTGCTTCGCTACTTTCTAACCGGGCAAATGCACAACGAGTTCACGAACGCGACGACGACGCAGCTATACAATCCGGTGTCGGACCGTTGGGACGCGGAATTGTTGAAGCTGCTCGATCTCCCGGCGTCTTGGTTCGGCGGCGCGCCACTTAAACCCGGCGACCATGCCGGCGTATTGCGGGCTTCAGTGTGCGAGGAACTCGGCGTCGGGCCGATACCCGTGACTGCGGTCGCGGAGCACGATACGGGCTCGGCGGTCGTGGCTGTGCCCGCGTTGGAGCGATCTTTCGCTTATTTAAGCTGCGGTACTTGGTCGTTAATGGGCACGGAAGTCGACATGCCGGTCATAGGCGAGATGA
This sequence comes from Cohnella panacarvi Gsoil 349, assembly GCF_000515335.1. Classification (GTDB taxonomy): domain Bacteria; phylum Bacillota; class Bacilli; order Paenibacillales; family Paenibacillaceae; genus Cohnella; species Cohnella panacarvi. The sequence continues at coordinate 666,438 of NZ_KI911563.1, read as the reverse complement.
CGCAAAAGCTGAACTTCACGAACGAAGGCGGCGCGTACGGCACGTTCCGATTGCTCAAGAACATTATGGGCCTTTGGATTTTGCAGGAATGCAGGCGGGAGTGGGAACGGGAAGGGCACGCGTACTCGTTCTCCGAGCTTGTGCTCATGGCAGAGAAAGCGGAAGCGTTCCAGGCGTTCATCGAGCCGGACGACGAGACGTTCCTGCCGCCTGGCGACATGCCGTCGCGAATCGCGGACTATTGCCGGAGAACGGGTCAACAGCTTCCTCGGACGCACTCGCAAATCGTACGGTGCATTATGGAAAGTCTCGCGTTAAAATATCGGTATGTATTGCGAATGACGGAACGGCTGTCGGGGCACCGGTTCAACGGGTTGCATATGGTTGGCGGCGGTATTCAGAATACGCTGCTCTGCCAATGGACGGCGAACGCGATCGGCAAACCGGTATGGGCCGGTCCGGCGGAAGGCAGCGCGATCGGCAACCTTGCGGTCCAGTGGATCGCTCAAGGCGCGTTCGCGGACATTTGGGAAGCGCGGCGGGCGATTCGGGATTCGTTCCCGGTCGCGACTTACGAGCCGCAGGACGGACCGACTTGGAGCGAGGCGTACGATCGGTTCGTTGCGGTTACGAAATTAGCGCACGATTAAACGAGGGAGAGAGACGGAATGCTAGTCGCGGAACGCTACGAGAAAATCGTCGGGATAGTTAATGAGAGAGGCAGCATTCGGGTATCCGAGCTTAGCGAGCTGTGCCGGGTAACGGAGGAGACGATCCGTCGCGACCTGGATAAGCTCGAACAGGGCGGGCGCCTGCGCCGATCCCACGGCGGGGCGGTCAGCGTCAAGGACGGTCAGCTTCTGCATGCCGAGATTCCATACGCGGAGCGCGAGATTACGCACGCGGAAGAGAAGCGGCGCATCGCGCAAGAGGCGATCAAGCTGATCTCGCCGGGCGAGCGGATACTGCTCGATGCGAGCACGACCGCTTGGTACATGGCGGGCAGCGTTCCCGACGTGAAGCTGACCGTGCTCACGAACTCGATCAAGGTCGCGACCGAGCTGAGCGGCAAAGAGAAGATCGAAGTGATCGCTTCCGGCGGCATCGTCGCGCATCGGTCGCTGTCGTTCGTCGGTCCGCTTGCGGAACGCTCGCTCGACGCGTATTACGTCGATAAAGTATTCCTTTCTTGCAAAGGCGTCCACTTGGACCGGGGCATCAGCGAATCGAACGAGCTGCAGGCACGCATCAAGGAGAAAATGATCGGCCGCGCGGAACAGGTGATCCTGCTCGCGGATTCGAGCAAGTTCGGCGTGCAGGCGTTCACGCACGTCGCCGGGATCGATCAAGTCGACGTTGTCATCACCGACCGCAAAGTCGCCAAAGAGACGGTCGACCAGTTGGAAGCCCGCGGTATTCAAGTCATCATGGCTTAAATGAGTCGTATCCCCGTGCTGTCCTGAGCAACGGGGATATGGTAACCTTAACTTGTCTGACAACCTGATCTATTTCATTCGGTGAAGAGGTGTCCCCATGAAGGTGAGCTTGTTCATTACGTGCCTAAGCGACGCGCTTTTCCCGCGAGTCGGGGAGGCGATCGTGCGGCTGCTCGCGAAGCGCGGCGTTAAGGTCGATTTTCCGCCCGCCCAGACGTGTTGCGGCCAGCCTGCGTTCAACAGCGGCTATTGGAACGAAGCCCGCGCTTCGGCGAAGACGATTATCGAGGCGTTCGAGGACAGCGACTTCGTAATATCGCCGTCCGGATCCTGCACGGGCATGATTCAACATTATCCGAAACTGTTCGAGAACGATCCGGTCATGCATGCGAGAGCGATCGGCCTTCAGCGCAAATCTTACGAGTTTACGCAATTTCTCGTGAATGTGCTCGACGTGACCGATGTCGGCGCGTCGTTCCCTTATAAAGTCACGTATCACCCGTCCTGCCACGGCAGCCGCTTGCTTGGCGTTAAAGATGAGCCGATGGCGCTAATGCAAGCGGTCAAAGGACTGGAGTTCGTGCCGCTGCCGTTCGCGGAAGACTGCTGCGGGTTCGGAGGCACGTTCGCGGTGAAAATGGCGGACATCTCCGGCGCGATGGTGACCGAGAAAGCGGATCATGTCAAAGAGACGGAAGCGCAGGTGCTCGTCGGCCTTGATCTGGCTTGCCTCATGAATATCGCGGGCAATTTGCGTTATCGCGGCGAGCCGGTTCGCGTCATGCATCTCGCCGAGCTTCTATATGAGGGGGTGGCTGGCGCATGAGCGGTCACGGGCAAGGTACCGCACCCGCAACGGTCAAAGACAGAGCGGACTTGGCGCTGAACGACGAATTTCTTCGCAAGGCGGTCAAGTTTACGACGGAGAGGCTTCGCGCGGGGAAAAAGAACGCCGCGGAGGACCACGGCAATTGGGACGATTGGCGGGAGAGAGGCAGACAAATCCGGCTGCATACGATCGCCAACCTCGACTATTACTTGAACCTGTTCGCGGATAACGCGAGAGCGAACGGCGTGCACGTGCATTTTGCCGATACGGCCGCGGAGGCGGTAAAGCTTTCGCTGGATATCGCGCGGCATGCGCAAGCGAAGACGGTAGTCAAATCGAAGTCGATGGTTACCGAGGAGCTGCATCTGAATCAAGCCCTGGCGACGATCGGCGTGGAGGCGATCGAGACGGACCTCGGCGAATATATTATCCAGCTCGCGAACGAGACGCCTTCGCACATTATCATTCCGGCCATTCATAAGAACCGCTATCAAATCGCGGAATTGCTATCGAAGGAAGCGGGCGAGACGCTCGCGCCGGACACGCAAATTCTGGCGGGTTTCGTGCGCAAGAAGCTGCGCGAGAAGTTTCTCGAAGCGGACATCGGCATGACCGGCTGCAACTTCGCGATCGCGGAGACAGGCTCGATGGTGCTGTTCGAGAACGAAGGCAACGCGCGCATGGTAACGACCGTGCCGAAGACGCAAATTACGCTCATGGGCATGGAGCGCATCATTCCGTCGTGGGAAGACCTCGAAGTGATGGCGACGCTGCTGCCGCGTTCGGCGACCGGCCAGAAGCTTACCGTCTATATGTCCGGCATTACGGGACCGAAGCGAGCGGCGGACGCCGACGGACCGGAAGAGATGCACATCGTCATCGTCGACAACGGACGTTCGCTTCAACTAGGCGATCCCGAGTTCCAGGAGCTCTTGAACTGCATTCGCTGCGGCGCGTGCTTGAACGCTTGCCCGGTATATCGCCATATCGGCGGCCATGCGTACGGCGGCACGTATAGCGGACCGATCGGCGCGGTGCTAACCCCGGCGCTGAAGAAGAACGTCGCCGAGTGGGACGATATCGCGAACGCGTCCAGCTTGTGCGGCGCGTGCTACGAGGCGTGTCCGGTCAAGATTCCGCTGCACGAGATGCTGATCTATCTCCGCCGCCGCAAAGTCGAAGCCGGGGAGGGCAAGCTGCTAGAGGGACTCGGCATGAAAGGTTTTGCATCGATCATGAAAAACGCCGGCCGTTTCAAGACGGTGCTGAAGCTCGGCAAACTCGGGCAAAAGCTCGTCGCGCGGGGCGGCGAAATTCGGTTGAAAGCGGGTCCGCTCAAGGGCTGGAACAGCTATAGGATTACGCCGAGCTTGCCGAAGCAGTCGTTCCGCGATAAGTGGAAGACGCTCGAGGAAGAGATTCGCCACGGCTTGCAGGAGCTGGATCCGGCGGCGAAAGCGCGTATGGAAGCGCTCGTGAAAGAGCGGGAGCAAGAGGGAGGAGGACATGGACATGGCTGATCGGACGCACACGCGCACGCAATCGCTCTTGCTGTCGCATCAAGAGTGGCTCGCACAGCTTGCCGAGGAGTCGCTTGCGAAGCAGAAGACGTTCATCGACGGCATCTCCTCGAAGCTAAGGCGGCCTCGCGCGCATACGCCTCCGCAGCATCCGTACCGCGGCGCTCCGGACTTCTGGCGGACGTTCGAATGGAGCGAGCAGGAGCGGATCGAGCGTTTTACGGACCATTTCAAGAGCGCGGGCGGTCACGTCGTTAGACTTTCGAACATGGATGCGGTTAAGCAGTTCATTACCGAGAAAGCGACCGAACTAAGCGCGAAATATATCGTCAGGCAAAATCAGCAGGAACTGGATGATCTCGGACTGGAAAAGGCGCTGCCGGACGCCCGGGTGTCGACTTGGAACAGCGATGCCGCGGAAGCTTGGAAAGCGCGGGCCGCGGAAGCCGATATCGGCGTCGTCGTTGCGGACTGCGCTGCGGCGTACACCGGCTCGATTACCGTGATGTCCTCTAAGGATAAGGGGCGGTCCGTCAGCTTGCTGCCGACCGTCCTGCTGGCGATCATCCCGGTAGAGAGATTAAAGACGCGATTAGGCGAAGTGTTAATCCGCTTCGACGAGGCGGGACGCGAGAACTTGCCCGCGGGCATTCACTTCATATCCGGGCCAAGCCGCTCGGCGGACATCGAGAACGACTTGACGATCGGCGTTCACGGACCGGGCATCGTGTATGCGCTGATCGTCGGATAAGCCGGATATTCGGCGAAAGCGGGGGCGACGACAGGATGGAAATTACCCGATTAACGAAAAAGAACCATTACGAGGAAATCGCCTCTCAGCTCCGGCGCCTCATTACGGACGGCAAGCTGAACGTCGGCGACGCGCTTCCGTCTACGAAGACGATGTCCGAGCATTTCGGCGTCGGCCGTTCGACGATGCGCGAAGCGCTTAGCGCGCTTAAGGCGATGGGGCTCATCGAAATCCGGCAAGGCGGAGGCTGCAAAGTGATCCGCCGCGAGCCTGCGGGCGCAGCGATCGATGGATTAGAGTCGCTGCGTATGAACCGGGAGACGTTGATCGAGCTGCTCGAAGCACGTCAAGCGCTAGAGGTGTCCAACGCGTCGATTGCCGCGGTCAAACGAACGGATGATGATGTCGCGGCATTCCGGAAGCTAATGGTCGAGATGGAACGCTCCGTCGGCGTGGAATCCGAAGGCGAACGCACGGACGTTCTGTTCCATCGATTACTGGCTCAAGCGACGCACAACTCGATCATGCTTCGTTTATTCGAATCCATTGCCGGACAGCTGGAACGGGCGATTCGTGACGTGAGGCGGGTGGAAATTTATGCGAACCGCGCGGTCGCGGGACAGCTTTATCGCGAACACTACGCGCTATATGAAGCGATCGCGGCGGGCGATGCGGGTCTTGCCGCCGGACGCATGAAAGAGCATCTGCAGCATGTCGAAACGATTCTGATGAAGTACGTGTAACGGGTGCATCGAGCAATAACAACCATTCGCACATCTTTCACAAACATCGAACGAAGATCGAGCGAAATAACAACCATTTACATTTGTTACGTGCACATCAATCGGTAATCGAGCGAACGAATAACAACCATAAGCATCTATTACACACACTTCGAACGGCGATCGAACGAATAACAACCATTTGCAGTTAATTTCGCGCTAGAGGCTTTAAACTGGCGGCTTGCGAGAAAATAACTGTCGATGCGTTGTTATTTTTTGTGGATCGCTTATTCGCTCCCGAATAACTGTCGATTTGCTGCTATGATAGGCAGTCTGCGCAGGTAGATCAAGAACGCAAATTCAGAACGCGTTGCAACGCGAGCAGTAAGCGGCCGCTCTTCCGTTGGGGTTTCCGGGCAGGCGAGGACAGGAGATGTTCCCTTCTTCTGGCCGTATCCTCCAGATGTCTTTCCAATTCCGCGCGACGGGTTTCCGCTAACACTTCGTAGTCTATGAGATCGGGCAACATGCAACTTCCTCCTTGCGGGGGTTAATGTTTCCCATTATGCTTTTAGAAAAAGGGGAATAAAAGTGAATTTCTAATTGTTGGTTCTTCCCCTTTTAGGGGGCCGAAGGAGGATTGCCTGTGCTGGCGACGGCCGAAAGATACTTGACGATACTGAATGCATGGGATGTCCATCCTAAAGACGGGGAAACCATCGAAGTGACGATCGAGCAGTTGGCGTCCGCGTGGTTCTGCACGACGCGTAACGCGAAGATGATCGTGCGCAAGCTTTGCGCGGAGTCGATGATCGAATGGCATGCCGGACGGGGGCGGGGGAATCGTTCGCGCCTTGTGCTGCTTGCGGAGCGTGATGCCGTATTGCTCGCGTGCGCCCGGGAAATCGCCGGAAGAGGAGAGTACAAGGGGGCTTTCGAATGGCTGGAGGCGTACGGACGAGAGAGCACCGCCAAAGAAAAGTTCGTCTCTTGGCTTAGCGAGCATTTCGGGTACGGAACGGAACGGACGGAAGGCGAACGCGAGACCGACGTCCTCAGGTTTCCGGTTAACAAACCGATCGTATCGCTTGATCCTGCCGATATTCATCTGACGTTCGACGCCCATATGATCCGCCAGCTGTTCGACAGGCTCGTCCAGTACGACAACGCCACGGATCGAATCGTCGGTTGCTTGGCGCACGCATGGAAGAGGAACGCGGACGCCACGGAATGGATTTTCCATCTGCGCAAAGGTATCCGGTTTCACCACGGGCGCGAAGTGAATTCGGACGACGTTCGTTTCACGTTCGAGCGGCTGCGCGAGAGCAAGTCCCACGGGTGGCTCTTCCGCGAGCTGAAGGAGATCGTCTGCGACGGTCCGAGATCCGTGTGCATCCGTCTCAACAAACCCAACACCATATTTCTGAAAGTCGTCGGATATGCCGCGGCGTCGATCCTTCCGCGAGAGCTCGTCGAAGCGGACGAACAACGTTTCTGGAAGCTGCCCGTCGGAAGCGGTCCGTTCCGTGTCGCGCGTTGGACGGAGGATCGGTTCGAGATGGTCGCGAATACCGATTATCATCTCGGCAGAGCCCACCTGGATCGCGTCGTCATCGCTTTCCTGCCCGAGAAGGAGACGACGACGGAAACGTTAAGCGCGGAATGGCTTCAGCAGCTCAACGGGTATGCGCTGGACCAGAGGGTTCCGCAGACGGGATGGAAAACCGTCGAGAGACTCATGGGCGGTTGCATGCTGATGACATGGAACTCGGCAAGGCCGGGGCCGCAGCGATCGAAGGCGTTTCGCAAAGCGATGGCGGCAGTCATCGATCGGATGTCGTTCATCCGCGCCAATGGGCAGAATCGCTATCACCCGGCGATCGGGTTCCACGCCGAGGACAGTCCGGCGTTCGCAGTGGCCGACACGCGCCCGGATATCGAGGCAGAGCGCCTGCTCGCGGATGCGGATTACGACGGGGAGACGCTTCATCTGGCCACGTTCAATGGCTATGCGCGGGAGGTGGAGTGGATCCGCAGCAGATGCGAGCGATTCGGCGTAAACCTTAACGTTCGATTCGTCCGGTTGGAGGAAATCAAAGATGAACGGATGCACGCGGAAGTCGACTGTATCCTATGCAATATTACGATGGGAGAAGACGAGGTTTGGGAAATCGAGAATTACGAGCAAACGAACAATTTCCTGAAAGCGCACCTTCCGTCGGACGTGCTCCGGTGGATCCGCCTTCAGGTCGATGCGATGCTTGCCTGCGACGATCCGGCTTCGCGACGCGCGTATCTCTCGAATATCGAGATGCGCTTGCGTCTAGAACAGCACGTGCTATTCCTCTGGCATAAGAAAATCAGCACATACGTGCATCCCGACGTGAAGGACGCCAGGCTCAACGCGCTCGGCTGGATGGATTTCAAGCAAATTTGGCTGAACGTTCCGGCTAGTCTATAATCGAACTCATATTCTAGTACGTCGAGAGAGGATACCCGTCATGTTTAAATTCGTTCAGAAGGTCAAAGAACGGTTCTCCGGGCATAAGCTTAAGCCCTACTACGACAAGCTCGGCGAAATCCGCCGCATGGACGTCTCGAGTTGGAGCGACGAGCAACTGCAATCTAAATCGAAGCAACTGCAAGACCAAGCTTTAAGCGGAGTATCGCTTGACGAATTGATCGTGCCCGCGTTCGCGGTCGCCTGCGGGGCGGCTTCGCGCACGCTCGGACTGAAGCCTTACGACGTGCAGATTCTAGCGGGTTTGGCTTTGCACGACGGACAACTGGTAGAGATGCAGACGGGCGAGGGGAAGACGCTCGCGGCCGTTCTGCCCGCATACCTGAACGCGCTGCAAGGCAACGGCGTGCACGTGCTTACATTCAACGACTACTTGGCGGAACGCGACGCTTCCTGGATGGGACCGATCTATCGTTACCTTGGCTTGAGCGTCGGCGCGGCGACGGCCGGTATGAGCGTACAGGACAAGCAGCAAGCCTACGCGGCGGACGTTACGTACGTGACGGCGAAGGAAGCCGGCTTCGACTATTTAAGAGACGCGATTCGGATGGACGCCTCCGAGGTCGTCTTGCGGCCGTTTCATTATACGATCGTGGACGAAGCGGATTCGCTGCTCATCGACGAGGCGAGAGTGCCGCTCGTCATCGCCGGCGCGATGCCTAGCTCCGGCAATGACGGCATGCGGATGGCGGAGTTCGCCGTCAAGCTGCGCCAAGGAGAGCACTACGATTTCGACGAGCACCAGCGCAACGTGTATCTGACGGATGCGGGGGTCGCGAAAGCGGAGGCCGAGCTGAACTGCGACAACTTATACGACTCGTCGAACGCTACTTTATTAACGTCGTTAAATTGCGCCTTGCACGCCGAAGCTCTCGTCAAACGCGATGTCGATTACATCATTCGCGACGGCAAACTCGAGCTGATCGATCCGTTTACCGGACGAATCGCGGAGAACCGGCACTGGCCGGACGGCTTGCAGGCCGCGGTCGAAGCGAAGGAAGGGCTGCAGTCGAAGACGAGCGGCAAAATCCTCGGCACGATCACGCTTCAGCACTTGCTTAGCCTATACCCGAAGATCAGCGGCATGACCGCGACCGCTCAAGTGTCGGCGGACGAGTTCAAGGACATTTACGAGCTGAACGTCGTGACGATCCCGCCGAACAAGCCGTGCGTGCGCGTCGATCATCCATCGCTGCTTTTCACGGATAAGGGAGCGAAGCATCGGGCGCTCGTGAAGGAAATCGCCTCCGTCCACGAGACGGGAAGACCGATTCTGATCGGGACGTCCAGCGTCGAGGAATCCGATTCCCTAGCGGCGGCGCTAGCCGCGGCATCCGTCCCGTGCAACGTTCTTAACGCCAAGAACGACGCCGAAGAAGCGGCGATCATCGCGAAGTCGGGACAGCTAGGCGCGGTTACCGTCTCGACGAACATGGCCGGACGCGGCGTCGATATAAGACTCGGAGGCGGCGATCCGAAGCAAGCGGAGGAAGTCGCCAAGCTTGGCGGGCTCTACGTGATCGGCACTCATATGAACGAAAGCCTGCGCATCGACAATCAGCTTCGCGGCCGCGCCGGCCGGCAAGGAGACCCGGGCGCGTCGCGATTCTACGTCAGTCTCGAAGACGAGCTGATCGTGCGCTACGGGACGGAGAAGGCGATCCCGCCTTCGTATAGGCAACTGAAGCAAGACGAACCGCTGGCGGAATCCTCGCTTCATAAAGGCTTGGACCACATCCAGCGCATCGTGATGGGCCAAAATTTCGATATTCGCAGAGAACTGAACCGATACTCGGATATGGTCGAGGAACAACGGCGCATCCTATACGGGGAACGCATGGCGATCTTGAGAGGAGAAATTCCGCTAGGCGCCGCGGAGAAGCGGGCACGATTGTTCTATATCGATAAAGCTTGGGCGGATCATCTCGCTTACGTCAGTTACATCCGGGAAGCGATCCACCTGGAAAGCTTGGCGAACCGCAATCCGATCGACGAATTCCACGTGCGGATCATCCATGCGTTCGAGCAGCTTCCGGATCGAATCGACAAAGATACGGAGAAGTTCCTCGCCAAGCTGGACAAGACGAAGGACGAATACGATTGGGAGCGTCTCGGTTTGCAGGGACCGGCCTCGACTTGGACGTATATTATGAACGACCAACATATCCAGAAACAAATCAACGTTTTCGGTTAACGAGAGCAGGAAGGTTGCATGCCTATGAACGTGCGGAAAATGAGACTATACGATACCGAGAACATCCATTCCGGAGACGATCGCGACGAATACGAGAAGGATTACGCCCGGCTGATCCAGTCGCCGGCGTTCCGCAGGCTGCAGGGAAAGTCCCAGGTGTTCGGCGCGGGCTCGGGGGACTACTACCGCACGCGGTTGACCCATTCGCTCGAAGTATCGCAGATCGCCCGCGAGGTCGCCAGGCGCATCGGCAAAAATTACCCGTTTATCGCCGCTAGGGAGCACCCGGGATTAATGCTCGATCCGGAAGTCGTCGAATGCGCTTCGATCGCGCACGATTTAGGACATCCCCCGTTCGGGCACAAAGGCGAGGAAGTGCTTAACGCGATCCTTCAGAGGGAGCACGGGCTCAAGTACGAAGGGAACGCGCAAAACTTCCGGATATTGATGTTCCTGGAGAAGCGCGCGGGCAGCGGCAGCGGTCTTGATCTGACCGCGTCCGTACTGCTTGCCATCAATAAATACCCGTACTGCATCGACGATCCGGGCAAGCTCAAAGGCGTCTACCGCATGGAATGGGAGGGCATCGATTACCTTCGCCAAGCTTGGGGAATGCCGGCGGGCTGCGCGACGCTGGAAGCCCAGTTGATGGACTTGTGCGACGATATCGCTTACTCTACGCATGATTTGGAGGACGGCATCCGCGCGGGCAAGCTGCAAATGCAGCGAAGCTTCTTCGAAGACGACCGGGTCGTCGCGCAGATCATTAAGCAGATCGAGGACGATCCGAGTTACGCGCCAAGCAACTGGGATCAGATCGACAAGACGGATCTCGTCAAGCAGGTATTGGCGAACTACTTGGAGCAATGGGAGAGCATCTATGCCGAGTGCGACCGGGAGCCTTCGCGAACGAGGCGGGAAATGAAGGCGCGCTGGGTGCGGCGGTTCGCGGGCCAAGTCGGCATTATCGACGATCCGGCGAAAGGTTGGAAGAAGGTCACTTTCGTCCGCGAAGGACGGCAAGACTGGAGCTTGCTTCGCACGATGGAAATTCTGAAGAAGCTCGCATGGGTGACGCTCATTAAGGATTTTCGCGTCCAGCGTCTTCATAAACGAAGCGAAATCATGCTCGAACGGCTATGGGAGAGCTTCCGGGATTACGATACGGGGCGGGATATTATCCCGGCGGACTGGCTGGAAAATTATGAGCGGCATAAGAGCCATTGGCCGTGGGAGCGTCTCGTCGCCGACTACATTGCCGGAATGACGGACGCCTACGCGGAAAAAGTGTATACCGAATTTTTCGCCAGCCGTTCCGGGTCGATTTACGAAAGAGATTAAATTTCCGCTTGACCCTGACATTGATGTCAGGGTTTATTGTTATCCTGTATCGAACAGAGGAGGCATGGGCATGAAAATCGGAGAGCTTTCCGCGGCGACCGGCGTTAGCGTGAGATCGCTTCGTTACTACGAGGATCAGAAGCTTCTGACCTCGATCCGGCTGGACAACGGTTACAGGGAATATTCTCCGCTGGCCATCGAGCAGGTGCAGACGATTCAACTGTATCTGACGCTGGGGTTGTCGACGGAACAGATTTCGAGTTTCCTGCACTGCGTGCTGAAGAACAAGGAGGCTTTCTGCGCCGAGGTGCTGCCGATCTATGAGCGTAAGCTGAAGGAGATCGACGATCGGATCGTGGAGCTGACGCAGCTGCGCACGAATCTCATCGACCGCATCCGTTCGATACGCGATGAACAATCCTAAACGGAGGAGTAGATGAACGATGCTAGAGGTCAATAACGATACTTTTCGGGCGAACGTGCGGCCTAGCGGGTTGACGATGGTCGATTTCAGCGCGACGTGGTGCCCGCCTTGCAAAGTGCTGAAGCCGATCATTCAGGAGTTGGACGAGTCTTACGGAGACATGCTGTCCGTGCTGATGGTCGATACGGACGAATCGCCCGAGCTGGCCGGCGAATTCGGCGTTATGTCGAACCCGACGGTCATTCTGTTCCATAACGGGGAGCCGGTCGAGAAGCTCGTCGGCTTGCGGCCGAAGACCGTGTACGAAACGATGCTGGCGCGTTATATGTAATGGAATGCACCGGGATAGACCGCTCGAATGAAACGTTCGGGCGGTCTGTTTTTGTTTTCGGCCATGCGGATTTGATACACTATGGGGGTAATCATAACCGACTCATCCTATTCGAAAAGAGGCCTGTTCCCCGATGATCGTGCTGCTTTGTCTCGTGCTCGTCGTTCTGATCGCGTATCTCGTCATTAAGCTGCATCCGCCTTTAGGCGCTAGAGCGACCGCCGCCGACCGCATCAAACTCGAAAGCTCCGTTAACCGTCATGGCGGAAAGTTCGTCTACCCGCTGCCGACGCCGATGAATATGCCGCCCGGAACGATGCTCAAAGTGATGGGCGAGATGATCAAAGGCAGCCCGAACCGCAAACCGAGAGGCGCGGTGCCGATGAATAGGCTCGGTCCGCGGCAATTGAAGGATCGGCAAACGCAAGCGATCTGGTTCGGCCATTCCGCTTTCTTGTTGAAGCTTGGCGGTCTGACGCTGCTGCTCGATCCGATGTTCGGCAAGGCGCCTTCGCCATTCCCGTTCATCGGCGGCAAGCGATACGGAGGCAAGCTCCCGTTCGACATCGACGAGCTGCCCGAGATCGATGCGGTCATCCTCTCCCATGACCACTACGATCACCTGGACTACGGCTCGATCCGCAAGCTGCGCGGCAAAGTGAAGCAATTTATCGTTCCTCTGGGCGTCGGCGCCCATTTGGTACGGTGGGGCATTGCCCGCGACCGAATCGTCGAAGCCGATTGGTGGGACGAGCTCGCGTACGAGGGACTGAAGCTGGCGTGCGCGCCCGCTCGCCACTTCTCCGGCCGAAGCGTCAACGATCGGTACGCGACGCTGTGGTGTTCTTGGGTGATCGAGAGCGAGGAGGCGCGAATTTACTTCAGCGGCGACAGCGGGTACGGCCCGCATTTCAAGCAAATCGGGGAGAAATACGGACCGTTCGACCTGACGCTCATGGAGTGCGGCCAATACGATACGAGGTGGCACCTTATTCATATGCTCCCCGAAGAGACGGTTCAAGCCCATCAGGACGTGGGAGGCAAGCTCATGCTCCCGATCCATTGGGGCGCGTTCACGCTTGCGCTGCACGATTGGACGGACCCGATCGAACGAGTGCTGAAGGCTGCGGCAGCGAGCGGCGTAACTGTGACGACTCCGCGAATCGGTCAGTCCGTGCCGATCGGAAGCTCGAATTATCCTTCGGATAAATGGTGGAAGTGACTTGACTTATATACCTACAGGGGGTATATTGACGATAGGAGGTGACACGATGAACGAACGCATTTCCGATAACGATTGCCACGCCAAGGAAAGCGCTCATTGTGCCTCCGACACCGGCGCGCGCAAGAGCCATCATTCCGATCAAGCGAAAGCCTCGCTCATATCCAGGTTGAACCGGATCGAGGGACAAATCCGCGGCATTAAAGGGTTAATCGAGAAAGATACGTATTGCGACGACGTGCTTAACCAAATCGCCGCGGCGCAGTCCGCGCTCGGGAGCGTAGGGAAGTTGCTGTTGGAAGGCCATATGAAGAGTTGCATCGTCGAGCGTATTCAGGCGGGCGAACACGAAGTCATCGACGAGCTGCTCGTCACCGTCAACAAATTAATGAAATAAGAAGGAGAGATGTACAGATGGAGAAAGTAACGCTGCAAGTGAACGGCATGTCCTGCAATCATTGCGTGAATTCGGTCGAGAAAGCCGTGAAAGGCCTCGGAGCGTCAGCTACGGTCGATCTTGGCGCGAAGACGGTAGCGGTAGAATACGACCAATCGGCAACGTCGCTGGCGGCCATCAAGGAAGCCATCGAAGATCAAGGCTACGACGTCGTGTAAAAAAGAGCTTCGGCTCTTTTTTTGTTTGCAGAGAACGCAGAATCGCCGTTATTATGGTTGCGCCTAATTGTACCGAGCACAGTTAAACGATGCAATGAGCTTCAGATATCGGGAATAGATGCGCGAAGTGCATTTCGTTATGACGATAGCAGGTTTTATGAGGATTATTGAGTAGGTACATGTATTTCATGCAGGAGAATCACTTTAAGACGGTGGTCTGAGCCGAATTAACTGCAGTTCATGCAGGTCAGATTCACTACACGAAGCTCCAGAATTTCGCTAGAGCCAGCACCCCCATTTCGATTCCGATAAACGCGCGTTAATTGTTTTATTATCCCAAAACGCCTATGATGATAAAGAGGATACGCATCTATGCGGAGAGGAGCCATACACAACCATGAAGCTGGATTTAACGAATCGAATCGCACTCGTCACCGGCGCGACAGGGGAGCTCGGGCGAGTAATGACCCGTACGCTCGCGCAATGCGGAGCGGACGTCGCGATCCATTACCGCAGCAACGAAGCGCAAGCTCTTAAACTGCAGGATGAGGTGAAGGCGCTCGGAAGGCGCGCCGTAATCGTACATGGCGACGTTACGAGCCTGGAATCGATCCAATCGATGAAGCATCGGATCGAGCAGTCGCTCGGAAGCGTTAACATCGTCGTCGCCAACGCCGTGGCGCAATACCAATGGACGACGATTCTCGAGCAGGCTCCGGAAGACTACGAGAGCCAGTTCGATTCTTGCGTCATGCAGAGCGTCTATTTGGCGAAAACGTTCGCCCCCGCGATGATCGAAGCGAAGTGGGGGAGATTCATCGGAATCAATACGGAATGTTCGATGCAAAACTTCCCGACGCAGTCCGCGTACGTCGCGGGGAAACGCGGCATGGACGGCGTCTACCGCATTCTGGCGAAGGAAATCGGCGAGCATCGGATTACGGTGAACCAAGTGGCGCCGGGGTGGACGATCAGCGATCGGGATCGCGAGAATAACACGGAGCGAAGCGAAGCCTACGAGAGCACGGTACCGTTGAAACGGAGAGGAACCGACCAGGAAATCGCCAACGCCGTTGCGTTCCTGGCTTCCGACCTGGCGAGCTTCATTACGGGCGCTTACATACCGGTTAACGGCGGCAACGTCATGCCGGCAATCTAATACGAGCTAAGGGAGAGGCAGAAGATATGGACAAATCGATATTGGGGAGAACGGGGCTTGAGGTTACGAAGTTAGGCTTCGGCGCGATGGAAATCCGCGGGCCGCGCGTATGGAGCGGCAGGCCGGTCACCGACGAGCAGAGCGAGGCGATTCTGAACGCGGTGCTGGACGCCGGCATTAACTTTATCGATACGGCGTACGACTACGGAAGAAGCGAAGAGCTGATCGGCCGATTCATCAGCCATCGCCGGCAAGAGTACATCCTGGCGACCAAATGCGGCTGCACCCTCGTCGACTGCGGCGATCATGACGAGACTCCGCACGTGTGGACGAGAGACAACCTGCTTCACAACATCGATACGAGCCTGCGCCGGATGAAGACGGACTATGTCGATCTGCTGCAATTGCACGGTCCTACCGTACAACAAGCGGAAGAAGGCCAGCTCGTCGACGTGCTCAAAGAAATCCAAGCGACCGGTAAAGTCCGTTATATCGGCATCTCGTCGTATTTGCCTCATGTGCCGGCATACATACGGTCCGGCGATTTCGATACGTTCCAAATCCCTTATTCCGCTCTGGAGCGCGATCACGAGCAGTTGATTACGGAAGCCGGAGAGGGTGGCGCGGGCATCATCATTCGCGGCGGCGTCGGACGCGGCGAACCGGGCGCGGGGCTCGGCTTGGCCGACCGCTGGGCGACTTGGAACGAAGCGAAGCTGGACGATTTGCTCGAAGAAGGGGAGAGCCGAACGGGCTTCCTGCTCCGGTTCACGCTCACCCACCCGCAGCTATCGACGACGATCGTCGGCACGATGAACCCGGCCCATCTAGCGGAGAACGTTCGGTACGCGGGCAAAGGCGCTTTGCCAGCCGATGTATACGCGGAAGCCAAACGCCGGCTTGATGCCGTCGGCTGCAAGCCTGTCCAATCGTAATCGCAATGCTCGAGCGTCTCTCGCCTAGTGCGGAAGGCGCTTTTTCTATAGGGTGTGACATTGAATACGGCCGCGCAGCGAAGGGGCGAACCCCACTCTCTCCGCCAACCAATAGAACCTGCGATCGTACAGCTATTTTTATAGAACCGATAGGGTGTTCAATCAATAAATGCAAATGTGCAGGTGATAGCTAGCCGCGAGACTCAAATGAAGGTTCGCAGGACTAATACCTGCAAGTTTGCAGGATGAAAGGTTAAACGAGCGATATCGGTTAGGTTTAACAGCAGGATTGCAGGTGTTCTGCCGCATTTGGCGCTAAAAAGCGAACGCCGGGAGACCCGCGGAAAAGAATGGAAACGATACTTCAGCGGATGAGACGCGCACCCCGACCGATCCGAGCAGGATCGCTTTTTTTACGGCCGACAGCAACCTCGGCAAGCTTATGCGCGTCTAATGATTCAAAGTCAGCTAGTCCGATGGAGGAATCAAGCAATGGTCATCGCAAGAAAATTAACGGTATTCCTAATCGCTTTATTTATGGTAATCGGACTTATCGGCGGACCCGTTCGTTCATCCGCCGCGCAGCCGATCAGCATTTACTTGAACGGAGTCAAAATCAAATCCGACGTCGCGCCGTACATCGTTCCGAAGGTTAACGTGACGATGGTGCCGCTGCGCGTCATTAGCGAACACTTGAAGGCGAACATCGGCTGGACGCAGAAGACGCAGACGGCGACGATCGGCCAAGGCGACCTGAAGCTGACGATGAAGGTCGGTCAGAAATACGCCTTGGCAGGCAGCAAGAAGATTCCTCTCGATTACAGCGTTGAACTGAAGAACGGGCGGGCCATGGTGCCGCTTCGATTCGTCAGCGAACAGCTAGGCCTTCTCGTTACTTGGCACGCTTCAGCCAAAACGATCAAGCTGGTGTCCAAAGACGGAATAAGCTCGCTCAGAGGAGTATGGGTGTCGACGGTCTACAATTTGGATTGGCCTTCCGCCGCCTCATACGGGAATGCGGCTCGGCAGCAGCAAGAGTACGCGCAAATGCTGGACGAATTGCAAGCAATGGGGCTTAACGCGGTGTTCGTGCAGGTTCGACCGTCGGCGGACGCCCTATACCCGTCCAAGCTCGTCCCTTGGACGAAGTTCCTGACGGGCGTGCAAGGCCAGGAACCGGGATACGACCCGCTGGCCTTCATGGTAGAGGAGACGCATAAGAGAGGAATGGAGTTTCATGCTTGGTTTAATCCGTTCCGCGCTAACGTTGACGCCAAGACGGACGGATTAGCCGCCAACCACGTGATGAAAGAGCATCCCGAATGGATCGTGAACGCGAACGGAAAGCCGTACATTAACCCGGGTGTCCCGGAAGCGCGTCAGCATATCATCGAGATCGTTATGGAAGTCGTGAAGAAATACGAGGTGGACGGCGTCCATCTGGACGATTACTTCTACCCGACGGACGGCAAGTTCGACGATGCCGCGGCTTATGCCGCTTACAATCCGAATCGAATTGCCGATCTAGGAGATTGGCGGCGCGACAACATCAACCAATTCGTCAGCAAGTTGGGCAAGGCGATCCATAAGGCGAAGCCTGCGCTAGACTTCGGAATCAGCCCGTTCGGCGTATGGCGCAACGTCTCTTCCGACCCTACCGGCTCGGATACGAAGGCAGGAGTCGAGACGTACGACGATATGTACGCGGACGTAAGAAAGTGGATCCGGGAGGAATGGATCGATTACGTCATGCCGCAAATTTATTGGAGCTTATCGTTGTCGGTCGCCAGGTACGACAAGCTAGTCGATTGGTGGACGAGCGAGGTGCGGGGAACGAACGTAAGCCTGTATATCGGTCATGCCGCCTACAAACTCGGCACGAACGAGACGGGCTGGCATACGGCGGATGAAATCATCCATCAGCTCGAATATAACGAGAAGTACCCGGAAATCGGCGGAGACGTATACTTCAGCGCGCAGCAGCTGCGCAAGAACACGCTTGGTCTCGTACCGCTGCTGCAAAGCTATTATAAAGTCGACAAAACGAACTAACGCGCAAGCCGCCCGTCCAGCCAACGGCGGATCGTATCGAACACTTCCTCTCGCCTGAGCTCGTTCATCAGCTCGTGCCGGAATCCGTCCCATCCGATCCATTCGCATAACGGTCCGGCATTGTCCGCGAATTGCTTGCTTGCGACGGAAGACGTTACGCGATCTTCGGTTGCGTGCATCATCAGCGTCGGTACGCGAAGCTCGTTCGCATGCTCGATGGCCCAGCGGCCCGCGCGCAGCATGGAGAAGAAGAACTTCGCCGTTATTTGGCCATGACCTAGCGGGTCGTTCAAGTAGCGCTGGATCATCTCCGGATCCGTGGTCAAATTCGCCGCTTTGAGCGGGCGGTCGTTCGTGTAGCTCGGATAGATCCGTTCGACGATCCTGCCGATCGCGACTTGCAGGGAAGGCGGCTTGAACGCGAGCTTCAGCCATGGACCGGTGACGATGGCTCCCGCAATGTCCGGTTGCTTGCGAAGCAAGTAGTTCAGCGCGACGTTGCCGCCCATGCTATGGGCCAGCAGGAACACCGGAACGCCCGGATAGCCGGAGGCGGCTTCGGTTAACAGCCGATCGACGCCTTCCATCAGCGCTTCGTAAGTCGGGGCATGTCCGCGTTTGCCTTCGGTGCGTCCGTGGCCGCGTTGGTCGAAGCCAATGACCGCATAACCGGCCTCGTTCAGCATCTGCGCCACGTGAACGTATCTTCCCATATGCTCGCCCATGCCATGAACGAGGCCGACGACGCCGCCAATGTTGGACCTTTGTTCCGGATGCCATACGCAACCGTGCATGCGCGTGCCGTCTTCGCACGTCCATGCCAATTCCCGATGTGCCATGAATGAGATCCTCCCGTTCGTTCGCGTAGTGAGTCTAAGTTTTATTTTATATGGAAATCGTGTGTTATTATAGCCTTAAATGCAAAACGCGAGGTGTATCCAATGAGTGAGCAAAAAGAAACGAAGACGCAATTGGCGACGTTCGCAGGCGGCTGCTTCTGGTGCATGGTGACGCCGTTCGAGGAGTTGCCGGGCATTCGCGGCATCGTATCCGGCTATACGGGCGGACATACGGTGAATCCGACATACGAGCAAGTGTGCTCGGAGACGACGGGGCATGCGGAAGCGGTGCAAATCGAGTTCGAGCCGGACGTATTTCCGTATGCGAAGCTGCTCG
Organism: Cohnella panacarvi Gsoil 349; assembly: GCF_000515335.1. Taxonomy (GTDB): domain Bacteria; phylum Bacillota; class Bacilli; order Paenibacillales; family Paenibacillaceae; genus Cohnella; species Cohnella panacarvi. Next base: position 647,210 of record NZ_KI911563.1, on the reverse strand, counting down.
AGATTTTCTGGCGTTCCGTCGACCCGACGGATGCGGGAGGGCAGTTCCACGATCGCGGCAGCTCGTATCGTCCGGCGATTTTCTATCATACCGAGGAGCAGAGGAAGGAAGCGGAAGCTTCCAAAGCGGAGCTCGAAGCGAGCGGCAGGTTCGATCGTCCGATCGCGGTCGCCGTCGAGCCTGCCTCCGTGTTCTATCCGGCGGAGGAGTACCACCAGGACTATCACCATAAGAACCCGCTGCGCTACAAATATTATCGCGCCGGTTCCGGCAGGGACGCGTTTATTGCCCGCCACTGGAAAACGGACAAAGATCGCGCCGAGCTTCGCAAACGGTTGACGCCGATCCAATACGAGGTGACGCAGAACAACGCGACCGAACGTCCGTTCACCGGCGAATATTACGAGCTCGAAGAAGAGGGGATTTACGTCGACATCGTGTCGGGTGAGCCGCTGTTCAGCTCGAAGGAGAAGTTCGATGCGGGCTGCGGCTGGCCGAGCTTCGCCAATCCGCTGCATCAAGGAAGCATTCAAGAGGTCGAGGACTTCTCGCACGGCATGTTGCGGACCGAGGTGCGCAGCCGGGAAGCCGACTCCCATCTGGGCCACGTGTTCAACGACGGACCGCGCGAGATGGGCGGGCTGCGGTACTGCATCAACTCGGCATCGCTTCGGTTTATCCCCAAAGACAAATTGGAGGCGGAAGGGTACGGCAAGTATGCGTCCCTGTTCAAGAGTTAACTAATAGAGCACCCGCCACAAGTAGAACGTCGCGTACGCCTCCCAGCCCGCCCATCCGGCGGATAGCTGGCGGATGTACGCGATTGTCGGTTTATCTGGCATCCCGTGTACGGCTTTAATGGCGTTATGCAGACCGACGTCGTCGATCGGGAACGCGGTCGGGTACTTGAGACAGCGCATGAGCACGTAGTTCGCCGTCCACGGACCGATGCCGCGAATGCCGGTCAGAAGGCGCTCGGCTTGCTTAACGTCCCGGGCAGTAAGCAGCTTGTCCTTGCTCAGCGTACCTTCGGCGATTAAACGGGCAACGCCGATGAGATATTCAGACTTGCGGCCTGTGATTTGCAGGGTGGTTAAATCTTGTGGAGATATTTGCGCGATCACGGACGGATCGGGAAACGTCCAATGCCTAACGCCGTTATGCACGACGGAGCCGCCGTATTTCTCGACGAAACGGCGTTTGAGCGTGTAGGCGAAGGCGAGGTTAATCTGCTGGCCGAGGATGCCCCAGCATAGCGCTTCGAACAGGTCGGGAATGCCGAGAATGCGCAAGCCGTGAAATGATTTCACGACGTCTGTCAGCGTAGCGTCTTCTTGCGCCATCTCGTAGAAGGGGGTCAAGTCCGTGTCCAAGTCGAACATCTCCCGAACGTAACGGCGGATCGCATGGACTTCTTCGTCGGCGAGCGGAGCGTTCGGATGGCAGGACCGGACTTGAAGCGGTTCGTTGCCTTTGCCGGTAACTTCAATCAGCGGGTTGGAGAGACCGGTCGGGATTCGCTTATACACGGCGTTGCCCGCGATCGCGTGCATGCATTCGTTCGGCGAACGGGACAAGTAGGCGATATTGACGCCGTAATCGAACGTCGTCGGCACATCGATATGAACTGCCTGATTCGACAAGAGCGATTCCTCCTTCCATAACCGGAGTTCGGCCCCGGCAATAATAGTTATAACACAAGGCGGAGTGCGCAATCTTCGTAAACTTGCGGTTCTATTCGCAATCGCTAACGCTTCGCTTCGTCTCGCGCTATACTAGTCGTTAGGAGGTGACCCATGGAAATGAACGAGGAGTATTGGCAAGCGATCGTCCGGTGCGACGCGTCTTACGACGGCCGGTTTTATTACGGGGTGGCTTCGACGGGAATATTCTGTCGCCCATCCTGCAGATCGAGAACGCCGGCAGAGAAGAACGTAACGGTTTTTCGCGAATTCGAAGAAGCGCTCGCCGCAGGCTATCGACCTTGCAAAAGGTGCAAACCGGACGAGCTGACGGCTCCGAGCGAGGCTTGGGTCGCCGCAATGGCAGAGCTGATCGAGCAGCGCTTGTCGGAGCCGTTCACGCTGGACACGTTAGCGGAGCGCATGCATGGCAGTCCGTATCACTTGCAGCGGATGTTCAAGCATTTGCGCGGCGTAACGCCGGCGCAATACGCGCAGGAGAAGCGCATCGAACGCGCGAAGCAACTGCTGTCCGGCACGGGCATGACGGTCGCGGCCGTCGCCGCGCAAGTCGGGATGCCGAATTCGGCCCATTTCGCGACCGTATTCGCTGCCAAGACCGGCGTAACCCCGACCCAATATCGCAGGCAGTCCATCGCTGCCCAGGAGGATACAACCGATGAGCGTATCGAATCGAAAGCCTGAACTCTATTGGACCGGTCTGAGAGAAGGAGATTGGCGTCTTATTGTCGCGGCAACGGAAGAAGGGCTCGCGTTCATCGGCTCACAGGGCGGAACGATAGACGAGCTTGCCAAGTGGGCGAACGCGCAATACAAGGACGGTTGCGAGCTTATCCGCGACGACAACAGGCTAGCGCCCTATACGGAACAGCTCATCGAATATTTACAGGGGCAACGAACTTCGTTCGATCTGGCGACGGCTTTGCGCGGAACGGCGTTCCAGCAATCGGTATGGTCGGCCATGAGCGAGATCGGCTACGGGGACACCGCCACCTACTCGCAGATCGCCGAGCGAATCGGCAAGCCCGATGCGGTTAGAGCGGTTGGGTCGGCCATCGGCCGCAATCCGGCTTTGATCGTGCTGCCGTGTCATCGGATCGTCGGCAAGAACGGAGCGTTAACCGGTTATCGGGGCGGACTGGAGATGAAAGAGCGATTGCTGAGACTGGAGCGGGAATCGTAGGAGTACGCCATAGAAAAAGTGAAAGCTGTCTTTCAAGTCTATCGGACTTATAAGACAGCTTTCGTTATTTGTCAAGTACTTTTCGAGGCCGAAAACAGACATTTCGCGACGCGATTTCGCCATGTTCGAGCGTCCAATACCATTTCGAGGTCGTTTGCTGACATTTCGCGGCAATCTTATTTTAAGGGTGGATAGATTTCCATATACTAGTATAAGAGCGAAGCGCTCCGGATTCGAGCAGAACGAAAGAAGGGAGATCGGGATGTCGCAGATAAAAATTCATGTGAACGACGTGCGGGCCGAGAACAAAGCGTTCAAGCGAATGATCGGGAGGGTCGGCGACGAGAGAGACGAGCTGTCCTCGTTACGCCGTAGGTTGGACAGCGATATTACCCGGAGGCGGAGCATCGACTCGCGGGTGAGTCAAGCGGGTTCGAAACTGGGTGACTTACAAACCCGGCTTCAATCGTTGTATAATTTTATTGAACAAGGAATGGATGCGTACATACAAGCGGACGATAAAGCAAGAGATCATCCGTTCGAGAAGAAGAAGAAAAAATCGATATGGGATAAATTCGGAGGCGCCATCAAATCGGCGGCGGACGGCGTAACAGGATTCGTGGAAGGCGTGGCGGACGCTGTGATCGGCACGGTCGAGGGCATCTATAACATGATTGCCCATCCGATTCAGACGGTTCAAGGACTCGTGTATGTCGTGACGCACCCCGTGGACGTGGCCGTTGGCATATGGACCGCGGTATCCGAATCGTGGAACAACGACGTCGTGAACGGAGACGCCCAGAGCCGCGGCAAATGGTTCGGGCGGATGATCGGCGAAGTCGCCCTGGCAGCCGTCGGAACGAAAGGCGTCGATAAGATCGGCAAGCTGGCCAAGGGATCGAAGATTGTCCAAGAAGCCGCGGGCGTACGGATCGTACCGGATGCCTTGAGAGGCAGGGTGCCGGGGGGCAATTGGAAGTCGGGCACCCCAGGTAAACCGGAGTTCGAGAGGACGACGCCTCTTAGTCCCAATAAACCTGATAAGGGTTCATTCAACTCTAATAATCAGACATTAGACGAGACGATCAAAAAGCGCGTGTTGGATAATATTGGGAAAAGCAAATCCGCCCGAGAATCCTCGAATTACGATATATATTTAAGAAATGAGAAGGAACTACTAACGGCAATAGAGAAGAAGAAGGCTATTGAGGGGACGGGTGAAGGTCTTACTAGAAGTGGTGGGCATTCTACTGGCTCTATAGACCCTGTTAAATTTGATAGGATGAAAACGGCATTTGAAAAACAAGGCGGAGTAATTGACCAGTCTGATGAAGCAATAAGATATTTAGATTACCGTGGAGCAGAGGCAGTCACTTGGAATGAAAAAACAATACAATTAAGGCAGAATCCAACGACTTCTGCGGTATTTGAAGAGTTTATTCATACTGCACAATACAGAGCAGGGAAAATACCCGACCAAACGCCAAGAACAGTGCTAACAGTGGAAATTGAAGCCACCGAAAAGCTCATAAATTACAGAAAAGCGTATGGGATTCCGAATGTTGAGACTAGAGCTACAATTGAAAGATTGAGAAGAATGAGACAAGAATTAGATGAACTAGGCAAATGACGAGGTGAGAATATGTTTTCAATTGAGGTTAAAACAGCTTTCTTTATCAGGGTTGCCAATATAGTTGCTATCGAAGGAAAGCCAAATGGAAATCTTCAAGGTAAAGTTCTACATGATGAAACCGACAATTCAAAATCATATTTTGTTAAAGGAGTTGCTTTAGTTAATAGACAGGAATACATTAGCCCTACAGAATCTATAACTATTCAATTAGAACCGGGCAACTATATTGCTGAGGATTTAATAGGAAAAAAATTGGTGAGCAATGATTGATAGTCTATTGCCCCGTTTGCTACTAACGGGGCTTTTTCTGTCGGTCGGGGGTTACCCAGTACCGATGGATTAGAAGATACGGGCGGCAACGGCAGAGCGTTAGCCGTTCATCTTGTCGAGAAGAAGCAAATCGTCAAGGAAGTTAATTCCGCTCTGTCCTACAATGAACGTATGAGTAATGCAACGATCCAAAAGAGCGACAGTTGGGATGCGTTTTGCATAGCTAATGTTCTGTTTGCAAGGCTAGATGATTTATCGGATGCAAATCCACAGGACATTTATTGGACTATCGGGCAACTGGTGGCAAGACGGAACTCTATCGTCAAACATGCCGCAACGCTCAAAAACCAACTTCATCAGCGGTTAAGCTATGAGTATTTCGGAAATATGTTTTTATTAGCAAATAGTTTTAAAGAATTCTTTGAAAACTTATACGAAAATGAAGCCTAACCTTGCTAAAACCTTGATCGAGTGATCGTCACTCGGTCAAGGTTTTTCTGAGCGTTATCGGAACACCCGCTATTCTCTTGCTTGTCCGTATCTTTATACGGTATACTTTTCTCGCCAATTAACAAGCGAAGGAGCAAGAAGATGAGCAAAGTATTGATTTTCGGCCACAAAAATCCGGACACGGATACGATTTGTTCGGCGATCGCCTATGCCGATCTCAAAACGAAATTGGGCGCGAACGTAGAAGCGGTACGCCTAGGCAACGTCAGCGGCGAAACGCAATTCGCGCTCGACACGTTCGGCTTCAAGGCGCCTCGCCTCGTAGAGACGGTAGCGAACGAAACGAAGGAAGTCATCCTCGTCGACCATAACGAACGCCAACAAAGCGCGTCCGACATCGATCAAGTGCGCGTCATCGAAGTCATCGATCACCACCGCATCGCCAACTTCGAAACTTCAGGTCCTTTGTACTTCCGCGCGGAGCCTGTCGGCTGCACGGCGACGATCTTGAAGAAGCTGTACCAAGAGAACGGCATCGAGATCCCTAAACCGATCGCAGGCCTGATGCTGTCCGCGATTATCTCCGACTCCTTGCTGTTCAAATCGCCGACCTGCACGCCGGAAGACGTCGCGGCCGCTCGCGAGCTGGCGCGGATCGCAGACGTCGACGCCGACCAGTACGGTCTGGACATGCTTAAAGCCGGAGCGGACCTGAGCGACAAATCGATCGCGGAGCTGATCTCCCTTGACGCCAAAGAATTCAAGATGGGCAACGCGAAGGTCGAAATCGCGCAAGTGAACGCGGTCAACGTGAACGACGTACTGTCCCGTCAGTCGGAGCTGGAAGAAGCGATGACGAACATCATCCATTCGAAAGGACTCGACCTGTTCTTGTTCGCCGTTACGGACATCCTGAACAACGACTCGGTCGGGATCGCCCTCGGCAAAGCGGCCGACGCTGTAGAGGAAGCATACGGCGTTAAGCTCAGCAACAACCAAGCGGTATTGAAAGGCGTCGTATCCCGCAAATCGCAAATCGTGCCGGTTCTGACCGATACGTTCAACAAGCGCTAATCGAATCGTTCCAAGAGAAAGAGGGAAGACAACCGGATTGCCGGCTGTCTTCCCTCTTTTTTGACTTATAGATAACTCTGAAAGGCGTTATCGATCATCGTTTCCCTAAATTCGCTAGGGGTAATTCCTTTTATCTTTTTAAATACGCGGTTAAAGGAAGATACGCTTGAAAATCCCGATTCGAATGCAATATCGGTTATACGCGCGTTTGGATTCAGAATCAAAGATTCCGTCCTCTTGATTCGTTCGGTCGTAAGGAAATCGATAAACGTCATATTCGTGTATTTATTGAATATTCGCGAGAAATGGTATTTGCTAACCCCGATGTGATGAGCGACGTCGTCGAGCGTAAGGGGTTGGGTGCAGTTTTGCGAGATGTAAAGGCAAGCTTCCGCCATTAGCTTGGTAGACTTATAATCCGAGCTCGCATCTCCGGTGAAACCTTCTTTCTTGGCATTAAGGCAGTATCGTCCAAGCTTTACGAAAAACTCCAAAAGAAGCGAATAGATCAGCACTTCATTAAATAACGCGTCGGAATAAAAGAGGTCGGGCAATTGCTTGATTAAAAAAATCATTCGATCGGCATCAACGTTCGCCGGGTCGTATTTAATGCAATGATACTGATAATATACGGAAATGTTGTTATTAAATTCACCCATGATCATCAGTAAGTCGAGAGGGAGCTGAACGAGAATAAAAGCGTCTTCATCGACATGAGCGAACGAATGCAAGTCGCCAGGGTAGATGACGACCAGGTCGTTCGTTTTAAGAACATGTTTGGTGAAATTAATCGTTACTTCGATATTATCGTAAAGGCTGACAAGGATTTCAATAAAGGGATGCCAATGCATCTTGCCGGAAAAATTGATATCGATTTTCTTGGATACATTGATTTTCTTACCGTTATTGAAGTTCAACTTCTCGAAATAGTTATTCAAATGCATCGTCGAGAACCTCCTTGGCCTGATCTATCGATGAAGTTTCGGATAGGGTTAGGCTATCATTTGCGACGAAAAAGAGCAATATTTGATAGGTTTACAAAAAGAAAACGCATACAAAATGGCAAGAATGCTGTAATATCAATGTTTTTCCGGGCGCAATATTTGCACGTAGTCCTTGCTATGAAAAATATTTTCAACAAAATTTGCGCAGGTAATAGACAACTTTCAAAGAGTAAGTCGCTTGTAAAATTGATAATTTATTAACAGAAATCATACTGAAATTCAGCAAAGCGCTGAAAGGAGACATCAAATGTCAACAATACTAGGAACGAATATCGTGGCACAGGTCGGTTTGATCGTGAAGGATGTTGAGGAGACGAAGAAAAAGTGGGCCAAGCTATTAGGCGTTGATGTCCCTGTGACGCAACCTATTGGCGACTATGCGGTTACAGGAACCGAGTTTAAGGGCAAACCCGCACCGAACGCTTATTGTTGGATGGCTTTCTTCGACGTTGGTCCGGGACTGCAGCTTGAACTGATTCAGCCTAACGATGAACCTTCGACGTGGAGAAACTATCTCGACGAGAAGGGCGAAGGCATTCATCACATTGCATTCCAGGTTAAAGATTCGAAGACTGCAACCGCGAATGCCGAAGCTGCCGGTTTAAAGCTGGTTCAAAGAGGCGTGTATGGCGATGGCAGCGGCGAATACAACTATTTCGACGCTCCGGATCTGAAATGCGTCATTGAAATTCTCGAAAGTTACCGAAAGTAATACGAGACAAGGGACATCTTAAAAGGGGGCAATAAAATGAAAAAGTCAAAAGTCGTAGGTATGGGCTTAGCTGCTTTCATGTTGATGACGACGACCGTGCTCGCAGGATGCAGCAGCGGCAAAGAGGCAAAAGATACTTCAACCGAAACGTCGGGCGAAGTCGTGTGGTGGGGATGGACGCCGGGTTCCCCGACCAATGAAAAATACATTGAAGCCTTTAACAAAGAATACCCGGACATCAAAGTTACGTGGAAACAAACATCGATTGACGCTTATGACGCGGCGCTCAAACCGGCTTTGGCCAATGGCAAGGGCGTCGATGCTTTCCAGGTTTCGGCGGGTTCGGGCAATGGCGGCATTCAAGTTTTCGGAGGGCAAGCCATTGATTTGACCGACGCTGTCAAAAAGGCAGTAGGCGATGACTTTAAAGACAAGCTCAACGAGGCATCCATCTCCACGATGACGGTCAACGGTCAGTTGAAAGCATTAGGCGTCGGAACGGTATATTCAGGAAATCTTTGGATTAACCAAGACCTTTTCGATAAATATGACGTAAAGATCCCTACTAATCTTGACGAGTGGAAATTAGCTTGCGAGATTTTCGAGAAAAACGGTATTTATGGTTTTGTGCAAGGAGCAGGTCAAGGGGCATTTAACATCGATACTTTCCATGCAATCGCTGACAATGTAAATCCTGGAACTTTTACGAAGGCGACAAGAGGCGAAGTTCAATGGACGGACGATTCGATCGTCAAAGCATTGGAGCTATGGAAAAAGCTGTTCGATGACGGAATCATGCAAGAGGGCGCTCTCGGTCTTCAACAATATCCGGAGGCCAACAATTTATTCATGTCTCAGAAGGCCGCCATGGTTATGATGGGATCTTGGTATACGTCCAACGCTTTGCCGGACACGATGAAGTCGTCTATTGAGTCCGCAGCTTCCAAAGCAGAGCCGTTCACCATGATTCCGATTAACTTCCCTGACATTGCGGGAACAGGGAATACGGGATCTATGTTCGGCGATCTGGACTATTCGACCGCGGTGTCTGCCAAATCGAGCAATACGAAGGCTGCGACTACATTCGCCGTTTGGCTCGGAACCTCGCAGAGCGGTCAACAGATCATTGCGGATTCCTTGAACGTCGTTCCTTCCCTAAAGTCGGCAACTCCGGATTGGGATAATGTAACACTCGTAAATCCCGAAAAACAAAACGATCCTATCAAAGCCTATCTTGCAAATGCAATGAATAGCGGCGACAACCCTCGCTTTGGAGGAATCAATGCAGATATGAACCAAGCGTTGATGGACGTATTGGCCGGCGTGGCGGGAGGAACGATCAAGCCCGCTAACGGCGCCGATCAGCTTGCCAAGACTCAAGCCGATAGCGAGTAGGGGATCATATTCTGATAGGGGCCTAGTTATGCTAGCGCCCCTATTATTTAGAGTTTAGGAGACCAATGACATGAAGAAGAATAAAACATTGGGATCCACGATGACAAACGGACTTCCGTGGATTCTTCCAGCATTTATATTCGTCGCAGGGCTTATCTATTATTCGATATTTTATACGTTCGACTTGTCTACATTAGATTGGAACGGGCTTGACCCCATTCAGACGAATGTGGGGATGAGCAACTACGATAAAGCGCTTTCCGACTGGATTTTCTGGAAAGCGATCAAAAACACGGTTGTATTTTTCCTGGTTACCTTTGTCATTCAAAACTTTTTGGGCTTTATATTCGCCGCCATTTTGCATTCGAACGTAAAGTTGGCGACCTTGCACAAGTGCTTGATTTTCATACCGACGATCTTAGCGCCCGCGACGATGGCACCGGTATTCAGATTGCTGTTCTCGCCTCAGGGCATGCTGCAAGATCTATTCGACGCGCTGCATTTAGGCATAACCGTCGATTGGTTGGCGCAACCGAATTCGGCGCTCTTCATTCTCATGATCGTTACGATATGGCAGTTCACGGGAATGAGTTTCATTCTGTATTACGCGGCGATGAGCCAAATCGATAAAGAAATGCTTGAAGCGTCGCACTTGGACGGTGCAGGCAAGTTCAGAACGCTATGGAGCATCGTATTGCCCAACTGCCAAAGCACGACGGTGTCTCTTGCCATGCTTGGGATTATAGGTTCCTTGAAAACATTCGATGTTCCTTATCTGATTACGACCGGCGGACCCAACCACGCGACGGAATTTTTAGGGACGTATATTTTCAAACAGGGAATAAGGCAATCTCATCTGGGCTATGCGGCTGCCATATCCGTCTTGCTCCTTATACTTGCTATCTGCGGTGCCATACTCATAAGCAGGATGAATAAAGGAGGCGAGAAATAAGATGTTCGAAACGAGAAGTTTAAAAAGCAAAATCGTACTGCAGGTCGTTCTGCTCCTCCTAACGATTCCTTACGCGATTCCGCTTGTTCAAATGTTTCTCGGATCTCTCGGCGGAACGGGCTTTTTAAATTATAAGGCGGTTTGGGACACGGGAGTCGTTCCCGTCTATTTCAGAAACTCGCTCATCATATCGGCCGGCGTCATTGCGTTGGTTTATATCTTCAGTATGACGGCCGGCTTCGGGTTTGCGAAATTACGCATATTCGGCAAAGAAGTGTTCTTCTGGTTGATTCTTGTTGCGTTGACTTTGCCCGAAGTCATTTTGTTATCGCCATTGTTCGTAACGTTTCAAAAGCTGCATATGTTTAACACCTTTTGGGCCGTCATATTACCTACCGCGGCATTGCAGTTGCCATTCACCATTCTCCTTGCCAGAAATTTCAACAGCGGGATTCCCAGTCAGTTAATGGAGGCGGCAAGAATGGACGGCGCGAGCGTTTTTTCGACGTTCTGGCATATCATCCTTCCGCTTACCAAGCCGATTGCGGCATCCATTATCGTACTGACGCTCATCAACTCATGGAACACCTATCTCTTGCCGCTATTGTTCTTGCAAAGCTCGGATATGCAGACGGTAACGTTGCTCCCGCAATACTTCCAAGGCGAATTTACGAACGACCAGACGAAGATCTTGGCGTCGGCCGTGCTCACTGCTATTCCCGTAATTATCGTTTATTTGTTCATGCAGAAGAGTTTTGAGAAGGGCATGAGTGCCGGCGCTCTATAATAAGCGAAAAGAAGGAGTTAACTATGCCGTTGATTCAAGTCGACTTAAACAGGTCGGTGTTCGAGGACAAAGGAAAAGGAATATCCAATGCCATTCATCAATCGTTGATAGCGGGTCTAGGCATGGATCCAACCGATCTGTTCCAAGTGTTTAGACCGCATGGCGAAGGGGAGATTATTTTCTCTCCGACCTATGACAATCGCGATAGACGGGATTTAATCATCATTCGAATTACGATGGTTCAAATGTTTTCGCTTGAGCAGAAGAAAACGACCTATAAAGAATTAACCAAGAGGCTGGTAGACATCGGTATCAGGCGCGACGATATTTTAGTTTGCGTGGTGGAGAACAGCGCTGAAAATTGGTCGCTCGGCGAAAGAGAAGCTTGAACATTTTATACAGGAAGGATTACTTATAACCGATGAAAAACGTCAAAAAAGAATTTTTGCCGGCTAGGTCTTTTCCTGTTCAACTAGACGAAACGATGCCGAATACGCATAGATGGGGTATCCTTGGCGCTGGCTGGATCGCAAGCTGTTTTTCCGCGCAGGTGATCCAAGCCGGAGGAAACATCGCAGCCGTCGGTTCCCGCGACTTGCAAAAGGCGCAAGCTTTTCAACGCGAGTTTCCGTCCATAAACAAAGCGTACGGTTCGTACGAAGAGCTGATGAGCGATCCTGACATTGACGTGATATATATCGCAACGCCGCATGCGCAGCACCATGAGTGGGCGATGAAGTGTTTGCAGCACGATAAGCCTATTCTGGTCGAGAAAGCATTTACGCAAAATTATAAGCAGGCGAAAGAAATTATCGATTTAGCGAAAGAGAAAAATCTATTCGTTATGGAGGCGTATTGGACGCGATTTCTCCCGCATATCATCAAGGTCAAGGAATTGATCGATAAGGGCGAAATAGGGGACATTGTTCAGATCATCGCCGACCATGGGGTCAGCTTTCCTTATGATCCTAAACACCGCCTCTATGCGCCAGAGCTTGCGGGCGGAGCGCTTCTGGACTTGGGCGTATATCCGATTTCATTCGTGCAGTATTTGCTAGGCAACGCGACGAGAATACTCGCTGCCGCCTCCGCATCGCCAACAGGGGTAGACTCCAACGGTGCCGCCATTTTCGAATACGGCAATGGTACGGGCGCGCTCGCGTTGTTGTCTTTCGGCTCGCTGGCGTCGTCTCCCGTCACCGCCGCCATCTGCGGAACCAAAGGAAGAATCGAAATCAGAAGGCCGTTCTACAGACCGTCGGACTTCACGGTTTACTATAATGACGGTTCAACGTTCGAGTACGTCTCAAAGACGCATGAGCGTTATGACGATGGGCGCGACGGGCTCTTCGGCTTGCATTACGAAGCCGCCGAGGTGCAAAGGTGTCTATTGGAAGGAAAGGTCCAATCTTCGGTTATGTCTTGGGAAGACACCTTATCCGTGATGAGCATGATGGATGAGATTAGACGGCAACTTGATTTTAAGTACGACGGGGAAACAGGATAGGAGGATTGTCGAATGAGTAAAGGTTTGGATAAACAATTGGTCGTTGTCACCGGCGCGGCGGACGGGATCGGCAGAGCGATCGCGGAACGGTTCATCAGCGAAGGCGCCGACGTGATCGTGGCCGGTCGCGATATTGAAACCTTAAAGAAACGATTCGAAGGAAACAGTCAGGTCGTTGATATTCTAAAAGTCGATGCCACCAACGTGAATGAATTGGAAAAAATAGCGGAAGCCGTCAAAAAAACGGGGCGTAAATTAAAGGCCGTTCTGCCGATCGTGGGTAACGGACTGCAAAGCCCGATTCCGGAAGTCACGCCCGAGCAGTTTCATTTGACGATGAACCTTAACGTTTTTTCGGCTTTTTTCACGGTGCAGAAGCTGCTTCCCTATATGTCCGATAAATCTTCCATTGTTCTGATCTCGTCGATTGCAGGTTTCCAAGGCGGGAAAAACGCCATTGTCTATAACGCGGCGAAAGCCGCGGTCAGGTCCATGGCGCGTTCGTTCACGGGAGAGCTTGCGGAAAAGGGGATTCGAGCGAATGCGATAAGCCCTGGACCAACGGATACGAAGGCGTTCACGGAATTCGTAAGCGGCGATGACGAGCTGCGCAACAATATCATCTCGCAAATCCCCGTAGGACATATCGGAAAGCCTAGCGAGATCGCGGCGGTAGCCTTGTTCTTGGCGTCCGACGAATCTTCGTACGTGTCGGGCGCGGAAATTATCGCCGACGGCGGATTCACCAATAGATAAATAGATCAGATCACCATAAGGGAGAGAACAATATGACGCTATCATCTACGAAAGTCATTAAGGTTATCGTCGTTACGGACGATTTAGACAAAACGGTTTCCGCCTATAAATCTTTGTTAGGCACCGGGAAAGAGCCAACTGAGCATCATACGGAGCATACTCAGGTAAGAAAGCCTTATATGAAGTATAAAGGCGCCGACATCACGGATACCCCAATGAAGGTAGAGAGCGTATTCAGCGAGAATTTCTGGTTTGAGATTATCCAGCCTTTAGGCAACAATGACCCATGGGCGGCATGGTTGCAAGAACACGGCACGTCCATTTGCTCTATTTGTTTGTTGTCGGACGGACCTCTGGAAAATGACGAACAGACGATGAAGAACGCAGGGTTTGATTCGCTTTTCAAACACGAAAAGGGCTATGAGGCGTATGAATATTTCGACACATCGAATGCGCTTGGCGTATTAGTCGAGGTGAAAGAGAAATATAAATAAGGGAAAGAGCGGCGAATACGTCGCCGGACGGCGCTTGGGATATCCAAGCGTCTTTTCGTTTCCGTATGCGAAATGCTCCTTCATCAGACGATCTTTCGAATGGTATGCTAGAAGCAAGAAGCGAGGTGATGCGGGTGAAAATCGTCGTCATTTCCGATACGCATATGCCCAGGATGAACAAGAAACTTCCCGATCGGCTAATCGCGGAGCTTGCGGACGCGGACGCGATTCTTCATGCGGGCGATTGGACAAGTGCGGAAGTCTACCTGATGTTGTCCGCTTATGCGCCGACATACGGCGTCTCCGGTAACAACGATGGGCTCGAGCTGCGCAAGAAGTTCGGTTTGAAGAAGCTGCTTAAGCTCGGAGGGTGCATGATCGGCCTTATTCACGGTCACGGTACGAACAAGTCGATCGCGACCGAGACGAGGGCGGTGGAAGCTTTCCGGGGACAGCGGCTCGACATGATCGTCTACGGGCATTCCCATACGCCGGTGTTGAAGCGAATCGGCAAGACGCTCGTTCTTAACCCCGGGTCTCCGACGGACAAACGAAGACAGCCGCAGTACTCTTTTGCGATCGTGCGAATCGATGGCGGGAAGCTCGATGCGCGGCTGGTCGCCTACGATGACAAGTCTTAACAGCCGGCGCCGCGATTCCTAATCCGAACCAGGCTTGGTATAATGGGAATATCGCAACTCACGCAAGTCCGATAGGAGCATATGCCTTGAAAAGATTCAAAAAATTTTACGTCGAAATTACGAGCGTCTGCAATCTCTCTTGCACGTTCTGTCCTCCGACGGAGCGTAAAGCTACTTTTATACAAGTAGACAAGTTCACGCATATCGTAGACGAGGTTAAGCCTTATACCGACCATATTTATTTTCATGTCAAAGGCGAGCCGCTGCTGCATCCGAGAATCGACGAGCTGCTCGACATCAGTCATGACCGAGGTCTCAAGGTGAACCTGACGACGAACGGAACGCTGCTGCATAAAGCGAGCCATAAGATTCTGGGCAAACCCGCGCTGCGGCAAATCAACTTCTCGCTCCATAGCTGGGATGGACATCCGGGCTCCCAAGACAAGGAAGGATACGTCTTAAGCGTGCTTCGGTTCGCCAAGGAAGCGGTCGCGCAGTCGAACGTTCTTATTTCGTTGCGTTTATGGAACCTAGCGTCCGACAACGAGACGAATTTGGCGCGCGACCGGAACCGCGAAGTACTGGCTATCATCGAGCGCGAGTTCGGGCTTGATTATAAGATCGAAGACGATTTCAAACGCGGCAGCGGCATCCGGATCGCGGATCGGATCTACGTCAATCACGAGACGGAGTTCGTATGGCCTGCGCTGACGGAGGAAGAAGACTTGAACAGAGGCTTCTGCCACGGACTTCGCAATCAAGCGGGCATCCTGTCGAACGGGACGGTCATTCCGTGCTGTCTGGACGGAGAAGGCGTCATTAACCTGGGCAACGTGCACGAGAAGCCGTTCGCCGAAATCATCGAAGGCGATCGGGCGAAACGGATGTACGACGGATTCTCGAGACGCGAAGTCGTCGAGGAGCTTTGCCGCAGATGCGATTATCGCCGAAGATTCGGCACTTGATCGATACGCCTTCGGGCGTATTTTTGCGTTCTTTCAGGCGATGCTGAGCAAGGAGGAGTTCGCGCGATGATTACGTTGGACAAGCTGGATGACCGGTACTGGCCGGGGGCGCTCGGCCTTTATCGGCAAGCGTTCCCCGAAGGTAAACCGGAGTCTATTCTAATCTCGATGTTTCGCAAGCGAATCGCTTATTTACACGTTACATGCGACGAACGGGGCGTAGCTGCGATGGCGATTACCGGCCAGGTCGCGCAAGGCAAGCTGCTGCTCATCGATTATTTGGCCGTACGCGAAGACAGCAGGGGCCAAGGCATCGGGCAGGCGTTGCTCGGCGAGATCAAGAACTGGGCGGCGGGCGAGCTGTCTGCCGACGGCTTGCTGATCGAAGTCGAATACGGCAAGACGCCGGAAGACGTAAGCCGGCTGCGATTCTGGCAACGGTGCGGATTCGTGCTGACGGAATACGTTCACAAGTACATATGGGTGCCGGAGCCTTATCAGGCGATGTACTTTCCTTTGGCGCCCGACCCTGATATTCCGTCCGACGGCCGCAAGCTGTTCAAGTACATTAGCGATTATCACGGCAAATCGTTCCGCGGCGAAAGTTAATCAAGCTCGTCCGCATCATAACGCGAAGGTTTGCGGGAGCGGGCGGAAGATTTCGACTTCTTGGCATCCTGCTTGCTAAGCGCTTTGTTTTCCTTGCTCGCTTGGCGGGCAAGCTCTCGGGCCGTTTTCTTGTAGTTGGCGAGTCTGCCGGCTTCGAGCTCGCCGCTGGCGATCGCTTCGGAAACGGCGCAGCCGGCTTCGGATTCGTGCCGGCAATCGCGGAACCGGCATTTGGCGGCCAGGGCCTCTATGTCCGAGAACGCTTGTTGCCAGCCGTCTTGGGAATCCCACAGCTGCAGCTCGCGAATGCCGGGCGTATCCATGACGAGCGCGCCGCAAGCCAGCGGGAACAGCTCGCGGTGCGTCGTCGTGTGGCGCCCTCGGGCGTCGCTCTCGCGTATGCCGGACGTCGCCATTCGCGATTGTCCGGACAGCCAGTTGAGCAGCGTGGACTTGCCTACGCCGGAGGAACCGGTTACGGCGATCGTCGCTCCCTTGCGCAGGTACGGTTGCAACTGTCCCAATCCTTGATCGTGCAAGGCGCTCACGAAATACACCGGTACGCCGGGCGCCGCTTGTTCGACTTGAGCGAGGTAAGCCTCGGGATTCGGGCACAGATCGGCTTTCGTCAGCATGACGATCGGCGTCGCGCCGCTTTCCCATGCCGCAATCAAGTAGCGTTCGATTTTGCGGATGTTGAAATCTTGATTGAGCGCCGAGGTCATGAACAGGAAGTCGATATTCGCGCCGATCACTTGCTCCGCTTCGACGTTGCCTGCCGCTCGGCGAGTCATCGCGGACCGGCGGGGGAGAAGGGCATGAATGACGGAGCGGGATTCGCCCGGCATCGGTTCGGTCATGACCCAGTCGCCGACGGCCGGAAAGTCGCTGGGCTGAACGGCCGTATACGCGTATTTGCCGGAAACGGCGGCGGTATGCTCGCCGTCCTGCGTCATCACCTGGTACGAATGCGAATGCTGCGCGATGACTCTGGCGGGACGCAAGCCGCGGATTTTATCGTTCGTCTCGGTTAAACATGCATCCCAATGCTCGTTCCAGCCGTATTGTTCTAGAAGTTGATTCGATCGTGGTTTCAAATGGGTTGCTCCTTTTGGGCTTCGATTGGGTTAAAATGCAGAAAAAACCGCAGGAAATATTCCCGCGGCTGGCAAGTCAATAAAAAACCGCATGGAACCGTCACCGGTTCCATGCGGCAGCATCGATCGACGAACGGTCGATCAGAAAGCGATCCGTAGAGGCCGGGAACTATGAAGTTGTGCAGCGGAAGAAACAATCGATACGCGGCTCAACATATGACATCGACCTCCTCAAGTAAGATGTGACTATTATATGGACCGTTACCGCAAAATGTCAACAGGGGGATTCGGAATGCAATCGAACGCACAACCGGAACTGGACAGAACTTACATGATGGATACGCTGCGATGGCTTCTGGAGACGCCGAGTCCGAGCGGTTACTGCATGAAGATCATGTCGCTCGTCAAAGCCGAGGCGGAGAAGCTAGGCTACGAGATGCGCATGACTCCGAAAGGCAACGGCATCGTAACGATCGAGGGCGACGATTCCGATGAAGTCGTCGGCCTGACGGCGCACGTGGACACGCTCGGCGCGATGGTGCGTTCGATCAAGCCCAACGGCATGCTGCGGTTTACGCCGATCGGCGGCTACGCGATGCATACGGTGGAGGGAGAGTACTGCCTGATCCATACGAGGGACGGGAGAGCGTACGAAGGAACGGTGTTGTCCACGAAACCTTCCGTTCACGTGTATTCCGACGCCAGGGACTGGAAACGCGAGGAAGCGAACATGGAAATCCGCATCGACGAGCCGACGTCGACGAAGGAGGAAACCGAACGGCTAGGGATCTCCGTCGGAGATATCGTCTCGTGGGACCCGAGAGCCCGCTTGCTTGACAACGGTTGGGTGAAATCCCGCCATCTCGACGATAAAGCGAGCGTCGCAGCGTTGTTCGGATTGATGGAGTGGCTGGCGAGAGAAAGCGTACGACCGGCCAAAACCGTGAAAATCATATTTTCGACGTACGAAGAAGTCGGTCATGGCTCCTCGCACATTCCAGGCGATATTACGGAGATGATCGCCGTCGATATGGGAGCGATAGGGGACGATCTGTCCGCGACGGAGCGAGACGTATCGATCTGCGCCAAAGATTCCTCCGGTCCGTACGATTACGGGATGACCTCCGGATTGATCGCGCTTGCCAAGGAGTCGGGTATCCCGCACGCCGTCGATATTTACCCGTACTACGGGTCGGACGCGTCCGCCGCGTTAAGGGGAGGCAGCAACGTACGGGCCGCGTTGATCGGCCCGGGCGTGCACGCTTCGCACGGCATGGAACGCACGCACGCGGACGCTATCGCGAACACCGCGGCATTGCTGCTTGCCTATGTCACCGCACAATAACGGGCCGTTCGGCAACGGGGAGGCATTCTCATGAGATCCAAATTCATTGCCGGCACCTCGCTGGCGGTCATGGCCGCAGGGTTCGCCGCGACGCTGTTCATGCCGGACGGCACGGCGCAATTGATCCTGCAAGGCGGCTTCGAAGCCGGATTGGTCGGGGGCGTCGCGGACTGGTTCGCGGTGACGGCGCTATTCCGGCATCCGCTCGGATTGCCGATTCCGCATACGTCGCTGCTGCTCAAGAACAAAGACCGGATCGTGCAATCGCTCGTCTCGTCGATGGAGAACGAGCTGCTGAACAAGACAAGCATTACGAACAAGCTTCGGCAATGGCGGGTGTTGCGCATGGCGGCGATGGGCGCGGCTAAGCTGCTCCGCAGACGCCGCAACCGAGTCGCCTTGCTGGAAGCGGCGACGGAGTTCGTTCGCGGACTGCCTGCCGAGAATGCCGTGCCGGCGGTTCAGAGAGTGCTGGCAGGCTTCGCGCGGGATATGAACGTAAAGCCGGTTGCGGAGTCGGCTTTAGCGTATGCGCTCCAAGAACGGATGGACGAGAAGGCGCTTGATTTCGCGCTCGATAAAGCGGCGGATTGGGTAGAGAAGCCCGAGACCGCTTATCGGCTTGGACAGTTGGCAAGCGAGAAGCTGTCGGCGGTGAACGTGCGGGGATTCATGGGCTTCGCCGTGCAGGCGATATCCGGCTTTATGAGCGAGGAGAAGCTTGGCGCGATTTTGCAGGGGATGCTGACATCCGCGATTCATGATTTGCGGCAGCCGCGCAACGGGAATCGGGAGATGATCGTGCGCGAGCTTCGCGAGCAACTGCACAAGCTAGCGAGCGACGAAGATAAATTAACGAGGTTAAGTAACGGTTTGAGCGGAACGATCGAAGGCGAGAATGGAGGACGAATGATTGCCGCTTTGCTCGATCAAACGCGCGCGGCGATCGTGTCAAGGCTTGAAGAAGAGAAGGAGCGCGGCGGCAAAGCCGTGTTCTCCGCTTATCGTGCGATCGTTCGTGCGGCAGGCGGCAACGCGGAGGCGGTCGCTCGCTGGGAGGACCGCCTCTTGGGATTCATCGTTCATATCGTCGAGTCCAACCATTATCGGATCGGCGCGCTCGTGAAGGAGAACGTCGACAGAATGGACGACAAAGAGCTTGTTGCCATGCTGGAGGAGAAAGTCGGCAAAGACCTGCAATGGATTCGGGTCAACGGCGCGTTATGCGGGTTCGCGATCGGCGTCGTCTTGTCGCTGTTTCAGCTTTGATCTTCGGCCGGCAGCAAGATCGTCAGGCTGACGAACGTCACGAAGATCGTTGCGCCCATATCCGACAGGATGGCGACCCATAACGTCAGCCAGCCTGGAATCGTAAGCAGGAGGGCGAGAAGTTTGAGTCCGATGGATACCGAGATGTTAAATTTCACGATACGATTCACGCGTCTGGCGATGCGAATGGCGGCGGGCAGCTTGCCGAGATGATCCTGCAGCAGCACGATATCCGCCGTCTC
This sequence comes from Cohnella panacarvi Gsoil 349, assembly GCF_000515335.1. Taxonomy (GTDB): domain Bacteria; phylum Bacillota; class Bacilli; order Paenibacillales; family Paenibacillaceae; genus Cohnella; species Cohnella panacarvi. The sequence goes on along the minus strand of NZ_KI911563.1, from coordinate 627,122 downwards.
GATCGCGCTGTCCGCGCCTTTGCCCATCGCGATGCCGAGCTGGGCGGTCGCGAGCGCCGGCGTATCGTTGATGCCGTCGCCGATCATGCCGACGGTACCGCTCTCCGCCAGCTTCTTCACGAGCTTAACTTTATCTTCGGGCAGCAAACCGCCATGAACTTCTTTGACTCCGACGGTCTCGGCCACTTGTTTCGCGATTTGCGGATGATCGCCCGTTAACATGACCGTCTTGCGAATGCCGCTGCGATGCAGCTCGGCGACGACGTCGCGACTCTCCTCGCGAAGCTCGTCGGCGATGCCGAACAGGCCGAACACGCGCGATTCGTCCGCTACGGCGACGATCGTGAGCGCATCCTCTTTCATTCCGGCAAGGGCGGCGGACGCTTCATCCGTTAGCGATACGTGCCCGATGCCGCGCTCATTGCCCAGCCAATACCGTTGCCCTTCGAACACGGCCGTCATTCCGCGTCCCGCCACGGCCTGTATATCCTCGGCTTCTTTCGCCTCAATGCCTAACGATTCCAGATGCTTCATCACCGCTTTGGCGATCGGGTGCGTTGAGCTCCGCTCGATCGCGCCCGCTGCCGCATAGAACCGTTCCTCGTCGTAGACGACCGTACGCGCGACGCGAGGCTCGCCTTTCGTCAACGTGCCGGTTTTATCGAAGGCGAGGGAATCGAGCTTGCCAAGCGTCTCTAAGTAGGCTCCGCCTTTGACGAGGACGCCGAGTCTCGCGCTGCGCGTAATGCCCGATAGGATGGCGATCGGAGACGACAAGATTAGCGCGCAAGGGCATCCGACGATCAATACGGCGAGCGCCTCGTACAGCGACTTCAACCAATCCGTCCCGAGCGCCAGCGGAGGGAAGAGGAAGACGACCGCGGATATCGCCATGATAAGCGGCGTATACACTTTCGCGAAGCGGTTGATGAACAGCTCCGTCGGCGTACGCTGCTTCTGCGCGTCTTGCACCAGCTTCATGATCGTCGCCAGCGCGGATTGCGCGTAAGCTTTCGTGACGGTAAGCCTAAGCACGCCTTCGTTGTTGATGCTGCCGCCGAGTACCGAATCGCCTGCGGACTTGTCGACGGGAAGCGATTCGCCGGTAATGGCGGCTTCGTTCACCGAGCTGCTGCCGGATAAGACGATCCCGTCCGATGGGATTTTGTCGCCGGGCTTGACCATGACCGTATCGCCGACGCGAAGCTGCGCGATCGGAACGATCGTCTCTACGCCGTCTTCGAGTTTCCATGCTTGCACGGGGGCGATCGCCAGCAGCTTGCCCATTGCGTTGCGGGCTTTGTCCATCCCGATCCCTTCGAGCAGCTCGTTCAACCCGAACAAGATCGCGACGAGGGAAGCTTCTTTCCATTCGCCGATGGAGACGGCGCCGATCAGCGCGATCGTCATGAGCGTATCGATGTTGAAACGAAGCTTCGCGAGGTTGCGCAAGCCGCGGAGGAACGTGCCGTAACCGCTAAGCACGATAGCCGCGATATAAAGGGGGAGTACGATAGCTGAGCTCGACTGGCCGTCTAGGCCCAGCGCCGCGAAATATCCGATAGTGGATGCAATGAGAAGATAAAGCATGCGGTTCCCGCCGCCGTGTTCGTGTTCGTGGTCGTGTCCGTCATGGTTGCGATCGTGCGAATGATCGTGTTCGTGCTCGTGACGATGGTTATGTCGGGCATTTGAATCATTCTTGCTGCAGCAAGAATCGTCCCCTACAGTCGTTTGTTTGGTCATCTTGGTCACCTCGTAAACATATGAATGTTTGCTCATATATTATTCCAAAACCGTTCAGATTGTCAACAACGAATGAACAAATATTCATATGTTAAGACAAAGATAGGGGTGAAGCCTTTTATAGCCGCTCTCGAACGGCTATAATGAAGGGCAAGAGAGCGAGCGTAAGGTGGTATCGAAATGGTAGACAAACAAGCCGTCGAGCTATGCGAAGATAGCTGCGCGGGCACGGATACGGATTTATCGACAGTCAAAAACCGAATGGTAGACGAAGCTTCCGCCGCCGAGCTGGCCGAGATGTTCAAGGCGCTCGGCGATCCGACGAGGGTGAAGCTGATCGGCGCTTTGCTGATTAACGAGCTATGCGTCCACGATCTGTGCGTGCTGCTCGACATGGGGCAGTCGGCCGTGTCGCATCAGTTGCGTTATTTGCGCAACCTTAGAATCGTCAAACGGCGCAAAGCGGGGAAGACGGTCTATTATTCGCTGGACGACGCGCACATCGAACAGATTTTCTCGCTGACGCTGCAGCACCTTAAGCATTCCCATTAAGACGCGAAAACCCGCGAAGCCGCGGGTTTTTGCGCATGTGCCGTATGATGCCGTTACGCCTCGGTCCGTTGCTCCGAGCGCAGGTAGAACAGCAAGCCGGCAATGACGAGCGCTCCGCCCGCCAACTGAAAACCGGTAATCATTTCTCCGAAAATGAACATCCCGAGGATGCTGGCGCCTACCGGCTCCGCAAGCACGGACATGGATACCGTCGTCGTTTTCAAATATTGGAGCAGCCAATTGAAGATCAAATGCCCGAATACGGTAGGTACGATGGCGAGAAGCAGGAATACGAGCCATTCTTCGGGAGGATATTCGGTAAAGGAGATGCCCAAGGCTACGTTATAGATCGCGAATAGGACGGCCGATACCCCGAATACGACGATACTATAGACGAAGGACGGCACCCGGGTCAATATTCTTTTGGCGATCAGCATGTTGAAGACGACCGCAAGCGTACCGAAGAACGATAGCAAGTCGCCGGTGAACGCGGTCTCCGATAGAACGAGGTCGCCGGAGCTGACGAAGCAGGTGCCGACCAAGGCGACGAATAAGCCGAATAAGGCCAGCTTTCGGATGCGGTCTTTGAACAAGAAATACGCGCCGACCATGACGAACACAGGCTCTAACGCGAGGATGATCGTCGAGCTGGCGATGGACGTATAATCGAGCGATGCCATCCATAATAGAAAATGCAAAGCCAAGAATACGCCGGCAAGCGCCAGCAAAGCCCAGTCTTTGCCTGAAATCGAGCTTGCCGACTTCAATTGCTTCCGGCCGAAGGGCAGCATAAACAAGACGGTGAACAGCATGCGGTACATCGCTTGGACGGATACTTCGGCATCCGACAAGCGTACGAGTATCGGCGCGAATGATATGGCGATCATCCCGACGATTAACGGAATTAGCGGAGGGACAGGGGGATTTCTGTGCGGCGTCATCATGATGTAAGTCGTGCAAGCCTCCTGCGATCATATACGAATAGGTGAACAATCTATCGATTATAGCACATACCGCCATTGATAGATCTGTAATTAAATTAGCAAATGTTGCGCGAATTGGCGCGGGAAGGAACAGCATGAGAAACTTCGCCGCTTATTATCGTTTCGTTAAACCTTATTGGAAGTCGATCGCGCTGACGCTTGTCATCGGAATGATCAAGTTCGGCATTCCGCTTACGCTGCCGATCATCATGAAATACATCGTGGACGACGTGCTGCTAGGCGATCTGCCGACCGACGTAAAGGTAGAGCGGCTCGTCTACACGATGCTGGGCGCGTTCGCTCTGTTCGTCGTCGTACGCGCGCCGGTCGAATATTTACGCCAATATTTCGCTCAGCTAACGACTAGCCGCATTTTGTACGATTTGCGCAATTACTTGTACGCCCACGTTCAGAAGCTGTCGCTCGGCTACTACCAGAACCGCAAGACGGGGGAAATCATCTCCCGCATGATCAATGACGCGGAACAGACGAAGAGCATCGTCGAGACGGGCCTCATGAACGTGTGGCTCGACATGTTCACGCTCGTCATCGCCCTTGGCTTCATGTTCTATATGGACTTCGATCTGACGCTGGTCGCGATCGCGGTGCTGCCATTCTACGGGCTCGCCGTGAAGAAGCTGTACAAGCGGCTCAAAGGCCATGCAAAGGCGAGATCGCAGGCGCTGGCGGACATGCAAAGCTACCTCGTCGAGCGGGTGAACGGAATCGCGGTAACGAAGAGCTTCACGCTGGAGAGCGAGGAAGCGGCGAGATTCGCCGATCGAAACCGGAACTTTCTTAGCAAGGCGCTCGCGCTGACGCGGTGGAACGCCAGAACGAACTCCGTCATCAACACGCTGACGGACTTGGCGCCGCTTGCCGTGCTGACTTACGGCGGTTACCAGGTCATTCACGATAACCTCACGATCGGGGCGTTCATGGCGTTCTTCGCTTATCTGGATCGCTTATATACGCCGCTCCGCAGGCTCGTTAACGCTTCGACGGAGCTGACGCAAGCAAGCGCTTCGCTCGAGCGCGTCGTCGAATTCATGCATGAGCCGTACGACATCGTGGACGAGGCGGAAGCGCAGCCGATCGAACATGTCCGGGGAAAGATCGAGTTCGAGGACGTTAGCTTTAAATATAAGGACTCCGGAGGCTGGGTATTGAATCGGATTCGCTTGACGATCGAGCCCGGGCAGACGGTCGCTTTCGTCGGCATGAGCGGAGGCGGCAAATCGTCGCTCATCAGCTTGCTGCCGCGCTTTTACGATATACAGCAGGGTTCGATCCGGCTGGACGGCATACCGATACGCGACATTACGCTTAAGAGCTTGCGGAGCCAAATCGGCATGGTGCTGCAGGACAACATCCTGTTCAGCGGCAGCGTGCGCGACAACATCCTGTTCGGCGACCCGGACGCGGACGACGAGGCGATCGTGCAAGCGGCTATCGCGGCGAACGCGCACGATTTCGTTACTGCGCTTCCGAACGGTTACGACACGGAGATCGGGGAGCGGGGCGTCAAGCTGTCCGGCGGGCAAAAGCAGCGCATCGCGATCGCGCGCGTGTTCTTGAAAAATCCGCGCATTCTCGTGTTGGACGAAGCAACGTCGGCGCTCGATCTCGAATCCGAGCATTCGATCCAAGAGTCGCTCGACAAGCTTGCCAAAGACCGCACGACTTTGATCGTCGCCCACCGTCTGTCCACGATCACGCACGCCGACCAAATCGTGCTGATCGAGGACGGAGAGGTTAAGGAAAAAGGGACCCACGAGCAGTTAATGCGACTCGGCGGAGGGTATGCGAGGCTGTTCAACGTGCAGAACTTGCGGGATTTGCAGTCGACGGGGTTATAGGGTGAAGGCGGGGAGGAAGTTCGCTACGCATCAAGCCTCGATTGACTGCGTGGAATACAGTTATTCGGCGTTTCGGTTAGCAACTAACCAGTCTACAGCATGAAGTGCAGTTGTTTTGGAGAATAGGGAGGATCCCCGTGGATTGACGGTCAATACTTGCATTCGGTGCAGGTATTGAGCTGGAAAATGCAGTTTCCGGTTGATTAACTGTACTTCATACTGTTGAGGAACGGATGTAGTAGAAGGCAGTGTGTCCCCCCGCGACGAAATCGCGGGGGCTATTCATGTTGCGCGGTTTTTGGGTAACACTACGGGGAGATAAGGATGGAAAGCGAGGATAATAATGTCTCAATCGACATTGCTGAAGGAGCCGAAGCAGCGAAAGCTTCTGTTCAGCGCGGGCATCAGCTGGCTGTTCGACGCGATGGATATCGGCATGATCTCGTTCATCGTGGCGGCGCTGGCCGTCGAATGGAAGCTGGCTCCGCATCAGGTCGGGTTAGTCGCGGCTATCAACTCGATCGGGATGGCCGTCGGCGCTTTTGCCGCAGGCGCGCTCGCGGACAAGTTCGGCCGCAAGGCGGTGCTGCTGTGGACGCTTGTCATTTTCTCGATCGCGAGCGGGCTTTCGGCATTAGCGACCAGCTTCGTCGTTCTGTGCTTGCTGCGGTTCGTGGCGGGCTTCGGCTTAGGCGGGGAGCTGCCGGTCGCGTCTACGCTCGTCTCCGAATCGGTTCCGACTGCGGATCGGGGGAGGGCGGTCGTGCTGCTCGAAAGCTTCTGGGCGATCGGATGGATCTTGTCGGCGATCATCGCCTATTTCGTCATTCCGGACTACGGTTGGCGGATTGCGTTCGTCATCGGGGCGATCCCGTGCTTGTACGCGTACGTGCTTAGACGAACGATCGACGATTCGCCGCGGTTTCTAGCGAGACAACGTACGCGGAAGCTTCGGTTCGGCGAACGGATGTCCGCCGTATGGTCCTCTCCCCACCGGCGGTCGACCGTCATGCTGTGGGTCCTATGGTTCTGCGTCGTTTTTTCCTATTACGGCATGTTCCTGTGGTTGCCATCCGTCATGCTGCTTAAAGGCTTCGGGCTCGTCAAAAGCTTCGAGTACGTGCTCATCATTACGCTCGCGCAGCTTCCGGGATACTTCACGGCGGCCTATCTCATCGAAAAGCTGGGCAGGAAGTTCGTGCTAGCCACTTATTTGCTGCTAACGGGAGCTAGCGCGATTTGGTTCGGCGTCGCGACGACGGAAGGGATGCTCATCGCGGCGGGAATCTGCTTGTCGTTCTTCAATCTCGGCGCATGGGGGGCGATGTACGCATACACGCCTGAGCTGTATCCGACCTCGGTGCGTTCGACGGGAGTTGGCCTTGCCGCGTCGATCGGCCGCATCGGCGGCGTGATCGGACCTTATCTGGTCGGGATGCTGATCTCCGGCGGAACGGCCGTAACCGCGGTGTTTATCGTATTCTTCGTCGCGATCGTCATCGGATCGATGGCGGTGATGCTGCTCGGGAAGGAGACGAAAGGTTCGGATCCGGATTATATGGATTACGGTTTAAGACCGGTTTAAGTAGGGAAAACGGGGGGCTATACCGAATACTTCATCCTAACGAAATCCTTCTATACAAGGAGAAGATCCGGTGGATAGATCGCAAGGAAAATTACCGTTCCATCCCGTCCTGTCCGAATGGTTCGCGCGTACGTTCGGGGAGCCTACCGACGTGCAGTCGGAAGCTTGGCAAGCGATTCGGTCGGGCAACCATACGCTGATCGCCGCGCCTACCGGCTCGGGCAAGACGTTAGCTGCGCTGCTGCCGTGCCTGGACCGCCTCGCAAACGCGAGCACGGATGAATCTGCGCCGCGCGGCGTTCGCGTCTTGTACGTAACGCCGCTTAAAGCGCTCAATAACGACATTCACCACCACGTCGTCGGCTTCGTGGAGCAGTTGGATTCGCGAGCGGCGGAACGGCAAGCGGATTGGCCGGGCATCCGGTGCGAAGTGCGCACGGGCGACACGCCGCAGAGCAAGAGAGCCGCAATGCTGCGCCATCCGCCGGAGGTTCTCATCACGACTCCCGAATCGCTCTTTTTGCTGCTGATCTCGGATAAAGGCCGGGCGATGCTGCGAACGGTCGAGCAGGTGATCGTAGATGAAATTCACGATCTCGCCGCCTCGAAGCGCGGAGCCCATCTGTCGTTATCATTAGAGAGGCTTGCGCATCTATGCGGGAGATCGCCGCAACGGATCGGCGTATCCGCCACGCAGCAGCCGATCGAGCGAGTCGCGGCGTTCCTCGGCGGATGGGAAGAAGAGGACCATTCCTCGCCGAAGCCGCGCCCCGTCGCGATCGTCCGCAGCGAAATGCGCAAACGGATGCAGATCGCCGTATCGATGCCCGATACGAGCCGAAGCGCGGCAACCCGGGAGGGAGTATGGCTCCCGCTCCTGGACCGGATCATGCAGGCAATGGAAGGCTGCCGTTCCGTGCTGTTATTCGTGAACAGCAGGCGTCTTTGCGAAAGGCTTTGCCTTCGATTGAACGATCACGTCGGTTACGAGATGGCGCGTTCGCATCATGGAAGCATCTCGAAGGAACGCCGATTGGAAGTCGAACGGATGCTCAAAGCGGGCGAGCTGCGATGCATCGTCGCCACTTCCTCGCTTGAACTCGGCATCGATGTCGGGCATATCGATCTCGTCATTCAGATCGACTCTCCGCAAGAAGCCGCTCGCGGCATTCAGCGCATCGGGCGGGCAGGCCACGGCGTCGGCGAAGCGAGCCGAGGCTTGCTCATTGCCCGGCAGAAGACGGCGCTGCCCGAGATCGCCGTGCTCAGCAAGCTGATTGCCAGCCGCGAGATCGAAGACATCCGCATTCCCGAACAGCCGCTAGACGTCCTATCGCAGCATATCGTCGCGGCTGTCGCCTCAGGCGATTGGCAAGCCGGACAATTGTATCGTCTCATCCGAGGAAGCGATAGCTACCATCGATTCCCTAGGACGGAATTCGAGCGCGCTCTTAGCGTGCTGGCGGGTTTCTATCCGTTCGTAAGGCCGCTAGTCGAATGGAACCGAGATACCGGCGTCATCGGCAAACGAAGCAATACGCTTATGGCGGCGGTGACGGGAGCGGGCACGATTCCGCAAAGCGGCGCGTACCCCGTGCATCATATGGATAGCCGCGTCCATCTGGGCGAATTGGATGAAGAATTCATCCACGAGAGCCGAGTCGGCGACGTCTTCCTGCTCGGGACGAGCGCTTGGATGATCCGCGAAATCGGCAACGATCGCGTGTACGTATCCGAGGCAGGCAATCGGTTCAGCGAAGTGCCGTTCTGGCGCAACGAATCGGGCAGCCGGTCGTACGAGATGGGCGAACGGATCGGCGCGTTCATTCGAGAGACGGCAAGCCGGCTAGGTTTATCGGACGATCCTGCCGAGTACGGCGAGAATTCGAGTCAAGACGAAGCGATCTGCGACTGGTTGGCCGCCGAATACGGCTTGGATAGACTTTCGGCCGAATCTCTCGTCTCCGTCATACGCGCCCAACATCACGCGTGCGGGCTGCCGACGGACCGGACGCTCGTGATCGAGCATTACCGCGATGTCATGAACCAGACGCACATCATCCTGCACAATCATTGCGGACGCAAAGTGAATCGGGCGTGGCTGCTGGCCATCGAACGGCAATTCGAGAAGCTGCTTCCTTATCGCGTCTACGGCAACGCCAAAGATAACGGCATCGAGTTCGTGCTGCCGGAGTGGGACGCGTCTTGGATGCAGGCGCTCTACCTCGTGACGCCGTCGAACGTCGAGGAACTGCTCGCCGAAGCGATTACCGGGTCGCCTCTGCTGGCGATCTCGTTCCGCCGCATCGCCGAGACGTCGCTGCTGTTGTCCCGCGGTTTTACGCGCACGCCGATGTGGCAGAAGCGGCTGCGCGGCGAAGAGCTTCTGCGCAATTCGTTGCCCTACGCAACGGAATTCCCGTACTTGCGAGAAGCGATGGCGGAGTGCCTTCATGACTATTTAGGATTGACGGAGCTCAAGCAGTTGCTGGAATCGCTAACGGAAGGCCGCGTTCAGTGGATCGTGAGGGAGACGCCGTACCCGTCGCCGCTGGCGGCGCAATTTCTTGCGGATTACGTGAACATGCGGCTATATGAAGGCGACGGCGTCGACGAGACGATCAGGCTTCAGCTCTTGAACGCGAGCAAGGAACTGGCCGGGCAATTATTCGGCGCCGAAGCGATGCAGGAAGCGATCGGGCGGGAAGCGCTCGCGGAAGAGTCGCGCCGCATGGGCGAACCGGACCGGAAGCCGAACGATGCCGACGAGCTCGCCGACCTCATGAAGCGGCGCGGCGACTTGACCGCAGGCGAGTTGACGAACCTGGCGGGCGATCGGACGTCGACTTGGCTATCGGAATTGCATCAATCGGGCAAAGCGATTCCGATCGAACCGACGGGCGACGGCGAATATCGCTGGATTCGCTCGGACGAACGAGAAGTATACGCGCGATTCCCGCGCGATCCGTCGTCGCTCACGTTCGTGCTCGGACGTTACGCCCGGCATGTCATCTCCTTTACGGAAAAGGAACTATGCGAACGTTATCCGGACCTGACGCCGGAGGAAGCTAGACGCGCCGTAGACGCGATGCTGGAGCATCGCATGATCGAACGCGCGCCGCATGCCGCGAGCGACGAGGAAAGAATATGGTCCAGCGTCGATGTCGCGTCGCGAATCGTGCGGTTGTCGATCAAGCATGCGCGCGACCGGGCCGAACCCGTCGATCCGGCGCGCTGGTTCGGGCGAATCGCGTTCATGCAGCACGCGCTGCAAGGGGCGCAGAAACAGGGCAGCGAAGGGGTTCGCGCCGTCATCGAGCGGCTGCAAGGGCTGTATTTGCCGCTTAGCCTATGGGAAACCGTCGTTTTCCCGGCTCGAGTTGCCCCCTATCGCAAAGATGACCTTGATCTATTATGCGCTTCGGGCGAAGTGCTGTGGCTCGGACGCAAGGACGCGGAAGAGAAGGAAGGTAAAATCGCGTTTTTCCTGACGGATTCCAAACCGCTGTACTCGCCATTCCTGCGGCAGTCTTCGGAGACGAACACGAATCCGTCCAAACATCCGGAGCTGTTGCGGCGGCTGGAGGAGGGCGGAGCCAGCTTCTTGACGAAGCTAAGCCGCGAGATGGATAAACCTCCGACCGAGCTGCTGCAAGACTTGCTCGAGCTCGTCTGGGAAGGCCGCGTCTCTAACGACCAGTTCGCGCCTTTGCGCCTGCAAGCAAGCACGAAGCACGCGAAGTGGGCGCGAACGGGTTCCGGACTCGGACGCTGGTACGCGACGGGCTCCTTGGCCGAGCCTCGGACGTCCAAGGATACGGCTTCATCGCCGCTGCTTTCTTGGGCGCATCATTTATTGAACGTGTACGGACTGATCAACAAAGAATTGGTTGCCCGAACGGCGCCGTTCGGTTGGGACGAGCTGTACCCCGCGCTCAAGCGGCTGGAGGAGTGGGGCGTACTGACGCGAGGCACGTTCATCGGCGGAATGTCTTCGCTGCAGTTCACGACGAGAGAGATGAGCGAAGCCGTCAGGCTGCCGGTTCCCGAGCTGCAGCAGCAGGGAGCGACGGTGCTGAGCGCCGCCGATCCCGCGAATCCGTACGGCTGGATGATCGATTGGCCGAAGCACGTTAAGCACGCGGCATTTGCCCGCAACGCAGGCAACTATATCCTGCTGCAGGGAGACCGATGGTTGTATTGGATCGAAGGACGAGGCAAAAAAGTGTTCTCTATGGCGACGGAAGAGGGAGTCGAATCCGGCCTTTCGACCGAGAATCAGGCGGTCATGCTGCTGCATGCGTTCCGGACGATCATTCGCAGACAGAAGCTCGTCAAGATGACGATCGAGCGTTGGAACGGGAAACCCGTCATGGAAACCGAACTCGGGCAAGCGCTCGTTCATCAAGGCGCGGAAAGGCAGCAGCAGACGATCGTCGTATGGTCCCAATAACCCGAGCATAGAGCGATTACGCAACAGGAGGCGGGCGGCAGCATGAAAAAGGAGAGAACGTGGCGGAGGATCAAGCTCGTTGCTGCATATGTAGGAATTCTCTTGTTCGGTTTTTCGTTGTCCGGTCAGCCTTTCGTCGCGTCCAGCCATATGGCGATTGAAGATCAGCCGATCTTAACGATCGCGCATCGCGGTGCTTCGGGCTATGCGCCGGAGAACACGCTATCGGCATTTCGCATGGCTGTCCGGATGGAAGCCGACTTCATAGAGATCGATTTGCAACTGACGAAGGACGGAGAAATCGTCATTATGCACGACGGATCGGTCAACCGGACGACGAACGGCAGAGGCGAAATCCGACGTATGACGTTAGCTGACGTGAAAGCGCTCGATGCCGGCTCCTGGTTCAATTCGGAAAACCCGATGTACGCGCGTGAAGAGTACGCGGGCGAGAAGGTACCGACGCTTCGCGAATTGTTCGAGACGTTCGGAAACCGCACGAACTATTTGCTCGAGACGAAGTCGCCCTCGGACAATCCGGGACTGGAGGAGAAAATGTGGGCTCTGGTGGAGCAATACGGACTTGCCGATCGCGTCGCCGTCCAATCGTTCAGCAGGAAAAGCTTGAAAAAGCTGCGCAAGCTTGCACCGGGCGTTACACGCTATCAACTGATTTGGTACAATCATTCGTCGACGATTACGCGGGAGAAGCTTAACGAAATTAAAAAATATGCAAACGGGATCGGCGTCACGTACAATAATATCAACGAAGATTACGTGCGGAAGACGAAGGCGGCAGGCCTGTCCGTTATCCCGTACACGATCAACGATCCAAGCCGCATGGACAGAGCCGTGCGTTGGGAAGTCGACGGGATCCATACCGACTATCCCGACCGTTTGCGGAAACTATTATCGAACGATCGAATAAGGAGAGAACGCCTCGATGAGCAACAAGAAGAAACCGTCCGGCCGACGGACGAACGCGAATACGACTCCATCCACGACTATGGATACGGTCGATAAACCGGCCACCCTGCGCGACCTGTTGGGTGCCGATACGATCGCCAAGCTTAAGCAGCAGGCGGAGTTGCTTAAGCAAGAGGAAGCCGAGAAGCAAGCGGCGAAGCGAGCCGAAGCGGAGGCGGCGCGTCTCGCGGAGCAGAAACGGAGAGAGAACGACTTCGCTTATTTGCTCGAGCACTCGAATGTCAAAGGGACGAAATATATTTAGGGATATGCCGCGCTCGCAGCCTCATGTACAATAGAAGGGAGTTGATCCATTCCTAGGGAGCGATGCGAATAATGCAGGCCGAGAACAAGTTATGGGAAGGCAAGCCGTTCAACTATGGGATTCCTACCTTTACCAAGTATCAGCTAACGGATCGCCGACTGATCGTCGAGAGGGGCATCTTCACGAAGCGCCGCGAGGAAATCCAGCTCTATCGCATTCGGGACATCTCGCTTAAACGGAATCTCCTCGAACGATTGCTTAAGTTCGGCGATATTACGATTTTGTCCACGGACACGAGCACGCCGACCTATACGCTTAGGAACATACGCGACAGCGTCGCCATATCGGACTTGATCAGCCAGACCGCCGAAACTTCACGGTTGAAGAACCGCGCCTTAGAGCTGACCGAAGTGCAATCTTAGTCTCTAATCTTTCTAATCTGCGAAACCGACGACAAAATCGCACAATCATTTTACGTCCAATCCGCGCTCTGCGCGGTTTTTTTATGGCAATATGACAAATTAACAGATGTTCGCCTCAGACCGTTTGACAAGCTTTTCATTCGCTTCTAGGTACAATCTTTGTAACCTTAAAGCGAAGAGGTGGTTGAATTGCATCGTGAACATCGACAATGGCTCGCCTATTTTTTAAGCGGGATCGTGCTTTTATGTCTAGGCTTTTATCTGGTATCCTCTATCTTTAATCACGCAAGCGCCGCTTCAGGGCCTCAACCGAAGGCTTCCGCGATTACCGGCGCTATCGATCGGACAAGCATTCCTAACGCGTATATGAGCTTGCCGAACGTCCATCTCCCGAGCGCGGTCGCGGAATCATCCCCGATTACGATTCCCCCGCAGCCCCCGCAGTCGCCAGCGCCGACGGCATCAACAGCGGTAAGCCAACCGCCAAGCCAACCGGCCATCCGGGAAGATGTCAAAATGCATACATACGAAATAACCGCTTACTATCTTAACGTAAGAGATCAACCTGATCCGAAAGCGAAAATATTGAACGTGTTGGCCCAAGGAACGATTATCGAGGCGTTGCTTCAAACCGACAACAGATGGTTGAAGCTGAAGGACGGCGGGTACGTGCACGGCGGTTATGCGAAACCGCTGAAAGACGATATCGTCAAAATCGCTTCTCTATCGTCCGAGAACAACGCAGTCATCGAGAGCGAAGAGAACGATCTGGAGGAGCGCGTCAGCGAGCCGAGCAAACCTACTTCTTCCGTGAAGTCCGAATCGGGCCTTTCGGAAGACGATATAAGCGAAATTCTGGAAGGAACGGATTTAGCGGATCATGGGTTGGAGGAAGCGATCTTGGACATCGAGGAGGAATACGGGATTAACGCCTATTTCACGATCGCGGTCATGAAGCTGGAGAGCGGCAACGGCGAGAGCAGAATCGCGAAGATCAAGAACAACCTCTTCGGACTTAACGCGATCGCGGGGGATGCGTTCAATAAAGCGCTTAGCTTCGAGACGAAGGCGGATTGCGTCCGAATGTTCGGACAACTTATCGCGGAGAAGTACGTGGATAAAGGGTACACGACAGTGGAGCGAATCAATAAAAAGTATTGCCCTGCCAATTCGAAGTGGTCCAGCCACGTGAAAAACATTATGGCGCGGGATTATCGGTCGCTATGATACAATGATCGCATCACATGAACCTTAAGGGGGACATGCCTTGCGATTGCCGGCCAACTGGCGCGAGGAAACGATCTACACGGCGATGGACGGGAGAACCGTCTCGCGGATTCGAAGCGACGATGGGCGAAGCTATATCCGCAAGCCCGTCTCGCCAAATTCCCGCGAGCTGTGGATTTACGAGAACGTTCTAGGCGAGTTGCCTCTCGTCTATCCGAGGATACTGGTCAATCCACTTTCGGAAGGCGGGATGATTGAAGAGCATTCACGATGGATCTGGTTCGAGGATTTAGGCCCCTTGAAGCATGAATACGACTTGAAGACCGCCCGCGCGCTCGTCCGAACGGTAGCCCGTTGGCACAACGCCGACATGGAGAGTGAGAGCCGCGTTCCGAAGCAAGGGTTAAAACCTTCGTACCGAGAGGCGGCCGTCGAACTTGTCTCGAAGCGCGAGCATTATGCCGCGGTCGCTTCCGAATACGGCATGGATCCTCGGAAGCTAGCCGGGATCTACTCGGAACTCGAACGGTCGCGCCCGTCGGACGAGCTCGTCTTCAGCCATGGCGACTTGCATGTCGGCAATTACGCGTTCGCGAACGGACGGCTGTGCGTCATGGATTGGGAGCATGCGCATCTGAGCTCGCGCCATTGGGATTTGTTCCATCTTATCGATCTTACCCACCCGTTATACCCTCGTAAGATCGAGCTTGAGTGGCGGGACGCTTTGCTGCACGATTATTTTACGGAAACCGATAAACTAGGCATGAGGCTCGATCGGCGAACCTTCCTCGCGGAATATATGCTGTTCGCAGCCGTGTACTCGCTATGGATGTTAAGACTCATCCGCAGCGATCTGGAAAAGCCGGATTGCGTATGGACGCATGCGCAGCTTCGGCGTCAAGCCGACGAGACGGCGCGCATTCTCCATCAGCTTTTACAACGATAGCAAGCAGGCCGATGCAGCGCCTGTTTTTTGTCGTTGATCTATACATAACAGAGAGGACGTTAGGGCATGCGCAGAGTGAAGGTTGGCGTCATCGGAACGGGAATGATCAGCGGGGTATACTTGACCAACTTGACCGGCACGTTCGACGCGATCGTCGAAGTGACCGCCGTTGCGGACATGATGCCGCAATCGGCTCAGCTTAAAGCGGAGCAGTTCCGCATTCCGAACGTGTATACGGTAGAACAGCTGCTTGCCGATCCCGAAATCGAGATCGTCGTGAACTTGACTGCTCCCGCGGTACACGCATCGCTCAATCTTCGCGCGCTTCAAGCCGGCAAGCACGTCTATACCGAGAAGCCGTTCGCGCTGAACCGCGATGAGGCCGACGAGGTGCTTGCGCTCGCGGAAACGAAGGGATTGCTCGTCGGCTGCGCGCCGGATACGTTCCTTGGCGCAGGTATTCAGACATGCGTTAAGCTGATCGACGACGGGTGGATCGGCACGCCTTACGCAGCCAGCGCCAACATTATCATGGGTAATGCCGCCAGCGGCATGCATCCGAACTTCCAGAACTTCCTCAAGCTCGGCGGGGATCCGATCATGGATATGGGGCCGTACTATTTAACGGCATTAATCGCCATGCTCGGTCCGGTTCGCAGAGTATCCGGATCCGCTTCGCAGCTGCATCGGGAGATCGTCGTCACGAATCCTAAATCCCATGCTTACGGACACAAAGTACCGGTGGAAGCGCCGACGAACGTCTCCGCGGTGCTGGATTTCCACTGCGGCGTCGTGGCGACGGTGCAGGCGGCTAAAGAAGCGTTCGGCTATTTTCCTCGTATGGAAGTGTACGGCACGGAGGGTATTCTGTACGTTCCCGACGCTAATTTCTTCGGAAGCCAAGTGTTCATTCATACCGCTCACGGAGAGAAGAAGGAAGTTCCGCTCGCTTATCCTCATGCGGAAGAAGGCAGAGGCACCGGCGTCGCGGACATGGCGTACGCCATTCGGCTAGGCAGGAACAACCGCGCAAGCGGACGGTTGGCGCGGCACGTGCTCGATATATCCCTTGCCATCTTCGAAGCGTCCGAAACCGGACGCCACGCCCTCCTGCAATCGACGATCGAACGTCCGGAGCGGCTGCCGCAAGGTTTGAAATACAATACGCTGGACGCGTAAGGACGGAGGTTAACGATGACGAAACGAATTCCTATCGGCGTTCAGCCTTATACCGTTCGCGAGGCGCTCGCCGAAGACTATGCCGGCACTTTGGAGAAATTGGCGGCAATCGGCTATCAAGGAATCGAATTGGGCCGTCCGCCCGAAGGCATGACGGTGGGCGAACAGAAGGCGATCCTGGGACGGCTCGGCTTGCAAGTGATCGGCACGCATGCCGGTTTTAATACGTTTGATTTCGATCCGGACGGGATCGCCGATTACTTGGAGGAAGTCGGAGGAGAGAGACACGTCGCGATCTCCCTGATGTTCGATTCTTTAACCGACGTTCGCGATAAGGCCGCGAAGCTGAACGAAATCGGGCAACGCTTCAATCGTCGCGGCATTAAGTTTCTGTACCATAACCACGACTGGGAGTTCGAGCGTTACGAAGGCGAATGCGTGATCGATCATCTCATGCGACTGACCGATCCGAATTTCGTCCAGCTAGAGCTTGATACGTACTGGATTCGCCGGGGCGGAGAAGATCCAGCGGCTTATGTCGGGAAATACGCCGGCCGTTGTCCGCTGCTCCATATTAAGGACGTCGGCCATGGCCCCGGCCAACCGTTCGCGGAGATCGGCGAGGGCACGCTCGATTTCAGGGAGATCGCAAGTGCGGCGGCGGCCGCGGGCACGCAATGGCTTGTCGTCGAGCAAGACGAATGCGGGCGCGATCCGTTCGAAAGCTTGGCGATCAGCTATCGTAACTTAACGGGCTTGGGACTGGCCTAAAAGCTTTCCCCAATCGCGAACCTTGGCGTATAATGGGGAGAATGGGTGCGCGGCTGCCCCAAGTCCGATGTTGTTGACGGTAATGCGCCTATTAAGGACGATGGATTACCCGGCGAACTGGAAGCGATCTGCCTTGCTTAATCGGATTGGCTCGCGTTATGCTGGCGTAACCATCACTACTAACGATAAGGAATCGATAGCTATGACGATCGGATTTTTCGACTCCGGACTAGGCGGACTCACGGTCCTTTCCGAAGCGCTGCGCAAGCTGCCGCACGAGGACTATATATACATGGCGGATACGCTGCACGTTCCTTACGGTCCGAAATCCAAGGATGACGTACAGTCGTATATTCTGGAAGCGATCGAGATGCTGATGCAGTATCATATCGACGCTCTCGTCATCGCCTGCAATACGGCGACAAGCATCGCGGTCGCGGAGCTGCGGGACATGTACGCGATTCCGATCATCGGCATGGAGCCGGCGGTGAAGCCGGCCGTGGAGATGAACCGGGCTACCGGCAAGCGAGTGCTTGTACTAGCTACGCAACTTACGTTGCAGCAAGAGAAATATTACGCGCTCGTCTCCCGCGTGGATGAGCAGGGCATCGTCGATTCGTTGCCGTTGCCCGAGCTTGTCCAGTTCTGCGAAGCGCTCCAATTCGATAAACGCATGATTACCGAATATTTCCGTTCGAAGCTGGCGCCGTATAACCTTAACGATTACGGCATCGTCGTGCTAGGCTGCACGCACTACCCTTTCTATGCGGACCTTCTGCGCGAAATGCTGCCGCCGCACATCGGCATCGTCGACGGAAGCGCAGGCACCGTGCGCCGTCTAGCCGCCATGCTGCATCGTTACGGCATCGCGGAAAGCCAAGGCAACGGCTCCGTTAAGCTGCTGTGCACGAGCGGCGACCAGGCATACGTCAACAAAATGCGCACGGCGCTTGATCTGCTGGCCGGCAATACGATCTATACGTAGAGGTGTCCCGTGAGCGATACGCAACAGAGCAGGTGCCGCATCCTTCGAACCGGAGTCGTGAACTCGGTCGATTGTTCGTTCGTTCACGCAGAGGTGGAAGGCAAGCGTATCGCGATTCCTATCGGCAAATGCGAGCCTTCCGTTCGAACAGGCGATACGATCGCCTGGAACGGCAAGCAATGGACCGTTAGCGATTCGGACGTTTCATCGTAGGCAGGAGGAAGGCCATTGAACGCTAGACGATTCACGCCAGACGAAGCGAATGCGCTGCTGCCTGAGCTGCGCGAACAGTTGGCCAAGCTTCGCGAGCTGGTTCAATTCATTCAAACGCAAGAACAAGAGCTTCATGGCATGAAAAGCCACCCGGTCGCCATCGCGAGCGACCCTTTTTTTCTCTTGGAAGGGCGGATCGACTTCATGCGCATGGAAGCCCAGCTCGTCATCGACAACTTTGCCCGCGCAGGCGTGCTGCTGAAGAGAATAGAGCCCGGTCTGCTTGATTTTCCGGCGGTCATCGACGGGGAAGACGTGCTCATCTGCTGGAAGGAAGGCGAAGAGCGGGTCGCGCATTACCATGGCTGGAACGACGGATTTGCCGGGCGAAGACGTCTGCCGGAATGATGGCGCGTAATCTCTCTTGACATTCCGGTCCGGCTCGCGTAATATTTCTTCTGTTGCTTAACGAATCGAATACTTGAATTCGTATAACCTCACAAGATAGGGTGGGGGTTTCTACGGGAAGCCTTAACTTCCTAACTACGATGCCTCGTTCATTTGCGGATGACCGGACATCGCGTTAGGAAGTTTTTTGTCGTCCGGGCAACTTAGAATCAGAGAGAAGGTGACTTAAACCTATGAAATATAGCGTATCCGTACTGCTGGGCGCGATCAGCTACGGGATTCTATCTACGATCGTCGTCAAAGCGTACGATCACGGCTATTCCCTTGGCGAAGTCGTCGGCAGTCAACTGCTGACGGGATGTCTGCTGGCTTGGGCGCTCGTAGGCGCACTGAGGCTGATGAAGCGACGCCGCTCGAATCGGCACGTTCGCGGCGAAACCGCCGTGCCCGCCGAGACGCGCGGCCTGACCTGGAAACAGCGCGTTACGCTGCTTCTGGCAGGCATGCCGACGGCGATAACCGGGCTGCTTTATTACGAGTCGCTCAGAACGATCTCGAATTCGCTAGCGATCTTGCTTCTATTCCAATTCACGTGGATGGGCGTCGTCATTCAAGCGATCCATACCCGCAAGCGGCCAAGCGGCACAACGCTGCTCACTCTCGCCGTCCTATTCGGAGGAACGTTGCTTGCGGCAGGCATCACGGAAGGCGCGGGCCATCTGAACGGTAAAGGCGTTGTGTACGGTTTATTATCCGCGGCTAGCTACACGATATTCATTATCGTTAGCGGCAAAGCGGTCCCGCACGCCAAAGCGACGACCCGCAGCGCTTGGATGATAACGGGAGGATTGCTCCTCGTATTCGTTCTGTTCCCGCCGCACTTCCTGACCGATGGAACGATCGTCGGCCCGCTGCTTCTGTTCGGCGCGCTGCTCGGCTTCTTCGGCGCGTTCCTGCCGCCGCTGCTCTTCACGTACGGCGTTCCGCATATCGGCGGCGGAATGGCCGGCATACTCGGAGCGGCGGAGCTGCCGGTCGCGGTATCGCTGTCGGCGATCGTGCTGGGGGAAGACGTAAGCGCGATAAGATGGCTAGGCATAGCGTTAGTGCTTGCGGGTGTGGCGATTCCCGAAGCAGCGAAGTCGTCGCGCAAGTCAACGCCCCGATATGATCCGCGGTCGGTATCCGCTTCATAACCGATCGTGCCGGCCCGCTCGCGAGAGCGGGTTTTTCGTTTGCGGCTTCTGCGTGGCCTGACGATTAAATTTCTCTTGACTTGACATCCGTGCCATATGGTAGGGTATAGGGAAATTCAAACCGAGAAGAAGACGTGGAGAAGAGGGATGGAAGTGTCGGAACCCGTACTGCAACAAGCGGTCGACCGCCGTCGGCCGACGGTTCAAGATTACGTCGACAATCCGGAGTTGCTGCGCAAGCTGAGACGCCGTACGTTAATGATTGTCGTGCTGTCGCAAATATTCGGAGGCGCGGGTCTTGCCGCCGGAATTACGGTAGGCGCCTTGCTCGCGCAAGATATGCTCGGGACGGACAGTTATGCCGGCGTGCCTACGGCCTTGTTCACGATAGGGTCTGCCGCAGCCGCGTTGCTGGTCGGCAGGCTATCGCAGCGGTTAGGCAGAAGGGTCGGGCTCGCCGCCGGCTTCTTGTCCGGCTGCTTCGGCGCGTTAGGCATCGTTCTTGCCGCCGTCATCGACAGCGTTCCGTTGCTGTTCGTCTCGCTTCTCGTCTATGGCGCGGGAACCGCGACCAACTTGCTCGCCCGGTATGCGGGAGCGGACTTGGCGAAGCCGACCGAACGAGCAAGAGACATCAGCGTCATCATGGTATCCACGACGTTCGGAGCGGTAGCCGGTCCGAATCTCGTCGATACGATGGGACGATTCGCCGAATCGATCGACGTTCCCGCGCTTGCCGGACCGTTCTTATTAGCCGCTGCTGCGTTCGCGCTTGCCGGACTCGTACTGTTTATATGGCTTCGTCCCGATCCGATCAAGGTCGCGTTCGCGATCGCGGAAGCGCAAAGAAAGAGCGCAACGTCGACGCGGGAAGAAAGCTCCGTCTCCGCGGCGGACAAACGCGGGGTCATCGTCGGAACGACGGTCATGGTACTGACGCAAATCGTGATGGTCGCCATCATGACGATGACGCCCGTACATATGAAGCATCACGGTCATTCGATCGGGGATGTCGGACTCGTGATCAGCATTCACGTGTGCGCGATGTTTCTTCCGTCTCTTGTAACGGGGTTGCTCGTCGATAAATTCGGCCGCAAGGCGATGACTTACGCAGCCGGCGTGACGCTGTTGTCCGCCGGCATCGTCGCCGCCTCGGTTCCCGCGGATTCGATGCCGCTGCTCATCGTGGCGCTCGGGCTGCTGGGGCTTGGATGGAACTTCGGCTTAATAAGCGGGACCGCGCAGATCGTGGATGCGACGACCGTCGCCACGCGAGCCAAGTTGCAAGGGGCGATTGACGTATTGATCGCGATATCCGGAGCTTCCGGAGGCATGATGTCCGGCGTAATCGTCGATCATGCGAGTTATGCAGCGCTTTCCTTAGGCGGCGGCTTGCTGTCGCTGCTGTTGATTCCCGTCGTGCTGTGGACGCGAAACCGACTACAGTAATGCCGACCGCCCAAGTATGTTAAAATCATTCTATTACGCATCCAGCTAGCATTCGATGATCGCGATAAGGAGGATTCGCATGAAGCCAATCGACAAGACCGACATTCAGATCAGGATCGATCGTCTAAGCGGTCGGGAATTGTACATTCATCTCGAGATGACGACCGGGGCGTACGCATCCCATTGGGATAGCTCCAAGCATCCGGCGGCTACGTTCATCAAGAACGCGATCGTCCGTTACGCGCACGGATCGATATCGGGAGAAGGGCCGTACCGCGTGGGCTTGAAGCTCCCGCACGGCTGGGTATACTCGGAGGGACTCACCCATTACGAGGAGACGGAGAGCGAAAGGCTGATCCTTGCCGGACACGATAACCACGGGAAGCTAGTCGTCGCGTTGCAGCTAAGTCCCGAGCCATTCTAAACGAACCCGTCATCGTACCGGGGTCAAAGGAGAAGTGAGAGATGGAACGACACATTCTGGTCGTATTGCCGCATCCGGACGACGAAGCATTCGGACTCGCCGGCACGCTTGCCAAGCATATCGAACAAGGGTCGCAAGTGACATACGCCTGCTTAACGCTCGGGGAAATGGGACGCAATATGGGGTACCCGCCATTCGCCAGCCGCGTGACGCTGCCCGGCATCCGCAAAGCGGAGCTCGAAGCGTCTTGCAAGGCGATCGGCATTCAAGATTTAAGAATGTTCGGGTTGCACGATAAGACGGTCGAATTCGAAGACCAAGACGCGCTCGACGGACGGATCGATGCGCTTATCAAGGAGATCGACCCTTCTCTGGTCGTTACGTTCTATCCGGGGTATGCGGTGCATCCCGATCATGACGCAACCGGCGCCGCCGTCATCCGCGCGATCGGAAGGCTGCCGAAGGAACAACGCCCGACCGTGCATGGCATCGCGTTCTCGAACGGGCACGAAGAAAAGATCGGCAAACCCGACATCGTTAATGACATTAATAAATATATGCCGCAGAAACTGGCTTCCCTTCGCGCGCATAAGTCCCAGTTCCAAGGGATGGAGAGCGGCGAAAGCATGCCCGAACAGCAGATCCTTGATCGGCTGGCAACCGAAAGATTCTGGACGTATCGGTTCGAGGCATGATTCTGGACGTCGGCGTACGTGACGAATGGTTGGCCGCGCTGCCGGAAGAGCAGCGGCACTTTCTATCCGAGAGACTGACGCGTTCGAGACGGACGGCGTTCGCTAATGCGATGGCCGCGGATAAAGGGTTCTATGTACCCGAGCATGCGGAGCCCGAAGAGATCGAACGGCTGCTGTCCGATTGGATCTATGCCGGTTATACGGACGCAGGATGCGTGTCGACCGAGCTGCGGTGCGAATGCGGCCGCGCGCTGCGCTATCAGCATCGGGTGGAACATCAGACGACGAAAGAGACGAAACGTTTCGGCATCGAGCACCTTAAGGAGCACTTAGGGATCGGTGCCGTCGTCGTTTCCGCGATTAAGAAAGGCTTCGACGCCATCGATTACGAGCTGGACGAAATGCTTCTGAAAATCCATAATGGCTGGGAGCCGAATCCCGATTGGGCGAAGCTTCCGAATCTCCCTGACGACATCGCCGCGCATTTGCAGCAAGGATTGCCTTTGTTGGAGCGGCAAATTCAGCGGCTTAACGCTTTGCTTGCTCCGAAGCCGCGCAACGCCTATCCCCATCCGTCGGCTACGAAATCCGCAGCACGGATTTCGGAACAAGAGCCGATCGATCTATTTACGTGGAACGAGCCGGTTGCCGTCTTCGATCCGATGGAAGACGCCGGGCCAGAACTCCCTCATTCGCTGCAATCGCCGGTCGACGCGTACATTCAAGCAGACGTTCGAAGCGCCAGGGTGATCTGCGAGCTGCTCATTAAAGATCATGGCGCGTCTAGCGCCCGATTCCTTACGAATAAACCGCACATCTATTACGCGGTATGCCGGTACATCGAAAGCCGATTTCCGGAGCTGTCGGTTCAACCGGACCGATCCGAGGATCGAATGTATGCGAAATGGGGCAATCTACAACGGATTTAGATTCACGGGGGAGCTGGCGCATCGTATGCGATTGACATTTCTCGGGACGGGGGCCGGAAGACCGTCCAAAGCGCGCAACGTGACCGCGATCGCACTGTCGGTCGCGGAACCGACGAACGGCTTCTGGCTGTTCGACGTCGGGGAAGCGACGCAGCATCGATTGATGGCAAGCACACTGAAGCTGAACAAGCTCGATAAGATTTTCATCACGCATATGCATGGAGACCATCTGTACGGCTTGCCGGGCTTGCTTAGCAGCCGTACTTACTTCGAAGGCGCCGGCAAGCTGCAACTCTATGGACCGCCGGGTATCCAAGCATTCGTCGAATGCGTGTTCGGGTATAGCGGCGCGCACTTGAACTACGAGCTCGAGATTATAGAGATCGGCGAAGGCGTTCTATTCGAGAATTCCAAATACCGCGTGACGTGCGCAGAGCTTACGCATCGGGTTCCGTGCTTCGGCTATCGGATCGTCGAGCAGCCGCAGCCCGGCGCGCTGGATCTCCAGAAGCTCATTCAGTTAGGCGTACCGCTAGGTCCGTTGTATGGCAAGCTGAAGCGGGGGGAGGACATTACGTTGCCGAGCGGGCAGTCGATCCGTTCGATCGACGTCGTCGGTCCGTCGGCCGTCGGCAGGGTCGTGACGATTCTTGGCGATACTTCTCCCAGCGAGAAATCGGTTGCGCTTGCGGAGGATGCGGACGTCCTCGTTCACGAGGCGACTTTTGCAACTGGAATGGAGGATAAAGCGGCTGCGTACGGACATTCGACGTTCGCGCAAGCCGCGCAAATCGCGGTTAAGGCCAAAGCGAAGCGCCTTGTGCTTACGCATTTCAGCTCGCGTTACGACGCGGAGGATGTAGCGAGCATGGTAGAAGAAGTCAAATCCGCCTTCGGGAACACAGAGGCGGCGCACGACGATTGGACGATCGACATTCCGAGACCGTAATCGGGTATATACAGCTTTCCCGACATATAACGAGCAAAGACCCGTAACGAACGCCTCTTGCAGGCATCGTTGCGGGTCTTCCGTTATAAGCGTTATTGCATCGAGCGATACGTCGAATTCGTGTTGTTGATGCCGGAGCCGCTCATACCGGAACCGCTCATACCGGAGCTGCCGATGCCGGAGTTGTTATAACCGGAGCTGCCGATGCCGGATGAACCGAAGCTGCTTTGCCCATAGGATTGGGATTGGGAATAGACCGGATTGTATCCCGTTTGGCTTTGGTTCGATTGTGAGATGATCGAATTGGATTGGATTTGAACGGCATGTTCGATCTGTCTGCAGAGATTGGATACTTGGTGAAGCTGTTGGATCGCCGTTTGGTGGCCTTGCAGGGCCGTTTGGATGATTTGGGCTGCGCGCTGTTCGCGCTGCGCCAGTTCTTCGAGACGCTGCGCGTTCTGCTGCTCTTGCTGCAGCAGCATTTGATAGTTATGGCTGGCTTGCTGCGTTTGTTGTACGAGCTGTTGAATGATTTGCTCGCATTGGTGCAGAGACTGGCTGAATTGATTGTTGATCATAGGGTGGATTCCTCCTTTGTGGTCGTCGCAAAAACGACCTCACTTATAATCCCTAAACCTTATCGGTTTATTCGTTATACCTGAATGATGATGGGGAGGATCATCGGTCTTCTTTTCGTTGTGGCGTAGACGAATTTACCGACTCCTTCCTTGATCGCCTGCTTGTATATGCCCCAGTTATTGCTTAACTTCGTCATGTCCTGCTGAAGCTGTTCGACCTCGTTCAACGTGATCCGGTGCAGTTCTTCCATCAGCCCTTCGGACTCTCGGACGAAGACGAATCCCCGCGAGACGATATCGGGACCGGAGATCACTTTGTTATCCGATTTGGCTAGCGTAAGCACGATTATAAGGATGCCGTCCTCGGAAAGCACCTTGCGGTCTCGCAACACGACGTTGCCGACATCTCCTATCCCGAGACCGTCAACGAACGTATTGCCGCTAGGCACTTTACGCTCCTGAATCGCTTCCGACCCGATAATATCGACGACGTCGCCGTTATTCACGATGAAGATGTTGCTGGGCTTCACTCCGATCGCTTCCGCGAGCAAACGGTGAAGATACAGCATGCGGTACTCGCCGTGAATGGGAATGAAGTACTGCGGTTTCATGAGCGTCAGCATAAGCTTAAGTTCTTCTTGGTTGGCATGTCCCGATACGTGCATGCCGGTCTGCACGCCCGATCCGTATATGACTTTCGCTTTGCGGACGAACAGATTATCGACGATGCGGGCCACGTTGCGTTCGTTGCCCGGTATCGGGGAAGAGGCGAAGATGACCGTGTCGCCCGGATGCACCTCGACCTGCCGATGGTTGCCGCTCGCGATTCGCCCTAAAGCCGCCATCGGCTCGCCTTGGCTGCCCGTGCACATAATGACGAGTTCATGGCGCTTGTATTGGTTAATTTCACCGATATCAAGCAGCAAATTCGGCGGAATATTAAGATAGCCGAGGGAGGAGGCGACTTCGATGACGTTGACCATGCTTCTGCCTAGCGCGACGATTTTGCGTTTCGTGTGAATCGTTGCGTCGACGATCTGTTGCAGCCGATGCACGTTGGAAGCGAAAGTCGTAATGAAGATTTTCCCGTCCGCGTTCGTAAACGCCTCCTGGATATGCTCGCCGACCAGCCGTTCGGAAGGCGTGAAGCCCGGACGCTCCGCGTTCGTGCTCTCGGACAGCAGGGCAAGCACGCCGTTCTTTCCGATCTCGGCCATCTTGTGAATGTCCGCGAACTGCTCATTGACGGGAGTCAAGTCGAATTTGAAGTCGCCGGTATGGACGACCGCTCCTTGCGGGGTATGGAATACGATGCCGAGGCAGTCAGGAATGCTATGGTTCGTACTGAAGAACGACAGCGGTATAGAACCGAGCGCAAGCTTGGATTCCGCGTCGATCTGATGCAGTTCCGTCGTGCCGAGCAGGCCGTGTTCCTTGAGCTTTAGCTTGATTAAACCTAGCGTCAGCCTCGTGGCGTAAATCGGCATATTCAGCTGTTTGATCACGTAAGGGATTCCGCCGATATGATCCTCATGTCCGTGGGTAACGACGAGCCCCCGAACTCGGTCCTTGTTCTCGAGCAGGTAGGTAATATCGGGGATGATCACGTCGATGCCGAGCAAGCTTTCGTCGGGAAATTTCGAACCGCAATCGATGACGACGATATCGTCGTCGTATTGAACGACGTACATGTTTTTGCCGATTTCGTTCACGCCGCCCAGGGCTATGATGGATAGTTTGTTTCTGACCGTCTTCATGCTGGTGCTCCCGTCCGGCGCTGGATAATGATGCCGTTTTTGATAACAGTTTTGCCCGTTACCGCCGATGATTATTCTGCTCGCGAACGACGAATGTGGTTATGCTATTCCTAGTTATATGATCAGGAATCAGGAGATGGAGAACCGTTGGAGAGGACCAAAAAGAAGGATTTAGCCTCGATCGCTACGATCCCGCTTACGATGACGTTGGCGAATTCCATGCTCATTCCCGTGCTTCCGGCGATTCAGAAGGCGCTTGGGATTAACGCGTTCAAGGCCAGTCTTCTCATCACCTCATATGCGATGATCGCGATTCTTTTCATTCCGATATCCGGATATTTGTCCGATCGTATCGGAAGAAAGAAGGTCATCTTGCCCGGACTATTGCTGGTCGCCGTCTCCGGCGGCGTTGCCGGCTGGGCTTCCATCTTCATGGACAAACCGTACGCGGCTCTTATGATCAGCAGGCTGGTACAAGGATTAGGCGCTTCCGCTTGTTTTCCGGTCGTGTTGCCGCTCGTCGGAGACTTGTTCAAGCGGGAGGAGGACGTCAGCACCGGCCTCGGCATCGTAGAGACGGCCAATACGTTCGGCAAAGTGCTTAGCCCGATTCTAGGATCGGCGCTTGCCCTCTGGGCGTGGCACATTCCTTTCTGGTTTATTCCCGTCATCAGCTTGCTGTCGTTTTTCCTCGTCATCGCATGGGTCAAAGCTCCGAAGGAGGACAAGCCGCCGCAGAGCTTCGGCCAGTTCGTCCAATCCGTCGTGAATATTTTTCGGACGGAGGGACGGTGGCTGTGGGGCGTGTACGCATCCGGAGGCCTCAACATGTTCGTGTTGTTCGGATCGCTATTCTACCTGTCGGAGATCCTGGAGGATAAAGGCATCGACGGAATCGCCAAAGGGGGTCTTGTCGCCATTCCGCTCGCGGCCTTATGCACGACCTCGTGGGCTGTCGGCAAATGGATCGGCAATCGCAAAAATGCAATGAAATGGATCAGCGTATTCGGATTCGCGCTCTCCACCGGATGCATGTGCGCGCTTGCGCTGGCGAATAAAGACTCGTCGGCGCTGACGATTAGCGTCCTGTTCGCGGCTTCTGCCGGTTTAGGCGCCTCGTTGCCATGCTTGGATTCCTTGCTTACCGAGGGGATCGAGAAGGAGCAGAGAGGCACCGTTACTTCGATCTATAGCAGCATTCGTTTTCTTGGCGTCGCCATCGGGCCGCCGATCGCCGCGATAGTCATGGACAAGTCGGACGCGGCTTGGTTCTGGCTGCTGTTCGCCTCTTGCGGCGCAGCCGTGATTGTGATGCTGCTGACCGTGAAACCGAATAAAGTCTAATTCCGCCGCGCTCCACATACCTTGCGAGAGAAGCATCGATTTCGCAAGGAGGGTTCGTGTATGGATGAACAAGCGCTTTATGAACATCGATTCTGGCTGCAAATTTTGGGGGACCATTCGAGATTTATTCTGAGTACGTTGTCGCCGTTGGAAGCTCAAGACGTGAAAACCGCCGAAACGTTCTTAACGTCGTTCGATCGTTTGCTGGAGCAAGCGAGGAGGGCAACGACCGCGAATGAAGCCGCGTCGATTAATCAGCCTGCCTACGAATGGACGACTTCCTTCCGCAAGTTCAAGCTCGGCTTGCTCGAACGGGCGATCTTCGGCAAGATCGCCATCATGCTGACACCTACTTTCATCAATCATATGGTCAACGAGCTAGAGGAATATTGGCGAATTCTAACGGAGCTGGTCGCCGGAAAACCCGTCCCGAAGTTCGATGCGCTTCACCACGATTTTCTATGGTTGCCGGACGCCGTCGGGCATGCCGCAGCCATCTCGGCGGACCTGGATATGGTCGAGAAAAAGCTGATTCACCGCAGCCAGACATTCGAAGTCCATTTTCAGCAACTGTATATGAAGAGCATCGAGATGGCCGGGTATATGAGAACGCAGCTTAAAGATTTTCCCGCGTTCCGAAGGCTGCATAAGGAAGTCGATCTGGAGATGAAGCTGTTCGTCGGTTTTCTGAACGAGCTCGAAGAGATGGAGCTGTCGGCCGAAGCGCTGGACCGGATCCATCCGCTGATTCCGGACCATATGATGAGGGAAGAATGCTATTACTTGACGAAGCTGGCCCAACTCGGACTGGTTCCGAATCCGAATTGCCGGGCGGATAAGCCGAGAGTCGAAGCTTAAACAATCCGATAGGCAGATTTGGCGATTTCAGGTACAATGATGCACGAATCTTATAGCGGACAGGAGAGTATATTCGTGCATATAACCGTCGGAACCGTTAACGAAATCAACCGCTATCCCGTAAAGTCTTTCGCGGGCGAACGATTGGAAAGCTGTATCATTGAACCGTACGGCATTTCGGGAGACCGCGTCGCCGCATTTTACGACGAAGCGCGAACGGGCTGGGACCGCTTCGTTACCGCGAGGGATATTCCGCGGATGCTGACATACGGATCGCGCTTCGTTGACGGGGAAATCCAAGTGACCGCAGCCGATGGCCGAACCTTCGGCTGGGACGACGGGCTTCTCGCGGAAATTCAGCAATATACGGACGCGCCGATCTCGTTGTCCCGCGTAAAGGAGCCGCATCCGGAAGATTCGCGGCTGCTATCGGTCGACTGCGAGAGCATCCTGATCGTAACGGACGCCACTATGCGCAAGGTCGAAGCGGCGTGGGGCCGGCGGCTGGACAACCGGAGATTTCGCGGCAACTTCGTCGTTACGGTCGAGGACGGCGCGATGTTCGAAGCCGATTGGATCGGACGCAAGCTTGCTGTCGGAGACGTTCAATTGAAGGCGGAGCGCGCTTGCGTCCGATGCGTCATGATTACGATCGACCCGGAGACGAACAAGAAGGACATGTCGCTGCTCAAGCAGGTTACGCAGGACTTCAATTCGGAATTCGGCGTATACTGCTCCGTCGTTCGGACGGGTCAAGTCCGGCTCGGAGACAAGGTGCGGCTAATAGAATAGCTCGATTCGGAGCACAATGTTACCGCTCGAAGGTGAAGCAGCGAGGGGTATTCGAAGATGAACGGCGTTGCGATAACGCTCCGGGAGGTTCGCGATTATGGAGAAACCGATCGACGTCGCCATTATCGGAGGCGGGCCTGCCGGCTTGAACGCCGCTCTTGTCCTAGGAAGGGCGAGAAGGACGGTCGTCGTCATCGACGACGGCCGTCCGCGCAATAAGGTCACTCGCGAAGTACATAACTTTCTGACGAGAGACGGCATCCCGCCAAGCGAGTTCAGGCGGATCGCGCGGGAACAGATGGAGCGGTATCCGCACGTCGGGTTTGTTCAAGATACGGCGGTGAACGTTACTGGGGCGGATGGGGATTTTCGCGTAACGACGGAGCAAGGGACGTTCGTACGCAGCAAGAAGCTTCTGTTCGCGCTAGGCATGAAAGACGTTCCGCTTCCCATTGAAGGATTGGCGGAAGTATACGGTATCAGCGCCTTCGTATGCCCCTATTGCGACGGTTGGGAGCATCGCGACAAGCCGGTCGCGTTGATCGCTAACGGTGAAGGCGCGATGCATGCCGCGAAGACGATCGCGGGGTGGACGAGTACGTACGTGATCTGCGCGAACGGACCAGCCGGGTTGAACGAGGCGCAGAGACGGGAGCTCATGCGGCGCCGCATTCACGTATTCGAAAGCCGGATCGCGCGCATCGAGTCGATCGAAGGGCAAGTTCAGCGCCTCGTTCTGGCCGACGGCACGGTCGTAGCGTGCAAAGCGATCTTGTTCTCGCCGATGCTCGTCGCCGGTTCGCGGTTGCCGCAAGCGCTCGGTTGCCAAGTCCTGGAGTCGGGAGCCGTCTTGATCGACGATATCGGCAGAACGAACGTGCCCGGCGTATACAGCGCAGGCGATGTCGCGACGAAGCTGTATCAAGCGGTTACGGCGGCCTCGATGGGCTCGATCGCGGCAATCGGCATCAACAGCGATCTGTTAGACGAAGCTTGGGTTTCCGATTCGTAACGACCAGTCAGGCGACCGGATGAGAAATTACAACCATTTGCAGTTATTCAAGATCGAATCGAATGCCCAAGTTTTAATAACACGTATACTCATTTATTTAGTGCCTCGATCTGGGATAGGACCGCGTTTCATCACAATATCTGCCTATCGTTGGTATTCGTCGCACATCGCCGTCATATGCCTCGAGTAACTGCGAATAATTGTTATTTTCCTATCGTTACGCCATGCGTCGCAGCCGGATTTTTCCGGTCGCGGCGTTTTTTTTGTCGTTAATTGTGGCAATAAAGTGGCAACCGGTCGGATTGGTGTCCATTGTGATATAGCTCACTACCCCCGCCAAGCGGATGTGATTAACTGATCCCATAGCAGCATGTAAAGGAGAAGTGGACTATGGGAAGCGCATTCGCCTCCAAATTCGCCAAATCGGTCTTCATAACCGTATGCGGCCTGCTCGTTCTGATGTTCATCGGATCGAGATTTTTCACGCATGTGGATCTGGCGCTGTACGGTTACATGGTAGGAACGGTCGTGTTCATTTGCGGCTTTTTCTATCGGTTCATCGCTTGGGGGGAACGCCCGCCTACTAAAATCATCTTGAAAAAAGGCATCAAACTTCTGTTTCGCAAAAGCACGCCAAAAACGACGACCGAGCATCTCGTTACGTACAAGTTCATCTGGAAACGCGGCTGGTACCGTTGGACGCAGCACGTCTTGCTCGGATGGGGTTGCATCCTTTCCGCGTTCGTTACGTTTCCGCTGGTCTTCGGCTGGATGTACTTCACGATGGCGGACAACGGCTATTACACCGTCGTCGGCTTCGGCATCGATCTGATGAAGATCGACGCGGAAGGCATACTCGCGTTTCTGTTCTTCAATGCGCTGAACATTACCGCCTTCATGGTCATCGCCGGGGTCGGAATGGCGTTGTATCGCAGGATCGGCAATATGCAGGCGCGGGCGGAGCAAACGTTCGTCTACGACCTTCTGCCGCTATATTTGCTTCTGTTCATCAGCATAACCGGGTTGATGCTTACGTTCTCCAACATCTTCCTCGGGGGATGGGGCCATCCGGTCATTTCGCTCGTCCACCAGTGGTCCGTCATTCTAACGCTCATCTACTTGCCGTTCGGCAAGCTCGCGCATATCCCGTTCCGTCCGATGAGCGTATTCGCCCGCAACTATCGCGAGCATTACGGCCAAGAGCAGATGAAGCCGTGCAAAGTATGCGGAACGCCGTTCGTATCCGCGGAGCAATCGGCCGACGTCATCGAGGTACTGAAGATGAACGACATCAAGTTTCGGATGGAGGAAGGCTTTCATCTGGCAGAGCTTTGCCTGCCTTGCCGCCGCAAATACCGGATGTCCAAGTTTGCCGGCGTGCCAACCCATCTGATTCCCGTCAAGGAGGCCAACCAGAATGCCAAAGGATAAGTTTTTCAAAGTCATCGCCAATAAGAAGCACCCGAACGAAACGCTTGTCCCGACGCATTGTTCCTATTGCGGCATGCAATGCGGGATGAATCTAAGGGTAGATACCCATACGAATAAAATCATCGGAGTAGAGCCTCGCTACGACTGGCCGGTAACGCTCGGCAAAATGTGCCCGAAAGGCGTAACGGCGTATCAGCAGACGAATCACGATGATCGGCTGTTGCGGCCGTTGATTCGCGATAACCCGGCTTTCAAAGGAACGAAAGACGGGTTCCGCGAGGCGAGCTGGGAGGAAGCGTACGATCTGATCGTCCGCAAGTTCGCGGAGCTGCGGAAGTTTCACGGCAAAGATTCGCTGTCCGTATTCAGCGGCGTCTCGATGACGAACGAGAAGTGCTACTTAACCGGAAAATTCGCCAGAGTAGGCTTGCAGACGAGATATATCGACTATAACGGACGGTTCTGCATGTCCAGTGCGGCAGCAGGGTTCTTGAGATCGTTCGGCGTCGACCGCGGTTCCACGCTGCCGTGGACCGACGTGCATGAGACGGATTGCTTGTTCATCGCGGGAAGCAACACGGCGGAATGCCATCCGACTTCGATGTTCCGCGTATGGGAAGTCCAGAACAGAGGCGGTTATCTGATCGTGGTGGACCCGCGCGAGACGCCGATTGCCCGCAGAGCGGACGTACACCTCGATCTGCGTCCCGGAACCGACTTGGCACTGGCCAATTGCATGGTCAACTTGCTGATTCAGAACGGTTATGCGGATAAGGCATTCGTTGACGCGCATACGAACGGTTTCGAAGAACTCGCCGAAGTCGTGAAGGCATTCACGCCGGAATATACGAGCGAAATAACGGGAGTCGCACCCGAGAAGCTGGTTAGAGCCGCGGAAATATACGGCAAGGCGCCGAACGCGATCGTCATGTTCGCGCGCGGCATCGAGCAGCAGACGAGAGGCTCGGACAACGTATCGGCTTACACGAACATGTGCCTCGTCACCGGCAAGATCGGCCGCCCGAAAGCCGGCGTCGCGACGTTCACCGGACAGGGTAACGGCCAAGGCGGACGGGAGCACGGACAGAAAGCCGACGCGCTCCCCGGCTATCGCAAGATCACGAATCCGAAGCACGTCGAAGACGTGTGCAAGGTGTGGGGCATTCAGCCGGAGGAAATGCCGGAGCCCGGCGTATCCGCTTACGAGATGTTCGAGCTGATGCAGAACAAGACGATTCGCGGACTGTACTTGCTTTGTTCCAATCCCGCCGTCTCCGCGCCGAACCAGAACTTCGTGCGCGCGGCGTTCAAGCAGCTCGACTTCATGGTCTGCTCCGATCTGTACTTGTCCGAGTCCGCGGAATTCGCCGACGTCGTGCTGCCGACCACTTCGTGGTCGGAGGACGAAGGCACCGTGACGAACCTGGAAGGCCGGATTATTAAAATCAACAAAGCGCAGGAGCCGGTAGGAGAGTCGAAACCGGACTGGCAAATCCAAGTCGAATTGACCGAACGCATGGGCCGCGGCGAATATTTCCGTCATTTGAAGACGGCCAAGGACGTGGCCGAAGAATTCCGGCTGGCGAGCAAAGGCGGTTATGCGGACTACTACGGCGCGACGTGGGACAAAATCGAGCGGCAGAACGGAGTGTTCTGGCCGTGCCGCAGCGCGGACGATCCAGGAACGCCTCATATGTTCTTGGACAAGAAGTTCTTCCACGCCGACGGCAAAGCGAAGCTGTGCGCGCTCCCGTACCGTCCGCCGGCGGAAGAGCCTTGCGAGCAGTATCCGCTGCGATTAACGACGGGCCGCGTCGTCTATCACTACTTGTCGGGCAACCAGACGAGACGGATTCCGTTCCTCCGCGATATGTGCCCCGAACCGTACGTCGAAGTGCATCCGGACACGGCGATACAGTACGGCATCGAACATGACGAGCGCGTACGGTTATATACTCGCCGAGGCGAAGCCGTCTACAAAGTGAAAATCATCGAGGCGATCCGCAAGGATACCGTCTTCGTTCCTTATCATTTCGGGCATGATCAATCCATTAATCTATTGACGATCGCAGCACTCGATCCGATGTCCAAAATGCCGGAGTTCAAAGCGTGCGCTGCCCAAATTACGAAGCTGGAGGCGGCTCAATGAAAAAGCATCTCTATATCGAAATGGACAACTGCATCGGTTGCCGAAGCTGCTTGGCGGCTTGCACCCAATGCGGCGGACACGACGAACGAAACCGCAACTATGTCTATGACGTGAACCCGCTCGTGAACCGCCAGACGATACCTCTCATGTGCTTGCACTGCGTCAATCCGGCGTGCGCGAGAAGCTGTCCGGCGCAGGCGATCCAAGTGACGCCTGAAGGCGCGGTGTTGTCCGCACTCGTCGAGAAGTGCATCGGCTGCCAAAACTGCACGATCGCTTGCCCGTACGGTATTCCGAAGTTCGACGACGAGCAGAATCTGATGTACAAATGCGACTTATGCTATGACCGGACGAAGGAAGACATCCCGCCGATGTGCGCATCGGTATGTCCGACCAACACGCTGCAATGGGTGACCGAAGAGGAGCTGGCGGCGAAGAAATCGCAGCATCAACTGGGTAAGTGGACGGCGAGCCACGGGCTGTATGATCCGCTCGAAGGCGATACGAACGTCAAGATCAGTCTTCCCGGCATTCTGCAAGGCAAGCAGAAGCTGTTCTAACTACGAACGAAGGAGTGAGCCGTATGGATCAGGAGCAGAAGGGCAAGAACGGGCAAATCCCTTTCCCCGAAGACAACTATACGCACAATATCCGCAAGCTGGGCGAACGGAAGCTCGACCGCCGCGGGTTCATGAAGATGATGGTCGGAGCGGCCGGCGTGTTCGCCGTCTCGACGCTGCCTTGGGGCACGATCGCGTTTAACGAGCTGACGGGCATCAAGAAGAAATCGTACGAAGCGAAAAAAATCGCCGATGTTTCCGCTTTGAAAGTCGGCGACGCCATAGAATTCTCGTACCCCGGCGAGCACGACTCCGCGCTGCTTGTCCGGCTTGGCCAGAACGAGTACAAAGCGTACCAGAACGCCTGCACGCACCTGAAATGCCCCGTGTTCTGGAGCAAGGAAGACGGCGAGCTGTTATGTCCGTGCCATCACGGAATGTTCGACGTGCACACGGGTAAGCCGATTGCCGGGCCGCCTAAGCGTCCGCTGCCCGAAGTATTGCTGAAGACGGAGAACGGCGCCGTCTACGCCACGGGAGTGAAGCGTTATGAAACGTAGCTGGAGAGGGGTTATTTTACTTGCCGCCGTCTTGTTCCTGAACATCGTGTGCACGCAACTGGCGGTTAATGCGTTCTTCTACGATAAGTTCCGTCTCGTCCTCATTTACGCGGCTTGCAACGTGCTGCTTTTTCCGATTTCCCTATGGATTTATAAGAAGGAGCGTGATCGGGCATGAACGTTCGAAACAGGCAGCTTCCGCTGCAGACGATCAGCCTCGTTCTTGGATTCGCGGTATGGGTCATCTTGTCTTCGCTCATGCCGTCCATTAAAGAAGATATTCATATGACATCGGGTCAGTTGACGCTGGTTACGGCAATTCCCGTATTGCTCGGCTCCGTCTTGAGAATTCCCATCGGCTACTGGACGAACAGGTTCGGCGCGAGGATAATATTCACCATTAGCTTTATCCTCTGTTTGGCGCCGGTCCTTTGGCTCAGCCAAGCGGATTCGTTCTCGGATTTGATTATCGGCGGCTTCTTCCTCGGCATTGGGGGAGCGGTGTTCTCGGTCGGCGTTACGTCCTTGCCGAAGTACTATCCGACAACCCGTCACGGCTTCGTTAACGGCATTTACGGGATCGGCAACCTAGGCACGGCGGTATCTACGTTCGGCGCGCCGGTGCTGGCGAAACAGATCGGCTGGTCGCACACGATACTCGCTTACAGCATTCTGCTTATCGCGATGGCGTCGCTTAACTTCCTTATGGGAGATAAAGACGAGCCAAAGGTCCAGACTCCGCTCGTCAAGCAGATCAAAGAGGTTTCAAGTAACGGCAAGCTGTGGCTGCTCTGTTTCTTCTACTTCATCACATTCGGCTCGTTCGTTGCGTTTACGGTCTATTTGCCGAACTTCCTGACTTCCCATTTCGAACTAAGCAAAGTAGACGCAGGGATGCGGGTAGGCGGATTTATCGCGCTGGCAACCGCCATGCGGCCGATCGGCGGCTGGCTCGGCGACAAATTCAATCCGTTCAAAATCCTGATGTTCGTTTTCTCCGGATTGACGTTTGCCGCCATCTTGTTGTCTTTCGCTCCGGATATGACGTGGTACACGGTAGGCTGCTTAACCGTTGCCTTCTGCGCGGGCTTAGGGAACGGAACGATATTCAAACTCGTGCCGCTGTACTTTACGAAGCAGGCCGGTATCGCCAACGGATTAATTTCGGCGTTCGGGGGCTTGGGCGGATTTTTCCCGCCTCTTATGCTGACGATTCTGTTCAACGCGACGGGACACTACGCGATCGGCTTCATGGCGTTATCGCAAGTGGCGCTGGCGAGCGTGTGTCTCATTATCTTCTTGTTCTATCAAGAGAAGCTTGGTTTGGCGCAACGCGTCATCGATCATACGGTCGAAGGGATTCTAATCACAGACCTGAGCGGCAAAATATTGTCCGTTAACGCCTCGTTCACGAAACTGACCGGATACGCCGCGGAAGAAGTCGTCGGCCGCAACCCGAGCTTCCTTAAATCCGGAAGACAGGACGCGGAGTTCTACAGAAAGTTGTGGAGCGCGATCAAAGAGCACGGCTTCTGGCAAGGCGAGATCTGGAACCGCAAGAAGAACGGGGAGATCTACGCGGAATGGCTCACGATCAGCGCCGTACGCAACGATTCGGGCGAAATCATCCATTACGCGGGCATGTTCAGCGATATTACGATGCAACGTCAGCAATGGATCGGAAGTGAGCACAGTGCCTAGCGAATACGAGTTGAATTTAGTCTTCATCCGCGATAGCGGCGAGTGCGAGCGGCTGCTGGACGATATTAACCGGGAGATGGCGCGAATGTTGGACGGCGGGGCCAAGTGGAACGCTTATGGAAGAACGGAAGAAGCGCTTCATATCGTCGTCGTCGAAGCGAATGGATTAACGCCAT
Organism: Cohnella panacarvi Gsoil 349; assembly: GCF_000515335.1. Taxonomy (GTDB): domain Bacteria; phylum Bacillota; class Bacilli; order Paenibacillales; family Paenibacillaceae; genus Cohnella; species Cohnella panacarvi. Next base: position 590,002 of record NZ_KI911563.1, on the reverse strand, counting down.
TAACAACCGAGGAGGAAGTGATTGGCCGCCTCGAAAGCCGAATGGAGTCGGAATGCTGGGAGTGGCTAACGGGGTACCAACTCACGGTGACGCCCAAGGAAGACGCGGGCAGCTGTCGCTTGAAAAAGAAGAAGGTGACGGCCTGACATGGATTGGGAACGCAGACTGGCAGGATGGGTCGGCAAGCTCGTGGACATCCGGATCGAGGACCAGCTCGGTCTCGATCCGCTTGCTCCGCCGAAACTTATCACCCTTCATCGGGTACAATTAATAGACAACGACCGCGTCCTTGCCCTGTATATTAACGAATTCCAGTTTCTATCCGTACCGTTGTTCATGGAGACGCACACGAAGCTTAGCGGCAACACGTTCGAATCCGTAGACGAGCAAGCCAAACTGATCTACAAAGCGATCTTATTGTAAAGGGGTTAATGGCGATGGACAAGAAATCGTTGGAAGACGTACGCGAGTTTTCGCCGGAGCGGTTTACGAAGCGAATGCTGTTCCAGAAAGGGGAGAGCGCGGCGTTCGTGCTGAACTTCGTGCAGGGCCAAGCGCTTCCTCCGCACAAGCATCCGGGAACCGACTTGTACTTGGTCGTACTGGAAGGCTCCGGCACGATCACGGTCGACGGCGTTAATACCGAGGTTGCCGCTCAAGATACCGTATGGTGCGGGGGAGACGAATTGTTCTCGTTCAGCAACACCGGAACGACGCCGGCCAGGCTGTACGTGGTGTTGAGCAAGGTGCCGGATAATCGGTACGTGCAGGATGTTTAGTCTCCATTGCGCAAAGACGGTGTCAAGGTGAATCCTTGCACCGTCTTTATTTATTTATGTACCGCAATAACGTTGTGCGGCAACGCTAATCCGACCCAGTCTCGTAGGTGCACGCAATAACGTTGTGCGGCAACGCTAATCCGACCCAGTCTCGTAGGTGCACGCAATAACGTTGTGCGGCAACGCTAATCCGACTCAATCCCGTAGGTGCGGCGCAATAACGTTGTGCGGCAACGCTAATCCGACTCAGTCCCGAAGGTGCGGCGCAATAACGTTGTGCGGCAACGCTAATCCGACTCAGTCCCGAAGGTGCACGCAATAACGTTGTGCGGCAACGCTAATCCGACTCAGTCCCGTAGGTGCGGCGCAATAACGTTGTGCGGCAACGCTAATCCGACTCAGTCCCGTAGGTGCGGCGCAATAACGTTGTGCGGCAACGCTAATCCGACTCAATCCCGTAGGTGCGGCGCAATAACGTTGTGCGGCAACGCTAATCCGACCCAGTCTCGTAGGTGCACGCAATAACGTTGTGCGGCAACGCAAAGAGCCACGAACGATATCGACCTAACTCTCGAGTATCGTTCGTGGCTCATCCGCAATGCAGGCTTATTTTTCATACAAAGCCCAAAGTCTCCTTAGCTTCTTCGCTCATCATGCTTGGAGACCATTTCGGCTCCCACACGAGGTCGACTTCTACTTCGGCCTTATCCGTGTTTTCGGTTAGCGTCCATTTGACAGCTCCGACGATCGTATCGTGCATCGGGCAGCCTGGCGTCGTTAACGTCATCCGTACATAGATTCGGTCGGGGTGTTCGACCAGCTCGTACACAAGGCCGAGATCCACTATATTCACGCCGAGTTCCGGGTCGTAAACCTCTTTCAGAAGCTCGCGAAGATGTTCCGTGTTAGCCATTCGAGTCCACTCCGTTCTCTATATTATCTAGCAAATACGAAGCTTATTAGCGCAATATAAGCTGCCGACGACGCCGCTAAAGCGGCTCCTGCGATCGTAATGAACGCCTCGGACCCCATCGCCAATGCCGCGACCAGCAGGAGAGAGGAGGCGGCGATTGCCGTTAAACCTACATTGACTTTCTTATCGCTGAGCAAATCGGCCATGACCGGCGTGCCGGGCTTGCCCGCCCGTTTGCCGTATTTGTGCGTCCACCACAGGAAAGGGACGATCTTCGAAGCGTAGCTCAGAATCGTGAACGACACCCAGCCGCCCAAGTACAGCCATCCGGCCATCAGAACGGAATCGGAGCTTAACAGCCGATCAGGGAACACGCCGGTGTAGATGAGTGCGCCGATTAACGCGAATGCGAATGCTTGACTGCAGTAGAGAGACCATTGAATGCCCGACCCGGGCGTGCGTTTATGTCTCTTTTTCTTCACTTGCAGCAGATGAACGTTGTACACGACAACGGCGGCCGCAAGCAATAACAGCGCGAACCAGGTGAACCAACCGTCGCCGCCGGCGAGAAACGATAGAGCGCCGACTACTGCCGCGGAGTTCCATAAAAGCAAGACGACGCTTTGCGGCTTTGTCGGATAATCGTGGGCCAAGTAGAACATCGGAAGCATTTTGTAGCTGAATCCGGTAATCAGCAGCCCGAACCAACCGACCGTCCCCATCCAAATATGCGCGCCGAACAAGTTTTCATGATAATCGTTGAACCAGCCCGTCGCGAAGTTGATGCCCATCGCCATGCCGGATACGCCCGTCAGGACGAGATACGACACGGAACAGGCGGCGCTTAGCGTGACGGCGTTCCAACGCGAAGCCCTGAACAGCGTGACGGCCATATTCCAAGCGAACAATAAGATCCCGATAAAAGCGAGCGACGCGAAAACGGCGATGAGGCGAATGTCGCTGCTCATAAACCCGTACAGCAGTCCGGCTAAGCCGACGGTGAAAACCGAATAGTGGACATATCCGAGGCGCTCGCTGTAAATCGGGGTTTGCAGGATGACGTGAATTAACTGATAGACCGCCCCCATGGCAAGCATCGTCGCCCACCCGAGCACGAACAGATGGACGTGAAACCAACCCGACGGACCGCGTATGCCATCGCCGAGAAATCCGAACAACGACGCGAGCGACGCGACTTGATACGCCGCGAAACCGATAATCCCGGTTACGATGAAAAGAAAAGGGAGACGGGACATCGTTCTCGCCTCCTTAATAGAATTGGATTTTCGTCGGGCTCGAATGAACTCGCCCTAAGTTTTGCGGATAGTTACTTTGGCCGAGCCGTCCGGCTGTTCCTCGACCGTGAACGGATAACCCAAGGTTTGCAGTTCTTCGATAAGGAACATCGGAACGCGGTCGTTATGGATGGCGACTTCGCCGCCCGAACGGATGCGTTCCAGCGCGGACAACGTGCGGATCATCGGCTGCGGCGGCTCCAAGCCGCGATTGTCGAGCGTAATGATCTCCGGACCGTTCGCCGCCGAGCCGTCCTCGGCATCCGCAACCGTGTCCAGCTCGGCGACATCCGCTTCTTCGTTCAACCAACGTTTGTTCTTCCTATTCACGAACGTAGAAATCCAGTGATCTTTACCGATCTGTTCGGCTTTGCCGGCGAAGCCTTTGATCTTGAGCACGCCGAAGAGCGGGGTCGGCTTGAAAGTCGCGTGCAGCACGAATATGTCGTCCTTCTCCAGCTTGCCGACTGTCTCCATGATGATCTGGAACGGCTCCAGCTTATTGCGGAGGTGGGGTCTTACGTCCAGTTCGACGACATGGGCATCTTTGCGGTCCATCGGACTTCAACTCCTTCGGGAATCGTTCTCGCTTGCGATCCGTTTGGCCGATGCGTATAATCCGGCCATTCCGCCGTACAGCGAATAGAAGAAAGCGTCCGGAGCGTCGAGCGAGAACGAGGTGTATGCCTTGGGATCGACGCCGAGCATGCATTCGAATAGCCTCGCGCTGTCATAGGCGTAGAAACAGAAATACGTATAGTGGAATTCCGGCATTTTCTCGTAGATCGTCACGACTTCCGAGGCGTATTCATCAAGCTGCCGGGAAGCTTCCTGCACCATGGAGATCGCGTCCTCCAAGGTTACTTGGATTGCGATCGTCCTGTCGTCGACGATATCGACTTTCGCCATGTTAGGCCACTCTCCATCATCTCGTTAAATTTTGCCGATCCGGACTCGGAAAGTGACGGGTCCTTGCTCAACGTACTCCCACGTGTATTGACCCGAATGCATCGATTCGAACTGAAAGCGGAGAGGCACAGGGTCATGGTCGTTAACGAGAAGCATAGCCTCTCCCGGCGCCAATTGTTCGAACGTCTGGAAAATAACCTTGTGTTTCAGATGCGGCGGATATTCCGTGGCGTTGACGGTTGCAGCGATTGTACTCATGGTTCATTCCTCCCGAAAGGTAAGTGTCATTACGTCTTCGATTATAGAGCAGGCATCGACGGTTCTTTGTGAGCCCTGTCACAGTAAGGGAGCGCAATTTGATCCTATACTTAGGCATGCGGTATACGTATAAGGAGGCTTCCGATGGCAACGATCGAGATTCGAACTTTCGTGATGGGCAACGATGTCGTATTCCTTGTCGCCGGAGGGACGGCTCATATCGGGGCGATGGCAACGGCATGGATATCGTCGGAGGCTCCGTTCGTCCAATCGTACTCGCTGGCATTGCCGGGTCACAGGGAAGGGGAATTGGCCGTCGAGCTTGCTGAGCTGGCCTCCCGCACGTTGAATCGTACCGTCGCCGTATTGGCCGGCATACATCTTGAACGCCCATCGAAGCAAGCGATCGAAGCCATCGTGGAAAAGGCGAGGAACGGGATGAGGGAGACGCTCGAGCAGTGGAATATCGAGGCAAGGGAGTGAAGCGGAATGAACAAGCAATTGATCGACCGCTACGGCCGGATTCACGATTATTTGCGCATATCGGTGACGGATCGCTGTAATTTGCGCTGCGTCTACTGCATGCCGAAGGAAGGCATGTCCTTCGAGCCGGATCATCGCATTCTGTCTTACGAGGAGATAACGGAAATCGTAAAGGTGTTGGCGAAGTTAGGCGTCAGAAAAATACGGCTTACCGGCGGGGAGCCGTTAGTCCGCAAGCAGTTGGACCGCCTTGTCGCCATGCTTGCCGCCATACCCGGTATCGAAGATATCGCTCTAACGACCAACGGCATCTATCTGGCGTCGTTCGCCGACGCACTGAAGTCGGCCGGATTAACCAGAGTCAATATCAGCTTGGATTCGCTGAAACCCGACCGATTCGCCATGATTACTAGAGGCGGCGACTTGAAGCGGGTACTCGCGGGCATCGAGGCGAGCCGTAAAGCCGGTCTCGCGCCGATTAAGCTTAACGTTGTGCTGATGAAGGGAATTAACGACGACGAAGTAGAGTCGTTCCTGCGCATGACCGTCGATGAACCGCTTCATGTCCGATTCATCGAGTACATGCCGATCGGGAAACAGGGGCAGGGGTGGAAGGGAGAGTACTTGCCGCTCGCGCACGTATGGGATACGTGCAAACGTACAGGCTTGCGCTATGATGCATGCCGGGAAGCGTTCGGCAACGGACCCGCTCAGTATTATCGGCTGGAAGGCGCCGCAGGAACGTTCGGACTCATTCATCCGGTCAGCGATCATTTCTGCGAGACGTGCAATCGGTTGCGGCTGACGGCCGACGGCAACATTAAGCCGTGCCTGTTCTGGTCGGACGAATTCAACGTACGCAGGCATATCGGGGACGCGGCGGCGATCGAATCGCTGTTCTTCCGGGCGCTCGACTTAAAGCCCGAATCCCATGAGATGGCGCTTGCGCTTTCCGGGGAACGGATGAGCCGCGTTCCGACCGCGCGAACGATGTCTCAGATCGGCGGTTAGCGCGGCAAGGCTATTTCAAGTCTCGTTGAAGTTTCAATGCCTCTAGGTCTACGATGACGATACGGCTGCGGTCGACTTCGAGCAAATCTTCCTTGCTGAATTGATTCAGCAGACGATTGATCGTCTCCCGAGTCGTGCCGATCGAGTTGGCGAACTCTTGGTGAGTCATCGGCAGGTTGATGGTAACCGTGCTTCCGTTCCATTCGCCGAGTTGATCGGCTAGCTGGAGGAGAAAAGACAGAACCCGATGCTTGACGTCCTGACCGGACAGCACCTGCAGCTTCTCCTGCAGCTCTCTGATCTTGTCGCCCATCACCCGCATCATCTTGACCGCAATCGAAGGCGTGCTCAGCATCAGGTTTTCGAATAGGCGAACCGGAATCGCGAGCAGCTTCGAATCGACGATCGCTTCGGCAGTGGCCGGATAGGGGTTCGGATTGAAAAAGCCGGTATGGGGAAACATGTCGCCGCTTTTGAGGAAAGAGACGATCTGCTCGTTGCCGTTCTCGTCCGTTTTGTACGTTTTGATCAGACCGTCTTTGATGAAATATACCGCTTCCTTCTCGCTGCCTTCGGTAAAGACGGTCGATTTTCTCGGAAAGAAACGGGAGATCGTAATCTCCTCCACGCGCTCGAGCTCCTGCGGGTGTAGGTCATGGAAGAGGGGAACTTGCTTCAGGAAGGTCGAGATTTGTTCTTTATTCATACCGATTACCTCCATTATGGATATTCATGATTACCAAGGGGGCCTACATCCATGAAACAACGAAAAATCGTCATCCCGCACGAACACGGCGGCTGGGCGATGATCAGCGTACCGTTCCTGCTAGGCATGTTCGCGGCGGAGGCGCAAGGGATGCATCTCGCGATGTTCGCGGCATGGCTGCTGCTCTATCTCTCATCGTACCCTTTCTTGCAGTCGATCAAAAGATCCGCCAACAAAAGTTATTGGATCAAATGGGGGAGCCTGTACGGCGCCGCGGCGCTCGTATGTTTGATCCCGCCGTTAATCGATACTCCCTTACTATTCTATTTCGGCATTCCGCTATGTTTATTGTTGCTTGTGAACGTGTGGCATACGAAGCACAAAGCGGAGCGGGCGCTCGTCAACGATATGTGCGCCATCCTCATCTTCTCCTTTGGCGGAGCGGCTGCCTACTTGTTAGGCGGAGGAGGATGGGACCGCACGATGGCGGCGATCGTTCTTCTAAGCTTTCTGTACTTCATGGGCAGCGCGTTCTTCGTCAAATCCGTGTTCCGCGAACGCATGAATAAGCGTTGGACGACTTATGCGCGAGCGTATCACTTGATTGTGCTTGCCGTGCCTTGGGCGATCGGGCTTCCTTGGCTGACGCTGCCGTTCGTATTCTCGGCGGTCCGCGCTTTCGTCTACGGGGGAAAGGCGATGCGGCCCATGAAAGTGGGTATCATCGAGATCGTCGGTTCGGTTCAGTTTCTGGCGCTGTCGGCTTTGCTGATCGAATAGCGATAAAAAGCGGTAATCCCGTAAGCCGACGCGGGATTACCGCTTTTCCTTTAATGGCTGCTTCCGCAACTGCCGCCGCAACCGCATCCGCCGGCTTTTAGTTCGCCGGGCAGAGGCAATCGGTTAAGCTCGAGCGTCTTCGCGAAATACAGGTTGATCAGGTTTTGCAAGCGGCTGAATTCCCGTTCCGCGTATAGGAATTTGCGAATCGCTTCATTGTCGTATAACGCACGCTCCTCTTGCTCGAACGACTCGACCTCGGCCGGCAACAACGCGATGTTCCGCTCCTGCTTCGATTGCAGAGCGTTGCTATGCTCCAAGAACCGCTCGTACTGGTTCATAGCCGCTTCATCCGTCACGAAAGTCGATATCGATTGCCGAAGCGCCTTGTAAGAGCTTTGTTCCAGCAGCTCCGAGCAAAGCGATTCCATTCTATCCAGGATGAAATCCGCATCCAGTTTAACGATCATACCGTCGTCCTCCTTATGTTCGATCTCCATCCACCTTACACCGAATCGTCACTTTCGACTGTGACAGCCCTCACAGTGCGAACCGGGAAACTCCGTTACGCTTGGATCAGCTAGCGGATTAGGAGGGACGTCATGCCGATCTTGAAGCAAGAACGAGACTATAACGTAAACCCGTTCATCGTCATCTGGGAAGTGACCCGCGCTTGCGCTTTGAAATGCTTGCATTGCCGGGCCGAAGCGCAATATCGGGCGGATCCGAGGCAATTGTCGTTCGAGGAAGGGAAGAAGTTGATCGATAACATCGCGGAGATGGACAACCCGCTCTTCGTCTTTACCGGCGGGGATCCGTTAATGCGTCCGGATTTGTTCGACCTTGCACGCTACGCGATCGAGGAGAAGAAGCTGCCGGTGTCCATGACGCCGAGCGCTACGCCTAAAGTGACGCGCGACGCGGTACGTAAGGCGAAGGACGTCGGGTTGTCCCGTTGGGCTTTCAGCTTGGACGGTTCACGCGCGGAAATACACGACCATTTTCGGGGAACGAAAGGCTCTTACGATTTGACGATGCGCGGGATCGAATATTTGAAAGAGCTGCGTATTCCGATCCAAGTGAACACGACCGTGTCGCAATATAACTTGCGAGACCTGGAAGCGATCGCGGAGAAGGTTAAGGATATGGGCGCGGTGCTGTGGAGCTTGTTCTTCCTCGTGCCGACGGGGCGCGGAATGGAGAAGGACATGATTTCGCCGCAGCAGCACGAGGAAGTGATGAAGTGGCTGTGCCAGGTCCAGCGGCGGATGCCGTACGGCGTCAAAGCGACGGAAGCGCCGCATTACCGCCGAGTGTTCTTGCAGGAGAGCGGACGCACGGCAATCCAGCCGGGGATGGAGAGCGCGAAGAGAGCCGACATGCTCGGACGGGCGCACAAAGGCGTCAACGACGGAGACGGCTTCGTGTTCGTCAGCCATATCGGGGACGTCTATCCCAGCGGATTTCTGCCCGTTAAGTGCGGCAACGTAAGAGAGCAACCGTTGACGGACATTTATCGGAATTCGCCGATTATGAAAGAGCTTCGCGACAAATCGTTGCTTAAGGGGAAGTGCGGGGCATGCGAATTCAAGACGATATGCGGCGGCTCGAGAGCACGCGCCTACGCAGTGACCGGCGACTACTTGGAGAGCGATCCTTATTGCGCGTACGTGCCAAGCGGAGTGAACGGATGACGGCGGACAAGCGGATACGGATCGTTATCGCAGGCGGGGGGATTACCGGGCTTAGCGCCGCATTTTACTTAACGAAGCAATGCGCGAATTCGCGGATTCCGGTCGACATTACGATCGTGGAGAAAAGCGAACGGCTTGGCGGCAAAATTCGAACGCTGCACCGGGACGGATTCGTGATCGAGAAGGGGCCGGATTCGTTCCTTGCGCGTAAACTGCCGATTATTAATCTGGTTAAAGATCTTGGGCTAGAAGATCAATTAACCGGGACGAATCCGAACGCGAAGACGAACTATATCCTTCACCGGGGCAAGCTGCACGCGATGCCTCTTGGGCTCGTGCTGGGTATCCCTACGGCGGTAACCCCGTTCATGAAGACGGGGTTGATCTCTCCGCTGGGCAAGCTTCGCGCGGCCATGGATCTGCTGTTGCCTAGGAGGGGCGCCGACGAAGACGAATCATTAGGCGGCTTTATTCGGCGCAGGCTCGGGCAAGAAGTGCTGGAGCATATTACGGAGCCGCTTCTGGCGGGCATATACGCGGGCGACACCCAATCGCTTAGCCTCGCCGCGACGTTCCCGCAATTTAAGCAGATCGAGCGGAAGCATCGCAGCCTCATCTTGGGCATGCTGGCCGCCAAGAAGGATACGCCTAAGCTCGACGGATTGCCGGAGATCGCGCGCAGGAGCCTGTTTCTTACGTTCAAGCAAGGGTTATCGACGCTGGTCGATAAGTTGGAACAATCGCTCCCCGGGGTTCGGATCGTTACCGGCCAAGGCATCGAACGGCTGACGAACGACGGCGGGGGGTATGTACTGAAGCTGACCGACGGAACCGATCTTGAAGCGGACGGCCTTATTATGGCGTTGCCATCCTACGAGGCTGCTCGTTTGTTGACCGACGTGCCGGGAGCGGAGGCGCTGGAACAAGTCTCGTACGCTTCCGTCGCCAACATCGCTTTGGCTTATAACCAAGAGGAAATCGGTCGCTCGCACGCCGGTTCGGGTTTCGTCGTGCCGCGCAAAGAAGGTCGGTTCATTACCGCCTGCACGTGGACTTCCTCGAAGTGGCTGCACGCGGCGCCGAAGGGAAAAGTACTGTTGCGCACTTATGTCGGCCGGTCGAACGACCAGGATTGGCTGCGGTTATCCGAGAAGCAGCTGATCGAAGGCGTGCGCGCGGATTTAAAGGAAACGATGGGGATCACGGCCGAGCCGGAGTTCGTCGAGATTTCGCGTTGTCTACGCTCGATGCCGCAGTATCCGGTCGGACACCGGGAACGATTGGCGAGGCTGAATGAACGATTGAAGCTGCTAAAGCCGGGGATATGGCTATGCGGGGCAGGGTACGAAGGAGTCGGTATCCCCGATTGCGTCCAGCAAGGGAAAACCGCGGCCGAGCGGTTGATTCATTATTTCGTGGAATGAGCATTGAGTATGGTTGATTAGTACGGCGATGGATAGTTTGGTTAGTACGTTATGGATTGTTGGGTTAGTATGCGAAGGTATGCGAAGGATCGGATGGCTAATCGATGGTAATGGGGGACGCATAGATCGATTTGATCATTGTTTAACTGCACCGACTACTGTTATTAAAAATATCAGCGACCCAAATCACTGAATAGATGTACGGAGTACATCCCGGACGGGTCTAAAGGGGGTTTTCAGCTACAAACCAGATGTATACATGTACTTCGTGCAGGTAGCTCGGCTAATCGGATTGATCCGTATAGATAACTGTATTCCGTACAATCCATCGCCAACGAACAGTCGCTCACCGACGAACAATGCCTGACCCAGTTCAGCCTTTGTTTTCATTTTGTTCACAACTATTGTGATTTTATTCACATTATTGAACGGCGGAGCTTGGTACACTGAAGTCAAGAAAAGCGAAGGAGGACACGCAAGATGAACCACACGTTATCCGACAACATGATCCCGCCGCCCGAAATGCGCCAGTTGATGGCGGAGACGGGAGCTTCCAGAGTGATTTACGAGAACGATCTGTTAAGACAAAGACTTCAGCGCCTTTACAGTCTAGCCTGCGACGTTCGCCACGAGAGCGAAGATGCGATCCTGAACGATAAAATACGGCAATTGTACGATGAGATACAGTCGCTCAAATCCGAGTGGAACGAACACGATCGTTGGGAGAAACTCGAGCTGTTCCCATACGCTTCCTGGTATCTTGGCCTCGAGCCCGACTTGCATCGCTCCATCGAGCAAGAATACGGTTTGGCCGGCAAATATCTGCATCTGTTCGTCGTACAGGCAGATCGTCTCCAGCAGCCGTATCCCCGCAGTGAAGCGACGCGGCTGGCCTCTTACGTGCTCTACGCTTACGCCGCTCTGGTCAACCGGTTGGAGGAAGAGGATCAGATCATTCGATCCTTGGAAGACCGCTCGAACCGATACGATTTTTAGCGCGGCCTATTAAGTGAATTAAATCACAAAGTTAGACGACATATACCAAAAACAAAATCCATAAGGAGATGGCCCACATGCTTATGAGATGGTTCAGAGAAAACATTGGTGTTGCCGCAGCGATTACGTTGCTCAGAATTTACGTCGGTTGGCAATGGCTCGACGCAGGATGGCATAAGATGACCGGCGGATTCGACGCCACGGGCTTCCTGAAAGGCGCGGTCGGCAAACCGATCGCCGATCATGCGACGCAAGAGGTGATCTACCCGAACTACACGTATTTCATCGAACATTTCGCCTTGCCGAACGTGAAGCTGATCAACTTCCTGATTCCGGTCGGCGAATTCCTGATCGGCGTCGGACTCATCGTCGGCGGACTCACGATTACGGCCGCCTTCTTCGGAATGATGCTGAACGTCATGTTCCTGTTAGCCGGAACCGTAAGCACGAACCCTTGGTTGCTCGTCCTCGGCTTCATCGTCTTCACGGCCGGCGCGAACGCCGGACGCTTCGGACTCGACGCGTACTTGCTGCCGCTCCTGCGCAAAGGCTGGGCGAAGCTGACCCATCGTCAAGAGAAGGACGATAACGCCGAGACGTTCGGCGGTCCTAAGAATAAAGTCCTCACGCACTAACGGATTTATACCAATAAACCGGATGGGGAGTGGATGGCTATGTCCATCAAAGAAAAAGCGCAGGAGACGATCCTTACGGCGCAGGACGAAGTGAACCGGCTAGCCGAGAGAGCCAAGCGGGCGCAGGAGGCTTATATGGCGCTCGATCAGGAGCAAATCGACCGGATCGTGCAGCGGATGGCGCTCGCCGGGCTCGATCGGCATATGACGCTCGCCAAGATGGCGGTGGAAGAAACCGGCAGGGGCGTATACGAGGACAAGATCACGAAGAACATTTTCGCCACGGAATACATTTACCACAGCATCAAGAACGAGAGAACGGTCGGCATTATCGAGGATAATCCGTACGAGAGCTACCGCAAAGTCGCGGAACCGGTCGGCGTTATCGCAGGTATCACTCCGGTTACCAATCCGACTTCCACCACCATGTTCAAGGCGCTGATCGCAGCCAAGACGCGGAACCCGATCGTCTTCGCCTTTCACCCATCCGCGCAGCGCTCCAGCGCCGAGGCAGCCAAGACGCTGCTCGACGCCGCGGTAGCGGCGGGAGCGCCCGAGCATTGCATCCAATGGATCGAGAAGCCTTCCGTCGAAGCGACGCAACTGCTCATGAACCACAAGGACGTGGCGCTCGTGCTCGCGACAGGAGGTTCGGCGATGGTCAAAGCGGCGTACAGCACCGGCAAACCGGCGCTCGGCGTCGGTCCAGGCAACGTGCCCTGCTTCATTGAACGCACGGCGAACCTGGAGCAGGCGGTGACCGATCTCATTCTGTCCAAGACGTTCGATAACGGGATGATATGCGCTTCGGAGCAAGCGGTCATCCTCGACGAGCCGATCTACAAAACCGCGAAGAAGCTCATGTCCGAGCTGGGGTGTTGCTTCTTGAACAAAGAAGAGACCGAGTCGGTATCCAAGCTTGTCATCAACGCCGATAAATGCGCGGTCAACGCGGTTATCGTCGGGCAATCCGCGATCAGGATCGCGGAGATGGCGGGCATCACGGTACCTGCCGGCACGAAAGTGCTGGTCGCGGAGCTCGATGGGGTTGGGGCGAAGTATCCGCTCTCCGCCGAGAAGCTGAGTCCCGTGCTTGCCTGCTACAAGGTGAAGTCCCCGGAGCAGGGCATCGAACGAGCGGCGCAAGTCGTCGGCTTCGGCGGCATGGGTCACTCGTCCGTCATCCACTCGAACGATCAGGCCGTCATCGCCGCCTTCTCGGAGAGGCTGCAGACGGGACGCATTATCGTCAACGCTCCTTCGACGCACGGGGCGATCGGCGACATCTACAACACGAACTTGCCGTCGCTTACGCTCGGATGCGGCTCTTACGGCAGCAACTCCACGACTTCGAACGTGACGGCGGTCAACCTGATCAACGTCAAACGCGTCGCTTACCGGACGACGAACATGCAATGGTTCAAAGTGCCGCCGAAAGTGTATTTCGAACGCGGATCGACGCAATATCTCGAGAAAATGCCGGACATAACCCGTATTATGATCGTCACCGACGCGGCCATGGTGAAGCTCGGTTACGTCGAGAAGGTCGAGTACTATCTGCGTAAACGCAAGCTTCCGGTAGCGATCGAAATCTTCTCCGATGTCGAGCCCGATCCTTCGGTCGAGACGGTACGGCGCGGAACGCGGTTGATGGAGCAATTCAAGCCGGACTGCATCATCGCGCTGGGCGGAGGCTCGCCGATGGACGCCGCGAAAGCGATGTGGGTGTTCTACGAATACCCGGATACAAGCTTCGATTCGCTCAAGATGAAGTTTCTGGACATCCGCAAGCGGATCTACAAATATCCGCGACTCGGCCGGAAAGCGAAGTTCGTAGCGATTCCGACGACATCGGGTACCGGCTCGGAAGTGACCTCGTTCGCCGTCATTACCGACAAGGAGAAAGGCAACACCAAGTATCCTCTCGCCGATTACGAGCTGACGCCCGACGTGGCCATTATCGATCCCGAGTACGTGTACAGTCTGCCGAAGACGGCGGTCGCCGACACCGGCATGGACGTCCTGACGCATGCGATCGAAGCGTACGTGTCGGTCATGGCGAACGATTACACCGACGGACTCGCGCTCAAGGCGATCCAGCTCGTGTTCGAGCATTTGGAAAATTCCTTCGCGACGGCGGACCCGCTAGCCCGGGAGAAAATGCACAACGCATCGACGATCGCCGGCATGGCGTTCGCGAACGCCTTCCTGGGCATCAACCACAGCTTGGCGCACAAGTGGGGCGGTCAATATCATACGGCGCACGGACGCACGAACGCGATCCTGATGCCGCACGTCATTCGGTACAACGCGCAGAAGCCGACGAAATTCGCTTCTTTTCCGAAATACGACCATTACGTAGCCGACAAGAGGTACGCCGAAATCGCCAGAATGCTTGGACTGCCGGCGGCGACGACCGAAGAGGGCGTGAACAGCCTGATCGAAGCGATTCGCAAGCTGAACCGGTCGATCGGCATACCCGAGACGTTCCGAGAGCTCGGCTTCGACGACAAAGATTTCGAAGCGAGAGTGGACCACCTGGCGGATCGCGCGTTCGAAGACCAATGCACGACGGCCAACCCGAGGATGCCGCTCGTCACGGAGCTTGCCGACGTCTATCGCAACGCTTTCTACGGGAACTTCTAATCCATCCTAACCGACGCAGCCGTCAACAAAGGCGAGTCGTTCGAGCCCAACGAATAAAAATCTCCATCGAGGAGGAGCACATCATGGCAATTTCGGAAAAGCACGTTCTAGGAGAACCCCCGTCGAACCGATTGGACGGCTGGCGGGGGTTCCGCACAGGCCGCTGGATTCACGACGTCGACGTGGGCGATTTTCTGACGCTTAACCTGACGCCGTACGAAGGAGACGAAAAGTTTCTCGCGCCTCCTACGACAGCGACCAAGAGCCTATGGAATATCGTTCTCGAGCTGATGAAGAAGGAACGCGACAACGGCGGGGTGTTGGACGTCGATACGAACACGGTGTCGACGATCGTCTCCCACGAACCGGGGTATATCGACCCGTGGCTCGAGAAGATCGTCGGCCTGCAGACGGACGCTCCGCTGAAACGGTCCGTACAGCCTTTCGGAGGCATCCGGATGGTCATCGATGCTTGCGAGGCTTACGGTTACAAGCTGCCCGACGAAATCATCCGCACGTTCACCGATATTCGCAAAACCCATAACCAAGGCGTATTCGATGCCTATACGACGGAAATGAAGCTCGCCCGCAAAGCGGGGATCGTCACCGGCTTGCCGGATGCTTACGGCCGCGGCCGCATCATCGGCGACTACCGCAGGGTAGCGCTGTACGGCGTCGATCGTCTCCTCTCGGCCAAGCAAGCGGATTTGAAACGAATGGAGCAAGAGAAGCTGACGGACGACGTCATTCGTGCCCGGGAAGAAGTGTCGGAGCAAATCCGAGCCCTCGGCGAGCTGAAACAGATGGCCGCTTCGTACGGTTTCGATATTTCCGGACCGGCCGCTACGGCGAAGGAAGCGGTGCAATGGCTGTACTTCGCTTACTTAGCCGCCATTAAAGAGCAGAACGGCGCGGCGATGAGCCTCGGTCGCGTATCCAGCTTCCTGGACATCTATATCGAGCGCGATATTCAGGAGAATCGCCTAACCGAAGTCGAAGCGCAAGAGCTCGTCGATCATCTCGTCATGAAGCTCCGCCTCGTCAAATTCCTGCGCACGCCCGACTACAATGAGCTGTTCAGCGGCGACCCGACTTGGGTGACGGAATCGATCGGCGGCATGGGGCTGGACGGGAAGACGAGGGTAACGCGCAACTCGTTCCGCTTCCTCCACACGCTGTACAATCTGGGACCGGCGCCGGAACCGAACTTAACGGTATTATGGTCGACGGAGCTGCCGCAGGGCTTCAAGGAATTCTGCGCCAAAGTGTCGATCGATACGAGCTCGATCCAATACGAGAACGACGATCTGATGCGTCCGATCTACGGCGACGACTATGGGATCGCCTGCTGCGTGTCGGCGATGCGCATCGGCAAGCAGCTTCAGTTCTTCGGAGCGCGGGCGAACTTAGCCAAAGCGCTGCTGTACGCGATCAACGGCGGAGTGGACGAAATGCTCGGCATCCAAGTCGGCCCGGCATCCGCTCCGATCGGCGGAGACGTCCTGAACTTCGAGGAAGTGATGAAGCGGTACGACGAGATGCTCGAGTGGCTAGCCAAACTGTACATGGAAACGCTGAACGTCATTCACTACATGCACGACAAGTATAGTTACGAACGGATCGAGATGGCGCTGCACGATACGGAGATCATACGCACGATGGCTTGCGGAATCGCCGGCTTGTCCGTCGTCGCCGACTCGCTCAGCGCGATCAAATACGCCAAAGTCAAACCGATTCGCAACGACAAAGGGCTTGCCGTCGACTTCGAGATCGAAGGAGAATATCCGCAATACGGCAACAACGACGATCGAGTCGATGAACTGGCCGTGCAATTGACGGAAACGTTCATGAACAAGCTGAAAAAACATCGCACTTATCGCGGAGCGATCCCGACCCAATCGGTCCTGACGATCACATCTAACGTCGTATACGGCAAAAAGACGGGCAGCACGCCCGACGGGCGCAAGCAAGGCGATCCGTTCGCTCCCGGCGCCAACCCGATGCACGGAAGAGACCGCAAAGGCGCACTGGCCTCGCTGAACTCGGTAGCGAAGCTGCCGTACGAGAGCAGCCTGGACGGCATCTCGAACACGTTCTCGCTGATCCCGAAAGCGCTCGGCCGGGAAGCTGACGCGAGAGTACGCAATCTCGTATCGCTGCTCGACGGTTATGCCGCCAAGAGAGGTCATCACTTGAACGTGAACGTGTTCAATCGCGAACAGTTGCTCGACGCGATGGAGCATCCCGAACAATACCCGCAGCTGACGATCCGCGTATCCGGCTACGCCGTCAACTTCATTAAGCTGACCCGCGCGCAGCAGATGGACGTCATCAGCCGCACGTTCCATGGCAGCATGTAACGATTAACCGAACGACGAGAGAGGGGAAACCGCTATGAACGCGATGCACATGGGGAGGATTCACTCTCTCGACACGTTCGGAACCGTCGACGGACCAGGCATTCGTTTCGTCTTATTCATGCAGGGATGTCCGCTTCGTTGCCAATATTGCCACAATCCCGACTCGTGGGAACGAACGGGAGGCACGCTTAGAAGCGTCGAGGAAATTCTGGAGGAGATCGAGCCGTACGTCGATTATTATAAGAACTCGGGCGGAGGGATCACGGTCACAGGCGGAGAGCCTACGCTGCAAGCGTCGTTCGTGGCGGAACTGTTCAAGGCGTGCAAAGCGCGATGGGGACTGAATACCGCGCTCGACACGTCGGGATATTGCGATCAGAACCGCGTAAGCGAATTGTTGGAAGTTACCGATCTTGTCCTGCTCGACCTGAAGCTCATGAGCGCGGACGGTCACCGCAAGCTGACCGGACAGACGAACGAACGGATCCTATCGTTCGCCAAACTCTTATCGAAACGGAGAAAGCGGATTTGGATCCGGCATGTGCTCGTACCCGGTCTTACGGATGGAGCTGGCGATCTGATGGCGTTAGGCCGATTCGTCGAAGGGTTAAACGTCGTCGATAAAATCGAAATATTGCCTTATCACCGAATGGGAGCTTACAAGTGGCAGCAACTTGGCATTCCATACCCGCTTGAAGGAGCGATGGAACCGAGCGCCTTGGAAGTCGATCGCGCGGAACATTATATCGAGCAAGGGAAACTCCTCGGAAGAAATTCCGTCGTGTAGCCGCTGAACAACGCCGCAACGCCGCCAGAACCATAGGTTCCGGCGGCGTTGCGGCGTTGTTTACGCCATCGGTTGAACATGCTGCGCGTTGGCGGGCATCTCGGCATACGTTTTATGGCACATCATGTTGGAAATGCGAGGGATATGAACCGTCTCGCCGGGCTTGAGTTGCTGCGGATTCAAATGCGGGTTAGTTTCTTCAATAATCGCATGCGGCATGTTGTATGCATGGCCTATCGAAGCTAACGTCTCGCCAGGCTGCACTTGGTGCTGCGCGAACAAGGAGGCTTCGCCTCCGCCTTGCTCCGCTCTGAAGAAAGGAAAAAAGAACGGAGAAAAGAAGAAGGTTGGGAACAAAAACCGATTCGGGAAAAACGGGGAAGGGAAAGGCCGGAAGAACGGCCGTCCGAAACCTCCTCCGAATCCGGGCCCGAACCCGCCGCCAGGGAAAAAACCGCGATCCATATGAATACCTCCAGTCGAATAGTCATTCGTCTATAGGATATTGACACGATTGCTTTTGGTTACTGTTGTAAACAAAATAGGCTGCGGTTGCGACGAGCACGCCGACCAATGCGACCGCCATGTCCTTCTGCGTATCGAAGATATCGCCTTGCATCCCGATGAACCGCTCCTCGCCGCCTTTGCCGTATATGGCCGCAGCCAACCATTCGACGATTTCGAAAAACCCGCTAATCCCGGCAATGAACACAATCGGAAGCACGTAGGACCAAACGCGTCGGAATTTCATCGTGTTCTCGAGCAGTTCGCGAATCGGATAAGAGATGAGAACGCCGAAGAAGAAGTGAACGACGCGGTCGTAGTTGCTTCGCTTCGTATGGAACAACGGTTTGAGCCAATGCTCGAACGGAGTTCCCTCGTAAGTATAGTGAGCCGCAACGACATGAAGAGAGAAGAAGATTAACATCATTAAATAGGACGAGTTGGAAAAACGATTGCGCTTATAGGTGAGAACGAGCACGATAAGTATCGCCAGCAGCGGCGTGCTTTCGGCGAACCATTGCAAGCGCTGAACCGGAGATATCGCCATCAGATCGAAGTAAGCGATGAACAGGTAGATCATATTGTGCAGCGGTCGATTGCGAGCGAACGGAATGCTATTGCTCGTCCAACTCGTACGTGAAGAAGGCATGGGAGAGTCCCTCCGTCCATAAGATGTCAATAGGATACCCCAATATCGCCAAAGCAATAGACCCGCCCGAAGGCGGGGCGTGTCGGTTATCGGCGGCGTCTTGACTTAGCGGTTGGCGGAATTCTCCCCAAGGCTCTGGCATATCGCAGCACTTTGCGGTGGATGCGTTTGTCCTTCAAGAACCGGAATAAATAAGGGTCCGGCGCCGTGTTAAGCTCGATGATCCAAGGACGGAACGAGGTATCGAGACCGATATCCGCTCCGACCATGTTAACCGTGGGATAGGCTCGGTTAAGAGCGACGGCGGCATTATACCCGACCGAAGCAATGCGACGTTCGATACGCGCTCTAACCGTCTTGGTCGAAAGCGGAGCCAGCAGCGTTTGCAAAGCCGTCGGCTTTCCGCCGCTATGATAGTTAGTGACGATCTTCCTCGGATGGGCAACTCTCCCGATGATGCCGGTCGTTTCCCAGCGTCCCCGTAAATTCCGTTGGACCATCACGCGAATATCGAATCGGCGGCCCTTATATTTCAATAAGCGAATCCCCCTCTGGACGAGGTAGGACCGTTTAAGTTTATGGCGCGTTATGGAGCGGTATAAATCCTCGACCGTCGCGAAGCTGCGTTTGGTCTGTTCGACCTGATACGTGTAAGCCCCTATGCCGGCTTCGACGCGCATGACGCCTCTACCGTACGTTCCGGATACCGGTTTAACGTATACCATGCCGTAGCGGCGCAGCATGGCTCGGAGCGAGGAAAGGTTCATCAACCTCGTTTCCGGCACCCATCCGCGGACTTTGGCGTCCCGCGCGATCGCTTTCGTTTTCAGCCATTTGTTCGTAAGATGCTTGCTCGCGTACCGCCTCATCTGCCAACCCTCCGCACGTAAACTTTTCGTTTGTGGAACGACAGCGATCGGAACTTATGAACCAGCTTGCGCCGCATGGCACGCGACAAGCGGGAAGGATTGCCGGATAAGCTACGATTAAGCGCGCTCTTGAGACGAACGGATCCCGGGCTTAGCGAGTAAACGTAATTTCCGTACGTCTCGTATTCGGAGAATCCGAACTGCTTCGACCGATTAACGCTCCTCAGAATCGCTTGATACCATCGCGTGCCGTGTCTAGCTTCGATCGTATGCTTAAGCGCGCTGAGCTTCGTCTTGTCGAACAGCATATAGTGGGTCACGAAGGAACGGGGTCTGGACGCTTTCCTGCCCAACAGCTTGCGGTAAGTAACGAAATATTCCGGCTGACTCCAGCCGCGGCAGTAGAAGACGTGTCTGCCGTTCTCGCGAAAGCGATGACGTCTGATCAGCACCGTATCGGCGTCAAGGACGAGGAAATAGCGCCTCCCGGTAATGGAACTGCTGCCAAGCTTCAACAGCTGCTGATAGAGCCAACCGGATCTATCCCATCTCTTGGACCGATAATGGATATGGTGCTTGCGTAACGGGAGAACGTTGCTCTCATGGACGAACGTGCAGCCTTTGCGCTTACAGAGCGCTTGGATGGCGTTGCTGGAGGGAGCTACAATATAAATTCGTCCGATGGGATGAGCAACGTATTTTCTTACGCTGTCGATCGAATAGGGGAGAGTGCCTAAGTCTTTGTCGATGGCCGGAATGACGACGTCGATCTTCATGGGCCCGCTCCGCTCCTTTTCTCTGATTCGTAGGTGATCGCCATAGATCATATGCTTGAGAGGAGAATGTGGAAGCGGCTTTCGCCTTGTCTGTTCAAAAGGGTCATGCCATTTTCACGCAGATATGTTATCGTTAAGACCTGCAGTACAAATCGAGAGGGGCAGCACGGTGAATGTAACGCGTATTTGCATCGTATTCCTATTCGGGATATTCCTTGCGGTTGGAACAGGATGCGCGGACAACGGCGAACGGTACGGGACTTCCCGATCGCCGCAAGCTTCGCAAGCCGAGCAGATCGTGTACACGAGCACGGTCGTAAGCAAATCGATCAAGAGCGACAAATTCCTCGTCGAAATTTCCAGTCCGGATATACACGAGTTTATCGAGGTTACCGCGATCTTATGGGACCGAATTAAAATAAACGATACGGTAGGGTTCAATGCAAGCAAGGAAATTGTCGCGATCAATAACGTTCTGATCGAGTAGCGGGATTTCGATATGAGGAGTGACAATCACGATTTACGTTATTAATACTATTATCGTCGTATTCTCGATCGCGGTCGTACTCGGAGCGATTCAGCTCTTCAAGAAGGACAGGGCATATACGACCGCCCTTAACTACATTAAATCGAACGCCGAAATCCGAAGCATTGTAGGAAGCCGTATGCGCTTCAGCTATTTGCCGAGGGCGGATATCGAAATCGATAACGGTTACGGCAAAGCCGAAATCACGATTAAAGTAAAAGGCGACAAGAAACGCTTAGTCGTTCGGTTCGAGCTGCATAAACAACCGAATAGCGATTGGGTTATCGATCAAGTCACGTACAAGTAGCAAGGCGAATAACAATCGCCCTTCGCCTATCCGAGATAGGCGAGGGGCGATTGTCGTATTGCTATCGGTCTTTCGTAAGATGGTTCGATAATAACAGCATGAGAAAAGATAATACGATCATCGCGATCGCCCAAGCCCAAGCCATCCGCATGTTTCCGCCGTCGGTCGCTACATAGATAGCCGTAGGAATCGTCTGCGTTCTCCCCGGTATGTTGCCTGCCACCATGATGGTAGCCCCGAACTCTCCAAGCCCCCTGCAAAAGCCTAGAATATATCCCGAAGTGAGCGAACGGGAGGCAAGCGGGATAGAAATGTATCGCAGCACTTGCCATTCCGTCGCGCCAAGCGCCCTCGCCGAATCCTCCAGTTCGGCGTCGATGCTCTCGAATCCGGCTCTGAAAGTCCGGTAAGCGAGCGGAAAGGCGACGACGGTCGCCGCGATAATCGCCGAAATCCATGTAAAGACGAGCGGACCTTCGAATAGCCATTCGTAAGCTTGTCCGATCCAACTTCTTCTGCCTAACAGAACGAGCAAGAAGAAACCGATTACGGTCGGAGGAAGCACGAGCGGCAGCAGCAGAATCGTGTCGATCGCGTTCTTCCCGATAAAACGTCGTCTGGCCATTCGCCATGCGAGCAGCGTGGCAAGAACGAACACGAGCACGCTCGCGACAACCGATATTTGCGCGGAAAGAATTACGGGTTCGAAGAAGTCGGACCAATCGATTGCCATTGCCATCATGAGGAACTCATTCCTTAGGTTAGTGTAAAGCCGTAAATCTATTTTATCAGAATAGATGAATAAGCGAATCCCCGGAATGTCCATGACGCCGAATACATAAAGTGTAAGGATTACTTCATGTCCAGGAGAGGAGGACCTTCGCCGTGCATTTGACAATAATGGGCATCGGTACGGCCGTTCCGGCTTCTCGATTGGAACAACGGAACACGGCGGAACGGTTAGAGGAAGCGCTGAAGAACGACCCCGAGCGCTCTAAGTGGGCAACCCGCATATTCGCGCATTGCGGGGTCGAGACGCGATACACCTGCGAGCCGAATTTACTGGAGTCCGCCGGACAATGCCGTTACGTGCCCGTGTCGCCCGAAGTTGCGATTCCCACGACGGAAGAGCGGATGCGGATCTATGAGCGGCAATCCGTTCCTTTGGCTTTGCGGGCCGCGACTCGAGCGCTCGAAGATAGCAGGGTAGCGACCCGCGAGATTACGCATCTGATCGTTGCGAGCTGCACGGGCCTTTTCCTTCCGGGCCTGGATGCGGTGCTTGCGCAGGAGCTCGACCTTCCGCGGGACGTAACGCGGGTTCCGCTCACGTTCTTGGGCTGCGCGGCGGGATTAACGGCGCTTCGCGAAGCCGCGCGGATCGCGCGGGCGGAACCGGCGGCCAAAGCGCTCGTCGTTGCCGTCGAGTTGTGCACGATTCATATTCAGCCGACGTTCGACAAAGAACATTTGTTCACGGCAGCTTTTTTCGGGGACGGTGCGTCGGCCTGCGTCATCGGCCATTCGGAGAAACCGTCAAGCGGTCAGTTTACGCTAGGTCATTCTCGGTGCATCACGCTTCCGGAGACGTCCGATACGATGAAATGGACAGTCGGAGACTACGGCTTTCGTCTTGAGCTGTCTCCTCGTATTCCTCGGATCATCGGGGATGCGGTTCCGCCGATCGTAGAGACGTTCTGGGGCAAGACTCCCATGCCGAAGCTGTGGGCGATTCATCCGGGGGGCCGGGCGATTATCGACGCGGTAGCCCATACGTTCCGGCTGACCGACGAGCAGACGGAAGCAAGCCGGAGCGTTCTAAGGGAGTTCGGGAACATGTCCTCCGCTACGATCCTGTTCGTCATGGATGCGCTCAGAACTCAAGCTCCGGCAACGGACGGGTTGACTGAAGGAATCGCGCTCGCTTTCGGTCCGGGCGTCGTTGCCGAGTTGCTCCGGTTCTCTTACCGGCCATGAGCGGATTTCTTGCGGAACGTTCGCCGGAACCGGAACGGATGGACGACTTCACGACGGGCGGAGCGGAGCTGACGGAAGCGCTCGTCCATCTACGCAGGCTGAACCGGATCTTCGGCGCCTCCGGTCCCGCGCTGTACGGCGTTAGAACGCTATGGGAGCATCTTGGCCGCCCGCGTCAGTTGACTTTGTTGGACGTTGGGGCGGGTTCGGGAGACATTAACGTGCGCCTTCTCCGTTGGGCGCGCAAACAGGGCGTGGAGTTGAACGTGATCTTAGTCGACGTTACGGAGGAGGCGATTGCGGAAGCCGGACGATTGTTCAGAGACGAACCGAGGGTGACTTTCTTTCGAAGCGATCTGTTCGAATTGCCCTCCCGTTGCGCGGATATCGTAACCGCTTCGCAGTTCGCGCATCACTTCGATTCGGGGCTGCTGCCGAACGTTATCGATCGGATGTTGGACGTATCGAGAGCAGGCATCGTCATCAACGACATTCATCGTCATTGGATCGCATGGAGCGCGGTATGGCTCGCGACGCGACTCCTCTCGGCTAACCGCTATATCCGGCATGACGGGCCTTTGTCCGTAGCCAAAGGCTTCCGGAGAAGCGACTTTCGCGATGCTGCTCGGAAGCTGGACATTCCGAAGATGACGGTCAGCTGGAGGCCGTTATTCCGTTATTCGGCGATCGTTCCGAAGCCGTGGGAATAGGAGGAATGCACGGATGCGCATCGAATCTGATGTCGTCGTGATCGGAGCAGGCATCGCGGGAAGCAGTATGGCTTACAGGCTTGCCAAAGACGGCTGGAAAGTCGTCTTGCTGGACAAGAACAAGTATCCCCGGCACAAAGCCTGCGGGGAGTTTCTGTCTCCCGAAGCACGTTCCACGCTGCGCCGGTTCGAACTGGAGGAACATGTCCGCGCTTTGAATCCGGCTGAAATCGTCACGGTCCGCATTCATTCGGAAAGCGGCGGCAGATTGGAGATTCCATTGCCCGGACAGGCCTGGGGAGTCAGCCGGTACGCGCTAGACGCGGCGCTGCAGGAAGCCGCTGCGATGAAGGGAGCTAGCATTCATACGCCGTGCGCCGTTTCCCGGGTGACGCAGTCCGAGCGCGGCAATCGCGTCGAGGGAGCAAGCGAGAACGGTCCGCTGGAGTTGTTCGGCCGCGTTGCGATCGGCGCCTGGGGACGAAGGCCGTTCTCCGCTAATCGAACGAATGCGCACGCCGGCGGCCGGACTTACGTCGGCATCAAGTCCCACTATGCCAGTTCGGATCGTCAGCCGATCGTCGATCTTTATTTTTTCCGCGGCGGTTATGTCGGAGTATCTCCGGTCGAAGGCAATCGGCTCAACGTTGCCGCGCTCGTCACCTGCTCCGCATTCCAATCGCTCGGAGCTTCTTCCGCATTGGAACGGATATTGGACGGCGCATGCAAGCATGTTCCCGAATGGAAAGAGAGATTAGCAGGCGCGACGCCGCTGACGGAAACCCGCTCGGCGACCTCGCCCGTACTCGTTCGCCGGACGCCGACCGCCTGGAGCGATATTCCTTGCATCGGCGATTCCCTCGCGGTTATTCCGCCTTTTTGCGGGGACGGCATGTCGATGGCGCTTCGGTCGTCCGAGTTGTGCGCGCCGTTGGCGGATGACTATTTAAGAGGAATTATTACGGAAACCGAATGGAGAATCCAATATACCGGTCTGATCGAGCGGCAATTCAGCGGCGCTCTGCGGTGGGGCAGCGTGCTGGAACGGACGCTGACCCAGTCCGTTCTATGCGGGGTATTGCTTAGATTAGGCGCCATATGGCCTAAAGCGGCGCAGGCGCTCGTTCGCGCGACAAGACTCGGTAGCGATTAAGGATGGGGACGAGAATGACCGAGAGAGTTGTTGTGACAGGAATGGGCTGCGTCACTCCGATCGGCATTGGCAAGGAGATCGCATGGCGCAATGCCTTGAACGGAGTTTGCGGCATTCGCAAGCTGCCCGAGAGCAACAAGCTGCCTGCGAAGCTGGCGGCTTATATTCGCGATTTCGAGACAGCCGCGTACATTGATCCTAAAGAGGCCAGGAGGATGGATCGCTTCGTTCATTTCGCGATCGCCTCGGCCGACGAAGCGGTACGGGATAGCGGGCTCGCAATCGGCGACAATGCCGACCCTTTCCGTACCGGCGTATGGATCGGAAGCGGCGTTGGCGGCATCGCGACGTTCGAGAACGGCATGAAAGACGTGCTTGCGCGCGGATACGGGAGGGTTTCACCTTACGCGTTAACGATGTATTTGCCCAATACGGCGGCCAGCCAAGTGGCCATACGATACGGGGCAAGAGGTCCGACGGAATGCTCGGTCACCGCATGCGCATCCGGATCGAACGCCATCGGCGGTGCGTTCAGAGCAATACAGAGAGGGGATGCGGACGTCATAATCGCCGGCGGAACGGAGGCGCCGCTATGCGATATCGGCATCGCTTCGTTCGCCGCGATGAGGGCTCTATCTCTGCAGGACGAGCCCGAATCGGGAAGCCGTCCTTTCGATCGGCGGAGGGACGGTCTGATCATGGGAGAAGGCGCGGGGATACTCGTACTCGAGTCTTGGCGTCATGCGCGAGCGCGCGGAGCCATGCCGTATGCGGAAGTGCTTGGATACGGCGCTTGCGGGGAAGCGTACCATATCGCCGCCCCCCGCCCGGACGGCAGCGACTGGTCGCGGGCGATGACCCTCGCGCTGAAGGATGCTGGTCTACGGCCGGAGCAGATTGACTATATGAACGCTCATGGAACGGGCACGATCGCGGGCGACCTGGCCGAGACCAGGGCGATCCGAAGCGTATTCGGACAATACGCCTACGAAGTGAGCATCAGCTCGACGAAATCGATGTCCGGCCATTTGCTGGGGGCATCGGGAGCCGTGGAAGCGATATGGTCCGTACTTGCGTTGCATGACCAGATCGTACCGCCGACGATTCATTACGAAGAGCCGGACGAGGAGATGGATTTGGACTACACGCCGAACGAAGCCAGAAAAAGACCGGTCGAGACGGCGATGTCCAACACGTTCGCGTTCGGAGGCCACAATGCCGTGTTGGTATTCGGACGCATGCCTGAACGCGGGGACGCAAGCGATGGGCTGCCGTAAGCTTGCCGAATTCTCGATTCGACGCTTCAAGGGGATCATCGCCTGCTGGGCGGTCATCGCCTGCTTGTCCGCCGCGTTCGCCGTAAAACTGCCCGATGTACTCGGCGACCACGGGCTGCGGACGAATGGCCCGTACGCTCAGGCGCAAGAGCTGCTCCGGAGCGAATGGGGCATCCCGGGCGAGCCGATTATCGTTCTCTTCGAGAACAAGCAAGAAAGCTCGGCTCAAGTCTTCCGATCGTACGTCGCCCGTTCTCTGGCAAGAGTGGAGGCGATTAGCGGAGTCGATGTCTCCGCTTCTCCTCTCGAGCGCAGGGAGCTGCGGGACGACCGATACGCGTACGCCATCGTGTCCGCGCTTGGTTCGTCCGAAGCCGTGACCAAGGCGATCGATCGCATTCGCGGAGAGATGAAGGCCGATCCGCGCTTCGGCATCCGTCTAACCGGCAAACCGGTCGTACAGGATGATGTGAATAGATCGAGCCGAAGCGATCTGAAGTCGGCCGAGGCGATGGGCATTCCCGTTGCGTTGTTCTTGCTGCTGATTACCTTCGGCGGGCTGTGGCCTGCCTTGATCCCCATTCTCGCGGGCGTCGTGTCGGTTGTCATTGCCATGGGCTTGACGTACGCGATCGGGGCGCTGAAACTCGCCGAGTTATCCGTGTTCGTCTATAACGTCATTCCGATGGCCGGTATGGCCGTATGTATCGATTTCGCCTTGTTGATGGTCAGCCGATACAGGGAAGAGAAGGCAGCCTATTCTGCTCCTGAGGCGATCATCCGGGCAACGGCCTATTCCGGTAGAGCCGTCGCGGTGTCCGTTGCATGCGTGATCCTCGCTTTATTAGGCATGCTGTTTATTCGCATGCCGATATTCCATAGCGTCGCCTTGACCGCGATGATCGTCGTCGCGACGGCGGCTTTGATCAATCTGACTTTCGTGCCTGCGTTGATCTATGCATGGAGACATCGAATCGGCGAATCGGACAGCGGAGGGAAAGCGAGGAAGGCACAACGCCGTCTGCTGGCTAAGGTAGTCGAAACGGCCATGCAAAGACCATTCGCTGCCGTCGTTCTATCCGCGATTATCCTTGTCCTCTGTCTACTTCCTATTCGCGATATGCGGTTGACCGTTCCCGGCCCCGAATCGCTGCCGATATCGACGGAATCGCGGGAGGCCGCGGCTATCGTCGCCGATCGCTTACAGCCTCCCGGCGTATCGCAGCTGCAGCTCATGGGGAGCGAGCGGAGCTTAGAGCGAATTCAAGCCGCATGGGCTTCGGATCCGGGCGTGATTAGATTCGTACCCGAAGCGCGGCACACCGGTGGGGATACGCGATTGCTTACCGTTCTCATTCGAGGCGACGCCTCGTCCGAAACGGCGAGAGAGTGGATTCGCGACCGCGAGCATACTCTCGGCGAGCTGGATGTGATCGTCGGCGGCGAATCGAAATATCGGCAAGAGATTCATGATGAAATATTCGGACGGATGAAGCACGCGCTAGCCTTTATTATCGCTTCCAACTACATCGTTCTGGCCTGGGCATTCCGTTCACTGCTGCTACCCGCCAAAGCGATCGCCATGAACTTCTTGAGCATCGGAGCTTCATTGGGCATCGTCGCCTTGGTTTTCGAACGAGGCCTAGGGGGGATAGAACCTTCGGACATCGCTATCATGATCCCGGTATTCCTATTCGGATTAACGTTCGGAATCAGCATGGATTACGGTATATTCCTTTATTCGAGAATGTTCGAAAGCTATAACCGCACTCGTGATAACGAGGCTTCGGTGCGGGACGGCATGGCTTCATCGGCGGGCATCATTACTTCCGCCGCTGCGATAATGATCGCCGTGACGGCGCCCTTCGCGCTTGCAGGCGTTTCCGGTGTCAAACAGCTCGGCGTAGGCATCGCGGCAGCGTTGTTCATCGATGCGACCGTCATTCGGTTGATGCTCGTCCCTTCCCTGATGAAACTGTTCGGCAAATGGAATTGGAGGTTTCCTTTTGTGAGAAGCTAAGCCATAATCATGCAGCAAAGGAGCCTCATCATGGCACAGCTTCCGCAATTTCCCGAGTCGTATTGGACAACCTCCGTCGACATTCCTTCGTTCCCGGAACTGAGTAGCGATCTATCCGCCGACGTCGTCATCGTCGGAGCAGGCATTACAGGCATAACCGCGGGATATTTACTCTCCAAGCAAGGAGTCAAAGTCGCGATCCTGGAAGCAGGACGCATTCTTCACGGCACGACCGGACATACGACCGCCAAAATTACCGTCCAGCACGACGTGATCTACGACGAGTTGATCGGCCATTTCGGAGAGGAGCAAGCGCGTTTGTATTACGAGGCCAACCGCGATGCGTTGCAATTCATGAAGCGCACGGTGGAGACCGAGAACATCGCCTGCGATTATGCCATAGAGGATGCCGTTCTTTACGCGCAGACGTTCGAATCCGCCGACAAGCTCGAGAAGGAGCTCCGGGCATACGAGAAGCTCGGCATCCCCGGCGAGCTCAAGGATTCGATAGATTTGCCGTTGAAGATCACGTCCGCGTTAGCCGTTAAGGAGCAAGCGCGGTTTCATCCGATCCCCTACTTAACGACGTTAATCGATCGGATCACGAACGCCGGATCTCACGTTTTCGAACATACGACCGTCATGAAAGTGGAGGATGGCGCTTCGCCCGTCGTCGTGACGGAGAAGGGACAGCGCTTGACTTGCAAGCATGTCCTATCGGCATCCCATTTTCCGTTCTTGGATTGGAAAGGCATGTATTTCGCGAGATTGCACGCGGAGCGTTCCTACGTCCTCGCCGTAAAGATCAAGCAGCCGTACGGGGGCGGCATGTATTTAAGCATCGATAAGCCTTCGCGTTCGATCCGGTTGGCGCAAGACGGGGACGAGCCTCTGATCTTGATCGGCGGGGAAGGACATAAAGCCGGCCAAAGCCCGTGCACGATCAAGCACTACGAGGCGCTGCAGACGTTCGCGGCAACGACGTTCGACGTGAAGGAGATCGCTTATCGTTGGTCGACGCAAGATTTGGTCACGACCGATAAAGTGCCTTACGTCGGGCGTATCAACGCCGATAACCCTAATATTCTTGTCGCGACCGGCTATCGCAAGTGGGGGATGACGAACAGC
Source organism: Cohnella panacarvi Gsoil 349 (assembly GCF_000515335.1). Taxonomy (GTDB): domain Bacteria; phylum Bacillota; class Bacilli; order Paenibacillales; family Paenibacillaceae; genus Cohnella; species Cohnella panacarvi. The sequence goes on along the minus strand of NZ_KI911563.1, from coordinate 560,430 downwards.
ACCGCGGCCGCGCATATGCTGACGAATATCGTACTAGGCAACGAAGATCGTTACTTGAAGCTGTACGATCCGGCGCGGTTCCACGCCGATCCGGACCTCAGGACGATCATTTCCCAGAATGCGAACGTAGCCAAAGAGCTCATCTCAGGCAAATTGGAGACGACTCACCGCAGCGTGGACGAAGTGCTCGAGAACGAAGGAGCGGTCGTTAACATAGGCGGCAAAAAGGCCGGCGCCTATCGGGATCCGAACGGCGTCCTTCACGTCGTCGATACGACGTGCACGCACATGGGCTGCGAGACGCATTGGAACGACGGAGACCGCACTTGGGATTGCCCTTGCCACGGCTCCAGATATTCTTACACCGGAGAAGTGATCGAAGGACCCGCGAAGGAGCCGCTGGCAAAAATAGAAGTTTGATCGGATAACAACAAGGCAGCGATCTCCGCTAGGAGCGCTGCCTTGTTCTACATGCTCTCGTTCCCGGTCCGGCCTTGGTAGGCATGAACGTGCGGATGCCGGCCATTCACCGTCGTATATCCCGAGAAATAATGAATGTGCCCTCCGCCCGGCAGCGGAACCGCTTCGCCGGTCGTACCGCGAATGAAATGGGTGTGGCCGTCGTTGAATGTCGTTTCCGTCTGAAAGGCATGTACGTGAGGGACGCCCGTCGGAGCGGGGGCCGTAACGCCGGCATATTGATGGGCGTGACCGTCATCCACGGTGGTCATTCCAGCAAAACCGTGCACGTGTACTTGCCTGCCGTCCCATGTGGTGATGAACAGCCGATGCGAGTGATGATCTCCGGAATCGTTCGTGCACAGCACGTATCCCGTGACCGGAATGTCCATCGAAACCGCTCCTTATTCGTTCGGATTTCCTTTAGGTTATGAAAAGCACAAGCCGTCCTGACACAGGAATTGTGCTATAATAATTGCTTCAGGTTATAGCAGGACATTTCGCGGAAGGAAGAGGCCGTACATGGACAAGTTTATCGCACAATGGACAACGAAGCGCCAAATGGGGAAGAGAGCCTATATCCTTCGGTACGGCGTCCTGTATATGGGAATGATCAGCACCGTTCTGTTCACGCTGCCCGAGCTCATTAACGAAGGGAAGATCAACGTCTGGTTTTTCATTATCCGATTGTTCTGCTTCCCGACGATCGGCGCGATGATCGTAGGCCAGCGTTGGGACGGCAGGGAACAGAAGTATGCGAAACGGGTCGCCGAGATCGGCAATTAGACGTTGAATTTTACTTCCCAGCATGATAAGATGCATTTAATTTAAGGATTGGAGCTGAAAAGATGGATATTTCTTGCTAACGAAAGATAAAACAGCCAAACGATTTGTTTCGCGCGTTTTATTTTCGTGTGCAAGAAAGTTACTCTATCTTTTCGCTCAAACGGGATCTCCTCGTCCGGCTTCGTACCGGGTTGGATTTGCTGTAGATAGGTTGAGCTGCGAGAAAGGTAACTTTCTTGCGGCTTTTATTATTTTCAGCGGGAGGTCACGCTTAATGTCATTAATTAAAGTATCTAATCTTACGTTTGCCTACGAGGGCAGCTACGATAACATTTTCGAGAACGTCAGCTTTCACATCGATACCGATTGGAAGCTGGGCTTTACGGGCAGGAACGGGCGGGGAAAAACGACGTTTCTGAACTTGCTGCTTGGCCGGTACGAGTATAGCGGTCATATTACGGCGAGCGTCGGCTTCGATTATTTTCCGTTCGCCGTAGAGAACAAGGAACGCCGCACGATCGACATCGTCGCCGGCATCGTTCCCGACTTCGCGGAGTGGGAGCTTGCGCGCGAGTTGAGCTTGCTGAAGGTGTCCGATGACGTGCTGGACCGTCCATTCGAGACGTTGTCGAACGGGGAACGGACGAAGGTATTGCTGGCGGCTTTATTCCTGAAGGAAAACAGCTTCCTGCTCATCGACGAACCGACCAACCATCTGGATATGACCGGCCGGCGGATCGTCGGCGACTATCTCCGTTCGAAGAGCGGATTTATACTCGTGTCTCACGACCGGTCGTTCCTGGATCGATGCATTGACCACGTCCTGTCCATTAACAAGACGAACATCGACGTGCAGAAGGGCAATTTCTCGGACTGGTGGACCGGCAAACAACGCCAAGACAACTTCGAGCTCGCGGAGAACGATCGGCTGCAGAAGGATATCAAACGGTTGTCCGAAGCGGAGAAACGAACGAACCATTGGTCGCACGAGGTAGAGAAAACGAAGATCGGACACGGCGTACCCGACCGGGGTTATGTCGGCCACAAAGCCGCCAAAATGATGAAGCGCTCCAAAGCGATCGAGCATCGGCAACATGCCGCCATCGAGGAGAAGTCGAAGCTGCTGAGGAACATCGAAACATCGGAAAGCTTAAAGCTGTCGCAGCTTTCCTATCATAAACGGCTGCTTGCGGAATTCGACGGCGTGACCGTTCATTACGGAGACAAACCGGTATGCAACGGAGTCAGCTTTACGATCGAGCAGGGGGACCGGATCGCGTTGTCGGGCAACAACGGTTCGGGCAAGTCGAGCTTAGTGAAGCTGATTTGCGGCGAACCGTTAGATTACGCGGGATCGTTCAGACGGGGCAGCCAGTTGAAGATCTCCTACGTGTCTCAGGACACGTCGCATTTGAGGGGAAACTTAAAGGACTACGCGATAGAGCAGGGGATCGACGAGAGCTTGTTCAAAGCGATCCTGCGCAAGCTTGACTTCGCCAGGGTTCAATTCGAGAAGGATATGTCCGCGTTCAGCGGAGGGCAGAAGAAGAAGGTGCTCATCGCGCGAAGCTTGTGCGAGCAAGCTCATCTGCTCGTATGGGACGAACCGCTCAACTACGTCGACGTCATCTCCCGGATGCAGATCGAGGATTTGCTGCTGGAATACGAGCCGACGATCGTATTCGTGGAGCATGATCGCGAATTCCGCGATCGGATCGCAACGAAGGTCGTTGCCCTTTAAAGCAAGTCCGTAAAAGACGATGTAGGTTGCCGCATGCAACCGAACATCGTCTTTTACTTCTTGTTCAGCGCCGAGGCGCTAACATCCGTCGAATGAAACGAAAAGCAACGTAGAACAAGCCGACCCAGATCAACACAGCCAGCAAATTGAACCCGCCGAAGCCGAGTCCGCCGTATCCGAACGGGTTGAACAAGCTGCCAAGCAAGCTGCCTGCGAACAATCCCCCGAAGAACCCGCCGAAGCCGCCCCAACGCGATGCTGGCGCGCGCGTTACCGGAGTGCTTGAGACGGGACGCTGACCGGTTCGAGTCGCGCCGGGCGCCTGCACGCCCGTATTGCCGCCGCGCGCCGGAGCCCGGTATGTTCTTCGCCCGGAGCGAAACGCGTTCGTTTCGACCTGACCGGGAGCGTCCGGGCCAGGAGCCGGAGACCGGATTTCCGTCGCCGTGCGAACGGTAATGAGGGAGCTATCCATGACGAACGGGGCAACAATAGCGCAACAGACGACGATCCCTGCAACAAGCCGTTTCAAGCCTATACCTCCTCGTCTTCGATTAGAGGAACGCAATCTCTGCTAGTTTTAACGAATGAACGGAGCTTATTCCTGCTTTCGCCATACGTTCGAGTTGCTCTTCTTGCATGTTCTCGATTTCCGCGAGTATGTTAGGATAATGCGACTTTCGAGAACGGGGGAATAGGCGTGGGATATTACGTAACGGTAGAGACAGGCATTAAGCTCTACATTGAGGATTTGAATCCCGGGGGAAGCAGGACGATCGTGTTCCTGCACGGATGGCCGCTGAGCCATAAACAATTCGAATATCAGTTCGACGTATTGCCGACTATGGGTTTCCGTTGCATCGGCATTGACTGGAGAGGATTCGGTGCGTCCGATAAACCGATCGGCGGTTACAACCTCGAACGGTTGGCGGATGACGTTCGCATGGTCGTCGAAGCGCTGAAGCTGAACCGTTTTACGCTAGCGGGGCACTCTACGGGAGGAGCGATCGCGGTCAAATACATGTCGCGTTATAACGGCTTCGGCGTATCGAAGCTCATCCTGATCGATGCCGCCGTTCCGACGGGGTTTACGAAGGAAACCGCCGCTCGTTTCATGAAGCTGTGCCTGAACGACAGGCCGCAGATGATGCAGGAGGTGACCGATCAATTTTTCTTCCGGTACGTGACGAAACCTTTCGCGGGATGGTTCAACGCGATAGGGTTAGAGGCGGCCGGATGGTCGACGGCGGCGATCATTCAGTTGCTGAGCGAATTCGACTTGAATGCCGATTTGCCGTTTATCGCCGTGCCGACTTTAATCGTACACGGCATTCACGACAAAGTGATCCCGTTCGCGCAAGCGGAGGAGATGCAGCGGGCGATCAGGAACGCGCAGCTCGTTCCGTTCTCCTACAGCGGCCATGGTTCGTTCTACGATGAACGCGACAAGTTCAATCTGTTGGTCAATCAATTCGTTGGCGCGTAAAGTTTAACGAATCGGCTTCCAATCATAGTATTTCGTCGTTTCGTCCTCCGCCTCGGGCATGCCGGGGAGGATCAAACCGCCGTCTACTTTTAGACTCGTGCCCGTAATATAAGAGGCCGCATCCGACGCGAGCCACAGTACCGCTTCGCCGATATCCTTCGGCTTGCCGACTCGCCGAAGCGGTATTTTCCTGCCTAATTTGCCGTAATATTCATCGCTGACCCGCTCCAGTTCCGTCGCGCCGGGAGCTACGTTATTCACGCGAATGCCATGCATGGCGAGTTCGATTGCGATAGACTCGCTCGCGCGGCGAAGGCCGGCCTTCATTCCTCCATATACCGAATCGTGCGGATAAGCGCGTTCGGCTCTCGTAGAAGTAATGTTGACGATGCTGCCTTGGATGCCGCGCTCCAACATCTGACGGGCGACGAGCTTCATCAGAATCATCGGAGCGACGAAGTCGATTTTGATGAAGCGCATCATCTCATCAGGCTCTAGTTCTAACAATTTCTTCGCGTAACCGGCCCCGGCATTATTGACAAGCAGATGGACTTGGCCTAGCGCGCGGATCGCCGTGTCCGCATAGCTTTCGGCGAAGCCGGGATCGGACAAGTCGCCTTTCATGACGTGCAGCCGTCTGCCATGATTCACGGTAACGATCTGCTCGAGCTCCCGTATGCCGTCGTCGTTGGAGCGGTATACGGTGGAGAGGTCGTATCCTTCTCGCGCGAGCACGGCGCATATGCCTTTGCCGATGCCGCTGCTGGCTCCGGTAACGATCGCCGTCTTGTTCTTACCCATTCCGCATTCACCACCCGTTATGTTGTGTAGGTTTTAGCGGTAGCGAATCTTTTATGCAACGAACAGGCAGCTTCGTGATGGATCGTGTTGGAGATCGCCGTGCCGTAGCAAAGGATGAAGCCATAAACCCGCACATGATCTTGTCGCGAGAATGCAAGCAGGAGAACTCGAAGCTCTGGAATGATCGGAGCCAACGCTTATTTAGGCGTTGGTATTTTTTTTACCGTTTGACATACGGGTGGGGGGTATATTATGATGGAATCAGAAAATGGAATGATATCCTACAGACCAGAACGATTAGGGTGATGATACAGATGACGAATAACCGACAAGCAACGCTGCAAATTACGGGTATGACCTGCGCGGCCTGCGCGAATCGCATCGAGAAAGGCTTAAACAAGCTGGACGGCGTGAAGGCTTCGGTCAATCTCGCCTTGGAAACCGCCCATATCGAATACGTGCCGTCGATGACCAATACAACCGATGTGATTCGTAAAGTCGAGTCGCTAGGCTATAAAGCGAAGCTGAAATCCGAAGCCAAAGGGGACGGGGATCACCGGTACGAAGAGATTCGCCGGCAACAATGGACGCTGCTGATCTCCGCCGTACTGACCATCCCTCTCCTGTGGGCGATGGTGGGACATTTTTCATTCACCTCGTGGATTTGGTCGCCGGAGCTCTTCATGGAGCCTTGGTTTCAGTTCGCCTTAGCAACGCCCGTACAATTCGCGATCGGGGCGCGATTCTACGTCGGTGCCTACAAAGCTCTGCGTAACGGCAGCGCGAACATGGACGTTCTGGTGGCACTCGGGACATCCGCGGCTTATTTCTATAGTCTGTATATCACCCTATGGGACGTCCCCGACGCGCTTTACTACGAGACTAGCGCCGTCTTAATTACCTTGATTCTGCTCGGAAAGCTCTTCGAAGCGTTGGCCAAAGGGCGGTCGTCGGAAGCGATTAAATCTCTGATGGGATTGCAAGCGAAGACGGCAACGATCGTTCGCGACGGCCAAGAAGTGAACGTTCCGGTGGAGGAAGTGATCGTCGGCGACGTCTTCTTGGTCAGGCCGGGCGAGAAAGTCCCGGTTGACGGAATCGTCTTGGAAGGCGCGTCCGCGGTCGATGAATCGATGCTTACCGGGGAAAGCATACCGGTCGACAAACGTTCCGGCGAGACGGTGATCGGAGCGACGCTGAACAAGAACGGAGTACTGAAAGTCCAAGCGACTAAAGTCGGCAAAGAGACCGCGCTTGCGCAAATCATTAAAGTGGTGGAGGAAGCGCAGGGCTCCAAAGCGCCGATCCAGCGGGTTGCCGACGTCATATCCGGTATCTTCGTTCCGATCGTCGTCGGGATTGCCGCCGCAACTTTCGCGGTTTGGTACTTTGCCGTGGAATCGGGCGACGTCGCCGCCGCGCTGGAAAAAGCGATCGCCGTTCTCGTCATTGCGTGCCCATGCGCTTTAGGTTTGGCCACTCCGACGTCCATTATGGCAGGATCGGGACGCGCCGCTGAGCTCGGCATTCTGTTCAAAGGCGGAGAACACCTAGAAAATACCCACCGCATCGATACCGTCGTGCTGGACAAAACCGGTACGGTTACGAAGGGCAAACCGGAATTGACCGATATCGTCGCGGCAGACGGATTCGACGAGACGCGGCTATTAGCTTGGGTTGGCGCAGCCGAGCGAAATTCCGAGCATCCGCTTGCCGAAGCGATCGTGAGCGGAGTAAGAAATAAAGGAATCGCGCTGCCGCAGACCGATTCCTTCCAAGCGATTCCCGGTTACGGAGTTATGGCCGTCGTCGAAGGCAAAGGCGTCATGGTCGGCACGAAGAAGCTGATGGCCGAGTACAGCGTACAAGCGGACGTCGCGTTCGAGACGATGGCGAGACTGGAATCCGAAGGTAAAACCGCCATGCTCATCGCCGTCGACGGCAAGTACGCCGGGATGGTCGCGGTTGCGGACACGATTAAAGAAACTTCCGCGGAAGCGATCGCTCGCATGAAGGCTCTTCGCTTGGAAGTCGTCATGATTACCGGCGACAACGAGCGTACGGCCAAAGCGATCGCCGAACAAGTCGGCATCGATCAGGTGCGGGCGGAAGTCCTTCCGGACGGCAAAGCGGGGGAAGTCAAGAAGTTGCAAGAAGCCGGACGAACGGTCGCGATGGTCGGAGACGGCATCAACGACGCTCCTGCATTAGCGACGGCGGATATTGGAATGGCGATCGGAACCGGCACCGATGTAGCGATGGAAGCCGCGGATGTTACGCTGATGCGCGGAGACCTGAACAGCATCCCCGACGCCATCTCGATGAGCAAGAAGACGATGGCGAACATCAAGCAGAATTTGTTCTGGGCGCTGGCGTACAACGTGATCGGAATACCCGTAGCGGCGCTTGGCTACTTAGAGCCATGGCTAGCCGGCGCGGCCATGGCGTTAAGCTCCGTATCCGTCGTGCTCAACGCTTTAAGATTACAGAACGTGGATCGTAAACCCGGGGAGAGAAACAATCGAATGAATGGGAAGCTTCGGTTTATCGTAGTGCTCGTACTCGTCGTCCTGTCGTTCTTGGCCGGCTACGGCTTCGGCAAGCAAAGCAATGAAAGCTCGTCCACCCGGCCAGTCGAGCAGGGGCATGGACACGGCGGTTCACCTTCTCATGGAGACGAAACAGGGGAAGAAAACGCATTAAAGACGAACGTCGTCTGGGAGACGTCGAATGCCAAGGCCGGTGAAGACACGGGAATCCGTATCGTCATCCGGGACGAACAAGATCAGCCGGTCGATAACTTCGACATCGAGCACGAAAAGCTGCTTCACCTGATCGTGGTCAGTAAGGACATGTCCTACTTCAACCACATTCATCCCGAATATATCGGTGACGGGGTATTCGAGATTACGAACCGTTTTCCGGCGGGAGGGGAATACAAGCTGATCGCCGATTACGTACCGGGCGGAGGCGGCAAGACGACCGCTATGGAATGGGTGACGATCGAAGGCGCCGCTGCCGATCCGATCACGCTTACGCCGGATAAGTCGCATGCCAAAGTGGTCGAAGGTATTGAAGCCGCGCTCGCGAACGACCATCCGGAACCAGGCGAAGACTTTGAATTATCGTTCCGGCTTTCCGATGCGAATACGGGGCAGCCAATCAAGGATTTGGAACCGTACTTAGGCGCGGTCGGACACGTCGTCGCGCTCAGCGAAGATACGGAGCAGTATCTCCACGTTCACGCGTTGGACGAAGAGGCGAGAGGACCGGAAGCCCAATTCATGACGGGCTTCCCGCATGCCGGCATCTATAAACTGTGGGCGCAGTTCCAACGAGAAGGCAAAGTCATTACCGTTCCGTTCGTTATCAACGTGCAATAAGGCGAATAGCCGATTCCGAGTTTGTCGGGATCGGCTTTTTTGATAAAAAATTAAACTCGAACGCGACTCGGATTTGTTATGATAAAGATGCCTATAGGAAAATAATGACTATTCATGCGACTGGGTATAGGGGGGGGCCATGCGCACAGCCGAACTGATCGAACAAGCCATCGATTATATCGAGGAGCATCTTCACGAGCCGATCGAGCTGGATCGGATCGCCGAAGCAAGCAGAATGTCCGTTCCGAACTTGTACCGGATGTTCTATGCGATGACGGGCCACCCCGTTAAGGAATACATACGCAAGAGGAGAACGAGCGAGGCGGCTTTTCTGCTGCGGCAATCGGAGCTGCCGGCTAACGAGATCGGCTATCGGCTCGGGTTCGACGCATACCAGACTTTTAACAACGCGTTCAAACGTTATACGTGTCTGACCCCGGCGACGTACCGTCAATCGGAGTTCATCTTCAGCTTCGAGCGGATTAGACTTCTAGAGCAAGTATCTTATATCGAGGATCGCGAGGTATCCGAGCGTTATTCGGACGTCAGAGTCATACGGTTGGCTCCTCAAAGCGGTATCGGTTATTTGCACCTAGCGGACTCCGAAGAAGGAATCGAAGACGAAGCCATTCGCAGGTTCAGGAACGCATTGGCAGCATGCGATATCGATCTCGGTAAAATGAAGCTTTGGGGCTGGAACGTGGACAAGGACGCTGTTGCGCCGAAGTTCGGATACCAGCTTGTCGCGACCGGCGATACGGCGAGTATTCCGGGACACCCGCGGCTCCGAACGGTTGATGTTCCCGGCGGACTATACGCCGCAACCTGGGTCGCCGCGCAGTCCGGTTCCGCCATCGTTGCCGCATGGAATCGAATGCTGTCGGAATGGTTGCCCGGAAGCACGTTCGAGCTCGGCAGCCACGGTTTTCTCGAAGAGTTCCAGCAATATAACGGGAGGATCGTGCGCTTAAAGCTATTCCTTCCCGTCAGCCGCAGACAAGCAACGGAGACGATCGATATCGTTACTCGCAAGGAAGCGCGAACGATTCGGTTTCGGGCCGAAGGTCCCGATTGCGCGAAGCTTGCCGACGAAGCGGCGGTAGAGTGGATTTTGAAGCATAATCGTGTCGGTGACGCAAGCTTCCAACTGCTCATGAGCTGCAGTTACGGGAATGCGTCGGAGGACGAAGGCTATTGCGAAATTTATGTTTCCGTGCCGGAATCGTTCGTCCCCTCGGAGGAGGACGCTCCCCGAATGTTCCAGTTGGAAGGCGGAAGTTATGCTTGCGTGACAACCGGAGCGTACGGCGCGATGACAGGCGTGCTTGATCGGCTTTACCGCTGGCTCGGTTCGTCCGAAGACTATATGCCGGACGGTAAGAGAGCGTGGTTCGCGCGATACTTGCCGGATCGTTCAGCCGACCTGGAACATACGGATTTCGAGCGCGCGGTCGGCGTCGAATGTTACGTGCCGGTTATTGTACGACATGAATTAAAGGGGGCGTAAGAAGCATGAACGAGCAGTCTCGGCGAAGAGAATCGCCGGATAACTATAAACCGGCGATAGTGCCTAAAGCTTTAAGAATGATTATAGGAGGAAAAGCAATGAATGAACGACAAGCCACGGCGAACAACGTACGCAGCAGCCCCGTCAACAATAAAATCGGCAATGTATTCATCCCGGTAAAGGACATCGAAGAATCCCGCGGTTGGTACTGCCGCATTCTCGGATTGAACGAGAACGATTGCGAACTTTGGCACGGGCATTTATGCGGATTGCCGATGGAAGGCACCGGGATCATATTGGATACGATGCCGATGTGGAGAGACAACGAAGAGGTAGGGGCACCCGTATTCCAAACGCCGGCGTTCATGTTCATGACCGAGGATGTTCATCAATCGTTCCAATATATCAAGGGGCTCGGCGTGGAACTCGTCACGGAAATCGAGAACGGCAAGTGGTTCGTCATTAAAGATCCTAACGGCAATCAAATCATGATTTGCGGAGAGTAAGCTGAGGGAGGACCCTATGGACAATAGCGCTTGGCAGATTAAAAAAGAGAAGCATCCAGTAAGACGCAACGCCGACGGCTATAAGCCGAAGCTCGTACCGAACGCGTTAAAGACGATCGAAGGAAACGCGAATCGCAACCCGAGAGGAGAGGACGACAACATGCAAGAGACGAATTCGATTCAAGTCGTCGATATCGCCCCGTTCAAAGCGTTGGCGGTTCGTACGGCGATGACGCCCGACAAGAGCGGAACGCGCGCAGCCTGGAGCAAGCTGAGCGAGAAAGTGCCTCTTGACGACGCTCGAATAACGGATGAGCCTTCGGTGTTCGTGTTTATCCCGCAAGACCAATGGGGAAACAAAGTCGATACGCTTTGGGTAGGGATAGCGGTACGCGAATTCGGAGACGTACCCGAAGGCGTCGAGGCGTTGGAGCTTCCTGGCGGACCGTGCGCAAGCGCTCGCGTATCCGGAGACGAAGCGCACATGTGGCGCGTTTATGATGAGATGTTCGGAGGGCTGGACCAATCTCCCGAATACGAGCTCGATCGCCAACCAGGCGTTCTCGGCATGGAGACCGTACCGTTCGAACCGTTCAACTCGCTTACGGTGCCTTATTCGGAGCTCGAAACGTTCCATTTTACGATGTTATATCCCGTACGCAAGAGAGTATGATTTTAATGAGAGCCAGCCGCCCATGGCGGCTGGTTTTATTTACATTCCTTCTTGAAGGAATAATTCGATTCTGTCTTTGATGGCATCTCGTGTCGCTCGGAACAGCGCCATGATTTCCTCTTCGGCGATGTTAATCAAAATATTTTGATTAACTATTGCAAAGTACATTTTGCCATGTTAGGATGAATTCATCAAAAGATTTTGATTAAGAATAAGGCGGGGATCGTCTTGATAAAGGAACTTCCAGTGAACGTACAAACCGCATCTCCTGTCGACTTCTCCGTGTTCGAAACGAAATTTAAGGCGTTGGCGGACGAGAAGCGGCTGCAGATCATGCACGAACTGACCCGAAGAGGGAACACTTGCGTATGCGACTTAACGGAAATCGTCGATATGCCGCAATCGAAGCTCTCGTATCATCTGAAGATACTGCTGGACGCCGGACTAATCAAACGCGAAACGAGAGGAACTTGGAGCTTCTACGAGCTGAATCACGATGAAGTGAATCGTCTTCTTTCTCCGGAGCTATGCTGCATATTCCGCAACGAAGGTATTCCATCAGGCGATTTCTGCTAAAGCTTTCGTCTGTCGAATAGATCAAAAAAAATTGATTAATTAGGGAGCGATAATCGATGAACCAAGTAAAACACGACGAAATTCGTCAGCATGTTCGTAACCGTTACAAGCAAATCGCGATGCAAGGAGCGTCCGAAGAAGGCTGCTGCGGTCCTTCAAGCGGTTGCTGCGATACGCATTCCGAAGCAAATGCCGTCTCTTCCGTTCTCGGCTATTCCGACGCGGAATTAGGCGACGTGCCGAGCGGCGCGAATTTAGGACTTGGATGCGGGAATCCGCAGGCTATCGCTTCGTTACGCGGAGGCGAAGTCGTGCTCGATCTAGGGAGCGGCGGAGGATTCGACTGCTTTTTAGCCTCGCGGCAGGTCGGAGAAACCGGTCAAGTGATCGGGGTCGACATGACGCCGGAGATGATTAGCCGCGCGCGCTCGAACGCGGCGAACGGATCTTATCGCAATACCGAGTTCCGCCTAGGCGAGATCGAACACTTGCCCGTTGCGGATAACAGCGTAGACGTGATTATTTCGAATTGCGTAATCAACCTATCGCCGAATAAACCGCAAGTATTCAATGAAGCGTATCGGGTTCTGAGACCCGGCGGTCGTCTTGCGATTTCGGACGTGGTCGCGACGGCGACGATGCCCGAAGAATGGAAATCCGACCCGGAGTCGCTCTCCGCATGCATCTCGGGAGCTTCGACTGTCGATGAAATGGAACAGATGCTGCGCGCGGCGGGTTTCCGCGACATAAGAATTCAACCGAAGGATGAGTCCCGATCTTTTATTAAAGAGTGGGTTCCGGGAGCCAGCATCGACGATTATATTGTATCCGCGACGATTCAGGCCCTTAAGTAAAGGAATATTGCCAAAAATCCCTTCGACGACTAAGATGATAGACAGTCAGCAATCCGGAGGGGTAAATCAGATGACAAGAATCGGTTGTTTCCACGCCCATTATTCGAATATCGAACAAATCGATGACGCTTTGAGCGATTACGACGTCGAGTGTATCCACTTCGTAGATCCCGGACTTGACCGAATCAAGAACGAACCGGATTTCACCCGCGAACAAGCCGAACGCAAAGTGCTTGATACGTTGAACTGGATCGCCCGCAGCCAGGTGGATGCGATCCTGGTGACATGCACATTCTACGCGGCGCTGATTCGCGACGATATTCATCGTTTTCCGGTACCGATCGTTAAGATCGACGAGCCTCTCTTTCAAGACTTGTTGAACGGCGCTCAACCGATCGTCCTCGTATTTACGAACCCGAACACGGTAGACGGTACGCTGGGGCGACTGCGCCGGTATTTCGAAGAGCATGGAGCTGCGTTGGATGCGAGCGCTCGCATAGTGCCCGGCACGTTCGAATTGATCATGCAGGGGAAGAAGGATCAATACCTCGAGCAAGTTGCAAGCGGAATGATCGGAATTGCGCGGGAACTCCCGGATCAGACCATCGTCGCCGCGCAACTCTCGATGGTTCCCGCGGCGCGGAAAGCCTCGGAGGCGACCGGGACCGCGATAGGCAACGCCGCAGTTTCCTTGGCCGAGTATTTAAGCCGACTATTATCACTGGAGTTCAAGCCGCGATAATCTCGCGGCTTTTTTAATAGCATGACTATTGCTATGATTGAGATAACGAACGGGATGAGAGGAGAGGCGTATCGACTATGGACCAGAAAGACTTGCACATCCAAGAGTTGACTACGCTGAAGACGATCGCCGAGACGCTCAACGAGTCCAACGACCTGAACGCCATGGTGAACGTCGCCATCGAGAAGCTGTTGGAGCTCACGGGATTATCGACCGGATGGATGTATCTCGTGGATGAGCATGGCGACTATGAATTTAAAGCCGGTATCAACCTGCCTCCGGGCCTTACCCATAAAGAGAATGAGCCCATGCGCTGCGGCGGCTGCTGGTGTCTGGACCGCTACGGAGACGGCAGGCTGAAGAACGCCGTCAACATCATGACTTGCAGACGAATCGACAAAGCGAAAGCTTGTTCCTGGGGCGATACGCGCGGGATTACTCATCACGCTACCGTGCCGATCCGATCGGGAAGCAGGCGGTTCGGCTTGTTGAACGTGGCGGCGCCGGGTAAAATCCATTTCGACGAGGCGGAACTCGCATTGCTGCAATCCGTTGCGTTCCAAATCGGAAGCGCAATGGAGCGGATGCGTCTGTACGCCGCGGAACGGCGCAGGGCGACTTTGTTCGCCAAGCTAGGCGAATACGGATCGGCGCTCGGCGTTGCGGCTTCCCAATACGGCGAGTTGGCCGAACTATGGGAACAGGCGATGACGCTGATCGGTCGGAATTTCGACTGGCCAAGCGCAGCGCTGCTTGAACCATCGGGCGGCAACTGGACCGTTCGGGCCGTCTATTCGGAAGGTCGGACGATCGTTCCGCAAGTGCAAGTGCCGATGGATGGGATCGAAGGTTACTTGGATCGCGCGGTTCAACGCCCATCTGAACCGCTATGCTATGAATACGCAAAGAAACTGGCCGCATGGCTCGCGCAGCAGGAATTGCTGCCCGAGGCCGCGCATGCGGCAGCGGCTTTGATCCGTTCGCCCGGAAAAAAAGCGACGGGAATTTTACTCATCGGTTATGAGACGAGAGACGAACGCTATCTATCGGATTCCGAGATTACCGAGGCGCTGGCGGAGCTGATCGGCGTCACGTTCGAACGGGTTCGGCTGGAAGACAACCGAAGGGAGCTCGTGCGAATGGATGAGCGCAATAAGCTGGCGCGGGATTTGCACGATTCGGTCAGCCAGACGTTATTCTCTCTCACGATGATGTCCAAAGGCTCGTCCGGACTGCTGTCTTCGGGCAACGAGGAACTGCTGCGGAGGACTTTGCAAGAAATGCAGGCGCTGTCCCAAAGCGCGCTCAAGGAAATGCGCGAGCTCATCATGCAGCTTCGGCCAGCAGGGTTGGAGGCGGGGTTGGCGACAGCGCTCAAGCATTACGGGGAACGGTTAAGGCTTCATGTGTCCACCAAAGTTAATGGCATTAACGAATTACCGAGGGCAGTCGAAGAGGCTTTATGGCGAATCGGCCAAGAGGCGCTCAATAACGTAAGCAAGCACTCGGGTTCGAATGATGTCGGGGTTTCTTTGCATCTAGGCAGAGAGAGAGCGGGTTTGACAATAGCCGACCGCGGACAGGGGATAACCCCGCAAAGGCTGAACGAGTTGAAGCGGCATTCGATCGGCTTATCGACGATGAGAGAAAGAGCGGTGGCGCTCGGAGGATCGTTCGCGCTTCACACAGTCCCTTACGGCGGAACTACGATCGAAGTCGTCATCCCCCTCGATCGCGCGGATGATTGATAGTTAACGAGGAGAGATCAGTTATGGCAATCCGATTATTCATCGCCGACGATCATGCCATGGTCCGACGCGGTCTGCAAGTTTTCCTCGCGACGCAATCGGATATCGTATGGGTAGGTGAAGCGGCGAACGGCCAGGAAACGTTGGATCGAATCGCCGAGGCGCGGCCGGACGTCGTTCTCATGGATTTGAACATGCCCGTGATGAACGGAATCGAGACGACGGCGTCGCTGGTTCAAACTTGGCCGGATACGAAAGTCATCGTCCTCACCTCGTTCGTGGATCAGGACCATGTGTTGCCAGCCATCCAAGCCGGCGCCAAAGGCTTCTTGTTGAAAGATATCGAACCGGAAGCGTTGGTCGAGGCGATTCGGCGCGTCCACGAAGGACGAGTCGAACTGCATCCGGACGCAGCCGGTTTGCTCGTCCATCATTTATCCGGAGCAGAACGTCAAGGGGACGGGAAGGCAGGCACGGATGATGCGCTGAACCAGCTCACGCCCAGGGAGTTGGACGTATTGCGACTCATCGCGTCGGGCAAGTCGAATAAAGAAATTAGCGAATCGCTCGTCATTACGGAGAAAACCGTCAAAACCCACGTCAGTCATCTTCTGGATAAACTCGGATTCAGCGACCGTACGCAAGCAGCGATCTACGCGGTTAAACGCGGGATCGATTCGTAGCTCAGGAAAGCAAGAAGACATGACCTCATCCTAAAGTCGTAGAAGAATGAACGAAAGTTCATCCTGTATGCCGACGCGATCCCAAATGCCGTCTCGCTACAATGTAACTAATCTTAGAGAAGCCTCATTGGACATAGGAGCGAGAAGGGGAGCGAAATCAATGAAAATCGCGTTTCTGACGGGAAGCAACAGGAAAGGCGCCTCAAGCACGATATTGGCTAAATCGATGGCCGAACGAATGGAACGGATGCATGTGCAAGCAAGCGTGTTCGATCTGGCGGAATGGCAGTTGCCGATTTATTCGCCGGACTCAGATTACTCGAATCACGACGGCGTACAAAGGATGAGCCGGTTCATGATGGAAGCCGACGGCATCGTTCTCTCGACGCCGGAGTTCCATGGCTCGATCAGCGGCGCGCTCAAAAACGCGCTCGATTATTTGGGGCAAGCGCATTTTGCGGACAAACCGGTGCTGTCGATCGGCTCCGCGGGAGGACCGGTGGGCGTCAGTTCTTTGACGCAGCTTCAAGCGATCGTGCGCAACCTGCACGGCATTAACTGCCCGCACTGGATCTCGATCGGAGGAGACGGGCGCGCAAGATACGCGAGCGCGTCAACCGCGGAGCTCGATAACCGGGCCGAACAGGCGATGGAGGCGTTGCTCGATTTGGCGGGAAGATTGATGCGTTCCCGCGTGTAATCGCGCCAGCGCGACGTAAGTCGTACGATAAAGAGGGGATATCGAATATGGAAGTCGTTATTTTCGATATGGATGGCGTTATTATCGATTCGCATTCGATCGCCATCCGGCTTTTGCGCGAAGCCGCGAACAGTTACGGCTGCAACTTGTCGGACGAGGAAATCCAGTCGTGGGGAAGCTTAAGCTCCCGCCAGTTCTGGACGAAGGTAAAAGAAGATTTCCAGCTTCCTCACGAGTTGAATGAATTGATCCAGTCCTATAACGTGGATCGAGAAATCGATTTATATAGAGAGATCGAGCTCATTCCAGGCGTTAGGGATTTTCTTGTCGCCCTGAGGGAACGCGGCATTAAGACTGCATTGGCCACCAGCGCTTCCAGAAAGCGGATGAATGCCGTGCTGGACATTTTTAATATCGGGAAATACTTCGATCAATGCGTATGCGATGATGAAGTGGAAGCGTCCAAGCCGGATCCGGAAATTTTCTTGCTTGCTGCAAGCAAGCTGCAGGTTGATCCGACTCGTTGCGTCGTCATCGAGGATTCCCGCAACGGGCTGCTTGCGGCGAAGTCTGCGGGAATGAAGTGCGTCGCCTTTAAAGGCTTGGCCCACGTTCAAGAGAAGATGGATGGAGCGGATATCGTCCTGACCGATTTTAATGATCGAGAAATCCTACATACAATGAGATAATAGTGTGTAATGCCTTTAGTGAATGCCGCGATAAAGGAGAAAACGCATGCAAGCATGGAAGCGCAACTTAGAGAAGTACGCGGAGCTCGTCGTTAAAGTCGGCGTCAATCTTCAGAGCGGACAAGACTTGATGATCGAATCGCCGCTGGAATGCCTATCATTAACGAGATTAATCGTAGATCGAGCGTATGCGGCCGGGGCGGGCTACGTACAAGTGAACTGGCTGGATGACACGATAACGAGGAGCCGGTTCGTCCACGGCGATGAATCGTCGGCCGACTATTATCCGGATTGGCATGCGGATATGCTGGCGCGATTCGCGGAGAGAGGCGGGGCTGTGCTGCATATCAAGGTGCCCGACCCCGATCTCTATCATGGCATCGATGCCGAGCTCGTGTCGCGCGCTTCTAAAGCGGCGGCAGTGGCGCGCAAGACGTATCAGCATTACGTCCGCACGAGCAAGTTCAGTTGGTGCTTGATCAAAGCGCCGACGAGCGCGTGGGCGTCCAAGGTATTCCCCGATCTCCCCGAAGAGACACGGGTGGAAGCGATGTGGGACGCGATCTTCCGCATGAACCGCATCTATGAGGAAGATCCGGTAGCGTCATGGAAAGCGCATCTGGAACAACTGCGACTCATTCGAAAATTTCTGAACGGGAAGAGATATGCCGCGCTTCATTATCGCTCTCCGGGAACCGACCTTCGCGTCGAGTTGCCGGATGGCCACATCTGGCTAGGCGGCGATAAAGACAACGAGTCGGGTTTGCGGTTCGTGGCCAATATGCCGACGGAAGAAGTGTTTACGATGCCGAAGCGAACGGGCGTGAACGGTACGGTAACGAGTACGAAGCCGCTTAACGTGAACGGCACGATCGTGGACGGTTTCTCGTTCGCGTTCGAGCACGGGAAGGTTGTCCGACACGACGCGAAAGTCGGCATTGAGCATCTGAATCATCTTCTCGCGATAGATGAAGGAAGCCGCTATTTAGGCGAAGTCGCGCTCGTGCCTCATCGTTCGCCGATTTCGGACATGAATCGAATCTTCTACAATACCGGTATCGACGAGAATGCGTCTTGTCATTTTGCGCTCGGAAGCTGCTATCCGACGAATCTAGAGAACGGAACGAAACTTTCCGAGGAAGAACTGGTGCAGCGCGGGGGAAATACTTCGCTCATCCACGTCGACTTCATGATGGGAGCAGAGGATTTGGACATAGACGGCATCCTCGAAGACGGCCGTTCCGAACCTCTTTTTAGACAGGGAAATTGGGCGGTGAGCTTTGAACCGCAGAACAAGCCATAACGAAGGCGAAGGCGACAATCCGGAATCGGAATGCCGCCTTCGTGATTTTACGCGAACGTATAAGAATGGAATCTCATCGCATTGCGCAAGCTCGCCCACACGTCGACGCTTCGCCGCCTATATACCAGAAACCGTAACCGGCCAACGAGAAAGATCCGCCAATCGTCACTTTCTTGGCTAAAGAACGGCCGTCCTCCATCCAAATCCGATTAAGCAGGGTTGGCTCGGAGTATTGGGCATAATATTGGCCAAGGAAATCGGCCCATACGGACTTAAGCATATTGTCGATTACCGCCGCGCGCGCGATGGGCTTGTCAGGCTCGAAGGTATGTATTCCGGTCGTTGAAACCCGGAAAGCGCAATCGCGTATATTTAATGACCGAATGCTTAGGCTTCCAACGGTATTCACATCATATGGAGGGACTATTGACGAATGTCATCAGACAGCGAGAGTAGAAGTTTCTGGAAATTACTCAAGAGAGGCAACACATCAAGCGCAACTGCGGCAATTGGCAACACGGGCATCGCGATCATTAAAGGGTTCGCGGCATTCATGACGGGGAGCGGCGCCATGTTCGCTTCGACGATGCACTCCATCGCGGACGCGATCAACCAAGCGTTCGTATTCACGGGGAGCGTGCTTGCCGAGAAAAAAGCGACCAAGCGATTTCCGACGGGCTTCGGCAGGGTCATCAACTTATTCTGCATGGTTGCCGTTATCGTCGTAACGGTAATGGCGTACGAGACGATAAGAGAAGGTATTCATTTGCTCCAACATCCCGCGGAATCGCAGGGGTTCTGGATCAACTTCGTCATCCTCGTTCTATCGATAATCGTTGACGGTTTCGTTTTATGGAAGGCCATGAAAGAAATCGTTCTTGAATCGAGAAGCGAAGTGAAAGGATCTTCGGTCATCACCGCCGCCTTCGCGAACGTGGGACGAGCCGCCCCTCCGACGCGATTGGTGTTCTATGAGGATTTAGTAGCTACGACAGGCGCGCTGTTGGCGTTGATCGCGGTCGTGTTCACGGCTTTCACAAGCTTTTCGTTCCTGGACGGCGTATCGACGATACTTATCGGGTTGCTGATGATCGTCGTCGCTTTCAGAGTCGGTTACGACAATATGGTCGGATTGATCGGAGTCGCCGCACCGCCGGACGTGGAAGAGAGAGTGGCGAACCTTATTTTCTCCCATACGGAAGTGACGGACATCTACTCGATGCGAATCCTGCAAGAGGGCAGGTACTATCACGTCGAGGGATTAATCGAGCTTAAGCCCGGAATGACGCTGGCCGAAGCCGACGACATCAAATTCAAAGTGCGGGACAGCCTGATGCTCGATCCATCGATCGCGGACGTCACGATCGGCATTATCGAGGACAACGGCGTTCGCAATTGGCAGCCGGAATCCGTTAACGCATAAGCATAGATGATCTTTCAAGTCTTCATCGGCATCCGGCCGAATGAAGGCTTTTTCTATGTAATGGGATGTGGAAGCGAAGGGAAGAGCGACAAATTTCTAAACATTGATAGGTAGGAAACTATACCCGTCCTCTTATACAATGAAAGATACGACTTCAAAGAGAGGAATTCAGCCATGCCTGCGACTAAACCGAACGACCAACTTGCATTGAACCGATCACCGACATTGTTCGCCCTGACATGGCCGATTTTCATCGAATTAGCGCTTAACATGCTGATCGGCATCGTCGATACCTTCATGCTGGGGCAATACGACGATAGAGCCGTCGCGGCCGTCGGCGTCGTCAACCAACTTAACAATACGATGAATTTGATTTTCGCCGTTGTGGCTACGGGTACGACAATCTTGATCGCCCGCCAGATCGGAGCCGGCAACCGCAGCGACGTCCCGCGATTCGCCGCTACCGCGATCACGTTGAACTTCGCTTTCGGACTCATCATCAGCTTGGCGATACTCGCCGCCGGAGAGCCGATCCTTCGCATGATGGGCTTGCAAGACGAACTGATGCCCTACGCGCTGCAGTACTTGAACATTACGGGCGGATTTATTTTCGTTCAGGCGCTTATGCTGACGGCATCGGCCGGATTGAAAAGCCATGGACTGACGCGACAAGTCATGTTCGTGTCGATCATCATGAATCTCGTACACATCGGCGGCAACTACGTTGCTTTGAACGGCATATTCGGCATCCCGTCCTTCGGCGTTTCCGGCGTTGCCGTATCGACCGTGTGCAGCCGCGCTTTCGGCTTCGTCGTCATGTTTTTCCTGCTGATGAAGGTGCTGGAGAAGAAACCAGGCTTCCGGGATTACATTCGGCTTCGCATCCAATACGTCAAAGAGCTGCTCGGCATCGGCGTTCCGGCGGCTGGAGAACAGTTATCGTACAACATCTCGCAGCTCGTCATTACGAGCTTCATCGCCATGCTGGGCGTTACCGCCATGATTACGCGCGTCTACACGTTCCAGATCATCTATCTGATCACGCTATTCTCGCTTGCGATCGCGCAGGGCACGCAAATTCTCGTCGCGCGGCTGATCGGCGCGCAAGACAACCAAGGCGCCTACCGCATCGGATTTCGCAGCCTCGCGTACGGCGTCGGAATCAGCCTTGTCATAGCCGGATTTTATAATCTAATCGGCGGGTATATGCTCGAACTGCTAAGCGGCAACGAGGAGGTCGTAGAGCTAGGCCGGAAGCTGCTGCTGCTTTCGTTCCTTCTGGAGCCCGGCCGCGCCTTCAATCTCATCCTGATCAGCGCGTTGCGCGCCGCGGGCGACGTACGTTATCCCGTCTATGTCGGCATCCTGTTCATGTGGGGGCTGGCGGTACCGAGTGCCTATCTTTTCGGTATCCATTTCGGCTGGGGGTTGTTCGGCATACTCACCGCGTTCGTCATGGACGAATGGATTCGCGGATTGATGATGGCTTACCGATGGAAGAGCAGGCGATGGGCGATGCCGCGCGAACACCGCGTATCAACTAATGCGGCGGAAGCATAAAAGGAGAGAATCTTGACCGAATAGGGGTCAAGATTCTTTTTTATTAAAAATATATTTATTGATTTCTATTCTCAATCATATTATAACTTTAATTGTAGTAATTCTAATTTAGAATTTAATATAAATTGATTGGAGATGTTGAAATGGATTCCATGGCTACTGCTAATGCTGGAAAATGCCCGTTCTTGCATGGAAGCGCTACGACTCACAACCCCGCGATCACATCGAACAAACATTGGTGGCCTAATCAACTGAACCTTAATATTCTCCATCAGCACGACCGCAAATCGAACCCGATGGGCGATGATTTCGATTACGCGGAGGAATTCAAGAAACTAGACTATCAAGCGCTGAAGCAAGATTTACGCGACCTCATGACGAAGAGCCAAGACTGGTGGCCGGCAGACTATGGGCATTACGGGCCGTTGTTTATTCGCATGGCTTGGCATTCGGCCGGTACATATCGCACGGGCGACGGCCGCGGCGGCGCGAATACGGGGACGCAGCGATTCGCTCCGCTGAACAGCTGGCCGGACAACGGCAACCTGGATAAGGGTCGCAGGCTGCTATGGCCGATCAAGCAGAAGTACGGCAACCGAATTTCCTGGGCCGACTTGTATATTCTTGCGGGCAACGTCGCGATCGAATCGATGGGCGGCAGAACGTTCGGCTTCGGCGGAGGACGGGCGGACGTCTGGCATCCGGAAGAAGACATCTACTGGGGCGCCGAGAAGGAATGGCTCGGAGACAATCGCTATACGGGCGATCGCGAGCTGGAGAATCCGCTGGCAGCCGTTCAGATGGGCTTGATCTATGTTAATCCGGAAGGACCTAACGGCAATCCGGACCCGCTGGCGAGCGGACGCGACATTCGCGAAACGTTCGCGCGGATGGGAATGAACGATGAAGAGACGGTCGCGCTCATCGCCGGCGGACATACGTTCGGCAAGGCGCACGGCGCCGGCGATCCTGCTCACGTCGGGCCTGAACCTGAAGCGGCTCCGGTCGAAGCGATGGGTCTAGGCTGGCTGAGCACGCACAGCACCGGCAAAGGCCGCGACGCGATCACCAGCGGAGTCGAAGGCGCATGGACATCCAATCCAACGAAATGGGACAACGGCTTCTTCGATAATCTGTTCGGTTATGAATGGGAGCTTACGAAAAGCCCGGCGGGCGCGCATCAATGGGCGCCGGTCAATCCTAAAGACGAGCACCTCGCGCCGGACGCGGAGGATCCGTCGATCCGCGTCAGCACGATGATGACGACTGCCGATATGGCTTTGCGCGTCGACCCGATCTATGAGCCGATCGCTCGCCGTTATCATCAGAATCCGGAAGCGTTCGCCGAAGCTTTCGCGCGCGCTTGGTTTAAGCTTACCCACCGGGACATGGGACCTCGCGCCAGATATCTTGGACCGGAAGTTCCATCCGAAGAGTTGATCTGGCAAGACCCGATTCCGGCTGCCGATTACACGTTGACTGATGCGGATGTAGAGGAGCTGAAGACGAAGATTCTAGACTCCGGACTTACGATCAGCGAACTCGTTACGACGGCTTGGGCTTCCGCCAGCACGTTCCGCGGCTCCGATATGCGCGGCGGCGCGAACGGCGCCCGCGTTCGGCTTGCTCCGCAGAAAGATTGGGAAGTCAATCAGCCGGCCCAGCTTTCGAAAGTGCTGACGATTCTCGAAGGCATTCAAGAAGACTTCGGCAAGAAGGTCAGCTTGGCCGATCTGATCGTCCTGGGCGGCAGCGCCGCGGTCGAGAAAGCCGCTCGCGAAGCAGGATTCGACGTATCCGTTCCGTTCGCGCCGGGACGCGGCGATGCGACGCAAGAGCAAACCGACGCGGAAAGCTTCGCGGTATTGGAGCCAGTCGCGGACGGCTTCCGGAACTATCAGAAGAAGCCATACCGCGTAAGTTCCGCCGAGCTGTTAGTCGACAAAGCGCAGTTGCTCGGATTGACCGCGCCGGAAACGGCCGTGCTCGTCGGCGGCATGCGCGTACTCGGCGCCAACTATGGCGGCGCCCCGCACGGCGTATTCGCCGACCGCGTCGGAACGCTCACCAACGACTTCTTCGTCAATCTGCTCGACATGGGCGTACAGTGGCAGCCTGTAGGCGGCGACGTGTACGAAGGACGCAGCCGTAAGACGGGCGAAGTCGTCCGCACGGCGACTACGGTCGATCTCGTGTTCGGGTCGAACTCCGTCCTGCGGGCAATCGCCGAAGTTTACGCGCAAGAGGATAATAAAGAAAAGTTCGTGCGCGACTTTGCGGCGGCATGGGTTAAAGTCATGAACGCGGACCG
The DNA here is from genome assembly GCF_000515335.1 of Cohnella panacarvi Gsoil 349. Taxonomy (GTDB): domain Bacteria; phylum Bacillota; class Bacilli; order Paenibacillales; family Paenibacillaceae; genus Cohnella; species Cohnella panacarvi. The sequence continues at coordinate 536,499 of NZ_KI911563.1, read as the reverse complement.
GTTCGACCTCAAGGCGTAAGGGGAGAACGATGAGCAAGGACGCCGTATTGGACCGAATGAAACAAGCCGGTTTACGCCATACGCCCCAGCGCTCTCACATTGTCGAGCTCTTATTGGAATTATCCCATCCGACCGCGGAGCAGATTTATGCAGCGATGTCCGAGCGCTATCCTTATGTCAGTCAAGCGACCGTATATAGCACGTTGAAGAAGCTGAAGGAACTGGGGATCGTCAGCGAGCTCTCTTACGGCGACAAATCCAGTCATTTCGAATTGGCCGACAACGACCACTGGCATTTCAATTGCAAAGTTTGCGGGGAAATTTACGATCTGGAAGCCGGAGAAGCCGACGCTTTAATGCAGGTCGGTTCTAACCGCGGCGTTTTTCAAGTCGAAGGTTATCGGGTCGAGTTTTACGGCATATGTCCGAAATGCAGTTGATAAGAGGATGTCCCGAAGGTCGATTCGACCCGAGGGACGCCTCTTTTCGTATTATCAGGTCAACCAGAGATTTCTGGTTGGCCTATTTTTATAGGCGTTCTATGATGGCGGTAGCCGGGAGAACGTGGCTCTTTTTGGGGTAGTGACCCCGTAATAAAAACTGTTCTCCCACTACCTCCAATGACCATGTTTGAGCTGGTTGGGGCAATTGACCTCGCATCACAAGCGAAGCTATGGGTTTGGAACCATCGTGGGATTGCCGGCTAATTTTACATCAGGAGGTGCTGACATGGAACCGGTTATCGGACTGGATGTATCAAAAGGAGCGAGCGTATTTCAAGCGTTTGTCAGACGAAATGAAGCACACGGAAAGCCGGAAACAATTCGGCATACAGAAAACGGGTTCAGCAGACTTGGTAACGTGATTCAAGAGCTTAAGGAGCGTACCAAAAAGGAACCTGTTGTCATACTCGAGGCAACTGGTCATTATCATCGCATTATCGTAGCGTATTTGGCGGACATCGGAGTTAAACACTTCATCATCAATCCTTTGCTGTCCAAACGCGCCAAGAGCGCGCAACTCCGCAAAGTAAAAACGGATGCAGCAGATGCTTGGCATCTAGCCGAAATGTACTATCGAGGCGATGTAGAGCCGCATCGGAGCTGGAACGAGTGCTATACGGAGCTTCAGCATGTGACTCGGCAACATGAATTCATCACTTCGCTATATGTACAGGCAAAGCTCAATATGCGTGCGTTGTTGGATCAGGTGTTTCCAACCTTTGAGAGTGTGTTTTACGATTTGTTTTCAGTTACAGCGCTTGCTACATTGCAGGTTTGTTTGTCCGGTCAGGATCAAGAATGGGAAGAAGCCATTCGAAAGCAAGCAGGTAAATCGCGCTCGACATCCTGGATTCGAACGAAAGTCGAGCATTTAGAGGTCATCTATGAGCAATGGAGCAAGAGCAAGAAAAGCGCTACTCAGATACAGATGCTGAGAAGCATGGTATCGTTGCTTCTCTCCATGCAGGAGCAACTCGAAGCGATTGAGAAGCAGATGAAACAGCTAGCAGAACAACTGCCAGAAGTGGGGCTTGTTAAGAGTATCCCAGGGGTGGGCGATAAACTTGCTGCAACGATCATATCGGAAGTTGGGGACGCACAGCAGTTCGGGGATGCAAAGCAACTGGTCGCATATGCGGGGCTAGATCCAGGTGTTTACAGCTCAGGACAGTTTGTGGCCACAAGCAATCGAATAACAAAGCGAGGTTCAAAGCGGTTACGCAGAGCGTTATATCTGGCCGTACAGTGCGGACTCAGGGGAAGTACGAACGAGAGACTTCGAGGATATTATGACAAAAAAAGAGAAGAGGGCAAGCCCTACAAGGTGACGGTGATTGCTTGCGCCAACAAGCTACTGCATCACATCTACGCCATCTTGAAGAAGGGCCAGCCCTACCAAGCATAAACCATATTTAACCAAAACCCTCCACGCCAATGGAGGTTATTTGGTGTGCGGTAAAATTATATCAGGTTCTTGCTGTCCGGCCAACACACTAAAGCTTGACAAACATTAGCTGGTTTTTATTGATCGATATCAACCAGACCGACGCGGCGTCACCATCCACTCGACACGAACTGTATTCCATGCTGTTGAGGCGGAAATTGGTTGTACGTTACTTTCCCCGATCCGAACGATCACGGACCCAAGCCATGATTGTAATCTACCATTTTCTATGGCAGGCGTGAGCAAACTTAGTATAATAGAACTAGTTTATGTCTAACGTCCCAATCCTTAGGAGCGGAAATCGATGCCAGAAGTTCGCAACCGAACGATACGAACACGATTTGCCCTTATCTCTGTCTGTATGCTCTTCTTAGCTATGATCGGCCTCGCAATCTCGCAATCCGATGTTTCGTCGCGTCAAGTTAAACCGGAAGCAAAGCGCGGGCAATTGGATGCAAGGCAGTGGAGCTTTAGCGAAGACGGCATTCTTAAGCTGAATGGAGAGTGGGCGTTCTATTGGGAGCAGCTTCTGACTCCTGAAGATTTCGCATCCGATTCCGTTCCTCGGCCAAGCGGCTTCTTCGTCGCACCGGATGTGTGGACCGATTATCGCGAAGACGGTAAGCGTATGCACGGACATGGCTATGCGACATATCGTCTCAGCGTGAGAACCGGCGGCAGTCAAGAGGAGCTAGCCTTGAATATCCCGGCGATGGCGCCTTCCTATAAAGTGATCGTAGCAGGAAGGACCGTTGCCGAAAGCGGCATCGTCGCGCCCGATGAAGAACATGCCAGATCAGCTTATCGGCCAACGATCGTCACGTTCACGGCGCCGGCGAATGAATTCGATATTATCGTTCAAATATCGAACTACTTATTCGCGCGAGGCGGCATGTGGTTCGGGCTTGAGCTCGGCACCGAAGATAAGATTTACGCGGCTCGCGAAGAGAATCTTGCCATTGATATGATTTTTTTCGGCTGCGCCATCCTGTTAGGTTGCTATCACTTGCTCGTTTTTGCGCTGCGCCGGTCAGACCGGTCTTCGCTCTATTTCGGAATTTGTTGTTTGATGGGGGCATTATGGCAGTTGGTCGTAGGAGAACTGTATATTCTGCATGCGTTCCCGGGCGCCAGCGTTCAACTCATCAACTGCCTAGGATATTTGGCCTATTACGGCGGAGTCGGGTGCGGCGCGTTGTTCATGCGCGAGCTGTTCCCGCATGAATTCTCCGCCAAAGCCATAAGGGGCTTGGCGGGCATCTGCGTCGCGTTTATGGCATTGGCCGTTGTACTGCCGATCGAAATCTATACGCAATGGATCGGTGTATTTCATGCGATAGCCATTACGGGAGGACTCTATTTCATCTGGGGATTGGTCATGGCCGTCATCCGCAATCGAAGCGGCGCCATGCTGCAATTGGTCGGTTGGCTGCTCTTCCTCGCGACTTGCTTGCACGACATTCTGTACAATGCCAATTACATCGTTTGGCTGGATGAACAATTAACGCCATACGGGTTGTTCATTCTAGCGCTCATCGAGGCGACGGAGCTCGCACGCCGATTCTCGCGAGCTTTTCAGACGATTCAATCCATGTCCAATCAATTGTTGTCCATGAACCGACTGAAGGATGATTTCCTCGCCAATACGTCGCACGAGCTAAAGACGCCATTGCATGGCATCATTAATCTGTCGGAGGCGATGCTGGAGGGAGGAGCCGGCACGATGAACGACGTTCAACGCGAGCAACTGGGTGTGGTCGTATCGGTCGCGCGCAGAATGTCCAATCTAATCAACGACATTCTTGATTTCTCGCGTTTGAAGCATAGCGATATTCCGCTCAGCCTGCGGAGCGTCGACCTCCGTGCGATCTTGTCGGCGAACATGGATATATTCCGTCATTACATTCGCGACAAGCAAGTGACGATCAAGCTTCAACTGCCGGAGAGACTGCCTAACGTGCATGCAGACGAGAACAGACTGCTGCAGATTATGTACAATTTAATCAGCAATGCGATCAAATTTACCCCGCAAGGCGAAATTATCGTCACGGCGCAGCAAGAAGAGGGAAGGTTGAGAATTGACGTGACCGATACGGGCATCGGAATACCGGAAGATAAACGCGAAGTCATCTTTCAGTCGTTCGAGCAAATCGGAACGTCAGTAGCCAGGGAATACGGGGGAACGGGTCTTGGACTCGGAATCTCAAAGCGTCTGGTGGAGATGCATGGCGGGAAATTGACCGTAATCTCCGAGGTTGGTCAAGGTTCCACGTTCTCATTTACTCTCCCGATCAGCGAAGTGACGAGTCAAGACGATAATAGGGTCGGGGCAGGCGGTCGGATCGTCGCCGATCTCGATTCGCAACATAAGCAGATCGCCGCCGCGCACGAACAGACGCGGTCAGAGGATAGCCTGTATACGATTCTTGCCGTAGATGACGATCCCATTAACTTGAAAGTGCTGAAGGGTGCGCTTGCGAACGAATCCTACGCGATTCTGACGGTATCCAGCGGCGAAGCCGCGCTCGCTGTGCTCGCGGAAGGTCATTCGGTCGATCTCGTCATTCTGGACGTGATGATGCCGGGAATGTCCGGATACGAAACATGCCTACGGATTCGCAGTCAATATTCCGTGCTGGATTTGCCCGTCTTGCTCACGACCGTGAAGAACGAGCCGGAGGATTTGATTAACGGGTTTGACGCGGGAGCGAACGATTTTCTGACCAAACCTTTTTACTCGCGCGAACTGCGCGCACGTGTGAGGACGCTCCTCGAGATGAAGCGGTCGGCGGAAGAAGCGGTTCGCACGGAGATGGCGTTCCTGCAAGCGCAGATCAAACCGCATTTTCTTTTCAACACGCTTAATGCCATTATCGCGATGTCGCAGAGCAAGCCGCAGCTGACGCATGATATGCTGATGGAGCTAAGCAAATACTTGCGCAACAGCTTCGATTTCGGCAACAGGAACAAGAATACGTCGCTATTCAAGGAATTGGAGCTTGCCGAAGCGTACTTGTTCATCGAAAAAATCCGGTTCGGCGATCGGCTCCGAGTCGCATACGACCTTGAGGAAGGGCTGGAAGGAATACTGCCTCCGCTTACGATTCAACCGCTCGTTGAGAATGCGGTTCGCCACGGCGTAACGAAGCGCTGGTCCGGCGGAACCGTAACGATATCCGTTCGATCGACGGATCAAGGGATCGTCATTCGCGTCCATGACGACGGGGTAGGAATCCCTAAAGAGAAGCTCGATCATATTTTCGAGGCGAGACAAGAGACCTCCGGCGTAGGATTGCGGAATATTCATCAGCGGATGCTTCGGATGTACGGGCACGGATTGGAGATCGAAAGCGAGCCGGTCCTTGGAACGACGGTGTCGGTGAGAATCCCGCAAGTCGAACAGTCTAAACCAACCGGCAGACACGAGGAAAACTTATAGCGCTTTACGGCGGGGGGACGGGGGAAATGGAGAACGAAGAGGTTCGCTCGGTATACGATGATTATCCGATGATGAAAGCGGTTGTCGATCGAATCGTCCCTGCGGATGCGTGGCCTTCGGCTACGGAGGTTGGCGTTCTCGCATACGTCGAGCGATATATTCGCGAGAATGCCGCGATTTGGAACGATCATCTTGAGCCTGGATTAAGAGCTTTGCAAACCATGGCGATCGCCCGGGAAGGTCAACCTTTCGAAGCGTTGTCCGCGGATCAACAGGATCGCCTATTGGAAGAGCTGGAGCTCGATTCGATTCAAGATTGGCCGGGCTCGGCCAAGCGGTGGTTCGATACGTTGGCAAGCCTTGCGATCGAAGGCTACTATGGCAATCCGGAAGCTCGGGGCGGCTCGGATACGAAGCCGTGGGACATGCTCGGATTTCGTCCCGGCACGCTCGATAAAGATAAACCTTCCGCTCGGGAAGTCGATCTACAATTAACCCCATTAAATAAATTGAAAAACCGATACGATGCCGTTATAGTCGGGGCGGGGGCGGGAGGCTCGATCGCCGCGGCCGTACTGGCGGAATCCGGACGGAGCGTGCTCGTCGTCGAGCGAGGCAGTTGGCTTCGTTACGAGGAAGTCGGCAACGACCACTTGCGCAACCATCGGCTTAGCAAATACGGTCATAACACGGGGCCGGACCTTGCCGGCAACCCTCGCACGATGGAGTTAGATAACGGCGGGGAGCGGATCACTCTCCCCTATGAAGGAGACTATCACAACAACGCGATGACGGTCGGCGGCGGGACGCGGGTCTACGGCGCGCAGGCATGGCGGTTCCATGCGGACGACTTTCGGATGGCGACGCGCTATGGCATCCCGGACGGAAGTTCGCTAAGCGATTGGCCGATCGGCTACAGGGAGCTTGAGCCGTATTATGAGCGGGCAGAGTGGGAGGTCGGCGTCTCCGGCGACGGCGAAGCTCACCCAAGCTACGGGCGCAGGCAACGTCCTTATCCGATGCCTGCGCTCCCCGGAACGGCGGAAGCCGCGCTCTTGGCGAGAGGAGCGGCGAAATTAGGCTGGGAAACCGGTCCGGTGCCGCTGCTCATCAATTCGGTTGAACGAGACGGAAGGCCGGCTTGCGGCAGATGCGGCCAGTGCGTGGGATTCGCGTGCCCGACGAACAGCAAGAACGGCGGGCACAATACGATGCTCGTGCGCGCTCTGGCAACCGGCAATTGCGATTTGATCCCGGATACGATCGCGGAGAGGATCCTAACGGAGAACGGCAAGCATGCGACGGGCGTCGTCTTGGCGCAAGAAGTCGAAGGCGCGATCGTCCGCAAGCAAGTGCAAGCCGGGCACGTCGTCGCGGCGGCCGGAGCGATCGAGAGCGCGCGTCTCTTGCTTAACTCTTCAAGCGACGCGGAGCCTGACGGAATCGGCAACCGCAACGGACTTGTCGGACGCAATCTGCAAGGTCACGTCTATTCGGGCGCTTTCGGGCTGTACGACGAGCGGGTTCAAGACGGACTAGGTCCTGGCGTGAGCATCGCTTCATTGCGATTCGCGCACGGCAACCGCGACGGGATCATCGGCGGCGGACTGCTGGCGAATGAATTTACGCGGCTGCCGCTCATTCATTACTACCGCGCGTTGGCACCTAACGCTCCCAGATGGGGGATCGCAGGCAAAGACGCGATGCGCACGAGTTACTTGCGTACAAGCCAGCTTATGGGACCCATTCAAGAGATTCCGAATCCAGACGCTAGAGTTCGGTTGTCCAAGACCGTCAAGGATCGGTACGGCATTCCCGTCGCGATGTTGTCCGGAAGCGCTCATCCGGAATCGATACGCGCTTCGCGGATGCTTGCGGAGAAAGCGGAGGAGTGGCAACGGGCATCGGGCGCGCGTCAAGTATGGCGTGCCGAACCCGGTACGGGACTTAGCGGCGGCCAGCATCAATCGGGCACGCTGCGCATGGGCGAAGACCCCGCGACGTCCGTCACGGACCCGTCGGGTCGCGTACACGGCTACGACAATCTATGGGTGTGCGACGGCTCCGTTCATGTCACCAACGGCGGCGTGAACCCGGTGCTGACGATTATGGCGCTGGCCTTCCGGACAGCGGACAAGCTGCTGAAGCAGGGGGAGTAATCCGATACCCGCGATTCTCGAAATCGCGGGTATTTTATTTAATCCCATCAATTCATGACTGCGAACGATGGCGAATGCGGATGGATATTCTCTAGATTTGTTAGATGCTGTCGAAGCTTCGTTGCTGCTAGCAAAAACATATTGACTGAATAAAAAGCTGTTGCTACACTTAAACAGTAAATTTTACTAGATATAGATTCGTGAGGTAATTAACTAACTAAATAACAGGAATCCTGTGTAGGAGCTGATGTTGGATGCCGCCCCGCAGTCTGGATGAAAGGGCGTTCGAACGACAAGCGATGTCGTTCTGGAAAACGGCTCTAGCCGGATGGGTGAACGAGCCCTTCCTGGAACCCGATCTCATCGGCGCCTCGAGACGCTTGCGCACGATCGAATTCCGAATACCCGAATCGATCACGAGCGCCATGGAACGTACTTGCAGGCAGCGCGACGATCTCAGGTTTATCTATTACGTCGCCGCGATGGCAATCGTATTGGCGGCATTCTCGCGCGAACGACGCACGATGGCCGTCGCCGTACCTGCGGCGCCCGATTCCGCGGCGGGTCCGCTGATCCCGATCTTGTACGGGAATCCGCGGGAAGAGGGCACCTTTAAATCGTGGCTAACGCGAATGTTCGAGACGTTCAAGCTGGCTTATCGATATGCCGATTATGCTTGGAACGCGCCGGCGGACGAGCACGAGAAGACCGGCTTGAAGCGATTCCGGTTATCCGATCAAACATGGCAAGGGAGGGAATTAGCGAATTCGTCCGGAGAGTCGGACGACAACGAGGTTTGGATTCATTTCATCTTGAACGAAGTCGGCGACAGGACCGCGATTGTTCGTTTCGACGAGGGACGATATAGCGAACCTCTCATTAGGAGCGTCATGGATAGCTTCCTTGCCGTATTGACACAATCCGCGGATAATCCCGAAATTCCGCTCGCCTCCTTGGATATGCGATCTTCGGAAGAGAAGTCGCGCCAACGGGCATGGAACGACACGGGAGCTTTTTTCGAGCAGGAACTTACGATTCACGAAAGATTCGCGCGGCTCGCCGGGTCGCAGCCGGAGCGCCTGGCCGTCATGGACGGTACGCGCAGCCTGACGTACGGAGCGCTTCATGAACGCTCGGATGAGCTTGCGCACCGTCTGCTCGGGGAAGGAATTTCTCCGGGAGATCGCGTAGCCGTTATGCTGGAGCGATCCGCGGAATGGGCTGCGACTTTTCTCGCCGTGCTTAAAGCCGGCGGCGTATACACGCCGATCGACCCTTCTTACCCGACGGAACGGATCGCTTATATGCTATCGGACAGCCAAGCGACGGCTTTAGTCGTGTCCGAAGCACCGGCAACGGCGCTCGACTTCCGCGGACGGATCGTGCATCTTGCCGAATCTTCGCCGAAGGCGAGTCCGGAAGTTAACCGTCATCCGCCTGGGATGCCCCGCCGATCTGCCGACGATTTGGCTTACTTGCTGTATACGTCTGGCTCTACCGGCGTACCGAAAGGGGTCATGGTCGAGCATCGCGGCGTCAGTAACTTGCGTAGCTTCTTCGAAGACCGTCTTGGCATCGGGCCGAACGATCGCGTGCTGCAATTCGCGAGCTTATCGTTCGACGCTTCCGTCTGGGAGCTGACTATGGCGCTGTTGACCGGAGCGGAGCTTCATATTGCGGGCGCCGACATCATCGGCGACGTGCCGCGATTCACGCGGTTTATGGAGGATAGGCGCGTGACGGTGTCGACGCTGCCGCCTACCTACGCCGTGCATGTGAACCCGGAACAGCTCGGATCGCTTCGGTTGCTCGTCACCGCGGGTTCGGAAGCCGGCAAGGAATTGCTCGAGCGATGGCGCGAACGCGTTACCTATATCAATGCCTATGGTCCGACGGAAACGACCGTTTGCGCGACGTATTGGAACGGGAGCTTAGAGCCGTTGCCGTCGTCGGCTCCCGTCCCGATCGGGATTCCGCTGCCTAACACGCAAGCATGGATCGTAAACGAAGATCTTGAGCCCCTTCCGGCGAACGTTGCCGGCGAATTGGTCATCGCGGGGACCGGACTGGCTCGGGGTTACTGGAACAAGCCCGAGATGTCGGAGCAGCGGTTCGTCCAGCTCCCTTCCGAAGGAATACGGGTGTACCGAACGGGAGACTTGGCGAGATGGACGCCGGACGGACGGCTTGTTTTCTTGGGCCGGATCGACCGCCAAGTGAAAATCCGAGGGTACCGGATCGAGACGGAAGAGGTTCGGCTTGCGCTGCTTGCGCATTCCGGCATTCGGGACGCCGTCGTCACCGTCAAACCGGATGCTCTAGGCGAACCCGCCTTGATTGCCTATTATGCAGCCGATGCGGATGGGAATAACCGAAGGCCGGATCCCGAATCTCTTCGAACGACTTTAGCCGGTCGCCTGCCAAGCTACATGATTCCTTCGTATTTCATCGAGCTTGCGGCTATTCCGTTAACGCCGAACGGGAAACCGGACTTGAAGAGCCTCCCGGATCCAGCCGACGCGGCGGAGAGCGAGGAGCGGACGGAAGGAGAGACTCCTCTCGGCGAGACGGAGACGAAGCTGGCCGAAATGTGGACAAGCTTGCTGGGCTTGCGTCGCGTTCGCCGAGACGACGATTTCTTCAAGCTCGGAGGGCATTCCATGAAGGCGGTCAACATGGCCGCGCAAATCCATGAGACGTTCGGAGTAAACCTTCCGCTCGAGATGATGTTCCGATACGCTACGCTAGCCGAAATGGCTAACCGTATCGAACGAATGAGCGAGGAAGGGACGAGGATCGCACCGATCGAACCTGCTCCGGCGCGGCCGGGTTATCGGTTGTCTCCGGCCCAGACGAGGGTATTCACGATCGAAAGCTCTCGTTCCGCCAGTACGCTGTATGTGCTTCCGTTCGCATTCTGGCTTAATCCGGCTCCTCCGTTCGATCTACTTGAAACCGCTTTCAACCGATTGATCGAACGCCACGAGCCGCTTCGCACATCGTTCGGCTGGGACAAGAGCGAGCCCGTTCAGATCGTCCATCCGTTCGTTCCCTTCGGCCTGCGTCGGATCGAAGGGGACCCCGATCAATTAGACGATTTAACCGGAAAGTTCGCGGAACCGTTCGATCTCGCGTGCCCGCCCCTGATTCGGGCCACGGCCGTGGAATTCCGGGACGGACGATTGATGCTGTTGCTGCATCTCCATCACATTATCGCGGACGGTATATCGCTAAGCATCTTGATGAACGACCTCATGTCTTTGCTCGCCGGGCGGGAGTTGCCTCCTTTGACCTTGCAATACAAAGATTACTGCGAATGGCTGAGCACCCGGGACATGTCCGAGAACCGCGAAGCTTACTGGTCCGATAGGTTCCTAAATTACGCTTCGACTCCCGACTTGCCGCTCGATCGTCCAAGGACTTCCGTGCGGAGCTACGAAGGAGATACATTAGCGCTTCATTGGGACGAAGCAACCGCAGCTTCCGTCCGAGAGCTTGCCGCCCGATGCGGAACGACTTTACACCTCACGATGTTAGCAGCCTATTACGTACTCCTGTCCAAACTGACGGGAACGGAGGAAAGCATCATCGGTTCACTTCATGCCGGGAGAGACCATCCCGCCGCCTCCAATATGGTCGGAATGTTCGTCCACACGCTAGCGCACCGCATCAAAGTTAACCCGCAGCTTACTTTTGAAGCCTTCACGCAAGAAGTCAAGAATCGCATATCGGAAGACTACGAGCACGCGGATTATCCGTTCGAACGGCTTGTGCGAAGATTGAAACTGCAACCCGGTTCCCGCAACCCGCTGTTCGATACGATGTTCGTTCTGCAAAATTTGGAGTTGCCGGAGCCGGAAATCGGACAAACCCGCGCCATTCCTCACGTGCTCAAGGAAACATGGTCGCGCTTCGATCTCGTGTTGCAAGCCTGGGAAAACCCGAACGGCTTGCTGCTTTGGATTACCTATTCCGTCGCCCTGTTTCGGCGGGACACCGTGGTTAAGTTGGCGGAAGAGTACCGGAAACTGATCGAACAACTGACGAGACAACCGGACATCGTGCTAAGAGAACTAACCATGACCTCGGAATACCGGCCGATCGCCGCTTCGCGCCACTCGCTGGATTTTCAATTTTGATGCTTTATCGATACGAGGAGGGTACCTTTATGGGAGTCCGAAAAGTATTGCCGATCGCCGAGCCCGATATTACGTCCTATGCGCACTTGTCGTATTCGTTGTCCGTGATGCACACGGACGAAAGTTGCCTGGATTGGATATACAGCAATTTCATCCAGCTGTACACCATGGATCGCGGCGAATCCCTCTTTCTGGACTATTTCAGTCCGACGGTCACCGATTATCCGATTCCGGCCTTTTACGGCAAATCGCATTTGAACCGGGATTTGATATTGCGAAATTATGAGCGCTTCGGCGACTTTCTTCGGGAAAGCATCGATGACGGACGTTATGTGTCGACTTACGTGGACGATTACTTCATCCCGGGAACGGTCGCCTATCAGAACCGCAGCAATCCGCACGGCATTCTGGTATACGGTTACGACGATGACAAGCGCCATTTCCAAATAACCGGCTATTTGGCCAATCAGACCTACGGGCATACGACCGTAGACTACGATAACATCGAAACCGCCTTCAAAGAAATACGCCTGTCGGACGAGTCGGATTATAAGAATTTCACGCATTTGTTCAAGCTGAATCCGAAGTACGGCTACGACTTTAACCTGCAATGGGTCATGGATCAGCTGGAGGATTATACGTTCGGGAAGTCTTCCGTCTGGCGATGGGAAGGGTTTCAAGGCAAAGACGGCCAGCGCCGCGTATGGGGAATCGGGATATACGACGAACTCATACGGAAAGTGCGGGAACAGATGGAAGGAACGTTCATCCTCGACCATCGGCCGATCCATGTCATATGGGAACACAAAAGGATGATGAACAAGCGCATTGCTTATATGGAGAGCCGCGATTATTACTTCTGCACGCACGAAGTTAAGGAAGGGTATGCCCGGCTTGAGAGGATGGCGGCGACCAGCCGTCATCAGATCTTGAAATACTGGATGACGAAAGACAACCGGAGATTGGAAGAGTTGATCAATCAATTGAATCAATTGAAACAAGAAGAGGCGCAAGTCAACGAACGGATGCTTCAGGAATACCGGAACGCTTGAACGTTCGCGAGGAGGAACCGAAGATGGCAGCCCGCCGACTATTGCCGATTACCGAACCCGATCTCGTCTCCTACCCTCATCTGGCGTTTCCGCTTGCGATGCTGCAGACGGATTCCGAGGCTCAGCGATGGGTGTACAGCAATTACGTCCAGTTGTACTTGAGCGATCGGACGGACGAGATGATGATGGATTTCTTCACGCCGAATCCGTTCGACTATTTCGTTCCCATCCTGCACGGCTCTCCGCGCATGAATCGGACGCTGGTGCGCAGATCGTACCCGAGCTTCGCCGAGTTCGTCCGGGTCAGCATCGACGAGAGTTATTACTTGTGGACGCACGTCGACGAATACTACATCCCCGGGACGTCATCGTATCGGAACAAATCTTTCCCGCACGGGATTATGATCCACGGGTATGACGACGAGCAAAGGGTGTTCCACGTCGTCGGTTTCCTGTCCCATCAACGATACGGCAGCGGCGAAGTCGGATATGACGACATGGAGAAAGCCTACTTCGATTTCGAACCTCCCGAATGGAAGGCTTATACCGAGCATTCGATTCTGTTGAAGACGTATCCCGGCTTTCTGAAAGCCAACGCGTTCAACTTGCGATGGGTAATGGAACAACTGCACGATTACTTGCGCGCCAAGCCGTCGGACCAGCGGATGCCGGCGTTCGAATTGCAGCTGCCCAGTTCGCACGCATGGGGGATGGCCGTCTACGACAGATTGCAGGAACGACTCCGTCTGAACATCGAGAATGCGTACATCGTCGACCACCGATCCTTCTACGTGCTGTGGGAGCACAAAAAAATGATGAATCGGCGCATCGCCTATATGGCCCGCGAAGGTTATTACTTATGTTCGTCGGCGACGATGGAAGGCTGGAGCAATCTGGAGAAACAAGCCTCCCTGAATCTTAATTTGATTCTGAAATATTGGATGACACGGGACCCTAAACATCTAGAGACGCTGATCGATCGAATAGACAGGATGAAGGCGGACGAGACGCTGATCATCGAGCGGATGCTGCGAGAATACGAAGCTTTTTCGAGTCGAGGTACCGCGTGACCGTGCGACCCGATTCATCGCTTCCGAGACACCCCCATTACCTTTTGCAAGGAGGAGATTGAATGAGTCTAGATGCATTGGAGATTCAGAAAATCATATCGAGCGGCAAGCTGGACAAGGAGAGGAACTTCTGGTCGGAATTGCTTTCCGGCGACAAAGAGCTGACCCGGTTTCCCGAGGATCGCCAGTCGGGAAGCGAGGGCGCGGCAATCGAAAGGAGAGAGTGGAGAACGGCTTTCGGCAGCGAGCTTTCCGAACGAATCCGGTCGCTGTCCGGAGGCTCGGACATCGCCGCGTTCCTCGTGATGCTGTTCGGCGTTCAATTGGTCGCGAGCAAGTACGCCTACGCCGCCGAGACGCTGCTCGTCACGCCCGTCTTCGATTGGCCGGAGGACGGCGCCTCCGTCAACGAGCTGCTCGTCATTCCGTTCGAACCGGACCCGAACGCCTCGTTCCGGGCGAACTTGAACGCGTTAAGAGCGAGGTTCGCCGCCATTCTCGAGCATCAGAACTATCCGTTCAACCAGCTCGTGAAAGAGCGAGGCTGGGGAGACGAAGAGGGGGCGGACTTCCGCATCCCGATCGCCGTCGGCAGCAGGCGGCTTCATCCCGACCGGATGCGCGATGGAACGGCGGCGGATTGCCGCTTTTGGTTCGAAGAACAAGACGGCGGATGGTCCCTCGATATCGGCTGGCATTCCGGACGTTACTCGGAAGCTTTAGCCCAAGCGATCGCTTCCCATTACGTTGAGGCGTTATCGCAACTATTAAGCCGGCCGGACGCCCCGATCTCCGAGTTAAACCTGTTGCCTGATTCTGAATGGGATCGGGTCGTACGCGTTTTCAACGACACGGAGGGACCGTTCCCCGGCGATCGGACGCTTCATGAGCTGTTCATCGGACAGGCGGCGCGAACACCCGATGCCGTCGCCGCGATGTACAAGGATCAAACGATGACATACGGGGAACTGGACGAGGCATCGAATCGCCTTGCCTCAGCGTTGCGCCAAGCGGGAGTGGGACCGGAAGTAAAGGTAGGTCTTCTGTGCAAGCGGTCGTTCGATATGCTAACGGGCGTACTAGGCATTCTGAAAGCGGGCGGCGCTTACGTGCCGATCGATACGGCTTGGCCGAAACGCCGGGTGCAGACGGTGCTGGAGCAAATCGGCGCCAAGCATCTCGTAACTCAGCGCGAGGCGGTCGGACCGTTCTCCGATCTGCTATGGAGGAGCGCGGAGCTCGAGCATATCGTGCTGTTGGACGAGAAGGGAAACGAACCCGCGATCGTCTTGCCGGACCGCGAATCGATCGTCCGCATGTTCGACGATGTCGCGGCCAAAGCCGAAGACCGAATCCAGGCGGGCGGATTCTTCAGCTCTTATACGGGGCTTCCGTTCACCGAATCGGAAGTGAACGAATATCGCGACCGGGTCGCGGAACTGACCGCGCCGTTCGCGGGCGCCGATGCGAAGGCGCTGGAAATCGGCTGCGGCTCGGGACTCATTCTATTCGAGCTGGCCGAACGGTTCGGCCGGTACGTCGGGTTGGATCCGTCGCCGGTTACGCAGGAGCGCAATCGCAGCCGCTTAGAGGAATGCGGATTAACGGATCGCGTCGAATTGATCACCGGGTTCGCGGAAGACATCGGCGGGATGCCGGACGGCTCGTTCGACGTCGTGCTTCTCCCGAGCACGATTCAATTTTTCTCCGATCATTTCTATTTGGAGAAGGTGCTGCGGGATGCCGTTCGGCTGCTCCGTCCCGGCGGCGCGCTGATCGTCGCGGACGTGCTCGACGAAGAAGCCAAAGAAGATTTCCGCTCGTCCTTGGAAGAGTTCAAACGAAATCACGGCACGTTCTATAAGTCGCGTTCGAACTTCGATCAGCAATTGTACGTGCACGAGGACTTCTTCGGCGGAATCGCGGGACAGTATCCGGGGATGCGGGCGGAAGTCTTCAAGCGGACGGCAAGCTTCAAGAACGAGCTTCGGTTCCGCTACGACGTCGTGCTGACGAAACCGTCCGGAAGTTCGTCCGGTTCGGCATCGAACCTTAAGCGCTTCTATACGCAGCGGCAATTGCAGGAAGAGAACGTCCAGGCGTTATCGGCTTCGGCGAATCCTTCCGGTACGGCTTATATCATATTCACGTCGGGATCGACGGGCACGCCGAAAGGCGTCGTCGTCTCCCATCGGCCGGTCGTGAACGTGATCGATTGGGTGAACGGGACGTTCGGAGTGAACGAACGGGACAGGCTGTTCTTCCTGACGTCGCTATGCTTCGATCTGTCCGTCTACGATCTGTTCGGGATGTTCGCGGCGGGAGGAGCTATCGACATCGTTCCCGAGGAAGACGTGCGCAAGCCCGAAACCTGGCCCCAGCGGATGGCCGATAGCGGCATTACGATCTGGGATTCCGCGCCGGCGGCGCTCGCGCAGAGCATTCCGTTCTTCGAGAAATTCGAAGGAAAATTACCGCGAACGCGGTTGTTCATGCTCAGCGGGGATTGGATTCCGCTGACGCTTCCGGGTCAACTTCACCGTCTGTTCGAGGGCAGCAAAGTCGCCGCGCTCGGCGGCGCGACGGAGGCTTGCATCTGGTCCAACTATTACGAGGTAAAGGCAGTAGACCCGCAATGGAAGAGCATCCCTTACGGCAAACCGATACGCAACGCCAAATATTACATTCTGGACCGGGAGCTGAAACCTTGCCCGATCGGAGCGCGGGGAGAGCTATTCATAGGCGGGCAATGTCTGGCCAACGGCTATCATTCGGAAGCGTTAACGAAGGAACGGTTCATTCGGGACCCTTACGCGGAAGATCCGAATGCGCGGATGTATCGGACCGGCGACTTGGCGAAATGGATGCCGGACGGCAATATCGAATTTCTCGGCCGGGTCGACCATCAAGTCAAAATCCGCGGGTTCCGCGTCGAGCTAGGCGAAATTCAAGCCAAGCTGCTGCGTCACCCGGACATCTCGAATTGCATCGTCTTGGACTGCATGGACGGTTCCGGTCAGAAAGCCCTGTGCGCCTATTACGCGGCGGCCGCGGATTTGCCTTTCAGGCAATTGCGAGAGTTTCTGGCCGGCGATCTTCCCGGCTATATGATCCCGAGTTATTTCGTTCGCTTGGACGCGATTCCGGTTACGTCCAACGGTAAAGTCGACCGGACCGCGCTGCCCGATCCGGTAACCCTCGTTCGTTCCGATGCGGTCTATGAACCGCCTGCGAACGAGATAGAAGCCGAGTTGGTCGAAATTTGGAAGCAGCTTCTCGAGCTCGACACCGTCGGCGTCAACGACAACTTTTTCGAGATTGGCGGCCATTCGCTGCTAGCCGTCAAGATGGACATCGAGATGGAGCAGCGCGGACTCCTGATCTCGCCGGAAGATTTCCAGCAGTGCTACACGATCAGGGATTTAAGCCGGTACACGACCAAAGTATCCGTCGATGCGGACTCTGACGTTTGATCGGGAAGCGGAATCGGTCCCGGGCGCGGGGGACTCGCCGCATGGGGAACCGAAGCTCGGCCTTTACGCGGTCGACGTATCCCGCGCTCTGACGGCCGATATGCAAGTATCGTTCACCGAGCTATGCTCCCCGCGCCGCAGAGCGCGGCTTGGACGATTCCGTCATCCGGACGATGCGAAGCGTTCGCTTATGGCCGAGATGCTCGCCCGCGCGGCCATCGGCGCGGAATGGCTGCCGGAACACGCGAGCGGGGAGCTCGCGTTCGGGCAGGATCGGTATGGAAAGCCCTACTTGATCGGTCATTCCGAGCTTCATTTCAATCTCTCCCATTCCGGCCGCTGGTGCGCGTGCGCGGTTTCCACGGCTCCGGTCGGCGTCGACGTGGAGCAGGTTCGGCCGATGGAATTGTCTTGGACCGACAAGTTTCTTAGCGCGGATGAACGAGAAGATTTGCGAGCCATAGGCGAATCGGATCGGCTTTGGCGGTTTTACGAGCTTTGGACGCGCAAAGAGAGCTATGCCAAAGCGATGGGACGCGGATTGACGCCGGAACTGCTGTCCGTATCCGTCGCGGAAGGCGGCGCGGAAGCGTTGGCTCCTTATCGCATCCGGTCTAGCTGCTTGGATGATTCGCATCCCGCCGCGGTTTGCGCCGCGCTGCCGGAGTTGCGAGGAGATTGGACCGTATGGACGCCGGAGGAGATCGCGGCCCGCGTGCTGCGCCGGCATGGCATGAACGAGAGGGGGTAGATGATGAGCGCAATGGAGATATGGATAATCGTGACCGCCTTAGCGTTGCTGGCGGTCTGCGTCGCGAACGTTCGGGCGTTCATCGCTATAAAGGCAGGAAAGAGACGGCGCTTGGGACCGGGCAGGGGAATCGTCCGCTACTTGCCGGCTATCGTACTGTTCTACGGGTGGCTCGGCTATTGCATGTATGCCGCAGGCGGGCTCGTCGAGTCCGACCGTTCCGCTTCCGCTTATTGGAGCGACGCTTCGGCGTCGCCGTATATTCTGGCTGGAGTAGTCGCGTTGATTGCGGCGCTGTTCGGCGTCTATCTTGCGGTGACGAACGCGTACGTCAAACCGAGGGAGCGCCCTTACGCGACGTTACTCTCGCTAAGCGTCATCAGCGGGTTCAGCAACGCTTGCTTGATCTTCATCGTCAACGCGGCGATCGCCGAGGACGGAGAGGCCCGGCTGCGGCTGGTTCCGTTGTTCCTCTTGTGCATGCTGCTGTTCGTGTTCGGACAGAAGCTGCTTCGCTCCCGTCTGATCCGCATGACCAACAGCATCGTATACGAGAAAAGAATGGACGTGCTAGACATCGTCCTTCAATCGCCCTATGAAAAAATGGAAGCGCTGGAACGCGGGAAAATCGAAACGTGCCTGAACAACGATACGGAAACGATCAGCTCCTTCGCCAACAAGATGGTCAGCATCGGCACTTGGTCGGTGACGATCATCGCCGGTTTCGTTTATCTCGCCGTCATCAGCTTGCCCGGATTTCTGCTGTCGCTCGGCGTCGTCTTCGCCGCGTCCGCTGCGTTCTTCGCGCTATCGCGGTCCGTGAGCAAGCTGTGGGAGCAAACCCGCGACTTGCAGAACGTCTTCTTCAAATTCATCCAGGATCTGACCTTCGGTTTCAAAGAGTTGTACCTGCACCGGAATAAGGCGCGGGAATTCCGCGAAGACATGGGGGACAGTTGCGCCGCCTACCGGGACAAACGAATGTCCGCGGAGAACAAAATCGCGGGCGCGATCGTCGTGGGGGATCTTCTGTTCGCCGCGGTAATCGGAGTCGTCGTGTTCGCGTTCCCGTTGCTCTTCAGCGCGATGGACACGCAGGAGCTGCGGTCGTTCGTCTTCGTGTTCCTGTACATGGCGGGACCGCTGACGGCGATCTTGAACGCGTTGCCGGAGTTGTTCCAAGCTCGCGTCAGTTGGAACCGCATTCGCGGGTTTTCCGAAGAATTGTCCGGCTTCCGGGCAGCCGAGAGAGATGCGACCCGGATTCGCCAAGAGGACGGAATCGCGCTGCGGCTGGAAGAGGCCACGTACGAATACGCTCGCGCCGAAGAGAAGTCGTTCGCCGTCGGACCGATCGATTTCGAATTCCGCTCGGGCGAACTCGTCTTTATCGTCGGCGGCAACGGCAGCGGCAAATCGACGCTCGCCAAGCTGATCACCGGGCTGTACGATCCCCGAAGCGGCAGCGTGTCCTTGAACGGGGAGCGGATGCAGGCGGGAGAGCTGGGGGAGCTGGTGTCGACCGTATTCAGCGACGCTTACTTGTTCGATCGCTTGTACGGAATCGATTTCGCCGACAAGGAGAGCGAGGCGCTCCACTATTTGCGCGTGCTCGGGCTTCAGGACAAAGTCAGCATTCAGGGCGGTCGGTTCAGCACGACGAGATTGTCCTCCGGCCAACGCAAGCGGTTAGCGCTTCTGGTCAGCTATTTGGACGACAAGCCGATCTGCGTCTTCGACGAATGGGCAGCCGAGCAAGATCCGGACTACCGGGCGTTCTTCTACCAGGAGTTGCT
The DNA here is from genome assembly GCF_000515335.1 of Cohnella panacarvi Gsoil 349. Classification (GTDB taxonomy): domain Bacteria; phylum Bacillota; class Bacilli; order Paenibacillales; family Paenibacillaceae; genus Cohnella; species Cohnella panacarvi. Next base: position 516,673 of record NZ_KI911563.1, on the reverse strand, counting down.
GCCGGATCTGCGCTCCCGGGGCAAATGCGTCATCGTCATCACGCACGACGACCGCTATTTCGACCTTGCGGATCGGATCATCAAACTCGAAATGGGGAAAATCGCGTGAAGCTGTTCTGCCTCCCCTACGCAGGGGCATCGGCCGCTATTTATATGAAATGGAAAAAAACGCTCGAGCCGGTCGCCGAATGCGTGCCGCTTGAATTGGCAGGCCGCGGCGTCCGCTCGCAAGAACCTTTCTACGAAGGAATGGAAGACGCGTCCGAAGACGTACTGGAGCAATTGACTCGTCGCATGGACGGAACGCCGTACGCGGTATTCGGGCACTCGATGGGCGGCATGATTCTATACGAAGTCGCCCGGAAGATCCGGCAGCGGATGCTGCCGCCGCCATCCGCTTTGATTTTCTCGGGACGCCCGGCGCCGGATATCCCCAGAGCGGAAGCTCCGATCCACGAACTGCCTGCCGACGAGTTTGCGGAGAAGATCGTGGCCATGGGCGCTACTTCCAAGGAAATTTTCTCGATGCCCGCGCTCATGAACGTGTTCGTCCCCGTTCTCCGGGCCGATTTTCGACTGGTCGAGACCTACCGCTACGAAGAAGCCGAGCCGCTGCCATGGCGGCTGACGGCCATTGCCGGTACGGAGGAGAAATGGACGGACGCAGAACTGGAGGCTTGGCATCGCCATACGTCGGAAGGCTGCCGGATCGCACGCTTGCCTGGCGGCCATTTCTACTGGCAGCATGACGCCGAGACGTTGCATAGTCATCTGATAGACGTGTTGCAGCACGCAAACCGAACGGAAACCTTCGCCCGAGGGGGATTGGAATGAAGCGCTTGACTAACTTGCCGGACGTTCTGGAACGCGCGTCGCTCAGCGATAAAGGCATCGTGTTCATCCATAAAAAATCGGAGACGCGCCTCGCTTACGCCGAGCTGCGCGCGCGAAGCATGGCTTTGGCTGCGCGCCTTCGGGATCTTGGAATCCGCGCGCGGGACGAGGTCATCGTACGGCTCGACGACCCGCAATCTTTCGCGACCGTGTTCTGGGCGTGCTTGCTCGGAGGCTTCATTCCGGTGCCGCTGGCCGCGGGAGGCAGCGAGGAGAATCAAGCCAAGCTGCGCCATGTATGGGGGCTGTTGAACCGTCCGTGGCTCGTTGCGGATTCGGATGCCGGAACGGAAGCGTCGGATAGCCCGACTGCCGAGCGGACGCTTGGCTGGGACCGGCTGCAGGCGGCGATTGAATCCGGGGAAACGAGTGAATCCGAGGAGTTGCCTTGGCGGGCCAACGGAGAGGATATCGCGTTCCTGCAGTTCTCCTCCGGTTCGACCGGCGAGCCGAAGGGCGTCGTTCTGACCCATGCGAACCTGCTGTCCAATATGGAAGCGATCGTAACGTGTTCCGCAACGACCGAGAACGACTCCTCCTTAAGCTGGATGCCGCTCACCCACGACATGGGCTTGATCGGCTTTCACCTGGCGCCGATGTTCGCGGGCATGGATCAATATTTGATGCAACCGTCGCAATTCATGCTCGACCCGATGCTCTGGCTGGCCAAAGCGAGCGAACATCGGATTACGTCGATCGCTTCGCCTAATTTCGGGTACAAGCATTTCTTAAGCTGTTTTAAAAAGGACGAAGCGGAAGGCTGGGATCTCGGAAGCGTCAAGCTGATCTTCAACGGCGCGGAGCCGATCTCGGCGGAATGGGCCGAGCGATTCGTCAGGGAGCTCGCTCCGTACGGACTCGATCCGGCGGCGATGTTCCCGGTGTACGGAATGGCGGAAGCTACGCTCGCGGTAACGTTCCCGCCGCCGGCCGAACGGTTGATTCCCGTGCGTCTCGAAGCCGGGAATTTGGGGATCGGGCAAGCGCCTCGGATGGCCGGGGAGGACGATGAAAGGGCAGTCGTGTTCGTCGACGTCGGTTATCCGGTGGCGGGTTGCGAAGTGAGAATCGTCGGCGACTCCGACGAACAGATGCCGGAAGGCGAGATCGGGCACATCGTCATTCGCGGCGCGAGCGTAACGGGCGGTTATTATAACAACCCTGAAGCAAGCGAGAAGGCGCATACGGCCGACGGTTGGCTGCGAACGGGCGACGTCGGTTTCGTCCGGGCAGGAAGGCTGGTCATCACGGGCCGGCACAAGGACATTATTTTCGTGCGCGGAATGAACGTATACCCCCACGATATGGAGAAAAGGGCGGAAGCGGTAGACGGGGTCGGATACGGCAAAGCCGCCGTTTGCGGGGTGCGGGACGATCGCGGCGGAGAAGAAGATATCGTTCTGTTCGTCCAGCATAGAGGACGTCTCGACAAGTTTGCGCCTCTGGCGGAACGGGTGCGTCGCCAGTTGAACAGGGAAACCGGGCTGGATGTCGCCCGCGTCGTGCCCATTCGCGGCATCCCCCGCACGACCAGCGGCAAAATTCAGCGCTACAAGCTGGCGGAACGCTTCGCGTCCGGCGAATGGGATGAGGCGCTGCGGGAGCTTGAAGCTTTGCGGACGAGCATGGCCGCGGAGGAGGAGACGGCGTCGCCTGTCGCCGAGGAGCATCCGGAGGACTTGCTCCGGCTGCTTGCGATTTGGCGGGAAGCGCTCGGCGTAGGGAGCGCGCGCGCGGACGAACATTTTCAGGAACTGGGAGGCAACTCGCTTAAAGCCGCGTTGCTGCTGGCCGGGATTCGGCGGGAATGGGGCGCCGAGCTGTCGCTTCGCGACGTGTTCGATTATCCGACGGCTCGGGAACTGATTGCTCGCATCCGACGAGTGGATAAGAAATCGATAACTTTAGAAGCTTCTGCTTTCGGGGACGAATCGGTTGAAGACGACAGTCGGTACCCGGCGACCGTCGCGCAGAAGCGAATGGCGCTCGTCGAGCAGTCGGACGGCATCGGCATGGCGTATCACATCCCGATTGCCTTTTCGGTGAGCGGTCCTTTGCGGGCGGAGCAGATCCAAGCCGCCCTGCAGACGCTGGCGGACCGGCACGAGACGCTTCGTTCCGTGAGCGGATGGGAGCAAGGCGAGCTCGTGCAGACCGTGGTCAAGCCCGGCGCAGTTACGGTCGAAGTGGACGTTACCCGATGCGATGTTGATGCGTTCCCCGAAACGCGACTGCGTGACCTAGGCGTCGCGGAATTGATCGAACCCGTTGATCTAGCCGTCGCGCCGATGATGAGAATCAGGTTATGGACGGACGGAAACCAGCGACATCTGCTGTTGCTCGCCGTGCATCATATCGCCGCGGACGGTATCGGCATGAACGTGTTGATGAAGGAATTCGCCGCTCTGCTGAACGGAGAGGCGCTTCCTCCGTTAAACGGGTCATACCGGCATTACGCGAGGCGGGAGAAACAAACCGCCGCGCGGCCGGAGGACGAGGGATATTGGCGGGAAGCGCTTCGGGAATCGGTACCGGGATTGGACTGGCCGGATGCCTCGATTCGTCCGGGAACGAAAACGTTCTCCGGTGGGACGGTCCGCGGCGTACTCGGCGCGGAGTCCGTTCGCGCTTGGGAGCGTTTAGCCCGATCCGAAGGCGCCACCATGACCTCGCTGCTGATCGGCTTGCACGGATTGCTCGTTCATCGATATACCGGACAGCCGGACGTGTCGGTCGGATTGATGTTAGCCGGCAGAGGCGTCTCCGATACTTCGGAGACGGTGGGCATGTTCAACAATTACGTTCCCATCCGGTTAAGCTGCGGGAGCGATACGCCGTTCCGCGATTATTGGCGTCGGACCCGCGATCGCGTGTGGGAAGCGTTGGAGCATGGCGAGCTGCCCTATGAAAGATTAATCGCATTGTCGGGCGAACGGCACGACCCTTCGCGGAATCCGTTGTTCGATACGATGCTCGTCTACCACAATCAGGCGGCTGCGGCGTTCAATCGCTTCGAAGTCGCAGGTTGCTTGTTCGAGCAACTGCAGGCCGAGACCGGTTCGGCGAAGCTCGACCTGAAGCTTGACGTGTTCCCGGAACCATCGGGCGCGCTGACTTGCGTCTGGGAATATAACGACGCGTTGTTCCGACGGGACACGGTAGAACGAATGGCTAGCCATTTCGTACGGCTTGCGGAGGCGGTCGCGCGAGATCTAGATCTGAAGCTCGGCGAGATCGAACTGTGTTCGGACGAGGAGCGGCGGCGGATCGTCGAGACGTTCAACGACACGAAGTCCGCGTTCCCCGATTCGATGACGTTGCAAGAGATGTTCCGCAGGCAAACGGACCGATCGCCGGATCGGATCGCGGCGGTCTTCGGGGAAGAGCGGCTCACGTACGGCGAGCTGGACGCCCGCGCCGATCGGATCGCCCGGTCCTTGCTTGCGGCGGGGTTGTCGCCGGAAGAGCCGGTAGGTCTGATGACCGAGCGTTCCGCCGCCATGATGGCCGGTATGCTCGGCATCTTGAAAGCCGGCGGCGCTTACGTGCCGCTGCCGCCGGATTTTCCGGCTGATCGCTTGAGCTATATGGCCGACGACTGCGGCCTAAGAATCGTGTTATCGCAGCGTGGCTGGCTGGACGTTGCTCGCCAGGCAGCGCCGGTCGCCTTAGTGATCGATCTGGACGATCCGCAATGGAAGGAACCAGGACTTGTGACGACGGAATCGCCGTTGCCTTCGGGCTCGGCGGATCAACTCGCCTATATTCTGTATACTTCCGGGTCTACGGGCCGACCGAAGGGCGTTATGATCCGCCACCGCTCGGTCGTCAATCGGTTGAACTGGATGCAGAAGGCGTATCCGTTACTCTCTGACGACGTCATCTTGCAGAAGACGCCATACAGCTTCGACGTGTCGGTGTGGGAGCTGTTCTGGTGGGCGATGGCGGGCGCGTCGGTCGCTTTCCTTGAACCGGGCGCGGAGAAAGACCCGTCTCGTCTGATCGAGACGATCGGACGCCATCGGGCGACGACGATGCATTTCGTCCCGTCGATGCTGGCGGCGTTCCTCGAAGCGGCGCAAGCCGAGCCTCGCGAACGGTTGCGGGAGCGGCTCGGATCGCTGCGGCGCGTGTTCGCCAGCGGCGAAGCGCTTCAGCGCGCCCACGTCGACCGGTTCTACGCGCTGATGCGGGAGCTCGGACTGGCGCACGTCAAGCTCGTGAACTTGTACGGCCCGACGGAAGCGACGGTGGACGTGTCGGTGCACGAATGCGAGGCGGACAGCCCGCTGGATTTCGTGCCGATCGGCAAGCCTATCGACAACACGTCGTTGTACGTCGTAAGCCCCGAAGGACTGGCGCAGCCCGTCGGGGTGCCCGGCGAATTGTGCATCGGCGGCGTTCAATTAGCCAAGGGCTACGTGAACCGGCCGGACCTGACGGCGGAGAAGTTCGTACCGAATCCGTTCATCCCCGGCGATCTCATGTACCGTACGGGAGACCTGGCCCGTTGGATGGAAGACGGGCAAGTGCAATATCTCGGTCGCGTCGACGACCAAGTGAAAATACGCGGCTATCGGATCGAACTCGGCGAGATCGAGCGAACGCTGCTGCTGCACGAAGCGGTATCGGAAACCGCGGCGGCGGTGCGGGACGACGGCTCGGGAGGCAAGCGGATTTGCGGTTACGTGGTGGCGGACCGCGCCTTGACGAGCGGAGAGCTCAGACGGCATTGCGCCGAGCGGTTGCCTGATTACATGATTCCGGCGGCGTTCGCTCAGCTTGAAGCGATGCCGCTGACGGCAAGCGGGAAAGCCGACCGCAAGGCGCTGCCTGAACCGGAAGGGACGATGGAAACCGGAACGGCCTTTGCCGCGCCCGAAAGCGAGGCGGAGCGCAAGCTGGCCGCGATGTGGGCGGAGCTGCTGCAACGGGAGAAGGTCGGCGCGAACGACAACTTCTTCGAGCTCGGGGGCCATTCGCTCAAGGCCGCCGAACTCGTCTCCGCGATCCATCGCGATTTCGATCGCGGGTTGACGCTTCGCGACGTGTTCCGCAGACCGACGGTCCGCGAGCTCGCTTCGTTGTTGGACGATGTCACCCTGGACGGCGCGGGAGCGCGGTATGCTCCGATTCCTAAAGTCGAAGATAGGCAGGTCTATCCGTTATCCCCGGCGCAAAACCGGCTGTTCGTGCTGCAATCGATGGACGAGAACGATACCGCCTACCATCTGACGTCCGCGTTGATCATTCGCGGGCCTCTTGACCGGGATCGGCTATCATTCGCCGTTCGATCGCTCTCGCGCATGCATGAGACGCTGCGCTCTTCGTTCGGATGGTCGGACGGACAGCCCGTCCAGCGCGTATCCCTCGAAACGCTCGAGGGTATCGGCTTCGAGGACGCCGGGTTATCGGACCCGGATGCGCTCGTGCAATCTTTTATTAAGCCGTTCCGACTTCAGGAATCGCCACTGCTGCGGGTGAAGCTGTTCCGGTTGCAGGAACCGGCCGCCCACTTGCTGCTTCTGGATCTCCATCATCTGGTCGCCGACGGAGTATCCATGGCCGTGCTCGCGCGGCAGTTCATGGCGCTCTACGAAGGGAAGCCGGTCTGGGAGCTTCCGGTGCAATACCGGGATTACGCCGCATGGCACTCGGAATGGCTGACGTCCGAAGCTTGCGAAGAGCAGGAGAGGTACTGGCTGGAGGAATTGTCCGGAGAGGCGCCGACCCTGAACCTGCCCGTCGACCATGCGCGGCCGGAGCGAATGGATCACCGGGGCGACCAAGTGATTATCGATTTGGAATCCCGAACCGCCCGCGAACTAGCCGACTTGTCCGCCCGTACGGGGACGACGCTGTACGCGACGCTGCTCTCCGCTTTCACGGCTTTGCTGCACCGTTACAGCGGGCAAACGGACATTTGGGTCGGCAGTCCGGTCGCGGGCAGACCGCACGCCGACCTAGCCGATTTGATCGGGATGTTCGTGAACACGGTCATTGTGCGATCCCGTCCGGTAAGCGGGGCGACGTTCCGCGAGCTTCTCGAGCAAACGAAGGAGCGGGCGCTCGGCGCGCTTACGAACGACCGTTATCCTTTCGAGATGCTGGTCGACAAGCTGGGCGTAAGGCGCGATATCGGACGCAATCCTCTGTTCGATGTCATGTTCGTGCTTCAAAACACGGGCATCCCGTCCGTGACGGTCGGAGATACGCGATTCGAGCCATACGAATTCCGGCGATCGACGGCCAAGTTCGACTTGACGCTCGAGATCGTGGAACAGCCTGACGGCAAGCTGAGCTGCCGGTTCGAATACCGGACGTCGCTGTTCCGGCGATCGACGATGGAGCGCATGGCCGGTCATTTCGTACGGCTGGCGGAAGAGGTCGCGCGCGATCCGGACCTGAAGCTGGGCGAGATCGAGCTGCTTGCGGACGAAGAACGCCGGAAAGTCGTAGAGGCGTTCAACGATACGTTAGCGCCTTTCCCCGATACGCTCACGTTGCAAGAGATGTTCCGCCGGCAATCGGCGCTGACGCCGGACCGGATTGCCGCCGCGTTCGAAGACGAGCGGCTCGCGTACCGCGAGCTAGACGCTCGCGCCGATCGGATCGCCAAGCGATTAATCGAATCGGGTCTGTCGCCGGAAGAGCCGGTCGGCCTTATGGCCGAGCGTTCCGCCGCCATGATGGCCGGTATGCTCGGCATCTTGAAGGCCGGCGGCGCTTACGTGCCGATGCCGCCGGATTTCCCGGCTGATCGGCTCCGCTTTATGGCCGACGATTGCGGCCTAAGAATCGTGTTATCGCAGCGCGGCTGGCTGGACGTTGCCCGCGAGGCAGCGCCGGACGCCTTTACGATCGATTTGGACGACCCGCAATGGATGGAACCAGGCCTTGTGCCGACGGAATCGTCGTTGCCTTCGGGCTCGCCGGATCAACTCGCCTATATTCTGTATACTTCCGGGTCTACGGGCCGACCTAAGGGCGTTATGATCCGTCACCGCTCGGTCGTCAATCGATTGAACTGGATGCAGAAGGCGTATCCGTTGCAAGCGGATGACGTCATCCTGCAGAAGACGCCTTACAGCTTCGACGTATCGGTGTGGGAGCTGTTCTGGTGGGCGATGGCGGGCGCATCGGTCGCTTTCCTCGCCCCGGGAGCGGAGAAAGACCCCGGGCGGCTGATCGAGGCGATCGGGCGGCATCGGGCGACGACGATGCATTTCGTCCCGTCGATGCTGGCGGCGTTCCTCGAAGCGGCGCAAGCCGAGCCGCGGAAGTGGTTGCGGGAGCAACTCGGATCGCTGCGGCGCGTGTTCGCCAGCGGCGAGGCGTTGCATCGCGCCCACGTCGACCGGTTCCACGCGCTGATGAGGGAGCTCGGATTGGCGCACGTCAAGCTCGTGAACTTGTATGGCCCGACGGAAGCGACGGTGGACGTGTCGGTGCATGAATGCGAGGCGGACAGCCCGCTGGATTTCGTGCCGATCGGCAAGCCTATCGACAACACGTCGTTGTACGTCGTAAGCCCCGAAGGACTGGCTCAACCCGTCGGCGTTCCGGGCGAACTGTGCATCGGCGGCGTGCAATTGGCCAAGGGCTACGCGAACCGGCCGGATCTGACGGCGGAGAAGTTCGTACCGAATCCGTTCATCCCCGGCGAGCTCATGTATCGTACGGGAGATCTGGCCCGTTGGATGGAAGACGGGCAAGTGCAATATCTAGGACGCATTGACGACCAAGTGAAAATACGCGGTTATCGGATCGAACTCGGCGAGATCGAGCGAACGCTGCTGCTGCACGAAGCGGTATCGGAAGCCGCGGCGGCGGTGCGGGACGACGGCTCGGGAGGCAAGCGGATTTGCGGTTACGTGGTGGCGGACCGCGCCTTGACGAGCGGAGAGCTCAGACGGCATTGCGCCGAGCGGTTGCCGGAGTACATGATCCCGGCGGCTTTCGCTCAGCTTGAAGCGATGCCGCTGACGGCAAGCGGGAAGGCCGACCGCAAGGCGCTGCCTGAGCCGGAAGGGACGATGGAATCCGGAACCGCGTATGCCGCGCCCGAAAGCGAGACGGAGCGCAAGCTGGCCGCGTTGTGGGCGGAGCTGTTGCAACGGGAGAAGGTCGGCGCGAACGACAACTTCTTCGAGCTCGGAGGCAACTCGCTGCTGCTCGTTCGGATGCACCGCGAGATCGAACAGCTGTTCGGCGGAAGCGTCAGCGTCACGGATCTGTTCGCCTATCCGACGATCGCCAAACTGGCCGAATATATGAATCAGCGGACGATCCCTCGGGAGCGCAAAGCTTTGATTCCGCTTCGTGCGCCGGAGGCGTGGCTCCCGGCCGACCGCCAGCGACGAGCGGGGGATTTCCTGCAGCTGAGGCTGGATCCGGACACGCTGCGCCATATCCGTTTCATCGCCGAACGCGCGCGTATCGCAACGGATTTGGCGGGGCTCGCCATATGGATCGTCGTTCTAGCCCGCGCGTTCCGTCAACCGAAGTTCGACTTGCCGACCGTCGGTTTCGGCCGAGGTGTCCGGACGTTGGCGGTAGATCTGGCATCCTCGGACGGATTTCCCGGATTGTTGGCGCAGCTTAACGACTGGAAGACGGATACCGGACACGGTTCGTCCGAAGGCCTGCGCGATCGGAATGCCGAATCCGCGGATGACGGCGTCGTGCCGATGTACCGGAACGGGGTGTCGGAACCGCTCCCGCAGTCGTGGAAGGACGATTCCGACTTGACGGCTGCGCTGCGCGAAGCGGAAGGAGCAGGGATGCTCCAGCTGGAGTATAACGCGGGTAAAATCCGCAAGGAAAAGGCGAAGGAGCTGTTGCAGGCGTTCCCGGCGTGGGCGTCCCGCATGGCGGGCGAATGGCGGTCTTCGGAGACGGTCGCCGCCGTTCGCGAGGAAGCCGCGTCCCTTCAGAAGGAGGAATAATCGCATGGCAAAGATAGGATGGCTATTCCCCGGACAAGGCTCGCAGTACCCCGGAATGGGCAAGTCCCTGACCGACCGTTACGCCGTTGCGCGTCTGATGTTCGAAGAAGCGTCGGACGCGCTCGGATGGGACGTGCTGAAGCTATGCGCGGAAGGTCCGTCGTCAGAGCTCACGGACACCCGGAACGCCCAACCCGCGATTCTGACTTGCGGCGTGGCGGCTTTCCGGGCTTGGTCCGAGGAAGGGGGATTGAGCCCTTCCGCCGGCGCCGGCCACAGCTTGGGCGAATTTACGGCGCTCGCCAGCAGCGGGACGATCGCGTTGGCGGACGCCGTCAAACTCGTAAGGAGCAGAGGGGAGCTCATGCAGGAAGCCGCGCGGGAACGTCCGGGAGGCATGGCCGCGATTAGCGGACTTCCGGACGAGCGGCTGGAGACGCTGCTTCGCCAAGCGTCAGTGGAACATTCCGAGGTCGTGCTCGCGGGGATCAACTCGCGGAATCAACGTGTCGTTTCGGGAGACCGCGAAGCGCTTCGAAGACTGGAAGATCTGCTTTCCGGTCAATCCGTTCGTTTAACGCCATTAAACGTTAGCGGAGCGTTCCACAGTCCTTGCATGGAGGCTGCGGCGTCTCGGTTTCGCGGACATCTGGAAGCATGCGTCTTCCGAGAGTCCGAGTGGCCGGTCATTTCGAACGTAACGGGTGTTCCGCATGACGAAGATCCCGCGAATCGGATCCGGCTTCTCGTATCGCAATTGACCGAGCCCGTCCGCTGGCTTGCCTGCATGGAGACGATGGTTTCTCTCGGCATGACGCACTTGATCGAGGCAGGACCGGGCCGCGTGCTGTCCCGGATGTGGGAGTCGTTCGAATCCGCCGTCGGCGTTCGAAGCTTGGACGACGGACTGGATTCGGCCGTCCGGTTCGTAACCGGGGACAACGACCGGCGCCTCGGGCAACGTTCCGATTACTCGGCCTTCCTGCCGCGCTGCCTGGCGATCGCGGTCGCCACCCGAAATCGCTGTACCGACGAGACGGCCTACCGCGCCGGGGTGATCGAGCCGTACCGAAAGGTAGAGAAGCTCGTGCGGCAGATGAAGGAGTCGGGGCGCCAACCGACGGACGACGAGCTTCGCCAAGGATTGGAAATGCTGTGCAGCGTTTTCGCGACGAAAGGCACGGATCAGGAAGAACGGTCGTACAGGCTGGACCGGTTGGTCGGAGAAACCGGAGTCTCGGACAGGTTGACGATTGACAAAGACTCGCTAATGAGCAAAGGAGCTGTTGCGGAATGAAGTCCAAGCTGTTATCCGTCGCCGGAGCGGTGTTGTATTCGGCCGTTTATCTATTCGCGTTCTGGCTCGTGACGATGTTGCACGCCTCATTGCTCGTAGATCCGAATCCGGAATACAAAGCTTTCCTGGACCGGAATATCCCGATCTTCCTCAGCATCGTGTTCGGCATCGCGTTCTTGCTGTTCCTGCTTGTATCGAAGCTGATCACCGTTCTCTCCAAAGGAAGAATTCCCGGAATTCTCCGTACGGCCGGATTCTCCGGTTTGACCCGCCCGCAATGGGGGCAAATCGCGATTATGGGCGCGGGAGCCGCCATGCTTTTCGTCGGCGTAGCCAACCTGAGCGGGGTGAGAGGCGGCACGAACGATTTCGAGGACTATGTGAACACGTTCGGTACCGCGGAATCTTTCGTCTACGTGATCATCGGCGTCGGTTTGCTCGGCGTCATCTTCGAGGAATTGCTGTTCAGGGGCATCGTGTTCAACGCGTTCAGCGGCAGCATGAAGGCTTGGCTGTCGGTCCCCATATCATCGCTCGTGTACGGATATTTTCAACCGAGTTTCTGGATTCAAATTACCGCGTTCTTCCTTAGCATCATGTACTGTCTCGTCTATTTGCGCATGAAGTCGCTGTGGTCCACGATCGGCATCGGTGCCGTCGTCAATTGCCTCATCCTGATCATCGACAAGGTCGGCCTGTACGACAGGCTCTCCGACGTTCCCGACTTTTTGTTGCTCGCGATTGCCGCGGCCGGTCTGTTGCTCATCGCGGGAACGCTGATCTATATCTGGAAAGGCGCCGCGCCGGTCCGAAAATACGGAGTCATGTTGGGGAACCTGGCCGTCTACGTCGGCATTTACTATGGACTGCTGCAAGTGTTAGTCATCATTTGGGAGCAAGCGGTGCTGCCTCGATATCCGGAGCTCGGAGACGACGGCATTATCGGCTTGTATACGAACGCCATACTCGCCATGCCGCTCTATTACTTCGTGCTGAAATGGTTCTACAAGAAAGATTTGATCGCGATCTCGGAATTCCGCCCCGCCAGTCGCAAAGCGCATGCGCTTAACCTGATGCTAGCGGTTTGCATGGCGCTGTGGGTCATGAGCCTGTTCAGCATTCCGGAAGTGAAAGAAGCGGCGCCGGGATTCGAGAACATCGTCGGCTTCTTCCTGGGGCACAACGCTTGGGTGTTTTTCAGTTTCTTCGTCATCAATTCCTTCTACAAAGAAATTTTGTTCCGGGGGCTGATCTTCAACGAGCTGCGCAGGGCGCTGCCGTTAGTTCCGGCGATGCTCGTCACCGGCGTATTCTACGGCATCCTTTTCTTCTCCGGGGACCCGGCACTGATGCTCTACGGAACGGCAGGCGCCGTCATATTCGGCTTAATCTACGTTTGGTTCCGTTCGATCTGGCTGACCATCATTAACGAATTCGTGCTGTTCGGAGCGTATTACATCATCCGCCATCTCACGGGCTTGCCGTCCGGAGCGGTATTATACGCGATTCTCGGCGCGACCTCGATCGCCATACTGGCGATCATGTACGGATTATGGAAAAATAGCCGGTCCGAAGTCGTCATGCGCCAAGAGCCCGCCGAGTACGGTATCGGAGCCTGAATGTCAGGCATGGCGCATGTTCGCAAGCAGGGAGGATGATGACGTTGGGAAACAACGCATGGTGGGAGGAAGAGAACTGGAGCGCCGAGCTTGAAGCGGCGCCGGAAACCGGTAGCAGCTTCGAAATCGAGGAGACGTCCAACCGCGACATCGCGATTATCGGCATGGCGGTCCGTCTGCCGAAAGCGGACGACGTCGACGCGTTCTGGGACAGGATCGCGGAAAGCTGCGACGCCATCGGTCCGTTCCCGGAAGCGCGCCGCGCCGACGCGGAAGCGCTGCTAGCCGGAACGAAGCTGCCTGACGGCGCGATCGCGTATTACGACGGCGCATATTTTGAGGAGATCGATAAATTCGACTGCCGGTTTTTCCGGTTGTCGCCGAAAGAAGCCGCGCTCATGAATCCGAATCAACGGCTGTGGCTCGAGACGGCTTGGAGCGCGATCGAAAATGCCGGATACGGCGGCCGTAAACTGAGCGGAAGCCGGACGGGGGTCTATCTGGGTTATAACGGCGACGCGTTCCACGATTACAAGCGGCTGATCGCCGAGAAGGATCCGGCGTCGCTGTCGCTGGCCATCCCCGGCAATTTGTCTTCGATCGTCGCCGGCCGTCTTTCGTATTTGCTCGACCTGCAAGGTCCCGCGATAACCGTCGATACCGCGTGTTCCTCGTCGCTCGCCGCTTTACATCTTGCCGTGCAAGCGCTTCGGGGCGGGGAATGCGAGACGGCGATCGTCGGGGGCGTGAAATCGTACTTGCTGCCTGTCGACTTAGGCATCCGGATCGGCATCGAATCGTCCGATTCCCGGGCGCGCACGTTCGACGACGCTTCGGACGGAACAGGCGGGGGAGAAGGCTCGGCGGCGGTATTGCTCAAGCCGCTCGGCCAGGCGCTTCGCGACCGCGACGCCATCTACGCCGTGATTAAAGGAACGGCGACGAACCAGGACGGAGCTTCCGTCGGGATTACCGCTCCGAACGTCCTAGCCCAGGAAGCGGTCATCGCGGGCGCTTGGCAAGACGCCGGGATCGATCCCGGGACGATCGGTTACGTCGAAGCGCACGGAACGGGCACGAAGTTGGGGGATCCGATCGAAATTGCCGGATTGACGCAAGCGTTCCGGCGGTATACGGATCGGTCGCAATTTTGCGCCGTCGGCTCGCTAAAGACGAATTTCGGTCATTTGGACACCGCGGCCGGGCTCGTCGGCTTGATTAAAGCGGCGATGGCGTTGAATCGGGGACAGGTGCCGCCGATGCTGCATTTTCGCGAACCGAACCGGGATATTTCGTTCGTCGATTCCCCGGTCTACGTCAGCGACATGCTGCGCCCGTGGGAGCGGGAAGGCGAAGCTCCCCGCAGGGCCGGCGTCAGCTCGTTCGGAATGAGCGGCACGAACGTGCATGCGGTGCTGGAAGAGGCGCCGCATGCCGAACCGGCCTACCGGGAAGACGTAGAATACCGCACGGAAGTACTAGCGTTATCGGCTAGAACCGAAGCGGCGTTAGGCGCGCTCATCGGACGCTACGCGCGGTTCCTTGAGCAATCGAACGGACGATCGGCGGACTTGCGCGACGTCTGTTACACCGCGAACACGGGGAGGGGACATTATGAATATCGGGCGGCCTTAACGGCGAGCTCGATCGACGAGCTTCAAGGCAAGCTGGCCCGTCTGGAGCAACGACTTCAGGCAACGGCGTCCGGCGATACCCAGACGGTCTGGAATCCGGAGCCCGGCGCGTGGGCGGGGCGAATTTCCGGAAGCGGCGAACGGGACCCGTGGTCTATCGAACGCCTTCGGTCCGCGAGTCCGGAAACGTTGTGCCGCGAATACGTCGAAGGGGGAAGCTTGGATTGGGCGGTCCTGTACGCTGATTCGGACCGCAGAACCATTCATTTGCCCTCGTACCCGTTCGAGCGGATCCGCTGCTGGGTCGAAGAGTCTCCGGCGTCCGCGCTGTACCGAATACCGGACAAATACGCCGGGGCTTTGGCGGCTCGCGAGCCCGCGAGCGAACGCGAATCCTCGTCGTCCGTGTCCCTAAGCGGAAGGGAAGACGCCGCGTATAGCGATACCGAGCGCTCCGTTGCCGAAGTCTGGGGGCGCGTGCTCGGATTAAAGTCGATCGGCGTTAACGACCATTATTACGAGATGGGCGGAGACTCGATCCTGGGACTGCAAATCTCGGGTTTGCTAAGCGCTCGGTTCGACTTCGAGGTCGGCGTCGCGGAGCTGATCCGGTATCCGACGGTAGCCGCTCTGGCCGACTATATCGATAGTTCGATTGCCCATGCGAATCCGCTCGAGCCGGTCGCGGACGCGCGATCCGCACCGGACACCGTCTTTGCGCTGTCCCGGTCCCAAGTCCGGTTATACTTGGCCGCGCAACAGCCGTGCGCAGACGTTCATCATCACATGACGCTTGCCTATACGGTAGATGGTCCGCTGGACGCGGATCGATTGCAGGCCGCTTTCGCAAGCCTCGCCGGTCGGCACGAAAGCTTGAGGACAACGTTCGAGTGGTCGGAGGAGGGCGAGCCGATTCAACGCGTCCATCCCGGGGCCGAACTGAAAGTGGATCGCGCGCAGCTCTCTTCCGAAGAAGAATGGCATTCGTTCGCGGCCGGATTCGTCCAGCCGTTCGACTTGACGCGTTTGCCGTTGTTGCGTATCGGCTTAGCTTCCGTATCGCCGGAACGCCATCTGCTCGTGCTCGATACCCATCATTTGATCGCGGACGGCGCTTCTCTCGCGCTGCTCCTGCAGGAGCTTACGGCGCTGTACGGCGATCGTCCGTTGCCGCTCAAACGTGCGGAATACCGGGATTACGTCCGGTTTCAGCGCGAGCGGATGGAGAGCGAAGCGATGCGTCGGATGCGCGCCTACTGGCTGGAAGACGCGCTCGCCGGACCGCTGCCGGAGCTTCGTCTGCCGCTCGATTTTTCGCGGCCGGCTTCGAAAATGCGGCAAGGCCGGCTATTCCGTTTTACGTTATCGGCAGCTAATACGGAGAAGCTTCACCAGTTGGCCAAGCGACGGCAGGCGTCGCTGCACACCGTGCTTTTCTCTCTCTATAGCCTGCTTATGCACCGTTATACCGGCCAAGAGGAGCTTATCGTCGGCTCGCTCGTGAACGGGAGGGCGCAGCGGGAGTACCGGGACGTCGTCGGCTTGTTCATGAATTTTCTCCCTATTCGGATTCGGATGACGGGAGAGGACACTTTCGCGGATCTGCTCGAAGAAACCGGAAGCCGCACGCTGCAGGCGTATGACAACGGCGAGTTCCCGTTCGACGAGATGATCGCGGGCAAGAACGCGGCTTCGAACCGTTCGCGCAACCCGCTGTACGACACGATGCTCGTGTTCCACAATCATGCGTCGGGCAGCGAGCGGTTCGATTCGGACGGTTTGCGGTTCGCTGAGCTTCCTCTTGAGCGGGAAACATCGGCGCTGGACGTGAAAATGGATCTGTTCCCCGGAGCGTCGGGCGAGCTTCGCGGCGTAATCGAATACGATACGGCGCTGTTCCGGGAAGAGACGATCGCCCGGATGGCGACGCATTTCGCGCGGTTGGCGGAGGCGGTGAGCGGCGAAGGGAATCCGCGGCTCGGAACGATCGAGCTGTTCGAACCCGGAGAAGAAGCCGAACTTGCCCGCAGAAGAATGCTGAACGACGGGGAAGCGCAGGTCTCGGGCCGGAAGCTTAGCGTGCGCATCGCTTCCACGTTCACGGCGGAGCCTGCGGCCAAACCGCTGAAGCAATGGCTTGCCAAGTTCGGTTATGCGCCGGAATTGACTTTCGCGCCGTATAACCAAATTTTTCAGTTTCTAACCGAGAACGCGACGGAACCGAGAGATTCGGCAACCGCTACCATCCTCCTCGTGCGCCCGGAAGACTGGTTATCTTCGCAAAGCGCAGACGCGGCGGACGCTCTTGCTAGATTGGAGGGCGATTTGGAGCGTCTGGCAGGAATGTTGAGTGACCGAGACGGTCAAGGACCGCATTTCGTCGCTTTGATGCCTTACGACGTTCATGGGCCTATAGCGGCAATGCCGGAGGAAACGACGCGGCGGGTTCGCGAACGGTGGACAGCCTCGTTAACCGGCGTTCCGCATGTCCACCTATTGGATTTCGCGGATACGGCGGTTCGTTACCGGGTTCGCGCAGTAGAAGATCCAATCGCTTTCGAGACGGGACGCATCCCGTATACGGAAAATTATTACGCCGCCGTCGGAACGGAAATCGCCCGCGCCTTGATCGGTTGGCACGGTCACCCGTTCAAGGTGATCGCCGTCGACGCGGATAACACGCTGTGGCGCGGCGTATGCGGAGAAGACGGACCGACGGGCGTCGTCGTCAGCGCTCCTTTCGAAGAATTGCAGCGACTCCTGCTGCGCAAACGGGCCGAAGGATTCCTGCTCGCCCTCTGCAGCAAAAACAACGAGGCCGACCTGTGGGAAACGTTCGAACGCAATTCCGGCATGGTGCTGCGCCAAGAACATTTCGCCGCCTGGCGCGTGAATTGGAACCCGAAACCCGGCAACGTTCGCGAATTGGCGGAAGAGCTGAACCTAGGCGCGGACAGCTTCATGTTCATTGACGACAACGCCGCGGAATGCCTGGCGATGATGGCCGAATGTCCGGAAGCGTTGACGTTGAAACTCCCGGAGGAAGCGGAGATTCAATCGTTCCTGGCGCATGTGTGGGCTTGGGACCGCTTCCGGGTCACGGACGAGGACCGCAGAAGGGCGGACGGTTATACGGCTGAAAGGCGGAGGCAAGCCGACGCCCGCTCGGGAGATGAACTTGGCGATTATTTGCGCAGCCTCGAACTCAAAGTAAGCCTGCGTCCGCTGATGCCGGACGAAACGGAACGGGCGGCGCAGTTGACGGCCCGGACGAACCAATTCAACCTGAACGGCGTCCGCCATTCGGAGGCCGAGATCAAGCGGATGATGCAAGAAGGCCGATCGCGGCAATGGATCGTAGAAGCAGCCGATCGATACGGCGAGTACGGCAGGATCGGATACATCGCCGCGGAAGCGCGCGGTTCAGCCCTCGCGATCCATTCGTTCTTGCTTAGCTGCCGCGTGTTGGGACGAGGGGTGGAGCAGGCCGTATTGGCCGGATTGAAGCGTTGCGCGCAGGAGAACGAATTCGCGGAGTTGCGGGCGGAGTTCCGCCGAACCGCCAAAAACAAACCGTTCGAGCAATTTCTCGCGGATACCGGTTGGATGCCGGTAACGGGGGAGACGCCTGCGGAAAACCGGGACGTAACGTTCGCCGTTCCGATCTCGCGCGTGGAGGAAGTACCCGCGCACGTCGAATACGTCGAAGGCGTTCGACTTGCCGCGGAAGAAGCGCTTGAGGAGACGGCTGCGACGAAGACGGAACGGGAAGGTCTCTCTTGGTTTTCGCCGCACGCATGGACGGCGGATAAAGACGAAGCTGCGGACGCGCAGGAACCTTATCGCTGGGTGCTCCCGTCCGTCCGCGAAGAGTCGTTGGCGCATGGCGCTTACCTGCTGCCGCTACGATATCCCGACGCTACGGATATCGCGGACCTTGCAGTCGAATGGCAAGAGTCCAGAGCCGCAGGGACGGGTTTGCCTTACGCCGCTCCCGTCGGAGAGACGGAGAACGCGCTGTCAGGACTGTGGGAGCGGATACTGGGCGGCGGACCGTACGGGCGCAACGATCATTTCTTCGATGCCGGCGGAGATTCTTTGCAGGCTGCAACGCTCGTCTCCCATATCGCGCGGACTTTCGGCGTACGGGTAACGCTGATCGATTTGTTCGACCATCCTCGTCTTTCCCATATGGCGGAGCTGTTAGCCGGACGGGGAGAGACCGGAAACGCGAACGCCGTCCTGATTCCGAGAGCGCCGGAGGCCGAGCTGTACCCGGTATCTCCGGCGCAGCGCCGGATGTATTTCCTGCAGCAATTCGACCCGGCGGGCACCGCTTATCAAATCCCGACGGTGCTGCGGCTAACCGGCGCGCTCGACCTCGACAGGATGAGGCAGGCGTTCCGCCGGCTCGCGGAGCGGCACGAGGCGCTGCGCACGACCTTCGAGTTGCATGAAGGGGAGCCTTGCCAGCGGATTCATCCGGAATCCGTCGTTGACTGGACGGAAGCCGAAGTTGCGGAAGGAGAAGCGCTGAACGAGGCCGTACGCGCCTTCGTTAAGCCGTTCGAGCTGCGCCATGCGCCGCTGTTCCGCCTCGGCCTGTTCCGTCAGACGGAAGGACGGCATACGCTCGTATTCGATATCCACCACATTGTCGCCGACGGGGTATCGGTGAACGTGCTCGTTCGCGATTTTATCCGGCTGTACGACGGAGAAGAGCTGCCGCCGCTTGCGCTCCACTATCGGGATTATGCCGTCTGGCAGCAGTCGACCGAGCAGAAAGCCCGGATCGAGGAGCAACTAGGCTGGTGGATGTCGCGGCTTGCGGGGCCGATTCCGAAGCTCGAGCTCCATGGCGACGCCTCTCGTCCCGCCGTCAAATCCACGGCCGGTTCGCAAATCGTCCTTCATCTGGACAAGGAGCATACCTCGGAATTGAACCGTCTGGCGCAACGTACCGGAGCAACGTTGTTCATGCTGCTGCTGTCCGCCTACGCGGCCTGGCTCGCGAAGCTGTCCCGGCAGCCGGAAGTCGTGATCGGGACGCCGGTGGCAGGCAGGACGAACCCCGACACGGAGAATATGGTCGGCGTGTTCGTGAACGCGCTGCCGATCCGAATATCGGCGTCGCCGAACCAGCCATTCCCGGTCTTATTGGAAACGGTCAAGGAAGAAATTCTCGGCGCGCTCGACCGGCAAGACGCGCCGTTCGAAGATTTGGTCGAACGCCTGCAGCCGACGCGCGATTTAACCCGTAACCCGCTGTTCGACGCGATGTTCTCGATGCTGAACATGGCGCATGCCGATCTGTCCGCGCCGGGAATTACAGTCGAACCGGCGGCGTTCGATTTCGGAGTGTCGCAGTTCGATATCGGCTTGTACGTGGTGGAGGACCATACAGGACTTACCGTAACGGTACAATACGCTTCCGAGATTTACGGCGAGAAGACGATGCGGCACTGGACGAATGCGTTGCGGACGCTTCTGCTGGACGTCGTTCGGAAGCCGGACGCTGCCTTGGGCGAGATGGAGCTGCTAACGGGCGGGGAACGGCAGCAGGTCGTGGAGTCGTTCAACGATACGCGAGCGTCGTACCCGGATACGCTTACGCTTCAGGAGATGTTCATCAGGCAATCCGAACGGACGCCGGAGCGGTTCGCCGCCGCGTTCGCGGACGAGAGACTGACTTACCGCGAGTTGGACGCGCGCGCCGACCGGATCGCGCGGCGGTTGCTGGAGGCGGGCCTTGCTCCTGAAGAGCCGGTCGGCCTTATGGCCGAGCGGTCGGTTGCCATGATCGCCGGTATGCTCGGCATTTTAAAAGCCGGAGGAGCTTACGTGCCGCTGCCGCCCGATTTTCCGGCCGACAGACTTCGCTTTATGGCGGAGGATTGCGGTCTGCGCATCGTGCTGTCGCAGCACGGCTGGCTGGACGTCGCCGTACGGGCGGCTCCGGAAGCGTTGACGATCGACTTGGACGAATCGATGCCGTTAACCGTCGCAACGACGATTACCGATTCGCCGCTGCCCGAGGGATCGGCGGAACAGCTCGCTTACATCCTGTACACCTCCGGTTCGACCGGGCGACCGAAGGGCGTTATGATCCGCCACCGGTCGGTCGTCAACCGGTTGAACTGGATGCAGAAGGCGTATCCGTTGCAAGCGGATGACGTCATCCTGCAGAAGACGCCTTACAGCTTCGACGTGTCGGTGTGGGAGCTGTTTTGGTGGGCGATGGCGGGCGCGTCGGTCGCTTTCCTTGAACCGGGCGCGGAGAAAGACCCGTCTCGTCTGATCGAGGCGATCGGACGCCATCGGGCGACGACGATGCATTTCGTCCCGTCGATGCTGGCGGCGTTCCTCGAAGCGGCGCAAGCCGAGCCTCGCGAACGGTTGCGGGAGCAACTCGGATCGCTGCGGCGCGTGTTCGCCAGCGGCGAAGCGCTTCAGCGCGCCCACGTCGACCGGTTCTACGCGCTGATGCGGGAGCTCGGACTGGCGCACGTCAAGCTCGTGAACTTGTACGGCCCGACGGAAGCGACGGTGGACGTGTCGGTGCACGAATGCGAGGCGGACAGCCCGCTGGATTTCGTGCCGATCGGCAAGCCTATCGACAACACGTCGTTGTACGTCGTAAGCCCCGAAGGACTGGCGCAGCCCGTCGGGGTGCCCGGCGAATTGTGCATCGGCGGCGTTCAATTAGCCAAGGGCTACGTGAACCGGCCGGACCTGACGGCGGAGAAGTTCGTACCGAATCCGTTCATCCCCGGCGATCTCATGTACCGTACGGGAGACCTGGCCCGTTGGATGGAAGACGGGCAAGTGCAATATCTCGGTCGCATCGACGACCAAGTGAAAATACGCGGTTATCGGATCGAACTCGGCGAGATCGAGCGAACGCTGCTGCTGCACGAAGCGGTATCGGAAGCCGCGGCGGCGGTGCGGGACGACGGCTCGGGAGGCAAGCGGATTTGCGGTTACGTGGTGGCGGACCGCGCCTTGACGAGCGGAGAGCTCAGACGGCATTGCGCCGAGCGGTTGCCGGATTACATGATCCCGGCGGCGTTCGCTCAGCTTGAAGCGATGCCGCTGACGGCAAGCGGGAAAGCCGACCGCAAGGCGTTGCCGGAGCCGGAAGGGACGATGGAAACCGGAACGGCCTATGCCGCGCCCGAAAGCGAGACGGAGCGCAAGCTGGCCGCGTTGTGGGCGGAGCTGTTGCAACGAGAGCGGATCGGCGCGAACGACGACTTCTTCGAGCTCGGCGGCCACTCGCTCAAAGCGGCCGCGTTGGCCGCTCGCATCGAGACGGAGTTCGGCGCGCGGCTGCCGTTGAAGGACTTCTTCACGCATCCTACGGTTGCGCAGTTAGCCGTGCTTCTGACAGCCGGGACGGCGCAAGCCGCGCACGAGCCGATCCCTCCGGCGCCAGTGAAACCGCATTATCCCGTCTCCTCGACGCAGAAGCAAATGCTCGTTCACGAAAGGCGCAATCCCGGCACATTGTCTTACCACATGCCCGCGATTCTCGTCATTAACGGCAAACTTGACGAACGACGGCTTCAATCCGCCTTGCTGCTGCTGACGGAACGCCACGAGGCGCTTCGGACTTCGTTCGGCCAAGCGGAGGGACGAATGGTTCAACGCATCCACGACCAGGTGGATATCGTATTCGAGCGGATCGAACCGGCGGCGTTCTTCGCGAACGACGATGCCGACGAGGCGCAGGCGGCTTGCCGCTGGCTGAAGCCGTTCGACCTGGCGTTGCCGCCGTTATTCCGCACGGCGATCGTTCCGCTATCGGAGGACCGGCATCTGTTCCTGTTCGATATCCACCATCTCATATCGGACGGAATGACGAACGCGATCCTGATTTCCGACCTCGCCGCCTTGTACGACGGACAGACGTTGCCAGCAATCCCGGCGCAATTCAAAGATTACAGCGAATGGTTGGCGGACCGGTCGGCGGGCGATGAGAAGGAACGGCAATTCCGCTATTGGTTGAACCGATTCTCGGACGGCGTGCCGGCGCTTGAATTGCCCGTTGATGAAGAGCGGGCGGTGCTTGCCGATCCGCAGGCGCGGGATGAAGCCGGTCAATACGTGTTCCAAGTCCCTAAGGAGATGACGGAGCGGATCGGGCAGCTTGCCCGACGATCCGGCGCCACGCTCTCGATGGCGCTCCTCGCCGCCTACCAGGCATTGCTAGGCTACTGGTCGGGAGCCGAGGACGTCGTTACGGGCGTGCCCGCAGCCGGACGCTCTCATCCGGACCTGGACCGAACGGCCGGATTACTGTTACAGACGTTCGCGATTCGCAACCGGCCGGAACGTTCGCGTTCCTTCGAGAGCTGGCTCGCGGAAGTGAAGGGAAGCTTGCTTGAGGCGTTCGACCATTCATGGTTGCCGATGGACGAGCTGATCGAAAGGCTCGACGAGCAAAACCGAATCCGTTGGGACGCCACCCGACACCCGTTGTTCGACACGATGTTCGTTATGAACAATTTCGAGCAACCGCGTTCAGGAGGCGGAGAGATCGGCTGGGAAACGCTGGAGTGGCCGGTAATGGCAGCGAAGACGGATTTGGTTCTGCAAGCGGAGGAAAGGGACGGCGACCTGCGATTGGTACTCGAATACCGCAGTCGTCTGTTCCGGAAAGACACCGTCAAACAAATGGCCGACGCGCTGCTTGCGTTGCTCGAACAAGCCGCGGACAACCCCGGCGCAAGCTTGGAGACCCTTACCGGCGGTTCGAACGGTCCGCAACGGACCGACGAATGGCAGGAAGAAGTTCCCGCGGGAAGCGGAGGCTCGTTCGACTCCGGATTCTCGTTCTGATCGTTCAACTGCACCCCGAAGGTTAGACTCTTTCTAACCGATCGGAGGTGCAGTTTTTTATATGAGCTCATAGATTATTTAACTCCATTAACTATTGAGATTGCTGGTTTTTCTTCCCGGATCACCGGCGACATAAAGGTTAGAGTGAAAAAAGTCCGAATGCCAACGCAGCGTCATCGCTCGGCACTAACTGCATGAAATACAGGCATTCCAATGGATGGGACCCACCTTGACCTGTGAACGGTACGAAATGCAGTTATTTGGTGGAAAAGGAGAGTTCCGATGGTTTCGGCGATAATGAAATGTATTCAGCGCAGTTATTCAGTAGATAAATGACGATATTGTGATAACTAACGGTACTCCATGCAGGTGAGACGGAAATCCGTTGTAAGTTCTGTAGCTTATAGTCTTGGCATAATGGAAGTATCGAGCAACCATAACCCAGTCTAACCCGTCATGGAAATCGCCGGCATGTTTGAACTGCGGTTTGATTGCCCAATTACCTTTGGAATCCAAGTATAGTGTCGATCATGCCGTAACGTATGGTGCCGTTGGCCATTCGATCGCCGATCACCGCGAACTCGCCTGCAAAATCCTCGATATACAAACACGAAGCTCTGAACACCACTTCGCCTTTCACGTTCATGTTAATCATGGTCGCATCCTCTCGAAGCAAGTTAATTGATGACAATGATTTTAGCTTTTTCCTTCCTGTAAATCGAAACAAATCTTGATTTCTTCCCCCCTACGCACTTGATTTGTCACCTGTTCGCCCCGGACCGGGCGCCCGTATAGTTAGTACAGGAATAACGCAACAGGGCAAGGGAGGGAGCGCGATGCATGAATACCAAAGTCGCTACAACAAGTACTAGAAGGACCCTATTCCGTATTAGTCGCAAAAGCGGCGAATCCAACCTTCACGGCTATTTATTCATTTCGCCGTGGCTGATCGGGTTTCTGCTGCTCACGCTGTGGCCGATCGCCCAATCGTTCTATCTGTCGTTTACGGATTACTCGCTGCTCGCAAGTCCGGTATGGACGGGCATGGACAACTATAAGCGGATGTTTTTCGACGACGCGGATTTCGTTCAGTCGCTGAAGGTCACCTTTACGTTCGTCCTCGTATCCGTACCGCTTAAGCTATTCTTCTCGCTCATGGTTGCCCAGCTGCTGAGCAAAAGCATGAAGGGAATGAGCTTGTACCGGACGATGGTTTATTTTCCGTCGCTGATCGGGGGCAGCATCGCGGTCTCCATCCTGTGGCGGAATATGTTCGGCGTAGACGGCTACATCAACAAAGTGCTGGCCGTATTCGGCATCGAAGGGCGAGGGTGGATATCCGATCCCGACAGCGCGCTCTGGACGCTCATTCTTCTGAACGTCTGGCAATTCGGCTCGACGATGGTCATCTTCCTCGCCGGACTGAAGCAAATTCCGCAGGAGCTGTACGAGTCCGCATCGGTGGACGGAGCGGCCCGCTGGCGCAAATTCTATCACATTACGCTGCCGATGCTGTCGCCGGTCATGTTCTTCAACCTCGTTCTCGGCGTGATCGGATCGTTCCAAATGTTCACCGCGGCGCTCATCGTAACGAGAGGCGGACCGATGCACGCGACGTATACGTACGCTTTGTTCCTGTTCGAGAAAGCGTTCAAGCATTTTCAAATGGGCTATGCGTCGGCTTTGGCTTGGGTGCTGCTTTTGATGGTCGCGCTCATTACGGTGCTTAACTTCTATGTATCGAGATTCTGGGTGTTCTATGAAACGGATGGAGGGGGAAGGAAATGAACGCGCTTCGCCCTCGATGGTCCCGACATCTGGCTCTGATCGTATTCTCGTTGCTCATGGTCTATCCGATCATCTGGTGGCTGGGAGCATCCTTGAAGACGGCTCCGGAGATGAACCTGCCGACGATCTGGCCTTCCACGCCGATCTGGGAGAACTACTCCGCGGGCTGGGATTTCTCGCCGTCGCCGCATACGTTCGCGCATTTCTACGCCAACACGCTGCTCATGGAAGTCGGCAACGTAATCGGCGGCGTCGTGACGGCCGCGATCGTCGCATTCGGTTTCGCTCGGCTGAAGTTCAAGTTTCGGGGCTTCTGGTTTTCCATTCTGCTTATGACTTTGATGCTGCCGGGACAAGTGACGATCGTGCCGCAGTATATCTTGTTCAACCGATTCGAATTCACCGACAGCTACGTTCCGCTCATCCTGCCGCACTTTTTCGGCGGAGGCGCATTCTTCATCTTCCTGTTAGTCCAATTCATTCGCGGCATACCGAAGGATTTGGACGAAGCGGCAACGATCGACGGAGCGTCGGTGTACGGTATTTTCCTAAGAATCATCTTTCCGCTCATTAAACCCGCTCTCGTGACGGTCGCGATATTCACCTTCATCTGGAGCTGGGACGACTTCTTCTCGCAAGTTCTGTACTTGAGCTCGGTCGATAAATTCACCGTCGGTCTAGCGTTGCGGATGTACATCGATCAGTTCGAGGTTCAATGGGGTCAGATGCTCGCCATGGCGCTTCTGTCCGTCCTGCCGTCAGCGGTCATATTCTTCCTCGCGCAGAAACATTTCGTCGAGGGGATTGCAACTACAGGCATCAAAGGTTAGCGTCGTACGATTGTCCATTAGCGAAAGGGGAAAAGAAAACAATGAAACGAATTCGGTTCAAAGGTTTAGGCATCCTGTCGATCGCCCTGATGGTTGTATTGAGCGCATGCGGAGGCAACAACAACAATAACAAGGCGAGCGAAAGCTCCGCGCCAGCCTCTAGCAGCACGCCTAAGGCAAGCGAATCCGCATCGCCTTCCGCAGACGCCAAGCCCGTGGAGCTCAGCATCATGTGGTGGGGGCCTGACGCCCGCCATGAAGCGACGCTCAAAGCGCTCGATATTTACTCCCAGCAACACCCCGGCGCGAAATTCAAGCCTGAATATCTCGCATGGGATGCTTTCTGGCAGAAGCTGCCGACGCTAGCCGCGTCCAAGTCGATGACGGACGTGCTGCAGATGGACGCCGCGTATATCCAAGAATACGTGTCCAAAGGACTGCTCGAAGACTTGTCCGATATCGATCTGACCGGTCTCGTAGATCCAGCGGTGGTCGAGAACCTGAAGATCGACGGCAAGCTTTACGGCATTCCGCTCAGCCAGAACGCGCAGGGCGTCGCTTTCAACAAAGCGGAGCTGGAAGCTGCCGGCGTCGATCTTCCGCAGAAGGATTGGACGTGGGACCAGTACTTCGAATGGGGCAAGAGCGCGAAAGCGAAGCTCCCCGAAGGCAAGTACGCCGTCAACGATACGTCCAACCTGTGGGACTGGTATCAGTGGTATCAGACCGGCAACGGCGGTAAACCGCTCATGACGGACGGAGGCAAGACGTTTAACTTCGACAAGGATCTGTTCGTCAAATACCATAGCGCGCTAGCCGATCTTAGAGCGGCGAAGGCCGTTCCTCCGGCCGATCAGCAGACGGCATTCCTGGAGAACGATCCGGCGGGGGATCCAATGGCCTCCGGCGTCGTGATGACTCGCGGCGCAACGACGGGTTCCGTCGGAGCGCTTGAACAACTGATGCCGGGCAAAGTCGACGTCGTTAATATTCCGGTCGGTTCCGCCGGCGGCGGATGGGCGCAGTCTACGATCTTCCTGTCCGTCAGCACGCATTCGAAGTACAAGGATCAAGCCAAAGCGTTCGTCGAATGGTTCATCACGGACCCACAAGCCGGCGAAGCGCTCGGATTGACGCGCGGTATTCCGATCAATCCCGAGATCTACAAGGCGCTGGAGCCTACGCTCGAGCAGAAGGATAAACTCGGCAAGAAAGTTTACGATATCTCCGTAGACAAAGCGCTGCCGTTCTATCCGATCGCTGCCGGTTACACGGAATGGGTGGACACTTACAAAGCGACGATGGAAGGCGTCATGTTCGGCAAAACGAGCATAGAGGACGCGTACGATAAGCTGAACAAGCTCGGTCAGGATATCGCGGCCAAAACGAAATAATCTATCCATCCGATAAGGGGAGCGCCTGGTTTCGATCCGGAAACAGGCGTCTCTCCGTCTTTGGATAAAGTCAATCTACCAAGTTGAGGTAAAAATAGTTTATGCTAGAGACAAAGGATTGAGAGAGGGAAACGGGAGGGTCGCGGATGAGAACGGTCGGAATTGCATTCCTCGCCATGCTTCTGCTCGCCGCGACGGTAACCGGCTGCGGAATCGGGCCGCGGATCAGCGAGACGGAAGCCTTGGACAAATCGGATGACCGAATCACGTTGACGATCATGCATAACTGGACGATCCAAGACGGCAAGGCCATCGCCTACCGCCGGATTATGGATGAATTCAGAAGGTCGCACCCGAACGTCGTTCTTGAGGAAGCGGGCCTGGCGACGGACGGCCTCAAATCCAAAATCCGCACGCTCGCTGCGGCGGACGAGATGCCGGACTTGTTCGTCATGTGGCCTTATGCGATGACCGGCGATTTCGTGCGCGGAGATTTGATCCAGCCGATCGACGATTTCCTGAACAGCCGCCCGGAATGGAAGAACGGCTTCATCCCGCACGCCTTCGACGACTTTACGGTAGACGGCCGCATCTATACGGTGCCGATGAACCTGGCGCCTACTTCGCTTATTTACTATAACCAGGAGCTATTCGACCGTTATGCGCTCAAAGTGCCGACGACATGGGATGAACTGCTGACGGCCGTCGAAGCGTTCAATCGCCACGGGATCATTCCGATCGCGCTCGGCAACAAAGCCAATTGGGTGGCCCAATCGACCATTTTCAGCACGATCGCGAACCGGGTGACCGGTACGGAATGGTTCCTTAATGCCGTTAATCAAACGGGAGCGTCCTTCGAGGACCCCGTGTTCATCGATGCGCTTTCGAGAATACAGCAGTTGGCGCAAGCTCATGCCTTTCAAACGGGCTTTAACAGCATCGACGACAATCAGATGATGCAGCTGTACATCGACGGAAAAGCGGCCATGTTCATTAATGGCGGCTGGGCCGTATCCAATATCGTGAACAACGCGCCGAAAGAGGTGCTCGATCATACGCATGTCACGATCTTGCCGCCGATCGAAGGGGGCAAAGGCGAAGCGAGATCGACGTCCGGCGTCGTCGGCACGGGGCTTGGCGTCAATAAGAAGCTGACCGGAGCGAAGAAGGAAGCCGCGCTCGACCTTCTGTACGCCTTATCCGGACCCGAGGGACAGAAGGCGACGCTCGATAGCAGCACGCTCGTCAGCTACAATATCGAGCCTGATCCGGCTATCGCGCATCCTTTGTTTATCGAACTCAATCAATTGATCGCCGGTCTGCAAATCCATCCGGTGTACGACATATCGCTGAGCTCGGCCGCCGCGGAAGTCGTGAACAACGGCATTCAGGAGCTGCTGTCGGGCGGCAGTCCGGAAGCGATAGCCCGCAAAATCCAGAGAGCGCAAGCCGCGGCCGTAAACAACGGATAACGACACCGGGGGACCAGACTATGAAGAAGTGGATCGGGTATTCGCTCAGACGCAAGCTGTCGCTCATCATCTTGATTTCCACGCTCCTTCCTTTGCTGTCGTTCGGGGCATTCACGTATTTGATCTCCTCGAGAATAACGGAAGAGAAGACGAAGCAATCGGGCATAGACACGCTTGAGCAGATGGAAGGCAAGATGAGCTTCATCGTTAGCGACATCGAGAATATATCCCTCATTCTGATCGGCCATCGCGATATCCAGCAATACTTGAGCCATTCCGTAGAAGACGAGCAGACGAGAACCCGAGTGCTCGAATTCATCATGAATTTGTCCAGCTCGAAGCCGTATATCTCGAACATTACGATCTATCCCGGGAAGTTCCAAACCGCTCCGCTGTCGAATTCGACCGTCTATGCCTCCAATATGGGCGAACTAGTCGATCTCTACCAAGTCAAAGAGAAGACGTGGACCGGCTTATACAAAATTACGAACTTTTCCGGCGAACGACAGGTGATCTCCTTCATTCGTCCGCTTCGCAGCGTATTTACTTACGAGAACCTAGGTTGGCTGGTCATCAGCGTCGACGAGCCCGTCATCTCCGAATACTGGTCCGAGCCGAGTCTCGGCGAAGGCGGAGAAGTGGCGTTGCTGAACGAGAGCGGCGTCGTGCTGTCGTCCACCGAGAAAAGTTGGCTCTCCCGGCCGTTCGACGATCTATTCCCAGGGGTAACGCAACGGATGATGAACAGATCCCACGGCGAAACCGTCTTCGGAGCAGGGCGAGAGAAAAGAACCGTGCTCTATTACCGTCAGCCCTCCACCGGATGGACGTTCGCCGGAACGATTCCTTACGATTTATACAGCTCCCAGAACCGCTACATTCTTCAATTGACCGCGATTGCCGTCCTCGTCATGATCGTCATTACGGGATGTCTCGTTCTTTTCGTCATCCGAAGAGTCACGAATCCGCTTACGATTCTTACAAGGTTGCTGACGAAGGTGAATCCGAACGGCCCGATGCCGCTTTATCACGCCTCGTCCCGAGATGAAATCGGGCGGTTAGGGGAGAGCTACAATATGCTCGGAATGCATATCGAACAACTGAAGCGGCAATTGATCCGCGACGAGACCCGCAAGAAGGAAGCCGACATGCGCGCTTTGCAGGCGCAGATCAATCCGCATTTTCTATACAACACGTTGTCTTCCATTCACTGGATGGCTTTGATGGCCGACAAGAAGCGCATCGCGGACATGGTAGGAGCGCTGAGCGACTTCCTGCAGTTCAGTCTGAATAAGGGCAACGACTACTGCGCGGTTCAGCAAGAGCTCGCCCACATCCGCAACTATGTCGACATTCAATCCATCCGGTTTCCGGATAAATTCGAAGTCGACTACGTCATCGATCCCGGCGTTCATGACCGCATGATGCTGAAGCTGCTCCTGCAGCCGTTGTTGGAAAATTCCATGATTCACGGGGTACAGAAGAAAGCCGGCAAAGGAAAGATCGCGGTATGCATCCATCAGGAAGGCGGAAGACTGCACTTTCTCGTCGTCGATGACGGTGTCGGGATGACCGAAGAACGTCTAGCTCAAGTAATGGATAACCTGGACCGGCACGATTTGGCTCCCGGACCCGATGCCAGCTACGGGCTTCGCAACGTGAACGAAAGACTGCGTCTCCACTATGGCCAAGACGCTTGTCTGGTTATCGAAAGCAAACCGAACGCAGGCACCCGAATCTCTTTTTCCATACCTGGTTTGGAGGAATCCTATGAAAATCATGATCGCGGATGACGAGGTTATCATACGGACAGGGTTGGCGGAAGTGATCAAATGGCAAGAACTCGGGCTTGAGCTTCTTCCTCCGGCCGAGTCGGCGGAAGAGGCGCTCGGAAGGATCGGCCAAGAGCGGCCGGACATCCTGCTCACCGATATCCGGATGACCGGCAGAACGGGACTGGAGCTGGCCGAAGAAGCGCGGGCGACGCTCCCGAATTTGGAAGTGATCATCCTGACCGGCTATGACGACTTTCACTATGTGCAGCAAGCGTTGCGCCAGCAAGTAAGCGATTATTTGCTCAAGACGTCCAGGCCGGAGGAGATCATCCGTACCGTACTGAAGGCGAAACAGCGCGTGGAAGAACGGAAGGAATCGCAAAGCCGGGACGTCGTCAGGTATCGGGAAGAGAGAAGCCGCCGATTCGTTCGTTGGATCGTGGAAGGAGCAACCGATCACGAAGGCGACGCCAAATATATGGACTCCGTTTTTATGGAGATCGAGGCGAAGGCAGACGCAAGCGGAGGCTGGCAGACGGTACTCATCCTGACGGAAGGCTGGGGGAAATTCGAAGGAGAACGGGATTTGCTGAGGTTCGCGGTAGACAATATGATCGGCGATTTGCTGCCGTGCGTGAGCATCGTGCATCAACAATCGATTATCGTCGCTTTGCCTGCCGCTAAGGATGAGGTGGGCAAGCAGCTGCGACGCTCGATCTACGGCAAGATCGAACATCTGCTCAAATGCAAGCTAACGGTGGTAGGCGGAAAAGCCGTCCGCGACTGGAGCTCGCTGCACGATTCCTGGCTGACGGCGGTCGAAGCCGGACAGTACAAGATCCTGCTATCGCAAGCCCAATGGGAATATGCGGATATCGCCCGCCGCAAAGGCGGCAAGACGGTGTGCTCGATCGACGAAGAGAAGGAGCTCAGCGCCATCTTGATGGACGACGACCCGATTCGCTTGAAAGCTTGGGTCGTAAGACTCCTTCGGGAGTTGCGGGAAGACCCGGAGGTTACGCCGGTATCTCTGGAAGCTTCCGTGCGGTCGGCCGCCATTGCGGCTCACCGTTGGCTTGAACGGGTTTTGCACGCGACGGGCAAGAACGGAGCATTGGAGGAACCGCTGGCTCCGTTCCTTATGGATGCCGCGGTAATTCCCGAGGATCAATTGTTCCAGCATTTGTACGGCATCATGAAGCTTTACCATCATCGGATAGCCGATGGAAGAAGATCGCACGTACAGAAGGCGATCGCTTATATCGAAGAGAATTGGGGACTGAATCTCGGCCTGCAGCAGGTAGCGGATTACGTTCATCTTCATCCGAATCACCTCAGCGATCTGTTCAAGAGAGAGACGGGAGTCAAGTTCATGGACTTCGTGACCCGCAAGAAGATGCAGCGCGCGTCCGAACTTCTCGCCTCGTCGCCCGCCAAGGTGAGCGAAGTGGCCGCCATGGTCGGCTACGAGGACACGAAGTATTTCGGCCAAATGTTCAAGAAGCACACCGGGCGAACGCCTAGCGAATACAGGGAAGCGCAGATGGCCAACAAGGGGAAGTCGCGTTAGACGCGGCTTCCCTTTATTGTAAAGACGGTATTTGACAGGACACCATTCGGTGTCGTAATATAAATACGCCACCGAATGGTGTCCAATCAAGACGAAGACAGCGGACCGTTCGGAACGTAATCGGAGGGAATATGGAGAGGGTGTTGTGAGCGATAAGGAATCGATGCGAGACGTCTTCGCCGCCATCGCGGACCCGACGAGACGGCGACTGATCCAACTGCTGGCTCAGGCGGACGAACTCCCGCTTCACGAGCTGACAGAACCGTTCCGTATGGGTCGGACGGCGGTATCCAAGCATTTGGCGATCTTGAAGGAAGCGGGCTTGGTATCGGACCGCAAAGTCGGCAGGGAAACGCGTTATAGGCTGAATGCCGATCCGCTTAAAGAGGTACAAGATTGGTTGGCATACTACTCTAAGTTCTGGACGGCGAATTTGCTGCGCTTAGGCCGGTTGTTAGAAGAAGATGAACCCTAAAAATATGATGAGGTGAACGTTCATGCAAATCGTATCGATCGTCATTCAAAGCTGGCTTCTCCTATGGATGGGTTTCCAAGCGATTAGTAAACTCGCGGGACAGAAAATGCAGGTCGAGCTGTTCGAGACGATCCGTCTCCCCCAGTGGTTCCGAATCGTCACCGGTTGCGTCCAATTGATCGGCTGCGTCGGCCTCGTACTCGGATACTGGTACCCGGGAGTTGCCGCATGGGCCGGCGTATGGCTCGCCGTTACGATGGTATTCGCGTGGCTGTCGCACGTTCGGGTCAAGGAACCCGTCGCGAAAGCGATACCGGCTCTGTTCACGCTAGTGCTGACCGTGGCGGTTCTGCTGTTGTTCATGGAAGACATGGCGAAACCGTTCGCTTAACTCGCACGACACAATCGGGAGGTACGAAGATATGAGTTTAACTTTAACGTTGGATTTCCAATATAAAACAACGATCTCGAAGCTGTGGTCCGCGCTGACCGACTCCGACCAACTGGCGAAGTGGACGCTGCCGAACGACTTCAAGCCTGTCGTCGGTCACCAGTTTCAGTTCCGGCAGAAGCCGACCGAATATTGGGACGGGCTCGTAGAAGGCGAAGTTCTCATCGTAGAGGAGCCGGATCGGTTGTCGTACACCTGGGGTACGGGGACGGAGAAACATACGGTCACCTGGACGCTGCAAGATCTAGGGGACGGGAACGTTAATCTTCATCTCGAACAAACCGGAATTTCGAGTCAGCAAGCGCAAGGCGGCGCCAAGTACGGCTGGACCAACTGGTCCGGAGAGCTGGAGAAGCTGCTTGCGCAATAGTTGAAATGTTATAATGTCAAGATACCCGATCGGAAGGATGAGAGGCTTGAGAGAACCAAACCAGGAATATATCGTCTTAACGGGCGCGAGAGAGAACAACCTCAAGAACGTATCGTTGCGCATTCCGAAGCGCAAGATCACGATTTTTACAGGCGTATCCGGATCCGGCAAATCTTCGATCGTCTTCGATACGATCGCCGCGGAATCGACGCGTCTGCTGAACGAGAACTTCAGCATGTTCGTGCGCACCTTCTTGCCTAAAGTTCCGCAGCCGCACGCGGACGCGATCGAGAACTTGAGCATGGCCGTCATCGTCGATCAGAAGCGGCTCGGCGGCGGTTCCCACTCTACGATGGGCACGATTACCGATATTTCCCCGATTCTCCGCCTGCTTTTCTCCCGCGTAGGCAAGCCCTATGTCGGACCGGTCAACCGATTCTCGTTCAACGATCCGCAAGGGATGTGTCCCGAGTGCAACGGGATGGGCCGCAGTCTTGTGGTCGACATGGACAAAGCGCTGGATAGGTCCAAATCGCTTAACGAAGGGGCGCTCATGCTTCCCGACTATGGGGTAGGCGGATGGGAATTCAACATGATCGGGCAGCTTGGCATCTTCGACCTCGATAAGAAGCTGCGCGATTATTCGCAAGAGGAACTGGACCAACTGCTGTACGCCAAGGCAAGGAAAGTAGAGGTAGACTTCGCCGGCAAGACGATGAACCTTACCGTAGAAGGCGTCATCGAGAAGTTCACGAACAAATACATCAAGCAGGATTTGAAAGCGAAGTCCGAGCGTACGCAAAAAACGGTCATGCCGTTCATCATCGAAGGTACTTGCGCGAGCTGCCGCGGAGCGAGGTTAAGCCAAGCGGCGTTGAGCTGCAAGATCGACGAATATAACATCGCGGACTTATCTTCGATGGAAGTCGGGCAGTTGATCCGGGTCGTTCGCGAGATCGAAGACCCCGCGGCCGCGCCGATAGTGAAATCGCTGGCGGAACGGCTTCAGCATCTGGTCGAGATCGGGCTCGACTACCTGACGCTCGACCGCGAGACGGATACGTTGTCCGGCGGCGAGTCGCAGCGCGTGAAGATGGTGAAGCACCTCAGCGGCAGCCTGGTAGACGTCACCTACATCTTCGACGAGCCAAGCGTCGGCTTGCATCCGCGCGACGTCCATCGGTTGAACGAATTGCTTCAGAAGCTGCGCGACAAGGGCAATACCGTTATCGTCGTCGAGCATGATCCCGACGTGATCAAGGTCGCCGACCATATCGTCGACGTCGGACCTCATGCCGGCAGCCGAGGCGGCAATATTATGTACGAGGGGAGCTTCCAAGGCTTGCTGGAGTCCGGCACGCTAACGGGCAATCATATGAGCAGCCCGCTGCAACTGAAGCAAGCTTGCAGGAAACCTACCGGCAAGCTGTCCGTCAAAGACGCGTCGCTGCACAACCTGCGCAACGTAAGCGTAGACATTCCGACCGGCGTACTGACCGTCGTGACGGGCGTGGCCGGTTCAGGCAAGAGTACGCTCATCAACGACGTGTTCCTCAGCCAACATCCGGACGCGATCGTCATCGATCAATCGGCTGTGACCGCGTCGTCGCGTTCGAATCCCGCGACTTATACGGGCATTATGGACGATATCCGCAAGGCGTTCGCAACCGCGAACACAGTGAACCAAGGCTTGTTCAGCTTCAATTCCAAAGGAGCTTGCGAGCACTGTCAAGGGCAGGGCGTCGTGTCGATCAATCTCTCGTTCCTAGACAGCGTCGAGCTTCCTTGCGAGGTTTGCGGAGGCAGAAGGTTCAAGGACGAAGTTCTCGAATACAAGCTGAACGGGAAGTCTATCGCGGACGTGCTGGAGATGACCGTCGAGCATGCGCTCGCGTTCTTCGAGCTGAAAGAAGTCGTACGCAAGCTGCAGGCGATGAGCGACGTAGGGTTGAACTATATTACGCTCGGCCAGCCGCTTAGCACGCTGTCGGGCGGGGAATGCCAGCGCATCAAGTTGGCCAGCGAGCTGTATAAGAAAGGCAGCATCTACGTCATGGACGAGCCGACGACCGGCTTGCACATGTCGGACATCGGCCATCTGATGGGCATCATGAACCGCCTGGTTGAGGCAGGCAATTCCGTCATCGTCATCGAGCACAACCTTGAAGTGATCAGCCAAGCGGATTGGATCATCGATATGGGACCGGACGGAGGCAGCAAAGGCGGTCAAGTGGTGTTCGAGGGACTGCCTTCGCAGATCGTTCGATCGGAGCAGTCGATCACGGGGAAGTATTTACGCTAATTTCCGATTGAAAACGAGGGATCTGCATGGACGTGTTTGCTGAATATTTAGCGAGTATCAACGATCCGATCCAGCGTGCTAGAACGGAAGAAGTACTTGCTTGGGTCATGGAGAAATTCCCGAATCTATCGCCGAAGATCGGATGGAATCAGCCCATGTTTACCGATCACGACACTTACATCATCGGCTTTAGCGTAGCCAAGAAGCATTTGGCCGTCGCCCCCGAAGCGGCAGGGATCAGCCGTTATGCCGACGAAATCGCGAAAGCCGGATACGATCACACGAATCTATTGATGCGGATCAAATGGGAGCTTCCGATCGACTATGCTTTGCTATCCAGAATGATCGAGTTCAATATCGCGGACAAGGCCGATTGTTCGACTTTTTGGAGGAAATAAACGAGCGTTATTCAGAGAGGAGTTCCCGTAGATGACCGCAGGGATAAGAAATACGAAGATCGATCCGTTCTTCAGCAAAGCCAAGCAGTGGAAGGAAGAATTCGGAAAGTTAAGGGATATCGTTCTCGACTGCGAGCTGACCGAAGACTTCAAGTGGATGCATCCGTGTTATACGCATAATGGCAAGAACGTCGTCTTAATCCACGGCTTCAAGGAATACTGCGCTCTGTTATTCCATAAGGGCGCTTTGCTGAAGGATTCTCACGGCATCCTCATCCAGCAGACGGAGAACGTGCAGGCGGCCCGCCAGCTTCGATTCACGAGCGCCGAGCAGATCGACGAGATGCAACTGATCATCAAAACCTATATCGATGAAGCGATCGAAGTGGAAAAAGCCGGCCTGCAAGTCGAATTTAAGAAGACTGCGGATTACGAAGTTCCCGAAGAGCTCGAGAATAAATTCGTAGAACTCCCCGACTTGAAAGCGGCATTCGAGGCATTGACGCCCGGACGGCAAAAAGGGTACCTGTATTATTTCTCCGGAGCCAAGCAATCGAAAACCCGGGAGTCGAGAATCGAGAAATATATCCCGCATATTCTGAACGGCAAAGGAATCGACGACAAGTAAGGCTGCCGATGGAAGAAAGCCCGAGAGATCGGGCTTTTTTGTCATGGGGTTGACAGCTTAATGCGATTTGATTAATATCTAATTAGATAGTTATTTAAATATCTATGAAGTGAACGCCCGAGAAGAGTGGAAAGATTGGGCAGACCTTAAGTAACCGGAGGGATTCGTATCCAACTCGATAAGATCGTTAATTATCATAAAGCGCTGGCAGATCCGATGCGCATCCGGATACTCGTGCTGCTCGCAAGAGGAGAACTGCACGGGCAAGCCCTTGCGGAGAAGCTGGGCATCTCGCCTCCTACGGTGACCCATCACGCGGCGAAGCTGCGCGAGGCGAGCCTAATCAACCAACGAAGGGAGAAGAACACGATCTATTTCTCCCTGAACGAGTACTTCTTGAAGCAGGACGCCAAGGCGATAGTAGAGCTTATTTTCAAAGAACCGAACCTCGAGAAAAACCCGCAGCGCGCAGAGAAAGACGAGAAGCTCCGAAAAGCCGTATTAAATTCCTTCTTCTCCGAGGATGGGAAGCTGATAAGCATTCCTAGCCAATTAAAGAAAAAACTCATCGTATTGGAGCAGTTGGCCGCCACATTGGAGATGGGCAGAAAGTATACGGAGAGAGAAATCAACGAGTTCATTAAGGCCTATCACGAAGACTTCGCCACGATTCGCCGCGAATTCATCATGCATCATTACATGTACCGCGAGAAGGAAGTGTATGAACGGAATCCGGTGGAAATGTGGGCGAAG
Source organism: Cohnella panacarvi Gsoil 349 (assembly GCF_000515335.1). Classification (GTDB taxonomy): domain Bacteria; phylum Bacillota; class Bacilli; order Paenibacillales; family Paenibacillaceae; genus Cohnella; species Cohnella panacarvi. The sequence goes on along the minus strand of NZ_KI911563.1, from coordinate 479,234 downwards.
TGGGGGGAGCTTTGAATACGGTAAGGAGGACCGCGGAAACGCGGTTTTTTTGTTGCGTTTACGTCTCGTACGGACCGTATTTGACAATAAAGGGATATAGAGCATTTCGCAGCGAAGAAGGCGGTTTATCGCGCATGAACTTGTTGACTCTTATCCATCCCTTGATCGCGAAATCGGTGATCGGCCGCGCGGATGTCGAAGTTACCGGCATTCAAACGGACTCGCGGGAGATTAGGCCCGGGCACTTATTCGTCTGTCTGCAAGGACACATCTACGACGGCCACGCCTTCGTCGCCGACGCCATACGTAACGGAGCCGCTGCGATCATCGCCGACAGGAAAGTGGAGATCCCGGATGACGGTGTTCCCCAGATCGTCGTTCCGGATACGGACAAAGCCCTTGCCGTATTGGCGAGCCATTGGTATCGGATTGATCGTTATGATACGAAGCTTATCGGCATTACGGGGACGAACGGAAAAACGACGACGCTTCATATGATCCAACATCTGTTCGATCAACACGGTCTGAAAGCAGGCAGAATCGGAACGCTCGGGTTTCGAATGGACGACGTATACGAAAGCACGCGCAATACGACGCCGGACGTGCTGTCCATGCATCGTTACCTTGCGATGATCGGAGAACGTCGCGGCGAGTACGCTCTCATCGAAGCTTCGTCCCACGGCCTGGAGATGGGGCGGCTTCGGGGATGCGATATCCATATGGCCGTATTTACGAACCTGACTCACGACCACCTCGATTATCATGAGACGATGGAACGGTATCGTCAAAGCAAACAACTGCTGTTCGCGCAATTGGGCAACGGGGCAGACGCCTTTCGTAAGAAGGCGGTGCTTAACTCGGACGATCCGGTTGCCGAAGAGATCGCGAAGCATACGACCGCGCAGGTGCTTCGCTACGGCATTCGGAATAACGCGGAGGTTACCGCCACTTCTATCGAGATTTCGAAGGATCGCACCACCTTCTTAGCTCATACTCCTTGGGGAGAACAAGCGGTCTGTCTGTCTTCTTCGGGATTATATAACGTGTATAACGCGCTAGCTGCGATAGCCGTGTGTTTACTGGAAGGACTGTCGTTGCAGACCATCAGCGAAAGTCTTCAAGGCTTCACGGGCGTGAAGGGGCGGTCGGAGGAAGTGAACGAGGGCCAGTGTTGCCGAATCGTCATCGACTATGCCCATAATCCGGACGGATTAACGGCTATCCTTCAGTCTTTACAAGCGTGCACGACCGGACTACTCATCTGCGTCATGGGAAGCCGCGGAAACCGCGATCGATTGAAACGACCGATTATGGGGCGTATTGCAGCTCAATTAGCGGATCGGCTCATTCTGACATCGGACAACCCGGGAGAGGAGAATCCGCACGACATCATAACCGAGACGCTAAGCGGCCTCGACAGGGAACAACGAAAGCGCTGCATCGTAATCGAGAATCGGCAGGAAGCGGTCAACGAGGCGGTCAATATGGCAACGGACAACGATTGTATCGTCATAACCGGAAGAGGGCACGAGAGGCGACTGGAGATCGACGGCAGCATTCGTCTCCTATCGGATCGCGACTTGGTCAAGGCGGCCCTTGGAACAGATCGATAACAATCGCCCTAGCAATCGTTGCTAGGGCGTAAACGCGAATCTATTCTTTCATCTTGAGCAGCCCTTCGTTCTGAATGATCGCATGGATCCGAAAGTTGAACTTCAAGCGCGGATAATAATCATCCCTCCAGTATTTGAGACGATCCATGGGAATCTTGTTACGGAACAGCTGACCTAGTCCCAGTATATCGGCGCGATTCGATTGTACTTTACGGAACATCCGAATGTATCTCGCGGTCCACAGCTCTTCTAGTTCTTGTTGGATAAGAGTCGCCGTCGGCGATCCTTTCGTCTCGATGATCGTAACTTTCAGCGTTAGCTTGCTGTTAAGCACGGGTGTATTCTCTACTAAGGATGTGCTATGGGATAACGTGTCCGATACGATCAGCACCGACGCTTGGTTCATCACCTCGATTTTTCCCTGCGACCCCATTCCCGCGAACGCATTGAACATCAGAGTCTCGTCCGATGAAATTTTGCCGACCATTATTCCTTTCCTAAGCACGGCCGATCCGGAGCTTTCAAGCGCGGTCGCCTTGCCGGCGCTGATTAACGGAACAGGTACGTCTTTCGTTTCCGACTGCATGCTGCGAAAGACGTGCCATATTCGCGTCTGCGCGAGATGAGGCGACCAACCGGCGTTTTTCTCGAAATAATCGTAGAGACTGATACCGTTGTTCAGCGAGGCAGCGTTCATTCGCTCGAACAAGGGCCGCAGCTTATGCTCGGTAATCGTTACGATGGTCTTCGGAGACACGTCGCCTGCGCGCATAAAGCTCGATAGACTGTCGTTCAACCCTTTTTCCGCGATCGACCGATCGAAAATGATGATTTTCAAATGAAGCAGATCGATTTGCATTTCCAAATTTTTATTCATTTTGTCGATGACTTCGTTGATCGTTGTTCCCTTATCGGAAACGACCAACGCGCTATTCTTATCTTGATCTTTCATCGGTATCAATAGATAGACCTGATAATCGTCTTCGGATTTCTCAATACCCATGACGATCGGTAAAGCGCGGTGATTAATGTCCTTGTTGTCCCAGCATCCGCATAGCAAGGTCATCATTCCTACGATCAGGAGCATCGTCGAAGCATAAGGGATGACATTCTTGACATTCATCAATGAGCCGCTCCTTTGCGATGAAGACGAAATCCAAGAACGAGCGTAACGAACGGAATGACGAGCATCACGTACAGGCGCAGAAGCGTGTTCCACCATAGTATACGTTCGACCGCGTGCCAGTTCGGAATATACAGACAAGCCAGGAAGACGGACGCGGTCAGCAATAGAATCGTAACGATCGGGGACATGATCGTTACGACGCTTCTGATCATCAACGCCGTCTTCCACATGACAAGCGAAATGTAAATCATCACGAAGCCGACGAGACTGAGAAGGAAGAACAGCGTGATTCGATCGAACATAAGCCAACTGACGTTCACCGTATCGACTGCCGTAATGAACGGGAATTGCAGGAGGGAAGCCGCGCTTTGTCCGAACGTTAGCAAAGGGACATAGACGGAGAGCATAAACATGGGGAGAAGCGCGGCGCTTGCGAGCAACACTTTACGCGGTTTGTATGGAATTCGGGGCGGGATAAAGCCAAGAAACAAGAACCCTCCCGTGAACGCGAAGAAGCTGAGCAAGAAAGGTTCCCGGAATACATACGAGAATGACGCCGCCCGTTGGTCGATCAACGGGAGCATATAACGCCAATCCGCGTTCTGAAACGACAAACTGAAGACGAGCAACAGAGCGGGGGAGAACAGCAGGGCGACGAGAATACCGGTCCTGAAAATCGTTTCGACGCCATATACGGCCACCAGCGAAGAGACGGCCAGCAGCAACGCCATGATCGCCCATAACGGGGTATTATCGAGAAAAACAAGCGTAACGATCTCCGAATAAGCGCGGATCGTGATAACGATCACGACCGCAAAGTAGAGAGCGACGGGGAATAGGAATACGATGGCAAACCATCTGCCGAAACGCTTATAAATGTCGATCACGTTGTTAGGCGCTCCGAATTGCAATCCCTTCAGATAGACGGCCAATAATGCGACATGTATCGCGAATCCTAGCAAGATCGCGCTCCAATGACCGGTTTCGAGACACTCGATAATATCTGTCGGATACATGAAAAAAATGAGTCCGATGTGAGTCAGGAGGTAGACGACAATAACTTGCATGCTTTTATCCATCCGATTGTTCCTTCGATCGCGGCCAAGACAAATACGGAACTCCAAACGAGGATATGCTTGCCAGGTAGGCGCTGATGACGATCATGCCGGCGAATAGTCCAAGCACTCCGAATAACGCGGACAAAATCAGAACGACGTATTTCGATATTCGGATGGAGATCGCATTGTGGAATCCGATCACGGTAAAGCTTGCGATGGTCGTTGCAGCCAGAATAATAATCAGCACGTTGCTGACAAGCCTAGCTTCCACGACGGCCTGTCCGAGAATAATTCCGCCGACCATCGTGATCGTCGTGCCTATCGATTTCGGAAGCCGGATACAAGCCTCTAGAATAAGCTCGAGGGTGACAAGCAGCAACACGGTTTCAACGATAGCCGGATAAGGGACTCCGACCCTGCTGCCCGCGATGGACATGGCAAGCTCGATCCGAAGCACGTCGGGATTCACCGATACGAGCGCGACGTATACGCCGGGCATTAACGTGTTGATCAGTACGCCGACGATACGCAGCAGCCGAATGGCGAGCATAAAAAACAGCGGGTAGTTGCGATCGTTGTCCGAAGCGAACATATCGCCGACCAGACTGGGCAATACGATCGCGAACGGCAAGCGGTCGAGGAACATCACCACCTTGCCTTCATTGAGCGCAAAGGATGCATTCTCGGGCAATTCGGTCGTGTTGAATCTCGTTACCAACGACCATCGGGTGAATCCCAGCATGGTGTTCAAGGTTTGCAAATCGGGAACGTCTTGGGTCGAATGAGATTCGACGGCAAGCTGTAACTCTCTCAGGAAGGAGCTGTTTACTGCTCCATCCATGTAAAGCAACGTCGCTTTTCTACGCAATCCGCTCCCTAACCAATAGGTGTGAATTCGTAATTTGTCCGTCATTGTTTGCTTCTTAACGATGCCGATATTGGTGTCAAGATCTTCGGTGAAAGCGCTGATCCCCCCGCGGAGCACGTTCTCCGTCATTGGAGCTTCGATGGAACGGGAAAGCTTCCTGGATATCGGGAACAGCTTGATGCACGGATCGGCATTATCCGGAATAATAATCAATTTTCCTTCGGTTATTGCCTCGAACACTTTAACTAGTTCCTCTTGACCAATCCGTTCGCCGATTCCGCCGGATATGGCCAATAAAGGCGATTCAGAAGCGACGACATGGCGAACCTGCGTCTGAAGCAGCTTCACGGTCTGCGGTAAATCGATGAGAGACGTGGCGCCGACGAGCGTGACCGGGTAACGGTCAAGGAATATTCGATGAATAAACAAATCGGCATCTTGCCTCTGCCTGTTCCTCAAATGCTCCAACAGTTCCACTGATGATCACTTCCCGCAGATGATAATTACTCCTATTATTTCCTCCGGGAGAGTATGTTAAACTTTCGAGGTTATATAGCCGCCCCAATGCGAGGTTTGAACTTGGCGCCGCTGTGAAACAATGGGAAGGAACACGCACGACACACATGACATGACGCGGTGATTACGTGAACCTCTTCAAATTTATCATCCAACGAGTAACCCGTTCGAAAAATGCCTCGCAGGCGCCTACCGCCAAGCCCGAGGCGAATCTTCAACCGTCTCTTCGGCACACGATTCATGAATTTGAGGATTGCTCGGATTTGACGCATCGCCGCTACCAAGATATCCGTATCGATCTGGTGTATTTCGGTCATTTGGTCGATCAGGACAAGTTGCATCGCGATACGATACAGCCGATGCTCCAGGCGCGCAGTGAAGATATTCAAACTTTGCTTGAGCAATCGCAATATCATTTGACTACGGATTCGAAGGATTTAATCAAGGGTATTCTGAGCGGCAAGGCCGCTGTCTTCCACGAGAATGAGTCGTATCTTGTAGACGTTGCCGGTCCGCCTTCGCGATCGGTCGGGCAATCGGAGACCGAGACCGTCATCGTCGGTCCGCATGACGCTTTTAACGAGGATGCAGGGGTTAACTTGGCTTTACTGCGGAAACGGATCAAAAGCTCGCATCTGAAGGTCGTTAAGCTCTCGGTCGGCGAAGTTACGAAAACGGACGTATATCTCCTCTACATCAAAGGGTTGAATCACGAGCCTTATGTCCAAGAAGCGGTTGAACGCATACGCAAACTAGAAACGGATTCCATCTTCGATACCCATATGCTGATCGAGTATATCGATGATTCGAGCACTTCCATCTTTCCGCAGTTTCTAACCTCGGAGCGTCCGGACGCGGCCGCGTCCAAGCTCGTATCCGGAAGAATCGTCGGCATCGTGGACGGCAGTCCGACCGTATTCAGCGCACCGACGTCCTTCTTCGAGTTTTTCTCCTCTTCCGACGACTACTACCAGCGTTGGATCTTGGGTACGGCGACCCGGTTGCTGAGATATCTCGCGTTCGCGGTTACGATCAGCTTCACGGCGCTGTATGTAGCGGTTACGACGTACCATTACGAGATGATCCCGGAAAGCCTGCTGCTCACGCTCGCGGAGTCCAGAAGCAGGGTGCCGTTCCCGCCCGTATACGAAGCATTGGTCATGGAGGTCATGATCGAGCTGCTACGGGAAGCCGGAGCGCGATTGCCGACCAAAATCGGTCAAACGATCGGCATCGTCGGCGGTATCGTCATCGGCCAAGCCGCGGTGCAAGCGGGACTCACCAGCAATATTCTCATTATCGCCGTCGCCTCGTCCGCCATCTCGTCCTTCGTCATTCCGAGCTATGTGATGAGCGCTTCGATCCGGCTGATCCGATTCGTGTTGCTTATCCTGGCGGGATGGTGGGGATTATTCGGAATGTTCGTGGGCATGTCGGGCATCGTCATTCATTTAAGCGGATTGACAAGCCTGGGATCGTCTTATTTAACCCCCTTAGCTCCATTAAAGCCAAGAGACTGGCTGGACGTATTCGTTCGAGCGCCTTTAACGGCCATAAGACAAAGGCCTTCGCAGAACAAGTCCCCGAATCCGATTAAATCCAAGAACAGGAAGTAGCGTATGCGTACGATGAAAGAGGCTCTGTCCTATGCACATGTCGTCATCTTGATCTACATGGTGCAGACGGGCGTCACCGTATTCAGCCTTCCTCAGATCGAAGCGCAATACTTCGGCACGAACGGGTGGCTTTCCGTACTCTTCGTTTTCGCAGCCGTATCGGTGAATATCTTCTTCATGGCGCTTGTCTATCGGATAGGCAATGGTAAGTCCATCTTCGACTTGATGGAACAAGTGCTGCCGAAGTGGACGTTAATCCCTTTATACGGATTTTTAATTGGCGTATGGTCCATGATTGGACTGATGATAGTCAAGGAATACGTCCTTATTTTTCAAATGATGGCATTCCCTACGACCGATCCGATGCTGCTGAAGCTAGTCGTTGATTTATTGATCTTGTATCTGGTCACCAAAGGAATCTATAACATCGGAAAGGCGGCCAGCGTCTTTTTCTGGCTCAACGTATGGATGCTGTTCCTCCTGTTCTTCTTCTTCGGTGATTTCGATTGGAGCCGGATGACTACGTTCGTGTTTCAGGGCGGGGAAGATAGGAAAGAAGGCTTTATCGCGATCGCGTCCGCCTTCCTTGGATACGAATTATGCATGCTGCTGTTCCCATATGCGGATCGGAAAACAAAGATCATCCGCGCGACCTTAATGGGCAACGGATTGCTAACGTTCAGCTATCTAACGTTAAGTATCGTAGCTTTCGGATTTTTCAGCGTTCAGCAATTGAAAGAGATGATGTTTCCGCTGCTCGACTTAATGGCGTACATCGTGTTACCTTTCGTAGAGAGACTAGAGAATTTCTTCTACGGATTATTTCTTTTCTCCATTATCGTTACGTCAACCGTGTATTTATGGGCGGCAACGGAGACCAGCAAACGACTCTTTCCTCGCATAGCGTCCAAATACTTATCGTTCGTGCTCGTTGCGTTTCAATATGCGGTTTCGTTCCTTCCGGATACGTTGGACGAGGTGAAGAATTGGCTTGAGCTGTTCGGCCAAATCGAAATCGGCATCGCGATCGGTTTGCCTTTATTCGTCCTCATCCTTCTCATCGTCCATAAAGCGACAAGGAGAGGCAACTAACATGAGAAACGTTCCGAGGATACTCATACTTACGTTGGTCGCGACGTTGCTCGCCGGCTGCGGAGATAAGCGAATACTGGAGGATCTCGGCTTTACGCAGACGACAAGCTACGATTTGCTTCCCACTGGCGAACTTGATATTACGCTATCGATTCCGTTGGCCGATCCCGAGGCGAAATCCAAACGAATGATTCTACGAACGACGTCCGTTAGCAGCAAGGAATCGCGCATTAAGATGGCCATGCAGACCCATCTGAATTTGGTCAGCGGTCAGCTTCGGAATTCCATCTTCGGCCTCACGTTGTCCAAAGAGGGCATATGGAATCACATCGACACCTTAATACGCGACCCTTCGATCTCTCCCCAAGTCAAAGTAACGGTCATTAACGGCAATGCTGGGGAATTGCTTCGGAAAGATTACAAGCAGCAACCGCGTACAGGGAAATATATCGATAAAATGCTTCAGAAGGAAGCGGAAGGGCAGAACGTGCCCAAAGTGACTTTGTATCATTTCGCCCGCGATTATTACGATGACGGCATCGATCCGATTGCTCCCGTCTTGAAGGACATCGGCGATCACATCGCAATCGACGGAATCGGATTATTCAGGGACGACCGTTACATGACGAAGATCGAACCGAAAGACGCCTTAATATTCGCGTTCCTGCGCGGGAGATTCAAGCAAGGCGAATTAAGCGTCGATCTCAGCCGGGAAACGCATTCCGATAAACAAATGGCGATGCTCAGCGGATTAATGAGTACGAGGAAAGTGAAAGTCAACCTCGGTCGCAACGGCCAAACGACGGTGACCTTCGCCATTCGGATCACAGGTTCGATTCTGGAATACATTGGCCCGTACAATCTGAGCGACCATTCGGACAAGAAGAAGCTTGAGAATCAAATCGCGTCGCATATTATCGATAAAAGCGAAGTGATGGTCAGGATGATGCAAAAACATAAAGTAGACAGCCTAGGAATCGGCACGCACGTGCGCAATCGGATGTCCTATAAAGCGTGGAAAAGCATGAACTGGAACGACGATGTGTATCCTAAGGTGCGCGTTTTATTCGATGTATCGGTCAAAATCAAGGATTATGGAAAGTTCCGCTAATTCGCGAGAACAGTGCATACCCGGACTGTGAAGGAAGTCACAGCGGATACCGCATATGATGATATAATAAAGTCATCCTTCATCTAAAGGAGCGGATGACCCCATGAACTATCATCATATCCTAGTTGCTTACGACGGATCGGAGGCTGCCGAGAAAGCGCTCAAACACGCGATTCATATCGCCGGCGATAAGGCGGGCAACAGACTGACGGTCGCATACGTGCGCAACCGTCCGAGAATGTCGGTCGAAGGAATCGCTTGGGCGGTACCGAACGACTACGAGGAACGTCTGAGAGAATACGAGGATAACATGCTCGCGAAAGCCGCCGAGAAGACGGCGCACATCCCGTATGCCTCGACAGTGGTGCTGACGGGCATTCCCGCCTCCGTGCTGCTGGAGTACGCGGAAAAGTATCATTGCGATCTGATCGTCATGGGCAGCAGAGGGTTAGGCGCGATCAAAGAATGGATGCTCGGAAGCGTCAGCCATCACGTCGTACAGCAGTCTAAGGTGCCTGTATTGATCGTCAAATAACGGCATCGTTGATCAGTAACAAACAAAGAGGCGTCCCTCGGTCGAATCGACCTTTGGGAAAGCTTCTTTCTTTATTTGCGATCAAGGTAGAGAAATATACACAGGGTATGTATAATAAAAAACGTTGTGTTCGGAGGCGGCTTTTCCGACACTGGAAAGCCGTCAACATAGAGATAGGGAGCGGGATCGTATTTGTTCGTTCAAAAACTGAAAAACGCTTGGTTGTACAACGCAAGGAAGGACATTCTGTCCGGGATCACCGTTGCGCTTGCGCTCATTCCGGAGGCGATCGCGTTCTCTATTCTTGCCGGCGTGGACCCGATGGTCGGTCTGTACGCGTCTTTCTGCATTGCGGTCACGATCTCCTTCGTAGGCGGCAGGATGGGGATGATCTCGGCGGCCACCGGCGCGATGGCTTCCTTAATGGGACCGTTAGTCGCCAAGCACGGAGTGGAGTATTTGTTCGCGGCGTCCATTCTTACCGGAGTCATTCAGTATTTAATGGGATTAATGAAATTCGGCAAATTTATTACGTTCATCCCGCATTCCGTCGTCACCGGATTCGTGAACGCGCTGGCGATCATCATCTTTATGGCGCAGTTTCCGAATTTCGAAGGCGCAACCTGGATGATGCACGCCATGGTTGCGGCAACGCTAGCCATTATCTATCTGTTGCCACTCGTTACGAAAGCCGTTCCTTCGGCGCTCATCGCCATCATCGTCATGACGGTCGCGTCGATTACGCTGAATCTCGATTTGAGAACGGTAGGAGATATGGGTGAAATTACGCAGCGACTGCCGTTCTTCCATATTCCAGACGTTGCGGTAACTTTGGAGGCGTTCTGGAGTATTCTGCCGATCTCGCTTGCGCTTGCTGTCGTTGGGTTAACGGAATCGCTCATGACCGCCACGATCGTGGACGAGATGACGGAAACGAAGAGCGACAAGAACAAGGAAGTGAAAGGACAAGGAATCGCGAACGTCGTTTCCGGATTTTTCGGCGGAATGGCGGGATGCGCGATGATCGGTCAAACCGTCATTAACGTCAAATCGGGTGGAAGATCTCGTCTTTCCACGTTCGTAGCGGGCGTGTTTCTACTATTCTTGATCTTGGTTCTAGGAAGCGTAGTCAAACAAATTCCGATGGCTGCCCTTGTCGGCGTCATGTTCATGGTCTCTATCGGCACGTTCGACTGGAATTCCGTTCGAACGATCGCGAAGATCCCGCGTAGCGACGCTATCATTATGGTCGTTACCGTAGCCGTCGTCGTGACAACCTCGGACCTGGCGATAGGCGTCGTTACGGGCGTAATCTTGAGCGCGCTGAACTTCGGTTGGCGGCTGGCATCGATCAAAGCCCATGTCTCGAACCGCGAGAACGGAACGAAGGTATATCGCGTCACCGGTCAACTATTCTTCGGAACGATGACGCATTTCGTGGAACTATTCGATTTCCGGAACGATCCCGAGTCCGTTATTATCGATTTCGGCGCTTCGCACGTATGGGATCATTCGGCGGTCACGGCAATTGCCAAAACCGTCGCTAAGTACGAAAAGTTGGAGAAGCAAGTCACGATTGTCGGCCTGAATGAAGAGAGCAAGCTTCTGGTCGAACAAGCGGGCCTAGCCGTTCCCTCCGGTCACTAAACCAACACCGAAGCACGCGCGGGACATGCTCCCGGCGTGCTTCTTTGTCGTACGAGGCTCGATTCCTTCATGGAACAAGTACATGGAGGGAGGGTCGTTCGGTGATCCGGTTATTTTGGCATTCGAGGACGTATACTACGATCAATTACAAAGGTGCCGAAAGGTGATTGATGCATACGATGAAATTCATTTTTGAAATGGCTGGTTAACGGCGCAATTGTCGTTAATCTGTTGGTTTTCTATGCCGACGTTTCGTTTATCAACGCGGCCATTACGGCTACGGCGCTCACCATCATCGCTTATTTCATAGCCACTAATCATGATCAACGTCGCCAAGATCGAGGAGAGAGCGTCAGCTCTCTTTTTTCTTAAGAACAGGATGGAAGACGAGGTGGGGTGGATGCTCAGAGAGGAAGTAGGGATTGAGGAGCTGAAACGGGTCCATAAAGAACTGACGGAACTGCGGCATGAATTTTGGCTACAGCATGACTTATTTTCTGCTCAGTGGTGGCTGCTTCTGGCGGTGCTTGTGATTTCATGGTACGTATGGTGGAGACTCGTCGATAAACGAAAGCTCATGGAAATCGTATTGTACGGCGTAATGATGAGTTATCTGATTTTTATTTGGGATCAATTAGGGTATGAGTTGAATTTATGGTTGTATTCTCGTAAGCTGTTCCGAGTCATTCCGCAAGCGGAATCTCTGGACTGGGGAATCCTTCCGATCCTACATATGCTCGTTTTTCAATATTTCAGAAGTTGGAGATCGTATATTCTAGTCAATATCGTGATGGCAGCCGTAATGGCATTCGTATATGAGCCGCTCAGCATCGGAATAGGCATTTACTCGATGCTGAACTGGGAATATGTATATTCTTTCCCGCTATACGTTGCAAAAGCGGCAATCATTAAGCGGCTAGTGGAGGCGGTAGCGAGAAAACAAGGACGATCCGATGGAACGAATTCCCGGTTGAATGCACGCGCCGAATGAGATATTCTAATAATCCGCCGGTGATTGCAGCAAACATCGGGTGGGCATCGAAAGCTTTAATACGGAGCACGATCGAAAATGAAGCCGTTGGCAGTAACTTCCTGTTGAAAAACTTGTCGAAAGTTGATATATTATAAATCCGCCCGGTTAACGGGTGGACGAAGAAAGCAACGAAGCTTGTTCTTTGAAAACTGAACATCGAGCGTAATTTACGGTAATAAAACGTTCACTTCGGTGAACAAACCAGCAATACAGATTGAGCCGAAAGGCTCTTCGATAAAAGGTTCAACTTTTATGGAGAGTTTGATCCTGGCTCAGGACGAACGCTGGCGGCGTGCCTAATACATGCAAGTCGAGCGGAGTTATCCCTTCGGGGATAGCTTAGCGGCGGACGGGTGAGTAACACGTAGGCAACCTGCCCACAAGACCGGGATAACATTCGGAAACGAATGCTAAGACCGGATACGCAAGCCCGGGGCATCTCGGGCTTGGGAAACACGGCGCAAGCTGTGGCTTGTGGATGGGCCTGCGGCGCATTAGCTAGTTGGCGGGGTAACGGCCCACCAAGGCGACGATGCGTAGCCGACCTGAGAGGGTGAACGGCCACACTGGGACTGAGACACGGCCCAGACTCCTACGGGAGGCAGCAGTAGGGAATCTTCCACAATGGGCGCAAGCCTGATGGAGCAACGCCGCGTGAGTGAGGAAGGCTTTCGGGTCGTAAAGCTCTGTTGCCAGGGAAGAATAAGGGCTAGTTAACTGCTAGTCCGATGACGGTACCTGAGAAGAAAGCCCCGGCTAACTACGTGCCAGCAGCCGCGGTAATACGTAGGGGGCAAGCGTTGTCCGGAATTATTGGGCGTAAAGCGCGCGCAGGCGGTCTTTTAAGTCTGGTGTATAAGTGCGGGGCTCAACCCCGTGAGGCACTGGAAACTGGGAGACTTGAGTGCAGAAGAGGAGAGCGGAATTCCACGTGTAGCGGTGAAATGCGTAGAGATGTGGAGGAACACCAGTGGCGAAGGCGGCTCTCTGGACTGTAACTGACGCTGAGGCGCGAAAGCGTGGGGAGCAAACAGGATTAGATACCCTGGTAGTCCACGCCGTAAACGATGAGTGCTAGGTGTTGGGGGGGTCCACCCCTCGGTGCCGAAGTTAACACATTAAGCACTCCGCCTGGGGAGTACGGTCGCAAGACTGAAACTCAAAGGAATTGACGGGGACCCGCACAAGCAGTGGAGTATGTGGTTTAATTCGAAGCAACGCGAAGAACCTTACCAGGTCTTGACATCCCTCTGACCGGTCTAGAGATAGGCCTTCCCTTCGGGGCAGAGGAGACAGGTGGTGCATGGTTGTCGTCAGCTCGTGTCGTGAGATGTTGGGTTAAGTCCCGCAACGAGCGCAACCCTTGAACTTAGTTGCCAGCACTTCGGGTGGGCACTCTAGGTTGACTGCCGGTGACAAACCGGAGGAAGGCGGGGATGACGTCAAATCATCATGCCCCTTATGACCTGGGCTACACACGTACTACAATGGCCGGTACAACGGGTCGCGAAGCCGCGAGGCGGAGCTAATCCTACCAAAGCCGGTCTCAGTTCGGATTGCAGGCTGCAACTCGCCTGCATGAAGTCGGAATTGCTAGTAATCGCGGATCAGCATGCCGCGGTGAATACGTTCCCGGGTCTTGTACACACCGCCCGTCACACCACGAGAGTTTACAACACCCGAAGTCGGTGGGGTAACCCGCAAGGGAGCCAGCCGCCGAAGGTGGGGTAGATGATTGGGGTGAAGTCGTAACAAGGTAGCCGTATCGGAAGGTGCGGCTGGATCACCTCCTTTCTAAGGAGCCCCTAGGGGCTAAACAGATTACCGTAAATGATTGCTCGGTGTTCAGTTTTGAAAGGCCAAGCGAAAGCATGGTTTTTCAATCCTTGTACCTTGAAAACTGGATAGCGAAACAAAGCGCGAAAGAAGAAACATCTCTAGCCTTATCTAGTGTCGTCAATGTGACTTAGGTTGCATTGTGGTTAAGCTAATAAGTGCGCACGGAGGATGCCTAGGCGCCAGGAGCCGACGAAGGACGCGACGAACAGCGATATGCTTCGGGGAGCTGTAAGTGAGCTTTGATCCGGAGATTTCCGAATGGGGAAACCCAGCCGAGGTAATGCTCGGTTACTCATCACTGAATACATAGGTGATGTAGAGGCACACCAGGGGAACTGAAACATCTAAGTACCCTGAGGAAGAGAAAACAACAGTGATTCCGTCAGTAGCGGCGAGCGAACGCGGATTAGCCCAAACCAAGGGGCTTGCCCCTTGGGGTTGTGGGACGTCTCACATGGAGTTACAAAGGGATAGGGTAGACGAAGAGGTCTGGAAAGGCCCGTCGTAGAAGGTAACAACCCTGTAGTCGAAAGTCTATCCCCTCCGAGACGGATCCCGAGTACCGCGAGACACGTGAAACCTCGTGGGAATCCGGCAGGACCATCTGCCAAGGCTAAATACTCCCTGGCGACCGATAGTGAAGCAGTACCGTGAGGGAAAGGTGAAAAGCACCGCGGGAGCGGAGTGAAAAAGAACCTGAAACCGTGCGCTTACAAGAAGTCAGAGCCCGATCTAGGGGTGATGGCGTGCCTTTTGTAGAATGAACCGGCGAGTTACGTTCACGTGCAAGGTTAAGTCGAGGAGACGGAGCCGAAGCGAAAGCGAGTCTGAATAGGGCGCTATAGTACGTGGTCGTAGACCCGAAACCGTGTGATCTACCCCTGTGCAGGGTGAAGGTGAGGTAATACTCACTGGAGGCCCGAACTCGTGAGCGTTGAAAAGCTCTGGGATGACGTGGGGGTAGGGGAGAAATTCCAATCGAACTCGGAGATAGCTGGTTCTCCCCGAAATAGCTTTAGGGCTAGCCTCGAGGTTGAGCATCATGGAGGTAGAGCACTGATTGGGTGCGGGGCCCGCCAAGGGTTACCAAGTCCAGTCAAACTCCGAATGCCATGTATGTATACTCGGGAGTCAGACGGCGAGTGCTAAGATCCGTCGTCAAGAGGGAAAGAGCCCAGATCATCAGCTAAGGTCCCCAAGTGTGTGTTAAGTGGGAAAGGATGTGGAGTTGCGAAGACAACCAGGATGTTGGCTTAGAAGCAGCCACCATTTAAAGAGTGCGTAATAGCTCACTGGTCGAGTGACTCTGCGCCGAAAATGTAACGGGGCTAAACACACCACCGAAGCTATGGCATGTACCTAGTGGTACTTGGGTAGGGGAGCGTTGAATGCGGGTTGAAGTCGTACCGGAAGGAACGGTGGACTGCATTCAAGTGAGAATGCCGGTATGAGTAACGAAAAGATCAGTGAGAATCTGATCCGCCGAAAGCCTAAGGGTTCCTGGGGAAGGTTCGTCCGCCCAGGGTAAGTCGGGACCTAAGGCGAGGCCGAAAGGCGTAGTCGAAGGACAACAGGTTGAAATTCCTGTACCACCGTAATCCGTTANGAGCGATGGGGGGACGCAGGAGGGCAAAGACGCAGGCTGATGGAATAGCCTGTCTAAGCAGTGAGAGGTGTGTGTAGGCAAATCCGCACACTGATACCTCAAGCTGTGANGGGGAGGGAAAATTACAGTACCGAAGGTCTTGCACCCACGCTGCCAAGAAAAGCCTCTAGCCAGGAGAAGGTGCCCGTACCGCAAACCGACACAGGTAGGCGAGATGAAAATTCTAAGGCGCGCGGAAGAACTCTCGTTAAGGAACTCGGCAAAATGACCCCGTAACTTCGGGAGAAGGGGTGCCCCGGTAGCGTGAATAGCGCGAGGGGGCCGCAGTGAAGAGGCCCAAGCGACTGTTTAGCAAAAACACAGGTCTGTGCGAAGCCGTAAGGCGAAGTATACGGGCTGACGCCTGCCCGGTGCTGGAAGGTTAAGGGGAGCGGTTAGGAGCAATCCGAAGCTGTGAACCGAAGCCCCAGTAAACGGCGGCCGTAACTATAACGGTCCTAAGGTAGCGAAATTCCTTGTCAGGTAAATTCTGACCCGCACGAATGGCGTAACGATCTTGGGCGCTGTCT
>NZ_KI911563.1:15734-460734 GCF_000515335.1 Cohnella panacarvi Gsoil 349 | reverse complement strand
CAGGCTTTACGGTTCGAGCCAGCTAAAGCTGCTCGATTTCGCATCCAGTTTTCAAGGCGCAAGCCTTGAACCACATGACTTCTGGTCTGGTGGCGATGGCGGAGGGGTTCCACGCGTTCCCATCCCGAACACGACCGTTAAGACCTCCAGCGCCGATGGTACTTGGACCGCAGGGTCCTGGGAGAGTAGGACGTTGCCAGGCCGGATGCATGCCCGAGCAATCGACGAAGTCGACGGCCAGGGCTGAAGCTAATGCAAACAGCACCCCGAAAGGGGTGTTTTTTTGTGTTGCCTCCTCTCCGAGAAAGAATAATTCGGGCATGGCAGACAGACATTAATGACTGTTCGACGTTAATAGGGGAGGAACGATAGTATGTTGCCGGATGGCGAGAAATCAGTGATGGTATACTTTAACACGCCGGACCAAGCCAAGAAAGCACTAGAGCAAATGAAGAACGAGTTCGAAGTGATTGAAGCCAAAGTCGACCGTTTCGACGGATATCCCGGAGACGGGGCCAACCCGGACAATCCGATCACGGGCGATATTCCAAGCCTTGGATCGCTGACCTTGGGCGGGAACTTTAACCGCGACTCTGGAATATTAGCCGCGGCTAGCACCAGCGCAAGCGGCCTAAGCTCGGGTGGACCGGGCAATAGGGTAACCGGAACGGATATTCTATTGACCGCAATCGTCCATGAGAAGGATCGACAAAGAGCGATGGACATCGCTTACGAATGCGGAGCGCTTAAATAGAGGCGATGCCGTAGAAATGATCCATTGCAGCCTTATTCAGCATATTGCGGGCAAGTGAAAGCCACCCGACCTCTAGGCTCGCTTCGGCAAGCCGCGAAGCAGAAAACGCCGGAAGCTCCGGTTGCTCTTCATTTGCCCAGACACACTCTCCGGCTCGATCATCCGTTTGGCCGACAGCGCAAAGCCTACCACGCTACACCAACTGCACGGAGTACAGTTCGTTATCACCTTATCGTCATTTTTTACTGAATAACGGCATCGAATACCTCTCATTATCGCCGAAGCCGCCAGAACGCTCATCTTCTACAAAATAGCTGCACTTCATACCGTTTACAGGTCAAGGAGAATCCCGAAAGTTGGATACCTGCCATTTATGCAGTTCGTGTCGAGCGATGACGCTGCGTTGGCTTAGTTGATATCGATCATTAAACAACAAAGAGGCGTCACTCGGTCGAATCGACCTTTGGGACACCCCCATTTTCCTCTTAGTGGAATTTCTCCGACAGGAAAGTTCTCCTTGTAACGATTTATTGGACGATAATCTGTCCGACCATATTGTCGTGGCCTTGTCCGCACTGAATACTACAGTGAAACTCGTAAGTACCGGTTTTGTCCAATTTGATCGTTGCGGTTTCGCCGCCCTTGATATTCACGCCTAAATCCCCGATCTCCAGCGCATGAACGCCTTTTTCGTTGTTCAAAGTCAGTACAAGCGTATCGCCTACGTTCGCTACGATCTCGGGTTCGCTGAACTCCCAGTTGACGGCATTCACGGTGATTTCCTTCGTAGCTCCTCCGCCAGCACCCGCCTGTTGAGATGCCGGCGCCGAAGGAGTTGGGGAATTCGCGTTATTGTTGTTTGCATTCCCGCATGCGCTAAGCGCGAATAAGGCGACTAATGCGAGAAACGCACTTAACTTGATGGGCATTCGTGTCATAGTGTGTATACTCCTCCTATAATTATTCGCCGTTAATATGCCCAAAAGCATCTAGACTTAATCTTAAGCGGCATAATCGATCGTTGTCCTCACATACAATCGGTGTGAGGGAATCGAGACGTTCGTCGTACGAAAAGGAGGGTGTGCGAATGGCTAGAGCTTTCTTGAAATCACCTGTAAAAGGCGTGTTGATGGGAGTCTCAATGACCGGCGGATGGCTTCTAGCCGACCTCTTGCTTCCGGAGCCTTGGGGTGACTTTATTCTGTTCGCATCAATGGCAGTGGTGAATATCGCGATCGGATGGAAACTCGGGAAGCTTTACGATTCGCAGAACGACAAGGAGACGGAAGGCGCCTTCGGGGCCGATCAAGAAGCCAACCTGGATTTGCGATCGTAGCAGGGGGGCGGGTTGCGTCACCGACTATACGCAGTCGCTTTGGTCTCTCGATAGTGGAGAGACCTTTTTTGTTTGTACTCGGAACTTTACATAAAATACGCCAATTGGGCAATACCATTATCAATGATGATGGCATGAAGCATCCTCGTCTGAATCGCGAAGCCGCAAACTCACACATCTTGGAGGTCATGATCGTGACAACAACGCAAATCAAAATAGGAGCGGCGCTGTCATTATTGTTTGTTCTGAGCAGTTGTACCGGGAACAACAACAATAATAACGATAACGCTTCACCATCTCCTTCGCCAACGTCCAGCCCGGCCGCGACGAATTCGCCTCCCGCAACCGGCGTAACCGGCCAATCCTTCGAGAACTGGGGATCTTACGGGTACACGCTGGCGAACAATCGCCACGTCCCGTTCAAGGAGATCACCGCCGATAACGTTAACGATCTCGGCGTAATCTGGTCCGCGGACCTGAAGACGCTCGACAAAGACGTCAAAAACGGAAACCAGTCGTATCCGGTCGTCGTCGATGGAGTTATCTACGTAACGACGGCAGGCAACCAAGTATTCGCGTTCGATTCCGTAACCGGGAATACGTTATGGCATTGGAAACCGACTGCGGAGCAAGCCGCCGGCTTCTCCAAAGCGGGGATTATCGCCAATCGCGGCGTAGCGGTAGGCGAAGGTAAAGTGTTCATGCTTGCGGTCGACAACTCGTTGATCGCCTTGGATCAGAAAACCGGCGAGTTGGTGAAAATGATTAAGCTTGCCGACTATATCGACGGAGTTACGATCGAGAACGGATATTACGAAACGACCGCGCCTCAATATTACAAGGGCAACGTGTATATCGGCAACAGCGGCGGCGACAACGGCGTCCGAGGTTTCGTCGCTGCATTCAAGGCGAGCGATCTGACCCCTGCATGGGATTCCCCGTTCTGGACCGTACCGCCGAAGGGCCAAGATTGGCTGGCGAACAGCAAGTTCCAGGGAGGCGGGGCGGTGTGGAATCCCGTAGCAATCGACGAAGAGACCGACATCATGTATTTCGCGGTAGGTAATCCTGCTCCGGATTTCTTCGGCGCCAACCGCCCGGGGGATAACCTGAATACCGATTCGGTCGTGGCCGTGAACGCGATGACCGGCAAGCTCGTCTGGGCCAAGCAGGAAGTGAAACACGACTTATGGGATTACGACGCGGCAGCCTCCCCGATGATTATCAACGCCACGGTGAAAGGCGCCAAGAAGAAGCTTGTCGTGGAAGGCGGCAAATCCGGATTATGGTTCGCCTGGGATGCCGCCACGGGAGATGTCGTATGGGACGGCGTTCCTTTCACCAAGATCGATAAAAAGGACCCGACGCCTGAAGGTACGGTCAGCTATCCCGGAGTGCTCGGAGGAGAAAACTATGCCCCTGAAGCCTATGATCCCGCGACGAATTACGTCTTGATTCCGGGCGTAGAAGAGCCTTCGCGCTTCAAGTCGGCGAAGACCGAGGCGGAAGCCGGAACACCGGACTTTCCCGGGGCTGCCGCATTCGGCACCAACTACGAAGCCGTGGAGGACTTCCAGGGATACGGTACGATCACCGCGATCGACGTCAATACCGGCAAGCAAGCTTATCAGATTAAGACGACCGCAGCGCAAAGAGGCGGCATAACGAGCACGGATTCGGGTCTTGCGTTCTTCGGCGAGCTGGACGGCAAGATCAACGCGCTCGATATCAAGGCGGGGAAAGTAATTTGGACGTTCCAGACGGCCGGTGACAACGTGCAAGCCGCTCCATCGATCTTCACGGTCGACGGTAAAGAATATATGGCCTTCACCACGGGCGGAACAAAACCGAAGTTGCATGTATTCGGAATCGGCGGCAACAAGACGCAAGGTCAGGCTGGTCAAGCCGAGACGGGCAACGCGCATTCGGCGCAATAATCGCGAAAGGGCCCCGGCGGTCAAGCCAGGACGCGTATCGTCTTGGCTTGACCGTCTCATCTAAAAGGAGACCACATACATGATAAGAATGAGCAAAGCGGGATTATACATACTCTTGACATTCGTAACGGCATTATGGACGGATTCCCGTTGGATCGCGCACGCGAACAAAGACGTCCTTCAAGCCCGAATCGAGCTTGAACAGACGACGTTCGTCGTCAAGACATGGCGAGGCGACGGCTCCCATTTGGCTGCCGATAGGGGCAGGCTGACTTTGGGCGGGCGTCCGGTCGCTAACGCCCTCGTGCAAGTCGATTCGAAGGGAAGAACGATCAGAACCGGAGAGGACGGAGCTTTCGCGTTTGACGTCGATCGTAGTCTTATCGCCTACAAGCCCGTTAAGATTACATCCGTCCATGAAGCGACGATGGATGGCAAGCCGATCGGGAAAGATCAAGCTGCAGCCATCATGACAGCTGCAGCCGCGATCAGCGTCTACCATCCGATCGAGTTGATCAAGGTCAAGCCTTCGGACGAGGATGCGAATAAAGTCAAGGTTCATGCGCGGATCAGAAGCGAACCGGGCGACATCATCTCATTCTTCCAAGCCGATAAGTATCGGATATCGGGTCGGGTAGGGGACCACGACGGCAATCCCGTTAAAGACGCGATCGTATGGATCGATCGGGATAGGGGGGAAAGCTTCGCAAAGTCGACTCCTACGGATAAGGACGGAAATTACGAGATGTATTATTGGCCAGAGGACGAGGAGACGAACCTTACCGTTATCGTAGGTACCCGTCGTTATACGCTGCCGGACGGCAAGGTGATCAAGCTTCCCCGAAACACAAGCGTGGATATTCGAATCAGGCTGCCAAGGGAAGGAACGGTGATCGACGACAAGTCTCCCATGCTTGTCTGCACGACCGCGAAGGGAGCGTCGTACACCGGCCTGCTAGCCGGGTTGGACGTCCCCCCCGGGACTTCTTATGCGTTGACAATTCCCGACCGGCAAGGCCGGTTCGTGCTTACTGTTCCCAAGGACGCATGGGATAAGCGTCCTCGGTTTTTCGAGACGCGGCTGACGGCGTTCGTCGGGCTAGATAAAATTCTGAAAGCAGGAGACGAACTCCCTTCGGATTATTTGCATCCAAGCGATAAGGACCCGAGAGTGGACGTTATCCGTCCGGCAACTGCTCCATGAAATATCGGTGCCAGTTGCCGTGCAGGAAAAGCTTGACGTCGTCCTCCCGGTAATGCTTCAACAAGAGGTTCGCTAGCCGATCATAATGTCCCGCGTGTTCAAGTCCGACGATCCATTCCTTGATCCCGTCGAAGTCGGAGCCGAAGCCGATATGGCATTTGCCGCCTAATGCGCATACATGATCGATATGAAGAAGAATCCGGTCGATGGAGACAGGCGGACCCTCGCTCACGAACGGAGGAACGAACGTAATTCCCATGACGCCGCCGGCTTGAATGAGCGCGTTGATCTGCGTATCCGACAGGTTCCTCGAGCGGGGGCTGATCGCGCTTGCGTTGGAGTGGGAAGCAATAACGGGCTTCCGGGATGCTTCGAGGAGCTCCCAGAAGCCTTTCTCGGAGAGATGAGAGACATCCATGATCAAGCCTAGTCGGTTGCATTCCTGGACGAGCTCCATTCCCGCCGCGGTAAAACCGCCTTGCCTCGGCTCAAGAACGCCGTCCGCCGCCCAATTGGCGCGGTTCCAAGTGATGCCGACGATCCTTACGCCGAGATGATATAGAATCCGAAGATAGGCCAAGTTTCCGTGAAGCGAATCTACTCCTTCCAAGGATAGCAGCGCGCCGATCCGATCGTCGCCGATGGCTAGGCGCATGTCGGATTTCGCGCGGATAAACCGCATCTGCGGCAAGGCAAGAACGCGTTCGTGGAACAAGTCGATGCTCTCCAGGACGTATCGGAAATCGGCGGACCATCGTTCCGGTAAATAGACGGCGAAATTCTGAACGCGGATGCCGGACGCCAGCATTCGCTCGAACGTAACGTCCAGGCCTTCTTGGCCGCGGACGAAATCCAATTCCGGACTGACCAGCAGCTTGCTGAGCACGTCGCAGTGAGCATCGATAATAATCATCCTCGATCACCCTCCGCGGTACGAATAGGAATACGTTCCCCGTTCTCCAGTCTCGTTCGAACCTATCCGATTCAAGATTACGCTGCGATGCGGAGATAGAGCGCATACGGGATCGGTTGCCCGGGCGTCGCCCGTCAACAGGAAAGCTTGGCACCGACAACCGCCGTAATCCAGTTCGCGCCGTTCGCAGCTCCTGCAGGGCTCAGGCATCCATTCCTGGCCTCGAAAAGCGTTAAATGAGGGAGAGTGCTTCCAAATCCAATCCAAATCGCGATCCCGCACATTGTCGAAGGACAAGCTCCGAATTTCCGATGATGCGGTGCATGGCAGAACCTGCCCATCCGGAGCTATTGTGAGCGAAATATGGCCCCATCCGCCCATGCAGGGCTTCGGGGAGTCTTCGTAATAATCAGGCACGATCCATAAGAGTTCGATTTGTTTGCCGTAACGCTCGCTCGCCCGGACGTAGGCGGCTTCGGCTTCCTTAAGCTGTTCCCTGAGCGGAAGCAATTGATCGACGTTGCGCAATGCCCATCCGTAGTATTGGGCATTGGCCAGCTCTAACCGCTGCGCTCCCCATGCTACGCAAAGAGCGATCATTTCCTCGATCTGATGAAGGTTGGCGCGATGGAGGACGACGTTCATATTCAGCGCAAGGCCGTTCTCTCGGATATGCTTAGCTGCTTGTCGTTTCCGTTCATATGCCTTGAATCCGGCAATCGTATCGGCAAGCTCCGAAGTGGCGGCTTGCAGGCTAAGCTGTACGCTGTCGACTCCGGCTTCCGAGAGACGCCGGACTCGCTCTTCCGCCAATCCGACCCCGCTCGTAATCAGGTTGACGAAGAAGCCTAACTCGCGGGCCCGAACGATAAGCTGTTCCAAATCCGAGCGCAATAGCGGTTCTCCGCCCGTGAAATGGACTTGCACGACACCTAGATCGGCTGCCTGTTCCAATACGTTCAGCCACTCATCGGTCGAAAGCTCGCATTCTCTCTTCTGAAGTTCGATCGGATTCGAGCAGTAGGGGCAATGGAGCGGACATCGATGAGTGAGCTCTGCCGTTAAGGCATAAGGTAAGCCTACGGGCATACTTCTAACCATCCTTTCTCCGCGGCCGCCGCTAAAAATTCGAAGATATCGTCTTCGAGACCGGTCTGTCCGTACTTCGCCTCCAGTTCTCCTATGATCGTTGCTATCGTGCGCTGCCCGTCGCAGAGGCGGAGGATCGCCCCCGCCGCCTCGTTAAGCTCGACGACCCGCTCCGGCAGCAGCAAGAGTTCCGCCTGACGGGCTTTGTCGTATTTCAAGCGACCCGGACCGCTGACCTTCGGCCGTTCCGACAGCGCCCAATGACTCATCGCTCTTGCTCACCTCCGGGATAAGCCAAGCTAAGCGCATCCAGCAGCGCCCACAGAACGTTGCATTTGAAGCGCAATGCGTCGATCGCTCGTTCTTGATCGCTGCGATCCCTGCATTCGCGCAAGACGATGCTGAGTCCATGGTCCGCGTCGCGCGGCGCTTGGTGCAGCCGGGCTTGAAAGTAAGCGAGCCCTTCAGGGCGAATCCATGGATACAACTGCTCGAAGACGCCGATCCGCTTCGATACGAGAGTAGGGGCGAACAACTCCGTAAGCGAGGAGGCGACGGCTATAGGCCATGGCTCCAGCCGACAGAAGTTCACGTAGGCGTCGACGGCGAATCGCACGGCCGGAAGCACGTGACGCTCATCCAGCATTTCCTCGCGAGAGATTCCCGCGGCTTCGCCAAGACGTATCCACGCTTCGATACCGCCTTCGCTGCCCGCCCGTCCGTCATGGTCGATGATTCGCTGTATCCACTCGCGGCGGTCTTCCCTGGAAGGCAGCTTGGACAAGATCAAGGCGTCTTTAATCGGGATATTCTTCTGATAGTAAAATCGGTTGGCGATCCAAGCCCGTAGCTGGGCAGGGGAGAGCTTCCCTTCGTGCATCGCGATATGGTAGGGATGCTTATCGTGATAGCGCTCTTCGCCAACCTGCCGCAAACGCGACGTAAATTGTTCGTTCGACAACAAATACGATTCCAACATCAAACTTCCATCTCCATCCCGTCAAACCCGACTTCAATGCCCATGGCTGTCAACCTTCGTCTTTCCGGCGAATGATCGACCAATATCGGATTCGTGTTATTGATATGAACATAGACTTTGCGCCTCGCCGATAGACGCGCGATCCGTTCGGCGCTGCCGTTCGATCCGGCAATAGGGAGGTGTCCCATGTCGGATGCGTCCAGCTCGGACGCGCCCAGCGTGCGAAGTTCGTCGCTATGCCAGAACGTTCCGTCGAGGAATAGGACGTCCGCGCTCTCCGCATGCCGCGCAAGCGTGTCCGACCAAGACTCGATCCCCGGCGCATAGACGGCCACGCCTCCCGTCTTCCGATCCGTCATGCGGTAACCGACGACCCATGGCTTCGATTCCCGAGTCGGATGGAGGGGAGGGCTCGCGCGGACGTATCGGGGAGGCTTATTGCCCAAATCAATCGGACATACCGATAATTGTCCCCCAAATAGGTGGAAAGATTCCTCCGGTACAACCTCTATCCACCGATTGCTCGCGAAAGGTTCAATCACTCGCCGTATCGGAAAGCTATCCGCTAGCGCTTGAAGCACGGGGGAAGGGGCGTGTATATCGATGGACGTGCCCTGTCTGAGTCCTAGAAGACCTGTCGTATGATCCAATTCCGCGTCGGTTAGCAGTACGGCTTGAATAGGAGTCCCGCGTAGGGAAGGGCCCGGGTGAAGGCAGGCTTGCGCTTCCAATTGAACGCCTATATCCGGGCTTGCGTTCAGCAATACCCAACGGATTCCGTCAGGGCTGACGGCGAGCGAATCGTTCCGCCTAGCGCTTACGTTCGGATCGCCGGATCTCGTCCGACGGCAATTCGGACAAGCGCAATTCCATTGCGGAAAGCCTCCGCCCGCGGCGGAACCTAACACTTTAATGATCATCGGTTATCCCCTCTAAAGCAGAGATGCCGGATTGCTCCGGCATAGCGAGTTATTTGCGGTAAGCGTAAGCCGTCACTTCTGCGCAAGTCTCGATAATTCTGAAATCGGGCTTAACCCACATGGGCATATCCTCCCTTCGTGATTTCGGCGAGCGACTTGATTCATTGTATGTCGGTTTCGGGATGTCCAAGAAGCACAAAAAATAACGATGCAAGTTCCCTTCCGGAGTCCGAAAAGAGAGCTGCATCGCTATTGCGCATGTTGACGTTAACGATTACGTTGCGGATCGCGGTTCCGAAGCCCGAAAAGACCGAGAAGTCCTAACCATCCGAGCCACCCCCACGAGGTGTTGCGCTCCGTCGTCGCCGCAGCACGATAGCCATTGGTGTTATAAGACTGCGAGCGGTACGTTGAAGCACCGTTCGTCATGCCAGTGCCGCGCTGATTCGCATTGACGTTCCAGAATTGGCTCCCTGTACCCGTGCCGTAGACGCTGACTTCGCGGTTGCCGGTTGCTTGCGTTCTCGTCCCTCTGTTATGCGACTGAACATGCATATGATCGTGACGATCCGTCCCCATTCCGTTGCCGAGGCCGCCGTTTCCTCCGTTGGTCTTCCCGGATTCGGCATAGACCGGAACTGCAACCATCATCAAAGCGACAACCGCTGCGCACAAGCCGCTTAAAACTTTATTTTTCATCGAAATACCTGCCTTTGAACGAATATTTACTCTTGCGGTTAGGTTCTCATCACAGCATGGATCTTATACAGGCCCGTCCTGCGAAAATATCCCAATGGTTATAACGGCAATGTATAAGGTGGAAACCCGCGCATAAACAATATGCAATGTTCCAATCCTAACGACAGCGAAGGAAGCCGAACTATAAGCCGGGGGAGGATTGGAATTGCGCATACAATGGATGGCGTTCACGATGCTAGGTTTACTGACTTTAACCGCATCGGGATGCTCGGACAGAACACCGGACGCCGTTGATGGGAGCATTCGATCGAACGCGCTGCCTACCCCGAATATCGGGATTCTGGACGGGGTTTCCCGGGCGAAGGCCTTGGACAGCTACGATGCGGCCGGCTTGCACGACAACACCTTTTTTCAATTGAACGATGAGATGTCGGACGTCGTGATTCATATGCCGGGCGTGCAATCCGCTTACGTGATGATGACGGACCGCAACGCCTACGTCGCGGTGAACCGAGGGTCCTCGGATATTCTGACGAACGGACCGCAGCTGCCGGATGCTTTCCTATCCAACGTCTCGGACGCCATTCGTTCGAGATCTCCGTCAACGCGTAACGTGTTCGTCTCCGAAGACCCGGTATTGTGGAGTCGCATGCAGACTTATACCCAAGCCGTACGGGAAGGTTACCCGCTCCGGCGATACGTCTCCGAGTTCAATACGCTCGTCCAGCATGTGTTCCCTGACGAATCCAGTCGACCGCCAACATTCCGATAATCGGTTCAAGAAGGGACAGGGCGCCTGTCCTTTTTTTATTTTTACATAGAAAATCGGCTAAATCGATCAATTGTATCGGAGCGGGACGGCGGTGTATGATCATCTATATCAGGGGTACGAATATAAGGAGGCTGTATAATGGGCAAAGAAAACGGGTTCACGTCCTCTCGGAACCAGGGATTCCGGTTAAATCGAGATGACGGTTATTTCAAAAATCTAGGCGTGGACGTGATGGCCTTCGACGATATTTATCCGGAAGGGCATCAATCCGGCGTCAGTATCATAATGCACGGCAATCGCGTCGCGACGAACGGCGATATCCGATTCGAACAGACGCCCGGACAATGGCAACCGGTGCCCAAGCAGGGCGATCGCGAACTGGACGAAACAACGAATACGATCGCCACTACGCTCAGTTTTCCGGACTCATCCAGGCACTTAAAGGGTTTTAATCCGATGATCTATCCCGATTTCCAATTCAATTACAAGGTTATTGTCCAAGGGGAGGGGGCTTCGGTCAAAGTTACCGTCGATTTGGACAGACCGATCCCGGACAAGTTCGTCGGCAAGTTAAGCTTCAACCTGGAGCTGTTCCCCGGCGCGTTGTTCGGCAAACCTTGGATCATGGACAACAAGCACGGCATTTTCCCCGAACAGCCTAACGGTCCTCTGTTATCGCAACCGTCCAATTCCCCGCATGCGGGGAACTTTAGCGAGCCGGATGCGAAAGCGGATCCCAAGCTTCTGTCAGGCGACAACAAGGCATACAATCCGATGATCGCGGACGATCTGATTGCCGAACCGTATGCGATTGGAAAACGTTTTACAGTCCGGCCCGACGACCCTTATAACCGCTTTACTATCGAGAGCAAGGGCGCGGAGCTGAAGCTATACGACGGACGCATGAACCATAACAACGGCTGGTTCGCGATCAGCAGCGAAGTGCCCGCAGGTGCCGCAAGCCGTGCGATAGAATGGGTGATCACGCCCAACGTCGTAGAAGACTGGATCTATCCGGCCGTCGTACAAACCTCGCAGGTGGGCTATCATCCGAAGCAAACGAAGACGGCCATCATCGAACTTGACGAGCGGGATCGCAAACGCCAGAAACCCGTGCTTTATAAATATACGGAGAACGGCGCCGAACAGGTTCTTGCCGCCGAAGGAGAAGAGTGGGGACGATTCCTCCGCTATCGCTACTTGAAGTTCGATTTTACGAACATTAGGGAAGAAGGGTTGTACAAAGTCCAATACGGCGCTTCGGAATCGTCCGTATTCCGTATCGCGGGCGATGTGTACGACCGGGGCGTCTGGCAGCCGGTGCTGGAGTATTTCCTTCCCGTGCAAATGTGTCATATGCGCGTAAGCGAAAAATACCGCGTATGGCACGGTCATTGTCACCACGATGACGCCCGGATGGCTCCGGTAAATCTGAATCACTTCGACGGCTATGAACAAGGCCCTTCTACGTTGACCACTTATAAACCGGGCGAAGTCGTGCCTGGACTGAACATCGGCGGATGGCACGATGCCGGCGATTTCGATCTTCGCATAGAATCGCAGTCCGGTGAGTTCTATACGCTCGCCTTGGCGTACGAAGCCTTTAATGTCTATTACGATGCGACAACCATAGACCAGAACCGCAGAATCGTCGAGATTCACCAGCCGGACGGCAAGAACGACATCCTGCAGCAGATCGAACACGGCGTTTTGTCCGTCGTGGGAGCCTATCGTGCATTAGGACGGCTCTATCGGGGGATTATCGAAAGCGATCTTCGTCAATATGTCCATCTGGGCGATAGCGCGAGCATGCTCGGGGATCGCTGGGTGTTCACCGAAGATAATCCGCCGCGAGAATTAACGGCAGCCGCCCATCTGGCAGCCGCTTCCCGCGCTTTGAAAGACTTCAATCCGACCTTAAGCAACCAATCTTTGCAGTCGGCCTGCGAGATTTACAGCGTTACGGATGGAACCGGCCATGCCAGAACGGCCAAAATTCACGCCGCCGCGGAATTGTACCTGGCCACCGGCGAACGATCCTACAAGGACTTCTTGCTATCGGAAGCCGATTATATCGTCGAGTCGATCGATAAAGTAGGCTGGTTTATCGCGCGAGCCGAGCAAGCGATGAATGACGCCGGTTTCACGAGTAAAATTCGCGATGCATTGCCGGCTTTGAAGGATCGGCTGACGCGGTTAATCGCCGAGACGCCGTATGGGATACCGTATCGCCCGCATATATGGGGAGCGGGGTGGGGGATCCAGAAACTCGGTTTCGAATACTATTTCCTGCATAAGGCTTACCCTGAATGGTTCGATTCCGAGATGATATTTAATGCGCTTAACTTTGTGCTCGGTTGCCATCCGGGGTCCAACACGATGTCGTTCGCATCGGGAGTGGGCGCTCATTCGGCAACGGTAGGATACGGGCTCAATCGCGCCGACTGGTCGTATATTCCCGGCGGCGTCATATCGGGCACCGCGCTGATTCGGCCCGACTTCCCTGAGTTGCTTGTGTTCCCCTATCTATGGCAGCAGGTGGAGTATGTACTCGGAGGCGGCTCGACGCATTTTATGTTCATCGCTTTAGCGGCGCAACAACTTACAAGGGGAATGGAATAGGAGACGTTACGTACAAAGCCCGCGGCGATCATCGGCCGCGGGCTTTGCTATCGGGCGGTACGAGATTCGGTTAGAGATCAACGCCGGTTACGATTCACGATCTTGCCGAAATCGTCCGTGCGGACGACCCGAACGTTCTTCGAGGCTAACAAGCGCTTATCCGTTATTCTCCACGTATGCGACCTCGAATCGGCTCTTCGAACGGCAACGAAGTTATACTTGGAGGTCGTATAAATCCGATACCCTTGCTTCAAGCAATCTTTGATGAATAGGGCATCAGTACCTTGCTTGGCCTTGGCGAACTTGACGCGCCGGAACACTCTCCGGTTGAACATGATCGTAGCTCCGGCAATGGCCCACACTCTTTGACCGGGACGATGTCTTCTTTGACGCAGCAACAGCTTTCCGGAGTGCGGGAAATAGAAATAGATCGATTCCTTGCCGACAAGATCGGCTTTCGGTTTCATGAGAAGCTTCATCGCCTCGGATATATAATTGGGGGAATAATAGTCGTCATCGTCGATTTTGGCGATATAGCGGTATTTGGCTTTGGACACCCCGAAGTTTAAGCATTCGCCCAACGACTTGCGCTCGGGAAGTTGATACACCCGTACATGGCGATATTTCTTCGCCTGTTCGAGATAGTCGGCACGGCGGAGGCTATTTTTATTCAGAATAATGATAAGCTCTTTGGGATTCCGTTGCTGACGGGCATAGTTGTCGAATATACGATGGATATATTGCCTGCGGATCGTTGGGGTAATGAGGGTTACGCCCTTGCGTGAAGCCCGGCCCATGAACTTCGCTCCTCTTCCTATCGGAAAATTATTTGCGTTTAACGAACTTCGGAGCTTGCCCGAAATCGATCGCGACTTTACCGGTTAATCGGGCGATTCGCGGAGCTAAGATGACCGCGTTCACACCGCAGGTGATCAGCGCCAAATCGAAAGAGCGTTGATGTCGCGCCGCTTTTCTTAAGGCGGAACGAATTTGCCTATAATGAGCGAACCGGATCATTGCGGTAACTTTCGCGCGATAGGGCGGGCGCTCCAGGACGGATTTAATGGCGCTCGGGTTACGGTTGACCACGAGAATCCGTCTGCCCTTAACGACCTTGCGGAACAACGGCTCATAAGGCATCACGCGGTTTACGATCGCGTTGCAGGTTAACCGAGGATTAAGCTTGTAATGGCGAAACACCCGATCGGTTAAACGTCTCTTCAAATAGCGCGGAGCACGGATCATGCGATCGTTCTTATCGAGTATGCCTACGACGGTAGCCTTTCGAACGGAACGTACCAGCTCGTCGCGAAGCCTCAAGTTCGGAAGAGTTACCCCTTTATCTTTACGTTTCGCCCACGGCTCGCGCATGACTTTCTTTAAGGGCCATACCGAATTTTGGCTGATGACGATATTCTCTCCGTCGCCGATTCGTACTAATGAGAAAGCTTCCTTGTTCTTTAAGGCGCGCAGAATGCGTCTTAGTACCGCCGGGAGAGATAAATGAGTGCTCATCACATCGTCCTCGTTTCTCGACAATGTCGGATTAGGTGAACGGATATGCTATACCGTATGTGAGTACCCAGACCCTCAACACGGCACAAGCGGATTTCGTTTAGCTTGGGCCCGAGTAACACTTCCGCTTCGCCTACAATATGATGAGCTATAAATCATCAGAGGTGAGCCAATGGCAGTCGTTAAAGCTACGAAACCGCATATCGATATGCTCGCAAGGCTGCTTCGTGCCGAAGCGGAAGCCGAAGGCGAGCAGGGGATGCTCCTGGTTGGCAATGTCGGCATTAACCGAATCAGAGCGAATTGCTCGGATTTTAAAAATTTGCGAACGATTCCCCAAATGATCGAACAACCGCATGCGTTCGAAGCGCTGCAGCATGGGATGTACTATCAACCCGCAAGAGACAGGGAACGCCGTCTAGCCCAGCGGGCCGTGAACGGGGAGAGAAGTTGGCCGGCCAAATTCTCCCTGTGGTATTTCCGTCCAGGAACGTACGACGCCCCGGGACCCTGCCCGTCGACTTGGTATGGTCAGCCGTTCGTAGGCAGATGGAAGAAGCACTGTTTCTATGAACCGACCGCCGAAGAATGCGATAACGTATATAACACCTTCGGGTAACGAGAGCTTATCCCTGACGAAAAGCCGCGTAAATCGCGGCTTTTCGCTTTTTGGCGATTCATTCTCTCCTTAGTCGATGCAAGGATAGGATAAGTTACCTAATTTCGTCATGACCTCAAGGCTCCATTAAGTGACCGTCATGATGACCGGAGTCACTACCCGCCGTTACATCGTCAATGGTAAGATTTATCACGTTGCAATATTTCAGTGAGTATCTGCACTGATGAAATTTTATTTCTGGAGGAGATAACCCATGAACAAAGTTCTAAGGAAAAGCGCCGTATCCGTTCTTGCGGCCGCTGCGATCGTCACTTCGTTCGCTACCGTATCTGCCGCCGAGAGAGGCGTATCGGTACAGGTGAACGGCAAAGCGATCACTTCGTCGTCGAACGCGATCTTTAACGGTAAAACCTACGTCGATCTTGCCGCATTCTCGAAGACAACGGGCATCAAGTACGTATACGACGCGTCTAAGAAGACGGCTGTCGTGGGCGGTATAAAGCTGAAAGTCATCGTCAAGGGCGGCAAACCGACGGTCGCCGTGCGCGATCTGGCGGCTGCGGCCGGATTCTCGGGTGTCGGCTGGAACGCGGAATCGTTGACGGCAACGCTGAAAGCCGGCAACTTGACCGTATTCGGCGACGCCGTATCGCAGAACTTGGGCTGCGTGCTGACGAGCCGCTTCGCGGTCGGCGACGCGATCGTATTCCGGATGAAAGCTGTCGACGCGAAAGGCAAGCTGGCGAAGGATGCCCAGCTTCAAGTGAAGCTGGGAACCGGCGAAACGATCGACATGGTTATGTTCGAAGAACCGGGCATGCCGGAAGATATGCTCTTCTGGAGAGGAGTCTATCGGATTACCGAGGAAACGCCTAAAGGCGTTCTGAGATATTCGGTTACGGCGCAATCCGCTACGGCGCAAGGAACTTTCGAGCCGTTTAACGTGGAGCCTTCGTTGATCACGATCGTCGCTGCCGAGGAAGCACCTGCATCCGATGAGGCACCTGCGACTGAAGAAGCGCCTGCCGCTAATTAAGAGAGGAGAAGTCGACATTGGATTATCGGCTTAACTTGAAAGGGAAAAAGTGGCTTGCCGTGCTGCTCGCGGGATGTCTCGTGTGGTTGCCTCAAGCATCGCAAGGCTTCGCGGCTAGCGCGAAACCCGAGATTAAACTTGCTCAGACGACGGGAACGATCGGCTCCAAGGTTGATTTCAACGCAACGGGGCTTGCACCGAATAAGACCGCCAAGCTGATCTGGCTTACGGTCGACGGAAGTTATCAGCTAGAAGGCATCTACACCGTCATCGGGCCGCAATATAAGGAGAAGGAAGTCGTCCTGCTGCAAGGGACGGCGGATAAAGACGGAGTCTGGCAAGGAACGTTCACGGTACCGCAAGGTTTCGGCGGAGACCATACGGTGTTCGTGCGCCAAGGCAACAACAACGCGGCGCAGAACAATTACTACGTGAATCCGACGTTCAAGATGTCTCCTTCCTCCGGTCCGGTAGGCACCGAGATTACGATTACGGCGGAAGGCATCGGTCCGGCCAACATGGACAGCAACTGGCAGGTGACCTATGACAACAAGATGACCGGACTTATTACGGCCATCTCGACCGATGGATCGGCAACGGCTAAGTTCCGTGCGTCCGGGTCTGCCGGCAAGCATTCCATTACCGTATGGCACGGCTACCTAGGCATGGGTTACATTAATCACCAGCAAGCTCCGAACGCGTATTTGCCGGTTCCTTCGTTCAGTTTCGATGTAACCGACGAGAAACCGGATTTGCGGAACAGAGTCGGCAAGGTTCCCGCGTCCGCTGCTGACGGGGGCGTGAAGATGCCCGCGCTTAAGATGAAACCGGGAGTCAGCGTTTCCCTCAGCAAGCAAGAAGGCACCGTCGGAGAGAAAGTCGCGCTCCAGGCGAAAGGCGTCCCGGCTAATGAATCTTATCAAATTGTCTGGTACACGATGGTCGGCAATCGCGTTACGGCGGCAGGATTCTCCGAGAAAATGAAGCCGATTGGCAACGTGAAATCGGATGGCGACGGCAATATTCAATACGAGTTCCCGATTCCCGACGACCTTGGCGGCGTACCTCACCGGATCGAGCTAAAATCGGATAAAGAGTCTTTCGGCGAAGCCTATCTGCGGATTCTGCCTTCGATCGTATCGGTGAACAAATCTTCCGGTCCGGCAGGGACGGAGATCGAAGTCGAGATCAAGGGCGCAGGCTGGACTGAATTCGATAACGCCTATTACTTGGTCTATGACAATGCGTATACCGGTTATATGTGCGCGTTCAACAGCCAAGGGACGTTGAAGTTTACGATCATCGCGGCTGGCGAACCCGGACACCATCTCATCGATCTGTATCCCGGCATTTACCGAGGAAAGAAGACAGTGCCGGATATTTATCTGGCTCCTCAGCTCACGTATGAGCAGGATCATCCAGGCTCCGCGATGCCGGCGATCCATCTGAGCTTCGAGATTACGAAATAACGATACCCAAAAAAGGCACTCTCCGGCTCGACCATCCAACTTTAACTGCATGAAGTGCCGTTCGTTATTACAGAATCGTCATTTTTCCACTGAATAACTGTATCGAATACATCACATTATCGCCAAACCGTCAGAACTCTCGTTTCCTACTCAAATACCTGCACTTCGTACCGTTTAAAGGCAATAGAGTATCCCCCTCGATTGGAATACCTGCCATTTATGCAGTTAGTGTGCTGCGTTAGCTTGATTATATCGATCAGCAATAGAAAAGAGGCGTCCCTCTCCGGGACAGCCTCTTTCGCATATATATGCTTAATCTCATAGGTATATTCTCATATGCAATTAGTTATTTACTCACTTCTTTCTCGATAAAATTGCCATTATACTGTCATATTATGTAACCATGTAATCTATGTAAATTATTAACAGGAAATAAGGGGGCGAATAATCGCAATGACAATGCCCATGGTATCAGCTTGCGATTTAGAAGATATACGAAGGGAACAGCTCCTAGCGATATTGCAGGATATGTTAGAGGGTCGGCGGGGACACGTGATCAAGCGATTGTCGTCTTGGATCAGCACGTTGCGCATGGAAGAAGAGGGAGCGGATCTTATTGCCTATCTGTTCGGGAAAGCGTTCATGAGCAGATTGGATCGTTCTCGAATGGAAGTCATGAATTTATATCTTCGTCAGCACGACGTGCCTCAGATCGAGTTGTTCAACCTATTGTGCTCCAAATTTCCGGTAGCTATGGCAGCGGGAACGATAGCCAATCGCTGTCTGGTTAACGCGGCGGAAGGCGCGGATTCGCTTAAGCTTCTCGAGATCGGAATTGGCACAGGCAGACAGATTGTCCTTCTGATCCAGAGTCTTGCCGCGATGAACAAGCCGCCTGTATCCTTGACCATTCATGCGATCGAACCGGATCCCGCTAGTCTGGGTTCAGCGGAGGCGAGCGTACGGAAAGCAGCGGAAGAGGCGGGCATTCATCTGGATTTTCACGGCTGCGCACGGACCATGGAGGATGTTGAAGCGGAATTCTGGAATGATATCCAGGCATCCGACGGGAGATTGCTCGTCAACGCGGCGTTCTCGCTGCATCATGTGCACGGCGGGGCTCCGGATGCAGCGCGCAAGATCTTATTGTCGCGGATACATTCTCTTAAACCGACACTCGTCGTCCTGTGCGAACCCGATTCCGATCATTTCGTACGCGACGTTAGACAACGATTCGCCGAAAGTTGGCGTCACTATTCGAACGTGTTTCGCTTAATCGATCAGTGCGATATCACGGCTCAAGAGAAGCGATCGCTCAAAATCTTCTTCAGCAGAGAGATCGAAGACGTACTCGGAGTACCCGAGACGGATCGGGTCGAGAGGCATGAACGAACCGCATCTTGGATTCAACGGCTTCAATTGTCCGGGTTTGAGCCGGCCAATCCGCTTCAAACTCAAGATCTGCTCTCATGGCCTTTACTTGCAAGGCGGATCGATGAGTGGCATGTCGGTTTATCGGAAGGAAACATCAATCTCGTCTCGATCATTTGCGCTTCTTCGCGTTAAAGTACGTTTACAGGATTTCGTAGAATCGAATGCGAACCGCATCTTTCGTCCGTTCGCCTTTGCCGATCATCAACGTACGATTGAGCCAATCGTATCGGCCGTTCTCGACTTCGAAGAAGGGCGTCGTCCGGAAGTAATAATCTTCCGGGGACACGGGTTCTCCGGCTGCCAACCGGGACATCACTTCTTTCGGACCGTGGCGATACCCCTTATTCACGATATAGATCATGGTTCCATCCGAAGTCTTCATCGTGTACATCGCTTCGATCTCCGCGACGCCGTCCGCGCGGATAAGCTGCCAATCGGCTCCGCCGGGAAGGATAATGCCTTCGATCCTCGGTCCCGAGAATCGTCCTCCCAGAATGGGGATCATTCGTCTCGCGCCTTTGGCTGTGTGCCCGACTTCCTGAATAGGACCGACTTCGATGAAGGCCTCGAAGGCGAAATCGGCATTCATCATGACTTCACTTCCTTACCGGCGTTCAACGTATCTTTATCGAAGCCCGCAATTTGTTTGTAACGCGTAGAGATTGCCTCTAGCTCTTGACGACTGATCACGTCATGAAGGTTCGCAAACCCGTTCGGCGCTCGTTCCTCCACGATCTGCATGACGATCTCGGGACCGTTCTGCCGATTGCTGAGGACGATCGATGAAGTCTTGTCCAATCTTAAAGCTTCAAATTGCTTCAATGCGCCTTCCATGTCATCCGAATCCGACAGGGACTTAGCCAATGCCTCCGAATCGAGTATCGCTTGGGAAGCGCCGTTCGATCCGATCGGATACATCGGATGCGCCGCATCGCCGAGTAGGGCTACGCGGCCGAACGCCCATCGCTTGACGGGGTCTTTATCCACGAGGGGAAACTCGTACACGGCCACCGATTGTTCGATGAGCAGGGGAACGTCGATCCAATCGAATTTCCACTGGGAGAATGAAGGAGCGAAATCTTCCTTATTGGCTTTCCGGTTCCAATCGGTACGGTCCAGCATCCCCCCGGGAACGGTCAATTCGGCGATCCAGTTGATCTGAGATTTTCCTTGCGGGTTAGGTGCGGAGATCGGGTACGCGACGAACTTGACGTCGACATGCCCCATCATGATCATCGACCTGCCGGTCAGGTAGGGAGGGGCTTCCGTCGTGCCGCGCCAAAGAATCCGTCCCCCGTATTTAGGCGCGCCTTCGTCGGGATAATAGTTCTTCCTCACCACCGAGTGAATACCGTCGGCGCCGATCAACAAATCTGCCGAATAACGGCCGATCGACTGACCGCTCTTCCGATTGACGA
Organism: Cohnella panacarvi Gsoil 349; assembly: GCF_000515335.1. GTDB lineage: Bacteria > Bacillota > Bacilli > Paenibacillales > Paenibacillaceae > Cohnella > Cohnella panacarvi. Next base: position 440,018 of record NZ_KI911563.1, on the reverse strand, counting down.
AATGAGCGGTTACGCCTCCGGCATGTTGTTCGAATTCGGCCAAGTGATGTCCGGTCAAGACTGAATTTTCGCCCAACCTCCGTTGCACTTCCCGCAGCAGAAGCATTTGGAGCTTACCCCGGTGAATGGAGTACTGCGGCCATTGATAACCGGCATCCAATCCCCTCGGCTCCTGCCAGATCAGTTGCCCGAATTTGTTATAGTAAGCTAGCTCCGCGGTTCGCACCCCTTCACGATCCAACTCGTCCGCCAAACCCAATTCGGTTAATACTTTAACGGAATGCGGGAGCAGGTTGATGCCCACTCCAAGCGCGCGGATCTCTTCAACGCTTTCGTAAACCCGCACCTTCATTCCCAACTTGTGCAGCTGCAGGGCAGTCACCAAACCGCCGATCCCGGCCCCGATAATCATTACGCTTTTCCGGTTGATCATAGTTACGCTCCATGTGAATGAATAGAAAATATTATTGTTCTATTATAAATCAAACACGATCGGAAAGGCACTGGCTTTTACGGGTTCGCGATCGCGCTCGAATGTTCAGATAAAGTTCAACGCGAGAATGTACAATGAGTACGATTCATGATGATCGATATAAATAGCGGGATAGAAGAGGTAATCGAACCCTCAGGAGAATCAGAAAAAAGATGATAATCAACACGCTGGATAAATCGGACTTATATTTCGTAACCGTATTAGGTTGTTTTGTCAGGAAGTACGATCTTACCCCCAGAGAAATCGAAGTCGTAGAACACCTCTTGTTCAAAGGCTACAGTAATCGCGAGATCGCACAGGTTTGTTTCATTACGGAGAAGACGGCGAAAAATCATATCGCCAGCATTATGAGAAAGACTTCCGTTAAATCCACCAGACATTTGGCCTCGCTCTACATCAATTTCTTGCATGATTTCATCCTTTCGAAGCCGTCTAACGAATAAACCTCCCCGGATACCGACGTTGAAATCCGTCAATGATTGCCTTAGGCACGCGTACCGTTAAGCGGCATATAGTAAATGGCATCAAGTTTGGCGCTTACACGACGGGGCGCAATCTTCGGCATAATTGAGGTGGGATAATGCACAAGAGCGGCGTGGCGTATTTCTCGGCGGAGTTCGGATTGGATGAATCCTTACCCATTTACTCGGGCGGCCTCGGCATATTGGCCGGCGATCATATTAAGGCGGCAGCGGACCTGAATGTTCCGCTTACGGGAGTTGGCCTATATTACGGAAAAGGTTATTTCCAGCAGCGCATAGACGATGGCGGCTCGCAGCAGCATCTATATCCGGAGATCGATCATCGGGGAAGCGTCTACCCGGTTCGGCTCGTAAAGAATGACGTCGGTCAACCTCTCGTTATCGAGGTTCCGCTCTCCGGCAGGCACGTATATGCGAATGCGTGGTCCGTACAGGTTGGCTCGGTCATGCTGTATCTGCTCCATACGGACATTGAAGCGAATAGCGTCGCGGACCGCCGTCTGACGGACACGCTTTACCCTAGCGATCAGAACGTCCGATTAAGCCAAGAGATACTTCTCGGCATCGGCGGCGCGAGATTGCTTGCAGCGCTGGACATCCAGCCTGACGTCTGGCATATGAACGAAGGACATTGCGCGTTCTTAACGCTCGAGCGCATTCGAATGCTGTCGGCTGAGGGCATCCCTTTCGAGACAGCGCTAGAAGCGGTCAAAGCTAGCACGGTCTTCACGACGCATACGCCGGTTCCGGCCGGGCACGACGTATTTCCGATCGATATGATTGACCGATACTTCGGCGACTACTATTGGCAGCTTGGAACGGACAGAGATCGGGTATTGTCGCTAGGCTGCGTGGACGGCGCATTTAACATGACGCGGCTTGCCGTGAGTCTATCGTCGAAAATAAACGGAGTAAGCCAATTGCACGGAGAGGTGTCCCGCGACTTGTTCCACCGGTGGATGCCGCATATCCCGAAGCAAGATATTCCCGTCGATTCGATCACGAACGGCATCCATATCGGGACATGGCTGGCTGCCGGCATGAAGGAGCTGTTCGATCGGTATCTTCCTTCCGATTGGGCCGCTCGCACAATGGAACCCGATTCCTGGGCAGCCGTTCGGGATATTCCACCGGGCGCGCTCTGGGAAGAACATCAACAGGCTAAACAGAAGATGTTTCGGGAGCTTGGCTTGCCGCTTGACGAGTCCGACGGCGGTCCGCTTATCATCGGTTTTGCAAGACGATTTGCGACCTATAAGCGGGCACTGCTTATTTTCAGCGACCCGGATCGATTAGCGCGCATCCTGGGAGATCCGCAAAGGCCGGCGTGCCTCGTATTCGCCGGAAAGGCGCATCCGGCGGACGGACCGGGGCAAGATCTGATCCGTGCAATCGTAGCGCGATCTCGGGAACCGAGGTTCAAGGATCGCGTCTTCGTCATAGAAAACTATGCGATGGATAAAGCGAGATGGCTCGTTCAAGGCGTGGACGTCTGGCTTAATACGCCCATGAAGCCGATGGAAGCCAGCGGTACGAGCGGACAGAAGGCGGCTCTGAACGGAGTTCTCAACTGCAGCGTGCTGGATGGATGGTGGGCGGAGGGCTATAACGGACGGAATGGCTGGGCCATAGATAGCGCTACGGACGGTGATCGCGAATATCAGTCCAAGCAGGACAGCGAAGCGCTTTACCGATTGCTTGAGGAGGAGATCGTTCCGCTGTTCTACAAGCGAGACGATCAGAAGCTCCCCGCGGAATGGGTTAATTTCATGAAGGAATCGATCTGTTCGCTCGCGCCCGTCTTCAACACCCATAGAATGATCAACGATTATCGGCGCACGATGTATGTCCCGGCGAGCGAGAGGGGAAGGCGATTCGCCGCGGATCGCTTTGAGATCGCCTCAAAGGTTGCTGCTTACAAGCAATTTATCCGCGACCATTGGTCCGGCGTCCGTGTTCGGAACATAGAGATTCTTGACGGCACTAGCGGCAGGATCGGATTGAACAAGACGGCTTTCCGAGCCGTCATTCAACTCGGCATTATAGGGCACAAGGACGTCCGCGTAGAAGCGGTAGGTTCCGACGGCCGACAAGGGATTTGGAAGGCGAAGCTAGAACCGGTTCAGCAGCAGGGCAAGGGGGTTTACGTTTACGAAGGCGCTTCTCCCGACGTCACGGTAGATTTCAGGAAAGCTAACGTGAACGTACGGGTCACGCCGGTCAGCCCTGATTTCGCGCACGACTTCGAGACGGAATTGGCCGCATGGGGATAACGTTGGAATCAGGTTAACATCAAAAAACCAAACTGCGGCCGCAGTTTGGTTTTTTGAGTATTACCGAGCTCCCAACCGTTATTTGTAACCACTATCGGTTCAATTTCGACATTATTCTATCTTTTATGACAAACTTCGATTGATTTTGTCGAAAAGTTGGTATTTATTTGCTATATATCATACGGCTCTGTTTGTACTAATTTGGATATAGGAACTGGACAGCAATAAATTGCAAAACGCGGTGAGTATGATTGGAAGATACGAAGGAGCGGAGTGAGCGCGATGGCGAAATGGGGACATTGGAAACCGGGAATGATCGGATTCGCATGCGGAGCCGTATTTTTCTCCGGCATCACCTATGCGGCGACAAGCCAAATTAAGGTTGAGTTTCGCGATTTACGCTATTATTTCGACGGAACGAACAAGCAACCCCCGAGCGGTCTGAAAGGATTTATATACAATGATTCAACTTACGTCCCTCTGCGATTCGCAGCGGAGTCGTTGGGTAAGCCGGTGGAATGGGTCGAGTCCTCGAGTTCGATATATATCGGCAAGAAACCGGAGCGCCCGGAGGAAACGGATGTGCCGGCGCGTTCGTCCGCCTTGCAGGTCTTCCCGAAGGACAACGCTTGGAACACGGATATTTCGAAATACCCGGTACACAAAAACTCGGCAAAGTTTATTTCCTCCATTGGAGCAGCCAGGGGGATGCACGCGGATTTCGGAACGGAGTGGGAAGGCGAGCCGATCGGCATCCCTTATATGATCGTAGACGGCAATCAACCCAAAGTGAAAGTGACGTTTACGGATGACGCGGACCAAAGCGATCCGGGGCCATATCCAATCCCCCTTAACGCGCCAATCGAAGGAGGGCCCGATAGCGGCGGCGACCGACATGTTATTGTCGTCGACAAGGACAACCTGATGCTGTACGAATTGTACCATGCGCGTCCTTCGGCTCAAGGCTGGACGGCTGCGAGCGGCGCGAAGTGGGACTTGAAGTCCAATGCGCAGCGACCGAAATACTGGACCTCGGCCGACGCCGCGGGCTTGCCGATCTTCCCGGGGCTTGTCCGATATGACGAAGCTTCCTCGGGAGAAATCAATCATGCTCTTCGATTTACGGTCGGCAAAACGCAAAGAGGTTTTATTTATCCCGCGAGCCACTACGCTTCGAACCTTACGGATCCTAATCTTCCTCCGATGGGGCTGAGACTGCGGCTTCGTCAGGATTATGACATATCCGGTTTTTCCCCAACTAACCAAGCGATCCTAAAAGCGTTAAAGAAGTACGGAATGATCGTCGCCGACCATGGCAGCAGCTTATACCTCAGCGGCGCGCACGATCCGCGTTGGGACGATGAAGATTTGCATCATCTCGGCAAGATCAAAGGCAGCGATTTCGAAGTGGTGGACACGGGCAAGATCGAAAAGTAAAGCGAAAATAGATATCCAAATGAAAAACTCCGCTGGCCGAATGGCTGGCGGAGTTTATTTTATAAGGCTATCGATTCGTACAAATGAGATGAACAAAGACTAACTAGTGATAGACCCTCAACGAATAGAACGACTGCGTGCTCCAATCCACCCATGGATCCGCTCCCGACACCGCGATATAAAAGGTGTCCTCGATTGTCCGGAAACGACGACTATATCTCAATCCGCTGGAGGACACTCTCGAGGAATCCAATAAATGATAAAACGCTCCGTGTTGATATTCGAAAACCGTAAACTTGCAATTTTGCGCCGGAGGACATTTCAATTCAACAGTAATAAATTCATCCCTATTGGTAAGGTTCACTTTGAAATAATCGACCTCGGAATTAAAGCTTAGCTGATCTTGTTTCCATTGATTAAGATACAGAGTCCTTGCCGTCTGAACGGTCCCGTTAGGATTGGTGTAATAAGGATCTTGAGCAAAAACCGATTGCGCCGATACCAGAATCATGGCTAGCATGAACGGGACAGTAAACCATTTCTTCAGTTTCATTCTTTAAAAACCCCTCCCAAAAGTTAATGATTACAAAATTGAGTAATAGCTGGCCAGCCACTAAACAACAATAATTGATATGGAGCACACAATGGAATAGTTAGGAAACACTAAATAGAAGGGATGAAACAGTAGATCAATAGATCAAAACAATCAATTTTTTATCGTTAAATGTAATAATTTGGCGATTAATTAAATAAATTTAACATTTATGTTTTTGAAGAGGCAATCTTCCGACATCCGTAACCGCAGCAGCGAAGGAAATGTTCTCAAGCGGGGCTTTGAGTGTCCTTTAAGCGTTGCCGAACCTCATGAAAAAGCAATTTCGACAAAATATTCAGATATTCCATAAAAGTAGTGCGAATTCCTCAAAGATAGTGTTTTTTCATCGAAGGGTTTGAAAGAAGAATAACAGAAAACAGAAGAATAACAGAAATAGGAAAAGCGCTCACTGCTGGCATGCTAGGGCAGCAAGAACCATCAGATTCGAAAATCGATAATCATTGGAGAGATTCTTAGCGTGATTAAACAACTGCCTGTCGTGAAGCCGTATATTTCGGCCTATAAACATCATGCGTTGCCTCTATCGATTTTAAGCTACTACGAAGAGAACGAGTCTTGGATTTGCAACCATTATTTGCAGCTCTATCAAAGATTTGATTTTAATGAGAACGTGCACTGGCTGGATTTTTATCTATTCGACGAGATTCCGATTAGATCGAGCACCATTCCATGGTTAGATCACACTCAAACGATTCATATCGACTACCTAAAAAGGCCCATTCACGAATTTTTGATTGATGTTATCGATCAAGGCAGCTTTATATACGTCATTCATGACGATTACTATATGCCGCATTCGTTTTCCTATAATCAGGGACACTTTAAAAACAATCTGCTTATAACCGGATATGATCTCGATAAACAATGCTTTTATGTATACGACTATGCCAATACGACAAGGGGCCAGCTGCAAGTGAATGAAGTACCGTTCCGTCTGATGGAGAAGTCCATCGCTTCGGAGCATGCATGGAACGTATTAACGTTATTCACTTATCAATCGGATTATCGTCATCAACTTCAATTGGAACTTGCTTATCGATTGTTGCAGGATTATGTAACGTCATCGAACTCCTCCCAAGATCTGTTGCTCATCAGAGATCCGCCGGAAAAAAGAGCTTTCGGAATATCCGTGTACGAGCAAATCAAACGCTTTTTACATGGACACAGCGATTTGATTAATACGCTCCATCTTCCTTTCTACGTCTTCCATGAACACAAAGCGAGCGTCGGGAAACTAATGGATAATCTGATCAATAAGTATGACAATCCTGAGATTCGCCGATTGAGAGCGGAATACGAAAGTGTAATCAGAGACGCAGGATTTATGAAAACGATCATTCTAAAATACATGCTTAAGCCGGATTTCGATATCGCGAAGTCGATCATTCCGATCTTGGATTCCATGAAATTATCGGAGGAAAGGGTGATAACCTCATTATGTGAAGAAATCCAGAAGATTTCATAAATAGAAAGGAGTATTGAAATGATGAACGAGCGGCGTAAGAGGAAAAGAGGATGGCGAATATGACTCGTCACGCTTTCTTGTTTCCAGGGCAAGGCGCTCAGGCAATAGGAATGGGGAAAAAATTATACGACGCCTATCCGATGGCACAACGGATTTTCGAAGAAGCGAGCGACGCGTTGCATATGGATATGCGCGAGCTCTGCTTCGAAGACAAAGAACGGCGATTATCGCTCACGGAATTCACCCAGCCCGCGATTCTAACGGTTAGTTATGCGGCATTCAGCGTGTATATGCAGGAAGTAGGCACGGAGCCGACGTATCTTGCAGGCCACAGTCTGGGCGAGATCACGGCTTTAACCGCCGCGGGATCCTTTTCATTCTTCGATGCGGTTAAGCTGGTACGGATTCGCGGACAATTCATGCAGGAAGCGAGAGCCCTTGGCAACGGAATCATGACAGCCGTCGGAAATCTGGACATTCGGATCATCGAGGAAGTTTGCGAGCAGGCATCGACCTCGGAGGAGTTCGCTGTTCTGGCTACCGTGAATTCGCCGATGCAAACCGTGATCTCCGGTCATCGGACAGCCGTTCTGAAGGTTGAAGAACAGTTGGCGTCCATGGGAGCGCGTCTGCTGCGTTTGCCTGTAAGCGGTCCCTTCCACAGTCCGCTGATGATTCCGGCTGCCCGGAAATTCGCCGAACAGCTCAATCGAATCGCACACAAGCCGCCCCGATGGCCGGTTCTTGCCAATGTAGACGGCATGCCTTATGAGGACGAATCGCAAATCGTCCGGAAATTGACGCTGCAGATGAGTCTTCCGGTACGTTGGGCGGACTGCATGGACTATCTGCACAGCCGACATATCGCTGCGGTTATCGATATGGGACCGCAGGCCGTCGTCGGCAAACTAGCCGCCCAGAATATCCCGAATCTGATCGTACATAGCGTCGACAAAGGTATTAACGAACTCCAGCCCCTAGCGAAAGTGCCCCCGACGGGACTAAACGAGACCGTGACGCTCTTCGTCTCCCGTTGTTTGGCGATGGCGGTAAGCACCAGAAACGCCAACTGGAACGACGAGGAGTATGAAGCAGGCGTCGTTCGACCGTATGAAAGCATTCGCGCTCTTCTGGAACGGATAACCAACGGGGTCGTCGTGCCGGGGAAAGAACATATGAGAGAAGCGCTGGCTATGTTGCAGACGATCTTTAGGACCAAAAAGGTTCCCGTTGACGAGCAAAGCGAACGCATAAACCAAATGATGATGGAAACGGGAGTGAACAGCGGTTGGACGCATTATTGAAATCCATATTGGAGCATACCTCCGCCGGCAAGCTGGACAAGGACATCGCAGCGCAACTGATCCAACATTTGAAAGCCGTACAATCGGACAGACGGACGGACAACCGGGATATTGCAATCATCGGGATTTCCACGCGGCTGCCGCTTGCGGAGGACGCCGAACAATTCTGGGAGCTATTGAAAGCCGAAACCGATTTCGTTCGACCTTTTCCCGATCGGCGTCAACAAGATTATCTTAACTACAAAGCCGCTCTGAATGAGGCAGAACATTCGGACATTCGCTTCAAAGAAGGAGCGTATTTGGAAGAAGTCGATACCTTCGATCACCCGTTTTTTCGTATGTCTCCGGCAGAAGCCAATATGACCGATCCCCATCAGCGGATATTCCTGCAAACCGCCTGGAAGGCCATAGAAGATGCGGGGTACGGAGGAAACCGATTGTCCGGCACGAAGACCGGCGTATACGTAGGATATTCCCCGCCTGAAATCCCCTACAGCAGAATGATAGAGCAGAGCAATCCCGAAGAATTGCATATGTCGTTCGTAGGCAATATTCAGGCCATGATCGCAAGTCGAATCGCGTATCTATTAGACTTCAAAGGCCCGACTCTTACCGTGGATACGGCCTGCTCCTCGTCGTTAGTGGCTGTACATATGGCGTGCAAGGCGATTCAGACCGGCGACTGCGATCAGGCCATTGCCGGAAGCGTGAATGTCTATTGGGGACTTCCAGAGAGAGAGGTCCGAATAGGCATCGAATCTTCTAACGGCCGAACGCAGGCGTTCGACGACGGCTCCGACGGTACCGGCGAAGGCGAAGGCTCGATTGCGATCGTTCTGAAGCCGCTGAAACGGGCGCTAGCGGATGGCGACTCCATCTATGCCGTCATTAAAGGAAGTGCCCTCAACCAAGACGGACGTTCGATCGGTATTACCGCCCCGAACGCCGCAGCTCAATCGGATGTTATTGCCGCCGCATGGAAAGATGCCGACGTTGATCCGCAGACGATCACTTATATTGAAGCTCACGGTACGGGAACCAAGCTTGGAGATCCCGTCGAAATCGAAGGGATCAGCAGCGCATTCGAGCGTTTTACGGGAAGAAGGCAATTTTGCGCGCTCGGCGCACTCAAGTCGAACATCGGTCACTTGAATAGCGCGGCCGGCATTGCAGGACTCGTGAAGGCGGCGCTGGCGCTCAAAAATAAACAGCTTCCGCCCAACCTTCATTTTCGTATACCGAATCGGGAAATTACGTTCGAACGATCCCCCGTCTATGTCCTCGACCGATTGACGGAATGGAAGACGGAAGGTACTCCTCGCAGATGCGGGGTCAGTTCATTCGGACTAAGCGGTACGAACTGCCATATGGTGATGGAAGAAGCGCCGGTCGTTCGACGCGCAACCGGGCCAGGGGCGAATACGACAGAGCTATTCACCATTTCGGCCAGGAGCTTGCAGTCTCTAAAGGAGATGATTTCGAACTTTCGCCGATATATTCACAAGAACTGGGGGGAAATGCCGAACCTGCGCGACGTCTGCTATACGCAAAATACAGGCAGAGGTCATTACGATTATCGATTGGCGTTCATCGTAACAAGCTTGGAGGATTGGCAAGAGAAAATAGATAGTCTGTGCACGTCCGATCTTACGCGGATGACACGTTCCGATATCTATTATGGCGAACGGACAGCCAGAGGAGCGAAGCCGAATCGGACGGATCCGATCGAATTCGAGGAAGAGGAGCTGCACCGGCTCCCCCTATCGCAAATAGGCCGTCTATATGTTTCCGGTGCGAAGGTGGATTTCGACCGATTGTATCCATCCGGCGGCTGCAGGAGGGTTAACTTGCCCGCCTATTCCTTTGAACGGATTCGCTGCTGGGTTACTTGGCCCGAGACTGCGGATAAGGACGACCGGCCTGTTGCGGTTAAGCTCCAAGGAGATGTTGCGGCTTTCACGCAAACCGAACGGAAGCTTGCCCAATTATGGGGCGAGATGTTCGGAGTTGCGACGATGGATAGAGAGGACGACTTCTTCGTATTAGGGGGAGATTCCTTAATCGCGGGACTCATGTTGTCCAGAGTGCAGAAGGAATTCGGAGTCGATCTCCTATTGAATCAAGTTTTCGCCAATCCAACGCTGCGAATGCTTGCGCGGGAAATCGATCATACGGACCCGATCTCGTGTGCCGAAATCCGTCCGGCAACGATTCAATCCTACTATCCGACGACGCCCGCGCAACGAAGAATGTATATTCTGGAGAGAAAATCGCGGGACCTGACTTCTTATAATATACCGGTTGTTCATACGATCAACGAAAGGATAGACTACGCGCGGTTTGCCGAAGCGATGCGGCAATTGACGCAGCGCCATGAAGCGTTCCGAACATCGTTCCATTGGGTGGAAGGGGAGCTGATGCAGCATATACGACCCGAGGTGCCGATAGAACTCGAATTCGGCAACGTGACGGAGGACGAATTGCCGGATAAAATTCGCGCATTCGTCAAACCGTTCGACTTAGGCAGCGCCCCGTTATTCCGCGTCGAGCTGCTGAAGATGTCAGAGGATAAGCATATCCTCCTCATGGACATGCACCATAGTATTTCGGACGGTTTTTCCTTGCGCGTCTTATTGGACGAATTGCGCCTGTTGTATGCCGGAGAGAATCTTTCGCCTCTCCGCGTTCAATATAAAGATTACGCCGTCTGGCTGAAGGAACAAGGCGACACGCTATCCATGCACAGACAGGCGAAGTATTGGGAAACGGTCATGGCGGGCGAGTTACCCGTATTGCGAATGCCTCTCGACTTCGCGCGGCCGACGAAGCAGACTTTTGCGGGAAATACGATACATTTTACGATCTCGAACGAAATGACCGACAAGCTGAAGCTGTTCGCCAAAAATAACGATGCAACGTTGAATTCCGTCTTGTTCGCCGTATACTCGGCGTTGCTCCATGCTTACTCCGGTCAGAATGACCTTATCATCGGCACGATTGTTGCCGGCAGATTGCAGGTGGAGCTGGAGCGCGTCATCGGGATGTTCGCCAATTTCCTTCCGATCCGGTTGAACGTGAAGGAAGGAACCACGCTGGCCGAGCATGTCGCGGACGTTCAGCGATCGCTCATCGATGCTTACGATCATCAGATGTATCCGTTCGATGAACTGGTCGAGAAGCTGGGAGCTAATCAAGACGCAAGCAGAAACCCGATCTACGATACGCTCTTCCTGTTCCATAACGAACTCGGTTCCGACGATGATGCCGTCGAGCACCGGTTGGATATCCAAGATGTTCAATGGCAGCATGATGTCGCTACGGTGGATTTCAAGCTGGACGTGCATCTCGAAGAAGATCGTTTGGCATGCAATCTGCAATATAATACCGCTTTATTTAAGCCCGAATCCATGGAGCGGTTCGCAGAGCGGTTCCAACAGCTTACTGCCATCCTATTGGAGCGGCCGAACGAACCGGATTGGGCTATTCCTTTCCTACCCGATCAGACGATGAAACAACAACGTTCGATAGACGAAGCGAGTTGCGTAGCCGTCGCTGCCACGTTTACCGCCGAATCGCTGGAGCCTTATATCCATTGGTGGCTGAACCAATTTCAATTGGAGATGCAGGTAAAGATCGCTCCTTATAATCAAATCTTTCAACAACTATTGGACCCTGACAGCTTGCTATCCGTGAATCGGGGAGCGAACGTGCTGCTGCTCCGCATGGAGGACTGGATACGCGACGACACGGCGACGGATGCGCAACAATGCAGCAAACTGGAGCAAACGTACCGCGAATGGCTGAATATGTTCAATCATAGACAGATGAACGCGACTTGGTTCGTGGGAATTTTTCCTGTTTCCACGCATCTAGGCTTGAGCGAAGACGTTATTCGCTGTATCGAAAGCCTGAACAATCGATGGCTGGATGCAATCGAACAAATGGACGGCGTTATCGCCGTCGACTTGCGCGAGGCGTCTTCTCTGTACCAGGTAAGGTCCGTCTTCGATGAGAACAAAGACGCCAAGGGGCACCTGCCATTTACGACGGAATATGAGGCCGTAACGGGGACGTTGATTGCCAGAAGGTTGATTGCCTGGAAACGGCAGCACTTTAAAGTGATCGTGCTCGATTGCGACCATACGTTATGGCAAGGAGTTTGCGGCGAGGACGGACCGCTCGGCGTCCGCGTGGAAGACCCGTACAGAGAGCTGCAAAGGTTTGTGATTCAGAAGCAGCGGGAAGGCATGTTGATAGCGCTGTGCAGCAAAAATACCGAACAAGACGTATGGGACACGTTCGAGAACAATGAAGGGATGCTGCTCAAGAAGTCGCATCTTGCGGCTTGGCGGATCAATTGGCAAGCGAAATCGGACAATCTGACGGAACTTGCCCGAGAGTTGAACGTCGGCCTGGATAGCATCCTATTCCTGGATGACAATCCGATCGAATGCGCGGAAGTGATGAATCGTTGCCCGGATGTTCTTACCGTGCAGCTTCCCGGTCATCGTCAGGCGATTCCAATGTTCGTTAAGCATCTATGGGCATTGGACCGGATTAGGATTACGGATGAGGATCGCAACCGTACGTCGATGGTTCAAGCGGAGCGCGACCGCCGGGAATCGCACCATCCGGAAACTTCGCTTGCCGATTTCCTGCTCAATCTAAAGCTGCAAGTCAGCATAAGGCCAATGACATCCTCGGAACGGAATCGGACGGTTCAACTGACGCAAAGAACGAACCAGTTCAATTCCAGCACCATTCGCAGGTCGGAGCAGGAGGTGCAGTCATGGGTGTCCCATCCCGATCGCAGCTGCTGGGTGGTCGAGGTCAGGGATCGGTTCGGCGATTACGGGCTAACGGGCTGCTTATTCTGGTACGAGAGCAATCAGGCGCTGTGGATCGATGCGTTCATGCTCAGTTGCCGCGTATTAGGCAAAGGGGTTGAAGACGGGGTGCTAGCCGCATTCAAAGCATTGTGCAAGGAGCGGCAACTAAGCAAGGTGATGATGCGTTTCGTTCCCACGGAGAAGAATGCCCCGTTCCTGCAGTTTCTGCAGCGGAGCGGATGGACCGAAGAGGCAGACCACTATGCTATTCCTGTTGCATTATTGCCCGATGCGATCCAGCATCTGGCTATCAAGTTCAATGAACCGTTGGAAGACATCGGCTCTCATGAGCCAAATGAACCGAATGTTGACAGGCTCGCCGAATTTCCGACTATCGATCCGGTCGCCGCAGCGTCGAATATACCGGATAGCTTGACCGCTATCGACTGGGAGATGGAAACCGTGAATGAGCTGCGGCTGAGACACGGAAACCATTACGTTCCGCTTGAAGCCTATACGGGGGAACGATTGCTCGGCCTTATCAAATCCGTAAAGACGAGAAAAGAGATGGCCCAGCCGTATGTTGCCCCGGAGACCGAACTGGAGGCTACGGTGGCGAAAGTGTGGAGCAAAGTGCTGGGCGTATCTCCCGTAGGCATTCATGACGACTTTTTTCAACTGGGCGGGACATCGCTCAAGGCCGTTCATCTCGATGTGGAAATGGAACAAGCAGGGTTCCCTTCGGACAATCTGCTGGTCTTCGATCTCAGAACCGTGCATCTGATGGCAAGACATTATGATAGAGATCAACCGAACCGCATGAACGATCCGCAGCCTCAAACGCAAGAGCAGTACCCATCTTTAACCCAATTGGAGGAGCCTATGAATTTACAACGATTCGACCACAAGTTTCTAAGCTGTTATAAGGGACAATTAATCAGCTATCTTCAAAGCAAAGGCGTACCAATCGAGTTGCTGCTTTATAATTCGTTCGAAAGCACGGAGGAAATCGTAAGACAATTGTTCGAAGTCAAAATCGTGATGAAATGGGCGTACAGCACCTCGTATTTGATCGAGGAAGAGGAGTTTTCGGACATCGGCCTTCAAATGATATACAAGGAGTTTAGCCGTTTCCAGGACATCGAAGACGAGTTTCTCGCATTAATCAGATGGGGCAAATGGCTTGTCGTATCCGTGGATCACTACTATCTGCCTCATTCGACCGAGATGAACAAGCGCTTGAAGCCCGATCCGAACGACGGCCATACCGTTATCGTGACCGGTTATGATCCCGGCACGGGTCAAGTGACCTTGCTCGATGACGGTCATACCAACTATATTACGTACCGATATCCTCTGGATACGCTTCGGCATGCCAATAATCAACTGTATGACGAGAAGAAGTACTTGCTATATTTCGATTTTATAGGAAAAGCGCCGGATAAAGAGAAGCTGCAACGGAAGTATCGGCAGTGGATCGAATCGTTCAAGGACGATGCGGCATTTTATGGTTCGCTGCTGAGTCATATTATCGACAATCAGAACAACATGGCGGAATTGAGAAGATTCATCGACGCGCTGCACATTATATCCGGATCGAGAGCTATTTTCGCCAAATATTTGCAATTTATCGGCTATGATTCGGCATTGATCGAGCAACTGCAACAGTGCAGTTCATTGGCGGATAACCTGGTCAGACGAATCGTTAAATTCACGATGTCGCAGGACATCGAAGCAGAGGAATTCCAATCCGAATGCGAACGACTCAAGCAACTGGAGAAGCTTATCATCGTACAGTTAAAAGCGGATCCCGAATTATCGAAATCCGATTATTTCAACCACGGTCTCGTAAAATATTAACGAATAGCGGAGGAACATATGATGCTCAAAAACGAATTGGATGCCTTTATTCGAAAGTTTGCCGTTTTTTGCGAAGAGAAATTCAATATTCAAGCTCCGGAACAGATCGATGACCATGTACCGCTAGAGCAGATATTCGAATTCGATTCCCTTGTATTGACCATGTACGTGATCCAATTGGAAGAGACTTTCAACATACGCGTGCCGGACGAGGAAATCATTAGATTGGGGAATTACAGCGTGTCCAGATTGTTGAATTATATCGAGAATCGACAAGCCGCGGTCAAGGGATAATCTATTCGCAAAGGGGGGACATAATGGGGGCATTCAATGTTACTTCAGCAACTGATCCGTTGGAGAAAACCATCCATCGGTTGTTCGAGGAGCAGGTCGAGCAGGCGCCGGACCACATCGCGATCGTATGCGAGGAACGGCAACTCACGTACCGCGAACTGAACGCGCAAGCGAATCGATTGGCAAGAACGCTTAGGGCTAGGGGAGTCGGGGCGGAGCGAATCGTGGCCATTATGGCGGATCGCTCGATAGAGATGGTCGTTGGAATGATCGCGATTCTGAAGGCCGGCGGCGCGTACATGCCCATTGAACGTATGTACCCGGATGAGCGAATCCAGTACATGCTCAAGGATAGCGAAGCGGTATTGCTGCTCGCTTATGGGGGAGAAACGCGGCTGGAGGGATATACAGGGGAAATACTAGATTTAGGAGACAGGCAGTTTTATGATGCGGACGATTCCCATGTTAATCATGTCAACTTCCCCAATAGCTGCATGTACGTGATTTATACTTCAGGAACGACCGGACGGCCCAAAGGGATCTTGATGCCTCATCTAAGCATCGTTAATTTGCTGGTTTATCAACAGCAGAAGACGACGATCGATACGCGTCGTACTTTATCTTTGGCGTCCGTCGGTTTCGATGTCTTCACCCAAGAAACTTTCTCTACGCTATTAAGCGGAGGCACGCTCATTGTCGCCCAAGAAAGCGTGAAACAGGATCCTTGGCAATTGATTCGCTTCATCGAGACTCACGAGATTTCCGCCGTATACTTGCCTACCGCTTATCTGAAACATATGATTTCCGATCAGGACTTATCCAATAAGCTGTTGCAGCATGCGGAGCATCTCGTAGTTGCCGGCGAGAAGCTTGAACTGAACAGAGCGTTTCTTGACAAGAGCATGCGAAGGAATGTTCAAATCCACAATCATTACGGACCTTCGGAGACCCATGTCGTTACGACTTTCACCATTGGAAACCAGGACGGACTGACGTTAATACCGCCTATCGGGAAGCCGATCTCGAACACTTGGGTCTATATTGTCGACGAAAGCAACCGACTGCAACCGATCGGAACGCCGGGAGAACTGTGCATTAGCGGACACGGCTTGGCGCTAGGGTATTTGAACCGGCCGGAACTAACCGCAGAGAAGTTTGTGGAGAACCCCTTCGCGCCGGGAGAGCGGATGTACAAGACGGGAGATTCGGCGAGATGGCTGCCCGACGGCAACATAGAGTATTTGGGCCGGATCGACCAACAGGTCAAGATTCGAGGTTATCGTATCGAGCTGGGAGAGATCGAAGCGCAATTGTTGCGAATCGCATCGGTTCAACAAGCGGTGGCGACGGCGTTCGTAGACAATGCCGGGCACAACCAATTGTGCGCGTATGTCGTCGCGGATAACGCGCTTACGATCGCCGAATTAAAGGCAGAGTTGTCTCGATATTTGCCGGCGTACATGCTCCCGACGCATTACGTGAAATTGGAGCGGATGCCGCTAACCCTTAACGGCAAGGTGGATCGTAAAGCGTTGCCGGCTCCCGAGAGAAGCATAACGACAGGGGCGACTTATGTTGCTCCGCGCAATGAGGTCGAGGCTGAACTGGTCCGCATATGGCAGCAAGTGCTTGGCGTCGAGCCGATAGGGGCGAAGGACGACTTCTTCGATATCGGGGGACACTCGTTGCGCGCCATGCACTTAGTGACAAGAATTCACCAAGCGATGGGAATCTCCGCGACAATCAAAGACGTCTTCCAGCATCCGTCGTTGGAAGGGTTGGCGGAATATATCGGCAAGCAACGCAAACAACAGTATCAGCCGATCCGTGCGTCGACGAAGCAGGAAAGGTATCCGGCTTCATCGGCGCAAAAGCGGCTGATGGTATTGAGCCAGCTGGAAGGAGTCGACACCGGATACAATATGCCGGAAGCGCGGCTGCTTAGAGGCGTATTGGACGCAGACCGCTTGGAGCGGGCAATACAATCGTTGACCAAACGGCATGAAATTTTGCGGACATCGTTGACGTTCACAGAAGGAGAAGCGGTGCAGATCGTCCATGACGAACTTGACGCGCGTCTGGAGCGCATGGTTGCGAGCAGCGAAGAACAACTGGAAGAGCTCGTGCAAGGCTTCGTGCGGTCTTTCGATTGCGGCATGGCTCCGCTATTCAGAGTCGGTTTGATCCGGTTGGAAGAAGAGCGGCATGTATGGCTATGGGATATGCATCATGCGATATCCGATGGGATTTCGATCGGAATAGGGTTAAGAGAACTTGAGCGTCTCTATCGGGGAGAAGAACTCGAACCTCTGCGGGTGCAATACAAAGATTATGCCGCGTGGCAGTTGGAGCGGCAGGGAAGCGCGGAAGCTGCCCGGGAGGAACGATACTGGCTGGAGCAGTTCGCGGGAGACATTCCCGTATTGCAATTGCCTACGGATTATCCGCGTCCGGCGATGCAGAGCTTTGCCGGGGATCATATGCGGTTCACGGTGGATCGCGAAACGATGATCAAGCTGCGGAAGGTGGCGGAAGCATCGGGAAGCACGCTGTATATGGTGCTGTTGGCGGCGTACAACGTGCTGTTGTGGACATACAGCGGTCAAGAGGACATCGTGGTCGGTACGCCGGTAGCGGGGAGAATGCATGCGGATCTGGAACCGTTAATCGGCATGTTCGTGAACACCTTGGCGATAAGGAATTACCCGCAGGGAAACCTCACGTTTCTAGAATTCCTGGAGCAAGTGAAGGACAACGCGCTGCAAGCGTTCGATCATCAGGGATATCCGTTCGGGGAATTAGTGGAGAAGGCGCTAGTAAGAAGGGATACGAGCCGCAATCCTTTGTTTGACACGATGTTCGTGCTGCAGAACATGGAGACGGAACGGTTCAACCTGGAAGGAGCGGAATCGTCGCGTTATCCCGTTGAACATCCCGTCGCAAAATTCGATTTGACGTTGCAAGCGGAACCGCTTGGGGATGGCGGTCTGGCAGTAAGCATGGAATACGCGACGAAGCTGTTCAGACGCGAGACGATCGAACGAATGGGAATCCACCTGCAACGAATATTCGAGGTAATAAGCGAGCGCCCGGATCTACCGTTACGTGCAATCGAGATACTGAATGAACAAGAAGCGCGGCAACTGACGGAAATCTTCAACGATACGCGTGAAGCGTATCCGCGAGAGAAAACGATCCATCAATTGTTTGAAGACCACGTAGAGCGGACGCCGGACCATATAGCCGTTGTATTCGAGGAACGACAGTTCACGTACCGGGAACTCAACGAGCGGGCGAATCGGTTGGCCAGAACGTTACGGGAAAGAGGGGTAGAGCCGGATCGACTCGTAGGGATTTTGGTCGAACGTTCCTTGGACATGATTGTCGGGATATTGGCGGTCTTGAAAGCCGGAGGCGCGTACATCCCCATCGATCCCATGCTCCCGGAGGAGCGAATCCAGTACATGCTGGAGGATTCGGGGGCGAAGGCGCTGCTATTGCAAGAGCGTTGGCGGGAACGGACTTGTTTCGCGGGTGATATCGTCGTGCTGGACCATGAGCAAGCGTATCATGCGGACGGTACGAATCTGGAGCCCTTGGCTCATGCGAATAACTTGATCTATGTCATCTATACGTCAGGGTCGACGGGCCAGCCCAAGGGCGTCTTGGTTGAGCATCGCTCCGTCGTTAATATTTTATTCCAGCTGGAACAAGAATACCCGATGCTGCCTTCGGACGCCTATTTGTTAAAGACCTCGTATACGTTCGACGTCTCCGTAGCCGAGCTGTTCGGCTGGTTTATCGGACAAGGGAAGCTTGTAATTATGCCGCCGGGCGAAGAGAAAGATCCGTTAACGATCATTCAACGAGTGGAAGAGCAGCGCATTACGCATCTCAATTTTGCGCCTTCCATGCTGAGCGTGTTTTTGAATGTTCTGGAGGACGAAGACGTTGCCAAACTGCGATCTTTAAAATATATTTTCGCAGCCGGAGAGGCGCTTACCTCTAAAGTAGTGGAGAGATACAACCAATTACCGCTGATGGCGAGATTGGAGAACATTTACGGACCGACGGAAGCAACCATATATGCGACGAGATATGCCGCATCGGCTGCTGGACAGGGCGAGACGGCGAACGTACCGATCGGCAGGCCGCTTGGCAATGTTCAGACTTGGATCGTGGATCGGTATGATCGCATGCAGCCGGTCGGAGTGCCGGGGGAGCTTTGCATTAGCGGGGACGGATTGGCGCGAGGGTATTTGAATCGTCCGGAATTGACGGCACAGAAATTCGTCCGGAATCCGTTTAAGCCGGAAGGACGGATGTATCGCACGGGAGATTCGGCGAGATGGCTGCCGGATGGAAACATCGAGTATTTGGGCAGGATCGACCATCAAGTGAAAATTCGCGGTTACCGGATCGAGCTAGGGGAAATCGAGGCCCGACTGGTGGAGCACGCCAACGTGCAGGAAGCGATTATCGTTACGGTAGAACAGCACGGCGAGACGCAGCTTTGCGCGTATTACGTCGCGTTGGACGCAGACGGCAAAGAGGCATTAAGCGCGAAACAATTGCAACGATATTTGGCGTCGAAGCTTCCTTCGTATATGATCCCGTCCCACTTCGTGCGATTGGAGAGAATGCCGCTTACGCGAAACGGCAAAGTGGATCGCAAAGCGCTTCCGAAGCCGGTCGTAACCAAGAACGCGGATTCGCATGCGGTTGTACCCCGCAATGAAGTCGAAGAGCGAGTGACGGGAATATGGTCCGAACTACTCGGAGTCGTTCCGAACGAGTTGGATATGGACGACAACTTTTTCGAAATCGGCGGAACCTCGCTGCTTCTTATGCAAATGCAGGCATCCGTCAACAAACATTATTCCGGAATGATTAAAGTTTCCGACTTGTTTAAATATCCGTCCATCTCTGCGCTTTCCGCCTTTATCGCGGATAAACTTCAGCCTAAGGCTGCATCGGATAACGACTCCAAGATCAGCCGCCAACGGCTTGAAGTCCTAGATATCTTAACCTTAATGGAAAAAGGCGATCTGGATATGGAAGAAGCCCTGGCTTTAATTAGACAAGAGTAAGAAAGGAGCCTAATCGTGATTATTGCTACAGCAGCCAACAAAGCTTATTCCGTTCAATTGCGTACCATGCTGAAATCGTTGTTCGTCAACCTTAGCCAGCCGGATAACGTAACCGTAGTCGTCTTAGAAACCGATATTCCGGCCTCAACGCAATCCGAGATTCATGAGCTCGCTAACGCTTTCGGAGCGACCGTTAAATTCATTGCGATGAATAACGATGAATACAGAGGTTATCCGTTAAATGCCGAAATGTCGCACATCAGTCACGAGACATTCTATCGAATCGCTTTGCCCGAGCTCATTCCGGACCGCGATAAAGTCATTTATATGGACTGCGATATCCTCGTATTAGACGATCTCAGGGAAGTATGGAATATAGATCTCGCCGAGCACCCCTTAGCGGCCGTCGAGGATTTCTTGAGCGTGTGGGATCAAAGCAGGCTCGTCGTACCCGAGGGAACGAAATATTTCAATGCGGGTTTTCTAGTGATCAACCTAAAGCAATGGCGCGAAAATAACGTGGCCGCTCAAATTCGAGATACTTTGCTGAATCCTCAACTTTCGTTGGAATATATGGATCAAGACGCCATTAATCTTGTATTGCAGAACAAATTCCTCGAGTTAGATCGCGTTTGGAATTATCAATCCTATTTCTGGAGGAACGGCATGACGATGCAGCGTCCTTCACTGCTTCATTTTACGGGTCCGGAGAAGCCGTGGAATTCCGATACCGAGTTTAATGGAGTGTATCAATACTATTTGAACCTAGAGGTTTAGCCGCTTAGGAACAATACGATGGACGTCCTCGGGGTCGCTGGCGACCTCTTGGACGTCCATTATTAGTTTGGGAATGTTATATCATTATTATCGATTGATAAATTCCTCTGGAACGACTTCATTGGCATAGGCATTTCTAAACTCTGTAAGCAATTCCAATACGGTATTTCCATTCATTCTAATATCTCCATAATTCGGGACAACCGTATGCCAGTTCTCTTCAGCCAAATATCGCGTTGCAAAGAGATACGTCTCGCCAGGGATGAGCAGTGGATCTCCATCCAATAGAATCAATGAATTTTTATGAATTCCTCCTTGTTGATTCACGGTTACGATAGTGGGAAGAACTCCTTTAATATTTTCGAGAACCTGCACGGTAAATTGCGTCTCCGGAATCGCTCCGAGTTTTTTTGTTCCGATTTGTTGTACTACTTTTCCTGTAAATACGTTATTGGAAGCTCCTACGAGCATCTTTTTATCTTTAAAGTTAGCTACGTAAGTGCGATGTGCTTCGACAACTTTATAGTCGTTCGCTTTATTCTTATTAACCACTGCCTGGATACTTAATATTCCGCCCGCCATTAAGACTGCTGCCAATGCAAGGATTAGCCTTTTTTTCATTATTATCATCCTCTTCGTTCGTACATTATTATACCTGTAGTTTCATAATGATATTCAATACCCAAAGCTTGTCCTAATTCGATGCAACATTTTTTGATACGACATCGTTCTACCTAATGAGATCGGCGAGAATGCACTTCAAGATTGAAACAGCGTTAATGGGAGGTGATTGGATTTCGTAGCCCTGTTCCCAGTATAAGCGATATGCCGCGTGCATTGTTATCGTCGAACTCTTAATGTCGTTAATTATACGGTTAATATATAAGCAAAATGCTTTCGAGGAGGCAATGAACATGAAAAAGAAAACCAAGGGCGCCGCAGCGATGCTGCTGCTGGTGGCTGTCGTCGCCGTATCCGTACCGGCTATCGTATCCGCCAATAGATCGAATCAAGCTGAAGAGGCAGCGCCAGTCGTTGCTCAAGATTATCAAGTTGCCCCAACCGTCCAAGTTGACCAATCCGTCTATGAGAATACCGAATACGGCTTCCGTTTCACGTTGCCGGACAGTTGGAAGGGGTACACGATCGTAACGAACCAATGGGAAGGTCATGATGCGACGGACGGCAAGGTCGCAGAAAGCGGCGCGTCGATCGGTATCCGCCATCCCGAATGGACGACAGACAAGCCTAGGCAAGACATCCCGATTTACGTCTTTACGGTGGATCAATGGAACGCGCTCCAGCAGGAAAAATTCTTTATCGGCGCAGCGCCTATGGGACCTAAAGAGCTGACTCGGAATAATAAATACGTGTTCGCGTTGCCGGCGCGCTACAACTTTGCCTATCTTGACGGTTTCGAAGAAGTGGAAGATATCCTTAACGGCAACCCGATTCAACCGATGTACGCATGAGGGCGTAAACCAATAGGACCAATCAGCCCCAGAGCGCGGGATACGCGGCTTTGGGGCTGTTTCATGAATGGACACAATTTGTTGACAACTTCTCGATAGGTTGGAGATAACTGAACGTTACACTTGAGGATAGATGTTGCCGCGTTGTCACCGCGCATGAGGTTTATGCTAAGATCGATTCAAACATTCCTATGCCATGCGGATTGGAGCTTCAATATGGATAAAACGAAAATACTGATCATCGAGGACGAAGAAGCCATTGCGGATCTGCTCGCTTACGGGCTGAAACGCGAGGGCTTCGAGACGCGGACGGCCGGCAGCGGAGAAGAAGGGTTGCGGGAGCTGGAGCTGTTCCGACCGGATCTGCTGGTGCTGGATTGGATGCTGCCGGACCGAAGCGGCCTTGACCTCTGCAAGCAAGTAACGGCTCAATATAATTTACCCATTCTCATGTTGACGGCCAGGTCGGATATTACGGATAAAATTCTCGGTCTAGAGGTCGGAGCGGACGATTATATTACGAAGCCGTTCGACCTGCGGGAAGTTGTCGTTCGCATCCGCACCATTCTGCGCCGTCTGGCGCAAGTCCAACCGGTTGCAGCCGAAGCGGCGCCTTCGGAAATTCGGTTCCGGGACGTTGTCATCGTGCCCGATGAACGTCTCGTGACCAAGCAGGGCGCCACGGTCGAATTGACGCCGAAGGAGTACGATCTGCTTATGGCGTTGCTTGGCTCCCGGGGCAAAATCTTCACGCGCGCGGAGTTGCTTGAGTTCGTATGGGGCTATGATTTTCCCGGCGACATGCGGACGGTGGATACCCACGTTCAGAGGCTCCGCAAGAAACTCGACGCGGCTGAATGGATTACGACCGTCTTCGGAATCGGGTATAAATTCGAGAAACGGAACGGCTGAACCCATGGTGCGTACGCTGCGAGCCAAATTCGTCGTCGGTTTTCTGCTGATATTCGGCTTATCTTTTCTCGTGCTGAATGTGACGGTCAAGGAATTTATTCGGGACAGCAACCGAAGCATCATTACCTCGGATCTTATCGAACTGAAGAACAACAGCAACGTGTACGTCCGTCAAGCTTTTCTCATCAATCATTTTACGAACGACAATATGTATTTCGGCCAAATGGCCGAGGAGATGGTAGACGATCTTCACCGCGCGACCTCGAGCGATGTGAGCGCCTATACGGTTGACGGGATTATGCTGTATTCGTCCAACGAGGCGGAATTCGCCGGCCGCGGGGCCGAGGACCTCAAGCTGGCGCTTGGCGGCAAATCCGCCTATACGATTACGTATGAGGGAAGCGCGGGCTCCGTGCTCTATTCTTATCCCGTCGTCATCGACGGCGTCAAGGTCGGCATCTTGCGATTCGCCAAAGACTTCACTTCACTGTACGAACAGACAGGCAAAATTGTTAACCTGCTGTTCTATCTGGCTCTCGCCATATTCCTGGCCGCGTTCCTGTTCTCGTATTTGCTGTCGCGGCATATTACGATTCCGCTCGTGAAGCTGACCCGCGCCTCGACGGAAGTCATCGAAGGAAACTTGGACGTTCGCTTGACGTTTCGGCGCAAAGACGAGATTGGGCGGCTGGCGGAGAACTTCAACGAGATGATCGGTCGCATCGACAGCCAGATCGCGACGATCGGACGCGACCGGGACCGGCTGAAGACGCTCATGGACCAGGAGAAGCGATTTTTCGATAACGTTACGCACGAGCTGAAAACCCCGCTTACGTCTATTCTGGGGTATGCGGAGCTGATCAGGGAGAACGGGGAAGCGGATCGCGTCTTTTTCGACAAAGGCATGACGCATATCGTAGACGAAAGCCGGCGGCTGCACGGCATGGTGCTTAACCTGCTTGAAGTATCGCGCCGCGGCGCCGCGTTGGACGAGGACGTACAGATAGACCTCGGCCTGCTTCTCCGGGACGTATGCGACGCCATGGAAATTCGCGCGAAACGCTATAAGAAGCACGTTGTCCTGAATCTGGAGGACGGTCTTGTCGTTCTGGGACAAGCGGACAGGCTGCGGCAGCTGTTTATCAATCTGCTGGATAACGCGATTAAATATAGCGAACCCCTGTCGACGATCACGATCATCGGAGAGAAGATCGCGAGGGAGAAGAGGCTTCGTCTCGCATTCGGCAATCCCGGCGTGACCTTATCTTCCGGCCAGGTGACGAGCGTGTTCGAGCCTTTCTATTCCGGAGACAAGACGTTCAAAGAAGAAGGCAGCGTCGGGCTTGGACTCAGTATCGTCAAATCGATCGTTGACGATCATGGCGGAATGATCCGCATGGACATCGACGGCGGAAGGACAACGGTCTATGTAGAACTGCCCTCTGCCGGGGAGGATGGAGACGAATGATACCGCATAGCAAGAAGAGGAGAGGGATAAGGCTTGGGAAGTTGACTGCCATACTCGTTGCGGTATGGCTCCTCGCGATGACTGCCGGCTGCATCGGCGATCCCGCCTCGGAAACCATCATTATTACGGAGGATGAGCAATCGGGGGGCGGCGTTGAAATCGGCGAAGCCTTCCGGGTGAGCACGATTTATCCTCTGCCGGCGCTGGCTTCTTCCGGACTCTCGGTACTCGGTTGGACTAGCGGAGAAGCCGTGGTGGGATATTTCTCCGAGAACGGGTCTCTCACCGTTCCGTCCACCGTAGGGTTGCAGTTGCTCTCCCCGCCCTATGAGAAGCCTGAGCCCTTGATGAATGATGCGAATTCCGGGACAAGCCTGATCAGCTTGTCGCCTGACGGAAGGTTGATCGCCGAATGGACGACATCCCCGGACGGCGCTTATTTGACTCTCGTTCCCCTGGACAGCCGTCCGGCCAAACCTGTCGCGGCCATCCCAATCGTGGAGCTGACGTTGCTCTCGCGTCAAATCCAATGGTCGAGCAACAGCCGGTTTCTGTCTTATATGGAGGCTGACGGCAACCGGACGCAACAGTTCATGGTCGTCTGCGACGCGAGGGACGGAACGGTACAAAAGTTGCCGCTGCATGGCTACAATACGGACGGAAACGTCTCCGTCAGGTTGTCTGAAGACGGTAATGCCGTCCTGCTCGATGACGGGAAACTTGTCGCGATGGCCAAGCGGAATGCCGACGGCAGCTTTGAAGTCCAATACGATCATCCGTCGGGACGCGGCGGCAGTACCTGGATGGATTCCGACCGTTTCGTATTCCTCGGTTCCGACGACACTTTGTTCCAATACGATGCGCGCAACGGAGAGCTTTCCGTGCTGCTGGAGAAGGTAACCGGCTTCAGCCTATCGCCGGACCGACAAGCGATCGCTTATACGCTCAGCGATAAGGAAGCGATCTATGCGGGGAGGCTGCAAGGGAACAACGTGCTGTATCAGACGCCGGTTTATCAGGGAGTCGTTCCTGACCGGATGGTATGGAGTTTAAACGGCGGCGCGCTTCTGGTTGACGGCGGCATGCAGCCGAGCAGGTCGACGCAGGTAGTTGCTCCGGCACCGGCGGCACAAGCCGGGGAGCGGCTGCAAACCTTTATCATAGCGTTTCAATAACGCCGATACGGCGGGCAGGACGTGCAATCGTCTTGCCCGCCGTTTTTAATTCGCAAGATAGAGACAACTTGTTCACAAGAGGATGAAGGTTTGGAGATATCTCCTCTCTATAATGGGGCATGTACCCGGTGAGATGGCAAGGCAACCGGCGCAAAGGAGATTACGACATGAAAAAATACGGCTCCGTCATCTTGGCAAGCGGTTTGCTTGCTATCGCTTTAACCGCCTGCAACGGCGGTCAGGCAATCGGCAACCATGCGGACAATCACGCGGCAGACTCATCTTCCGTCCCTGCTTCGAACGGGAAGGACGATACTCCCCATGGCGGCAAGAAAACGATCGTCTTCTCTACCTTCTGGCAAGATCCCAAATACGAGGCAGCCAAAAAAGCTTACGAGGCCAAGCATCCGGATATCGAGATTAAGCTGGAAAGCGTGTATACCTCCGACGCAACGCTGGAATCCGATATGGAGAAATACATCTCGACCATGAATGCGGCTATGCTCGCGGGCAAAGGCCCCGATCTGATGGAGACCGATATGCTGCCCGTCGTCAGCTACGTGAAACACGGGCTCCTGGCAGATCTGACCCCGATGATACAGGAGGACAAAGCGTTCAAGAAGAGCGATTATTTTACGAACGTGCTGGACAACGTTCGCTTCGGAGAGGCGATGTACGCGATGCCGCTCTCCTTCTTCCTGATGGGCTTAGCCGGGGATGAGGCCACGATCGCGAAGACGGGGGTGAAATTCGATGACCAATCCTGGACATGGAACGAATTCACGACGGCGGCGGAGAAGATGATCGCAAGCGGCGGACTGCCGTCCGCCCTGTCCTATGAAGGACCTGAGTATTTGCTTGGCGAGATGGTAAGAGACAACTACTCCTTATTCGTCAATCCCGAGAAAGGAGAGGCGAGTTTCGATTCGGCGTCCTTCACCGGACTAATGAAGCAGGTGAAAACCATGTTCGACGATGAGCTGGTGTCCAAGGACGGACGCGGGATGAACGCGTATTTCCGGAGCGTGCAGATTAATTCCCCGAAGGATTATTTGGAATCGATGCAAGTATACGGTCTCGGCACGAAGTTGTTTGATCCGGGAAGCGGCGATCATATGAAGCTGTACGCCAAGCCGCACGCGCAGGACATTGCGGCAGGCGGATATTTCAAGACCTATCGGAGCGTCGCCGTAAGCGCACGGTCTAAGGTGAAACAGGAGGCTTGGGATTTCGTGAAATTCATGCTGCAGGAGGACAATCAATCGTCGGATGCGACGACAGGCTTTCCCGTCAACAAGTCGGCGTACGAGAAGCAGCTTGCGGAGCTGAAGAAGCAAGGATCGTTTCAATCCGCCGAGGAAGGGCCGCTTCATGGCGGCATGATTCGAGTAGACGAGGCCATGCTGAACAGACTTGACGCGTATGTGAACGGAGCCGTTCACCAAGTACGGGACGACGATACCGACAAGCTAACAGATTTGATCGTCAAGGAATCCAAAGCTTTTTTCGCCGGACAGAAGTCCGCGGAAGCGGTAGCTAGCCTGGTCCAGAATAAAGCCATGACATACCTGAACGAATAATAACGGACAAGGGAATGAATGAGATGAAGACAATCGGACTCCTGTTACTTTCATTGGCTGTTATCATCCTTTCTCTGGCCGCATGCAACAGCAATAATGTAAGCGGCAGCGATCAGACTAATGGCACCTCCAACGCGTCCAACGGATCGTCGGGCGCTGACGCGGGGGAGGAAACGCCTCCTTCCGGCGGCAAGAAGACGATTGTTTTCTCGGCATTCTGGCCCGACGAGCAATACGAAAGGGCGGCTAAAGCGTATGAAGCCGAGCATCCCGGCGTGACGATCCAATTCCAATATGGCTTAAGCAGGCCTTTCGGTGAAGAGGGAAGCGGGGAACAGAACGATGCCGATATCGAGAAATTCACGACGTCCACCAATACGGCGATGCTGTCCGGGAAAGGGCCCGACCTGATCGATCTTCGCTATTTGGCGGCGGATGACTATGAGAGACATCATTTGCTCGAAGATCTTAAGGCCAAGATGGATGGAGACAAGACCTTCCGCAATACGGACTATTTCGACAACGTACTGAGCGGCGGTTTGTCCGAAAGCGGTATTTACAGGCTTCCGTTATCCTTCAGCTTAAGCGGCATGGCCGGCGACAAAGCCGCAATCGCCGCGACCGGCGTAACCTTCGACGACCGGACATGGACGTGGGATGAGTTCATGAAGACGGGAAGAGAGCTTGTAGAGGCTAGGGGGAAATACGACTCGGCCATCGTAAGCGGGGAAGGTCTACAGGTCGGCGGCTCCGATTATTTCGTGCGCAGCGTGGTAGCGGACAATTACAGCCGATTCGTGGACGAGACAAATCGGAAAGCAAGTTTCGATTCTCCTGCATTCATCGAATTGCTGAAGCAAATCAAGAGCATGTACGACGACGGCATTGTCGGCAAGCAAGGCAGAGGTTACTTTGCGAATATCACGATCACATCCCCGGAAGATTATTTAATCACACTAAATACTTTCGGGAAGGATACCGCGTTCTACGTGAAGCCCCATGCAGGCGAAGAGACGGCTGGCGCATCCTTCCAGACGCGGGACGAGTTTGGAATCAACGCGAACTCGAACGTCAAAGACGAAGCCTGGTCGTTCTTGAAATTCTTGATGGACCATACGACGATCGGTCTTCCGGTCAATAAAGCGCGATTCGCGGAAGCCGTGCGAGCCTTGAAGGACAAAGGCATGTTCACACCTCCTAGCTTGGGCTCGACTCCTAGCGCACCGTTCAAGGTGAATGAGACTCAGCTCGACAAGCTTGAAGGCTTCGCGGAGTCTGCATCCCGCAAGAAGAATGAATCAGGCAAAATACTGGACATTGTATACGCCAATTCGAATGCCTTATTCGCCGGACAGAAATCCGCCGAGAATGTGGCGGACTTGATTCAGAATAAGGCGATGACGGTCTTAAATGAATAGCCTCCATTTTCGGCCGCCGAGGGGGGATGGCGTTGCCGCCGCGCTGTTCCTCCTGCCGAGTCTAATCGGTTTCTCCGTCTTTTATCTGATTCCGTTCTTGCTCGGATTGTACGAGTCTTTCACGGACGGCTCGCTTGGCGGGGAGTTCGTCGGCATCGGCAATTACGCGGATTTGCTGCACAGCGCTTCCTTCCGCAAAGCTGCGGGGAATACCGTTATTTTCACGGCCATTAGCGTACCTCTCTTGATCGCCATGTCTTTGGCCCTTGCCATTGTATTGAACCGGCCGCTGTTTCTGCGCAGTTGGCTGCGGACTTCCTTTATTCTGCCTCTCGTCGTGCCCGTGGCTTCGGTCGTAACGGTGTGGCAAATTTTCTTCGACTGGAACGGAACTTTAAACGCATGGCTGCACGGCATGGGGCATAACCGGATCGATTGGATGCAGTCGAACTGGTCGATGAGCATTGTCGTCGTCATGTATATATGGAAGAACGTCGGATATGACATGATCCTGCTTCTGGCAGGCTTGCAATCGATTCCTAAGGATTACTATGAGACGGCATCCCTCGAAGGTGCCGGCAGGTGGCATCGGTTCCGCCATATCACGCTGGTTTATTTGACGCCGACCCTGTTCTTCGTGCTGCTGATCTCTATCATTCATTCATTCAAAGTGTTCCGGGAAACGTATCTGCTTGCCGGAGATTACCCGTATGACCGGCTCTATATGCTCCAGCACTACATGAACAACATGTTCTTCGAGCTGGATGTCCAGAAGCTGACGGCGGCGGCCACGCTAATGGTTGCTTGCATCGTCGTCCTGACCTCCGGTCTGCTGCGGGCGGAACGACGGTTTCGCGAGAATACGGAGTAGGAGAGGAGGGAGAGAATGAACGACCGTCCACGCTTGTCCGGGCTGATCCTAACCTTACTGCTAGTCGCGCTTGCAGCTGCCGTACTGTTCCCGATCGGACTTACGCTCGTGAGTTCTCTGATGTCGGAAGCGGAGATTGGCTTGAATTACGATCTGATCGGGAAAATGGTAGATACGGCTAACGGCGGCCAAGAGGCGTTCGTCAACCTTAAGCTTCTGCCGGACTGGCTGACGTTGGCGCAATACTCTCAGGTCTTGATTCTAAGCCCGAAATTTCTGAGCATGTTCTGGAATTCGGCCGGTCTCGTCGTACCAATCGTCGCCGGCCAAGCCCTAGTGGGGTCGATGGCTGCATACGCCTTCGCCAAGCTGCGGTTTCCCGGGCGGGATAAGCTATTTTTCGTCTATCTGATGACGATGCTTATGCCGTTCCAGGTTACGCTTGTTCCCAACTATCTCGTCCTTCATGAGCTTGGCCTTATGAATCGTCCGTCGGCAATCATATTGCCCGGCATATTCGGAGCGTTCGGAGTGTTCATGATGCGTCAGTTCATGTCTCATATCCCTTACGCGCTAACGGAAGCCGCCCGAATCGACGGCGCCGGACAGCTTACGATATTCGCGCGGGTCATTCTGCCGCTCGCCAAGCCGGGGCTTGCCGCGCTGACGGTGCTGCTGTTCGTCGATTACTGGAACATGATCGAGCAACCGCTCATCTTCCTTCAGGACGCCGGCAAGCAGCCGTTGTCGCTCTATTTGGCGCAGATCAACCAATCGGCGAGAGGAGTCGGCTTTGCGGCTTCTTCGCTTTATATGGCTCCGATGGTGTTGTTGTTCCTCTATGCGGAATCGTATTTCGTGGAAGGCATTCAGCATTCGGGCATCAAAGGATAATTGTCGGGAGTGATCGTAATGGAAGGAAGGACGTCCGGGTTTAGCCAACGCCAACTCCGGCTGATCTCCGGTCTGTTCCTGGCTCTGCTCGCGGCGTGCACGCTGGCCGGGAATACGATCCGGGGAATGTCTCTGCCGAAAGTGTATACGCAGCTTGCTTCGCAAGGCTCGATTACGCATGAATACGAAGGAAGCGCCACGGTTCAGCCCGTCCGGACACGGGACATTCATAATCCGGCGGGTTGGAAGGTGAACCAAGTCTTCGTCAAGACAGGAGACAAGGTCGATAACGGGCAGAAGCTGATTGCATACGACAACGGCGAGGCCAAGCTGCAGTTGGAAGACATGTTGAACAATCTGAAGAAGCAACAGCTTTCCTATAGTCAGCTTCAAACGGATTATAAGGTTGCGGCAACCGAAGGCGACGAGGGTAAGCTGGCTGCCGCCAAGATCGCGCTTGATTCGGCCAAGCTCGATCTCGCCTCGCAGAAGAACCATATACAGAGTCTCCAGAAAAGTATCGCCGAAGGTCAGTCGGTGCTCGCTCCGTTCGCCGGTATCGTCGTTCAGGTTAACGCGCTTGCCGGCTCCGGACCAGGGGGATTGCCGGACGTTGTGCTGACGGATTCCTCCAAAGGCTATCAAATTCAGCTTCAAGTGCCTGGAGACGTTGCGGGCATGCTCGAGATTGGAGAGGAGCTGAATCAAATCTCGCTGACCGGCAAAGAAAGCCGGCAGCTAACGGGAACGATCGAAGCGGTGGATGACGGGATGCCCGGAGCTCCTGAGGGCAATCCGTCTGGCTTGAATGCATCGGCTATACAACCAAGCAGCGTGAAAATCAGGTTGGAGGACGATCAGCTTATTGGCGGAGAGCGCGTGCGGGTGAAGATAGCGAAGAGCAGCAAGGAACAAACCGTCATCGTACCCAAAGAAGCCGTACATCAAGATGGACGAGGGACGTACGTCTTTACGCTGGAGAGCAGGGAAGGAGCGCTAGGCAATGCCTTCTACGCGGTCGAGACGCCAATTAAGATCGCGGATTCCAATAGCTACGTCGTTTCCGTCGCCGAAGGACTGTTCGGGCAGCAGGAAGTGATCTTGAACAGTACGGGCTTCCTGATGGACGGGATGCGCGTCAGACGTTGACCGAACCGGAGTTCATGCATAATTGGAGTGTTCCCCGCAAAAAGTAGCCTATAGACTATACAAGGGGGAATAAATATGAGAAACAAGTCGGCGACTGCATTGGCCGTCCTGTTCATTCTTGCGCTGGCATTCCAAGCGATTCCGGCTTCAGCGGCGGCCGTTCAAGCCGAGCCTTTTCATTTCGGATTTAAGAAAAGCCGGGGAGGACAGCTTCCTTCGATAGCCGAAGAAGGATTCATGCCGATCCTGAAGAACCATCAGGCCATTTTCTTGGGAAATACGGACAAGAAGGAACTTTACCTGACTTTCGATAACGGATACGAGAACGGCAACACCGGCCAAATTCTAGATGTTCTAAAGGAGAAGCAGGTACCCGCGATATTCTTCGTAACGGGACACTTCGTCAAGGAGCAACCGGAACTTGTGAAGCGAATGGCAAACGAAGGGCATTTGATCGGCAACCATTCATGGAGCCATCCGGATATGACGCGAATATCGGATGAACAAATTCGGCAGGAATTGGAAAAGGTCCGTATAGAGGTCGCTAAATTAACGCAACAACAAACCATGAACTACGTAAGGCCTCCGCGAGGCATCTTCAACAATAGAGTGCTTGGCGAAAGCCAGAAGCACGGCTATACGAACGTCTTCTGGTCGATCGCATACAGGGACTGGGAAACGAACAGACAGCAGGGCTGGAACTACGCGTATACGAATGTTATCGGTCAACTGCATCCGGGCGCGGTTATTCTGCTTCACACCGTATCGCGCGACAATACTTTGGCTTTAGATAATATTATCGATGAAGCTAGAGCACGCGGCTATGAGTTTAAACGGCTGGACACGCTTGAAGTGAAGGTTTACCGATAACCTGCGTTATACAAACTTAGAAGGACAGTTATAGTTGAATAGAAAGCAGGGATCATACATGCAATCGTTACAAGGGAAAGTCGCTCTCGTAACGGGAGCCGGGCGCGGGATCGGTCGCGCCGTAGCCGTCGCATTAGCCCAAGAAGGCGTAAACCTCGGTCTGATCGGGATGACCTTGTCCAACTTGGAGAAGGTCCGGCAGGAGATTCAGGCGCTTGGCGTTAAGGCATCGATCGCTGCGGTTGACGTGAAGGATTTGAGTTCGGTAACGCAAGCCGTCGACCGGATCCAAACTGAACTTGGTGCGATCGACATCGTCATTAACAATGCGGGCACCGCCAAATTCGGTAAATTCCTTGAGCTTACGCCTGAAGAATGGGAGAATATCATCCGCGTGAACCTGATGGGCGTCTATAATGTCACGAGAGCCGTTCTGCCACAAATGATCGATAGACAAGCCGGCGACATCGTCAATGTATCGTCGACGGCCGGCGAACGCGGCGCTGCGGTAACCAGCGCATACAGCGCATCGAAATTCGCCGTTCTGGGCTTGACCGAATCGCTCATGCAAGAGGTTCGCAAACATAACATCCGTGTCACGGCGTTGACACCGAGCACGATCGCAACCGATCTGGCCATTGAACAGAAGCTGACGGACGGAAATCCGGATAAAGTGGCGCAGCCTGAAGATCTAGCGGAATTGATTGTGGCTCAGCTTAAGCTGAATCCGAGAGTGTTCGTGAAGTCCGCAGGCTTGTGGTCGACGAATCCGTAATCTGCATTGCTACATTGATAAGACTCCGCGCGCGGTGCGGAGTTTTTTTGACATTCACGAGCTTAAATCTGCCTGTAAGCAACGTAGAATATTAAAATTTCTTTGGTGCGCAGCCTGACCTGACTACATGAACAAGGATGCGGCTCAAGGTTAAAAATATCGAAGAGCGCACTCTAGACAACTGACAATAGTCGGAGGACAAGAATATGTACCGATTCTGATCCGCGTATATCGCGTTTTTTTCATTGTATCGACACAATTCTTGTCTATTTCCGATGCCAAGAATCTGTTCCGATTGCAAAAAACTCCATATTGTTATAAATTCAACAAAAAGTAAGAATTTATCAGTATAATCAATTCAAGAAAAAATCGAATTTTTATGAAGATAGGGGAGCGTACAATGAAAAAAATAAAAATGATTACAATGCTTTCGATCATTATGATGGTTTTATCTTATATTCCTGTTGCTGCTAGTCAAGATGTTCCAGTTCAAGGTCAATTCAAGGACGTTAATAAGAGTCATTGGGCAAAAAAGGCAATTGAAGAAGCTGTAAAGGCCGGCTATGTGGCTGGATATCCGGATGGAACGTTCAAACCCGAACAACAGGTAAGTCGTGCGGAATTTATTCGGATGTTAGTCGATGCACTAAAGCTACCGCACATCGAAAAGGGATCGCCTTGGTATCAACCTTACCTGGCAGCCGCTCTTGAAACTTACATCCACAAAACCTCTGATTTCAAGGATGGATACAATGATGTTCTTACCCGTGCCGAGCTTGTTAAGCTAGCAGTAAGATCCACTGATGAACAGTATAGAGCGCTTGGAGTGGCAGAGGATAAAAATTATATGGTTTACCAAGCAACGGAAGACGGCATTCTTGCAGGTGTCGGCAAAGGCAGACTTGATCTCGGCGGAACCACGACTCGCGCTCAAGCTGTTGCCATTATTGAGCGTATCATTTCTGTCAACAAAGGCGAGAAGCTATCTGTCGACAAGTATGCTGTTGCAAGCGCTGAGATTCTTTGGCATGGTACGAATATTTTCACTGTAATGCCGCAATTCTTCAATAAACCTGTAAACCATTTTCCCGGTTCTATTATGGGAATTAATTCCTGGAGCATGGATAAATTGAAATTGGAAAATAAAGATTTCAGCGGTGAACTGGTTGAGCTTATTGCAGTAAACCTAGGAGATAAGGATGATCCAAATCGAGGGCTTCTTCCATCCATTGATAAGCTGCAATGGGGTTACAATACTATTAATCCTATGCCGAAGGATGCTTATGTCCTGTTTGGAAGATACAAAATTAATTACAATAACAATACTAAAATATATCACAACGCTCTTGCCTTCGACATTCGCGGTTTCGAATCTAAGGATACACGTTTTAAAAAACTATCTAAACCTGCGGGATTATTTGTTGATGATCCGAATTTTAAATACCCGGATAAAACTATTATTTCCGTTTTCCCAGGCTCTGGCTATTCCTTTAATAAAGATCAATCTTTGACTATTTATCTTACGACTACAGGTAGTGCCGGAGGCCCTGCAGACAGCTTTATGACCTCTACAATTGTAAGCTCTTCTGTTGCTTCCCAATAATATCATCAACCATCTGTAATGATAAGGCATTAGGAGGTAGCCATGGTTAAGAAATCATTTTCTATCTTAAATATAATTGCAGTATTGGTTACTTCTATGGCGGTTCTTTTATCAGTACCGGCTGAGAAAGCAGATGCTGCAACACCGACAATAAAAGAAAAAGTAAATTTTACGTATTCCGAGTCGTCTAATGACGATAAAACATCCGTACCAGATTTTATTTTTTCACCAAATTCATCAAAATCTGCGTCAATTAATATCTCTGCCAAATCCGGGAAAGTAATCAAGAGCCTTGCTTGGTATACAAAGGGGGATACAACTTCCCCAATAAGATCCGTTCCAGGAGCTTGGTTGGATAAACCAAGCTTTTCAGGATCGGATATAACCTTTGGAACCATTGCTACATTAAAGGCTTCAGGCGGTTCACCTTATGGTGGCGTTTATTATTGGAATAGATCTAGCGGAACAGACGAATGGAAATCCAGTTATGAAGAGGTAAGATTCCCAAGTTCAAATAACTCAGCTTGCCCACCGGCACCAAAAGATAAATGGGGATACAAAGCTTATCCAAATTGTACAGATGATAGACTGCAACTAACGCTAACAAAGGATGGAAAATATACATTTCCATCAGACTTCTCAATAGCTGCTCTTAAAAAAAAAATCTATTGCAGATAATGCAGTTTTAACATCTTCAATTAAACCTGTTGACGTAGAATTAGCTGAGGATAAGATTGTCTGCAGCGGAATATACACGGCTAAGTGTGCAAAACCGGACTCCCATACAAAATACGAGGGAAAAATTAAAGAAGTAAAAAGCAACCAGCAAATAACAATATATTACACTCAAACATTTACTGAAGAGTCTTTAGAAGCACCCCTATACGACGAAGCCAAAAAACTTACTGGAGAAAAAGGCCTATACCACGACTATGCAGCCCCTGGCGCCAGACAAATCTGGTATTACGCAGCATTTTCGTTCAACTTTCAAGGGGATACATACATTTATGGGGACAAGGAAATGTACGTTGAGTGGGGAGATCCAGAAGATGTAACAATATCCGGTGATTTTGATATAACCCCAAGTACAATTAACTGGGGTGAAAGCTTTAGCTTACGCCCAAAGGACTTTAAAATACCGGCATCCTGCACCTATGCTTATCACGATTACATGATAGGAGGCTCAAGCAGCTGGTACAGCGATCGGGTCGGTTCCCAAAGTTCCTCGAGTAGTTACTCTTACTCAAACTACCCTTATAGCCTCGCAATTGGGCCCAACCTTGTTCAAATCAGGGTTACTGCAACCTGCGCTGACGGAGCTATAGACTCTGGATGGGTTAATGGCAAGTTTCTCACCATTAAAGAACGCGAAAACAACTCCCCGCCTCAATTTTCGGCTGGTTTCTTTAGAGAGTACAATCGTAATGGCATCATTCCAGACTATGAGGTTCCGGTAGGAACCAAGATTAACCTACGAATTATTAACAATAACACTAGTGAGCCGGCTATGCCCTATGATCCAGATGGAGATCCTATCACGTACACTTGGCTCTTTGAATCAAGCAGCAGTGCATGGGTTCGCAGTTTGCCAGATGAATATGGAGCATGGGAACATGATGAGGTGATTGGAAATCTAACAGCATCTGAACTTGGGGTACATAGCGTAACGGTTATAGCAAGGGATTCATTCGGGGCTGAATCAAGAAGGACTGTGTCCATATCCGTAATCCCGCCAAACCCCATTCCGATCATTGAAGGTCCTACTGAGGTTAAGGAAAATAGACCGCTTCCAGCACCTTTTTCTGGAGCTAAAAGCTATTCCCCTATGGGAAGGACAATAACCCAATACCTATGGGAAAACAATCTACCTAAATACACTACTGTAGGTACTGAAAGGATTAGGCTTGAGGTAGTTGATAGTGCTGGTTTTCATTCCCTGTACAAAACTGAGCATACACTAACCGTACTTCCCGATGAGCCACCTGTTGCTGTTGTAGAGTCTGATCCTTTAGGCATTAGGGTTGAAAGCTATGACATATTCAATAAATCCTATAGTCCGGACAAAGACCCACTCGTCAAGGCTACCTATCGGTATAAATACGACCAAGCCAATGATGGATTTGATAATGATGCTTGGGTTTCTTTAGCAGGAGATCTTGTAAAATCTCAAATTAAACCTGTAAAGGTAGGCAAGTATCTAATTGAACTTACCGTTGAGGAAGATTACGGTAAAACCGATACAGCAACGACTGTACTCGATACTACAAATCTAGCGCCTTCCGTATCTTTTACTGTAGAGGGTAAAAATGAAGTTCCAGAACCTCCAAATAAATATCTGATTCCAGCAGATAGAATGATTAAAAACTGGGATCTATATGAGACTAACTCCATGGTAAGGCTCATAAATAAGCCATACATGTGGGCAATAGCTGGAGACAAGCTACTAGCCGGACTTGGAAAGGGTATGGAACAGCAATTCAGCTATGAAATGAGTTACTCTTATGGACAAGGCCAAGTAGAGGCTCATCGGGTTTTTCCAGTGTTTACCGACAATGGTTATGGCCCTAATAGCATATCTCCATACAAAGCTTTGGCTGCTAGAGATCCTTTGAAATCCAGTCCAATACTAATACCAACCAAATCTCAAGCCTACCCGTCACCTTTTACAACGGGAGAAGATTATGCAAAACTAGAACCCGCTCAATTTCACACGATGGTTAGAAGCAACAATACACATGTTATATTTGATCAAAAAAGAGTTGCAGGGTATACAGACAATGGGAATAATATCTATCAGCCCGTTATTTTTGGAATGAACAAAAGCAGACTGCCAGGGTACGCATCAGAAACGATAATAAATTCAAGCAATCCCTATAACGTAACAACAAGCCTTATACACAAGTGGATCGGAAGCAACCCATACGACTTTATCATTGACATGTACAGAAAGAGGGAGTATCCCTACTATACGAAACAGGACATGACAAGAGATCCTAACTGGAAGGTCAAAGCAGATGCCGGGGATTTTTCCACTGCAAGCGGCAAAAGCAATTTGGGATACGAGACTCCAATGTTTGAAGTGGCAGGAAACAGGATACTTGCAGTATATAACACAAGGTACAAACCGCTATATGCCTATTATGAAAGCTGCTGCGATAGCGATGGTCGAGATAGGTATAAATATGTGTACCCGCCTAAAAACTATGCAGATGTCTACATCTATGATGCTACGACAGGAGAGTTTTTGGGGAGCTCCTTCGAAAATGGGGAGCGCGCGGAGATAAGCAATACGATATCAAACGGCAATCAGACCAGAATAATGACAAAGGGCAGCAATATAGTCCTACTAAGCTCAGAACCAACGCAGGACTATATAGAGATAGATAGGGATGGCAGGTTTATTAAATCTGGCAAGGTACCTTTATCCACAATAACTGTTAATTATGAGCAAAAGTACAGAAACTACTTTGGTCAAATCATAACAGCTCCAATGGCTACCTATAGCTGCAGTTGGGGATATGCTCAATATGGAACCTATTGGAAAGATGACGCAGGCAATTTCTATTCCTATAGGAATGTGGATTGCTACTCTGGAAATTCCGTTGTAAAGTTTGACATGAGTTTAAACCCTGATATTCCGCAGGGTGTATATTTGGTGCAAATAAAACCGGATTATACCGTTGGAACCGTTGCAAAGCTTCAAGGAACATCCATCTCTAGAGGTCAGGTTGGCATGTATGACTTCATGAGGGAGAATTATCCCATCCTTTTCTACAATCCTGTTACAAAGCAAGCTGTAACTAGAACTTACACAGTTGAATATTGTAACGGATGTATGTGGCCAACCAATACGGAGCATTCCAATATGGCAAACATGACTACAGGAGTAGCGGGACCATCAGGTCTAAATCCACTAAGGTATTACACGGATATGGGACCTTCATTCTATGTAACGCATTCTGGCGCTTATGGAAATGGGTGGGTCACATCTAGCGCAAGCGGTACTTTGGATAAGTTTAACTTCAACTCCGATAAGTACATGAGAAAAGAGACAACAAGCTATACTTATGGAGATAGAAAAACAAAAACACTTAGGCTCGGTGAATACGTAGGGGATGGCATATGGCTATCTATATACGAAGGCATTTATCAAGATTCTGGTCCTGGATTCGGACAAGGTGGAACAACACAGGATGCATACATGTTTCTTGATTCTGGCCTTGTAAACAACACTCAAGCCTACAAGACATTCCAGTTTGGTCAGTTTGTATCTCCAGAGGAATATACCGATGCGGAGTTTAACTTTACGCTTAGCATGGATAGTCCCACTGAGAATGCCAAGACGGCTGGATTTTCCTTTCGAATGGCAAGTCCAATAAATCGCTATGCTGTGGAGACAGACGGAGCAAGCATATCACTGGTTAAATATGTTGCAGGAGCAAGAACCGTGCTACAAACAAGAGCTATAGCGATACAAAAGAAAACGGACTACAAATTTAAAGTTCTTGTGAAGGGCGATCGAATAGAGGTATATTTGGGCGGGGTACCATATCTTGACAAAAGAGACGCAACCTTCACATCAGGCAAGTTTGGACCTTTCTCGGACAAATCCTACACAATCTTTGACAGGATTGAGGCAAAAGAGCTAAATGTGGAGGCTGCCACATGGCTTACGAGCTATGCCATTTGGGATGAAAATGGTGTAGAGGGTGAAGCCAAGGCTGAAGTTAGATACAGCGATATCAAGTTTGAGGATCCAGAAAATGATGCTCAAGCAGGAGACTTTGTATGGGGCATTACCCATACCCCTAAGTTCCTGAATAACCAAGGTCTGTCTTCCATGAATGGAAAGACATTCTCTAGTCCTACGCTTACATTCGATAAGGTTGGCAACTATCGTATTGGATTGAGGGCTAAGGATGATCCTAACGCTGCTTATCCTTTCCCTGGTATGGAATTTGATGAGTACAGAAAGGATTCCAATGAATATTGGCGTATTGTAACCGTCCATAGAAGACCTGTATCTTGCTTTGATCTTGGTATTCATAGCACAACCTTGAATGTAACTTGGAATGATTGCAGTTACGATCCGGACAGATGGCAAAGTTCAACTGTTTATGATACTGAATCAACGGGAATTGACTATAAGACAACTCGGGGAGTTACCGAACGGAAGTATTATTACATTACACCATCAGGAAATACGGTTAATGGCAAGCTGGTGACACCGCAAGAAGTCGGCACCTATACAGCCGGAATGCAAGTAAGAGACGATTACGGTGCCTGGAGTTACTGGACAGAGCATGAAATCGATATTGCCGTTCCGGTCATTCCCGACGATCCGCCAGTTCCGGGTTTCACATTAAGCACAATGACGCTAAAGAGAGGGGAAGCTTTATCGATCACTTCCACCGCTTATGATAAAGAGGACGGTGCAGCGGCGAATCTCACTCACGAATACTACATTCGCAACGTTACGACGGGCAGCGTAGAGTCATTACAGAGCACTAACAGGGGAACATGGGCGAAAACATTCAATTCGGTCGGAAATTTAGAAATCCGTCAAGTTGTCTGCGATTCCAAAGGGCAATGCGCACAAATGACCAAAAAGGTATCCGTTCTAAACCTAGCGCCCGTCTCAAACTTTGATTGGTCGCCAAAACCTGCCTATGAGGGGGATGCAATAACCCTTGTGAATCAATCTACGGATCATGATGGAGATACGATGTCTTTTACTTGGACAGTTACCGGACCGAATGCGTACAGAGCAACGTTCAGCACAACCAATGCCTCGATTCCAAGCAGTGTCACCAACAGTAATCCGGGAGTTTATACAGTTAGACTGAGAGCGGTTGATTCTTACGGAGAACCTAACGCATCGGATGCCGTAAAAACGATTGCGGTTAATGTGCTATCGGTTGCCGGACAAGTAACGCATACTGAAAATTGGGAGGAGAATAGACAACAATACAATAATAAATATCCGGGCTCGCAAAGAGCTGTAGATGTATTCTGGGCGGGTGAGAAATTCGTTCTTGCCGCAGATACGACTGTAACTGGAACGCTTACTACAGCAACCACTGTCACCGTGCGGATGGGAACGAACACCGTGTCGCTTTCTCCGACTAATGCAGCGAAAACAAGCTGGACCGGTTCAATGTGGGAAGAGGATTACGAGGAGCTTTCAGCAGGGACGTATACCTTCACTTTCACCGCGGCGTGGAGTAACGGAACGGTTAAGACGAACACAGTAACCGTTCGGATGCTCGATGACATCTACGATTATTTCCGGATTCATCGATTAAAATAAGCACTGTTATCAAGAATAGGCAGGGGCGATTCCGTCCTTGTCTTTTCTTTAGGACATGAATAAATATGCCGACCAAAATTAGATGTAAAGAGTCAAAAGAGGAAAAAGAGGAAACCTTAGGAAATGTGTCGAATAAGACTGTGTCACATGAAAAAGCACAATTGTTAGCAAGTAAAAGAAAGAATCTAACGATTGGAAGGATCGATTGACCAATGACAAGTATTAAAATACTGCCTTTGGCGACACCGCGTATTTACGCCTATTCTTCGCATGCTACAGCTTTGTCTATTGTATCCACTGAAGAAGATTACTTGCCCTGGTTCCACAGTAACTTCATACAACTTTGCGGTTTGAAGGACTACAATGTAACTTACGACGTGCCTTTGGATTTCTATATGGGTCCGCGAAAAGACTATAATTACTACGTAAATAACAACTGGTTAACGTTCCTGAGCACGGATAGACAACTAGTACAAAGCACCTGTGGAGATATTATTAAATACGTCACCGCGTGCATTGACCAGAATCATTATGTCGCATTGCATTTGGATGAGTTTTATGTGAAAGACCGTTGGGCTTATCAAGTCAAGAAATTCGATCATGAGAACCTAATCTTCGGCTACGACCTGGAGAGACAAATTTTCCACATCATTGGTTATAAAGGAGCCAACCATAAGTTCGAAGCTTCCGAGATCAGCTTTGAAGCATTTAAAGAAGCATACGATCAGTGCGATGATCAGAATGATAACATTTGGAGAAGTCAGATCATATTGATTCAGAAAGTGTACAAAAACTCCGGTCCGTTTAAAGGAACCTACGTATTCGATCTCGAATTGGTGATTCGTACCCTTGAGGAATACCTGGAGTCCAAAGATACCGCCAGGAATTTTAGTATGTTTCAAAATAATCTGACCCATTTTGTTTTTGGTTTGGAAGTATACAATTCGATCAAAACGAATTTGCCTACATTTTGGTACGATTTTAGACCATTTCATGTGTTGCTAGAGCATAAAAATAGCATGATCGATAGGATCCAATATTTGAAAGACAACGGATATCTGGCTGAAGCTGATTATACGTACTTACATGAATCCTATAGTAAAATGGTTCGCACCTGCATGCTTATGAGGAATGGACAGATCAGATACATGGCCACAAGGGAACAAGAGAACGACACCCGCTATCTTGATAAAATCATAACGGATCTGGACCAGCTGGCTAGCTTTGAAAAAGAAGTTTTGGGGCATATGCTGGCTGTTCTGAAGCAATATCCTAACAATGGATAGCAGCGTCTTATTGGCGCTTAGAACTTGATATGTACATAGACCGATTAAAGTCCGCGTATTTACGCGGACTTTTTGAATTTATCGGATCGATTCCCGATTGGCGACAAGACGGCCTTAGGAGGACGGCGCTTCGTTCATGGAGTGGATGCCTTGGTTGATCGGCACTTCCTCGGGGAGCCGTTCGGACATGCCGGGCACGTTACGGGGATGAAAGTCGATAAAATCGGATGAATAGACGGAAACGTACAAACGTCCGCTCCCTGCGAAAGCGCGAATGAGAACCGGCTGGTTATATGGGTTGCGGAACGCGAAATCCGGTCCGTTCCAACTGACCGTCGCATCGCGGCCCGGCAGGACATAAGGGACATGGCGGCTGTGCGAATAACGCTCCAAGATATGGAGACCCGCCCGATCGACTGCGTTGTACAGCGTGGAGGACACTTGGCAGATGCCGCCGCCGATGTCCTCCGCCAGCTCGCCCCGAACGATCACTTTGGCTCGCCGGTAGCCTTTATGCTGGTTTCGCACTCCGACAATCTTGTTGAACGAGAACGTTTCATTCGGAAAGACGACCGTGTTATTGATGGCTTGGGCTGCAAGCGCGATGTTGTTCGAACGGTTCTTATTGCCGGCATGAAAATACGTCGCGTAGCTGCCAATCGGCTTTTCCCGGATCAAAGAGAGCAGCTCGCCATCGACTTTCGGATAGACGACGATCTGCGGCGTCGGGAGCGAAATAGGGCCTTTCCCATAAAAGTATTGGTAGCAGAGCTCTTCGAACTTACGGCGATCGAGCTTCACGCCGGGCCGCTCGGCTTCGATTGCGCCGCTTGCGTCGATGCGGGCATTGACGGGCGGACGATCGGTTTGACTGGCAACGGATTCTAACAACGCTTGCAGCTTAGTCGAATGGATAAGCGGAAATACGGACAACGTATAATCAGCGCGATTTACGCGAATTACGGTACGTCCTTCATGTTCGATCGTCATATCATCGGGAGCCGCGGCTTGGCTGAGCCAGATCGAAAAGCCAAGCGCCAATATTCCTCTCATAGGTACACACCCTCCTTCAAGCAGTTACGATTCCCAAACGTCATCCGAAATATGGGCGGAGGAAACCAATTGCAAAAAACATTATTCATGCTGACGGCGAAATGGATCGCGGCAACGACGCTGTTCGCGACGATATTCGTACCGTACGCCACCTTTGCGGCGCCGAGCGGGCAATCGGCGAATACGGTCACGCTCGTCGTTCGTTCAAGCGAACATGCCTCGTTCGAAAGCCTGCACGATATATCACGCTTTAATCCCGATTGGGTGCTTCGGGCCGAGCGGGGGAAGAAGACCGAATTCGCCCCGGAACTCACGGATTTGTACGTCCGTGTGGCCGGACCTGCGGAGAATCGGACGTACCGAATGACGCGTTCCGGTCGTTTGTGGGAGGGGAATACGGGAGAGCAAATGGTTCTCCCGGCGAGCGCGTCTGCGCGTCTGCTTAAAGAAGGTGAAGTGCTGAGGGAGCGTCATTACGGACGCCTGCTTCATTGGCGGGAAGCCGATCGGATTTTTTATCGGAAATGCGTCTTTACCGTACAGGACGTAGAGACGGGACTAACCTTCCAAGTGCAGCGGCGGGCCGGACGCGATCATGCCGATGTGCAGCCGTTGACACGCCAGGATACGAAGGTGATGAATTCCATCTACGGCGGGCAGTGGAGTTGGAAACGCAGGGCGATCGTCGTGCGGTTGGGAGATGAGCGAGTCGCCGCTTCCATGAACGGGAAGCCGCATGGTGGGGATGGGATTCCGGACAACGATTTCTCGGGCCACTTTTGCATTCATTTCTTGGAAAGCACGACGCACAAGTCCACGGTGCCAGACGTGGCTCATCAGATGATGGTGTACAAAGCCGCAGGACAATCCCGGGCCTTTACGAGCGCCGCTTCTCCGGAGAGGTT
Source organism: Cohnella panacarvi Gsoil 349 (assembly GCF_000515335.1). Lineage (GTDB taxonomy): Bacteria > Bacillota > Bacilli > Paenibacillales > Paenibacillaceae > Cohnella > Cohnella panacarvi. The sequence goes on along the minus strand of NZ_KI911563.1, from coordinate 395,357 downwards.
GGCGGAAAGCTTGGTTCACGCGATGAACGAGCGGGATCCGGAATGGGTAAGGCTGCTGACGGAAGGCGTGAAGCTCGTCAACCAGGATGAGGTTTTGCGGATCATGGACACGCTCGCCGCGGTTCGATCTGCAGCGCCTAGGCGGCAGGATGCGGCCGACGAGGAGGATGCACTTGTGACACCGCTCGCGTGGAGTGTCGATATGTATCCTTCCGAAGAAGGAAGGCGAAGCGCAACATGGAACATGCGGTACATCCGAACTTCGTTTTTCTCTTCGTGGCAATTGAACGATATCTTGATTGAACCTGGCAACGTGCGCGATCGAAGACACAAAAAATAATAGGATAGGTGAGAGAGTGAGAGGAAATGGCTGTACCCTTGAAGAAGTTAGCCTGTAGAGCTGTGCTATCTTCCTTCGGCATCCTCAGCGGCCAGTTCTCGTTCCAGGTCTTTGATGGCTGCCAGCGCCTCGGGCCAGTCGACGCCGGTTCGGTGCTGGTAAAGTTCGATGGCTTCGGAGCGATTGCCTGAGCGCAGCAATATCCTGAGTACATCGGGGTTCTCGTCTAATGCGTTCTGATAGGAAAGACGGGCAGAGGAAACCCGGGTCTGCACTTCTGAGATCATCGACTCGATGTAGCCTTCGTCCACAATACTCCCCAGCGAGCGCAGGGTTATCTTCACGCGTGCGAGGTCCCCTTGCTCTACTTCGCTCAGCACCCGCTCATATTCGCTGGGATAGTGGGTCTGAAGTGTTCTGAGATACTCTCTGGCGCGGCGCAGGAGAGTCTGCTCGCGCGTCTCGGCTGGTTGAGCTGATGATGCGGATTCCGGTTTGGATCGACGAAACAGTGGCATGGCCAACACTCCTTGTTTAACCTATTCTAAAGAGGAGAATGATAGATGAGAATGTTACGTACCGTTCCAGCAATGCCAGTAAGAGATATCAAGCAAAGCATACATTTCTATTGTGACCAGCTTGGGTTTACATTAGGCTACCATGAAAAGGGCTTCGCTGTCCTCTTAAATCATGAGATTCGATTCATTCATCTATGGGAGGCAAGCGATGAAAGCTGGCGATCACGTGATCTCTTACACAAGCCAATCGCTTCTGGCGCCGAATCTTTCATCGCCGGTACGGCCAGCTGTCGAATTGAAGTTGAAGGGATTGACGAGCTATACAGGCGAATTCAACCGTTGGGAATCATACATCCGAATGCGCATCTGCGAGACCGATGGTGGGGCGAACGGGAATTCGGAGTTGTAGATCCTGATAATAACCTGATTGAATTCTACGAGGCACACTAAAAAGGACTTTTGTTGGATATTTTAAATAAAATTTGGATGATAAACTAGTCCTTGGAGAAAAGATGATTTGGATTTAATAACTTGGTTTGCCCATTCATTTCACTAGGAGGACTATCGAATGAAACGTAAAGTTTTTATGGTAACGGTTATGAGTATCGTAATCGCGCTTGGCATGTTTGGACAAGCGGTTGCCGCCGAGGGCACTAGAACCGCTCAAACTTCTAGTGGGTTCATAGGAACGACGTTTGAGGAGATTAAGGGAGGGCAACCGTATTTGTGTACCTACTCCAGTTCAAATCTTCGAACAAAATATACATTTACGTGCGCCCAAGGGATTAAATATAGTCCGACGATGGGGTTTATTCCACAAAACAGCAGGACGCTTGAACTGAACATATTCGAAGACAAGGCTAATAAAACTCATATTAATGTTTTGCGTTCGGATATTCATTATGTTGATCTTTCCTACGGTTGGTATCTTGAAGCTCTGGTTGATCTATTGGAGCATGTGAATAAACCCACTTTAACATGGGCCGAAATCCAAAACTATTCGAATGGCATCGATGCAACCTCAGCCGAGAAAGCAAAAAAAGTAATAGGCGAGTGGGGATTCTTGCAAATTCAACTTCAGGTAGTTAATGAATATATTAATGATCATATTATGAACTGAGTGTAACAAACCGAACCGTTCCTATACTCCGCGCGCTATGCGGAGTTTTTTGTTTATAGAGACAAGTTCGTGTGTAAATATGGTAGACTACTTCCATATTACGAACGGGAGTGGAACAGGATGGCGATGTTGAAGGAAAGCGCGATAATGACCGGAATGGTCGCGCTGATCTTTGCAATGAACGGTCTTGTAAACTATGAATTGACGCAGCCGCTTGCCGGCGGTTCGGAAGCGGTTAACCTGATCCGGCGACATCTCGATGATGCCGGATTTGCGCTGTTGTTCGTCATTGTCGGGTTTGCATTTCTAGGCATATTCGCCGTGCTTCCTAAGGAGAAAGGCTACCTTTATTTAAGCGTATTCTCTTTTCTGGCTTCGCTTCAGCTCTTCGCGGAGTGGGACGAAAAAGAATTGTTGTTCGGGGGTTTCCCGGAGATAAGCAACTTTTCGCTAGCGATTAAGAGCGCCGTTGTAATTGTTGTCTTCTCGCTAATTACTTACTTGCTGGGTACGATGAACGTACGTTGGAGCAGGGGGGTAAACTTAGTTAACTACGCTCTCTGGGGAACGATTATGGTCTCCTTTATAATTGGGGCGAGCAAACCCTTCTTCCTCCTCCTAGATCGCTTGTATATCTTATTAGTAATCCTCAACATGACGCTTTACGCCGTGCAATTCAGATCCCTTATGCGTCTGAAGAGCCATCAGGCGGAGCTGCGTTGGATAGCCAAAGGTTTTGTCCTCTTCATGATCGTAGTGCTGCCCGATATTGGCAAAGACCTGCTTGAAATTCTCCAGAAACGTAGCATAGGATACCTCGACGCCTATTGGGAACAATGTCTGGAGGACACCTTTCCCTGGGCGCTGTTCGTGCTGGTTGCGTATTTCGGCGTACTGTTTTTCCGTAGATTCTTGCAGACCTTACGGGAAAATAGGAATGTTACGGACCAACTAAAGACGAAGAACGTCGCTCTAGAACAGGAAGTGGATACGAGGCAGCGATTGGATCGGCTATTATCCGAGTTGACGCGCGCTTACCGGGTAGGGGATTTGGAGCAAAGCGTATTGCGCGAGGGGCAGCGATTTTTTGCGTCTCATACATTTAACTTGGTTAAGTATACGGAAACAAAGCACGTGGTACAGGGCGTAGGGGGGAACTTAACGGATTCTCTTGAAAAGGAGCTTCTAATCGCTCTGCAAGCGAAACACAACCGACATATCCCCGGAGAAGTTAGCGTTACTCCCTTGTTGGTTCTCGGAGCGGCAGGGGGGACGGGGGATAGGAAACTGTATTTGGCAGTATCCATGAATAGCGGGGAGCCATTTGCTCTCGTTGAGCGGGATCGGTTCGCGTTGATGCTGATGAGCAAATACGTATCGATATTCTATGACTATCTGCATCTCATAGAGGCCAGACTGAATGAAATGGAACAGAATCAAGCGGGCGGCGAGCCCTGGTTGTCCAAGCTATTCATGCAGATTGCGGAAAAGGAAAGAAAGCGGCTCGCTTCCGATCTGCACGATGAAGTACTGCAGGAGTTATTGAATATCCGAAGGTCAGTAGAACGCGCGTCCGGGGAAAATTCCGTGTACGAGAGTAGGGAAGACATTCGCAGGGGATTGGATAACGTCGAATTCATGCTCCGGGAAACCTGCCATGAGCTCATGCCGCCGTTCATCTCCGAGCATGGCGTGCTTCATGCCGTCTCCAAGCTAGTGGAGAAAACGAGGCTGCGCGCGGAGTTTCAGCTAGAATTCAAGGCACTTCCGATTATGGCTCCTATTAGCGACGAACAGACCATTACGATCTACCGAATCGTACAGGAGTTGATCAACAACGGGTTTAAGCATTCGGAGGCTCGTAAGCTGACGTTGGAGGTCGGGCAAGAGGGCGAATGGCTGCACATTCGTTATAAGGATGATGGGATAGGCATGGAGACGAGTCGAGACTTCTATGAGACGAATCGGTTCGGTTTAAAAGGGATTGAGGAGCGGGCGCGGATGGTCGGAGGGAGTGTCATGTTAGAATCCCAGCCCGGTCAAGGGTTGAGGGTTCACTGCGCACTTCCGCTCTAAGAATCAGATAGATCCAAGTTGATCCATTTCAGTTCAAGTCCCTTGAGCACGGCTTCCTGGCGGGAAGCGGCATTCAATTTCACGAACAGGTGCGAGATAACGTATTCGACATTGCGTTGGCTCATAAAGAGCCGGTCGGCAATGTCTTTATTTTTATACCCTTGGGCAATCATTCGGAGTACGCCGATTTCTTTATCGGTGAGGGCTTTATTGGCGTTGCTCTGCTCCGGATAAGGAGAAGGAAACCGCCCTTCCGTCGTCCTAAGCTGGCGTGCAACAGGCAGAGGCAACACCGTCAAGCGTTGAAATGCCATTCGGAGGCTGCCGATAAACGCTAGTTCGCCGAGCGACTTCTCCAAGATCCCGGTGACTCCGATCTCGATCAGGCGATTATAATGCTCAGCTATGTCCTCTCCGGTCAGGATCACGATTATGGCCTCCGGATTCCTCCGCAAGGTCTCTTCCGTCAATTCGAATCCATTCATCTCCGGAAGCTTCAGATCGAAAATAAACATATCGAATGAGGCTTCCCGCATCGACTCTAGCGCCACTTGCCCACTCGAAGCGGTTGTGACGCGATAACCGTGCTTCTCGAGAATCATGGCCGTTCCAGCCAAGAAGGTCTGGTGGTCGTCAACGATCAATAGATGCTTCATGTTCGTTTCCTCCGAAAAGCTTCTTCTGCTTTCTCATTAATTTTCACTATACTACATTCGAGGGATGGAGACACCGCAAACTTCCTCCTCCGTACCGAAGAATCGCCGTTGCGGAATGGAAGTATTTATTGCGCGGTTGGGTTACATCCTTTCGGTGATCGCAACGCGGACACCATGTTACCGTTGAGGCAAGACTTGATACCGGGAGGTTGTAACATGGAGAAGCGAATGGCATATTTGGACCGGCTGAAGGTGTTCATGACGGTGCTGGTGGTCCTCCATCATACCGCGATCACTTACGGAGGGGCAGGAAGTTGGTATTATATAGAACAACCAAGCACGGATGTTGCAACCGCGCTACTTTCGACGTTCACGGCAGTGAATCAATCGTTCTTCATGGGGTTGTTTTTCTTTATATCCGGCTATGTGACCCCATCCTCTTATGACCGCCATGGAGCGGTTAAGTTTATGAAGGCACGATTGATCAGATTCGGAATTCCGATCATCCTCTTCATGGCCGTCATCACTCCATTATTGGCGTATGTATCTACGGGGTATGAAGGCTCGTTCGCCAGTTACTTGATCACGAGAGCGATGCCGAACCTTCTTTTTAGTTTTGCGGAATTCGAGGTGGGACCCTTGTGGTACTTGGTGGCGTTGCTCCTGTTCTTCGCCGCTTATGCGGGGTACCGGCTTATGAGAGGGGAACAGACTGCCAAGAAAACGTACAATCTAACCTCGGGAACGATTGCCGGATATCTCGTCGCCGTCGCGATGGCCAACTTCCTCATTCGATTGATTTATCCCGTCGGGGAGACGGTATTGTCTCTTCAGCTTGCTTATTTCCCGGCGTACGTTGGACTATATATCGGAGGGATAGCGGCTTATCGCGGAAAATGGCTGGATCAATTAACACAATCCGCTGCTCGTAAATGGAGAGTCGTTGTGTGCGTTCTCATTATTTCGTTTCCCATTGTTATGTTACTCGGCGGTGCGATGGAAGGGGATACCTCCTTCGAAGGCGGCATGAATTGGCAGTCGGCCATTTATTCTATTACTGACCCGATTTTAGGGCTTGGGATCTCTTATTGGCTGCTGGTAACGTTTCGCAAGCGATGGAACGGCGATCCGTCTCCGGTGTCCAGATGGCTGTCGGCTCAAGCATTTCTCGTCTATATGATTCATGCCTTCATCGTGACTTATATCGCTTATTGGCTCCGCGGTATTTCCGTTGATCCTCTTCTTAAGTTTATTCTGGTCGGATGCTTGGCACTGCCGCTTTGCTTATTGGTTGCTTCCCTCTTCCGGAAGATACCTGGGCGATAGAAGGAGAGAAGGGTGCTTCAGATCGCTTGTAAGGAAAAGAAAACGTATCATACGCACTCTAAAAAAGTCTTAATCGTAATATTGACGATTAAGACTTTTTCTGCTATCGTTTCTTATGCGTAAAAATTACAATTAGGATGGTGGGAAGATGACCCCAATACCCGTAACCGTATTAAGCGGATACTTAGGCTCCGGTAAGACGACGATTCTGAATCATGTGCTGAACAATCGCCAAGGCTTGAAAGTCGCCGTCATCGTTAACGATCTAAGCGAGGTGAATATCGACGCGGCTCTTGTAAAAGAGGGTGGCGGACTATCGCGCACCGATGAGAAGCTGGTGGAAATGTCTAATGGCTGTATTTGTTGTACCCTTCGGGAAGATTTGCTTCGCGAGGTCGAAAAATTGGCTCTAGACGGTCGTTATGATTACATTCTGATCGAGTCTACCGGAGTCGGTGAGCCTGTACCGGTAGCGCAGACGTTTACTTACGTCGACGAGGAGCAAGGAATCGATCTCACGCAACAATGCCGACTTGATTGTATGGTAACGGTTGTCGATGCGAATCGCTTCTGGCATGACTTCTCGTCCGGGGAATCGCTACTCGAAAGAAGCCAATCCGTCGGCGAAGACGATACGCGCGAAGTCGTCGATTTGCTGATCGATCAAATCGAGTTTTGCGACGTCTTATTGCTCAATAAATGCGATTTGGTCGGAGAAGAAGAACTCGTTCAGCTTGAAGGAATCTTGCGGAAACTGCAGCCTTGCGCGAAGATCATTCGGACGATCAACGGCAATGTCGATCCTACGGCCATTATGAATACCGGGCTGTTCAATTTCGACGAGGCTAGTCAATCCGCGGGTTGGCTGAAGGAAATGGAGAAGCCGGTCCATACGCCGGAGACGGAGGAATACGGGATTTCGTCTTTCGTATATGAACGCGTAAAGCCATTCCACCCGGGCAGATTGATGCAATGGCTCGAGAATTGGCCGGCTGAAATTGTACGGGCTAAAGGGATCATGTGGGTCGCTTCTAGAAACGATATGGGGCAAAATCTTAGCCAAGCGGGGCCATCCATTCAATTCGGTCCGTCCGGTTATTGGGTTGCGGCATTACCGGCCGAAGAGCGAGAAATGTATCTGCGGGAAGAGCCTGAATTAAGGGCCAATTGGTCTGCGAAGTTCGGCGATAGAATCAATAAAATCGTATTTATCGGAATCGAAATGAATCGTGAGGAAATGATTTCTTCGCTCGATGACTGTCTTCTAACGGATCTCGAAATGGTATCCGATTGGTCTCGGATTGAAGACCCTCTGCCGAACGCAATTTATCTTTAGTTCGTAATAATGACATATAAGCGAGGGTGGTGTAATGAAGCAAGAGATCGAGTTTGTCAAATTCAATCCGACGCAAAACATGACCATACTTGTGAAGACAGAACATCCTGCAGAAGATTACAAACATATTGCTGCCCAATTAATGTCTTATGACAACGTGCATGCTGAGCAAGTCGGATTTATAGGCAAGCCGAACACCTGGGAAGCAGCGGCAAATCTAATCATGGCCGGTGGAGAGTTCTGTGGTAATGCTTGTATGGCAATGGCAGTCTACATTGCATCCGAGAATGGATTGGAATCAAACGGCTTCATGGAGATCGCTTTGGAAACTTCGGGAACAAATCAATTAGTAGCCTGCCGCGTACAAAGGAGTGATGACCGTTATTCTTGTCAGGTTTCCATGCCATTGCCTTTCAAGGTCGAACAACAAAGCGTGGAATATGAAGGTGAATATCTTCAACTTGTTATCGTAAGGTACGAACATTATTTTCATATCGTGATCGAAGTCGATCAGGTTGAGGGGATTTGGACGCGAAGAGCTGAAGGGCTTGCTCGACTTCTGGGCGTTACGTTAGGCGCCAGATTGATCGGCATCTTATTGTTTAACCCGATATCGAATGAGATGGCACCTCTCATTTTTCTTCCCGAATTAGATAGCCTGATATGGGAAAAAGGATGCGGATCCGGAACGGCTTCGGTGGGAGCGTACTTGTCTTGGCGGAACAAAGGAGCTATTCAAGCTGAAATCAAACAGCCGGGCGGTACGATTCAAGTCAGGACGGAGTGTCTAGAGCAGAAGATAACAGGTCTTTACATCGATGGGTTAGTGGGCATCGTAGCTCGGGGCAAAGCCTTTATTGATTCGGAAAGGAGTTGTCGGCTTGAATACCTATATCCCACTGCGCCAAACGTTAACTGATTTTCTGGAGATGTTCACCTCGTTAGCGGCATCGAATAACAGCTTTCATAGCTGTTCGGAATTAGAGAAAGTAATTAACGACTATTCGAGATTTATCCTCGATGAGAAGAATCGAGACGATTGGGATCTATTGGATTCACATGAAACAGCTGAAATCTCCAAGGTTGCGACACAATTAAGAAGTGCGTCAGCTCTTTGTGTCAGCATGATGGAGAAGCACCGGGCATGGAAGCTTTTCGGCGGAATCGAGGACAACACCGATTACTTCCACAATATTGAGTCCAGCATCAAAGAAGAATTCGGAAGATTTCAAGTTCATTCGAATTCCAAGGTCTTATTGGTGGGATCGGGTTCATTCCCGATGACACCTCTATATATTGCCAAACAAACGGGAGCCGAAGTTCTAGGTATCGATATTGATCAAGAAGCTATCGAGTTGGGAAGGAAGGTCGTCGATAAACTCGGAGCTGGCTTAAGAGTCAGGTTAGAACATGCCTTTCTGGAACAGCTTGAGGACATTGGGGATTTGACTCATGTTATTTTTAGTTCGACCGTTGCACTGAAATATGAACTGCTGGATCAATTACATTCTTTAACGAATGACAACGTAGTTGTAGCGATGAGATTCGGAAATCAATTGAAATCCATATTCAATTACCCACAGCTAGAAACCGATCCCCTGAAGTGGAAGCTCGTCGATAAGATTGTGAATCCTCATCAAGTCTTTGATATCGCCTTATATCAGAAAGTATGAACAAAAAGGAGGATATGAAGTCAATCGTGAGCGACTTTAATCGTGTATTAGTATTGGGGACGGGACCAGTCGGCATTCAAATGGCACTTCTCTTTAAAAAGTATCTAAACAGTTATATCGCAATCGCGGGACGAGAGTCCGTACGATCAGCCTTTATTTTTACGGCAATGAAGGAGTCCAATCAGGAGATAGAAGTGACTATTCAGAATGAAAATCACCGAAGATTGGAAGGAAGGTGCAAAATCGATCAAGCCTTTCATGGATATGCGGCAGTTCAAGGGGAATGGGATACCCTTCTATTGGCGGTTACAACGGATTCATATATCGAAGTGTTGAGTCAATTGAATGTGCAGCTACTGAGGAAGGTTAGATGCTTGCTCTTGATCTCTCCTACTTTCGGATCGAACATTGTGGTGAAGCAGTACATGAAGGAAATTCACTCTTCCCCTGAGGTAATCAGTTTTTCTACTTACCTTGGAGATACGCGCTGGCATCAAGGTAAACCTTCAAACCGAGTAAAGACGACTGGTGTGAAAAAGAAATTATACGCAGGTTCTTCGAGCCTTCCTTCGGCTAATGTCGATAAGCTTCATGAGTTATATTCTCATGTCGGGATTACTTTGGAAGTTATGCGTTCACCAATTGAAGCGGAGTCGAGAAACATTTCCTTGTATGTTCATCCGCCGCTATTCATGAATGAATTTTCCTTGAAAGTCGTTTTTCATGAAGTAGATTCTAAAAAATTCGTTTACAAACTATTTCCCGAAGGGCCCATTACGCCGCAGCTCATCCGCGATATGAGAAGGTATTGGCAAGAGATCTCGAGCCTGTTAGAGAAAATGAAATTGCAACGACTGAATCTCCTCAAGTTCATGACGAACGATAATTACCCGGTGAGAACGGAAAGTATATCCCGGCAAGACCTGGCTGATTTCATTCATCTCGATTCCATTCACCAGGAGTATTTATTATACGTCCGCTACGCTTCCTTATTGATCGACCCCTTCTCGGAACCGGATCATGAGGGCAAATATTTCGATTTCTCGGCGGTCCCCATAAATACTATGTTCGTTAACAAAGATGGATATTGGGAAATCCCGAGAATGCCCAAAGAAGATTATTATCGAATCAAAATCATTCAAGGCATAGCAAGGTTCGCAGATTCGGAAACGCCGACGTTGGATAGGTTTATTGACACTTACGAAAGAAAATTAGAAGAAACCGTATTAAGGCTGGATGGTCAACCGCTATCTCAAGCTTTCACCGTTCAAAGTTTTGATGAGGACTTACAAAGAATTAGTAGCGAGTTCAATGACCAGGAGGGTATCAAGTGCTAAAGAAAAAGGCTAGCTTTATGGTGTTGTCAATATTTATCGTAATGTCCTTATGGCTAGTGGGTTGCAACTCCAACAACGAGAATTCCGAGAATAAAGAACCGGGCAATGAGCCGAGGAACGAACTGGTCTATGCCACGGCCAAAGACATTAACGACATGAATCCCCATCTGTATGCAGGTTCGATGCCGGCGCAAGGAATGGTGTTTGAATCGTTGGTGGAGAACACGGCTGACGGAATTAAGCCGCTGCTAGCGGAATCGTGGGATATTTCCGAGGATGGCAAGACGTACACGTTCCGCTTGCGGAAGAACGTTACTTTCCATGACGGCGAACCGTTCAATGCCGAAGCGGTGAAGATGAACATCGACGCCATTCTGAGCAATGCTTCCAAACATGCGTGGATCAAACTGACAACCAAGCTGGCAGAAACGAAAGTCATCGACGAATATACAGTCGAGTTGGTGTTGTCGGAGAATTATTATCCCGCGTTGTTGGAGTTGTCGATGACACGTCCTTTTATCTTCCTATCGCCTAAAGATTTCATCAACGGGCAAACGAAAGACGGCGTCAACGGCTACCACGGAACCGGTCCTTATAAACTCGCCGATCACAAAACCGATCAATATGCGACTTTTGTAGCCAACGAAAGCTATTGGAACGGCGCACCTCATCTGAAGAAAATTACGGCCAAAGTTCTTCCTGCCGGCGAAACGACTTTCCTTGCATTGCAGAAGGGAGAAGTCGACTTCGTATTCACGGATGACCGCGGTGCGGACAGCATCGACGTGGAGGCCATGAATCTTCTAGTCGACTCCGGCGATTTCCGGATTGTCAGAAGCGAGCCGATGAACACGAAGATGATAGTGGCCAACAGCGGCAGAACGAACAGTCCTGCAGCGGATGCAGCGGTGCGTAAAGCGATATGGCATTCGATTGATCGGGAGACCATCAGCGATGCGATATTCAATGGCACGGAAGCCCCGGCGGATAAGCTCTTCTCCTCTAATGTCAACTATGCCAATGTCGACTTGCCGCAGAGAAAGCATGACGTCGAGCAAGCGAATCAGCTGCTGGAGGATGCAGGCTGGATCGGCCATGATATCAGGGAAAAAGACGGCCAGAAATTAATCATGGGCTTGTACTATGACGTCAACTCCTCATCTCAGAAGGCTCAGGCAGAAATGATTCAGAGTTCAGCGAAAAAAATCGGCATTCAATTGGATTTATTGGGAGAGGAATCGACCTCTATCGCCAACAGAAGATCAACGGGCGAATATGATTTGCTGTTCAATCAAACTTGGGGTCTTGCCTACGATCCGCAAAGCACGATCGCTTCCTTCACTTCCGAGGCTTCCTATTATCATACGACGAGCGGCATCCCAGAAGCTGAAGAGCTCTACAAGAAAATTGAAGAAGTCATGGGATCTACGGATGAAGAAACTCGCAAATCGCTATACAAAGATATTTTGACGATCGTCCATGACGAAGCGGTGTTTATTCCTCTAACCACCGGGAGCGTCACGGTGTTGGCTCCCAAAGACTTGGAAGGCATCGCGTTCAAACAAACGCAATTCGAACTTCCGTTCGATCGAATGCACTTCGAATAATGCGTCATTTCGCAACGAAGTAGGGGGGAAGTCCCCCTTTTCGTTGTCCTAAAGGAGAATTCCATGGGTGGATATATGTTACGAAGAGCGCTGGTTGCAATTCCGCTTCTCATCGTCGTTTCATTCCTGACCTTTATTCTAAATACGCTGTCCCCGATGGATCCGGCGGAAGTCGTTCTTCACACGCAAGGGGTTCCGAGAATTACGGATGAATTGCTGACGGAGACGAGGGCGGCTCTCGGTATGGATCGACCTCTGCTAACACGCTATTGGGACTGGTTGCTCTCCTGTCTACGACTGGATTTCGGGGACTCTTACGTCACAGGTAAACCGGTATGGTCGTTATTGGGTCCTGCCTTCGTCAATACCTTGCAGCTTACCCTGGTCTCGGTCATTGCCGTTATCTTGTTATCCGTTGCGCTAGGCATCCTCTGCGCTCTAAAGGAAGGCAAGCTGTTGGATAAGTCGATTCGAAGCGTCTCTTTCATTCTAACCTCTATGCCGTCTTACCTGCTGGCAGCTTTACTCGTATTGTACTTCTCCGTCAAGCTGGACCTACTGCCAACGAATGGAATGGATACGGTCGGCAGTTACATTCTACCGGTAGCCGTCATTACGATCAGCTATGCGGGCATCTACTTTCGTATCATAAGAAGTTCCATGCTCAGTAATCTGAACGAGGATTACGTGCTATTCGGCAGAGCGTGCGGATTGCCGGAACGCAAGATCACGAAGCGCATCTTACGAAATTCCTTGCAGATGGCCGTTTCCGTGTTCTGCATGGCCATTCCTATCATTCTCGGAAGTACGGTCGTCGTGGAAAATATATTCGCTTGGCCGGGACTGGGGACGCTGAGCGTCAAAGCGATTCTGGCCAGGGATTTCCCTATCGTTCAGGCTTACGTGCTCGTGTTGGCGGCAGCCTTCGTAATCGTCAATTCCTTCTCGGACATGCTTAATGCCTGGGTGAACCCTAAATTGAGGGAAGATCGTTAAATGAAACGATTACGCTATCTATTCAATAATAAGTTGGCCGCCTTATCGTTAATCTTAATCTCCGCGACCTTCATCGTCGGAATCTTCGCTCCTTGGATGGCGCCGAATGACCCGAATGAGGTCCATATGGAGCTTCGATTTGCTTCGCCATCTTGGGAATTCTTGCTCGGCAACGATCATTTGGGACGCTGCGTTCTCTCCAGGCTGATCCACGGCATTCGCCCAAGCGTTCTGTGGGTTTTGGCCGCCTTGTTCGTATCGGCTGGGCTGGGAACGATTATCGGATTTATCGCGGGTTATCGCAGAGGCCGGATCGACTCCTTCTTGATGAGAATCTGCGATATCATGCTGTCGTTTCCCGGTTATGTGATGATTCTGGCGATCATCGGCATACTCGGAGTCGGCGTCGAGAATATTCTGCTTGCGTTCGTTCTGATCAAATGGGCTTGGTTCGCCCGCATCGTCCGAACGTCCGTCATGGGATATGCCGAGCTCGAATACGTGAAGTTCTCCAAGGCACTCGGCGTCGGGAATCTTCGAATCATGCGGACGCATATATTGCCTGTCACTCTACCGGATATCGCCGTTGCGTCAAGCAGCGCATACGGGTCGATGGTGTTGCAAATATCGGGCTTCTCTTTCCTCGGGCTAGGTATTCAAGCTCCGCATGCGGAGTGGGGGATGATGCTGAACGAAGCTAGGGAAGTTATGTTCTCCAGGCCGGAGATGATGTTGGCTCCCGGTATCATGACCGTCGTCTTCGTGTCTGCCGTCAACTTCTTCGCGGATGCGATCCAAGTCGCGCTGGATCCGAAGTTAAGGACGAACTCCAGCAATCGCAAATATCAGTCGGCGCTTGTAGCAGAGAAAATGCGAAGAGACGAGGTGGCTTAACTTCTCATGAATCTCTTGGAAGTAGAGAAGCTGAGAATATGGGACGGTCATTCCGGGAACGTGCTTGTCGAGAATAGCACGTTCCAGTTGAAGCAAGGAAGCTGCCTGGCGATCGTCGGAGAGAGCGGAAGCGGCAAATCTCTCACCTGCAGGGCAATTCTGAGATTAAACAATAACGCGTTGCGTCAGTCCGGAGAGATTCGGTTTCAAGGGGTGGATCTATCCCTGCTCGATGAGCGAGAGATGAGACGTCGAAGAGGGAAACAGCTCTACATGATCCTGCAGAACGGGATGCGCGCGTTCGATCCGACGAACGTTATCGGCGTTCATCTAAGAGAGACGCTTGTCCACCATTACGATTGGAACGCAAGCGAGATAACGGAGAAGCTGAAGCCAGCCATGTTGAGCGTCGGGCTTCAGGATCCGATCGGGATTCTGAATAAATACCCTCACCAATTGTCGGGAGGAATGCTTCAGCGTATTATGATCGCCTTGGCTATCGTATTGGAGCCGGATATCATACTTGCCGACGAACCGACGACTGCGCTCGATACGGTATCCAAGTTCGAAGTCGTGGAACAGTTCATTCGATTGCGGGAGAGAATGGGGGGCTCCATGATCTTCGTCTCCCATGAATTGGGCGTCGTAAGGAAGCTGGCCGATGAAGTTCTCGTAATGAAAAGCGGATCCATCGTGGAACTCGGGACGACTGCGGATCTGTTCTCGAATGCCCGCCATGAGTATACGCGATACTTAATGTCGTCTCAGCGGATGTTGAACGATCGGTTCCAACAGTTGATGGGGGGTGCCGGCATTGTTGGTCGTTAATGGAGTCTACAAGTCGTATTCCAGAGGAGGGATGTTCTCGAGCGATCGACAACAGATTCTGCGCGACGTCAGCTTCGCCTATAAGCAAGGGGAATGCCTGGGCATCATTGGAGAGAGCGGGAGCGGCAAATCGACCTTGGGACGCTTGTTGCTCGGCATCGAGAAGCCCGAACGCGGGACAATAACGCTTCATGGGGAAAGCGTGGAGAACAGAAGCTCGAGAAGGGGGAGAATCAGCGCCGTCTTCCAAGATTATACGTCATCCATCAATCCTTACTTCACGGTTGAACAGGCGATTCTTGAACCTTTAATCAGGAAGCGTAACGGTCGAGAGGTTAATAGGAGCAAGATCGAACGACTTCTGTGTCAAGTCGGATTGAGTGCATCCTTCTGCGCCAAATATCCGCATGAGCTATCGGGGGGACAAATTCAGCGAGTATGCATCGCTAGAGCTATCGCGACAGAATCGTCATGCATCCTCCTCGATGAGGCGATCAGCTCTCTGGACGGTTCCGTTCAGATGCAGGTGTTGCAGTTGCTTAAGGACTTGAAAGATACGTTCCAACTGGGTTATCTCTTCATTACCCACGACATCCAGGCCGCCGCATACCTGTGCGACCGCGTCTTATTCCTTAGAAGCGGTCAGATCGAAGAAATCGTCGACATCGCGCAGCTAAGGAACGTTCAATCCCCTTATGCGCAGAAACTGATTCGGATGATGATGAACTAGAGGAGCGGAGGGAAGCAAGGATGTTTATCGGCGCGCTGTCATGGCCTTTTCTACGACTATACGTTCTAACGATTATGTACTTCAGCGCCAACGCGATTCTGAATGTCATCATTCCGTTGAGAGGGGATTCGTGGGGCTGGGCGAATACCGAGATCGGAATCGTCATGGGAGCTTACTTGTTTACGACGATGTTCCTGAGACCATGGGCAGGACAACTTATTGATCGGTACGGACCTGTCCGGATCTTGCGGCTGATTCTTGTCATTAACGGACTGGCGCTGCTTCTGTATACGTTCACAGGAATGGAAGGTTATTTGTTGGCCAGAGTGCTGCAGGGCGCATGTACGGCCTTCTTCTCGATGGCTTTGCAGCTTGGCATTGTGGATGCGTTGCCAGATAAGGATCGCTCGCAAGGCCTATCGATGTACTCTTTATTCGCTTCGATCCCGAGCATGATCGGACCTTTGCTTGCGCTGGGAATGTGGCGGTCCGGCGACATGACGTCCTTTGCCCTTACGATGATTACGCTTGCCGTCGTGACGGGCATTGCGGGCTTCACCGTCCGCATGGACAATTCTCGCGAGCCCGAGTCCGGTTTTACGAATCGGAAGACGTCATTCATGAGGCACTTGCCCCAGCTTTACCGCAATGCGGATCTATTCAGGAGCTCTATGGTGATGCTGGGTACTTCCATCGTATTCGGAGCGATTACGACTTTCGTCCCGCTATACGCGGATGAGATACACGACGCGAGCGCAGCCGTCTATCTAATGCTCCAGGCAGGAACGGTCGTTGCGGCCCGATTCTGCTTGAGGAAAAGAATTCCTTCCGACGGCAAGTGGCACGCCGGCTTTGTCATGTTCAACCTGATCATCGTTGCCATAGCATCGTTATGCGTAAGCATAAGTCCTTATACGGCGGGAGGAGTCGCGTTATTTTACCTGGGCGCTTGTCTGATGGGAATCTCTCAAGCGCTTCTCTATCCGACATTAACGTCTTATTTGACCTTCGTGTTGCCGCAGACGAGTCGTAACGTGATGCTGGGCATGTTCATCGCCATGGCCGACTTGGGCGTCTCTCTGGGAGGGGCAGCGATGGGCCCGCTGGCCGATTGGACTTCCTATTCATTCGTCTATTTCCTATGCGCCATTGTTGGCTTCGTACTGATTGGATTTGCTTCCATCAAGCGTAAAGACGAGCAATTCATACAGAAATAGCGTTCGTTCCGTCATCCTGTTACAATGGCTCTAACAAGATGATAAGGGAATGATAGCCATGGGGGCACCGACTAATGTAAAAGATATGCTCTCGACGATGTCCAGGAATGGGTGGAGAATTACGGACCATCGTCGAACGATGGCGCAAATTTTCGTGGACGATTCGGGTTATTTGTCTCCAAAAGACGTATACGACTTATTAAGCGAAAGATATCCTAGCGTCAGTTTCGATACCGTATATCGCAATCTTCGCATGATGAGCGAGATGGGGATACTGGAGCAGTTTTATTTTATGGATGGCGGATTGAAGTTCAAGGCAAATTGCTCTGACCATCATCATCACCATTTAATCTGTATGAATTGCGAAAAGACGCATACTTTCGATTACTGTCCCATGGATCAGCTATCGAACCTTCCCGACGCGTATAAAATATTAGGTCATCGGTTTGAAATCTACGGGATCTGCGAAGAGTGCCAATCCAATCCCGATAAAGCGTAGTTGACATGTACTAACCGCCCTGATACCCTCATATTATACGTAATAATTACAATTAATGAGGGTGGGGGAAATTGAAAACAACGGTTCTGCCGGATTCCTGGAAGGTACATGCTGCTTTTGTGATAGCGTTCGGTACGATTATTTTATTCGTCTTTCAACCAACGATCTTGACTGACATGCTAGCAACCTCAGAAAGCGGCATACATACTTTCAAGACGATGCTAATCAGCATCTTTCTTGAAGCTATGCCATTTTTACTGCTTGGTGTAATCGTATCGTCGTTCATGCACGCGTTCATTCCCGAAAGTTGGTTTCGACAATGGATTCCGAAAAATCCGGTACTCGGCGTAATGGTTGCATGCCTGCTCGGAATCGTATTTCCTCTATGTGAATGCGGGATGATTCCGATCGTACGCAGGCTTGTTGCCAAAGGAATGCCTCTGTACGTAGGAATCGTATTTATCTTAGTGGGACCGATCGTTAATCCAATCGTGTTTTCCGCGACCTTCGCAGCATTCCGTTCGAAACCTGAAATGGTTTACTCTCGTATGGGACTAGCTGTTGCTGTCGGTCTCGTCATCGGTCTTGCCGTGTACTACTTCGTCAAAAGTACGCCTCTCAAACAAAATCGTTCCTCTTCTTTGCTTGCGGTCCACACGCATCCGCATCACCATAGTCATGATCATTCCACGCCCCGTTCTCGTAGGAACAAGTTTTTGGAAATGTTCGAGCATGCCGGAGCGGAGTTTTTCGATATGGGAAAATACCTCATTCTAGGATCGCTGATCACGGCAGCCGTCCAAGCCTTCGTGCCGCGCTCCGAGATTGTCGGTATTGGGCAAGGGGATATTTCCTCGCATCTATTCATGATGGGTTTTGCGTTTATTTTGTCGCTATGTTCGACATCGGACGCTTTTGTCGCATCCACGTTCGCTAGCACGTTTTCGATGAGCTCTTTGCTGACCTTTTTGGTATTCGGGCCGATGCTTGATTTTAAAAATACGTTAATGCTGCTTTCCGTATTTAAAGCTAAATTCGTTCTCTATCTGGCAGTCGGTATCGCAGTAACGGTGCTTGTCGGTTCATGGATCCTGGGTAGCATGGTTTGGGGCTAGAGAAAGGGAAGGAGGAGTTCCGATTGAATGAGCGTTATAGGATTGCGCACTATTGGATCAGGGCGGGCATATTGGCTGCATTATCTTGGTATATCGTACATTTGGTAAAATCGGATAAACTGCATTTATATATTGTTCCTCGGATGATCCCTTACGTTAAATTCGGGACGCTGGCTTTGTTTGCAATGGCAGCCTTTTACGCGTTTCTTGCCATCAGCCGATCTGACGGAAATGCCGCTGAACCAGACTGCGATTGCGGCCATGAACCTTCGCGTTCATCATCACGAAACATACTCATGTACGGGCTATTCGCAATTCCGTTGCTGCTTGGATTTGCGCTTCCTGATCGAATCATGGGTAGCGAAGTCGTTGCGGTGAAGGGAATGAACCTTAACGTGGCGACCGTTGAACAACCGACAGAACAGGAAGAGGATTTATCGGAACCCTCGTTAGAACAACCGAATGAGCAACCGACAGAAATTCCGAGTGAGAAGCGGGAGGGGGAGTCGCCATATCATGAATTAGATAAGCGATTTCCCGCAGATGATTACGGCATGGACTTCGCAACATTAGGGAAACGACTCTATCCTAAAGACACGATACACGTTAATGCTGAAGGATATCTCGAATTGCTTACCACGCTGGATTTGTACAAAGATAACTTCAAAGGCAAAGATATCGTCATTAGCGGATTCGTTTACCGTGAAGACGATATGGGCAAAGACGAATTCGTCGTATCCAGAATGGCCATGCAATGTTGCTCGGCAGATGCGACGCCGTATGGATTTCTTGTTCGATCGGACATGGGGTCATCCCTTAACAACGATACATGGATAAATATGACGGGAACATTGTCGACTACCGTATATCGGGACAACGAAATTATTAGGCTGGAGGCAAAGAAAATAGAAGTCATCTCGGCGCCGGATGATCCTTACGTATATCCTTACTATGACGATTTCGAGGATCTCGTGGTGGATTAGCCTGCCTCGTTGAACTCGATATTGTTCAATTATTCCGGTCTATTGTTGTTAATGCTTTCGGTACAAGATCAACTTTTGAAGCCAAAGCAGTGATCTTGCCGGTAATATTCAGTCCGTTCTTCTGAGAAAGACATGAAATAGTTTCGTTAACAAAACAACATGGAATACAAGACCAATCACAAACCATCCTACGGAAGCTAACGAATGACCGGCGATTCCGGTTAAATAGCTCTGTGCAGGCCAATAAGTTGGGACCCATACAGCAAGATAAGTCCACGGTTCCGGAACAAAATAGGCGGTAACAGGACCTACAAACAACAATCCACTCGCCTTAGACAGCGCAAGCCCTTCTACTTTATTGGCTGCAAATGCAGTCAGAAACAAGGCGAGGATGGGCGCCTCCAAGACTAGCAGAATGACGGTATAGATGTTTTCCGGTTGTATCTCGGTAATCCCGGACAGCAGAATAAATAACACGCTAAGCAGGAACGTCAACAAACTCGGCAGTAACAACCGGTATCGAAAGTAGCCGGCGCGTGCCAGCGGTGTCACTCCGAAGTATGTCACCATATTTTCATCCCGCTCATCAAGCATAAGGAGGCCGGACATTGAACCCGGCAGCATCGGTATAACGATTAGCAGGAATACTGCAGCGAAAGATATATATTCATCCAACAGAAAGTCGTAGTCCTGCACCAGCCAGTCGGAAAGTATGGGAAAGCCTAATCTCGCAATTATGATTAGCATAAGAGGGCCGACTAGACTGGACATCAGCATCGGATCGGTCAATAACTGTCGAATGTCTCCTAGAAGCAGTGCCCGGTACTTCTTCATCCTTGCACACCTCCGTTCCATTGATTGCGAAGCACTTGTCTACCAAACGAACGATGTGCCCATTTGAAGATGAGAAAATTACCTAACAACAAAATAAGTAGTGAATATCCGATTTGGCCCGCCGTTAAGGTTGAATAAGAAGAACGGAGGAGAAGGAGAGATCCTGATGTCGGTATGATTGCGTACAGGCTAGATGGACCGATCTCGAAGAAACCGAGCAGCGGCAGCGTGAAAGGCAAGACATAAAGTTGTGAAAGCAATATAAATCCGTTAATAGATTGTGAACGAACGACTGCTCCAATGGACAACAGCGTTATCATGCTCGAAGTCAACAGCACGCCGAGAGAGAAGAGAACCGGATGATCCGGCATGCCGAGACCGAAGCCGTGAATCGCCCACGCCGCCGATAAGGAGAGCAGGGATAGTGAAATAGATTTCGCCAGTAAATACTCCTTTAACTGAAGCGGCGTGGCGAACAGACTGGCATGTATCCCTTGATCCTTCTCAAGCAAAACAATCCCTCCAGCAAGAATAAGCCCTACCGCGCTTGGGTCAGAGAACGTAAGCAAGAGAGTGACTGTTTCCTTGTATCCTGTTGGCACGTAATGAAGCAGCACCCAGTAGATGGAGCAAACCAATACGTAAACCCCATAGAATCCATGACGAAGCTGGAATCGAAAGTCGAATTTGATCGCAGACAATAATCTACTCATGTCAATGTTCTCCCCGTCACGTCGATAAAGATCTGTTCCAACGTCGTTTCTCGGGAATGCATGGTTTCGATCGGGTATTGACGGAGCAGTTGTAGGAAGCGTTCATTCCCCCCGATCCCATCGATAGCGAAATCCTCCGCTTTCAGCTCCTGGTTGTCTCGATATTCCACTCGGATTTGTCTTACGCCCAAGCGAAGCTTTAAATCGCGAGGCGAGTCGATCAACTTGATGTGACCATCCACGATGAAAGCGACACGGTCACAAAGTTCTTCTGCAGCCTGCATATTGTGCGTCGTAATAATCACAGTGGCGCCTTCGGACTTTTTCTCCAGAATCAATTCCTTCATAATCTTGGAGTTGACCGGGTCCAAGCCTGAAGTCGGTTCGTCGAGAAACAGAACTTCGGGTCTATGCAGAATGGATCGGCAAAAGTTCAATCGCATCTTCATCCCCTTGGATAGTTGGGATACTTTCTGATGGGCCGCATCCTCCAGACCTAATTTGGCAAGGAGTATTCTCGGGTCTTCCGTCGGACCTGCATAGAGCGATTGGAAGAGCCTTAAATTCTCGATCACGGTGAATTTCTGATAGAAGTTGGGAAATTCGAAGGCAACCCCAATTCGTTCATAATAATCGGACCCTACCGTCCGAATTTCTTTCCCCAGAACCTGTACTTCCCCTTCGTACTGCTTAAGGGAGCCGATCAGTATCTTTTGTGTCGTGCTCTTGCCTGCGCCCGATGGGCCAAGAAAGCCGAATATCTCTCCTGGCCGGATGGAAAAGTCGAGGCCGCGAAGCGTCCGTTCAGCAGCCCCCGGGTACTTAAATTGAAGATTCTTAACCATGATCATAAACTTTCACTCTCCTTGGCTCGATGCGGATTCAAAAAAAAGATAAAAAGGAGCCTGCGCTGCGCAGACTCCATCTGTCAAACTTCGTATGCAATTATTGGAAGTTTATTGTTGAAATGAATATAGCATAGTTGTTTCAGCAAGGCAATATCCGAAAGAGTCTATTGTGGGGAATGTTGAATTGTCGGGTTTTGCAGGTTGAAGGCGTTAATGAGTGAATTCCACCATGAAGATTTTGTTATCGTAAAACGAATAATTACTTACCCTCGCGAAGGAACTGTTCGATTCGTACTTTAATGGCATCTCGAGTCGAACGGAATTGAGACAGGATTTCTTCTTCGGTACCGGTTGCCTTGGCCGGATCATCAAATCCCCAGTGCCACTTGGTGACATTCGGATTCATAACGACCGGGCAATGCTCGTCAGCATGTCCACAGAGCGTAATCACGAAAGTCGCCCGATTGAGCGTCTCCGGATCGATAACGTCAGAAGTGTTGTTCGAGATATCGACTCCGGCTTCTTTCATCACTTGAACGGCGCGTGCATTAAGCCCGTGGGCTTCCAAGCCCGCGCTCTTCACTTCATAACGGTCACCGCCAAGCGCATTCATAAATCCGTCGGCCATTTGGCTGCGGCAAGAGTTGCCCGTACAAAGAAAATAAACGAGTGGTTTCATGTGATTTCTCCTTTTTATATGTATCGAATGTATAGGTCAACTAACCGATGAGCTTTAACCAAAGATAAAGACCGGACAGGGTAATGAATAAGACGGGAACCGTTAAGACAATCCCGACTTTAAAATAATATCCCCAGCCGATTTTGACGCCTTTATTCGAAAGAACGTGAAGCCACAAGAGGGTAGCTAACGAGCCGATCGGCGTTATTTTCGGTCCTAGATCGGATCCGATAACGTTCGCATAGATCAGGCCCTCACGAATGACGCCATCGGTGGATGTTCCTTCGATCGCGAGAGCATCGATCATAACCGTCGGCATGTTATTCATGATCGAAGATAGAATAGCCGCAATGAATCCTCCGCCGACCGTGGCTACGAACAAACCTTGATCGGCTGCCCATTGGAACGCGTGGCCGAGTTCTTCCGTTAATCCGACGTTGCGAAGACCATAGACGACGACATACATGCCGATGGAGAAGACAACGACGGCCCACGGAGCGCCTTTCACAAGGTTCCACGTATGAATGGCCGGGCTTCTACGAGCTAAGAACAAGAAGATAAGGGCTACAACTCCGGCGATGATCGATACCGGCATATGGATGAATTCGCTCGCCAAGTAGGCAATCAGAAGCACCGCCAGTACAACCCATGAAATCTTAAAGAGGCGTACATCCTTTATGACTTCTCGAGGCTTTTTCAGTTGCGCCAGGTCATATTGCCTCGGAATGCTTTTACGGAAATACAAGAAAAGAACGACCAAACTTGCAACTACCGACAACAATGTCGGTACGATCATTCTGCCGGCGTACTGAACGAATCCGATACCGAAAAAGTCCGAAGAGACGATGTTCACCAGGTTGCTCACCACGAATGGCAATGAAGCGGTATCCGAAATAAATCCGCTCGCCATAATAAACGGCAATATCATTCGATCGTCGAACTTAAGCGCTCGAACCATTGCAAGTACGATCGGAGTCAAAATCAAAGCCGCGCCATCGTTGGCGAAGAACGCCGCTACAGCGGCTCCTAGCAACACGACGTACACGAACATCAAAGCGCCGTTTCCTCTAGCGGTACGGGCCATGTGCAAGGCAGCCCATTCGAAGAACCCGATCTCATCAAGAATCAACGAAATCAAGATGACAGCCACGAACGCAAGCGTTGCGTTCCATACGATTTGCGTAACGTCCCATACGTCGTGGAAGTTTACGACTCCGCAGATTAGCGCGACGATCGCGCCGCCGCATGCGGACCAACCGATATTAAGCCCTTTGGGCTGCCAGATAACGAATATCAAAGTAATAAGAAACAGGATAGAGGCAAGCGCCAGCATAGTAACCCCCGAATTAATCGCAGCTTTGCGATGGAGTCGCGTTGATCTGTTCTTTCATGGAGGGAAGTTGGTCGATCAACTGCTTTAAGTGAGGTTTGTCTTCCACGTTTAATGAGTAATAAATCCATTGACTTCGCCGAGTTTCATGGACTAATCCGCCGTTTTTTAAGCGTTTTAGATGCTGGCTCACGTTGGGTTGAGTCGTTCGAAGAATCTCGACGATATCGCAAACACACATCTCCTTTTCCTTAAGGCAAGCAAGAATAGTAAGCCTGCTCTTATCAGAGATAAGCTTTAATTGTTCGGACATGGCTTCGATTGATTCCACTCGGATTCTCCTTCCGTTGAATAATAAGCGTCAAATTGAATTATACACATTTCGTATCATAAGTAAACATTTATATTAGTCCTTACTTATTTTAAATGCACGGCGAATATCAATTTAATCCAATTTAGAATATCAACAATGTACAATGGAAGGAGACAGGAATCTTAACGGCGTTATCGAATTTTCTCACACACGGTCAACGAGATTCCGCTGAAAGGGGCGGTGCCATGAGGCGCTTTAGCATACGGCTTCGTTTAATGATCTTGATGATGTGCCTGACGACGCTGCCGGTGTTGACGGTTACGTGGATCGCGACGCTGAATACGAGGGAATCGGTCAAGAAAGAAATCGTGAACGCGAACATGTCGCGTCTACTGTGGGCCGAGCAATATCTGGGCGAGCTGATCGCCCAGGTCGAATCCGCGTTTATCGGCTTGCAGATCAACGAGAAAGTATTGACCGGCATGGAAAAGGCGGAAAGCGAAGATCCCTCCGTGCAGTCGCGAAGCCTGAACGAGATTCGATCGGCGCTGACCTCGGTGCTCTATTCCAATTCCCGCCGCTTCGAACAACTGACGTTATACATTTCCGACAAAAATCAAGCGTATTCGGTCGACTTTTCCGGTAGCGGCGTCCTGTTTCCGATGACGATCGAAGACAGTAGCTGGTCGCGTATGAAAGAGGGTCCCGTGAATCTGTACTTCGAGCCTTCCGGCGATGGCATCTATGCTTACCACAGTATCAACCGCTTCGAAGACCGCCGCATGCAAGGCGGGTTGTCGGTGCGTATCGACGACGAAATCTGGAAAGAAGCGAACGACATTCTGTTGTCCGAGAACGAAAGCTCCGTATACCTGTTGAACGACAAGGCAGGGCTTTTGACGCTGTCGGGGGCATCCGGCGACGGCATTCCCGCCGAAATCTCGGCGATGATCGCCCGCACCGGGTCGTTCGAATCGCAGCCGCGATTTTTCAAGACTGACCGATTTTTCTGCTTCGTCAAGAGAGTCGACGACGGCGAGCTCGCGATCGTGAAGACGATTCCGATCGCTTCGGTGCAGCAAAGCGCGAATTCGACGATCCGCGCCGGCATCTTGACCGGGCTTCTGTTCGCGGTCGCTTCGCTGCTGTTGTCGGTGCTCGTATCACTTCGCATAAGTCGTCCGATCGTGCGTCTGGCGAAAGAGATGCGCATGGCCGACCCGAACCAGCTTGCCTATACGTCGGTGAATACGAGAGACGAAATCGGTCTTCTCGAACGCGGCTACAACTCGCTCGTTCAGCGGGTCAAAGAGCTGATCGAGCACGAATACCAGCGCGAGATCGACGTCAAGAACGCTCAGCTCGCCGCGTTGCAAGCGCAGATCAATCCTCATTTCCTTAACAACACGCTGCACATGATCGGCGGTATGGCGCTCTCCAAACAGGCGCCCGAAATTTATCAGGTCACGAAAGTGATCGGCGATCTGCTTCGCTATTCGATCTCCGAAGGTGAAGAGCTTGTCGCCTTGGACGACGAGATCAGACATATGAACAATTATTTATATATTCAACAGCAGCGATTTTCCGGAAGATGTCACGCGCGTCTGGATCACCGTTACGCGGAATCGAGCATCCGGTTGCCGAAGTTCACGCTTCAACCGCTCGTCGAGAACGCGTTCGAGCACGGCTTGCAGCGCAAGGAGGGCAGTTGGCGGCTCGACATCCGGATCGCGAGGACGGGCTCCCGCGCCGTATTTCTGATCCGGGACGGCGGCGTCGGAATGACCCGGGACCGATTGGCCCGAATCCGGCTCGACCTGCTCGGACGCACGAACGAGCCGCCGCCCCCGGCGGAAAACGACGGACCCAAGCGCAGGCGCGGCATCGGACTCAAAAACGTCGATTCGCGACTCCGCCTCCGTTACGGAAACCGATATCGCGTAAGAATGTTCAGCGAAGAAGGAGTCGGCACGTTGATCGCGATTGCTATCCCTCTCGAATGGAAAGGAGACGATGACGATGCACAGCGTCCTTCTGATAGACGATGAGCCCTGGTCGCGCGAGGTCGTCAAAGCGCTCGGCCAATGGGATCGTCTCGGCTTTAAGCTCGTAGGCGAGGCGGAAGACGGGAATTCCGGAGTGGCAATGATCGAGAAGCTTCGTCCGGACGTCGTCATTACCGACATGCGGATGCCCGGTCTTGATGGCGTAGGCTTGCTGAAGGCGATAAACGAGTCGTTCCCCGAGCTGAAAATCATCGTGATCAGCGGCTACGACGACTTCGTCTATTTGAGGCAAGCCGTCGCTTCCCGAGCGACCGACTATCTGCTAAAGCCGATCGACCCGGACGAATTGAACGCGGCGCTAGCGAAGTGTGCTGCGGAGTTGGATAAGCACAAGGCCGAAACGCCGTTCGCGGGCGTTGAATACACCGTCTTCGAGGAGCCGGAACTGCGTGAGTTGTATTTGAATTTGCGCAGGAGGCTAAGCGCGGCGCTGCTGGAGCTGGACGAAGAAGCCGTCCTCGAACTCGTTGGCAAATTCGACGATTCGGTGCTTGCGAAGATGGGGCAGGACCTGATGCTGATCGTCGAAACGTTCGCCGCGGAGAACGATATCCAACTCAAAGCTGTCTGGAATCGCGGCGGTCGCTCGTTCGACGGGAGCGGGGACTCGCTGCGCTTTATTTACGGAGAAGTGATGAAGGATGCCATCGCATTTCGGCGCAATCGCAATAGGCTCGACTTAGACGACGTCGTCCGTTTTATCGAGCGCCATTATTCGGACCCTATTTCTCTCGACACGGTCGCCCACTATTTCCATGTGACGAAGGAGCACCTAAGCCGAACGTTCAAGGCGCATACGGGACGCAACATGACCGATGCCATCGTCGCTCTCAGAATGGACAAGGCTCGCGAGGCGATAGAAAGCGGCCTTCCGATCAGGCAGGCTGCGGAGCTTGTAGGTTACGCAGACATCGCCTATTTCTATCGCGTGTTCAAGAAGCAATTCGGGGCAGCGCCGGGAGAGTGGATCAAGCAGAAAGAAGCACGTCAATATCGTGCAATCGAAGAAGACAACATCGTCGAATGATGGCATTGGGTTATTCTCCTACAATTAAGCTGTATTCAACAATAAACAGGGGGAATGAACAATGAAGAAAGCGCTTAATCTCGGTACGGCTCTTTTGCTGACGACCGGCTTGCTGGCGGCATGCGGCAACAACTCGGACAAGGTGGCGAGCTCCGCGACGGCAAGCTCGTCGGCAAGCGCGCCGGCAGAGAAGGCGGAGCCGAAGGAAGTCGAATTGAACGTCTTTATCGGCGCTCCACGGTTCAAGGACCAGTTCGATAAATACTTCGAGAAGTTTAAAGCCAAGGAGTTGGCGGAGAAGAACATCGACGTGACGGTTAACCTGGAAATGCCCGCACCGGAACAAGCAAGGGACGTATTGAAGGCTCGTCTCGCGTCGGGAGATGCGCCGGACGTGTTCGATCTTCACGCCACCCAAGACATTCCGAGCTATTACAAAGCCGGCTATTTGACCGATTTATCCGACCAGACGTTCGTAGGCAAGCTGTACGATGGCGTTAAGCAAACCGTGACGCTGGACGGCAAAGTGCTCGCCGTTCCGATGGAGAGCTTGTCTTGGGGCTACCTCTACAACAAGAAAATGTTCGCGGACAACGGAATTACGCCTCCGCAAACGCTTGACGAAATGAAAGCGGTCGTAGAGAAGCTGAAAGCCGCGGGTCAAACGCCGTTCCTGCTCGCCTACCAAGAATCCTGGGTTCCACAGTTGATGACCGCTTTGTCGATCGGCGGCACGGTGTCTTCCGAGCAACCGGATTGGATCGCCAAGATGAACAAGGGCGAAGCTTCCTACAACGATATCGCAAGCATTTTCGACATCATCGATTTGATTAACGCTAACGGCTCCGCTAAACCGTTCGAGGTCGGCAGCGGCCAAGGCTCCACGGACTTCGCGAACGGCAAAGCCGCGATGTGGATTCAAGGCCCTTGGATGGCCGAATCGATCCTGAAGGCGCAACCGGACTTCGAATTCGGAGTGGCGCCGCTTCCGGTCAGCAATAATCCGGCAGGCACCATGATCAATCTGGCGACTTCGACGTCGCTCGCCGTGTCTTCGTCCAGCGAAAATCCCGAAGTTGCGAAAGACCTGGTCAACTTCATCCTGGACGATAAGGAGTCTTCCGCTTTGTTCGAAGAGCTGAAGTTCAATCCGATCGCGACGGTTCATAACTACGAGACGTTCCCTTGGATTCAAGAAGCGACGGCTTACGTCTCCCAAGGCAAAGCCTACCTTGACTTGCAAATGCCGCAGGCCGTTACCGACGAGCAGGCCAAGCTGCTGCAAAGCTATTACAGCAAAGACGTGTCCAAAGAAAGTTTCATCAAGACGATGGACGCGACTTGGGCTAAAGCGGTAAAGGCCGCAGGCCAGTAAGCGAGCAGATAGGGGGAGTGATGATCGTGACGCCGTCGAGAAAATGGAAACGTTCGGTCGCGCTAATCGCCTTCGTATTCCCCGCGCTGTTGTTTTACGCCGTATTCACGCTGGCCCCCGCTATCGGGGGCGCGTGGTACAGCTTGACAGACTGGAACGGATTGAATCCCACCTATTCAATGGTGGGATTCTCCAATTACGCGGAGGCATTCACGCAAGACCCGTCCTTTGTTAAATCGATCTGGTTTACGCTGAAGTACGTCGTGTTTATCGTCGTTCTGCAAAACGTTATATCCCTGACCGTCGCGGTGCTCGTGGAATCCCGCGGACGCGGCAAAGCCTGGTTCAGGACGATCTTCTTCATGCCGAACATGATCAGCATGATCATCGGCGGATTCATGTGGATGTTTATTTTCACGAAAGTGCTGCCCACGATCGCCGCCAAGACCGGATTGCTGTTCCTGGATCAATCGTGGATCGGCGATCCGAAATACAGCTTCTTCTCCATTCTGGTTCTGTCCTTGTGGGGCGGAGTCGGTTATATGATGGTCATCTATATCGCGGCGCTGCAAAACGTGCCGCAAGCGCTCAAGGAAGCGGCGGCCATCGATGGAGCTTCGTCTTTCCAAGCGTTCCGCAACGTTACGTTGCCGCTTATATACCCTGCGATCACGATCGGCTTGTTCATGACGCTGAACAGCTCGTTCAAAGTGTTCGAAGCCGTATTCGCGCTGACCGGCGGCGGACCGGGAAGGGCGACGCAAGTGATCGCCATGAACATTTACGAAGAGGCGTTCTCCTTCAGCAACCGGTTCGGATACGCCAGCGCCAAAGCGATGATCTTGTTCGCGATCGTCTTCGTCATCACGATCGTGCAACTGGTCGTCATGAAGAGAAGGGAGCTGGAAGCATGAAGCTCCGTTCGGCTCTCATTACGTTCATCTTGCTCTTATGCGCCGTCTTTACTTTGTTTCCGATCCTGATGGGCTTGCTCAATTCGCTTAAAACCGAAGGGGATATGATGAACGATATCCTCTCGATCCCGGCGAAGCTCGAATTCGGCAATTACGCGGACGCTTATCATAAAATCCGTTTCATGAACAGTCTGGGCAATACGGTAACGGTGGCGGCGGTCGGCTTGTTCGGCATTATCGCATGCGCTTCGCTGGCGGGCTACAAGCTGTCCCGGACGCCGGGCAAGCTAAGCGCCTTCTTGTTCGGGTTGTTCGTCATGTCGATGCTTATCCCGTTCCACTCGATCATGATTTCTCTGACGATCATCGCCGACCGGCTTCAGGTGCAAGGCTCTACGACGGGACTCGGACTTATCTATATCGGCCTCGGCGTGCCATTCGCGATATTCCTCTATCACGGATTCGTCAAAACGATTCCGAGAGAGCTCGACGAAGCGGCGGTCATCGACGGCTGCGGCGAAGTCCGGTTGTTCGCTTCCGTGATCTTCCCGTTGCTGCTTCCGATTACCGCGACGGTCGCGATTCTGAATCTGCTGTGGATGTGGAACGATTTCCTGCTGCCTTTATTGATGATTACGCACATCGACGACTATACGCTGCTGCTGTCGACGAACATGCTGTTCGGGCAATACGGCAATAACGACTGGTCTGCGATCTTGGCTTCGCTCGTGTTGGCGATGCTGCCTGTCATTCTGTTCTATTTGATCCTCCAAAAATACATTCTGAACGGCATCGCGGAAGGAGCGGTTAAAGGTTGAGCAAAGACGTGCAAGGATTTTTGAAAGCGGTCGGTCGTAAGCTCGTTAACGAAGCGGGGCGGGAAGTACGGCTACGCGGCGTCGGCTTCGGCAGCTGGATGCTGCCCGAAGGGTACATGTGGCGGTTTCCTAACGCGGGAGACCGGCCACGCAGAATCGAAGCGATGGTGCGGGAGCTGATCGGCGAGGAGAAGGCGGAACGGTTCTGGAGTCTCTATTACGAGCGCTACATCGCCGAGACGGATATCGCTCGCATCGCGCAAGAAGGTTTCAACTCGGTGCGGTTGCCCGTCCATTGGCGTGTGCTAATGGAGGAACGCGAGCCGGTCGTCTTCAAGGAAAACGGCTTCCGGATCCTCGATCAAGTCATCGCCTGGTGCCGAGAGCACCGTCTCTATGTCGTTCTCGATTTGCACGGAGCGCCGGGCGGGCAAACGGGGACGAACATCGACGATTCGGAGCGGGACTTGCCGGAGCTGTTCACGGACGAGCGGAATCGCAGACTGACGATAGAGCTATGGCGAAAGCTAGCCAAGCGATATAAGGACGAGTGGATCGTCGCCGGGTACGACTTGTTGAACGAGCCGCTCCCGGACTGGTTCGCGAAGTACAATCCGCTCGTCATGCCGCTCTATCGCGACATCATCCAAGCGATTCGCGAGGAAGACTCTCGTCATATGATCATTCTTGAGGGGGCGCATTGGGCAACGGATTGGACGATTTTCGACGATCGTCCGGACGACAACCTGATGCTGCAGTTTCATAAATATTGGAACAACCCGGATACCGAGAGCATCCGGAAATTCCTCGACAAGCGAGACGAGTGGAACGTGCCGATCTACATGGGCGAAGGCGGAGAGAACAACAAGGATTGGTACGCCGGCGCATTCCGATTATACGAGGATCACGATATTTCGTGGAACTTCTGGACGTGGAAGAAGATGGACACTGACAATTCCCCTTGCTCTATTCGCAAGCCGGAAGGGTGGGAGAAGCTCGTCGCCTATCTCGAAGGCGGGGAAAAGCCGTCTCCCGACACAGCCGAACGCATTCTTTGGACGTACCTCGATAATCTGCCGATCGAAGCCTGCGACTATCATCCGGCTGTCGTTAACGCGCTGTTCCGCAGGCCATCGGTCCGGATACCCGCGATTTTCTATGGATACAAAGGGGAAGGAGACGGATTCGGTTTCGGGGGTAAGCGCGAGACTCGGACGATCGGCTTTAGAGACACCGACGGAACGGATATCCGATTCGCATCGGAGACCGAGGACGCGACGCCTAACTTCCAACACGGCGGCGGCGAACCTTGGCAGGAGAAGGACTGGATGTACGTCCATCTAGAGCAAGGAGATTGGCTCGCCTATACGTTCGAGACAGAGAAGACTCATTCGATCGGGGTGGATATACGAGCTTCGTCTACGGTCAACGGCAGCAGGCTGGCCGTCACCGTAGACGGTGCCGCGATCGGCGCAGCGGCGCCGTCACCGGCGGTTTGGACGACGGTAACCCTTACAGACGCACGCCTGCTGACGATCGGGCACCATCGGATTGAAATTAAAGCCGAAGCCGGCACCGTGGATTTGATGTGGCTTCAGCTTCATTAAACACACAAGAGCTTATACTTTTTCGAGGACGTTTAGCATGATTGGGCCAACCAGACTTTCGTTTGCTGAGAGGGCAAATCAACTTTGGATGAAGAGAATGTCCAGACATTTGTGTCATTTATGTCTGGACATAGGTCGTTAGACAATTGTCGGGTGACAAGAACTTTTATCCGATTAAAGTCCGCGTAAATCGCGGGCTTTTTTAGTTATCGGCTAACGTTCTTGTCATATGACGATGTCAAGAACTTAGGCCGATTGCCGACTTCAACGATAACGATTACTCAGCAGCTTGTTAAGCAATGGGTATAATTCTCCGGGTTTACATTGTGTGAAATATATGGTTAAAATGAATGAACAAATAGTAAAAGCTAGCTTTTTCGACAAATTATTAGGAAAATCGACAGTGAATTTATTTGAAAAAACAGGAGAGAGTTAGAGAGTTAGGGTTCAGGTAGGTTTTTTGGTGATCTGCTTTGACTAAAGGAGGAAAATAATGGATTTTCATTCGTTAAATGGTGTGGATATGGTAGCAGCCATCACACAAGATACGCTTAATTATCATTGGTCTAAACTGTTCAAGAAGGGAATTTTCTCTAGCAGTCTTTCGATCGATACGGGCAGTTCCGGAATCAAATTGAATGCCAAATTGAACGCGCCGATCGTCCAATTCAATAAGTCGGCGGTTCAAGCAACCTCGCTTCTCGTTCTGAGTATGTCTTCTGGAACGTTCACCTATCAGGAGGGAACAGGCTCACATCATGTAGATTTCAAAAATTGGGTCTATGCGTTTGATGTAAGCTTGAGCTTGGCTGTCGTGAACGGTGAGGATTTGAAGCGTTCAGATGTGGTTCCAGATGCCGTATCGGATCAGTTGAAAGCATTTAATAACTCCTTATATAGCATCCAGCATTTATTCGTTGATTTTCAGAATACCGACTTTACAAGTTATGATCCTTCATTAACGCAATTGCCTTTTCCGGATAATTCTACGATTACGCCAGATCAGCTTGAACAATTTCAACAAGCTTTGGCAAGTTATTTTAGCTCATTACAGGGTGCGTACAATCCTTATGTTCTTGGTTATTGTGTGAGTCAGTTGCCAAACCATACGGGTCTTCAACCAGAAACCTTCACGCCCACGAGCTACAATTTCTCAACCTTTAGCGATCCTTCAACACCAGGATTAAGTACATTGAATTATCTCATCATGACGCAAGAAAAGATTTTTCCGAGCAACACAATGGCGGGGGTATATTTTGAAAACTGGGTAACGTCCTCTGATTACGATGGTAAGTTTATCGTGTCGCCAGACATATTATGGTATGAATGGTTGATCCCTTCAATTCTCTATTCACTTGGCATTCAGCAGCAAGTGAATGCGATGAATGTCATGAATGGCTGGACAGTAAGTCAGTCGAATTCCAATCAAACAACAGAGCCGGACAGCATCACGTGTATTTCGAAAGCCACAATGGTAGACGGTCACACGAACACAACTGACCAACGCAGCGTACAAATCGTATATACCAATGATTCTTCAACGAAAGTGAAAGTGAAGCTGAGCGGTACTTTTACGATGACCTACCGTGTAGACTTCACCTGCATCCTGCACGAGTGGATGGAAGAGGACGCAACGCTCAATTGGTCCGGCAAGATTAAGATCGAAGCGGGCGACAATGGGCAAATCAAGCTAGATCTAGAAGAACTGATCGTTCCAGATGCAACTAGAACAACGAACGGCAATTGGCTAGGCAAAGCAGATATTACTATGATTCCTAACAATAAGAAGACATTGGATCAGATTGGCGATCAATTCGAGAAAACGATGAAGAACAATTTGCAACGATTCCAGAATATGATATCCGGTGTATATAATTGCTTGGTTCTACCTTCAGGCGATGAGTATTTCTATGCAAATCCACAGATGGCGCAAGATGCCAACCTATTGCTAGATATTACATTAAAATCTAATTAAGGATCCCAGTAGAGAAGAGGTTTCTAATGAATATCATTACTGTACCAGGGAATGGGTCAAGCACAAGCAATACCTATCAGATAAGCGTTGATGCAGAATTGATGGTTAATCAGGTTGCGGGTACTGTGGTCGATCCGCAACATATCATGCAAGCGGCACAAGATAGCCTAGGCAATACAATTGTATTCTCCATAGGAAACGATGGCGTATTCTATGCTTTGATCAGAGATGATTCCAGCAATACAGGATGGACACAGGTCGATCTTAGCTCGCAAATAGATTCAAATCTTCAATCACTGACCTTTGACGTTGTACAAAGCACAGATGGAATGCTGCTTCTTGCTTTAGCCATGGCACCTAAGGAAAAGTCTAACCACTCCACCTTGTATATCACACCCTATCTGTCTAACGATCCGACAGTGACGGATTGGCCTAATGTGGTGAATCAATGGGTGGAACGTCCTTTTACGGATGGCAACGTAGAGATTCAAGAGATTGTTAACGGTACGGCTGGCGACAGCTCGACTGCACCTTTAGGGATAGTTGCGGTTCAAAACAGCGATACCTCCGAGCATTATTTCGTTAACCTGGATGCTTCCGATAACACCTGGACTTGGCAAAAGTTCGTTCTGCCTGAGAATGCAACGAAGATTCATGACTTGGCCATCGGCACATTGGAAGGAGATATAGGGGTCTATGCTTTGTATGATACGAGTTCAGGGCAATCTCTTGAATTCACCTCATTGCCTGATCCTACCTATCACAAATCATCCAGCTATGCTTTCACTCTTCCTGGCAAGATGAGAGCTATTACAGCTTTGCCTAATGATCAATCAGATTCATTCGATCTCTATGTGGCAGGGGAAGGGCTATATGTCTATGAAGCCTCCGTGCTTCAGGATGCGACTGAGATCGCGAGCAGTGATACGATCCCATTCTCCAACATTACGGACTTGAATGAAATGGTCGTCACGCAGGATGCTGAATTTGTGTCCCTATTCGCACTTAGTAAAGACGGGTCGTTATTTCATTGCGGAGCTTCCAGAAACGATCTGAACACATGGAGTGTGCCAGTATTAATCAGTGAGAGCGTAACGCAAATTACGGCGAACTTTAACGCATCCTCACAAGCGAATGAATTACTATCCGTGAAAAATGATAGTACACTAAAATATCATTATCAGGATCTGGATAATGCGCTCTGGAAAGAATCACAGATCCAATTGCCGCAGTTAAACGAAGTAGTTAATTTCAATTGTTACACCACCCATGTGAACTTCACAGACCAGAACGGTCAAATTCTCATTAATCAAGAGATAAGCGTATCAGCATCTTCTCTTTGCTACACGACCATGAACGGACAAGTATATCGTTTAGATTCCGATGAATCTGTAACCGTCACGACGGACACGATGGGAAACCTAACGATCATCCAACCGGTAGATACGATCTCTGTGGCTGTCTTCCATCTTACTTGTTCATTGTTCAATGAAGTGATAGATATAGATCCCTCTACCAAAGTGCAAAATGCTTTACAGCAAATTACTTCCTCAGATGACTTGAAGATTGCTAAATTACAGGATGGTACTCCGCTCATCACGACCGATGTGGATGATCAAACCTTGCAAGCAACTGCTGCCTCCTTACAGCAGTTAACAGCTTACACGAGTAATATGACCTCAAATAGTTCTACTTCGACTTTCGCAGCGAAGCCGATTGCATCTGCGAGGTCAGCTAATCAGCCTGGCAGACATTTACTTGCGGCTGCTTCTTTGCCGCAGCAAGCTTGGGGAATGGTATTCAGCAAGAACGCTGCGACTTTCCTTGATCAGACTGCCGCCGTGTCCTATCTGGCCAAGTATCAATCAGGTTCTGGTCGCAGCCTTGCTCAATCTCTCTTTGTATCCGGCTCGATATTTGATGGTTTAAACTGGATTGAGACGGAACTCGGAGACGCAGTAAAGTGGCTTGAGAAGGCTTACGATTCGGTTACAAGCTTCTTTATGCAAGCAGTTGGAAAAGCGTTGGTCTTCGTATTCGAGATCGAAGGAATGATATTCTCCTTTGAGATTAAAGTGATTGAGGCCGCATTACATGCGATCAGTTGGGTACTCCAGAAAACCATCGGAGTGAATATTGACAAGTTTATCGATTGGCTTGGTTTTATCTTTAATTGGGATGATATTAAACTATTCCATAAAGCACTGGTGAATCTATCGAATCAAACGATCGCTTATGGTGAAAGTGAACTGAAGAACGTTGAGAAGAAAGTGAGCGACTTCTTCGACAATCTCAAGAACACCGTCAAGAGTATGGAGCCGACATCGTCATTGCCGGGTCAAAGCGATAACATACAGGAAGCAAAAAATCAATTCTTGGCTTCCCAGTCGGCAGATTTAACGGATATGCAACAGCAATTCAACAATACGCCTGGAAGCTACTGGGGCCAGTATCATTTGATGCACAGCGGGGCGGCGAATAGTACGAACGTGCACACGACAGCTCCTACTGATCCTATGACTTCCTTCTATCAAGACGTAGTTGATCCGACATTGGCATCGATCCAGGATACGATCAATCAGCTCATCCAAGACCTTCAGCTTACGAGTCAGGACAACTCCCTTACCTTTTCACAAGTGTTCGAAATCATGATAGGGGATGTCGTGATCGGCATTCTTGATGCGGCGGAGAAAATCACCGTCGGCTTATTGGAAGTATCCGGCGACATGATGAAGTTATTCCAAAAAGCGCTGAATACCAGCTTGGATATTCCATTCTTCAGTGCTTTTTACAAGAATATATCGGACGATGATCTAACCGTTCTGGATGCAATGATGTTAGTATCAGCGATTCCAAGTACGATCATGTACAAGCTTGCTGCGAATCAAGCGCCTATTACTGATAAGAATGATGTTCTGATCACGGGCGATTATAAGCAGCTTTTTGGATTATTTACAGGTGCCGATAACTCGAATAGACACACTAGCTTAGATGCTGCTCAAGATGATTCATCGACTGTGAGTCCTTCAGTGCTGTATTCGCAGGTTGGAGGGTTCGTGTATACGGTTCTTAATGGGATTCATGATGCCCTCGTATTAATTAGCGTTGATAAACAGCTAGGCATATTGAATGAAGATAATTTCAATGACGCCGAAAGTTTGGAGGAGGAGTTAAAAAGTTTAGAAATGTATGTAGGAGCGGCTTCATTCCTGAGAAATCCATTTTCTTTTCCAGTGGGGACGGATGTTGAAGTTGGTGTTCAGCGAGCGACTTGGGCAACTTATCTTATCGGTTCTATCGCTGAGATCTGCTTACCTTCGCTCGTGCGCAAACTTAAAGGGCAATCTGCAGTACCTTATGCTAAAGGTGCAGAACTCATCATAGTTGCCATGCTCGCATATGCGATGGAGATTAGTATTTCTATAGCAGAGTTCAAGGAAGAGAAAAAGGATAATTCGAATCAACAGTACGATTCGACGGATTCGGCTTTGAAGGTCGCTCAGACGTTATTTTACTTTATTTCCGATATTGCTAGCGGCGTTGCGAGTATGACCATCAAGGACAAAGAGGACCAGACGACTGCCACCGTCTTTTCCGCTGCTTTTGAAGCATTCGGCGGGTTGTTAAGTATTTCTAGGTGTTTAAGGAACACCGTTAAACAAGCAGAGCATCAAAATTTCTAACCTGCGCAAATCGAGCCAGAACAGTTTGACGACCTAATTTGATATGCCACATTCTCGATATCGCAGAGAGAGGTCATGTGATGAAGAAACTCCTATTCGTGCCGGATATATAGAGGTCGTCAAGCAAGGGAATATTAGCAAAGTGAAGGGGAAACTTTATATTGGACAAAGTTATTGGGATACATTGCACAACAGAAAGATGGAAGTAAAGCCCGGCAGCGAAGTTGATTTTAAGGCGGGGGTTTGCTTTCTATAATGATGAAAGCAAGCTTCTTGGAGTAACACCAATATCCATGTGTATGAAACGGCCGGAAAAGGCGACTTGACCAAAGCCAAAAGGGTTACATTGACTATTAATAAATTTGAGCCAATTAACGAAATCGAACCAAACTAAGAGCCTTGTTATGCAAGCGTGTTGTCGGCAGACAAGAACATAGACCGAATCAAATCCGCGTTATATCGCGGATTTTTATTTTGTCGGGTCAAGTTCTTGTCACTTGGCAAGATGACATGTACAAAGACAAGAACATACAACCATACAGATCCGCGCTCAGCGCGGCTTTTTTATTTTCTCGATGTAAGACAAGAACTTGCATTGTTTATAAAGAGGCTTCGAACGTGGATGCAAGTAAGAGATGTAGTAGTTTAATTGAACTAACGGGCAGTTTAGCGCAACCATTAGTTACTTGAGAACGTTGAATTGATTAAGAAGGGGGAGTGAGTTTATGAACATTCGTGCTCTAATCTCCACGTTATTGTTCATTGTTTTGCTTTCTGGATGCAATTCTATTGGGGGTGTCCAAGATTCTAAAGACGCCTCGTTAGATCTATCATTAGCGGATTTGTTAGTTGCCCTTGATGATGTAGGAATCCATTATGAAACAAGAACGGAGACCCAGAATATATACGATCTGCGAAGAGATGGTGCTGAGCGGCACTTGTATCAACTCGGAGCAGGTAAATTGACGATATACCGTTTCCTTACCGTTGACCAGAGGATAGAAGTACAACGAGACCCATTTCCTACCGCCTCTGCAGTACCCCCGAACGGATCGTATGGAATGGGCAGGATACTTGTCTTTTACTACGATGGCGACAACGTAATGGCGCAGAAACTTGCTGAAGCGTTTGAACCATTTGGTTTCGAAGAAAGAAGCCAACTGTATTAAAGGTTGGCAATCGGTGGAACGCTCAGCTAATGGGACACAATACTTCAATCATCCAGCCTGCCGGCGTGATCCGGCAGGCTGTTCAGCTAAGGGGCAGGATAATTCAATGATTTTACGGTGCCGAAATCATTAAGTCTGAATCACTTTATAAGGATATTTGATGCAAACAGCGAGGATATGGTGATCTCTCTAGTATGCCGCTCTAGTGACATATGTGCAAAATACGGGTTTTGTGAATATGTTAAACTCGAATTTATGTAAAAATATTTAAATTCAATTACATTTTTCAACACGATACGACATGAAATTAATTACTAATAACTATTAATTTGTGGGTGTAAAATCCATTTTAGGATTCCTCTCCTATTTATTTTAATGCGAACTATGTATTATTGTTGATTTTGTAGCTGGCCAGCTAGAGAAATTAATAATGGAGGCTAATCATGTGAGTAAATTTAAGAAATTGACTACCGTATTACTGGCTTTGGCAATGATGGCTATCTTTTCTCAATCGGCTTTTGCCGCTGACCCCTACTACACGAATCCTAACGGTTCCACTAGAACTGCATCTCTTTTAACTGTGGGTACAACCGCATCCGATTTCATCTCATTCGCTATGGAAGAAGATTACTACAAAGTGAACGTTGAAAAAGGCAAACTAGTTAAAATCACTTTAAACAGCCCATGGGGTAACTGTGCCAAATACTTTTGCAACGATTATTTACCAAGAACGAATTATGACTTCGCCGTATTCGAATTAGTAAACGGAGTAATAAAATATGTTACGCCTTTTGGCAGCTATGTAGAAGGCGGTAAAGGCGGTACTGATAGTCTCATGTTCTATTCGTCCGGAAATCAATACTATATTAAAGTATCCGGGCATCCGGAAGCTCCAATCGGCAAGGATCCTTATGGTAATCCAATTTACAACTACCATTATTCAGCGATAATGCCTTATCATCTTAATGCCTCTTATTTGAATTTTAACTTCTAGGGTATCCAATGGATTATCATAATTAATATCATTAATCATAAACTCCGCGAGCCTATTCGGTCAGCGGAGTTTATGATTGTAATTCTGCTTGGCAGAGATGAGATACGTTGAATTTTCCTCCGATACGATTGTCGATCCAAGTTCACCCGCATCACTGCATCCAATTCACAACGCGATACGCTACATAGATCGCAACGCCAAACGAAATGTTCAACCAGCCTAAAACTTTGGATAGCTTTTTTTCTTTATTCATATTAGCGGTTTTATAGATATTGATGTCCAAAATTAGTATCAATATGCCCGTGATAATCCAGATCGGTATCACGTAACCGACCGATCCGGCATATTCGCTTATGCCCATGCGAATCCCTCCTGATCAGACTTTCGCTACATTGTCCTTGTTATTTCGCTTTCATTCCGACGCGACGCATTCTCGTGTTTACGGTGACTTCAACATCGACGTTCGGATACATCTCTTGCCATGCCCCTTTCGTAATCACCTTTTTATTCCAGTAATTCGGCAATTTAGCTCGAACGTATTCGCCGAAGCCGAATATGTCGGAATGAGCCTTCTGCGTCTTCTCGATCAAGTTTTCGCAGGCTTTCTTGAGCGCCTTGCGATTGGTGTCCTCGATTTCCTTGAGAATATCGCTGGAGTTGATCGAGAATTGCTCGCTAATCTTCTCTTCCATGCTGATCTCGGTGAAGATTGACACCTTGAAGTATGGTTTTCCGTTACGAATTGAAGCTTTAATCATAGACTTGCGTGAAGTCGCATAGATCGTCACGGTCCTAGACGGATTATTGCCGATAGGGACGAAGCCGCGATAACCGGCAGGATTTAACCCTTTTATCCCCATATAAGCAGCAATGTCGAACGGCAACGTCGAACCGACCATTTTGTCGTAAGTGAATATCGCCATGCCTTGCACCTGAATGTTCTGCTCCTTGCGGATTTCCACGTAAGGCAGGAAAGCTTCTTGTCCTTTCTTCGACGTATTGCTCCAGAACATCCCCACGTAATTCACCGGGAATTTGCCCAGTCTGACGGCGTTGTCCAGCGTGGACATTAAGTACAGCGATGGTACGCGTTCCAGCTCCGGCGCGGCTCTCATCACCTCCAGTGCGCTTCCTTTGGAGACCATCATCCAAGCCATGCGCCGAACTTCCGGATTACGGCGGAGATAATCGTTCAAATTCTGCAAACCATGACGGGCTAGAGCCTCCGATACGACGATTACGCGCAGGTGGCCGAAGAACAGTCTGCCCGACACTTGCTGCTGCAAATTCATAAGCGCATCGTCCAACGTATGCCCGACCACGTCGATAACCCATACGGTCCCCTCGGAACCGCCTTTTCCTCCGCCGCCTTCGCCGGGACCAAGCGGAATTCGGCCGGGCAGTGCGATTTGCACGGCGACGCGCAACATTCGTTGATTCGGAACCGGAAAAGCTCCTTTCAGATGGGAGACGTCCGACTCTTCTTTCGCAGCACCGGGTTTCTCCAGATCGACCGAAATGCCGAGTACGACGGCACGTTCTTCGATTTCAAGCCGATCCCAGCAGCCGGTCAGAACGGGAACGACCATGCCTATCACGATAAGCAGCTTTATCGTCTTAGCAAACTGCGCCGCGAACATCATCGGTTCCCCCTTTTACGACGCACAAGGGCTATCATCCATAGCAACATCGGGTAGCCGATCGTAAGAATCAGTCCGATACGCCCGACGTTCTCGATAATCTCGTACATATGAAGAATACTTCGCGGCAGCATGGCCATGACATATACGGTCGGCAGAAGGAAGAAAGAGAACATCTTGTGATCTCCCAGACGAAAGAGCTTGCTTGCTTCCTTGATCGTAAAAAAATAGCTGGAGAACAAGGTCGTGAATACGGCGGTTACCCATACGGCCAGAAAGGCGGCATCAAGCCGCTCCAACACGTTCGCGGGCAGCGAAGTCCCCTTAGCCAGCTCTAGCGTGGGCCATAGTAAATTTTTGATCTCTTCCGATCCGAACACCCCGACCGTCGCCGCGACGATCGTCACGTACAGTCCGCCGGCAATCAGCATTCCCCAGGCGCTTGCCGTTAGCGCCTTTTCCGGTCGGCGCATCGCCGGAATAACCAACGTCATGATGAACGAACCTTGGAATAGCGCCGTGATCGTTAATAGACCTTCCCACAGTTCCGGTCTCGTCCATGACACGTTCCCCCACATCGGCTGCAGGTTAAGTCCATCGGCGTTTTTCAACGAGAGAGCTACGATCAATAACGCGGGAAAAAGCAGTAGCGGAAAGTAAAAATGATGAATGTACGCAAACGTAGTCACCGAGTTTCTTGTCGCGAGCGCCGCTAGCAGCAGCATGACGATGACCGTTACTTCGAGCGGCGTGCGCGTGAGTACCGACGTAATGACGACTTCGCCGAATTCTCTGGCCGTTAGCGCGCTCAATATGGCGAAGTAACCGATGAGCAACGCGCTGCCAAGACGCCCTAGCCACTTCCCGAT
This sequence comes from Cohnella panacarvi Gsoil 349, assembly GCF_000515335.1. Taxonomy (GTDB): domain Bacteria; phylum Bacillota; class Bacilli; order Paenibacillales; family Paenibacillaceae; genus Cohnella; species Cohnella panacarvi. The sequence goes on along the minus strand of NZ_KI911563.1, from coordinate 353,252 downwards.
GATGTCTTCGCTGTACTGGGTAATGGATTGTTTCGGGAACCGCATGCCGAGAAGCGAGATGACCGCAAGCCCGACGAAGGCGAGCAGAACGCTGACCGCCGTCACGAGCGGCGCGCCGGATTCCGCGGCACGAACGGCGAACAAGGGCAAGGCCAGGACGCCGACGCCGATGATCGTGCTGACGAGAATCGCCGCGCTTTGGATGGCGGTAATCTGCCTTTCGTCCTTCATTCTTCTGCGTCCTTTCGTTCTTCCTTGAACTTCAGGGGGTTTAGAGGGCTTCCCTTGGAATCAGCTTGTTCATCGACAGCTTGACCGCTAATCCTCGTGTGATCTTGCGGAAATAAGAACGACGGTCTTTTCCTCATCAAGGAGAACGGAAAGCGAACGACCGTGTCCTTCATCCCTTCGAAGTTGCCCGGAACGAGCGGGGACATGTAAGGCACGCCGAACGACTTCAATGACAGGATGTGGTTCGCGATGACGATTAAACCAATCATCACGCCGTACAGACCGAATATACCCGCCATAATGATAAGCGGGAATCGGAGCAAGCGAAGCGCTAGCGCGGCGTTGTATGCAGGCGTCGCGAACGATCCGATCGTCGTAAGCGCGATAATGACGACGGTGATCGGACTCGCGAAGCCGGCGGATACCGCCGCCTGTCCTACGACAAGAACGCCGACGATGGACAACGCGCCGCCTACTTGCTGCGGCAACCGGATCGTCGCTTCGCGCAGCACTTCCATCGAGATTTCGATGACGAGCACTTCGATGATCGCCGGGAACGGCACGCCTGCTCTTCCTCCCGCGACCGCAACCGCGAATTCCGTCGGGATCAGCTCCGGATTGAAGGAAATGATCGCCACGTACAACGAAGGAAAGACGAGCGAGAACATCAGCGCGATTAACCGTGCCAAGCGCAGAGCGCTCATAAGCAGGAAACGTTCCGTATAATCCTCCACCGTCTGATAGAACTGATTGAACACGGTCGGAACGACGAGCGCCATCGGCGAGCCGTCGACCATGATTGCGACTCTGCCTTCCAGCAGGTTGGCGGCCACCTTATCCGGACGTTCCATATATTGAACCTGCGGAAAAGGAGAATAGTGATTATCTTCGATAAATTGCTCGAGATATCCCGAGTCGAGGACAGCGTCGATATCGATTTTGGACAACCGTTTATCGACTTCGGCAACCAAATCTGGATTCGTGATTCCCTCCATGTAGCAAACGGCGACCTTGGACTTCGTTCTTCTCCCGATTTCCATCGTTCGAATTCGTAGATCGCTCGTCTGCAGCCGGTACCTTAGCAAGGAGATATTCGTTCCGAGCAGCTCGATGAAGCCTTCACGCGGACCGCGAATGACTTGTTCGGTCGCCGGCGTATCGATTGACCTCTTGTCGATATTACGAGTATCGATCAAGAACGCGTCATACAGACCGTCCACAAGGACGATCGTGTTGCCTTGGAGTATGGCATTCACGAGCGCTTCTAGTTGCCGCTCCAGCTTGCAGGCGCTATGGTAGATCGCATCATTCAGAAGCACTTCGGTCAACTGGCCGAGCTCGAATTCTTTGCCTTCAAGATGCGAAGGCACGTACATGAACGGTTTCAGAATGTCTTTGTTGATCAGTGCTTGATCTACCATGTTCGCGTAATAGCACATGACCGCCGGATACCGCCCGAAGACGTGAAACCGGCGCATGACGAAATCGTTGTTCAATCCGAGCAATTCTTTGAAAAATCGTTCGGACGACGTAAGTTCGTTCCCGAGCAACTTGTCCTTGGAATGCTCTAGCGCCTGCTCGAGCGAATGGTCTTGAACGTCAGCGGAGGCTGTCTTCCTCGGTTTTCTAGGTCTTCTCAGCATCGGATCACCACCCGGGTATAACGCTTCGGTGGTTATTATTTGGCATTCGCTCTACAATTAACCATCCGATACATAAGAAAGCCGACCAGATCGTATCTCTGGTCGGCTTTCTCTTCCTTGGCGCTATAGTCTAAGCAGCTTCACGAAAGACTTCATCGTTGCCTCGCTGCATCTTGCCTGCAGCCAATCTTGAATATGGCGCTCGGCGACGCCGCGATCCGTCGGGCTCGCTTCTATCCGATGAGTGCCCATCCAATGCTCGGCGGTTTCGAACGACGTGCTGTTCCAGCCGTTCTTGTCGCCGTTATCGTTCAGGCGTTGCTTCACCCCGGAGATGACGATGTCCATGCCGGCTTGCAGCTCCGTGATCGCTAGATCGTACTCTTTCTTCTGCTCCGTGGCGGATAATCCGCTAAGCTTCCGCAAGGCGCGCGTTTCGATGCCCGGATTCTCTTCGATGAGCCGGTATAGATCTTTCGCGGTTGTCGAGATCAATCCGTCTGCGTAGCGCTGAAGGGCACTGGCGGTATGCCCGATGACGGCCTTCATGGCAGGCACGAGTTGGCTTGAGATCAAGATCGATTTCTTCTTGAGGAACTTCCCGTACGCCGCCACGCCGTCCGCCGGGAATCGCGCCCGCCACAGCCAAGGATCTCGTTCGGTTTCCGTATACCAATCCGCTTTGTTCGTGAGACTTTCCAAGGAAGGATAATCCGGGAATAGCGGCGATAACGGCAGAATGCCGATTTCCTTGATTGCGTCTATCGCAGCTTCGTAACGCTCGATCTTGATGGCCGTTTGCATCGAACTTAACCCCTTCACATCATTGGTTTACATAATAATTATTACGAATACAGGTGAAAACTTCTATTTATTTAATCTCATTAATCTTTTCTTCAACGGATCGCAGCTTTTGTTCCATCGTACCGACCTTATCGCGCCGATCATCGATCGTGAGCGACGTCGACACTCTCATGGCGCCGTTCTCGAACGGCACTTCGTGCATGCGTCTGACGATCGCGATGAGATCATCCAGATCGCCCTCGATGATCGTGCTCATCGGCGTCAGCTCGTATTTGACCCTTCCTCCCTCTTGCTCGAGCACCCGGTGCACCGCCGCTACATATTCGCCGACGCTTGTCGATCCAGTCCCCAGGGGTACGATCGTCACTTGAACGATTGCCAACTCAAATTCCTCCTCTATTCATCCGTTTCATAGCTTCTCATATGATCTGAGCGTCTTGAGCCGTTCGACCGTCAACCAGCCGCGCCATTCGGATTCGGCGCCGGCGCCGACAGCCGGCCAGCTGATCATCCATCCGCCGTCTTCCTGCTGTTGATCGAGGATGGCGTTCAAATGAACGTTCAGCTCGTCCGTTGTCACGAATTTGCCCGAATAGCTCCCGCGCGCCGGCGCCCAATCCAGCACCTTCTGCACGTAACCTTGCGCATTCGGATCGCGTTCGATCGTTCCCGGTTTTTGCAGCCATTCGTCAACTACCGCAAAATGATGGCTCGCACGGCTTTGATCGGGTGTATGACGCAAAAACTCGACCCATTGGATACCGTCGTGATAGCCGTCTGGTCTAGCTTCCTCCATATATCTCCATAAATAATCGACGCACCGCTTAAACCAATCTTCCTGGAAAACCGCGACATTCGCCTTCTGCTTATAGAGCAAGCCGATAATCGTACCCGTCGGATTGATAGAAGGAACGTCATCCCGTTCGACCATCCACCACGGGGCGTGAGGGTATTCGAGTGCGCTGCGGAACACGAGTGGGAATCCGCCGTCCGGCAACGTAATCTCGCTCAAGTAACGCAAGATTCCTTCCATGATCTCCGGATCGAAAGCGCCGATCTCGTCCATGATGTGCAAAGCCATCTCCGTCGGAACGGGCTGACTCTGCGGGCAGCGGATATCCGGCTCGAGCGCGTTGCCGAATCCGCCATCGGCGTTCTGATAGGCGCGCAATACATCCAGTACCGCCTGCTTGGAGCCGCCCTCGAAATGATACTCGAACCTTCTGCGATCCAACAATCTGCCGTTCTTATAGAGGAACGACTTCGCGAGCTCCAACACGTTCGCACCGTTGTGCATCATCTATCAGCCTCCTGATATCTTTCAAGCGTCTGGTTCGCCATACCGGCAATCTCTTGGCGCAGCCTAGCAGACTCAATGACCTCCGCGTCTATCCCTAATCCGTAGAAAAATCGCACCGCCCATTTCCACTCCGAGAGAGGCAATTGTATATCGAGGTACCACGAATCGTCCGAAATCTGCTTTACGCTGTCGCCGATATGGATGTCTTGCTCCGCCAGCAGCGCTCCTCGGTACGTCAGCTTGGCCACGATTCGAGTATGCTGCTCGTCCGAAGCCGTCACTGGTTTATTCGCTCTTGCATCGCTGCTCGATTCCTTGGGCGCTTCGGCCTCCTCCAACGAGTCGAATCGATCGATGCGGAACGTCCGCTGCTCGCCATGCGTCGCCGAATACGCTTCGCAGTACCAATACCCGTGGGCGGCATAGATTTTGTGCGGATGCAGCAGCAGCGAACGCCGATGATTCTCGGAACGGTACATAACCGTAACCCATGCAGAATCTGCAGTGAAAGCCAGCAACGCGGCCAGGTGCGGCGTCTTCACGATCCGCTCGGGCACGGCCAGCTCCACGCGATCCAGCATCGGCAGGGCTTGCTTCAGCGTCGTCTCCGGCAAGACGGCTTTAATCTTGTCCATGGCCGTCCATCTCGCGTGCTTGAACGGAGTATCGGCCAGCTTCGTCAGACTGTGCAGCGCGAACAACACGGCCAGCGCCTCGCTGGCGTCGAGTTGCAGCGGCGGCAGCTGAAACCCTTCCATAAGCCGGAAACCGCCGGTCGGTCCCGATGTTGCATAGAGTGGAATACCCATCTCGGATAACGCCTGCATATCGCGCAGAATCGTCCGCTTATTCACTTCGAACTTGTCCGCGAGCCTCTGAGCGGTTTCCGGCTTCTGCTGGAGCGCGATCAGTATAGCCATCAATCGATCCAACCGTCTCAATGCCATTTCCCTCCAGTCACAAACCCATTATAGCACCCGATTGGTGACAAGAAGCATGTCATCGATTTTCCCCCCACGATAAAAAACTCGCCCTCAGCCATCTTGTGATGACCGAAGTGCGAGTTCTTAACCAATGAATATCGGCAATTACAAGTTCATGCCCCCGGATGCCTCGATTCGCTGCCCGTTAATCCAGCCGAGCTCGTCGGTGCAGAGAGACGCCACAACGCCTCCGATGTCCTCAGGCTCTCCGACGCGTCCGAGCGCGATCATGGAGCCGATATGCTTGCGCCCCTCCTCATTGACGTTCAAGCCGTTGAAGTCGGTCGCGATCGCGCCCGGCGCTACCGCGTTCACGCGAATGCCTCTTGGCCCGAGCTCCTTCGCCATATACTTCGTCAACACCTCGATCGCGCCTTTCATCGCGGCGTACGCGCCGTAACCCGCGATCGAGAACCGAGTCAACCCCGTCGACAGATTGATGATTGCCCCGTGGTCGTTCATATGAGGCACAAGTTTCTGCGTAAGGAAGAAAACGCCTTTGAAATGCACGTTCATGAGGCTGTCGAACTGTTCCTCCGTCGTGTTCGCGATCGGAGTATTAAGGCCGATGCCGGCGTTGTTAACGAGATAATCCATGCGTTCTGCATTCCACTTCGCCCGCAGCAACTCGGTAAGCTCCAAGACGAAAGAACCGAACGATGCCGCATCGCCTGCATTGAGGTATAACGAAGCCGCCTTACGCCCGGTGCGTTCGATTTCGCCGACGACCGCCTCCGCTTGCTCCTTCTGCGATACGTAAGTAACTATAACGTCGATCCCTTTGCGAGATAATGCCAGAGCGGCATCTCTGCCTAATCCGCGGCTGCCGCCCGTAACGAGCGCGATTTTCGTAACGTTGTTCATGAGAATCTCTCCTTTATTTTTCGCATTGCAATCCATGTCTCCGTGACATAAGCTAATGTTAAACGTTAGAGTTTTATCGAAGTCAAGGGTATGGCGAAAAATAGTGCGGAGGTTCTCTATGTACACGATTAACGAAGTCGCCCGAATATGCGATCTGTCGGCTCATACGCTGCGTTTCTACGATAAGGAGGGCCTTCTCCCGTTCGTCTCGAGGACGCCTTCCGGCATCCGCTCGTTCTCGGAGCGGGATCTCGAACTCATCAAGCTGATCTGCTGTTTGAAGAACACCGGTATGCCGATCAAAGAGATTAAACGATATATCGACATGGTCATGAAAGGAGCGGAAACCGTAGACGAGCGGCGCCAGATGATGGTGGACCACCGCAAGGAAGTGCTGCGGCAGATCGACGAGCTGAAGAAGAACGTGAACTTGATCGATCTGAAAATCGCCTTCTACGACACCCACCATGACGCGAAGTTCGCCGCACATCACAATCACTAGTTAGAGTACGCTCTAGCCTATCCGCACGAAAAAGTCCGTATTCCGAGACAGCCGAACATGGCGGTCATGAAATACGGACTTCGTCTTATGGATCAATATCGCGATTAGGCGTGGAAATTCATACCGTCGGTCGTTTCTTTCACGTAACCGGCACGGATCGTGAAGTCGCCGAAGTGTTCGCCCGGGTTGCGCTCCTTCGCATAACGCGCCAGGATCGGACGAAGCGAATCGAGAATCTCGGCTTCGCCGATGTTCTCCTTGTACAGCTTGTTCAAGCGTTCGCCGCGGAAGCCGCCGCCGAGATACATGTTGTACTTGCCGGGAGCTTTGCCGATGAACGCGAGCTCGGCCAGCATCGGTCTCGCGCAGCCGTTCGGACAGCCGGTCATGCGAACGACGATATCTTCCTCAAGAAGTCCGATTTCCTTCAGCATCGGCTCGACTTTCTCGATCAGAGACGGCAAGTACCGCTCCGATTCGGCCATCGCGAGGCCGCAGGTCGGCAATGCGACGCAAGCCATCGAATTGCGGCGAAGCGCCGTATAGTAGCTGCCGTCGGTCATTCCGTACGTATGGAGCAGTTCCTCGAGCTTCTTCTTCTTCTGAGTGCTGACGTTCCCGATGATCAGGTTCTGGTTAGGCGTCAGGCGGAAATCGCTGATATGCAGCTTCGCGATCTCGCGTAAACCCGTGAACAGCTGCAAGCCTTCTTCATCCTTAATGCGGCCGTTCTGGATGAACAGCGTATAGTGCCATTTGCCGTTGCTGCCTTTCACCCAACCGTAGCGATCGCCGTTATGGTCGAAGGAGAAAGGCTTCGCTTCATCGAGCTTCCAGCCAAGGCGATTGGTCAGTTCGTCCTTAAACCACTCAAGGCCGCGGTCGTCGATCGTGTACTTGAAGCGGGCGTGCTTGCGGACGGCGCGGTCGCCGTAATCGCGCTGGATCGTAACGATTTTCTCCGCTACGTCAATGACTTGCTCCGGTCTGCAGAAGCCGATCGACTTCGCGATTTGCGGATACGTCTTCGGATCGCCGTGGGACATGCCCATGCCGCCGCCTACGATGACGTTAAATCCTTGCAGCTTGTTCTCGTTATCGACGATCGCAATAAGACCGAGGTCTTGGGAATATACGTCCACGTCGTTGGACGGCGGAACCGCGATACCGATCTTGAACTTACGCGGCAAGTAGACCAGGCCGTAGATCGGCTCTTGCTCCACGCCCTCTTGGCTGTCCGCGACTTTCTCTCCGTCGAGCCAAATCTCATGATACGCTCTCGTCTGCGGATCGAGATGATTGCTGATCTTGGTCGCCCATTCGAACACTTGCTCGTGCACTTCCGATTGATAAGGATTCGGATTGCACATGACGTTACGGTTAACGTCGCCGCAAGCGGCAAGCGTGCTCAGCATCGCGTCGTTCACTTCGCGGATCGTCTTTTTCAAATTCCATTTAATGACGCCGTGCAGCTGGAACGACTGGCGAGTCGTCAGGCGAATCGTGTCGCCCCCGTACTTCCGGGCAACGCTGTCCATCGCAAGCCATTGCTCGGACGTGACGACGCCGCCTGCCGCGCGGACGCGAAGCATGAATTGATACGCCGGTTCGAGCTTCTGCTTGTTCCGTTCGTTGCGCAGATCGCGGTCGTCCTGCATGTAGCTGCCGTGGAACTTCATGAGCCGGTTCTCGTCTTCCGTAATCGCACCGGTAATCGGATCTTTAAGCGCCTCTTCGAGATTGCCGCGCAAATAATTCGTACGGCGTTTAATTTCCTCTACGTCGCTGTGCGGGGCGCTGTTCGTCGATAGTAAATGATTGTTTGACATCGTTAATCCCTTTCTCCTCTCGCAAGCCTGCAACTCGCCCTAGTATACGTCTCTCTGGTATCGCTTCTGCTGTTGCATACTAGCTACGTATTCCGCAGCTTGCTCCGAGCTCATGTTGCCTTCCTTCTCGATAATCGAGAGGAGCGCTTGATGGACGTCGTGAGCCATCTTCTTCTCGTCGCCGCACACGTACACGTGTGCGCCTTCCTGCAGCCAACGGAACAGTTCGCCGCTCTTCTCCAGCATGCGATGCTGCACGTATACTTTCTGGTCGGTATCGCGGGAGAACGCCACGTCCATCTTCGTAAGCGCGCCGTCTTTCAGCCAGCGTTGCCATTCGATCTGGTACAGGAAGTCCGTCGAGAAATGCTGGTCTCCGTAGAACAACCAAGATTTGCCGCTCGCGCCCGTCTCTTCGCGGTCCGCGATGAACGAACGGAATGGCGCCACGCCCGTGCCCGGTCCGATCATGATGATCGGAGCGTCCGGATTCTCGGGGAGCTTAAAGCTCGTATTCTGCTGAATGAACACCGGAAGCTTATCGCCGCTCTCCACTCGTTCCGCGAGATGGACGGAAGCGACGCCTTTGCGCGCTCTGCCGTGCGACTCGTAGCGGACCGCGCGAACGGTAATGTGCACTTCGTCCGGATTCGCTCTTGGACTGCTGGAGATCGAGTACAGACGGGCCGGGATTTTACGCAGCAGCGTGACGAACGGTTCCGCCGGGATGCCTTTCATCTTGAAGTCTTGGACCAAGTCCAGCAGATCGCGTCCGTTCATGTATTCCTTCAGCTCTTGCTCGCCGCCTGGAGCCAGCAGGTCGCACAGATCCGCGTTAGACGTAAGCGCCTCGATGGCCGTCAAGAGCGGCTTCGTTAGCGTCGAAATTTCGTAATGGTTCAGCAGCGCGTCGCGCAAGCCGCGCTCTTCGCCGCTCTTGCTGACGGTAACGAGTTCGTCCGCGCGCCAATCCATGGCCGCGATCAGTTGATCGACGAGCTCCGGATCGTTCTGCGGAATGACGCCCAAGCTATCGCCAGGTTCGTATTGTAGATGAGATCCCTCAAGAGAGATTTCGACGTGACGCGTCTCGCGATCCGATCCGCGACCGTTCAAATTCAAGTTTTCCAGAATTTCCGCTTGGAACGGGTTGCTCCGCGAATATTCGGATTCCTCGGCCGCAGCGCCCGCAGCCGGAGCCGCCGCACCCGCCGTTGCTACGCCCGCGCCTGCCGAAGCAGATTCGCGTAACGCGCCGGATACCTGCGCAATCCATTCCGTCGCGGCTTCATCGAAATCGACGTCGCAATCGATGCGAGGGACAAGTCTCTTGCCGCCTAGCTCTTCAAGCTTTTTGTCGAAGTCTTTGCCCGTCTGGCAGAAAAACTCGTAAGACGTGTCGCCGAGCGCCAATACGGAGAACCGAAGATCGTCCAATTGCGGCGCCCGCTTGCTATGAAGAAATTCGTAGAAGGCGATCGCGTTATCCGGCGGCTCCCCTTCTCCGTGCGTACTGACGACGATGAATAGATCTTGGACTTTCTTGAGCCCGTTCACCTTAAAGTCGCTCATGGACGAAAGCGTCGTCTGCACGCCTTGATCCGTCAATTTCTTGGATAGCTTGGTCGCCAATTTGTGGCTGTTCCCGGTCTGGGAACCGTACAGCACGGTCGCTTCTCTCGCGACCGCCGGGGCAGCGGCTGCCGGCTGGCTCACCGCGGAAGCCGCAGGGTTAGCGCCTGCGGAGGCTGATCCGCCGATCGCGGTCAAGAATCCGCTAAGCCAAATTCTTTGCGTATCCGTCAAGGATGGCAGCAGGCGGTTAAGCAGCTCTGCTTGCTCTTGGTTAAACGGACTGTTCGTCGATTGCAATTCCAACAAAATGCACCTCACGCAGCGTAAAATCCTCGTATTTTGTAAACTTCTCTACATCTCAAGCTATCACAGCGCCCTTGCAGGGTCAATTAGATTGATTTTATAGGTTCTATCAGTTCGGGTTATGCCTCTTGGTTTACATAATAATTATTATTATTCATTCATTCTATGGAAACTCGAACCCGTACTTTCTGAAAATGTCCATCGCTTCGTCGGATCGCAAATAATCGAAGACCTCGTCCGCTTCTTTCCTATGTTTCGTCGCTCTTACGACGCCGATCGGATAAACAATCGGCTTGTAGGAGGCCGGATCGACAGCGAACGCGATGTCCGCCCGGTTCGAGGCGAGCGCATCGGTCTTATAGACGAAACCCGCCTCCACGTTGCCCGTCTCTACATATTGCAGCACTTGGCGGACGTCTTTGGCTTGCACGGTTTTCGTGCTAAGCGCATCCCACAGCCCGGCGCCCGTTAAGGCTTCCACCGCGTAGCCGCCGGCAGGCACGATTTCCGGAATGCCGATCGCAAGCTTGACGACGCCGGGCGAACGCAAGTCCTCCAATCTGGTTATCGCCCCTTCGTTGCTCTTAGGAACGATGACGACGAGAGAATTCGAGAGCAGGTTCGCATGCTTGCCCGTTGCGATCAACTGCTTCTCGACCAGCTTGTCCATGTTCGTCTCCGATGCGGACAGGAAGATGTCGATCGGCGCCCCCTGCTCGATCTGCTGCTGCAGCGTGCCGGATGCGGCGAAGTTAAAGCGCAGCTTAATCGAATCGTGCGAGCTTTCGTACCGTTGTTGGACCTCCGTCAGCGCGTCGGTTAAGCTTGCTGCCGCCGAAATCGTCAGGACGACGTTCCCCTCGCTATTTGTCGTATAACGACCGCATCCCGTCGCAATCCCGGCAGCCATCGCGGCGATGCCGACGAGCAAAATCGCTTTACTATATAAGCTTTTCACCTTTATACACTCCCCCTGAAGCTATCCAATCCTTATTTCCTATGTATCCGCAATCCGCGCAATCCGATCGTGACCTTATGTTACAATAGACACAAGGTCGATTAAGTTGATCGAAGCGCACTACGCTTACCTCCTGCGCGGGCGAGTGAACGCCCAGACAAGCGTCGCCACCAGGTAGACGGGCACGACGATCACGATCAATGTCGCGAATTCGGAGAGATCCTCCAACCCCGTACCCGCGCCGTGCCGCAGCATCTCGTATAAGTACAGCGCGTCGGCGATCGCGTAGAGCGCGAACGGAATCCATCGTTGTCTCCACAGCGCACCGCATGTGACCGCAATCATGACGATATCGACGATGATAAACCCGACTTGATTCATAGGGCTCTCCTCTCTTGAAAAACAACGAGCGTCCTCGTACATTGATAGTGAGGTGACACGATGAACCTGCAAAAAAAACGCGACCGCGAGGAACTGGACAAGCACATTCCGCTACTGCCTTGGTACGTCGAAAAATTCATGAATTACAAGCTGCCCGATCTGTCTCCATCTTCCTTGCTCGAATACGCGAGAGATTACGAGAAGTTCTTCTCCTGGCTCATGGCGGAAGGTTTAACCTCTGCGGAACGCATGAGCGCCATTCCGATCGAAGATCTCGAACGGCTGCACATGGACAGCATCGATAACTTCCGCATGTTCCTCGCCACGAAGCGGGACCAAGCGAATACGCGGACGACGATCTCGCGCAAGCTGTCGTCCCTCCGCTCCTTGTTCCACTATTTAAGCCAAATTGCCGAGGACGAGAACTTTTATCCGCTGTTAAAGCGCAACGTCATGGCTAAAGTGTCGGTCAAACGCACGCAGAAACCGAAGGACACGGCGGCCAAGCTAGAAGGAAAACTGCTGCAGGAGCAAGAAATCATCGAATTCATTAACTACATTAATCATGATTACGCCCATGACGTCGCATCGAATAAACAAGCGATTTACGCGCATGAACTGAACCATGTCCGCGATTGCTGCATCGTAAGCCTCATTCTGAACAGCGGGCTGCGCGTCTCCGAGCTCATGAATCTGAACGTCGACGACGTCGACTTCAAAAAGCGGCTCGTGTACGTCTTCCGCAAAGGGAAGAACGACGACACGTTCAAGACGCCCGTCTACTTCCGCACCGACGCGATTGCCGAACTTGAGCTGTATATGAAGGAGCGCGAAACGCGGTACAAGGCGCCGAAGCGGGAGAAGGCGCTCTTCCTCGCCCTTGCGAACGGGAAGAAGGAAGGCTCCCGCATGACGAAGCGCGCCATTCAAGAGATGGTCATGAAATACGCGAAGCGATTCGGAAAGCCGTACTTGTCGGTTCATAAGCTGCGCCACTCGTTCGCCACGGATTACTACTTAAGCAACGACTTGTACAAGACGCAGGAGCAGCTCGGCCATGCTTCGCCGGAGACGACGCAAATCTACGCGCATCTGACGGACAAGACGATGGCGGAAGCGATCGACAAGCGACAAAGCGACGCGCATTAGTTGCCTCATAAAGCAAAAACCACTCGGCGAGAGTGGTTTTGTTATTGTGCGAGCGCTGCCGCCTCTTCCCTGCGCTTCAGAATGGCGTTTACCCATTCCTTGCCGGTACGGCGCTCCTGCTTGGCGATATGAAAATATTCGGCGTAGTCCGCAGCCATCGGGTAACCGCCGATTAATCCGATTACCGGCCGATATTCTTCCAGGATGTCGCGTGCGGCGGCAGCCGTATAGCCGTATAGCTGCTGCATCTGATCGACGATCGCCTTCTCGTACGCGTTAAGCTTAGGACGACCCGCCATAATAACGCCACCTTCTTCCTTGATAGACTTCGTATCCGGATAATTGCAGCATCGGCGCCAGCGACTCCGTGCAGAACGTAATCTGATTGCCGAGCTTTAGCGAATCCAATCTTCGGTTCGCATGATTCCGCGTAATTTTGTCCAGAAACCAGTCGGCATCTTTCTTTAATTTTACTCCACTTGCCACGATTTTACCAGTGTCGGCGTCCGCCATCGGGCCGATCACGATATCCACATGATCCTTGCAGGGATCCGGCGCGCCAGCCGCCACCGTACGGTGTTCATAAATATATTGCGCCCAATGGAGCGATATGCCCGTGAAAATCCGATAGCGCGGTTCGCGCTTCAGCAGCTCGGGAGACACGATGATTTCGAGCACGCACGGATTGCAGGCGTTAAGCTTGTCCTGCATCGCTTTCGCCCATATTCTCGCCTGTTCGAACGAGATCGTCGTGTAGAAGCCTTGACCGAAGTCGCGATTCGGCTTCCAGAAGCGCGAGTTGAGCAGTTGCGTCTGGAAGCCGTCCAAGTAGACGTCCAACGTTCCGTGATACACTTTAGCGGGAAAAACGACTTCGATCGAAATGTCCGGCACCCCCATGCGACTTGACTCGCGAAACTACGAACGCGATGTTCCTATTATAACGGGATTGAAAGATTTTTCCACTATTAGGTTGACATAATATTATAAAAGTAAACTTATAGTCGAGAATTTATTAATGGCATAAAATATGTAGCTGCCTGGTTCGTTGCGTTCATGATCCGCGCGGAGCCCATAACATGACGCAGACGCCGACGATGCAGATCGCGGCGCCAACCCAGTCGTACAGATCGGGCGTCTTTCGATCAACCGCCCATCCCCATAGCACCGCCAACACGACGAAAACGCCGCCATACGCCGCATACACTCTACCGAACGACGGGAAGCTCTGAAGCGTCGGAATGATTCCGTACACGATCAGAATCAAGCCTCCGAGAGCTCCGTACCACAGCGGTCTAGATTCTCTTAGCCATAACCAAACCAAATATCCCCCGCCGATCTCCGCGAGTCCGGCCAGAACGAAAATAATGATCGCCGTTATCATAGCGGTCTCCTTAGCAAGATCCGTTAGATTCTATTTTGTCTAAGCACTCCGACCAGGTCAGGCATTTGCAGCTCAGACCGCTGTCAAGAATCTGAATCATCGAATTCAACTTTCGTTTCCGTTCTTCGAGCTCTGTGCGTTTCTGCTTGGCCATCTGTTCCCAACGCTCCGACAGCGATTCGCCCGACTCGAAGCCTTCGAGCAGAATGGCGATCTCTTGAATGCTGAATCCCGTCTGCTGCGCGATCTTAATAAAGTTGATGCGGTCTAGCAGGCTTTCCTCGTAACGGCGTTGACCGTTGATGCGCGCGGGTGCGGGCAGCAAGCCGACGGATTCATAGTAACGCAGCGTCGACGCATTGACCTCCGCCCTTGCCGCAAGCTGACCGATGCTAATCTCGCCCATAGGATACAGCCCCCTTGACTTCAAGTTAGCTTTAAGTTTTATGCTTGAAATATACTCCATTAGAAAGGTGATGTAAATGAAAAGAAAAGGATTACTTGCGGGACTTGGAGTTATCGGCGCATGTGCCTTATGTTGCGCCTTGCCGCTGCTCGGAGGATTGGCTGCGCTAGGAATCACCTCATACTTCCTGAATCCGTTCGTGTTGTCGGCTCTTGCGCTGATCATGGTCATTGCCGGCGTCGTCTTCTATCAAAGACGCAAATCAAGCGGCTCGTCTTGCATGACGACTGGATGCGGTTGCCAGTCCTGCCGATCGGAAGGAGTATAACGTGGTTAAAGACATCCCCGTCGCTTGTTGTCATACGGCTTTTACGAAAGATGAACGCGAGACGTACGCAAGTATTTGGGAACGATTATCGTCAAGAAGATTCGCAATCACGGAGCTGGAGAACGGTTACCGATTTCAATATCCCGGGGACGCGGAAACGCTGCGGCTTGTCTATGAATGGGTGAGCATGGAGAGGCGCTGCTGTCCGTTTTTAACTTTCGGCGTCACCGCGCGCCATGAAGAGGAACCGATCACGCTCTCTTTAACCGGAGACGAGGAGGCACAAGCTTTTTTACGCACCGAAATGCAGGCCCGGATCGATGCCATTACCGGTCTTTCCTAAATGCTACCGAGGCTGTCCCAAACAAAAAATGAGAATGGAGCAGAGGTTATTTCTGCGCCATCCTCATTTTGTTGTAGTCTATTGCCGTTTTCTTCAACAGATTACGTGTGGCGATAGCGGTTAACGTTGCCACACAACGTTACTTCGGCGCACGTCCTGGACAACCCCTTTGTACATTATGGCGAGGATAACACGTTGATTTGCGAAGCGAACTTCTCTTCCGGCACGATCTCGTATCCAAGCGTCCACACCTGCACGTTGTCGCCTATGTTCAAATTTTCTTGCGCACCCGTTTCTCCGTTCGCCTTATATTTCGTATATGGCAGCAAGCGGTACTTCCTCTGATCGACTTCGATATATCTTTGAGCTACATCAGTATCATCGAGAGACAAATCGGTAATTGTCCCTTCGTGCTCCCCTTTCCCGGCCTCGAATTCGACGACTTGAAGCTGCAAGCCGCTCGTCTGAACCGGATAGCTTTCCTCGAACATGCCATCGCTCCATGCGTTGATCTGATAGCCGATTCTCAGCTCTTCGGCCAGCCCGGACGGGAATCGGACCCACGTTGCGCTCGAGTTGCTTCCCGCCTTCGCCTCTCCGACGACGAGCACGCGATTCCCGTCTAGCGCAGTAATCGTGCCGGTAATGTCGGCTTGCTTCGGCATGACGAACGAATCGATCCGAAGATCGAACGTATAACCGGCGATTTCGTACAAATCCTGCTTAAGCCGTTCAGTCTCCTCAGTGCTTAATGCTTCCCAGGGCGCCTTAGATTTGCGAACTTCGATCACGATTCTCTCGTTCGTCGAGTAGGAAGACTTCAACTGTACGCCGCGTTCGGCGAAGATCTCCCGATGTAGCGACAGCTCCTGCGATAACCGGTCTCTCTCCGGCTGGTTGATATTTTTACGCGACAGACCGGAATGGCCGCATCCGCCGACCGCGATCGCGAGCATCGCCAGCAAGGCGATCCAAAGCGTATGCTTACGCTTCTCTCTTAGCATTCGCAACGCTCCTTCTTGACGTTCGTTATCTTCATACTTTCCAAACGAACGCAGGACGAGAAAGGTTGCTCACCGCAAGAGCGAATAAGGCTGCATCGAGAAGGACGATACTGGAAATCGTAGCTATGATTCCGCCCATAGGAAGGATGGTGTTCCGATTGTTATCGTGTATGCGTGACGTCATACTTGCGCTAGGTTTATCATTGGGAGCGGTCGAGTCCATCGACATTCATCCGCTGCCTGCCTCCGCGCAGCCCGAGTACGCCGAATGGGGTCGAATCGCGATGCAGCGAACAGCCGAACGTTATCGCCTGCCGATCGTGGATTATCAGCATATCGGCCGAAGACAGCTCTCTTCCGGTATAGCGGAAGAGAAGTTCAAGCTATGGCTTCGGGGCGACAACCGGGAGTTCGGCGTGTTCGTTACGATTCGGTTCGAGACGGCGACCGAGAAAATATTGGCGGTCGAATTCGAAGAAACCTCGCGTTAACGCGCGGGCGAGGAAATACAATAGACTACCGAATGATCCGAATAACGAGGTGCTCTGATGGAATTTCGTGTGGAAAAAGATACGCTAGGCGAAATACGTGTCCCCGCGGACAAGCGCTGGGGCGCGCAAACGCAGCGAAGTCTCGAGAACTTCAAGATCGGCACGGAGAAAATGTCCCCTGCGCTCATCTCCGACTTTGCCGTCTTGAAGAAAAGCGCCGCCATCGTCAACGCGCAGCTCGGCAAGCTCAGCGAACAGAAATCGCAAGCGATCGTCGCCGCGGCCGACCGAATCATCGCAGGCGGGATGAACGAGCACTTCCCGCTCGCCGTATGGCAGACCGGCAGCGGAACGCAGACGAACATGAACGTGAACGAAGTCATCGCGAACCTCGCGAACGAGCAACTGGCGAAGCAAGGCAGCAGCGAGCGCATCCATCCGAACGACGACGTCAATAAGTCTCAAAGCTCGAACGACACTTTCCCGACGGCGATGCATATCGCGGCTTACGATGCGGTCGTCAAGCAGGTGCTGCCCGCGATTTGGAAGCTCCATGCGACCTTAACCGAGAAGAGCAAGCAATTCGCCGACATTATCAAGATCGGACGGACGCACCTCCAGGACGCGACGCCGCTTACGCTCGGCCAAGAGATCAGCGGCTGGGTGCGCATGCTGGAGAAAAGCGAGCATATGATCGCGCAAAGCTCGAAGAGCCTGCTGGAACTCGCCGTAGGCGGCACGGCCGTCGGTACGGGCATCAACGCGCATCCGCTGTTCGGCCAGAAGGTCGCCGAGACGGTCGCCGCGCTGACCTGCCATCCGTTCGTCACGGCAACGAACAAATTCCACGGGCTCACGAGCCATGACGAGATCGTTTACGTACACGGTGCGTTCAAAGCGCTTGCGGCCGACCTGATGAAGATCGCCAACGACGTTCGCTGGCTCGCGAGCGGCCCTCGCAGCGGCATCGGCGAACTGACGATTCCGGCGAACGAGCCGGGAAGCTCCATCATGCCGGGCAAAGTCAATCCGACTCAGTCGGAGGCGCTAACGATGGTCGTCGCTCAAGTGCTCGGCAACGATGTCACGATCGGCTTCGCCGCTAGCCAAGGAAACTTCGAGCTGAACGTGTTCAAGCCGGTGATTATACACGCTTTCCTTCAGTCGGCGCGATTGCTCTCCGATGCAATGATATCGTTCAACGACAACTGCGCGGTCGGGATCGAAGCGAACGCCTCGGTCATCCAAGACCATCTGGACCGTTCGCTTATGCTCGTGACCGCTCTGAACCCGCTGATCGGCTACGAGAATGCCGCCATGATCGCGAAGACCGCCCACAAGAACGGCTTAACGCTAAAACAAGCCGCTCTACAGAGCGGCTTGTTGACTGAAGCGCAGTTCGACGATGTCGTCCGGCCAGAGCTTATGATCCATCCGAAGGAATAACGAATCCTTCGAGCTATACGCTCCACCGCGCAGTTCGACGATGTCGTCCGGCCAGAGCTTATGATCCATCCGAAGGAATAACTTAGAATACGAAATCCTCGTCGGTCAGCGGCTCTACGTTCAGCGTGCGGATGTATCCGTTGCCCTTCTTCGAGAAGAAATCGTGCTGCTTCGTCTTCGTGCTCAGGCCGTTCAAGACGATCGGGTTGATCTCTTCCTCCGGGAACGCCGGCTCGAGACCGAGATTCATAAGCGCCTTGTTCGCGTTGTAGCGCATGAACTTCTTCACCTCTTCGGCTAGACCGAGGTCGGCGTACAACTGCTCCGCGTATCTCTCTTCGTTCTCGTGAAGGAACTGCAGCAGACCCTGGAACGTCTCGTACGCTTCGTCCTGCTCGTCGGCGCTCAGCTCGGCGTACACTTCCTGCGCCAATACGCCGACGTACAGGCCGTGAATGCTCTCGTCGCGAAGGATAAGGTCGATGATCTCGCCGCTGCTCGTCATTTTCCCTTGGCCGGCTAAGTACAGCGGATAGAAGAACCCGCTATAGAACAAATAGCTTTCGAGCAATACCGAAGCGGCCATCGCCAAGTAGAGGCTCTTCTTCGAGTCGATCGTCTTATAGTAAGCCGAGATCGTCTCCGCCTTCGTCTGCAAATACGGATTGTTCTCGACCCAGCGGAATACCGCGTCGATCTCCTCGGTCGTCGATACCGTCGTGAAGATGCTGCTGTACGACTTCGCGTGGATTTGCTCCATCATCGCCATAAAGCCGAGCACCGCTTTGCGCTGTAAGCCGTCGACATGCTCGAGAATCCGGGGCATGCCTACGCCGCCTTGAATCGTATCGAGCAGCGTCAATCCGCCCAGCACTTTCATGTATAGCTCCCGCTGCGCCTCGGAGAGGTTCATCCAGGCCATCTTATCGTCGGATAGCGGAATTTCGTCGTCCGTCCAGAACTGCATGATGTTCTGGTCCCAGAACGTCTTCGTGAAATCGTCTTCCTGCTTATTCCAGTTCACCGCTTTGATCGCAGCCAACGTGATTTCCCCTTCCCGTTCAAGCTCCGTATGTTAGACGGAGCAGCTAATGCAATCTTCGACCGCAAGAATCTTCGTCCGAGTGTAATAGAGCGACTTGAGGCCTTTGCGCGCGGCATAAATATAATATCTCGCCAGTTGGCGCGTCGTCACATCGCTGTTGACGTGCAGCACGGTAGAGATGCCTTGGTCGACGTGGGACTGGATTTCCGCGATCAAATCGATCACTTTGAATTGGTCCATGCGGTAAGCCGACTTGTAGAAGAAGAAATTGTCTTTGCTCAAGTACGGCATCGGATAATACGTCGTCGAGTTCGCATACGTGCGCGTCTCGATCGGCTCGACGATCGGCATGACGCTCGACGTCGCGTTCTGCACGTACGAGATGCTTTGCGTCGGCGCGATGGCAAGACGGTAAGCGTGGTACAAGCCGTGCGCCTGAACGTCCAGCTTAAGCGACGCCCAGTCTGCGGGCCCGGGAATATCGATGCCTTCGAACAGCGCTTTGACTTTATCGGTAACCGGATGGAATTTCTCCGCCAGATAGCGGTCGAAGTATTCTCCGCTCGCGTAATCGGACTTCTCGAAGCCCATGAACGTCTCGCCCTTCTCGCGGGCGATCTGCATGCTGCGCTCGATCGAATGATAATTCACCATCATGAAAAACGTGCGTGCGAAATCGATAGCCTCAGGGCTGTCGTACGCGATCTTGTTTTTCGCAAGGTAGCCGTGCAGGTTCATCGCGCCGAGACCGACGGAATGAAGCTCCTTGTTCGCCTTGACGACGCCGGGCGCGTTGTTGATGCGGCTCATGTCGCTGACGGCCGTCAGCGCAGTAATGCCTTCGTGCACGGACTCTTTGATTTTGCGCAGCTCCATGACGTTCGCAATGTTAAGCGACGCCAGATTGCAGCTGATGTCGCGGCGAATCGTGCTCGCCTCGCCCCAATCCCCGATCTCGGACGTCTCCTGCAGCTGGAAAATCTCCGTGCACAAGTTGGACATGCGGATCGAACCGATGTTATTCAAGGCGTGAACTTTATTGGCGTTCGTCTTGTTCATGATGTACGGATAACCGGATTCGAGCTGCGTCATCGCGATCTTAACGAGCATGTCGCGCGCGCTCATGACGATTTTCTTCTTGACGCGGTCGTCTGCCAGCAGCGTCTCGTACATCTCGTCGATGTCCATATCGTCGAGATGCATGCCGTATGCTTTATAGACGGTATGCGAAGCGAAGACGTGAAGCGGCTTGTTCTCTTCCGCCAGCTTATAGAACAGGTTCGGTACGATCAGTCCGATCGACAACGTCTTCAGACGCGTTTTCTCGTCCGCGTTGATCTTCTTGCTATCGAGGAACTCGATGACGTCCCAGCCGAAAATATTATAGTACGCAGCGCCGGAGCCTTTGCGCTGGCCCATCTGGTCCGCGTAGCTGAACGCGTCCTCCATCAGCTTCAGCACCGGCATAATGCCTTTGGCCGCGCCCTCGACGCCTTTGATCGACTCGCCGCGCCCGCGCAGCTTGGACAAGTTGACCGCCACGCCGCCGCCGATCTTGGATAGCTGCATGCACGTGCCGAGCACGTAATTGATCGAATTAAGGGAGTCGTCCATCTCGAGCAGGAAGCAGGACACCATCTCGCCGCGGCGGCTCTTGCCCGCGTTCAGGAACGTCGGCGTCGCCGGCTGCAGGCGTTGCTCCATCATGGATGCGGCCAGCGTCGTCGCAGTCGCCTCGTCCCCGCGCCCCAGATACAGCGCAACGATCGCTACGCGGTCCGCGTAGTTCTCGAGATATTGCTTGCGATCGTTCGTGCGCATCGCGTAATCGGTATAGAACTTCGAAGCGGCCATATAGGAAGCGAATTCGAACTTGTAGCCGTGCGTCAGCCGATAGACGCTGTCGACGAACGGCTCGCTGTACGATTCGTAAACGTTCTCATAGTAATCGTTCCCGATCATGTAACGGACCTTGTCCGTGTGGGTCGCGAACTTGACGCTCTTCGCGTCTATTTCTTTCATGAGCTCGCGCACGGCTTCGCGGTCTTTATCGATTTGGAAAAAACCGTCAGATCCGTGCTGCATAAGTAAGTTGTTCAGCTCAATATGCCGCAACTAAGCTCGCCTCCCGATGAAAATGTTCAATGTCCCTCTGCGTACCTGAAAGCTCGAACTTCCCGAGCACGGGAACGGAATATAGCGCCGAAATTTTGTCCGCGCTGCGCGCGAAGCCCTCTCCCCAGTTGCGATTGCCGCTTGCGAGCACGCCTCTCATGCGCTTATGGTTTGATCTAAGGAAAGATAACGTCTTGTCTGGCGCTTGACCGAAACCGGTCGTATAGGTAACGAGAATGAACGGCTGGTCCAACTCCAGATCCGCCTCGATTTGGACGGCGGGCAGCCCCAGCTTTTTCACGAAACGGCGAACGTTGCCCGTCCGCGAATCATAAGCGATCAACATTCCGTTCTCTCCCTTCATCAGACTACATTCGACATTATCCATAAGATGATCCGACAAAAAAAGACGCGCCGGAAGCAGAAGAAACCGGCACGTCTCAGCAAGCGGCAACAATCGCCGGCATCTAGACGGTACGTGCATCTTCCCCATCATCCGTAGGGAGCATGTTCATACGAGCAGGCAGGTCTCCTGGCTTGGGTTTCACGGCTGTCGTTCGCCTTCCCGGCTAAACCTGAGGTTATCCAGTGGCTTCGGAACGACGCTCTTCCCATACAGTGGCGGGACCGCGCCGGCTTTGCACCGGCTTCCCTATTAAGCTTTTCCCTTATTCTCGGAAAATCACCTGTTCGTTCGATATGTAGTTGTTAAGCTAAAATCTACGTCAATATATAGTGAATGTCAAGACACTTTCTACGAAAACAGGACCTAGTCATTTCGTCCTAGACAGCGCTTACATGATAGATTGTAAGCATTACAAAAGCCGAGAACCCATGTTAAATTGGGCACTCGGCCAGTCGTTAATCTCATTAATAGATGCGGATTAATCCATGATCGATACGATCCGCCAATCGCCGAATTGGTTCTCAAGTTGGAAAGTCAATCGCGCCGTCATGTCGTCGCTGCCCGTAGCCGTGACGACCGCCGTCGCCGCATCGCCGCGTTCATCGACCTCGACCGAATAGCTTTCTCCGAACTCCATCGCCACGTCGTACACCGCAGCCCCCCACGGATCGTCAGCCAGCTGGACCGCATAGGGATCCGGCATCGCGCAGAGCTCGGACAACCGCTCCTTCAACTCGTCGGAGAACCCGTCGTCCAGAACGCGCAGCGCCAAATACTGATAGATCACTTCTTCTATCGATTCCGGGTATAGGACCGGCAATACGATCCTCGTATCGACTTGTTCGAACTTGTCTTGGTCCGGCAGCCACTCGTACTCCCATCGCAAATCGAAGTAGAGCACGTCGTAACTGAACCGTCCTTGGGAGTATCCATCGAACTTACCGTTTCCGTCTTTGTCGATGAGGTCGTCTTCGCCGGCACCCGTCCCGGAAGCGCTATAGACGATGGAAATCGGAACGCCGCCCTTCATCTCGAATAGCTCGAATCCGTACAACCCGACATCGTTCGTGACCCCGCTGTAAATATACTTCTGAGGCTTACCCTCTAGCTGAACGAGTTTCACCTTGCCGGTATGATACCCTTGACCCGCGAGGTTATCGCCGATGCTTGTCACTTCTCCATCGACTTCTCTTAGAACGTAAAGGTCGCTCACCCAATCGAAGTCGCCTTCTTCGCTCCCTAATCCGAGGACGACTTCCTTCGCTCCGTCCAGATCGAGATCTTCCTCCGCGCTGAATACGACGTCTTGGTCCGAGTGGTCGCCGGGAATCGCATCGATGTAGCGTTGCAACGGTTCCGGGGAGTCGGTTGAACTCGGTTCGATAACGGCGGAAGGACTCGCAACGGCGCCGGAAGGCGTCGGGGCAAGCGTCGGTTCTATGTCCGGTGATACCTTGGCAGATTCCACAGCGGTCGCAGCAGCGCTTTTAGAAGTCGTATTCTCGTTGTCGTTGTTCGAGTCGCAGCCGGTGAATAAGACGATGCATAATCCCATTGCCAGCACCCGTATTCGCATCGAGATCCCCTTACTTCATTAGTGTAGTTAAATAATTATAGCACATCTGCTCTATCGGCTTCTCGATGGCTTTATACCGTTGCAAGCCGCGTTCCGTGGAATGAAGCTGCGCGAGCAGCACGGAGGCGTCGTCAACGCCGTCCCAATATCGTCCGAGAAAATGCAGAAAGACGTCGAGCTTGCGCAGGCGGACGAGAACCGGGATCGCTTCCGCCTCTTCTCGGCTTAATCGCCGCTTCTCGCCGAACCCTCTCAACATCGCCTCGATTAGCGAGAGGTCCTCCGAGTCCGATAGCCCCTCCGACTCGGATAACAATCCCGCAATGACGACCGCCAACTCCATCACGCGCAAATCCCATGTGACGAACTCGAAATCGAGCACGGCGGTAATGTTCTGCCCGCCTAGCAGATTGCTATGGTTAATGTCGCCATGGATAAGCTGGTGCGGCAATCCGCGCAGCCGCTGAAGAGGCCCCCTTATCTCGCCAAGGGCCTGTCCGATTATCCCGAGCCGTCCCGCTTCCGCCGCGAACGCCTCGGGCGGCGCGGAGCAGAACGCGGCGACGCTATCGGGCGTACATAACGGATGGGCTTGATCCAGCTCGTAATACGGCGGATATTGCGGGCGGGCGACGCGATGTACTTCCGCGAGAGCCATGCCGAGATGCGCGGCTGCCGTTCCGATCGCGGCGGCAACCTGCGTATCCTTCTCCGGAGGACGCTCCCCTTCCAAGTAAGGGAACACGCAGGCTAGCCGCTCCGTGCCGTCTCGCGTGACGACATAAGTCGAACCGCTCCGAGCCAAAATCGGGCATGGCACGTCGAAGGGCAGCGCCATCTCCTTAAGCTCGCGCAGCAACGCATGCTCGAATGCGACTTTGGACGCATCGCGGTGCGTCTCGTAAATCCGCAGCACCCACCTGCGTCCTTCCGCTTGAACGTATCGCGTCGTATTGTTCCAACCGGACTTTCCTTCGGCGACGATCCATTCGCCGTCCGGCCAATATTGCTCCAGCACGTCATCGAAGAGTGCCGATGCCGAATGACTACTCCGCAGTCGTTGTTTGCTCATCGCTTGTCTCCCATTCCGAACGCAGCAACCCCATCTGAACGACATCGATATATCGACCGTTCTTATACAATCGCTGGCGGAGCCGTCCTTCCTCTTGGAATCCGCATTTCCGATAGCTTCGAATGGCCCGTACGTTAAAGTCGTAGACTTGAAGCTCAAGCCGATTGAGGTTCAGCTCCCGGAAAGCGAACGCGACAAGCAGCTTGAGCGCCTCCGTTCCGATGCCATGCCCTAAATATTCGGGGAATCCGATGACGATTCCGATCGTTCCGACGCGATTCTTCCAATCGATCGCGTCCAAGCTGATCGATCCGATATATTGCTCGGACCCGTGTTCGCAGATGACGAAGCCGCGGCCGTCCGGCTTGCCCTCGAGCATCGAATCGAGGAAATCCTCCGTCGACTGCTGCGTATGCGGATACAGGAAGATGTCGGACAAGTGATTCACGATCTCCGGATTGTTGACCCAAAGACGAATCCAAGGCAAGTCTTCCTTGCGGAATTCCCGAAGCTTGATTCTCTCGCCGTATAGATGCGGCATCTTACCTCACCTCGATCGGATCCTCAAGCAGAATGCCCTGCTCGACGGAACGCTGCACAATGTCTTGCGTGAATCGCCAAAGCGTATCCGATACGGACTCGACGACCGCAAGCCGCTTGAGCACTTGAGACCGGACGATACCGTTCTTCAGCCAACTGTAGCCGCCCGTATAATAGTTGTTAATGACCGGGTGCAGCCGGTCGATCGCGGCGGCGTATTTCGCTTCCATCGTCTCGCCGTCTTCGAACTCGCGCCAAAGCTTCATCCATTCGCCCTTCTGGTCGTCCGGCAGCATGCCGAACAACCGGTCAGCGGCTGCCTGCTCCCGCTCCGCTTTATCTTCATAGCCATGCGTATCATAGGCGAACGTATCTCCGGCGTCGATCTCCACGAGATCGTGAAGCAGAAGCATGCGGATGATCCGATTCAGGTCCAACCCCGGCTCGTTCGCATGTTCGTACAGCAGCATCGCCATCACCGAAGCTTGCCAGCTGTGCTCCGCCGTATTCTCGAAGCGGCTGCGGTCTAGAATGAACGTTTTTCTCAGGACGTTCTTCAGCTTATCGATCTCGGCGATAAAGGCGATCTGTCCGTTTAGTCTGTCGTTGCTCCATCGTTCGGTCATCGTTGCGTTCCTCCGTTAAATGCTGATCATAACCGTTTGCCCTATTGTAACATGGCTCGCCGGATCGTTCATATTCCGTTCATAACGATGCGTTATTATAATGGATATACCCGGAAGCGAAATGCGATTTCGCGCCATTAGGAGTTGAGCCGAATGACTACGATTCTCGTCGTCGACGACGATCCGCATATTCGCGAGCTTGTCGGCGTGTTCCTTAAACAAGAAGGTTTCACGGTGACGGAGGCGACGGACGGCCTCGATGCGCTCGCGAAGCTGGAGAAGTCTCCGGCGGACCTTGTCGTGCTTGACATTATGATGCCGCGGATGGACGGCTTCGAGCTTTGCCGCGAGCTGCGTGAGCTATACGATATGCCGATGCTCATGCTGACCGCCATGGGCGAGACGACCCAGAAGGTCAAAGGCTTCGCGCTCGGAACCGACGATTATTTGGTGAAGCCGTTCGAACCCGTCGAATTGGTCGTTCGGGTGAAAGCGCTGCTGAAGCGGTACAAAATATCGGTTTCGCAACAGGTAACGGTCGGACGAGTCCAACTCGATCGGGCGACGTTCCAGGTGAAGCTCGGCGACATTCATCTTACGCTGCCGCTTAAAGAGTTCGAGGTGCTATTCAAGATGGCGAGCTATCCAGGCAAAACGTTCTCGCGGGAGCAGCTCATCGAGCAAATCTGGGGTTACGATTACGAAGGCGACGATCGGACGGTAGACGTTCACATTAAACGGTTAAGGGAAAGATTCGAGGAGGAAGAAAGCGGATTTCGGATTACGACGATTCGCGGACTCGGCTATCGACTGGAGGCGAATTGAATGAGGCTGCATGGAAAACCATCGGGGTTCAAGCCGCTCCGCCGCCTCCAGGAGGCGCACATTCGCAGCCACGAGCGAATGAATGCGGAGCACTCGGCCTATTACGAGGAACTTTTACGGAAGCATGGCGGCGTCATCAACCAGGACGTGAAGTTCAAGTTGCCCCCTGCGCCCAAAAGTTGGATACTCATCGGACTCTCTAGCTTTTACGGAACGTTGCTGATCGATTACTTGCTGTCCGACTGGCTCGTAAACCTCATCTACGAACAATGGTTCCCCGATTATTACGATACGATGGGCCGCCACTTGTTCGCCGTCCTGTTGATGATGATCGTCTTCGGAATCATCGTCATGATCGTTCGTCTGTTCTTCGACCCCGGTCGGTCGCAGATCAGCATGTTCGTCGCCTGGATGGGCGCGATGCGCCGTATGTCCAAAGGCGATTTCGACGTGACGCTGGATTTCGATGTCCGGTATACCGGACAGATGGGCGTCATCGTCCAAAACTTCAATCAAATGGTTGCCGCGCTTAGAGAGATGGAACAAATGCGGCAGGAATTCATCTCGAACGTCTCGCACGAATTCCAATCGCCTCTTACATCGATCAGCGGGTTCGCTCGCGCCTTGCAGAACGAACAACTGCCGCCGGATACGCGCAAGCACTATCTGGACATTATCGAGCTCGAAAGCGTCCGGTTATCGCGCCTCAGCGACAATCTCCTGAAGCTGACTTCGCTGGAATCGAAGCATCATCCGTTCGAGCCTGGCTCTTATCGTCTCGATCGGCAAATACGCCGAATCGTGCTAGCCTGGGAGCCGTTATGGCGGGAGAAGAACATCGAGATCGACATCGATTTCCCGTCATTGCCGATTACGGCCGACGAAGAATTGCTGGACCAAGTGTGGATCAATTTGTTGAATAATAGCATTAAGTTCACTCCCGTCGGCGGAACGATCTCGATTGACGTCACCGCTACGGAAGGCGGATACCGCATCGAAGTCGCCGATAACGGAAGGGGGATTCCCGAAGAGCATCTTCCTCATCTGTTCGAACGGTTCTATAAAGCGGATCAATCGCGCAACCGTACGGGCGAAAGCAACGGCAGCGGACTTGGCCTGTCGATCGTCCGTAAAATCGTCGAAATGCACGAAGGCACCGTATTCGCCGGCAATCGCGCGGGCGGAGGCGCCGTATTCACCGTCCATCTCCCCGTTCTCGCACAACCGACCGCGCGATGACAATAACGAATTAATTCATGGTCTGCCGATTGAGGATATAACGCAGAAACAGCGCTTGAAGCTCCCGCGAAGAGCGCGTTCTCGTCTTTCCCATCATGCAGGCCATGTGGTTTTTGACCGTCTTCTGGGCAATGTGGAACATCGCTCCCATTTCCTCGTTCCGGAGTCCGAACAAGACGAGCGCGCGAAGCAGCTCGGTCTCCCGTGCCGTCAGCCCGTACCGATCCCCGAACTTGCTTACCGCGAGTCCCGACTCTTTGTCCGCAAGGCTTGCGACTTCCCAATGGTGCATATTCGTCAACATGGCGTTCCTCCGAATCGCTTTTTTCTATTCCCGATACTATTGTCCGACTTTGTCTCATGTTAGGATAAGGAGAAAGTGTTAGGAACTTTCTATATTAGTTGTGAGATTCATATGAAAATAACTCATAGATGTCCGTTGGGGGTGCGTTGCGCACATGTTCCGCTCGCTTCGCTTCAAAATTATTGTCTTCCTGATCATCGCGAACGGTCTATCGTTCGTTGCGATGAGCATTATCAGTTACGAAATTTCCAACAAGCGCATGAACGCCCAGCTCGAGAATCAGAGCATGGTCGACTTGCGCAACACGGTCGCGAATTTGAATACGATGCTCTCCTTGCGCCTTCATGAAGCCGAAGTATTGACGGACTCCGAGGAGTTCCGCACCGGCACGCGGCAAGTGAAGCTTAACTCGCTGAAGAACAACATCGAGAAGTTCGGCTTTCGATACGAATATTACGGCATAGCCGAACGCACCGGAGCATTAGCGTTAACGGATGGACGTTATATGCTGGTCGGTCAATTTCCCGCGTTTCAAGAAGCCTTGCTCGGAATAAGCAGCATTTCGGACCCCGTGCTCGACGCCGACGGCAAACCCATCGTATGGCTGTTCGTCCCGTTATACGATCAGGGCAATCCGGAATGGCAAATCACGGACGTGGCCGCGCTCGCTGTCGATTCGTTCTCGTTGTTCCATCCCATTCTCTCCGTGAAATCCGACGACTACGATGACAGCTCCATTACGCTCATCGATCGAGATATGGACTTGCTGCATTACTCTTCTAGTCCCGACCTCATTCTCAAACGAAACTACATTCGGGACGAACCGTCGACCTCCTTTTTCGCGGAACAAATCAGGATGACCGAACAAGGGAAAGGCGACGTGTATTTGTTCGGACGTGTGCTTAAAATGTTCTACGTGAAAGTGCCCGGCCACGATTGGTACGCCGTCTTCACCGTCTCCAAAACAGAGTTCGAAGCGCCGCTGAGAGCCGTCCTATGGAATAACATGACCTACATCGGAGCGGCGGAAATCGTTCTCGGCGTGTTCCTGTATTTATTTACGAGCAGAATCATATTGAGCCGATTGAAGCTCATCGCGGCCGCTACCCAGCAAGTCGCGTCAGGCGACTTCTACACGCCGTCGATTCCGACGCGGAGCAAGGACGAGCTCGGCCTGCTCGCCGACTCCGTGAATTCGATGACCGAGAAGCTTCGGTATTTGTTCGAGCCTTTCCAGACGTTCATCAAGCACTATAAATACGCGATGATCGTTACGGACGCCGCCTTCCGCGTGACCGCCTTCAATACGCGCGCCCAAGAGATGCTAGACTATTCGGAATCCGAGGTTATCGGCAAGCGCATGCTTCTTAATTGGTACGACCCGATTCAAGTCCAGACGCGTGCCAAAAAGTATTCGGAACAGATGAGTTCGACGATGGAAGCGGACGAATCGGTTATTTTCTTCCCTACTTTGAACGGACTCCAAGCGGATTCCGAATGGATCCTGCACGCGAAGAACGGCGGCAAAATTCTCGTATCGAGCATTCCGAGCGTCATGCGCCATCCTGACGGCTCGATCAAAGGCTATGTACTTCTTGTTCGAGATATTAGCGAGCTCAAACAGACGGCCGCGACGAACACGCGATTGTTCGAGATTATGGAGAGCGCGCACGATATGATCAGCACGTTCGATCTCCACGGGCGCATGTTCTACGTGAATCAAGCCGGTCTTGAGTTCCTCGGCATCGACGAGCTTAACGATTCGAACAATCAGCTCAAGAACTACTTGACGATATCGAACGCCCTCCAGTTCGCCGACGGGCTTCAAATGGCGGAACGCAAAGGCTACTGGCAAAGCGAAACCGAATTCGTGCACGCGAGCGGAGAGCTTCAGACCGTATCCATGATCGTCGTTCCCCATCGTTCGGACGACGGAGGCGAGACGTTCTACTCGACGATCGTGCGCGATATTACCGACCGGAAGACGATCGAACGCCAGCTCCTGCAAGCCAAAGAAGCCGCCGACGAGGCGAACGAAGCGAAAAGCTCGTTCCTCGCGCGGATGAGTCATGAAATACGGACGCCGCTCAACGGTATAATCGGGCTTACCTATCTCCTGCAAAAATCGGATTTGACGGCGATCCAGCAAGATTATCTGAGACAGATAACCGATTCATCGCACAATCTGTTGCATATTTTGAACGCTGTACTTGATTTCTCGAAGCTTGAAGCCGATAAATTATCATTGGAGCACGTTCCTTTTCGCCTGGATGAGTCGATCGTGCGGCTTGGCGGCATGTTCTCGGTGCTGCTTGGCCCGAAGCCCGTCGACTTTATGATCCAGGTGGATCCAAGAATCCCGGACGAACTGATCGGAGATCCGACGCGCCTCGAGCAAGTGCTCTTGAACTTAGGGAGCAACGCGATCAAGTTCACGAACGAAGGCTTGATCGAGATGCAAATCAAACTCACGGAAATGACCGACAATCAGGCGACGCTATCGTTCTCCGTCAGCGATACGGGCATCGGTATGACGCGGGCCCAGCTAAGCAAGCTGTTCACGCCGTTCGTGCAAGCCGACGACAAGACGAGCCGCAAATACGGCGGAACCGGACTCGGTCTCGTCATCTCCCATTCCTTGGTCGACAGAATGGGCGGGAATATTCAAGTGGTAAGCACTCATGATGTCGGGAGCACGTTCGCGTTCAGCTTGCGATTCGAGTTGCCCGAATCGACGCCGCACACCCGTTCGGATGAAAGCTTCAACAGTCGTGTTCTCGTATTGGAGGACCAGCCGATCGTCGGACACCACTGGCGTCTGATGCTCGAATCCATGGGCTGCGAATGTTCGATCGCCAGTTGCTTTGAAGAAGTTCTGGAACTGCTCGCGCAATCGCGATGGGACATCGCGATTATCGATATGGAAGCCGGAGATATGCATGGCGAAGAAACGTGGGCGGCGTGGGTTGGAACGCTGCGTGCCCACGGCATCAAAGTCGTCTCTTCTACGTCGCTGCTCGGAAGAGATGCGCTTCAATACGTAGCGGACGATCTGAAACCGGAAGCCGTCCTTACGAAACCCGTATCGACGCTGCAAGTCCGTCGCATGCTGCAAGTCGTCGCCGCGGACGCGGAATCAAGGAAAGAAGCAGCCTCCTCCGCCGAGTCGGGTCAACCGGAATCGCACGAACAATCCAAGGCGGGAGTACACCGTGTTCTTGTCGTTGACGATCAAGAGCTCAATCGTCTGGTCGCGCAGCAACTGCTCGAGCAGCACGGCTTCGACGTTCTTCTCGCGAGCAGCGGCGAATCGGCTATTCACGCGATAGCCGAACAATTGCCGCATGCGGTTCTCATGGATTTGCACATGCCCGATATGGACGGAATCGAGACGACGTTCCGGCTTCGCAAGCTGTATAGCCCGGAGCAGTTGCCGATCATCGCGCTTACCGCGGACGTAACCGATGAGCAGCATCAGAAGTGTCTGACCTCGGGGATGAACGATATCGTTACGAAACCGATCAACCCGCCCGCGCTGATCTCGGCTCTATCCCGCTATCTTCAAAAAGGCGTCGCCACCGGGTCTAACCTTGCCAAGGCGGCTGTAGCCGCCCAGGATACGCCGTACTTGCAAACCGCGGTCGCGCTGAACCGATTATCCGGCAAACGACAGCTATACGTTCAGTTGTTGGAGAAATTCGACGATCAATATTCGAATGTCGCGCAGCAACTGCAATCCCTAACCGCCGATCCGAACCTCGAACCGGCGATCAGGCTCGCCCATTCGCTTAGCGGCGCGTCCGGACATTTGGGAGCAGACATGCTGCAACATGCGGCCACGGCGCTTGAGCAAGCGCTTAGGAACGGACAAGCCGGCCATTCTGAACTGCACCACCTAGAACAAGCTCTAGACCTGACGATGCCGCACGTTCGTGCATACATTCGACATAAAAAGTAATTAGACGAACCCTGCGGGGCAAGTTATAATAGACACATAAATGAAAATGTTAGCAAAATATGAGCCTTCCTAACACTTTACTAAAGGGTGTGAAAATTGTGACGAAAGCGCTCGTAATCGAAGATGATCCGATCATCGGAGAAATGCTGACTTTATATTTAGCTGAAGAGCATTTCGTAGTGAATCGGGTAGAAACCGCACGCGAAGGATTACAGGCGATACATACGTTCGAACCCGATATCATTTTGCTAGATCTCATGCTTCCAGATGCGGCCGGGACCGAGTTGTGCGCGCAAGTTCGCGGCATAACCGATCTGCCTCTTATAGTCATATCGATGAAGTCGGCCGTCGCCGACAGAATCCAAGCGATTAGCTCCGGCGCGGACGACTATCTATGCAAGCCATTCAGCATGCAGGAACTGAAGGTCAGGATGAACGCCGTGCTTCGACGCTATTCGCAGCAACCCGTGCTTTCGACCGCAAGGACTTCGGCCAAACCCGATCAACAGTCCCTCTCCCTGTCGCAGCAAGGAATCGCTCTTGATTTGGAACGAAGGACGATCGTCATCGACGGCGAACATATCGAAACCACGTTCTCCGAATATGAAATCATGAAGCTATTCGTACAGCATCCCGGTCGCGTATTCACTAGAGAAGAACTCATTAACGCCGTTCGCGGCATCGATTCCTTCATCAACGACAGAGCCATCGATGTCCACGTAACCAATCTGCGGCGCAAGCTCGAGAAGAATCCCAAAGAGCCCCAATTTATTAAGACGGTATGGGGCGTCGGATATAAGTTTATGAAGTGACGTCTTCTCCTCCACGCCTTCTCGGGACTTATCCGAGGAGGCGTTTATCGTTACGCCTGTTCTTTGTCTACGATTACCGTTGAGTTAAAGCTCGCAACCAGCTTATAATAGGAAAGTTGCAACCTTAAATCGGATGAAAAAGGTGCCTTATCATGAGTATTCTAACCGTCAGAAATTTAACGCACGGCTTCGGCGATCGTGCGATATTCAACGATGTATCGTTCCGCTTGCTGAAAGGCGAGCATGTCGGCCTCGTCGGTGCGAACGGAGAAGGTAAATCCACGTTCATGAATATCATTACGGGCTCCCTTGAGCCTGACGCCGGCAAAGTGGAATGGGCGAAGAACGTAAGGGTCGGTTATCTCGATCAACATTCCGTACTCCACAAAGGGATGACGATTCGGGACGTGCTCAAGGGAGCGTTCGGCTATCTGATCAAGATGGAAGAACAAATGAACGAGATGTATGATCGGATGGGATCGGCTACGCCCGAAGAGCTTGAGCAGTTGCTCGCGGAAGTAGGCGACATCCAGGATATGCTGACGAATAACGACTTCTATCTGATCGATGCGAAGGTCGAGGAAATCGCCCGCGGTCTCGGTCTTGGCGATATCGGGCTCGACCGCGACGTGCACGATTTAAGCGGCGGCCAACGGACCAAAGTACTGCTCGCTAAGCTGCTGCTCGAGAAGCCGGATATCCTTCTGCTCGACGAGCCGACCAACTACTTGGACGAGCAGCATATCGAATGGCTGAAGCGTTACTTGCAGGAATACGAGAACGCCTTTATTCTCGTCTCTCACGATATCCCGTTCCTGAACAGCGTCATCAACCTGATCTATCATATGGGCAACCAAGAGTTGAACCGGTATGTCGGCGATTACGACAACTTCTTGCAGCAGCACGAGGCGAAGAAAGCGCAGCTCGAATCCGCCTATAAACGGCAACAGCAAGAAATCGAAGAGCTGAAAGACTTCGTCGCCCGCAATAAAGCTCGCGTCTCGACACGGAATATGGCGATGTCCCGCCAGAAGAAGCTCGACAACATGGAAGTGATCGAGCTCGCCAAGGAGAAGCCGAAGCCGACTTTCAACTTCAAAGAAGCGCGTACTTCCGGGCGCCTCATCTTCGAAGCGAAATCGCTCGTCATCGGTTACGACGAACCGCTGTGCCGTCCGATCGACTTGTTAATGGAACGCGGACAGAAAATCGCGATCGTCGGCGCGAACGGAATCGGCAAAACGACGTTGCTGCGCAGCCTGCTCGGCGAGATTCCTGCCCTCTCCGGCTCGGTGACGAAAGGCGATCATCTGAATATCGGCTACTTCGAACAAGAGATCAAAGCTACCGCGGACGAAACCTGCATCGAAGCCGTATGGAAAAACTTCCCTTCGATGTCGCAATTCGAGGTTCGCGCGGCATTGGCCAAATGCGGACTTACGACGAAGCATATCGAAAGCAAGGTCGCCGTCCTAAGCGGCGGCGAGAAAGCGAAGGTCCGCCTATGCAATCTGATCAACAAAGAGACGAATCTTCTCGTGCTCGACGAACCGACGAACCATCTCGACGTCGACGCGAAGGACGAATTGAAACGCGCGCTTAAAGCCTATAAGGGCAGTATCTTGCTCATTAGCCATGAACCCGAATTTTATCGCGAAGTCGCAACCGAAGTATGGAATTGCGAATCGTGGACGACTAAGGTTTTCTAAGATCCACAGCAATAATAAGGGGTTATCTCTCCGCCATCCGCTGATGGCGAAGGGATAACCCCTCTCTGTTAGGTTAAGTTGATCCCGATCATGACGAGGTCCCTCTCTACGCCATCCAGTACGGCTATGCGCGGCAGCCTCCCCCACTCTTGAAAGCCGAACTTTCTGAGCAGCGCAAGACTTGGTTCGTTATGTCCGAATACGAGGCCGACGATGTTGTCGATGCCTAGACGCGGGCATTCGGCAATCGCCTTCTTAAGCAGCAAACTTCCGATCCCTTGGCCGCGATAGCTTGCGTCGATATAGATGCTAAGCTCCGCAGTGGCGTTGTATGCTGGCCGGCTGTGGAACGATTGAAAGCTTAGCCATGCGATCATTCGCTCGTCTTCTTTCAACACCCAGATGGGCCGGCGGTCCTGCGAATGCTCATGAAACCATGCGTAACGGCTTTCTACCGTAACCGGCTCCAAATCCGCCGTAACCATGCGGCTTGGAATCGTGGAGTTGTAGATTTCGACGATTCGTTCCAGGTCGTCTAAAGTTGCATCCGTAACGGTCATATTCGGTCGCATGCGGCAGTCTCTCCCGGGTCATAATGATAATCTAAACTTTCGTAATGGACATAAACTTCATCCGAGGTGATCGAACTGATCCAATCCCGATCTAAGTATAACCGACTCGGAGTTTGCTGCGCCATTCTCCTGCTTTATACCTTCATGCTGCCATGCGGGGCAAGCTTCGCCGCGGAACCTATGCCTCCGCCCGTAGAAATATTCGACGTCAAACAAGAGAAAGTCGTCCATATCATCCCGATGACCGATTCTCTCCGCGATACGGTAATTAATGCCCTTAATCAGTCGCCTCAGCCCTTTGGAGGCGTTACGATGAATCCGACAGGAGGCATCGTCGCGCACTTCCGATACCCTGAGCCGTTAACGCTCGCCAATCCGATCTATCCGCAGCCTATCAGCGAGCTTTACTTGTTCTTGGAACCGAATAACGCCCCGCTCGCCTTGCTATTCTTCAGCAAAGGGCACAAGCCGCGCGTATTCACGCTACAAGCCGATGCGAATCGCCTCATACAGAGCGTACAGCCCAAACCCTAACAGAATAAGCGCGGCGCCGTATTAGATGCGAACAGCCGCCTTCCCGTTCAGAGAGGCGGCCGTTGCAGTCAATCTTATGGGGTTACGTCTTCCGACTGTTCAACGTTCTGTTTGTCCGGCAACTGCGGAATATAGCTATCCGACAGATGGAGGAGCTTCAGCGTATTGTTATACTCCTCTTCCGTTACGTCGGGTGCCGAATCGGATACGTTCGGCAACGAATAGTTCTCTCCGTCTTTATAGGCTTCTCCAGGCAGGAACAGCTTGCGTTCCGTGAAAACGGATCCCGAAGGCAAGAAGTGTCGCATCGGAAGCTTATTAACGGTCTGATTGAATAGATCTTGACCGAAATGAATTTGCTGATCGAGCGAGAGGCCCATCAAATTCGCGAGCGTAGGCAGAATATCGACTTGGCCGCCTGCCGTATCCAGCTTCGCAGGGTAAGATACGCCTGGAACATGCGCGATAAGCGGAACATTGAACATATCGGTATAGCCGTATTCGTGCCCGAGAATATTCTCCATAAGCGATTTTTCGCGTTTATCTAAGGAGTACAGCGGCAATCCTTGGTGGTCGCCGTATAGCAGAACGATGCTGTTATCCCAAAGCCCGCTGCTCTTCAGCTTATCGATAAATTGTCCGAGCGCATAGTCCGAGTAATTCTGCGCCTCGAGATAATGCCCGACGAGCGTTCCGTCGAATTCTTCCGGGAGATCGAATCTAACTTTATCCTTCGGAATTTCGTACGGGTGATGAGAGCTCATCGCAATCAACTGCGCGTAGAACGGTTGGCCGCTTGCGGACATCTCTTGCAGCTTATCGAACGATTTGTCGTACAATACTTCGTCGGATGCGCCGAACGCTACATGATCGTCATCTCCGAAATAGTCCCGATCATAGTAGCGATCGAACCCGATCGCGGAATACAGCTCTTTACGATTCCAGAAGTCCACTTGGTTCGTGTGGAAGGTTGCCGTATTGTACCCTTGCCCGCTCAGCAGCTTCGGCAAGCTTGGCAACGCTTTTCTAACGTAATTGTCCGTCGCCGGCTCGTGTTTAGGCACGTACAGCGAAGTGTTCACGACGAACTCGGCATCGGAAGTCGTGCCTTGGCCGACCATCGTATAAAAGTGATTGAAGTGGAACTCGTCGTTCGCGAGCTTATTCATGTTCGGAGTCAGCTCTTTGCCGTCGAGCGTCAGTCCGATCAAGAAATTCTGGAACGATTCCATCTGAATGATAATGACGTTCTTGCCTTTAGCGACGCCGGCATATTTCGGAGCTGCCGCGGCGGTGATCCCCTTAAGCTGATCGATCGTAGACTGCGTAATGTCTTCCATCTCGACCCAATCTTCTTCCTCGGTCGAATCCGCGAAGATGGTATAGATCTCGTAATTCAGAATGCCCATCTCTTTGGCTTGCTTGTTCTCGTTCATGCTGGCTTTATTCGTCCAGATGTTAAAAAAGCAAAGCGATACGGACAACGTAATCATGACGGAAATTGCCGGCTTGCGGAAAGGTCTCGGGCGAATCGGCTTCGGCGCCGACTTCGATTTGTAATGAGCCCAGATGAGGAACACGGCGAGCACGATGACATCGAAGAACACGAGCAAATAATAAGGATCCATCAAAGAATAAGTGCTGTTGCCGACTTTCGTGACTTTATCGGCTTGCTTCAGGGCATGATAAGTGGCGATAATACCGTAATACTTGTAATACATGAGTACGGCGAAGTAGAGAACGGTGACGAGTAAGTTCACGATGACGTAGTAGAGGATCTTGCGCTTCGTCGCGAACCATTCGATCAGACAGAAGATCGCCCAGAAGAACGGAACCTCCGTCGCGATCGTCTCCCAAGAAGGTCCATCCGCGAAGACGACGTACCAAGCCAACGCGCCCTTCAGCGCTAGTATGACGGTGAACAATAGAAATCTTCGATTTATTAATTTCAACCATAAAGACAACGCTATCACTCCTTTCGCAACACAAAAATAGGCCGGTAAACAAACCGAAGCCTGCTGTGTCGTCTAGGTGCAAATCTTCACTGCCGATCTTCGATTCTTTCAATCTAGCAAAGAAAAAAATCAAAGGCAAGTGCAGATGTTGGACCGTTAACTAAAGATTAGTTAAATGTGTCTTAATGGTGGCTGAACGCGTATTCGGTGCGTTATTCTACTTCGACCGCATCGTAGGTACAAGTAAATCTTTCCGTCCCGGGCGTCTTCTCCCCGGTGCTCTCGATCCTGAATCCGATGCTTCTGTAGAACTCGACCGCTTCCTCGTCGGTTTCCGCTTCGATCGAGACGGGGTTGAATTGATGGAGCAGCTCCAGAATCATGCCGCGGCCGAATCCGGCTCCTCTTGCTTCCGGTTGCACCGCGATATGACGCAGGGTCATCCGGTCGTTCGAATCGATGTGAAAGCCGACGATGCCGACGATTTGTCCCTCCGATTCATACCCCATGATCCTCAGATCGTCCACCGCTCGGTATTGCTCGATCGTTCGAATGACGTGTTCGGGATCCGGGAATACGGACAGCTCGATCAATTGTCGTACTTCTTCCTCGTGAAGACGCGATTTCAAATCCTGTAACACCCTTGCCAACCCCTTTCATCTATTCGTGCCCGTCTTTATCTTAGGGTCTTATTATACGCTACCTTGGATGTACGCTCCAAACTTGATCGCGCTTACATATGAAAATGGTAAAAAATTAATGTGGGGACTGCTATCCTATCGTTGCGATTATGATTGCCGCGCGAGCAGCACGATTCCTGCCGTAATAAGAACGGATGCCCAGATTCGTTGCTTTCCTTGCGGCTCGCGTAACAGGAATACTCCCATCAGCGTGCCGAATACGGTGCCGATCTCTCTCATAGGAGCAAGTTGGGACACGGGCAGCATCTCCAGCGCCATCAAGAACAGAATATAACCGCCAGGAGAGAGAATTCCGCCAAGCAAGATCGTCGGCCAATTAACGCGCCACTCCCTTGCGATTCCCTTCTCTCGTATCGCGAAGAGCGTAAGCGCGGCGAAGTTGCCGATGTTCGTCAGCTCCGTCAAGAGCTGAGGCGGAACGTGACGAATCGCGACCTTATCGACGACCGTATAAGCCGTAATCAACGCGCCGACCATCAGAGCAACGTATACCGCATGGTTCCCTTTTTTCACGAGTTGTCCGACACGAAGATTGCCCGCGCGGACAATACCGATGACGATACAAGCGATTCCGATCCACCCGACAAGCTGCAGCCTCTCGTTAAGGAGAAGAACGCCGAACACCGGAACCAGCAGCGGGCTCGTCCCTCTCATGATCGGGTAAACCTGCGACAGGTCGCCGATCTTGTACGCCGTTGCAAGCAAATAGATATATACGCCGTGGATGATAACGCTTGCCGCGATTATCACCCATCCTTGAGGATCTACGTCCGAGAATGCCTCCTGGTCGGACCATACGAACGGCAGAAACATAATGGATGACGTTCCGCAGCAAAGCCATAGGAACGCGTGCTTGTTGATGCTTCTCTTGGCGAATAAATTCCACACCGAATGCACAAAACCGGATATAAGCACCAATCCGAATGCCGCGTAAGCCAACTCCGATCACCTGTCCGCCGGAAAGTTAGAGAATCTCCCTGCAATGGTTAATAGCGCCTCGAGCACCCCGATCTCATATGTCGGCGTAATATCGGTCGAAACGATCCGTTCGCAATCGATCGAACATGATCGTCCGCATCGAATAAGATGTTCTCGTAGCGCAATTCCTCAAGTCTCCCTTGTAAAACTCCCGATTCGATAAAATGCAAAAAAAGGAAGAGAGAATGGCTGCTCTCTTTCCTTATTCGCGAACGACGATCGTATCGTTATTATTTTACAGCAACTTGCGAGTTTTGCCTATCTATTACCAAGTGACATAGCCCGGCGAAGGAACGTTGTTCATGATCATATCGACCAGCGGAAGCGTATAAGCGAACACGATGAGCGCGACCGCGATGCCGATCCATAAGCCCCAGCGTTCGAGGAACGCCGGCG
Organism: Cohnella panacarvi Gsoil 349; assembly: GCF_000515335.1. Lineage (GTDB taxonomy): Bacteria > Bacillota > Bacilli > Paenibacillales > Paenibacillaceae > Cohnella > Cohnella panacarvi. The sequence goes on along the minus strand of NZ_KI911563.1, from coordinate 313,965 downwards.
TCTTCTCGGATGCTTCCGATACTTCCCCGATCGGATACTCGGTCTCGCCTCTCGGAGCGCGCAGCAGACCGATGATGTTGTAGACGATCAGGATGACGCCGATGAACAGAATCGAACCGCCGATCGCCATGGCGACGTGGTAAGGCATCCACAGCACGGCGTCCGGATGATCGTTATACGTGTTATACGCCGTGCGTCGCGGGGAACCGAACAAGCCGACGATATGCATCGCGCCTGACATGAAGAACATCCCGACGCACCAAATAATCGTCTGAATCATCCCGAGCTTATTCATTCTCGGCGTCAACACGCGTCCGGTAATCGCGGGTATCAGCCAGTACAGAATGCCGAAGAACGTTAGCGCGACGCTGGTCGCGACCGTAATGTGGAAGTGTCCCGTTACCCAAAGCGTATTATGCACGACGGCGTTCATCTGGTTACTCGCGTTGATGATTCCCCCTGCCCCCGCAGGAATGAAGATTAACATGCCCATGAAAGGAGCGAAGAAACGAACGTCTTTCCACGGCAGCTTCTTCACCCATCCGAACGTGCCTTTCGCGCCTTTGGAGCGACCGTAAAGCTCGAACGTGGCGAACATCGAGAACGCCGTCATGAGCGACGGGATAATGACCATGAACGTAAGAACGACCTGCAGGTATTTCCAGAACGGCGAGATCCCGGGTTCCATCAACTGATGGTGAAAACCGACCGGAATCGAGAACAGCAGGAACAGCATGAACGAGAGTCTAGCCAGCGAATCGCTGAAAATCTTGCCCCCGATCACTTTCGGAATAACGACGTACCAGCAGATGTACGCCGGCAGCAGCCAGAAGTAGACGAGCGGATGCCCGAAGTACCAGAACAGCGTGCGGCTCAAGACCACATTAACCGTGTCGACCCACCCGAACGACCAAGGAATGAGCTGCACGACGACTTCGATCGCGACGCCGATCGTACAAATTTGCCAGAGCAGCATCGTGACGACGGACATGTACGCGAACAGCGGCGATAGCTTGCCTTTGTTCCCTTTTTTCCAACGAATATATTGATAGAAAATACCGAAGCCGCTTAACCAACTGCCGACAACGACAAGCGCTAGCGCGATGTAGAACCAAGGCGAAGCCTTCATCGGCGCATAGAACGTGTAGAGCACGCTTGCTTTGCCGAGCAGAATGACGATGACGCCCATAACCGTGCCGACGGACATCAGCGCGTATCCGTACCACCCTAGCTTGCGGGAAACGGGCAGCAGCTTGCCTCCTAGCGTATGCGATACTCCCGAATAGAGGAAGCCGACGATAAAATAGGTCGTGAATATAAGCGCCATCAGCACGCCGTGAGCGGTCAATAGCTCATAGTAACCGATATTCGCGGGCAGCTCGATCGACCCGCTCTTCACCATGCTCTGCAGCAAACCCGCGACGCCGCCGATGAACAGCGCGGCGAAAGCGAACAAGACGTGAGCAAGAACGAGCTTGCTGTCGCTTCTGTCAAATGACTTCATCCGCTAAACCTCCTATTGTACGACGATCGTAATGGCCATGAATTCGTGTCCCGTGCCGCAATACTCGTTGCAAAGAATTAAATATTCGCCCGGTTTGTCGAACGTATGGGTGACGTGGCTCACCTCGCCCGGCACGATCATCATGTTGACGTTCGTGCCGACGATCGCGAATCCGTGAACGACGTCGGAAGACGTAACGATGAAATCGACCTTGGATCCGACCGGCACTTCGAGCGGTACCGCCGGCTCGAATCCGAACGCATAGGCCGTCATAACCGCTTCGTAATGATTTTTGCCGATCTGATTCAAGCCGGGATTGTCGAATGGCGCCGTCTCGGCGACCTTCGTCGGGTCGACCGTGTGGTGGTGCTCGCTCGGCGGCTTCATCCCCATCGAGAACGCCATAACGCCGAGTACGATCAGGAATACCGCAAGCATCGATATCCCGAATTTAAGCCAAGTTTTCTCAAGACGATGAAGATGCATGAATGTCCCACTCCTCCGTTAGTTTCGGGCCATGAACAAGGCGAATACGCCTATCCAAGTCAGTATGATGAAAGCTCCGAGCAGCATGACGGACGCGAACGTCCCTTTAAGCGCCGGCTCTTCTTTCTTGTCTTCCGGTTTAGGCATGCGATGAACCTCCTGTCGAATGGGAATGTATATAGATTCCGCTTAGGAGCCGCTGTATTCGATCTCGCGCATCAGCTGCTCGGTCGCGGGAATGATCGTTTCTTCTTCGATCCGAAAATGTTCATGGACGATCATAAGCACTTGCAACAGATGAGACAGCGATTCCTCGGGCGTAGCGCCTTCTTCTACTACGCGCAGATAAGCGTCGTAATATTGATCCGCGATCCGGCTATCATGCTCAAGCACGCCGATCGGCCCCATCCTGCCGCCGGGTACTAACGTTCTGGCGAATGGATAGATCGTTCCCCGCTCTCTGTCCAAGTGCCGTTTCCAAGCTTGCATGAAAGGAATGACGAGTCTTCTAGCTTCCAGATGATGGGCCGTCCAGTCTGGTTGATCGTAGTTGTTAGGATTCCATTTCATCAGCCGGCAGAGGTGAAGAAGACGCTCATACAAAGAATCATGCTCTTCCTTCCATTCGTCGTACGTGACGTACAGTTCCCACAGATTCGATTCCGGACGTTGCATAGCTCCAGAACCCCCTTTCCGCTCATATCGGGATGTTCGCGATCTCTACGTATTCATTGTGCATGAGCCGCAGGCGGCTTCCTGTGACATTCGTCACTAAACGTTTGAACGTTATGTGAATGCGATTACATGCCCGGACATACAAAAAACCTCCCGGCCGTTAAGCCGGAAGGTTGTCCGTTAATCTTATTCCACGATCAATTTGCCAATCATGTCGGCATGCCCGCTGCCGCACATCGTGTCGCAGATGAATTCGAACGTGCCGGCTTGATCCGCCGTAAACGTTACGGGCTTATTCGCTTTAATGACTTTATCATAGCCGTTGATCTTGATCGTGTGCAGGCCTTGCGTGTTTTTGAGGGTAATGCTGATCGTGTCGCCCTTCTTGACCTTGATTTCCTGTTGATCGAACTCGAAGTTCTTCGCGTTGATCGTAATCGCTTTGGCATCTCCTGCAGGAGCTTCGCTTGCCGCCGGTGACGATGCGGCCTTGTCGTTGTCTTTGTTGCCGCCTCCGCATCCCGTTGCGACGAACGCCGCCAAGAGCAATAAAACCGCCGTGTACATCCATTTGTTCATGAAGAGCCCTCCTTGACTGGTATGCCCCAATCATAAGAGGAATCGGATGAAGAAATTGTGATGGATCTCACATTAATCCAGTTGCCACAAAAGGGTCACAATTCATGAAATTAACGAGAGCGTCCGGAAGGTTTTTTCTCCAACGCGTACAACTCGTCGTCCAATCGGTTCGTTGTCTCCTGGAATACGCTCCGTGCATCCGTTATCGCCGCATTGTAGACATAAGGTCCAATGGCGCCGATCATGAAGTCGACCAGTTGCTCTGCGCCTAGTTCGCCGATGCTCTCTCCCCGCTCCGTCTCGTAATAATGCTGCAGACGTTGAACGAGCTGGAGCTTCTCTTCCCTCGGCAGCTTAATCGGTATCATGCGGTTCAGCTCCGTTGCTTAGTTGCTGATTTTTGCGTTTGCGGTAAAGGATGAAGTTCGTTACGCCCGAGAAGAGGAAGACGACGGTTAGGACGATCCACATGATCCGCTGGTCATCCACAATAATATTAATTAAAAATGCCAACGCGGCGACAATGTATAAGATTCCGATCAACAGGAACGTTTGAGGCTTCTTGGGATTCATTCGCTCGTCTCCTTATGCTTTATGCTATCGTTAAGCGCGTACGTGCTTGTTCAGGAAGGCTACGATATCCTCGAAAGCCGAACGAACGTCCGGCTTATCGAAATGCTGGTCGAACACGTGATCCGCGCCTTCGATCGTGACCAGCTTCGAGATGACGCCGTGTATCCGCAGCTCGTCGTGCATGAGCACCGATTGCTCGTACGGAACGTCCGTGTCTTGATCCCCATGAAGGAATATCGTCGGCGGATAATGCGGCGCGACATGGCTAATCGGATTATACGGGAGAATTCGCCCTTGGTTCCTTGTCGCGTCGAAGCCGCACACTTTAGTCAGCCAATCCCCTTGCTGGCGGCACCGTACATAGTAGTCGAACCGCGCCCAAGCTCCGCTTGTCAATTCGCGGTCGCCTACGGTTTTTGCAGCTTCTTTCTCGCTCACCGCTTGCTTCGAGCAATAATAAGCGCTTGGTTCCGATAACCAACTCCCGATAATGTTACCATACCCGTACAGCGATACGATAGCTTTCGGCCTTACGTTGTCAGGCATCGTCCCCATCAATAAGCTTAGATATCCGCCGACGGAGCTTCCCATCAACGCCATCGCATCGGAATCGAAGCCGTACATGCCAGACGCTTCGTGCTTCACCCAGTGGATGGCATCCTTAACATCTTCGACGATCCTTTCTATCGTCGTCTCGGGCGCCAAACGATAGTCGATATTGACGATGCTGAAACCCGCGCGCCCGAAAAAGTCGATTTGTTCTTGGGCAAGCCATTCGCGCGTGCCGAATATCAAAGCGCCGCTATGCAAGTACATGATCACCGGCGTACCCGGCCCGTTATCGTACACGTCGGCTTCAATGGAGCAATGAGCCGTCCTTTTATAAACATGCGTTTGTTTTACCATATCGTACCTACCGCTTCCTTGGGATGATGAAAGCTCTATCCGATTTCTCGAATCCGATCTTCGGATAGAAGTCGACTGCCCCCGGGGCCGAGATCAGCACCATGCTGACTTCGTTTCCCAATTGATTCTGCAAGTAGGCGACAAGTTGCTTGCCGACATGCTGTCCTTGGAAGCTCTTGTCAACCGCAAGGTCGGACAGGTAGCAGCAGTAGACGTAGTCCGTAATCGCCCTGGCCATGCCGATCAGCTTGCCTTCGCTCCATGCGCTGACGATAACGTCGGCGTGGTCGATCATTTGCTGGATTCTCGCGATGTCCTCGTAAGGGCGTTTAATGCCCGAGTTTTTGAATACTTCCGCTACGTCCGCTGCTTCGACTTTGGCTTCGTGCGTAATCGTGATCATATGAATCAAGCCCATCCCTTCCGTTGTAGGAACGTTCGAAATCGTTATGTCCCGTAATTGGTTTTGCGGAGAAAAGCCGTTCTAAGCTTGTACAGCAGCCACGTCTTCACGACGGATTCGTCCTGCTTATGGATCGCGATCGGATCGAACATCCCGAAGTCGTCCGGAGTTACCGCGAAGTCCAAGGATGATTCTCAAGCGTAGACTTCGTAAGCGATGTCTGCCTCCGATTCTCGAATTCCTGGATGCTCATCTGATTCGTCCCGTTAACCACCATACTTTGTCGATGCAAGAGGTAATCGATAAACCGATATTTCGATAACCCGAGTCATAGCGCAACTGTCCGTCGTCCCCTGCTGCCGCGACAATCGCATCGAATTCCGAAATTTCTGCGTCGGAGAACGGTTCATTGATGACACGATGGAAGAGCATTCTATAGATAATTGCGTTCATCCCCTTGAAGATCTTTGCCCATACAGACGCTCTCTTCGCTATCGACATACGGCTCATAGAGATCAATTACCTCGTAACCTAGCTTCTTGTATAAAGAGATCGCTTCGGGCTGATTCGTTCCCGTCTCCAGAATCGCTCTGCGCTTCCCTTCGTCTCTTGCCCACTGCTCGAGCGCAGAAAGCACCTCTTTGGCGATCCCTTGGCCTCTCGCCTCCGGCTTGACGAACATCCGCTTAATCTCTATGACATTGCCATCTTCCGTCGTTCGGTAGCAACCGCAACCGACCGGCGAGTCCTCGGAATAGGCGACGATCGCGTTGGCGTCCAGCTTGATTCGGTTGAACGGAGCGAAAAACTGCTGCGTCTCCGGGTACCGATTCCATAAATCTTGATCCAGCAACCCGATCAGATACTGAAAATCTTCGTGATCCGGAGATACGCGGTCTAATCGAAACATGGCTAATCATCCTCTTTATTTCATGTCATAAATGATTATTCGGCACTCGTCTCTTTCCCGCTTCCGTCCCCTCCTATCCTTCCGAACTGCTGAATTTACGACTAATTCTACTACACAACCGCTACTCCGATCATTAATTTGGACAAACTTTATACAAAAAAGCCTTCGTCTCAAGAGCGAGACGAAGGAGCGTGAACAAGTTGCTGCCATTGCCACCGGCGTTCGGCGGCCGTGTTGTCTAGCGCTTCGGCGGGATGCGAAGCGCTAGACACTGCTTTAGCGGCATAAGTCGCGGCATGCGCCGCATGGCCGATAACATGAGCGGTGGCCGCCGCATGACCGGCTGCCCTGGCCGCGGCTGAAGCGGCCGAGCTGCCGGCGTCCCGAGCCGCGGCATGAGCGGCGAACGCCGACGCGCGCGCGGCGCTCATGGACAGTTCTCCGCGCGCCCACGCTCGCCCCGCTTCAATCGCTTTCCTCGGCCGCGTATCGTCCGGATGATGATGTTCGAAGCATACAAGTACATGCTCGGCGCACTCCGCAGCCCAGATCGCCGCTCTTCGATGACCGCAGTCTTTGATAAGTTCCGTTATTTGCTTGCTTATGGGCGAATCTACGAACTTTATTTTATCCATCGGTCACCTTCGAATTTGTTTACTCGACACTCGCTCAGTGAGATAGGACCCGTTCTCCACGATCAACGCATTCAACTGCTGCCCGTATGCGCATCCGCCGTCGATGCCGATTTTATCCTCTGCAAACCACACATCGGACTTCCGGTGAATTTCTTCCGCTCTCGAGTGACCGAATACGACCTTCTTGTCGACATGCGTCCGATGAAGATAAAAATCTCCTTTAATATACATGAAGTCGCGTTCCGGCTGTTCCTTCCAATTCGGGTAATTCGGATTTAACCCTGCATGAACATATATATGCGCGTCATCCTCATAATAGAGAGGCAGACGGCGTAAAAATTCGATATGACGGCCATAGGCGTGACCGATTCTCTCGCGTGCCTGATGGATGGCTTCGTCCGTTATCTCCGTACCCGTAAACCCGATATAACTCTGTAAAGTTTGCAAACCCCCATGCTCGCGAAACTTGGCTTTAACCGCCGCTTCGTCGCCGAGTACAAGATCGACGAGTCTTTGATCGTGGTTGCCTCGCAGCGCGATGGCGTTATCCTGCAGGACCAGTTCCATCGTTCGCTCGACGACATCCTTGCTAGCCGGGCCTCGATCTACGTAATCTCCGAGCAAAATTAATTGATCGCTATTCCTATTAAATCGTACGTTATCCAACAACTCATTAAATTCATCGATGCAGCCGTGTATGTCGCTTATGATGATCGTCCTGTTCATTGTCGCACCTACTCGAATCGTTTAGTCATCCCGTTCAGCTCGATTTCTGCCCCGATCTGTCGATCGGACCCGCGAAAACCCGTCATCTCGTTCTGTGTTCCCTCGAACTGCGTGCCGAAACTATTTTTCTCGTGTTCGCGGAGGGGGAGCGTCTTCGCCTCGAATCGTATGCCGTACTCGTCGCTTAGGATCGGTTTGATCGTCATTTCATCGACGTTGCCGTAATTGTAAATCGTGAACGAACAGCTAGCCATTACCTTATATTCGTCCGATTGGAAGGTACAGTGGCTATCTTCCTTTACGTAATCGATAGAACGGAATCCGTCCGCGTTATGCAACAGCAGGAACGTTGCTCTCTCCGCAGCTTGCGGGTACAAGAAGATAAACAGCAAGTAACCGATGACGATTCGGCTTACGATTCTCGGGTATCTCGGTTTATAATACTTCACGGTTCCGACGAATCCGACGATTAGCATGGGCAATCCAAGCAGCGCGGGCCAATGAAAACCGGTTCCATCTGCATTAGACCAAGGAGATAATCCTAACATCTCGAAAATCGCTTCGCCTACCGAACGACCAACGTGATTGCCTGTTAAGATGAATAATGCGAGTAGGATCGCAATAGGAAAGCACGCTTCTCTCCTCAACCGTTCACCCTCCGCTTCATCGTACCATCTTCTCTTGATCGTCCATTGCCACGCATCTTGATTCTATCGAATGCCTGATCGCGCGTAAAGGCGCTTTAGAGAAACTTAAGCCCAAACAAATAAGCTGCCGATACTTCGGCAGCCTTAGGATTGGCGAACGAACACGTCATCGCGCGCTATTTTTTAATGTTGTAGAATCCGAACCGATTGATCTCCTCGATTGCCTTTTGCCCATACGCTTCGATAACCGCAGCTTCGCTCAAGACGTTCTTCTCCTTGGTCTGACCATTATACTGCGTAATCTTGTTGTCTTTCACGACGTACAACGTTTCCATATTCATCGCTCCTCACCTAGGCTAAGAACCAACGATTGAATCTCTTACTTATTCGTTGCATGAACCGCAAAATCCTTTATAACCCAAAGTCGCTCGATTATGGTCTAATGCTTCATCCATTCATCTCTTAGCATGCCGTATACGACATGGTCAACGTAATGGTCGTACAACCATTCTGCCTGTCTAATCAAGCCTTCATTGGTGAAATTCAATCTCTCCGGGATTGCCCTGCTCTTGCTGTTCTGCACGGCTGCTCTAATCTCTACTCGATTCAGTCGGAGCTCGTCGAACAAGTAATGGATCACGGTCGCGCAAGCTTTGGACATGATGCCTTTGCCTTGATAAGCTTCAGCAAGCCAGTATCCGATGGAGGATTTGTTGTTCGTCCAATCGATCTGGTGCAGTCCGATACATCCGACGAGTTGATCTTGATAGAAAATTCCCGCTTGAAAGCCGTTATTGCTCGCGTATTGATTCATCGCAAACTGGATATATTCCCTCGTATGCTCGACGCTTTGCGTGCGGTCGACCCACGGCAACCACTGCCTCAGATGTTTCCGATTGTTATCGGAAAGTCGATAAAGCTCGTCTGCATGACGCGGCTCTAGCAACTTCAATTGAATTTGCTCATTCACCTTATGATTAAACACGCGACTTCTCCCCTGCAACTTTATTCCATCCATTATTGGCTTCCCGGTGCGCTTTATACGGTACTTTGCCGCTCAAGCATTGTCTTCTTGGTTGTGGTGATTATGGCGTTTATCGAACTCTTCGTTCCTCATTCTAATGAGTTCAATCTGCGTCCTAATAAATCCAATCCTGCTCATCATAGGAATAATCCCGCATGCGAGAATCAATAACCCTAATGCGAACGTGAAATGCGGGATCCTCCAAATTTCGCTAGGAGTCAAATCTTTGAGAATGGTATTGGTGCGGACTCCTTGCCCTTGGTAAGCCATGAAAATCAGTATTTTCTCCAGTCCGCTGAACACCACTACGAAGATCCCGGATAAGATCAGTTTCATACTCTGTTGTTTCATATCGTCCTCCTGCTCTCAAATCATGGTTACGAAATAACTGATGAAATATGCAGCGGGAAGCAGCACGAATTGAGCAATCATCGTTCCCATGAATCGGGTCGTCATTAATAATACATAGATTCTGCCTAATTGGTTGCGATGTTCTTCATTATTCAAAGCTTTATCCGTGATCAGGCCTAACTGGGGATCGATAAATATGGTCAACACAATCGTCGCGATGCCGTTAATGATTCCCGACGCCTGCGATGCAGTCATACTGTGCTCCGGAAACAAATGAGCCGCGTACAGCGACGACAGGACACCGACCGTGTAGAACGAGGTGACAAAGATATTGAGCAGGATAAACTTTTTCGATATGCCTAGATAACGATACTGACTCAGCTTCAATCTTGGAATTCTAATATAATGCTTCGTATTCATCAGTTGGCTGATGGAGACGCTAGAGATCAACTTGGGGATTGACCCGGCGATTTCTAGGCGAGTAATGATTCGACCGGATATTGTTACGAACGTAGGAAAAAGGATGATCGCCAATAACGTCCCTACCGAAGAAGCCAGAATAATGATTCTCAAATGATTCAATAACGGAAAAGAAGCATGATGCTTCGCATAGTCGACAAACTTGGCGGACAGCGGGGCTTGTATGAGGTTGGCGGTCCTTGAGACGAGTACGATAATACCGGTCAGAGATAGCGCCACCGCAATCTTATTTAGTCTTACGCCGGCGAATCGTATGGAGTATGACAATGTCTCGGCAGTATGTATAATCATGGTCATGATGAAAACGATGATTAGATTCGTGCTCATTCTTAGGTCAACTCCGGCATCATTCTCTTAACCCGTTCGACTATTCGCTTCTATTATGGGTATGTAGACAAACCGAGGTAAATAACAACAAAAACCCCCGAATGGACACTCCATTCAAGGGTTCGATAGAGGAAGAAGTCACTTCGGGATCAGCAAGTACTTGCCTTCTCTTAGCGATAGATACATCTCGCGATAATTCGCCGCTTCTTCTCTCGCAGCAACTGCATCTTCGGATAATTGTTGAATCAACGTATTTAATCGCTGAACTTCGGCGTTCAGCCTTTGGTTCTCCTGGACTTGGGAACGATAAGATGCTTTCAGGTTAAGGTACTCTTGCTCGTTAACGAATCGGTACTTCGAAACTTGATCGGACATAAGCTCCACTCCCCAGCTTTGAATAATCATAATTATTCGTAAGCGGTTGGAAAATTGAGGGGGTAGAGTAGAATTAATTTTAATCCCGCGATTAGAGACGAATACCCGTTCCTCGTTCATCCATCCGCGCGGCTAAACCTTTTTAATCACCTTGACTTCCTATATTCATCCGTAAGCATTCCTGAGAAGCCCCAATCCTCTTCTTCGATTTCCTGGATGACGATATGGATATGTTCTGGTTTCTTTCCGAGTACGTTTACCAACGTTTCCGTAAATTCTTTAACGATTCGTGCTTTGTCATCACGACTCGCACCCTTCGTTATTTGAAGATTAATATAAGGCATTGTACACCTTCCCATCATCAATTGTCGTGTGACGAATTGGATTCATTACGCATGTCTGACTCTTGATCTTCAATGATTTCTTTCAGATAAAAATCCCTATTCTCTAAAAACCTTCGCGTTACTTGATATTGATCGGTTTCCTTATATTCAATGATTGAAAGCGGACTCGCGTCAAAATTATAAATATCGGCCATTGGATACCCCATTAAGATCGGTGAATGGGTAGCAATGATGAACTGGGCATTTTTCTGTAGTTCGTGAATGATACTCAGAAATTGAATCTGTCTTTGCGGAGATAATGCCGCTTCCGGCTCATCCAGGAGGTAAATTCCCCGCTTACCGAATCGATTATTAAACAATGCGAGGAAAGATTCCCCGTGTGATTGCTTGTGCAAAGATTTCCCGCCGTATGAGTCGTATGTTGAAGGATGATCCATAGCTAGCTGATCGATGTGCGATGCGAAGTTATAATAAGTCTCTGCTCTTAGGAAGAAGCCGTTACTCACCTTAGGCATCCATGACAGTCTGATATAGTCGCCTAACTGGGCGTCTGAAGACTCCACTTCATACTGATTGTTCCGGCTTCCGCCAGCTGTATGAAAACCGCATTGATAAGCAATGGCTTCTAAAAGAGTAGATTTGCCTGATCCATTCTCTCCGACGAAGAAAGTAACATTTCGTTTCAAAGAAATTCTGCTCAAACCTCTGACCGTTGGAATGTTGAATGGATGTTGATCATGATTGTGTATCTTATCATTCAGCTTGATGATCTCACGTAGAAACATGAAATTCCTCCGTAAAGCTTATTCCTGTCTAGGTAAAGTTATTGGTTACCGTGTTGTTCAGCAAGACCGATTTGAACCATTTCGTCAATGTCTTGAACGGTATCCTCACTCAGGCCAAGTATCTAAATTTATTTTTCTTTCATATCGAATTCCGAGATACTTATACCTGACAGTTATTTCTGTTATTTTCTCATTATTCATCAGGTCGAGTCCATAATGAATCGGCTTGGTCCCTTCCAATAATGCCTTTTGTACTTGTTTTGCACGTAGTTTGGGATGTATTGTCCCCTTGTCAATGTCGATAAACTTCGCCATTGGGTCTTCCTGGATCAAAGCGCTCGAGGCTAATTGTCCCGAATAGATAAGAACTAACTGGGCTGTTGTAGGGTCTTTTCCGTTTACGCTTATTTCAACCATTTTAATATTGAATTTTCCGTTATTGACCAAATCTAGAGTTACTTTTGTCCTTTGATCATTCCACGAAAAGCCTGTTGTAGATAGTGGGTTCTGATTCAGCAAGTAATACACCGAAACAATGATTCCTACGATTATGATCCTCAAGGTGACTACTATTGTTCTTTTTTTTGACACCTATATGTTAACCCCTCCGCATGTTCCTGCATTCATTAATTACTCTTCCGATTTATTGAATACTTGATGAGGTGTCAATGGCGGAACTTCTATTGGTCTATATTGTCGTCCGGGTATTTCTAACCTTGAATGAATGGAGCGTTGTTCATCGTTCTCCCTCTCTTCTTAGTTCCTACACAGTTTAGTTTCTATATATCTTTCTTTAAATAATAATGTGTATGTCTTCCAGCATTCTCGATTGTTCCATAAATCTGAAATCCTTCTTTCAGATAAAAATCCAATGCTTGAAAACTCAATGTATCCAGCTTAATAAAGTCGCACTCTTTCTCTTGCGCCATTGTCTCTGCTTCTCTCAGAAGTGCTCTTCCATAACCTAACTTACGATGCTCCGGCTCAACGAATAGATAATGAATCTCCAACCAATTCCAACAAAACTCTCCGACTATCCCGCCGATTATCGGGCCACCTTCAGTAACTAGTTGCAAGTTTAATTCCTGATATCGACCTCTCAAATTCTCCGGAAAATGCTGTAAATTGAACTCTATCATCTTGTTGCTTACGTAATCTTTGTTTATGGGGTCAACATTATTTAATATCATTAATGACAATGCGATTCACTCCAATCTTTCGTGAGGTCTGTAAATTAAATGCTTTAAGGCGAGTCTTCGATTATGAATAGTTACTCCTCCTCACTCGTTGCGCTTCGAGCTGTCATTCTGACTTAAAGATACTCAAGTATGTTTAGCACTTGCCTTACAATCACTCCAATGAATATCAATACAAACAAAATGACTATCCATTTCGTAATGAGTCCCCTGATTAATCCGGCTCAGGTTTCATTCAGGATAATGTCCTTTAGTTCAATCAGACTCTTGATTCTATAGCTTGCTTGTGAGAAGTCGTGCGTTTTTGTGAATTCGTTATGGACAATAGCGCAATCGATACCAGCGGCTACAGCCGAGTTCAACCCTCTGTTTGAATCCTCTACAATCAGGGTCTCTTCTTTGGTAGCTCCGAAGCGCTTCAGGCCGGTCAAGTATGGCTCCGGATGCGGCTTGGCGAGCTCGTAGTCTTCGCGGACAAGGTCGAATTCCATGAATTGTGTAATTTGGCGCTTCTCATGAATAAGCTGAAAATCCGCACGTTTTGCGGTCGTCACAATGGCCATTCGGACGTACTTTGATAATTCAGCTAGCGTTTCAACTACGCCTTCAATCTCTATGGCTTCTGTTCTTAGATATTCCTGATAATAGACATTGCGGACCTCACGCTGCTTATTGATGGTCTGTTCATCAATACCTGCCGCCCTAGCTTGGGACCAAGTGCCCCATGACTGAGTCATGTCACGGAGGTATTGATCTTTATCCAAAGCAAATCCAATGTCAGCCAACGCGCGTTCTCCCGCTTTGTAATACCAGAATTCAGTATCAACCAGAACACCATCATGATCGAAGAGTATGTACTTTTTCAATGTTTCGCTCTCCTTTGTCACCGGCAACCATTCGTTATATTCACGACGCCCCACTACCTTAAGTCCCGTAAATTAGATTCAGTTCTTAAATAACAGTCCTACTTCTTGCAATGCAGTCCTAAGTTTAGGTATTGATGCAGCTCCCATACCGTGTAATTGTAAGATCTCTTTCTCAGAGTACATCGACAGTTTTTGCAGAGAGTTAATTCCATTGTGTTCCAATGCTCGTCTTGCGGGTGCAGAGAGAAGAGAAAGAAAACCATTTGTATGTTTACGCTCTTGTTCACAGATCGGGCAAGTTGGACAATCGCTACTTTTTAAGTAATGATGACCTTTCTCACAAATTCTTTGATTTCTATTAGCAGTTGCCATTAATACTTTCACCTCTTCCCATACGGAAGTATTCTAAGATTGTTCCCGCCAACTTGAATTGACGACTCCATTGTCGTTCGGGAAAGATTTCTTTAATGCCTTTATCTCATCAAAGATTGAAAAGGTGCTAGAGCCATTCATATGGGATATTTTATCATTAAATGAAGGTATATGACTGAAAATGTAGAATAATGTATTTAGAAGTTATTTTTTTGAGAGGCGGTTGAGTTAGTGGAGCCTGTAGTAAATGTACATATTTCAAACAATCAACTCGGCGGGGGCAAATCTTACTTTGACGGTGGATTGCTCTCTTACATCGGTTGGTCAATTTTAGGCTTTTTTGTTACAGTCTTCACTTTAGGAATATGCTATCCGTGGGCATTGTGCATGATTTATGGCTGGAAAATAAATCACACTGTTGTTGAAGGACGCAGACTCAAATTCCATGGCACTGCAATCGGACTTTTCGGTAACTGGATTAAGTGGTTTCTATTATGTATCATTACGATCGGTATTTATAGTTTTTGGTTATTTATTGCCCTAGAGAAATGGAAAGCAAAACACACTACATTCGAGTAATTCAACTTTCCCCGGAAACGGGGATTTTTTGTTCTGCTGAACCGAGGGCCGAATGTCTCGATGCGTGAATATGGTGTTAGATGAAGGTCTTGACCTCATACAATGTTGTTAGTTAATTGTTTAAGAGTATATACTATGTTGTGTCCTATTTCTTTAAGCTAACCATTACTGTACAACATCATTGCTTGGGGGTTATTAAGTGCGTCGATGGAGCTTTCGAAATAATGTTAGAAATGCTGTTAGACATACTGTTACACGATATAATCGTCAACAAAGTCGCAGAAATAATAGAAGTCGTCCGGCATCAGGGGGCTCAAGCAATGATACGATGTACGCAGTTATCTTCTTAATTACTCTATTTGCGTTATATTGGATCTTTAGATTCATCAGATGGTCGTATAATCTAATTGGTTTTCCAGGGTTCGCATTAATTTTTATAGGGCTATTTGGGTATCTGTATTATTGGAAACGCAAACAACAAAAATAGTTAAAGAGTCATTCGTGCCCCTCAAACATTTTCAACAACAAAGCCAATTTCGAGTTTGAATTTGGCTTAATGAAACTATAGCTTCGAAATTTCGAATATAAATTTCCATTCCGCTGTATTGCCTGAGTATCTACCTCGATTTTCCTTTACTGTTACTTTTAATGTTTTTGTAGTTTTCTTTGTAATTGCTGAAACCTTAATTGATGTGCTTCCTGAACCTGAGTCAGGGATCTTATCAAGTTCAGATGCTTTTGCCTTTATCTTGATAGAATCTGTTGACTTCATATCAAGAATTATTGAATCTCCTTCGAGGATTTCTTTATTATTTATGATACCACTAGTCGCCCATTCGTTGCCTACATGATTATTCTCAACTAGCTCTGCATTAACATAAGTAATTTTGATCTTTACAGATTTACTTGCTGCAGAAACCGAACTAATCGTTAGCGCGGATACCAATGTAAATGAAAGAATCATTTTAGCAAATGCTTTAAACATATTTGAGAGTGCCTCCCACAACTAATAAAATAGTGCTCATCTGCACTATTCTACAAATATTTGGGTTTTCCTCTTATCGTTTGTTAGGATTGGCGAAATTTCTGATACGTGTTGTTGTATTCACGTCGTCCCACCCGGCTGCGATGCAAGCGAAATGTTGTTCACTTAGCCAACTCCTTAAACGCTTCTTGGTTCTCTTTAATTATGGAATCCATCAGTGATTCAACCGATGGCTGCGTCTTTGATTTTAAAAACTCAACAAAATCAATTACTTCAATCTTCTTGTCTTCGGGTAGAGTTACAAACTCCTGGAGTAACTTCTCCTCTAGGCTCATTGGAATACCTCCGTTTCCTTTCTTTACATTATACACCAACAAGATCTGCGGTTTAACATTTGATCTTGAAGGTTGTGTATCATTTACCGGTATTTCATCTTACGTACTCATCGAGTCACTTCAGACTCCTGCCAGACCGAAGGCGAATGCCCGATGCGTGAATATGGAGTTTATTCTTTCATCATTCTTTAACTTGCTTTGTAGTTTACGTTCGATTCTTATAAACCCCAAAATAACAAAAATCATAAAGAAATCCGAAACTACATTCATATGGAATCACCAGTTGATCGATGCGTCCGACTGCATTAATCATGTCTTCCTGGTTAACTTACATTCAATTGTTCCTCTTCTTCACCTTATAAATAGTTATAAATATAATTGCCATCACTAATATGGTTCCCGTAACTACTGGATTTACTGATTGATTGCGGATTCCATTATTTAAGTTATCATCTTCACTTTCAGTAATTATAGTTCCATCCCCTAATTGTTGGAGATCATCACTTGCTTGAGATAAATTTAAATTTCCACTACAAAGATTTGTTTGAAACAAATTATTATCGCCTTTATATGAGTAAACTAAATAAACCTGATTTTTTTCGAACTCAAATCCACAGGATGCCCCTGGTCCATCATAGCTATAAATTGTTATATGTTTTTCATTTGTACCTTTCCATGCCTGATCGACTTCAAAAGAATATTTCCTTAATCGTCCATGATCGAATTTTTTTGTTCCGCCTTTATCGGTTACCTTCCCCAAAAAGACCACATGAGATCTTTCTAGCTTTCCCTTAGCATCAGCACCTGCACAACTGCATGCATAGGCTTTGCTTTCAGGAAATAACATCAGTCCAACTATAATAATTGAGAAACTAAGTAAGATTGAAAGAACTTTTTTCATTTTTGTCCCTCCCGTATGACATGAATTTCCGATAACGTTGTTGTATAGGGTGTTGTACGACGTACACCACTACTTTGAAATACTCTCAAGGATATCTATAATTTCTATTAGGTTCTTAATCGATCCATTTACATTTGAAGGTTTTTCAAAAAACTCATCTTCCTTCCATATTCCTATCATTCCAGCCTTTATACTCGCTTCAACATCATTAACTGGATGATCTCCTACAAATACCGCTTCGTGTGGTTCTATTCCTAAGCGATTTAATGCTCTCGCAAATATCTCAATATTGGGCTTTCTTACGCCTTCAATTTCTGAAATCAAGATCAAATCAAAATAACGATCAATCATAAGACCTTTTATATTATTCATTTGGAATCGACCAAATCCGTTTGTTATGATACCTAGCTTTAAGTTCATTCTCTTGATGTAATCTAGTGTTTCAATCACGCCAGTGAACCCAATACAATGACTCTGAAACGACTCAACATAGTCTTCCAATAATTCTTCCCAGGTTAAATTTAGATTCAATTCTTCAATGAGACTTTGATAAACTTTATCTTTCCATACATATCCCTTCTGATCCAGTTGAATAAACCTTTTAATGAAAACATGCTTTTCAACAACATGAAGAGCATGAATATGATTGTATTGATATTCAAGAAAAGCGATCAATGACTGATCTCGATCAAGTAATGTCCCATCTAAATCAAATAATATGCCTTTTATCATCGTTCTCCGCCCTTTGGTGTATGTCACTTAACGCTGTGGTATTCACGAACGCCCACCACCTGCATCCATCTATTTATTCCTCCTTCTAAAAGCGCTCTTATTCACTTCATAACCATCGATCGATTCACATCTTACTTCTGCCAGACCGAAGACGACACAGTCGACCTGATGCGTGAATATGGTGTTAGGTGATACCTCGGTCTTCTTCGGAATTACCCTCAAATTGATTTATGAGTATCTTTGAAGCTACGCTTCTCCATGCCCTTAAGAGTAATAACTTTGCTTCATCTGATTTAACTAATTTCGTATTTACATTCATATAATTCAATTTTGCAAATGTCTCTGGTATTCGAAAGATATTGGGCTCTAATTGAGTAAGAATTTCGCGTTCTTCCGCTGACGTTTTAACTGTTAATGTAACTCCATCTTCTTGGAGCACAGCAAAAATCTTATTCTTTAATCGGAACGAAGGTTTGCCCCAATGTTCTACTTCCTGGGATTCAGGCAATTTCATAATATATTTTCGAATCTCAGAAAACGATATCATTGTTTGGTCTCATCCCTTTCTATTTTCTTTTATTGATCGGACCAAACTCTCATTTGGTTCTATGTCGCCAGCTTCGCTGCTGGAATGCCTCTCCGAATCCTCATTTGTATATTAATTGTTGTAACTTTTTACTTGTTTTTTGTGAAATTGAATATCCTTGTTCAGTATTTGGTAATTTTATCAAAAGACCATTTTGCGGTCTCTCCGTATTACCGATATTTAAGTAATATTTTTTTTGTTCCCCTTCATTCATGGTGATTGTCATCATGAAATCAACACCATAGTCAAGAGATCCACTTATTGGTTTAGCTTTATTTATGGCATCGAGAAATAGATCGATCGATTGTTTATCATTGAATTGTTTTTGAGGGAACGGTGCATTCTTCTGTTCTAAGCAAATTTGGATGCATTCTAGTAAGACTTCTTTAACATACTTTGAATTAATATTCGATTCTTCTAAGAGCCAGTATCCAATGAACCCTGTACAAATGATTAATATAATTACAATCGGCACAAATTTTCGCCTTTGTATATTGATCCCTCTTTCTATTTGAGACTTTACGAGAATGTCATCTAACATTGTTGTATTCACGACGTCCCACCGACTTAAGGTCCCTTAGGAGCTGGCCGCGATGCAGTTAGGCGTGTTGCTGGTGCGTTCTAATAGTCAGAAATTTATAAAAGCCCTTAAATGGAATTGTAATCCATTCACGGGCTTTTATCATCATTAATCATTATGATCTTGATCGCGACAACGTATTATAAATCCCATATACATGTCGTCGCGAGTAACCCGTTCTTAAATGAATGCTTTTCCTCTCTTCTTTTTTAGCACTCGGGGATTTCCGGTGTTGTTGTATTCATGACGTCCCACCGACTTAAGGCTCCGTCAGGAGCCGGCCGCGATGCGGTTAGTCGGTGCGGATGTGTCCGGCTGATTAAGCTTCCCTGAACACTGAAATACCTCATCGAATCACTTCAGACATCTACCGGACCGAACAGCCGAAAGGCTGCGATGCGTGAATATGGTGTTATGCGTTGCCGTCACTACTTGAGTCACTTTCAATTCAGTTCTCTTTCCATTTGAATTGTAATGACTTTCCTTGCATCTTCGAATTTAATGACTTTTAAATCAAAAGGTCTAAAATGATGTTTCGAATAAAATGCTAGTCCTCTTGAATTTGTACTATGACAACTCAGTAGTAACTTATTGATTTTATACTTATCTTTGATCTTCTCAATAATGGAATTTATCAAGACCTCGGAAGCACCTCTTCCTCTGTGACTCGGAGAGACTATCACATTCCCTAGCCAACATGTCTCGTCATTAAAGTCATATAGATTTGCATATGCAGCAATATCGCCTGTAGCTTCTTCGATGATCACCGTTGGTTCAAATCTATCAATAAGCAATTCTAAAATTTGATCAAGTGTTAAAGGATACTTAAATCTTGGACTCACATAAAATAATTCCTCAGCTGATTGTGGAAATGAACATATCTTTAATAAGTCATCCGTGTTTAATGCCCTAGAGATATACATGGTTCAACTCCATCTCTTAATAATTATTAGACGGTTTCGCATAACGTTCTTGTATTCACGACGTCCCACCACCTTAAGCCCGAAGGGCGGCCACGATGCGGTTAGGTGGTGCGGATGTGTCCGGCTAAATAAGCTTCTCCGTTACTGAAATGCCTCATCGAATTCACATCTAACTTCTGCAGGTCCGAGGAGCGACGGAGTCGACCCGATACGTGAGTATGGTGTTAGGCGATGCCAGTGCCACCTTGATTCATCTTTCAAACGGTGTTGTAGTTTTTATGATCCCATAATGATTCTTTAAAGTATTCGATCGGTTTCATGTAATCTATTGGTTTATGAATCATTCTATTCAGCCACATCAAACGTTCAATATTATCGTGAAAATCATCTTCAATAAACCAAGTAACTTCTTTCATTGTTCCTAATACACTTCTGTTGTTTGTCTTAGAAATAACTACTTCTGAGCCATACGCCAAATATCTATTGATCAAACTTTCAACAACTCCCTCTCGGAGTAAATATTCCCGAAGGGTTAGCATGAATCTCTCTTTCAATCGCTCTGTTTGCCCTGTTCTTATTCCATCAATGATAACAGCTAATCTAGTTTGATCGTTCACAAAGACAATGTGTTTCCTTTTATTCAAGTTATATATATGTACATGCCAACTTAAAAATGGAGCTGCATTGACGTCTTCAATTGGTGTAGTTTTCATGTCTTTCAGTAAATCTTTAGTAAGTTTTAATGTAAGCATGTTGATGTTCCTTTCTCGCGCTGGTTTCGTCTAACTGTTGTGTTCACGACGCCCCACCACCTTAAGCCCGTAGAGCGGCCGCGATGCGGTTAGGTGGTGCGGATATGTCCGGCTGAATCCGCTTCCCCGAATCTGAAATGCTTCATAGATTCACATCTGACTCCTGCCGGACCGAGGGGCGACATAGTCGACCCGATATGTGAATATGGTGTTATCAGAAGTCGCTTACATCTTTGAGTTACATTCAGAATCTCCTTAATGTGATTAAATAACTTCGGAAATCAATGTTTTCCTTGTTCTTATTGTCCTTTAAATTTAGTGGGGGTTTAAAAAAATTAATTAATTCTTGTTCAATTAGATCTGGCTCTGGATGAGTATAAAAATGTAGTTGAATGTTCTCAACCATCCAATTAGACAATCTCATTTCGTCTGACTTTGTAAATTTATATCTAGACTTACCCATGTCATTCTGAGATTGAATTCTTTCCAAACCCAATAAAGAACCTAAGCTCTTACGAAGTGTTGAGCCTCTTGCATTTCCTTTAAAATGACTACTATAGTCTCTAGTCCTTAGACTCTTATTTGAGATTCCTACATAGATTACAGGGCGATTATTAAGGTAAGAATAGGTTAACGATCTCATTTGAGTAGGTAACTGAGCGACTGAATTGGCTGTTATACAATATATACCTGTTTCTTTAGGTATAGTCTGGGGGTCATCAGATTTAGGGTCGAAATGATTTTTTGAAAGTTCTTTCAATATCTCCTTCAATGGTTTTCGCTCCTTTCGCTCTTAAGCGATCTCTGATAACGTTATTGTATTCACGACGTCCCACCACCTTAAGCCCAAAGGACGGCCGCAGTGCGGTTAGGTGGTGCGGATGTGTCCGGCTGACTTTGCTTCCTCGAAACTGAAATGCCTCATCGAATCACATAACCCCCTGCCGGACCGAGGAACGACGGAGTCGACCCGATGCGTGAATATGGTGTAATAGGAAGTCAGCGCCTTCTTCGAGACAATTACAAGAAATCTTATTTACCTTTCTCAATGATTTTTTTAATATAGCTGTAATCAATTAAATCTCCCTTAGCTTTAAAGAAAAAACCATTATATCTTATTGTATCTTCTGAATTTATTATGAACTTTATAATTGATTTTCCCTTTTTATTATATATCGTCGTTTTATAGCTATACCCCATAAATCCGAATGTCGGTTTTCCTTTTTGAAAAGTGATTTCTCTGAGATTGTCAATAATATGATCAACTTCCGATTTGGTTGTTATTTCTGTTTCTTCCCCAGTATTACCATCAAAAATAATAAGTTTGGAGACATCAGCATTGTTAATATTTATCAGCCGTTGAGGTATGTATGAAAGACTGAATAAAACTACAGCTATAACAGAAATGACAACCAGCGTGTTCTTCCAAGAGAACTTCAAAAGATCACCTTCTAAAATTGACTTTGATCTTTATTTCTAGCGCTGATTTCCGATAACATCCTTGTATTCACGACGTCGATCCCCTTAGATAGCTCCAATCTTTGGGGGTTCGATGTTTCCGGCTGCATTTGCTTCCCTGTATTCTGAAATGCCTCATCGAATCCACTTCAGACTCCTGCCGGTCCGAGGAGCGACGGAGTCGACACGATACGTGAATATAGTGTTATCCGATGCCCCCAGCCTCTCGATCAACTTATAAATCGCACTTGCGCTCCACTTTTCTTAGTTCTTCTTCTGTCTTTATATTCGGTTCTTAAAGTTAATTCGTCATGATTCTACATCCTTCATGACATATGCTCTTCAATTGCACTTTCTTTAGATATAAAAACAGCCCTTAAATGGAATTGTAATCCATCCGCTGGCAGATATCACCAAATATTTACTTCCTTATAATTACTCTTAATAATCTCAAACAGAATATTACTAATAGATTTATTTTTTACTTTTCTTTGATGCCATCCAGAACACCATTATTACGACCGGGATAAAGATGAACCATGGAATATGAATTGAACTCTGTGTGATGATGGCAATGATTAGCAAGCCCACCGTTCCAAGAATTAGCCATAAACAACCTCTACCGAAAGTCTCCACTGACTCAACTCCCTCTTGTGTTTCCAACATCAATAAATAGTTTGCAATCATCAAGCCATATGTAATGCAGCATTGAAATTGCTCCTTCAGAACATTGGGACTCGCGCTGATATCCTATAAAGTTATTGTATTCACGACCTCCCACCACCTTAAGCCCGGAGGGCGGCCGCGATGCGGTTAGATGGTGCGGATGTGTCCGGCTGATCCAGCTTCCTCGTATACTGAAAAACCTCATTGGATCACATCAGTCTTCTGCCGACCGAGGGGCGACGGAGTCGACCCGATTGAATATGGTGTTAGACGAAGCTCTTGACTTCATCGAAATGCTGCGATTCTCTTCTTATTATCTCATAAATTTCATTTACAATTGTTTCTACTGGTTTTGTACCGTCCACTATAACGTCGCTACTACTTTTCTCATCTTTAAGCATTGCTAAATAAGCATGTCTTCCACGAGAAAGATAATTTCTCATATCATTTAACACTTCTTCTGTTGAGCTTTTATTAAAATCTCTTAGAATTCTTCTTGCCATTGCTACGTCAAGAGGAGTGTCTATGAAGATCGAACAATCTATATAATTATTTATGTCACCGTGTAATCTCGAAAATGGATAGTCAAGCAATATGTATTCAAAATTCTCATTGCTCAACAGCAATTTATTTATATCATTAATTAATGGATCTAGATTCCATTCAGAATAATCCGATCCTTTCTCTACCCAATCACAGATATCTTTAGGATATTCCTCAAAATCGTATTCATCGAAGAATAAAGCTTTGCTACCTGGCAATCTTTCTTTCAATCTATTTGTTATTGTTGACTTCCCGCCTCCTGCAACAGCTGAGATTGATACAATATAGGGCTTTGTTTTATTCATAAGTCCTCCTAATATTTGTATTTACCCGACTTTCAAGAGTTTCGTCTAACGTTCTTATATTCACGACGTCCCACCGAATTAAGGCTCCGAAAGGAGCCGGTCGCGATGCGGTTAGTCGGTGCGGATGTGTCCGGTTGCTATTACTACCCCGAAACTGAATTGCCTCTCCGAATTCACTTCTTACTACTGCCGGACCGAGGGCGAATGTCTGATGCGTAAATATGTTGTTATACGATGCCCAGCACTAACTTGTGATACTTTCACCTTACATTATCTTATCTTTGAGATTTATACTTTTATCAGAAATTATCGATCCGAGAACGTATTCGGTATTGAACTTTATCTTAATAAATGTTTCATCATTAACCTCACCTTTGATACCTATAATATGCAATTTTCCTTTTGAATTCATGTTACCTGCAGAGTAAACAAAAGTAACTTCAAATTCTTTAACACCTTTTGCAATTACGTATTCATATCCGTATTGTTCTTGATCATTTGATATCGTATGCATATTTATATAAGTTTCATCTTGTCTTGCCTCGGTTAACCAATTTGTAATTATCTCAATGTGCTCTGTTTCGATAGAGTTATACTCGACGGAATATATGTCCTTTAGATCAAAGGTATTTAGGTTGTCATGTGAAATTCGATTGTTACAGCCCACAGTAGCAATTAATAACATAATAATGAGTTGAAACATTATTAATCTTCTCATGTAATCTCCTTCAAAGTTTTTTAAGAAGTTGATTATTTCTATATTGTGCAGCCGCGATGCAGTTAGTTACTGGGATGTGTCCGGATGAATTCACTTCATCGTATACTGAAATGCCTCATCGAATTCACTTCTAACTCCTGCCGGACCGAGGGGCGACAACGTCAACCCGATGCGTGAATATAGTGTTATCGGAAGTTCTCGTCCTTTTGAATTGCTCACAAATGTTTTGATCTTCTACTGTTCTTGATCTTCTACATTCTTCTACAGAATTCTTAATGGAATTATAACCCAGCACTTCTAATTCCGCACTTTAAATCCGCATAAATAAAAGCCGCGGCTCCGAAGTTAATCATTCCTCGAAAGGATCACGCGACTAATTAGTTTGATATGTTTTATGCTCTTTAACGGTTCTTGGACGCTCTTATAGCACTCAAGAATTTCCGATATCGTTGTTGTGTTCACGACGCCCCACCACCTTAAGCCCGTAGAGCGGCCGCGATGCGGTTAGGTGGTGCGGATATGTCCGGCTGAATCCGCTTCCCCGAATCTGAAATGCTTCATAGATTCACATCTGACTCCTGCCGGACCGAGGGGCGACATAGTCGACCCGATGCGTGAATATGGTGTTAGATGAAGTTGCTTGCTTCATTGACGTGCTCACATGTTTCTGGGATCTTCTAAGACAAGTAGATCATATGTTTCAATTGTACTACTTCCATCACAATTTTTAGCTTGTAGGACTTTTCTTGACTTGCCATCTTCCCCTCTGTCTCTATTAATAGATAATCCTTGACAAGAGTATTTCGAGATACTTCCATCCGAGTATCCGTCTCTTGATGTATCAATCGTAATTTTCACTTGTTTACCGTCTGATATAAAATCATAAATCCAATAACCACCGTCAATTATTGGGGGTATTACAAGTAAATAGTCTGCTTGATGTTTGTTGAACCGTGCTACAAATTCCTCTATTCGAGAAAAATCTTCTTTATCATAATTGATTAGAATGTTATCTGGTTTACGTGATTCTATTGTTTTGTTTGGACTTGAACAAGCGCTTAATAATATTAATAAGGACCAAACTAATATAGTAACTATAATAGTTTTGATCAGTTTCATTTATTCACATCCTTCAAGCAATTTCAGCTAACGTTTTGTATTTACGAACCCGAGAGGCTTATGGCGACAGAGTCGCCGGGTGGCTTCGCCACTTAGCCTCGCAGGGTTGTCTGCCTGATTTCGCTTCCTCGAACATTCTGCTGGCGAACCAAGGGTTGACGAATGTCGACCCGCCGCGTGAATACGGTGTTATCGGAAGTTACCCTCTTTCAGTTCCAGCTTACAAAGTCCGTCCTTAAAATAAAACATACCTGATCATTCAGGTATGTACTCTAAAATGTCACCGGGTTGGCAATTTAATGATTTGCAAATCTTATCGATTACCTCCAGTGATACATATTGATTTGTATTTAACTTCGCCATGGTCGCTGAAGAGATCCCGGCTAACTTCATTAACTCTTGTTTTTTAATATCCCGATCTATAAGCATTTTAAGCAATGGCTTATAACTTATCATGTTCTTGTTCCCTTCGACCTAAACTTTCCTTTAATTATAACTAGTTATCTTTGCTTAATCAAAGAAATTTTCGAATTGACGCTTGACAAGATTCTTTGCATTGGTTAAGTTATATTTAACTTATCAAATTTATTTACGCGAAATTAAAAATATAGATGGTGGAGTGATGTTGAATTATGACTAATTTCAATGAGGCTTTTGAGAAATTCATCTTTCAACGCACCATCGATCATAGCCCCCACATCAAAAATTTGTATAAGAACTATCAAGAAGTAAATCATGCAGTTAACCAACTACTTGAAAATATTAAACATCAGCTTCCGGAAGAACATATTGGATTACTATTGGAGTTCGAGGAGAGCATCAACTACCTTCATTGTCTCTCTGAGGTCTATATGTATGAACAAGGTATGAAAGATGGGATATGTTTGTCAAAGTACATGTTTCATGATTTTTAAGCTTTAGGGTAATTTCCGATAACGTTCTTGTATTCACGACGTCCCACCACCTTAAGCCCGAAGGGCGGCCGCGATGCGGTTAGGTGGTGCGGATGTGTCCGGCTGAAAATACTTCCCTGTATACTGAAATGCCTCACTGATACTCATCGAGCTCCGGTCCAGACCGAGGGGCGACAGGGTCGACCCGATGCGTGATATGGTGTTATGCGTAGTAGGTCGCTTCTCAGAGAAGCCTAATAAAGTCCCGTTCCTGTCATCTTTAATAAGATCTCAACTATATATTTAGCTCCTTCTTCATAATCAATAAATTCATGGTCATCAAAAATAAAGCCTCTTTCTCTGAAACACGTATACCATTTCCCTTCATCTTCAAAGAAATGGAAACCATCGACGACTGAATGTCTGCTATTTGAATAGTTTTGCGGGATGCCATTCGCTAAGACATATTGAAAAATCTCTTCTTTACTTACAGTAAATACTTCTTTGTAACTATTTTGGGTCATATCCTTAACACCCAATTTGTTACATGCGAAACGTAGTGGATCTCCTGCAAGTAATATTTCAATTTGTGTTTTGCTATCAACCATCTTGGAAACCTCACACATAATTAATGTTTTTGACCTATTACGCATAACGTTGTTGTATTCACGACGTCCTACCACCTTAAGTCCCAACGGGGCGGCTGCGATGCGGTTAGGTGGTGAGATGTGTCCGGCTGATCCTGCTTCCTCGTCTACTGAAATGCCTCATCGAAAATGCTTCAACCAGTTGCCGGACCAAGGGGCGACGGAGTCGACCCGATGCGTGAATATGGTGTTATCCGAAGTACCTGACTTCATTGAGATACATGCTATTTATGGCTCTTCATCTTTCTCAACTAACTTCCATTCCCAGTTATCTAATTTTACTTTAATTTTTATTGGAACTTTCGAGAATCCATATTTGACTTCGTTTGTGTTTGTATCAATCCCTTCATATGTGTACTTTATCCAGACCGTTCCATATAGAAATGTATGAAAAACTTTACCTGTACTTAATTCAATATGGATTCTGTCATCGGGTCCTCTATTAGGATATGTTTGAAACTTTAAAAACTCATCCCTAATATCTTCTGATACATTACTTACCGGGCCTCTGTTTGCCTTATATAAGTAAATTGATGTCACTGTTTGTTTCACACTACTTAAAATCCATACATAGAAACCTATGTATAAAATAATGAATATTGAACATACCACAAATAACGATTTCCATTTGGTTTTGATTTTTGTTTTCATATTATTCCTCTCAGGTATTTCGGATAACGTTATTGTATTCACGACGTCCCACCGACTTAAGCCCCGCCAGGGGCGGCCGCGATGCGGTTAGTCGGTGCGGATGTGTCCGGCTGAATCTACTTCCTCGTCGCTGACATGCTTCCCTGAATCCACAACTAACTCCTGCCGGACCGAGGGCGAATGCCCGATGCGTGAATATGGTGTTATGTGAAGTTCCCCGCAACCTGAGTCAGCTTACAAAACTGCATTAATTCGATAATCTCATATAGATACTTCTTTCTTTAAATCCTATTGCTTTCCAAAATCCATATCCCCTTTCATTCCAATACATGACTTCTATATCTATCTCTTTAGTTTTAAGCTCTTCAGTTAATCTCTCGAACGCCAATTTCCCTATACTCTTGCCTCTGTGATCTCTGCAAATGAAGAATTGTCTTAAGTACAATGGACTTCGCTCATGATTTACCAAGGCATATCCGACGATCTCATTCTCCTCAAAGAACAAATATGCATTGTAATCTGTTGTTATAAAAGATCTCATTCTCTCTTTGAGCTGAACTAAATTCATCTTATTATCATGCTGCTCGTCTTCAATCAGTTGTTTATTAAATAAGGCAAGTATCTCTAGATCTTCATCCACTACTGAGCAAATTCGAACAGATAAATGGCTCAATCAATCACCTTCTGATTTTTTGTCTTTATAGCTCTTGGGGAATTTCACATAACGTTGTTGTATTCACGACGTCCCACCGACTTAAGGCTGCGCCAATAGCCGGCCGCGATGCGGTTAGTCGGTGCGGATGTGTCCGGCTGCATCTGCTTCCTCGTATACTGAAATGCCTCACCGAATCACTTCTAACTTCGTGCCGGACCGAGGGCGAATGCCCGATGCGTGAATATGGTGTTATCGGATGTCGTCATCTTCTTTGATTTAGCTATCAAATTTTCTATACGATTTATTTTGCATTTCAAAAGATATTCCGGGAATTTCTCTGCTTTCTTCATTTGATCTTGGTAGAGTATGATGCTTTGTTTGAATTTCTACACTTTTTCCAATCAATTTAGAATAATCTTTTTTCATTTGTTGAAAAATCTTACTGTAACTTTCTTGTAATAACATACTTTCTTGTAATAATTCTTCTAGCCACTCTCTATTGTATCGACTATATATATTTACGTTTATTGGGGTTGAAAAATGAAAGATTAGCTCCTTGGTTAACTGCTTATTATGCTTCTTTGCAACTTCAAATTCTGCATTGAGCATAGACTCTGGAATGTGTGCTGCCCAGTTTCTTAGATTATTAAGTTCCTGTAATAGATCCAATATCTCTTTGGGCAGTCTCTGTAAACCCCAATCCTCTACATCTACTCTTCGATCAATATATTTTCTAAGCTTTCGATAAGACATTGCATATTTCGATTCATCAGCAAATAGATTGAAAAGGAATACATCCAAAAAATTAATCTTATTGCGTAGATTTTCATAGACGATTCCATCCATCGAATTATCGTCAGCAAGAGTCATAGTATATAGCTTATCTTCAGCTTCTTTTAAATATTTCTTTCTATAATAGAGTTGCTTATGACCCACCATTATTAAGTAGTGCAAGTAAACAATATAGTCTTTCTTCTCATCTAATCTAAACTCTTTATGATTTGATTTTTCCACTTGACCTCATTCCTTTATGACGATTTCCGATAACGTTATTGTATTCACGACGTCCCACCACCTAAAGCCCTAAGGGCGGCCGCGATGCGGTTAGGTGGTACGGATGTGTCCGGTTGATCCCGCTTCACTGCACACTGAAATGCTTCTTCGAAACTCATCGTCCTTCTGCCGGACCAAGGGGCGACGGAGTCGACCCGATGCGTGAATATGGTGTTATGCGAAGGTCTGTTCTTCTTTGATCAACTACCATTGCTCAATACTTAAATCATTCCATAGCGCTTTCCAACGGTTTACTTTCATATCATAAATCTCTTTAGTAATTTGACGCTTGTTTGGTCTTACGACTTTATTAAACACATCATCCAATCCGAAAGGTGCATAAACATTCCACTTATTGGAAGTAATTCTTATGCCAAATGAAGTAGCAGTAGTCGGCCATGTGTCTATTGCATCTTCTACTGAGTGATATGGTTCAATCTCATATCCAAACTGGCTCTTATACCATAAATAAACTCTAGCTTCATTCGTTACATCAATCTTATATGGATAGTCCGGAAAAAAGCTTTCAAGTTGTACTTTCAATCGATCTTCTTTCTCCTCAGATAGATCACTCTCATCGAAATAGACAAAATCTACATCCTTAATTCCATGCTCAAGAGGCATATTACTTAAATAATTCCATACCGTCTGAGTGATGCATCCTGCTCCAATGTAGTAATTAGTTATTTTCAATTCCTGCACTCCAACAAGAAATTCATATATGGCCTTATGTTTCTGTACAATTTGAGTTAACTTTTCAACTTGATGATTTGATGAGTGAATTTGTATCACATCTTTCTATTAATTTGAACTTATAGCTCTTACAGACTTTCGCATAACGTTGTTGTATTCACGACGTCGATCCCCCTTAGATAGCTCCTATCTTAGGGGGATCGATGTGTCCGGCTGAAACTGCTTCCCCGCATACTGAATTGCCTCATCGAATCACTTCTGACTCCAGTCCGGACCGAGGGCGAATGCCCGATGCGTGAATATGGTGTTAGGTGATGTCACTGCCTTCCTGAATTGCTGCCTCAATCAGCTCTTCCATCTTAAATAATGAATGTAAATTGAGTCCAACTTCTTCTATCTTCATTCTGCCTTCAATATTTCTTTCTATTACTATGAGTACATCTGTTACGATTGCTCCAGCTTCTCTCAGGTCATTTGCACTTAGTATCACTTGTCCACCAGTCGTTACGACGTCTTCAATAATGCAAACTCTTTTGCCCTTTACATCAATGCCTTCTGCTAATTTGCAAGTGCCATATTCCTTTGCCTTTTTTCTTACAAAGGCCACTGGGATATTTGATTTCAATGAGAGTGCTGTTGCAACAGGCACACCACCTAATTCAAGTCCTGCAAGCACTTCGGTACCAGGAGGTATTAGTTTGTTTAGTTCTTCTGCAATTCTAGTTAGTAGTTGAGGTTGAGATTCAAACAAATATTTATCAAAATATTCATTTGAGATTTTTCCTGATCTTAATAGAAATTCGCCTGTCAGATGCGAAATATCATAAATTTCTTTAGCTAGATTCTTCATTGTATATTCCTCCAATAAAGTGTTTTATGTAATTGCAGTGATTTCACCTAACTCTCTAATCTACGCATTTCCCATATCCATCCGGCCAGTAGGAATCTACGCCCCAATCCATGCCCTCACTCACTCCATCATCGAGTCCAGAGGGCTCTTAATATTCTTTATACTCTTCACGGCCAAGTGAGTGTAGATTTCCGTCGTTTGCACGTTGCGATGGCCGAGGAGCTCTTGGATATAACGGATGTCGATGCCGCCTTCGAGCAAATGCGTCGCGAACGAATGGCGCAAGCAGTGGAGGCTAACGTCCTTCGCAATTCCAGCATCGGCGAGTGCTTTCTCGAACACCTTCTGAACGGTTCGCTCCGAGATATGGCGTCTCGGGTATTGTCCGGGGAAAATCCACCTATCGGGCTTATAACGTTCAACATAGACCAATACCGCAGCGCAAGCATGCTCAGACAGAACGGTCATCCTGTCCTTTCTCCCCTTGCCTTGACGCACATGCAAAGTTCGCCTATCCTGATCGAGGTCGCCAAGTTGAAGCTTTACGACCTCGCTCACCCGCAAGCCTGACGAGTACGTCAGCAGCAAGATCGCCCGATGCTTCAGATTCAAGACGCGGTCGAGCAACCGTCTAACCTCTGCGACAGACAGCACGTTCGGCAGCTTGCGTTGTTTCTTCGGACGGATAGAGGAGAAGCTGCCCTCGATCATCCCGCACACGTTCTCCAGGTGGAACTTGATGGCGCTGATCGCTTGATTGACGTACGCATGCGACCGATTCTCGCGAAGCAGCTTGTTACTGTAAGCAGGAAGCAGGTCATGGACACGCAGTTCCCTATTCCTCTCATAATACCGATAGAACCGCTCGACATGGCTGACATACGTTCGTATCGTCTGCTTGCTATAACCGCCTAGCCTTAGCCTGATCGCGTACTGACGCTTCACCCCATCTCAACTGGAACGCTCGAATTCGATCGTTGATAACTCGACAGGTAGCTACCTTCCACTCATAGTCCGCAAGCAGCTCGCTTTCCTCCAGCAGCGCATCGTCAACGCTCAAGGCAATCCCATCGAACAGCTGAAGCAATTCCGCCAAAACCCCCGACGTATAAGGAATGATCCACGCCTGTTCCTCCGGATTCCACCTGCGAAAGCACATCCGCTTCACCCGAGCGACCCAATCCGCATGGTACGGCCCCTTCACCGACAACTCATTGCCGCTACGTTAACTGAGCCTAACCTTCATCCTGCGCACCACCCTCTCATTTTATCAATCATCCTATTATTTGGAAACTACTGCCCGCACAACGACAAAAAAGAGACCGTTCCCGCCGGGCGGGAATAGCCTCTCGATGCTTTCGGAGTATAGGTTGATCTTATCATCTAACGAGCAACTCCGTCTAGCCAATCTCCGATCCATCCGTTAAAGTAGAAAGTACGCTTGAATCAGTCACCGTCAGGAGGTCCACCCCAGATGCCATCCCGTTCGGAAAATATCGCCGCAACCCCAACCGCGAGCAGACGCCAACATCTTATTTTTGCGATCGCCACCGTGCTTTATTGGTCTACGCTGTACATTTACGTCCCGATCCTCAGTCCTTATCTCGAGGACCGCGGGATTTCCATAGGCCTCATCGGCTTTATCCTTGGCAGTTACGGACTGACGCAAGTCGTCACCCGGCTTCCGCTCGGCATGTATTCCGACGTCATGTCTCGCCGGAAGCCGTTCCTGATTATCGGCATGCTAGCCGGATTAATCAGCTGCGCCCTGTTCATGCTGCCCGGAACTTGGGGAGGGCCGCTTGCCGGGCGACTCATGGCAGGCATATGCGCTGCGGCTTGGGTTCCGTTCAGCGTCCTCTATGCCTCCTACTACCCCGCTAACCAAACGCATCAAGCGATGGGGACGCTGAGCTTTCTCACCGTATTCGGTCAACTCGTGGGCATGAGCGCAAGCGGAAGCTTAGCCGCATGGGGCGGCTGGAACTACGCGTTCGCATGCGGAATAATCGTAGCGGGGATCGGGGCCATCGTGGCGTTGTTCGTCTACGAGCCTAAGACGGCGCTCGCGCAAGCGAAGGCGCCAGCTCCGACCGAAGGCACGACGCATAACCGACTAGCGTCGCTAGCCGGCATATTTCGTTCCAAGCTTCTATGGAGAGTGTCGATTCTCTCCTTGCTCGCGCATGGTATTCTGTTCATTACGATGTTCGGCTTCACACCGCTGCAAGCGTCCGAGCTCGGCGCCTCGAAATCGCAGCTTACGCTCATCGTCATCGCGTTCATGGTGCCTCATGCGATCGTCTCGTTTATATCCGGCCGACTGTTGGCCCCTCGTCTGGGCAGCCGCAACGTGATCGTCGCCGGTTTTCTGCTGGCCGCGATTTTCACCGCCGCGATCCCTTACAGCGACAACCTGACCTGGCTCGCGCTCACGCAAGCCGGCAACGGAATGGCGCAGGCGATGTACTTCCCGCTTCTGCTCAGCTTCGCGATTCGACCGTTTCCCGCGATCCAGCGAGCGACCGCGATGGGATTCTACCAGTCCGTCTACTCGATCGGCATGTTCATCGGGCCTTACGTCGCCGGGGGACTCAATTCGATGGGCGGTTTGAGAGCAGGATTCTTGTTCGGTTCGTCGCTTGGCCTGATCGCCGCCATCCTGTCGTGGAGCAAGCAATTGAGCGACGAGGATTAACGATTCGCGAACGCCCACATTCCGAACATGAGTAACGCCGAACCAACCACAGCTCCGTAGTCTCGAGCTGCCATTCGCAGCTTCGCCGCGCGGGTCGGGCGCACGTCCCTCGCGACACCGCGGCTTTCGAGCGCGATGGCGATCTCGTCGCCAAGCCGGAATATCGATAACAGGAACGGCAGCGCCATATCCTTCAGCTTCGAGGCGAACGCCCAAGGTCGCCCGGGCCTCATTTTTCCACGCGACAGATCGATTCTAGCGAACCTTCCCCATTCCTCCACGAGCACGGGAACGAATCGAATCATGATCGTAACCGTCAGGATGAGCCGATGCGCGAACGCCGGCGTCCTCCCTCGAATCGTCAACAGCTTCTGTAGCGCATTGCGCAAGGACAGCGGCGTCATCACTAACGGAATGCATAGTCCGAGCAGTAACACGAGGTACGTCCTTGTAAAAGGAAGCAGCGTGCCGATGAAAGCGTCCGTATCGAACGTGAACCAACCCAACGCGAAAAAAGCCGAAACGAACACCGATAACAACGCGTAAGTACGAAGCAGCGCTCGCCACCGCCACAAGGAAATACGCCCCGCAGCAAGCAACGATAGAGTAAGCGCTCCGGCAACGGCGATGCCGCCCCATTGATTCTGTGCGAATATCCCTAGCGACAATAAGATATAAGAGAACCAGATCGTGCGCGGATCGAACGCTCCTAATCGATGCTTGGCCGTCTCGGCAGCGTTGCGAAGGCGGCGAGCGGGTGCCTCGGCTGTAAGCCGTCTTGCGTCCTCCGGCGCCGCTTGAACCTCGCGGGCGACCGCGACGGCTCCCGCAGCGGAATCCGGCGACCATAGCTGCTCCGCGGGAATTCCTCGCAGGTGCAGCTTATGCGCGATTTCCAACCATAATGGCACGGACATTCCCGCCTCCGCAAGCCATTCCGAATGCGCCAGCAGCTCGGCCGGATTGCATCTCCTCACCGTTCCCTCATAATCGAGCAGGAGCACGGAATCCGCGAGCGGCATCGCCCAGTCCAGTTCGTGGGAGACGAGCACTATGCCGATCCCGCGTTTCTTTAACCCCATTAAATATTCGCCTAACCGCGCATGCCCGTCGCCATCCACCCCCGCGCTCGGCTCGTCTAGTAACAGCCAAGAAGCCGGGGGCACGAACGATGCGGCCAATGCCGCGCGACGGCGTTCCCCTCCGCTCATCCGGTACGGATCGCGCGCAAGCCAATCCGCATGCCACCCTACCGCTTCCAGCGCCTCCGACACGCGTTCATCCAGCTTCTCGTTACTTAACCGATAGGGCCGGGCGGAGTACTTCAACTCTTCCGATAGCGTCCGGGAGAATAAGCCGTTCTCGGGAGACTGCGGGGCATAGCTATAACGCAAGAGCGCGCTAGCATTCAGCCGCTTCTTGCCCCATCGGTTCTCCTGCCATAGCGGCTCCATCCCGTAACGAATCCGCATGCCCTCGGGCGCACGCAACCCGGCCAGCTTCTCAAGCCACGTCGTCTTGCCGACGCCGTTGCCTCCCGCGAGCACAATGACTTGGCCGGGATACAGCGTCAGCGCGGCTCCAGACATGTCGCCGGACGTGCCCGTACGCCAACCGATCCCTTCAATGCATAGCTCTACCGGTCGATTTTCCTCCCGTTCCTGCCCACTCGCCGTCCGCAACGTCTCCCAACACCCTTCGCCATTCCTCCGCCGTCACCGGAAGCGGATCCTTAAGCTGATCTTGCCTTCTTAATTGCAACGCCATCGCCGGCAAATATGGCATACGCAATCCCGCTTGCTCGCAAGGGGTTATCGCCTCTTCATCTTCCCCGTACAACATCTGCCGTACGTCGCCGTCGAAGACGATCCGTCCTTCGCTAACCGTGATAACGCGCGATTCCGGCTCGAGCTCGTCCAGCCGCTGCGTCACCCACACGATCGAGGTTCCTTGGCGCTGCAGCCGCCTCGATTCCTTCACGATCGTCACCCGAGTCCGTTCGTCCAGCATGGAGGTAGCTTCGTCCAGCACGATCAATGGGGCTTCGCCTGCGATCGCGGCAGCGAACGCCGTCAGTTGCAACTGCCCGCCGGATAGCCTGTGCCACGGCTCATCGGCCAGTGCTAGCAGGCCTACTCGATCCAGCACCCGCTCCGCGGCAACCCCGATCTCGTCCGCCGGCTTCCTTTGCCACTCGAGCGCGAACTGAATTTCCTCGCGAGGCGTTTCCCCGAACAACTGCGCTTGAGGATGCTGCAACACGATCGGGCTCACGTTCGACCCGGCGAAGCCTCGGCGATAATCGCCGATCATCCCTTCTGTATATAAACCGGCCAACACGCGGGCCAGCGTCGATTTTCCGCTGCCGTTCACGCCGACGATATAGAGCCATTCGCCCGGCGCAACGCTTAATCGTACATCTTCCAGACGAGTCACCGCGTCTCCGCGTTCATCGCTGCCGATGACGGATACCCCGTGCAGCTCTATCGGCTTAGCCGCCGATTCTCTCATTTCATTTTCCCTCTTCCCAATCCAGCGATCTCATGCTACAATCCGAATTGTTAACCACGTCCACACAATAAGGTTAACATTCGAAAGGAGATTTGACAACGTGTCTAATCCGATTACCACGACTAACGTCAACAGCCGAGCCAATACGAGCGAATGGATCCGAGGAATCGTCTTCACTGCTTTATTCGGCGCCCTGTTCATCGCAGGGAGCTATATCAAATTCAGGATCGGCTTCTCAACCGTACCGATTACGCTGCAGACGTTCGCCGTCATCCTTGCAGGAGGGCTGCTGGGCGCTACATACGGGTTTATGAGTATTTTCATCGTCATTCTATTAACGGCCCTCGGCCTTCCGCTCATGGGCGAAGGCAGCGGACTTTCCAAGATGACCGGCGCATCGGCGGGCTTCATCTGGATGTTCCCGATCGCCGCCTTCTTGCTCGGCTGGATATGCGATAAGCTGTTCGCAGGGCGCTCGCGGCTCACGATCGTTCGACTGATCGTTCTCTTCCTTTCCACGTTCCTGATCGGTTCCCTATTGCTTTATGTAACCGGCGCTCCTTGGCTTGCGCACTACTTGCATTGGGACCTTGACACGACGCTTCGCAAAGGGATATACGTTTACCTCCCAGGCGACGTATTGAAATCCGTTGCCGGCGCCATCGTCATCGCCGCGCTGCGCCCGGTGCTGCCGAAGATCCGCCCAAGCAAGTGAGTTGCTTCGCCGATCCGGCCTCCAAGCTCCCGCAAGGGAGCTTTTTTAGTCCCTGCAATCACGAACCGAGGCACTGCCGATCGGGACACAGGTACAAGCAAGAAAGCCGCAGAGTACATACAATTAACAAGATTGTGTGGCGTCATGAACCGGATGTTAGGCGCGGCTATCGCGGCCGATCCAGCTTCTCGATTCGATTCATGCGACTGTCTAGAAGGAGCGTGTACCTACCCGATGGCAACCGGCCGGTTAGACCTGTATATCGCCAAAGTACCGGACAATACGATCGTCTTGACGCTAGGCTGCGGCGATTCCTCGGAATTGCTTGCCATCCCGCGGAATACGCCGATCAATCTTAGCCGCGGCGCGGTCAAGGCGAGCAACGTTAACGTACAGTTTCTCGAGGGACGCGAATGCTTCGCGGATTTCATCGAGATGAACTTCTCTCTCGCTCAGCGCCTCCAGTTGCAAGCGCTCCGACGCTACGCGTTAACGTATTCGTCCGCGAACAGAACCCTCTCGATTCAGCCGTCTCCGATCAGTGAAGCGAAGGCCGTCATCCATTCGCAGAGCGTGAACAACCTCTCGATCGGATACGAGCTCGTCTCCAAGCTAGGCATTCCCGACCGGCAAGGACTTCCGATCCGCGTTCGCAACGGCAAATTTCTCGCGGGGATGCGGCTTCAGGTGCCCGCGAACCTATCGGACGACCGGCTGCGCCTGCCTTCCTATTGGATGAACAAATGGCGTTTGGCCCCGAACGCGAGCTACATGCTGCACTACGATCAACGCTACTCGATTCTGAGCATTTCTCCTCTGTAATTCATATGCAAGCACCGACGAACGTTCTCGCCTCATGAAGAGGGCCGCGCAACTCGAAGCTGCGCGGCCCTCTTGGTTATTTGGATTTTTTCTTGGCGGCTGAGCGGCCTTGCTTCTTCGGATCATCGCTCTTCGGCGCGCGCGTCTGCGAATTCGGGATGCCCTCGGTCACGTCTGGCAGCCTCCTTCCTATCGCGGGGTTCGAATACCCCGGCGACAGTAGGTTGGCAGTCTAGCCGCCGCTTTATTCGCTATGCTTAGTCGCACTGCTCCGGCGCTTCGGCCGGCTTGGCGGCTTCGATGTCGAGCTTCTCCGCGACGGAGTCTCGAATGACCGACACGACGTTCTGAAGCAAATAGTTCACGTCGACCTGGCTTTGCTGGAATTGCTGTACGACCGGCATATTGTCGAGCTCGTCCTGGATTACCGAAATCTCGGTTTCGATCTTCTCCACCATCTGCGGATTGTTGAACGTGTGCTGGAACGCGACGAGCTCTTTTTGTTTCTTCTTGATGAGCGCGATCAATTCCTGAACGCGGGTATGCGATTGAATCACTTTCTCCGCTTTCTGGTACAGCTCGACTTCTTCCGCCGTTGCGATCAAATCCGCGAGCTCCTTCGCCCGCGCCAGAATATCCTCTCGAACGACAAGGTCGATGCTGCTGAACGAAGGTACGCAGCTATGATCGTGGTCATGATGATCATGATCGTGTGCATGTGCTGTCATCTGTCTCTCTCCTAACTTGAGGTGGACGTCCCGTCATTATATAGCGGCCGCTTCCGGCTCCGTTACGACTTCTGCTTTAATATACCATGTCTGCGGCTCCGTGACCCGCACTTGCACGAATTGCCCGATCCATTCCTTCTTCCCCTGAAAATGAATGAGCTTGTTCGTACGCGTTCTGCCGGACAGCACGTCGGGGTTGTTCTTGCTCTCGCCCTCGACGAGCACTTCGACGATTTGGCCTTTGAGCTCAAGGTGGTTAGCCAGCGACAGCTCCCCGATCAGCTCGTTCAGCCGCTGCAGACGCTTCTGCTTCACTTCGTAAAGCACGTCGTCGGCCATCTCCGCGGCCGGCGTGCCCTCGCGCGGCGAGTAGATGAACGTGAACGCCGACGAGAAATTCGCCTCGCGCACGATCGACATCGTCTCCTCGAATTGCTCCTCCGTCTCGCCCGGGAAACCGACGATGATGTCCGTCGTCAGCACGACGTTCGGAATCGCCTTCCGAATGCGACCTACGAGTTCGAGGAACCGTTCGCGCGTGTATTTGCGGCTCATCCGTTTCAGAATGTCCGTGCTGCCGGATTGCACCGGCAAATGGATATGCTCGACCAGGTTGCCGCCTTTGGCGAGCACTTCGATCAGATGGTCGTCGAAGTCTCGCGGATGGCTCGTCGTGAAGCGTACGCGCGGAATATCGATTTTGCGTATATCGTCCATCAGATCTCCGAACCGATAGTTCCGGTCTTCGAAATCTTTGCCGTACGCGTTCACGTTCTGGCCGAGCAGCGTAATCTCCTTATACCCTTGGCGCGCCAAATCGCGAACTTCCGCGATAACGTCCTCCGGCAAGCGGCTTCTTTCCTTGCCGCGAGTGTACGGCACGATGCAGTACGTGCAGAACTTATCGCATCCGTACATAATGTTGACCCACGCCCGCAGCCCTTCGGCCCGCTTCTTCGGCAAATTCTCGATGATGTCGCCTTCCTTGGACCAAACCTCGACGACCATCTCTTTGCCGAAGTACGCGTCCTGCAGCAGATGAGGCAGACGATGGATATTATGCGTTCCGAAAATCAAATCCACGTGAGGGTGCTTGTGCATGATCCGGTTCACGACCGACGCTTCCTGCGACATGCAGCCGCATACGCCGAGAATGAGCTCCGGACGTTGCTGCTTCAGCAGCTTCATATGGCCGAGCTCGCCGAACACTTTGTCTTCCGCGTTCTCGCGAACCGCACACGTATTCAGCAGAATGACGTCCGCATCCTTGCGCTCTTCCGTCGCTTCATATCCCATTGCCTCGAACAGTCCGCGCATGATCTCCGTATCGTGCTCGTTCATCTGGCAGCCGTACGTGTATATCAAGTACTTTTTGCCGCGTCCGAGCCCGCTCAGTTCCGCCGGAACGCCGTTCTCGTAATGGACCTTAATCTCTTCCTTGCCGCGCTTCTTCTCGTCGGAATAGCTCGGGGCGGAGAGCATCGTTATATCTCGGCCGTTAATCCGATAGGTCGTTTTCCCATCCTCTTGCTTAATGACTTTAGCCGAGGAGAAATCGAAATATTGAGCGTAATCCTTATTCCCCTTCTCGGATGCCATATCAGGATTCACTCCTCCTCTTAGATATGCCAGATTCCATCCTAAAATTATATCATTCGGGTTCGTAGATATCCATCGTTAACCGCATCAATAGCCTAGCTTTGCTTCGATTGTCGCGATTCCGTTCGAATAGCTGTAGGAGATCGACATCGATTTCACGTCCGCGTGCTTCTTCAGCATCGTATCGATATCACCGGACAGCTTTCTTCTGCCGTATAGGTAGGTAAACTTCACCGAAGGCTTTCGGCTCTCGATCGCACGATTAATGACGTTAATCGCTTCGTCCACCGTCGCCGCCTGCTCGCCGATGTCCTTCATAATCGCTTGATAAGCGATCGCATACTTGTCTTTCGCTTTGATCTTCGTCTTCAGCATTTCGCGGTAGTCCGTATTCGCCGCCGGCAAGCTTCCCTGCTTCCAGGAATGATCCCGCTTCAGCGCCGCGTCCGTCACGTTGAAGTAACTGTACGAGACTTCCTTCTGCGAATCCCATGTCGTATCGACGTTATACCACTTCCCGTCCAGCTTCACCTTATTCCAAGCGTGCAAGCCGGTGCTGACGGTTCCCGATACGATATGCACGGGAATGCCCGCTTCCTGCATGAGCCGATAGGTGAGCAGCGCATAGCCTTGGCACACTGCCTCTCCCGTCGTCAACGCTTCGTATGCCGTATATTTGCGTAACGACTTGTCGTAGGTCACATGAGAGGCGATATAGTCGTGAAGGACCTTCTCCTTCTGAATGTCGCTCATCTTGTTCGTCGTCAGCTTGGCGACGATCCGCTTCGCTTCCGCTTTAACGTAGTCGGTCTGCTTTTTCGTCTCCAAGTAGTCGACCTTATAGACGGCCGTCCCTTTGGACTTGCCCGGCGCGCTTGTCGTTCGGATCGAATAGCTCTTGATGAGCATTGCGATATACTCGTCCGCTTGCATCGCTTCTTTGATGATCGCTTCCGCTTTCTTCACGTCGGGAACCGATAGCGTAAATGAAGGATTCTGAGCGGACAGCTGCCTCGCGACTTGCTGTACGACAGTGGACGCGCTCGCGGCCGCTACTCCGGTAGTGCCGTCATACGCTGCCGGATTGCCGGATGACGACACTATGCCTAACGCTAGGACGAGGCTTGCGATGATCCGCCTTGCCTGTACCAACACCATGCAACACCTCCAAGTTCGTACATCCTATGCCGCACGTGCGCTTCCTAGTCTAGTATCTCGCCCATGTCTCCCGTCGCGAGGCCTGCCGCGTTGCCCTCGTCCGTGTCGATGTGCATGTCGAGCGCGTATTGATCCGACACGCGCGCGAGCACCTGCTCGAACACGACGCCGCGTTCTCCGCCCGCGCGGACGCGAAGGATTTGCTTATCCTTGATCCCCCACCGCTCGGCATCCGACGTATGGAAATGGATATGGCGCGCCGCAACGATCACGCCTTTATCTACCGTTACCTCTCCCGCTGGGCCGACGATGCGAATGCCCGGCGTGCCTTCGATCTTGCCGGATTCGCGAACAGGCGGATGGAGGCCGAGCGCGAACGCATCCGTACGCGACACTTCCAGTTGCGTCTCTTTGCGCGCGGGGCCAAGAATGCGCACTTTCGGAAAAGAACCTTTCGGGCCGTGGACGGCTACCGTCTCGTTCGCCGCGTATTGTCCCGGTTGAGACAGCGGTTTGAATTCGGTCAGCTCAGCGCCCTCGCCGAACAGAATAGACACGTGCTCTCTGGATAGATGGATATGACGCGCGGAAATTCCGATCGGCACTCGTTTGGCTTCTGTCATGTACAATCACGACTCCTTGATCTGGATGGTAGATTGATCCTATATGCCCTCAGTATAGCGCAATAGGCGCGCGGGACAAACCCCGCACGCCTATTGAATCATGAATCTTATTTGAATTCTGTGAGCAACTTCTCAAATTCGTCGCGAGAAAGTTTAATATCTTGCTTCGCGATCCCTTCCGGCTTGAAGCCGACCGCGAGATCCTCGTACGACTTGCGCTCCTTGTTCTGATAGATCAGGCCGGTGAGCATGCCGCCGGTTTCCATGATCTTGTTCATGGCCGCAACGCGGTTGGTCGGATCGTAATCCGGGAATTGATCCAGATTCACGATGTGTTCCTTGAACCAATCGTACGTGTTGATCTTATTGAACGTCACGCACGGGCTGAATACGTTGATCAAGGAGAAGCCTTTATGCTGCAGTCCTTGTTCGATCAACGACGTAAGCTGTTTCAAGTCGCTCGAGAACGATTGGGCGACGAAGGTGGCGCCGGCTGACAACGCGATCTCCAGCGGAGACAACGTCGATTCGATCGAGCCTTCCGGCGTCGACTTCGTCTTGAAGCCTTCCGCGGAACGCGGCGACGTCTGCCCCTTCGTCAGACCGTAGATCTGGTTGTCCATAACGATGTACGTAATGTCCAGGTTACGGCGAATCGCGTGAACCGTGTGGCCCATTCCGATCGCGAAGCCGTCTCCGTCGCCGCCGGAAGCGATTACGGTCAACTCGCGGTTGGCGAGCTTGACGCCTTGGGCGATCGGCAGCGCGCGTCCGTGAATCCCGTGCAAGCCGTATGCGTTAATGTAACCGGAAATCCGTCCCGAACAACCGATACCGGAAATCACCGCGAGCTGCTCCGGCTCAAGCCCCACGTTCGCCGCCGCGCGCTGGATCGCCGCTTGCACGGAGAAGTCGCCGCAGCCCGGGCACCAGTTCGGCTTCACATTGTTGCGAAACTCTTTGAATGTAGCCATCTTAGTTCAGCTCCTTGCACGCATTGTGAATTTCCGAAGGCAAGAACGGCGTTCCGTCGTATTTCAGAAGGTTGCGGATTTTATCGTGCGAACCGACGTTCAGCTTGATGAGGTTCGCCAATTGGCCCGTCGCGTTATTCTCGAGCACGATGACTTTCTTCGCCGCGTCAAGATGCGGCTTCAGCAGCTCGCTCGGGAACGGGTGCATCTGGCGAACCATGATGCGGTTCGTCGAGATGCCTTCCGCCGAGAGGCGCTCGCGCGCTTCCTCGATCGTGCCGCCGGTCGAACCCATCGCGATGACGAGCAGATCCGGGTTCGCGTTCGGAGCGTCGACCTTGACCGCGTCGGTAATGCGCAAGTCGTTCAGCTTGTTCAGGCGTTTGTCCATCATTTTCTTCCGGTTGATCGCGCTCTCCGAAGGGCGGCCTTCTTGATCGTGCTCGACGCCGGTCACGTGGTGGATGCCGTGCTTCACGCCCGGGATCACGCGAGGCGAGACGCCGTCCTCCGTGAACTCGTAGCGCTTGAACAGCCTATTCTCTTCCGTAGGCGGCAGTTCGCCCGTTACGAGCTTCCCGCGATCGATCACGATCTTATCGTATTCGAGAGCTTCGCATGTCTGCTTGCCGAGCGACAGCTGAAGGTCGGTCGCGATAATGACCGGCACTTGGTATTGCTCGGAGATATTAAAGCCTTCGATCATATCGTAGAAGCATTCTTCGATCGTGCTCGGCGCGATGACGACTTTCGGAATTTCGCCGTGCGTGCCGTTGATGAGCGCGTTAATATCGGATTGCTCTTGCTTCGTCGGCAAGCCCGTGGAGGGACCGCCGCGCTGCGTATCGACGATGACGAGCGGCGTCTCGGTCATACCGGACAGGCCGATGGCTTCCATCATGAGCGATAAGCCGGGACCCGCCGAAGCCGTCATCGTGCGGACGCCCGCATAGTTCGCGCCGATCGCCATCGTAACGGCAGCAATCTCGTCTTCCGTCTGCACGACGGTACCGCCGAATTTAGGCAGTTTCTTGATCAGCCACTCCATAATCTCGGAAGCAGGCGTGATTGGATATGCCGACATCAGACGACAGCCTGCGGCGAGCGTGCCGAGAGCCATCGCCTCGTTGCCGATCATGAACAGCTTCTGCTTGCCGTCGGCGTCCGCGAGCTTGAATTCTTCGAGCGGGCCGCCGGCTTGTTCAAGCACGAACTCCGCGCCGCGGCGCACCGCTTCGATATTCTTCTCGACGATCGCCGGACCTTTGCGCCCGAACTCTTCTTCTACCGCTTTGTTGAATACGTCCATCGACAGCCCGAGCAAAGCCCAGGATGCGCCGGACGCCACCATATTTTTCATCAGGGATGTACCTAGTTCTTCGGCGATCGACGTGATCGGCACCGCGAACAGTCGCGCTTGCACGCCTTCCGGGATCGTTGGAGAGAACTTGGCGTCCGCGACGACGACTCCGCCTGGGCGAAGCTCGTGCGCGTTCAAATCGATGCTCTCTTGGTCGAACGCAACTAAGATGTCTAGGTCGTCGGAAATCGCTCGAATCGGCTTCGTGCTAATGCGGATTTTGTTGTTCGTGTGCCCGCCCTTGATCCGTGAGGAAAAATGGCGGTACCCGTACAGGTAGTAACCCAAACGGTTAAGCGCTGTCGAGAAAATACGGTCCGTACTTTCCACGCCTTCGCCTTGCTGACCGCCGATTTTCCATGACAGTTGACTGATCACAGTGCCCATCTCCTCTAAGCTTCGGTTCGTCGAATTTCGACACTATCCCCAATTTAATTTAAATGTTCAAACAGTTAAATCTTATGTTCAGCAAGTATAAAATGCAAGACCTATTCGCGTAAACGAATGATAGCTGTTTTCGATGGTATACATATCCAGATTAGATCGATGTAAGCTCTACGATTCGGTTTCAGAGATTTTTCGTAAAATACCGTTCGGCATTGTCCGAAGCGAACCCGCGGACGAGCGGTTCCGGGTACCGCTTGAGCAAAGCTTCGATCAAATGGGGGTACTGGCCCGGGTGCCGGAGACCGACCGGATGACGCTCGATGCCGTCGAAGTCGGAACCGAACGCCACGTTCGCCTCCCCGCCTAACGCGCATATGTACTCGACATGCCGCAGGACGTCGTCGATGGAAGCCGGCTCTCTCCGCGTCAGGAACCATGGC
This sequence comes from Cohnella panacarvi Gsoil 349, assembly GCF_000515335.1. Lineage (GTDB taxonomy): Bacteria > Bacillota > Bacilli > Paenibacillales > Paenibacillaceae > Cohnella > Cohnella panacarvi. Next base: position 269,162 of record NZ_KI911563.1, on the reverse strand, counting down.
ACGAACGTAATGCCGATCATGCCGTCTTGGCGGATAATGGCCTTGAGTTGATCGTCGCGCAAATTCCTCGGATGATCTATATACGCATAAACGTTCGAATGGGATGCAAAAATCGGTTTGGACGAAAGCCCGGCGACATCCCAGAACCCGCGCTCGGACAAGTGCGACACATCGAGCAGAACGCCAAACCTGCCGCATTCCGCCACGAGCTGCTTCCCTTCGCGGGTTAACCCGCCGCCTCTCGGCTCCATCGCGCCGTCGCACGCCCAGTTGGCATGATTCCAAGTCGGTCCGAGCAATCGAAGTCCGAGCAGATGCATCAGCCGAAGCGCCCACAGGTTTCCCTGTAATCCGTCCGCGCCTTCGAGAGACAAGATCGCCCCGATTTTCCCTTCTCGATGCGCATCGGCGATGTCGTCCGCTTTGCGAATCAGCTTCATGCGCGGCGCCGTCAGCACTTCGCTCCAGAACAACTCGGCGGCTCGGAATAGCGTCTCGGTGTCTCGCGCAACCTGACTAGGCAGATACAGCGCGAACACCTGAAGCCCGACCCCGCCCTCTTCAAGCCGATTAGGCGTCGTATCGAATACGTCCCCGGGGGCATCGTCCCCCCATCGGACATCAGGATGCTCAAGCAGCTTGCTGATGACGTCGACGTGCAAATCCGTTACCTTCACAGTTATTCCCTCCCGGAATGGAATAAACCCGCTCCACGCATACAAAAAAACCTGCCGCAAAGATGCCATCGCATCGGTCGCGCACGCGCGCCGCTTCGGGAATAGCATCTGAGTAACAGGTTAACGGGTTTGACGCTATGTCTTGTGGTTTACCTAGGCTCGACGATCAGTTTAATCGCCGTGCGATCTTCTCCGTCGATGACGATATCCGTGAATGCCGGAATACAGATCAGATCGACTCCGCTCGGCGCGACGAATCCGCGCGCGATCGCTACGGCTTTCACCGCTTGATTGAGAGCCCCCGCGCCGATCGCTTGCAGCTCGGCGGCCCCGCGTTCGCGAAGCACGCCTGCCAGTGCGCCGGCTACGGAATTTGGATTCGATTTGGCGGATACCTTTAATACTTCCATGACCATTACCTCCTCTTATGACAACCAACGCTAGGCTGTATGCGAGAAAAGCAGTTGCGGCTAGCAAGCAACATTAGCAACATATGCGCGTGCTTCGGCTGCAATAGGAATCAAAGGATGGGCCCACTAAGGCATACATATTCGTTGGCCGCTCCGAAAATTCCTTCTTTTCCCGCGGGGGATGATCATGAAATTGTCATTATAATCTGAATATTCCTAGACGGCGATCCAACTATCCTCGTCCACGGAAATCAATTGCACTTTGTTCGCTCTGCCCGTCGCTTCATCGATGTCGACGAACACGCCGCCGAGCGTCCATTTGCCCTCGGCAACCGTGAATCTTGCGGGCATTCCGGTAATGAAACGGCGCACGACGATGTCTTTATCCATCCCCAGCACGCCGTCCCTCGGTCCTGTCATGCCGGCATCGGTCAGATAAGCCGTTCCGTGAGGGAGAATGCGCGCATCGTTCGTCTGCACGTGCGTATGCGTACCGACGACGAGCGAAGCGTACCCGTCCAGATGCCAGCCCATGGCGATTTTCTCGCTCGTCGCTTCCGCGTGGAAATCGACGAGAATGCATTTGGTTCTCTTGCGAAGCTCCTCGATCTCCTCGTCGGCCACTCGGAAAGGGCATTCCGCCGGTGGCAGGAACGTGCGGCCGATCAGATTAACGATGCCCAGCTCCTTGCCGTTCGCCTTGACGATCATGCTGCCTCTGCCCGGCGTGCCCGCAGGCAAATTCGAAGGGCGAACCATTCTCGATTCGTCATCGATAAATTCGAAAATTTCGCGGTTGTCCCAAGTGTGGTTGCCCATCGTAATGCCGTGGACGCCCCACTCGAACAGCTCGCGCGTAATGGCCGCATTGATGCCTCGCCCTCCCGCCGCGTTCTCTCCGTTGGCGATAATGATATGCGGCTGGTATTTATCTTTTAACCATGGAAGCAGTCGCTTCACGGTATCTCTTCCGATGTTGCCGACGATATCTCCGATAAATACGACTTTCATTCGTTCCTCATCCTTCCGGTGCGGCCAATAAGAAAAGTGGCTGCAATTGTCGCAGCCACTTCTCAGCCTTCCCTGCATTTCCGCTCACTATTTCGCGTACTCGACTGCGCGAGTCTCGCGAATGACCGTTACTTTGATGTGACCTGGGTAGTCCAGTTCGCCCTCGATCTTCTTCGTGATATCGCGTGCCAGACGGAACGCTTCGGTATCGTCGATTTTCTCGGGTTGTACCATGACGCGAACTTCGCGTCCGGCTTGGATCGCGTAAGACTTCTCGACGCCGTCGAACGATTCGGAGATCTCTTCCAGCTTCTCCAGTCGCTTGATGTACGTCTCGAGCGTCTCGCGACGCGCGCCAGGCCGTGCCGCGCTAAGCGCGTCAGCCGCTCCGACCAGCATAGCGATAACCGAAGTCGCTTCGACGTCGCCATGGTGGGAAGCGATACTGTTGACAACGACCGGATGTTCCTTGTACTTCTTGCCCAATTCCACGCCGATCTCGACATGCGAGCCTTCCACTTCGTGGTCGAGCGCTTTCCCGATATCGTGCAGCAATCCGGCGCGTTTCGCAAGCGTAACGTCCTCGCCCAACTCTGCAGCCATCAGCCCGGTCAAGTATGCGACTTCCATCGAGTGCTTCAGCACGTTCTGGCCGTAGCTTGTCCGGAATTTCAGACGACCGAGAATTTTGATCAAATCCGGATGAAGGCCATGCACGCCGACTTCGAACGTCGCTTGCTCCCCGTATTCCCGGATTCTTTCGTCCACTTCCTTGCGAGACTTCTCGACCATTTCCTCGATGCGGGCCGGGTGAATACGTCCGTCCGCAACCAATTTCTCGAGCGAGGTTCTCGCGATTTCGCGGCGAATCGGGTCGAAGCCGGATAGAATAACCGCTTCCGGCGTATCGTCGATGATGAGGTCGATCCCCGTCAACGTCTCAAGCGCGCGAATGTTGCGGCCTTCGCGACCGATAATCCGTCCCTTCATCTCTTCGTTAGGCAACGATACGACGGATACCGTCGTCTCCGCCACGTGGTCCGCGGCGCAGCGTTGAATGGCGAGAGAGATAATGTCGCGGGCTTTCTTGTCGCCCTCTTCCTTCGCTTGCTGTTCGATTTCCTTGATCATTTGGGCGGTTTCGTGGCGCACTTCCTGTTCGACCGTCGTCAGAATCATTTGCTTCGCGTCTTCCGTCGACAGGTTCGAAATGCGTTCCAATTCCGCTACCTGCTGTTTATGCAACAGCTCGATCTGGTCTTGCGTCTCTTCGATACGTTTCTCTTTGTTGGCGACTTGCTCCTCTTTGCGTTCCAACGCTTCGAGTTTGCGGTCCAGCGATTCTTCCTTCTGAAGCAAACGCCGTTCTAGACGTTGAATTTCGTTGCGGCGTTCGCGAATGTCGCGTTCCGCTTCGTTACGGAGCTTGTGCACCTCGTCTTTGGCTTCCAGCACCGTCTCTTTGCGAAGCGCTTCGGCTTCTTTCTTAGCGGACTCGACAATTTGACGGGCAGCCGTTTCGGCGCTGGAAATTTTGGCTTCCGCAATGGATTTGCGTACGAAATAACCGATCCCAAAGCTAAGAAGGCCAACAACGAGAACGATCAAGACCCAGATTAAAGGGTTCATGGTCTTTCACCTCCTCGTTGCATCACCAAGGCAGTTGCTTGGGGACACTTATTCAGTTTGATTGCCGGTTTCTAAACCGTTTCGTAGTCGTGTGAACAATGCATTAAAGGTCGAAAAAACGCGATCCGGCTCCGATTTTGGAAGGAAATCGATACTCGGATAGTGTAGTTTAATACAAAATCATTGTAGCTTTCTCCAAAATAGATTGTCAAGCCACGTTAAAGGCGCTTGCCCCCTGTCCCGAGTACCGCAAAACCTATTGCCATCGGCCAACGTCGAATCGTGCGGAAAGAGGATTAAGCGGTTTGCATCCGCTCGAGAGAGCCCTCGCAACGGCTATCGCTCCGCTCCGCATCGTCATCGCTATTCCTGCCGTCGTCCGCTTCCAATTCAACCTGCACCGCCTGCGCAGCCGATCGGGCGAAGGTGCGTCTATTCGAACGTTTCATCGTAATCGCTATCGATCCACTCCGCATCGTCGTCGCCGTGCCTGCCGCCGTCCGTTTCCGAGGCGGCCTGTTGCGCAGCCGACCGGGCGACGGAGCCCGTGTAGCCTCGTCTCATGAGCATCGCCATTAACTTCTGCTTGCGTTCCCGGTCGTTGCCTTTGACCGACGGCCACTTCTTGCGCGCGAGCGCGAGCGCCGACTGCTGCTCGATTTCCGGCTCGATCGCTCCGATCGCTTGCTCGATCTCAGGCTTCGCGACGCCGCGCTGCAGCAACTCCTGGCGAATGAGCATCCGCCCTTTGCGCTGGTTAGCCGCACGCTGCTCCGCGAATCTGCGCGCGAACGCGGAATCGTCGACCATGCGATTCGTTCGAAGCCGTTCCATGCAGCCGGCGATCGCCTCTTGCGCGAAGCCTTTGCGCTTTAACGCACGTGACAGCTCCGCCGTCGTACGCGCTTTCCGTTCGAGCATTCCAAGCGCGGCGCGGTACGCCTCCTCCTTCTGCTCTTCTTCGAGCAGCTTGGCGTACTCCCCCGCCGTCAATTGCTTGCCCTTGAGCAACCGCCATCCGACAAGCGTATCTTCGTGGATCGTCAGTACCGCTTCTCCCGGTTCCGTTGCTGTCTGCGCGCTGGCGATCAGCGCGTCCACCTCGTCCGTCCACGACTCGAACGACTTTTCTATTATGGGCTTCGAGTACGTATCCTCTGCATCCTTGGGCCAATATCCCGTCAGGTCAGGATCGGTATCCTCTTCGTATTCGAGCTTCAACGTAATTCGATACATCATCGACCGCCGCAAATGCGCTTCAACCGAAACGACAGTCGCCCCAATGACCGTACGCGGATCAGTCGCGGCTTCCTGTTGCTCTTCTACCGCTTTCCGATAGTCGTAGCTTCTTCCCGTCCGCTTCCCGTTCATTATGCCGCCCCCTTTTGTCCGAAAATCGATAAAAAAACAAATAGCGGCACGTTAGGCCGCTAGCTGTTTATATATGTCGGTTCTGCATTATTCTTCGCCAAACTCCGTGTCATCGTCGTCGTCCGCGCTGCTCGCCGCGGAAGCCGCTTTAGCCGTAGCAGATGAACTGAGCAATAAGTCGCGGATGTTCTTCTCGATCTTCGAGCTGATTTCCGAATGATCCTTCAAATATTGCTTGGCGTTCTCGCGGCCTTGACCGAGACGTTCGCCTTCGAAGGAGAACCATGCGCCGCTCTTCTGAACGATATCTTGCTCGGCGCCGATATCGATAATGCTGCCTTCCTTGGAGATACCTTCGCCGTACATAATGTCAACGTCCGCTTGCTTGAACGGAGGCGCGACTTTATTCTTAACGACCTTAATCTTCGTGCGGTTGCCGACGACATCGTTGCCTTGCTTAATCGATTCTACGCGGCGAACGTCAAGTCGTACGCTCGCATAGAACTTCAACGCGCGTCCGCCCGGCGTCGTCTCGGGATTGCCGAACATAACGCCGACTTTCTCCCGCAGCTGGTTGATGAAGATCGCGATTGCCTTCGACTTGCTGATCGCGCCGGAAAGCTTACGCATCGCTTGGGACATCAAGCGAGCTTGCAAGCCGACGAACGAATCGCCCATGTCGCCTTCGATCTCCGCTTTCGGTACGAGCGCGGCTACCGAGTCAACGACGATAATGTCGACGGCGCCGCTGCGGACGAGCGCTTCCGCGATTTCGAGCGCTTGTTCGCCCGTGTCCGGTTGCGAGAGCAGCAGCTCGTCGATGTTGACGCCGAGGTTTCTCGCGTAGATCGGATCGAGCGCATGCTCGGCGTCGATGAACGCCGCTTGGCCGCCGTTACGTTGAACTTCCGCGATCGCGTGAAGCGCGACCGTAGTCTTACCGGACGATTCCGGTCCGTATACTTCTATAATTCTACCGCGCGGGAATCCGCCGATTCCGAGGGCGATATCGAGTGCCAGTACGCCGCTAGAGGACGTCTCCACTTGTAATTGCGCGTTCTCTCCGAGCTTCATAATCGAACCTTTGCCGAATTGCTTCTCGATCTGGCGCAAAGCCATGTCTAATGCGGCGCGACGATCTGACAACACACCCACATCCTTATTCTTTAATAGTTTAATCATACTCTGTTTATAGACGTTTGCCAAGCATTTTGAGAACATTTGTTCGATTTTATTTCGAAAAAAGAACCGAAGCAAAGTTCTCTTCGCCCCGGTTCTTCCGAAACTTTCAACAAAACTTTATCATACCCTACATAAGTTGACAAGCTTCGCGTTTCTATCTTTTATGTCAAATTTGTGAACGCTTTCTCGCTTTTTACGTCTGACAACTACAACCGCACCCCGCGACCGTTCCTAGCCCTGACCCGAGGGGATAATAGCCATAAGCGCCGCCATGCGACACCCCCTGACCCGAGGGGATAATAGCCATAAGCGCTGAACCGGGACACCACTGATCGACCGAAGCAACCTCAACTACCGGCCTGTCACTCGCCCCGTCCGGTAAGAGCCAACCACAGCATATATAGAGCCCGCTTCGACGCGCGAATACGAATGCCTTGGCGGTCGCCCGACAGTTGAAGCTGCACGACCCGAGTCTCCTTGTCCCGCTCCGCCAGACCAACGAACACGAGTCCGACCGGCTTGCCCTCGGAAGAAGCGGGACCGGCGACGCCCGTAATCGACAACGCGAAGTCGGCGTCCGCCAGCTTTCGTGCGCCCTCGGCCATTGCGACAGCCGTCTCAGAGCTTACCGCGCCCGGAGCATTGTCGCCTTCGAGCAAACTCGCGGGAACATCCAGCGCGCGATGCTTCACCAAATTACTGTAGCTGACTACGCCGCCGAGGAACGCATCCGCGCTGCCCGGTACGGTCGTCAGCATAGAAGCGACCATCCCGCCCGTGCAGCTTTCCGCGAGCGTCACCGTACGCCGCTGGGACGCCAGCAAGCGGATGACGGCCGCTTCGATCGGGATATCTTCCTCCGCGTACAGATGACGCGGCGTGCGCGAACGGATCTCCGTAAGCGTCGGTTCCAGCTTGCGAGCCGCTTCTTCCGCGGTCGCCGCTTTCGTCGATACTCGGATCGTTACTTCGCCTTCCGCCGCGTAAGGAGCGATCGTCGGATCCTGCTGCTCGCGTATGAGATCGATCAACAAGTCCTCCAGGCCCGACTCGCCGATGCCGGCGAACTTCAGCATGGCCGAGTGCAGCGTATCGGCTTCGCCTAGCAATGATTTCAGCCAGGCCGTTCCGTCGTTCGCGAACATCGGCTTCATCTCGCGCGGCGGCCCGGGCAACAGCAAGTAATGCGTGCCGTCCTCGCTAAGCGCGTTGCCGACGGCCAGCCCCGTATCGTTGCGAAGCGGAGCGGCTCCCTCGACCAACAGCGCCTGACGACGGTTGCTTTCCACGAAACTGCCGCCGCGTCCGGCGAACATCGCCGTAATTTTATCCATCGTCGGTTCGTGAAGCTCTACGCCCCGCTTTAAGTATTCCGCGAGCGCGTCGCGGGTCAAGTCGTCCATCGTCGGACCGAGGCCTCCGGTGAACACGAGCAGGTCCGCTCTCCCTCGCCCGATCTCGATCGCTTGAATGATACGCTCCTTGTTATCTCCCACCACGGTCTGATAATAAACATCAATGCCCAGCTCTGCCAACCCTCTCGACAGATACTGGGCGTTCGTGTTTACGATTTGACCGAGGAGCAGTTCCGTGCCGACGGCAATGATCTCTGCTCTCATGCGCTTCTCCGCACCTCGTTATACGACCCGCGGCCGATCAATCGACCGGGATCAAATTTTTGTTTTTGACGAAATAATCGATTCCGGAATAGACGGTAATGGCAACCGCGGCCCAGATCGTGACGACGTCCATTTGAAGATCGATGAAATTGAACGGGAAGTTGTTGAGCAGGATGACGATGATCATCGTGATCTGGACCGCCGTCTTCCATTTGCCCCACTTGCTCGCCGCCATGACGGTGCCGTCGAGCAGCGCGACCTGGCGAAGACCGGTAACGGCCCATTCGCGGCTAATGATAATGATCGCGACCCAAGCGTCCAACTTATCGATTTCGACGAGAGAAATAAGAACGGCCGCCACCAATAGTTTATCCGCGAGCGGATCGAGCAGCTTGCCGAGGTTCGTGACGATTTTGCGCTTGCGGGCGATGTACCCGTCCAAGCCGTCCGTGCTCGCCGCGATGATGAATAGCAGCGTGGCGAACACTTGATTCCAAGTGATCGAATAGTTGCCGATCGTCAGCGGATCGACGTCCAGCTTAACGAGCAGGAAGAACGTCATGATCGGAACGAGGAAAATACGCGCGAGCGTGATTCGGTTAGCGAGATTCATGCGATTCCCTCCCCTGACAGATCGTATTCGTAAGCGTGGGTAATACGCACTTTGCGAATTTCGCCGAGCTCCGTCCGAATGCCGGACACGTACACTTCGCCGTCGACTTCGGGTGCGTCATACTGGCTGCGGCCGATATACACGTCGCTTCGCCCGTCGTAGCGTTCGACGAGGACGTCCAGCGTGCGGCCGACGTATTTGGCGCTGTTGCTTTGAGCGACTTCTCGCTGGACTTCCATCAACGTGTGCGCACGATGCTGCTTCGCTTCGTCCGACAATTGGTTCGGCAATCGGTTCGCAGGCGTGTCCTCCTCTTGAGAGTAGGCGAATACGCCAAGGCGGTCGAATTTCATCTCCCGTACGAAATCGCACAGCTTCTCGAACTCTTCTTCCGTCTCTCCCGGAAATCCGACGATCATCGATGTACGGAGTGCGACGTCCGGAATGCGGGCGCGAATGCGCGAGATTAACTCGCGAACGTCGCGCTGGCGGCCCGGCCTGCGCATCCGTTTCAAGATCGCATCCTCGCTATGCTGAAGAGGCATATCGATGTATTTGCAAATTTTCGGATTCGAAGCGATCGTCTCGATCAGTTCGTCCGTGAAGAAGCCCGGATACGCGTAATGCAAGCGAACCCACTCGATCCCTTCCACTTCGCACACGCGGTTCATCAGGTCGGGCAGCTTGAAACCCTCGTAAAGATCCGTGCCGTAATTCGTGGAGTCCTGCGCGATCAGGCTGATCTCTTTGACGCCTTGCTCCGCGAGCTGCTTGACTTCCGAGAGGATCGATTCGATCGACCGGCTTCGGAACTTCCCGCGCATGATCGGGATGCTGCAGAACGTGCAAGCGTTGTCGCAGCCTTCGGCGATCTTCACGTATGCGGTATGCCGAGGCGTGGACAACAGGCGGGGCAGCGTTTCCTCGTAGTTGAATACGGGATTGCCGACATAGACGGGTTTCTTCCCGCCTAGCGCTTCGTCAATAATATCGTTAATGCGATGAAAATCGCCCGTGCCGACGATGCCGTCGATTTCGGGCATTTCCTTCATTAATTCCTGTTTATATCTTTGCGTAAGGCAGCCCGATACGATGAGCGCCTTCAGTCTAGCGGTATCTTTGAGCTCCGCAAGGTTTAGAATCGTATTCACGGATTCCTCTTTGGCCGCGTCAATGAAGCCGCACGTATTGACGATGACGACCGTTGCGTCTTCCGGTTTATCGACGAGTGTATAGCCTCGCGCATGAACGAGTCCCGACATGATCTCCGAATCGACCAAGTTTTTCTCGCAGCCCAGCGTGACGACGTTGACTTTCTCTTGCATCGCTTTGATCCCCCATACGTTCGTCCGTAGAAATAACCCATCACAAAGTATAATCGAACGCTATGTAAAGTGTCAAAAACAGCCGCTTAGCGGAAATTGTTGAATTGAAGCTCCAGCGGGAGTCCAGCGCCTCTAAGCAATCCCATTACGTTTTGCAGATCGTCCTTGCTCTTGCCGGTAACGCGCAGCGAGTCGCCTTGAATCATGCTCTTCACTTTCAGCTTGGAATCGCGGATCAGAATGTTGATTTTTTTGGCGTTATCCTGATCGATGCCCTGCTTCATCTTGATGACTTGGCGGACGGTGCCTCCGGACGCGGACTCGACTTTGCCATAGTCCAGATTCAAGATCGGAACGCCGCGCTTGATCATCTTCGTCTGCAGAATATCGATAACGCTCTTTAGCTTATAATCGTCGTCGGAAGCGACGACAAGCTGTTCGTTCTCGAGCTTGATGCTGCTTTTGCTGCCTTTGAAGTCGAATCGCGTCTCGATCTCCTTCATGGCTTGCGTGACCGCATTATTAACCTCCTGCATATCCACTTTGGATACGATATCGAAAGAATATTCCGATGCCATTAACGATCTTCCTTTCTCTGTCCCGATTTTTCCTACCATTATAGCACGAGAACCGACTACGCCAAAAACGAAAAAGCCCTCATTAACGAGGGCCGAATGATTGGCTTATTGTGCTGATGTCTCTCCCTCGGCGGGCGTAAAGACCATCCGAATCGGCTGTCCCGCCTTGTCTCCGTCCTCAATCGTCACGCCGTCGATCGATACGACCGCTTTATCCGCGCTGCCGACGTTCACGAATAACTGTTGATCCAAAGGGAAGCTGAACGTCGAATTCGTCGGCACGTCTTTATCGAGCACCGTCTTGTTTAATAGCCCTTTGCCTTTAGCCCCGTTACCCGGATATACGCCGATCCATACGTAACCGGACACGTCGACCTGAATCTTATGCCCCGTTCCCGGCGACACCGAATAGTACTGCTTGCCGCCTTTCGTCTCGACCAATTGCACGGATACGTTCGGAGTAGGCGGCGGGGTAATCGTCGGCGTAATCGACGGCGTCGGCGTCTCCGATATGGAAGGCGACGGCGTAGTTGTGTCCGAAGTAATCGGCGGAGGCGTCCCGAGTTCTTCCGGATTCGAATCCTTCGTATTCGAGTAGTACACATAAATAACGGCTGCGATTAGGATCGGAAAAGCCCACATGAGCAGCGATACCGCGACTTTGCCCCATCTATCGTTATGTTGCACGCTTCTGCGTTTGGGCTTTATGCGAGGTTCGGCGGTGCCGACCTCGGAAGTCGCCGCTTTAGGCAATTCCTTCTGGTAGAGGCGAAGCACTTCTTCGGCGTCAAGTCCGACAGTTTCGGCGTACGTCTTCACGAATGCCCGAACGTAAAAAGATCCGGGAAGCACTTTGTAGTCGCCTGTCTCGATCGCTTCCAAATACCTTTTGCGTATTTTGGTGGTTTCCTGGATATCGTCCAGCGAATAGCCGCGCTGCTCGCGCGCTTTACGAAGTAAAGCACCTAGATCGGACACAAGTTTCACCTCTTTCGGTTCATGTTGTAGAGTAGCGATGATTATGTAAGATTACAGGTCTTCGAATCCGGCCGTCGTGAAATTGACGTACGTAATTTCTTCGTCCGGCGTATTCCGCAATTCAATGATGAAATCGAATACGTCATAATCGAACTGCGATTCCCTTACGAAAATATCCGGGTGCTCGATCACTTTGGTCGAATTCATCGCCATCAGCTCTTGAAGAAGAGCGTGATGCTTCTCGTTCGACCGGATCGTGCTGACGATTCCGTCGATAATGAAGACGTTGTTAGGAGTCATCTCGTCGTCCGACAATTGGCTTCTAACCGTCTGTCTCAACAGCGTCGAAGAAACGAACGTCCAACGCTTGTTCGCGCATACGCTTCCCGCGATGATCGACTCTGTCTTGCCTACGCGCGGCATACCGCGCAGTCCGATCGTCTGGTTGCCTTCCCGCTTGAACAATTCGCCGAGGAAGTCGACGAGCAACCCGAGTTCATCCCTCGTGAACCGGAACGTCTTCCGGTCGTCGGAATCTCTCTCGATGTACCGGCCGTGCCGTACAGCAAGTATGTCTGTCAGCCTAGGAGGCCGAATCTTATTCACCGTAATGTTCTCGACTTTGTTCAGCATTTTGCTGAGCAGCTCGATTTTCTCGTCGTCGTTCGTCTGCAGCAGCATGCCGCGTGTCCGGTCTTCTACGCCGTTTATCGTTATAATGTTGACTTCGAGCATCCCGAGCAAGGAAGCGATATCTCCGAGCAAGCCGGGACGGTTTTTATGAATTTTATATTCCATGTACCACTGTTTGGGTTCCATCATGCACCTCATTCGGTTCGAGCAACGCTTAGCTGCAATGTTCTTTCTTTGTTATTCTACAACGCTCCTCATTATCCTGCATAATCTTACAACAACTTAATACAAAAGTCCCGTTCTCTAAGCAAAAACAAAAACTTTCGCTTTAATCGGACAGAAAGCCTCCTTGCGGAGGCTTTCTGAGTCGCTTGCATCGATAGCTTCAGCTGCTGTGATCGGCAAGCTTGACCATCAGCTTCGCCATCGTTTTACGATCGCTTTCATCCCCTACGTCCCAAAGCTCTTTCAACACGCGTTCTTCATCGTTTTTAGGATCGACCTTCGTATCTAGGAAAGACCCGATCTCATAAGCCAGCTTCGAAATGACCTCTTCGTTGATGCCCATTTTCTTCGCCGCGCTGACTCGATCGCCCAAAAACTTCTTCCAGGTGTCGAAATCGTTGAGTACGGTTGACATGTTACAGCCTCCTCGATGGTTACGGGATAAAAGCTCATCGATAATATGCGCGCAAGAGGCCGTAATTATGCGTCATTCCCCGTTCCAACCCCCGTTGATCCCGATGACTTGCCCGGTAACGTAGTTCGCGCCCTCCGATACGAGATAGCGAACGAGCGAAGCGACTTCTTCAGCAGTGCCGAGCCGTCCGAGCGGGATCGCTTGGCGCAGCGAAGCCTTATCTTCCTCGCCCAGCGCGGCGAGCATGTCCGTGTCGATCGCGCCGGGCGCCACGGCGTTCACCGTTACGCCCGAGGAAGCCAGCTCCTTCGCCATCGATTTGACGAACGCGTTCAAGCCGCCTTTGGACGCTGCGTACACCGCTTCCCCGGCTGCCCCGACGACTCCCCACAAACTGGACAGATAGACGAATCTCCCCCGCCTGTTCCATGCCATAGCCGGTCCGAAAAGCTTCGTCAAATAATACGCACTCTTCAAATGTAGCGTGAACAAGTCGTCCCACACGTCCTCGCCGGTATCCTCGAGTAGCCCGTAATGGGCGGCTCCGGCGCCATGCACGATAACGCCCGGAACCCAGCCTTCCGCGTCCAGCTTCGCCTTCATATCGCGCAGCGATTGCCCCGAGCGAGCATCCGCCTGCACGACGATCGCGCGGCTCCCGGACGCCCGGCATGCCGTAGCGACTTCCTCCGCTTGCCGGACAGCCGCGTAATATTGGACGGCAACGTCGTATCCGTCCGCCGCAAGCTGTTTGGCCACGGCGGCCCCGATGCCTCGGGAGCCGCCGGTGACAAGCGCTATACGGTTCAAGAGGAGGCTTTGCTCCTGACGACCGCGACGGCAAGCTGCTCGGGTTTGGCGTGCTCGCGAAGCCGCTCGTTCACTTCATCGAGCGTTAAGCTTTCGAACACCTCTACGGCGCGGAACAAGTCGCCGCCTTTGTGGCGGTACCGCGTAAACTCGCTGGCGATCGCTTCCGGGCTATTGAACATGCGCAGCATCGCTCCGATCCGTTTGCGGCGCGTGCGTTCGAAGATCTCCTCCGGAATGCCTGCGGAAGCCGCTTCGTACATCGCCTCCGTGACGCGGCGCACGAGCTCGTCGGGATCGGGCGTCTCCCCGCCGATAACGGAGAACGCATAGCCTGGACCGGTGTTGAACTCATGGCCGAAGCTGTCGGAGATCAAGTTGTCGTCGTACAGCGACTGATACAATGTGGAGCTGGATCCGAGCACCGATTCCAGCATGATTTTACTCGACAGCTCGTAGCGAATGGCATCGCGTCCCGTGCCCGGATCGTCCTTAAAGCCGAACATGCATTTCGGCAGCGATACGGGAAGGAAGATTTCCTTCTTCTTCTGTTTCACCGTCTTCGGCTCGTCCTCGAATAACCGTCCGATTTCGCCGCCCGGACCGAACGTCTTGCCGGCTTGATCCCGCTTCACCTGCGCCATCGTCTCTTCGGGATCGACGCCGCCCACGACGAACAGCGTCATGTTCGAGGGATGGTAGAACGTATGGTAGCAATCGTACAGCATTTCCTTCGTGATGGAGCGGACCGAATCCGCCGTTCCCGCGATATCGATGCGCACCGGGTGCTTCTCGTACATCGCCTCGTTCAAGCCGAAATAAACGCGCCAATCGGGATTGTCCCTGTACATGTCGATTTCTTGTACGATGATGCCCTTTTCCTTCTCGACGTTCTCGTCGGTGAAATAAGGATTCTGCACGAAATGCAGCAACGTGCCGAGGTTGGCGGCTATATCCTTGGTGGCGGAAAATAAATAAACGGTCCGGTCGAAGCTCGTGTAGGCGTTAGCCGCGGCTCCCTGAGAAGCGAAAGCGGAGAAAATATCGCCTTCCGGTTCCTCGAACATTTTGTGCTCCAGAAAATGGGCGATACCGTCCGGAACGCGGACCGTCTCTCCGCCCGGAACGGTGAAGTGATTGTCTGCCGAACCGTATTTGGTCGTGAACGTGGCGTACGTCTTCGTAAAGCCGGGCTTCGGCAGGATGAACACGTCCAGTCCGTTGTCCAGCTTCTCGTGCCATATTTTTTCTTGCAGCGTCGGATACTCGAGCAACGGCATGGTCAGCCCTCCTCCTTTAGGTCGCGCAGGAAGTATATCGTGTCCAGCTTCGCCAAATGAGCGGCCGCCGTCGCCTGCCCCGGCGTGACCGCTTCGATGTCGGCGATGAAGCTTTCGCCGGTGCGATTGGCGCCGGACAGCACGTTGCTGAAATCGAACGAGATGCGCTCGAACGCCGAATCCTGCAGCTCCCGCAATTGGTTCACGATCATCGCCTTCGTGCGCTGCACGTCCGTCTCCGAGAAGTCGCCGGCTTTGAGCGCTTCAAGCTGTTCCTGCATAATGCGCGAGGCGCGCTCGAAGTTCTTGATCTCGATGCCGGATTGAAGCGTCAGGAGGCCTTTATGTCCGTCCAGCCTGGATGATGCGTAATACGCAAGGCTCGCTTTCTCCCGCACGTTAACGAATAGCTTAGAGTGCGGGAACGCTCCCAGCAAGCCGTTATACACGAGCAGCGCCGCATATTCGTCGCTGCCGTACGAGGCGCCGACGCGAAGCCCCATGTTCAGCTTGCCTTGGCCGACCTCGAGCCGCTCCTGGATCGTCTGCACTTCGGGTCTAGCCTCTGCCAGCGTAGGCGGAGCGTACGCGGAAGGCGCGCCGTCCGGCAGATCGAACGAACGCTTCGCGAACGCCGCGACTTCCTCCAGCGTCGTATCGCCCGCCACGTACAGGTCCAAGTTCGCTTGGCTAAGCCAACGCGTGTAAGACTCGTATAGCGAGGCTCCGTCGATTGCCGCCAGCTCGTCCTTACGCCCGAGCGCAAGCAATCGATACGGTTCGTTCGAGCACATCTCTTCGATGCAACGCTCGGACGCGTACCGGATTTTATCGTTGATGATCGCATCGATGCGTTTGCTTACCGTCGTCTTCTCCGCTTCGATATACTTAGAGCGAAAATGTCCGTTTTCCGTCGCCGGCTTCGTCAGCACCTCGCCGAGAAAGGAAAGCGCCTCGCCGAGCAGCGGCTCCGACGAAGACACGAATCGGTCGTTAATGATGTCTAGACGGAAATTGACGATCTGATTGTCGCCGCGCTTATACAGGTCGAATCCGAAACCGGCGCCGTACAGTTCGTCGAGCTTCTCGCGGAAAGAGATCGTTTCCGGATAAGACCGCGTCCCCCGCCGAAGCACGAAAGGGGTGAGCGCGATCGGCGTCACCCCGGACTCTGTAAGCGGTACCCCTGCGAACAACGACACGGCGAACGTTTTGAAGCGCTTGGTCGGCAACACGTGCAGCCGCAGTCGGCCGAGCGTGCCTCTTTGGAACTGTTCCGACATTTACTCATGCCCCTTACTTAGTAAATTCGCGTCCTCGTCTCGTTGCGTTCAGCCCCATTCTACCTGATTGAACAAGCAAGAAGCAAATGCTGGAAACCCATTCGCCACCAAGCGACGCGAAGTTTCAAAGCGCATTTCGTTTCCTTTGCGCGGGCCACGCAAACAGGCGGCTTACCGGCAGAAAATGTGCTTCCCGATCGTCTTGTACTGCGGTCGCGACCAGATCCATTTCGACGTGGCCGTCGCCGGGTTGAAGTAATAGAGACAGCCGTCGGTCGGATCCAAACCGCTGACCGCGTCCTTCACCGCTTTCATCGCGCTTTCGTTAGGCGTAAGCCAGATTTGGCCGTCGGCTACCGCCGTGAACGCGCCCGGTTGGAAAATAACGCCCGAAGCCGTATTCGGGAATTGAGAAGATTGCACGCGGTTCAAGATGACCGCCGCGACCGCCACTTGACCGATATAAGGCTCTCCTCGGGATTCGCCATAGACGGCGTTCGCCATCATTTTTAGATCTTTGGCCGTCAGGCCGAGATTGTTATTGGCGGGAAGTTTCGAAGCGCTTGCCGCACCTCCTCCTCCGCCGCCGGAAGACGCCGCGCCGCCAGGCAGCTCGCTGGCGGTGGGCTTCCAGTTTTTCGTGGCGCTCCACAGCTTGAGCTTGGTTTTCGCTCCGACGACGCCGTCCGATTTCAAGCCGAACTTCCACTGGAACCAAGTGACCGAGTTCTTCGTCTCGCTCCCGAAGATGCCGTCTACTTTTCCGTTGAAATACCCAAGCGCTTTCAGTCTGCCTTGCAGCTCGTAAATATCTTTGCCCGTCGAACCTTGTTTAAGCGTAGTTGTTCCGAACGTCTCGCGGCTCAGCCCGTGATTCTGCAAAGAATAGAGGCCAAGCAAGCCGAACACTATGCAAACGGTCAGGATGACTAGACGATAGCTCACCGTATTCACGCCTTTCTTCGTAATCCAAGTTAGTCGTTCGCCCGTTAGTATGAGATACGCGAAACCCTCTTATACCCATTTCGGGCTGCCTAAACAAAAAGCCCGCCGCCCCGGACCGGGACGGCGAGCAATCGAATGAGTGCTGTATGGAGCTGGAAATTACGAAGAAATGCGCTGCTGATACTGCTCCATCGTCATGAGCACCTCGCGCGGCTTGCTGCCTTCGTAAGGGCCGACGATGCCTTTGGCTTCCATCGTGTCGATCAGCCTCGCCGCACGGGTATATCCGACTCTCATTCGGCGTTGCAGCAGCGAGACGGACGCCTGCTTCGCTTCGATAATGATCTGCACCGCTTGATCGAACAGCTCGTCGAGCATTTCGTCGGGCGTGTCCGATTCGGTGTCGTCGACTTCAGGTACCAGATCTTCGCTGTACTCGGCTTCGGCTTGTCCGCGGGCGTATCCGACGACTTGCTCGACCTCGTTATCCGATAAGAACGCGCCCTGCACCCGAATCGGCTTGGATGCGCCCATCGGCAGGAACAGCATATCCCCCCGGCCGAGCAGCTTTTCCGCGCCTACCATGTCGAGAATCGTGCGCGAATCGACCTGCGACGATACGCCGAACGCGATCCGGCTCGGAATGTTCGCCTTAATGACGCCGGTGATGACGTCGACCGACGGCCGCTGCGTGGCGATAATCAGATGGATGCCCGCGGCGCGGGCCATCTGTGCCAAGCGTGTAATCGCGTCTTCGACGTCGCCTGCGGCAACCATCATCAAGTCGGCGAGCTCGTCCACGATGACAACAATATACGGTAGAACGCCGTCCGGATTGTCTCCGCTCAACATAAGCGCGTTATAGCCCTCGATGTTACGCGTGCCGGACTTGGAGAACTTCTCGTACCGCTTCTCCATCTCCACGACGATTTTCTTCAACGCGAGAGAAGCGCGGCGAGGGTCCGTGACGACCGGCGCCAGCAAATGCGGAATGCCGTTGTATACGTTGAGCTCGACCATCTTCGGGTCGATCATCAGAAACTTCACTTCGTCCGGCTTCGCCTTATAGAGCAAGCTCGTAATGATGCCGTTGATGCAGACGGATTTGCCGGAGCCGGTCGCGCCAGCAACGAGCAAATGCGGCATCTTCGCCAAGTTGCCGACGATCGGCTGCCCGGAGATGTCCCGCCCGAACGCGATCGTAAGCTTCGCCTGCGATTCTTGGAACGGCTGAGTCTCCAGCACTTCGCGAAGCGTAACGACGCTGACCTCGTTGTTCGGAACTTCGATGCCGATCGCCGATTTGCCGGGTATCGGCGCTTCCATCCGAATATCCTTGGCGGCAAGTGCAAGCGCGATATCGTCGGTCAAGTTGACGATGCGGCTGACTTTGACCCCGACGTCGGGCTGCAGCTCGTACCGCGTAACGGCGGGACCTCTCGCCACGTCGAGCACTTTGGCGCGAACGCCGAAGCTCTCGAGCGTCGCTTCGAGCTTGCGCGCGGTGCTCATATAATCGGCGGCGTTGCCGGACTTGCCGGTTGCCGTCGGCTTGTCGAGCAAGTTCAGTCCCGGCAGACGATACGGCTTCGGCGGTTTGCGCGCCGGTTTCGGCGGCTCGGGCGTTGCCGCAATGTCCGCGACATCGTCTGCCTGAGGCTGATCCGCGACCTCGGCATGCCCGTCATCATCCATTCCAAGCTCCAGCTCAGACTGCACGAGATGAGCCGGCATCTCCGGCTCTTCCTCGCGATCGGCTTCGGCTTCCCAAGTCGGGGTTGGATAAACCTGCTGCGCGAAATCCGTAAATCTCGGCTGCGGCTGCTCTTGCGGCGGCGTGACAGACGATTGCGGCAATTCGCCGTCCGGCTCGCGATCGTCATCCCCGTGCATCGTATGTACATCCGAAGGCATGTTTTTAACGTCAGGCGCCGCATCGGTTTTCTTCGAGGGCCTGATATTGAGGTTGACCGGTTCGTCTTCGTCCCACTGATCCTCCGGCATGCTTCCGGACTCCCGTTCCGGTTTGCCATGGAACAGCTGGAAGAACAGCGGCGTCTTGCGCTGCCGCGGCATGAGCGGCTGCTCGTCCATCGCGTCGTCGTCCGGTTCGAGCGGTATTGCCGGAATTGCCGCAGGTTTGCCCGCGCCTTTGACGGGCACCGCTTTCGCGCGCAGCAGCTTGCTGCCGGAGGACAGACGCGCGGCCAACAGCGGCATGACGCGCATCAGGAACAAACGGATCGCTCTGCCCATCTCGACGTAAGAGCGATTCGTGATGAGCAACAGAGCGATCGCGAATTCGATAATCAGCACGAATTTCGCGCCGTAATAGCCGAACAGCCAATAGAGCACCGAGTACTGCAGCGCGCCGGCCATTCCTCCGCCGATGTCCTTCTTCGTGATCGATACGTCTTCTTCCGGCGGAACGGCCCATAGCTGCTCCTTCAATTGATCCGTCGTCTGGCTGACGATATTCGAAGGCGTAACCGCATCGACCGGACCGAGGCTATTGTCGATCGCGGCCATCGCGCTCCATAGCGTAAAACCGAGCACGACGATAATAAAGCCGGACCTGCGCGACGTCCAGCCGCGCGGCCAGCTGCGTTTAATCATGACGTACAGTCCGACCCAAACACCCGCTAGCGCGAGCATATAGTAATGAATGCCAAGGAGGAAGCCGAACAGCTTGGAAAGAGATCTTCCGACGGCGGCTTCTCCGGAGATGGCGATGACCGATAACGTAATCAATAGAATGCCGTACACTTCGTACTTTAAGCTTGCTCCGAACGGAGCGCGTTTCTTTTTGCGTTTAGCCAAAGCTGCCACCTCCCGGTTCAACATTATACCACAGTTGACGCGAGGTTGGCAGAAGTTCCCGCCGACTTAGATCCCTAGTCCCGCTTGGACGGTATCGCTTTCATCGTTTGCCTTCGCCGCGTAATGGATCGATCGTCCCGGCATGTATTCGGGATTTAAGTATTGGTCGAGCGGCGCGGACAGCAGCCGCACGATCGTGCCGACGCCCGGCGCGGTCGGGCGGACCTGCATGGTCACTTCCCCGTGCGTAATCTCGACGAACGGTCCCGGTTCGGCTTGCATGCCGTCGAGAACGAGTTCCAGTGGCATCGTTGTATAGAGCGTCATAGGGCGGCCGCTCCTTCCGCTCTGGCTTTCTTGCGTTCCGAGATTCGCCGATTCAACTCGCGCAAGCCGTCGCCAAGTCCGCCGACGGCGTTGATTAACCCATGCTTAACCGCATCGGCGCCGATGACGGTCGTGCCGATATCCCGCGTCAGCTCGCCTGTTTTGAACATCAGCTCCTTGAACGTTTCTTCCGAAATGCCGGAATGGCGAACGACGAAACGCGTGACGCGCTCCTGCATTTTCTCCAAATATTCGAACGTTTGCGGAACGCCGATGACCAGCCCCGTCATCCGGATCGGGTGGATCGTCATCGTGGCGGTATCGGCGATGAACGTATAATCCGACGAAACGGCGATCGGCACGCCGATCGAATGGCCTCCGCCGAGGACGACGGTAACTGTCGGCTTGCTGAGCGACGCGATCATCTCCGCGATGGCCAGTCCCGCTTCGACGTCGCCTCCGACCGTGTTAAGCACGATCAGCAAGCCTTCGATTTTCGGATTCTGCTCGGCCGCGACAAGCTGAGGAATAACATGTTCGTATTTCGTCGTTTTATTTTGCGGCGGCAGCATAAGATGTCCTTCTACCTGTCCGATAATCGTGAGGCAGAATATGTTCGACTCTCCCGGCGGCAACGGCGTCTGCCCAAGCTGTACGATCGATTCCGTCGTCGCGGACGCCTTGCGGCCGTCTTCAGCCGGATTCGCGTTCGGTTCCTCTCCGTTTGCCGCGTTCATCTCATTATCGCTCAACTTGATCCCTCCATCGCTGCATCCTATTGGCTTGACATAGTATGGTCGCCGAGGGAACAAATATACGGCTTCATGCAAAGCAAAAACCGCTCCCCTCCGCTTCGCGCGTAAGAGGGAACGGTTCTGAATGAGTGTGGGTTCTATTTCTCTTATACTTCCATGATGATCGGCAAGATCATCGGTCTGCGTCTCGTTTGCTCGTACAGGAACCGGCCGAGCGCGTCTTTGACGTTCGTCTTCAGCGACGCCCATTCGTTCACGTTATCGTTCATCAGTTTCTGCAGCGTGCCCGTTACGATACGGTTCGCTTCTTCGAGAAGCCCTTCGGACTCTCTCACGTAGACGAAGCCGCGCGAGATAATGTCCGGTCCGGACATGATCGCGCCGTCTTGCTTGCTCAGCGTAACGACGACGACGAGGATGCCGTCCTGGGACAGCAATTTGCGGTCGCGCAGTACAATGTTGCCTACGTCACCGACGCCAAGTCCGTCGATCAATACGTTGCCGGACGGAATTTTGCCGGCTTTGCGCGCCGTGCCGTTCTGGAACTCGACCGTGTCTCCGTTATCGATAAGGAAAATATTTTCCTTCGGAATACCTACCGCTTCGCCTAGCAAGCCATGATGGCGGAGCATCCGATATTCGCCGTGGATCGGGATGAAATATTGCGGCCGAATGAGGTTCAGCATGAGCTTCAATTCTTCTTGGCTGCCGTGTCCGGATACGTGTACGCCGGAAATCGATCCTGGTCCATAGATGACATGCGCGCCGAGTCGCATCAATTCGTCTACCGTACGACCGACATAACGCTCGTTACCCGGGATCGGGGTAGCGGCGATAACGACGGTGTCGCCTGGCAGAATGTCGACTTTGCGGTGTGTCGATCTCGCCATGCGCGTAAGCGCAGACATCGGTTCGCCCTGGGAGCCCGTCGATAGGATAACGACGCGGTCCGCGGGAAGCTTGTTCACTTCTTCCGGCTCGATGAGCATGCCTTCCGGAATGTTAAGGTAGCCGAGTTCGGACGCGATCGTAACGACGTTAACCATGCTGCGTCCGATGACGGTCATTTTGCGGCGAGTTTCGACCGCGGCGTTAATGACCTGTTGAATCCGATGCACGTTCGATGCGAATGTCGCAACGACGACGCGTTGTTTGGAGCTGCGGAAAATCTCTTCGAATTCTTTGCCGATGTTGCTCTCAGACGGCGTGAATCCCGCGCGTTCGGCGTTCGTGCTGTCCGATAACAGCGCCAATACGCCTCTGCTGCCGATACCGGCCATTCGCTGCAAGTCCGCATATTGCTCGTTCACCGGCGTATGGTCGAACTTGAAGTCGCCCGTATGAACGACGATACCTTCCGGTGTATCCAGGCATACGCCGACGGAATCCGGAATACTGTGATTCGTGCGGAAGAAGCTCGCTTTGATCGAACCGAGCTGCAGTTCCGTTGCTTCGTTAATGAGAATTCGCTTCGTGTCGCCGAGCAATCCCGCTTCTTTCAGCTTGTTCTCGACGAGACCGAGCGTCAGTTTCGTGCCGTAGATCGGCACGTTCAGTTGCTTCATGATGTACGGAAGTCCGCCGATGTGGTCTTCATGGCCGTGCGTAAGCAGAATACCCCGTACTTTATCTCGGTTTTCCATTAGATAAGTAATGTCCGGAATAACGACGTCGATGCCGAGCATCTCTTCTTCTGGAAACTTCAATCCGGCATCAACGACGATAATATCGTTCGCGTATTGAATGCAATACATGTTTTTGCCGATCTCACCTACGCCGCCGAGCGCGAAAATGAGCAATTTATCTTGGTTGTTTTTCTTAGACAAGTGTAGTACCTCCCGAATCATCTCGACGATCCCGTTCGATATGAAATTTTCAAGTTGCTAAATATTGGCCGCACCCAATCACTCTCAATCATTATACATGAAGCAAAAGAACAAAAACAAGTTAGCCGAACCAGGTTCGACGCAGCAAAAAAACCGATATCCAGCGGATACCGGTTTCGCGGGTAAGTGAACTTAGCGGCGACCGACAGAAATCCGATGGTTATGCTTTCATTAACGCTAGCAGGAAATCTTTCTCCGCGTCGTTCGCGTCCACGAGCGGCAGACGAACGCCGCCCACGGGCAAACCGCGCAGGCCGAGCGCATGCTTGACCGCAACCGGATTCGGAACCGGGTGCGGGCAATGGAACAAGCCTTTGAAATACGGATAGCATTGCTGGTTGAGCGCGATCGCTTCTTGTACGTTTCCTGCCAAATAAGCATCGATCAGCTTCTTCATCTGCGCGCCGATTACGTGACTGGCGACGCTGACGATGCCATAACCGCCGACCGATAATACCGGCAGCGTCAGCGCGTCGTCTCCGCTGTATACGACGAAGCCTTCAGGTGCCCCGCTGACGATTTCCGTCACTTGCTCCAAGCCGGCGCACTCTTTGGTCGCCACGATGTTCGGAATTTGCGCGAGCCGCAGCGTCGTCGAGACCGAGATCGAGGTAACCGTGCGGGACGGCACGTTATAGATCATGACCGGAAGCTTGGTCGCTTCGGCGATGACGCGAAAATGCTGGTAAATGCCTTCCTGGCTTGGCTTATTGTAATACGGAGCGACGAGCAGGATCCCGTCGACGCCGGCTTCTTCCGCCTTCTTCGTCAATTGAATGGAATGCGCCGTTTCGTTGCTCCCCGTTCCGGCGATGATCTTAGCGCGTCCCGCCGCTCTTGCGACCGCGAAGCGGAACAGCTCGACCTTCTCTTCGTCGGACAGCGTCGGAGATTCTCCGGTCGTCCCGCTGACGACCAGGCTCTCGGCGGCTTGCTCTTCGATCAGATAATCGATGATCCGCCCTGTCGTCTCCCAGTCGATATTCAGATTCTCATCGAATGGCGTAACCATAGCTGTGACTAAACGTCCGAAATTCATTGCGATATCCCCCTTAATTCTACCCCTATTATGCCAGATGAAGTCCGAACGCGGAATGCAAAGTTTGAAGCGCCGCCGCCAAATCGGATTCGGCGATCAGCACCCAAATCGTCGTATTCGAGTCCGCGGATTGCAGAATGTTGACGCCCGCCGTCGTTAAGGCCTCCACGATGCCGGCCATGACGCCGGGCTCTCCGTTCATGCCGCCTCCGATCAGCGACACTTTGGCGCAGCCTCTGCGTACGGTCGGCTCGAAATCAAGCTCGCGCAGCAGCCTTACCGCATCGTCCGTGTCGGCGCCCGATACCGTGTAATGAACGCCCGTCGGCATGACGTTAATGAAATCCACGCTGATCCCGTGCGTAGCCATCGCCCTGAATACGCGAAGCTGCAGCTCCGAAGGTCCGTTATCGTTATGGACTGCCAGTTGGGTAACGCCGCTCACGTGCGCCAGGCCCGTGACCGTACGGTCCGTCCACACGCCCTTCTCCCGAATCGTCTCCGACCTGGTGACGAGCGTCCCTTCTCCGTCCGAGAACGTCGAACGAACGCGAACGGGTACGCCTGCTTTCATCGCGATCTCGACGGCCCTGGGGTGGATGACTTTAGCGCCGTTGTTCGCCATGTTGCTGATCTCTTCGTAACTCACGACCGGCAGCTGGCGAGCGCTTGGCACCCACCTCGGATCAGCGGTCAGAATGCCGTCCACGTCCGTATAGATATCGACGATAGACGCTCCGAGAGCGGCTCCTAAAGCCGTTGCCGACGTGTCGCTCCCGCCGCGCCCAAGCGTCGTGATCTCTCCGCGGTCCGTCGAGCCTTGGAACCCGGCGACGATCGCGACACGGCCTTCCTTCAGGTGCTGACGGATCGCTTCCGTCTGGATGCGCACAATTCTCGCGGCCCCGAATCTCGCATCCGTAACGATCCCTGCCTGTCCTCCCGACAGGGCGACGGATGGAATCCCTTCCGCGGTCAATAGGCTGCATAGCGTTGCGGCGGAGATCAACTCTCCGCAGGAAAGCAATAAATCTTTCTCTCTCGCGGGCAAAGCGTTGCCGTTCTGACGGACGAGCTCTAGCAACGAATCCGTAGCGTACGGCTCCCCTCGTCTGCCCATCGCCGATACGACGACGACGAGCGAGCGACCGGCGGCTCGTTCCCGGACAATGTGACGGAGGACGTGGCGCCGGCTCTGTTCGCCTTGCAGCGACGTCCCGCCGAATTTTTGCACGATCAGGTCCATCTTGCTTCCTCCACTTCAGGCTTAGACCGTTGGTGGAAAAAGAGCGAGAACATTGCTGAGTCTTTTCATTATTGAGGGATTGCGATAAACTCCGCGATTTGAACCGCGTTCCAAGCCGCGCCTTTAAGCAAATTGTCGGACACGATCCACAGGTTCAAAGCGCGCGGGTTGGAGATGTCGCGGCGAACGCGGCCGACGAACGTCTCGTTCTTGCCTGCCGCGAACGCCGGCATTGGATATTGCTGAGCCGCCGGGTCGTCATGCAGCACGATGCCTGGAGAGTCCGACAATAGGCTGTTCACGTCTTCGATCTCGAAATCGGACTTCAGCTCGACGTAGACCGATTCGGAGTGGCCGTAGACGACCGGAACGCGCACGCAAGTCGCCGTGACTTCAAGCGTATCGTCGCCCAAGATCTTCTTCGTCTCGCGAATCATCTTCATCTCTTCGAGCGTAAAGCCGTTGTCCGTAAACTTGTCGATTTGCGGAATGACGTTGAACGCGATCTGGTGCTTCACCGGAAGCGAAGCGGTCGGCAGAATGTCCGGTTTCGGATCGTTGCCGGCCAGAACTTCGCCCGATTGGCGGAGCATCTCGCTAATCGCTTTGGCGCCCGCGCCGGACACCGCTTGATAGGTCGACACGATAATCCGGCTTATGCCGTATCGGTCGTAAAGCGGTTTAAGCGCGGCGACCATCTGAATCGTCGAGCAGTTCGGGTTCGCGATGATCCCTTTATGCCCGCTGAGCTTATCGATGTTGACTTCCGGCACGATGAGCGGCGTATCCGGATCCATGCGGTAAGCGTTCGTATTGTCGATGCACACGGCACCGTGTTCGACCGCGTGCGGAATAAGGGCTTTGCTTACGTCTCCGCCTGCGCTGAACAATGCAATATCTACGCCCTTGAAGCTTTCCGGCTTCGCCTCTTCCACCGCGATCTCTTGTCCCTTGAACTTGAGTTTCGTGCCGGCGGAGCGGGCCGAAGAGAGAAGCTTCAGGCTGGCCAACGGGAAGTTGCGTTCTTCGAGCAATCGGATGATTTGTTCTCCAACGGCGCCGGTCGCTCCTACGACGGCGACGTTAAACAACGTTCGTGAAGACATGGTTGGTTCTCCCCTTTGGGTGCAACGAATAGATCTCAAGCGTATTGGAATCGCTCAATGAGCAAAGGTTGCAGTTGTTTGCCTTGCAACGCCGCCTCGCAGGTTTCCATGACGAGATCCATGCGCGCGACAAGGGAATTCGGCTTCGCCTGCGGGTTATCTTGACCGAACGGAACGAAATAGACGTTCTTCGTCACGAGCAGCTTCGCGATATTGGCCGCGTTCAAACCAAGACCGTCGTTCGTCGAGATGGCGAGGACGAGC
Source organism: Cohnella panacarvi Gsoil 349 (assembly GCF_000515335.1). GTDB lineage: Bacteria > Bacillota > Bacilli > Paenibacillales > Paenibacillaceae > Cohnella > Cohnella panacarvi. The sequence continues at coordinate 242,735 of NZ_KI911563.1, read as the reverse complement.
GGCCTTTGATTGCGCAATTGCGACTTGGCGGCCATCAGGACCGGTCCGTCCGTCATCGCATTCGCCAGCTTGCTTGTCGTGTTGCCCGTGCACGGAGCAATCGCGAGTACGTCAAGCCTCTTCGAAGGACCGAGCGGTTCCGCGTCCACGATCGTCGAAATAATTTCGTTGCCTGTAATATCTCCAAGCGTCTTCTGCCAATCGGCCGAAGCGCCGAATCTAGTATCCGTAGTCATGATCGTAGTAGAAACGATCGGCACGACGTTCGCGCCGGCGTCGACGAAACGCTGGATTTGCGGCATGATCTCCGAAAGCGTGCAATGCGATCCGGACAAAGCGTAACCTACCGTTATCCCGTGCCAATTCATGATTGATTCCCCCGTAGTCGGAAGTCCTCCAGAATGATCTGGGTCAGACTGTTCGCGATGATTCGACCGGCTGTCTTCGGAGCCACGATTCCAGGCAATCCGGGCGCCAGAAACGCCTTGATTCCTCTCTTCTCGGCGAACCGAAAATCGGTTCCGCCAGGCTTCGACGCCAAGTCGATAATGCATGCGCGCAGGGGAAGCTGTGCGATCACTTGTGCTGTGACTATCATAGTCGGAATTGTATTAAAAATCAAGTCGATATTCCCCGCCTGACGCGCGATTTCAGGCATATAAAAAGGCTCAAATCCGACCTCGAAAGCCCGCGCGAACGATTCGTCGCGGCGCACTCCGACCTTCACGTTGGCGCCGATCGCCTTCAGCGTCCGAGCCATCGTAAAGCCGGTTCGCCCGAGACCGAGCACCATGCAATTCGAGTCGTGAATCGTAATATCCGTATTCTGTATCGCCATCATGAGGGCGCCTTCGGCGGTCGGAATCGAGTTATAGATGGCCACATCGTCACGCTCGAACAGCTCGACGAGCGCGATTTGATGCTTTTCGCACAGTTTTCTCAAATAAGGCTTAGCCATTCCGGTGATCACTTTGCACGTTTTGGGAGCCGCCGATAGATGGGCTTCCGTCAACTTAAGCTCTTGGTCGGTAAATATCGTAGAGATCGTCCCGTCGTCATCGGTACCGACCGCAGGAAGCACCAATGCATCCGCAGCGTGCAGAATGTCCGGCGTCCAGTCGGCTTTGACGACTCCGCTGAAAGGCGTATCCAGCCGGTCGAAGCCGCATAGCGTAACGCTCGCGTCGAGCTCCGTCAAACGGCGAATAACCTCCAGCTGCCTGGCGTCTCCCCCGGCGAGAACGATCTGTGCCCCCGTGAGCATCGTGTCCCCTCCCTTCGTTTGCTTGCATAGCACATCGTATGCATTCGCCTAGTCAGGGGTGAAGGGACAGTTCGGGAACGACACCCCTCCCTTTTTCCGCCTTATGGTTATTATCCCGTCAGGTCAGGGGGGGGGGGCGAGTCTTCCAACCATTTGTTGACAAAAGGAACATATGTTCGTTATAATTTCGTTAAGCAAACATATGTTCGGCGGTGTGAAAATGACGATAGGTCCCGTATTCGATTCGCAAGAGGAACTGGCTGATTCCTTCCATACGTCGTTAGAGCAGTTTAAACGTCATTTCAATAAGGAAGAGTCTTGTGTCGAGGCTTTGTATACCGCCAAATGGCCGAACGGTTATCGGTGCCCTCGCTGTTCCTTTTCGCAATGTTATACGATCCGCCGACGCCGGCTTCCTATATACGAATGTGGCTCCTGCGGCCACCAAACTTCCCTTACCGTAAACACGATTTTCGAGAAAAGCCGTACTCCCCTGACTCTCTGGTTTCAAGCCGTTTACCTGCACACGCAAATCCCGGCTATTAGCGCAATCAACCTCATGCATCTCATCGGAACAACCTATAAGACCGCCTGGCTCATCAGCCATAAAATCCGCCATGCCATGACGCAGTCCGATTCGGGCAAGCGACTGAGCGGCCTCGTTAAAATCAACTGCGCGCAATACGGACGCCCCTACAACCCGACCATCTACCGCCATCCTCAGGAGCATCCGTTACTAGTCGGAGCTAGTCTCAGTCTAGAGGGCTCGCTAACGCACCTCAAAATCAAACAAGTCCCGAACGAGCATCTAGTGGAAGACAGGGTTACTCCGCTGGGCAGAGACGCCTTTATCTACGATCATGTCGATTCGAGAAAATCAATGGTCACATCCAATATTCTGAAGTTTAGCCCGATGCGCGACAGGCAGCTCTTGTCAGTGGCCAAGCATGCTTCACTCTGGATCAACAGCACCTATTGCGGGATCGGCGCGAAGCACTTGCAGGCGTATTTAGATCACTACTGTTATCTCCGCAATCATAACAGTCCGTTCAGCGTTCATCTAAGCCGATGTGCCTCAGCCTCGGTGTGCACTTACAAGATGTTGATCGGCAAACCCGACACCGGTGTCGTCCCTCGACCGATAACCTTGATCTATCCGCAACTGCTGAACAAGACACCTTATTTGGTTTCTTGTTGATCGCGTTACCCGAACCGAAAGCGAGGTCAAATGCCAACGCAGCTCTATTCCCCGTCACCCTATCCCTGACTTGACGGGATAATGGCCATAAGGGGAGAAAAAGGAGACATAGGGCGCCACATAAAGAAAAGCTTGATCCGGCCATTAGCCGAATCAAGCTTCCCTCGCTTAACGATTATTTCCCCGTATGTCCAAACCCGCCTTCGCCGCGAAGCGTGTCCGGCAACTCGGACACTTCCTGCAGCGAAACTTGAGGAACGAGCTGGAAGACGATCTGCGCGATCCGTTCGCCGCGATTGATCGTGAAAGCCTCCTGGCCCAAGTTAATGAGCAGTACTTTCACTTCGCCGCGATAATCCGCGTCGATCGTGCCCGGCGTATTCAAGCATGTAATTCCATGCTTGAAGGCTAGCCCGCTGCGAGGTCTAACCTGGGCTTCAAGCTCCCGCGGCATCGCCATGGCGAAACCCGTCGGAATTAATGCGCGCTCGCCCGGAGCCAAGACGACCGGCTCGGCTACCGCCGCGTGGACGTCGAATCCCGCCGCCCATTCCGACATTTGCTGAGGCAAAGGGACGTCTTCATTCCCCGGCAGTCTCTTCAGTTGAATTGGATACAACGAACTCCCTCCCGATTCCCGACAACACTTTTTCGTTGGCGCCGACTAAAGCGATCGCGCTCGGCTGCTGCAACATCTTCGCGATCATGTCATTGACGTCATCCAGCGACACCCGGTCGATTCTGGCCAGCATGTCGTCCAAAGATTGATGCCGTCCGAGCATGAGCTCGTTTTTGCCTATGCGGTTCATCCGGCTGCTCGTGCTTTCCAAGCTTAAGATCAGATTGCCTTTCAACTGCTCTTTGCAGCGGGAAATCTCGGCTTCGCTCAGCCCATTAGCCGCGACGTCGCCCAGCAGCTCCATCGTGAGATCGTATACGTCTTGGGTTTGCTTCGGCGCCGTCCCCGCATATACGGTGAACAATCCGCTATCCGCATAAGAGGTATGGTAGGAATATACGGAGTACGCCAAGCCGCGCTTCTCGCGAATTTCTTGGAATAAACGCGAGCTCATGCCTCCGCCGATCGTATTGTTGAGCAGAATCATCGCGTATAAATTCGGCTCTTGGATCGAGCAGCCCGGGAAAGTCAGACAGAGATGGTTCTGCTCCGTCTTCTTCCGATGGAACAACGCGCCCGAACGGAACGAAGGCGTGGTCACCGGCGACTCGGCGCCGCTGACGTCGAACTGACCGAAATGCTCTTCCAATAACGCGAGGACTTCTTCCCCTACGTTGCCGGCAAGGCTGATGACCGTATTGTCGATCCGATAACGCTCGCCCATGTAGCGGCGCAAATCCGAAGAGCCCATCGCATTCAGCCGTTCCGCCGTGCCGAGTATGGAGTACGCGAGCGGATGCCCGTCATAAGCGGCTCTAGAAGCTAGATCGTGAACCGTGTCGTCCGGCGTATCTTCGTACATCGAGATTTCCTCGAGTATAACGTTTTTCTCTTTCGCCAATTCTTCGTCCGCCAGCTTCGAGTTGAAGAACATGTCCGCGAGAATGTCGACGGCGATCGGCAAATGCTCGTCAAGCACCTTAGCGTAATAGCAAGTGTACTCTTTGGACGTAAAGGCGTTCACGTTTCCGCCGATTCCGTCGAAACGGTCGGCGATATCTTTAGCGCTATGACGATCGGTCCCTTTAAACAGCATGTGCTCGATAAAATGGGAAATCCCGTTGTTGTCCAACGTTTCGTAGCGGGAACCGGTTTTGACCCAGATGCCGAACGATACCGATCTTACGCCGGGAATCGATTCGATCATCACGCGCAGTCCATTCTTAAGTTGATATTTGTTCACCCGATCTCCCCCTTTGAGAATGATATCACTATACCAAATTCCGACAACTGCCACAACAACGCCTACGCCCGATCCGTCGACAGCGTCTCGGATACCGTTCCCAGCGAATACCCTTTGGCTTTAATCGTTGTGATCATGTTTGACAGCGCGCCTTTCGACGCTTCCGTCGGGTGCATTAAGATTAACGTTCCCGGACCGACGCGCTCCTTAACTTTGGAGACGATCGTCCAAGAAGCCGGCTTCATCCAATCCAGCGTATCCAGCGTCCAGAGTACGGTTCGCAGACCGTATTCGGATGCCGTTTGTACCGTTAGACCGTTGTAATCCCCTGAAGGAGGGGCGAACCAATGGTTGTCAACGCCGAGCTCGTCTAGCAGCTTCTCTACTTTACCGATTTCTTCGCGTTGCCTTGCCGGGCCCAGCCGACTCATGTTCGGATGAGAATAGGCATGGTTCGATACTTCGTGCCCTCGCGCGATGATTTCCTTGGCGACCTCTTTATGCTTCGAAAGCCACATGCCATCCAAGAAGAACGTCGCATGAACGTTCGCGGCTTTGAGCGTATCGAGCATCGGCATGATATATTCGTCGCCCCACGCCACGTTGATCATCAGCGCGACCATCGGTTTCGCGGGATTCCCCCGATAGATGGGCAGCAACGGCAAGTCCGATAAATTGACTTTCGGTTTGACTTCCCGATATATCCATGGGACAGTCTCCGCGTCACCGGGCAGCCGAATGCCTTTCTCGACCGCTTTACGGTAAGTGGCTTCGATATCGACTTCTTTGCCGTTATACCCCGGAATCGCTTTCCATACCCGATCGTTAACCGCATTGATGGCCGGAACCGTTCTCGCCGACGCCTCTTGCTTAATCCATTGCAGCAGCTCGGCGTTGCTCGTCGTCGGACTGAACGCCTCGCCAGCCGCCGTCTGCTTCAATGCGGTCAAATAGTCATGAAGAGGCCCGTACGTGCCTAATAGCACCACCAGCAATAAACAAATGGCCATCGCGAATGCTTTGGTGCGCATTTTCGTCGCGTTCATGCATCTTCTCACTCCGATCTTGTCCCATTACCTTGCATAAGCCTATGCGCGGAAGACGGTTAATATGTGAGAGCATCCCATGGAACAGGGCGAAATATGCAACCAAACCTCTATACAAAACAAAAAGAGACCGTTAAAGCTCGTCTCTTTTGTCCGTTCGATATGCAATTGTTAAGCTTTGGTTTCGACCGAGGAAGGCTTCTCCGGCGCTAACAGCGCTTTGCGGGACAAGTTGATCCGACCCATGTTGTCGATTTCCGTTACTTTGACTTCGACGACGTCTCCGATGTTGAGCACGTCTTCGACTTTCGCGATTCTCTCGTGAGCGACTTGGCTAATGTGGATCAGCCCGTCTTTATTCGGAAGAATTTCGACGAAGCAACCAAACTTCTCGATCCGTTTGACCGTACCCGTGTAGACTTCGCCGACGACGACTTCTTTCACGATGCCTTCGATAATCGACCGTGCGCGGTTGTTCGCGGCTTCGTCCGTCGAAGCGATATAGACGGTGCCGTCCTGCTCGATGTCGATTTTAACGCCGGTCTCTTCGATGATTTTGTTGATGATTTTCCCGCCGGAACCGATAACGTCGCGGATTTTGTCCGGGTTGATCTTGAGCGTAATGATCTTCGGAGCATACGGGCTAAGCGATTGGCGCGGCTCTTTCATCGTCTCGAGCATTTTGCCGAGGATGAACATGCGGCCTTCTTTCGCTTGCGCGAGCGCGTCGGTCAGGATTTGGCGATCGATGCCGTCGATCTTGATATCCATTTGGATCGCCGTAATGCCGTCTGCCGTACCCGCTACTTTGAAGTCCATATCGCCGAGATGGTCTTCCATCCCTTGAATATCCGTCAGAATCGAAGTATGCTCGCCGTCTTTGATCAGACCCATCGCAACGCCGGCAACCGGCGCCTTGATCGGTACGCCCGCGTCCATCATCGCCAACGTGCTCGCGCAGATGCTCGCTTGGGACGTCGAACCGTTAGACTCAAGCACCTCGGAGACGAGACGAATCGTGTACGGGAATTCCGCTTCGGAAGGAATGACTTTCAGCAATGCGCGTTCGCCGAGCGCGCCGTGACCGATCTCGCGGCGTCCTGGCGGGCGAAGCGGACGAGCTTCTCCGACCGAGAACGGCGGGAAGTTGTAATGGTGCATGAACCGCTTCGATTCTTCGAGGCCGATGCCGTCGAGAATTTGCACTTCGCCGAGCGGACCGAGCGTACAGATGCTGAGTGCTTGCGTCTGACCGCGAGTGAATAGGCCGGACCCGTGCGTGCGAGGCAGTATGCCGACATCGCTGGAGATCGGACGAATTTCGTTGAGCGCGCGGCCGTCCGGACGCACCTTGTCGTGCGTGATCAACCGGCGGACTTCGTTCTTCACGATATCGTACAGCACTTCTTTGACGTCTTTCAGCTTGTTCGGCGTTTCCGCGTATTGGATCGCGAAGTGATCGACCGTCTCCGCGTTGATCGCGTCGATCGCTTCTTGGCGGGCATGCTTCTCCGAGATGCGTACCGCCTCGACGAGACGAGCATGCGCATAAGCTTGTACATCGGCTTCTACTTGAGCGTCGGCAGCATGCAGCTTGACTTCCATCTTCGGTTGGCCGGCTTTGGCGACGAGTTCGTCGATCGTGCCGCAAATTCTCTTGATTTCGTCGTGACCGAACATGATCGCTTCAAGCATATCCGTTTCGGATACTTCGTCGGCTTCCGCTTCGACCATCATGATCGCGTCGCGAGTACCCGCGACGACGACGTAAAGGTCGCTCTTGGCTTCCTGCTCGACGGTCGGATTCACGACGAACTGGCCGTCGATCCGTCCCACGATAACGCCGCCTACCGGTCCGTTGAACGGGACGTTGGAAATCGACAACGCCGCGGATGTACCGATCATAGCCGCGATTTCCGGCGAGCAGTCCTGATCGACGCTCATGACCAAGTTAACGATCTGCACGTCGTTCCGGAACCCTTCCGAGAATAACGGACGAATCGGACGGTCCGTCAACCGGCTTGCGAGAATAGCCTTCTCGCTCGGACGGCCTTCGCGCTTGATGAATCCGCCTGGAATTTTACCTACCGCGTACAGCCGCTCTTCATAGTTAACCGTAAGCGGGAAAAAATCAAGATCTTTAGGCTCCGACGAAGCCGTTACGGTGGACAGCACCACCGTATCACCATACCGAACGACAACCGCGCCGTTCGCTTGCTTGGCAAGACGTCCTGTTTCGAGCGCGAACGGACGGCCTCCGAGCAACATTTCAACTCGTTGTTCCAAAAAAATTCCCTCCTCTATAACCTACAACTTTATGTACATTCGACACACTTTCCATTATTTCCTGCTAGAAGGCCGCTTAGGCATCGAAACTTGACTTGAAGCGGCCCAATATCGGAAAAAAGCAACCCGGAGCCTTTCGGGACGATGCGTCCCATCGGCTGATCCAGGTTGCTTTCGTGCGGTACATGATTAGCGACGCAGACCGAGCTTCGCGATAAGCGCGCTATAACGGCTAACGTCTTTGTTTTTCAAATAAACGAGCAGCTTACGGCGTTGACCAACCATCTTGAGCAAACCGCGGCGCGAGTGGTGATCTTTCTTGTGCGACCGGAAATGGTTCGTCAAATTGTTGATGTTCTCCGTAAGGATAGCGATCTGGACTTCCGGGGATCCCGTGTCCGAAGCATGCGTGCGATGCTCTTCGATCAATGCGTTCTTGCGTTCTTGAGTCAATGCCATCCTGGAACACCTCCTTCAATAGAATCGCCGTTAGCCTCGCAGGCGTTGGTGAAGCGCGCAGCCAAGCTAAGGTTATGTTTGCTTACCGTCCTCGCCAATCTGGCCGGATTTCAGCAACGTTGTCTAGTATAGCACAGAAGTGATCCCCGTTACAACGCCTATGTTCATACATTCATAGCGCGCTCGGCAGCGTGGAGAGCAGCGCTTTCGCTTGCTCCGCGTCGTTCTTGATTTGCGCGACGAGCTGGTCGATCGATTCGAACTTGCGTTCCTGCCGGATAAAAGAATGAAAAATAAGCGCGATTTCGCGTCCGTACAGATCGCCAGAAAATTCGAACAAATGAGCTTCGAGCTTAAGCTGTCCTCCGGGCGCATCGAAAGTTGGCCGAACCCCGACGTTCAGCACGCCGTGGTAACGCTCTTCGGCCCCCGGCGAACCGCCTATCGGCAGCACGCGAACCTCGATTGCATATACGCCGTTCATCGGTACGACGTAAGGCTGCTCGGGCTTAACGTTCGCCGTTGGAAATCCGAGCAACCGCCCCCGGGCGTCCCCATGAACGACGACGCCTTGAATTTCATAGGGTCTGCCGAGCAGCAGCATCGCGGCGCGAGAATCGCCGGCGGCCAGCTTCTCGCGAACGCGAGTGCTGCTCACCTTAACGCCATCGTTATATACCGGCGAGACGACGTGCACTTGCAAGCCGCCTTCTCCGAATTCGGAAAGCGCCTCGGCGTTGCCTTCTCCGCGATAGCCGAACTTGAAATCGAACCCGACGACCGCGGTGCGTACGCCGATCGGAACGATCAGCGATTTCACGAAGCGCTCCGCCGTCACTTCCGAGAACGGCCGGTCGAAATGAATAACGTACGCGGCTTCGACGCCGAGCTCGGCGAACAGCTCTAGCTTGTCCTCCACCGGAGTAAGCACGGTCGTATACTGCGAGCCTTGACCGAGTACCACTCTCGGATGCGGATCGAACGTCATGACCGCAGGCACGATTCCGTGCTGCTTCGCTAAAGCAACGGCCTGGCGAATGACCTCTTGGTGGCCGAGATGGACGCCGTCGAAAAAACCGATCGCAAGCGACAGGCCTTGCGATCGGATCGCGCCGGCGGGCAACTCGCCCGATTCGGCAACATGATCTACATATAAATCGTATCGTTCCACCACATGTCCTCCTGCTTCATCGGACTAGGCGTTCCCGGACCCTTGTTCGTCAGAGGGGTGGAACACCTTCACCGGACGGACCTTATGCAAGTTCTCCTCGACCGAGAACAACCCGAGAAACGCGCCGTCTCTCCTATACAGCTTCCAGAGGCCTTCCCGATCCGGCGGCGGCTGCAAGCGGGCGGCATCGATCGACTTCCCTTGCAACGCGTAAGTCGATTCCGGTTCGGACACTTCCGTCCGCGGCAGTTCGACCAGCGTATCGGCGGGGATGAGCTTCTCTCTGATCGTACCTTCCTCTTGCAGCTGCGCCAGCTGTTCGAGGGTTACGCATTGAGGTTGCCTCAGTCCAGCGCTTTCCGTACGAACGAGCTTCGCCATGACGGCCGGTACGCCAAGCTTTCTGCCAATATCGACGCATAGCGTCCGAATGTAAGTGCCTTTGGAACAGGATACCGAGAATGACACGGTAGGCTGCGGTCCCCCCGCGGATACCTGAAGCACGTTAAGCCCGTAGATCGTAACGCGCCTGGACGGCCGTTCGACCACGATGCCTTCGCGGGCAAGCTCGTAGAGGCGTTTACCGTTCATCTTCACCGCGGATACCATCGGAGGAACTTGATCGATCTCTCCCATAAAGGAGCTCGCGGCATCGACGATCGTATCTTCCGTAAGGAAAGAAGCGTCTAACTCCTCGAGCACGTTGCCGCTCAAGTCCTCCGTATCGGTGGCCATGCCGAATCTTAAAGTAGCTTCATACGTCTTCGGAAGCTCTTGCAAATACTCGACGAATCGAGTGGCTCGTCCGATGCAAAGCGGGAGCACGCCGGTTACGGCGGGATCGAGCGTGCCGGTATGTCCGATCCGGCGTTCCCGCAGAATCCGTCTTGCTTTCGCCACAACGTCGTGCGAAGTGAACCCGGCCGGCTTCCAGACGGCAAGGACGCCGTCCAACGCAGGCTGACCGCTATTACTCATGCCCGTTCAACGCCTTCTGCACGACGTCCACGACTTTCGAGACCGCTTCGGGAAGCGGCTCGGTTAACCTGCATCCTGCCGCGCGCACGTGTCCGCCGCCGCCGAAATGCTGCGCCACGGCCGCGACGTTCACGGAACCGGAGGAACGCAGGCTGACCTTCACGGAAGACTGTCCGTTCTCCTTGAACAGCAGACCGACTTCGACGCCTTCGATGTTGCGCGGGTAATTGACGAGCCCTTCCAGGTCTTCGTTGGTCGCGCCGGTCTCGGCTAAATCCTCCGAAGTGACCCATATCCAGCCGATTCTCTTGTCGTCGCTGAATGCCAGACGCGATAACCCGCGTTGGATCATTTGCATTTGGCCGAAAGTCATGCGCTCGAGAAGGAGCTCGGCCAGCTCCGGCCCGTTCACGCCCGCTTGCAGCAGACGCGAAGCGATCGCCATGACGGCGGGGCTTGTGTTCGAGTACCTGAAGCCTCCGGTATCCGTCAGGATACCCGTATAGATCGCGGTGGCAACGTCCCTATCGATCGGGAACGACATGGCGTCGATCAGCTCGATGATGATTTCCGCCGTCGCTGCCGCATCGAACTTAAGCACGTTGACGACCCCGTAGCTGTCATTGGTCGGATGATGATCGATGTTCAGAATGTCGGCGCCTTCGGCTACCCATTGCGTCCCGCGTAGGCCGACGCGCGAATAATCGGCGCAATCGACGCAGATCACGTTGCGGAATTGCCTAACTGGAGGCTCGTCGCCCGGAATCGTGACGATATCCTCGCAGCCCCGCAAATAGCAAAGTTTGGAAGGCACCGGACCTTCGTTAAGCAAGGTGTACGTTTTGCCGAGTTTCGCAAGCAGCCATCCCATGGCGACAGTCGAACTAATGGCATCCCCGTCGGGCTGCACGTGAGACACGACCAGGAAATCGTCCCTTTCACGAATAAAATCGGCGGCTTCCTGCAATACGTCAGCCCACATGCCTGGTTCCCCCTAACCTACATCTTCAACGACTCTTCGTTAATCTGATTCAGCAGCGATTCGATCTTGCTGCCGTACGCGATGGAGCTGTCGAACTTGAACTCCATCACGGGCGTATGGCGCAGCTTCACGCGACGGCCAAGCTCCGAACGGAGAAATCCGTTCGCGCGGCCGATCGCCTTCAGCGTCTCTTCTTTCTGCTCGTCGCTGCCCAGAATGCTTAAATAGACTCTGGCCAGGGACAGGTCATTCGTAACGTCGACTCCGGTTACCGTAATGAATCCGATCCGAGGATCCTTCAGCTCCGTCTGAATGATCGTGCTGATTTCCTTCTTGATCTGTTCGCCGACCCGTCCTACCCGGAATTTAGCCATGCTCTGTTCACCTCGTTCAATCGGTGTGGCTTAGCGTTCAACGGCTTCCATGATGAACGCTTCGATGACGTCGAGTTCCTTATAGTCTGTAAACTTCTCCAACGTAATTCCGCATTCGTAGCCTTCGGATACTTCCTTGGCGTCGTCCTTGAACCGTTTGAGCGTGTCGAGTTTACCCTCGTATACGACTTTGTTGTCGCGCAGCAAGCGCACTTGAACGTTACGTTGCATTTTGCCGTCGGTAACCATACAGCCTGCGATCGTACCTTTGTTGATTTTGAAAATGTTGCGCACTTCGGCGTGACCGATCACTTTTTCTTGGAACACAGGATCTAGCATGCCCTTCATCGCTTGCTCGATCTCTTCGATGACTTTGTAAATGATCGAGTGCAGGCGTACGTCGACTTTCTCCTGCTCGGCCGTCGATTGCGCGCCCGATTCAGGACGTACGTTAAAGCCGATGACGATCGCGGACGAAGCGCTCGCGAGGCGGATATCGGATTCGGTGATCGCGCCTACGCCGCTGTGGATCGTTCTGACGCGCACGCCTTCGATTTCGATTTTCTCGAGCGAGCCTTTGAGCGCCTCCAAGGAACCTTGCACGTCGGCTTTGAGAATGACGTTAAGCTCTTTGATTTCACCTTCTTTGATCTTGCTGAACAGATCTTCGAGCGTAACCGCTTGGTTCGCCTTCATCGTCTCTTGGCGCGTCTTGATCGAGCGTTTGTCGGCGATTTCGCGCGCCTTGCGCTCGTCTTCGAACACCATGAACGGATCGCCGGCTTGCGGAACCTCGGTCAGACCGGTAATTTCGACCGGCGTCGAAGGACCCGCTTCCTTGATGCGGCGCCCGCGGTCGTTCGTCATTGCGCGAACGCGTCCGAAGCAGTCTCCCGCTACGAAGGCGTCGCCGACTTTAAGCGTACCGTTCTGTACGAGAATGCGGGCGACAGGGCCTTTGCCTTTGTCGAGCTCGGCTTCCATGACGGTACCGCGCGCGCGTTTGTCCGGGTTCGCTTTGTAGTCGTTCACTTCCGCCACGAGAAGGATCATCTCGAGCAGACCGTCCAAGTTGACGCGCTGTTTAGCGGACACTTCGACGAAAATCGTATCGCCGCCCCACGCTTCTTGAACGAGACCGTATTCGGTCAGCTCTTGCTTTACTTTATCCGGATTCGCATCCGGTTTATCGATTTTGTTGACCGCGACGATAATCGGCACGTTCGCCGCTTTCGCATGGTTAATCGCTTCTACCGTCTGAGGCATGACGCCGTCGTCGGCTGCGACGACGAGAATCGTAATATCCGTTACTTGAGCGCCGCGGGAACGCATCGTCGTGAACGCTTCGTGACCCGGCGTATCGAGGAACGAAATCTTCTTGCCGTTGATCTCGACTTGGTATGCGCCGATATGCTGCGTAATGCCGCCCGCTTCGCCGCTGGCGACTTTCGTCTCGCGGATCGCGTCCAGGAGCGTCGTCTTACCGTGGTCGACGTGGCCCATGATCGTAACGACCGGAGGACGAGCAACCAGATCGACTTCGTCGTCTTTCTCTTCGACCGTCTCGAACTGCATATCTTCGACGACGATTTTCACTTCCGTCTCGACGCCGTATTCGCCCGCGATGAGGAGAACCGTGTCGAGGTCTACTTCTTGGTTGATCGTCGCCATAACACCCATCATGAACAGCTTCTTGATGACTTCCGCGACGTCTTTATGAAGCAGCTTCGCCACTTCGCCGACCGTCATGTTGCCGCGAACGATAACCTTTTTCGGCGTATTGTCGATTTTCTCGCGCGGAGGTTGGTTGTTCTTGCCTCTGGCGTTTTTGCCGCCTTTGCCTTTCGGGCTGCGGAAGTTCGGACGCTCATCGAACCGGGCGCCGAGCTCTTTGCGCTTGCCGGCCGCGTTCGGGTTGTTGCGGTTGAAGTCTTCCCGGCCTTTGCCGTCCCGGCTAGGCGTACGATTGTCGGTGCGGGTTCCCGTACCGCGTTGGCCTGCCGCCGCTACCGGAGCGCCGCCGCGAGAACCGCCGAATGAAGAATTGCCCGCCGGAGCCGAAGTGCCAGGTCCGCGGTTGCCGCCGAAGCCGCCTTGACCTTGCGGACGTTGACCGTAACCGCCCTGACCGCCTTGACCGCCTTGGCCCTGCGGACGTTGTCCGTATCCGCCCTGGCCGCCTTGGCCTTGCGGACGCTGACCGTATCCGCCTTGACCGCCTTGGCCTTGCGGACGCTGACCGTACCCGCCTTGACCGCCCTGGCCTTGCGGACGCTGACCGTACCCGCCTTGACCGCCTTGGCCTTGCGGACGCTGACCGTACCCGCCTTGACCGCCCTGGCCTTGCGGACGCTGACCGTACCCGCCTTGACCGCCCTGGCCTTGCGGACGCTGACCGTCGCGGTTGTATCCGCCTTGGCCTTGCGGACGCTGGCCGTCGCGGTTGTATCCGCCTTGGCCTTGCGGACGCTGGCCGTCGCGGTTGTACCCGCCTTGGCCTTGCGGACGCTGACCGTCGCGGTTATATCCGCCTTGGCCTTGCGGACGACCGCCTTCGCGGTTGCCGTAGCCGCCTTGGCCTTGCGGACGACCGCCTTCGCGAGGCGCGCCTTCTTGGCCTTGCGCTGGCGAAGCGGAAGCAGCCGACGCGGCAGGAGCCGGAGCTGGCGCAGCCGATTGCGGCGCAGCAGGCGTGGACGCCGCGGAGCTTGCAGGCGCGGCAGGACGAGCCGCAGGCGCTTGCTCTTCTCTGCGAGGCTGACTTTGCGCCGGCGCGCTTGCTGCCGCCGGAGCACCGCCGGACGAGCGACGGCCGTCTCCGCCGCCTTGGCTTTGGGCCGGCTTGGCAGCCGTATTCGCCATCTTGGCCGCAGCGTTCGCTTTGACGTCGCGGAAAAACTTCTCGACCGCCTGCGTCATGCCGTCCTCCATCACGCTCATATGGTTGTTGACCGGCATGTTCTGTCTTTTGAGTATCGTAATGATCTCTTTACTGCTCATATTGAGCTGCTTGGCGTATTCATACACCCTCAGCTTATCTTTGTTGTCTTCTTGTTTACTCAATATTCTCCACCTCCGAATGATGAACGAAGCCGACTTGAAGCATGTCGGCAAACCCCCGATCCGTAACCGCGAATATAACGCGTTCCGGCTTTCCGACAGCGGCGCCCAGCTCGAACCTGGAATAGCCGATCAGCATCGGCACGCCGTAACTTTTGCACTTATCCGCGAATTTCTTGCTCGTGTTGTCCGAAGCGTCGCTCGCCAGCAACACCAGCTTCGCCTCGCCCGAGCGAATCGCCTTCAGGACGATTTCCTCGCCGCTGACCAGCTTGCCCGCTCTCATGGCGAGCCCTAGACGGGACAACGCTTTATTCGATGCCGTCACCTTGATCAAGCTCCTTCGCGGCCTGGAACTTATCCTCCACGCGAATGAAATCCGCTTCCAGACGATCGTATATTTCAGCTTCCACCGGCGTCGCGAGCGCGCGCTCGAACGCTTTGGATTTTTTGGCCAACTTAAAGCACGACACTTTGCCGCACAAATACGCGCCTCTTCCCGGCTTTTTGCCGGTCAAGTCGATCGAGATTTCCCCCGCGGGAGAACGCACGATCCGGATCAATTCCTTCTTCGCCATCATCTGCTGGCAAGCGACGCATTTGCGCTGCGGTATCTTCCTAGGTCTCAAGACGATCCCCTCCAGCGATTCGCGAGAAACGCGCTTCGTAAGCAATCCTTAGTCGATCGATACGCTGTCCTGATGCATCGTCGCGCCGGTCGACTTCGGCCGCCCGTATTCCTGCTCGGCTTGCGTCTCGCTCTTGATATCGATCTTCCAGCCGGTCAGCTTCGCCGCAAGGCGCGCGTTCTGGCCCTTGATGCCGATCGCGAGCGAAAGCTGGTAATCCGGCACGATGACGCGGGCCATCTTCTCCGCTTCGAACACGAGCACTTCGAGCACCTTGGAAGGGCTAAGCGCGTTCGCGACGTACTCGTCGACTGCTTCGGACCATCTCACGATGTCGATTTTCTCGCCTTTCAGCTCGGTGACGATCGATTGGACGCGAATGCCTTTCTGGCCGACGCAAGAGCCTACCGGATCGACTTCCTCGTTGCGGGAATGAACGGCGATCTTCGAACGGAAGCCCGCTTCGCGCGCGACCGAACGAATCTCGACCGTACCGTCGAAGATTTCGGGTACTTCAAGCTCGAACAGACGTTTCAGCAGCCCTGGATGAGTACGGGATAAAATGATTTGAGGGCCCTTGCTCGTGTTCTCGACTTTCGTAATATAAGCCTTCACGCGGTCGCCTTGCTTGAACTTATCGGTAGGCATAAGCTCGGTCAGCGGGAGCGCCGCTTCGACTTTACCGAGATCGACGTACAGGTTGCGCAGATCCATCCGCTGAATGATGCCCGTTACGATATCCTGCTCTTTGTCGACGAATGCGTGATAGATCAGTCCGCGTTCCGCTTCGCGGATGCGCTGCGTCACGACTTGCTTCGCGGTTTGCGCGGCGATGCGGCCGAAATCGCGAGGCGTAACCTCGATCTCGGCGATATCCTCGATTTGGTAGTGCGGATTAATGCTTCTCGCCGCCTCGACCGAAATTTCCAGGCGCGGGTCGAGCACGTCCTCGGATACCGTTTTGCGCGCGTATACTTTAATTTGCCCAGTTGTCCGGTTAATGTCCACGCGAACGTTTTGCGCCGTATTAAAGTTCCGTTTGTAGCTGGAGATCAGTGCCGCTTCGATAGCCTCGATCAGGACGTCTTTGCTAATGCCCTTATCGCGCTCGATTTCGGACAGCGCTTCAATAAACTCCATGCTCATGTCAAGATCATTCCTCCTCATAATACGGCTAAGCCCGTAACGTTGGTTACGGCCTGCCGGTTGTCATTGTTAAGTTAGAACACGATGGCCAGCCTAGCGGAAGCCACCTTGCTGTACGGAATCGCATGCTTTTTGCGTCCGATCGCGACCGTTAACGTCGTACCGTCGAAGCTTTCGAGCTTGCCTTCGAATTCTTTGGAGCCGTCGATCGGCTCGTACGTCGTCACGAAAACGTGCTTGCCCGCCGCCTTGGCCACGTCGTCCGCTTTCTTCAGCGGGCGCTCCGCGCCGGGCGAGCTCACTTCGAGGAAATACGCTTCGGAAATCGGATCCAGCTCATCCAGCTTCGCGCTGATGAATTCGGAAACGCGGCCGCAATCGTCGATATCGATGCCGCCGTCCTTGTCCACGTAAATGCGCAGGAACCAGTTGCTGCCTTCCTTTACATATTCCACGTCCACCAATTGGAACCCGTTCTCCGTCAAGTACGGCGTCGCGAATTCCTCAACGATGGATTTGATTTTCGATGCGCTCAAATTTGGTATACCTCCCGATGCTTCAAATGGATATCTGCAGGCGTCACAACGCAAAAAGGCCGATGACAAAACTTAAAGAGTGGGTTTCCCCACTCTTCTGCAGACAGTGATATCCACATGATTACCAAAATTAATATACCATAACCTGCAATCCGCTGGCAACCACATCTTTCCCGTAACAACGCCGCTTGACGGCGATCCCTGCTCCCCGCGTCCGGGCAAAGTACGTGGAATCAACTCCGGGGCATTGCTTCGCTTTGCGAGGCTAAAAGAGCATCAATTGGTTCGACTCCGGCAGTCCGCGGAATACGCCCATGCCGCTGAGCACCTCGACGATCGTCTTGCTCGCCTTGGAGCGCTGCTGGAAATCTTCCACGGACAGGAAGTCGCCGTCCTCGCGGGAAGCCGCGATGTTGCGGGCCGCGTTCTCCCCGACGCCGGCGATCGCGCCGAACGGCGGGATCAAGCTGTCGCCGTCCACGATGAACCGGGTCGCGTCGGAACGGTACAGATCGATCGGCTTGAATTTGAAGCCGCGCGCCGCCATCTCCAGACCCATCTCGAGTATGGAAATCATGTTCTTCTCTTTGGTCGTGGCTTGGAAGCCTTTCGCCTCGATGTCGATCAGCATCTTGAGAATCGCGTCATAGCCTTGGCAGAACAGCTCGACGTCGAAATCGCCCGCGCGAACCGAGAAGTACGTCGCGTAAAATTCGATCGGATAATATAGCTTGAAGTATGCCGTGCGAACCGCCGAGATAACGTAAGCGGAGGCGTGGGCTTTCGGGAACATGTACTCGATGCGCAGACACGAATCGATGTACCATTGCGGCACTTTGCACCGCTTCATCTCCTCGATCCACTCCGGCGTGAGTCCTTTCCCTTTACGCACGCTTTCCGTAATCTTGAACGCGAGGGACGCCTCCATTCCCGCTTTATAAATAAGGAAAAGCATGATATCGTCGCGGCAGCCGATTACGGTCTTGATCGTGCACGTGCCGTTCTTGATCAGCTCTTGCGCGTTGCCGAGCCATACCCCGGTTCCATGGGACAAGCCCGAGATTTGCAGCAAGTCGGCGAACGAGGACGGCTTCGTTTCCTCCAGCATTTGTCGAACGAACCGCGTGCCCATCTCCGGAACGCCGAACGTCGCGACCGGCGACCGGATCTGTTGAGGGCTAACGCCGAGCGCGTCCACGGAGTTGAACAGGCTCATGACCTTCGGATCGTTCATCGGGATCGTCGTCGGATCGACGCCGGTCAAGTCCTGCAGCATCCGCATCATCGTCGGATCGTCGTGTCCGAGTATATCGAGCTTGAGCAAGTTTTCGTCGAACGCGTGGTAATCGAAGTGCGTCGTCTTCCACTCGGAGTTTTTATCGTCGGCCGGGAATTGAACCGGCGTAATATCCTCCACTTCGATATAGTCCGGAACGACGACGATGCCGCCCGGATGCTGGCCCGTGCTGCGCTTGACGCCCGTACATCCCGCCGCCAGCCGATTCAGCTCCGCGCCTCGCCAGCTTTTGCCGTGCTCTTCCTCGTATTTCTTAGCGAAGCCGAACGCCGTCTTCTCCGCGACCGTGCCGATCGTGCCCGCCCGGAACACGTTCTTCTCCCCGAACAATACTTTCGTATAGTTGTGGGCGTGCGGCTGATATTCGCCCGAGAAGTTAAGGTCGATATCGGGAACCTTATCGCCTTTGAACCCGAGGAACGTCTCGAACGGAATGTCCTGACCGTCGCCTTTCATCGGTTCGCCGCAGTCCGGACACGTTTTGTCCGGCAAGTCGAAACCGGAAGGCACGCTGCCGTCGAGGAACCATTCGCTATGCTTGCACGCTTTGTTCTTGCACAAGTAATGCGCCGGCAGCGGATTAACCTCCGAGATGCCGAGGAACAGCGCGACGACCGACGAGCCGACCGAACCCCGCGAGCCTACCAGGTAACCGTCGGCGTTGGACTTCTTTACGAGCCGCTCGGAAATCAAATAGTTCGCGGAGAAGCCGTATTTAATAATCGGAACAAGCTCCTTCTCGAGCCGCGCGACGATGACCTCGGGCAACTCCTCGCCGTACATCTCCTTGGCCGTCGCATAGCACGTATTGCGAATTTCCTCGTCGGCGCCATCGATGATCGGCGAGAACAGGCCGTTGTCTGTAGGACCGCCCTTCTTCGGAAACATATCGTACGTCTCGAACCGCTCCGCCAGCTCGTTCGTGTTGCGTACGACGACCTCGTAGGCTTTGTCCTTGCCGAGGAATTCGAACGCCTCCAGCATCTCGTTCGTCGTGCGGAAATGCGCGTCCGGCTTGCGCTGATCCTTCAGCGGACTAAACCCGGTAATGCCGAGAATCGTAATGTCGCGGAACAGCTTCTCTCTCGGCAGCAAGTAGTGGACGTTGCCCGTCGCGATGACGGGCTTGCCGAGCTTATCGCCGATGCGGACGATGCGGCGCAGCGCTTCTTCGAGCTCGGCGCGGCTGCCTACCAGCCCTTTGTCCAGCAGGTGCATATAGAAATCTAGCGGCTGGATTTCGAGCACGTCGTAGAAAGCCGCCACGTCCTCCGCTTCCTCCTGCGACTTGTTGAGCACCGTCTCGAACAGCTCGCCCTTCTCGCAGCCGGAGATGATAAGGAGTCCTTCGCGCAGCTCCACTAGCTTGCTTCTCGGCATGCACGCCACGCGGTTCATGTAATCGGTGTGAGACATGGAAATCAGCTTGTATAAGTTCTTCTTGCCGACCGCGTTCAGCGCGTACACGCCGCAGTGGAACGGGCGCGACGTCTTCCAGCTGTCGACGTTCACTTCGTTCAGAATATGAAGTCCCGTCACGCCGCGGGCAGCGGCGTCCTTCAGCAAGCCGTTCAGGATACCGGCCAGCGCGATCGTATCGTCGATGGCGCGGTGATGGCTTTCGAGCGACACTTTGTACAAATCCGCAAGCGTGTTGAGACGGTGGTTTTTCATGTGCGGATGCAGATACCGCGCAAGCTCGAGCGTATCGAGCGCCGGGTTCGGAATCGGCGGCAATCCGTGCCGCTTGCAAGCCTCCTGCATGAAGCCGACGTCGAATCTCGCGTTGTGGGCGACGAGCACGGCGTCCTCGATGAAATCGATGAACTCGCGGAGCTTCGGCTCAAGCTCCGGCGCGTCCTTGACCATATCGTCCGTAATGTTCGTCAGTTGTTGAATGTTATAGGGAATCGGCTCATGCGGGTTGATGAACGTCGCGAACCTGCCGATCTCCTGGCCTTTGTGCATCTTCACGCCGGCTAACTCGATAATCTTGTTGTTCGTGACGGACAGACCCGTCGTCTCGATATCGAATACGACGTAGACGGCGTCTTCGAGACTTTCCTCGCGCGGGTTCAGCACCATCGGCACCGCGTCGTTGACGACGTTCGCCTCGACGCCGAACATGACCTTGATGCCGTGCTTCTTGCCAGCCTTCGCGGCGTCGGGGAAGCATTGCACGTTGGCGTGGTCCGAGACCGCGATCGCCGTATGCCCCCACTTGGCTGCCGTCTTAATATATAGGTCGACCGGAGTAACCGCGTCCATCGTGCTCATCGTCGTGTGAAGATGGAATTCGACGCGCTTCACTTCGGCATCGTCCTTGCGCTCCGGCGGAGCGACGACTTCTTTAATATCGTTCGGAAAAATAACGAGCTCGGGCGGGTTCATGAACCGGTCGTACTCGACCTTGCCGCGCATCTTGACCCACTTGCCGTTGGCAAGCAGGCTGAGCATCTTCGCGTCTTCCTTGTTTTTGGCGAACATCTTCACGTTCAGAGAGTCGGAGAAATCCGTCACGTTGAACGCGAACAGCGTGCTGCCCGTCCGAAGCTCTTTGACCTCCAAGCCGAATACCGCGCCTTGGATCGTCACCTTCTTCTCTTCCTCTTGAATTTGCGAGATCGGGACCGGCTCTTCCTTGATCTCGTAGCCGTGCTGGAGCACCTGAGGCGGCTCGCCTTCTGCCGCAGCAGCCGCTTCCTTGGAGTCGGCCATCAGTTGCTCGATCGCGTCGCGGTTTTCCTGCTGAATCTTCTGCGTGAACTCGCTCATCATATCCGGCCGCGCTTCGCCGACCGTCAGCTTGAACCGCGTCGCGCGCTGGAATCTTTCCTCGAAGAAGCGGGCTGCGTGAACGTCGATTTCTTTCTTCTTGGCAAGCTCCAGGTTCATCACGGTGTGCAGCGTGACTGTTACGACGTCTTTGTCGTCGTAGTCGACTTCGGCTTTCGCAAGCCAGCCGTTGACCGATACGACCGACTGCTGCATCCACTCGACGAACAAGCTCCAATACGCCTGCACGATCGCCCCCGTAGGAACGGCTTGGGCGTACAGCAGCACGGTCTGAATGTCCGCGTGATGGCCAAGCTTCGCTCTCATCCGCTCTGTCATGCCGGCGTATACCGCGGCCGGCAGCAATTGAGTTAGCCCGATATAGAACGTCCATTCCTTCTTGGACGGACTGATTTCCAAACGATCCAAATAGCCGTTAGAATAATACTCCTGCTTCCATTCGGCAGGAAGCGCCGCTTGTTGCATCAGCACTTCGAAGCCGTGTCGTTGTTTATCCGTCGGCTGCATCTTCACATTCCTCTCCGCTTACTCTCTAGTTATTCTACCTGATGAGGTAGCCCCCTTCAATAGAATGGAAGTAGATTCCGAGGGTGATGGACGAGCCTCGATGGAGCAAGAGCGAACAACCCAAATAACTCGCATATGCATTTATTACTCTCAAAAAACAGGTTGTTACGCAAAACACCACAAATACGCAGTTAATCGGAGCAAAAATCCGCCAATCCGTTCGATCTCAACCAAATAAATATCGATTTGTTGTTATTTATAATCTGAGGGTAATTGGTTACAAAATAACCGTCGATTCTTGGTTATTGGCTCCACAGACCGTAAATTTGAGCGGAACATCTTTTCCTACAAATAAAAAATGAGGTGTCCCCCGCCGTTTCCGGCAAAGAACACCCCTTCATTCTTAATAAGCTCTTGCGAACACGACCGTATGCTTCGCCGCATCGCCGCATACGAGGCAAGTCGACTTCTTCTCGGCCGGTTCGAACGGAATGTTCCGGCTCGTCGCGCCGGTTTCCGCCTTCACCGTGCTTTCGCAAGCGTCGGAGCCGCACCAGCCGGCTAGGCCGAAGCCGCGGCTTTGCTCCATCGCCGTCTTGAACTCGTCCAGCGTATCTACGGAGAACGAATTCTCCTCGCGGAACGCCAGCGCTTTCGCGTACATATCGCCGTGAATTTGCGCGAGCAGCGCTTCGATTTCGGCGACGATGTTATCGAGCGCGACGGACTTCTTCTCGCCGCTTACGCGGGAGACGAGGACGCATTGGCCGTTCTCGATGTCGCGAGGCCCGATCTCGAGACGGATCGGAATGCCGCGCATTTCGTATTCGTTGAACTTCCAGCCCGGAGATACGTCCGCGCGGTCGTCCACGCGAACGCGAACGCCTGCGGCTTTAAGCTGCGCGTACAGCTCGTCCGTCTTGCCGATCACCGTCTCGCGGGTTTTCGGAGGTCCGATCGGAATCATGATGACTTGGGTCGGCGCGACCTTCGGCGGCAATACGAGACCGCGATCGTCGCCGTGCACCATGATCGTGGCGCCGATCAAGCGGGTGCTGACGCCCCAAGACGTCGTATGGCAATATTGCTGCGTATTCTCGCGGTCGAGATACTTAATGTCGAACGCAACGGCGAACTTCGTCCCAAGATAGTGGGACGTACCGGCCTGAACCGCGCGGCCGTCCTTCATCATCGCTTCGATCGAGTACGTATCGACCGCTCCCGCGAACCGCTCCGACGGCGTCTTCTCGCCCTTGATGACCGGGATCGCGAGTACGTTCTCCACGAAATCCGTGTACACGTCCAGCATCGTCATCGTTTCTTTGCGGGCGTCCGCTTCGTCCTCGTGCGCCGTATGGCCTTCCTGCCACAGGAATTCGCTCGTGCGCAGGAACGGCAGCGTTCTTTTCTCCCAACGGACGACGTTCGCCCATTGGTTGATCAGCACCGGCAAGTCGCGGTAGGAGTTGATCCACTTGCTGTACATATGGCCGAACATCGTCTCCGACGTCGGACGGACGGCAAGGCGCTCCTCGAGCTGCTCTCCGCCCGCTTCGGTCACGAACGGCAGCTCGGGATTGAACCCTTCCACGTGCTCCTTCTCTTTCTGGAAGAAGCTTTCCGGAATGAACATCGGGAAGTACGCGTTGCGGTGACCCGTCGCTTTGAACCGGGCGTCCAGCTCCTTCTGGATGTTCTCCCAAATCTCGAAGCCTTCCGGACGGAACACGATGCAGCCGCGGACCGGCGAGTAATCCATCAATTCCGCCTTCTTGATGACGTCTATATACCAACGCGAGAAATCTTCGCCCTGCGGCGTAATTTCCGTAACGAACGCTTGCGTCTTCGAATCCTTCGACATAACGCTCCCCAACTCCTGACAACGGCTTAGTGTCTGACTAATCCTACGATATCGTTATAAGTGACGACGACCATTAACAGCATTAACATGGCGAAACCGATGAAGTGCACCATGCTCTCCCGGTTCGGATCGATCGGTTTGCCGCGAATCGCTTCGATTCCGAGGAACAGAAGTCGGCTTCCGTCGAGCGCCGGTATCGGCAACAGGTTAAAGATGCCGAGATACAGGCTGAGGATTCCCGCCCACATTGTCAGTTGGGCGAATCCTTGCTTCGCGATCTCTACCGTCAATTGCGTCGTCTTGACCGGTCCGCCAAGGTCGTCCAGCTTGAACTCTCCGAATATAAGCTTGCGGAAGCCTTCGAATATTCGCTCCGTCATATCGACCATCGAAGTTCCGGCGAACTTGATCGTCTCGCCGATGCCCGGCTTTCTCGCCTCTCCCGTCGGCACGACGCCTACTTTGCCCGTCGCCGGGTCAGGCGTGACCTTAATCGGCACATCGACGCCGTCCCGCTCGACGATCCAATTCATCGGCTTCCCGACCGATGCCTCGATCTTATCGATGAACAGCTGGACGTCGGCTCCGATCGGCGTATCGTTGATCGACTTGACCCAATCGCCTTTCTCCAAGCCTGCCGCAGCGGCCGGCTTTCCGGCTTCCACGTGGGCGATCAAAATTTTGGTCGGGTTGTCGACGGGTACGCCTTGCAGCACGATATAGAGAGCGAATAAGACGTATGCGAGCAAGAAATTCATGACCGGCCCGGCGAAAATCGCAAGCGCCCGCTTGCCTACCGGTTTCTGGCCGAATTGGCGATCAAGCGGAGCGATTTGCGTCTCCTGCCCTCTCGCGATCAAGAGCGCGGCAGGGTGCACATCGAACCGCTCGACGTCTCCGTCGACGTCTAGCGTGACGTACAGATGCTTCTCCAAGTCGATCGCCTTAATCTCGCCGCGAAGAACGTCCGAGCGTTCATCTAGCCGGTCGAGATATAGACGGGTGACCCGATTGTCTTTGATCCGGATCGCGATCGTCTGACCGGTCTTGATTTCGACGACTTCCGGATCTTCCCCGGCCATCCGAACGAAGCCCCCGATCGGCAGCAGCCGAAGGGTGTAGCGGGTTTCCCCTCGCTTGATCGAGAACAGCTTCGGCCCGAAGCCGATCGCGAACTCGCGTACCAATATGCCAGCCCTGCGGGCGAAATAGAAATGGCCCCATTCGTGCAGCGATACGAGCAAAAAGAACATGAGCACGGTCAATAACGCGACCTGAATATTTCCCATCGATTCAACTCCTTACCCGTTGCCCGTACAAGCGGCTGATCTTAGATTAACATTATTCTCCCAAGCGCTACAAGAGAATACCGTCTTCCGGATATTTAACGAAAAAGCGCTTCGCGGCGGGCCCAGCCGTCCGCTTCGAGTATCGTCGCCAAGTCCGGGGATCTTACGGCGTCGTGACGCGCAAGCACCTCCGCGATCGTATCCTCGATCGCCAGGAAAGAGATTTCTCCCTTCAAGAAACGAGCAACGGCGATTTCGTTCGCGGCATTGAATACGGTCGGCGCCGTTCCTCCAGTCCTTCCCGCTTCGTAAGCCATCCTTAAGCACGGGAACCGCCCGAAGTCCATTTCGCGAAAACGAAGCGTTCCCGCCTTTACCAAATCCAGCGGAGAAGCCGGGGACGGCCGCCGCTCCGGATACGTGAGCGCGTATTGAATCGGAACGCGCATGTCCGGATTGCCGAGCTGCGCGATGACGCTCGTATCCACGAACTCGACCATCGAATGGATGATGCTCTCCGGATGAAGGACGACGTCGATCAGGTCGTACGGAAGCCCGAACAGCCAGTGGGCTTCGATGACTTCCAGCCCTTTGTTTACCATCGTCGCCGAGTCGATCGTAATTTTGGCGCCCATGCTCCAATTCGGATGCTTGAGCGCATCCTCTACCGTAACTCCGATCAATTGATCGCGCGTACGATCGCGGAAACTGCCGCCCGATGCGGTAATAACCAACCGTTTGATCGCCTTCGCGTCTTCCCCGTTCAAGCATTGGAAGATGGCAGAATGCTCGCTGTCGACGGGCAGCAAGGAGATTCCTCTCTCCCTCGCTCGTTGCATGACGATGTGCCCCGCGGTCACGAGCGTTTCCTTGTTCGCAAGGCCGATGCTCGCGCCGGCGTCGATCGCTGCGAGCGTAGAACGAAGCCCGATGCTGCCGGTCAGCGCGCAGACGACGAACGATGCGCCCGATCCTGCCGCGACTTCGATCAGGCCTTCTTCTCCGAACACGACTTTAACGCCGGCCGGCACCTGCTGTCTTAACATATCGGCGGCGTCCTTCGTTCCTACCGACACGAGCTTCGGCTTGAACGCATTCACCTGCCGCAGAAGCAGCTCCACGTTGCCGCCGGCGGCGAGTCCTACGACTTCATAGCTGTCCGGTTCCCGAGAGATGACGTCGAGCGTTTGCGTGCCGATCGAGCCCGTACTGCCGAGCACCGCTATTGTTTTCATGGAACTAACCTCCGCTGCCTTCTGTTACTATGTAATGAAACCCCTCGTTATTGCGGCAATAAACCGAGCAAATGCACGAGCGGAAACACGATCAGCCAGCTATCCGTACGATCCAGCACGCCGCCGTGTCCGGGCAATAGATTGCCCGAATCCTTGACTCCGCGGAATCGTTTGTACGCCGATTGAACGAGATCGCCCAATTGACCGGCCACCGCCGCCGCTAAGCCGATTAACGCGGCATCGCCGTAGCTAAGCCGATCCGGCTCGACGTACGCGAATATGCCCGCCGTGATCATCGCGATGACAAGACCGCCGATGGCGCCTTCGATCGTCTTGTTCGGACTGATCGCCGGCCACAGCTTCGTCCGTCCGATCGCTTTGCCGACGAAATACGCGCCCGCATCCGACGCCCATATGCAGAAGAACGTCAGAACCGACCAGAAGATGCCGTGCGTCATCTCGCGCGTGACCGCCATATAGTGAAAACCGATCCCGACGTAGATGACGCCGAGGAACAGAATGCTTACGTGCTCTAATTGTATACGGTTCTTGCTGAAAACCGTTCCGGTCAGCAGGACGAACATGAGCAGCCATGCCATGACTTTAAAGGAGGGCATGTCCCAATCGAACGGAATTTCGGGCAGCGCGAGAATGCCGACCGCCGCGAAACCGATCAACACGTCGGCTCTCAGCCAAGATTGTCCGTTCAGTCTAACGAATTCCCAGAACCCCACAAGCGCAAGAACCGCGAGAAAACCCGAATAATACCATCCGCCCGCCCAGAGCAGGAAGACGAAAGCCAGTCCCGCGGTTACTCCGCTAATGATCCGCTGTTTCATGCTGCAAAAGCCCCCCGTAACGGCGCGATCGCCGCTGATACTCCCGTATCGCTTCGTATAGATGCTCTTCGCCGAACGAAGGCCAGAACACGTCCGTGAACCAAAATTCGCTGTATGCAACCTGCCACAGCATGAAATTGCTCAAGCGGAGCTCGCCGCTCGTGCGGATCAGCAGATCCGGGTCCGGCAATTCGCCCGACAACAGCTTGCTTCCGAACATCGCTTCATCGATGGCTTCCGGATCTAATCGACCCGCTGCGGCTTGCCGCGCAAGCTCGCGAGACGTTTCGACCATTTCGTCGCGGCTTCCGTAGTTTAGCGCGAAATTAAGGATGAGGCCTGTATTGTCTTTCGTGCGCGCGATCGCTTCGTCGAGTGCGGCAAGCGTATGGCCGGGCAGCAAATCGCGTTTGCCCATCATCCGGACCTGCACGTTGTTCTCGATCAACTCGCCCAACTCGAGCGCCAGAAATTCCTGCGGGAGCTTCATCAGAAATTCGACTTCCGCTTTAGGGCGTATCCAGTTTTCCGTGGAAAACGCGTACAACGTCAATACTCTGACGCCGATACGGTCAGCTGCCTTCGCAATCCTCTTAACGGTTTTCATCCCGCTATGGTGACCTGCTATTCTCGGAAGCCCGCGAGCTTTCGCCCAGCGGCCGTTGCCATCCATAATGATGGCTACATGCTCCGGAATGTTGTCTCCCGTCGGCAATTCGTTCGCTTGCGCCGACCGAATGCCCTCCGAAGTGAATACGCCGATCCGAAGCTTGCGGAGCCACTTGAAGAAGCTGCCCATCGTTCTTCCCCCTCAGACGCTTGATCCAGCCCGTAATAAATGAGAATAAACCCCACCTGGCGGAGGGGCTCATCCGGAAGCTCTTTATACTTCCATGATTTCTTTCTCTTTGGCGAGCAGTATTTTGTCCACTTCGGCGACGTAACGGTCCGTAATTTTCTGAACGTCGTCTTGATGGCGGCGAGACTCGTCTTCGGAAATTTCGCCCTTTTCCTTTTTCTTGATGTCGTCGTTCGCGTCGCGGCGAATGTTGCGGATCGCCACTTTCGCTTCTTCGCCGAATTTCTTCGTCTGCTTCGCGAGGTCCGCGCGGCGCTCTTGCGTGAGCGGCGGAATATTGATGCGAATGATCGATCCGTCGTTCGCCGGGGTGAGCCCGAGGTCGGACTTCAGAATCGCTTTCTCGATCGCCGCAAGAGCGGATTTGTCCCAAGGCTGAATAATGAGCGTGCGGGAATCCGGCGTATTGATCGAGCCCATCTGATTGACCGGCGTCGGCGTGCCGTAGTAATCGGCTTCCACTCTATCGAGCATCGAGGCGGATGCGCGTCCGGCCCGCAGCGTTTGCAAATCGCGTTTCAACGCGCTTAGCGCTTTTTCCATGCGATCTTCCGCGTTTTTCTTAATCGCTTGTGGCATTAGTCAAGACTCCCCTTCACAATGGTGCCGATCTTCTCGCCGAGGACGGCACGCTTAATGTTTCCTTTCTCGGTAATCGCAAACACGAGAAGCGGGATATTGTTGTCCATGCAGAGCGAGGAAGCGGTGGAATCCATGACGCCGAGGTTTTTGTTCAGAACGTCCATGTACGTCAATTGCTCGTATTTTTCCGCGCTTGCATCTTTGAACGGATCGGCGCTGTATACGCCGTCGACTTTGTTCTTGGCCATGAGGATGACCTCGGCTTCGATCTCGGCCGCGCGCAGCGCCGCGGTCGTGTCGGTGGAGAAGAACGGATTGCCCGTGCCTGCGGCGAAAATGACGACGCGGCCCTTCTCCAAGTGGCGAATCGCTCTTCTGCGGATGTAAGGCTCGGCGATCTGTTGCATAGCGATGGAAGTTTGCACCCGTGTTGGCACGTCGATCTGTTCAAGCGCGTCTTGAAGGGCAAGAGAGTTCATGACGGTCGCGAGCATGCCCATGTAGTCGGCGGTCGCGCGGTCGATCCCCTTCTGGCTGCCGGCGATGCCGCGCCATATGTTGCCGCCGCCGCACACGATCGCGACTTCAACGCCTAGCTCGACGACTTCCTTCACTTGCTGCGCGATCGACAGGATGGTCGACGCTTCGATGCCGTATCCGTTCGTGCCGGACAACGACTCTCCGCTCACCTTCAATACTACGCGTTTATATACGGGACGCTCCATTTGTACCTCCATCATATCCACTGTAATTTCTTTCCTTGCGATCGCTCAAAAAGGGGGAACACCGCGTGTTCCCCTTTTTAAATTTACTATTATTGTTTCACTTGAGCCATAACTTCTTCGACGAAGTTGTCCACTTTTTTCTCGAGGCCTTCGCCCAGCTCGAAACGAGCGAAACGACGGATCGAGATTTTCTCGCCGATTGTCGCGATTTTCTCGTTCAAGAGCGTCGTGATCGATTTGTCCGGATCTTTAACGAAAGCTTGCTCCATGAGGCAGTTTTCCTCATAGTATTTGTTCATGCGGCCTTCAACCATCTTGTCGACGATTTTCTCAGGCTTGCCTTCGTTGAGCGCTTGGTTGCGCAGGATTTCTTTTTCTTTGTCCAGTTCGGCTTGCGATACTTCTTCGCGGGACAAGAACTTAGGGTTAGCCGCTGCGATGTGCATGGCGATGTCGCGCGCGAACGATTTGAATTGCTCGGTTTTGCCGACGAAGTCCGTCTCGCAGTTGATTTCGACGAGAACGCCGATGCGTCCGCCGCCGTGGATGTAGGATTCTACTACGCCTTCCGTAGCGATGCGGTCGCCTTTCTTAGCCGCGGCAGAAAGGCCTTTCTCGCGAAGCAGCTCGGCTGCTTTCGTCAGATCGCCGCTTGCTTCCTCCAGCGCTTTTTTGCAATCGAGCATGCCTGCTCCCGTTCTTTCGCGTAGCGTTTTAACGTCTGCTGCATTAATAGCCATTGTAGCGTCCTCCTCGTGGATAAGCCCTTGGGCGCCTTGCTCAAGGGAAACGTTGGTTATGTTCTTTTTTACAAAAAGGGCGGTGAGAAGTTTTCTTCTAACCACCCTTTCAGCTTGCTTATGTGATTGCGAACGATTTACGCGGTCGTTTCTTCGCCTTGGCGGGATTCAACGATTGCGTCAGCCATCTTAGCCGTAAGAAGCTTAACTGCGCGGATCGCGTCGTCGTTGCCCGGGATTACATAATCGATTTCGTCCGGATCGCAGTTCGTGTCGACGATACCTACGATCGGGATGCCGAGCTTGCGAGCTTCCGCTACCGCGATACGCTCTTTGCGCGGGTCGATGATGAACAGCGCGTCAGGGAGCTTGCGCATGTTTTTGATGCCGCCGAGGAATTTCTCAAGACGATCTTTCTCTTTGCGGAGAAGGATGACTTCTTTCTTCGGAAGCACTTCGAACGTGCCGTCGTTCTCCCATTTCGTCAGCAAGTGCAGACGATCGGTACGCTTCTGGATCGTAGCGAAGTTCGTCAGCGTACCACCCAACCAACGTTGGTTGATGTAGTATTGTCCGCTGCGTTCCGCTTCTTCCTTAACGGAATCTTGCGCTTGTTTCTTCGTGCCGACGAACAGCATCGTTCCGCCGTTCTCAGCGAGCTGGCGTACGAAGTTGTAAGCCTCGTCGACTTTCTTGACCGTCTTCTGCAGGTCGATAATGTAAATGCCGTTACGTTCGGTAAAGATGTACTTGTCCATCTTCGGGTTCCAACGACGTGTTTGGTGACCGAAGTGCACGCCTGCTTCAAGCAGTTGCTTCATGGAAATGACTGCCATCTCTACTGCACCTCCTAGTGGTTTTTGGTGAATCTCCGCCGCTTCTCGCGCTTTCCGCCAAAACTTAATTGCTTGTCGCAAGTTAAGCACCTTTGACGAAATTGAAAAGCGTGTGTTTTTTACACCGAAAAATAATATAGCATATCGAAGGCGCGAGCGCAATGGAGATACGGCACGTTACCCAAAAAAATACCCGCGCGAGCCTTTAGGGCTTCAAGCGGGTAAGTTCCGTCATAATTTGGCGATACGTCGGCTTGCCCGTGAACACGGATGTCCCGACTTTAAGATCTTTGGCGATCGACCAGCATTTGTCCAGAAAATCGTCCCCGTCATCGACAACGCCGAGTTGTTCGAGTTTTGCCGCGACTTCCGTAAGCGTCATGCCGTACTTCACGTATAAGGTCGTCGCTTTCGGTTCATCCGGTTCAGTCGCGCCCGGGGATGCCGATGCGGACGCGTCGCTCTCCGGCGAAGCTTCCGCCCCCGGCTCGGCGGCTTGCTTATCGCTAGGTGCCGAAGACGGCTCCGCGTTATTCGCCTTTTCCTGGGCTTGCAGCAACGCCTCTTCGATCTTCGCTTGCAGCTCATCCTCGGTATACATGGACTCTTCGGCCGAATAGATGACGTAACCGGCAGCTTCGGCTTGTTTCTCCAATTGCTCCCGGGTCAGCGGCTTCGTTTGATCTTGGGCCGCCAGGATCAGCTGCAGCATCGAAGCGCCGATCATAAGCCCGATGCCGAGTCCCATCAGCCAGCTTCGATATTTACGCATGCTGCTCTTCCTCTCTGCGCGCCAACTGCAGAACCAACTGCACTTCGCCTTTATTCAGCCCGAGCGACTTGGCGATCTGTTCGACCGACCGGCCTTTGTCATGAAGCGCCAGCAGTTCCGGATATCTGCCTCGTATCGAGGTCGGAGGAACCTGGATCGGTTCCGGCTCCGGATCTTTCGCCGGCTCCGGTTGGACGAACGTATGAGGTTGTGAGGGCGCGTCGGTCGTCGCCGGCTCATCTTGACGGAATTCGGGCGTGGCGGCAGGAATCGGCGCAGCGGTTGCAGCCGTCGTCGCGGCTTGCAACGACCATAGCTTCATCTGATGCTCCATGTCGACGATTCTGCGGCTTAGCTTGTCCACGGTCTCGTCTTGCTCGCGCTTAAACTTGGCGACCGCATCGACCAGCTCGCGATTTTCGGCTTCGAGATCCTCGAGCAATTGCTCATAAGCGGAGTCGCTTGATAATTCCGAATCTTTGCCTTTCGAGGAAGGCTTCGGCATCATCCACGCGTACCCCGTAATCGCTACGCCTAGCAGTACAACGCTTAACCACGGACTTGGCGTCATTAGAACAACCCTTCTTTCTTGCAGTACGGTTAACCTATGAAATCGATATGTTTGCCTTTATACGGATGTTTGGGAGGCGGTGCGCTTGCAGAACCCGATGGCTGTTCTTCTTCGTGCGAATGTTTCCCTGCTCCGGATTGACTGCCTTGCTCGCGCGCGCCACGGTCTTTGATCGTACCTTTGGCGGACGACTCCGTCTTCTGGCTCCTCTTGGCTTCGTGTTCGGCGTTCTTGATCGTTTGATGGGCCAGCGCGGCTTGTTCGATGATCGGTCTTTGCTGCTGATGCTGCGCGAGAGGAGTCATTTCTACCGTGCGAGGCAATGAGGTCTGGATATCGATAGACTTATAGCTCAGGGCAAGTCACCTCTTCCTACGCTATTGCCAAGCCTTCTAGCCGTTCGTGTCGGTTAATTGTAAGGCACCATGACGATATCGCCGTCCATGAATCGGAATGAAACCCGCTGCGAGCTGTCTTTGATGAAACGAGTGTATCGGCCGATCACGATTTTCGTGCCTCCGAACAACGTATGCGTGGCGTCTACGCGAGCCGTCGACGCATCCTCTAACGATTTCTCGATTTCCAGCGTGCGTTCCTTGGCGGCTTTCATCTCTTCGATCGTCTGTTTCTTAGTGACGGACAGCTTCGTGCGAAGCGCAAGCTTATCCGAGGCCAGCTGTCCCGTCGAGGCCAACTGATCGAGCAGCGCAAGCGCTTTTTCCGTTTTATCCAAGCTTTCGGTCAATTGTCTGATCGTAGATCTAAGATCGTTCAGCTCATGTCTGAGCTCCGGCTTAACGCCGACCTCGACCGATGTCGCGGTGGACATGGAGTTGCCGATCATGCGGGCGGTTACCCGATCGCCGGCTTGCACGAGTCCGCCGACGACTAATCCTTTGGAGCCTACGCACTGCACGAGCCGGCCGGCGCGTATGTTGGAGTGCATGATACTCTGAGAGACATAGATATCTTCTCCAGCGAGCACGTTGCCTTCTTGAATGAAGGAGCACTTCACGTTGCGTCCGGCTTTGACGTAACCTTTATTGCTGCCGATGATGCCGCCTAACACCTCGATCGAACCGTCCGATTCGACTTCCGCGCCCTCGATGCCCCCGGTTACGCGAATATCCCCCGACGCTTTGACCCGGAATCCGGTTAGAATATTGCCTCGGATGACGACGGTGCCGACAAAATCGATATTCCCGACGCGATAATCCACGTCTCCGTTCACTTCGAACACCGGAAAGACGTTCAGCTTTTCTTTCTCCGTCTTCGTTACAAGGCCGTCGATTGCCGCGTACATGGCGATGCGCTCCGGATTGACGACGACGTTTTTGCCGATTTTGAAATGCGCTTCTTTACCGTCTCTTGGGGCAATCTCTTCACCCGTAACCGCTTTGCCCGGCGTGCCGGGCTCTGCCGGGATACGCTCGGCGATCAGTTGTCCGGCTTTGACGTTCGCGAGCTGTTTCAATTCCTTATAATCTACGCTGCCGTCTTCCCGCTCCGCGGGTCCTTTGCCTTCTTCGCTGGAATCGAACATATAGCGGATATAACCGTCTCTGCCGTTGGTCGGCGGCGTTCCGGCCGCAACGATATTCTGCGTGAAGTAGAAGGCTTGCGGATTTTGCGAGATTAAATACAAAGTGTCCGCTTGCACGCCGAATTTTACACCGTTCTCGCTCAGAAATTGCTCCAAATCCCGTACCGTCAGCGCCATGTTGCCTTCGACCCGGCGAAAGATAAGGTGCGCCTGCAGCTTATCATCGCTAATCGTCACTTGTAAGCTATCTTCCAATGATTGCGTATCGTTATTAGCCAATGGTATCCCCTCCTTGTTAACCGTTTTGCAACAAATGATCTTTCTGTTTCGCCAGTGCACCCCGCAATCTTAGAATCGCTTTGGAATGAAGCTGCGAGATCCTTGATGGCGAAAGGCACATGACTTCGGCGATTTCGCTTAAAGAAAGGTCATCGTAATAAAATAAAGAAACGACCGTTCTCTCTTTTTCGGTCAATTTCTGGATGCCGTAGACTAGCGATTCCTTTAAGTAGGTTTCATGGACCGTATACTCCGGATTGATCGCTTTATCGTCGACGAGGAGCGACATTCTCGTCTCGGATTCTTCTTCTCGGATCGGATCCTCCAGCGAACAGACGGCCGCCACCGCGACCTCCTGAAGCATTTGTTGAAATTCTCGATCGCTTATATTCAAATAGGCGCATACTTCTTCATCCGTAGCGGAGCGCAAATGCTTCTGCTCCAGTACCGCGTATGCATCCTCCATTTTTTTCGCTTTATCACGTACGGATCTGGGTACCCAGTCTCCTTGACGAAGGCCGTCGAGGATCGCTCCGCGTATTCTCCACGAAGCGTACGTTTCGAATTGGAGTCCCCTTGTATAATCGAACTTCTCGATCGCATCGATTAATCCCATGACGCCGTTGCTGGACAAATCGTCTTTCGTCACGTTCTTCGGCAACCCTACCGCCATACGGCTTGACACATAATCAACCAAGGGCAAATACTGCTCGATGAGCAGCTTACGCGCCTCTGAATCCCCGTTTTCTTTCCATCTGAGCCATAACCCATGATGGGACACCTTAGATCGTGTTTGCTCGACCATTCTTGCTCACCATCCTTATTCGTCCGTCAGGCGACGTATCGCCTGAACCACTTCCTCCGGATTCGGATTGTCAAGCGACACCAACTGTTTAGGCTCGAGCGGTTGGAAAGACGTGCTTTGCGCTTCGCCTTTGCCGTCCGACCAGCGTTCTTTCATCATTTCCGCCAGTTCATCCCCTTCGTCAGGGGTAATCAAGTCGAGATTGCTTCCGCGGTCCTCGCTTGATTCGTCTTGCGCGTCGGTTATAGCCGGCCCGGACTCTTCGCTTGGGTGCAGCAATTGCCCGAGCAGCAGGCTAATCACGAATGCGATGGCGGTGAACGTCGCGAAGGCGTACACGCCGCGGACGAGCGTTGTTCCGATCGGATTGCTAGCGTAAGAGAACAACCAAGTCAGCAATGCGCCGAATCCGCCGAATCCGACATTTATTCGCCAGTTACCGATCATCTTTAAATCTCCTTTATGCCGTGCTGTACGCTACGAATACTGAACACGCCGGTTCCGCTGTCCAGCTCGACGGTACGGCCGTAGTTGCCTCCGGTATCTTCCCCGATCAGCGGAATGCCGAGCTGCGTCAAAGCCAGCTTCGTCGCCTCGACGTTCCGGGGTCCGATTCTCATCGAATCCGAACCGTTCGCAAAAGCGAACATTTGGGCGCCGCCGGCCATCTTGGCTACTAGGCGCCCGATACTGGCGCCTTTCCTCTTAAGCTGCTCGATCAATTCGGGAACGGCCGTATCCGCGTATTTCGCGATGTTCAGCTGTCCTTCGCGAGCGATTTCGGAAGAAGGCAGCATAATATGCGCCATTCCGCCGAGCTTGAGTTGCGCGTCGTAAAGGGTTAACCCCACGCACGAGCCAAGACCGGTCGTGCGGATGATCGCGCCGCCCGTGCCGACGTTCAAGTCCGCCATTCCTACTTTGATGAGAACTCCTTCTGTCATTCGATCGGCACTCCCAACGCACGGAACAGCTTATCGAACGACTCGGGGTCCGGAATCAAGAAGAAATGTCCCTCCGCTTCCTGTTGCCCTTCCAAGAACGTCGTATCGATTAGCAGAGCATCGTCGCCCATCGTGCCGAATTGAACCAAGCCGTAGCTCAGAATCGCTCCGGCCATATCTACGGCGAGAGACGGCACGGTAGGCGACATGTGCAAGCCGGTGAAGTCGGCCAGAGAAGACAAGTAAGAGCCAGCCAAGATGTTGCCGATTTCATTAAGCGCGGACAGTTCCAGTTCGCTGTAATCGTCGTTCTCGGCAGCTTCGAACCCGAGCAGACCTCGTAGGATTCGCCTTGCCGGCTCTCGATTCAGGATGAAGAACATATTGCCCGGAGCGTCGCCTTCCACGCGCAGGAATATGGCGATGACGACGGCTTCCGAACCCCCTACCCGCTCCGCGATCGCTTCGAAAGGAACGAGGCTGACCGTCGGAACCGCCATGTCTACCGGCTTGTCCAGGAGAAGCGATAACGCGGTAGCGGCGTTGCCCGCACCGATATTGCCGACTTCCCTCAGTACGTCCATTTTGAAATCCGCATTGCCGTTGAATAGGTTCACGGTTTATTCTCCAAGCTGCTCTAGCAGAACGATTTCGCCGCGATTGAGCACTTCCGGCAGATTGAGCAGGATGAGCAGGCGGTTATCGCCGATTTTGGCAACGCCGCTCAGGTATTTCGCTTTGATGCCGCCTACGATTTCCGGCGGATTCTCGATCGTGTCGCTCATCAGATCAAGAACGTCGTTAGCCGAGTCGACGATAAAACCGACTTCCATGTCGTTCACGGCAACGATAATGATGCGCGAATTTTCTCCGAGCTCCGACTCCTCGAGGCCGAAGCGGCCGCGCAAATCGATAACCGGAATGACGACGCCGCGAAGATTGATGACGCCTTTGACGAAATCCGGCGTTTTGGGCACACGGGTGATCGGCATAAGCCTCTCGATCGTGCGAACTTTATCAACTTCGATGCCGTACTCTTCTTGCGCCAACGTGAATACGATGACTTTCATTTCCTCTGCCATGGATGTACCCTCCCAATAGAGTCCGGTATTTTATTTGATAAGCGCGTTCGGATCGATGATCAGCGCGACTTGTCCGTCGCCTAGAATCGTTGCGCCGGATACGACGCCGACAACGCTGCTTAAATATTTGCCTAACGGCTTCAGTACGATCTCGCTCTGGCCGATAAATTCGTCGACCATGACCGCTGCCAGCTTGTCCCCTTTGCGAACGACGACGATTTCCGTCTCTTCCTCGCCCTGCTCATTGTAGTCAGGCGAACCGACGACGGACGACAACGAGACGATCGGAATGATGGCGTTGCGAAACTCGATCATTTGGGAGCCGTGCACGTTGCGGATGTTCTCCTTGCGGATCGAGCCTGTCTCCACGATAGAGGAGAGCGGGAACGCATATTTCTCCGAACCTAGCTTAATCAGCATGGCAGCGATAATAGATAGCGTGAGCGGCAGCTGGATCGAGAACTTCGTGCCGGATCCGAGCTTGGAAGTGACGGCGACGTGGCCGCCGAGCGATGCGATTTTGGACTTTACGACGTCAAGTCCGACGCCGCGTCCGGAAATGTCCGAAATTTTGTCCGCCGTGCTGAATCCGGCTGCGAAGATCAGCATGTTCACTTCGTCGTCGGACAGCTTCTTGGCGTCTTCGGCCGTAATGACGCCGCGCATGATCGCGGTTTCGAGAACCTTCGGACGATTGATGCCTTTGCCGTCTTCTTCGATCTCGATGAAGACGTGGTTGCCGGCATGGTACGCGCGCAAGTGAACCGTGCCGACTTCGGATTTGCCTGCGCTCACCCGGTCCGAAATCGATTCGATGCCGTGGTCGACCGCGTTGCGGATCAGATGCACGAGCGGATCGCCGATTTCGTCGATGACGGTGCGGTCCAATTCGGTCTCGGCCCCCGTAATGACCAGGTCGACTTTCTTGTCGAGCGATTTCGCCAAGTCGCGCACCATGCGGGGGAACCGGTTAAAGACGCTCTCCACGGGCACCATGCGAAGCTTAAGTACGATATTTTGCAGATCCGCGCTTACTCTCGCCATATGCTCGACCGTCTCCGTCAGATCGTTGCGGCGAACTTCGGTTGCGAGCTGCTCGAGCCTTACCCGATCGATGAGCAACTCGCTGAACAAATTCATGAGAGAGTCTAGTCTATCGATATCGACGCGAATCGTCCGCGGAGCGGCGCTGCCCGCAGCCGCTTGCGGAGACGGACGCGGGGCGCTCGGAGCCTCCGCGGAGGGGGCAGCCGAAGCGGCTGGAGCGGCCGCAGCGACTTGCTGGGTCGCGGTCTGTACTTCGGCCGAAGCCGACGCAGCGCTGACGTGCGCCGCATTGTCCAAATCCGTCAACGTGCCTTGATCGACCGGCGTAATGTTCACCGATTCGATCTCGGAAACTCTTGAAACCTGATCGCGCAACACGCTCTCGTCGACTTGCGAAATATAATAGACGGCGAAGCTGCGGTCGAATTGCTCCTGTTCGATCTCCTGCACGGAAGGATGCGCCTTTACGACTTCCCCGTTGCGTTCGAGAGCATCGAACACCATGTAGGCTCTTGCCGCCTTCAGCAAGCAGTCTTCGCGAACGGTCACTTCGATGTAGTACGCGCGGTGTCCGCTTTCGAGGGACTGCATCAGGACGGAAAGCTGAAATTGGTCCAGCATGAGCGACGTAGGCGTCGCTGCTTTCGGAGCCGCGGATTTCGCGCCGGCGCTGCCGTCTCCGATATCTCCCTTGACGATCGCTTTCAACCTGTCTACGAGCTCCGTAACGTCACCGCTGCCCGTTCCTCCGTTGATGACGTCTTGCACCATCGCTTCCAATTCGTCCAGGCATTTGAACAGTGCGTCGAAGATAACGCCGTTCATGCTTAGCTTGCCGTTGCGTACGAGATCGAGCACGTTCTCCATCTCGTGCGTCAAGGAAGCAAGATCCTTGAATTCCATCGTTGCCGACATCCCTTTCAGCGTATGCGCCGAACGGAAAATCACTTGTACGATGCTAATATCCTCGGGCTGTTGCTCAAGCCGAAGCATATTCTCGTTAAGAGATTGCAGATGATCGTTTGCCTCATCGATAAAAATAGATAGATACTGATTCATTTCCACGGGACGGACACCTCCAGATTGGCTGAGCTTGCGGATGCTGCGTTAAGTTTTACGAGCGTTCACTTCGCGTACGAGCACGGACGATATCGACTGCAGCGGAAGGACGTGAGAGGCGGCGCCAAGCTCTACTGCCGAGCGAGGCATGCCGTACACGACGCACGTTTCTTCGGCTTCCGCGATCGTCGTCAGCGCTCCGCTGGCTTGCAAGGCCTTCATGCCTTTCGCACCGTCGCTCCCCATTCCGGTCATCAGTACGGCGTGCCGCTTTAATCCGGCATGCTGCGCCGCTGACTCGAATAGAACGTCGACGGAAGGACGGTGACCGCTTACAGACGGATCTTCCGTTAGCTTGATGCGATAGGTTCCTTTCGCGTCTTTGACGAGCAGCATATGTTTGCCGCCTGGCGCTATATAAGCGGTTGCGCTCTCGACGATCTCTCCGTCCGAAGCTTCCCTTACGTGAATGCTGCAGAAGGAGTCTAATCTCTGCGCCAAAGAATGCGTGAACTTCGGCGGCATATGCTGAACGATAAGGATCGGAGCCGCAAACTGTTCCGGGATGCCGGTAAGCACTTCATGCAACGCTCGTGGTCCGCCCGTAGACGTTCCTATAACGACAATATGATTGAAATCCGTCGAAGCTTCTCGCCGTACAGCCTGCGGCCGAGACGGAGCAACGGGAGCTTCGGCCGCCGGCGGTGCGTTCGGCACTTCCGGCTTCTTATTCGATAACGCGGTCGTCCGCTTTCTCTCCGTAAGGGTCCGCTGCTCTTGGACAGCACCGGCTGCAGAACTCGCGGGCTTAGCCAAACCGGGCTCCGGTTTGATCGGCGGAGGATCTGCCTTGCGCATATCGTTCGAAGGCGACGGCCGTTTCGGCGGTTCGACGACTCGAGCCGGATTCGCTCGATCTCTCGGAAGCTGCGATTTCGGCTCTTCCTTCTTTTTCTCGGGTATAACTGCATCGGGCGGAGCAGCCGACTTGACGGGCGGCTCCTGCTTCGGGATTCGCGGCTCCGGAACGGGAGGCGGTTCCGCCTTCTCTTCCACGGCCGGCAACATCCGGAAAGCGCCGTTGCTGACGGTCTGGACCGCGATATGTAACTTTTCGAGCAGCAGCTCGCCTACTTGGCGAATATCCAGCTTTACTGCGCCGTCCGGCTTGCGAATGAAGTCGAACGCGCCGTATTGAAGCGCTTTGATCGTATCCCGCGTGCCGTTGTCGGTAACGGCGGATAACATGATGACCGGGGTCGGTCTAACGGACATAATGCGTCTGAGCGCTTCGATGCCGTTCATTTGCGGCATCTCGACATCCATCGTGATGATGTCGGGCTTGAGCTTAAGCGCTAATTCTACCGCTTCCATGCCGTTACCAGCGGTTGCAAGCACGTTGAACGAAGCATCCGCGCGGATGACGTCGCTGAACACTTTGCGCATGAACGGTGAATCATCCACGATCAGAACGTTATATTCCGGCATTGCGTGTCCCTCCCCCTGATATTCTAGTTGTATGAGACTCGTAATCCTGCTGTTGATTCGATTGCTAGCTCCAAAGCTTCTTAATCCGATTAAGGAACCCTGACACTCCTCTAGTTGACTGCGTCGTGCGTTCCAACAGGAAGCTCGCGGCGATCCGGTCTATTCCCCGGGCCGCGGCGCTGTCCGGA
The DNA here is from genome assembly GCF_000515335.1 of Cohnella panacarvi Gsoil 349. Lineage (GTDB taxonomy): Bacteria > Bacillota > Bacilli > Paenibacillales > Paenibacillaceae > Cohnella > Cohnella panacarvi. The sequence continues at coordinate 202,400 of NZ_KI911563.1, read as the reverse complement.
AACGCGACGGACAACGGCGTTTGGCGTTTGACCGACTTGGATACGCTCGTATCGTCCGGAATGTACCCGAGCACCGGAAGGTCGATGCCTAAATACTTGCTGGCGACCTGTCTCATATTCTCGGAAGTTTGCCGGCCTTCTCGATCGTCTGCGACTCGGTTAACGATCAGGCGGAACGTGACTTCGTGTCCCATGGACTTCACCATCTTGATCAATGCGTAGGCATCTGTTATCGACGTAGGCTCCGGCGTCGTGACGACGATGGTCTCGTCGGCTGCCGTAATGAAGCGGACGGTTTCTTTGGAAAGACCGGCCCCCGTATCGAATACGATAAAGTCGACGTGTCCGTTAAGCTTGCCGATCTGTTGCGCGAAGTACTCGATCTCTTGATCGCTTAGCCGCACGAGGTCCTTGAAACCCGAACCTCCGGCGATGAACTGCAAGCCGTTCGGCCCGGTCTGGATAATGTCCCATATGGACTTCTCGCCTTTGAGCAAGTGGATCAAGTTGTACTGCGCCGGCGTGCCGAGCAAGACGTCGATGTTCGCAAAGCTGATATCCGCATCGAATACGAGAACGCTGTAGCCGCGTTTCTGCAACGCCATCGCGAAGTTCAAGCTGAAGTTGGACTTGCCGACGCCTCCTTTGCCACTCGTAATCGTAATGATCCGGGTCGTCTTCGCTAGATCGGGACTGGCCGTGCTCACCAAGTGTCTGAGCGCTTCCGCTTGATCATTCATGGGAGAATTCCCCCAGCAGCCTGCGTACTAGTTCTTCCGGATCGTAGGCGCGAATGTCGTCCGGTACCGTCTGTCCGCAAGTGATATAGGAAATGTGGAACGAAAACTCTTTAATTAAGTTAAGGACGGAACCGTACGTGTCGGTCTCGTCGAACTTCGTTAGTAGCAGCTGGTCAACGCCGTACTTCGCGAACTGCGAAGCGACCGTTCTCATGTCGCTGTACTTGTGGGTCATGCTCAAGACGAGAATCGTCTCGCTCTCCTCGCCCGGAGAGAGCAGGCTGTTCACTTCCGATACGAATAGCTCGTTGCGGTAATTGCGGCCTGCCGTATCCATGAACACCAGATCCCGGTCGTCCAGCTTCTTGTACGCCCTCGTTAGTTCGCCCGGAGAAAACACGACTTCCAGCGGAACGTTCAAGATGTCGGCATAGGTCCGAAGCTGATCGACGGCAGCGATTCGATACGTATCCGCCGTAATGAATCCGACTTGGCGGCGGTAGTTGATCGCTTGTTCGGCGGCCAGCTTGGCGATCGTTGTCGTCTTGCCAACGCCTGTCGGCCCGACGAAGTTAACGATTCTTGCGTTAGGCGACAACCCGAACCCTTGAGACGGCCCAAGCCATTCCCGAAGCACGATCTTAGCCGCCTCGAAGCAAATCAGCGGATCATCGTTGTTAACGCCGAGGCGCTCGTTCACCGCTTCGGCGAACTGCTCGACGTAGACGGGCTCCACGCCTTGCTCCGCAAGTCGCCTGCTCCATCTCATGACGGATTCCGGCATCGTACGGTACGTTTGCTGCTTCGTAAGCTTCAGCATCATGTCCTTCATCGAGCGCAACTCGTGAAGCAACGCGCTCGACTCGTCGACACGTTCGTTCTTCGGGGTCAGTATAGCCGGCACGCTATCCGACTCGACCGCCTGCATCGCCTGTTTGCTTTCTCTCTCTTCGAGCACCTTCACGGCTACGGCTAGCGTGTCCGCTTGCTCGTCCGTCGGGTCGGCGAAAGGTCTTGGTTCTGCGATTTGCTGGGCTGCGCTGTCTAATTGCGCCGCGAATGCCGACGGGCGCGGTTTATCCGCGAACGACGGCTGGGCGTATCGGTCTCGTACCGCACCGGCGGGTAGCACCGGCGCAAGCGCGCCGGCGTCGGCCTTCGGCTCGGCTACGGCAATCGCGGAGCTCGGCCTTTCGGCAAGAGGCGCCGCGGTTGCCCGCGGTACCGCGGGCTTGCGCGCGGGAGGCTTCTTCGATGCCTCGTCGATCGCTGCGGTGACTTCCACCTTTCTCTTTCGGAACATGCCAAGAAATCCGCCGACGCGGATTTCTTTCGTATTGAGAATGACGGCATCCGAACCAAGCTCGCTGCGGATGAGTTGCACCGCTTCGGGAATGTCCTCGACGATATAACGTTTCACTTTCATGCGTTCACCACCCCGACGCTCTGCACTTCAATGCTAGGTTCCAATTCGCTATAAGAGATGACGGGAATATCTTGCATGCTGCGTTCAAGCAATTGCCTCAAGTACATCCGGATCGTCGGAGACGTGAGAATGATCGGCTGCTGTCCGGATTGGATCTGGCGGTTCACTTGCTCCGTGAGCCGCTGAAAGATCGTCTGCGAGGATACGGGATCCATCGCGAGATAGCTGCCGTGATCGGATTGCTGCACGGCTTCCGAGATTTTCTTCTCTACGGAAGGACTCACCGTTATGACCTTGAGCGGCTCGGCAGGATTCGCGTACTGCTGCGTAATCTGTCTGGAGAGGCTCTGCCTGACGTATTCGGTTAGCACGTCCGGATCTTTCGTATACTTCCCGTAATCGGCTAACGTCTCGAATATCGTCACGAGATCGCGAATCGATATTTTCTCCTTCAGCAGCTTGGCAAGCACTTTCTGCACGTCGCCTACGGTCAGAATAGACGGGATGAGTTCGTCGACAAGCGCCGGGAACGTTTCCTTGACGCTCTCGACAAGCGCTTTCGTCTCTTGGCGGCCGATCAGCTCGTGCGCATGTTTCTTGATCACTTCCGTCAGATGAGTCGCGACGACGGACGGAGGATCGACGACCGTATAACCGGACATCTCCGCTCTCTCCTTCATCGCATCGTCGATCCAGAGCGCAGGCAATCCGAACGCCGGTTCCTGCGTTTCGATGCCCGTGATGGAATCGTCGTCGAATCCCGGACTCATGGCCAGGTAGTGATTTAGCAATAATTCGCCACGAGCCACCATATTTCCTTTCATTTTGATAACATATTCGTTCGGTTTTAGTTGAATATTGTCTCGAATCCGAATGACAGGCACGATTAGGCCCATTTCGAGGGCGCATTGGCGCCTGATCATGATGATCCTGTCAAGCAAATCGCCGCCCTGCTGCGTATCCGCGAGCGGGATGAGGCCGTACCCGAACTCGAATTCGATCGGATCGACTTGCAGCAAGCTGATGACGCTCTCCGGACTGCGCACTTCTTCGATTTGTTTCTCTTCGACAAGCAGCTCTTCTTCTTCTTTCCTCTTATTAAGGTTCGACTGGAGGCGATAGCCTGCGATTGCGAGTATCGCGGCATAAGGCATCGTCGTTAGTAACGGTATCGGCGTCGCGATGCCAAGCAAAGCGATCGTGCCGGCGACAATATAAAGAAGATTCGGATATCTGAGCAGTTGCTTCGTCATGTCGTGCGCCAAGTTTCCTTCGGATGCCGCTCTCGTGACGATGATGCCGGCAGCCACGCTGATCAAGAGCGCGGGGATTTGGCTGACGAGACCGTCGCCGATCGTGAGGATCGAATACGTCTCGAGCGCCTGCATGACGTCCATGCCGTGCATGGCCATGCCGACGATGAATCCGGCGATCAAGTTGATGAAGACGATAATGATCGATGCGATGGCGTCTCCTTTGACGAACTTGCTCGCACCGTCCATCGCGCCGTAGAAGTCCGCTTCTTTCTCGATCTTCTCGCGGCGTTCTTTCGCTTGTTGTTCGTTGATAAGGCCGGCGTTCAAATCGGCGTCGATACTCATCTGTTTACCCGGCATCGCATCGAGGGTGAAGCGAGCGCCGACTTCGGCAACGCGCTCCGAGCCTTTCGTAATGACGATGAACTGAACGACGACGAGAATGAGGAACACGACGAAACCGACGGCAAGCTCCCCGCCCGCGACGAACTCGCCGAACGTCTGGACGACGTGACCGGCTTCGCCCTTCGATAAGATTAACCGTGTTGTCGAAATATTAAGCGCCAGCCTGAAAATGGTCGTGATGAGCAGCATCGTCGGGAAAATCGAAAAATGAAGCGCATCCTGCGTATTCATCGCGATGAGCAAAATCATGATGGCGAGTGAAATATTGATAACGAGTAAAACATCTAGAAGTCCTGCTGGAATCGGAACGACCATCATAAGAACAAGGCCTATGATGCCGACCAGGATGCTTAGGTCTCTGATTTTCATGCCGACTCCACCTCCTCAATACTGTCCTCTCGCAAGTTAGCTCGTTGGAAACCCTACCCTTTCGTGCGCTCCTTAATGTGCGCCGGGAATGGGTTGCTACTCCGCCGCTGTTATAATCGAGTTGCTGTGAATGATTTGAAGGTTACAACTCGATTATAAAGGCGGACGTAGACTCTCCGTAGCAACCCGTTCCCTTTGCACCGGAGCTATGCTGGGTAACTTCCAAAGAACCTCGCGAGCCGGCCAAATTTCGTTTAAACCCAATGATGCCTTCTGCGCTTAGCGCTTGAAGGCTGTATGTATGCGTCTTTTGTGTTTGTTACGCTTTCTTGCGGCCTTTGAGGCGATATACGTATGCCAGCACTTCCGCTACGGCTTGGAACAGATCGGCGGGGACGGATTCCCCGATTTCGGCCCGTTCGTACAGCGCGCGGGCGAGCGGCTTGTTTTCCATCGTTATAACGTTATGTTCTTTGGCGATTTCCCGAATCCGCAGGGCGAGATAGTCTTGCCCTTTGGCGATGACCTTCGGCGCATCCATCTTCGTGCCGTCGTATTGCAGCGCGACCGCGAAGTGGGTCGGGTTCGTGATGATGACGTCGGCGTTCGGCACTTCCTGCATCATGCGCATGAGCGCCATCTGGCGTTGCCGGCTTCTGATTTTTCCTTTGATCAGCGGGTCGCCCTCCGCGTTTTTATGTTCGTCCTTGATGTCTTGCTTGCTCATTCTGAGCTTTTTCTCGTAATCGTATTTTTGGTACATATAGTCCGCGATCGCGAGTAAGATGAGCAGTACCGCCACGAATATGCCGAGACGAAGCGTCAAGCTGGCGACGTACGCGAAAATTTCTTGAACGGGCACCGTGGCCAGTTCGAGAAAACGCTGTTTCTCCGACCAAATGACGGTATATACGACGATCGAGATGACGATCAGCTTAAGCGAGCTCTTGAGAAACTCGACGACGGCTCGCATGCCGAACAGATTTTTCGCTCCGCTGATCGGGTTCAGAGTGCTCAGTTTCGGTTTCAACGATTCGAACGTGAGCAGCCATCCGATTTGAATGTAAGAGGACGCGAAAGTAATGACGACGACAACGAAGAAAATCGGTACCAAAAACTTGGCCATCTCGATTAAATAATAGGTCATCAAGCTCAATACGTTCTCTTGCGTAACGTTCATGTCCATACGATGCTGAAAGATGTCGCTGAACATGCTCGTAATCTGCTTGCTGAAGTATGGGCCTAGCATCACGAAACAACATACAGCGCCAAGCAGGATCAAGGCACCGGGAATTTCAGCGCTCTTGGCGACTTGGCCTTTCTTACGGCTGTCTGACCTTTTCTTCGGCGTCGCCTTCTCCGTCTTCTCGCCCGCGAACAATTGCAAATTCATCCTTAGGCGATAACGGTGCATGATGTTCCCTCCTTGCCCTTGCTTGATTTGTACCTTTATGACGATTGCATGATGACGAACAGCTTCTCTAATGCGTTAAACATAGCGTCGAACAACAATTGGAACAATACGCCGAATCCCGGAAGAAGCAATATCAGTATGGCCAATCCGACGAGGATTTTGATCGGAACCCCGATGACGAACACGTTATATTGCGGGGCGCTTCTCGTAAGCAGCGCGAGCCCCAGATCCGTTAGGAACATCGTCACGACGATCGGCGCTGAAATTTGCAGAGCCAGCAGGAACGTGTCCGCGAACGTCCGGGTGAGAAACTCCGTAATGCTGCCGCCGTAATACACCTTGAATAGATCGTTATCGAGCGGTAGCCAGTCGTAACTGCTCATGATCGCCTTCAACAAGTAATGATGCCCGTTGATCGATAGAAAGACGAGCATCATGAGCATGTACTTGAAGTTGCCGAGAATCGGAGCGGATACGCCCGAGATCGGGTCGACGATGTTGGCGATCCCGAACCCCATCTGTATGTCCATCAGCGCGCCGGAAGTTTGGACGATCGTGAAGAACAAATAAGACACGTAACCGATAATCAGCCCGGCGAAAATCTCGCGGAAGATCGCCAGGATGTAGTTGCCGTTCGCCACGACGTTCGTATCCCAGCCGATCGTCAAGAACACGATGATCGAAACGAAGAAAGCGAGTCCGATCTTGATCGTCTTAGGAAACGTCCGGGACGAGAAAATCGGCGCGACAACAAAAAACGCAGTAATTCGACAAAGAACGAGCAGAAAAGCAGGGAATGCCTGCATGAGAATATCCATTCGGCATCACCCGATGTAATTCGCCAAGTTGCCTAGCAGATTGCTGGTGAAATCGATCATGATATTAAGAATCCATGGACCGAAAACCAGAATCGCCACGAACACGGCTATAATTTTGGGTATGAACGCAAGCGTCTGCTCTTGGATATGCGTCGTCGCTTGAAAAATACTGACGAGCAGACCGACGATCAGGCCGATTCCGAGCATCGGCGCGCTTATTTTCAGTACGGTATACATCGCTTGGCCGGCAAGGCCGATCACGAATTCGGTGCTCATCGCGCTCCTCCTCTTAACGATTCTTTACCTATCATGCGCTAAAGCTGGCCAACAGCGACTTCACGATCAAATACCAACCGTCGACGAGCACGAAGAGCAAGATTTTGAATGGCAAGGAAATCATTACGGGCGGAAGCATCATCATCCCCATCGCCATAAGCGTACTGGCTACCACCATATCGATGATGAGGAACGGGACGAAGATCATGAATCCCATCTGGAACGCCGTCTTCAGCTCGCTGATCGCGTACGCCGGAACGAGTACCGTAATCGGAATGTCCTTATAAGTTGCGGGCTTCTCCGCTTGCGTGTAATCCATGAACAGCAACAGGTCTTTAGGACGGGTATGCTTGTACATGAAAGCTTTCATCGGGTCGGCCGCTTTTTCCAGCGCGACGGTCTGTGTAATTTCGCCTTTCAAGTAAGGCTGAAGCGCTTGTTCGTTCACTTGAGAGAGCGTCGGCGCCATAATGAACAGCGTCATGAACAAAGCTAGACCGATCAATACCTGGTTCGGAGGCATCATTTGCGTTCCGAGCGAAGTTCGCACGAAGCCGAGTACGATAACGATTCGGGTGAAACTGGTCATTAGAACGAGAATGGCCGGAGCCAGACTCAGTACCGTTATGAGCAGCAACAGCGATATCGCCGATGCCCCTACTTCCCCGTTCCCGTCACCCAGATTCACATCAATACCGATGCTACCCTCCGCGAAAGCCGTATGGCTTGCGGCAAGCATGACGGTCATGATGGCACTAAAGCTATAAAGCAGTTTTTTATTCATTACTCATCCGTCCGATCTTCGGCGCGGCGTTCTTCCATCAGCTTCTCTACGCGCTGCCTTCTCTCCGTAAGCTCGCGGAGCCGGTTCTCAAGCGTTTTCTCGAAGGGACTCGAGGCAGGAGCTGACGAATCGGAATCTTGTTCGCCTTGCGTATTGTTGCGTCCGGTCCACTTGCGCAGCCATGGGGGTAACGGATACGCTTTCGCTTGCTCGGTCATATCGTGGTCCGCAAGCAATGCGGCCACCATGTCCGTATCGGTAATCGACTCCAGCAAAGTGACGTCATCGCCGATGCCGAGCACGTAGATCCGTCCGTTCCATTCGACGATCTGCACCGACTTGTTCGTGCCTAACGTCAGACCCCCTAACGAACGGAGCGAGCGGTTCATCCACCACCCGCGATTTCGCTTCCCGAGAAATCTTAGCGAGAGAACGATCAGCCCGACGATGATGCCCAGGACGAACAGTACCCAGATCAAATCCCATGATGAGCCCGCCTTCAGGGTATCTTCCGACAGACGAAATCCTCGCATCGATACTCAACGCTCCTGACTTAGCTCAAAGTTTTCTTGATGGCCTCGATAACGCGATCGGCTTGGAAAGGCTTAACGATGAAATCTTTCGCGCCTGCTTGAATCGCATCGATAACCATCGCTTGTTGACCCATTGCGGAACACATGATGATTTTGGCGTTGGAATCCATTTTGCGGATTTCTTTCAACGCCGCGATGCCGTCCATCTCCGGCATCGTGATGTCCATCGTCACGAGATCGGGATGAAGCTCTTTATACTTTTCGACCGCTTGCGATCCGTCTTGTGCTTCCCCAACTACCTCGTAACCATTCTTCGTCAAAATGTCGCGAATCATCATGCGCATGAATGCTGCGTCGTCTACGATAAGAATGCGGTTTGCCATTTCTTTTTCCTCCCGGTGTGCTTATTGGATTTTTTGGACGCGATCCCATTGGCTGACGATGTCGGTTACCCGAACGCCGAAGTTTTCGTCAATGACGACAACCTCGCCTTTGGCGATCAATTTGTTGTTCACTAAGATGTCTACAGGTTCGCCCGCCAGCTTGTCCAGTTCGATAATCGATCCTTGGGACAGCTCCAAAATCTCCTTGATCTGCTTTTTCGTACGGCCTAGCTCGACCGTCACTTTAAGAGGAATATCGAGCAGCAGATTGAGATTCGTTTCGTCGGTCTGCGCGTATCCGCCGCCTTGGAAGCTGGCGAATTGCACAGGGTTCACGTTGACGTTCCGATTCGCCGAAGTGCCGAACGTCTGCGGGGAAGCAGGTTGCGGCGGCATGTAGGCTGCCGGCGGTTCCTGGTACATCGGAGGCGCTTGGTGCACCGGAGGCGGCGATTGGGCGTACGCCGGAGCTGGCTGCGGCGGTTCCGGCGCGACGTATGCAGGCTGTGCCGGCGGCGGCGCGTGCGTGACCGCTGGCTGCGCTGGCGCAGCCGCCGGCGCTGGCTCGCTGTCTCCCATCAGGGAACGAACAAGCTCCTTCGCGAAAGGTACCGCAAGCAACTGCATAATGGAAGAATCGATCAAATCGCCGATTTTCAATCGGAACGAAATTTTGACGTACACTTCTTCGGTAGGCAGGCTGCTGACACCGGAGTTGTTGCGCACATCGAGGATATCGATACCCGGAGGAGAGATATTCACGAGCCGGTTAAAGATCGTGGACATGGAAGTCGCGGACGAACCCATCATCTGGTTCATCGCTTCCTGCACGGCGCTAATGTGAATTTCGTTCAGCTCTTCCGAAGTGACGTTGCCGTCCCCGCCTAACATCAAATCCGCGATCACTTGCGCGTCGTGAGATTTAATGACTAGCGAATTGATGCCCTCGAAACCGTCGACATATCTCACGTGAACGGCTACATGAGGCTTGGGAAACTCTTCTTCGAATTGTTCTTTGGCGATCGCGGACACGGTAGGCGTCGTAATATCGACCTTCCGGCCAAGCAGCGTGGAAAGGGCTGTCGCCGCGCTGCCGAACGTAATATTGCCGATTTCGCCAAGCGCGTCTTGCTCGAGCGGCGACAAGTAGTCGTCGATCGTCATCAAGCCCGATCCGGAACTTTCCTCGAAAGACGAACCTTCGTCTCCTCCGCCGGAAGATTGGCGCAATAGCGCGTCGATCTCCTCTTGCGACAAATAATCTTTACTCGTCATTGATCTCTTCCACTCCTTCGCTGACGATCTCTTCTACTTGAATCGCCATCTTATCGCGCACGGTACCTGGGCTGGCAATAAATTTAACCTTGTCTCCGACCTTTACTTCGAGGCCTTCGCCGGTCGGTTTATGAAGCGCAATGACATCTCCGACGGAGAGACTCAGAAACTCTCTGACGGATATCCGCGAAGTGCCGAGTTCCGCGATAATCGGAAGCTTGGCTTTGCTGACCCGTTGTTCGAGCAATTCTTGCTCTTCCGGCGCGCGCGTCTTCTTCTGGTTGACGAACCAATGGTGCACGGACAACCTGGACATGATCGGTTCGATGACGATATGGGGAATACACAGGTTGATCATCCCCGTCGTATCGCCGATCTTCGTACTGAGCGAGATGAGGGCGATCGTCTCGTTCGGAGACACGATTTGCATGAACTGCGGATTCGTCTCGAGCGCTTCCATCCGAGGTTGCAAATCGATGATCGTTCGCCACGCCTCCTGCAAGCTTTCGAAAGCCCGGCTGAATATTTTTTCCATGATGATCGTCTCGATCTCCGTCAAGCTGCCGATCTTCGAAGGCGCCGAACCGGCACCGCCGAGCAATCGATCGAGCATCGCGAAAGCGACGTTCGGGTGAACCTCGAGTACCATGCGCCCTTCCAAAGGTTCCGCCTCGAAAATATTAAGCACGGTCATCTTCGGGATGGAGCGGATGAATTCATCGTAAGGAAGCTGTTCGACCTGTACTACGCTGATCTGAACGAATGTCCGCAGCTGGGCTGAAAAATACGTCGTCAAGAAACGCGCGAAATTTTCGTGGATTCTCGTTAAGCTGCGAAGGTGATCCTTGGAGAAGCGCATCGCGCGTTTGAAGTCGTACACGCGAACCTTCTTCTGCGTTTCTTCCTTTTTAAGCTCTTCCGCATCCATTTCGCCTGAGGATAGCGCCGCTAATAGCGCGTCTATCTCATTTTGTGACAGAACGTCAACCACAACTCTCACCCCTTTCTATCGATGACTGAAATATCCTATTAGATCAGCGCGATCATGAAATTCGTAATATCCACCTTCGTTAACTTGCCTTCCGATAGGACGGCGTTAATCGAATTGATCAGGCTGGCTGTCAATTGGTCTTTGCCTTTCGCGTCGATGATTTCGTCCGGGGACATGGCGCTCAGGGCACGAATGACGATGGGCTGGATCTTGATCGTCTTGATTTTATCGAACTCTTCCTTCGCGTCCGGGGTATCCAGAGTGAAAGCAAGGTCGAGCATTGCTACGTGATCCAAGTCCGACAAATTCGTCTTAATATCGGTTAATTCGGAAGTAACCTTAAGCATTTCATCCGCAGACATCGGCGGTTCGGCTTGTACTTGCTCGACGCTTTCCTTCGCCTTTTGGTCAGGATCGGCATTCTTATCGTCCTTATCCAAGGTTGACCAGAAGTAGATTCCGGCGATCGCGATAAGTGTGATCGCAAGTAATAGCGATACGAGCCAAGGCAACAGTTTTTTCATGACGAAGCTCCCTCCGATTGCGTGTCCGCTTTGCTTGTTACCGCCGCTAACACGCCTATGCTGCGTAAGTAATGCCGGATAGCCCGGATTACGTCCGAAGAATTTTCGGTGACAATGTATTTCTTGCCTGTAGTAAGCGTGATCAGCGTGTCGGGCATTTCTTCCACGGTTTCGATCAATAGCGCGTTAACGTGGAGTTTCGTGCCGTTAAGCCGCGTTACGAGAATCATAACATTGGGCCTCCAAGCTGCCTGGGGAGAGCCGAGAAGCTCTCCCGGGGCAGAAATTCAGAAATTCAGACTCTCAATTAGCGTTTCAGGTTAACGACTTCTTGCAGTACTTCGTCGGACGTCGTGATGATGCGAGAGTTCGCTTGGAATCCGCGTTGCGCAACGATCATCTCGGTGAACTCGCTCGTCAGGTCGACGTTCGACATCTCGAGCTGGCCGGAGATGATCGCGCCCGTGCCGAGCTCCGCGTTCGCCGCCGTGCTGATCTCGAATTCTCCGTCAGGCATCGCGTTCGGCGTTACGATGTACAGGTTGCCGCCGACTTTCTCGAGACCGCCCGGGTTAACGACTTTGACGACGCCGATCTGTATGTCCGTTGGCGTTGCTAGTCCGGTCTCGTCAACCGTGGTGAGTCTGCCGTCTTGTCCGATCGAGAACGCCGTTACCGTCTCGTCGAGAATGATCGGAGCGCCGTCCGCTCCTAGGACAAACATCCCGTCGGCGTTAACGAGCTGGCGGCTCGCGTCGATCGTGAAGTTGCCCGCGCGAGTCAAGTATTGCGGACCGTCGCCGTCTCCCGTTGGCGTGACAACGAAAAATCCGTCGCCGTCGATACGCAAATCGGTCGGAACGTTCGTCGTCATCGCGCTGCCCGGCGTATGGATCGTATCGATGGAAGCGATCGCGACGCCGAGGCCGACTTGCTTGGCGTTAACGCCGCCGGACGTGCCTTCGACCGGAGCCGTGATGCCGGACATCGACTGGCTGAGAATATCTTTGAACATAACGCGTCCAGCCTTGAAACCCGTCGTATTGACGTTGGCGATATTGTTGCCGATGACGTCAAGCTTCGCTTGGAAACCGCGCATACCGGATACGCCGGAATACATAGAACGCAACATGTAATGCCTACCTCCCGCATTGTTTGGATGAGGCCGCTTCAATCGGTCCGCGGCCAAGGGCTTCCTTCAGATAGGACCGGCCCTGATGCTTGCTTAGCTTACGACTACCGCGCTGTCGATCTGAGTGAACACGTGCTCTTGCATCGAGCTGCCGTCCATGGCCGTAACGACCGTACGGTTCGGAACGCTCACGATCATCGCGATGTCTTTGAACAGAACGAGCGAATCCCGCGCGCCTTTGGCTGCCGCTTGATCGACTGCGTTCGCGATTTTGTTCAATTGCTCTGGCATAAGCTCGATTCCTCTCTGCTGCAGACGCTGCTGCGCGTGAGAACTGAACTTCAGCTGTTGCCTCTCGAGCAATTCCTTGAACGAGACGTTGCCGTTAGCGCCGGCTGGATTGCGAATGATGTTAGAATGGCTTTGAAGCGGTCCGGTTCGTCCCGTCGTAAACTGGTGAGCGGTGATCCGGTCAGTCACTTCCATCCACCCCCGATTCGCCTTCGCTTGCTCTCGGATACGTAATGGAAAGAATATCGGCGACTTTAACCTCTAAATTCTGTACCTTCGCGTATTGCAAGCCGTCGCGCCATACGATAGAATCCACGACACCCGAGTGGTTCGTCACCTCTCCGTTCTCCGTCGTGTTCACCCAGGAAATTTCGGTTCCGATCAATCCGGCAGCCATTCCTGCCGATTGCCGTAGCGCGGTCATTTCCTTGGACACGTTCATCATTTGCTCCAGCGAGGAAAACTGCGCCATCTGCGCGATGAACTCTTTGTCCTGAAGCGGCTGCATCGGGTCTTGGTTACGCAATTGGGTGACGAGAATTTGCAGAAATTGATCTTTGCCGAGTTCTTTCGTCGGCGTCCTGGCTGCCTTCTGCACGTTGCTTGCCGCGTAATACGGCCATACGTTAGTCGTGCCTACTGCTCCGTCTGCCACTGGCTTCACCTCCTTCTATCCGCGTTACGCCGTGACATTCAGCGAGCTGCCGTAACCGGCTTCCCGTAGCGTCGATGTGCGCGCTAGCTCGTCTTCGAAATCGACCTTGTCTTCGTACGTTCCGTTATCGCCGCGATTGTTCGAGCCGTTTCCGTTGCCGGCAAAGCCGTTCTGGCGGCCATCCTGGTTAAGGAGCGACGTCGTATTCGCGTTCGACGGTTGTTGCACGACTTCCAGACGATCGACCTGCAAGCCTTGCGCGCTCAGCGACGATCTAAGCTGAGACATTTGGTTCTCGAGCAGTTCGCGCGCCATGACGTTGTCTGTCATAAACTGCGCGGTCAACTGTCCGTTCTGCATGATGATGCGGATATCGACTTGGCCGAGATGTTCCGGCGTCAGCGTCAGTCTTGCCTCCGTCGTTCCGTTGCCCTGCGTCAGCATGAATTGCTTAACCATGAATTTCTGCATCTGCTCGGCGAATTGCTGTACCGGAACTTGAGCCGGCATTGCGGCTTTCGCTTGCGCTGCTTCCGCGGCGGCTTTCGCGTCTTGGCTCAAGAACGTCCAAGCCGGTTGGCTTTCCGTTCCTGCGGTCTCCTCTCCGGATAGGACAGGGGCTACGTTAGCGGCAAGACCGTCAGCGGATACGTTCTCGCCTCCGGGTTTGACGACTTGAAACTTCCACACGGGATCTCTCAGAGCCGGTGCGGCGGTCTTATTGTCGACCGAAACCGTCATGGCTTGATTCGTTGCTTCCTTGGAGGACGTTGTTCCTGCTGCTTCGAGCTTCGGATCGCGAGTTACGGCAATCTTAGTTTGGTCGTCAACCGTTTGAAGCTGATCGGCAGTCGCGCCTGCGCTTGTCCCGACCTGATCGTTCAGCGTCTTAACCAGCATCTGCAGTTCACCGAACAACGCCGGAGACTGTTTCAGCAACTCTGGATTGCGCGTCAGCGCGTCCGATACTTGCTGAAGCGTCGTCTTTAATGCGGCGAAGAGCATCTGGCTCGTCGTTCGGGCGTCCGGAGAAGCCTCCGAATCGAGCAGGGAAACCGAATCTTCCTGAGCAGGCGTCCCGGTCGAAGGTTGAGCGATCTCGATCTGCTGCAGGATGCCTTGGAAAGCGACCAACAACGCAGCAAGCTGATCGTTATTGTCACTTTGCAATTGTCCGTCCTGCTCCAATTGGCCAAGCTGCTCCACTAGCTTCGCGAGTATCGCCAGCAATTCGTCCGGCTGCCCTTCCGACTGGGTAATTCCCAATTGGCCAAGCAGAGCGACTAGTCCGACCGGCATAATCGCGTTGCCGACCGCAGCGTTCTCGCCGGAACCGTTCATCGCGCCGAATAGCGCGCCGGCGAAGGCGTTGCCGCTTGCTCCGTTCGCGGCTCCCGCTTGGGAGGCTCCCGGCGCGGCGATTGTTGCTTTAGGCGCAGTCGTAATCGACATGTTCATCTTGTTCTCACCTCCTTTCATTAGCGTTAGCCATGCATGGTCTTCGGAGTAAAGATCTATGGATTTACCGGCATCAGCTTGCCGATTAAAGCAACCGTCGTCTTCTTGTCTTTGTCCGTCATGGCCGCCAATATCGAGGAGCGCGAGTTGTTATCCAGGACGCCTAGAATACGGAGCGCCTTGCTCTGACTCGTGGAGGCCATTTGAAGCAGCAGATCGGCTGCCTTGTCCGGCGCCATCGCCGAGAACGTCCGATTCAGCTCGGTCGTATCCAATGTTGATGCTTCCGCTCCTGCGCCGATCTCCAGCTCGTCGATGCGGGACTGCAGAGCCGCGATCTCGCGATCGCTCACCTTATCGGAGTCCTTCAGCTTGATCGTGACTTCGGCAGCTACTCTCGGAGTCATGCGTTCGAGCACTTTGCCGCGTTGATCCGTCGTCATCGCTCCGAGCACGAGCGCCGCTTCTTCGACGGTCATGCTTTCGAGAATCGGTCCGGCTTTGCTTGGCGACATCTTCGCGTACATATCCGCAAGCGAGGATATTTTAGCTGCGTATTCCTCGGTCGAAACCGTCTTTTCCGCGGATTCCTGCTTCAACGAATCGAGTTCGGCTTGCATGCTCTCGATTTTTTTGGCGTCTTCCTGCGCTTGATCGGTCGCTTGCTTCAACGCATTGTCCCGATCCGTTAATAGCGCGTTAAGCTCCGCGATCTTGTCTTTGGCGTTGTTAACCGTCAATTCCTCGTCGCTTGCCGGCGTTGCCGTCTCGGACGGGTTCGCGGGATCCGGAACGATCGATTTAACGACCGGAATTTTATTGCCGATCTCAAGCGCCGCGTCGCGCCACTCCTTATTGAACATCAGGAGCAGCACGCCAAGCAGCACCGCGGTGAACAATACAGGGGTTATGAAGAAGAGAAACCGTTCGAACCCGCTGTAACTTTCCTTCTCGACGTCTGCGCTCGCCACGTTTCTCCCTCCTTTGCATTCGAGGTTGGATTACTTGCCTTATGCGCGCAGCGCGTTGCCTGCGCGAACGATCGCAATCTCGTCAAGTTCGTTCTGCTCCCGGCTCAGCCACGCAAGCTTGAAGCGTTCAAGAGCGTGTTCCCTTGCGTTGAGCCATACTTTCTCGTCGATCATCTTGCCCGTAAGCCGTCTTTGCCGATATTCGACTTCCATAGCGGCCGATCGGACGTCTTCGCTTTGTCTTCTGATTCTGTCGTCCAAAACCTCTATGTATTGCTGCAGTTCCGTGATGCGAGACAGCGGCGTAGGCTGAGCGGTCATTCCTTCGAGCGACTGCTCGACTTCGGCGCGCTCGTTCACGAGGTCCGACATTTTTTCTTCCTCTTGCCTGAGCTTGCTGAGCGAAGCGGCATATTCCCATTCCGCCATCGACTTCTCGCTGCCCTTCAGATCGACGATTTTTTGCAACGGATAATTGAAACGCATGATCGGTTACGGTCATCTCCCGCGTCAATCAGAGTAGGAATCCATCAAACCTGCTACCGCTTGAAGAAGTCGATGAGCAGTCTCTCCTGCGCTTCCTCCAGCGTAATTTTCTCGTCCGTGCGCTGTTGCGTGAAGGCGCGTATTAAGTCGATATATTGGATCGCTTTATCGATTTCGGGGTTGGACCCTTTCTGATAAGCGCCGATATTGATTAAATCCTCCGCGTCGCGGTACACCGCAAGCAATCGTTTCAGCTCTTCGGCGGCCGTTTGCTGGTCCCGTGTGACGATATCCTTCATGACGCGGCTAACGCTCGACAGAACGTCGATAGCTGGAAAATGGCCTTTATTCGCCAAGTTGCGATGAAGCACGATATGTCCGTCGAGGATGCCCCTAACCGCGTCCGCGATCGGCTCATTCATGTCGTCGCCGTCGACGAGTACCGTGTAGAACGCGGTAATCGAACCTGTAGGACCCGTCCCCGCTCGTTCTAGCAACTTCGGCAGCGCGGCGAATACCGACGGAGTATACCCCCGGGTCGCCGGCGGCTCGCCGATCGCCAGCCCGACTTCGCGTAGCGCCATCGCGTAGCGCGTTACGGAGTCCATCATCAGCATCACGTTCAGTCCGCGGTCCCGGAAGTATTCGGCGATCGTAGTCGCGATCAGCGCTCCTTTCATCCGGACAAGCGCCGGTTGATCGGACGTCGCGACGATCACGACGGAACGGGCAAGTCCTTCCGGACCAAGGTCCCTCTCGATGAACTCGAGCACTTCGCGTCCACGTTCGCCGACTAGCGCGATCACGTTGACGTCCGCCGACGTATTGCGGGCGACCATCCCGAGCAGCGTGCTCTTGCCGACGCCCGAGCCTGCGAAAATGCCGACGCGCTGGCCTTGTCCGACGGTCAGCAAGCCGTCGATCGCGCGAACCCCGATGCCCAGCGGTTGCGTGACTCTCGGGCGCATAAGCGGATTGCCGGGCGCATTCTGCGTCGAATGATGCGACATCCGAACCGGCAATCGCGATCCGTCCAATGGCCTTCCCAGACCGTCCAGCACTTTGCCTAGCAGCTCGGAGCCTACTTGAACGGTCAGCGGGCCGCCCGTCGCGACGACGTCGCAGCCGGGACCGATCGAATACAGCTCGCCAAGCGGCATGAGCAGGACTCGGTTGTTCCGGAAACCTACGACTTCCGCGAGGACCGGGGAGCCGCCCTTCATCGGATGGATCGTGCATACGTCCCCGATGCTGGCGTCGGGACCTTCCGACTCGACGGTAAGGCCGATGACTTGCATCACCTTGCCGTTCACCCTCACCGGATCCATGTGCCTAAGCGCGTCCGTATAACGGTGCGAATCAAGGAGCTTCATCAGGTGCTCCCTCCTCGGCGGAATGGTCGGCGATTCTCAGAAGCTGCTGCTTGATCGCTTCCAGCTGCGTATCCACTCTCGCGTCGATGCTGCCGAACGCCGAACGGACGATGCAACCGCCTTCCGACACCGAAGCGTCGGGAACGATCTGCAGCTCTGCTTGCGAATCGATGCTGGCGACCAATTCCTCCTTCGCCGCCTGCACGAATGCAAACTGCTTAGGGGACACGCATAGCACGATTACGCCTTGCTCTTTTCTTCTGGATAGCGCTTGTCCGAACAGCTTGATAGCAAGCTCGGGAGCCTCGGTCAATTCTTGAACCAGAATCTTCTCCGCAATCGAACAGCTAAGCTCGACCGCGAACCTTTCCGCTTCCGCAATGACGGATTCCTTCGTGGCGTAGGCCTGGGTAACGATCGCCTGCGCTTCCTGCATGCGTCCGTCCCACTCCATGGCGAGCGACTTGGCTGCGTCCTCCGTCCCCGCGAGATATCCTTCTTCGTAGCCTTGTTTTGCAACTTCTTCGCGGTATTGATCGTCTTCTTCTCTGCGGGATTGCCACCAAGAGTCGGCGTCTTGCCTCGCTTGGGCCCGAATCCGCTCTGCTTCTTCCATCGCGCCGGCGATGATCGCCTGCGCGGCGTCTTCGGCATCCGACAGGATACGGTCTTTCAACGATTGTGTTTCGACATCCGGTTTCTGATTTCCTTCGGAAACGCCGTCGGAACGCGAAATATTTTGCGGAGCGACGGCGAGTTTCTGCATGATTTCTACCTTTTTTAAATCTTCCAACGAGACGACATGAGAGGATTTGATCAGATTAGACAATAATATCGTCTCCTCCGCCGCGAGCGATGATGATCTCTCCTGATTCTTCCAGTTTGCGAATCGTCGCTACGATGCGCGTCTGCGCTTCTTCGACGTCGCGCAGACGAACAGGCCCCATGTATTCCATCTCTTCCTTGAACGTCTCGGACATCCGTTTCGACATGTTCCGGAAGATCGCCTCGCGGACCTCTTCGCTCGCCACCTTGAGCGCCAGCTGCAGGTCGGCGTTCTCGATGTCGCGGATGATCCGCTGGATCGAGCGGTTGTCCAGGTTGACGATGTCCTCGAACACGAACATCCGCTTCTTGATTTCCTCCGCGAGCTCCGGATCTTGAATCTCCAGGGAATCGAGAATCGTACGCTCCGTTCCGCGGTCTACGCCGTTCAGGATCTGTACGATCGCTTCGATGCCGCCCGCGTTCGTGTAGTCCTGCGTGACGGTCGCGGATAGCTTCTGCTCCAGGACTCGTTCGACTTGCGCGATGACTTCCGGAGACGTGCTGTCCATGAGCGCGATCCTTCTCGCGACGTCCGCTTGCTTCTCTTGAGGAAGCGAGGAGAGAACGGCCGATGACTGGTCCGGCTGCAAATACGAGAGGACGAGAGCGATCGTCTGCGAGTTCTCGTTCTGGATGAAGTTCAAGATCTGGGTCGGCTCCGCCTTGCGGGCGAAGTCGAACGGACGAACTTGAAGCGTCGCGGTAAGCCGGTTCAGAATGTCCAGCGCCTTCGTCGAACCGAGCGCCTTCTCCAGAATCTCTTTGGCGTACGTGATACCGCCTTGGGTCAAATACTCCTGCGCGACGCAGATTTGATGGAACTCGCTTAATATTTGTTCTTTCTCCGCGCTGTCGACTTTACGAACGTTCGCGATCTCAAGCGTTAGCTGCTCGATCTCGTCGTCCCTCAAATGCTTGAACACTTGCGCGGATACATCCGGTCCTAGCGTAATGAGTAGAATGGCCGCTTTTTGCCGTCCCGACAGTTGAAACCCTTTCGCCACTCCTGCCACCTCTATTCGTCCACAAGCCAAGTCCGGAGAAGGTTGACGAAATCATCCGGTTTGCGCTTGGCAAGACTTTCCAATTGTTTGCGTACTTGACTCTCGTTCGTGACATTGTCGAGATCGATCGTCGGCAATTCCACCTGAGGCATGGCCGCAAGCTCCGCCGCTTCCCGCTCCGCCTTCTTGCGGCGACTGTAGACAATGTACCCGCCGCCTCCGAGCAACGCGAGCGCCAGCAATCCAATACCTGCCCATAAGAGACTGGAGGAAGCCACGCCTCCGCTTGCGCCCGTCTGATCTCCTTCGAAAGCTTGGGAGATGATCGACACGCGATCGGCCAGCGCCTGATCCGTCAATTCGAGTCCGGATTCGGCGAGCAGCACGCGCACGCTGCGGTAGAGAGCGCCTTGGATCTGCTCTCGCTTCTCGTCGGTCATCGCCGCGGAATCAATTCCGACATTTATCGTAAGGTCGTTAACTTTATACGGTCCGCGGACGATATTATTAGTAATGCGATTCACTTCATAGTTGATGGTAGATTGCGTCTTCTCCGAAGAGGACGTTCCCGAGCTCGATCCTCCCGGATAGTTCGCGATGTCGGTCTCGCCCGCACCCGCTACGCCTCCGGCTTGGCCGTCCGTGCTGGTCGACGTTTCCGAAGAATTTTGCTCGCTGATCGGAATGCCTCTGTTGTCGTTGTCGTCCAACGGTTTCACAAGTTGCTCTACCGAATCGACCTTATCGAAGTTAAGCGACGAAATGACGCTGACGACGATGTTGTCCATTCCGACGATCGGAGATAGAAACTGCTGGATGTTCCGCTTAAGATCGTTCTCGAAAGCGGTTTTTTTCGCGGCCTGACTCTCGAATAAATCTCCGTCTACGCCGCCATTGCCGCCGATCGCCGAGGACGGCGTCAGATCCCCGTCCGTGCTGCTGCTGATCGTAATATTCTCGATATCCAGGTTCGGAACCGCGGATTTAACGAGATTATAATAGCTGTCGATATCCGATTGTTTCGGTCTAAACCCGGTCTTAAAGGTCATGACGACGGAAGCGATCGCTTGCTCGCGATCGGATTCGTTCAGGAATACGGATTTCTCCGGAAGCGTGACGACCGCTCTGACCTTCGCGACGCCTTGCTTGCTTAACAACAACTGTTGAATTTCTCCGTTCAACGCGTTGCGAAGCTTGACCTCGAATTCCTTATCCGTGGATCCGATCCCGGACGATTGTCCGCTAAGTTCTTCGAAGCCGCCGACCGAGCCGTTCTGCACGATTCCTTGCGAGCCTGCCCCTACTTTAACTTCCGCGAGCTTCGCGCTCGGAACGGAAATGCTCGTCCCGTCGCTGCTCAGTTTATAACTGATGCCGTTCGTGTCCAAATATTGGATCAAACCCGCCGCATCCGACTCGTCCAGATTGGAATAGGCAACCGCGTATTCCGTCTTCGTGAAATAACTCGTAAAAAATATAATGACAAAAAGCAGAAGTACAGCCGTAGAGGCTAGTACCCACTTTTGCTTCTTATTGTATTGGTTCCAGAAGCCAAGCATCTTCTCTCGAACCCTAGCCCACTTCTCGTTCACAATGTCACCTCACCTGCGATTAACACGCGAGGCGATACGCCGGTTTGCAAGCGAATCGCCCATTGTGTTCTAGCTCCGTCGAATGGCCGCGATTAGACTTGCATCCGCATAATTTCTTGATAGGCTTCTACGACCTTATTGCGCACTTGACTCACTAAGGACAGGCTAAGCTCGGCCCTGGAAGCGGCGATCATGACGTCGTTCACGTCCGCCTGTCCGATAATGAATTGGTCGTTGACCTTATGTACGTTCGCTTCCTGCGCGGCCACACCGTCTATCGCTTGCTTCAGGAACGAGGCGAAGCTTTCCGTTGCTTCCGCCGGCGTTGTCTTGCGCTCCGCCGGATTCAAAGAGTTCATGGACCCCAGGTTAACCGGAGTAATCAAATTGTTCGAGATCATTCATGCCGCCTCCCGTATTCTCTGTATCCAATTGAAACTCTTAACTTTATCGACCGATTTCGAGAGATTTGGTGAACATCGCCTTGCTGGCATTCAGCGCGGTGACGTTCGCTTCGTAGGAACGCGAAGCCGAGATCAAGTCGACCATTTCCTTCGCGATGTCTACGTTAGGCATATAAACCATGCCGCTGGCGTCCGCATCCGGATGGGAAGGGTTGTACACCTGCTTGAAAGGGGTTTGATCCTCTTGGATCTTCGTTACCCTTACGCCTTGAGCGGACGATCCGTTAAGCTGCGCGTTCAACAGGTCCTTGAACGGCGTCTGCGACGGTTCGACGACGACCATCTTGCGACGGTAAGGAACGAACTGTCCGTCGACGCTCCCGGCTCTCGTCGTTTCCGCGTTAGCGATGTTCGAAGAGATAACGTCCATGCGAAGCCGATTGGCCGTCAAGGCCGAAGCGCTTATATCAAATCCGCCAAGCTTCATTCATTACCCTCTCCCTTCGATCCCGGTTCTCATCATTTTGACTTCATGGCTAATCTGCTGCACAAGTAGGTTATATCTGAGTTGGTTTTCCGCCAAAAGCGCCATCTCTTTGTCGATATCCACGTTGTTGCGGTTATTGTTGATGGACGTTGAATTCTCCGCGACGACCTGCGGTACAGGCAGCGAAGTCATCGACGAACCGTTAATCGGAATATGGCGAGCGTCCGTCACCTTGCCTGGAAGCGCTTGCGCACTATTCCGTCCACCCATCGCTTGAGCCAGCAATTCCTCGAACGCGACATCGGATCTTTTGTAATACGGCGTATCTACGTTCGCGATGTTGTTAGCCAAAACGGTTTGTCGTAAGGATGCTGCGCCTAATGCGCTCTCCAAGCGCTGAAACGATACTCCGCCTAATAAATTCATTCTCGTCGCCTCTTTCCCGAGCACAAACTGACATGACTCTGCAAACTTCTCTTTTACATTCCACATGATATCGATAAATTCCTGCTTTAATCGACATCTATTTCGTTCTTTGATTAAAAAATCTACATGTAGTGACACATTAAAAAATTCTAAGAACATCATCTATGACAAGCGGTCGTGTGACAATAAGAATAAAGCCCTAATCTTCGTATAGAAGATAGGGCTCAATAGGCTTTAAGGGTATAAAATTTTTAGCTCTTGCGTTGCTCCAGTTCCTGCAACAGCTGCACGTTCATAATGCGGATATAGGTGCCTTTCATGCCCAGCGACCTCGTCTCGATAACGCCGGCGCTTTCCAGCTTCCTTAACGCGTTGACGATGACCGATCTCGTAATGCCTGCCCGGTCGGCGATTTTGGAGGCGACAAGCAGCCCCTCTTTGCCATCCAATTGCTCGAATATTTGTTCGACGGCTTCTAATTCGCTAAAAGAGAGAGAGTTGACCGCGACGGAGACGATGGCTTTGCTCCGCGCTTCGGTTTCCCGCTCTTCCGCGCGTTCGCGGAGAATCTCCATGCCGATGATCGTGGAGCCGTATTCGGCGAGAATCAGGTCATCGTCGCCGAACGAATGGCCTTCTCTTGCTAGGACCAGAGTCCCAAGCCGGTCCGCGCCGCCTATTATCGGCACTATGGTTACGACCCCGTTCGCGAACGCGGCGTGGGCCGGAGACAGCGTTTCCTCTGCAGACGTATTAGCCGCCGTCTCGCCGATGCGAAGCAGTTGCTCGTTCGTCGTCGCCGGAAAACGCAGCTCCTCCGGATGCTCCTGTCTAAGCCACATGTCCGGGAAAGCGGCGGAATGCGCGGCGCCTAGAATTTTGCCGCGCCGGCTGACCACGAAGACGTCGCCTTGAATCGTCTCGCGCAAGCCTTCCGCCATCTCCCTGAAGCTGAGCGGCTTTCCCGCCGCTCTCTGTAGCAGCCGATTCAACGTACGGGTTTTCATCAACAGCGTCATGAGTTCATTATCCTCCTAGATGTTACAGACACATTAAACATTAAAACCCTTCGATTATAAAATATATTGACTCAAATCGCGATTACTTGCAATGGACGCAAGTTTCTCCCGAACGTATTCCGGTGTAATGGACATCTCTTCGAGCTGCAGCTCCGGCGCTTCGAACGATAAATCCTCGAGCAGCTTTTCGAGCAGCGTGTGCAGTCTGCGCGCGCCGATATTCTCGGTGTTGCGGTTTACTTCCTGCGCCATCCGCGCAAGCTCCGCGATCGCGCCGTCCGTGAACGTCACTTGGATGCCCTCGGTCTGAAGCAGCGCGGTATATTGCTTCGTCAACGCGTTCTGCGGTTCGGTCAGGATGCGCACGAAATCCTCGTCCGTTAAGCTGCTGAGCTCGACGCGGATCGGAAACCGGCCCTGCAGCTCGGGAATGAGGTCGGATGGCTTGGCGACATGGAACGCGCCGGCCGCGATGAACAGCACGTAATCCGTCTTCACCGGTCCGTACTTGGTCATGACGGTCGATCCTTCGACGATCGGCAGAATATCCCGCTGTACGCCTTCGCGGGAGACGTCCGGCCCTTGGCCGCGCCCGTTGCTGGCGATTTTGTCGATCTCGTCGATGAATATGATGCCCGATTGCTCCGCTCTGCGCACCGATTCGGAAGTGACGTCGTCCATGTCGATCAGCTTCGTCGCCTCTTCGGCCGTAAGCACTTTGCGCGCTTCTCTGACGGTCAGCTTTCTCTTCTTGCGCTTCTTGGGCATGAACTGACCGAGCATCTCCTGCATGTTCTGCCCCATTTGCTCTTGGCCGGGGCCGGCGAACATATCGAGCATGCTGGGGGTAGCATCCTCCACTTCGATCTCGACGATATCTTTCTCGAGCGCGCCCGATTCGAGTTTCGTCTTCATGTCGCGGCGCTTATCCTGCAAGCTCGGATCGACCGGCTCCGGTTCATCGGCGGGCGCGTTGGCGCCTCCGAACAGCATCTCGAGCGGATTGCGCTGCGCTTTCTGCTTGACCGGCGCGGGGACGAGCAGCGCGACGAGCCGTTCGTTCGCCGCTTGCTCCGCCTTGTCCTTGACATTCTCGGTACGCTCTTCCTTGACCATGCGGATCGAGGTTTCGACGAGGTCGCGAACCATCGACTCGACGTCTCGGCCGACGTAACCGACTTCCGTGAATTTGGTCGCCTCGACTTTGACGAACGGCGCGTGTACGAGCTTAGCTAGCCTCCGGGCGATTTCCGTCTTGCCGACGCCCGTCGGACCGATCATCAGAATGTTCTTAGGCACCACTTCGTCGCGCAACTGTTCGGGCAGCAAACTGCGGCGGTAACGGTTGCGAAGCGCGACCGCGACGGATCGCTTCGCCGATTTCTGGCCTACGATATATTTATCAAGCTCCGCCACGATTTGACGGGGAGTCAGTTTATCGTTCATACCCATACCTCCTTGATAAAAGTGAATCTACGTCGGGCTCGATCTAACTCACCCTTGATAAAAATGAATCTACGTCGGGCTCGATCTAACCGACTGTTAAATTTCTTCGACGACAAGGTTGGCGTTCGTGAACACGCATATTTCCGCCGCGGTTTCGAGCGCCGCTCTGGCGATATCTTTCGCGTTCATCGCAGGCGCATGGCGCACTAACGCGCGCGCCGCCGCGAGAGCGAAGCTGCCTCCGGAACCGATCGCTAGAATGCCGTCGTCGGGCTCGATCACTTCCCCGTTGCCGGATAGCAGCAGCATGCCCGTCGCGTCCACGACGATCATCATCGCCTCGAGACGGCGCAGCACGCGGTCCGAGCGCCATTCCTTGGCAAGTTCGACGGCGGCGCGCTGAAGGTTGCCGTGATGCTCCTCGAGCTTGCCCTCGAATTTCTCGAACAGCGTGATCGCGTCCGCGACCGAACCTGCGAATCCGGCGAGCACTTGCCCGCGATAAAGCCGGCGAACCTTCTTCGCGCTATTCTTCATGACCATGCTATTGCCGAACGTCACTTGACCGTCTCCCGCGATCGCGCCTTGGCCGTTATGTCGAACCGCGCATATCGTCGTCGCGTGAAAGCTCATATCCATGAATGATACCTCCTTGATCTTATATCGTCATGGGTCAAAGGCATGAAACCCTTATTGGCGGGGATTGGAGGAACGGCGCGATTAGAGGCATATGCACCTCTATTCGGAGCTTTCCCGATTTTGCATTCGTCGTGAATAAAGCGGCAAAGCAGCGGCCTCCGATGGAAGCTGCCGCTGCTTCTAATGAACGGATACGTCGCTGCTCTTGGTGTCCCGAAGCTCCTCGCTTAATGCGTCAACGCTCTCCAACGCCCGCGCGGCGATGGCATCGTTCTTTTCTTTCTTGCTTCTTATGCGATAGCCTAAAGGCGGGAACAGCCCGAAGTTCGCGTTCATCGGTTGAAAATGCTTGAAATCGGCCGTCGTGATATATTGCGCCATGCTGCCGAGCGTCGTGTGCTGCGGAAGCGTCAGCGGCTCCAAGCCTTTCGCCAGCCGTCCGGCGTTAAGACCCGCGATCAACCCGGACGCGGCGGACTCCACGTAACCTTCGACGCCCGTCATCTGGCCGGCGAAGAACAACGTCTCGCGTCCGCGGAATTGATACGTCGGCAACATCAGCTTAGGAGAGTTGATGAACGTATTGCGATGCATAACGCCGTATCTGACGAATTCCGCGTTCTCTAGACCGGGAATCATCGAAAATACGCGCTTCTGCTCGCCCCACTTCAAGTGCGTCTGGAAGCCGACGATGTTGTACAGCGTTCCGGCCGCGTTATCTTGCCGAAGCTGGATAACGGCGTGCGGCAATTTCCCCGTGCGCGGGTCGATCAGACCGACCGGCTTCATCGGGCCGAACAGCACGGTCTGTTTGCCCCGCTTCGCCATTACTTCGATCGGCATGCAGCCTTCGAAGTACATTTCCTTCTCGAACTCTTTGACCGCCGCCACTTCGGCCGTCGTAAGCGCCTCGTAGAACGCGTCGAACTCCGCTTCCGTCATCGGACAGTTCAAGTACGCCGCCTCGCCTTTATCGTAGCGCGAAGCGAGATACACCTTATCCATATCGATCGAATCCTTCTCGACGATCGGCGCCGCCGCGTCGAAGAAGTAGAAATATTCTTCTCCCATCAACTGCTTTATGCTCTCCGATAACTCCGGAGAAGTAAGAGGACCCGTCGCGACGACGACGATGCCGTCCTTCGGAATTTCTTTGATCTCTTCGTTGATCACCGTAATAAGAGGATGCTCCCTCAGCGTGCGCGTAACTTCGCCGGAGAAACCCTCGCGATCGACGGCCAGCGCCCCGCCTGCCGGTACGGCATGCATGTCGGCGCTCGCCAAGATGAGCGAGTCGAGCCTTCTCATCTCTTCCTTCAACACGCCGACGGCGTTCGTCAGTCCGTTCGCTCTGAGACTGTTGCTGCAGACGAGCTCCGCGAAGCCGTCCGTATGGTGCGCAGGCGTGCGCCGCACCGGACGCATTTCGTATAAAGTGACGGGGACGCCCAGCTTGGCGATCTGCCACGCGGCTTCGCTGCCGGCTAGACCTGCGCCGATGACCGTCACGGATTGAACCACGCTCACAACGTAAACCTTCTTTCTGCTTCTGCTTCAATAATCCTTAATAATCGACATCCGCCTCGGCCGCTTCATCCGGTTCCGCGGCTTCCTCCGAGTGCGTGCAGACGGTGCAATGATATTGCGTATCGCCCTTCACTCGTTTCTCGACCATCATGCCGCTGCACTCCGGGCATGGCTTGGCGATCGGTTTATCCCAGGAGACGAAGTCGCATTCCGGATATTTGTCGCAGCCGTAGAACATGCGCCCCTTCTTGCTGCGGCGTTCGACGATATGCCCTTCCTTGCATTTCGGGCAAGTGACGCCGGTCGCCTTCACGATCGGCTTCGTGTTCCGGCAATCCGGGAACCCGGAGCATGCCAGGAACTTGCCGAACCGGCCCATCTTATACACCATCGGACTACCGCATTTGTCGCAATTTTCGTCCGAAGGCTCATCGCGGATTTCGACTTCTTTCATTTCTTCCTCGGCGACGGCAAGCCGTTTCTCGAACGACTTGTAGAAATCGCCGATGACGTTGACCCATTCCTGCGTTCCTTCCTCGACATGGTCGAGATCGCCTTCCATATGCGCCGTAAATTCGGCGTCGAGAATTTCCGGGAAAAACTCCTCCATCAACTGGACCACGAGTTCTCCCAGCTCCGTCGGTACGAATTTCTTCTCTTCGATGGCGACGTAATAACGCTTCTGAATCGTCTCCAGCGTCGGCGCGTACGTGCTCGGACGGCCAATGCCCAGCTCCTCGAGCGCGCGTACGAGACGCGCTTCGGTATAACGCGGCGGCGGCTGCGTGAAATGCTGCTTCGGATCGATCTGCTGCGCGGCAACGCTCTCGCCCGCCGCAAGCGCCGGTAACAGACGGTCCTCGTCGGGCGTATCGTCGTCGCTGCCTTCCACGTAAACCTTCGTAAAGCCAGGAAACTTCATCTTCGACCCGTTGGCCCGGAACGTTACCGGTCCGTTCAATAGATCTACCGTCATCGTATCGAGTATCGCGGACGACATCTGGCTCGCGACGAAACGCTCCCAAACAAGCTTGTAAAGCCGCAGTTGATCGCGAGACAAGAACGATTTAACCGATTCAGGGTCGCGCAGGACGGACGTCGGGCGGATCGCCTCATGCGCGTCCTGGGCGTTTGCGTTCTTTTTCACATATACTCGCGGCGTCTCCGGATAGAACTTCTCTCCGTAGCGTTCTTCGATGAATGCCTTGGCTTCCTCTTGCGCGACGGGAGAAATCCGCGTCGAATCGGTACGCATGTAGGTGATGAGGCCGACCGTGCCTTCTTTGCCGAGATCGACGCCTTCATAAAGCTGCTGGGCGATCTGCATCGTCTTGGACGCGCGGAAGTTCAACTTGCGGGCCGCTTCCTGCTGCAGCGAAGAGGTAATAAAAGGAGGGGACGGATTGCGCATCCGCTCCTTCTCTTTCACTTCTCCTACTTCGAACGGTTTGCCGTTCAGAAGCGCGACGATTTCCTTCACCTCCGCTTCGCTGCGGAGCTCCTTCTTCTCGCCGCCGAGCGCATGGAACTTCGCCTCGAAGCCGTTCTTCCCTTTCATCAGATGCGCGGTTATGCTCCAATATTCTTCGGGGACGAACGCCTTGATCTCGTTCTCGCGATCATAGATGAGCTTCACGGCGACGGATTGGACGCGCCCCGCGCTTAGCCCTTTCTTGACCTTCTTCCAGAGCAACGGGCTGATCTTATAGCCTACCAGGCGATCCAGCACCCTTCTCGCTTGCTGGGCGTTGACGAGATCCATATCGATCGGTCTCGGCGTCTTGAACGCGTCTTTGACCGCTTGCTTCGTAATTTCGTTGAATACGACGCGGCAGGCGTCCTTCTCGTCCAGTTCCAAGTAATGGGCGAGGTGCCAGGCGATCGCTTCCCCTTCGCGGTCCGGGTCAGCCGCCAAATACACTTTTTTCACCTTTTTGCTAGCGTCTCTTAATTCCTTAAGCACGTTGCCTTTGCCGCGGATCGTGATGTACTTCGGATGGAAGTCGTTATCGACTTCTACCCCGATTTGACTCTTGGGTAAATCGCGAATATGGCCCATGGACGCTTTAACGATATATTTGCTTCCGAGATATTTACCGATCGTCTTGGCTTTCGCCGGGGATTCCACGATTACGAGTGAATCGGCCACGTCCATTCCTCCTCTCCTACGGTCGACGAGTCCGCCTCGGCAAGCCTATCGGCTACTTTAGAGGACCTTATATATAGAACCGGGTTGCTGCTGAATCGTTCGTTTTATCATTAAAGATAGCAGAACCGATTGTAAAAGTCCAAACTGCATGCCAGATTGTTCCGCCAGCTCGTCGATGGAACGAGGCTGATCCGCTATCAAATCATAGATAGCCCGCTCGTCATTCGACAGGATCCGAGGCTTCGAATACGGCTCCGTTACTTTATCGGAAGCGCGGGAGTTGCGGCGTTCCTTGGGCAACCGATGTTTATAAGCTTGGAAAATATCGCTCTCGTCAAGCACCGGCTCCGCACCCTTCCGAAAGTATTCGAGCGCTCCCGAGCTGCGAGGCGAGCTGATCGGCCCCGGAACGACGAACACGTCCCGATCATAGTCGATCGCGAGGTCCGCCGTAATGAGAGCGCCGCTCCGCCTGGCCGCTTCCACGACGACGACGCCCATCGACAGCCCGGCGATGATCCGGTTGCGCATCGGGAATTTAGCGGGGTGGATCACGGCTTCCGGCGGCGTCTCCGATAGGATAAGGCCGTCCTTGACGATGTGGTCGTACAGGAGTTGGTTTTCGGGCGGGTAACAGACGTCTACTGGCGTAGCGAGCACGGCAATCGTGCGGCATTCGCCGCGCAGCGCTCCTCTATGCGCAGCGGAGTCGATGCCTCTGGCCAGCCCGCTGACGATCGTAACGCGCCGCGCGCAGCCGGCAGCGAGGTCCTCCGCGATTTTACGGCCGTACGCCGTCGCTTGCCGCGTGCCGACGATGGCCACCGCCGGCTTGTGGGCCAGCTCCCAATTCCCCCTATAATAGAGGATCCAGGGAGGATCGGCGATTTCCCTAAGCAATGGCGGATAACGTTCGTCCAAGAACGTCATAATTCCGATCCCCCGATCGCGGCACCGTCTGATGCGGCGCCGATGCGCTTCGGGTCCGATGCTGGCGATGACCGCCTCGCATTGAGACGGAGCAAGCCCCATCTCCCTCCAATCCCGCTCCCGGAACGTACCTACGTCGCTCCGCAGGCGCAACGGATGGTTGATCCCGTATTGCACGACATGGCAAATCGCGAGATCCCCTACTCCTTCGGCCTCGTGCAGCGCAAGCAGCAGCCCTCTCGTGATGCCGGAATTGCGGACGTCTTCTAGCGTTAATCTCGGCCGATTCTTTCTCGCTTTCCACGCATGATCGTTACCCATCGTCTTTCCCGACCTTTCTTCCCGCCCGTAAGACAAAAAGCCCTCCACTCCCTCGAACCGAGGGGGCGGAAGGCTGCTTGCCTTGCCGTTAAAGCGTTTGTGCTTATTGTGCTGTTACTATAACATTAACCTTTGCATTTTTCCAGCAGGCCTTTGTCCTCGAGGACGGCGACAAGCGTCGAGCCCATGTCGGAAGGCGTCGGAGCGACGCGGACGCCGCACGCTTCGAGCGTTGCGATCTTCTCGGCAGCCGTTCCTTTGCCGCCGGAGATGATTGCGCCCGCGTGGCCCATGCGTTTGCCCGCAGGAGCCGTAGCGCCGCCGATGAAGCCGACGACAGGCTTCGTCATGTTCGCTTTGATCCATTCGGCGGCTTCCTCTTCCGCCGTGCCGCCGATTTCGCCGATCATGATGACCGCGTACGTATCCGGGTCTTCATTGAACAGCTTCAGGATGTCGATGAATTCGGAGCCTTTGACCGGGTCTCCGCCGATTCCGACAGCGGAAGATTGGCCGATGCCGCGGGTCGTCAATTGATGCACCGCTTCGTACGTGAGCGTACCGGAACGGGACACGACGCCTACGTGGCCCTTCTTGTGGATGTAGCCCGGCATGATGCCGATCTTGATTTCGCCCGGCGTAATAACGCCCGGGCAGTTCGGTCCGATTAGACGCGTTTTCTTGCCTTCCATGTAACGCGTGACCTTGACCATATCGAGAACCGGAATGCCTTCCGTGATGCAGATGACGAGGTCGAGCTCCGCGTCTACGGCTTCCATGATGGAGTCGGCCGCGAACGGAGGCGCGACGTAGATTACGGATGCGGTAGCGCCGGTAGCGGCGACCGCTTCTTTCACGGAATTGAAGATCGGCAACGTGACTTTCTTGCCGTTCTCCAAGTCGAAATCGATCGTCTGGCCGCCTTTGCCCGGCGTCACGCCGCCGACCATTTGCGTGCCGTATTCCAAAGCACCTTTGGCATGGAACGCTCCCGTCGCGCCCGTGATGCCCTGGGTGATCACCTTGGTGTTCTTATCGATCAGAATACTCATGATTTATACACTCCCCGGTAGGTTCCCTAGTTACTTCACTAGCGCCACGATTTTTTGAGCTCCGTCGGACATCGAGTCGGCCGCGACGATGTTCAGGCCGGATGCGTTCAAGATCTCTTTGCCTTTGGCAACGTTCGTGCCTTCGAGACGTACGACGAGCGGACGGTCCAGACCGAGCTCGCGAGCCGCAGCGACGACGCCTTCGGCGATAATGTCGCACTTCATGATGCCGCCGAAAATATTAACGAAAATCCCTTTGACGTTCGCGTCGGAAAGGATGATTTTGAATGCTTCGGTTACTTTCTCCTTCGTCGCGCCGCCGCCTACGTCAAGGAAGTTAGCCGGCGAGCCGCCGAAGTATTTAATGATGTCCATCGTCGCCATCGCGAGGCCGGCGCCGTTAACCATACAGCCGATATTGCCTTCGAGGGCGATGTAGCTGAGGTCGAATTTGGACGCTTGGATTTCTTTCGGATCTTCCTCGTCCAAGTCGCGAAGCTCCAGGATGTCCTTATGGCGGAACAGCGCGTTGGAATCGAAGTTCAGCTTCGCGTCGAGCGCCATGACGTTGCCGTCGCCCGTTACGACGAGCGGGTTGATCTCGGCGATCGAGCAATCTTTGTCCTCGAACGCTTTATAGAGCGCGAGCATGAACCCGACCGCTTTGCCCACGAGCGGACCTGGAATCTTAATGTCGTTAGCGAGGGCGCGCGCTTGAAACGGAAGCAAGCCGACGGCAGGATCCACGACGACTTTGATGATTTTCTCGGGGGAATGGGCAGCGACTTCCTCGATGTCCATGCCGCCTTCTTCGGAACCCATCATGACGACGCGGCCGGTAGCACGGTCGACGACGACGCCGATGTAGTATTCCTTCTTGATGTCGCAGCCTTCTTCGATGAGCAGGCGTTTTACTTCTTTGCCCTCAGGACCCGTTTGGTGCGTGACGAGCACTTTGCCGAGCAGCTCTTTCGCATAGTTCGCGACGTCGTCCAGACTTTTCGCGATCTTGACGCCGCCCGCTTTACCGCGGCCGCCGGCATGGATTTGAGCTTTGACGACTTGAACAGGACCGCCTAGTTCTTTGGCCGCAGCGACGGCTTCTTCGACGGTAAACGCCACTTTGCCGCGCGGTACGGCGACGCCGTATTGACGCAGTACTTCTTTGCCTTGATACTCATGAATGTTCATGATCCAAGCATCCTCCCGTTTTGCGTTCAATATATCTGTGATTCGTTTTGCTGTATGTACGCATAAACGGTATTCCGTCTTCCGTTAGAAGACGCGATAACGTTTATGTCATAAACCATTCGCTGTCGAATTCTGATAACGATTCGAGAGAATGGTTAACAAAACCTCCACCATTGTAACACTAAATGTTTTATCGTTCCTCACTTTTTCATATCTTTTTTAGTCTAATTTGGCAATGGTTTAATCTCATAGTTAGATTGAAACCTGCACAACAAATCTAGGATGCGCGTTAGTCGGTAAAATCATGCTGTTGTTGCGTATCGAGCGCATACTGAAAGTCATTGTCACGCCCGATTGTCGCTCCCTGCGACAATGTTGCACTTGCGGCGGCGTTTCCGCGCCCGATTGTCGCTCCCTGCGACAATGTTGCGCTTGCGGCGGCGTTTCCGCGCCCGATTGTCGCTCCCTGCGACAATGTTGCGCTTGCGGCGGCGTTTCCGCGCCCGATTGTCGCTCCCTGCGACAATGTTGCACTTGCGGCGGCGTTTCCGCGCCCGATTGTCGCTCCCTGCGACAATCGGATGAGAGGATTGACACCGTCGCCGTGCCGCGATAGACTGGATGCAAATGGATATGAATCGGAAGGAAGCACCTTCCCGTACGTAGGATTACGTCGGAGGAAGGTGCTTTTTGTTATGTACGTGAAATTGCTAAGCGCCAGCGTTCTTGGCGTAGAGGGTAGATTCATCGAGGTCGAAGTCGATATTTGTTCGGGGTTGCCGCAGGTGTCCGTTGTCGGCTTGCCGGATTCGGCCGTTCGGGAGTCGGTCGAACGCGTCCGGGCCGCGATCAAGAACGGCGGCATGAAGTTTCCGATGGACCGGATTACGATTAATCTCGCCCCTGCCGATCTGCGCAAAGAAGGCAGCGCGTTCGATCTCGCCATCGCGGCAGGCATCTTATGCGCGAGCGGGCAAGTCGACCCGGCGCTGCTCGAGCAGACGCTGTTCATCGGCGAGCTTGCGTTGAACGGTTCGGTACGGAACGTACCCGGCGTGCTGCCGATGACCGAGCTGGCGCGGAGCGCGGGCGTAAGGCGAGTCATCGTGCCGGAGGACGCGGTCGAGGAAGCCCGGCTCATTACGGGCGTCGAGGTATTCGGAATCCGCTCGCTCGCGCAATGGACGGGCGGTTTGGTGGACAGCCTGGATAGTGACGCTTCGAGATCCGAGACGATCGGCCCTGCTCCCGAGCGATTCGGCCCCGCGATGGATACGCCCGACGGTGAACTCGATCTCGCCGACGTCATCGGCCAAGCGCAAGGCAAACGCGCGCTCATGATCGCGGCCAGCGCCATGCACAACATCTTGTTCGTCGGCCCGCCCGGGACGGGCAAGACGATGCTATGCCGCAGGCTCCCTACGATCATGCCGCCGTTATCCGGGAGCGAATCGCTCATGGTGACGAAGATCGTCAGCGTGAGCGGCAAGCTGGGCAACGGCCGCGAAGGGTTGATTCGCCGGCGGCCTTTCCGCTCCCCGCATCACTCGATCTCGATGGCGGGCTTAATCGGCGGCGGCTCGATTCCGAAGCCCGGGGAAGTCACGCTTGCCCATCACGGAATCTTGTTCCTCGACGAGCTGGCGGAGTTCTCCAGAGCGAGCTTGGAAGCGCTGCGGCAGCCGATCGAGGATCGCGAGGTCACGATCGGCCGTGCCCGCGGCGTATGCCGCTTCCCCGCCCGATTCTTGTTGGCGGCCAGCATGAATCCGTGCCCTTGCGGATTCGCCGGAGGGTCGCCGGACGATCGGCCTTGCACGTGCAGCCCGCTCGCAATCGCGAGGTATCGAGCGCGAATGTCCGGGCCGCTCGCGGACCGGCTCGATCTGCAAGTCGAGCTTCCGCGCCAGCCGGTTCGCCTCAAAGAACGGAGCTCGCTGTCTTCCGAGGAAGCCAGGAGTCTCATCACCGAAGCCTCTGAACGCCAACAATCCCGTTACGCGAAGTACGGGATTCGTTGGAACAGCGAATTGCAAGGCTCGTTGCTGCATACGTACGCAGCGGCTATGATGGCGGCCGACGCGGAGCAGTTACTGCACCTCGTGTACGAGCAGCTCGGGCTCAGCTACCGGGCGCACGACCGCATTCTGAAAGTGTCCCGCACGATAGCCGATCTCGCCGGCAGGGAGACGATTCGCTCCGAGGACGTCGCCGAGGCGGTCAGCTATCGTTGCTTGGACAAGAACATCGAGGAAGCCGGTTGAATCTTAACGGCGAATGAACTTCTCGCGGATTTGCTCCGCGATGCCGTCAGCCGTGAAGCCGTATTCTTGGATGACGCGATCCGCTTTCGCGGAGGCGCCGAACTTGCGAATGCCGACGATTAGGCCTTGGTTGCCGGCGATCGATTCCCAGCCGGACGGATGCGCCATCTCGATGACGACGTTCGAGGTCACGCTCGGATCGATAACGCTGTTGCGGTAGCTCTTGTCTTGCTTCTCGAACAGCTCCTTGCTCGGCATGCTGATGACGCGAACGTTCGCTCCTTCTTCCGCGAGCTTCTGCTGAACCGCGATCGCCAGGCTGACTTCGGAGCCCGTGGCGACGATCTGCACGTCGGGCCGTTGATCGGCGCGGCCGGAGATGATGTACGCGCCGCGAGCGACGCCTTCATTCGCCAGCGCGCTCGTTCCAGGCAGAACGGGCAGGTTTTGTCTCGTGAGCGCGAACACGAACGGGCCTTCCTTCGATTCGAGCGCATATCGCCAGGCGGCAGCCGTCTCGTTCGCGTCGGCCGGACGGAACAGCGTCAAATCCGGGATTAACCGCAGCGACGGCACTTGCTCGATCGGCTGGTGCGTCGGGCCGTCTTCACCTACCGCGATACTGTCATGGGTGAAGACGTAAATAACCGGTTGCTTCATGAGCGCGGACAGACGGATCGCGCCGCGCAGGTAATCGCTGAACACGAGGAACGTGCCGCCGTATACGCGAAGCCCGCCATGCAGCGACATACCGTTCAGCGCGGCTCCCATCGCGAACTCGCGCACGCCGAACCACAGATTGCGACCGTCGTACTGCTTCGCGGAATAGTTGCCGTAATTCGCCATCGCCGTCATATTCGAGCTTGCGAGATCCGCCGAACCGCCGATCAGCAGCGGCAGCGTGTCCGCCAAACCGTTAATGACTTTGCTGGAGGCCGTACGCGTGGAAATTTGCGCTTGCAGATCGATGAAGCTCGGGATGCCCGCTTCCCAGCCTGCCGGCAGCTCTTCGCGAATCGCCTGTTCAAGCTGCGCGCCTAACTCGGGGTAAGCTTGTTTATAATCACCGAGCAACTGCAGCCAAGCCGCCTCCGCGACTTCGCCGCGCACGAGAGATTGGCCGAAATGCGCTCTTACTTCTTCCGGCACGTAGAAATCCGGCTCAAGCGGCCAGCCCAGCGCTTCCTTCGTAAGACGCAATTCTTCTTTGCCGAGCGGAGAGCCGTGCGTCCCGCCGTGACCGCCTTTACCCGCTTTGTTCGGGCTGCCGTAACCGATCGTCGTCTTGATCTCGATAAGCGTAGGCTTGCCGGTTTCTTGCTTCGCTTCGGCGATCGCCCCGGCGATCGCGACGACGTCGTTCTGGTCCTCCACGCGCAAATATTGCCAGCCGCAAGACTCGAAGCGGCCTTTAATATTTTCCGAGAACGCCATGTTCAGCTCGCCGTCGAGCGAAATATCGTTCGAATCGTATAGCACGACGAGCTTGCCGAGCTTCAAGTGTCCGGCCAGCGAGACGGACTCGCCGGAGATGCCTTCCATCAAGTCGCCGTCGCCGCAAATAACGTACGTATGATGATCGACGACCGGGAAGCCTTCGCGATTGAACACCGCGCCAAGATGCGTCTCCGCCATCGCCATGCCGACGGCCATCGCAAGCCCTTGCCCGAGCGGGCCCGTCGTCGCTTCGACGCCCGGGGTGTGTCCGTATTCGGGATGACCCGGCGTGCGGCTTCCCCACTGTCTGAACTCCTTCAGATCGTCCAGCGATAGATCGTATCCGCTCAGATGAAGCAAGCTGTACAACAGCATCGAGCCGTGTCCGGCGGATAAGACGAAGCGATCTCGGTTGAACCACTCCGGATTGCGCGGATTATGCTTCATTTGGCGCGTCCACAGCGCGTATCCCATCGGAGCTGCGCCCATCGGCATGCCCGGGTGGCCCATGTTCGCTTTCTCGACCGCGTCGATCGTTAATGTACGTATCGTATTTATGCTCAGTTGCTCGATTGTCGCTTTAGAAACGGTTTGTTCCATTGTAATCGCCTCCTAGCCTAGTATCCAACTCTTGTTCCCAGTATAATAGAGACGGTTGGTATATAAGAAATTAATATATTTACTAGGAGTCATAAACCATGTCTATGATTAACTACGAACTTTATAAAGTGTTTTACTTAGCGGCGAAGACTGGCAGTCTCACCCAAGCCGCACGTTTGCTGTATCTCACTCAGCCGAGCGTCAGCCATGCGATCAAGCAACTGGAATCCAGCCTTGGCGCAACGCTGTTCGCCCGCAACGCCAAAGGCGTCGAACTTACGCAGGAAGGCGCCATTCTATATGCCTATATCGAGCAAGCGCACACGTTCATTACGCTCGCGGAAGACAAAATGGCGGAGCTCAGCAATCTTGAGAGCGGAGAGCTGCGAATCGGCGGGAGCGACTCGCTGTTCAAACACTATTTGCTAGCTTACTTGGAAGCTTACCGTCTAGCGCATCCCGGAATCGCCATTCGTCTCATCCACGGAACGACGCCGGAGCTCATCGCTTCTCTCAAGGAAGGCGCGATCGATCTCGGCGTCGTTCGCCTCCCGATCTCCGATACGCAACTGGAAATTAATCGGGGCATCGAGCTTCAAGACTGCTTCGTCGCCGGTTCGCAGTTCTCGGAGCTGAAAGATCAGACGCTGTCGATGGAACAGTTGCTTCGCTACCCGATCATTCTCTTCTCGCGCAACAGCCGCGCAAGATCGGCCATTACGGACTTGTTCCGCGAACACGGTCACGAGCTGACGCCGCAGATCGAAGTCGGCAGCGTCGATCTGCTGCTCGAATTCGCGCGCAAAGGGTTGGGCATCTCTTTCGTTACGCGCGAATTCGCCGCCCGTCACCTTGAAGACGGCACGCTGTTCGCAATCAAGCTCGATGTGAAAGTTCCTCCCTCCCAGGTCGGCTTCATGACGTTGCGCAACATGCCGCTATCAAAAGCCGCGCAGCAGTTCCTGTCTATGATCGGCTAAATCCCCTCTTCCAATAGAAAGGGACGACGGAATGGGCTTCCGTCGTCCCCGTACCCTTATTTCTTCTCTCCGTTTCCGTTGCCTCCGGAGTCTATTAGCTCCAGCAATGCCGCCGGGATCGCGAACTGCTCGTTGCGAATGCTGATGACCGGATCGTCCTCCGCTCCGTTCCGGCTCTCCTTGATCGCTTCGATCTCCTTATGGAGACGCTCCATCCGTTTGTCGAGGGCAGCCGCCGAATCGGCCGCTTCTTTCAGCTCCTGAAGCAGCCGCTGCGGGACGGATTGGTTGTACTTGTAGAAAATCTTATGCTCCAAGCTCGCCCAGAAATCCATCGCGATCGTCCGAATCTGCACCTCGACGCATACGTTCTCTTCCCTGTCGGACATGTACACGGGAACTTCGACGATAACGTGCAAGCTTTGGTAGCCGTTCGGCTTCGGATGCAGAATGTAATCCTTGACTTCGATGATGTTCAAGTCTTTCTGTCGCGACAGCATATCGCTGATCCGATAAATGTCCGAGACGAACGAGCACGTGATGCGCATGCCCGCAATGTCTTTAATGTGCTCGCGAATGCTCGGCAGACTGATATCGCAGCCTTTGCGGCTGATTTTGTTCAGAATGCTTTCGGGCGTCTTCAGGCGCGTCTTCGTATGCTCGATCGGGTTGTAGTCGTGAAGGAACTGGAACTCTTCCTTCAGAATCTCGACCTTCGTCTCGAGCGCGTCGAGCGCGAATTTGTACATCATCATGAATCGGGTGATTTCGTTCTTGAAGCGTTTGAGCTGTTCGATCGGCAATAACGTGTTATTCAGCGTGAATCACCCTTCTCTTCTGGCTATTGACCCAACAAGATGCGAGTGTACGGCGAATCGATCGGCATCAGGATGACCGGCTCGTTGTTCAGCGTCGTTACGTAGCTTTGCAGCGTACGATAGAAACTATAAAACTCCGGATCTTTGCCGTACGATTCGTTATAGATTTTCGCGGCTTGCTGCTCGCCTTCGGCGATAATCTTCTTCGCGTCCGCCTCCGCTTGCGCTAGCAACTCGGTCGCCTGGCGATCGGCTTTGGAAGTTACCTTCTTCGACTCCTCGTCGCCCTCGGACAAGTAACGCGCGGCGATCGACTGGCGCTCGGAGATCATCCGGTTATAGACGCTTTCCTTGTTCGCGTCCGGCAAATCCGTCCGTTTGATTCTGACGTCGATGACCTCGATGCCGTAATTGTCTCCGCTCAGCGTTGCCGCTACTTCGCGCGTAATTTCGTCGTTGATGTTGCCCCGCTCGGTGTTCTCGCTGATGATGTTCTCGTAGTTGATCGCAGGAAGTTTCGCGCGAACGGTATTATAGACGGTTTCGTCGATCCGCTTAACGCCCGCGCTGACGGTTTTGGCCGTCTTGAGGAACTTCTCCGGATCGTCGATGCGCCACACCGTGTAGTTGTCCACGAGAATCGGCTTTTTGTCCTTCGTCAGAATTTGCGTCTGCTGGCTTCTATACATCATTTGATACTTCGGAAGCTTCGAGACGCTTTCGATGAACGGAATTTTGAAGTGCAAGCCCGGGTCTTCGACGACTCTGACCGCTTCTCCGAACTTCAGGACGACTTTGTATTCGCCTTCCTTGACGACGTACATCGAGGTAAATCCGAGAATGAGGAAAACGAGAACGCCGACGGTCGTTAAAATCGATTTTTTGCTCATTTCGCCGTCCCTCCTTGCGCAGCATCAGCTTGCGGTGCCGGGGACGGCGCGCTTGCTGCAGGAGCAGTAGCAGCTTTAGCGGATGCTTGGCTTGAACCTCGCATCAACTCGTTGATCGGCAAATATTTCACCGTGTCGCCGCCCGATTCGGTAATGAAAATTTTGGCTTTCGGCAATATTTTCTCCAGCGTCTCGATGACTAACCGGCTTTGGGTAACGCCCGGATTCTTCGCGTACTCGGAGTAAATGGCGTTGAACTGGGCAACGTCGCCTTCCGCATTAAGGATACGAGACTTCTTCACGCCTTCCGCGTTCTCGA
Organism: Cohnella panacarvi Gsoil 349; assembly: GCF_000515335.1. GTDB lineage: Bacteria > Bacillota > Bacilli > Paenibacillales > Paenibacillaceae > Cohnella > Cohnella panacarvi. Next base: position 162,517 of record NZ_KI911563.1, on the reverse strand, counting down.
TGAGCGCCTGCGCTTCGCCGCGCGCCTTCGGAATACGGTCGTTCTCGTACTTGGACGCGTTGTTGATCTTTGTGTTCTTCTCTTCGCGGGCGTTCGTAACGGCGCGGAACGCATCGGACACGGCGCCGTCCGGCGGTTCGATATCCTGGAACTTCACGCCGACGATCTGCATGCCTGTATTGTACTTCGATTGCAGGTCGATGAGCAACTCCCGCACCTTCTCTTGGATTTCCGTCTTGCCGTCGGTGATCGCATAATCCAGCTTCGTGGAGCCGATTACGGACCGGATCGAGGAGCTCGCCGCATTGCGCATGAACTGCTCCGGATCGTCGATATTGTACAAATAATCGCGGATGCTGCTGATTTTCCATTGAACGACGGCGTCGGCGGAAACGATGTTCTCGTCTCCCGTAATCATCAGCGCCTCTTCTTCGTTCGGCGTCACGATGTCGCCTCGTTGCGTGTACCCGATCGTAATGACTTGCGTCAGCTCCGCGGGCACTTTCACGACCTCTTGAATCGGATAAGGCCATTTGAAGTGGAGACCGGCCGTCGTCTCCTCCGTATATTTGCCGAAAGTAAGTATCGCGGCTCTCTCTTGCTCCTGCACCGTGTAAAAAGAGGAGTAGAGAAGCAGCAGTAAAATTACCGCGCCGATGCCGATCAAGATTTTTTTGATCAGTCCCGGCGGTATCTCGACTTGATTCGGGTTGCGGGGCTTGCGGCCGATGTCGATCACATCCATGTCGTAGTTGCCTCCTTCTTAGAAATGAAAGGTTTACCAATCCAGGCTTACCAAAGATTCATACGAAGTAGCGGGCAATCGGTTTCATGGAATGCGGAAATGGATGGCGCGGGGGTGTGGCGGATTAGGTCAATATGACCTTTATTCGGAGGCGCGTCGGGGTTTCGGCGATTTAGAGGTCAAATTAACCCTTATTCGGTGGCGCGTCGGGGTTTCGGCGGATTAGAGGTCAATATGACCTTTATTCGGTGGTGTGGCGGGGTTTCGGCGGATTAGAGGTCAAATTGACCCTTATTCGGTGGTGCGTCGGGGTTTCGGCGGATTAGAGGTCAAATTGATCTTTATTCGGAGGTGTGGCGGGGTTTCGGCGATTTAGAGGTCAAATTGACCCTTATTCGGTGGCGCGTCGGGGTTTCGGCGGATTAGAGGTCAAATTGACCCTTATTCGGTGGCGCGTCGGGGTTTCGGCGGATTAGAGGTCAAATTGATCTTTATTCGGAGGTGTGGCGGGGTTTCGGCAATTTAGAGGTCAAATTGACCCTTTTTCGGAGGCGCGTCGGGGTTTCGGCGATTTAGAGGTCAAATTGACCCTTTTTCGGAGGCGCGTCGGGGTTTCGGCGGATTAGAGGTCAAATTGACCCTTTTTCGGAGGCGCGTCGGGGTTTCGGCGATTTAGAGGTCAAATTGACCCTTATTCGGTGGCGCGTCGGGGTTTCGGCGATTTAGAGGTCAAATTGACCCTTTTTTCGGAGGCGCGTCGGGGTTTCGGCGATTTAGAGGTCAAATTGACCTTTATTCGGAGGGATGGCGGGGTTCCTATGGAACAACCGGCGATTAGAACGCGCCGGGAATGTGCCTGAGTTCCGCGATAGTGCCGTCTAGGCGGAACGTGACGGCGACGACGTCGCACCGTACGGACGGGGGTGATGCCGACTTGCGCTGCGCCAAATAATACGCCGCAACCTCGCGGACTTGGCGTTGCTTGAGGGGGGTCACCGCTTCGAGCGCGGTGCCGAACTTCGTCGGATTCGTGCGGGCGCGCACTTCCACGAACACGAGCGTGCCGCCGTCTTCTGCGATCAGATCGATCTCTCCGATGCGGCAGCGCCAATTGCGGGCGACGATCCGGTAACCTAAATTCGCGAGATAGTCTGCCGCCGCTTGTTCGCCCATTCGGCCCGTAGCCGCTCGATTGTCCGTAGAACGACGAGGCTTCGAGCGGGAGGATTGATGCCGGACATCCATCGTTCGAGCCTCCTCTTTACTCTTCTAACGGATTAGTTGCGCCTGGAAGCGCGTTGGTCGGAGCGGTAGACGAAACTGAGAATTTCGGCGACCAACGAATAGAGCTCGGAAGGAATTTCCTGCTCCAGGTCAAGCTTGGACAGCACTTCGACGAGCGAAGAGTCCTCCTGCACCGGAACACCGCTTTCCTGTGCTTTGCGCAGGATCTCTTCCGCGATGACGCCCTGGCCCTTGGCCACGACGACCGGCGCGGATCTTTGTTCGGGACTATATTTGAGGGCTACCGCTTTCTTGGGCAGCGTTCGGCTCTTCGCCTCTTCTCTGCTCATGCGCGGAAGTCAACCCCTTTGTAAGGCTTGGCGGCGTACGCGCCGGCCGGAACGGTGCGTTCCAAGCCGTTGCCGGCCGCCGCATCGGCAGCGGCCGCTTCCGAGCCCGGCTTCCATTGCGGCAACGGAGCCACGTTCAACGATAACAATTGGAAGCCCGCGCCTTCCATTCCCGCGCTAAGCTCGCCTCTCGCCTGCTCGATCAGTTCGGACATGCCCGGGAAGTCGCTGAGCAGCTTTAACGAGACGATTTTGTCGACGACTTGCACGTCGACGATCGTATCGCCGATATGGCGCATGCGAAGATCGAACAACAGCCTGCAATTGTCCGCGTCCCACTCGCCGCGCCGGTTGCGCCTCGATTGAACGTGGACGGTCGCCGTCGTGTCGCCGTTCTCGTTCTTCATCGGAATGAACAGCGTCATATGGCTGAGCGGCACATTCGGGTTGCGATCGGACGTGAGCAGCAACTGCTGGCCGGTAACTTGGTTGGCCAGATGCTGCGCCGCCTCGCGGAGAGCGGGCGGAGCGTCGTCGTGCGACGCCAGCGCGAGCAAGGCGCTCTTGAGCGTATCCGCGGCTCCGCGAGCCTCGGGGTTGTCCGCAGCCCCCGGCATTGCCGGAGCGGAGGCTGGCAACTCGGCGCCGGGGCCGGGCATCCGCTGCTGCGCCGTCAATGGCTCGGCGTGCTGCAGCAGCTTATGCTCGTGCTCCACGCCGAGCCATTGCAGGAAGCGGCCGATCCACGCGGCCGCTTCCTGCTTCGGCGCCGCCGGCAATGCCGCGGCGCGCGGCTCTTGCGCTGCCGACTCCAGCGGCAGCGCCTGGGCTTGCGGGCGAGCGGCATCCGCCGCGCCAGGCCGCGGCGCAGCGACGCTAGTCGCGTTCGCCGCGCTCGAGCTATCGGCGCGCGGGGCATCCGCCGCCCGCGCGCCAGCTCCGGCCGCCTGCGTTGCCTCGGCGGCCGTACCCGTGCCGGCCCCTGCCGCAGGCTGGGCCGGGCCAGTTACAGTTGCAGGCCGCGAACCCGCCGCCTGCGCCGGGGCTTCCATGCCGGCCGCAGGCGCGCCGAGGCCAGCCGGCCGGGCCATGCCCGACAGATGCGCCTCGCCTTCCGCGACGATCGCAGCCCCTTGGGCTAGCACTTGCTGCAAGCGCTGACCCGCCGCGACAGCGTCCTTCCCTGTCATACTCGCACGCGCCTGCGAGCCCGTCGCCTCTTCGCCGCCCAGCCACTTCGAGAGCGCTGTCTGAAGCTCGTTAAGCCCCTCGTGCAGAGGCTGTCCGAATAACGCTTGCCGCAGCGATCCGAGCGTCGTCTCCGTCGGCGTCAATCCGCGACGGAACGCCACGTCCGCCGCGCCCATCCACGTTTGCGCATCGACGCCGGCAGGCTTGGCCGCCATCGCCGCGTGGAAATGCGCCGCCGTTTCCTTCGTCAGCGGATAGCCGTCGCGCTTCAGTCCGCGCAATAGCTCCATGCTCGTCCTTTGATCCGGCAAGCCGAACGACTTCAGCGCGTCCTTCAGCGCTTCCTCCGGCAATGCGTCCGTCGCGTCGGCAAGCGGCTTCAGCACGACATCTCCGTTTGGGCTCGGCTGCACCTGCAGCAACATGCCGCGACCGAGAGGCATGTCCGCTTCCAGCTTGGCGCGAACATGCAGCCCGTTGATGTTGACTAGCCCCTCTTGATTGTCCATCATCTCGAGCAGCACGCCGCGCACGATTTGACCGATTCTCAGCTCTAACGCGCGCGCCGCGTCCGCGGGCTGCGCGTCGCCGAGCAACGCCCGCGCGAGTTGTCCGATATTGACGTTCATGCTCATGCCGTTTCCTCCCGCCGCTCAATCTATCTATTCTATGTATCGGCAAATCGATTACAGCCCTAAATGCCTAAAACAACAATTGCTGCTCCACCCCGATGTTCCCGAGGAAGCTGCGCCGATGCAGCGGCGTCGGACCGAGCGCCGCGATCGCTTCTCGATGCGTCTTCGTCGCGTAACCTTTGTGCGCCGCGATGCCGTAGCCCGGATACAGCCGATCCCATACGTCCGCGCACAGCCTGTCTCTCGTTACTTTGGCGATAATCGATGCCGCCGCGATCGACTGGCTGAGGAAATCTCCCTTGATAATCGCAGTCTGCGACACTTCCAAATCCACCGTTTCCGCATCCACGAGCAAATGCTCCGGCACGACGCCCAAACCGAGCACCGCCTGTTTCATCGCTAGCCGCGACGCTTGTCGGATGTTGATCTCGTCGATCACCTTCGCTTCGACTCTCGCGACCGACCATGCCGAAGCTTCCGCGATAATTTGATCGTAGAGCCTATCCCTCTTTTTCTCGCTCAGTTGCTTCGAATCGTTAACCTCCTCCAGCACGAGTCCGACAGGCAGAATAACCGCGGCCGCCACGACGTCGCCGAACAAACAGCCCCGGCCGACCTCGTCCACGCCCGCTACCGCCGTGCAGCCTTGCGCCCAAAGCTCCGATTCGAATGCGAGTCTATTGATTTGTTCATGATTATCGTTTTCTACTTTCATCCTGCGTTGCCCCCTGCACCCTCGCCCATCCGCTCGCTTATGTATTTTCCTGACAATCACTGTTCGTCCCAGTCCAGAAACTTGCCGCGCAACTGCGGCGTCGGAATCGGACAGCTTTCCGCCTTCCCGAACCAACGATACCGGTTGCGCGCGATATAACGATACACGCCGTCCCGAATGAATTTAGGCACGATAATCGCCCCGTAGACGAGCCGCCATCGACCGCCCAAGCGGCGGAGCGCGCGAAGCGCAGCCGTAGACCTCGTATAATAGCGACCCCCGTCAATGAGCACGAACGTATCCATTCCCGATTCAGGCATCCCGCCCTCGCGAAGCAGCCCCCGACCTACGGACGACTGCAACGACGCGAACCGGAAAACGTCGGCCGAGTCGCGCTCGATATACCATTGCGAAATCGCGTTGCACATGACGCACTGCCCGTCGATTAACGCAATGACTTTACCTTCCGCATCGATTTGCAGCCCATTGCTCATTCCGCTCACCCGCCTTACGTTCATTGTATCATGTAATCCGCCCGTTACGTCGTTTTTCGGCAATACGCGCGCATGAAAAAACCGCCATGCGGACGCAATCTCACCTGCGCCGCACAGCGGTTGTCCAACCTATTATTCACGTTGTCGGCTCCGAAGCCGTCTCCGAGAATTCGTCCGGCGATTCCAGCGTCATCCGGCCGAGCTTGCCCGCGCGCAATTCGCGCAGTACGATGCCGGCGGCCTTCTCGTAGTCGACATGTCCTCCGCCGGCCAGACAGCCTCTTCGCCGTCCGATCTGCTCCAATACGTCGACCGCGGATTGCAAATCCGGCAATTCCGCAGGAAGGTCGGTCAGCCCGTACCTCTCCGCGAGAATCGGCCGGTAACCCCGGACCAAATCCTGCAGCACGAAGCAAGCGACTTCGTCGATATGCAGAACGTCTTCCTTGATCGCTCCGGTAGCGGCTAAGCGGAAGCCGGCGATCGGATCGTCGAACCTCGGCCACAGAATGCCCGGCGTATCGAGCAGCTCGAGGTCTCCGCCCGTCTTGATCCATTGCTGGCCCTTCGTTACGCCCGGACGGTCGCCCGTTATGGCGATGTTCCTTCCCGCGATTCGGTTGATCAGCGTGGACTTGCCGACGTTCGGGATGCCGACGATTAACGCTCGAATAGGCCTCGGTTTCATGCCTTTGTCGATCTGGCGTTGGATCTTCTCCTTAAGCAGCTCTTTCGCTTTGCCCGCAATCTCCTTCACGCCGGTCCCCGAATTCGCGTCGATCGCCAGCGTCATGTGACCCTTATCGCGAAAATAACGGCTCCATTCCGCCGTGCGCTCCGAATCCGCCAAATCCGCCTTGTTTAGCAGAATTAGACGTGGCTTCGCGCCGGTAATCTCGTCGATCATCGGATTGCGGCTCGATTGCGGTATTCTCGCGTCGAGCAGCTCGATGACGACGTCGATCAGCTTTAATTTTTCTTCGATTTGGCGTTTGGCCCGGGTCATATGTCCGGGAAACCATTGTATCGTCATTTCGATTCCCCGTTCATAACTTAGTGCTTAATGAAATGAAAATCTTTGAGCGGCCAGAACACGAGATCCGCGCGTCCGACGACGCGATCGATCGGAATATACCCGATTCTGCGGCTGTCTTCGCTATTGTTGCGGTGATCGCCCATGACGAAAAGCATGCCATCCGGCACTTTTCCGTCAGGGTACGCTTCGTTCGGGAAATTGCTGTATGGACCGATGTCATTATATAAGCGATCTTCTTCGTTGGCTTGCGCTTCCGCGATTGCCTTCTTCAAGTAGGATTCCTCGATCAGTTCGCCGTTTATGTATACGTTATCTCCCTCGACTCTGACCGTGTCTCCGGGCACGCCGATGACGCGCTTAATGAAATCGCGTTTTTCTTCAGGCACATGGAATACGATCACTTCGCCGCGTTTCGGCTCGCGAATGTCGTAAATGATTTTGTTAACGATAATCCGTTCCCGATCCCAGAAGTTCGGCTCCATCGACGGTCCGTCCACGATGAACGGACTGACCAGGAACCAGCGAATGACGAAGACGAGCAAACCGGCGATCGCCAGCGCTTTGATCCACTCTACAATTTCGCCCGTCATTCTGGAATTGCCGGGCTTCTGCGGCGCTCCCGCCTCGCCCGAACCGTTCTCTCCCTCTGCTCGGCCATCCTGCTCGTCGATCGATATCATAGGTCGCGGCGATACCGCACGATCGCTGTCCGTCGACTGGTCGATTGGATCGGCTATTTCGTCCGTTTTGGAATTGTTCTGGTCCATTCTTTATCGCCTCGATTCGTCTTGGAGAAAATGCAAAAAGGGAGACTTGAACATCGCCAAGCCCCCCTTTGACGCCATTATCGAATTTCTTTGATACGCGCTGCTTTACCGCGAAGGTTGCGCAGGTAGTACAGTTTCGCACGGCGAACTTTACCGCGGCGAGTCACTTCGATTTTCTCGATGCGAGGCGAGTGTACTGGGAAAGCACGCTCAACGCCGACGCCGTAAGAAATTTTGCGGACCGTGAAAGTTTCGCTAATGCCGCCGCCGCGACGTTTGATAACAACGCCTTCGAACAGCTGGACGCGCTCACGGGAACCCTCGACGACTTTCACGTATACTTTGAGCGTATCGCCCGGACGGAAGCTTGGCACGTCCTTGCGGAGCTGCTCTTGCGTGATCGCTTGAATAAGGTTACTCATTAGGGTCTCACTCCTTCCATAACAGACGTTCGTACCCCGCTCCCCGAATGCTCTCATTCGGATCATGGCGTGCAGAGGACCGTCCTACGTAACAAACAGAACAACATTTGAAATTTTATCATAACGGGTCGCATAACACAAGGGGATTTTATCGCGAAATCGCGATCTTGATCTCCGGTCTATCCAGTCTGTCGGCTCTTGATATTGTTAGAAAAGCCTGTTAAGTATTCCGAGCGATAAGTGTAAATAAAATAACTGCCAGGATACAGCCAATCGCAAGCTCACCATGCGTTACAAGACGATACCTGCGAACTTGCAGGTGTTATGTATGGGCGCGCGGTTTAGCGCGACTTTTCTTGCTCATTACCTGCAGGATTGCAGCCGTAACTCCGAAACGATTCGATTCGGGCAGCATGATCTGCAGGATTGCAGGCGTTACTCCCCATGGGTGCGATTCGGACCGACATACCATGCACGAATACTGGCTGCGAAGGTTCCCCTGATGCAGCCGTCTGCTGCATGACAGCCTATTCCGAGAGCTGTTCCTCCAGCCACTTCCGCTCTTCAGCCGTCAGCTCCGCCGATTCCAGCAGCTCGGGGCGGCGCTCCAGCGTGCGCTGAAGCGACTGCCTCCTCCGCCACTTCTCGATCTCCGCATGATGGCCGGACAGAAGCGCGTCCGGCACTTTCCAGCCGCGAAACTCGGCGGGACGCGTATAATGCGGATATTCGAGCAAGCCGTCGCTGAAGGAATCCGTTACCGCCGATCGCTCGTTGCCGAGAACGCCCGGCAAGAGGCGAACGACGGTATCGATGACGACCATCGCCGGCAGCTCTCCGCCGGTCAGCACGTAGTCGCCGATCGATAGCTCGTCCGTGACGAGATACCGGCGAATCCGTTCATCGTAGCCCTCGTAATGACCGCAAATGAAAATCAGATGATCTTCCTCCGCAAGCTCGAGCGCTTTGCGTTGCGACAAAGGCTCGCCTTGCGGGCACATGAGAATGATGCGCGGAGGCTTAGTCTGCCCGTTCGTCCCGGAAACCCCGGCCGCGAGATGTTCCACGGCTCCGAAGATCGGCTCCGCTTTCAGAACCATGCCCCCGCCTCCGCCATAAGGCGTATCGTCTACGGTCCCGTGCTTATTGTTCGCGAAATCGCGGAAGTTGACCGTGTTCAGGGACACGATGCCTTTGTCTTTCGCTTTGCCGAGGATGCTGGCGCCGAACACGCCCGCGAACATCTCGGGGAATAACGTCAATACGTCGATCCGCATCGTTACAGCAGCCCTTCCATCAGATGCACTTTCACTTTGCGTGCGGCGATATCGACATCCAAGACGACGCCGTCGATGACCGGCAGCAGCAGCTCCTTGCCCTTCGGCAGCTTAACGACCCATATGTCGTTGGCGCCGGGCGACAGCGTGTCCGTGATCGTGCCGAGCGTCTGTCCCTCTTCGGTTACGACCTCGCAGCCGATAATATCGCGGACGTAGTATTCCCCTTCTTCGAGCGGTACCCGCTCCGCATCGGACACTTTCAGCTCCCAGCCTTTATAGCGCTCGACTTCATTAATATTGTCGTATCCTTTGAGCTTGAGGATGTACATCTTCTTCTGTTCGCGCGACGAGACGACTTCGACGGCGACCGGAGAGCCGGATTCCGGCGGATACATCGTCAGCATTGCGCCCGGTTTGAAGCGGACATCGGGAAAATCGGTCTGCGGGTACACTTTCACCTCGCCGCGGATGCCGTGCGTGTTGACGATTTTGCCCACGTTGAGCATGCGCTCTTCCGACATGGAAGCAGCTCCCTTCAGGTACAAAGTTCAGCTACTATCATAAAGCATCGTCATTATTCCCGCAAATCGCGCCAAGCTCCGTGCCACAGCGACCCCGTTCCCGCGCCGGTCGGAAAAGCGGCGGCGATCGCCCCGGATACGAACGATTTGGCTAGCCGGCAAGCCTCTTCGGGCGAAAAGCCTTGCGCGATATACGCCGCGACGGCCGACGCCGTCGTGCAGCCTGTGCCGTGGGTATGCGACGTGGCATGGCGAATCCCGCTTATTCGGCGCGCGGGCTCGGATGTTGACGGACCGACGAAGACGTCGATCGCTTCCTTAGCTCCGCTGAAGTGGCCTCCCTTAAGCAGCACATGCCGAGGTCCGAAAGACAGCAGCTTGAAAGCCGCTTGCTCCATGTCTTCGACGGACCGAATGTCCGTCTCGCGCATGCCAAGAAGCCGACAGGCTTCCGGCAAGTTAGGCGTTGCGACTTCCGCTAACGGCAGCAGCATCGCTTTCATTGCTTCGAATGCGTCCGCGCCCATGAGCGCGGAGCCGTCCTTCGCCGCGTACACCGTGTCGACGACGAGGCTCTTCGGCTTGTACCGGCGTATGGTTGCCGCTATCGTCTCGACGTGCGCGCGCGTCGGCAGCATCCCCGTCTTGACCGCGTCGGCCCCGATATCTCCGAGCACGCTGACAAGCTGCGCTTCGACCATCTCGGCGGAAACCGGTTCCAGACGCTGGACGCCGACGCTGTTCTGCGCGGTAATCGCGGTAATGACGCTCATCCCGTATACGCCGAGCTCTTGAAAAGTTTTCAAATCCGCTTGAATACCCGCTCCCCCTCCCGAATCAGAACCGGCGACGGTCAGGACGATCGGGGGCCGAGTACCTGCCTCGCTCATCGCGATCTCTCCTTTTCCGCCGTACGGTTGAAGCGCTCCAGGCTGAATGCGTTGCCCTGCGAGTCCGTCTTCGCAAGCAGAAGCCGCCCGACCATCGACGCGGTTGCGGGACTGAGCAGAATGCCGTTGCGATAATGCCCGGCCGCGACGATAACTTCGGGACAGCCCGGAACTTCGCCGATCAGCGGACGGCCGTCAAGCGTCGCGGGCCTAAGGCCCGCCCAGCTTCTGACGGGAGTCTTTCCTTCCAGAAAGGAGAACACGCGGCCGCTCCACCTTGTCAACCGCTCGATGCCTTGCGCCGTTACGCTTCGGTCGAACCCCGCCACGTCCTCCGACGCCCCGCAGACGATCGTGCCGTCGTCTTTCCGTACCCAGTACGCCTGGCTCGAGAAGACCATATGCCGAACTTCTCCCAACCCGGCGTCATAGGCGCAAATTTGCCCGCGAATCGGATGAACCGGAACGCCCACGCGAATCCACTCCTGAAGAAAACCGCTCCAAGCTCCGGTGCAGACGACCAGCCGATCCGCGCGCCAAGTTTGCGCATCGCCCATCGTCACGGATACGCCGGACGCTTTCGTTACTTCGAGCTTCGATAACGGCCCTGCATGCGGGACGAGCCGAACCCCGGCTCGCCTGCAAGCTTCTTCCGCGGCGATCGCCAGCTTCGGCGCGAATACGTGGCTTTCGGCGGGACAATATAACGCCCCGATCGCTTTGCGCGATATGCGCGGCTCCACGCTGTGCAACCGGGACTCGTCCAGCCATTCCATCTGCGCGCAATAGGGCCGCTGCCATTGCAGCCGAGTCTGCATCGGCAGCATATCCGCTTCGTGGAACGCCACGTTTAAGCTCCCGCTCGCGCTCAGTTCCACCCGCTCCCCGGAAATCTCCTCGATCTCCCGGACCCACTCGGGGTATTGCATGAAGCTGTCCAAGCATAGCCGGAAAAACGGGTCGAAGCCGTCCGGATTTTCCGAGAAAGGCGCCAGCATGCCCGCCGCCGCTCCCGTGGCTTGACCGCCGAATCCGCTTTCCTCCACTACGGTAACCCGAAATCCTAGCCCGGTCGCTTCCAGCGCGCAGGACAATCCGATAATGCCGCCGCCCAGAATCAGTACCGATTGCGCCATGCTAAGCCTTCCCTTCCGCCATTACGGCCTCGTACAATGAGCCTTCGGACGTGCTGCTGGCCGACGCATACCTTCTCTTCGGAATGCGCCCCGCCAGATAAGACAGCCTTCCCGCTTCGACCGCCAGTTTCATGGCCCGGGCCATGGCGACGGGATCTTGCGCTTTGGCGACCGGCGTATTGGCCAGAATACCCGACGCGCCAAGCTCCATCGCCTGGACGACGTCTTGCGCGGATCCGAGTCCGGCGTCCACGATGACGGGAACGACAGCTTCTTCGGCGATCAAGCCGAGGTTATAAGGATTCAATAGGCCGAGCCCCGTCCCGATCGGCGATCCGCCCGGCATGACGGCTGCGGCTCCCGCTTCTTGCAGGCGGCGGCATAGGATAGGATCGTCCGACGTATAAGGCAGCACGATGAATTGCTCTTGCACGAGACGTTCCGTCGCTCTCAGCGTTTCGATCGGGTCCGGCAGCAACGTGCGCGGATCGGCGCTGATTTCGACTTTGATCCAATTGCCCAGCCCGGCGGCGCGCGCCAATCGCGCGATGCGAACCGCTTCGTCGGCGTTGCTCGACCCCGACGTATTCGGCAAATAAATATAGCCGCGATCGGCTACGTGCTGCAGGACGCTGTCGTCCGCGACCTCTTCGAGATTGATGCGGCGAACCGCGAACGTAATGACCTCTGCTTCCGAAGCCATAAGCGCCTGTTGCATGACGGCCGGGCTCGGGAATCTGCCCGTACCGAGGAAAAACCGCGAGTCAAGCGCATGTCCGCCGATGACAAGCGGATCGCTCGATAACGTGTCCTTCATCCGCATCAACCTCCTCCGACGAAATGCACGAATTCAACCGTTGCTCCGACGCGCAGCGGAGCTTCGCCCCAGCTTCTGCGCGGAACGAATTCCCCGTCCATCTCGGCCACGACCCGCCTATCCTGCAATTCATACTGCTCTGCCAATTCGAGGAGCGTCGAGGCTTGCGTCCGCGATCGCCGGCCGTTCACGGTCACGAAGATTCCCGTGGCTTTCGATTCAACCGAAGCATTCGGCGACCCATCCCTCGCTTCGATTAACGCTATGAACCGCCGGCATACCGCTTCGGGATCCTCGCTTCCGACGACAGCGGACACTACGCACAGCCTGTTCGCCCCCGCGTTCAGCACCTCGAACGCGTTATCGGGCGTAATGCCGCCGATGGCGACCCACGGAATCCGTATCTCTGCGGCAACCTCGGATACGTATGCGGTCGTCACGGGCTGCCTGCCCGGTTTCGTTCCGGTCGCGTACACGGGACCTACCCCGATATAATCCGCCCCCGCTTGCTCGGCTTCGCGGGCTTGCTCGATCCGATGGGTCGAAATGCCGATGATCCGATCGGGTCCCATGATTCGGCGCGCGACCGCGATCGGCATATCGTCTTGGCCAAGGTGAACGCCGTCCGCGTCGATGGCGAGCGCGACGTCCGGATGATCGTTCACGATAAGCGGCACGTTGTATTTAGCCGTTAAGTCTTTCAGTCTCTTGGCTTTCTCCAGCAAATCCCGCTTGGAGATGTCCTTGTCCCGTAGCTGCACGATGTCCGCGCCGCCTTTCAATGCCGCTTCCATCACCTCAAGCATGCTGCGTCCCGGATGATAATTTTCTCCCGTGATGACATATAGCTTGAAATCGAGTTTCCCATTCATCGCGGCACCTCCTCTTCTGCCAAATAACTACGATAGATCTCTTCCGCCCGTTCGACTCCCCCCGCCCCTTGGATGAGCGACCGGCCGTCCGAAAATACGACGATACGTTCCCCTTCGGCCGTCAACGCGCGGATCAAATACGCGTTGCTGGCCGTAATCTCGCAGCCCCGGCTTGAAAGCCGCTTTTCCCACTCCGGCAATCCGAGCGCGGGGCGAAGCGCTAATTGCACAGTATCTCTACCGCACAGCACGACAACCTTCTCTTCATCCGGCTGCGGCTCGCGTTCCTCGACCTGCCAATCGGCAGACGGAGCATGAGGCTTTCCGACAGCCTCATGCAATCGTTCGGGTAGGCGCCCTGCCCCGCAATGAACGCAGCTTTCGCGAGGCGGAGGCAGTTTCCACTCTTTAAGCGCAAAGTTCCATACGTCGGCCGATACCCATGTATCGCGCAACGCATGAAAGTTTCCGGTCAGCCATTTGATCGCTTCGACCGCTTGCAGCCCGGCGATAAGCTCCACCGCTGGCGCAATGACGCCGATCGTATCGCAAGTCGGCGCGCCGCCATCCGTATCCGAAGCTTCTGTCTCGCCAAGCAAGCAACGAAGGCAGACATGCTTGCCGGGCACCAGCATCGCGCTCATCCCGCTTGATCCGGCGACGCCTCCGTAGACGAAAGGCACCCCGTGCGCGAAGCATGCGTCGCTCATGAGCAGCCTCGTCTCGGCGTTGTCCGTACCGTCGAGCACGAGGTCGACGCCCATGAGCAGCGACTCGGCGTTGCGCTTGCCGACATCGGCCACTAAAGCTTCGATTCTCGCGCCGCCGTTCATGCGGCGCAGCTTGGCTGCCGCGGCAACCGCCTTCGGCAGCGCGGCGCGGGCGTCCTCTTCGTCGAACAACGTCTGCCGGTGCAGATTGCTCAACTCCACGTAATCCCGGTCGACGAGGCGGACGAAGCCCGCCCCCGACCGGACCATGTGCTGGGCGAGCGACGCGCCGAGCGCGCCCGCCCCGACCACGAGAACGCCGGCGTCGCCGAGCTTGCGCTGACCCGCTTGACCGATCGGCGCGAACCGAATTTGCCGGGAGTAACGCTCCGTCACTAATCGGTCATGGCGCATAAATACGGCTTCCCGTTGCCAAGAATCGCTCCGACTCCCGCTTCATGCCCGCCTCGAGCGCCTCCTGCGTATCGAGACCGTGCTCCGCGGCATAATCCCGAATGTCTTGCGTAATGCGCATGCTGCAAAACTTCGGTCCGCACATCGAGCAGAAGTGCGCGGATTTCGCCGCTTCCGCCGGCAGCGTCTCGTCATGGTAAGACATCGCGCGCTCCGGATCGAGCGAGAGGTGGAACTGATCCCGCCAACGGAACTCAAAGCGGGCCTTGGACAACGCGTCGTCGCGAAGCCGCGCTCTCGGATGCCCTTTCGCCAAATCCGCGGCGTGAGCGGCGATTTTGTAGGCGATGACGCCGTCTTTGACGTCTTCTTTGTTCGGTAAGCCCAAGTGCTCCTTAGGCGTTACGTAGCATAACATCGCCGTGCCGAACCAACCGATCATCGCCGCTCCGATGGCGGACGTAATATGGTCGTAACCCGGCGCGATGTCCGTCGTCAGCGGCCCAAGCGTATAGAACGGCGCTTCTTTGCACACTTCCATTTGGCGGTCGACGTTCTCTTTGATGAGATGCATCGGCACGTGACCGGGGCCTTCGATCATCACTTGCACGTCATGCTTCCAAGCGATGTCCGTCAGTTCGCCCAGCGTATCCAGCTCGGCGAACTGCGCCTCGTCGTTGGCGTCCGCGATGGAACCCGGTCTTAGGCCGTCGCCGAGCGAGAACGTCACGTCGTAAGCCTTCATGATTTCGCATATTTCTTCGAAATGCGCGTACAGGAAATTTTCCTTGTGATGGGCAAGGCACCAAGCCGCCATAATCGACCCGCCCCGCGAGACGATGCCCGTCACGCGCTTCGCCGTCAACGGGATATAACGAAGCCGTACGCCCGCATGAATCGTGAAGTAGTCGACGCCTTGCTCCGCCTGCTCGATCAGCGTGTCGCGGAACACTTCCCAGCTCAAGTCTTCCGCTTTGCCGTCGACCTTCTCGAGCGCCTGATAGATCGGAACGGTGCCGACCGGCACCGGAGAATTGCGAATAATCCATTCCCTCGTCGTATGAATGTTTTTGCCGGTGGACAAGTCCATGATCGTGTCCGCGCCCCAACGCGTCGCCCAAGTCATTTTCTCGACTTCCTCCTCGATCGACGATGCGACCGCGGAGTTTCCGATGTTAGCGTTGATTTTCACGTGAAAATGACGTCCGATAATCATCGGTTCGCTCTCCGGATGGTTGACGTTCGCCGGTATGACCGCGCGGCCGGCGGCTACTTCCGCCCGGACGAATTCCGGGCTAAACCCTTCGCGGATGGCGATGAACTCCATTTCCGGCGTGATCGTGCCTTGACGCGCGTAATAAAGTTGCGTGACGTTGCGGCCAGGCGCGGCTCGCAAGCACTCGTTCGTCGTTTTCGGAAACAGTTCCGCGCCGCGCTCGGCAGCCGAACGTTCCGAAGCGAACCCGTTATCTTCCGGCTTCACTTGGCGCCCCGCGTACGCGACGACGTCCCCCCGCTCCGTAATCCAACGGTTCCGAAGCGGAGGCAAACCTTGCCGCACGTCCGCGGCGTAGCTTTCGTCCGTATAAGGCCCGCTTGGATCGTATACTTGAACCGGCGCGTTCGGCTCCTCGCCGTTCCTTCCGTTGCTCGGCGTAAGCGCGATTTCGCGCATCGGCACCCGGATATCTTCCCTAGAACCCCCTACGTACACTTTGCGGCTGCCCGGCAGCGGCCTCGTCAACATCGGCATTACATAAAACCCCCTAATGGAATCGTTCGAATTTCCACTAGGGGGCCGTAATAGAAAATGGCGCAAGTCCGCCGCTCTCCCTCTCTCGAAGCGGCTTCTAAACAACAAAAGCCGCCCCGGAGGGAGCGGCGGAAATGTATCGCGTTAACGCGCGGCATGCCGACAAGGCGAGCCCATAGGCCCACGCTACCGTACCGCGATCGTATGACGAACATTGCCCACTTTCCTACGCTGGCATGACCCAGATCAGGTTCAAAGGGACCAAGGCGGTAGCCTTATCTCAGCCCATGCGGGCGCCCCTAGTGGAATTTACAAACAAATCGTAACTTGGAATTCGTTTCCTGTCAACCCCAACGCGGTACGCTGCGGCAGGACGGTACCTCGGCGCTCTGGTCGGCCAGCGCATGAGCCGGCTAGCGAAGAAGCAGCAATGTGCGAAATAACAACCATTTGCATTTATTTTCTCTAAAACTCTCGTTACTCGCTAAAATAACAACCATTTGCAATTACTTGAGTCGGAAAGCGGCCATTCGACGACACAGCACTCTAATAACTATCGATCTGTTGTTATTTTTCATATGGGCTCTTATCTGCTCACAATAACTATCATATGTTGCGATTATTTCATTTCTTATCCCGATATCCCCTTCGCTCAGGAAAGCGACCGCCGCCTGCTTCCTCCCCTGAGCGAGAGGGATATCGTTACAATAACAAAAAACCGGCCGCATCGCTGCGGTCCGGTTTCTTAGCCGTTAATCAGAAACAATATCCACGATGACGCGCTTCCGCTCTTTAACCGCGGCGGAAGAGACTACCGTGCGAACCGCTTTCGCGATCCGCCCCTGCTTGCCGATGACTTTGCCGACATCGTCGGGATGAACGGAAAGCTCGTACACCAGGCCTCTCGCGTCTTCCTTGACCTGAATTTGCACGTCTTCCGGATGATCCACGAGTGCTCGGGCGATAACCCGAATCAATTGTTCCATGGTTCAACCCTCCGGTATTAGGACGATTACTTCTGGAGCTTGGATTCGTGGAATTTCTTCATGACGCCGGCTTTGCTCAGCAGGTTGCGAACGGTATCGGACGCTTGCGCGCCGTTTTGCAGCCATTTGAGAGCCTTTTCCTCGTCGATTTGAACTTGCGCTGGCGCAGCGACCGGGTTATAGATGCCGATCTCTTCGATGAAGCGTCCGTCGCGAGGAGAGCGGGAATCGGAAACGACAACGCGGTAAAAAGGAGCTTTGTGAGCACCCATACGTTTCAGACGAATACGAACTGCCATGTTAACTTTCACCTCCTTGATGAAATAAAATCGCAATGGTTATGTTAGTTAAAACGGAAATCTCGGCCCTTTGTTCTTGCCGCCGAACATATTCTTCAGCGCGCCCATGCCGCCTTTCGGCTTGCCGTTCGGACCCATCATGCCGGAGAATTGCTTCATCATCTTCTTCATGTCCTCGAACTGCTTGAGCAGGCGATTGACGTCGGCGACCGTCGTTCCGCTTCCGGCGGCGATCCGCTTGCGTCTGCTGTAGTTGATGATGTCGGGCTTCAGCTTCTCGGCGTGGGTCATCGACTTCGCGATCGCTTCGGTGCGATTAATCTGCTTTTCGTCGATCTTGAAGTTCGGATTGCTCTTCAGCTTGCCCATGCCGGGCATCATATCGAGCAACTGCTCGAGCGGACCTAGGTTGCGAACTTGCTCCATCTGCTCGAGGAAGTCGTAGAACGAGAATTCCGCCGTGCGCATCTTGCGTTCGAGCTCTTTGGCTTTCTCCGCGTCGATGTTCGTCTGCGCTTTCTCGATGAGCGACAGCATATCGCCCATGCCGAGAATCCGCGACGCCATCCGGTCCGGATGGAACGCTTCGAGCTGATCGATCTTCTCGCCCGTGGAGGCGAATTTGATCGGGCAGCCGGTAACGGCTTTGACCGACAGCGCCGCCCCGCCGCGCGTATCGCCGTCGAGCTTCGTCAGCACGACGCCGGTGAGGGCGAGCTGCTCGTGGAAGCTCTTCGCGACGTTGACCGCTTCTTGGCCGGTCATCGCGTCGACGACGAGCAACACTTCGTCCGGTTCGACAGCCGAATGAATATCCTTGATTTCCTGCATCAGCTCTTCGTCGATCTGCAAGCGGCCCGCCGTATCGATAAGCACATAATCGTACCCCTCGGCCTTCGCCTTCGCGACGCCTTGCTTCGCGATCTCGACGGGGCTGACCTGGTCGCCCAGCGTGAATACCGGTACGCCGATCTGTCCGCCGAGCACCTCGAGCTGCTTGATCGCCGCCGGACGGTATATGTCGCCCGCGACGAGGAGCGGATTGTTCTTCTGCGTCAGCAGCAGCTTCGCGAGCTTGCCGGTCAGCGTCGTCTTACCCGCGCCTTGCAAACCGGCCATCAGGACGACCGTCGGAGGCTTGTTCGACTTCGCAAGCTTCTCTTGCGTGCCGCCCATCAGCTCGGTCAGCTCTTTGTTGACGATATCGATAATGACCATCGCCGGAGTAAAGCTCTTCTGAACCTCTTGCCCGAGCGCTTGTTCTTTCACTTTGGCGATGAAATCTTTGACGACTTTGAAGTTAACGTCCGCTTCGAGCAACGCAAGACGCACTTCCCGCATCGCTTCGTTCACGTCGTCTTCCGATACTTTGCCGCGGCCCTTCAGCTTGCCGAACACGTTCTGCAGTCGAGATGTCAATCCTTCGAACGCCATAAGCTCATCCCCCCTTCTTAAGAACGGATACCGTTGTTAACTATTCGCTTCTGCTCCCCTGAGCAGGTTGATTGTCCGTTGTATGTTGTCGCGGGTGTCGGGCCGCAGCTCAGAAATTTGCTTCTCGAGCTGGTCCAAGCCGGCTTGGATCTGATGATGGCGCTCCGCAAGCCGCAACTTCGACTCGTAATCTTCCAGCGCTTGCTCCGCCCGCTTCAGATGCTCGTACACCGCCTGACGGCTAATGTCGAAGTCCGCGGCGATTTCGCCGAGCGAATAATCGTCGTGAAAGTAACATTTCAAGAACGTCTGCTGCTTCTCCGTCAATAACGGCCCGTAAAAATCGAACAACACGTTCATGCGGTTCGTCTTCTCCAGCGCGTTCTGTCCGTGCACGTCGGCTGCTCCCTTCGTAAACCAAGTCAAGGAAAATACCTTTACAGCCCATCTACGTTCCTTATGATACGCAATAGCGATTGAGATGTCAAGGCATTTACCTTAACATCTTTCTTGCAGCCCACCTAATCCCAAGGAATCTAGGTTCGTAAACATTGGCGATCTCTCTGCGCGTAAGCTAGATAACAACCAATTGCATCTATTTTCTCTAAAAATCCCACCTTGCCCGTAAATAACAACAATTCGCAGGTATTCGGAGTGGAAATCGGTAATCCGGCGTAATCTCGTTCAAATAACAATCGATCTGTAGTTATTTTATTATTAGGGCACGTAATATCTCAAATAACTGTCGATTGGTCGTTATTGCTCAGTCCTTTATATCGATATCCCCGTTACTCAGAATTGCCGAAGTTTCCTCTTTCCTGAGCGAAGGGGATATCGTTCAAAGAACGCAAAAAAGTCAGCCCCGAGGGCTGACCAAGAGTTATGAGCTACTCTACTGCGACTCGTCTTGCGGCTCTTCATCCTGCACGAATCCGGCGAACAGCGCGTGCACGAATTGATCGGCATCGAATTCCTGCAGATCGTCCATTTTCTCGCCGAGGCCGACGAACTTCACCGGCAACGCCAGCTCGTTGCGGATCGCGATCACGATGCCGCCCTTCGCCGTGCCGTCGAGCTTCGTGAGCACGAGCCCGGTGACGCCGCTCTTCTCGCCGAACAGCTTCGCTTGCTGCAGTGCGTTCTGTCCCGTCGTCGCGTCCAGCACGAGAAGCGTCTCGTGAGGCGCGCCGGGAATTTCCCGCTGGATGACCCGGTGGATCTTGGAAAGCTCCTCCATCAGGTTCGATTTGTTCTGCAGCCGTCCGGCCGTATCGCAAATAAGGACATCCACATTGCGCTGCTTGGCCGCTTGAACGGCATCGAACATGACAGCCGCAGGGTCGGAACCGGAATGCTGTTTAATCACGTCGACCGAGACGCGCTGACCCCACACTTCAAGCTGCTCGATCGCGCCCGCGCGGAACGTATCGCCAGCGGCAAGCAGCACGTTCTTCCCTTGTTGCTTGTAGCGCCAGGCCAGCTTGCCGATCGTCGTCGTCTTGCCTACGCCGTTCACGCCGACGAACAGAATGACGGTAATGCCGTTCGGATTGCTATTAAGCCCCGCTTCTTCCCCGTTGCCCCGCAGCATGTCGGTCAGCTTCTCGGACAAGATCGGTTGAAGCTCCGCCGGATCTTCGATTTTGCGCTTTTTCACCTCGTCGCGCAACTCGTCGATGAGCTCCATGACCGTATTCACGCCGACGTCGGCGCCGATCAGAATCTCTTCCAGCTCCTCGAAGAAAGCTTCGTCGATTTTCTTGCGGAGCGTGAACAGCTCGCCGACTTTGCCGAACGCGTCGCGCGTCTTCGCGAGTCCGCCGATGAACTTGCTCGTTACCGCTTCCGTCTTGGCGGAGATCGCTTCCTTCAGCTTTTTGAAAAAACTCATCGTCTCTTTCCTCCACCCTATCGCCCGGCCGTCTCTTTATGCCGTGGCCGTCATTTCCTCGGTATCCTCCAGACGGACGGACACGAGCTTCGATACGCCGCCCTCTTCCATCGTTACGCCGTACAGCACGTCCGCTTCTTCCATCGTGCCTTTGCGGTGGGTAACGACGATGAATTGCGTCGAATCCGAGAATTCGCGCATGTATTGGGCGTAACGCGAGACGTTCGCCTCGTCGAGCGCGGCTTCGACTTCGTCGAGCACGCAGAACGGCACCGGCTTCACGTTCAGTATCGCGAACAACAGCGCGATTGCCGTCAACGCGCGCTCTCCGCCGGAAAGGAGCTGCAAGTTTTGCAACTTCTTGCCTGGCGGCTGCGCGACGATGTCGATGCCGGTATCGAGCGGTTTATCCGGATCTGCCAAGATCAGATCAGCGCGACCGCCTCCGAACATCCTCGAGAACACGACGACGAAATGCTTGCGGATTTCGGAGAACGTCGTCAAGAACCGTTTGGACATCTCTTCGTCCATCTCGCGAATGATGCCATGCAGCTTCGTCTTCGCCTCGATCAAGTCGTTCTCTTGCTCCGACAGGAACTGGTACCGTTCGTAAACGCGCTTGTATTCTTCGATCGCACCCAGGTTGACGTCCCCGAGCGCGATAATTTTGCGTTTCATATCGCGCACTTCGTTTTGCGTGCCGACGATATCTTCCGGCACCGGATATTTCGCCTTCGCCAGCTCGAAGCCGAGTTCGTATTCCTCGCTCAGCTTACGCAGCAGGTTATCCAGCTCGACGTCCATCCGGTTGACGGCGATTTCCGCTTGGCGCATGCCTTCCTCGACGGATCGCAGCTTCGTCCGCTGATCTCTCGTCTCGCCTTCTTTGCGTTCGAGCTCGCGCTGCTTCTCCGCGCGGTCCGCGCGCTTAAACTCGATATTCTCCGTCAGTTGCTTCTTCTGGATGCGCAATTCGTTCAAGCGCTCCTTCTGCTGAGCGAGCTGCTCCTCGTTGCGCGCGTTCTCTTCCGCGTTAAGAGAGAGCGACTCTTGCAGCTGTTTCAGCTCGGCCGACAACCTTGTCAGTTCCGATCTTCCCCGCGCCGCCTGCTCGTCAATCGCGCCGCGATCTTGCTCGAGCCTTGCGATCGCGATCCTCAGTTCGGTCAGAGCCGATTGAAGCTCTTCCTTCTCGCTCGCGCTGCGGCGGCGGAGCTCTTCCGCTTCGCGGATGCGCGCTTGGATTCGCTCTTCTTCGACGACAAGCGCCGCAAGCCTGGCATCCACCTCTTCGCGCGTCGTCGACAGGCTGCTCGCCTCGGCGTCGAAAGCCGCCTTCTCCATCGTCAGCGCGGTTTGCTGCTCTTCGAGCTGCTTCTCTTCCTGGTGAAGCTGTTGACGCTCCGCAGCTACCTGTTGCTCGTTAAGCCGCTCTTTCTCTCCTTGATCCCGCAATTGCTCGATATGGTGAGCGACAAGCGAGATTTGCTTCTTCAGGTCGTCCACTTCCGCGCGAGCCAGCGCTTGCGCGTTCTCGGCTTCCGCGATCTCGCGCGCCAGATCGTCTAGCTGACGCTGACGCCCGAGCAAGCTCGAAGACTTCTTCTGCAAGCTGCCGCCCGTCATCGAGCCGCCCGCGTTGACGATATCACCTTCGCGCGTAACGACGCGGTAACGGTACTGCAGCCTCGAGGCGATCTTGTTCGCTTGCTCCAACGTCTCCGAGATGAGCACGTTGCCGAGCATGCTGCTGACGATATTCGCGTATTTCGGTTCGGAACCGACCAGCTCCGCTCCGATCCCGATGAATCCTTCCAGTTGCTCGAGCTGACGTCTGTCGCTGTCCGGCAGCGTGCGCGGACGGATGACGTCGAGCGGCAGGAACGTGGCGCGCCCCGACTGACGTTGCTTCAAGTATGCGATGGCCGTACGGGAGCATTTCTCGTCTTCCATGACGATATGCTGCAACGCGCCGCCGAGCGCCGTCTCGATCGCCGTCTCCAGGTTGGCCGGCACGCTGACGAGCTCCGCCACCGCGCCATGCACGCCGTGCAAGTTGCCGCGCTTCGACGCCTTGAGCACTTCGCGAACGCCGTGCTGGAAGCCGTCGTAGTCATCCTGCAGCTCCTTGATCGTATCGCGCCGGGATACGAGCGCGTCGCGCTTCTGATCGAAGCGGCGAACGGCTTGCTGCGCTTCCTCCAGCTTCCGCTGAAGCTCGGACGACCGCGCGCCTTCGGACACGTACTGGTTACGCACGTCTTCGAGCGCCGCGGACACGGCCGCGAAACGCTCGTCCAACTGCTCGCGCTTCGCGTTCAGCCCTTGCTGCTGCTCCGCAAGCCGCGCTTCTTCTTCGGCAATGCGCGCGACCCTGCGCTCCAACACCTCGCGCTGGCCTTCACCGTAACGAATGTCGTTGCGGGCCTGCGCCATCGCGTTAAGCGTATCGAACAACTCCGCTTTCAGCTTCTCTTCGGCTTCCGTGCTGCCGTCGGCCAAAGCCAGCTTCTCGCTCTCCGCAGCCAGCTTCGCCGTCAGCGCGGACAGCTCCGCGTCCAAGCTTGCGCGCTTGTCGCTTAAACTCGCGGATTCCGCCGTCGACTCGGCGTGACGCTCCGTCGCGGACGCGATCGATTGCATCACCCCTTCGCGGGTGCGCTCCAAGTTCGCTCGGCGTTCGTTCAAGAGCTCGCCGTAGCCTTCGGTTTTCTCGGTTTCCTCGGAGCAGTGAAGCAGCTCGTCCTGCAGCTTCTCGAGCACTTCCTCCAATCGCAGGAGCACCTGGCGCTCTTCCTCGAGCTGGGCATCGTGCGCGCTGACGAACGTAGACAACACCGTCTGTTCGTCGCGAAGCGCCGTCAGCTTCTCGTTCGTCTGCGTCCAAGACGCGTGCACGCCCTCGATCTGATGAACGTACAACGCGATCTCTTTATTTTTCAAATCTTCCTTAAGCGCTTTGTACTTCTCGGCTTTGGCCGACTGCTCCTTGAGCGGTTCGATTTGGCCGTCGAGCTCGCTTACGAGATCGTGAATCCGCAATAAATTGTTCTCGGTATCCTCGAGCTTCTTCTGCGCTTCCTTCTTGCGGCTTTTATACTTCACGATGCCGGACGCTTCCTCGAAAATGCCGCGGCGATCCTCGGAGCGCGTACTGAGGATTTCCTCGATCCGCCCCTGTCCGATAATCGAATAAGCTTCCCTGCCGATCCCGGTGTCCATGAAGAGCTCGGTAATGTCTTTCAGCCGGCACGGCTGCTTGTTGATCAAATATTCGCTATCTCCGTTCCGATGCACCCGGCGGGTAACGGTCACTTCGCTGAAATCGAGCGGAAGCGCTTTATCCGAATTGTCCAGCGTCAAGGATACTTCGCCGAAGTTGACCGCTTTACGGGTATCGCTGCCGGCGAAAATAATATCCTGCATATTGCCGCCGCGCAGAGACTTGGCGCTTTGTTCGCCGAGCACCCACCTGATGCCGTCGGATATGTTGCTCTTGCCGCTGCCGTTAGGCCCGACGACGGCGGTTATGCCGCGGACGAATTCCAGCTCGGTACGGTCCGCGAACGACTTAAACCCGGTCAGCTCGATTCTTTTTAGAAACATAAGGATGAATTTCTCCTCTCGAGTCGGTCGGTCATGATTGCTTCAGCAACATGTGCAGCGCCTGCGACGCCGCTTGCTGCTCCGCTTCCTTCTTGGAACGTCCGGCTCCTGTGCCGAGACGTTGCTTGCCGACGACGACGACGGCGATAAACTCCCGATCGTGCGCGGGTCCCCGCTCTTCCACGATCCGATAGTCTAGCGGCCCCATCCCCAGCTGCTGCACCTTCTCTTGAAGCTCGGTTTTGTAATCCTTCCGCGGCGCTTCGCCGTCTTCCGGCAGCTTCGAGAACAGATGCCGTTCGAGAAACTTGCGTACGACGACAAGCCCTTGATCCAGGTATAGAGCGCCTACGAACGCTTCGAACGCGTCGGCCAGCAGCGACGGCCTCGTTCGGCCGCCCGTTTGCTCCTCCCCTTTGCCGAGCAGCACGACTTGCCCGAAATCGAGCGCCTCGGCAAAACGGACAAGCGACGGCTCGCATACGATGCTGGCCCGCAGCTTCGTAAGTTCTCCCTCCGGACGATCCGGATACTTGCGGTACAGAAACTCGGACACGGTCAACTGCAGCACCGCATCGCCCAGAAACTCCAGCCTCTCGTTGTCGGGAACGCGCGCGCCCCGTTGCTCGTTGACGTAGGAAGTATGCGTGAACGCCTGCCGCAATAGAGACCCGTCTTGAAAACGCAGGTTCACGCGTTCTTGCAAACGTTCGAAGCTATCACTCATGTCGTCACCCCGATTCTCGTCGCGTAAAACAACCAACGCAGACGGCATAAGCCGCCTGCGTCGACGTTCACGCACTTCTAATTAGGCTTCATATTTACGCATAATGATCGTAGCGTTGTGCCCGCCGAATCCGAAGGAGTTCGAGAGCGCGATCTTAACGTCCGCCTTGCGCGGCTTGTTCGGAACATAATCCAAATCCAATTCAGGATCTTGATTGTCCAAGTTAGCCGTCGGCGGAATTTCGCCGTTCTGCAGCGTCAAGCCTACGATGACGGCTTCCACGCCGCCGGCAGCGCCGAGCAGGTGCCCGGTCATCGACTTCGTGGAGCTGACAGCCAGCTTGTACGCATGCTCGCCGAACACTTTCTTGATCGCCGTCGTTTCCGATTTGTCGCCGACAGGCGTCGAAGTGCCGTGCGCGTTAATATAATCGATGTCCGCAGGCTCGATGCCCGCGTCTTTAATCGCTTTGTTCATGCTGCGCGCCGCGCCTTCCGGATCCGGCTCGACCATGTCGAACGCGTCGCCGCTCATGCCGTAGCCGATTACTTCCGCGTAAATTTTGGCGCCGCGGGCTTTGGCATGCTCCAGCGACTCCAGCACCATTACACCCGACCCTTCGCCCATGACGAAACCGTCGCGGTCGACATCGAACGGGCGGCTCGCTTTCTCGGGCTCTTCGTTGCGCGTGCTCATCGCTCTCATCGAGCAGAAGCCGGCCATGCCGATCGGACGGATCGTCGCTTCCGCGCCGCCGCAGATCATGACGTCGGCGTCTCCGCGCTGGATCATTTTGAAAGAATCGCCGATCGAATGCGTACCCGTCGCGCAAGCCGACACGGCAGCCGTGTTCGGTCCTTTCGCGCCGGTAATCATCGAGATTTGGCCGCTGGCCATGTTCGCGATCATCATCGGAATGAAGAACGGGCTGACGCGGCGGGGACCTTTGTTCATCAGAATCGTGTGCTGGTCTTCCCATGTGCCGAGTCCGCCGATGCCGGAACCGACGACGACGCCTACTTTATCGGGATCCGCGTTCTCGCCGATCACGAGCCCCGCGTCTTCGATCGCCATCTTACTGGCGGAGACGCCGAACTGCACGAAACGGTCCATTTTGCGGAGATCTTTCTTATCGATATAGACGGACGGATCGAAGTCTTTAATCTCTGCCGCGATCTTCGTCGTATATTCGGATGTATCGAATGCTTCTATTCTGCTAATGCCGGACTTGCCGGCGAGCAGGTTATTCCATAACGTAGGCAAATCGGATCCGAGAGACGTTACGACTCCCATACCGGTAACCACGACGCGGTGCTTCAACAGCTTCACCTCTTCAAGGGATATCAATCGCCTCTCCCGCTGACGGGAATAGACTCATGAATGTGGAGAAGTCCCGTTAGGATAACGGGACCCGATCGATCATTACGAATGAGATTGTATGTATTTAACGACTTCTCCCACCGTAGTGATCTTCTCTGCATCTTCGTCGGAAATCTCCAGGTCGAATTCGTCCTCGAGTTCCATAACGAGTTCTACCACATCGAGAGAGTCAGCGCCTAAGTCGTCTTTGAAGGATGCTTCGGCGGTTACTTCCGCCTCTTCAACTCCCAGGCGTTCGATAACGATGCGTTTAACGCGATCATAAACATCGGACATCCGGTTCACCTCCCTTAACGTATTATACGTGAATCATGGACAAAAATCCAGCACGCTATCGCGCAGTCCGTGCGCGCCCGGACGGGTACCGTGCGCCTATTTTACATGTACATTCCGCCGTCTACGTGAATCGTCTGGCCGGTCATATACGACGCGGCATCGGAAGAGAGAAAGACGACGGCAGCCGCGATGTCCTCCGGACGGCCCATGCGGGCGAGCGGAATCTCGGACAATATCTTCGCGCGAGCTTCTTCCGGCAATTTGTCGGTCATGTCCGAGACGATGAACCCCGGCGCTACCGTATTCACGGTAATGCCGCGCGATGCCAGCTCCTTGGCAGCCGACTTCGTCAGGCCGATGACGCCGGCTTTCGCCGCGACGTAGTTCGCTTGCCCGGCGTTGCCGAGCACGCCGACGACGGACGAGATGTTAATGATCCGTCCGGAGCGTTGCTTCATCATCGGGCGGGTAACGGCTTTAATGCCGTTGAACACGCCTTTCAGGTTCGTCTCGATCACTTCGTCGAAATCTTCTTCTTTCATGCGCATGATTAGGTTGTCACGGGTAATACCGGCATTATTCACGAGAATATCCAGCTTGCCGCCGAATGCTTCCAGCGTCTTCGCCAGCATATCGTCGAACTCGGCGGACTTGCCGACGTTCGCCTTGATCATGATCGCCTTGCGTCCGAGCGCTTCGATCGCCTTGACGGTTTCCGCCGCGGCAGCCTCGCTGCCCGAGTAGTTGACCGCAACGTCCGCACCGGCTTCCGCCAGCCCGATCGCGATCGCGCGGCCGATGCCGCGGGAAGCGCCGGTGACGAGCGCGGTTTTACCGTTCAAATCCCACATCGCCATCATCATTCACCCTCTCCTGCTTGCGTCTTATTGCGTGACGGCGCCTGCGGCTGCGGCCGCCGTGTTCACCGGGATCGCCTGAACGGATTTATCGGTTTTCTTGATCAGTCCGGACAGCACCGTGCCCGAGCCGATCTCCACGAACGTGTCTACGCCTTCCGAAATCAGCCATTTGATCGTATCTTCCCATTGCACAGGAGACACCACTTGCAGGGCGAGCAGCTTCCGCAGCTCCTCGCCGGAAGTCACCGGCCGCGCGTTCACGTTCGCGACGACGGGTACCGCCGCATCGTTGAATACGACTTTCGCGAGCTCGGAGGCAAGTCGATCGGCCGCAGGCTTCATCAGACTGGAGTGGAAAGGTCCGCTGACTTCGAGCGGGATAACCCGCTTTGCTCCGGCTTCTTTGCCGCGATTGCCGATTTCGGCGACGCCTGCCGTGGAGCCGGATACGACGATCTGCCCCGGACAATTGACGTTAGCGAGCTCGACCGTGCCGACGTTCGCGGTAACGTCCGCGCATAATGCGGCGAGCGCGTCGCGCTCCGCGCCGAGCACGGCGGCCATCGCGCCTTGTCCGCTCGGAACCGCTTGCTCCATGAACTGTCCGCGGGCCCGCACGAGGCGGATCGCGTCTTCGAAGCCAAGCACGCCGGCCGCGACTAGCGCGCTATATTCCCCTAGGGAGTGACCAGCGACGAAGTCCGGCTTAACGCCTTGCGACTTATATGCTTCGAGCAACGCGATACTGGTCGCCAGGAGCGCGGGCTGCGTGTTCGCCGTTTGGCGAAGCTCCTCTTCGGGTCCTTCGAAGCTGAGCTTGCTGATCGAGAAGCCGAGCGCGGAATCCGCCCGATCGAACACGTCGCGCGATGCGGCGTTCCCGTCGTATGCGTCCTTGCCCATGCCTACCGCCTGAGCGCCTTGGCCGGGGAACACGAATGCGATTTTACCCAAGTGGAAACCCTCCTACCAGATCAAAGTGGACGCGCCCCAAGTCAAACCGCCGCCGAAGCCGACGAATACGAGGCAATCGCCTTCCTTGACGCGCCCTTCTTCCACCGCTTCGGCAAGCGCAACCGGAATCGAAGCGGCGGACATGTTGCCGTATTTATCGATATTGATCATGCATTTGTCGTTCGTGAGGTTCAGACGATCGAGCGCGGACTGGACAATGCGGATATTCGCCTGGTGCGGGATGAGCAAGTCGATATTCTCCTTCGACAGCCCAGCCTTCGCAAGCGCCTCTTCCGCTGCATTGCCCATGATGCGAACCGCGAATTTGAACACTTCGCGTCCGTTCATCTCGATGAAATGACGGCGATCCGCGACCGTTTGCTCGGAGGAAGGCAACCTCGATCCGCCGCCGCAAATGCGGAGCAGCTCTCCGCCGGAACCGTCCGCGCCCAGCTCGAACGATCGGAAGCCTCTGCCTTCCGGCACTTCGCCTAGCACGACCGCGCCCGCGCCGTCTCCGAACAGGATGCACGTATTCCTGTCCGTGTAATCCGTTATTCGCGACAACGATTCGGCTCCGACGACAAGCACACGCTTGTACATGCCCATCTTGATGAATCCGGTTGCGCTCGCGATTCCATAGATAAATCCGGAGCATGCGGCGGACAAGTCGTACGCGGCCGCTCTCTTCGCTCCGAGCTTCTCTTGAAGCAAGCAAGCCGTCGAAGGGAAGAACATGTCCGGCGTAATCGTCGCGACGATGATCAGATCGATCTGGTCGGCCGTGACGCCTGCCGCTTCCATGGCGCGAAGCGATGCTTCGTAAGCCAGATCGGACGTCGCCTGGCCTTCGCCGACGATCCGTCTTTCCTTAATGCCGGTCATCGTGACGATCCAATCGTTGTTCGTCTCGACCATCGTTTCCAACTGCTCGTTCGTTAATCGGTTATCAGGTACGTATTTGCCGGTACCGAGTATGCCGACGGAGATGTCTTTCATTGCAATTTCGCTCACTTTCCGCTGAATTCTTCGGTTAACGCCGCGATCAAACCGTTGCCGATCGCCGTCCGCGTATGCCGGATTGCGGTTTTCATCGCTTTGGCATCGGAGGAACCGTGTCCTTTCACGACGAGACCGTTAACGCCGAGCAAAGGCGCTCCGTTGTATTCGTTGTAATCCATCCGTCTTCTGACGCGGCGGAAGCTCGGCTTCAAGATCGCAGCCGCGAGCTTCGTCTTCCAGGAAGACGTCAGCTCCTCGCGCAGGAGCGAGAAAATCGATGACGCCGCCCCTTCGAAAGCTTTCAACATGATATTGCCGGAAAAACCGTCGCACACGATAACGTCGCAAGCGCGATTCAGAACGTCCCGGGCCTCGATGTTGCCGACGAAATGGATCGGCGCTTGGTTAAGCAGATCGAACGCCGCTTTCGTCAACTCGTTGCCTTTGGCTTGCTCCGTGCCGACGTTCAGCAATCCGACGCGTGGTTTGTCCATCCCGTGAACCTTGGCTCTATAAATCGTTCCCATGAGTGCGTATTGTAATAAGTGCTCCGGTTTGGCGTCCATGTTCGCGCCCATGTCGAGCGCGAGAACGCCTACGTTATCCGCGGAAGGAAACATCGGCGCAAGCGCCGGACGATCGATGCCGTTAAGCCGGCCGAGCAGCAATAATCCGACCGCCATCAGCGCTCCGGTGTTGCCCGCGGATATCATGGCGTCCGCGCGTCCTTCCTTCACCATCCGCCCGGCAACGACCATGGAAGAATTCGGCTTTCTCCTCACTGCCCTTACCGGTTCGTCATCGCTTTCGATAACCTCGTCGGCTGGCTCGACCGTAATATTAGACGGCGGGTTCGCTCCTAGCAGCGGCTGAATTCGTTCCGGTTTGCCCACGAGAATAAGGTGCGTGTCCGGCCATTCGGCGGCTGCCGCCAGCGCGCTTTCGACTTGCGCGCGCGGCGCGTGATCCCCGCCCATTGCATCTATCGCTATCCGCAATGTAGGTCACTCCTCTTAGGTTTTCGATTCCGCTGCAGACCGGTATATGACGAAATTCCCTTGGAATACCATCTCTTCGCCAACGTAAGTAAATACTTCGACTTTTGCTTTTTGTCCGCCGCTGGATCTCACATACGCTTTCGCGATACATTTCTCGCCTAGCTTTACAGGCCTGACGAACCGAATGTCCGCGGAAGCGGTTAGCGCGATCTCGTCGTTGATGACCGCCACGGCGAGCGAGTTCGCTTGCGCGAACACATGATGTCCCCTTGCGATGCCGCTGCGGGAAAATACGTGTTCTTCGTTCATCTCGAATAACGAGATGCCGCTCTTGTCCAACTGCAGGTCGACGATATCGCCGATGACCTCGTGCAACGGCAAAGAACGAACCGAGTCGTGCGAGCGCTCCGCCATGAGCTTCAGTCTTTCCCTTAGCTCGGGTATGGCAAGCTCTAATCGGTCTAAGCGTATCGTTTGGATGCTGACCTTCAAGAGTCGCGTCAGCTCCCGGTCGGTGAGGAACGGGTTTTCTTCCAGAAGCCGGCTTAGCTCCTGGTGACGCTGTCGTTTCGGAAGCCGTTCCAACGTTCACCACCGCTTTCTATACGGGTTATTACCCCTGTATGTAGCCTTTATTACCAGGTACCAAAAAGAGTATAAAGAAAAACGCGCCAGGTTGCAACGAGGAGAACGCCCGGATCGTCCAAAGATGGTCGATCGCGGACCTCCGCCGCCGCTCCTGGCGCGCTTAAGCATTATTGCTTAATGATTTCGCGCGCTTTGTACGTACCGCATACTTTGCAAACGCGGTGCGCCAATTTCAATTCGCCGCAGTTATCGCATTTCACCATGCCTGGAACGACCAATTTGAAGTGCGTGCGACGCTTATTTTTGCGGGATTTCGATGTTTTTCCAAAAGGTACTGCCATTGTTCCCACCTCCTTATCAGAGTCCTGAGCTGCCGACTACTCTTGCTGGGGTTTAAACCAATCTTGTAGCGCCGCCAGGCGAGGATCGATCTTCGCCGTATTGCAGCCGCATGATTGTTCATTTCGATTCGTACCGCATTCCGGGCACAGCCCCTTGCAATCTTCGCCGCATAACGGCGCGTACGGCAATTGAACGACCAATTCTTCAACCAGGAAAGGTTCAAGATCGATGCGTTCGCCGGCTACCGGAATCGCTTCGTCTTCTTCATCGAACTCCGCGTCCGGATCTTCCACGAGCTGCAGCTTCACATCGATAGGAAGTTGAAGCTCCTGCTCGATCGCATCCAGACAACGAGAGCATTGCGTTCGTACGCTGCAGGAAAGCGTTCCGGTCAAAATGATGAGATCATCTGCCGGTTGCGCGGCGAGCGTGTATTCGACTGGACTTAACGGAACGTATTCCGTGTTGCCGCGAAAAACATCGGCCGCGTTAAGCGATCCTTTCAATTGAACCGGCGCTTGCCGGGCTACGAGCTCTTGTACGTTAAGCAACAATGATATCACTCCAAACAAACAAAAATTATTATATCGAGATTTACGGTCATTTGTCAACAATTTCAGATCGGCTGAACTTTGCTTGGCGCGCGGGTTCTCCGCGACCGTTGCAGCGCTTCTTCCCGCGGTTTCTATTCCCCGGCGCATCATGCTATATTGAGGTTGACAGGTTATCCCATTTTGGCACCTAAGGAGCCCGCCATGTCTTCCATTATTCACTCAGAGATGATGCCGTTGTCAACAGTAGGCATAGTCGTTGAATATAATCCGCTTCACAACGGTCATCTCTATCATTTGCAGCAATCGCGGAAAATAACGGGGGCTGACAACGTCGTCGCCGTCATGAGCGGCAACTTCCTTCAGCGCGGAGAGCCGGCTTTATTGGATAAGTGGGCCCGTGCG
Source organism: Cohnella panacarvi Gsoil 349 (assembly GCF_000515335.1). Classification (GTDB taxonomy): domain Bacteria; phylum Bacillota; class Bacilli; order Paenibacillales; family Paenibacillaceae; genus Cohnella; species Cohnella panacarvi. The sequence continues at coordinate 130,246 of NZ_KI911563.1, read as the reverse complement.
GAAATGGCGCTGCGGGCGGGCTGCGACCTCGTGCTCGAGCTTCCCGTCGCCTATAGCGCCCAGCCCGCGCAATGGTTCGCTTACGGCGCAGTCGCCACCCTTCACGCGACGGGGGTCGTCGATTCCCTCTGCTTCGGCAGCGAAAGCGGCGACGTCGAAACATTGGACGCGATGGCCGCCATGCTGGCCGAAGAACCGTTGCCGTTCGCTGCGGAGCTGGCAGCTTGCTTGAAGCGGGGAATGCCTTACCCTGCGGCGTTCACCGGCGCCGCGCAAGCCTACTTGCGGAGCATCGGGCGGGAGAATCTTGCTTTCACGCTCGAACAACCTAATCATACGCTCGGCTTGCATTATTTAATCGCCCTTCGCAAGCTCGGCAGCCGAATCGTTCCCCATAGCGTTCGCCGCGAGAAATCCGAGTACAATCAAGAGGACATTACGGACGTCCGAATCGCTAGCGCGACCGCACTACGCAAGCTGCTGTTCGGCGAAGACGGTTCGCTTGAGGGGCTTGCGCCGTACGTGCCTCCTTCGACGCTGGACGTACTCCGGCGAGAAATCGCGGCGGGCCGCGGACCGCTGCGCTGGGATAGCTTCGCCCGCCCCTTGTTCCATCGGTTGCTCGGGCAAGACGTATCCGAGCTTCGCGAATACGCGGAGGTGACGGAAGGGCTTGAATATCGGATTCGCGACGTTCTTGGAGAAGTTGCCGAGATGACGGTCGAAGCGTTGCTGGATGGGCTGAAAACGAAACGATATACCCGGACGAAGCTTCAAAGAACGTTGCTGCGAATATTGCTTGGCCATCGCAAAGAATGGCTTGCGCCGGACCGGTTGGCAGGCGGCATTCAGTACTTGCGCGTTCTCGGCTTCACCGAACGCGGTCAGCGTCTGCTCGGTCGTATGCGCAAAACGGCGTCCGTTCCCGTGGTCGACTCGGCGGCGCGGGGCGACTGGCCTTACTTGGCGCTAGATGCCCGGGCGTCGGCCGTATACGCGCTCGCTTACCGCGACGCTTCGCCCGCCGATGCGCGTCGGGATTATACGCAGCCGCCGATCCGTCTGATCGAATAAGACGGACAAGGTGGTCTATCCTCTTCCCTCGGGACGTACATTGTAATGTATTTACGCCCGAGGGGAGATTTGCGCCTATGGACAAGGGAGCGAACCGCAGACGCTACGCCGCCTTATCGGTAACGATGGGGATGGCGGCGCTTCTCGTCGTTGCCGGCATCGTATATTCGCCCGGGGACGCTTTTCGGGCTTCGTTATCCGGCTTGCAAATTTGGTGGCAGAACGTATTCCCGGCTCTGCTCCCGCCGATGATATTAGCCGACCTGCTCGGTGCGTCGGGCTTGTTGCACGGGCTCGCTATACTAGCGGAGCCGTTGACGCGCGGCTTGTTCCGCCTACCCGGCACGTCCGGTTGGGCGATCGCCTTCGGCTGGGCCGCAGGCGTTCCGGCAGGCGCCAAAGAGACGGCGCGGCTCAGAGAGCGCGGCATGCTGCTGGAGAACGATGTCGATACGGTGCTGCTCGTCTCTCACATCCCGAATCCGTTCCTCGTCATCCTCGTCATCGGCTGCGGATTTCTGCATTCCGCCGCTTTAGGATGGTCGATCGCGATAGGATTGTGGCTATCCGCGATCTTGTCCGGCATCCTGTGGTCCCGAATCGCGAAGCCGCGCTCGCCCAAGCAGCCCGCTTCGCCCGTACGCGAACCAGGCGCGCTGCTGCGGAGAGCCATTCGCGCGGCTGTCGACGCGCGCCGCGAAGACGGCCGGCCGTTCGGCAAACAGATGGCCGACGCCGTCTCGCAATCGGTCACGACGCTGTTCGCGATCGGGGGACTGATGATGATGAGCGCCGTCGTCATCCGGCTCATCCAATATTGGATTCCCGGCAGCGACTTGTGGATCGCGTTTCCGGGCATTTACGAGATGCACCTCGGCGCTTTCGAAAGCAGCCGATCCGACTTGTTCGCCTCCGCGCCCGTGTATGCCGCGTCGCTCTTGGCCGCCGTCCTCGCGTGGAGCGGCTGGAGCGGACTCCTTCAAGCCCGGGCGGCCTTCGGCGCCAAAGACAAGTTCCCTTGGGCCAGAGTCATCGCCGGACGGCTGCTTCATGGGGCGACGGCGCTGCTCGTCACGTTCCCGATCGCCCGCATCGCCACATCCGAACCGGTGGCGAACTTTATGTACTCGCTCTGGCCGACCCGCTGGGCCGCGCTCGATGCCTGGACCTCATCCGCTCCTTGGCCGAGCGGCTGGGAACGGCTGCCCGACACGATCGCCGTCGCATGCGTCAGCTTCGCCGTGTTTATCCTGCTGGCTCTTACCGCCGCGCTCATTCGTCCGAAGAAACCCCGCAAACGGGAGGAGTAACGGCGGCCATTACAACGATATCCCCTTTGCTCAGGAAGGTCTGTGATCTTCGACCCTGAGCGAAGGGGATATCGTTATAAAGGGAGGAAAATATCAACCAGTCGCAGTTATTTCGTGCGCCACAGTGCCATTTTCGAAAAATAGCAACTATATGCAGTTATTCCGCGCAGTAACTTGACTAATCCGATATTCGCTTGCAAATAACCGTCGATCTGTTATTATTTTTCCAATCCGCCTGCTCCCCCTGATAATTAACCTCCGAATTGCTGTTATTTTCCTCTCCCGTTAATTCAACGGAATGACCAACTCTAATTCATCGATACGCTTCAGCGGTTTGATTTCAATGACGGCAATCTTCAGTCCGGACTCCCGAGGCAATGCCGGCAATTTCGCCTTATATACGTAGGCATCGTCTTGCAGGCGAGTATGATCGTAATGCTCAAACTTGTATTGTTGTCCCTTATCGTCTTCCACCCACCAGGCGTGTTCCTGAACGTAAGGCTCGCTTCCTTGCACTTCGTATTCCACCCACGTCTGATCATCCTCGAACGATATGCCGCGGAAGGTGATCTCGCCGGCTTCCCCTTGGCTGACCGTATAGGGATAATGGTTCGGAAACTCATAATATCGAACCACCGGCTTCTCGATACCTACGAACGATCCATTACCTTGGTTTTTCATCTTGGATACCCGTTCCGCGGTGCGTAAAATAAGCTCATGATTGTCGAGAGAGATTGGCGCGAACCGAGAAGTATGGCGATTCCCGTGTCCGTCTCCGCCCAGTTGCTCAAGCATTAATCCCTTCTCATCCCACAGTCGGAAAACAAGATCGTTCCGGGTAACGACTTCTCCGATCGGGATTTCCCGCCGTTCATCGTATGAAAGTCTATCGTAGCGGTCGGGCACATCCAATTCATACGCGATCTCGGTCGTCAACGGAGTCAGCGTCACTCCCGTGACGGCGACGCGAATGCCGGCAAAGTCCCGGATCAGAGGCGGGTCGAACTTCTTTTCCTTCACGCCTTCCTTGATCTTACTGACCCGTGCCTCGAGCCACCAGTTTCCGTCGATTAGCGTCGGCTTTCCGTCCCGCATGGCCGTTACTTCTTGAAAATGAATATCGAGGTCGAACTCGTCCGGCAGCTGATCTTCGAAACTAAACGTATACAAGGAGGCCGTCATTCCGCCCGGCAAATTTTTGAATCTTGCTCCGATTCCCGCGTTCAGAAACCGACCGTCCGCGCGAAGGGAGCTGGCAGGAGAGAAATGAATATCCAAGTTCTGTTCATGCAATAGTCCGACCGTCAAACGCGTTCCGTCATAGACAACTTGATCAAGCGTAACGGAAACGCCCTTATCTTCCACCGTCCGCCCTACGGATGTCGCGAATCCGACATCAACGATGTTCCGAACGCCAGTATCGCCTAGCGTTTGGAAAACCGTTCCGATCCCGGGGAGCTGCCGCAGCACTTGCGCCATCGCCGGAGAAATGAATCCGAGCGCGAACGTTCCGGCTAGCAAAATAACGATAGATGCGCATATCCATAATGCGGGCTTGCTGATTCGGCGATTGCGTTCCGGTTCCGGCAACTGATTGTAAGCAGCCTCCAGCTTATCCCGAACGATCGAAGGGAGCTCATAGGTGGATTGTTGGATGGCGCTCTTCATTCTCTGATCCCCATGTTGCTCGTTCATGAGTGTCCCGCCCCCTTCGTCTGCCCAGCGTGAGCGAAGCCTAATATTTCTCGCGCCCGGTGCAGCCTCGATTTAACCGTTCCCTCTGGCAAGTCCATTTCCTCGCTGATTTCTTTTATCGTGAGCTCTCCATAATAATAGAGCAGCACGATGCTCCGCAAAGACTCGTCAAGCGTGTCTATCCATTCCCGCATCTCGACACGATCGTAGCCTGCTTCCCGTACACCTGAGTCATAACAGACATCCAATGTCATCACATTGCGCGTCCGTTGCAGCACTCGTTTGCATTCGTTAATCAAAATGCGGATGACCCATGTTTTGAAGTACGCCGGCTCTTTCAAACCGCGAATCGAGCGAAAAGCCCGCAGCACCGTTTCCTGCATCGCGTCGGCGCAATCGGCGTCTGAACGCAGGAAGGCTTTGGCCGTCTGATACATCGAAACTTCCAACGTTCGCATCGCTCTGACGAACGCGTCTTTGTCCCCTTTTCGGGCGCGTGAAGCATCATCGCTCCATTCCAATGGATGGCACTCCTTTCACGTTCTTGTCAGTCATTAGATCGCGTTTATTGTCATTCGGTTCACGGCACTCAAAAAAAAAAAAAAAAAACGGCCCGACAGTTTATGTTGGCCGTTAATTTAGCAGTTGCTAACGCAGTTTCTAGTTGAAATCACCTAGGGATGGCTTGTATTTACCTTGCAACGCCGCTTCGACCGCCGGAGGCACCAGGTCCTGCACCGGTCCGTTAAACTTGGCGATTTCCTTGACGATGCTGGAGCTAAGGTACGAGTACTTCGGATTCGTCATCATGAACACCGTCTCTATGCCTTCGTCCAATTGACGGTTCGTCGATGCCATCTGCAGCTCGTATTCGAAGTCCGTGACGGAACGAATACCGCGCACGATGACTTGCGCTTGGCGAGACCGCATATATCTGACGAGCAGGTCGCGAAAGCTGTCGATCTCCACGTTCGGAAGATCGCGGGTGACGTCCGCCAGCAGCTTCTTGCGCTCGTCCACGCTGAACAGCGGTCTCTTGGAAGTATTGTTAAGCACCGCCACGATGAGCTGGTCGAATTGTTTCGCCGCTCTGCGGATAATGTCGAGGTGACCGAAAGTAACCGGATCGAAGCTGCCCGGGTATACCGCTATTCGATGTTCATGTTCAAGATTATTAGACCGAGGACTCATCCGGTGTTTCCCCTTCCGTTGCCGGGTCGGCTTCTGAATAATATCGGTAGATCGACAGGGCGATCTCACCGTATACGACATGTTTCGTTCGTTCGAAGGCGCCGTAACGATCATCGTATTGAACCTCGGGACTGTGCTCGACGACGGCTACCGCGCGGTCGGCTACTAGTCCCCGAGAAGCGGCTTCCAGCAGAAGCTGGTCGCAATTCGTCATCGCGTACGGCGGGTCGAGGAAGAGGATATCGAATGGTTTGCCTTGCCGCTCGAGCAGTTTTAGCGCCCGGCTCGCGTCGTTCCGGTACACTTCGGCTTTCGCCGAGAGCCGTGTCGAAGCCAAATTCGCTTTGACCACTTCGATGCTTTTGGCGTTCGCATCTATGAATACCGCATGCTCCGCGCCGCGGCTCAGCGCTTCGATGCCAAGCCCGCCGGTGCCCGCGAACAGATCCAGCACGCGATCTCCCTCGAAATACGGACCGATGATGCTGAACATCGATTCCTTCACTTTGTCCGTCGTGGGACGGGTGTTATTGCCCGGTACCGCCTTCAGCGGATGCCCCTTGGCTTGTCCGGATATGACTCGCACGCTTTCAACCCCTGATCGTCTGCGCAGCCTCAAGCTTTACGCCTTGTTTGCTGCAGTAATGTTACCATAATCCGCCGTTTTGCAAAAGATCGCCTCTTACAGCTTGGTATCGAGTTGTTACATTCGCATTATTTTTTCCGCTCGAACGTATATTTTCCACCATCCGGGTCACAATGATAGTACCGGCGCCGAGAGGTGTCGGGGATAACCGCGGAGAAGACTTACGTTTCCCCATAAGCTCTTCGTCCGGTTTCTCCTCTCCCATGAAGGCCCTCGTCGCGAGACGGGGGTCGACTTTTTGCGTAATACGCTATTCCCCTCCTAAAACCGCTCATACAGTTATTTGATAATCAGAATAATATATTCCGATTCATCATTAGGAGGTGAATAGATATGGGTGATAAACACAACAAGAGCGTATCGATCATGACATGGAACATCTATTTCGGAGCTACCCTAACGCCTCTAGTTGGAACGACTCCTGCCGAGCTCCCTCAACGGGTTACCGAGGTGTTCAGACAGGTTCAAGCAACGAATTTCCCGGTGCGGGCACGAGCGATCGCCGCTCAAATCGCAAGAAAAATACCGGATATCATCGGCCTTCAAGAAGCGGCCATATGGCAGCTTGTTTCGCCTCAAACTTCCGAAGTTGCGGCAGAGTATGATTTGGTTAACATCCTTGTCAAAGAATTGCGGAAAATAGGGTTGCATTATCAGGTATTAACCACGGTGAGTACGACGGATGCTACGTTGCCTAGCAGCAGCGGCTTTAACGTCCGATTCGTAGACCGTGATGCGATATTGGTGCGCAAAAATTCAGGACTGAAGTTCTCGAATGTTCAAACGGATGTTTTCGACGCTTTTCTTCCCGCTCCGGTTGGCGGTAGTATTGTAAACCTCAAATTTGGATGGATTTCCGTTGACGTCACTGTACACGGCAAGAAATTCAGGCTCGTCAATACTCATTTACAGCCGATTACGCCGTTGCTGCCCATTACGCTTCAAATCCAACTCGCTCAAGCCAATGAGCTTCTGAGTGGCCCGGGAGCGACCCAGCTTCCGTTAATATTCATAGGGGATTTCAACTCGAATGCCGACGGCAGCGGTCAGACGTACAACCTTCTGATTGCCGCCGGATTCACGGATGCATGGGTGGCCGCGGGAATCGGCAACGGATTTACCGGGTTCCAGGATCCTGATCTATTGAACATCAATTCTCAATTAAGCGTTAGAGTAGACCTCATTCTCTATCGGGGTAACTTTAAGATTAAAAAAATAGACGTAGTAGGAGAAGCGCAAGCGGACCGTACGCCTACGGCGCTATGGCCTTCCGATCACGCGGGAGTCGTGGCTACGATTGCTTTACATTAGGTCATAGATGGGTGTTATTTTCAAAAAATTGATCATAACACAAAGAGCAGCGAAGGCCCCTTCGCTGCTCTTTGCGTATCTTATACCTTTACCGACGCCCCTCGAGCAGCGCCAGCACCTCTTGCTTCAGCGAGATGAACGCCGGGTCCGTCCAGACGTCGCCGCGTCTCGGGCGAGCGAACGGCACGGCGATCTCGCGAACGACGCGTGCCGGGGCGGCGGATAGCACGTAGATCCGGTCCGACAGCAGCAGCGCCTCTTCGATGCTGTGCGTGATGAACAGCACGGAGCGGCGGTCCGCTTCCCACAGCTCAAGCAGCCACTTCTGCATGTCTGCGCGGGTCAACGCGTCAAGCGCGGCGAACGGCTCGTCGAGACACATGAGATCCCGCTTCATGAGCAGCGCGCGAAGAAACGATACGCGTTGCTGCATGCCGCCGGAGAGCACGTGCGGATACTCCGCCTCGAACGCCCCCAAGCCGATTCTGTCCAGCCATTCGGCGGCGAGCGCTTTGGCCTCTTGCTTCGAAGCTCCCGCGGTCACCAGAGCGGAAGCGATATTGCCCGCCACGCTCAGCCAAGGAAACAGCGCAGCCTGCTGCGGCATGTAGCTGATCAATCCCGACTTGCCGGTCACGTCGCCGCCGTCGATGAGCACGCGCCCGCCGTCTGGCTTCTCGACGCCGCCGATCAATCGGAACAGCGTGGATTTGCCGCTGCCGGAAGGTCCGATCAACGTCACGAATTCGCCTGCGCGAACGTTCAGCGATAGCTCGTCCAATACGGGAACACGCTCTTTGCCGCGTTTGTATGACTTGGCAATACCGTCGACAACGAGTTTATAGCCATTATCGGAATCTTTCGGCCCGTTCATTTGCTCACCGCCTTCCATTCGCCCCGCGAGCTCGGACGCCAACGAATAATGAACCGTTCGAGTAGCGCGACGATACCGAAGAACACCAAGCTGAGCGCAATGATGCAGACGATCGATCCGAACACGCCGGCGGCATCGAAGCCCTTGAACCTAAGCTGCAAGTAATAGCCGATCCCTTTGTTCGCCCCGAGCCACTCCGCGACGGTCGCGGAGGAGACGACGTACGTTGCCGCCATTTTCAGGCCTGTGAACAGGTATGGCAGCGATGCCGGAAACTCGAGCCGCTTCATGCGCTCCCATCTGGAAGCCCCGATCATGCCGAGATATTCCCGCAAATGCGGTTCGGCTTGTCCGAGTCCCGTCAACATCGACATCGTCACCGGGAAAAAACAGACGATTACGAGCAGAATCAGCTTCGGCGTTAAGTCGAACCCGAACCAGATCATGAGAAGCGCGCCGAGCGCGATCAGCGGAATGTTCTGCGAGATGACGAGCAACGGCGCTACCGCCTCCCGGAACAGCGGTACCGAATGGATGATGACGGCAATCGCGGCGCCGACGAGCAGGCCGAGACCGAGCCCCATGAACGACAATTTCAACGTAGCCGCAAAATGAGACCACAATAGCTCGCGATCGTCGGCCATTCGTTTGGCAATGTCCGAAGGCGCAGGAAGCGTATAATCGGCGATTCCGGACAGATTACAGTAAAGCTGCCAAAGCCCGATGAACGCGATCAGCGTAACGACCGGCAGTCCGATCGTTCTTAACGTCTTATTTCCCATTCGGATACTTGATCAACTGTTTGGAGATCGAGGCTTCTCCGGCTTTGTTGACGACCAGCTTAATCTGGGACAACACCGAGGGACTGCCCATTTCGAACATCGCGTCGTTCATTCGCTTGACGATCGCGATCAGCGTGTCGAGATCGCCTTCCAACGTCGTCTCCAGCGGTCCGACGAGATACGGCACGCCCGACGCTTTAATGATCTCGATCGCGCGGTCTACGTACGGAATGACTTCTTCTCCCGGATTTACTCTCGGCAAAATTTGAATGCTAAGCAATGCCTGCGCCATAATAGAATCCTCCTCAACACTTGTCCATTATCGTTATTTCGGCAAAAACTCGTTCGTGAACATGGCGTTGTAATCCAGGTCCTTGTCGAGCAGCTTGTTCTGCTTCAACCAATCGCCGTAGCCGGACCATACCTCCAGCTTTTGTACGCCCCAACGAGGCGCATCGTCCTTATATTTCGGGCTTAGCCACTTCTGGCTCGCTTTGACGAGCTCGGCGTTAAGCTCCGGAACGGCTTTAAGTAGGATGTCGGCCGATTCCTCCGGATGATCGATCGCGTACTGGTAGCCTTCCGACGCGCCAGCCAGAAACTCCCGAACGACTTCCGGCTTCTCTTGGATCAGCTTCTCGTTCGTCAGAATAAGGGGCGTATAATAGTCCAGCTGCTTGCTATAGTCGGTCAAGTACACCATATTGATCGGTTCGTTGCGAAGCTCCGCCTGAATGCCGTCCCAACCGTAGAATATCCATTCGAAGTCGATCCCGTTCTTCGTGCCCGAGAAGAAATCGGCGGTTCCCGCGTTTACGAAGTTCACCTTCTTCACGTCGGCGCCTTGCAATGCCATCAACGAGCTGATGACCGCTTCCTCGGCCGGCGTGTTCCATCCGCCGTAGGTTTTGCCTTCGAAATCTTTCGGTTCTTTAATGTTGCGGTCGACCGGCGATGCGAACCCCGACGTGTTGTGCTGGATGATCGGCGCGATCGAGACGAGCGGCAGGCCTTGGCTGCGCGCTTGAATCATGCCTTCTTGAGCGCCGATGCCGAATTCGGCCTTCCCGGCTGCGACGAGCGAGCTCGCTCCCGCTTCCGGCGGCTGAACGATCTCGACTTCGAGTCCGTGCTTCGCCCACAAGCCTTGCTCCTGCGCGACATACAGCCCCGTATGGTTCGTGTTCGGCGTCCAGTCCAGCACAAGGGTTACTTTCAGCGGCTCCGCCGGCGACGCCTCCTTCTCGTTGTTGCCGCAGCCCGCGAGCAGCAGCGTTCCCGCGATCGCGACCGCGCCCCATCTTGTCCAGCTTTTCTTCGTAACTGTCATTTCTCTCGTTCTCCCTTTCCCCATTCTGGATGCGACAGTTCGTGGCAACGAACAATAAAATAACGCCCCCCGATTCCGGAGGGCGTCTCGTATGCATTGACGTATAGCACGACGTAAATCTCGTCATGCTCCCACCTTCCTACGCTGGTACTAACCAGATCAGGTATAAGGGTCTGCATCTTCGATGGGATGCACTCTCAGCCGGCCTTGCTCCAGCTCCCCCGGGGCTTATTCCATTATGTTGTCTTTCGCTATCTTCCTCATTATAGCAAACGATCCGAATCTGTCTACGATTTATCTGAACATCGACCAAAGTTTAATCAGATGCAGCGGATTGTTCGGATCGATCTTCTGCGAGATGACGAAGCTGACCAGTTGCTCCTCTAGCGCGTCCGTCAGCGGCTCGTTCATGATCCGCGCGAACGATCTGACCCAGCGGCGTACTTTAACGCGGTCTTGCAGATCGTATTTCGTAACGCCTTCGAGCTGCGCTTTAATCCGTTCCTTGATGGCCGGATTTTTCATCTTCGTCTTGACGCGTTCCACGAATTCCGGCTTAATGCCGTACTTTTGCCAGCTCATTGCCCTAGTATGCCCCCTCTCGGCAGCTATTCCGTTCATCATATGCCGAGCGCTTGCGGAGCATGACAAAATAAACCGCCCGCATTTTCATGCGGGCGGTCATCGCTAGTCGAGCGGTTCGGACTGCTCGCTCGTTTCCCTGTGCAAATAATCTCTCAGCGGCTGATACGCCGGCGAGCTCCAGAACGATTCCTTGGACGTGAGCTCCGCGGCGTCGTCGCGCGCTTGCTCCAGCACCTCGAAATCGTTCAGCAAATTCGCGAGCCTGAATTCCGGCATCCCGCTCTGCTTCGTACCGAAAAACTCTCCGGGACCGCGCAGCTCCAAGTCCCTTCGCGAAATCTCGAACCCGTCGTCCGTATCGGTCATCGCCTTCATGCGCTCCTGGCCGTTCTCCGATTTCGGATCGGCGATCAGGATGCAATACGATTGGTGCGCGCCTCGCCCGACGCGGCCTCGCAGCTGGTGAAGCTGGGACAAGCCGAATCGGTCCGCGTCCATAATGATCATGAGCGTCGCGTTCGGTACGTCAACGCCTACTTCGATAACGGTCGTCGAGACGAGCACGTTCATCTCTGCGGCGGCGAACGTCCCCATCGTCGCGTCTTTCTCCGCGGCGGACATGCGGCCGTGCAGCAAGCCGACGTTAAGCTCGGGCAACGACTGCCGCAATTGCATGTGCAGGTCGATCGCGTTCTGAACGTCCAGCTTCTCGGACTCTTCGATAAGCGGGCAGATGAAGAACGTCTGACGGCCGGCCTCCGCTTCCTTGCGAATGAAGCCGAGCACGCGATCCATCATGTCGTGCTTCACCCAGAACGTGCGGATCGGCAGCCGTCCCTTCGGCCTCTCCCGCAGCGTCGACACGTCCATGTCGCCGAACACCGTAATGGCGAGCGTACGCGGAATCGGCGTCGCCGTCATCGTCAACACGTCGGGGTTCATCCCTTTGCGCCGCAATATACTGCGCTGGTTCACGCCGAACCGATGCTGCTCGTCCACTACGACTAGGCCGAGGCTGCGAAAATAAACGTCCTCCTGGATCAGCGCGTGCGTGCCGACGAGAATATCGAGAAGACCCATCTGAAGCGAAGCCAGAATGTCTCTGCGTTTGCGGTCGGTCATGCTGCCGGTCAGCAAGCCGACCTGAATGCCGACCGGCTCGAACAGCTTGCCGAGCGACCTTGCGTGCTGCTCCGCCAAGATTTCCGTCGGCACCATTAGCGCGCCTTGATGCCCCGCCTTGATCGTGGCATACAGCGCGACTGCCGCCACGACCGTCTTGCCGGCGCCGACGTCGCCTTGCAAGAGACGGTTCATCGTATACGGCTGCTTCATGTCGTGCAGGATTTCGTTAATGACCTGCTTCTGCGAGTCGGTGAGCGTGAACGGCAGCTTGGCGACGAACGAGCGGATGTCGTCGTTGTTGACCGGATGCGCGATGCCGATCGGCTCTTTCTTATGGGTAGCCCGATACGCTTGAAGCTTAAGCTGGAACAGGAACAGCTCCTCGTACACCATCCGGCGCCGCGCTTCCTGTCCCTCGCTTGAATTTTCCGGCCGATGGATGCGGAAGATCGCCTCTCTGCGCGGCATCAGCCCGTGTTTCTCGACAAGGTCCGCCGGAAGCAGCTCGGGAATGAGGGCGCCGAACTGCGTCAGCGCTTTATCGATCGCCTTGCGAATGTAAACCTGCGTAATCGCGCCGCCGACCGAATAGACCGGTTGAAGCGTACCCGTCTTCGAAGCGCCGCGATCCGGAAATTCGGATTCGGCTACCGTAACCTGACGTCTTCTTTGCTCCCATTTGCCCGATACGATAATGTCGCGGCCCGGCGTCAGCTGCTCCTGCAGAAACGCGCGGTTGAACCACACCGCCGTCAGCAGCATCCCCTCGACCGTTATTCTGCACAGGAGACGCGATTTGCCTCCGTAACGCTGCAGCGACGGCATCGTCGCGATCGTGCCCTGTACCGTTATTTTCTCCCCGTCTTTGACTTCCGTCAGCGAACGGATTCGATAATCCTCGTAACGAAACGGATAATGCTCGATCAGCTCCCCGACCGATGAAATACCTAAGGCGTGAAGCTCCTCCGCTTTCTTGGAGCTCACGCCTTGAAGGTTAACGAGCGGGGTAACGAATAATGAAGATGACATAAGACCAACCTCTTTAGGTTACTTCACGCCCGCGTCGCGAATAAACCGAGCGTTCCCGGACCTGCGTGCGCGCCGATGACCGGCCCGATCTCGGTTTCCGTATATTGTATAATGTTGAGCCGGCTCTTCAGCAGTCCGGACAATTCGGCCAGTCCGTCCTCGAAGCCCGGCGTCTTGGCGATGATCAGCTCGATCGGGTCGCCCTTGAAATCCTCCTCGAGCAGCTCGGCGATCCTTCCGAACGCCCGCTTCTGGCCGCGCGCCTTCTCGAACGAGTACACGTAGCCTTCATCGTCGATGGAGAGGATCGGTTTAATGTTAAGCAGCGTGCCGATCAACGCGGAAGCTTTGCCGATGCGGCCGCCCTTCTGTAAGTATTCAAGCGTATCGACCAGAAAATAAAGCTTCATCGACGCCCTCATGCGTTTGACTTCTTCGATGATCCGCGTCTTGTCGGCGCCTTCCCGCGCCAGCTTCGCCGCGGCAACGACGAGCAACCCGTAGCCGTAAGACGCGGAGCGCGAATCGATAACCGTAACGTCGGCATCGTCGTCCAACATCGATTTGGCGATCAGAGCGGACTGGTAAGTGCCGCTTAGCACGGAGGAAAGGGAGATGCAGACGACCGATTTGCCTTGCTCCGTCAGCTTCTTGAACGTCTCGAAGAAATCGGAAGGCGACGGCTGGGAAGACTTGGCCAAGTCATTGGACCGAGTAAGCTTCTGATAAAATTGCGCAGGCGTCAGTTCGATGTTGTCGAGGTACGTCTCGCCGCCGATGATCACTTTAAGCGGCACCATCGCGATATCAAGCTCCTCGCGAACCGCTAACGGAATGTCCGCGGTACTGTCGGTTACGATTGCTACAGTTGCCATAAGCTCGTCCTCCATTCGCGCAACCTATTCATTTCGCATGCTTATTTCTCGACGGCGAACAAATACGGATACAGCGGCTGTCCGCCCTCATGCACTTCGACCTCGACGTCCGGATATTGCTGGGCAAGCCATTCGGACAGCCTCTCTGTCGTATCCGGATCGGCGCCTTCGCCGGTCAACACCGTGATCATGTCGCTGTCCGTATCGAGCAGCTCGGCCGACAAGGTACGGCACGTTGCCTCGAGAGACGGCGTCGAAGCGACGATCGTCTTATCCTTGATGCCGATATAATGACCGTCCTTGATCTCGATGCCGTCCATGTTCGTATCTCTGACCGCTTGCGTCACCTGGCCCGTAACGACGCGTTCCGCCGCTTTCGTCATGCGAGCCGTATTCGCGGCGTCGTTGTCGTTCTCCTGGAAAGCCAGCATCGCCGCGAGGCCTTGCGGGATCGTGCGCGTCGGCAATACGGTCACCGGTCTTTCCGCCAATTCGGCTGCTTGCTTCGCTGCCATAATAATGTTCGGATTGTTCGGCAGCACGTAGATATGTTGAGCCGTCAGCGATTGAATCGCGCCGAGCAAATCTTCCGTGCTCGGATTCATGCTCTGTCCTCCGGAGAGAACGATGTCCACCCCTAAGCTTCTGAACAACTCCGCGTTGCCTTCGCCTACGCTCACGACGACGACGCCGTATTCGGCCATCTCGTGAACGTCCGGGTTCGGCTCGGTTTCCGGCGACGCGGCGATGGACGGCAGGTTAACGACGCCCGGCAGCGAGTAATCGACTTTCGGATCGAATGCCGGGGCGGCAGCGACCGCGCTGGCAGCCTCCGCATAGGTTGCGCCCGCAGCGACTGCCGGCATGCCGGTCGGCTGCTCGGCTTTAGGCTGAAGCAAATCGCGATGCTGTTCCTGCATGTTAAGAATGTGAATATGGGTAATTTCTCCGTATGTCAGCGCAGCGTTCAGTACGTCCCCCGGACGACGCGAATGTACGTGTACCTTCACGATGTTATCGTCTTCGATCAGGATAATGGAATCGCCGTCGCGTTCGAGCGTTTGACGGAAAGCGCGCTCGTGGAACGGTGTCGACGCGGGTAACCGATGAATGAAAAATTCCATATCGTACGGGAAAGCGATGCTTTCCGTCGCGATCTTCGACTGCGCCGAAGCGTGCGCCGGGACTGGCGAGACGGCAGGCTTCGCTGCCGGAGTCGGAGTTGCCGAAGCGGCGGGAGTTACGGCCGGAGTCGCCGAATCGCCCGTATGCAAATAATCGAGGAAACCCTCGTAAATGTAAACCAATCCTTGTCCGCCGGAGTCAACGACGCCGACTTGCTTCAAGACCGGGAGCATCTCTTGCGTGCGAGCCAGCGTCTCCAGCGCCTTGGCATGTACCTCTCCCAACCATTCCACGATGTCCTGCGTGCGGCGGGAAGCGAGCAAGCCGTGCCGCGCAGCCTCTCTGGCGACGGTCAGAATCGTGCCTTCCACCGGCTTGACGACCGCCTTGTAAGCGGTATCAACTCCCTGTTGCAGGGCGCCCGCGAACATCGGGACATTGAGGTCCTTACTGCCTGCGACCGCGCGGGAGAACCCGCGGAACAGCTGGGATAATATAACGCCGGAGTTCCCTCTTGCTCCCATGAGCAGGCCTTTGGAGAGCACTTCGGCTGCCCTGCCGACTTCGTCGGAAGGTTTATTCGTTAATTCGGCCACGCCGGCCGACATCGTTAAATTCATATTCGTTCCGGTATCGCCGTCCGGCACCGGAAATACGTTCAGGGCGTTGACGCGTTCGGCGTTGCGGGACAACTTCTCGGCGCCCGCGAACACCATTGCCGCCCATTCGGATCCGTTCAAGTAACGCTTACTCAATGAAGAATTCCCCTTCCCGTCTCATCGATCGAAGACAGCGGCCACGTACGCGTCGCTGCCCTCGGTCCTTCTAACGCATTACTCGCACGCCTTGAACGTTAATGTTCACGTAGTCGACTCGGAGTCCGACGACTTCCTCCAGCACGTATTTCACTTTGGACTGGATGTTGTGCGCGACTTCGGATATTTTCGTTCCGTAGCTCACGATGACATAAAGATCAAGATGGACGACTTCGCCTTCGTGGCGTACTTCGACGCCGCGAGACAAATTTTCCCGGCCGAGCAGCTCGGCGATTCCGTCCTTCAGGCCTTTGCGGGAAGCCATACCGACCAGCCCATAACAATCCAGCGCCGCCGAACCTGCTATGACCGCGATGACTTGATCCGCTACATCGATTTTTCCATTCTCCGAGGCCAGCTGCATAGGCATGGAAATTCACTCCTTTATGCCTGTATTATGGACCATACCTCATTGTACTATAAAAAAACGGCAGAATGAAGCCGTTTTCTCTCTTTATCGAGCATGTCCGCACAATTCGCCGATATCCAAGCCTTTTAAGCATTGCAAGCCCTTTTCCCCTGTGCTATTATAGGGAAGTATTTGTATGGACGTGGCAGGGAGGTGTATTTTAGTGGCTCGTAAATGTTATATCACAGGGAAAAAGCCAGGTACCGGCAACAACAAGTCTCACGCGAATAACACTACTCGCCGTACTTACGGCGTTAACGTACAAAAAGTGCGCATTCTGGTGAACGGCAAGCCGAAGCGCGTATTCGTAAGCGCGAAGGCGCTGAAGTCCGGACTTGTTACCCGCGTATAAGGGAATATGGGTAAGCTGCTTACCCTCGAATAGACGAGTACCGCCATCCATCGGAAGGCGGTATTTCGTTTTATATGGAAGTCGGATCGGCCGAATAACCGAACAAAACCGCCAGACTCGTCTGACGGTTTTTGGCTATAAGCGGGACGTACGGTGCCTCGTCAGCTTTTGTGAAACGTGTTCAGAATCGCTTTGACGAAGCCGCCCAGAAATTTCGGCAGCTTGATGGTGTAAAATTTCATCGTCCCATCCCTCCTCCGCAGGCTGAACCCTTACCGGCGTCCTTCGTTCCGACGCTGCTATTGGTTCAATCTATGCGGACAGCGTTTTGTCCTATTCCAGACAAACGCGGAGCGACTAGCCTAGCGGAGAGAAAGAATCGCTTCTTTACGGTTCGGATGACCGAATATATAAGTGCCCGCGACGAGCGAATTCGCTCCGGCTTCCTTCACGAGCGCCGCCGTCTCGAGGTTGATGCCTCCGTCCACCTGGACGTAGACGTCGCTTCTCCCGTGCCTTGCCAGCATCTCGCGAAGCTGACGCAGCTTAGGCAGCATCGAAGGCATGAACGCCTGGCCGCCGAAACCGGGGTTAATCGTCATGATCAGTACGAGATCGATCTTGTCGAGGACGTATTCCAGCACGGATAACGGCGTGTGCGGGTTCAGCGCGACGCCCGCCTTCATGCCCAACTCTCCGATCTGCGTAAGCGTGCGGTCCAGGTGAACGCACGCTTCCGGATGAACGGTGACGCGGTCTGCGCCGGCCGCTTTCAGCGCCGGGAACAGCGTCTCCGGACGTTCGACCATCAGATGCACGTCGAAGAGCAGCTTCGTGGTCGGGCGAATCATCGACACGATCGGGGGCCCGAACGTCAAATTCGGCACGAAGTGGTTGTCCATAATATCGATGTGCACCCAATCCGCTCCCGCCTCGTCGATCGAGCGCAATTCCTCTCCGAGCCTCGCGAAATCCGAAGCCAGGATCGATGGGGCGATAATCGTCATGTTAGTACCTCCGTCTTTTCTCTTTCCATTCCTTCATGAAGCTTAAGTAATTCTGGTATCGGCTATCCGCGATTTTCCCCTGTTCCTTCGCCTCGAGCACGGCGCAGGACGGCTCGTGGATGTGCGTGCAGCCTCGAAACTTGCAGCCGGACGACAGCTCCTTGAATTCGCGGAAGCAATCGCCGATCTGATCGATGCCGAGCTCGGCGAAATCCAATTGGCTAAAGCCGGGCGTGTCCGCCAAATACCCGCCGCTAGGCAGAGCGACGAGCTCGACGTGTCTCGTCGTATGCTTCCCGCGGCCGAGCTTGTCGCTGATTTCGTTCGTCTCGAGCGTAAGTCCGGGAACGAGCGCGTTGAGCAGCGACGACTTGCCTACGCCGGACTGTCCGGCGAATACGTTGATATGGCCGGCCAGGGCGCCCCGCAGCTCGTCGACTCCGTCCCCCTTGTGGGCGCTCGTGATGAGCACTTTATAGCCAAGAGAGGCATATAAGCCGCGGGCAACTTCGACGTCTGCGCGGATTCGATCGCCTTCCTCGTCCTCGGGGATCCTGTCCATCTTCGACAGGACGATCAGCGCATCCATCCGGGCATGCTCGACGTGAACAAGAAACTTATCGAGCAAGGCCAAGCTGAGCTCGGGCCGGATGACGGAGAAGACGAGCACTGCCAGATCGGCGTTCGCGATCGGCGGACGAACAAGCTCGGAATGTCTCGGCCCGATCCGGTCGACGGTGCCTTCTCCGTTATCCGTTAGGCTGTATTCCACGCGATCGCCGACGAGCGGCGATTCGCCTCTCTTCTTGAATATCCCGCGCGCCCGGCATTGCACAAGCCGTTCGCCGTCCTGCACGTAATAATATCCGCTGAGCGCTTTCGTAATTAAACCTTCGGGCATTCGTATACGGCTCCTTCGCCTTGCTTTACGCCATTCGTTCTCATTGCGCGTTCTCCAGTTGCCCGCCTGCGGCAGCATCCGCGTCCTCGTCGGCCGCCGGTTCATTCTCCGGCTCGTTCGAATCCGGTTGCTCCGATTCCGTATTCACCGTCGTGCCGCCTGTCGGGATGTCCGCGTAAGGGAACCATTGCTCTTGCAGGAACTGACCGTCTCGATAAATCATGATGTGACCGTCTTTGCCCGGGGCAAGCACCAGCGTAACCGGGATTTGCGTCATTCGCGAGATTTTGGTTGCCGGAAGCTCGAGGTTATCTCCTCTCGCGTCGGAGTATTTGATCGAAATCGTGCTCTCCTTGCCGTCCTCCGCCGGATACACGATCACGTTGAGCGGTTCTTCTTTCGCGTCCTCCGGATAGCCTGTGCTGATCCAGATCGAGATTTCCGTGCCTTCTGTCACTTTCTCGTTCGTCTCGGCCGGGAACTGCTTGAACACTTTGCCTTTAGGCGTGTAGCTTGGCGTTCTCGTAATTTTATCTTCCGGCAGCTTCAGGTTGTACTTCTCGATCGTCGCCTTCGCTTCGCTTTCCGACAGATCGATCAGAATCGGCATCTCGAACGCTTCCCGCCCTTTGCTGACCGTAAGCGTGACGGTCGTCTCGGACGGCTCGAACTCTTGATCGGGCTTCGGATTGGAGCGGATCACCGTTCCCGGCTCGCTCTCGTCGAAAATCTCCGAAGGCAGAACATTATCCGCGTCGACGCCCATGTCGATCAGCGATTGCTTGGCCTCTTCGAACTTCTTGCCCGTGAAATCCGGCATTGTCGGCAAATCTTCGCCTGTGCTTATCGTCAGTTGGATGATGGCGCCCTTAGCTACCGTAGCGCCTTGCTTCGTTTGCTTCGTGACGAATCCCTCGGGAATCTCCTTGCTCGGTTCCTCAAGCACGACCGAGTCGACGATCAAGCCGGCTTCCTCGAGCATATCGCGAGCTTCTTGTTCCGAACGGTTGACGACTTCGGGCACTTTGACGTCCGGGGATTTCACGATATCTCCAAGCGCGTTGATCGCCCATATGAGCACGGCGATCAGCACGGCGGCGAGCACGCCGAGCACCGTAGGCAATACCCATGACCGCTTGCGCTCCGTTAACCCTTCCGAATTCCAGCGAACGTCGGTATCTCCGGCCGTCGCGGCCGCTTGTACGGGAACTTCGAGCGTCTGACGCATATCCGGACGAATCGCGGGAATGACTCTCGTCTTCTCCGATTCTTCGTCCTCGTCGCTCAAGAACCGGGCCGCCGGCTCGTTCATTCGGGTCGGCTGCAAGCACGTCTCGAGATCTCTTAGCATCTCCGTCGCCGACTGGTAGCGCTCGAGCGGATTTTTGCGCATCGCCTTCACAATAATGTTCTCCACGCTTTGCGGGATGTACGGATTCACGCTGCGGGGGGCCTCGAACGGCTCCTGCAAATGCTTAAGCGCGACGCTGATCGGGCTTTCCCCCAGGAAAGGCAATCTCCCGGTCAGCATTTGATACAGGACGATTCCGAGGGAATAAATGTCCGACTTTTCTCCCGTCGCCACGCCTTTGGCGTGCTCGGGCGAGAAGTAATGCACGGATCCGACGACGGAGCCCGTCTGGGTTATCGTCGAAGACGTAACCGCGCGAGCGATGCCGAAGTCCGTCACTTTGACGCGTCCGTTGTTCCCGATCAGTATGTTGTGAGGCTTAATATCGCGATGAATGATTTGATTATGATGGGCGTGCTCGAGCGCGTCGCAAATTTGCGATGCGACTCTAACCGCTTCGTCCGGTTGCAGCGGGGCACGATCGCGAATGATTTCGTTCAGATTGGCGCCGTCGATATACTCCATGACGATATAGTAAGTGTCTTCGACTTGCCCGACATCATAGATGCTGACGATGTTCGGATGAGATAGAGACGCTGCCGCCTGCGCTTCCCGGCGGAACCGCTTGACGAACTCGTCGTCGTGGGTGAATTGGTGACGAAGCACTTTAACCGCGACGAATCGGTTCAACAATAAGTCCCTGGCTTTATAGACGAGCGCCATTCCGCCGCCGCCGACGCGTGCCAGCAGTTCGTAACGTCCGCTCAGCGTATGTCCGATCATGCCGTCACCCCTCCAGTGGTGTCCGCCGCGGCGTCATCCGCAACCAAGACGACCGTAACGTTATCGTCGCCGCCCGCGTCGAGCGCCAAATCTATCAATCTATCGGCCTGCTCGTCGAGGTCTGCGGCATGAACCCCCATTGCT
This sequence comes from Cohnella panacarvi Gsoil 349, assembly GCF_000515335.1. GTDB lineage: Bacteria > Bacillota > Bacilli > Paenibacillales > Paenibacillaceae > Cohnella > Cohnella panacarvi. Next base: position 109,532 of record NZ_KI911563.1, on the reverse strand, counting down.
TGAAGCAGCAGAGATGGTTCGACGAGACCGCTTAATCCGTCGCTGCATAGGAGCAGCCGGTCTCCGGGCCGCCAATCGAACGACCGTACGTCCACTTCGACGTCGCGATCCGTCCCGAGGGCGCGCGTCAATACGTTGCGACGAGGATGAATGGCCGCTTCCTCGGGACTCAACTGGCCGGACTTCGTAAGCTCGTTCACGAGCGTATGGTCTTCCGTCAATTGCGACAGCTCACCCTCGCGGTACCGGTATGCCCGGCTATCGCCGATATGCCCGATCCAACCGCTGTCGCCTTCGATGATGGCGAGGACGACCGTCGTGCCCATGTTGTGGTATTGTTCGTTGAGCGACGCCGTCTCGAACACGACTTCGTTCGCCTTGCGGATCCACCCGCGCACGAGTTCGGACTTGTCCGCATCGACCTCATCCTGTTTCCAACCCTGGATAGACGCGACGATGCTGTCTACCGCCAACCCGCTCGCCACGTCTCCCGCGCGATGGCCGCCCATGCCGTCGGCGACGATCGCGATCGTCACCCCGTCTTCCAGCGCACCGCTCCAAGCCTGATCCTCGTTCACCTGCCGCACTTTACCCACATGACTCCGTAAAGCCGTCTTCAAATCGATCACCCCGTCGTCTTCTCCATATGCTGCGCGCGCAGCTGTCCGCACGCGGCCGCTATGTCATGTCCCTGTTCTCTCCGGATCGTAACGTTCACGTTCTTCTTCTGGAGAATGCGCTGGAATTCGAAAATATCGTCGCGAGGCGTTCTCACGTAATTCCGCTCCGGCACGTAGTTGACCGGGATGAGATTCACGTGACAGAGCATTCCTTGCAAGACGTCAGCCAGCTCTTCGGCATGCTCGGGCCTGTCGTTGACCCCGCCGATGAGCGCGTATTCGAACGTAATCCTGCGGCCCGTCTTCTCGATATAATATTTGCAAGCGTTCATCACGTCGACGAACGGGAATCTGCGGTTCACCGGCATCAGCTTCGAACGCAGCGCGTCGTTAGGCGCGTGAATCGATATGGCCAAGTTGATCTGCGTGTTCTCGTCCGCGAATTTCAACATGCTCGGCACGATGCCGCTCGTCGACACCGTAATATGTCTCGCCCCGATGTTCAGTCCTTTCGGATGAATCATCGTGCGCAGAAATTGCATCGTCGCGTCGTAGTTCTCGAAAGGCTCGCCGATCCCCATGATCACGATGCTAGACACCCGTTCATTGATCGGATCGAGCATCCGCTGCGCCTGCACGACTTGGGCGATAATCTCGCCGGCCGTCAAGCTGCGCTTCAGCCCGCCCAAAGTGGACGCGCAGAACGTACAGCCGATGCGGCAGCCGACCTGCGTCGTCACGCAGACGCTGTTGCCGTAATTATGGCGCATGATGACCGTCTCGATCGCATGCTTATCGTACAGCTCGAAGAGGAACTTCACCGTTCCGTCCTTCGACTCGAATTTGGCGATCTCCGTCATCGTCACGAACCGGAAGGCGTTCTCCAGCTTGTCGCGAAGCTGCTTCGGCAAATTGCTCATTTCCTCGAACGAAACGACTCGTTTCACGTACAGCCAGTCGTATATTTGTCCCGCGCGAAAGCCGGGCTCTCCCTGTTCTTTGATCCAATCCTGGATTTGCTCCAGCGTATAGTCGTAAATAAAAAGCTTGTTATTATCGTTGTCCATTTGGAGTCACCGCCGTTCTATCTATTTTACCATAAACGTCTTGCCCTCTTAAACCTTGCCGCGTGGACATGAACGAGGGGAAGGGCCGCTTCGCGTATCGTCTATTGGACGCGCCTTCCGCGAAATCGTTGCGCTTTATCGTTATTCCGCCCGGCGAATTCTCGCGATGAAGAAGCCGTCGCTGCCGAACATGTGAGGGAGCAGCTGCAGGGCGCCTTTGAAAGATTCAGGGACGTTCTCGGTTGCTCTAAGGGGGGCTATTACTTCTTCCGGCCAATTCGCGTCCAGCTTGAACGACGGGTTATCGCTCAGAAAACGCTCGATCGTCCGCTCGTTCTCCTCCGGCGCGATCGTGCACGTGCTGTACACGAGCGTTCCCCCCGGTTTGACGAGCGATTGCACGCGGTCCAGGAGCCGACGCTGAAGTTCCGCCAGACTCTCGACGTCTTCCTGCGTTTTGTTCCATTTGATTTCCGGTTTGCGCCGAATGACGCCGAATCCGGAACAGGGCGCATCCAGCAGCACGACATCGAATGAACTCTCATGGAGCCGTTCCGGCAATTCCAAAGCATCCGAGACCATCGTCTCCACGCAGGTCAGCCCAAGCCGCCCGGCTTGCTGCTGAATGAGCGCTTCTTTGTGAAAATGGACATCGTTCGCCAGCACCTTCCCTTTGTTCCGAAGGAGTTCGGCCAGATGGGTCGATTTGCCGCCGGGCGCGGCGCAGCAATCAAGCACCTTCATGCCCGGCTGCGGGTTCGCTACCGCGGCGACCAGCATCGAGCTCTCGTCTTGAATCGTGAAGCCGCCGTTGCTGTACCAATCCGTATGCACGAGATTGCCCGCTTTCTCAGCGACGATCCCTTGCGCCGACAAGCGGGAAGGCTGCACGGCAAGGCCCGATTCATTCATGGCCGCAAGCAGCTCGTCTCGGGTAGATCTGAGCGGATTAACCCGGACCGATGCGTGTGGCGGTTCGTTGTTCGCCGCGCAAATTTTCTCCGCCGTCTTTTCGCCATATGCGTCGATCCACCGCTGAACGAGCCATTCGGGATGGCTGTGCTCCAGCGATATCCGCTCTGCGGGCGATAAGTTTGATGGCAGCGGAGTGGCTATGCCATCGCGTATGATGCCCCGCAAGACACCGTTAACGAGTCCGGCGATTCCCGCGTGTCCGCGGCGTTTGGCGATGTTGACCGCCTCGGCGACGGCGGCATGCGCCGGTACGCGCGTAAGCCAGCGCAGTTGGTAATAGCTGAGCCTCAGCAGCGCGCGCACCCAAGGCTCGACTTTATTGGGCCAGCCTTTGACGCGTCCGCTTAACGCATAGTCGATCGTGTTCAGGCGCTGAATCGTGCCGTACGCGAGTTCGGTCGCGAGCCCCGCGTCCGGTCTGGACAAAGCCGCGTCGTTCAACGCCTGATTTAGCGCCAATCCGCTGAACGACTCGTTCAGCTCGACCTTGAGCAGCACCTGCATCGCCACTTCGCGCGGGCCTTGCGGCTTGCCGCCTTTTCTAAAAACATTGTTCATCGTTCGCATCCTTATCTACAGTGGATCATATCTTCATCGGTCCTCTATCTGCATGGAATGCAGATAGAGAACCCGAATTCGTACTTATCAGTAATCATTCCTGCACGGAATACATCTCAGTATCGCCAAAACCGCCGAATTCCTCACCGATCGCCATATGAACTGCACTTCGTACATCTGACTGATTGCGAAGTGGCAGAGTATAGAAATAACTGTATACAGTGCAATTAATCGACGGCATTAAGGCCGCAACCCAGGTCTATGTATGCCCGCGTAACACGCAAAAAAGCCCGGGTGGATTACCCGAGCAGCGTTCCGGGGGCAAGCCGCGCGCCGCGCGCGTATTCGGCCGCGGACAACGCCTTTTTGCCGGCAGGTTGAACTTCGGCAAGCACGAGGCTGCCGTCGCCGGTGCGCACGCGAATGCCGCGAGCGTTCGTCTCCAGTATAGAGCCCGGCGGCATGGCGGTCCAAGCGGGTTTAACCTCCGCGTCTTCCGCCGTCGGCACTTCGCAGCGCCATACCTTGAACACTTCGCCGTTCAACTGCGTAAAGCCGCCGGCCATCGGATTCAGGCCGCGCACACGGTTGAACAGCTCCCGCGAAGTCGCGTTCCAATCGAGCCTCTCGTCGTCGCGCGACAAATTCGGCGCATACGTCGAATCCTCATGCCGCTGCGGTACGCGCGGAGCCTCGCCCGCAGCGATCCGCGGCAGCCATTCGCCTAGCAACCGCGCTCCGGCTATGCTTAGCTTATCGAACATCGTGCCGGATGTATCTTCGTCGGCGATCGGCACCTCTATGCTTGCGATCATATCGCCGGTGTCGAGGCCTTCCGCCATATACATGAGCGTCACGCCGGTCACCGTCTCGCCGTTGATAATAGAGCGTTGAATCGGCGCGCCTCCTCTATAGCGAGGAAGCAACGATCCGTGAACGTTCAAGCATCCCAGCCTCGGCAAGTCCAGCACCGATTTCGGCAATATTTGTCCATACGCCGCCGTCACGATCAGTTCCGGCGCGACGGCGGTCACGGCCGCGACGCCTTCGGGCGAGCGCAGCTTCTCCGGCTGCAGCACGGTAAGCCCCCGCTCCAGCGCGAATGCTTTCACCGGCGGCGGCGTCAGCTCGCGCTTGCGTCCGACGGGACGGTCGGGCTGCGTGACAACCGCAGCGACGTCGTAGCCTTGCTCAAGCAACAAATTTAATGAGGGGACCGCGAATTGCGGAGTCCCCATGAATAAGATCCTCATTCTATTCCCCATCCTGCTCTTGCACTTCTTCCTTGCGCGCCTCGTAGATCGACTCCGCGAGATCGATATACAATACCCCGTTCAAATGGTCGACCTCGTGCTGGAACGCGCGGGACAGAAACTCCGTGGCCTCGTACTGAACCGGCTTGCCGTCGCGGTCGAAGCCTTTGATGACGATATGGTTCGCGCGGCGCACGTCTCCTTGGAGACCCGGGATGCTCAGGCAGCCTTCAGGTCCGAGCTGTTCCCCGTCCTTCGATACGATTTCCGGATTCACCAGCTCGATCAACCCGTTGTCATCGCCTACTTCAACGACGATAACGCGCTTGGAGATGCCGATCTGCGGCGCGGCCAAGCCGACGCCGTCGGCGTCGTACATCGTGTCGGCCATATCGTCCAATAACTTGTGCAGGTTGGCGTTGAACTTCGTCACTTCCTTAGCGGTATCACGAAGCACTTCGTCAGGGTGTTTCACAATAAATCGGATCGACATCGGGCATCCTTCCTTTTCTTCGCAACGTCAATGACGGGCTAGTGTTTAAAGCATCATTTGGGGGTCTACGTCGACGCTGACTTGCAAGCCGTTCTTCTTCACGGCGTCGTCCAGCTCGCGAAGAGCTTGAGCCGCGAGCCGGCTCGCATCGACTTCTCCCCGATATTTTACCATACATTGAAAACGGTAGCGATCCTTGAGGCGCGCGATCGGCGATGCGACCGGTCCCAGCACCTCGAGAACGTCACGCGTGCCGTCCGAGAAGTCCGTTCCGACTCGTTCGGCCGCGGCGTGTTCCTTAAGGCGCGTCGCGAATCTTTGCCCTACCGACAGCAGCATCGGCACGGATTCATGCGAGAACGTTACGCCGATCAGTCTGCCGTAAGGCGGATAGCCGAACACATGGCGAAGCTTCAGCTCCTGCCTGACGAAGCCCTCGTAATGATGGCCTTGCACCGAAGTAATCGACGGATGCTCCGGATCGTACGTCTGGATGATCACTTCGCCCGGCAGCTCGTGCCGTCCGGCTCGCCCCGCCACCTGCGTCAGCAGCTGGAACGTCCGCTCGGAAGCGCGGAAGTCGGGCAACCGCAGCGCGGCGTCGGCCGCGAGCACGCCAACCAGCGTGACATAAGGAAAATCAAGCCCTTTGGCGACCATTTGCGTGCCGAGCAGCACGTCGGCGCGGCGTTCCCTGAATTCCGTCAACCATCTTTCGTGAGAACCCTTCTCCGTCGTCGTATCGACGTCCATCCGAATGACCCTGATCCCGGGAAAAGTTTCGGCTAACGACTCTTCGACCTTCTGCGTCCCGGTCCCGAAATAGCGGATGTGAGGGCTTTGACAGCTCGGGCAAGTCTTCGGCTCGGCTTCCGCGTAGCCGCAGTAATGGCAGCGCATGTTCTGCGCGCCGCGATGATACGTCAGCGCGATTTCGCAATGCGGGCATAGCGCCGTATATCCGCAGGAACGGCACATGACGAACGTCGCGTAGCCGCGGCGATTCAGGAGCAGCACCATCTGCTCGCCTTTCGCGAGCCGCTCCGTGATCGCCTCGTGCAGCGCCCGGCTGAACATCGCGCGATTGCCGAGCTTCAGCTCTTCGCGCATATCGACGATGCGAACGCCGGGCAGCGGCCGATCCGCCACTCGCTGCGGCAGCGGAATGTACCCCATTCCGCCATCACCTCGTTTTGCGGCGGCGTACGTCTCGAGCGACGGCGTCGCCGAGCCGAGCACGACGGCGGCGCCATGCTGCCTGGCGCGTTCGATCGCGACGTCGCGGGCGTGGTATTTCGGACTTTCTTCTTGCTTATAGGAAGTTTCGTGTTCTTCGTCGATGACGATCAAACCGAGCCGCTCGAACGGCGCGAATATCGCGGAACGGGCGCCGACCGCCACCTGCGCGCGGCCTTCGCGGATTTTGCGCCATTCGTCGTACCGCTCGCCGTTCGAAAGCCGACTATGCAGGACGGCGACCTTGGCGCCGAACCGGCTCTTGAACCGCTCCACCATCTGGGGCGTTAGCGAAATTTCCGGCACGAGGACGATCGCTTCCCGTCCGCTCTGCAAGCAACGATCGATCGATTGCAAATACAGCTCCGTCTTGCCGCTCCCCGTCACGCCATGCAATAAGAAGGACGAATGCTCGCGGCTGTCCAATGCGGCCAGAATCGGCGCGATCGCTTCCGCTTGCGCGGGCGTCAACGTCATCGGAGCCGACGCCGGAAAATGCCGGTTCGCGTAAGGATCGCGATCCTCGGTTACCGCCCGAATCTCGATCGAACCGCGTTCGTACAACGCGCGAATCGTCGTGGATGTCGTGCCGAGCGCTTCGGCCAGCCTCTCTACCGCGATCGGTTCCGGGTGCTCGCGCAAGTAGGCGAGCACCTCGTGCTGCTTGCGCGCGCGCGCGGGCAGCTCGGCCAACGCTTGCCGCAACGCCTCGGCCGAAGGCGCGAACACCGTCTGCACCGTCTTCACTGACAGCCGGTTTTCTACCCGCTGCCTCTCCTCCAACCTGCCTTGCTTGAGCCATAACCGCAGCAAGTCGCCATGCTCCGGGTATTGCTGCAGCAGCGCGACCAGCTTCCTCGGCTCTCCGCGCTGCAACGCCTGCACGAGGCCTCCGGCGAAGAAGGCTTCCTCGTCGCTCCACTCCGCTCCGGCAGCCGGATACACATATTTTTCCGCCTTTCCCTTGAGCGCCGCGGGAAGCATCGCCTGCAGCGCCACCGTCAGCGGGCATAGCCACCGCCGGCTGATCCATTCGCCAAGCAGCACCAGCTCCGCCGACAAAGGAGGCACCGCGTCCATCAATTCCGCGATCGGCTTCAGCTTCGTCGCCTCGACTTCGGCATCGTCCGCCAATCCCGTCACGATGCCTTGCAAGGCGCGCCCTCCGAAAGGCACGGCCACGCGGCTGCCGACTTCGACCCATCCGGCCAACTGCGGCGGGATCGAATAGTCGAACGTGCGATCCGTGTCCCGGCTCGGCACGTCTACGATCACTCGGGCAACCGTCATGCGCGTTCCGTTCCGATCTTCGCTGCGGCCAGCTCTAATACTCGCTGCGCTACGGCTTTCTTCGGCATTCGCGGCAAATGCTCCGCAAAACCGCCCGTCCCGTAAATGCTGACGATATTCGTATCCGTTCCGAAGCCTGCGCCTGCTTGCGTCACGTTGTTGGCCACGATGTAATCGCATTTCTTGCGGGCAAGCTTATCGAGCGCGTTGCGCTCGAGCTCCATCGTCTCCGCCGCGAAGCCGATGACGACGGGAACGCGCTTGCCGGCCTGCTTCTCGCGCCATTCGCCGATCGTCTGCAGGATGTCCGGGTTGCGAACGAGCTCAAGCGTCAACGTATCCGATTTCTTCTTCATCTTATGCTCTTCCTGATGAAGCGGACGATAGTCGGCGACCGCCGCGGACTTGATCACGATGTCCGCTTCGGCCGCGCGCGACATGACCGCATCTTTCATCTGCTCGGCCGATTCGACGCGCACGGCTTGAATCCCCTCCGGGGGAACTCCGTCCGTCTTCCCGTACACGAGTGTCACGTCCGCACCCCAATCCCGCGCCGCTTCGGCGAACGCGAACCCCATTTTGCCCGAGGAATCGTTCGTAATATATCTGACCGGGTCGATACGCTCGAGCGTGCCTCCCGCTGTAATCAAAACTCGGCGACCGGCCAAAGGCTTCGGTCCGGCCAGCATCGCCGCGACGGCTTCCGCGATTTCGTCAGGCTCCGCTAACCGGCCTTTGCCGACATATCCGCATGCGAGCTGGCCCGTTCCCGGCTCGACGAAAGTGACGCCTCGGGAAGCGAGCTTATTGACGTTATCGATAACGGCGGGATGTTCCCACATATGCACGTTCATCGCAGGAGCGACGAGCACGGGAGCGGTAACCGCGAGCAGCGTCGTGCTCAGCATATCGTCCGCCAGTCCGTTAGCCATCTTGGACAGAATGTTGGCGGTCGCCGGCGCGACGACGACCAGATCAGCCGCATCCGCCCAGTCGATATGCTGGACGATGGAAGCATCTCGCTCGTCGAACACGTCGGTCGCGACCGGATGGCGGGAAATCGTCTGCAGCGTCAACGGCGTAATGAATTTCGTCGCGCCTTCCGTCATGATGACGCGCACCGAAGCGCCGAGACCGGCTAACCGGCTGCAAAGCGTCGCCGCTTTATAAGCGGCAATCCCGCCGGAGATGCCTAGTATGATCGTTTTGCCAGAGAGCGGCTTGGTCATCGTTTCCCCCTCGTTTCCTAGAAAAAAAACAACCGCTTGGGTTGTTCTTTTCGGTGTTATACGTTTTGCGATCTTATTTCAGATGCTCGACTTTAATCGCTTCGTGGTAAATCTCTTCGAGAGCCACGCCGACTTGCTTGTGCGATTTCGGAGCGCCTATTCCGCACAGATCGCCTTCGCGAAGGCCGCGCGCGCGCTTGGAAGCCGCGACGACGAGCGTATATTTGCTGTCTACCTTCTTGACCAATTCATCGATCGATGGATACAACATCGTTCTTCACCTCTCTCAGACGTTGTCCGCGGCCGAAACCGCGTCGTGCTCGCAATTGTACAGTTCGTGCAGGAACCTCACGCGCTTGCAATGCTCCGCCGTAATGATCGAATCGATCCGCTTGCAGGCAAGGTCGATCTGATCGTTGACGACGGCGTAGTCGTAATGGTAGAGCAAGTTGATCTCGTCCTTCGCGACGGAAAGCCGATGATCGATCGTCGCTTGAGACTCCGTTCCCCGTCCGCCAAGCCGCGATTTCAGCTCGTCCAGCGACGGCGGCATCAGGAAAATAAAGACGCCGTCCGGGAACTTCTCTTTCACTTTCAGCGCGCCTTGGACTTCGATCTCGAGAATGATGTCCTTGCCTTCGGACAATGTCTTCTCGACGAAATCGCGGGGCGTGCCGTAATAATTGCCGACGTATTCGGCGTATTCGAGGAGCGCGTCGGTTTGGATCATCTCCTGGAACTGCTCGCGCGTCTTGAAGAAATAATTGACGCCGTCCCGCTCGCCTTCGCGAGGCGCGCGCGTCGTCGCGGACACCGAATAGACGAGCTCCGGCAGCTTCGTGCGAAGCGCTGCGCAGACGGTTCCTTTGCCGACCCCGGACGGGCCGGATAATACGAATAACAAACCTTTGTTCATGGTGCTCCCCGATTCATTCGTCATGTTCGTCGTCTTTGGTAGACAACCGGTGCGCTACCGTCTCCGGTTGAACGGCGGACAGGATCACGTGGTCGCTATCGGTAATAATCACGGCCCGGGTCCGTCTGCCATATGTAGCGTCGATGAGCATATGACGGTCCCGCGCTTCTTGGATAATTCGCTTGATCGGTGCCGATTCCGGACTGACAATGGAAATAATCCGATTCGCAGACACGATGTTGCCAAATCCGATGTTAATCAGCTTAATCGCCATAGCTTCACATTCCTCCGGTCATAACCACATTCGTCAACTCGCGATATAATACTCTATTGTACTTTAAAACGATAGGAGGGACAAGGGGAGCGCTCACGGATTACCCGCGCGCGGCATGCTTGCCGCTGTTCTCCTTCACGTATTGCGTTAAAGATACCGTCATCTCGTAAGCAAGGAACGGGGTCATCAAGTAGATTCCGTTAAAATGAGCCATCGCGACGTCCAGCAGCTCCTGCGCGATCTTGACGCCTTCCGCGCGCCCTTCCGCGCCCTCGAGCCCGCTCATCCGTCTGCGAACTTCGTCCGATAATTGGATGCCCGGCACCTCGTTGTGCAAATATTCCGCGTTGCGCCCGCTCGCGAGCGGGAAAATGCCGATGAAAATCGGTACGTCCAGGTGCTTCGTCGCTTCGGCGATGTTCACGATTTGCCGGGCGTCGTATACCGGCTGCGTCATAATGTAATCCGCGCCGGATGCGACTTTACGTTCCAGACGTTGAACCGCTTTGTCCAAATATTTGACGTTCGGATTAAACGCCGCGCCTACGATAAAATTCGCTTTCTGCTTTAGAGGCTTGCCCGAGAAAGCGATGCCTTCGTTAAGCTGCTTGATCATCTTAATAATCTCGAACGAAGTCAGATCGTATACGGAGCTCGAGCCCGGCAAATCCCCGAATTTGGCCGGGTCTCCGGTAACGGCCAGCACATGGTCGATGCCGAGCGCGTCGAAGCCCATCATATGCGATTGCGTTCCGATCAAGTTGCGGTCGCGGCAAGCGATGTGAACGAGCGGACGAATGCCGACTCGTTCCTTGAGCAGCGCCGCGAGCGCCATGTTGCTCATGCGCGTGACGGCGAGCGAGTTGTCCGCCATCGTCAAGGCGTCCGCCTGGGCTTCCTTAAGCGCTTGCGCCCCGGCCATGAACTTCGCGATATCGAGATCGCGAGGCGGGTCGAGCTCGACGATGACCGTGTGCCGCTGGCGTACGAGATCGACGATGCTCGGTTCCTTCGGAGGCTCGGGCGGCTGAGAGACGGCTACCGCTGTCGGACGGGCAGCCTCGGCTTTGGCTGCCTGAGCAACTTCCGCGGTTTGGGGCACGTAGTTCTTGAGCGCGCCCGCGATCGCGGCGATATGCTCCGGCGTCGTACCGCAGCAGCCGCCGATCAGCCGCACGCCCGCGTCGGCGAACCGGATCGCCGACGACGCGAAATATTCCGGCGAAGCGGAATAGACGACTTTGCCGTCCACGTAGTCCGGTATGCCCGCGTTCGGAAATACGCTGATCGGTAGACCGATATCCGCCGGCAGCATCTCGACCGCGCGCAGAATGCCGTTCGGACCGCTGCGGCAGTTGAACCCGATGATGTCCGCGCCTTCGCTTTTCAATCTGCGGAACGCGTCGGCCAGCGGGATACCGTCATGCGTCCGGTACGGATCTTCAACGGCAAATTGGCAGATGACGCTAATATCGCTCTTCTTGCGAATGATGCCGAGCGCGATCGACAGTTCTTCCAGATCGAAGAACGTCTCTAGCAGCAACCCGTCGACGCCGGCCGAGAGGAGCGCCCCGATCTGTTCCTCGAAATCCCTGCGGACGACGGCCGTGCGGACGTTCTTGCCCGCCCCGCCGCGAACGGCGCCGATCGAACCGACGACGTAGACGTCCCCGCCTACGGCTTTGCGCGCGATGGCGACGCCGGCCGCATTGATTTCCTCGGTCTTCTTCTCCAAGCCGAATCTCGCTAATTTATTGTGCTGGGCGGAATAGGTATTCGTTTCGATGATTTCCGCGCCTGCGGCCGCGTAACGGCGATGCACGTCGGCGATGACGTCCGGCTTGATCAGGTTGAACTCCTCGAACGAGACCCCGACGGGCAAGCCGAGCTGATATAAATAAGTAGCCATCGCGCCGTCGCCGACCATCGGCCGTCGCGCCAGCGCATGGCGCAATTCCGGTTTCATGAAAGCTTCCCCATCCAATCTTAAACGTAAAGTAATATTAATGTAGCACATATAACTGCTTGAGAACACCGCAGATCGGTATAATGAGATGGTCTGGCAGTACGGTCCAGATGGCGGAATAACATTTTCTTTTTCAATGACAGTGGAATCGGTAATAACGTATACCACCAGAAATGGTATGTATATGGATTTAACGTATTCAGATTCCCGTGCATACGCCTATTCAGCAGCGAATCATGGGATCTCTGCTTGTGGAACAGTAATCGGGATTAGAACTTATACTGGATTAGGATCCTATCAATGGAACCTACCCAATACTTCTAGTTACTATATTCCCCCGAATACTTATGCTTTTTTCGCAGGACGAAACACAGGAACGGAAATACGTATACAATAATGTCACCTGTTACACTCAATGTTACTAACCAAGCCCAGGCATTAGTTTCCCCAAGTACGGGATGTATTGGGACTGATAATGCGGAAGTCATATAAGTTAAGTATGGTGGTGCTGTCAATTGCCTTGCTAATTTCATTAACAACCATCATCTCGGCAGAAAGTAAATCTATTGTTCCAGTTGAGACAATCAAGAATAAGTTTAGTGAAATTAAAGAAATAACGAATCATGCCGATGAAATCTTCATCGTTGGACCAGACTTTTCGATTACAAATGACCGCTACGTATTTTTCAAGAAAAATCTAGAGCTAATACATGAAATCGGGCATAATGGTCCATTAATGACTGAGAATGAAATGATTCGTGCCCTATCAAAAAAAGAACTTGTATTTCATTATGCACAGAATCAAGGAATCAAAGTTTCAGAACAAGAAATTAATGATGCGATTGCAGAACAAAAACGAAAACTGTATGAAGTTCCTGATACAAGTGACTCTGCTGAAGTGATTAGAGAGATCATGAAACAGCGTATTGCGATTACCGGTCTGAATTCAGAGGAATTTTGGAAGAGCGACTTCACAAGAAATGAATATTTAAAATCCATAACCATTGGTAAGCTTTATTCAGAAATGTTAGCAGACAAGAAAATGAAATCTTATGAAGACTTCGATGCTTTTCAAAACCGCTTATACGATGAAAATGTGAGCAAAATCCAGATCTTTAAGTAAATATAGGATTCAAAACAAATCAACAGCCACCGTGCTCATTCGGCCTCGGTGGCTGTTGGTCGTCATGTCAAGATTTCTGCGCTTAGATCGCTCCCGTATAGACGAAAGCGGCAGGCCCCGTCATATAAACGCGGTTGTTCGACTCGTTCCACTCGATGAGCAGATCGCCGCCGGCGAGCGAGATCGTCGCTCTACGGCCCGTATGTCCGTTCAGCACGGACGACACGAGCGTCGCGCATGCGCCGGTGCCGCAGGCAAGCGTAGGGCCCGCGCCGCGTTCCCATACGCGCATGTCGACTTGGTCGCGGCTGTTCGCCGTGGCGAACTCCACGTTGATCTTGCGCGGGAACAGCGGATGCTTCTCCAGCTTTGGCCCCCACGTCGCAAGGTCGAAGTTTACCGCATCGTCGACGTAGATCACGCAGTGCGGATTGCCCATCGATACGGCCGTGAACGCGAAATCGCGTCCGTCTACCGTTACCGTATGCCCGATCACCGGATTCGCGTCGATCGTCGTCGGCACGTCGAGCCCGTTCAAGATCGGCTGGCCCATGTCGACGGTAACACGGCTCACTTGGCCGTCCGTAAGCTCCAGCTCGACCGGTTGAACGCCCGCGCCGAGCGTCTCGATCGTGAGCGACGTCTTGTTCGTCAAGCCGTTATCGTACACGTATTTGGATACGCAGCGGATCGCGTTGCCGCATTGCTCGGCCTCGGAGCCGTCCGAGTTAATGATCCGCATTCTGAAGTCCGCGACTTCGGAAGGCAGAATGTACACCAATCCGTCGGCGCCGATGCCGAAATACCGATTGCAAAGCTTGATCGCCAGCTCGTCTACTCCTGCAGGCAACGCCTGTTCTCCCGCGACGACGATGAAGTCGTTGCCGAGTCCGTGCATTTTCGTAAAATTCATGAGATTTGCCTCCTCGAAAAAAATGACTCTTCGTAGGGCTCGAACTAACTCACCCTATAAGCGCCAGTCCGCATCTTCTCCCTTCATGATAACGAGAAAATCGCGGCAAGAGCATATAGCAAATCTCCGTTTGTTTGCACTTTTACGTTACTCGAAGCGTTTACTCGCCGCGAATCGCGAGCTTGTCCAGCGCTTGCTTGGCGCGCGCGCGAGCTTCCTCGACCGTCGCGGCGGCCGTCAGCGCAACCGCCATGCGGCGTCCGGCCTTCGTGACCGGCTTGCCGAACACGCGAACTTGCGTCTTGGGGAAGGAGAGCGCCTCGCCCACGCCTTCGATCCGATAGTCCTTCAGCTCAGACGTCGCTTTCAGCGGACGGCTAGCGCCCGGCGACACGACGTTGATCTCCGGAATCGGATAGCCGAGAATCGCCCGCGCGTGCAGCGCGAACTCGGACAAGTCTTGGCTCACAAGCGTAACGAGCCCCGTATCGTGCGGTCTCGGCGACACTTCGCTGAAATACACTTTATCCTCGGCCAAGAACAGCTCGACGCCGAAGATGCCCGCGCCGCCCAGCTCGTCCGTTATCGCTTTGGCGATGCGCTTCGACTCCTCAAGCTGCGCTTCGCTCATCGCGTGAGGCTGCCACGATTCGATGTAGTCGCCGTCTTGTTGGATATGGCCGATCGGCGCGCAGAACGCCGTGCCGCTCACCGAACGAACCGTAAGCAGCGTAATTTCCGAATCGAAGCGGATGAACTGCTCGACGATGACGCGCGTCTGCTGCACGCGTCCGCCTTCCATGGCGATCTGCCAGCAACGCTGCAGATCCGACTCGGATTTGCAGACGCTTTGCCCTTTGCCCGAAGAGCTCATGAGCGGCTTGACGACGCATGGGAACCCCATCTCCCGCGCGGCTTGTCCGAACGATTCGAAGTCGTCCGCGAACCGGTAATCAGCGGTCGGCAGACCGAGCTTCTCCGACGCGAGACGGCGAATGCCTTCGCGGTCCATCGTCAGCTGCGCGGCGCGGGCGGTCGGGATGACGCGGTAGCCTTCTTCCTCCAGCTTCACGAGCTCCGCCGTCGCGATCGCTTCGATCTCCGGCACGATCAAGTCCGGCTTCTCCCGTTCGACAACCTCGCGGACCGCCTTGCGATCCAGCATGTCGATCACGTAGCTGCGATGAGCGACCTGCATCGCCGGCGCTCCCTCGTAGCGATCGACGGCGATCGTCTCGACGCCGAGCCTTTGCGCTTCGATAATGACTTCTTTGCCGAGCTCGCCCGAACCTAGCATCAGCAATTTGGTAGTGACCTGCATGGACCTTGTTCCCCCCGAATGGTAAATGTTCACCGTCCATTATACACGTTTCGGCACCGGGCTCACTATAAACCGACGATTCGTTCCCTATGCGTGTCCCATCGACTAGCTTCCGATCCCGATGCGTTGAATGCAAAAGAAACGCAAGACCGTGAATCTTCCGGTAGAAGGATTCACGGTCTCGCGGCTGTACGAATGATGGTTTGTTTTCAGGTTATCATCTAGCGGGCGATTTGACGAGGCGACGCGCTGCTTCCGTACATGATTTTACGGTTTTTCTTCGGTTTGGACGTGCCGAGCACGCTGCCGATGCCCATCGCGAACGTCGGAATGCCGGCGGCGACCATAACGAGCGCCCAATCGCGCCAATCGAGCGGCACGGTCTTGAATACCGGCTGCAGCGGCTCTACGTAGAGCACGGCCAGCATCAGAAGGAGCGACGACAGAACGGCAAGCACCAGGAATTTATTCTCGAACAGCTTGCGGTGGAAAATGGAACGGGAGCTGCGGCAATCGAACACGTGGATGAGTTGAGCCATGACGAGCGTCGCGAACGCTACGGTCTGCGCATGCACGAGCCCTTGACCGTCGTTCAGAGCCATCACGAACGCTCCGAGCGTACATACGCCGATCAGAATGCCGCGGCTTATGATTTTCCAACCGAGCCGCCTGGCGAAAATATTTTCTTTGGCCGAGCGCGGCTTATGCTGCATCAAATCGCTCTCCGCTTGGTCGACGCCGAGCGCCATCGCAGGCAGGCCGTCGGTTACGAGGTTGACCCATAGAATTTGAATCGGCACGAGCGGCAGCGGGAAGCCCGCCATCATCGCCATGAACATCGTCATGATCTCGCCGACGTTGGAGGCAAGCAAGTACCGGATGAACTTGCGGATGTTCTCGTAGATGCCTCGCCCTTCTTCGACCGCCGCGACGATCGTCGAGAAGTTGTCGTCGGCGAGGATGAGCGACGAAGCTTCCTTCGTCACGTCCGTCCCGGTAATTCCCATCGCGATGCCGATATCCGCGGCTTTCACCGCCGGCGCGTCGTTCACGCCGTCGCCGGTCATCGCCACGACGTGGCCGCGCCGCTGCAGCGCCTGCACGATGCGAAGCTTATGCTCCGGAGACACGCGGGCGTACACGTTGACGTCGTCGGCGATCTGATCGAGCTCGGCGTCGTCCATCGCCGACAGCTCCGTGCCGGTAATGACTCGGCCGGCTCTGCCGATGATGCCCAGCGACTTGGCGATCGCTTCCGCGGTAATGCCGTGGTCACCGGTAATCATGACCGTCTTGATGCCGGCTTTGCGGCACTTGGCGATCGCATCCTTCACTTCTTTGCGCGGCGGGTCCATCATGCCGGTCAAACCGACGAAGATGAGCCCGTTCTCGGCTTGTTCTTCGTTATCGCACGCATCGATGCTTTTGACCTCGCGGTAAGCGAGGCCGAGCACGCGCAGAGAGTCTCTCGCCATCGCTTCGTTCGCTTGCTTCACCTTCATTTTCAGCGAGTCGGTGAACGGTACGACATGCTCCCCCCACAACACGTACGCGCAGCGCTGGACGAGCAAGTCCGGCGCCCCTTTCGTGCAGATGAGCTTGCCGCCCTGATGGGAGACGAGCACGGACATCCGCTTCCGCTCCGGATCGAACGGGAATTCCTTCTCCCGTTTGTATAGGTTCGCGAGCGCGCCTTTATTCAAACCGGTTTTGGCTGCGAGAACGATGAGCGCGCCTTCGGTCGGATCGCCCTTGACGCGCCACTCGGTTTTGTCTTCGGCCGCGCCCTTCGCGTTCTTCCGCTTTTTGAGGTCTGGCCCCGGCTCCTCGTTGGTAATCTCGGAGTTGTTGCACAAAGCCGCGATTTGCGTCAGTCGGCGAAGCGCCGCGTCGCCTTTGGCGTCGATCCATTTGCCCGCTTCCTGTAGCTGGCCCGTCGGCTCGTATCCTTCGCCGGTCACCTCGATCGTGCGGTCGCCGAGCCATAATCGGGTTACGGTCATTTTATTCTGCGTGAGCGTTCCCGTCTTGTCGGAACAAATCACCGAGGCGCAGCCGAGCGTCTCGACCGACGGCAGCTTGCGCACGATCGCCCTGCGCTTGATCATTCGCTGCACGCCGAGCGCCAGAGCGATCGTCACGATCGCGGGCAGCCCTTCCGGAATGGCGGCGACGGCGAGGCTGACGCCCGCGAGGAACATGTCGTATAGCGGCTGTCCGTGCAGGACGCCCGCAAGAACGACGACGACCGTAAGCGCGATGGCGACGATGATCAGAATTTTGCCAAGCTGTTCTAGCCGATGCTGAAGCGGCGTGTCCGCCTCTTCCGTCGATTGGATCAGATCGGCGATTTTACCCATTTCCGTGGACATGCCGGTTACCGTCACGACGCCCTTCGCCGTTCCGCGCGTAACCATCGTGCCGAGATAGCCGCAGTTTTTGCGATCGCCGAGCGGCGGCTCTTCGGCGGCGATCGCGCCGGGTTCCTTGATGACGGGAACCGATTCCCCCGTCAACGCCGACTCGTCCACCGAACATTGGTTGCACTCGAGGAACCGCAAATCCGCCGGCACGCGGTCTCCGCTTTCGAGCAGCACGACGTCCCCCGGCACGAGTTGCTTCGCGGGAATGACTTGCAGGCTGCCGCCGCGCAGCACCTTCGCGCTCGGAGCGGACAGCTCCTTCAGCGCGCGCAAGGAGCGTTCCGCCCGAAACTCTTGATAGAAGCCCAGAACCCCGTTAATCAGAATGATGGCGATAATCGTGAGCGCGTCCAGCATTTCTCCCAGCAGTCCGGAGATGACGACAGCGCCGACGAGCACCAACACCATGAAATCTTTGAATTGATTGAGCAGCAGCTTCAGCGGAGACTCTCCGCGCTTCTCCTGCAGCTCGTTCGGACCGCCCGCCGACAGCCGATTCGCCGCCTCCTCCGCAGACAACCCGTTTTCGAAATCCGTATTCAATGCCCCCAGCAGTTGCCCCTCGTTTAGCTGATGCCATGCCTTCCGTTCCACGACGGCCATCTCCCTCCCGCTTATCCGCTTTTACGTCCTATATGTATTCAGACAAGCAGGGAAATATCCCGGGTTGTACACCTTGCCGCACTTTCCCTTTGCACGGAACTATGGCATCATTAGGAGCGTAACGACGAATCGGAACCGCGTGTTCGTGCTGTTGGCGGCAACATGGACCAGCGCTCAGCAGCATGGAATGCAGTTAATTCACATTCGCGGCCCTTGGACCAGCACTCGGCTGCATGGAATGCAGCGATTTCACATTCGCGGCCCCCGGACCAGCACTCGGCTGCATAGAATGCAGTTAGTTACCCGAAGATCACGCTCTTTTGCCCACTACCTGCACGGAATACATCCATTTGAACGCTAAACCGCCGAAAATTTGTGATTGCACCAATCTAACTGTACTTCGTGCAGATACTCGACAGAGGCGGCACCCGTAACGGAAAAGAACTGCATTTCGTACCGTTAGCCGCATCATGGATAGGTAACGTTCACATTCGCGGCCCTTGGACCACCATTCGGCTGCATAGAATGCAGCGATTTCACATTCGCGGCCCCCGGACCAGCACTCGGCTGCATAGAATGCAGTTAGTTACCCGAAGATCACGCTCTTTTGCCCACTACCTGCACGGAATACATCCATTTGAACGCTAAACCGCCGAAAATTTGTGATTGCACCAATCTAACTGTACTTCGTGCAGGTACTCGACAGAGGCGGCACTCGTAACGGAAAAGAACTGCATTTCGTACCGTTAGCCGCATCATGGATAGCGTACGTACGCGTGCGTGCTGTTAGCGGCTATGACAATTTCGCGACGTTAACATAACTAACGCCTCTAACGCCTGTACAACCGCACCTCCGCAACAGCGAAAACGCCGTTCCTGAGCTACGGGGAGAATGGCCATAAGCAAGCATCCCAATACAACGAACTAGGAGCATCCATCATGTCACTCGACGGAATCGTCACCCGCGCGCTCGTCCGCGAGCTGCAAAGCTGCGTCAACGCGCGTATTCATAAAATTTATCAGCCCACCGACAACGAAATGGTGTGGCACATTCGCGGCCAAGGCGTGAACGGTCGCTTGCTGCTGTCCGCCCACCCGTCCATGCCGCGCCTGCATTGGACGGAGCAAGCTTGGGAGAACCCGGCCGAACCGCCGATGTACTGCATGCTGCTGCGCAAGTATTGCGAAGGCGGCGTCATCGAAGCCGTTCGCCAGGTCGGGCTGGAGCGGATCGTGCAATTCGATATCCGCCATCGCGACGAGCTCGGCGATTACTCGATGAAGCAAGTCGTGCTAGAGATCATGGGCAGGCATAGCAACCTGATCCTCATGGATCCCGCATCCGGCATCATTCACGACGGCATACGCCACGTCACGCCCGCGATCAGCAGCTATCGCGTCGTCTTGCCGGGAAGCACTTACGCGGCCCCCCCTTCCCAAGATAAGCGCGACCCGCTCTCCGAGACGGAATCCGGCTTCGAGTCCGCTCGGGAACGGTCCGGCGCAGACGAAGGCGATGCTTCTTGGCTGGTCGGCGCTTATACGGGAATGAGCATTCTCGCGGCGAACGAAATCAAGCATCGCGCCGAATCGGCGCATCGCTCGCTATGGAGCGCCTTCAGCGAGCTCATGCAGCATATCGAGGCGCATCGCTACGAACCGACTCTGGTCGAGACGCCCGACGGGCGAACGCATTTTTCCGCCATATCGCTCACCCATCTGCAAGGCAATGCCGCCAAGTACGATTCGATCCACGTATGTATCGACCGGTATTACCAAGACAAAGCCGTGCGCGACCTCGTTCGGCAGCGAACGGCGGATTTGAGCCGTTTCCTCGTCAACGAGACCGCCAAAAACGAGAAAAAGCTGATCAAGCTGGAAGATTCGCTGAAGGAAGCCGAGGATGCCGACCAGTTGCGTCGGATCGGCGAGCTGCTGACCGCGCAGTTGCATCTCCTGACCAAAGGGGATAAGAAAGTCGATATCGTCGACTTTTACGACGAGAATCAGACGACGATATCCGTTACGCTCGATCCGCTGCTCACTCCTAACGAGAACGCGCAGCGGTATTTCCGCAAATACAATAAACTGAAGAACAGCCGGACCGTCATCGCCGAGCAGATGGATGCCGCTAGAGCCGAAATCGTCTACTTGGCTTCCGTGCTGCAAGGGCTCGAAACCGCGACCCCCGCGGATATCGAGGAAATTCGCGAGGAGCTCGTCGAACAAGGCTATATCCGCGCGCGCGGGTTGAAGAAAGGGTTCCGGAAAAAGAAAAAAGACCGGCCCGCCCTGCTGTGTTACACGTCCAGCGAAGGCGTTCCGATCTATGTCGGCAAAAACAATACGCAAAACGATTACGTCACGAACAAACTCGGGTCTCCCAACGATACGTGGCTTCACACGAAAGATATTCCCGGCTCCCACGTACTCATCCGAAGCCAGGAATTCGGCGATCAGACGCTGCGCGAAGCCGCCACCATCGCCGCTTACTACAGCAAAGCGAAGCAATCGAGCAACGTGCCGATCGACTATACGCGCATCCGCAACGTGCGCAAGCCGAACGGGGCCAAACCGGGCTTCGTCACGTACGACAACCAGACGACGATCTACGTCAATCCGGACGAAGCGCTCGTCCAAAGCTTGCCGTCCGCGATCAAATAGCGTCGCCGCTCCGACCGAACCGATCCAAACATGCTTCGCATATGCACGCTCGTTCCCGCAAAGCCTCGGGAACGAGCGTTAATATTTCCGGCGGGAACGATCGCTTGACGCACCAGCATTCGTCGATCGGTTTCCCTGCCTCCATGCCGCAACGGCCGTCTTCGCCGCAGATCGGACAGCTCATGTCCTGCCCTCCAGCAACAGCTTCGCCACGGACACATCCACCGTCCGGTTACCGATCGGACCGTGGAATACGACGCCTTCCCGCGAGCCGTGATAGTCGGAACCCCCGGTGATCAGCTTGCCGCGATCGGACGCCAGCTTCGCGTACTTGCGTTCCTCGGCTTCGTCGTGATCGGAATGGTACGCCTCCAAGCCGTCCGCGCCGCCATCCAGCAGCGAAGCCGCAAGCTCGTCTTCTCCGTATAACCCCGGGTGCGCCACGATCGCCGTGCCGCCCGCTTCATGAATCCATTGCACGGCCGTAAGCGGCTCGATGCGCGGCGGTACGACGTACGCTGCTTGTCCTTCCCCGAGGTACCTGTCGAACGCTTCCCGCAAATCCGAAACATATCCTTTATCGATG
This sequence comes from Cohnella panacarvi Gsoil 349, assembly GCF_000515335.1. GTDB lineage: Bacteria > Bacillota > Bacilli > Paenibacillales > Paenibacillaceae > Cohnella > Cohnella panacarvi. Next base: position 88,022 of record NZ_KI911563.1, on the reverse strand, counting down.
AGCACCTGCGCGATATGCGGGCGGCCGACGGAGCCGTCGCCTCGCCGATTGCGGTTAGCCTCCGCGATGACCTCGTCGATCGCGATCGTCATCCCCAATTCGTTCAGACGCGCGACGATCATCTCATTGCGGCTGTCTCTGGTGTCACGAAGCGTGAGCAAGCGCGCGATGAATCGCTCGTCGCGATAATCGATGCCGTAACCGAGGATATGGATGTCTTTGCCTAGGGCAGCCGTGCTGATCTCTACGCCCGGCACGAAGATGATGCCGGCTTCCTTGGCGGCTTCGAGCGCTTCCGGAATGCCGGCCACCGTATCGTGGTCGGTGATGGCGATCGCGCCTAATCCGATTTCGGCGGCCATAGTTACGTTGACGGAAGGCCGGTTCTTCCCGTCCGAAGCCGTCGTATGCGTGTGCAAATCCGCTCGATTATTCATGGGTCAGCTCCCTTAAATCGTGCAGCAGCGCGGCTGCCGGAATCGGCAACAAAGCGGACTGCAGCCTTACGGCGTAAAATTGCCGGACGAACGACACGCCTTTGATTCTCACCGGCTTTACCAAGCCGAGCGCGATTTCGTGCTTGATCGTCCACTTCGAAATAATGGACAAACCTAATCCGGCTTCGACCGCCGATTTCACCGCACCCGTGCTTCCGAATTCGCTTGCGATTTTCAGTTGACCTTCCGTCACGCCGTGCCGCAGCAGCTCTTCCTCCATAATTTGACGAGTACCGGAGCCTTTCTCCCTAAGCACCATCGGCTCAAGGATCACTTCCGAGAGCTCGACCTCCTCGCGGGAAGCGAAGGGGTGCCCCGCCGGCACGATGAGCGTTAGCTCGTCGTTCATAACCGGCTCCGCGTCGAAGCCCTGCACGTCGCAAGGTGCCTCGATGATGCCGAAATCGAGTCCCTGCGAGCCGATCGCTTCTATGATTTCCGTCGTGTTCATGACCTTCATGTTGACGGAGATTTCGGGATATTTGCGCAGGAATGTGCCGAGCAGACGCGGAAGCACGTATTCGCCGAACGTCAAGCTGGCGGCGAACACGAGCCTTCCTTTCAACTCCTCGACGAACCGAATCATGAGCGTATCGGTTTCCCGCATTAATTCGATGGCTTTCCGCGCTTGGGGCAGCAGCCAATGGCCCGCCTCCGTCAGCTCCAGCTTTTTGGTCGTCCGGTTCAACAGCTTCGTCCCGAATCGCTCTTCCAGCGCCTGCACCTGCATTGTCACTGCGGGCTGGGTCATATGCAGCGCTTGGGCCGCGGCCGAGAAGCTTCCTCGTTCCGCCACGGTGTAAAATATATGTAGTTGATGCACGTTCAGCGCCATATTCGTTCCCCTTCCGCGGCTATCTGAACGAATTATACCATAAGCCGCATACAAACAAGAGCATGCCCTCAGGGCATGCTCCGAACCTGGATACGCTAACGGCGCTTGCGATTATTTTTAATTAAAGTCATGCGCCTGGAATGCCTTAACCACGAATAATACGTCTTCAAATCGCGCAGCTCCATCGTCTCCGACATCCGGCCGAGGAACGTTACGACGATCATTTTATGCAACGGATTGCCCAGCAGGTCGGTCTCGGTCTCGCTAAGCGCGAATTCCGCGACGAATACAAGGTCGTCGTCGATCGTATAGACGTCCTGCTCGTTCCTGTAATACGAAACGATGCGGCCTTCCTTCAGGCATTCCCACATATATTGAGCGATGTCGGAATAACCGGTTTTCTCGTTCTCTACCCGGTCGGTCCAACGGGTTCGCGCGTGGTTCGTAATGATGATATCCGCGACCTTCTTGTCGCCGAGCACGACATGGAACGGCTCATATGTGTTCCACCGATCTGTCTGTTTATCCTTCACCGGGCTATCCCCTTCCCGATTGTAGGTCTAGAAGATTATTCCTGTCTAGGTAGTTAAGTTCATTCTATCGCACTCTTTCCCGACGATTCAACAAAAAAATAAAAAGACTCCTATAATTCCATTTAATGTAACCCTCTGTAAGGGAAGTCGGTCTTAATGCTCATCTTATCATGCTGACGTTAAACATTTTCTAAACATTGCGGCATTCCGTAAATTTTAAAAAAACAGCCATCTCCCCGAGGATGACGGCTGTTCTAGACATGCGCTACAGGCTGTAAAACCGGGTTTTGTCCGGCTCGTTCTTCTCGTATTCGGTCTTGATCTCATTACGGTAAGAACGTTCGATTTTCTTCACGAAAGGCAGCCTTTGCAGGTTACGGACCGCTTCTTCGGCAACGTCCGCATTCATGTACATGACCGCGTATTGCATCTTGCGGGATAAATAGTGGAGCGTCCCGTATTTATCCAAGCCTTTGGCTGCTTTCGCGTCGCTAAACCATACGATATAACCTGTCCGTTCGGCAAACATGACTGACCTCCGCGTTCAACAAATTGAACTTAACCGCAACCGCCGCTGCCGCATGAGCAGCTTCCGCCGCCGCCGCAACCCGAGCCTTTCGGGTTCGGATCGTTATCGGGCACTTTAATCGAGTGCGACACGGCCCCGGCCAACGTACGCGATATATCGTACAACAACTCATCGAGCGATGCTTCCGCTGTCTTGTACCGGCTGACCGACTCGATCCGGTCCAATTGCGCTTCCGCCTCGTAAACTTGTTCCAATGCGGCGTTATAGTCCGGATGAAACCGTCCGAAACGTTCGCATTCGGCGAATTTCTCTTTCGCCTTGGCGAATTGCTTCATTAAGCGCTGGGCTTCGGCGTCGCGATGAACTTGATCTTTCCAATACACGTATTCTGCCGCGAGAGCAGAATGTTTAATCCAATCCCCCAGCTCAAAGGCGCGGGACATGAGCGACGCCAGATCGGCAGGCGCGCCATCCGCCGTAACGCCTTGTTCCGCCGCAGGGAGGGTATCTATCATACTGGCCATTGACGGCCTCACCTCACCTTTCGGCTTTGCGATACTTCCTATCATAACACACAAAGGCATTGATCGGTCAATGCGTCTACGTGACATCCAAGCTTGGCAGGTTGATCATCAGCTCCGCGAGGTCGCATGCGCTCACTTCCACGAGCTTCTGCGGCTCGTCCGCTTCCCCGCGCCAATGCCCGATCGCCCGAAAACCGTCTCCTTGACGCTCAAGCGCGCGTGGCACGAAAAGCTTCGTCACGCCTTCCCGTCTTACGAGCAAAGAAGTTTGCCAGCTGATCGCGCGCTGCACCAACGATTCCCTCGTGGATGCATGATAGGCCCTCGGCTCCTTGACCCACGCGGACGGTATATCCAGCATGCCAGGGAACAAATCCTCGAATGCCGGGATGGACGGATCCGCCTCATAATAGCCTAACGCGAAAGGCCGGTATATCCAACCCGGCTCCTTATGCTCGCTTCCGGCGGCTACGTCCCCGTCCTCGCCGGCGTCAGCGTTAGGAGGCTTATGCCGCTTCGCGGCCGCCGGGGGGTATCCCAGCTTAGACAGACGGGCTTCGATCGCTTTCCTCGCTCCCGCGTCGACGATGAAATCCCGATCTCCTACGAGCTCCGGCTTATGTGCGACAAGCTCGGGATCGTCCAACAGCAGCTTGGCGATCGCGGGACTGTCCGTCCGAAGCAACAAGGCGTCTTCGAATTTCGTCCTGCCGAGGCGAGCATACCAGTCGTTCAGCGCATCGGCGACTTGGGAAGGCAGCGATTCTCCTGAACCGCGCTCGAGGAAGTCGATCAGCGTTTGACGAGAATACCCCGCGTCGATTGCCTTGGCACAGGCATCCCTAGTCAGCCGGTATACGAACAATGCATCCGCGGCAACCCGCTCCGTCGTTCGTCCGAGCGTCCATCGCGCGGCGAGGCCGACGTCCGGCGGAACGATGATTTCGCCGTCCGGCTGCACGATGAAAGTCCCTTCGTTCGGTTCGGCATCAGGCTTCTCCGCTTCGCGCGCAGGAAATTCGTTCAGCATGCGAAACGCGGGGCGACCGGCCGCCGATCCGCGCTCCACCCATCCGCAGCACTCCAGCAAGCGAAGCCAGGCGTCGGCCTTGGCTTCCGGCGCCACGGTCTCGAACAGACGCGTCTCCAGCCATACCCCGACCTGCAGCGTTGCGACCGCCGAAGCCGCGAGATGCATCTGCGGATCCGCTGCAGCGTAACGCTCAAGTAGAAATTCATGCAAGCGGGCATCCGCTTGTTGGACGGATAACGCCAACCATTCGCTCAACCCGCGCTCGTCGATTCGAATATCGCGTTCCGTTCGAACAAGTACGCCTGCGCTTAGCCCAAGATCGATCGCCAAAGCCGCTTGACGAGGAAGATGCTCGGCGTCGGGGTAAGCGAAACCGATCGTCTCCAGCTCTTGCGACGCGATGCGCATCGGAGCGATAAGCTTAGCGACGGACTTACGGTGCAAAGTACGTTTGGCCGTAAAGGCGATCGGCTGGTCGGCGACGCATTGCCAAGAGAGCAGCATCTCAAGCGACAGAGGCAAGCGAAATCGCTTATCCGGGTCAGTCAACGGCCTGCTTTCTCCGGCTGGCAACCGGATCGATTGTACGGGCAGCAAGCGCCTTTGCCACGACGGCACCATGTCGGTCGGTATATAGAACAGTTGATCGCCCCACGCCTTGCGGACGGCGAATACGATGCCGTGGAGGCGAAGGCTCGCTAGACCGACCCGAATTTCAGAGCCTGTATACTGCGCTGGCGAACCCGCCTCGCACACATTGACGAGCTGCTCCAGCCCGAACGGAACCGCGGCGAAGCTCGCGACGATCGTCGCGAGCAGGCCGACCGTCTTCGGCTCTGCGCCGGACTGCCAGCGGTCCGCCCATTCGGAAGAGCCGATGATTCGGTTCAACGGCTCTCCGCGTTCGATCTGGGGCCGCACCGCCGCGGAAGCGGCAATGAGCCCGGCGATCGACTCCGGAAGCCTGGCGACGGACTGCCTAACGTTCACTCCGGACTCACCTTCTCCCATGCGGGCGAATTCGGCGCCTGCCAGCGGTCGATCGTATAAGGGTATCCTTGCTCCAACAGAAATCGGCCGCGATTGCGGGAAAATTCGATTTCATCCGTCCCGTCGCTGACGACGGAATAGAACGAAGCGGTTATGCCCGATGCTTTCGGGCGCAAGATTCGGCCTAACCGCTGCGCCTCTTCCTGCCTTGAACCGTAGCTGCCGGATACTTGGATGGCAACGGCCGCATCCGGCAAATCCACGGCGAAATTCGCGACCTTCGAGACGATCAGTACGCGAATCGTCCCTTCCTTGAACTGCTTGAACAGTTCTTTGCGGCTATGATGGGGCATCTCGCCCGTCACGAGCGGCAAGGAAAGCTCGCTGGCCAGCTCGTGCAATTGGTCCAAGTATTGCCCGATAATGAGCGTCGGCGTTCCATAATGCCGATCAAGCAGCGTGCGGACGACTTCCGTCTTGAGCGGATTTTGTCCGGCGATGCGATGGCGCAAGTTTCTTGGCGCAGACGTATAGTGCTGCAGCGATTGTTCGTCCATCGGTACTCGGACTTCCGTGCATACCGCTTCCGCGATCCATTTGCGCTCCTCCATCGTTCGCCAAGGCATCTCGTACCGTTTCGGGCCGATGAGCGCGAACGCGTCCTCCTCGCGGCCGTCCTCGCGCACGAGCGTCGCGGTCAACCCGAGCCTGCGGGTCGCTTGCAGGTCGGCCGTCATCCGGAAGACGGGGGCGGGCAGCAAATGAACTTCATCGTAAATAATAAGTCCCCATTCCCGATTGACGAACAGCTTCCAATGCGGGTAATCCTCTTCTTTGGACCGTCTATGGGTGAGAACTTGATAAGTCGCCACCGTTACGGGCCGAACGTTCTTCGTCTCGCCCGTATACTCTCCGATATCTTGTTCCGTCAACGTCGTGTTCCGAACGATCTCCTCGATCCATTGGGATACGGACACGCGATTGGGCGTTAGGATAAGCGTCTCGCATTTCAGCTTGGCGAGCGCGGCCATGCCGACCCATGTTTTCCCCGCGCCGCACGGCAATACGACGACGCCGCTTCCTCCGTCGCGGCAATCGTCGCCTAGGAACGCCTTGACGGCTTCGGCCTGATAGTCGCGCAGACGGATCGGTTGCCCTCCTTCGGCGCGCTCGCGGAGATTCACGTCGAGCGCGCGGCCGGTGCGGTAACCCGCCATATCGACGACGGGATAACCGAGCTCGGCCAGCTTTCGTTTAAGCCAGCCGCGTGCTTCCGGGCGTACCGCGGCCGAATGGCTGCCCGCCTCCCCTTCGAAAGCCGCGGTCAGATTGCCCCTTTGCCCGAGCGATGCGAGCAGATCCGCCGATTTGCTGACAAGCGCAAGCTTGCCGTCCGACGCGACAAGCCGCAACAATCCGTATCGATTCATCTGTCGGCGGATTTCTTCCTCCAAAGCCCCCGGCACTCCGAACCGCGAAAGCGCCGCGAGCCGTTCGACGATTTCGCCCGCGGTCCACCCCGACGACGCCGCTTGCCATAACGTAATCGGCGTCATCCGATAGGTGTGAAAAAAGCCGGGCCGCTTATGCAGCTCGGCGAATTCTCTTAAATAATTGCGTGTAGTCGCGTAATCCGGATGCCGCTCGTCGAGCAGCAGCGTTCCGTCGGATTGGATTAGCAACGGCCTGGTTATCGCCATGTACAGCCCTCCTTGACTGTACAGCGTTCCCTTTAACGGCCGTTTTCATGTGTCGCTTATCGCGACGCTTTGCGGAATCCGGCGGCCTGAGCCTCTTCCTCGGTGCAGAACATCGCCTCCGCTTTCGTCTGGTTATAGCTTTTGCCGCCCGGGATATGATAAATTTTCTCTTTGCCTCCGGATTTGATGTTGCCCTTGATTTGCGGTTCCGCGCAGCCCGGACCCTCGTCCGCGGAATGGCCGGTAACCGGGGTCTCTTGAGCTGCTGGCTCTTCGCTTGCCCACAGTCCGACGCCGCTTTCGCGCGCCGTTCGTTCGACCTTTAGAAAATACTTGGCGTACGTCACGTCGGGCGGGTACGTCATCACGTTGGCATAGCCTTCCCGCACCAGCAGCTCGTTGTACATCGTCGCTTCCCCTTTAATGAATACGAACCGCAAGAGCCTGCCGTAGCGATCGGTCTCGCTAACGTCCTTGAACATGTACACGGCTTTGCCCGCAAGACGCTGTTCGGTATATGCGCTCGCTTCGACGCCGTAATATTCTACCTTCCCGTACTTCTCTGGGGTGTTCACGCCGACCAGCCTGACCTTGCTCCCCGTCTTCGTCTCGAACGTGTCGCCGTCCACGACGCGCGCGACGACCGCTTCTTCGGGCGTTCGATCCGACAGCTCGGGATAGCGCTCGTAGATCGACGCTAAATCCGCATCGTCGCTGACAAGCTCCGATTGCCCCGCGCAACCTGCGATGATCAGCAACGCCAATAGTCCAACGATCCTTATTGCATGTTTCCCCATATGTATATCTCCATCCTGACTTCTCTTTCGTTTCATGATAAAAGGCTCGCCTTCGGTTAAGCGCCGAACGGCGAGCCTTCCACGTTAATGCGCCAATCCGTGTTCGGAAATGCTGCTGAGCGCTTCTCCCGCTTCATTGACGAAAATTTCGCGAATCGCCAAATCCCCGATCGATATGACGCCTCTCAATTCTCCGTTGTCAACGACGGGAAGCCTGCGAATTTGGCTTTCCGCCATCAATTCCGCGGCATCGTCGACGGAGGTGTCGGAGGATACGGTTTTGACATCGGTCGATAATACATCCCCTACCAAGGTCGCGCCGGATGAATCGCCGGCTAACGCGCGTATAACCAAATCCCGGTCCGTAACGACTCCGATCAGCCTGCTCCCCTCGACGACCGGCACGAAGCCGATATCGTTATCCCTCATCACGATGGCTGCTTGCCTCACAGTGTCCTTCGGTCCAACGGTCTTGCAGTCTTCCGTCATAATTTCGGCAATCGTACGCATGTCGGCCTCCTTGACCCTTAGTCGAATATCGACTTTAGAATGGCCGAACCCGTAAAACCTATGCAACCGCCATCGGGTTCATTATTTGGTTTCCGAAGCCGCATCGTCGGCGACCGCGATGAGCAGCTTCGCCGCGTTCAGCATCGCCCGTTCATCGATGTCGAAGCGAGGGTGATGATGCGGCGCCGAAGAGCCGTCCGCTTCGCCGGCTCCGACGAAGAAGAAGCATCCCGGCTTATGATTCAAGTAGTAGGAGAAATCTTCGCCCGCCATCACGCGCTCGCTTGTCAATACGCTTCCGGGCATGATCGTTTCGGCGACGCGGAACCATCTGGCCGTCTCTTGCTCGTCGTTCACGACCGGCGGGTAACCTTCGATATAATTCAGCGTATATTCGCAACAGTAGAGCTCGCACGTGTGCTTCACGACTTCCTCGAACCGGCGGCGCATGAACGCGCGAAGCTCGGGCGTGAACGTTCTGATCGTTCCGCCGAGACGGCATCTTTCCGCGATCACGTTGTTAGCCGAACCCGAGTTGAACTTGCCGATGGACAGCACCGCTTCTTCCAGCGGATTGACGTTACGGGACACGATCGACTGCAAGGCCGTAACGAGGGCCGCTCCGGCGACCAGTGCATCGGTGCTTTCGTGCGGCAATCCGGCATGGCCTCCCCGGCCGATCAGCTCGAGCTCGAACTCGTCCGGCGACGCCATGAACGGTCCGGGGCGCGTTCCTGCGAACCCGTAAGGCATCGGCGACCACAGGTGCACGCCGAATATCGCGTCGACGCCGTCCAGCGCGCCGTCCGCGATCATCGCGTTCGCTCCGCCCGGAAGAAATTCCTCTCCCGGCTGGAACAGAAAAATACGCGCGCCCGCGACTTCTTCGCGATGCAAGCTATAGTACCGCGCAACGGCAAGCAGCTCGGCCGTATGTCCATCGTGTCCGCAGGCGTGCATGACGCCGGACACCGTCGATCTGTAGCTCGCCGTCTTCTCGTCTTGAATCGGCAGCGCGTCGATGTCCGCCCGCAAGCCGATGGCGCGGCCCGGCTTCGCTCCTTCGAGCTTGGCGACGACCCCCGTGCCCGCAACGCCTCTCCTAACCTCAAGCCCCCAGGACGACAGCAAGTCGGCGATCCTCTTTGAGGTTTCTACCTCTTTAAAAGAAAGCTCCGGATTCGCGTGAAAATGACGGCGCCATCCCACCATATCGCTATAAATCGATTGTAGCGTCTGAACGTTTACCATCGTGGCGGCGCCCCTTCCGAAAAGGATATTTGTACTATTGTAGCAGAAAGTCTAACCGATCGTAACCGGACGAATGCTTCCGAAGCATAACATTGTCAATGAACGTTCGAACTTGTGACCCGAAGCGGGCTTGCAGAAGACTGGCAAACCGACTATCATGGAAGGGAATAAAGCTTGTTCGACCTTCCGAAGGAGGATTTTTTGATGTTACTTGACAATACGGGATTAATCGGCGTACGCAGCGATCTGGGCCACCTTGACGATTCCGGCGAGAAGCTCGGCTTCGTTCGTTGGCAATGGGAATATCGCCGCGCTACATATGATCTGAAAATTCAAGACCGTTCCAAAGGCGAAGATTACTTCCTGCGCATTACGACTCGCGCCGTGGAAGGCAAGCTTGAGAACCCGGACGCGATTCTCGAGATCGAGCACGTCTACATCGGACGCGCAACGTTCCCGCACGGGCTCGACTACGAATCTTCGATTCCTGCGCCGATCCTGGACGTTGCGACGCAGCGCGTTCAAGATTTGAAGCAGCTGCTGACCAAATAATCGGGGCGGGACAGGGATGAGTACCCCGTCTACCGGATCGCGCGGCGCGCCTGATTTCTTGCTGCTCATACTAACGCTCGTGCTCGTCGGCTTTGGCCTCGTCATGGTCTTCAGCGCGAGCTCCAGCATGACCGTCGTTGACAAGGACTTTGGCAACGACGCTTTATTTTTCACGAAGAAACAGCTGATATGGGCCGGACTCGGCACGTTCATCATGTTCATCTTGATGAACATCCATTACGAGAAGTACAAGAAATTGTTCGTGCTGCTGTTCTTCGGCACGCTCGTCTTGCTTATCATCGTCCCGTTCACGGCGTCCAGCATTAACGGCGCCCGCAGCTGGATCGGCATCGGGGGCTTCGGCATCCAGCCGACGGAATTCGCGAAGCTGGCGATTATCCTTTACTTGGCTTCGATTATCTCCAAGAAGGACGAGAAATTCCGCGATTTTCAGAAGGGTTTGCTGCCGGTCATGATCGTCGTCGGTTTCTTCGCCTTCCTGATCATGCTTCAGCCCGACTTCGGCTCCTGCGCGATCTTGGTGCTATGCGCGTCCGCCATTGTCATTGCCGGAGGGTCGAACCTCAAGCATATTATGATGTCCGCAGGCATTCTCGTCGGACTCGGCTTGCTCGGCTTGTCGCTCGTCATGCTATTCAATCCCGAATTCGACGGCGGATACCGCGTAGACCGGTTCCTCGCGTTCATGGATCCGCTCGCGGACCAGCAAGGGACAACCTATCATATGGTCCGGTCGCTCGAAGCGTTCGGACACGGAGGGTTAACCGGCGCAGGTCTCGGCAACAGCGTGCAAAAGCTATTTTACTTGCCTTATGCGTATAACGATTTTATATTCGCCGTCATCGGCGAAGAGCTCGGTTTCATCGGAACGACGGTATTCGTGATCTTCTACATGCTGTTCCTATGGCGGGCCCTCATCATCTCGCTCCGATGCCCGGACATCTACGGAACGCTGGTCGGCGTCGGCATCGTGTCGCTGATCGCGATCCAAGCGCTCATCAACATGGGCGGCGTAAGCGGCGCGATTCCCGTAACAGGCGTTACGCTTCCGTTCATTAGCTACGGCGGTTCTTCCATGCTGATGATGCTCATGGCCATGGGCATTCTGCTCAGCATCTCCCGCGAATATAATCGCGTCCACAGAACGTAAATCAAAAAACGTGATCGAACACGCCGAAGCGTGCCGATCACGTTTTTGTCGTTATGTATTCGTTATTTGACTCGGTGCGCTTCTTCCGGTTCTTCGTCGCGGAAAGCGACGCCTTCGACTTTAACGTTTACTTCCACGACGCGAAGGCCGGTCATATTCTCCACGGCTTCGCGAACGTTATCTTGCAGACGGCGTCCAACCTCTTGGATCGGGATGCCGTATTGTACGACGATTCTTAAATCGATGGCAGCCTCAAGCTGGCCTACTTCGACGGACACCCCTTTTTGCGCGTTGCGCCCGCTAAGACGCTTGGCCAACCCTTCGGATATCCCGCCGGACATCGCGGCTACTCCGGGCGTTTCCAACGCTGCCAACCCGGCAATCGTGGCGACGACATCGTCAGAAATACGAATTAATCCTTGCTGTTCTTCCGTCATGGCGGCTCACTCTCCCGAACCTGTAATGCTTTCATTGTAATGGAATTGCCCTGAATAAATCAACCACGCTTCCCTTCCTTGTCCGCCTCCCGTTTTTCGGTTTACGAATCGCCTCCAATTGGTTATAGTAAGGAATGGAAATAAACCCATAAGTAAGATACTATAATCGCCGAGGTGCTTGGCCCTTGAAAAAGCTGTTTTTCCCTTTACTTGTCATTACGTTCGCGCTCAGCGCGGTTTCCCATTACTCGCAATGGGGCGCGGCAGTAGAGTTCGGATTCGCGGGGCTGGCCATCTTGTTCGCCGCGGGATTGCTGGGCAAAGCGACGGAATCGGTCGCCCACTATGCAGGCCAACGGCTGGGCGGACTGCTGAACGCCACTTTCGGCAACGCGGCGGAACTGATCATATCGATCTTCTTGATCAAAGAGGGCTTGTTCGAGATCGTTAAAGCAAGCTTAACCGGCGCGATCATCGGCAACCTGTTGCTCGTGCTCGGGGTGAGCGCGTTCGCAGGCGGCCTCAAATACAAAGAACAAAAGTTTAACGTCCATCTTGCCGGCCAGAACGCTTCTCTGATGCTGCTCGGCGTCATCGCCCTATTCATTCCGGCGATCTTCGTCAAGACCGAGCATATATCCGAAGATAACACGATGACGATGAGTATTATCGTTGCGGGCTTCCTGATCGTGGCTTACTTCGGATGGCTCGTCTATTCGATGTATACGCACAAAAGCCTGCTCGAGGATCACGTCGATACGAAAGCCGACCATGGGGAAGAACCCGAATGGTCCAAAGGGATGTCCATCCTTCTGCTCGTCGTCGCTACGGTGCTCGTCGCCTTCATCAGCGAATGGCTCGTCCATACGCTCGATACGTTCTCGTCCCGGTTCGGCCTCTCCGATCTGTTCGTAGGCGCGTTCGTCGTCGCCATCGTCGGCAATGCCGCCGAGCACAGCGCGGCCGTCCTGCTCGCGCTGAAGAACAAAATGGGCGCGGCGGTCGAGATCGCCATCGGCAGCAGCCTGCAGATCGCTCTGTTCGTCGCTCCGGCGCTCGTGTTCATCAGCTTGCTGTTCGAGGACCAAATGAATCTTATCTTTTCCACCATCGAGATTGCCGCAATCGGGGTCGCCGCGTTTATCGCGTCATCGATCTCCAGAGACGGCTCGACGACTTGGTACGAGGGCAAGCTGCTCTTGATCGTCTATGCGATTCTCGGCGTCTCTTTCTACTTCGTCTAATCGCGACGCCGCTCCGACCGTCGAATATACAAAAAAAGAAGAGTAGCCGCGCGCTACTCTTCTTTGCGTTCCAATGCTTCGTATAACAGAGCCAGATTGCGTTCCAGCTGGCTGATTAATAGTTTGCCCGCGCTTTCCTCGACTAATCCGGTGCGCACCGCAAAATCGACCGCTCTCGAGAAGCCGTACATTTGGGTGTCCAGCACTTCTTCATATAACGGGCATTTGCGGGTCGCCAGATTTTCCATCTGGATGGCGATCAGTTTCTCGATTTTGTCGGCATCTTCCTGAAGCAGCCGCTGCGCTTTCTGATTCAGGTGAATCATTGTGTCCGATGAAGCCATTCCCACTCCCCCTGTGCCCTAACTACCATCCCTTTCATATTAGACGAAATCGCGCTTAAGCACAAGGACAGGGAGCGTATAACCGATATTTTCATCCGCGCCGGCGCGGAATTACGCCCCCGAATATAAAAACGCCCCGTCCATGCAATGGACGAGGGTTTCCGGTTCGCTACGATTTAGGATTAATCCACGACTTTTACGTTCAGGCTGTGTTTCGCGAACACGGCGCTGAGCGCTTCCTTCGCTTCGTCCGCATCCGGTCCGTGGACGTGAAGTTCATACGCCGTATTGCCAACGAGCGTCGTGAACAATCCGAGAATACTCTTCACATCGATGTACTTGTTCTCTGCTTGCAATACGATGGAAGAACGGAACTTGTTAGCGGTCTGGGACAGTTCCACAATTGCCGCGTTGTTAGACATGGGAATCCCTCCAATATATAGGCTGTTCGATCTCTACCTCATCATACCTTGATCTGGCAAACTCGTGCAAGAGGAAACTATTTAAGAGCTTCCGGATTAAGGCCTTCAAGCTCGGGTATGACGAAAATCCCGTCTTTTCGGATGAGCACGTCGTCGAAATACACCTCTCCGCCGCCGTATTCGGGACGTTGGATCAGCACCAAATCCCAGTGGATGGAGGAACGGTTGCCGTTGTCGGTTACTTCGTACGCCTGACCCGGAGTGAAATGCAGGCTGCCTGCGATTTTCTCGTCGAACAGCGTATCCTTCATCGGATGCAGGATGTATGGGTTGAAGCCGAGGCTGAATTCCCCGATGTAGCGGGCGCCTTCGTCGCTGTCGAGCAACGCGTTGATGCGGTCCGTGTCGTTGGCGGTCGCTTCGACGATTCGGCCGTTCTCGAAAGTGAACTTGATATTCTCGTACGTAAAGCCGTTGTAGACGCTCGGCGTATTGTAAGAAATCGTGCCTTTGACGGAATCGCGCACCGGGCACGAATACACTTCGCCGTCCGGAATATTGCGTTCGCCGGAGCATTTCTGCGCGCCGATGCCTTTGATCGAGAACGTCAGATCCGTGCCCGGACCTACGATACGGACTTTGTCCGTCCGTTTCATCAACGCCTGCAGCGGATCCATCGCCCGGTCCATCTTGGCATAGTCGAGATTGCACACGTCGAAATAGAAGTCCTCGAACGCTTCCGTGCTCATGTTCGCAAGCTGGGCCATCGCGGCATTCGGGTAACGCAGCACGACCCATTTCGTACGCTTGACCCGCTGCTCCATATGTACGGGATGACGATGAATTCTATCGTACAGCTTCATGGCGTCGGACGGAACGTCCGCAAGCTCGTTCACGTTCTCGCCTGCGCGAATGCCGATATAGGCCTGCATTCTTTTCATTCGTTCAAGATCGTATGCCGACCAAGTCTCCATTTGCTCCGGAGTAGCATGGTGCAGAAGCGTTCGCAAGACGGAACGGTCTTCGATCTCGACGTACGGGCGACCGCCAAGCTTGGCGACTTCCTCGATCAGGCATTTGAGCAACTCCCGCTCGGAACCGATCATCTCGATCAGGACGTTGTCCCCGGGCTGAACTTTCACGGAGTAGCCGGCCAAGTTGGCCGCTAGTTTCTGGATACGCGGATCGCGCATTGGAATCCATCTCCCTTATCGATAAGTTGCTGCGTGTTGCTAATCTATTGTACCACTTCGGGATGCCGCGCGAAAATTCGTGACGGATACGCGCTTCTCCCGATACGCCTTGCCTTTCCATTCATATTGAAGCACCGTTTCCTCCTGCAGTTTCTTCGGGAACCATGTCCGTTTATTCGCGTACCACTCGCAGTTGGTCGTCACCTTCAAGCCGCTCAGCACGTCTTCTAAGGTCGTCTTCGCGTTGCTGATCACTTTCGCGGATTGCCGGGGATTGCGCTCAAGCAGAACTTTATCTTGCTCCAGCGCGCTTAGCTCCTTGCGCAATTGATCGGCGATCCGGCGTTTGGCGACCGCGTCGTCAAGCTTGATCGTGAATCGGACTTGATCGGGGACGGTCCCTCCGGCATATTTAATCACCGCGGTTTTGTCCTGAATCGACTTCAGCAGATCGAGCGGCTCGTAATTCGATTCGACGGGGCGCTCGGCCGCAGCTTTCGCGCTCAAGCTCGTCCACTGGACGTTAAGATTGCCGTGGCCGGTCACTTCGCCCTCGTAAGCCAGCTTGTTCGCGACGAACCCGCCGCTGTCGATCACCGATACTTCGCCCGATAGGCCGTAACTTTCGCTTCCGGACAATGCCGAAGCCGACAACGCGAATGCATCTTCCGCGGACAGGTTGCTCGTGCCTGCGTTCATGCATCCTTGCAAGCAAGTCATCGCGAACCCGGCGCAAGCGAGCCTGGACCATGTAGTAAAGCGCATGAGGCGCTCACCTCCTGTCCGTATCGTGTCCTCGCGCGTAACGGTTATTCGGAGGTTTGTTGATGAGTATCGATTGTAGGTAATGTCAAGGGTATATGTCCTTACGGTGTCTGTTCTCGTCTTGAAATCCGAATGGTTTTATTTCCATCGATACAAAAAACCGAACTGCGTTGGCAGCTCGGTTCTACATGCTTATGACGATTCGATTGCGGCCGAGGCGCTTGGCGTCGTACAAAGCCATGTCCGCTTTGTAGAATAGCGACTCGACGCTGACTTTTTCATCCGTGGAGCGCCATTCGGCGATGCCGCAAGAGACGGTGACCTGCGGATCCGTCTCGCTCTCGACGCGATGCCGTATTCGTTCGGCCACGCGTTCGGTCTGCTCTAAGCTAAGCAGCGGCAAATAGATAGCGAGCTCCTCGCCGCCCCAGCGGGCCGCGATATCCGTGTCGCGTATAGAGGAGCGTATGATGTCGCTGACCTGCGTTAGAATATCGTCTCCGACTTGATGGCCGTACGTATCGTTCACGCGCTTAAAGTGATCGATGTCGACGACGATTAGCGATCCGGAATGGTCGCGAAGCTGCTTGCGTCCGATTCGCTCGTTCAAATAATGGCGGGCGAACAACCCGGTCAAATTATCGGTAATCACCATTCTTCGCACTTCGGCATGCAGCGACGCATTGGACATCGCCAGGCCAAGATGAGCGGATAACACTTGAAGAAGTTTGTAATTATCGTATGAGAAATGGTTCGGTTCGCGCTTCGTAATCATGACCGCGCCGATGACGTCGCCGTTAAGCACGAGCGGGGACGCCAGCAACGAGCGTGAATCGGTGATGTCCATCAGCCGGGAACTGACCGGGGTCGCCGAGCGATAATCGGACAGAATAATCGGCTCCTTCGTAGACCACAGCACGCTGCAGAAACCGTATTCCGTCGAGTATTGTTCGCCGATCAGCTCCGGCACGTTGGCCGACATTACGATGAATCGGTTGCTCGAAGCGTCGTATTGCAAAATGCAACAGAAGTCCGATTGGAAAATATGGAGCAGCTCCGTAGAAGCGAACTGCATCGTATCCGTTAGCCTCAAGCTGCGGTTAAGTCGCTGCGTAAGCTCGTTGATGAGCCTAAGCTCTCCCACGAGCACGTTCGCTTGCTCATGAAGCTTGGCTTTCTCGAAAGCCGCGCCGGCCGCGGCCGCGAGCATGGATAGAAACCGGATGTCCGCATCGTCGAATTCATTCACCGGCAAATCCAAACGAAGCACGCCGTAGACGCCTTGCTTGCCCGACAATGGAATCGCAAGCTGCTGGCGACCGTCCGCTCTCGTCTCGCAAATTTTGCCTTCAAGGAACGCCTTCTTGCACAAATCCATGTTCGAAAGATGAAAAGCTAGCGGTTTCACTTTCTCGTTCTGGCTATTGTAGTCTTGGGAGAGGAACAGGTCCGCCCTGCAGATCGGATAAAGCTCCTCCAAGCTGTCGAGCACTTCCGTCAGCACGCTCTCGACTTCGATATGGTCGTTCAGACGGCGCATGACGTCGAACAGGATGTCGCGTCTGCGCTCTTCCTTCTGCGAAAGCTTCTGTTCGCGCAGCATTCCGCCGACGAATATATTCTCGAATCTGCGATATAGACAATTCCGGTAATGCAGCGCCGCCGCTTGCAGCAGCTTCAGATCGCTCGCGTGAGCTTCTCCTGCGGGCAGCAGGCAAGCCAGCAATGCGCAAGGGATGCCGGTGGAACGGGTAAATACCGGGACGGCGATCGAATCGTACGACCTGAGAGCGTTAGCACCATGCTCATCGCCTCTCATCAGTGTCGGTCTGCACGTCTCCAGCGCGATGGCAGCCGCAGTCGTTCCCAGCCTGTCTACGCGATGAGCCCAAGGATGTGCGCTGCCTTCTCCTTCGCCGTTAATAGACAACGTCGTGCCGTCGGGATGAATCAAGGCAATCCGGCCGCCTAGCCAAGGAAAGCCGTCCGACTCGTCGATCCAGTCCGCGAAGCTGCCGGCGAGCAAACTATGCGCATACGGCAAGTCCGCTTCCGTTAAGTCTTGTTTTTGCAACCAGCTCGGTAGCTGCTGCCGGGTGCGGGAAGGACTTTCGTCTTGTTCAGGCTCCGAAAGTTGTGCTGATTTGCGATTGATGGCCATTCCCGACACCTCCACCCGATCTTTTGATATTATCACTATACAATGAAAACGTGATTTTTGCACTAAATAGATCGTAAGTCCAACGCCAAAAGGCTTATTTTTCCTGTTCATTTATTCAAATGATTTCTCTTGACTTCAGCCTACAATTTCTTATAATATTACTTGTTGATTATTGCGGGTCTTGACTTTGTGGCACCCTCTCGAATTTCCCACCTGCGGGCTGCGGCTGAACATCCCTGCCAGGAACCGGATGCGATCCGGTTACGGAGAACTTCGCGCAACGGAACCCCATTTTCAAAAAACAAATTCCCTTTTGAAAAAGGAGCTTTCTAAACATGTCAAGATATACAGGTCCTAAGTTTAAACTGAGCCGCCGCCTTGGTATTTCCCTAAGCGGATCCGGCAAAGAGCTGAAGCGCGCGTTCCCTCCGGGACAACACGGCGCTAACCAACGTCGCAAAATCAGCGGCTACGGCATGCAGCTTCAAGAAAAACAAAAACTTCGCCACATGTACGGCTTGAACGAGAAGCAATTCCGCAACCTGTTCGACCGCGCTTCCAAACTCGAAGGCAAAGCGGGCGAAAACTTCATGTTCTTGCTCGAAAGCCGCTTGGACAACCTCGTGTTCCGTCTTGGCTGGGCTAACTCCCGCGCGGGTTCCCGCCAGCTCGTATCCCACGGCCACGTTACGGTCAACGGCAAGAAAGTCGACATCGCTTCCTACACGGTTCAAATCGGCGACAAAATCGGTCTCCGCGAGCGTAGCCGCTCCCTGAAGACGATTAAAGAAGCTCAAGAAGGCCGTCATCACCTGCCAGGCTACCTGAACTACGACGCTAACGCTTCTGAAGGCACATACACTCGCCTGCCAGACCGCGGCGAGCTGTCCCAAGACATCAACGAGAACCAAATCGTCGAATTCTACAGCCGTTAATCCTATGCTAACGCAAACCATCCCGATTCGTCGGGGTGGTTTTTTTCATGATTTCGGGCCTTGCGAAGGTCGTTTCCGGTATGACTCGCGGAGCCCTTGCCGCAATCGGCGACAAGCGCCGCAACCAATCTCCGAGCAGTCTCTACCCTACTCGACAATTCACACCATGGGTAAATGTGCTATAATAATTCTGTTTGTTGAAGGAGGCTGCTTGAATGGCAAATACGAAACAAAACGCTCCACCCGAGAAACGAACTTATCATGGCTTTGCGACAGCAGGCAAAATCGCCGGCCTTACCGTAGCGTGGCTTATCTTCTTCGGCTTGCTGGGCGGTCTCGTCGCCGCCGGCGCGGTTACCGGATATATCGCGTCGCTCGTCAAGGACGATCCCGTTCGGCCTCGGAATTTGATCGAACAGAAAATCGCGGAGAACGCGATTACCGGTTACGTGTTCTTCAACGACGGAACGATGGTCGGCCAATTGCGCACCGAGGAAGACCGCACGCCGATTACTTACGACGAAATCCCGAATAAGATCATCGACGCCGTCATCGCGATCGAGGATAAGAACTTCTTCAACCATCCCGGCATCGATTCCAACGGCCTTATTCGCGCCGTTAAGCAACAGTTGCTCAACGAAAGCGTTCAAACCGGCGGGAGCACGATCACCCAGCAGGTCGCGCGGCGCGTGTTCCTAAGCCTGGATCAGACGTCCAGCCGGAAAGCGAAAGAAATTTTCCTATCGATGCGACTTGAAAGATTCCTAAGCAAAGAAGAAATCCTTACGGCCTACTTAAATAAAATCCCTTACGGCAACGGCTCGTCCGGCTATCAATTATATGGCATTAAAGCGGCGGCCAAAGGCATCTTCGGCGTCGATAAGCTAGAGCAACTGAACATCGCGCAAGCGGCTTATCTAGCCGGCGTCCCGCAGCTCCCTTCCGTGTACTCCGCGTTCACGGGCAAGGGCGAATTTAACGAGAGAAACTTCAAGCGCGCCGTCGAACGCCAGAAGCTCGTGCTTAGACGGATGCTGGAAGAGAACAAAATCACCCAAGCGGAATACGAGCAGGCGCTGAGCTTCGATCTGTACAGTTCGCTCGCCAAACCGACGGAGAAAGCCTATAACACGTATCCTTACTTGATGCTCGAGGCGGAGAGACAAGCCGCGGAACAGCTCGTTCTGTTGCAGAACCCCGAGCTCTCCAAAGAGGATTTGACGAAGAAAGAAAACGCGGTACTCATCGAAGACGCGCGCGGTCAACTGCTTCGCGGCGGTTATAAAGTGACGACGACGATCGATAAGACGATTTACGATCTGATGCACGATATCGCGGAAGATCCGGAGAACTTCGCCCCGGATCATAAGACTAAAGGAGTCGAGCAAGTCGCAAGCGTCATGATCGACCAGAAGACGGGCGCGATTCTCGGCATGATCGAAGGCCGCGACTTCCACATCGAGCAGATGAACTATGCGACGCAGATGACGCGCCAACCCGGCTCAGCCATGAAGCCGATCGCGGCCTATTGGCCGGCGCTCGACAGAGGACTTATTCAACCGGCCAGCGTCATCGACGATTCGCCGATCATTCTCGCGAACGGCACGGGCAGCTTCCATATCCCGAAAAACTTCGACGACAAGTATCACGGACTCGTCACCGCAAGGGAGGCGCTTAACGACTCGTACAACATCCCTGCGCTGAAAGTATTCTTGAATAAAATGACGATCAAAGAGTCGTGGGAATTCGTTCGCTCGCTCGGCATTACGACGCTCGACAAATCCGACGACGTTGCGCAAACCGGCGTTATCGGCGGCTTGAAGTACGGCGTTACGGTTGAAGAATTGACGAACGCGTATGCCGCGATCGCCAACCAAGGCGTATACAACGACTCGTACTTGATCGAGGAGATTCGCGATTCGAACGACCAAGTCGTCTTCAAGCACGAGTTGAGCCCGAAGCGGGTTACGTCGGAGCAGGCCGCCTACCAGATGACGGATATGATGCGTACCGTCGTCACGAACGGCTCGGGCAGCTCGCTGAAGTCGACGTTCAAAAAGTACGGCAAAATTCCGATCGTCGGCAAAACCGGTACGACGCAAATCGCGGGCGACGTGTGGTTCGAGGGTTATACGCCGGACGTTACGCTCGGCGTCTGGATCGGTTACGAGAAGGCGGCCAACGCCCTCTCGAAGGAGAGCCGAAGCCGCGCGAGACTCATTTGGGGTAAAGTCATGAACGCCGTCACCGAAGCAAAGCCGGAGATGTTCCAGACGAAGGCGTTCCCTAAACCGGACGGTCTCGTTAACATGACGGTGTCAAGCGTGAGCGGCAAGCTTCCGACCGAACTGACCAAAGAAGCCGGCAAGCTCGTTTCCGACATTTTCAACCGTAAGTTCATTCCGACCGAAGAAGACGACGCTCTCGTCAAGTTGAAGTACATCTCTTACAACGGCGTCAACTACGTGCCGCTTCCGACCACGCCGGAAGATCTGCTCAGAGAAGCGGTTATGGTGAAACGCGAGGTGCCTCTCGACGCATTGATGGAGGAGCTGCAAGTCAAACTCTTGAAGACGGATAAGAAGTCGCGCAGGTCGTTGTCCTACTACTTGCCGAAAGACGCCGCGCAGAGCGCGCCATCGAAGACGGATCCGCGAGTCGAGGACGGCAACGCGCCGAGTCCGGTGCCGCAAATCGAAGTCGATACGGTAGATGCCAGCACGGTGAACATTACCTTCGCGCCTGGCGCCGAGAAGGACGTCGCCGGCTACCGCCTATACCGTTCGGTGAACGGCGGGCCGTTCGAGAAAGTCGAAGCTTCCATTCCGACAGGCGAAGATCCGAAGTTCGTCACCCTGATCACTCCGGGACTATCCTACAGCTATTATGTAACGGCCGTAGACGTCGGAGGCAACGAGTCCGCGCCGAGCGAAAGATTAACCGCGGACGGTACGATCTCGGACGTCGATCCGAACCTGCCGCCTCCTATTGTCGATCCGGGGCTTCCGGGCGGCAACGACGGAGGAACGACGAATCCGGATCCGACCGTCGCAGCGCCAAGCGCGCCGACCGGATTATCTGCGAGCGGCAATGAACTATCCGTTACGCTGTCCTGGAGCGCGAACGCGGCAGGCGATAACGTCGTGCAATACCAAGTGTGGAACAGCCCGACCGCGGACGGCAAATACAAGCTGCTCGGGACGACGGATCAGACGAGCCTCGAGTTCGTATCGCCAATGGCGAATGGCTGGTATTACGTGACGGCGGTTAATGGGAACGGGGCCAGTTCGGTGCCTTCGAAGGCTGTGCAGGCAACAGCTTCTGGGCAGTAATGTCGATCGATGGAAGATTGGTCGTATCATATATCTCCTTACGGTGGCTGTTCCCTTCGTGAAATTTCCTCCAGGAGATATATGACACTCTCTTTCACTCATCGATTCGAGCATAGAAAAAGGATGTGCAGTTGACTGCACATCCTTTTATATTTGTTGTAAAATTAGTCCTCGATTGTCGAGAGGTCGCCGGTTGGGAGGTTAAGCTCCCATGCTTTGAGGACGCGGCGCATGATCTTGCCGCTGCGGGTCTTCGGAAGCTTGTCTTTGAACTCGATCTCGCGAGGAGACGCGTGCGCGGATAAGCCTTCCTTGACGAATTTGGCGATGTCCGCCTTCAGTTCGTCCGAAGGAACGTAGCCTTCGCGCAGCGAGATGAACGCTTTAATGATTTCGCCGCGGAGCGGATCCGGCTTGCCGATGACGCCCGCTTCGGCAACCGCCGGATGCTCGACGAGCTTGCTCTCGACTTCGAACGGCCCGACGCGCTCGCCGGACGTGTTGATGACGTCGTCGATGCGGCCTTGGAACCAGAAGTAGCCGTCTTCGTCCATATAGGCCGAATCCCCGGATACGTACCAGCCAGGAATACGGAAGTACTCTTCGTATTTAGCCGGGTTGTTCCAAATTTTGCGCATCATCGACGGCCATGGCGTACGAATCGCCAGATTGCCCATACGCAATGGCGGCAGCACGTTGCCTTGATCGTCGATGATCGCCGCTTGCGTGCCAGGGATCGGCTTGCCCATCGACCCCGGCTTAATGACCATGCTCGGGTAGTTGCAGATGAGCTGGCCGCCGGTCTCGGTCATCCACCAAGTGTCGTGAATGCGGTGGCCGTATACTTTGTACCCCCAACGGACGACTTCGGGATTAAGCGGCTCCCCTACGCTAAGGACGTGGCGCAAGCTCGACAGATCGAACGACTTCACGACGTCGTCTCCGGCGCCCATCAACATGCGGAACGCGGTAGGCGCGCTGTACCATACCGTTACTTTGTATTTCTGAAGCGTAGCGTACCAGTCCTGCGGGCTGAAGCGTCCGCCGCGAACGACGTTCGTTACGCCGTTCAGCCATGGCGCGAAAATCCCGTAGGACGTTCCCGTTACCCAGCCCGGGTCGGCCGTACACCAGTAGACGTCGTCCTCGCGCAGGTCGAGCACGATGCGTCCCGTGTGATAATGCTGGACCATCGCGTTCTGAACGTGGAATACGCCTTTAGGCTTGCCTGTCGATCCGGATGTATAGTGCAGGATGAGTCCGTCTTCGCGATCAAGGAACGTGAGCTCCGCTTCCTCGGAAGCGCCCGCCATCTCTCGGCGGTAGTTCACGATGCCTTCTCCTGCGGGAACGTCTTCTCCGTATACGATGACATTCTTCAATTCCGGCAACTCCGCGCGCGGAACACGGGATAAGAGCGACGGCGTCGTCACGATCGCCACGGCGCCGCTGTCTTGCAGCCGGTCGCGCACCGCTGTCTCCATGAACGCTTCGAACAGCGGGCCGACGACGGCGCCGACTTTAAGCGCTCCGAGCAAGCTGAAGTACAGCTCAGGCGTGCGCGGCATAAAGATGAACACCCGATCGCCTTTCGTTACGCCCAGCTTGCGCAGCACGTTCGCGAATTTGTTCGATTGCTTCGCCATATCCGCATACGTGTAGCTCTCGTCTCTCTGGTTGTCGCTGTAATAGAGCGCGACTTTGTCCCCCTTGCCGTTAGCCACATGCCGATCGATTGCCTCGTACGCCATATTCACTCGGCCGGTAGTCGCCCAGGAGAATTGCGCTTCGATGTCTGCCCAAGAAAATGTCTTGACTGCTTCCTCATAAGATTCCATGTTGGATCCTGTTGCCGTCACGGGCAACTTTTCGTCGTGTTGCAGTGTCACCGTCCATCACCTTCCCGTTGGGATACAGACATTCGCTAGCGAATGCGCTTTCATTTTTGAGAGATTCATCATCCCTTTGCCACAGCCATTATATCATAGAGTATCAATCATGGGCATCCCGGCAAGTTGACATTATCTACGAATCCGGGGGTAATATGCTACAATAAGGAAGCACGCAAGGGCAAGTTGGAAAGGAGATCGGCATGGAGCATATCAAACGATACGTACGACATCCGATCGAACGCGGCGATCGAACGCTTGTCGTGGAAGGGCCCGTCCCTCCGGAGACGATCGCCGGCTGGAGGATGCATCCCGACTTGGACGCTTTCCGGCGTCCGCAAGAGCAGCAAGAAGCTCTCGTCGAGATCGCGGGTTTACCAGAGGGCAGGATCATCGTCGCGAGAGAAGACGATCTGATCGTCGGATACGTCACTTTCCATTATCCGGACGAGATGGAGCTTTGGTCGCAAGGCGGCATGGAAGACCTCGTCGAGTTAGGCGCGATCGAAGTCGCGGACGAATACCGGGACCTTGGCCTTGGCAAAAAGATGATTATCGCCGCGTTCGAGCACGGGCAGCTCGATAATATGATCGTGTTCACGACCGAATATTATTGGCACTGGGACTTAGAAGGCAGCGGATTGAACGTATGGCAATACCGCGAAATGATGGAGAACCTGATGAAGTGCGTAGGCATGGTCTGGTTCGCGACGGACGACCCCGAAATATGCGCGCATCCCGCGAATTGCCTCATGGTGAGAATCGGCAAAGACGTACCTCTCTCATCGGCGGAGAAATTCGACCGCGTCCGATTCCGGCAGCGCTTCATGTATTAACCGAAAGGCAGGCGACCCGCTTGAATTCCCGAGCACTATGGATCGATAATTCAGCATCCAAGCAGTACCTTTTCAACGAGCAGCACCCGTTTCATCCGATCAGGCTGGCGCTCACGGAAGAGCTGCTGCGCCGGTGCGACGCTCTCGACGACAAAGCCGAAATCCCCCCTGCCTCATTGGACGAGGCTCGCGAAGAAGTCGCCCTTATCCATCGTCCCGATTACATAACTGCCGTATCGGCATTAAGCGAACCATCCCCTGCGTTGACGGCTATCGACAATGCGCCCCAGTACGGGCTTGACCAAGGCGGCGACACGCCTTACTTTCCGGGCATGGAGACGGCTTCGCTTGCCGTCGTGGCCGGCTCGCTCGCGGCTGCGGAAGCCGTCATGTCCGGCCGAGCAGATCGCGCGCTGCATCTGGCAGGAGGGCTGCACCATGCATTCCCGGATCGAGCCTCCGGCTTTTGCGTCTATAACGATGCGGCAGCGGCGATTTCCAGTATTCGTCGCAAATACGGAGCCCGCGTCTTGTATATCGATACCGACGTTCACCACGGGGACGGGGTTCAATGGTTTTTTTACGATGATCCGGAAGTCTTCACGCTCTCGATTCACGAGACGGGCAAATTTCTGTTCCCCGGAACCGGCTTCCATCACGAACGGGGCCACTCTTCCGGCTACGGCTCCTGCTTGAACTTACCGATGGAACCGTACACCGAAGACGACTCGTGGCTCGACGTGTTCAAGCTAGGCATAGTACGGGCGGTCGAAGCCTTCAAGCCGGACGTGATCGTCAGCCAGCACGGCTGCGACGCGCACGCCTTCGATCCGCTGGCGCATATCCATTGCAGCATGCGCATCTATCGGGAGATGCCCCGCCTCATCCACGAGCTGGCGGACCAGTATACGAACGGCCGTTGGATCGCTCTTGGAGGAGGCGGCTATGACCATTGGCGAGTCGTCCCTCGCGCTTGGGGCCTGCTATGGTTAGAGATGTCCGCCCATCCCCTTCTGGACAGCATAGACCGATTGTCGCATGGAGGGATGCTTCCGGAGGGATGGCCGACGCTGCAAAGCCCGCACCGCCCCGATCAGCTCCCTTCTACTTGGCTCGACGATACGTCGACATGGACGCCGATGCCCCGGAGACAAGAGATCACGGACAAGAACAAGGCGATGATTGAAATCGCTCTCCAGCATTTATAATCTTGGAATACGCGAAGATGGCTGCCCTTAGGCAGCCATCTTTGCGTTGCAGCGGTCTCGCGGACCGTTACAGCGACGGTTTTGCGATTGTTCGTGCTGCAGCGGTCTCGCGGACCGTTACAGAGGAGGATTCGCTCGCATACGATTACAACTCTTGCACCATACCGCTTACGATCGCGAACGAGCGGTCTGCCGCTTCCACCGTGAACTCGGCGAAATTCACGTGCGCGGAGCCGTCCGCTTTGTCGGACATCGAGCGGATAATAACGTGCGGAACTCCGTTCATATGGCACACTTGCGCGACCGCGGCTCCTTCCATCTCCGTGCATGCGCCTCCCAGCTCTTCATGCAGCATTCTGACCACCGCGCGATCGGCGATGAATTGGTCGCCCGACAACACTCGTCCCGTACGGCAGCGTCCAGGGAATACGTTCTCCCCCGCGGCTTGCGCAAGCTTGACGAGCGCTTCATCGGAAGGGTACTCGGACACCGCTTGGTACGGAACCTCGCCTCGTTTAAAGCCGAGCGCCGTTACGTCCACGTCGTGCTGCAGACTGCTGGTCGAGATGACGATATCGCCGATGTTCAGCGCCGGATCTACGGCGCCGGCAACGCCGGTGAACAGCACCGCGTCCGCGCTGAACCGGTCGATCAGCACTTGCGTGCATACGGCCGCGTTCACTTTGCCTACCCCGGATTGCGTCACCACGACTTTGCGTCCATGGAGCGTTCCCCGATGGTAAGTAAGCCCCGCGTGCTGCTCCGCCTGCGGATTGTCCATATGTTCTAACAACAGCTTGATTTCCTCTTCCATGGCACCGATAATGCCGATCGTCCCGTAACTAGCCATTCTTGGGTTCATCCTTCCTCTAACTATACTCTCGTTCTAAGGACGGCCTAGCCGCCCATACAAAAGCCCTGCGTCGGCAACATTCCCGGCGCAGGGCATCTTTATACGTTTACTTGCCTTTCGGGCCAGCGACGGAGCGGCGCACGATCAGCTCGTGCGGCAGCGTGACCTTGGCGGTCTCGACCGTCTCTTTCTTCATCAGCTTCGTCAAGAGACGCATCGATACGGCGCCGATATCGTACATCGGTTGGGCGACCGTCGTAAGCAACGGACGCACCATGGAAGAGATGCGGCTATTGTCAACGCTGATAACGGATACATCATTGGGCACGCTTAACCCCGAATCCTGAATGCAGTGGATGGCGCCGATGGCCATTTCGTCCGTTGCGGCGAAGATCGCCGTAGGGCAATCGGACAAGCCGAGGAAGTACGTCGTCGCATCGATGCCGGATTCGTACCGATAATTGCCGACGCGCACGTAGTCTTCGCGATAGGCGATGCCCGCTTGTTCCAGCGCTCGCTTGTATCCCTGGAATCTCGCGTAACCGTTCGCAGGATCCTGCAGCGTGCCGCTGATCATGGCGATCGAACGATGTCCGTCCGCGATCAGGCGGTTAACCGCATCGAATGCAGCCGCCTCATGGTCGATATCGACGGAAGGGATGACGCCCTTCTCGTCCGTCGTCGCGCAAAGCACGATCGGCACGTTCGACGTCTGGAACGCCTGAACGTGATCGTCCGTGACCGCCCCGCCCATGAACAGCAGGCCGTCTACTTGCTTCTCCAGCAGCGTGTTGATGACGCGGATCTCTTTGTCTTTACGCTTGTCCGAGTTGCAAAGAATAATATTGTAGTGATACATGTTCGCGATATCTTCAATCCCGCGTGCGACTTCGGCGAACAATGCGTTCGCGATGTCGGGAATGACGACGCCGACGGTCGTCGTCTTCTTGCTGGCCAATCCCCGCGCTACGGCGTTCGGACGATAGCCGAGACGTTCGATGGCCTCGTATACTTTCTTGCGGGTTTGAGGCTTGACATTCGGATTGTTGTTGACGACCCGAGATACCGTCGCCATCGATACGCCGGCTTCGCGCGCTACGTCATAAATGGTTACCGTCACAATGATTCGCTCCAATGTTAGAGATCGGAGGATTTACGTGTCCGATCGTGGATTATTAAGGTAATCATACGACAAAACCTCATGTTTAGCAATCTGACACGAGGTTTGATAGGATGATTCGATAGATTAGCTTTGCGCGGGATTGCCAAGCTTCTCGGCCAGAAACGCATACGTAATGTGCCAGTGCGAAGTGTCCCACACCGTTTGGCCGTCCTTCACGAGTATCGCTTGCGGGGAAGCGTGCTTGACGTCGAGCTGCTCCGCGATCGCGTTGCTGATCGGTCGCTCCTCGATTACCCGGACAAGCATGTAATCGACCGGCAAGCCGGTATCGTCCTGGATAAAATGCAGTAGCTCTTCGTGAGCGCCTGCGCTGATCGGACACGAAGTGCTATGCTTGAACACCAGCAGAGGTTTGTTCGACGTTCCTTGCAACGCCTGCTCCCACTGCTCCATACTCGTCAATTGCTGCAGTTTTGCCATCGTTATGCCCTCCTCGGGATCGAATCCGTAGCTTTATCGTAGCAGATTAACCATCCCGAAGCAAAAAAGAAAAGGACGGCAAAGCCGTCCCGGGCGTATCCGATCCTATCGTATGTACTGCGCGCTTAGCTGAGCAAGACGAGCTTGAATCTCTTTCTTCCATTCTTCGTCTCCGAGCGCCGTTGCAAGATTAAGAAGATCCAGCAATTGGTTCGTTCGCTCCTCGGTCGCTTTAGCGACGTCCGAAGGCTGCAGCGTTCTCATCTGCGTTCGCATATCCGACAGCAAGCCGGCCCATTCGTGCATTTGATCGAACGGGATGCTGCGGGAATCGGACACGGTTCCTAGCTGACTGATCAACCGTCCGACGTCGTCTTTGACGCCGTGGAACACGTCGTTGCGTCCGCATATGGCGCAGCTATATACGGGAACGTTCGTGATATTTACTTTTTTGGCGAAAATAACGGTACGTAACGATAATTCCATCTGTTGGCCGCATGTGCACGATTTAAGCAACGGGGTCTCTCTCCTTACACAAAAAGAGCTTGCCCTACTCCATTCGTCCTTTATGGCCTCGATTCCTGCTTCGTTAAGACGTGTAATTTTTGGCACGCCTAATTCTGTAACCGTTACCGACCAAATAGACGAGCACGGCTGCTGCCGCGGCCCCGATGAAATCGTGCAGCAGATCGCTTGCGTCCGGCGAACGCATCGGCACGTAGGATTGATGCCATTCGTCCGTAATGCCGTATATGACGCATATCGCGACGTTGATTATGCAGCCTGACATCGTTAAGGCAGCCTTCCCTTGCCCGAAGGCGATCGTCAGCGCCAGGCCGAAATAAGCGACGTAATGCATCGGGTTAAAGTCCGTCAAGAAAGGCACCCACCGCTGCGCCCACGGCAGCCAGGTGTTCATCTCGTCGCCGGTGCGGGAAGAAAGCACGAAGATCGCGATCATGACCGCGGCGGCTGGCGCGTACCGCAAATAGCGGGCTGAATTCGTAAACCTCAATATGCCACAATCCTTTCGTGTTCGCATAACGTGAAGGATAGTCCAACATTTGCTACAATGTACGGGAACCCATAGATGGAGGAGAGAATCCGCATGACGACTAAACGCGTCATCTGCTTGGTTGACGACGAATTCGAAGATTTAGAGTTATGGTATCCCGTCTATCGCGCTCGCGAAGAAGGCGCCGAGGTGATCTACGCCGGTCCCGAAAAGGGACGCAAGCATATCGGCAAATACGGCGTCCCCGCCGTCGCCGACATCGGGTACGAAGAGCTGGACGCGGACCGTTGCGACGGCGTTCTCGTTCCCGGCGGTTGGGCGCCGGATAAGATCCGCCGCGACGCGCGCGTGCTCGACTTCATCCGCAAGATGAACGATCAAGGCAAGCCGATCGGCCAAATTTGCCATGCTGGCTGGGTATTGATCTCCGCTAAAATCCTGCAGGACAGAACCGTGACATCGACGCCCGGCATTCGGGACGACATGGAGAACGCGGGAGCGAAGTGGCTCGACGAAGCGGTCGTCGTCGACCGCAACATCGTCTCGGCCCGCAGGCCGCCGGATTTGCCGCCTTACGCGAAGGCGTTCTGCGATTTGCTCTTCGGACGCTGATGGACCGCCTGCATGAAGGATACTCCCGTAATCGGGCGTATCCTTCTTCGTTTATGGCGCAATTCGGTCTGTCGCGGAGGTCAGCAGCTTCTCGGCGTAAAACCGTTCCGCGCTTGAGCGGATATCTCCCGCCGTCCGATACTTGAACAGCTCGCCCAGAAGGCTGCGACTATCCGCCGCTTTCGTCCGGAGCATGCACTCTTTAACCGGCAGGATCGCTTGCGCCGACAAGCTTAGCTCGTCGATGCCAAGCCCCAGCCAGATCGGCAACGCGCGAACGTCGCCCGCGAGCTCGCCGCAGACGTTGACCGGAATGCCGTGTTGGCGGGCGGCGTTAACGACGGCCCGCAGCATCCGCAACACCGCCGGATGGAACGGCTCATACAGATGGTTGATATGTTCGTTCATCCGATCGACCGCCAGCGTGAACTGAATAAGATCGTTCGTGCCGATGCTGAAGAACGCGACTTCCTCCGCGAGCAAGTCCGCGATGGCCACCGCGGCCGGAACCTCGATCATGATGCCGACTTTAATCTTGCGGCCGAACTCGTGGCCTTCCGCTTCAAGCTCCCGCCTTGCGGCATCGAGCACTTCGTTCGCTTCCCGGAACTCTTCCACGGAAGTGATCAACGGATACATGATATGGACGTCTCCGTAGATCGAAGCGCGAAGGATCGCTCTCAACTGGATTTTGAACAGATCCTTGCGATCGAGACTGAATCGAATGGCTCTGTAGCCGAGGAACGGGTTTTCTTCCATTGGAAGTTCGTAGTAATCCAATTGCTTATCCCCGCCGATATCGAGCGTTCGAATAATAAGCGAATGGCCCCCCAGCTTCTCCGCGACCGCCTTGTAAACCGAGAACTGTTCTTCTTCCGTAGGGAAACGGTCGCGATCCATGTACAGAAACTCGGTACGGAACAACCCTACGCCCTTCGCGCCGTTGTTCAGAGCGGCTTGCAGCTCTTTGAACGAACTGATGTTGGCGGCAAGGGTCAAAGTGACCCCGTCCGGCGTAATCGCGGGCACTTCGGCAAGCGTGAGCAGCCGTTCCTTCTCTTCCATCTGGCGCTTGCGCATTTCCGTATACCGCGACACCGTCTCCGGCTTCGGATCGACGTGCAGCACTCCGGTTCCGCCGTCGACGATGACGAGTTCTCCCGTCGAGATCGGAGCCGCAAGCTTGCCTTCGACGCCCATCACCATCGGAATGCCGAAAGCGCGCGCCATAATAGCCGCATGGGACGTCGGACTTCCGATCATCGTCACGACGCCGAGCACGAGCTCCGGCTTGAGATGAACGAGCTGCGAAGGGGAAAGCTCCCTTACGACGAGAATGAAAGGCTGGGAGTCCTCCGGCAGCTCGATCTCCGGCGCTCCGAGCAAATGTTTAAGCAGCCTGTTGCCCACGTCCTTGATGTCGAGCGCCCGTTCCTTCATGTACTCGTCGTCCAGCAAATCGAACATCGTCACGAAATGGTCGATCGCTTCTTTAACCGCCACTTCGGCCACCTTGTATTGCCGCTGGATGATCCCTTGAATTTCGTTCATGAACACCGGATCTTCCAGAATCGCCAGATGGGCGTCGAAGATGCTGGATTCTTGCGAGCCTACCGCTTCGTCCAGCTCGGTCTTCATCTGGTTGATTTCCGTTTTGGAGCGGCGAATGCCCTCGTAAAGCCTATCGAATTCTTTGGCTAAATCGCCTACGTCCAGCCTTTGTTCGGGAAGCTCCCACTCCCAATGCGGCAGAACGAACGCTTTGCCGATCGCGATGCCATCCGATGCTCCCAAAGCTTGAATCATTTCCCCGCCCCCTTCTTTTCTCTCTCGTTCACGACGACCGACATGACGGCCGCCTGCCCTTTTTTCACCGTCTTGAACGGCGCGAAGCGCCACGACTTGACGATCTCGGAATTCGTAATGACCATTGGCGTCGCAAGCGATTTGGCATGCTGCTTCAGCGTTGGAAGATGGAACCTGAGCAACGGCTGTCCCGGCAACACTTCGTCTCCGATGTTCACGAGCGCGGCGAAGCCTTTGCCTCCCAACTGGGAAGTGTTTATGCCGACGTGCAGCAGCACTTCCAGTCCGTCCGCCGTCTGTAGGCCGATCGCGTGCAAGGAAGGATGGATGTGAATGACCTGGCCTTTAACCGGCGCTACGAGCTCGCCTTTATCCGGGATGAAAGCGACGCCCCGCCCGACAAGCCGCCCGGCGAATATCGGATCTTCGACTTCATCCAGCGGAATCATGCGTCCTTGAACCGGCGCGTGGAATTGTACCTGCCGAACGTCCTGCTGAAGCAGCTTCTCGATTTCTTCGCGAATAAGCTCCGAGTATGTACCGAATACGACTTGCACGTGCCCGCTGCCGAGTCTGATGACGCCGGCCGCGCCGAGATGCCTGAGCGCTTGAACGTCCACTTTGCGATCGTCGTCCTCGAGCGTAAGCCGGAGTCTGGTAATGCAGGCTTCAAGCCGAACGATGTTCTCTTTGCCGCCGAGCGATTGCAGAATGAGCGGAGCCCGATAAGGAATATCGCCTGCCCAATCGTCCAGCCTCGTCGCATCCTCGCGACCCGGCGTCGTGAGCTGGAAGCGCCTGATGCTCCATCTGAACACGACATAGTAGATGACGCCTACTGCCGCGCCGACCGGCAACAGCAGCCAGCCTTTGGTCGCGAGCGGCATATTAACGACGTATTCGAATACTCCGGCGGAGAACGTGAATCCGTGCCGAATGCCCAGCTCGTAGACGACCCACATAATGCCGCCCGAGATGACGGCATGAATAAGGAATAAATAAGGAGCGACGAACAGAAACGCGAACTCGATCGGCTCCGTTATGCCGGTCAGAAAAGAACTTAATGCCGCCACCCGGAATTGCTTGCGGGTCTTGGGCTTCAAATCCTCGCGCGCCTCGTGAATAATGGCGAAAGCGATCGCGGGAAGCGCGAACATCATGGTCGGATAGAGGCCCGCCATGAAATAGCCCGCCGTCTCATCCCCCGCGAAAAACCTCGGCAAATCCCCGAAGTATACCGTCCCGCCTTCGTCTTGATATTGTCCGATCTGAAACCAGAACAGGTGATTAAGCAGATGATGAAGTCCGAACGCGACAAGAATGCGATGCAGAAATCCGTATAAGAAAATGCCGAATCCGCCGGCGGAAACGACGATCGTCCCCGACGACTCCGCGAAGCTTCTGATGGATTCGCCCGCGTAAATCATCATGATCGCGAATAACAGGGAGAAGAAGCTCATGAATAGCGGCACGAACCGCGACCCGCCGAAAAATTGCAGAAACTCCGGCAGTTGGAACGTTTTGAACCGATCGTGCGCCCAGCTTGACGCGATCCCGATGACCGCTCCCGCGAACATCGACGACTGCACGCCGTTCGGATCGTATGCCTGCGTCACCGCCTGGAATACGAACATGCCCGTCAGCGCCGCCATGCCGGCGGATGCATTCTGCCCGGACATGGCAAGCGCGATTCCGATCGCGAACACGAACGGAACGAGCTGGAAAATCTCGATGCCCGCCGCGTATAGCAAATCCTCCGCTTTCGCCCATCCGAGCGCATCCCAAGGCAATCTCGATAATAGCATGAATATCGCGGCCGCGGGCAGCACCGTCATCGGCAGCATCATAGCCCGTCCAAGCCGTTGGAGATAGCCCATACCGAACATACGTCCGTTACCCCTCCTCTCTCTCGATGGTAAGCCCGGAAGCTTTGTTTTGCAAGCGTAGCCGACCCGTCTTAAAAACGTTATGCCGCCTTCGAGGAAGACGGCACAACGTAATGGCAGTTCATAAAGCTATTGCTTCCCGTCCGGCAGAAGAATAGAGTCTTCGACCTTGATGCATCGGTCCATGATGACCGTTAAGCCGCCTTCCTCGGCGATCGCGGCCGCCTCGTCGCTTACGATGCCCAGTTGCAGCCAGAGCACCTTCGCGCCGGCGGCGACGGCGTCCTTGGCGACCTGCGGCGTATGCTCGGGACGACGGAACACGTTCACGATATCGATCGGATCGGGTACGTCCGCGAGCGTAGGATAGCATTTCTCGCCCAATATCGTCGTTGCGTTCGGATTGACCGGTATGATCCGATAGCCTTTGCGCTGCATCGCTTCGGATACCATATGCGACGTCTTGGACGGATCGTCGGACAAACCGACGACCGCGATATGGTTCGCTTCTTGCAGAATCTGCTTGATCTGCTCTCGCGAAGGATTGTCGAATGCCATTCAGGTCACTCTCCTAGGTTCGGATCTTTTAGCTTACCCACTCGACCTGCGCGCCAAGCGCCTTCAAGTGATCGAAGTAATGCGGATACGATTTCGCCACATGGTGAGCGTCTTTAATCCGAATCGGCCGCTTCGCCCGCAGGCCGACGATCGTGAGCGCCATAATCACCCGGTGATCGAAATGCGCGTCGATCTCGACTCCGCCTTCGACTCCCTCGGGACGGCCGTGCACGATGATCTCGTCGCGCTTCTCCTCCACTCTCGCGCCGGCCTTGCGAAGCTCAGCCAAGTAGTCGGTGATCCGGTCGCACTCCTTGAAACGCAAGTTCTCCACGTTGTAGAAACGCGAAGTGCCTTCCGCGAAGACGCTGGCGGCGACCATGGCCAGAACGCCGTCGGTGAACTCGTCTCCGTCGAACTCTCCCGCGACCAGCTTGCCGTTGCCTTTCACGTGAACGATGCCGTTCTCATGAGTAAGCGGCACTTGCATCGCCTTGAGCACGTCGACGACGGCGCGTTCGCCTTGTTTGCTCGTCTCGAGGAGACGGTGGACGATAACGTCCGATTGCGTAACCGATGCAGCAGCGAGAATCGCGGCCGAGCCCGGATAATCTCCTTGCACGGAATACGTCTGCGCTTTATAGCGCTGCTTGCCCGGAATTCTGTAGTGCATCAAGTCCTCGGAAGCTTCGATGACGATGCCTGCTTGCGCGAGCACTTCGAGCGTCTGGCCGACGACGACCTTCGATTTCAGATCGTGCAGCACTTCGATTTCGCTGTCCTCGTCCAGCAGCGGCGTCAGGAACAGCAGAGAGCTCAAGAACTGGGAGCTTACGCTGCCGGACACTTGAATCTTGCCGCCGCGCGGTTGCCCTCCGCGAATCGTCAGCGGGAGCTTGCCTTCCCGATGCTCGATCTTCACGCCCATGCTCTCGAGAGCGGTGATCAGATCGTCGTGCGGTCGTTTGCCCAGCGATTGCGGGTACGAATTGACGAAATGAACTTCCGGCAGCAGCGCCGCGATCGACATGACGAATCGGAGAACGGCGCCCGCATTGCCTACGTCCAATTCCTTCGAGGGACGAGGATTGCGGCCGAAGCCCGTAATGACGATCTTCTCGTCGTCTTCTTCGACGATTGCGCCGAGGTCGCGAATGCATCTGCGCATCGCTTCTCCGTCCTCGCTGTGCGCCGGATGCAAGATTGTGCTGGTGCCTTCCGCGAGCGCGGCGACGAGCAAGTAGCGCGTCGTGTAGTTTTTGGAAGACAGGGCTTGGATTTCGCCTTGAAGCCGCCCCGTCGGCGTAACGATCATATCCATCTGTTAAGCACGCTCCTAGAATCTATGTAGTAATCAAATAACCGATAACGAAATGACTGACCATGGCGCCTGCCGCGGTAAGCAAAGCACCTCCTGCGTACGTCGCGAGCAAGTACAACCCCAGCGTCTTGCGGGAAGACGTTCGCCGCATCGTCGCTTTCTGCACGTTCAGCGTGGAGTACGTCGTCAGCCCTCCGAGAACGCCTGTGGCCGCGAAAGCGTATAACGCCTCGTGCTTGTCCTGCCAACCGAGTCCGAGTAGCAATCCGATGAAGAAACACCCGGATAAGTTAACGGTGAGCGTAGCGAGATAGGAGGGTTTGTTCTTCCGGGTTGCAAGCCATCCCACTCCGTATCGAATAAGCGTTCCGATCGCCCCGCCGAGGCCGACTAGCCCGATCGTTAACAGACTCATGCGCTTCGCTCCTTACCGCCCCATGCTAAGCCTGCCGCGGCTAACGCCCATCCGACGGCGCCGCTGGCCAGCGCATAGGCTAACGCAAAGCCGTAGGCATGATTTTCCCACAATAACCACAACTGTCCGTTAAAGGCGCTGAACGTCGTGAATGCGCCCAGAAATCCCGTTCCGGCAGCTTCCTTGAACCATTGGGGCAGCTTGCCGCGAGAGGCAAGCCCGAATAATAAGCCCAGCAGCAGGCTTCCCGCTAAATTAATGAACAAGGTAGCCCAAGGGAACCCCGCTCCTCCGTTATCCGGAAAAGCAAGACCGATGCCATAGCGGGACACCGCCCCTGCGAATCCCGCGATCGCGACTGCGACGGCGATGACCATATGCTCCTCCTTGCGCCTGATAACCGTTCATTTGACAGCGGCGTATGCAGTTTCTTATGATGAACCTATCATGATCCATGGAAGGAAGTTACGACGATGAGCGCATTCGCGACCATTACGCCAGAACAATTACGAGAACGGCTGGACGCCGGACAATCCATACGCATGATCGATGTCCGCGAGCATGAAGAAGTCGCGCACGGCATGATCCAGGGCGCCGTTCATATCCCGCTCGGCCAAATTCCGCAACGCCTGGACGAAATCCCTCGCGACGAGGAAGTCGTCATCATCTGCCGCAGCGGTTACCGCAGCGACCAAGCATGCCAATACCTTGAGCAACTCGGTTACAAAGGCGCGACCAACCTCGTCGGCGGCATGCTCGCTTGGGTTAACCAGCCTTAACCGCCCGGCTGCCTCATCGCATCCAATTCAGCATCATATTCGCGACGTCCGCAGGCGATAATCGGCTCGTGTCGATCGTCGCCTGAGCGAAGTCGTACGCCCGTTGTCTCGACTCCAGCAGCGCCGTAACGCGTGCCTCCGCGTCGCCGGCGAGCAAGGGCCTCGATCCTGCCGCGGCAGAGCTCGATACGCGCTTGATCAGACTATCCTTGTCCGCCGTAAGCGCGACGACCCATCCTCCCGCAAGCATGACGCGGCGATTGCTCTCCCTTAAGACGGCTCCTCCTCCGGTGGCGACCACCTTGCCGCTTCCCGAAAGCACGTCCTCCAGCACTCGACTTTCCCAATTCCGGAAGCTTTGTTCGCCCTCTTCCGCGAACAGCTGCGGAATCGTCTTGCCCGCGCGTCGTTCGATCTCTTCGTCCGTATCGATCCGTTCCCATCCGAGACGCTCCGACAGGATCCGGCTCACCGTCGACTTCCCCGTCCCCATGAACCCGACGAGCACGATATTGCGGCACTTGCCCAGTCCGTCCACTCCTATTTCCCACTCCTTGGCAATACGCTGGTTCTACTATATCACAAAAGCCCCGAAGGTATA
This sequence comes from Cohnella panacarvi Gsoil 349, assembly GCF_000515335.1. Taxonomy (GTDB): domain Bacteria; phylum Bacillota; class Bacilli; order Paenibacillales; family Paenibacillaceae; genus Cohnella; species Cohnella panacarvi. The sequence continues at coordinate 50,885 of NZ_KI911563.1, read as the reverse complement.
AATCGACGCGATTTACCGTAAGTTTGATAGTGTATGCCATATCAGATCAAAGGTGATGGTCTCCGTGAATCCCGAAACAGTCGCAGCACAAGCCGACGATCCGCTTAGAAGACTGCTCGATCCCGCCTACCCGCTCTGTCGCGACGACGTAAAAGCCGCGCTCGGCTTCATCAAGACAAAAGTGGCCGAAGGAGCGCCCGAATGGTCGGGGCTCGATCGGCCGCAGCTGCTTGCGCATTTCGTATGTTTCGCGGAGATGGCCTTGCTGCTTGTCCATCGGCGGAACCCGAGCGATAAGGAGACCGCTTGCTTCCGTCTAATGCTCAGCGAGCTTATGCCGAAGAAGCCGCTCCGATAAAAAATCTAATTAACCATTAAGCCAGTTGTGGTGGAACGTGCCTTCTTTGTCCACGCGTTTGAACGTGTGAGCGCCGAAGTAGTCGCGTTGCGCTTGCAGCAGGTTCGCCGGCAGACGTGCCGAACGGTAGCTGTCGTAGTAGGCGATCGCGCTGGCGAACGACGGTACCGGAATGCCGTACGCGACGGCCGCCGATACGACTTCGCGCCATGCGTCTTGATACGATTCCACGACGCCTTTGAAGTATTCGTCCAGCAGCAGGTTGCGAAGCTGCGGGTCGCGGTCATAGGCGTCTTTGATGTTCTGAAGGAAGCGGGCGCGGATAATGCAGCCGCCGCGGAAGATCATGGCGATATCGCCGTAACGCAAGTTCCAGCCGTACTCTTCGGAAGCTGCGCGCATTTGCGCGAAGCCTTGCGCGTAAGAGCAAATTTTGCTCGCGAACAGCGCTTTGCGCACGCTCTCGATGAACGCTTTCTTGTCGCCTTGGAAAGGCTTCGTCTTAGGACCGCTCAGCAGCTTGCTGGCCGCTACGCGCTCTTCTTTCATCGCGGACAGGAAGCGAGCGAACACGGATTCCGTAATGATGGATAACGGAACGCCCAGGTCGAGCGCGCTTTGGCTCGTCCATTTGCCCGTGCCCTTCTGTCCGGCAGCGTCGAGAATGACGTCGACCATCGGTTTGCCGGTCTCCGGATCCTTCTCCGCGAAAATATCGGTCGTGATCTCAATCAGGTAGCTGTCGAGCTCGCCTTTGTTCCATTCTTTGAAAATTTCATGAAGCTCGTCCGTGGACACGCCAAGAACGTCCTTCAGCAATTGGTAGGCTTCACAGATCAGTTGCATATCGCCGTACTCGATGCCGTTGTGGACCATCTTCACGTAGTGGCCTGCGCCGTCCGGTCCGATGTACGTGCAGCATGGGTCGCCGCCGACTTTCGCGGAGATGCCCGTCAAAATCGGCTCGACGAGACGATAAGCCTCTTCAGGTCCGCCCGGCATGATGGACGGGCCTTTCAGCGCGCCTTCTTCGCCGCCGGATACGCCGGTGCCGATGAAGTTAAAGCCTTTGGCCGTCAGTTCGCGGCTGCGGCGTTGCGTGTCAGGGAAATACGCGTTGCCGCCGTCGATGATGATGTCGCCTTTGTCGAGATAAGGCAAGAGCGACTCGATCGTCGCGTCCGTGCCTGCGCCGGCTTGTACCATGATCAGGATTTTGCGCGGCTTCTCCAAGGAATTGACGAACTCTTCTACGGAGTACGTGCCGACCAAGTTTTTGCCTTTGCCGTCCGTATTCAGCAAGTCGTGCGTTTTGTCCGCGGAACGGTTGTAGACCGCTACAGCGTAACCGCGGCTTTCAATGTTAAGTGCGAGGTTGCGTCCCATTACGGCCATACCGACGACGCCGATGTTTGCAGTGGTCATGGTTTCTCTTCATCCTTTTAACACGTTTTTTTTACACAATAACCCTATTGTACTCTTTTTAAGCCGATATGAAAACCATCTTTTACTTTATAATGTTGCAACTTAGTGCTTGCATTTTTAATTAACTTACTGTTTAATAGTAACTATAAAACGTATAGGGAGATGGATGACAGATGGCAGCAAATAATTGGAACTTGGATAAATCGCACAGCGGCATTACGTTCAGCGTTAGACACATGATGATTACGAACGTACGTGGAAGCTTCACCGAATTCGACGCGAGCGTAACGGCGGACGCAGCCGACCTGGCAAGCTTGGACGCGACGCTGACGATCGACGTAAACAGCATCGACACGAAGGACGCCGGACGCGACGGACACCTGAAATCCCCCGATTTCTTCAACGCCGAGCAGTTCCCGCAAATCACGTTCAAGAAAACTTCCCTTGTCTCCAAGGGCGGCGACGATTACGCGTTGACCGGCGATCTGACGATTCTTGGCGTAACGAAGTCCGTGACGCTGAACACGGAAATTTCCGGACCGGCGAAGGATCCATGGGGCAACGTGAAATTCGGCGTCGTCGCGGACGGCGTCATTAACCGCTCCGAGTTCGGCCTGACTTGGAACGCGGCGCTTGAGACCGGCGGTTTCCTCGTCGGCGACGCGATCAAAGTTCACATCGAGCTCGAATTCGCGCAGGCTTAATCGTAAGGTTCTTCAAGCAAAAACGGCCCTCGACCTCCCTAACCGGGAGACATCGGGGGCCGTTTTTGTCGTTCGGCCGAAAGATTCCGCTCTTGCCCTTTTCCACGATAAATAGATGTTCATCTACTAGACTGCTAGGTATAGGTACATCCTCCTTACCCTAGCCCGGCGTAATATATAGTCAATCTATAGGGAGGTGTCTATGCTTGATCGATCAACGGGCCATGAAGAAGTTAGGCAGCGTCGCTAAACGGAAATCGACAGTCTTCTTTGCGAACAAAAAGACGCTATTCATCGCGAAACCGACGATTCACGCGACGAATCAAACGACGGTAGTAAAGACGATCTGTGTGACGCCTTCGGTTCAACCGCGTAAACCTCGGCCGATTCATTGCGTCAAGAAAGGCATCACCGTCTGCAAGAAAAAACGGAAAACCCGCCGCGCGGCGGCTGTATGCCCTAAAATGCCCATCGTAAGAAAAAGAAGAACAAAAGTCGTGAGACGGGTAAAATCGAGGATCATCCAAACGACAGGCACTCCCGGACAGGCGGGACCCTCCGGATCGCAAGGAGCTCGCGGGCCGAGAGGATTCCAAGGACCCGAAGGACCTCAAGGACCTCAAGGACCTCAAGGACCTCAAGGACCTCAAGGACCTCAAGGACCTCAAGGACCTCAAGGACCTCAAGGACCTCAAGGGCCTCAAGGGCCTCAAGGACCCCAAGGACATCAAGGACCTCAAGGGGCCCAAGGGCCTCAAGGACCTCGGGGGCCTGAAGGAAAGAGAGGCAAGCGCGGACCTAAAGGCAAAGATTGCAAACGCGATATCGCTTTCTTCTGCAGCACGAACCATCAATGCATTAAAGGCGCCACGAAACCCGGACATCCCGGCGGAGCCGTTGCTTTCACGCATGAGCTCGTACATGGCAAAGCGGTGGAGTTAGAATCGCCGTCATGCATGAAAATCAACAAGAAAGGCACGTACGAGATCAGCTGGGAGGTGTTCCCGGACAAAGACAAAACCGCGTTCGGATTGTTCTTCACGCCCCGTAAGGACCACGAGCATGCCGATCATAAGCATCAAGACCGTCACGAAGATCACTGCCGCCACGGCAAGCACCATTCCCGCTGCCCTCAATGCGCCCGCGAGAAACACGAGCCGTGCGGCACGATGTTCATTCTATGCAGCAATTACGGCTCGGAAGAAGGCAAAGCGCCTTACCAAGGACAGGTCGTTACCGATCTTGAAGAAGGAATCCTATCGCTGAATCGCATCGACGACAACAAGGACGCCGAGTTGAAAAACGAAGTCGACGGATGCACGCCCGTCGTCAGCGCTTCGATCGTTATCAAGCGAATTTGTTAACTTAAAAGAAAATCGATCATTTTATAAAAATGGTGGCTACAGGGGGACTATCCCTGTGCCACCATTTCGCAGATTTCCGCCTCAACTGCACGGAGTACAGTTCGTTATCATAAAATCGACCTTTTTCTACTGAATAACTGCATCGAATGCATCTCATTATCTCCGAAACCGTCAGAACTCTCATCTTCTACAAAATAACTACACTTCGTACCGTTCACAGGTCAAGGAGTATCCCAGCGATTGGAATACCTGCCATTCATACAGTTAGTGTCGGGCGATGATGCCGCGTTGGCGCCTAGTTGATATCGATCAGTCATCGCGCTATTTCGTGCATCGCCGCCACTTGCGTTCCAGTAACTCGATCTCACCGATAAAAACGAAAGAGGCGTCCCTCGGTCGGATCGACCATTGGGACAACCTCTTTGATATCGGCAAACTCGTCACAGCTCCAACAATAGCATCTCGACGCGCATCGCTCTCAGCTTTTCCTTGGATGTCTCCGCATCTTCCGCGCGCCCTTCCGCTAACGCTTCATGAAGCACGGCCAGCTCATAGTCGATTTCTAAACGTAAGACGCCCGCACGATGCTCGGCCCGCTTCGATCTGAACGCCTGGACCATGTCTTCGATCGTGATTTGAGGCCTTTTCTGATAAATAATCCGATGTTCCATGCCGGACACCTCCACGAGACGGATAATTTCGCCGAACATAATGTTCTCAATGCTAAGCACTTGACGGTCGCGGAATCTCTTCACAATGGCGTGACCGCGGGTTTCGCCAATGAGCTTTTCGATCCACTGCGCCAGCTTCTCGTCTTTGACCAAGTAATCGCCGATCATCTTATAGCGATTAAGCACCCGCTGGAACTTCAGCTTCAGCAGCTTACGTCCGGTTCGCACGGACACGATGAACAGATGATCGTTCTCGTTCCAATACAGCGAGTACCCTTCCTGGATGAGTTCGCGGATGAGATTCTGGATCTGGCGGCGATCGAATCGAAGCTCGAGGTTGCAATATTCCACTTCGTGACTGCGGTTCACGGCCATCCCCCCTCCTGCGTTCATCGCGCGGTTTGAGTTGTTGACCGAATTGTCTGAATATTCTTTCTTAGTTATATCTTATACTCCATCTTATGTTATGGCAACTTGGTTTCTTGACTATTTTCGAGCGGCAGGGCGACCAATTTTAACCGGTATGGAGAACGGCTGGAACGGTTACCATGGCGTTGGATGGAGTGATATAATATATTCCATGTTATTGCCCAACTATTCGAGATAAGGTAAGGAGAAGCCGGTCAGATGAGCCAACCGACAACCGCAACGTCCCCTTTTACGGGATTTACGAATGAAGATTTCGCCGTGTTCGAGATCGAGGGTCTGGAACCGCGCATGAACGCGTTAATCGAGACCGTGCGGCCTAAGCTGCACCAGCTTGGCGATCGACTTTCCGATTATTTAAGCAAGTTGTGCGGGGAGACGATGTTCCCGCATGTAGCCAAACATGCAAGGCGAACCATCAACCCGCCGAGCGACACCTGGGTCGCGTACGCCAATAACAAACGCGGCTACAAGGCTTATCCTCATTTTCAAATCGGCCTTTGGTCGACGCATGCATTCATTCAATTCGCCATCATCTACGAGTGCCCGCGCAAGGCCGAATTCTCGGATCGCGCGCTTGCCGAGCTCGCTTCCGTTCGCCGGTCCGTGCCGAGCGGCTTCGTATGGTCGAAGGACCATATGGTTCCCGAAGGACTGCCGCACGAGAGCCTAAGCGACGAGGAACTCTCCGAATTGTTCGTGCGCCTTAAGACGTTCAAAGCCGCGGAGCTGACTTGCGGCATCCATATTCAGCGCGACGAAGCCATGCGCATGGACGGAGAAGCGTTCGTGAAACTGGCGGAGCAGACGTTCGCGAAGCTTATGCCGCTGTATCGAATGGCCATGGCCTAACTAAACGGAAAAAAATTACATGTTCTGTAAACCTCGCACCGATTAAAGATTAAGGGGGTGTCTCCAAAGTCATTTCTAATGACTTTGGGGACACCCCCTTCTCATACTCGGTGTGCTTATGCTGCCGCAGTAGCTTGGTTAGCCGCCGTTTTGCGTTGTTTCGCGGATTTGCGGAAGAACAGCAATTCATAGATACAAGGTACGATGACGAGCGTAAGCAGCGTAGCGACCGCCAAGCCGCCGATGACGACGATGGCAAGGCTTTGGGATACGATGCTGCCGCTATCCGACGTGCCGAACACGAGCGGAAGCATGGCGCAGATCGTCGCGATTGCGGTCATGAGGATCGGACGCATCCGGGTTCCGGCCGCTTCGATAAGGGATTCGCGAATCGTCATGCCGCTCGTTTCGTTCTGTCTTACGCGGTCAAGCAACACGATTGCGTTCGTGACTACGACGCCAATCAGCATGACAACACCGAAGATCGCGGTAAAGTCCGGCGTAATATCGGCGATCAATAGACCAAGCACCGCGCCGATCGGAACGAACAAGATCGTGGACAGCGCCGCGAGCGGAGCGCGGAGCGTCTTGAACGTAACGACCATGATCAAGTAAGCGACTGCGATACCGACTAGACCCATGATGAACAGATCGATGAAATCTGCCGCCTGATCGGCTTGCGCGCCGCCAACGTTAAGCTTAATGCCCTCCGGCGGCGTAATTTTATTCATTTCCGTGCTAATTTTCGCGCCGACGATCGACAACTGGGACGGTTCGACCGTTGCGGTTACGCGGACATAGCTTTTGCCGTCTTTATGGAAGAACTGCGTAGACTTCTCTTCTTTGACCCATTCTGCGATGCTGGAAACCGGTTTAGGACCTTCGTCCGTCATAACGGTCAGATTGGCAAGGTCGGTCTCGGATTGCGGTTTAAGCACTGGATCCAATACGACCGACAAGATTTGACCGCCGCTGTTGATCGTACCGATCGGCACCGGATTCAACATGCCTTGCAATTGCGCGGATATATCTCCCGCTTTCGCTTGGGACGGATCGACTCTGAGCGTGTAACTCGTCTTCTTCTCATCTTGATTGCTTTCGACTTTCAGTACGTCTTTGATCGGTTTGATGGCCGCGATGACTTCTTCGGACGTCTTCGAGATTTGCTCGAGATCGTTGCCGGTGACGTCGACGAACACTTGCGTGCTGCTGCCGCCCATGAAGTTTCCGGCTCCCGCGGTCAGATCGGCGCCTGGGTAGTTAGCGCGTTCTGCATTAACCGCGTTGATAATATTCTCCGCATCCTCGCCGTCTTTGATCTGGACCATATAGGATACGAGCGTCGGCGATTGAACGCCGCCGTATTTGGCGGCATCGGCACTGTTGCCCATCGACATGTTAACCCATTCTTGCTCTTCTTGGCTCATCAGGAACGCTTCAAGCTTCTTGCCGTTCTCGAATACTTGGTCAAGCGGCGTATCCGGCTTGTATTCGAGCGAGATCGTCAACGTATCCGCGCTGGATTGGTCTAGCGCGCCCTTCGGCATGGAGAAGTACGTTCCGACCGAACCGATAAGCAGCACGAACGCAACGAGAATCGGCACCCATTTGAAGCGAAGATTCCAACGAAGGAAGTTCATGAACCGTTTGCTCGGATTGTGCTCTTTGATCGTCGAATTTTTCAACACGCTGGCGCTGAGCATCGGAACGACGGTCAATGCGACAAGCAACGAGGATAACAGCGAGTAAGTGACCGTCAACGCGAAAGGCAGCAAGAAGTCTTGCAGGCTGCCGCGCAGCAAGCCCATCGGCAAGAACACCGCGACGGTCGTCAACGTGGAAGCGGTAATCGCCCTGGCTACCTCGCGAGTAGCGTCGATGACGATATCGACGGAAAACTTTTCTTTCTGCAATCTACGGAAAATGTTCTCGATAACGACGATGCTGTCATCGACCAGACGTCCGACCGCAACCGCGACGCCGCCCAGCGTAAGAATATTCAGCGTAATGCCGGACATGTCGAGCATGTAAAGAGTCATTCCTAGAGATAACGGAATCGAGATGATCGTGACGAGCGTCGCGCGAACATTCCGCATGAACAACAGAATGACGATCGTCGCGAACAGCGCGCCCATAAGAACTTCGCGCATCATGCTATTGACGGAATGAACGACTTGCTCGGAAGTGCTGATCATGACGCGCAGGTCGATCTCTTTATTTTCCTCGTTCAACTTCTCGATGGCTTTATCCACGCCCTCGCCGACTTTTACGGCGTTTGCGCTGGCGCTCTTAGAGACGATCAGCATTAGCGCGTCTTTACCATCGATGCGATTCACGCTTTCTTTATTGTCGACCAACCGAACTTCCGCCACGTCGCTAAGTAAGACGCCTTGGCTTACCGGCAGTTTCTTCAACGATTCAACGTCGTCGAGGGTTCCTTGAACGTTCAGGTTAACGATCTGGCCGTCGATCGTGCTCTCGCCGATCGAAGCGGAGGCGCTGCGCCCTTGCAGCACGCCGTACAACGCTTGAAGCGGTACGCCTGTGTCCGCGAGCTTGGCAAGATCCGGAGTAACCGTCACCTTAGGAAGCGTCTTGCCGGAAAGCTGCACTTCGCCTGCGCCGTCGATGTCGCGGAACGTATCGCCGACAAGCTGTTCGAGCTTTTCCTTCTGCGCTTCCGTTACGTCGTCGTTGAACGTCAGGGAGACGAACGAGATCGGAATCATCGAAGTGTTGAACTGCACGACGTATGGAGGCGATACGCGCTCCGGAAGCTGAACGGCGTTCACGGCGCGCTCGACTTCCAGCTTCGCTTCCTTCATGTTCGTGCTGGAATCGAAATTTAAATTGACTTGGGAAAAACCGTCTCCCGACGTGGAGAACGTATTCGTCTTCCCTTTAATTCCGGCAAGAGCCTGCTCCAGCGGATTCGTCACCGATTGCTCCATCGAGGCGGCATCATATCCCGGTCCGATGACCGATACGGTAACCTGCGGGTTATCGGCTTCCGGAACGAGCTCCATCGGCAGCTTAAAGTAACTGAAAATGCCAAGACCAAGCACCATAACAATCAAGATGGCAATGGCCGACTTGTTGCGAAACGCTCCTTGAATAAAAGACCTCACTTTAGAATAGTCCCCTTCCAACTCCATAATTTTCTACTCGTCGATCACATAACAAGCATAACGGGTCTGCTTCCCGCGCAAAAACGGCTCAAGACCGGATTTATACCTGGACTCAAGTCGGAGTCGGTTTGCGGCTGAAGTCTCCTTCCCGCTATTTTCCGCCTCAGTATATCGCTTGATTATGAACGGGATATGAACGCACAGCCCATCCTATCACGATTTTGTTAATAATGCGTTAGCGCGCATTCCTTTTTTATGTACTTTTTAACATTCCGGATTATAATGGAAGTGAGTAATCACTCACTATTCGAAAAAGGGGAAATGACGCATGTCCGATTCGGCATCCGAAGCCGGCATAATCGCTGGCCCATGCATTGTCGTAGACCGGGTTTCCAAACTTTACGGTAAGTGTACCGTGCTCGATCAAGTGTGCCTCGAAGTCCGCAAAGGCGAAATATTCGGCTTGCTCGGACCTTCGGGTTCGGGGAAAACGACGCTTGTGCGGCTCATTACCGGACTCGACGTTCCGAATGCCGGTAATGTGGAGCTGCTTGGGGAACCCATGCCGCAGCTAAGCATGCTGGCCCGCATCGGATACATGGCTCAATCGGACGCGCTATATGGCGAGCTCACCGCCCGGGAGAATCTCGCTTTCTTCGCATCGTTGTATGGAATGAAGGGTGCCGGGCTCGCCAAGAGAATCAATGAAGCTGCCGAGCTCGTTAACCTGTCGGGGGAGCTCGGAAAGCAAGTCGCGTTATTCTCCGGAGGGATGAAACGGCGCCTATCGCTGGCGGTCGCTCTGATGCACGAGCCCGAGGTGCTGGTGCTGGATGAGCCGACCGTCGGCATCGATCCCGTGCTCCGCAAGTCGATCTGGCAGGAGCTGGACGGACTGCGCAAGCAAGGCGTCACCGTCCTCGTAACGACGCACGTGATGGACGAGGCGGACAAATGCGACAGGCTGGCGATGATCAGGGACGGCCGAGTCATCGCGGCAGGCAGCCCCGACGAGTTGAAGCTCGCAACCGGTTCGGCCTCGATGGAGGAAGCGTTCGTCGCTTACGGAGGTGGCGTACAATGAGAATTCGCTCGCTAGCCCTTCGAATCGTCCGCCAGATCGTCAAAGACAAACGTACGCTTGCGCTCATGTTGATCGCGCCTCTGCTCGTGCTGACGCTCATGAAATTCGTGTTCGACGGCCAATCGGTCAATCCGCGCGTCGGCATCGTCGATTATCCGCATCAGATCGTTGCCGCGCTGGCTTCCACTGGAGCGGATATCTCGGAGTTTAGCGATGAAGACTCGGCCATGCGGGCGCTTGAACATGACGATCTTGACGCGCTCGTATCCATACGCGACGGTCAGCCGCACGTCTTGCTCGAAGGGAGCAGTCCGACGAAGAACCGCAACGTGATGTCGGCCCTGCAGGAAGCGTTGGAGCCGTTCAGACCCGAGGAGTTCAAGCTTTCCGTGGCGTTTGCGCACGGGTCCGGCGATCTGAACATTTTCGATTATTACGGCTCCGTGCTCGTCGGCTTCTTCTCGTTCTTCTTCGTTTTCCTGATCGCCGGGGTTTCCTTCCTCCGCGAGCGCACGACGGGGACGCTTGCCAGACTGCTGGCCACGCCGCTTCGTCGCTGGGAGATCGTCGCGGGCTACTTGCTCGGCTTCGGGATTTTCACGTTGCTTCAGGCTACGTTAATCGCTTGGTATTCGACGGGCGTGCTGGGCATCGCGTTGGAAGGCTCTATGTTCATGGTCCTTATAATGAATTTGTTGCTCGCGATCGCCGCGCTTACGTTAGGAACGCTATTGTCGGCCTACGCGCAGAACGAGTTTCAAATATTCCAATTCATACCTCTAGTAATCATACCGCAAATTTTCTTCGCCGGACTGATCGAGCTGGATTCGATGCCGGAATGGCTGCAGGCGCTCGGGCACGCTTTGCCGCTCTACTATGGTTCCGCTGCTTTGCGCGATATTATGCTCCGCGGCGCGGGTTGGAGCGAGGTGTGGTCCGACGCGCTGGCGCTCTGCTGCTTCTCCCTCGCTTTCGCGGCGCTCAACGTCGCAGCATTGCGCAAGCACCGCCGCATATGATGATATTCGGATTGGGGGTTCTACGATGAATGATTCGATGGAACATTGGATGGAGGAGTTGCTTCGCAAAGACGACGGGGAGCGAATGACCGACAAGCAAACCCGGATCGTCAGAGCCGCGATCGAAGTGTTCGCGGAGAAAGGATATTCCGGCGCGGCAACGAGCGAGATCGCGCAGCGAGCCGAAGTGGCCGAAGGGACGATCTTCAGACACTACAAGACGAAGAAAGAATTGCTCTATGCCATCGTCTCTCCCATCGCGGCGAGATTGATCGAACCTTTCGTCCTGCGCGATCTGTACCCGCTGTTCGATACGCCGCATCCGACGTTCGAAGGCTTCGTCCGGGCGATCCTCGACAATCGAATCGCCTTCATCGAAAGCAACATTAAAGTCATCCGTATCATGCTTCAGGAAGTTCCTTTCCATGCCGAGCTACGCGACCGGTTCCTTGGCGTAGTCGGTCAACGGATGCTCCCGCGCATCGCCCGCGCGCTTGAGCATTACCGCGCGAAAGGACAGATCGAGGCGATGCCGGCGCTCACGACGATTCGGCTCGCGGGCTCCTCCCTCTTCGGTTACTTGATCACGCGATTCCTGATCGCGCCGGACGATTGGAACGACGGCGAAGAGAGAGAAGCGACGCTCCAATACATGCTGCGGGGGTTGGGTTACCGGGCGTCGGAGACCACCTCGTGAACGGCGACGATAACCGTGACTACCGGAGCGAGCACGACCGTAGTGACCACGACGATGACGGTGCAACCGCGACGATGACGGTGCAACCGCGACGATGACGGTGCAACCGCGACGATGACGGTGCAACCGCGACGATGCGAAGTAACAACCATTTGCAGTTATTTCGTTTGTTTCATGTCCTAGTGAATCGAATAATAACCATTTGCAGTTATTTATTCGCCGCTAGACCGAGTAAGCCCAAACTCGAGAAAGTAACTATTGATTTGTTGTTATTTCGCGTTAACCGGCCAATCTGCTGAAAATATCTGTCGAATTGTCGTTATTTTCCCGCTGACACAGCAAAAAACCTCCGATAACGGCCTCCTGAGCGAAGGGGATATCGGAGGTTTTAGTTTTGGTTATGGTTTTGGTTGCGAATACGATTACGCCCGCGAGCTAGCTGCCCGCTTATCCATGCTCCGGAACTGCGCGAGCAAACCGAGTGCCGCTAGCGACAGCGCGCCAGAGACGACGAACGGAAGCCAGCCGGTAATGGCGAGCAGCCCTGCGCCGAGGAGTGGACCGACGATCCGGCCGAGGCTGTCCATCGACGAGCTAAGACCGGAAGCGATTCCTTGACCGACCGTCGTCTTCTGGGTAATAAGCGACGTGACGCAAGGCTTAATGAGCGAGTTGCCGATGCCGAAAATGCACAGGTACACCGTCGCGAGCCCCCAACTGTTGGCGGTCAGCAACAAGAAGAATCCGGCTGCCGAGATGACCAGCCCGAGCGCGATGTACGCGCCCTCCTGCCCTTTCTTCACGCGCCGCCGAACGACGCCGCCTTGAATGAGCGCGCCAGCGAGTCCGCAGAAGAAGAACATAAGCCCGATCTGCTTCGGCGTTACATCGTACTTATCCATCCCGTATAGCTGGAGCGTGGATTCCAGAATCGCAAGCGAGAACGTCACGAAGAAAGCAAGCACGTACAGCGCTTTAAGCGGTCCTTGGAACGCAATCCAACGGGACGGTTTCGCGGCGCGCGAGCGCGATGCGCGACGTTCCGGCGGGAGCGACTCTTCCAATTTAAGCAGCGCGGCGATGAAGACGGCGAACGAGAGTCCCGCTGCCGCGAAGAACGGCGTATGATGCGAGATATCGCTAAGAAAGCCGCCGAAACCAGGACCGAACGTAAATCCGAGCCCGATGCTCATTCCGACGACCGCCATCCCCTTCGTACGATCCTCCTCGGTCGTAATATCCGCTACGTACGCGACGATGCAAGATACGACGGCGCCGGAGAATAACCCTCCGAGCACGCGCGAAGCATACATGAGGACGAGGTTGTCGCCCGACAATCCGAACAGCAAGAAGCTTATGCTGAAGCCCAGCACGCCGATCATGATAACCGGGCGCCTTCCGATCGATTCGGATAACCTTCCCCATACCGGGCTTAGAATGAACGACATGAGCGAGTAAACCGCGAGCATCGCTCCGGTGTGCCAGTTCGCCGAATCAGCGCTTACGTCGCTGACGAGCTGAGGCAGAACGGGAATAATGATGCCGAAGCCGATGAAGATCGTGAAGAGCATGAGCCCAACGATTGCCAATTTGCTTTTCAAAGCTGTTCTCTCCTCTATTTAGGCAGTAACAGGCACTCATCGGCGCCTCAATATATACTAGATGGTAGCATACGTGAATCGATGTTCCAAATGGGATTCTGATGACGTTTTGGTGACAAGTTGCGCGAATATCGGACAAACATTGATTTCCCCCCCATTTTTGTTATACTCATGCTTGTTTGCAATACGTTGTTTCCTTATGGAAGGTTAAAAGAAAGGCAGGGGCATCCCATGGATCATCAACGCACCCCTTTATTCGACGCGCTTCGCAAGCATGCGGAGCAGAATCCCGTGCAATTCCACATTCCCGGTCACAAGAAGGGCTCCGGAATGGACCCGGAATTCCGCGATTATATCGGCCCTAACGTACTGAACATCGACTTGATCAATATCGCCCCGTTGGACGATTTGCACCAACCCGTCGGCGTGATCCAAGAAGCGCAGCGGCTTGCGGCCGACGCGTTCGGAGCGGATGTGACTTACTTCTCCGTCCAAGGGACAAGCTCGGCGATCATGACGATGATCCTGTCCGTCTGCGGCACGGGAGATAAAATCATCGTTCCCCGGAACGTTCATAAATCGGTATTGTCCGCCATCATATTCGCCGGCGCGCGCCCGGTCTTCTTGTCTCCGGTCCGCGATCGCAACCTCGGCATCGACCACGGCGTTACGACGAGGTCCGTCCGGCGCGCCCTCGAGCGCCATCCGGACGCCGCGGCCGTTCTGATCATTAATCCGACGTACTTCGGCGTGTGTACCCATTTGAAGGAAATCGTCGATCTCGTTCATGAATACGACATTCCGGTTCTGGTGGACGAGGCACACGGCGCATTGATCCATTTCTCCGAGAAATTGCCGTTATCCGCCATGCAAGCTGGCGCAGACATCGCCGCGACGAGCGTGCACAAGCTTGGCGGCTCGATGACGCAAAGCTCGATCTTGAACTTGCAGGGCAACCTCGTCAATCCGCAGCGCGTGCAGACGATAATGAGCTTGCTCACGACGACGTCCACCTCCTATCCGCTGCTCGCGTCGCTCGACACGGCGCGGAGACAGCTGGCGCTTCGCGGCCAAGAGTTGGCGGACCGTACGGTAGCATTGGCATGCTCCGCCCGCGAGGCGGTCAACGGGATCCCGGGCTTGTATTCGTTCGGCGAAGAGCTTCTCGGAGAAGAAGCGACGTTCGACTTCGATCCTACGAAACTGACCGTTCATGTCCGCAAGCTCGGCATTACCGGCTACGATGCGGAGAACTGGCTGCGCGAGCACTTCAACCTCGAAGTCGAAATGAGCGATATGTACAACGTGCTCTGCCTCATTACGCCAGGGGACGACGAAAGCTCGATCGCGATCCTGCTTCAGGCTCTTCAAGCTTTATCCGACGCGCATATCGGCCAAGCGACTTCGATTCAAGAAGTCGTCATCGAGATCCCGGAAATCCCGCACCTCTCCTTAACGCCGCGCGACGCGTTCTACGGAGAGACGGAGCTCGTACCGTTCCGCGAATCGGCAGGCCGCATCATCGCCGAGTTCATCTACGTATATCCGCCGGGAATTCCGATCTTGCTGCCGGGCGAAGTCATCTCGCAAGAAAATATCGATTACATCGTCGATCACATCGAAGTCGGTTTGCCGGTCAAAGGACCCGAGGATCGTACGATCGAGTTCGTGAAAGTGATCGTGGAAGAAACCGCGATATCTTAAAACGAATATAACCCTGTCTCCCGAGCGTCGGGAGACAGGGTTATTTCATTGTCACACCGGCGATGCGCCTTAAAATTGCTCGCTGCTCGATAATACCGGCAGCCTGTTCCTTAGCAGAGCCCGCAGCTCTTCCGCTGCCTGCGCGTTCGGAAGCTGAAATTTAGAACGCATAAGGTCCATGTCCTGGAGATCGTCCGCGCACAGCGGAGAGGAGCGGCCGGTTTGCATGCATACGACGAGCGGTTTGCCGTAGAAAAGGCTCGTATAGACGATTGCGAAATCGAATCTGCTCGCTTCGGATACGCAGCCTACGAAGTTGACGTTCGACGACTCGATTACGTCGTACAGTTGATCCAGCATGTCGCTTCCTCCCTCGCATAATTATCTGAATATTACGATTATTTTACCACCAACGGCTTGACCTCGGCAATAAGGCAAACGTTGCCAACGATTACGCTGGATGCTATGATGGGCGTGGGGGTGGATCCGATGAGTCAAAGCGCTTACATACGTCTTGTTCAAGGCTCTGCGCTGGCCGAAATCGATCTGAACGGCGTCAAAGAGCAGCTAACCCATTATAGGCAGCAGGTTACGTTAACCGGCAAGCAGCTTGGCTGGGAGTACGAGGAAGCTGCATTCCCTTACAGCGTAGAGACGAAGCCCGACGCGGGCGACGGATGGTTCTACTTGAAGGGCAACAATCCGATGTACAAGTACATCGTGTTCGGTACCGACAAGAAGGAAGAAGACGGCACGGTCATTCCCTACATTCATGTCGTGCTTCCCGACGGCGCTACGCATGGCGACAAGGCGAAGGCGAACGAGCTATGCAAGTGGATCGGTCGCAAGCTTCAAGCCGAAGTCAAGATGTTCAACGGAAGAACGATCTATTATAATCCTCGCAAATAAACCGACGAAGGGGCTAGCCCGGCAGGTCGATCAGACCTCCTGGACTAGCCCCTTATGGTATGAAATGGCGGGCAAGACGACTCTTTAGCCGTTATTGTTCTCTTGGGCCGCGAGCTCTTCATACACCTTCATGACTTTCTCCCACTCTTGATCGTCTTCGATGTTCACGAGAACTTCATCGCCGTCCTCTTCCTCGATGCGGAATATAACGCCGTCATCTTCAGGATCGTTGCGATCAAGCAACACCGCGTACGCTTGGTCGCCCGTCTCGAATGTATAGACAAGCACCATCTCGTGCTCGTTACCGTCCTCGTCCGTTACGACGAATACCATCTCGTCGTGTTCGTGGTCGCAATTCTCGTCGTGGATATGGTCGCTCATGGAGAACCTCCGTTTAATCGGTTGATTTTACCTACTCAAGTATCGTATCACTTCCCCTATCACCGGTCAAACGAAAGCGCCTCCTATCCCTAAGGAAGGAAGCGCGGCGTGACGCGGTTATTTGGAATTGGTGACATTGATGACTTTCTCGGAAACGACTTGGTAGTTGCTCTCCCCTTCGGGCTTCATCCAGAATCGGACCACATATTTGCCAAAGCTGTCGAACGAATACGTCATTTCCGTCTTGAAGTAGAAATTTTCTTTGCCGACTTCGGGGAAATCCTTGTCGCTGCTGGAACGTCCGTCGATCCATGTGCTCTCTCCGTACGGATCGTCGATCGTTACTTTGAACGCGCTGATATCGACCTTCAAGCTGTCGATCTGGGAGTATACGATGAAATTGAACTTAGCTTTCGGCGCGTCCGTGAACATGATGCCGTCTCTTATCATCATCATATGCACGTTAGGCTTGTAAATCGTTACATTCTTCGAGCTGTCGTCCAAAAGGAAAATGCCGTCGAGCTTTTCGCTTATCGTCTTAGCCGACAAATAGGATTTGCCGTCCACGATTATACCCGCGTCGTCGACCTCTTTCTTATTCACTAGGACACGCAGCTTTTGAACGACCGTGTCAGCCGCATATACGGCAGTCCCGCTGAACAAGGCAATCGCTAACGTGGAGATCAACAGCTTACGAAATTGCATGCTACTATCGCCGTCCTTCCGACTCGCTTTCCTGTCTGTATTTGGTTATACCGACAATGGGACAGAAAGTTGCGCGGGCGAACCATTTTTTCTTCAAATTAATCGATTGCCCGCGTACTAACGGCTACAAGCCGCTGTCGGAACGTAGCGAAGCCTGCGCTTGCCCGGGAAATGCATGCAAACAAGCGGTACCGAATACGATCGTAACCTTTACAACAATCTATTTACGCCGAGGTAACGTTAGAACGCACGGCACGCCGCTGCCCATCTCGCCCGGCGTGCTCATTCGCGCTAAATACTTCAACCCTCGCGCGCACGGGGTTTTGCATACGGCACACACGTCGGACGTCACGATTCTCATTTGCGCTTTTCTGGAATCCGCCGACTGAGATTTCTTCTTCTTCCCTTTCGCCAATCGGAATCTACCTCCCGTTACGCTGAACAGCAATGAACCTGCCTTCGATCAGCCTATGCGGGGACGTTCCGCGGCGCTACATTTTGCCTATGCGGTTGCTTACGATTTTGTCTTTTTTAACGAGGTAAAATATGGTACAGTAAATCAATGAAACGTAACGCGGACAGGCGCTAGGGAGGCAGTCGATTGAACGTACAAATGTTGGGGACAGGAAGCGCTTTCGCTAAAGCATTCCATAACAATAATGCTCTATTTACGTTGAACGGCCAAACCTTGCTGGTCGATTGCGGAATTACGGCTCCAAAGTCGCTATACGAGCTCGGAATCACGTTCGACCAGATCGATGCCGTACTGTTAACGCACATTCACGCGGACCATATCGGGGGACTTGAAGAATTCGGGTTCCAGATGAAATTCATTTATAAAAGAATGCCGAAGCTATATATCGCGGATACGCTCGTCGAGACATTATGGGAGTCTTCCTTGAAGGGCGGCATGTATCAAGACGAGATGCCTTGCCTCGAGTCGTACTTCGATGTCCATCCGATGTCGGAGGGGACTGACTGCGAAGTGCTGCCGGGTCTTCGGATTAAGCTTATCCATACGTCCCACATTCCCAATAAACCGAATTACTCGCTCATCGTTAACGACCACTTCTTCTACTCCGGGGACATGGTGTTTAATTACGACCTGTTGCGATCGCTGGTCGAAGAACAGGATATCCGTCTTATTTTCCACGATTGCCAGCTCCATCCGCCAGGCGTCGTCCACGCATGCCTGTCCCAGCTATTGACGCTGCCGCCCGACATACAGAAGATTACTCATCTGATGCATTACGGCGATAATCAGCCCGAATTCATCGGCCGTACCGGCTTGATGACTTTCATCGACCAACACGCGAAGTACGGGATCGATCCTTTAACTTTCGCCCTGAATCGGCTATAATAAAGCAGGATTCACGAACGGGAGGATGTTGAACGTTGGTTACGACTTACATCATCGCAGGCGTCATTACGGTACTCATCATATGGCTCGTTCTTGCCGTCACGAAGAAAGCCTATTCCCGCAAGTGGGAAGACGACGAGAATTAATCGGAACAAATTTCAAGAAATGTGTTGACTTACGTCGCCCAAGTTGATACTATATTAAATGTCGCTGTTGACGTAAGTCACTGTTTGATCTGATAGCTCAGCTGGGAGAGCACCATCTTGACAGGGTGGGGGTCACAGGTTCGATCCCTGTTCAGATCACCATAATCAAACGCGACGAACCCTTGAGGAATCAAGGGTTCTTTTGTTTTTATTCTTTCCTCGCTCTTGGTCAAACCTTGAATATCAGTTTTAACACGTATCTTGTTTCTCTTGCGGCTGCTTTGGCATATTCACTACTTACTTCATTTTGAAGGAACCCCATGATATCGTGATCGCAACTTTTACAATAGGTTGCCGATGTTTTGTTTACCTTCCCGCATCTGCACTCCCATTTATCCGAGTCAATATTTTTGCCTTGCTGCTTAAAGTTATTGCTTATTAACTGATCTATCGCTTCCAACGTATCTATATCGGATGGACTGTAACGTTTTTTCTTCCCTGACAACAATCGTAAACCGCACTTCTGTAACGGCATTGATTCGCTATTTAAAAGCGAAATAACCCTCTCATAATCTACGAGATTCGCATCAACTATTAGTTTAGCGACTCTTTGAGTCCCTTTAACGTTTGCTAAATTCTCATAGAGATAGGATTTGGAATGTTCTTCGATTTCCGAAAAGTATTGCGGCGAGTTTTTCATAACGTCATCTTCCACGTAACCGTCATAGCTCAAATAATGCTTAAACACTACTTCCATGACCTCGTGAACTCGTTCCTGAACAATATAATCCCACTTGCTATGCAACTCGTCCGGATTTCTTGTAACCGAATGAATCAACCTCTGTCGGTTCAACTCGTATGTAAATTTTTCAAGCACGACTTCGTTCTCCGTCGTTTCTTCAACCAATGTAATACTGTTAGAATTAGCGGCTGTTCCCGTAGCCGTAACCATAAACATTTGCTTGCCTTTACCCGAAATTTCATCATGGTCGATTTTAAAGCCAAGGATTAAATTCGCTCCAACCTTTTTGGCTTCCGCTTCAAGCTGTGAGATTACTTCATCGTAGATACTTTTCAATTGCGAGTTGTATGAATTCGACCTCCCTCCAAACATATCGCTAAAGCTCGCTGCCCAATCGGAGAACAATCCTGTACCTGTAACCACTCTCGCAGAGATTACTCCTTTATATTGGTCGATCTTATGACCGTCAATGCTTGAAGTCGTTGTAATAAGCACATTTTTAGATGCCATATGAACCTCCGAGTCATTTGTCGTATCATAAACTATTTTGGATATTTTTGTATGATTTAGTATACTTCATCAATCTGAATACAGCAATCCCCCGCAACCTCTACCCCGATCTCGCGTATGTTAATCATCAAACCTTAAAGAGGTGTCGCCTCGCATGCAGTTCAATGATGCAGCCGGCTTCGGCGGTATTATCGCATTTTTCTTGTTCCTGTCGCTCATCTTCTTCATCATCCATGTTGCGATCTGCGTATGGGCCTACCGGGACGCGATCCGCAAAGGCAGAAGCCAAGAGTTCGCCCTGCTCGTGATCGTGGCGTTGTTCTTCTTCCCGATCCTTGGATTCATCGTCTACTTGCTCATCCGGAACGACAACTATTCGCGGTATCGATAACCGCGTAATGGTCAGCGGCCCCCCGAGCTTAAACTCGGGGGCTTCTTTTTTATCCATCATGTTGCAACATTATCCGCGACTCTCGCGTTTAGGGTGTACGAATGAAGAAAATAAGGAACAAACCTGGGAGGAATTCATCGTGATTAGAACTTTAAGGAGACCCGTACTACTATTGTTGCTCGTCGCCATGTTCAGCGTAGTTGCGAGCGGAGCCGCTTACGCGGACTCTAAATCGACTGGCGCGAAAGCGAAACCGAACTCGATTACCGTGTCGTCGGCCGTCTCGATGATCGTTAACGGATTGCACCTGAACATCGACAATATCCGTTTCATTAAGGAACCGAAAGCCAGCGATTACTATACGAAAGTCAAAGACTCCGCGCCTTACGCGTACGATTTCATCATCGCGCAATTCACCGGTCTGGAGCTGCCGAAGGACATCGACCCTAACGCTTACGTAACCCGCGAACAATTCGCCAAGTGGTTGTACGGCGGACTGAGCTCGACAGGCGAATATGCATGGATCGAAATTTTCGTAGACCTTAAAGACGCGAACAAAGTATCGAAGGGGTACATGGACAGCATTCAGAAGCTGCTGATCGCGGGGATCGCATCGACGGACAGCCATAACCGGTACTGGCCGAAGATGGACGTGACGAAACCGCAAGCGGAAAGAATGGTGAAAAAGGCGGCGGCATTCGCGGAGCAACATCATCCCGCTCCGAATCCGGAAATCGGCATCTTATCCGACGTGAAGCTTAACGTGGAGAAGTATGCGGACGGCGTGGATCGCGTTACCGTGAGCGCGCAAGTTCCGCATCCCGGCTACGGACTGGACATCGCCAGCGTGGATTTCGTTCAAGGCACGGCGGTCATCTCGTATCGCGTCGTACAGCCGGATCCTACGGCGCTGTACCCGCAAGTCATCTCGGAAGCGAAAGCATTTGCCTTTATTCCTACGGGAACTAAAGCAAGCCTCGGCGAGCAGGTTCCATCGGAGCCGAGAGCCTAATCAACCCCGCAAAGGCGTGGGCGCGAATCCTTCGGCGCTCACGCCTATTTCATGCGCCGGAGCGAGCTTGCGGAGCTGCAGGACTAACCGTTCAACGACGGATGGATCGTACCACTCCGCCAAGCCGTGCTCGGCATGCATCCCCCTCATGCCGAGCGCCTCGCTTCGCCGTCCCCCGCTGCCGTCCCCTTGAAAATAATCGTCGACGACAATGCGAGGCGCGAGTTCTACGAGTCTGACGGCGAATTCCTGCGTATGCGGCAAAATCGGAGAAACCGCCGCTTGAGTCGCGACACCGGCTTCCCGCAATTCGCGCAGCGCGCGGAACCTTGCGGCGAGGGGCGGCGCGGACGGCGTAAACAGGCGCCGCACGTCCTCGCGATCCGTCTCGATCGTCATGCTTACGCGTACTGCATCCCCTAACGTGCGCAGCAGCTCCAGATCCCGCGTTACAAGCGGACTACGCGTCTGCACGAGCACGAAATTCGGCGGTTCTTCCGCCATCGCTTTCAGCAACGACCGCGTTATCCCTAGCTTCCCCTCGAGCGGCTGATAAGGGTCCGTAGCCGACGAGAAGAACACGGTTACGGGCCCTTTGCGTTTGACCGCTGAGATTTCTTTGGCCAGCTTGCTTGGATCGGCCTTTTTGGGCTCGGCCCAGCTCCCCCATGGTTCGCCTCGAAATAAGCCGACAGGCAGCCGCCTAACGTAGCAATAAGAGCATCCGAAAGCGCAGCCGACGTATGGATTGAGCGAATGCGTATAACCCGATAGAAACCCCGACGTAGGCGTAAGCCACCGCGCGCTGCTCATCGCTCTTCTTCCTCTAGTTCCGGAATGATCCAATCGATCTCGGGAATGCCATGTTGCCGTAGGAACGCGTTGCACTTGGTAAAAGGGCGGCTGCCGAAAAATCCGGCATAAGCGGACAACGGGCTCGGATGAACCTCTTCGATGACGAGATGCCGCGAACGGTCGATATATCGTCCCTTATCCTGCGCCTGTTTCCCCCACAACACGAACGCGATCGGCCGCTCGCGCTCGTTCAACGCCCCGATCAGCTTGTCCGTGAACGTCTCCCATCCCAGCTTGCGATGCGCGTTCGCCTGCCCCTCTTCCACGGTCAGCACGCTATTGAGCAACAGCACGCCTTGTCTGGCCCAATGCGCAAGACAGCCGTGCGCGGGAGGCGGGCAGCCGATGTCGTCCTGCAGTTCCTTATAGATGTTGCGCAGCGACGGAGGAAGCTTCACGCCCGGCAACACGGAGAAGCTCAGCCCATGGGCTTGTCCTGCCCCGTGGTAAGGGTCCTGGCCTAGAATAACGACCTTTACGTCCGCATAGGGGGTCAGCTCCAGCGCCCGGAACACGCGATGCGCCGGCGGATATACCGTTCGCTCGGCATATACAGCCTCGAGCTTGCTCATCAGAGTCTTATAGTAGCGCTGCTGCATCTCTTCGATCAGGATCTCCTCCCAATCGTTGTGTACCTTTGTCATCGATAGATTCGTTGTAATCGTGTCCATCTCCATTCACCGCCATCGTCTAAACCGCTTACTCTCAGCATATCACGAAATGACATCGATCGATAAAAGGTTAGTGTCGAATAAACAAGCAAAAATAGGGCCGTTACAACTTACAGAATAACCCATACGATTATATAGTTAAGGTGCAGCTTGCGGCAGGCGGACAGCTCTCCCTGAAAGGAGGAGTCTGTAATGGACGTTTTTCAAGCTCTGTCCGTCATCTTCGCTTTTGGTTTATTCCTCATTTCCTTATTGACTTATATCGAAAAGAGGAAATGACCGTTAAGCCGATCGCCGCCGGGCGCTGAGGACCCATACTGACATAGAGCCGCCGCCGTAAGCCGCTGAGTTAGATCGCCGGGCGATCTAACTCATTTTCGCGATCGCGAAGAACCTCATCGGAGGTCGATGAGGTTTCGCTGACCGCTATTGTTCCTTGCTCTCTTCGTGACCCTTCCGACTCCGCCCCGCGAATTCCTCCCAATACGGATAGGTCTGCCAAGTAAACCGCTTATCGTATTCCGCGGTGTCCTTCCGCACCATTCTTGTAAGCGCCGCCATCACAATGAAGATGATCCCAAAAAGACCGACAAGCCATACCCATAAGTAGATAGCCGAATCCCTCAACGGAAATCCCCTCGCTCTCGTAGCTTTGCTACATTTGTACGTCGGACGAGGGGAAAAGATCACTGTATTTTGTTTTACCGTGTTGGCGCAGAACTCTACTCGTCTTATATTGGACGATGACACACTCTAGAGCTTGAATAACAACCAACGTTTCGTTGTATTTCTCCTGAACAAGTGCAATTAAATCGCCTAAAAGTCTTTTAACTGTTTGTCCATTTTCATCTACTCCTTAGAATGCCTTCAAGAATTTCTATTTGCTCCATCTGTTACCCCTCATCTCATTGGATTAGAGAAACTAGGGGAGCACGCTGTTACCGCGTTACTTCTTAGTGCGTACCCAATATCGATAAGTCGTCGCTTGAAGATTTACTAGCGACGGCATCTGTATGCCATTAACGACATGAACATGGATACGGCACAAGGCTAAGGCTAACGGAGAGCATGCACATACTAGGGTTAAAAAAGAAAGGCGCCGGGCATCTTCCCGGGCGTCCTCTTCGTTTGAAATTGTCCATGAACGCTTGCCAGCCTGTTTTTCGATCGATCTGTCACTTAATAAGGTATTACATGGGTTATATATGTTATTGGTTGAATGATTGGTTCATTAGGCACTAGGTAGCCCCACCGAAGAAAAAACCTTGAGAGTCAAATGAAGTGCACCCCCTATGGTAGACAGTTGAAATAATAAAACTGTTTATCATTGGGGGAGCACTTCAAGCACTCGATCAAGGTTTTCTTAATGTTAATCCCCTTTCTGAAACCGTTCAATCCATTCTTTGATATCTTCCTCAATGTGTAAATACTCAGTTGGAGAATCCTTTAAGTCTATGCCTGAGACAACATCGAGATACTTCCAGATGGTCAAGTCCGATTCTTTTAATCCATCCGCATCCATAAATAATCGAGTACAAGTTTCAGCCCAAGTGGATACCTCTTCTCTTGTTAAGGTTCCATCGAGTACCATATTGAGACGTTTTACAATTTCTTTTATAGTTGGCTTCTCCATGATCTCACCATTTTCCAATATAGTTTCCACTTTCATCAAATTGATAATGCGTTTTATCAGGACCAAGTTGTGGCCTCACTTGTCTTATGTTGCCTGATGAATCTAATGTCTCATGCCAAGTTCTAACATTCCCCGTTTTGGGATCTAACTCTTGTACCACGCGTCTTCCAACCATTTCTCCCGGTTTTTTTGCTGCTTCCACCTCACCATAATATCTAATTCTACCATCAGACAGTTCAACTCGGGAATCAGGCCCATAACGTTCAGTATATTTCAAGTCTTTTTTCAGTAAGTCAGCCTTAAATGCACTGTTTGCACCATTACCCGCACCCTCAATCACTCGCCCAACATCAACCGCTTCATCTACAGCCGTTAACGATTTATAGCCTTTGTACAATCCCCTGCCGCCCTTGATGGCAGGAGCGATGGCTCCCGCGATGC
This sequence comes from Cohnella panacarvi Gsoil 349, assembly GCF_000515335.1. Lineage (GTDB taxonomy): Bacteria > Bacillota > Bacilli > Paenibacillales > Paenibacillaceae > Cohnella > Cohnella panacarvi. The sequence goes on along the minus strand of NZ_KI911563.1, from coordinate 26,096 downwards.
CGAATCCGTAGTCCCATCCGTTAAGCTCATCGCCTGTTACGAGATTCTCGCCTGTCCAAAGCTCGATCGCCGACTTGACTTGGCCGATAACGGGAAGCAGATCAAGCGTCAGCGATCCTATCACCTTTTGTTCCTGACGGTACATTTCATACGTTTGCACTCGACCGTTGATATAGTTCTGAATGTTCTCCGCTTCCGCTGCGTCGATCGGTTGGAACGTTCGCGGATCGTAGCCCTGTTTGATTGCGTAGATGAAGAAATCCGTATAATCGGACTCTCTCTCATCAAGAACAAATCCAGGAATGAGCATAAGATTCGAGACATAGTAATACTCGCCGACCAACTGCTCCAGCTTACTGAAATCCACTTGCATTCGGTTTCCGTCAGCGTCGACGAAGTAAAGCGCGTCTACGCCCGGAGTTTCTCTGTCATATTCGCCGAGATACGCCCGATAGTCAATCGGCTCCTCCGGCGCGGGGCAGGAATTGGCCGGAGGAACGGCATTCGCTTTCGCTTGCTCCGCAAACCGCTGTCCGTCCTCGCTTGCCAACCATTCGGTTAACGCGTTATAGGCATCTCCTACGCCGTCGAACAAATTTTCCAACCACGATCTGCGATGCCTTCCCGTTATTTCGCCGACTTTGCTCTTGATTTGCCCTTCCGCGCTGTCGTATTGTTCGATGGCTCTCCGCATGAAGTCGCTTATATTGTACATTCGATCTTCGAGCCCGCGCAATCTTTGCGTCGCGTACGAGATTCGATATTGAAGCTGCCTTCGGGCCTTGATCGCCGGATCCACGCCATATGCCGCGGAAGATAGTCGAGCGGCCGCGTTAGATAAACTAGACGATAACTGCGAATGTCTGCTTCTAAGTTGCTCTACCGTCTTCAAATCGATTTTGAAAGATGACATGCCCACCCCTCCTTCCTTTAGGTTAGGTATGCATTGAAGGACTCCCCAAAGAGAAGCCCCATAGTTACCACGTTACTTTCAAGATGAAGCCTTCGTCCGCCTTCTTAGATGCTCCCGTATTCAATGTGTAGGTTTGGATGCGAACAGAACCGGTGCCGGACTTCAGGGAATTGACGACCTCCGGCGTAAAAGATAGAACGCCCGTATCTTCGTGGTGATGGCCTTCGTGTCCTGACAGGTCCATTACAAGCCTATCTAAGAGTCGGCTCGAATCCGGCGTCATCTCGGTCCATGTAAATCTGACGTTCGAAGCTCCCGCCACTACTGAAACCGGACGGGCTTTATTCGATTTAGCGTCTTCTTCCGTTCCTAGGGCGTCTAGGCTCACGAGTACTTTTCCTCTAAGTGATACTTCGCCGGCAGAGCCATGGAACTGCAGCAAGCGCCGCATCACGGCGATGGCTTGCTCCCGGGTGTAGTTGTCTTGGGGTTTGAACCCTTGAGTCGTACCTTGGAATAACTTCAGATTGCTTGTCATATCGACCGCGTCAAGCGCCCATTGAGCAATGGATTTGCGATCTGAATAGGGGTAATCTTCCGTCGATAGATTCGCTGTCTGGATGCTCTGGAGCAGGTTGGACATCATCATGGCAGCCTCTTGTCGGCTGATGTTGTTCTTAGGTTTAAATTTCGTCGGACTAACTCCGTTGACGATGCCGAAGCTATACGCTTTGGTTACGTCGATACTGTCGGTATCCTCGAAGTGATGATCCAGAGCGGTTTGAATAAGTCTCGTTCTCCCTTTGCTCATAAAATCCAATACCGATACGGTTAACGACGCGAATTCTTCCCGATCGATATAACTTTTGTAATTGAACTGAAGCCGCTCGGGGACAATTCCGTTGATGACCATCCAATCGACATCCTCTTTCGCCCAAGCAGAAACCGCCTTGTTGGAAGTATCCACCGCTGCAGGAACAGGAATATATTCCACATCCGGATACCGATCGTTAGATTGCTTCTCCTCTTCCTGCTTCGCCAGCTCTTCCGCATTATTGGAGCTGTTCTGGGGGATGTGAACGGCTTTCGTTGCCGCACCCGCGAATGGAGCCGACGAAGCGAGGAGCAATGCCAGGAGCGCAAGCATCGTAATGAATTGGATTATTTTCATACGACTACACTTCCTTCTGTGAATGAAGGGGGCCGGAACCCCCTCTCTTCTCTAGTGGGTACCTGAAACTTTAAGATCGTCGGCAGACGATTTGGATGCAGAGTATACGGCGATCACGGGATGCGGAATACCGGTCAAAGGCCATGAGACTCCTGCTACGTTCAGACTCCCGTTACCCGATCCCTTGTATTGCAGCGTGTAAGTATCGCCGACTGCCTTGATATCCGCCGCCAGGACGATTACTCCGGTGTTATTCCGAAGAGCCTTAATATTGGCTTGAGTCGGCATCTGGTTTTTCCTTACGACTACTGCCGACGACGGCAGGACGTATGAGAAGTGCCATCTTTGAGCTTGCATTCCGTATTCGAGCATAGCTAGCCGATTGCCAGGATTCTTATTGAGTCCGTTTGTCGCGTCTCGACCGATGTACGTGCGATTGCGGCCTGTGAGCTCTAATAACTGAGAAGTTCCGTACATATAGCTGCCGGAAGGCTCGGCGGCTTTTCCTACTGCGGAATCGCCTCCGGTCTGTGCGAATAACGCCGCGATCGTCGAAGTCATATCGCTTTCGTTAGTCGTAACATTCCGGCGTTTATCTTGCGCCTCCCAATCCAATCGAACCGGATTTGCATAGTCCGGCGCGGATTGGCCACCGTCATTCTTGTTGATCAGCTTGTACATCCCGTCAACGTTCATGTATACATCTACAGGAGTAATACCGCCGTTCTGCAAATTCACATGATAGAAGTAAGGCGTAATCTGCATGTTGCTGTAATAGTTGCCGATCGTCTGAATGTCGGAGAGAACTTCGTACCCGAATCTTAGAGGCTGGTTCCTGAGCGCCGGGATGCTATTCTTCTCCGGAGACAACGGGAACGCGATCGGATTCTGCTCTAAGTGGCCTAGCATTCCCCAAGTATTCAGGAACCTCGTGCCTGCCGATACCGGCTCCCCTCTAATGTTCACCGTATCTCCGATGATCCATCGCTGTACATTCGGATTGACTTGAGGCACGACTTTCGGAACCAGCCACTGTGTCGAATCAATCGGCTGCTTGAACAGGTTCGAGAATCTAAAGTCCCCGGTGTCTTCAATGACCATGTTCCCGATCCTGCCTACTACATCGACTTGGTACTTCTTGTTCGTGCTATGCTTGGCCGCATAAGGTCTCTGAGCGTTATACCTTACCTTGTTCGTAGGCGTATCCCCGTCTTCGATCTGTGAATTGATGGCTATGCTCTTCCATTCGACCATAGCGCTAATCTTCTCTCGGTTAGCCAGCGGCACATAGAAATCGTACAGATATCCAGGGCTCGTAACAGGGAGTTGGATCCATTCATTCGCTTTGTACATCGTGTTGTTATAGATCACGTTAAAGTCGAACTTGACATACTTCGCTTTGGTCCATTCCGTAGTGTCCATTCCGTCCGTGAAGCCTTTGCCTCTGATCTCGGTCGTTTGCGCCCAACCCCATTGACCGTTACCGAAGAAGTCTCCCGTATTCGGAAAATAAAGCTGGAACCCGTAATCGAGAAGTACGAAGTTGCCCGGTGTGTACCCGCCCGCCGGAGTATTCGGATTGACGGTTACAGCCTTCAGAATGTAAGCGTCGGAAGGAGGCGAAGTGTCGGAGCCGCCGGCCGTAGTCGTAATGACTTTCGTAGGAATACCTACTTCTTCTACCGGCGGCAAAGTAATGACAGCCATTCCGTTGCCCGATCGAATCCCCGCTTGCATAATTCCCCCAACTACTCCGCCTATGTAACCTGAACCGCCTTGGCTAGAAGCACTGGACCCGTCCGTACTCGAGTATCCGCCGTAGTACCCTCCACCGCCAGGACCTACGTTGTTCGAGCATCCGTGCGAATAAGACTGCCCGGACCCGAGAGAATAGCTAGCGGCGCTGTTATTGCCGGATCCGCCTGAAGCGTCACCGCCTCCGCCTCCGCCGCCAGCTACGATGATCCTTTCGGACAAAGAATAACTGCCAGTCCTAATATCGGTCGCTCCACCGCCGGTAATGGTTCCCGAACCGTTACCGCTCGAAACACCGCCGCCGTTATAGGAGTTTGTGCCGCCTACTTCGACCGCGATCTTTTGTCCGGCGACAAGATTTATGCTGCCTTTCGAATAGCCGCCTTTACCTCCATTGGAATATCCGCCTTGAGCTCCCCACACTTCCAATGTATACGTCCCGTCTCTTGGGGCTGTGAAGTACTGGGTCGAACCCGTGAAATTGAACGTCTCCGTAGAACCGGACTGCGGAGCCACATAGTCGGGGTTAGGCACGACTTGCGTTACTTCGACGGAATCGACGGCCACGAATTCCTGCAAGCTCATGTTCTTCAAGGATAAGTTATCCGCGAATAGATGGTCTCTACCGTGAGACGTATCCTTATTGTCGCCTTTGACCATATGGATCCGAAGGTACGCGGCATTGGACGGAGAGGTCATCGTGAACGACTTGCGAGTTACCGTTCCCGTGTTCACGACTTTGTCGGTCGAACCTGCGCTGACACCTGCATATTGATGACCAGCATCATAGAAGTCGAGCGCGAAATATCCTTCGCATCTGTGACAGCTTATATCGCCTTCGAACTTGTACACCGTGTTCGGCTTAACCGGAATGTCCTTCCAATAACCGCCATTCGTTCCAGAGACGGCTACGGAGTTGATCTCGAAAGTATGGACCCCAGGACCGATCACCCATGTATCCCCGGTTCTGCTCGTGAAAGCGATATTCGAAGCGCTGCCCTTCGCAACCCACTTGTTCCACCCGGCGACGGTACCATCGACGTTAATGATCTCCGCGTCCGGGTTAGGGATGATGTTCTGCCTATAGTTAGGATCGAGCACTCTCTCGTACTCCGCCATACCTTCCTGCTTATTGCCTCCTCCCGGCGTCGTACGTTGATCCAGACTGCTCGGCAACGATATGACCGTCGCGTGTTGGACGGATACAGGGTCATGGATGACAACATCGTTCACCTTCGAGTGAATGGGCGAATAAGGCGACGTGAAGGTCAGACCGGTTCCTCCGTACGTTGCGTCGCTTTGAACAGGATACGCCGTAGGTTTGTTTTTCGGATTGTCGTTAAGGACGTTCCTATAGAACACGGTAGATGTTCCGGTCATGTACAGACCGTTCGACAACGTATCCGGAACATCAAGGTTCGTAGCCATAAGTCTCATATAAGGCGAAGGTCGTGGCGTTCTGTTCTTGCCTGCAGGCTTCGAGTCGAATATCGTGGCAACCGTACCCGTCGATCCTCCGGAATACTTGGCGGTCGGGGTCGAGAAGCTACCGTTGTACGAACCGATCTTGATCGTGGCAGCCTTGTCCCACTTCGCTGCCGATAAGGGATTGTTCGTCCACATCGTATCGAAGTCTGTTATCGGTACGTCCAACTGCTCCGTCACCTTAGCCGTATTCGACGGCTTCTCGAAGTACATGACTGACTGGTCTCCTGAGGAGGTCTGCAGGATCAAAAAGTCGGAGATGGCCGTAACGTTGCCGGTAATATTACGGCGTTCCGTGAACTTGGCCTGTTCTTTCTTAGGTCCGCTGTCCTTAGAGTTAGTCAGGCAATTATCGGACTCTCCTTCGCTCCAATAGACGCTGTCATGTTGATCCGTCTCTACGGAGTAGCGGAGCCGTCCGGCGGCACTCGTATCGGAGGCTGCTCTGTTATAGAAGAAAGTAGGATCTCCTTGAGTGATCGATGCGGTTATATCGTTAGTCCCGACGAGAGTAGCCATTCCATCGACTTTGGATCTTTCGATCTTCCAAACAACGGCTTTGTTGATCTTCATATAATCGAACGTTACCGTTTGCGTCCAAGTGTCGGTGTACCCTCCGACTTTGGTAGAAGGGTAGCCCTGCTGTATCCAACGATATTTCTGGCCCTCGATGGGGTTGCCTTCACTATCAGTGCCTTTGATATAAGATCCCGGTTCGAGCGTGACGTTCTCCGTATAAGGCGCGCCGCAAGCATCAATCTTCACTCTGGCCTCAGGCTTTGACGGCGGGGAGTCATTCTGCCATCCTCCCGGCTTTTGCTCCATTGCCCATCCGTTCGGCACGGAAATAAATTCCGATTTATACGACCGGGTTTGAGTTACTTTAGGAACATACTCCACCTGAACGTCCACGATGAACTCCGAGCCGCCGGACGCGAAATACAGACTTCTCGTCGTCGGCGTGCCGGACATCGCATCGAACGTTTCGTTCGAGCCGGTTCCCGAAGGCTGAGGCGAACCTTCTTTGATCTCCGAATAAACTTTAGGTACGCTGGAGAAGTCTCCAAATTCCCCCGGTTCAGGTCTGAACCATGTCAGAATAGTCGATTCCTTCGGACGACTGCACAGTTTACTCACTGTCGTTCCGGACTGATCCGTCGCCCAGATTCTTACATCCGCATTATAACGGAAGCTTACCCTTCCTCCTTCAGGGATCGGATAGTTCGTCAAGTCGTCATAGTAAAGAACTTTGCTTCCTGAATTTCCTTTGAGCAGGGATAGTAAATCATTCTTCGTTACGGATATTGCTTTCGCTTGATTCCAGGGAGTCGTCGTATCAAGATCAGGAGTGAAATTGCTGTTCGTCGACCAGATCGCGGCAGCTCCCGTATTGTTCAATCCGGATAATTCATAGTTGTCGTTCCGATAAGTTCTTATCTGAATCTTGAAGTTCGATTTGCCGACCACCCACTTCTCCCAATTCTCTATACTCATCTGATCGGTCTGTTGAAGATCGACTTGCATCGTTATTTTCTGACCGATCTTCGTATTGTCTGCCGGCACTTCGCCTTCTAACTTATCCTTATTAGGTATTGTTGCTGTGGTGAAGCAATCGCAGGTCGGATCAAGCGTGTAGACGCCAATTACGTACACACCCTTAATAGGTACGGGAGGTTTCCGTATCGTAGTAGAGGAATTTCTGACCCAGTCGGGCTCATCCGTCTCTTTCGAACAATTACTTTCCTCAGGGTCTTCCGATATTCGTGTTACATACGAACACTTGAGGAAATACGTTAAACCGTCTTTTCCCTTAATCGTCGGTTCGAACTCAATTGGTTTCCCAGTTAAGGTCATTGACTCATCATATTTCCAAGCCGGCCACAAATACTGACCATAACCGTCATCATCCTCCGGTCCGTACTTGCTTTTAATTTGGACGTCTGTTTTAATCGTCTCATTTTGATTTGACTCTTTAACGAACTTCTGAATGATCGGGAATGATCCCTTGTATTCAAGATTTACATCGTAATAAGCCCGGAAATACGTTTTATTGGCCCAAGACCTCGCATTCCGAATCTCGCTCAGCGTTTTTTTCTCAGGGTCATATAAAGTATTGTTCCCTTCCTTGATAAGGAAAATCGTGTTCAAGAAAACCGTTGCTCCATCTCTGATGTTCTCAAACTTCTCACGCTTCACCAACTCATTTGTGAAAGCTTCCTTGTTTGTTTCAAATTTCGCCACAAGAACCGATTCGGACGCGCTCGATCCGTATTCGACCTGCTCACATTCATTCATAGACCATAATTCTTTCGCAGTCAGGTTTATCCCCTTTTCTGCTAGGTAGTCATGTAAATAATCACAATCCCCTGTATCTTCAGGCTCTTCCCACATAGATTTATCAAAATCATTGTTCTTGTACAGATCTATACGGATATAGTCTTTATCTTTATCTCCAGAGAGCGGAGTACACTCCGCTCCTAGAGTATCCTTTTTGATAGACTTTTTATCTGTACACGTTTCATCTAGCCGTATAACAAAGGCTTTCGTCCCGTATCTTATTGAAGAAGATGCTTTCTTATTCTTAGTGACGAAGATTAATTTCCCGTCCTCGAACCATGCCCCGGTGGGATAGGAGTATTTTTTAGCAATCGTATCAGATTCAGCAGCTTCTACTTTTCCAGATGGGAATAACGGAAGGCTGCTGATTAACACTAATAATGCCATCAAGATTATTCTTAGTCTGCTCACCCTAATCCCCCCTTACTTTGCGGAGTCGATAGACTTATAATCTCGCGAGAAGGAATCCCCTGTAAAAGATATGTTTGTCAGGCGGCGTAGTCCTTGGTCAGGACCCCATATTACATTTATGATGTTCGTGTCCATGTGTACCATAGAATACCCGTCATACCATACACCTTTCTGAATTTTGATCGCTTCTGGATTCTGCCATCCATCCATAAAAGCTTTAGAAGTATCGTCAGCGGAGATAACCATGAACTTAAAATGAGTAGGGATATGAGAAATATTACCGAGAGTGAACGTAGTAAACGATTCAGGATCAGCATAACCCTTAGCAATCACTTTGTTCTGTTTGACCCATGCCACATATTCCTTAATGTACTCTTCATATTCATACCTATTGTGGCGATTCTTAGCGATTATTGTAGAAGCACTATTCATGAACGCATTAGTCAGCTTCTCTGCACTGATCGTGCGATAGTCGATATTCAGCGCTACTTCGTAATAACTGCGAATCTTTGCGCTAAGTATATCCGAAATTTCTTCGTATCTAATGCGATCCAAATGACTCTTAAGAAACTCCGAATTATGGCCAGGGTTGAATTCATAGAACCCATCAGCCTCAAGGTCAGTCACTACATATTTATAATCTTCTCCTTTATACTCCCGTCCCCATGGATCCAGCTTAACCTCGCCGGAGTCAACTTTTGCTTGATACTCCGCATCCGTAACGCGAACGGAATGAGCAGGTTCATCCCACTCGACATTGGAGCCGAGCACTTCGCTCACGAAACGGAGCGGTACCATCGTGCGCCCATCTTGGAACTCTGCAGCCGTATCCAGTTCTTGGGTTTGACCATCTACTGTAACTAAATTGGAACCGACAGGCATGCGAATGATTTTACCCTTGAAGTCGATGACGGCTGTTTGCGTGTCAACCTCCCATTTCACCTCGGCCCCCAACTTCTCGCTGACGAATCGAACGGGAACCATTGTACGCCCGTCCGTATTGATATACGGCTCGGTGTCAGGGAACTTTACTTTCAGGCCGTTGACGATCACGGGAATCATTTGCAGATCTTTACCTGGTTCTGCGGATACGGAATTCGATAAAATACTTCCCAATACGACGATTGCTAGAGCTGTTGATAAAGTTGATTTTTTAAACATTGGATTAAACTCTCCTTCGACAATGTACTCTTATACTAGTATATGGAAAGTTGCCCACTCTTTGAATAGGTAGTCTGCGAAATGTAAGTTAAAAGCCGCGAAATGGATATCTAAACTCGAAACAAGCATTTTCATGCCGCGAAATGTCGTTTATTGGCCTCGAAAAGTTCTTGACAAGATGTGATATTTATGGATATTGTCAAACGGTAATTTGTTGGTTGAGTGAATGGCTTCCGAACCCAGGAGACCGATGAATTCCAGGAGCGGCTGTCGTCTATATAATCGAGGACATCATTGAACACAAACTAATTTGACGAAGAGGGGTTATGATAATGGCATTAACGTCCGCATTCACGAGCTTCAACCTGCCTGTAAAAAACGTAGCACAATCGAAAGCGTTCTTCACCGGACTCGGATTCGGGCTCAACCCGCAATTCCCCGAAAACGAGGATTCGGCAGCCATCGTGATCGGCGACAACCTTCAAGTCATGCTGATCCATCAAGCATTCTTCAATACGCTCACGGAGAAGGAAACGGTCGATACGAGCAAGTATGCGCAGATGACGATCGCATTGGCCCTCGAGAGCCGGGAAAAGGTCGATGAAATCGTGAATACCGCGATCTCCTTGGGCGGGAAATTGCACGCTGAACCTGAGTATCATGGGTTCATGTATCATTGGGGCTTCGTGGACTTGGACGGCCATCTATGGGCCATTAACTGCATGAACATGGATACGGCACAAGGTTAGGGCTAACGGAGAGCACGCTCGTATTCGGGTTCAACAAGAAAGACGCCGAGATCTTCTCCGGCGTCTTCTTCGTTTGAAATTGTTCATGATCGCTTGCCAGCCTGCTTATCGGACAAACGATGACTGATTTAACAAAAAAACGATAGTTAATCAAATTTTTAAGTGCTTACTAACAAAGAGCACCGACCGCATAAATTCGGTAAGTGCCGAGATATTAGTATATCCACTGTCTACTTGGCGGGGTGCACTTCACTTATAGCAATCAAGGTTCATTTATTCAATGTAATGAAATCCAAACCCTTACTTAGCGTTTGGATTTATTCCTAGTTCTTGAATAATCTCATCAAAATTTCGCTTTGCATTATTAGTCCTTGTAATTA
>NZ_KI911563.1:2175-15634 GCF_000515335.1 Cohnella panacarvi Gsoil 349 | reverse complement strand
CATGGGTTCATGTATCATTGGGGCTTCGTGGACTTGGACGGCCATCTATGGGCCATTAACTGCATGAACATGGATACGGCACAAGGTTAGGGCTACGGAGAGCACGCTCGTACTAGGGTTAAAAAAAGACGCCGGGTATCCTCCCCGGCGTCTTCTTCGTTTGAAATTGTACATGGTTCCATCCAGCATTTCTCCAAGATTGTATAGCTAATCAAATGCTGAATCCCCACACTACTTCCAACCATGGTACTCTAAAAATTTATCAGGTATTCTCAACTCTATTTGTTCTTGTATATCCTTGAAAAATTTATCGAAGTCAGCTTCGTCGAACCACTTTTCACTGGATTCTATGCTGATTCCATACTCCCCATTGATATTTACAAAATCCTCGACTTTCCCATTAAAACGGTTACTAAGCTCAGTGATTATAAAATCTTCAACTTTTTCTGCATTATTTTGCAATCCAAAAACCTCCTGCTTGTTTAAGCGTTTTAAATCCATATTTGGTTTGCGAATATTTCCATTCATTAGCTAATGCATTACCTTCATAGACTTCGAGAGATGGGTCATGAGAAAACTTAATAGTTTTCCCACTTGTAACAGCGTCATCAGGTGCTGGAACATTAAATAAATTGAACATGTTCCTTTACCAAGGTAGTATTGGATTCCACCACCAGGTTGGCCAAACCATGGAGCAATCTCACCGGCTTTAACTTTTATCGGCTTAAGTACTTCATAAACAAATGACCATATAGCACCGACCGCATAAATTCGGTAGGTGCCGAGATATTAGTATATCCACTGTCTACTTGACGGAGTGCAGTTCACTAGCCAATCAAGATTAGGTTTATTATTCCAATGTCGTAATTCATTTCACTACTCATCTCTCTTACCGGTTCCCAGAAACATTTCGTTTTGATATTTTATGATAATATTATATGTATCCTCAAATCCATAACCTGTCCGGGAATCAGCATGAGATTCGAGACGTAATAATACTCGCCGACCAACTGCTCAAGCTTACTGAAATCGACTTTAGGGTATAAATTAAAGCATATGATGTGCGAACAACCGAAATGAAGAAATCTTTATACGGGTAATACAAGGGTTATATGTGTTATTCGTTGAATGAAGGGTTCATTGGGCACTGGGTAGCCCCATTGAGTCTCTATCAAGAGATTGCACAGCAATCTTATACAATGGCGTTAAAAGGGGCATGACCTGTTTCAGCATTCCTTAATAATGTTGGTTTTCTAAAACGTAAACTAGTTTCCAATTTGAATATGGCGGTATCTCCTTCCATCTCCATAAAAGATACATTAATCCATATGGGAGCTTTCGGAAAAAGCCCTCCTAAAACCCCAACAGCTTCTTCTAACAGTAGTTTTTTACCACCAATATTCTCTTTAGATAACACAAGACGTTTCATCATTTCATCGCCACCATCTAACATTTTCCCACGTTCCTCGACAGGCTCTATAACAAATTTAACTGTATTGCTCGAAATGTTCCTAGCGCTTTTTATCTTTTCAACTACTTTAAATAAATTCGTTGAAAAAATTTCTTCATTCATTTGAGTTGTCGTCAAAATATCTCCTCCTTTATTTCAATTTAGTTGACTGTGCTTTCTTTAATTTCCCTAAATCAACATAACCGTTGCTCGTTAGTTCTAATTGATATATTTCTAACCAAGCGCTTTCCGTCTTTATTCCAGCATCGTTAAATATTTGCTCATCATTTTTAGCTTGCTCATCTGTCGGAGTATAGTGTCCTGATTCATTTGTTATTCTTCTGACATTTCCATTTGCATCGACTTTTATTTTTCCAGCAGCTTGAACATTAGCTCGTCGCGTACGAGATTCGATATTGAAGCTGCCTTCGCGCCTTGATCGCCGGATCCACGCCGTATGCCGCGTAAGATAGTCGATCGGCCGCGTTAGATAAACTAGACGATAACTGCGAGTGCCTGCTTCTAAGCTGCTCTACCGTCTTCAGATCGATTTTGAAAGATGACATGCTATCCCACCTCTCTTTTGGAGACATAAGTGGACGCCGCTTTACGCATCCACTTATGTCTCCATGTACTTAATGAGTTCCCCTTACTTCCAGATCGTCTGCCGATGATTTGTTGGATGAATATACAGCTATGACCGGATACGGAATGCTTATCGTCGCATAGTTCGTCCCGCTAATTTGAATGGGATTGTTCATCCCGGCAGATTCGTAACGCAAAGCAAAAGTATCTCCAATAGATACGATATCTGCGGCCATTACAAGAACTGAAGTATTGCTCCTGAACGCTTCTATGTTCGCTTTCGTCGGTTTTTGTCCGTGAGCAATCGCTATGGCTGACGAAGGCAATCCAAAAGTGAAGTGCCATCTTTGTCCTTGTATACCGAATTGTTGCTCCAGCAACGTCCCGCCGGGGTTCTTGTCAGCCCCATAGGTTTCGCTGCTTCCGATGAATGTTCTGTTTCTTCCTTGGAGATACATGATTTGTGCAGTCCCGAATGGATACTTGCCTCCATGAGGACTAGCCATTATATGCTGCTCTCCACCATCATCCGTAGTCGCGAAAAAGTCGATCACCGATTCCGTATTAGATCTTTCCGCCGATGAATAATTCCGCCTTCCGCTTTCGCTTTCCCAATCCAAGTCATACTCATGTTTATTTACACTACTCGAATCCCAACCTGGCACCGCCGCTCCGAATAGATTAATAGGTTTGTAGCTCGAATTCACAAGCATGTATATATCAACCGGAGTATACGTTCCAGTCTGCAGATCCAGACTATAGTAATAAGGTATGATTTGAACGCTATCATAATAATTTCCTATCGTTTGAAGATCCGCCAACACGTTGTACCCTAACCTCATCGGCTGTCTCCTCAAAGACGGGATACTATTCTTTTCCGGCGATAATGGGAATTCGACCGGCAGTTTCTGCAAATGGGCTGTCATCCCATACGTATTGAGATATCGGGTTGAAGCATTCACGGACTCGCCTCTTATATCCTTAGTGTCTCCAATGATCCGATTCTGCGATTTGACGTCTACTCTCTTCACTACGTTCGGAACCAGCCAGGACGTTGGCGACACAGGAACCTTGAAGAAGTTGGAGAACCGGAAATCCCCGGTATCTTCGATTGCCATATTGCCTATTCTTCCCACTACGTCTATATTCGACAATTTCTTCGCGCTATGCTTGGCATCCAAATTCATGGATCCGCGAATTCTGTTCGTCGGGTTATCGTTATCCAAGGCGATGCCATTAATCGCAATGGCCTTATAGGTGACGACAGCGCTTATCGCCTCGCTATTCGCAAGGGGCAAGTAAAACGGGTATCGGCAGTTAAAGGAATTGCAATTTACAGGCAGATCGATTTCTTCGCCCGACGTGTACATCACACCGTTGTAGATCACGTTAAAGTCGAACGTAACCGACTTGGATTGTGTCCATTCCGTGGTATCCATTTCGTCTCCGGCCACGGCAGGATTTCCGTAGAATCCTTTTCCTCTAGTAGCCGTCGTCGTTCCGATTCCCCAAGCGCTGTCACCCAAGAAATCTCCTTTATTGGGAAAATAGATCTCGAAGCCGTAATCAAGATTGATGAAGTTGCCTGGTTCGTATCTTCCACCGCCGGGAACTGTGGCGGGAGCATCTGGCGGCGTTGTTCTCTGAACAAAGGTGTAGGCTTCGTCCGGGAAAGAGTAGTTATACTCTGGGTCTATTACCCATTGATCTAGGAATTTAGAGTTGCTAGGATCATCTCCATCTGGGGCCGTTATCGTTACTCTACCATTGCCATTGTTAACGCCTGCGGTCGTAGTACCATTCATAACACCGCCGACATAGCCCGACCCTCCGGCACCTGCGATCCAAGTTCCTGCTCCTCCGCCGTAGTAACCCCCGCCGCCTCCACCGTTACCGCAACTCGTGCAGGATGTTGCATCTCCACCTTCCCCTAAATAACCTGCGCCTCCAATGGACCAACCAGGCCAGGCTCCGCCGGCCCCGCCAGCGGACTGGGTCCCTCCTCGGGCAATCGTAGAACTGCCCGAGCTTCCAGAACTACCATCTTGGCCGGATACGCCTCCGCCATCGCCGCCAAGCTTTGCTCCGGCTGCTGTACTTCCTCCTCCGTCAGCTGAGCCGCCTCCACCTCCCGCAACAATAATACGGTTCGATAGAGCAGTACCACCCAGCCTTATATCTGTTGCCCCGCCGCCTGAAGCTCCATTATAAGTCGATCCCTGCGAGTAGGCATCTCCGCCTCCATTCCAACCCCCGGCTATAAGCACTCCGCTGGACCCATAACTGGACCCTTGTCCACCCACGAAAATATTTAGCACCTGTCCGGCAGTTAGAGCAATTTCCCCCTTAGAGTAACCACCTCTCCCCCCCTGCTTCGTATCGCCGTTCGCCATACCGTTTCCGCCCTGCGCTCCCCATGCTTCCAGCGTATAAGTCCCGCTTTTTGGCGCGGTATACGTTTTCATCGTTCCGCTATAGGTGAATGTTGTAGTATTCTCGGAAGTAGTCTCGGAAGAATATCCGCTATTGACGAACACCAGATGAGGATAATTGTAATTGAAGAACGATGCGCTATTCGAAGGTACTGGAAAGATTATGCCAGCAGGAAATTCCGGAGAAACGTATACATATTCCCATGGGTATGACGTGTTGTAAGCAGTATACTCCCCGGTAGTTGCAGTGGCGTGCATTATACTTACTATATTTACCGGTTTACCTCCACTATCGAACGTTAATGTCGAAGATGTTGCCGAAGATACGCCTAAATCGAAATTCGCAGGCACTGTGAAGAAGATATACCCAAACGTTGAACCACCAGATATACTAATCGTTCTTCCTGCATCGGAAGCCTGTATTTTCTTCGTGTACGCTTGTCGGCCGTTAGTGGCAGATCCCACTTTTACAAAGTCAGATGGTATTAGCGGTACATAGGAAGTATTGTTCTCCGAGTTGCCGTTAGTCGTATAAATCACGGCGGTATCTCCGACTTTTACGGTAGAAGTGATTGTTAAATTGACCGTCCCTCCCCAGCCGCTGTAACCGAGGCCAAGGAAGTTGGATATAGCGAACGGTTCTCCAGTAGAGAGAGAACCCGTACCGTCTTTTGTAATCCTCACATAGCCATTGCCTGTTTGGCCGATCTGGGTTCCTACTCCCATCGGGGAAGGCATACTCTCCCAACCGCCTTTGGCGTAGCTGCCAGTTCCCGTGAAGAACGAACCTCCACCAAATCCGGTGTAATAAGAACTGTTATTCCCGTTACCGCCAGACCCTCCCGTGTAACCCCCACCGCCGCCGCCAGTCGTTGAGGGGTTACCGTCGCCTCCGCCGCCGTACCCGCCATAACCAACTACAGTTCCCGAGTTATTAAATCCTTTCCCTCCGGAAGCGCTAGTATAGGAAACGGTACCGGTCTCTCCGTTGCCATAGAATCCGCCGCCAGCCCCCGAGTTCGAGTACCCCCACGGATTACTGTTTACGCCGCCATATCCCACGGTGGCAGTCGTTGATGTAAGTGGACTTTGAACCGAACCTTGGGTTGGTTGGCCATGATAATAAGTTCCATTGTAGTAGTTTAGGTAAGCTCCTCCGCCACCTCCGGCAACGGAAACTGGAGCTCCGCTTTTTGCAACGAAGGTTCCTCCGCCGCCCCCTCCGGAATGGGAACCGGAGTTGCTTCCCTGACCACCTACTAAAATTTGTAGGACTTCTCCCTTGGTTAGCGATACAACGGATTTCGAATAGGCACCCTTCCCTGATACATAGCCACCTGTACCGGTGGCGCCTTGCGCGCCCCAAGTCTCGACATTGTAGGTACCCGTATAAGGCACAGTGTAATTCTGAATAGCTCCGCTGAAAGAGAAAGCTAGATTGACAGGCGGATCTGCGACCACCGGAGGTACATAATCTGGATTTGGAACTTGCACCTGCTTGTATCCAATAGGCTTATCTGCAGTTTGTGAATCCACGTTGATCAGTTTTATATCATCAGCGAATAAGTAATCAGGAGCAGACCCTGCCGGTACTCCAGCTAGGCTATTTCCTTTAACTAGTCCGATACGAAAGAATTTCGCATTTCCCGGCGCCGTTACCTCTAGGGAAAACGGTTGAACAGTCTGAGTTGTATTGGACGGAATAGATCCTAAAGTGATCCCAACACCCGAGCTATTATAAGAATCGATATACACTCCACCTGTACATCGATGACAGCTTGTTTTTCCTAATAGTCTGTACTTCATGCCAGGGGTTACGGGCACATCTTGATAATAGGTGCCCGTAATATTTACACCGCCATTATCGGCTTTCGTTTTACTCGAAATCTCGAAAGAAGATCTGTCGGAAATCGTCCAAGTCGGATCCTCTACTCGAGTGGAAAAATTCGCTGAAGTACCAGAAGACGACCAGGTCATCCAACCAGAAGCACTCTCGTTAGGATTAACGTATTCAGCATCTCCGTTAAACAACAGGTTCGGCCTGTAGTTAGTGTCGAGCACTCTGTCATATTCGATGATGTCGGGCTGAAGATTGCCGCCTATCGACTGCGTTAACGGAGTTCTCTGATCCCTCCGGCTATCCAATGGGATGACCATCGAGAGTTCCGTAGATACAGGGTTGTGGATGACGATATCGTTCACTTTGCTGTGCGTATTAGAGTACGCGGAATCGAAGGACTGCCCGGCCATTCCGTAATCCGAATCCGTCGTGCTGGAAAATTCCGTATCGTTCGTGCCTTTGTGAAAAGAAAGGTATTTATAGAACATCGTAGAATTCCCGGTCACATATTCCCCGTTTGGTATCGTATCGATTACATTCAGATTCGTTTCCATTAACCTAAGAGGGGATCCAGGCCTTGCTGTCCTATTCAACCCCGCAGGGAGACTATCGAAGATCGTAGGTACCGTGCTTCCTGAACCGCTGCCCGTGTACTTGGAGGTTGGATGACTATACTTCCCGTTATAAGATCCGATATGGATCTGATTGGGGGTCCACTTGGCAGCGGAATACGGATTACTGTCCCACATCGCGATTTTGGATGTTTTGGGTACGTCCAACGTTTCGGTTACCTTCTTCGTAGGCGATGGCTTCTGGAAGTAAATGACCGATTGATCGCCGGAAGAAGTCTGCAAAATAAGGAAGTCCGATACCGCCGTAACGTTCGTCGTTAATTCTCTTCTCTCTTGGAATTTTTTCTTCTCGTTCACATAAGAATCGGAATCGCTGTTCGCGTCCCTATTATCCGAATCTCCTTCATTCCATACGACGTTGTCATGCTGATTCGTTTCCAACGAGTATCTGAGCCGTCCGGCTGCGCTCGTGTTGGATGCAGCGATGTTCGCGAATATCGTCGGATCGCCTTGCTTCACGGTAGCCGTAACTTGATCGGTACCTAGTAGCGCCAACATGCCGTCGACTTTGGATCGCTCGATTTTCCATACGTGGACCTTATTGATCTTCATGTAGTCGAACGTAACCGTCTGCGTCTAAGTATCGCTGTATCCTCCAACCATAATCGTATGTCCGCCCGAGTAAGTGCACCAATAATCCGTATGCCACTCTTCCGGCCATCCCGGGTCAGTCATGCTGCCTTCACTATCGTAAGTCGGATCCTTTTTCTCTTTGGTCGTGTGACGTGAATTACCCATCCCTACTGTTTCCGTGAAGGTAGCTCCCGAAACATCAGTTGCCTTTCGCGGCGGATTGCAGGAGGGCGGCGACTCGTGGGCTACCGGTCCTGTTGTAGGGTCTATCCATTGCCCGCTCTTTACCGTGTTGAACTTAGAGGTGTAGGTTCTAGTTGCCGTAGCGCTCGGCACATATTCCGTTTCGATGTCCACAATAAATTCAGACCCGCCGGACGCAAAATATAAAGGACGATTCGTTGGAGTCCCAGACATGGCTTCGAACTCTTCGCTGCCGGGAACCCCCTCCTTGATCTCGGACCAGTAACTCGGCGTTGATCTGTAGTAACCTTTCTCCGGTTTAATTTCATTTCTATTAAACGCTACTTTTATCGGATCTGAATCTCCGCAATCGATTAGAGTTTCCGTTCCTACTTTAATCTGGACATGCGCTTTATAAGCGAATGCGACCGATTGCCCGTTGGACAATTTATAGCTTGATAGATTGTCATTATAGGTCGGCAGGGATTCATTCTTTAACCATGACGAAAGCGTCGCGCCGCTTACCGTCACGAATGTGCCTAGTTTCGGGGCAGAACCCTGGGAAGTAAAGGAGGGCGTTCCGCTTCCACCCGTCCTCGTGATATCTATGCGAACGGTAATCGGGCTAGAGGAAGGCTTCTTGAGATACTTCTCCCAAACCGATTTGTCTCCATTCACATCAACTTTAATAGGAACTTGCTTCCCGATCGCATCCCCTGTAATCGCTCCGCCTTTCTCGGTTGTAGATATCGCGCATTCGCAAGCAGGATCGGCTGGGACATTGGCGTTCGGAGGACCGCCCATTACCATGAATCCATATATATCTTTAGCAGTATCGAAATCTAGCAACTTCATGACAGGGCTGGTAGCGGAAGTCGTTCCCCATCGTTTAAAGCCTCCGCTATCCGTGTAGAGAATGGCGCCAACCACGCCTCCATACGCCCAGGCAAATCCGTTATTTTCTCTTTGATTTCCCGACAGATCGGATAGTCTCTTTCTTGAACTCAGTTGCTTGACCGACTCCGTAGCGGCTCTCTGAATGAGACCTTTGGTGCCTCCCGATACGGCTGCTCCATTGTTGAAATTCTCGGCGGTAATATCCCATTTCGGAGTACCGCCATGCATATATTGAACATAGGCTGTACTTGGCATGAATACGGCGGCGTTATTCTTAATTAATCCGGGTGCGTGAAAAGCGCTGACGGTGTCGATCCCAAGTAATACGGGCTTCGTCAGCGTCTCATTCCCGGCGATGAGCCGATTGATCTCAGATTCGTACACTTTTCTTTGATCGGGATGGGATAAGGTGTAGAGAGTCATAAGGAGGTCAATATACTTTAACTTAGCTTCCCATTTCTCGGAATCCTTCGAATTATCATTCTTTTCATCCGCTATGTACTCTTTAAATCTATTTTGTATATCGCTATTACTCTTGAATATATAGTTCCATACCCTCAAGGAGCTTGTTGTATCGGCAGAATTGTCGACAAGCTTTTTCCATTTACCGTTTCCGAGCATTTCGTTTAAAGTATATTTTCTCGTGGTTTTCGGATCTTCTTTACCGAATGGTGCCAAGGAACTTAGTTCCGGGTAATAAATATTTTTGTGTTCAGGAGAGTTAAATTTGCTTTCCAATTTTCTCATCTTGAAATCCTGTATCGTATTGCTGCCGACAACGGTCTCGTCACGAAGATACTGGATTGCCCCTGAGCTGGGCGTATACCACCCGATAACAGCGTTATTCTCCCACTGGGAATTCGGAATGAACATGATGGAATGCTGCATATTAGGATAGTGGTTATTATAGTGAGTTCTTATTCTGCCTTCTAACCAAGTATTATCTTTGTTCTCCTCGAACGAAGCGGAAGGCTTTAGCGTCTCGGTAATGATCCCTACTCTATATCCCCATCCCGTCAAGCCTCCGCCGGGATTAGGCGTTCCTCCGGCCGGGATCGTACCCGAAGTTCCAACAATGGCAGCTTCGGCTTTCTGAACCGGAGGAAAGTTAGGTACTAGCAACGAGACTAGAATAAACACCGACATCACGATAGAGATCAGCTTTGTCGATTTTATACGCATTTGTATTCTCCTCTCTTGAAGGTATGAGTCGTATGGAATGCTCTATTGTCGAATTATGTATGGGGCATCTATGTCCAAGTATATGGAAGCCTCTCTGCCTATGAAATAGGATTGCCGCGAAATGTAAGTTATTGGCCGCGAAATGGTATAACCATTAGAATAATGGCATTTTCGAGCCGCGAAATATCATCTATATGCCGCGAAAAGTTCTTGACAAATGATGTCGAACACGGTAGTAACAGAAGATTAGCTGACCGAAATAGAAACAAAAAACCTTGAAAGGCAGAAGCCAATCAAGGTTATCGCATTCCTGATATAGTGAAATCACACGATTAGTAGCTTTCGTAAGCAGCATCTTCGATTTTTATCACTTTTCGTACTACTTCCTGCTTCGGATACCCATAGGTATGTCCTGCAAGAATGGTAAAGTTACCTTTAACGGGTTTCAATCTCATCTCGATAACGTGGTCCTTGGTGAGCGTAGTGTAGGTCATATAGCCGAAGTCGACCGTAATCGACTTGTTCTCCGCTGCGGCTTTAATCACCTCTGGCACGCTGTGTGTTCGTAAAGTAGTAAACCTGTATGCCGCAACACCTTGAGCGAGAGAGGGCATTTCTCCGTATTGATTGCTTTCCGTAAAGTAGTCCCAACAAGATACTTGTATATCATAAGCCATGGCATCTCCGGCTTCCATCCAGAAGTCTTCGTCTGGATAATCCATATAGATATAATCTTTGCCTACCGTGAAATGATTGTTGATATAATCAGGTTCAATTCTTGCTATTCCGCGCAAAGTCAGGTGATCGTAATTAACCGAATAGTATAGACGCCACATCGTTGCAATGGCTTGCTCCCGCGTAAATTTACCGGCGTAATCGAAATAATCGCCCACTCCCAGTAAAATGTCTCTAAAATACGCATTTTGTACGGCCGGTTGAGCCCATTTTGCTATTTTCGAGTAATCCTTATATATCGACATAATCTCGTTTTCGTTGTAAGCCGTACCATTGCTGAAACTCAATGTATTGATTAACATCGTCGCGGCTTCTTGTCTTGTGATCAGTGCATCCGGCGCAAATTTAGTATCTGATACTCCATTGATCGCCCCTATGGCGAAAGCCACCTTAATGTAATCCGCTTGGGTGTCTTCGAAGGCGACATCTACATCGACTCGTTCAAGGAATGAATCAATCGACCAATCTGCCAGTAAACTATCATCATCGTTCGCATTCTGGATGACCGTCTGAACGAGCATTTCGGCGAATTCGTCTCGAGTGATCGGGCTCTGGTATTTGGACTGAAGGCGCTCCGGAACAAGTTTATGCGCGATCGCCTCGGCAACCGTATCTTTCGCCCATGCGGAAGGTTTCTCGCCGTTTGAAGAGGCGGCGAACGTAGAGTCAGAGTTGAATAGGATTGGAACAAGAATGAGTAGAGCAATCAACTTTTTCATCGAATAAATACATCTCCTTTGACAGTTCACATCGATATTCCTCTAGAACACTCTTATTCTAGTATATGGAAAGTCTCCTTAAAGTTGAATGGGATATCCTCGAAATGTCAGTAAAATGTCGCGAAAAG
This sequence comes from Cohnella panacarvi Gsoil 349, assembly GCF_000515335.1. Lineage (GTDB taxonomy): Bacteria > Bacillota > Bacilli > Paenibacillales > Paenibacillaceae > Cohnella > Cohnella panacarvi. The sequence goes on along the minus strand of NZ_KI911563.1, from coordinate 4,278 downwards.
GATATTTAAACGTGAAACGAGCATGAACATGTCTCGAAATACGACACAAGGTTAAGGCTGACAGAGAGAACGCTCGTACTTGGGTTCAAAAAGAAAGACGCCCGGCATCTTCCCTGGCATCTTCTTCGTTTAAAATCGTCCTTTCAAGTGCGTGGACTGGGGAGTTAGGCATTTAAGCAACTATCAAACAGTATTTTCTCAGTTCTTAGTCTTTTAATGAAATTGATTAAAGCATCACTTTGTGAAGTGAATTTTGTCACAGATCCCGTAACTATACTGGCCCTTTCATCCGTGACATAGACTACCCATTCATTATCTTCTGCCTAAATTACTATTTCATTCTCTCTATTGGGCTGCTCACCAAACCAATTAAACCGTCTTAAATTCTCGTTTACAATTATCTCTTTCGCTTCCTGTTCTGTCATTGTTCTAGCCTCCTATATACAATGAATCATTATATCATTATATTTCTTTTATCATCCCTAACTCTTCAAGCCATTCTACAGGTAAAGAAAGTTCATATTGTATGCCTCCGCCGGATGATCCAAATCCTTTTGCTATTTCTCCTTTATAAGTTACTGCCTTACTGTCTCTTACAGGATTTAATCCAAGATCTCCTGGATTTAATCCCAATAATTCATCTAGTTTGGAAACATCCCCACCTGCTTGTCTAATTACTTCATCTGCAACTGATTTAGGCATAACAAAAGTACCTTGGGTGGTCCAATTGGTCTATCGGGAGCCGCCCATTGAATTCTGGTAACTCCATACTCAAATTTCGATAAATGATTGTTAATATATTCTATAGGAAGATATGTCGATGGGTCAGGCCTAAATCCTCTTTCAGTATCCCTGCCGCCCTTGATGGCAGGAGCGATGGCCCCCGCTATGCCGAATCCATAGTCCCATCCTTTAAGCTCATCGCCTGTTACGAGATTCTCGCCTGTCGCAAGCTCGATCGCCGACCAACTGCTCAAGCTTACTTAATCCACTTGCATTAGGTTCCCGTCGGCGTCGACGAAGTAAAGCGCGTCTACGCCCGGAGTTTCTCTGTCATATTCGCCGAGATACGCCCGATAGTCGATCGGCTCCTCCGGCGCGGGGCAGGAATTGGCCGGAGGAACGGCATTCGCTTTCGCTTGCTCCGTAAACCGCTGTCCGTCCTCGCTTGCCAACCATTTATGGAATAGCAATAGCTATAACGCACAAGTTTCGATTTTATAGCGTTCTGATGATAAGGGAATAGATTCTATAGAAAAAAACCTTGACTGAGTGACGAGCACTTGATCAAGGTTTCAGTGCTATTCAAATTCTATGCTGAATCCTTTGTTCTTACTTTCCTCAACTACAGCCTTAATTAGTCTCTCCCTATCTTCGTCTGAGACAATTATATGTCTATTAGGCTCTTCCCAATGAGTCATCGAACTTTTGTATGCAACAAAGCCGTTAACAATCATTTCACCTTCAATAATCATACTTTTACCTACAAAATCTTGAATTTTAATGTACGACGATGTTCCGATAATTTTCATGTTGTCATCACCTTTCGAATATAACTTTGTCAGCTAATGATTCGGGATCAATTATGGTTATTTTTGTGACATTAGGATTCTCCATTAATCTTGGCAGCTCAACATTCTCCCATATGTTCCCTGTCCTCAAACTATTTCCAACAACGGCTCGTACTTCACCTGATACTTGTTTTGCATATTCACCAGAAATATCTTGCCATGCTTTAATTGACAATGGATCGTTAATATCCCATTCTGGCATTTTTATTCCTTTAGAATCAATCATACCTTCAAGGGTTGTTCCCCCTTTTGCCTGTGCTATCTCTAAAGCTTTCTCAGCTCCGCCAACTCCATTACTCTTCCCTGACCAGAAAAATGCTGTATTTGGCTCTGTTTTAACTAATGGTGTAAATTTTGAAATGTCTATCCCTTTACCCGACGCCTCAATCACTCGACCAACATCAACCACTTCATCTACACCCGATAATCCTTTATAACCTTTGTACAATCCCCTGCCGCCCTTGATGGCAGGAGCGATGGCTCCCGCGATGCCGAATCCGTAGTCCCATCCGTTAAGCTCATCGCCTGTTAC
>NZ_KI911563.1:0-2075 GCF_000515335.1 Cohnella panacarvi Gsoil 349 | reverse complement strand
TTGTACATTCGATCTTCGAGCCCGCGCAATCTTTGCGTCGCGTACGAGATTCGATATTGAAGCTGCCTTCGCGCCTTGATCGCCGGATCCACGCCATATGCGGCGGAAGATAGTCGATCGGCCGCGTTAGATAAACGAGACGATAACTGCGAGTGTTTGCTTCTTGATGATGAACTTGAAGCAAGCAATTGACCTACTTGCATTCGGTTTACTGGAAAATCCATAGAAAAACCTTGAATGGCATGAGCCAATCAAGGTTAATCGGAAATAAAGAATGTATTAACTATCACTTAATAAATATCGCAATATCATCGTCATTAAATCTCTCACTCAATAATCCGCTATCCAAATACTTCGTTTCAACCATGTTAAGGAAGTGCAATGCATAGGTTAATCTATAGATGATGAAGATTCCGCGTTCCACATCTAACGGCATAGTAGTGAATTTTCTCTGTTTATTGTTATCAATGTAACTTACTACTATTTTATCGTCCAATACCTCAGCATAAACCTCTCGAGACCTGATTTCACTAAAGCTATAAAACTCTCTCTTAACTCCTAATGTGTCGAAGTAATTTATTAATTCTTCGAAAGTTCGAATACTTCTTATTGGATTATTAGGTAAGTGTATTTTTTTAGAAATGAACTTTCTAAACGTCATGATAAAGAAAAACTTAACAGCTTCCTCTTCATCGAGAAATTTTGTTATTTTTTCTTTTTCTGGAGATGGTCGCTTTTCAAAGTTCATCTCAGAAAAATACCACTCACCGCTGTTGTTCTCTATTTGGTTATAGTTTTCATAGTATCCAGTTTGTTCTTTAATCATTTCATCGTTGACTATAACTTTTATTCCCAGGTCGCTACAGATATGCTGTAACTGAAATTTATCCATTGAAATCTCCCTTCTATCATTTAATTTCCTCGATATATCCGAAATCCAACAAATTCCCCACTGTAGCTTGACTTGATTTCCAATATCGTCTACGATATCTAGCTGAGTGTTATATTGAATTCCGTTACCAACTTCGTCAAACCAGGGAGCAATTATTCCCGATCTAACTTGAATGTCCTTTATAATACGATATTTTGTGTAAGTCTGATCCTTCATGTGAGGGGGCAGAGCTCTACTTTCATTCTATTTTAAATAAAGTTCTTGACTCGGGGCATACTTCCAACTACTAATAACAAAAAACAGGCCGGCCATGGCGGTGACTAACTATTTGCTGCCTGTTTAGAAGTAATGGTACACCAATATTTGTGTAGAAAGTATGTATAGGGTTCTGGAGTGTTCCACTACTCAAATATTATTTTCTCAGTCCTTAGTTTTTTAATGAAGTTTATTAAAAGCCTCACTTAGTGAAGTAACCTTTGTCACAGACACAGTAACTATACTGGCTCTTTCATCCGTGACATAAACTAACCAGTCACTATTTTCTGATATGATTACAACTTCATTCTCTCTATCAGAATGTTCACCGAACCAATTAAACGTTTTAAATTCTCTTGTTCAATTATCTCCTTCGCTTCCTGTTCTGTCATGTGAATTAGCCTCCAATAATTAAGTAATCATGATATCATCACCATTCAAAAATATTTATTCTACTAACGTTTTGGAGTCGCGACAGTATAATCGGATTCAGACTCCCCTTCGTTGATTTCTTCGCCTGGTTCTGATACAAAAAAAACCTTGAAAGAAATAATGTGAAGTGCATCCTGTAAAGTAGACAGTTGATATATTAAAAACTCGGCATCGACCATATTCGTGGTCGGTGCTATTTTTTTAGGCGGCTGAATGGAGAAGATATTGTCTGTATTCTAAAGGCGTCATACAGTTCAGCCTCTTCTGGTAGCGATGGTTATTGTAGTATTCGACATATTCGATAATGGCAGCTTCCAACTCTTCGTATGTATTGAATTTGTTGAGGTAGTACATTTCGGATTTCATCATTCCCCAGAATGATTCCATCGGGCCGTTGTCGATACACCTCGACACCCTAGACATGCTTTGTGTCATGCCTGCATCGTCCAGTTTCTTCTTAAAACTTTTGCTCGTATACTGGAAACCACGGTCACTA